>CAWCOO010000001.1:0-2227352 GCA_963797225.1 uncultured Microthrixaceae bacterium | reverse complement strand
GACGTCGACGCCAGCGGGTCGACCGCCGGGTCAATGCCCAGCGAGGCGATCTGGCGGGACAGCTCGGTGGTGGCGTCGAGGTGGGTGAAGGTGGTGAACGGCGCCGGGTCGGTGTAGTCGTCGGCGGGCACGTACACGGCCTGCAGCGAGGTGATCGAGCGGCCCCGGGTCGAGGTGATGCGCTCCTGCAGCTCGCCCATCTCGTCGGCCAGGGTGGGCTGGTAGCCCACGGCCGAGGGCATGCGGCCGAGGAGGGTGGAGACCTCGGAGCCGGCCTGCACGAAGCGGAAGATGTTGTCGACGAACAGGAGCACGTCCTGGCCCTGCACGTCGCGGAAGTACTCGGCCATGGTCAGCGCCGAGAGGGCGACGCGGAGGCGCACGCCCGGCGGCTCGTCCATCTGGCCGAAGACGAGGGCGGCCTTCTCGAGCACGCCCGGTCTCCTCCATCTCGAGGAGGAGGTCGGTGCCCTCACGGGTGCGCTCGCCCACGCCGGCGAACACCGACACGCCGCCGTGCTGGGTGGCGACCCGGTTGATCATCTCCTGGATGACCACGGTCTTGCCCACGCCGGCGCCGCCGAACAGGCCGATCTTGCCGCCCTGCACGTAGGGGGTGAGGAGGTCGATGACCTTGAGGCCGGTCGGGAACACCACGGCCTTGGGCTCGAGCGTGTCGAACGCCGGCGGCTCGCGGTGGATGTCCCAGCGCTCGCTTGACCTCGTCGAGCACGGAGGCCGGTGCGTCGAGCGGCTCGCCGATGACGTTCCAGACCTTGCCCAGGGTGACGTCGCCGACCGGCACGCTGATGCCGCGGCCGGTGTTCTGCACCGAGGTGCCGCGGGTCAGGCCGTCGGTGGGCTTGAGGGCCACGACGCGGACCCGGCTGTCGCCGATCTGCTGGGCGACCTCACCGGCGACGAAGACGTCGGTGCCGTCGAGGCTGATCGTCCACGTGACCGCGGTGTTGATCTCGGGCAGGGAGCCACGGGGGAACTCGACGTCGACCACCGGGCCGGCGATGGCCACGACGCGGCCTTCCTTCAGGCCGGCGTGCCCGACGGGGCGCTCGTGGGGTTCTCGGTGACGGTCATCTGGTGGTTCTCCTGGTGCAGGCGAGGTTCGGCGTGCGGGGCGGGCGCGGGGTCAGTGCCGCGTGCGGGCGTGGTCGGTGGAGTCGAGCTGCTGGGCGAAGGTGTGGGCCGGGACGAGGTGCTCGAGGAGCAGGTCCTCGGGGCCGCCCTTGTCGTCGCGGAGGGCCTCGGCGCCGCCGACGATCTCCATGATCTCGGTGGTGATCGAGTCCTGGCGGGCCCGGTTCATGATGCGGGTGAGCTTGGTCTTGAGCTCCTCGGCGTTGTCGGTCGCCGCCTTCATGGCCCGCTGGCGGGCGGCGTGCTCGGACGCCGAGGCGTCGAGGAGCGCCGAGAAGATGCGGGACTCGACGTAGCGGGGCAGGATCTCGTCGAGGATGCCCGATCGGCGACGGCTCGTACTCGAGGTCGGCCGAGGGGCCGCGTCGGCGTCGCCGGCGTCGTCGGCCTCGACCTCGAGCGGCAGGAAGCGTCGGACGACGGCCTCCTGGGTGCCCGAGTTGATGTAGCGGGTGTAGGCGAGGTCGACCGAGGCGAGCGTGCCCGTCTCGAACCGCTCGCGGACGGCCGCGGCGACCCGGCGGGCGTCCTCGTAGGTGGGCTGGTCGGTGACGCCGGGGAAGGTGGCGTCGATGCGGTAGTCGCGGAAGCGGAAGTAGCTGCTCGCCCTTCGTGCCCACCACGATGAGGGCGTAGTCGCGCCCGGCTTCCTGGTGCGGCCTTGATCTCGCGCTCGGCCATGCGGATCACCGAGGTGTTGTAGCCACCGCAGAGCCCGCGGTCGGAGGTGACCACGACCGACCGCGGCCACGTTGGCGTCGGGGTTGTCGCGCAGCAGCGGATGGTCCTTCGCCGCGCCGGCCTGCACCAGGTCGAGGATCACCGACGGTGATCTGCTCGCTGTAGGGGCGGGCCGCGGCGGCGCGCTCCTGGGCCTTGACCACGCGGGTGGCGGAGATGAGCTCCATGGCGCGCGTGATCTTCTTCGTCGACTCGACGCTCTTGATCCTCCGTCGGAGGATGCGCTCCTGGCCACCTGCCATCGCTACGCCTCGGTCTCGGTGCGGGTGATCTCGTCCTCGGGCAGGTGCACGGCGTCCTGGACGCGATCGACGTTGGCGTCGCCGACCTCGATGTCGTCGGCCGCGATGGTGGTCGCGCCACCCTCGGACGGGACGAACTCGTCCTTGAACGCGGCGATGGCGGCCTCGAGGCGACCCTCGTCGGGCATCTTGCCCGTGGTGCGGATCGAGTCGAGCAGGTCGCTGTGGCGACCCCGCAGGTAGTCGAGCAGGTCGGCCTCGAAGCGCTTGACGTCGGACGACGGGGATGTCGTCGAGGTAGCCACCGGTGCCGGCGGCGATGACCGCGACCTGCTCGTTCATCGCCATCGGCGAGTTGAGGTTCTGCTTGAGCAGCTCGGTCAGGCGGTAGCCACGCTCGAGCTGGGCGGCCGAGATCTTGTCGAGCTCGGAGCCGAAGGTGGCGAAGGCCTCGAGCTCGCGGAACTGGGCCAGGTCGAGCTTCAGCGTGCCCGACACCGACTTCATGGCCTTGGTCTGGGCCGCACCACCCACGCGGGACACCGAGATGCCCACGTCGACGGCGGGACGGACGCCGGACTTGAACAGGTCGTCCTGCAGGTAGACCTGGCCGTCGGTGATCGAGATGACGTTGGTCGGGATGTAGGCCGAGACGTCGCCGGCCTTGGTCTCGATGACCGGCAGGGCGGTGAGCGAACCGGCGCCCAGCTCGTCGGAGAGCTTGGCGGCCCGCTCGAGCAGGCGGCTGTGCAGGTAGAACACGTCGCCCGGGTAGGCCTCGCGGCCCGGCGGGCGGCGCAGCAGCAGCGACATCTGGCGGTAGGCCTCGGCCTGCTTCGACAGGTCGTCGTAGACGATGAGGGCGGCCTGGCCGTTGTCCATCCAGTGCTGGCCCATGGCGCAGCCGGCGTAGGGGGCGAGGTACTTGAACGGGGCCGGGTCGCCGGCGGAGGCGACCACCACGACCGTGTAGTCGAGGGCGCCGTACTCGCGGAGGGTGTTCACGGTCTGCGAGACGGTCGAGGCCTTCTGCCCGATCGCCACGTAGATGCACTTCACGTCCTGGCCCTTCTGGTTCAGGATCGTGTCGACGCAGACGGTGGTCTTGCCGGTCTTGCGGTCGCCGATGACGAGCTGGCGCTGGCCCCGGCCGATGGGGGTCATGGCGTCGATCGACTTGATGCCGGTCTGCATCGGCTCGTGCACGGGCTGGCGACCGACGATGCCGGGAGCCTGCACCTCCATGCGGCGCAGCTCGGAGCCGACGATGGCGCCCTTGCCGTCGATGGGCTCGCCGAGGGCGTTGACGACCCGGCCGAGCATGGCGTCGCCGACCGGCACCGACAGGATGCGGCCGGTGGCCCGCACGGCGGCGCCCTCCTCGACCTTGGCCGACGACTCGGAGTCGCCCAGGATGACCGCGCCGATCGATTCCTCGTCGAGGTTCAGCGCGAGGCCGAGCGTGCCACCCTCGAACTCGAGCAGCTCGTTCACGCCGACGTCGGGCAGGCCCGACACGCGGGCGATGCCGTCGCCGACCTCGAGGATCCGACCGACGGTCTTGGTCTCGACGTCGGGCTGGAAGCCGGCGAGGTTCTTCTGGAGCGCGGCGGTGATGTCGCCGGTGTTGATGGTCAGTTCTGCCATGACGTTGGTATCCCTCTAAGCCTTAGAACGACTCACGGAGTTGGGCGAGACGATGGCGCACGGAGCCGTCGATGACGGTGTCGCCGATCTGGGTGACGATGCCGCCGAGCACGCTGGGGTCGACGACCACCACGATGTCGACGTCCTTGCCGGTGGCCGCCTTGAGCGACGCGGCCAGGCGGGCTTTCTGGTCCTCGGTGAGCTCGACCGCCGAGCGGACCTCGGCGATGTGGCGGTCACCGGAAGAGGCGGTGAGCTCGAGCAGCCGGTCGACGATGCCGGGCAGCTCGCGGACCCGGCCGTTGCCGACCACGAGCGATACGAGGCTGACGGTGGTGTCCGACGCCTTGCCGGCGAGCAGGTCCTCGCAGATCTGGGTGCGGCGGGCGGCCGGCAGGTGCGGATCGCTGAGGGCGTCGCGCAGCTCGTCGTTGCCCTCGACCACGCGGGAGAACCGGAACAGCTCGTCCTGCACCTCGTTGACGTGGCCCTCGGCCGCGATCACGTTGAGGAGCGCCTCGGCGTAGTACAGGTTGCGCTGGTCGCTCATGACTGCGCCCCCACCTGGGTGATGTAGGTCTCGATAAGTCGGTCTGGGTGGCGGCGTCGAGGTTGCGGTTCACGATCGCCTCGGCCGCGCCGAGCGCCAGCGAGGCGGCATCGGCCTGCAGGTCGGCGAGGGCCTGGCCCTTCGAGGCCTCGACGTCGGCGGTGGCCCGAGCCACCAGCTCGGCCGCGTCGGCGTCGGCCTTGGCCTGCAGCTGCGCCTTGAGCGAGGCCGCCGTGGTGGCGGCCTCGTCGAGGATGCGCTGACGCTCGTTGCCGGCGTCGGCGATGCGGTGCTGCACGTCGGCCAGCTTGGTCTGGGCCTCGGCCTTGGCCGCGGCGGCGTCGTCGAGCTCCTTGGCCAGGCGCTCGGTGCGCCCGGTCAGGCCGTTCTTGACGGACGGGCCGCCGAACTTGATGAGCAGGCCGAGGATGATGAAGAAGGCGATCGAGCCCCAGATGACCTCGTTGAGGTCGCTGGACAGCAGGAAGCCGTTCGGTTCCTCCGATGCCAGTAGCAACAGATGCGACATGTGGTTCTCCTGAGTGCGGGCGGGTTACCAGATCAGCTCGGTGAGCCGGCCCGATTGACGTAGTCCTCGATGACCTGCATCTGCGCTGCCGGATCGAGCGGCTTCTGCACCACGGCCGATGCGGCATCGACGGCGATCTGGGCGACGCCGCCCCGGAGCTGCGCCATGGCGTCGGCCTTGGCGGTCTGGACCTCCTCGGCGGCGGCCGACCGCAGCGACGCGACCTGCGCCTCGGCCTCGGCCAGCTTGGTGGCCCGGTAGGCGTCGGCCTGGGCCCGGGCGTCCTCGATGGTCCGGGTGGCCTCGGCCTTGGCGCTGGAGAGCCCCGCGCTGTACTGCTCGATCGCGGCCTCGAGCTCGCGCTCGGCCCGCTCGGCCTGGTCGAGGTCGTCGCGCACCTTGGCCGCGCGCGCCTGCATGGTCGACACGACCGGCTTGAGCAGCACGAACTTCATCAGGGCCCACAGCCCGAAGAAGCAGACCGCGCCCCAGAACAGCTCGTTGGCGATCGGGCAGGATCGGGTTGGCCGGTGCCTTCTCGACGATCGTCTTCGGCCGCCAGCAGCAGGGTGGACAGAACCACAGGGGTCTCCTTGAGATCCGGAGGTCGGTCGATCGGACGTCGGGCGGTCAGCTACCGGGTCGCCGGCTCGAAGCCAGCGAACCGCGCCGACCCGACGATCAGACGAACTTGAGGAGGATGAAGACGACGAAGCCGATGAGGGCGAGGGCCTCGGTGAAGGCGATGCCGAGGAACATGGTGGTGCGCACCATGCCGGCGGCCTCGGGCTGGCGGGCCATGGCCTGGACCGACTGGCCGACGAGGTAGCCGATGCCGATGCCCGGGCCGATGGCGGCGAGGCCGTAGGCCAGACCGGCCCCGGTGGCGCCGCTGATGGCCTTCTGGTCGGCCGCGGGGAGGGCTTCCTGGGCAAGCGTGAGCGAGCGTGCTCATTGTGGTGGGTTCTCCTGTTGCTCTGGGTTCGGCACCGCCGGCGACACCGGCGATGACAGCGGGACGAGAGCGGAGCTCTCGAGAGGGGTGAGGATCAGTGCTCCGGGTGGAGCGCCCCGCCGATGTACACGGCGGCGAGGATGGTGAAGATGTAGGCCTGCAGGAACGCCACCATGACCTCGAAGCCGGTGAGGGCGACGAGCATGAAGAACGAGAACGGCAGGACCAGGGCCAGCAGGCTGGCGGTGAAGAGCGTGATGCACAGCACGCTGAAGGTGACCAGCAGGATGTGGCCGGCCAGCATGTTGGCGAAGAGTCGGACGGCCAGCGAGAAGGGCCGCACGATGAAGGTCGAGATCAGCTCGATCGGCGTGACCAGGATGTAGAGCGCCACGGGCACGCCCGGCGGGAACAGGTTGTTCTTGAAGTACTTCAGCGGGCCCTGGGCCTTGATGCCGACGCAGATGAAGAACACCCAGGTGGTCAGGGCCATGATCGCCGGGTTGGCCATGCGGGCGTTGGCCGGCATCTGGAACCCGGGGATGACCTCGAACAGGTTGCCGAAGAGGATGAAGAAGAACAGCGCCCCGAGGAACGGCAGGTACTTCATGCCCTCGGGCCCGATCGTCTGGTTGATGATGCCCTCCTCGATGAAGTTCACCGAGGTCTCGGCCAGGTTCTGGGCCCCCTTGGGCACCATCTGCTTCTTGCGGGCCAGCACGAAGAGGATGACCGTGAAGAGCACGGCCAGCACGCTCATCGAGCGCGATCTTGTTGAAGCCGTACCAGGACGAGGTGCCGAGGCCGTTCGGCCACTCGACCAGGTTCTGGATCGGCGGGAACTTCACTTCGGCGATCAGCGTGGCGATCACGAGGTCGACGACTCCTTATCCGTGGAGGCTGGATCGGTGGTGCTCGGCGAGCTGGAGTAGCCAGCGGCCGAGATGGGCTTGAGCCCGGGGAAGGCGAGCGACGCCGAGATGTAGCGCATCTCCCAGAACAGCAGCCCGAGGTGGGTGACGACGATGGTGATGCCGAGCGGCACGACCTCGACCCACGAGGTGTGCACGACGGCGAGCACGGCGATCAGCACGATGGCCATGCGGATGAGGAAGCCGAAGAGCGTGGCGCCCATCAGCATGCCGAGCGAGATGCGGGCCGACCAGGAGAGGATGGCGGCCGACAGGGCGAAGTTCAGCATCACCAGCGCGATGGCGTAGGCCGTGGACAGCGCGCCGCCGACGCCCCAGATCAGGCCGAAGGCGATGATCAGGACCGGGGCGCCGATGGCGGCCCGCTTGGCCATGTCCTTCACGATCGAGCCCTCGGGACCGGGGCCGTCGAACCGGGTTACGAAGGCTTCGCCCATGGCGCGTCCTTGGTCGTGCTCGTCCATCTCGTTCACGTAGCCGAAGTAGATCTTGATGCAGGCACCGACCAGCCCGACGACGGCGAAGATGATCGTGAAGAGCGGCAGGGTTCCCAGCCAGCGGTCGAGGCCGTAGCCGATCAGCGCCAGGAGGAGCGGGCTGAACACCAGCTCGTACGAACCGGTGCTCTTGTGCATCGATTGGGTGAGTTCGCGCCGTTGCGAAGCTGACACTCGAGACATCCTGAAGGCGACCGGTTGACGGTGGAGGGTGTGCTGCATGCCCGATCGACACCGACCGGGCCGGCAACGCACCCCCAGGTGCGTTGCGCTTGTGAACTGAATCTCAAACTAGGCCAGACCCCCGGAAGCCGCAAGTTGAGCACGTCACGGCGGCGGTCCGTCACGTCAGCCCGGCGGCGGTCGCGGGGTGTCGACGAGCGGGACCGGGATCCTCGACCGTGGCCATCGCCCCCTCGGCCTCCCCCATGGTGTGGCGGGCCGCCTCGGTGTCGGCCCGATGGGTCTGGCGCACCCGGGGGTGCAGCACCGTGTAGAGCAGCAGGCCGAGGGCCAGGATGCCGATCGGGACGATGGCGTCGCCGGAGTGCGTGTAGGTCGGGTACAGCACGAACCCCGACAGCAGGGCGGTCCACGCCCACAGGATGAAGACGCTGCGCCGGTGGCCGTGGCCGAGCCGCATGAGGCGGTGGTGGAGGTGGTCCTTGTCGGCGGTGGCCACGCTCGTGCGGGTGCGGGCCCGCCGCACGATCGACCAGGCCGTGTCGAAGATGGGCACGCCGAGGATGACCAGCGGGATGAGCACCGGGGCGAAGAAGAAGAACGTCTGGCCGCTGAACGGCTGGTCGGTGCGGCCTCCCACCACCATCGTCGAGGCCGCCATCAGCAGCCCGAGCAGGAGCGCGCCGCCGTCGCCCATGAAGATCTTGGCCGGGTGGATGTTCCAGGGCAGGAACCCGAGGCACATCCCCAGCACCAGGATGGCGATGAGCGGCCCGATGTTGCCGCCGTCCAGCACGCCCTCGTGCTGCAGCTGCATGGCGTAGAGGAAGAACGTGCCTGCGGCGATGGCCATGATGCCGGCGGCCAGTCCGTCGAGCCCGTCGATGATGTTGATGGCGTTGGCCATGCCCAGCACCCAGATCACGCTGAGCAGGTAGGACCAGTTCGGGTCGAGGATGAAGGTGCCCACGAACGGGATGCGCAGCGACAGCAGGCTGATGCCCGAGATCACCAGCACGCTGGCCGACAGCACGATGCCGGCCACCTTGGCCGGTGGCGACACCTCACGCAGGTCGTCGATGGCGCCGACCGCCAGCATCAGCACCGCGGCGATGACCAGGCCGAGGGGCTCGGTGTTGCCGTCGAAGATCGAGTCGAAGGCGTGCATGCGCCAGGCCACGAGCATGCCGACGAGGAAGCCGGCCAGCATGGCCACGCCGCCCAGCGTCGGCGTCGGCCGCTCGTGCACGCGCCGCTCGTCGGGCTTCACCACCGCCCCGACCCGCACCGCGATGCGCCGCACCACCGGGATGCCGACGAACGTCATCGCCGTGACGATGACGAGCACCACCCCGTAGGAGGCGAGCGAGGGCACGACCTACGTCACCCCGAACTGCGGGCCCGAGCGACGCCGGGTCACGGGTAGGGGGTGAACTTGGAGCAGAGCGTGACGACGTCGTCGCGGACGGCCGCCAGCTCGGCGTCGTCGGTGCGGCTCCGCAGCGCCCGGGCGATGAGGGCGGCGATGGTGGCCATCTCGGCCTCGGTCATGCCCTGCGTGGTGACCGACGGCGTGCCGATGCGCAGACCGCTGGTGACGAACGGGCTGCGGGGATCGTCGGGGATCGTGTTGCGGTTCAGCGTGATGCCGGCCCGGTCGAGCACGGTCTGGGCCTCCTTGCCGGTGAGCTCCTCGTCGAACGAGCGCAGGTCGACCAGCATGAGGTGGTTGTCGGTGCCGCCCGAGACCAGGCGGAAGCCCTCGCCCGCCAGTGCCGCCGCCAGCGCACTGGCGTTGCGGACGATCTGGGCCGCGTAGGTGGCGAAGGACGGGTGGGCGGCCTCGCGGAACGCCACCGCCTTCGCGGCGATCACGTGCTCGAGCGGGCCGCCCTGCAGCCCGGGGAACATCGCCTTGTCGATGGCCGGCCCGAACTCGGCCCGGCTCAGGATGCAGCCGCCGCGTGGGCCGCGGAGGGTCTTGTGCGTGGTGAAGGTGACGATGTCGGCGTAGGGCACCGGGTTGGGGTGCACGCCTCCGGCGATCAGCCCGGCGATGTGCGCCGCGTCGAACATCAGCAGCGCGCCGACCTCGTCGGCGATCTCCCGCAGCGGCGCCGGCTCGATGATGCGGGAGTAGGCGGTGGCCCCGGCGATGATCAGCTTCGGGCGCTCGGCCCGGGCCAGGTCGCGGATCTGGTCGTAGTCGAGGCGCTCGTCGCTCGGCGTCACGCCGTAGGCGACGAAGTCGTACAGCCGGCCGCTGATGTTCACCGGCGAGCCGTGCGTGAGGTGGCCGCCGTGGTCGAGGCTCATGCCCATGACCTTGTCGCCCGGCTCGAGCAGGGCCAGGTAGACCCCCACGTTGGCGTTGGCCCCGGAATGAGGCTGGACGTTGGCGTGCTCGGCGCCGAACAGCGCCTTCACCCGCTCCCGGGCCAGGTCCTCGACCTCGTCGATGAAGACGTTGCCGCCGTAGTAGCGCTTGCCCGGGTAGCCCTCGGAGTACTTGTTGGTCAGCACCGACCCGGTGGCCTGCAGCACCGCCGGCGAGGTGAAGTTCTCCGAGGCGATCAGCTGCAGCGTGGTGTTCTGGCGCTCGACCTCCTGGTCGATGAGCCCGAACAGCTCGGTGTCTCGTTCGGTGGGCCAGGGCATGGTGGGGCTCCTCGGTTCCAGGTCATCGGGCGGGGCACCGGCACGGCTACCGGAGGTCGTGCAGGCGGGCGTCGATCGGGCGGTCGTCGATCAGGCCGAGGAGGCCGACGCGACCTGCTGCCAGAGTAGGTCGCACAGGCGGTCGACGAGAACGACCAGCTCGCGAGCCGTCGCGTCGTAGACCGCCGGCCCCCGTCCGACCGGGTCGGCCACGTCGTCGAGGTCGGAGGACCCCATGAGCTGCACCGGCGTGCGGCCCTGGTGGGCTGCCCGCAGCCAGCCGTCGACCGGCTGGGCGGCGGCTCTCGGGCCCAGCTCCCCGCCCCTCCGGACGAGCTCCTTGAGGGTGAACGTGCGGGAGTAGAGCTCGGGCCGCAGGACCACGACCTCCCGCACGTGCTCGCGGGCCATGGCGATGATGAGGTCGGGCCCGGCCAGCAGGTCGGGGGTGATCCTCCGGCTGCGGTGGCGCGGTGATGTCGAGCCCCCGGGCCGCCACGGTGTCGACGGCGGTGTCCGTGGCCGGCTGCCCGTCGCTGATCAGCCCGGCCGACGACACGGTGGCTTCGACGCCGAGCGCCGCGACGCGTTGGCGGAGGATCGCCTCCGCCATCGGCGATCGGCAGGTGTTCCCGGTGCACACGATGAGGATCTCGATGGGCGGAGTGTAGTGACCACCGACCTGCAGCGATATCGTCGCCGCCGACCCGGACCTCGACCGGCAGCGCCGGTCGACCGAGCTCTCAGGAGAACCATGGCCGACGGCCTCGACCCACGCACCCCGGTGATCATCGGCACCGGCCAGCTCAACCAGCGCGTCGACCGCGGCGCCGACGTGCTCGAGCCGGTCGACCTCATGGCCGAGGCCCTGCGGATCGCCGAGGCCGACACCGGCTCGTCGGGCGTGCTGGCCCGGGCCGACTCGGTGCGGGTGCTGTGCGAGCTGTCCTGGCGCTACGTCGATCCGGGCGCGCTGGTGGCCGAGCGGCTCGGCGCCTCTCCCCGCCACACCCTCTACACCGTCATGGGCGGCAACTACGTCCAGACCGTCGTCACCCAGGCCGCGGCCGAGATCCAGGCCGGGCAGGCCGACGTCGTGCTGATCACTGGGGGCGAGGCGTGGCGGTCGCGCACCGCGGCCCGCTCGGCCGGCGACGAGCTGCAGTGGACCACCCAGCCCGAGGGCACCCGCCCCACGGTGCTGCTCGGCGAGCACGATCCGCAGCTCTCCTCGGCCGGTGAGATCGAGCGCGGCGTGTTCATGCCGGTGCAGATCTACCCGATGTTCGAGTTGGCACTCGGCGCCGCCGCGGGGCGCACGCTCGACGAGCAGCGGCAGCACGCGGCGGCGCTGTGGGTCCGCTTCAGCGAGGTCGCGGCGAAGAACCCGAACGCCTGGATCCAGCGGTCCTACACCGCCGACGAGATCGCTCACCGCCACCCCGGACAACCGGATGATCGGCTTCCCGTACACGAAGCTCATGAACTCGAACAACAACGTCGAGCAGAGCGCCGGCCTCATCCTGTGCTCGGTCGAGGCGGCCCGGTCCATGGGGGTCCCGGCCGAGCGGTGGGTGTTCCCCCACTCGGGCACCGGCGCCCACGACCACTGGTACGTGTCCAACCGGGCGAACCTGCACTCCTCCCCCGCCATCCGCCTGGCCGGGGCCCGCGCCCTCGAGCTGGCCGGCACGGCACCGGACGAGCTGGCCCACGTCGACCTCTACTCCTGCTTCCCGTCGGCCGTGCAGATCGCGGCCGACGAGCTGGGCCTCGACCCCGAGCGCCAGCTCACCGTGACCGGCGGCATGAGCTTCGCCGGCGGCCCGTGGAACAACTACCCGATGCACGGCATCGCCACCATGGCCGGCATCCTGCGCGACGACCCCGACGCCCTGGGGCTCTGCACGGCCAACGGCGGCTACACGACCAAGCACGCGTTCGGCGTCTACGGCGCCCGTCCTCCCGCCGCCGGGTTCCGCCACGACGACCTGCAGGCCGAGGTCGACGCCCTCCCCCGACGCGAGGAGGCGGGCGACTACGCGGGCGACGTCACCGTCGACAGCTACACGGTCATGCACGACCGCGACGGCGACCCGGAGACCGCGCTGGTCGCGGTGCTCACGCCGACCGGCGCCCGCGGATGGGGCTCGTCGACCGACGCGGGCACCATGGCCGAGCTGCTCGCGACGTCGGCCGTCGGCCGGGCCGCCCGCCTCGGCTCGGACGGCACCGTCGAGCTGTCGGGCTGACCGGTCGGGCGTGCGATCATCGTCGGACCCGCGGGAGGACACATGACGAGCGATCCATGGACCGAGACGAACCCGACACCGTCGGGCGTGCAGGTGCGCACCGGCTTCTGGGCCCTGACGTTCCTGCTGGCGCTGGCCCGACCCCGGCTCGAGCTGGACGGCGGGCCGCCCACCCCCCAACCGTGGGGCGACACGTTCATCTGGGTCGCCCCCGGGCGTCACACCGTCCGCTGCAGCTTCCGCTGGCTGATCAGCAACCGGGCCGGCGATGCCGCCGTCACCGTGGACGTCCCGCCCGGCCAGGTCGTGCACCTCAGGTACGAGGCGCCGCACTGGTTCGTGTTCATGCCCGGGAGGTGGACGGTCGGGGCCGTCGCAGCCGCTGGCGCTCGACCCGGGAACCGGACCGGCACTGGCCCCCGGCGCGTCGCCGCCGCCGGTCGCGCCGTCACCGCCGCTCGCCCGCCACCGCCCCGGCCGCGGTACCGGCCGGCCGCCGGTCGAACCGGCGAACCCGGCCGGGTGGTTCCCGGATCCGGGCGGCGGCCACGACCACCGCTACTGGGACGGCACGCGGCTGGACCGAGCACGTGGCCGATGCCGGGGTGTCGGCGATCGACCCACCGCCCGGCTGAGCGTGGTGCCCGCCGGCCGGCGGGCACCGACGTGGATCAGGTGGCGGGGCGGAGCCGGGCCGCGAGCATCTCCATCACCCGGTCGTGGACCTTCGGCATCTCCTGCAGCAGCTGCTTGAAGGCATGGGTGTCGAACACGATCAGCTTCATCGGGCCCTCGGCCACGACGGTGGCGTTGCGGGGCTTGTGCTCGAGGAGCGCCATCTCCCCGACCATCGAGCCCGGGGCCCGAGGTCGCCACGTGCTCGCCGCCGACGTAGACGCCCGCCTGGCCCTCGAGGATCACGTAGCACTCCTGGCCGACCCGGCCCTGCTCGACGAGCACGGCACCGGGCTCGGCGTCGACGTCGTCGGCCAGCTCGGCCACCCGCTGCAGCTCCTCGGGCGAGAACCCGTCGAAGAACGCCACGCCCGACAGCTTCTCGGCGCCGCCGATGGCCTTCTTCCTGTTGCCGAACATCGTCGGTCCCCCTGTGCGGTCGTGCCGATCGGTTCGATCGCGCCCCGGGATCGTAGAGCAGGGGTCGCCCCACCGCTCACCCCACCGCAGGCCCGGCGGTACGGTGACGTCGGCGACCCCGCACGGGCGCCACAGGATCGGGGGATCGATGAAGGCAGCAATCATGCGGCAGGGCGCGCTCGTCGTCGACGAGGTCCCCGAGCCGCACCCCGGGAGCGGCCAGATCCTGGTCCGCACCCTGGCGTGCGGGATCTGCGGATCGGACCTGCACGCGCTCGCGCACGGCGACCTCATGGTCGAGATGTCCCAGCAGGCCGGCCCGCCGGCCGACGGCCTGCCGGCCATGGAGGTCATGGACCTGGCCCACGACGTCGTCATGGGCCACGAGTTCGTCGGCCGAGGTGGTCGAGCTGGGCCCCGACGTCGGCAACTCGAAGGTCGGCGACGTCGTGGTGTCGGTGCCGCTGGCCTTCGACCCGGGCGGGCTGCACTCGGTCGGCTACAGCAACCTCTACCCCGGCGGCTACGGCGAGCTCATGGTGCTGAACGACCTGCTCTCGCTGACCGTGCCCAACGGCCTCGCCGCCCGGCGCGCCGCGCTGACCGAGCCGATGGCCGTCGGGCTCCACGCGGTCAACCGTTCGCAGGTGACCCCGGGCCACGCCGCGGTGGTGCTCGGTGCCGGGCCGGTCGGGCTGGCGGTGATCGCCGCGCTGCACGCGATGGGGGTCGAGCCGATCGTCGCCGCCGACTTCAGCGAGACCCGCCGACGGCTGGCCCTGACCATGGGCGCCCACGAGGTCGTGGACCCGTCGACCGAGCCGGCCATCGAGGCCTGGCGGCGGCTGGGGGCGAAGAGCCCGATGGTGATCTTCGAGGCCGTCGGGGTGCCCGGCATGCTCGACGCGGCCATGAGCGATGCGCCCCGCGGCGCGCAGGTGCTGGTCGTCGGCGTGTGCATGCAGCCCGACACGGTCCGGCCGATGCTGGCCATCGGCAAGGAGCTCAACCTGCAGTTCGTGCTCGGCTACGACCCGCTCGAGTTCGCCGAGACGCTGCGCCGGATCAGCGAGGGCGAGCTCGAGGTCGACCCGCTGATCACCGGCTCCGTGGCGATCGACGGCATCCCCGGGGCCTTCGACGACCTCGGCCAGCCCGACGCCCACGCCAAGATCCTGGTGGAGCCTTCCTAAGGTTCGCCCGATTCAGGCCGATGTGAAGCTGAACACGTCTCGATCCCGGTGGGAGCGCGCCTGATGGCGAAGAACCGATGCCCGATCTGTGGGGCCACCCACAAGGACCCGCCCCGGCAGTGCCGGCTGTGCGGTCACGTCATGGATGGCACCGTCGCGATGCCGGCGGGCGGCATCGCCACGACGGCTCGCGTCGTCCAGACCAAGAAGAAGGGCCTCGGCGGCTTCGTGCTGATCGGGATCATCTCCGTGGTCGCCATCGCCGTGCTGGCCATCCTGCTCGGCTTCACCACGGGCGACCTCAGCGCCGGCAGCCTCCGCGACCGGGTCCCGTTCCTGCGCAACAACGACGACGGCTGGGTCAAGGTCGAGGATCCCGATGGTGGGTTCACCGTCGAGATGCCGAGCAACCGCGTCGCCGGCACGACCCCGTTCCCGCCGGCCGAGAACGGACGGCTCACCGGCTGGACCGCCACCATCGGCACCGACACCAGCCTCGCGGTGTACTACGCCCCGCTCGTGCCGGTCGACGGCGAGACGGCCAAGGGCACGGTCAACCGCATGGTCGACGCGGCCATCGCCCAGACGACCGTCCGTCAGCAGCCAGCACGGCCACGACACCCAGCTGATCAAGCGCACCGACACCACCTTCCAGGGCTACCCCGCCGTCGTGTACGACCTCTCGGGGGTCGACATCAACGGGCAGTTCGGCTACCAGAAGGCGATCATCTTCGTGAAGGGCGACACGATCTACACGCTCGCCTCGAACTCGATCTACAAGGACCATCCCCAGTGGGATCGGTTCACGGGCTCGTTCCACTTCACCGCCTGATCCTCGCCTGAGGCCCCTGGTCGTTCCGGTCACCGGAGAGGTCCATCTCCGGTCAACGCGGTGACCGGAAGCCCGCTCGGTCAGATGCGGGCCACGACGGCCCGGGTCGGGCGCTGAGGTCGCGCTCGACCCGGACCTCGGCGAAGCCGGCGGCCCGAGCCGCGTCGGCCACGCGCTCGGCCTGCCCGGGGGCGAGCTCGACCACGAGGCATCCCGGCCGCCGCAACCAGGCCGGGGCCTCGGCCACGAGCGGCAGCAGCGCCTCGAGCCCGCTCGGGCCGGGCACCAGCGCGCCAGCGGGCTCCCAGTCGGCGACCTCGGGCGGGAGCTCGTCGTCCGCAGCCACGTAGGGCGGGTTGCTGACACCACCAGGTCGACCGAGCCGCGCAGGTCGGGAGGCAGGGCGTCGAACCACGAGCCCTCGGCCAACGTCACCCGCCGGGACGGGCCGCCCAGCCCGGCCAGGTTCGGCGCTGGCCACCTCGAGCGCGTCCGGCGACAGGTCGGTGGCCCAGACCTCGACGTCCCGGCGCTCGGCCACCAGCGACAGCGCGATGGCCCCCGAGCCCGGTGCCCAGGTCGACGGCGAGCAGCGCGGCCCGATCGAGCCGGATCGGCACGCAGGCGGTCGAGCTCGGCCAGCGCCCAGCCGGCGACCTCCTCGGTCTCCGGTCGGGGGATCAGCACCCGGCGGTCGACGAGCAGGTCGAGGCGTGCGGAAGCCCCACACGCCGAGGACGTACTGCAGCGGCTCGCCGGCGAGCCGCCGGTCGACCATGGCGTCGAACCAGGCCACCGACCGGGTGGTGGCCCGCTCGGACAGGCCGAGCACGTACTCGGCGCCCTCGAACCCGCTCGCCCGCTCGACGATGCGACGGGCGTCGATCGCCGCCGACTCCAGGCCGGCGTCGGCGAAGCGCCGCTGCGCCTCCCGCTGGAGCTGGTGCCAGGTGACGGTGCCGTCGTCGTCCGACGGCCGTCGGCGGGCGAGACCTCACCCGACCCTGCGCCGTCAGGTGGCGACGTCGTCATCCTGCAACTGGCGGCTGCGCTCGTCGGCGACCAGGGCGTCGATGACGTCGTCGAGCTCCCCGGCCAGGACCTTGTCGAGCTTGTAGATCGTGAGCCCGATGCGGTGGTCGGTGAGCCGGTTCTCCTTGAAGTTGTACGTCCGGATCTTCTCCGATCGGCCGCCGCCGCCGACCTGGCCGCGCCGGGCGTCGGACAGCTCGGCCGACTGCCGGTCCTGCTCGAGCTTCAGCAGCCGGCGAGCGCAGCACGACCATGGCCTTGGCCCGGTTCTGGATCTGGCTCTTCTCGTCCTGCATGGCCACGACCAGCCCGCTCGGCTTGTGGGTGATGCGCACCGCCGAGTCGGTCGTGTTGACCGACTGGCCCCCCGGGCCCGACGAGCGGTAGACGTCGATCTGCAGGTCGTTGGGGTCGAGGTGCACGTCGACCTCCTCGGCCTCGGGCAGCACCGTGACGGTGGCCGACGAGGTGTGGATGCGGCCCTGCGACTCGGTCACCGGCACCCGTTGCACCCGGTGGGGGCCGCCCTCGTGCTTCATGCGGGTCCACACCGAGTCGCCGGCGAGGATGAACGTGATCTCGCTGAAGCCGCCCATGTCCGACGGGCTGGAGCCGAGCACCTCGAGCTTCCACCCCATGCGGCTGGCGTAGCCGCGGTACATCTCGAACAGGTCGCGGGCGAAGAGGTTGGCCTCCTCGCCGCCTTCGGCTCCCCGGATCTCGACGATGACGTTCTTGTCGTCGTTGGGATCACGGGGCAGCAGCAGCACCTTCAGCTCGGCGTCGAGCCGCTCGATCGTGGCCTCGGCCCCCTCGATCTCGGCCCGCACCATCTCCCGGTCGTCGCCCGGACGAGTCGACCAGCATCTCCTTGGCCGTGGTCAGGTCCGAGGTGGCCTCGCGCAGGCCGCGGGACCGCACGACGATGGCCTCGAGCTCCCGGTAGCGCTTGGCCACCTCCCCGTAGCGGGTCTGGTCGGCCAGCAGATCGGGGTCGGCCAGGCGCGCCTCGACCTCGAAGAACTCCTTCTCCAGGTCGTCGAGGCGGTCGCGCACGGCGGACAGGGTACTCGGCCCTCCAACCCGCTCCCCCGGCGGTAGTCCCGCTTCGCCCACCACCCGAACCGGTAGTCACATCCGGACCCGGGGCTCGGATCGGACTACCGGTTCGGGTACGAAGCCACTGGGATTCGGGTCAGGCCCGCCAGTCGCCGGGGCGGGTCACGATCTCGGCCGGGACGGCGAGCGCCTCGGCCAGCGCCCGGGTGGTGGCGTGGGCGTCGCGTTCGGGCAGCACGAGCACGAGCCGGGCCCCGGGTGCGGTGCGGGCCCGCACGTCGGCCGCGGTCGGGCACCAGGTCCAGGTCGATGCCCACCGACGCGACCGCCACGATCGGGCCGCCCGTCGACGTCGGTGCCCACCGCGGCGGCGGCCATGACGTCCTTCACCCCGTCGCGGGGCAGCGTTCCCTCCACCGCGGTCAGCTCGACGGCCCCGACGATCGAGGGCTCGGCGATCACCCGGCGGCGCAGCCAGCGCTCGGCGGCCAACCGGTTCAACGGGTGCGGCGCGGCCCCGGCATGGCGGACGGCGAGGACGGTCTCGACGACCGAGGCGAGGGCGGCCGGCGTGGGCACCTCGCCGTGCAGCATGGCGAACGCCTCGCGATCGTGGCGGCCGACGCCGACCTCCACCCGTGCGCCCCGCTCGTCGACCACGACCCGGGCCACCTCGAGCCCCTCGACCTCGCCGGTGATGGTCCCGTGCTCGACGACGACGTCGACCCCGGGCGCCCGCAGCAGCTCGGCGGCCCGCTCGGCGTCAGGTGACGGCACCGCGACCGGCTCGAACGGGGCCGGAGCCGCAGGCACGAGCGTGCGCCCGTCGACGGTCCAGACCTGCGGGGCCGGGTCGAGCTCTGCAGCCCGGCGGGCCAGCACCCCGCCCTGGGCGTCGGCGATCACGTGGAGGTCGGCGACCTGCTGCTGGCGGGCCCAGGCCAGGGCCGCCCCGAGGCCTCGCTCCGGCCGTTCGTCGAGCAGCACCCAGCCGGTGTCGCCCTGGCGCAGGGTGGCGCCGGCGGCGTTGGTCGTGCTGACGCGGGCGGGCGTGACGTCGGCCACCGGCCACCGGCCTCGACCAGCGCGCCGAGCTTCGCCGCGAGCGCGGCTCGGCGCCGATCAGGGTCGAGGCTCATGGGAGCTCATCTGGAGGCAGGGCAGGACGGCCGACGGGACCGGGAAGGAGGCCCGGACGCGCAACGATCCGGCGCCCGACGGAGGTCGGGGCACCGGATCGAACGCAGATCGGGTCGTCGACCGGAGCCTCAGGCGTCGGCCGTGGCCTCGGCCGACGCATCGGCCTTGGCGCCCTTGCGCTTGCCGTAGCGGCGCTCGAAGCGGTCGATGCGGCCACCGGAGTCCACCAGCTTCTGCTTGCCGGTGTAGAAGGGATGGCACTCGTTGCAGAGCTCCGAGGTGAGCTCGGGGCTGGTCGAGCGGGTCGTGAACGTGTTGCCGCACGAGCAACGAACCGTCGCGACGTCGTACTTGGGGTGGATGTCAGCCTTCATCGGGAGCTCCAGAGCAATGTTGGGGGCCACACAGTGTGCCGGAAACGGCGCGAATCAGCAACGTCGACCGGTCGGACACCGCCGGCCACGAGCGCTCAGCTGGATGCGGGCGCCTTGGCGATCTCGGACAGGAACTGGTCGTTGGTCTTGAACGAGCCGAGGCGGTCGATGAGCATCTCGAGCCCGGCGCCGCCGCTGCCCTCGGCCAGCGCCGACAGCACCCGGCGCAGCTTCCACACCTGCTGGAGCTGCTTGCGGTCGAACAGCAGCTCCTCGTGGCGGGTCGAGGACGCATCGACGTCGATGGCCGGGTAGATGCGGCGCTCGGCCAGGCGGCGATCGAGGCGCAGCTCCATGTTGCCGGTGCCCTTGAACTCCTCGAAGATCACCTCGTCCATCTTCGACCCGGTCTCGACCAGCGCGGTCGCGAGGATGGTGAGCGAGCCGCCCTCCTCGACGTTGCGGGCCGCACCGAAGAACTTCTTGGGCGGGTAGAGCGCACCGGTGTCGATGCCGCCCGACATGATCCGGCCGGTGGCCGGCGCGGCCAGGTTGTAGGCCCGGGCCAGGCGGGTGATGCCGTCGAGGATGATGACGACGTCCTTGCCCTCCTCGACCATGCGCTTGGCCCGCTCGATCACGAGCTCGGCCACCATCGTGTGCTCCTCGGCCGGCCGGTCGAACGTGGACGCCGCGACCTCGCCCTTGACCCAGCGGCGCATGTCGGTGACCTCTTCGGGACGCTCGTCGACGAGCAGCACGATGAGGTGGACGTCGGGATCGTTGGTCTCGATCGACCGGGCGATCTGCTTCATGATCGTGGTCTTGCCGGCCTTGGGCGGCGACACGATGAGGCCCCGCTGGCCCTTGCCGATCGGCGAGATCAGGTCGACGATCCGGGCGGTCATGTTGTTCTCGTCGTTGGGCCCTTCGAGGCGCAGACGCGCATCCGGGAACAGCGGCGTGAGGTCCTCGAAGTGGGCACGGTCACGGGCCTGCTCGGGATCGACGCCGTTGACCGTGTCGATGCGGAGCATCGCCGGGTTCTTCTCGTTGCGGCCGGCCGGACGAGCCGCACCGGTGATGACGTCGCCCTTGCGCATGGCGAACTGCCGGACCTGCTTGACCGAGATGTAGACGTCGTCCTTGCTCGGGAGGTAGCCCTTCAGGCGCAGGAAGCCGTAGCCCTCGTCGCGCAGGTCGAGCAGACCCTCGACCTCGACGGGCTCGCCCACGAAGGGCTGGTCCTGCTCGGGACGGTCGGTGCCCCGGTCACGGCCGCGGCGGCGACGGCGGCGGTTGCCCGGCTCGCCGTCGCCCTGGCCCTGGCCCTGGCCCTGCCCGCTCTGGACCGCCTGGTTCGGGTTGGCCTGGTTCGGGTTGACCTGGCTCGGTGCGCCCTGGCCGCCCTGCTGAGCCCGATCGGCGGGCGATCCGGACCGGTCGCTGCCCTCGCCGTTGCGGCCCCGGTTGCGCTCGCCGC
The DNA here is from genome assembly GCA_963797225.1 of uncultured Microthrixaceae bacterium. Classification (GTDB taxonomy): domain Bacteria; phylum Actinomycetota; class Acidimicrobiia; order Acidimicrobiales; family Acidimicrobilacustridaceae; genus UBA4742. The sequence continues at coordinate 2,206,803 of CAWCOO010000001.1, read as the reverse complement.
CGGTCCGGTTCGGGCTGTCCTGGCCCTCGTCCTCGCCCGGTCCGGCGCTGTCGGCTTCCTCGCGGCCGCGGCCGTTGCGGCCCCGCGCCTGGACGCGATCGCCCGACTCGTCCTCGCCGCCGGCGTCGGTGGCCTGGTCGGTGTCGGACTCGACGACCGTGGACTCGTCGGAGGTCTCGCCCTCGGTCTCGGGCCTCGGCCGGCTCCTCGGTGGCCCGCGCCCGGCTGCGACGGGCACGAGCCGCGGGTGCCGGTGCTCGCGTCGCCGTCCGCGGTGGCCGCGGTCTCCGGCGGCACCGGGCCGTCGGCCGTCGGCACCGACGCGGACGTGACGCCGGCCAGCTCGAGGATGAGGTCGACGATGTCGGCCTTCTTGGCGCGCGACCCCGGCTTGCCACCGAGCGCGGTGGCGATGGTGTGGAGCTCGTCGCGGTCCTTGCGCTCGAGCGCCGAGCGTTCGAGTTCCTGTGTGTCCGCGCTCACGGTGTCTCGTTTCTGCCGGATCGAGCCGGCGATGGTGGGGAGCGTCCCGGTGGTCGATCGCCGGGCGGCCGATCATGGCGATCGGGGCCTGGAGGACACGGGGACGACGGTCAAGGAACGGGTGGGGGCCGCTTGGTGGAGCGAGTGCGCCGCGTGAAGCGACGGCCACTCCACCAGCGAGAGCCTCGCCGACGGACGTCGGGCATCCGGTGGGAAGTGAGGCGGGGAATCGTCGTGACTGACAGCCCGAACTGCGCTGCTCAGCCCCCGAACGACGACCGCCGGATCGTACAGGGGACGACCTTCGGGCAGGCAACCCGACCCGGTGTGAAGGGGCCGACGACCGCTGAGGCACCGCGTTCCCGCAGGTCACAGGCGAGTTCCGGCGGTCGCTCATCCGAGGCTCGACCGGCTCCGTATCTCTGTGTGCAGGTCATTTAGTGCTAAATCCACCAGACAGGAGCAGCAGATGAGGAACAAGAAGCTGGGAAAGATCCTCGGCGCAGTCGCCGGCCTGGGTCTGATCGCGGTGATCGCGCCTTCCCTGGCGTCGGTCACCCACGCCGCCGACGCGCCGGCCACGGTCACCGTGGTCCACGGCATCCCGAGTGTGGGCAACGTCGACGTCTGCGCCGGCGGCTCCACCGCACTGCTCAGCGACGTGCCGTTCGGCGGCGGTCGCCACCATCTCGGTGCCCGCAGGCACGTACGACCTCACGGTGAAGGTGGCCAACCCCACGCCCTGCACCGGCGCCACCGCCATCACCCTCGACGGTGCCGTCGTGCCGGCCGGCGCGAACGTGTCGGTGGTGGCCAACCTCACCGGTGGCACGCCCAACTTGGCGGTGTACGCCAACGACGTCTCCCCGGTGGCGGCCGGCAGCGGCCGGGTGGCCGTCTACCACGCGGCCAACGCCCCCACGGTCGACGTGCGGGTGAACGGCGGGCCCGGGATCAGCGGGCTGGCCCAGGGCCAGGTCGCCACCGCGGACCTGCCGACCGCGGCCTACGACTTCACGGTCACCCCGGCCGGCGACCCGGCCACCACGGTGCTCGACCTGCCCGGCGTCACCGTCCCGGCCGGCAAGCTGCTGCAGGTCTTCGCCGTCGGCGCCGTGCCCGACACGAACGAGCAGAACCCGTTCCAGGTGATCACCAACCTGGTCGACCTGCCGACGGCCACCACGCCGACCACGGCCGCGCCGACCACCACCATGCCTGCGGCCGGCGCCGCCGGTGCCACCAACACCAACCCGTCGTTCACCGGCTGAGCCTCCCTCCCTCCGCCTCCGGAGAACGATGGCCGCGGCCCCTGCCCCCGGGCAGGGGCCGCGCCGCGTCAGGAGACGACCGATCAGGTGGCTGAGGTCGGTGGGGTCGCTCGCTCGATCAGGGGGTGGCGACGAGGCGGGCCATGAGCTCGTGGCCCGCGATGACGGGCGCTCCGGCCACCGCGGCCTCGGTGTACTCGCCGCCCGGTCCGGCCTGGCGGGAGTCGACCAGCAGGTAGGGCACCGGATCGGCGGTGTGGGTCTTGAGCTGCAGCGGCGTGGCGTGGTCGGGCAGGAGGAGCAGCCGCCACGGACCGAGACGGTCGAGCGCGGGGATGAGCCCGGTCAGGATCACCGAGTCCCAGTTCTCGAGGGCCCGGATCTTCTCGTGGACGTCACCGGCGTGGCCGGCCTCGTCGGTGGCCTCCACGTGGATGATGAAGAGGTCGGCCCCGTCGGCCAGGGCGTCGAGCGCGCACTCGAGCTGCGCCGCGTAGTCGGTGTCGTAGCCCGGCGTCACGCCCTCGACGTCGACGACCTCGATGTCGGTGAGCACGCCGAGGCCGCGGACGAGGTCGACCGCCGTGCTGAGCGCGGCGTCGAGCCCGTAGACCGACGAGAAGCTCGGCATCTGCGGCTGGAACCCCTGGCCCCAGAGCCAGACCTGGTTGGCGGGCAGGCCGAAGCGGCTCACGACCTGGCGGGAGGCCTCCATGAGGCGGCACAGCTCCGGCGCGGCCTTTCCGGTCGGCAGCATGATCGGCTTGTCCGACAGGTCGTGGGGTGGGGTGCAGTCGGCCTCGGCCCACGAGGCCGGCACGACGAGGATGTGGCGGTACTCGACCCCGGGGTGGAACTCGACGCCGTCACCCCCGAGCTCGTCCTGGAGCGCCTCGATGACCTTGGCCGCGTCCTCGGTGGAGGGATGGCCGCCGGAGAAGTCGACCATCACGCCGTCGGTGACCGTCACGAGGTTGCACCGGTAGGCGACCTGGTCGGACTGCAGGCGCAGGCCCAGGGCCGCCGCCTCGATCGGCGCGCGACCGGTGTGGTAGGTGACCGGGTCGTACCCGAAGATCGACATGTTCCCGACGTCGCTGCCCGGAGGCATGCCCTCGGGTATCACGCCGGCCCGGCCGACCTCACCTCGCGCCGCGAGCGCGGCGAGGGCCGGCAGGTGCGCCACCTCGAGCGGCGTGCGTCCACCCAGCTCGTCGAGGGGTTCGTCGGCGCAGCCGTCGGGCACGCACACCACGTACTTCATGGGCGAGATCATGCCAGGAAACTGCTCGCCGCTTCTCTCCGGCTCGTCACCTGCCCGACACCTCGCCGCCTCCGGGCTGTCACATCCCGCCGTGAACCGGTCCCGACGTCGATGTCAGGTCAGCTCAGCGCGCACGTCGCACCCCTCGAGGTGGTCGTTCACGAGGCCCATCGCCTGCATGAACGCGTAGACCGTCGTCGGTCCCACGAACCGGAACCCACGGCGCTTGAGGTCCTTGCTGAGCGCGGCCGACTCGGCGGTGGAGCCGAGGCCGGAGAGGCTGGCGAAGTCGAGCCGGGCCGGACGCGTCGACGGGTCGGGGGCGTAGGACCACACGAGCTCGCGCAGCGTGAGGCCGGACTCGACGAGGTCGAGGTAGGCCCGGGCGTTGCCGATGGTGGCGTCGATCTTGCCCCGGTGGCGGATGATGCCCGGGTCGGCCAGCAGGCGTTCGACGTCGGCGGGACCGAACCCGGCCACCACCTCGGGGTCGAAGCCGGCGAACACCTCCCGGAAGCGCTCGCGCTTGCGCAGGATCGTGATCCACGAGAGGCCCGCCTGAAAGCCCTCCAGGCAGAGCTTCTCGAGCAGCCGCACGTCGTCGGTGACGGGACGGCCCCACTCGTCGTCGTGGTAGGCCCGGTACAGCGGGTCGTCGCCGGCCCACCAGCACCCCACCCGACCGTCGTCGTAGCGGATCAGGCCCTGCGCCGGCTCTGCGTCCATCGGGTCACGATAGGGGGCGCCCTCGCCCGGACGACCGCGATCGACCCGTCCGTTACGCTCCCCGGGATGGCGATGGACGTGGTCGAGAAGTACGCCGAGCTGATCGACCCGACCATGGTCGGCATCGAGATCGGCGCGCTCTACACCCCGCGCCTGCCGGACCACGCCAACGTGCGCTACCTCGACCACGCGTCGAAGGAAGAGCTCCAGCTCAAGTACGCCGACAACCCCGTCGCCGCGCCCCACGCCGACGACTTCGTCCACGTCGACTACGTCTGGAAGCCGGGCCTGCGCCTGGCCGAGGTGCTCGGAGCCGACGCACCCGTCGACTTCGTCATCGCCGCCCACCTGCTCGAGCACATCCCGAACCCCATCGGCTGGTTGCAGCAGGTCTCGGAGATCCTCTCCGACGGCGGCCTGCTCTCGCTCGTGCTCCCGGACAAGCGCTACACCTTCGACGCCCTCCGTCCGGTCACGACCATGAGCCAGATCATCGACGCGCACCTGACCGATCGGCAGACCCCGACGTACCAGCAGATCTTCGATCACGAGGCCAACTTCCTGGGCATCGTCAGCGCGCTCGACCTCTGGAACGGGCTCGACCCGGAACAGGTCGACCCGGACCGGCTGCGCAGGGGCGAGGTAGATCCCGACCGGTTCGCGATGGATCGCTGCCTCGAGGCCCGCGACACGGGTGAGTACCTCGACGTCCACTGCAGCAGCTTCACGCCCGAGTCCTTCGGCTCGATCATCACCACCGCCATCCGCCTCGGACTGATCGACTTCGAGGTCGTGCGGCTCTACCCGACCGAGTTCGGCGATCTCGAGTTCTTCGTGACGCTGCGCAAGCGGGACCTCGGCACCGATGCCGACCGACGCGCCGCAGCTGACGCCACGGAGCAGCTGTTCGCCGAACGCATCGCCGAGGACGCGAGCCAGCCGCCGCCCAACCACCAGCTCCTGTGGGTCAGCGATGCCGAAGCCGGCCTGCTCGACCGCAAGCGACGGGCTCTCGGGGTGGTGCGGTCCGCCGCCTCCGAGGTCAAGCGCCACCTGCCCGACCGCTGACGGGTCGACGCCCTGCGGCGGCCTCAGGAGGACGTCAGGCGATGGCCGCCTCGACCGCGGCGCGCACCGTGTCGTAGTCGGAGGCGATCGTGTCGTAGCGCTCGGGGCGGTCGAAGAGGTCGGCCAGCCGGTCGGGCAGCGGCGGGCGGACGCCGGTGGCGGCCTCGACCGCGTCGGGGAACTTGGCCGGGTGGGCGGTGGACATCGTGATCATCGGGACGCTCCGGTCGGCCCGGCAGGCCGCCGCCGCGCCGAGGCCGACCGCCGTGTGCGGATCGATCAGCAGCCCGGAGGCGGCGAACTGCTCGGCGATGATCGCCGTCGTGGCCGCGTCGTCGATGCTGGCCCCGGACCACTGCTCGTCGAGCAGGCCGAGCAGATCGCGCTCGAGGGTGAAGCGACCCTCGGCCCGGAAGCGCAGCATGGTCTCGGCCACGGCCACGCCGTCACGACCGAGGAGCTCGTACAGCAGGCGCTCGAAGTTGCTGGAGACCTGGATGTCCATGCTCGGGCTGAGCGTCGGCTCCACCCCCCGCATCTCCATGACCGAGCTCTCGAGGAAGCGGGTGAGGATGTCGTTGGCGTTGCTGCCCACCACGAACTGGGACACCGGCAGGCCCATGCGCTGGGCGCCGTAGCCGGCGAACACGTTGCCGAAGTTGCCGGTCGGCACCGCGAACGAGACCGGGGACGGCGCCACCGGTGAGCTGCGAGGCCGTGCTCACGTAGTAGACGATCTGGGCCATCACCCGGGCCCAGTTGATGGAGTTGACCGCCGACAGGTTGACCCGGTCGCGGAACGGCTCGTCGGCGAACAGCGCCTTCACGAGGTCCTGGCAGTCGTCGAAGGTGCCCTCGACGGCCAGGTTGTGCACGTTGGGCGAATCGACGGTGGTCATCTGCCGGCGCTGCACGTCGGACACGCGACCGGCCGGGTGCAGGATCACGATCTCGATCGCGGCCCGGTCGCGGCAGGCCTCGATGGCGGCCGACCCGGTGTCGCCGGAGGTGGCCCCGACGATGGTGACCCTGTCGCCCCGGCGGGTGAGCTCGTGGTCGAAGAGCCGGCCGACGAGCTGGAGCGCCACGTCCTTGAACGCCAGGGTCGGGCCGTGGAACAGCTCGGCCAGCCACATGCCGTCACCCAGGTCGCGGAGCGGCACGACGGCGGGGTCGTCGAACGAGGCGTAGGCGTCGTCGACCAGCCGTGCGAACGCGTCGGGCTCGATGCTGCCCTCGACGAAGGGCCACATCACCTCGAACGCGATCTCGGCGTAGGGCAGGGAGGCGTAGCGGGCCATCGCGTCACGGGTGAGCTCGGGCCAGCTGTCGGGCACGTAGAGGCCGCCGTCGCGCGCCAGCCCGGCCAGCAGCACGTCGGCGAACTCGAGCACGGGCGCGGCGCCGCGGGTGCTGACGTACTTCACTTCGTCGGTCCGGTGGTCGCTGCGCCCGCGGGCTTCACGGCGTGAGGTCGGGCTCGTCGTCGAGCACGCGGATGACGCTGCCGACGTGGTGGACGACATCGAGCTCGCGCAGGTCGCGCAGGGTGGCCTGCACGTCGCGCTCGAGGGCCCGGTGGGTGATGAACACGAGGTCGGCCTCGTAGCCGAGCCCTTCCTGCTCCATGGAGCTGATCGACACGCCGTGCGCCCCGAACACGCCGGCCACCGCGCTCAGCACGCCGGGCTGGTCGACCACGTCGAGGTGGACGTAGTACTCCGACTCGAGGTCGTCGATGGGCCGGATCGGCACCTCGCCGAGGGCGCCGACGCTGGCGCTCGAGCCCTTGCGCAGGTTGAGCGCGGCGTCGATCAGGTCGCCCAGGACCGCGCTGGCCGTGGGGTTGCCGCCGGCGCCGCGGCCGTAGAACATCAGCTCGCCCACCGCCGCCCCCTGCACGAACACGGCGTTGAAGCTGCCCCGCACCGACGCCAAGGGGTGGGTCGAGCGCAGCATGACGGGGTGCACCCGCACGGCCAGCTCGACCCGGCCGGTGGCACTGGGGTTGCCGGCGGCACCCGAGTTGGCGGCGGCGCGGGGGTTGCCCGCGCGGGGCCGGTCGGCGACCAGCTTCTCGGCGATGGCGACGAGCTTGACGACGTAGCCGTTGCGCGCCGCGAAGCTCATGTCGTCGGCGGTGATGCCCGAGATGCCCTCGTGGTAGACGTCGCCGGCCACGACCCGGGCCCCGAAGGCGATGCTGGCCAGGATGGCGATCTTGGCCCCGGCGTCGTAGCCCTCGACGTCGGCGGTCGGATCGGCCTCGGCGTAGCCCAGCTCCTGCGCCTCGGCCAGGGCTTCCGCGTAGTCGACGCCGGCTTCGGTCATGCGGGTGAGGATGTAGTTGGTCGTGCCGTTGACGATGCCCATGACCTGGTCGATGGGCTCGCCCAGCAACGACTCTCGCAGCGGGCGCACGAGCGGGATGCCGCCGCCCACGGCGGCCTCGAAGAGCACGTCGACGCCGGAGGTCTCGGCGGTGGCGAAGATCTCGCCGCCGTGGTTGGCCAGCAGCTCCTTGTTGGCCGTGATGACCGGCTTGCCCGACTTGAGCGCGTCGAGGATGAACTGGCGGGCCGGCTCGATGCCGCCGATGACCTCGATCACCACGTCGACCTCGGGGTCGGTGACGACGGACGCGGCGTCGTTGGTGAACCGGTCGCGGGGCAGGTCGACGCCCCGGTCCTTCGACGCGTTGCGCACCGCCACCCGGACGATCTCGAGCCGCATGCCCGTGCGCGCCTCGATCCCGTCGGCCTGTTCCTGCACCAGTTGGATGAGAGCTGACCCGACCGTGCCGCAGCCGAGGAGCCCGACGCGTACCGGGGACCCGTTCACCCCGGACAGGGTAGTGGTCCCGACGGGAGCGCCCGGTCCGAATTGGTAGGCCGTTGGAACAGCTCTTCCCTGGACATGTTCATGCAGTTTCCGTATGTTACGTGACATGTCCGATCGCTTCGACCTCCGGCCCGGGCCACCCGTAGAGCCGACGCCGGCCGCCACGGACGCGCTGGCGGCGCGCCGCCGCGTCGTTGCGCCAGGCTGCAGCCGAGGTGGGTCTGCTCACCCACGAGGTGGCCGCGTACCACCGGGCCGATGTGTGGCAGGGCGCGGTGGCCACCGCGTTCGGCGACGCGCTCGAGCACTGGCGATCGCGCCTGAGCACCGACCAGGAGCTCGGCCTGGGCGCCGAGTTGCGGGCCGTCGCGGATCGCCTCGAGGCCCGGGCGATCTCCGCCGATCTGGCCGCGGGCGGGGCGTTGGACGACGTGTGGGTCCGCACCCCGGCGCCGCGGTGAGCTGACCCACCGCCTCGGCGATCGAGCCGGGTGAGGTCAGCCCGTCGATCTGGCGCCGGTGGCGCCGAACTCGGCGGCCAGGCGGTCGAGCGGCCACCCGCCTCGGGTGGCGAGCCGGGCGGTCCACCCGTCGAACCGGGCCAGGTCGTCGGCGTCGAGCTCGACCACGGCGCGCAGGCGATCGCCGTCGAGGAGCTCGGGTGGCGGTGCCATGCCGTCGAACAGGTGGTTGTCGGCCCGACGAGCCCAGAGCTCGGCCAGCGCCAGGTGCTCGATCCGGAGCTGCGCGCCCGACAGGTGCCGACCCGACTGCCGAGCCTGGTCGAGCTCGGCTCGTCCGGCCGGAACCAGGCGGTCGATCGCGAAGCTCCCCGTGTCCGCGACCACGAAGCCACCGACGGGCGAGCCGGGAACCACCGACGACGCGAGGTTCACGACCTGGCTCCACGCCAGCCGCTCGGCGGCGCGGCGGTCGTCGAGCGACGCGGCCCACGAGAACGAGGCCGTCTCGGTGGCGTCGGAGACCCGCCGGCCGACGTCACCGATGGCCGTGTAGGGAGCCAGGTCGATGTTCGGTCGCGAGGCGATCCGGGCCACGCCGGCCGAGACCCACCGGGCCAGCGCGTCGCCCAGCGCGCCGGCCGCCGGCTGCTGGCTTGCGGCCATGGTCAGGAAGCGATCGGCCTGCTCGCCCGAGATCTGCCCCCGCAGCTGGTCGGACACCGGATCGATCTCGACCCCGTCGTGCCCGTCGGAGCGGAAGGACCCGATGTAGCGGGCGCCGACCCGGCCGAGCGCGATCCAGGCGTCGACGGGCAGGTGCGGCTGCTCCGTCAGGTCACCCCGCACGCAGGCGGGTGCGATCGGCCACCCAGGTGATGACCGCGAGCGCCGCTCGTGGGGCGTCGGGACCGAGCGCCGGGTCGGTGCCGACGTCGAGGACCCGGGCCAGCCGGGTCGCCGCCGTCGGCGTAGGGCGTGGCGACGAGCAGGCCGTCGAGGTCGACCTCGATCAGCACCCGCGCCGCCGCGGTCGGGCTGCGACCCAGGGCCTGCAGCACGAGCAGGGTGGCGTCACGGGGCAGTTGCTCGTCGTCGACCGGCGACGCTGCGGCCCAGGCCGGGCTGCCGCCGACCACGCCCGACGGCTGCACGACGAGCCGCTCGACCGCATCGACCAGGAACTGGTCGTCGAACACGGTCGGCCCGACGAACAGCAGCGCGAGCTCACCGGCAGGGCGCTGGGCGAGCGCGTCGACCAGCGAGCCGACGCGTGATGTCGGTGACCCCGGCTCGCCGAGCCGTGTCGAGTGCAGCGGCCAGGCCGGAGACGACCGCCTGCTGCTGGAGACGTTCGGCGCCGAGCCCGGCCACGGTCAGCGCGGCCAGGTAGCTGACGGCGTCGGCGACGACCGAGGGGCCCACCCGGTCGAACAGGACCTCGGCGAACACCGCGTTCGCGCGCCACCGGTCGGCCAGGTCGACGAACGCGTCGCGATCGCCCGAAGCCAGCGCGGCGACGGCCGCGGTGGCCGCATCGAACGCCGCCACCGGAGCGCGGTACTCGGCCCGGTCGGGATCGTGGTGGACGCCGAGCCCGGCCAGCCAGGGCGGCGGCGGGCCGGCTTCGACCGTCAGCACGGCCTCGGCCGTGGCCCGCACGTCGGCCTGCTCGGCCTCGCACCACACCGCGAACTGGCGGAGCGGGTGGAGCAGCCCCACGTCCTCGCCGACCTCGGCCAGCACGCGGCCGGCGACGGCGAGCTGCCACTCGGCCCGGTCAGCCGTCCGACCGAGCGCGCCAGCCAGGGCCGAGGCCTTGGCCGGGTCGATGCCGACGATGGCCTCGGGGCGCGGGCCGCCGCCGGCGAGGCCGGCGACGACACCGCGGCCAGGGCTGGCTTCGGAGTGCATGCGATGACTCTTTCAGCTCATCATGCTACTTTCAATGTTTTTCCTTGCTTTTCCTGTGTCGTCGTCCTACGTTGCCGGCATCCCGAACCCGAGCCGCAGGAGCACTCCGATGCCCACCACCGACACCGTCGGCGTCAACCTCAGCCAGATGGTCGAGCTGCAGCGCACCTTCGAGCAGAAGGCGGCCGAGGTCGACCAGCTCGTCGCCGACATCTCCCGCCTGGTCGGCACCGCCGGCACGCCCGGCGCCGTCCACTGGCAGGGCCGGCTCGCCGACCAGTTCCGGGGCGAGTGGGACGGCGTCTACGTCAAGAACCTCCGCCAGCTGACCCAGGCCCTCCGCGACCAGAGCCGGTACGTGGACGAGAACCGGCGCCGCTCGAACCTCGTGCTCAACGGCGTCGACGCCTGACCATCCCGAGATCTCGGGCCTCCGGCGCCGCACCTCCCACTCCGCCGGCGCCGGGGGCCCGAACCCCTCCTGCCGCTCGACGCGATCCGAGGATCCCGTGCCCTCGTCCCCCATCTCCGTCCCCGCCACCGGCTCGCCTCCGGGCAACCACGATCGCTGGCACCTGGCCGTCATCGGCGGGCTCGACGCGGGCCACCTGATCGATGTCCCCATCGCGTCGTCCACGACCACCATCGGCCGGGGCCCCGACAACGACCTCGCCCTCGAGCACCCGACGGTGTCACGACGCCACGCCGCGCTCGAGCACCCGCTCCGAGGGCATCGAGCTCACCGATCGGCAAGCCCGCAACCCCACGCTCGTCGGTGGTCAGCCGGTCACCTCTCCCCGCCTGATCGGTCCCGACGACGTGATCCGGCTCGGGGCGATGGCCGTCGAGCTGCGGCCCGGGGCCGCTCCCCTCCCCCGTCGCCCACGACCGAGCGCGTCGGGTTCCCCCGCATCCTCCAGCTCCTCCCGACGCTCGGAGCGCTCGGCTCGGCCGTTCAACCGCCCGCCCCGATCGGGCCCGGCCCCGGAGGCACGCTCGCTCGCGCCGCCGACGGGCGACACTCGGTCGCCGCGCGCCGGAGCGGGCCTCAACGTCACGATGCTGCTCGGTCCGCTCGTGTTCGGCGCGGTGCTCGCCGTGCTGTTCAGCCCGGTCATGGCGATCTTCGCCCTCATGGGACCCGCGCTGATGCTGGGCTCGTGGGCCGAAAGGCGATGGCACGATCGCCGGGCGCGCCACCGCTCGGCCGGCCGTCGGCAGCTGTCGACCGCCGCGTTCGGGCTCGCCGCGGCCCGGTGCCACGGCGACGAACGGTCCGCCCGGCGGCGGGCCCAACCCGATCCGGCCACCTTGCGACGATGGGCCGACGGCGCCAGCCGACTGTGGGAGCGACGACCGCACCACGACGACGCCTTCCGCCTCTCGATCGGGCTGGCCCACCAACCCTGGCAGCCGTGGCCCGACGACGACCTGCCGCCCGAACCGTCCACCGCCTCGATCCTGGCCCGGCTCGGGCCCTTGGCCGACGTCCCCGTCGTGGCGGCGCTCGGGCCCGGCCTGGCCATCGGCCTCGTCGGTCCGGTTCCGGCCCGCGACGCTGCGCTGCGCTGGCTCATCTGCCAGGTCGCGACGTTGCACGGTCCCGCGGACGTGACGCTGCGCCTGCTGTCACCGACCGAACCGGGGTCTGCCTGGGCCTTCGTCGATCGGCTCCCGCACGCGTGCTCGGCACCGCCCACCGTCGACGACCCAGCCGTGACGTCGCTCCCGCTCGATCTCGTGGTCGTGCCCGATGCCTCCGCCGAGACGCTGATCGAGCCGCTCGCGCACCTGGTCGGCGACGGGCCGCCCGGTCGGACCGTCCTGGTCGCGGCCGACCGGCGCGAGCAGCTGCCGTCGTGGTGCACGACCGTCGTCGAGGTCACCGACGTCGACGGCCACGGCGTCCTGCACGCGACCCGGTCCGGAGCGGTCGTCCCGGACGTGCTGGTCACCGGCCTGACCGTCGCCTCGGCCGAGAGCTGGGCCGCCGCCCTCGCTCGCCATCGGGACCCGGAGGTGACCTCGACATCGGCCGGTCTGCCAGACCTCGTCACCACCGACCAGCTCGACGCACCGATCACGGAGGCCGCCATCCTCGAGCGGTGGGCGCAGGCCCGAGGGCGGCCGGGCGAGGTGTCGGCGCCGGTGGGGGTCACCGGTCGCGCCGCCGGCGACCCCTCGCCCTTCACGATCGATCTGATCCGCGACGGCCCGCACGCGCTGATCGGGGGCACGACCGGCGCGGGCAAGAGCGAGCTGCTCCGCACCTTCGTCCTCTCGCTCGCGCTGCACCACCCACCGGACGCCCTGTCGTTCCTCCTCGTCGACTACAAGGGCGGCAGCGCCTTCGACGCCTGCGCCGACCTGCCCCACACCGTCGGCCTCGTCACCGACCTCGACCCGCACCTCGCCACCCGGGCACTTGTCGCCCTCGATGCCGAGATCCGACGGCGGGAGCGGACGCTGCGCGCCGTCGGCGTGGCCGACCTCAGCACGGGAGCGGTGCCGTCGCTGGCCCGACTGGTCGTCGTCATCGACGAGTTCGCCACGCTGGCCGGCGAGCTGCCCGGCTTCCTCGATGCGCTGGTCGACGTGGCCCAGCGGGGCCGCAGCCTCGGCGTCCACCTGGTGCTGGCCACGCAGCGTCCGCACGGGGCGATCAGCGACCGCATCCGCACGAACACCAACCTGCGCATCGCCCTGCGGATGCTCGATCGGGCCGAATCGGCCGACGTCATCGACGACCCTGCCGCGGCCCGCCTCCCCCGGGACCGCCCCGGCCGCGGCTACGCCCGGTTCGGCCACGACGAGCTGGTGCCGTTCCAGGCGGCGCTGACCGAGCCGGGCCGCCTGCGCGAGCTGGTCGAGCAGATCGCCCGGGCCGCCACCGCCGCCGGCGTGGGTCGTGCGCCGGCACCGTGGCTGCCGCCGCTGCCGTCGTCGCTCACCCTCGACGCGCTCGATCGGCTCGCTGGCCCGGACGACCTGGAAGGGACCGACGGAGACGGGAACGACGGTGGCGGGCTGGCGGTGACCGTGGCCCTGGCCGACGAACCCGGCCGGCAGCGCCAGCAGCCGTGGAGCTGGCATCCCGAGCGAGGGAACCTGCTCGTGTTCGGCATGCCCGGGCAGCGGCACGACGACCACGCTGGTGTCCGTCGCACTCGCCCTGGCCGGCCGCGACGATCGCCGGTGGTTCCACCTCCACGGCGTGGCCGACGGATCGGGACGGCTCCGGGCGCTGACGGGTCTCCCTCAGGTCGGCACGATCGTCGACGCCGACGACGTCCGACGCCAGGCCCGCCTGGTCCGGATGCTGGGCGACGAGCTCGATGCCCGGCGAGCGACGCCCGCCGAGCCGCGGCCGATCATCGTGACCCTGATCGACGACCTCCCCGGCCTGCTCCGCCGGTTCGACACCGTCGAGGGCCATCCGGTCGCCGATCGGCTGCACCACGTCTTCCGGGACGGCCCGAGCGTCGGCATCCACCTGGCCGTCACCGGCGACCGACCCGGAGCCATCCCCTCGGCGATGGCGTCGCGCAGCACGGAACGGCTCGTGCTGCACCTCGCCGACCCGTTCGACCTGACCTCGCTCGGGCTGCGTCCCGGGGGCGCGACCGGTTCCTCCGCCGATCGGCGACCCGGACGCGGCGTGGTCGGGCAGGGCGCGGGCATCGAGGTGCAGGTCGCGTGGTGCCCCGACCTCGACGCCGCCGTCCGCGTGCTCGGCTCGCCGGCCCCGCGCCCCGACCCCGAGCGAGGTCGACCGTCCTGCAGTGATCGGCGAGCTGCCGACGGGCCTCGACCTCGACGACCTCCCCCCGGCCCTCGTCGACCCGGCCTCCCGTGGCCGGCAGGTGCTCCACCTGCCTCTCGGCATCGGGGACCACGACCTGCGGCCGCGAGGGTTCGACCTCGAACCCGGGCAGCACGCCCTCATCGTCGGCCCGGCCCGGTCGGGCCGCAGCACGGCGCTCGCCGTCATGGCCCGATCCGTCCTCGTCCCGCCGGTCGGCGCGAACAGCGCCTACCCGCTCGGGCGGGTGATCGCGCTCACGCCTCGACCGTCACCGCTGCGCACGTGGCCCGGGGTCGCCGCCGCGGCCGACGTCGACCAGCTCCTGGCGGAACTCGTGGCGCGCCGGCGGCGCCGCGCACCATCCTGGTGCTGGTCGACGACTGCGAGCTGGTCGACGACCGGACCGGCGCGCTGGCCGCGCTCGTCGGCTCGAGCCGCCCGGGCCTCCACCTGATCGCGGCGGGACGCTCCGACCGGCTGCGGATGGACTACGCCCACTGGAGCGCGCCCCTCCGACGTTGCGGGCCCGGCCTCGTGCTTCGGCCCGATCTCGATCGCGACGGCGATCCGTGGGGCGTGCGCCTGCCGAGAGATCCGGCCAGCCGGCAGTGCGACGGTCGAGGGCTTCCTGATCGCCGACGGGGCCGCCGAGCTCGTGCAGGTCGCCACCCATGAGCCGAGCGCTCGCTCCCTCGTCGGATGGGCGCCGAGGGGACTCGGCCTCGTGAAGACCGTCCTCGACTACGTGCTCGAGCAGCCGATCCGGGTCGGGCGCAGCACCACGGTCCACCAGGCTCGGCACCTGCCGGGCGACGAACAGGTCGTGCTGAAGCTGGCCAGTGCCGGGCTGACCTCCGACCAGGTCGCGACCGTGCAGCTACGCCTGCGACGGGAGGCGGCGGCGCTCTCGGCGATCACCCATCCGGCGGTGGTGCCGCTCGTCGAGGTGCTCGACCTCCCGACCACCCGAGGTCGCCTGCGCCGCTACGGCTCGGAGCCGGCCCCGCCGACCGATGTCGCCATCGTCATGGCCTGGGCCCGACTCGGGTCGCTGGCCGACGCGCTGGCGGCCGCGCCTCTCGCTCGCGCCGACGCACTCGCCATGGCGCAGCAGCTGGCCTCGGCGCTGGCTGCCGTGCACGCAGCCGGATTCGTCCACGGCGACCCCTCCCCCGCCAACGTGCTCAGAGCCGACCCCCACACGTGGTGGCTGGCCGATCTCGGCGAAGCCCGACCGATCGGTGCCGCGGCCAGGGTGCCCGCTCGAGGGACCCAGGGCTTCGTGGCTCCCGAGGTGCTCGAGGGCGGTGCTGTCGACCGGGCGGCCGACGTGTTCGCGCTGGGCCGGGTCATCGCCACGTGCATCGACGCGGCGGCCTCGGCCGACGCACCCGAGCGCGGCGGGGTGCACGAGCTGGTGCGCCGGGCCACCAGTCCCGACGCCGCCGATCGACCCACGGCCGCCGACCTCGAGCGGGACCTCGGGCAGCTCATCGCCGCCGATCGGCCGCCGCCTCCTCGGGCCGGCCGCACCCGCCGGCCTCGACCACCCGGCGTGGAGGTCGACACGCGGGATCTGGCGACCCCCGCGATCGTGCTGCCCGCGCCGGCACCCGTCGATCCGGGTGGTCCGCCCGGCGCGCCGGCACGGATCGCGGCCCTGGCCTCCGGAGCGGCCGTGGTGGTCCTCGCCGTCCTGCTCGCGTTCTTCGTGCTCCGATCGGGGTCCGGCCCCCGTGGCGCGGCCGCGACCGGGTCCGATCCCACGGTCGCATCCGGGCCGGCCGATCCCTCCGACCGAGCAGCCCTGCCCCGGCGCTCCGGCGGAGGCGCCGCCCGGGGCGGTGGCCGTTCCGGGCGACCCCGAAGGATCGGGGTGCACGATCACGATCCTGTGGTGGCCCGACCGGGCCGAGGCCGAGCGACCAGACCCCGACGGCACCCGGCACCGCTTCGCGTTGGGGCGGCCGGGCGACCAGCTCCTCCTCGGCGACTGGGACGGCGACGGCCGCGACACGCCGGCCCTCTACGACCCTTCGGCCGGCACCGTCACCCGCTTCGACGGCTGGGCCGCGGCGGGCGCGTCGCTCGCCGGGTCGGTCGTCACCTCCGACGCGCCGGTCGGCGGCCTGGCCCGAACGGACCGCTCCTCCAGCCCAGACCTCGGCCCCGACACCATCCACGTCGAGCCGCCACTCGACCGGCCCGTCGAGGCGCCCATCGGGCCAACCGAGCCGTGAGCGCTACTCGACCTCGCAGCGGAGAAGGTCGTCGAACGTCTCCCGGCGCACCACCAGGCGGGCCTCGCCGTCGCGCACGAACACCACCGCCGGGCGCAGGATCTTGTTGTAGTTCGAGCCCATGGAGTGGCCGTAGGCGCCGGTGACCGGGGTGCACAGGATGTCGCCGACCACCAGGTCGTCGGGCACCTTGGCCTCCCGCACCAGCAGGTCGCCCGACTCGCAGTGCTTGCCCACCACCCGCACCGTGCGGGGCCGATCGGCCAGCACGTCTCGCGGCAGGAACGTCTCGTAGCCGCTGTCGTAGAGCACCGGCCGGGGGTTGTCGCTCATGCCGCCGTCGACCGACACGTAGGTGCGGATGCCGGGCAGGTCCTTGATGGTGCCGACCGTGTAGAGCGTGACGCCGGCGGCGGCCACGATCGAGCGGCCCGGCTCGGCGGTGACCGACGCCTCCAGGCCGGTGTCGCGGCAGACCCGGTGGATGCCGGCCGCCCACTGCTCGATCGACGGCGCCTCCTCGCCCTGCACGTAGGCGACCCCGAGGCCGCCGCCGACCGACAGCTCGGGCAGGTCGTAGTCGGCGAAGAACTGGGCCAGCACCTCGACCGCCAGCTCGAAGAACTTGGCCTCGAACACCTGGCTGCCGACGTGCGCGTGCATGCCGACGAGGTCGACCGCGGGCGACGCCGGACAGCCGCTCGAGGGCCGCCGCGGCATCGCCCGACGCCACGCCGAAGCCGAACTTCGAGTCGTTCTGGCCGGTCTGCACGAACTCGTGGGTGTGGGCCTCGACGCCGGGGGTGATGCGCACGAGCACCGACGGCACCGGCAGGCCCTCGGCCACCAGCGCCTCGATGCGGTCGATCTCGTCGAAGGAGTCGACGACGATGCGCCCGACGCCCTCGGCCATCGCCAGGCGCAGCTCGTCGGACGACTTGTTGTTGCCGTGCAGCACCAGCCGCTCGGCCGGCACGCCGGCCGAGCGCACGACGTGGTACTCACCGCCGGTGGAGACGTCGAGGTTCATGCCCTCCTCGAGCGCCAGGCGGGCCATGGCCCGGCAGAGGAACGCCTTGGTCGCGTAGTTGACCCCGGGGCCGAACGCGTCGACCGCCTCGCGGCAGCGGGCCCGCAGGTGGGCCTCGTCGTAGACGAACAGCGGCGTGCCGAACTCGGCGGCCAGCTCGAGCGTGTCGCACCCGCCGATCAGCAGCTGGCCCTCGGGACCGACCGTGGACGTGTCCGGCAGGAGGTAGGGCGGCAGCGCGCTCATCGTCGATCCGTCGGCTCCGGGCCGGTCACATCGACTCGGGTGCGCTGGCCCCGAGCAGGTCGAGGCCGATGGCCAGGCCGATCTCGGCCGCCTCGACCAGCCACAGCCGGGCCTGGGTCAGCTCGGGGCTGACGCCCTCACCCAGCACGTAGCAGTCGTGGTAGAAGCCGTGGACGGCCCCGGCCAGCTCGCGGACCCAGGTCGTGATCCGGTGCGGGGCCCGGTCGGCAGCCGCGGCGGCCACCACCTCGGGCAGCGTCGACAGCACCCGCAGCACCTCGAGCTCGCGCTCGTGCACCAGCAGGCCGAGGTCGACCTCGGCGAGCGGCAGCCGGGTCACCTCGCGGTCGGCCGCCACCCGCTTGATCGAGCGGATGCGGGAGTAGGCCATCTGCACGTAGAAGACCGGGTTGTCGTTGCCCTGGCTGGTCACCACGTCGATGTCGAAGGTCTGCGGGCTGTCGACCGACTGCAGCAGGTAGGTGAGCCGGGCCGCGTCGGGCCCGACCTCGTCGAGCACGTCGGCCAGCTCGACGATGTCACCGGCCCGCTTGGAGAGCTTCACCGGCTCGCCGCCCTTCATCAGGGCGACGAGCTGCACGATCGACACCTCGAGCTCGTCGGGGTCGTGGCCGAGCGCCTGCATGGCCGCCTTCATCCGGGCGACGTAGCCGTGGTGGTCGGCGCCCCACACGTTGATGAGCAGGTCGAACCCGCGGGCGAACTTGTCGCGGTGGTAGGCGATGTCGGGGAGCAGGTAGGTGAACTCGCCGTCGCTCTTGACCAGGACGCGGTCCTTGTCGTCACCGAAGTCGGTGCTGCGCAGCCACACCGCGCCGTCGGTGTCGTCGACGACGCCCCGGGCCCGCAGGTCGTCGAGGGTGGTCTCGATGGCGCCCGCGTCGACCAGCGACCGCTCGCTGAACCAGGTGTCGAAGTGGACGTTCATGCGTCCGAGCGTGGTGCGGTGGTCCTCGATGGCCCGGGCCTCGCCCCACTCGAGCACGTCGGCGCCGGCCGGGATCTCTGCCGCCCAGTCGACGATGTACTCGCCGTTGTAGCCGCCCTCGGGCACCGGCTCGCCCGCCTGGCGAGCCGCCAGCGACGCCGCGAACAGCTGCATCTGGGTGCCCCGGTCGTTCAGGTAGTTCTCCCGGGAGACCTCGTAGCCGCACCGCTCGAGCACCCGGGCCAGCGAGTCGCCGTACGCCGCGCCGCGACCGTGCCCGGCGTGCAGCGGGCCGGTGGGGTTGGCGCTGACGAACTCGACCATGACCCGCGTGCCGGCGCCGGAGTCGAGCCGGGCGTAGCCGTCGAGCCCCTCGTCGACGACCTCGGCCAGCACGTCGTGGAGCCACGAGTCGGCCAGGCGGAAGTTGACGAACCCGGGCCCGGCCACCTCGACCGCCAGCACGTGCGCCGGCGGCGCCGCGTTGAGCGCCTCGGCCAGGGCCATGGCCAGCTCGCGTGGGTTGCGGCCGGCCTTCTTGGCCGTGGCCAGCGCCACGTTGCTCGACCAGTCGCCGTGCTCGCGCCGGGCCGGGCGCTCGAGCTGGATCTCGTCGGGGAGCGGGTCGACCTCGAGCGTGTCCAGGGCGGTGCGCAGGGCATCGGCGAGCTGGTCGCGGATCAAGGGGGCTCCTCGTTCGGGATGATCGGGCCGGACCAGGCGGCCCGGCGCGGGCCTCACCCTATCCGGCACCCCTGCACCGGCTCGAAGCGGTATCGGCCCTCGCGCCCGCCCCGGAAGGCGATTCGGGGCCCGACAGGTGGCGCGCTACGCTCGTCCCCCTTGCCCTCGTAGCTCAGCGGATAGAGCACCGCCCTCCGGAGGCGGTGGCGCAGGTTCGAGTCCTGCCGAGGGCGCCATCGTTCCGCGCTGGTCCAGGTGGCCACGTGGCCACGTCCCGTCCGCGGTGACGCGTCGCCCACTCTGAAGGCTCGGCCTCCCGGATTCCGGGAGGCGGGTCCTTCAGAGTGGTACGAGCGTGGTCGACCGGACCGCGACGGCGAAATCCCGCCAGCCGGCAACCGGGTCGACCGCCATACTGCGGCCATGCTCGTGCACCGCTGGGACGCCGCGATCGATGACGACGAGTGGAGGACGTTCCTCGTCGCCCAGGGCTTCGGCCACCTGGTCGCCGGCGGTCGGGGCCGCGACGTCCCCGTGGTCGTCCCCACCCAGTACGTGGTCGACGGCGACGACGTCGTGCTGCACCTGGCCCGGCCCAACCCGCTCTGGGCCGCCATCGAGGAGAACCCGATGGTCGTGCTGAGCGTTGCCGGCGACTGGGCCTTCGTGCCCTCGTCGTGGAAGGCCATCGGCGACGAGGACCCGCGCGTCGGCGTCCCCACGACCTACTACGGAGCGGTGCAGCTGACGGCCCGGGCCGAGGTCGTCGACGATCCCGCCGAGGTGGCCGCCGTGCTGCGTCGCCAGCTCCAGGTGCTGCAGCCCGACATCGACGCGGTCGACCCGTCCGAGCACGGGGCCCGCCTCGGCCAGATCCGGGGCCTGCGGCTGGTCGTCACCGACGTCAAGGCCAAGTTCAAGTACGGCGGCAACGTCGACGAGGCCCATCAGCGGGCTGTCGCGGACGATCTCGCCGAGCGAGACGCCCCCGGCGACGCGGCCGCGCGCGCCCACCTGCTCCGCCGCCTCGCGGCCGGCTCCACCTGACCCAGGGCAGTTCGACGGTCAGCGCGGCGGGAGCTGGGCGACCAGCTGCGGGATCAGCCAGTCGTCGACGTAGTCGGCGGCCGGTCCGACGAAGTGCAGGCCGTCGAGGCGCAGCTGGCGGCCGTCGACCTCATCGGTGCACCTGCCGTCCGGGCACACGAAGCCGTCGACGTCGACCAGACGGGTCCGGGGGTCCGACGCCACCACGGAGCGGATGGTCTGGTTGAAGCAGTCGAGGCGCTCGGGGATGACGCCGTTGGCGTAGGTCGGCATGGCCCGCACCGACGTGCCGAGCACGACCACGGCCCCGGTGGCGCTCAGGGCATCGACTGCGGCGGTGAGCTTGCCGCGGAGGTAGCCGTCGAACCGTGCGTCGCAGGGCGTCGTCCACTGGCGGTCGATCTCACGCTCGACGGCGCCGGGATCGGCGACGGTGAGGAACACCACGTCGGGGCGCACCCGGTCGACGGCCTCGGCCCAGAGCGAGTCGCACATGGGCCAGAGCGTGTCCTCCACGATCTCGCCGTCGGCTCGACGGATGCGACCCGGCGTGAAGCGGCAGCCGGGGAGGGCCGAGTTGGCCGCCACCGCCCCGAAGTCGCCCTGGCGGGCCACGAACTGCTGGGCGAGGAAGTACGACACGGAGTCCCCGGCGAACAGGACGCGGGGCGGCGCACCGACGACCGGCGTGGCCGGGGGCGGCGGCGACGTCGTCGAGCGAGGCCCGCACCGCGGTGACCGTGTCGGCCAGGGGCTCTGGGGTGGTGGCACCGCTCGTGGCCAGCAGCAGCGCCACCACCAGCGTGGCGACGACTGCGGGCACCGCGACGGCCCGACGCCAGCCGGCTTCGACCTCCGAGCAGACCGAGCCAGCGGGGCAGGCGCCGCTCGCGGATCGGGAGCTCGAGGGCGTAGAACGACAGCAGCGCCAGGGCCAGGCTCACGACCAGGCGCACGGCGAAGAGCGGCCACCGCTCGAGGCCGAGGCGCTGCTCGTCGAGCACGATGAACACCGGCCAGTGCCACAGGTAGAGGCCGTAGCTGATCATCCCGAGCCAGCGCAGCGGGCGGATCGACAGCACCGTGGCCAGCGGGCCCGAGCGCGGGTGGGCGGCGGCCGCGATCACCGCTGCCACTGACAGCCCGCAGAGGAACAGCCCGCCGCGGTAGAGCCCGATGGTCGTGCCCTCGACCCGCGTCCACGCGACGGCGAGCACGACCAGCCCGACCAGGCCGAGCACCTCGACCGCCACCCGTGCCAGCGTCGAGCGGACCGGGCCCCGCCAGGCCAGCCAGCTGGCCAGTGCGGCGCCGATGAGCATCGACGCGGCGCGGGTGTCGGTGCCGAGGTAGAGGCGCTCGACCGACGCCGGCGACGCGCGCAGCACCATGGTGGTCAGCGACGCCGCGGCCAGCACGACCGACACGATGAAGAGCCGCCGCGGTCCACGGGCCACCCGCCCGTCTGCCGTCCGCCTCGTGCGCAGCACCGCGTAGCGCCACGAACGGCCAGATGACGTAGAACTGCTCCTCGATCGCCAGGCTCCACATGTGCTCGAGCGGCGAGGGCGCGACGAACTGGTCCCAGTAGCCCGCCTTCGAGACGATGGCGTGCCAGTTGGCGACGTAGAGCATCGTGGCCAGGCCGTCGGCGCGGATCTGGCCGAGCTGGTTCGAGTCGGCGAACACCAGGGCGAACACGACGACGCCGACCATGAGGCCGGCCAGCGCGGGCAGCAGCCGGCGAGCCCGGCGGGCCCAGAAGCGTCGGAGGTCGATCCGGCCCCGCTCCCGCCGCTCGGCCAGCAGCAGCGAGGTGATCAGGAACCCCGACAGCACGAAGAAGAGGTCGACGCCGAGGTACCCGCCGACGAGCAGGTCGGCGTGGAACAGCAGCACGCCGGCCACCGCGGCGCCCCGCAGGCCGTCGAGGGCGGGGACGTGGCGCAGCAGCGGCGTGCCGTCGGCGTGCTCGTGGCGATGGGTCACCGGCCGACCCGCGGTCGGCTCGGGCTCGGGGTGGGACTCGGCGATCCGGGCGTCGGTGGTGGTCATCGCTCCCTGGCCACCCCCCGCATCGGGGCAGTCTCCCACCCGTCGCGCACCGCGAGGCGTCAGCGGCGGCAAGGTGTCGGCGACGGCGAAGGGTCAGGCGGTCAGCGAGGGTCGTCGCGGTCGAGGTTCCAGTGGCGGGCCACCGACGTCAGCCACCGGTCGTCGGCGACGGGGGTCAGCGAGAAGCGACTGATCGTGCGCTGCCCGCCCTCGTGGTCCTCGTACAGCAGGTCGATGCGGATCACCTCGCCGCTGCTCGATCGCCCGGCGCACTTCGATGAACCGCTCCTCGCTCGGGTCGCGGAAGGCGCCCTGCCAGAACCCCATGTCGCCGGCCGGGATGTAGATGTCCCGGGAGAGCCGGGTGAACTCGCTCGGGTCCCGGTAGATCGAGTTGACGCCGACCTCGCCCGTGATGAGGTCCCACCGGTCGAGCACCCCGATGCCGTTTCCGACGTTGCGCACGGTGAAGCTCAGGTAGATCGCCTCGTCGGTGAGGTCGATCGAGACCAGCTGGCCCTCGACCCGCATCCAGTGGCCGTCGATGAAGCCGACCTTCTCGACCGGGTCGGTGAGTCGGGACGGCACGAGCACCGGTCGGATGCCGGCCAGCAGCGCCCGCTCGGTGACCCGGGCCGACCGGTTGGCCGAGCGCACCGACGCGAACGTGGCCAGCGCCAGCACGAGGGTGCCGCCGGCGGTGGCCAGCGAGGCGACGGTGGTCCAGTCGGTCATCGGGGAAGCGTAGGGGCCTCGCGCCGGATCAGGAGGTGGATCGGCGCTCGCCGTAGCGGTCCCAGCTGGTGATGACCTCGGCCCCGCGGGCGCGGGGCGCCACCGCGAAGGTCCCCCGGGGTCGGCCCACCGGCAGCAGCGCGACCACCAGGTAGCGATCGGGGATGCCGCAGATCTCGCGGATCTCGTCCTCGTGGATGCGGTACACGGTCGTCAGCACCGTCCCCAACCCCAGGGCCCGCGCCGCCAGCACGAAGTTCTGCACCGCCGGGTACACCGACGCGTACGTCGGCCCGACGTCCATCACGCCGTCGTCGTCGGCCACCGTCATCTCGATGTCGGGCATCAGGACGAGGACGAGGGCCGGCGCCTCCCCGATGTGCTGGGCCAGGTGGTCGGACGCGGCGACGTTGCGCCGCCAGGCCGTCCGGGCCTCGTCGCTCGGGAAGCGGCCGCCCATCGCCGCCTCGGTGGCCGCGCCGTAGCGCTCCCACGCCCGGAGGTAGACCTCGCCGATGCGCAGCTTGAGCGCCGCGTCGCGGACCACCAGGAACTGGTACGGCTGGATGTTGCCGCCGCTCGGCGCCTGCACCGCGGCCCGCAGGCAGGTCCAGAGCTCGTCGTCGGTGACCGGTTCGTCGGTGTAGCGGCGCATCGCTCGGGTCGTCATGATCCCCTCGAGCAGGCCGAGCTCGTCGGGGCCCTCGTGGTCGTCGGTTTGCGGCGCAGGGGTCATGGCATCTCCCGGGGAAGCGGACGGCAACGACGCGATCAGAACGCTCCGGCGTCGGTGGGGAGGCCGAGCGCCACCCGACCGAGGACCTCGAGCGTGCGGCCCGACACCATGGCGTGCTGGGTGGCCACGTGGGCGTCGCGGAACACCCGCTCGAGTGCGCCGCCGCGGTGCACGGCGCTGCCGCCCGCCGCCTCGTACATCAGGTCGACGGCGTGGGTCGCGGCGAGGGTCGCGTTCGTCGCTGCCAGGCGGAGGTCCCGCCGGTGGGTCACGCCGAGCGCGCCCTCCTCGGCTGCGGCCCAGGCCCCGTCGACCTGCTCCCGCACGAAGGACCGAGCCGAGCGCCACGCCACCTCGGCCCGAGCGACATCGGCCTGCACGATGGGCCGCTCGGCGAGGGTGCGCGAGCTCTGGGCCGGCTTCTTGGCCCCGGCCAGGTCGACGAGCTCGTCGCCCGCCCGGCGAGCCAGGCCGATCGACACCGCGCTGACGCCCAGCGCCAGCGCGGCCATGAACGGGAACCGGTAGAGCGGCGCGTCGACGACCGGAGCGCCGAGCTGCGGCTCGGCCCAGCGTCCCTCGGGGACGAGCACATCGGTCACCTCGTAGTCGGTGCTGCCCGTCGCCCGCATGCCCATCACGTCCCAGGTGTCGAGCAGCTCGACCTCGTCGCGGGCGAAGAACACGAAGGGCGCGGCCAACCCGTCGGCCCGAGGCTGGCGGTGGCCGTCACCGTCGACGACCACGCAGGCGCCACCGACGTAGGTGCAGTGGTCCGATCCCGACCCCCACTGCCATCGGCCGCTGACCCGCAGGCCACCGTCGACGGGCAGGGCTCGCCCGAGCGGCATGGCGTGGCCGCCGGTGCACGAGGCCGGGTCGCCGAAGATCTCCGATGCCCACCGCGCCGGCAGGTAGCCCGACAGCAGCGAGGTGGTCACGCCGATCATGGCGCACCACCCGAACGACCCGTCGTGGTAGGACGCCTCCTCGATGGCATCGAGCACCGCGGCCACGTCGAGCTGATCGCCCCCGTACGCAGCCGGCACCCACGCCTGGAACATGCGCGTGCCGATCAGCTCCCGGGCCAGGTCGGCCGGCAGGTGGCGCAGCTCGTCACCCTCCCGCCATCGGCGATCGGCCTCCTCGCCCACCCCCCTGAGGGACTCGACCAACGGCGCCCGCGCCGGAACCGGCGAGGGCGGTGCAGTCGGAGGAAGGCTCGGGTCGACGGCGATGCCCGCATCCTAGGGACGCGACCGGATCGGCCGCCGGGCCGGACCGGTGCTCAGCCGCAGGTGACGCCGGCCGGCGGCTCGCCGGGGGTGTGACCGATCTCGCCGGTGATCATCGTCGGATCAGCCGTCGTCGTGGTCGAGGCCGAGCTCTTCGGCGTCGAGACGACCGCCTTGCCGGCGTCGTCGACGATGCCGGCGAAGTCCTTGGCCAGCACGAGCCGAACCTCGCCCTCGGCCAGCGAGCTGTCGGCCTTCGGCTCGACCGCGCCGCCCTTGAGGTGCTTGGCCACGAGAGCGGCCTTGGCATCGGCGCCCGACCCGAAGAGCACCTGGGTGGTGGTGGCGGTGGCCGTGCCGGTGTCGGTGCTGCTGATGACGAAGCCGAGCGTCTGCAGTTGACCCTGGGCCTTGGCCGCCGCGCCGTTGACCCCGCTGCTGTTGCGCACCGAGAGGGTCACGTCGGAGGCCTTCAGCTCGGGCTCGGCGTCGGCGCCCTTGAACATGGCGAAGATCGGCGCCGCTGCTGCCGCATCGAGCTTGAGCACCTGGGCGCCGCCGTTGGTGGTGTAGGGCGTGGTCGGCAGCGGGTGGCTCACCATCTGGTCGCCGCTGAACGCCTTGAACTCCTTGGTCAGGGCCAGCATCGTGTCGAGCCCGAAGTTCTTGTCGACCGTGATGTTCTTCACCGCCGCGTTGATCAGGTCGTTCGTGCCCCGGAGGTCGAGGCTGGTGGCCTTGTTCTTGGCCTTGTCGATCACCTTGCGGATGAACAGCTGCTGGCGGGTGATGCGGCCGAGGTCTCCGGTCGGGTCAGAGTGCCACTTGCCCTTGGCGTCCTTGTACTCGAGGTGGCGGGACCGGGCGAAGCCGATGGCCTGGGTGCCGTCGAGGGTCGTGCACCCGGCCGCGGTGATGTTCAGACCCGAGTTGTCGTCCCGCATCGGCGAGTCGAAGTACATGGGCACCCCGCCGATGGCGTCGACCACGCCCTTGAAGCCGGAGAAGTTGACCTCGAGGTAGTGGTTGATCGGGATGCCGAAGTCCTGCTGGATGGTGTCGATCAGCCGCTGCGGTCCGTCGTCCGCGCTGTAGGCGGTGTTGATGCGCTGCGACTCGCCGGTGTCGGCGATCGGCACCCAGAGGTCACGGGGCAGCGACAGCAGGTTGACCGTGTCGTTCGTCGGGTCGACCCGCATGATCATGATCGTGTCGCTGTGCTTCGGGCCGGTGCCGTCCGAGCCCGAGACGAACGCCTTGTAGTCGGGGTCGCTCTTGTCGAGCCCGTCGCGGCTGTCGGACCCGACCACCAGGTAGTTCTGCGGCTTGTTGGCGCCGACCTTGGTCAGCGTGACGTCGGCCTTGTTGATCTGGTTGAACCGGTAGTAGCCGTAGCCCACCGCCACGATGGTGGCGAGGATGGCGCACACGGCGAGGATGCCGACGCCGATGATGGCGCGCTGGGTCCGCGTGCGGCGACGGCGCCGAGCCTTCGGCAGCAGGTCGGGAGCCGGGGCCGGCGCCGGATCGTCGATCGTCGCCGATGGTCTGGGGGGAGCCATGGAGTGTTCGAGGGTACCGCGACCGATCTGCGCGGTCGGGTCACCCCCGCACCGGGGCCTACTTGGCCGCTTCGACCTTGGGTTCCTTGGGGAGGCCGAGCACCCGCTCGCCCACGATGTTGCGCTGGATCTGCGACGTGCCGCCCCAGATGGTCTCGGAGCGGGAGAAGAAGAACGCCGACTGCAGCACCGACGAGGGGTACCGCTCGCTGGTGCGCCGGGCGCCGTAGCCGGGGACGGCCTCCTCGACGGACGGATCGCCGGTGAGGATCTGGCCGTCGAGACCCAGCACGTCGATGGCCAGGTTCATGACGTGCTGGTGGTACTCGCTCCAGAACATCTTGTTGGTGGCGCCGAGCGTGGCCACGCCGAGGTCCTTCTTGTTCTGCACCACCGACGTCAGCGACCGGAGGCCGTTGATCCGCATGATCTGCACCTTCGACCAGGCGAGGGCCAGGCCCTGGCGCACGAAGGGATCGTCGATCTTGCCGTTGGCCTTGGCCGCGTCGATGATGCCCTCGAGCTCACGCTCGAACCGGCGGTAGCCGGTGGTGGCCGAGGTGCCCCGCTCGAAGCCGAGCGTCGTCATGGCGATGGCCCACCCGTTGTTGACCTCGCCGACCACGTTCTCCTTGGGGCAGCGGGCGTCGGTGAAGAACACCTCGGCGAACTCGGCCGCGCCATCGATCTGGGTGATCTTGCGCACCTCGACGCCGGGCTGGTCCATCGGGCACAGCAGGTAGGAGATGCCCTTGTGCTTGGGGGCGTCGGGGTCGGTGCGGCAGAGGATGAAGATGTAGTCGGCGATGAAGCCCTGGGTGGTCCAGATCTTCTGGCCGTTGATGACCCACTCGTCGCCGTCGAGCACGGCCTTGGTGGAGAGGTTGGCCAGGTCGGAGCCGGCGTCGGGCTCGCTGAACCCCTGGCACCAGGCGATCTCGCCCGAGAGGATCTTGGGCAGGAAGAACCTCTTCTGCTCCTCGGTGCCCCACTGCAGGATGGTCGGGCCGACGAGCGTGTCCCCGAAGAAGTCGGCTCGCAGCGGCGCACCGGCGCGGGCGAACTCCTCGTTGAGCACCACGGCCTCCATGGTGCTCAGGCCCTTGCCGCCGTACTCCTCGGGCCAGGTGGCGCAGATCCAGCCGCCCTCGAACAGGGTGGTGGTCCACTCCTTCTGGAACTGCACCTTGGCCTCGGTGTCCATCTTGAACCCGGGCTCGAACCAGCCCTCGGGCAGGTGCTCCTCGAGCCACGAGCGGATCTCGACGCGGAACGCCTCTGCTTCAGCGGGATAGGTCAGGTCCATGGCCCCATCTTGACCCCCCACCCCGTTCTTTGTGAAGTTCGCATCGTCCACCGGCGCGAAGTTCACAAAGAACCGAATCGCCGCCGAATCGCCGGTGGGATCGGGCTGGACTCAGTAGCTCTCGCCGGGGGGAGGGGCCATCTCCCAGCCCTCCGGGGTCCGGGCCTCGTTCGGCAGCTCCTCGGGCTGGACGTTGCGGTCGGTGATGACCACCGACAGGTCGCCGGCCGGGACCACCCGGTAGCCCACACCCAGCTCGTCCAGCCGCTGCTGCAGGGCCTGCTGCTGGCTCGAGTCGGTGGCCACGATCCAGGCGGCCTGGTCGGCATGGCGCACCTGGTCGTCGTAGGGCGGATAGCGCAGCGCGCCGGCCGACGGCGACCCGATGATGCGCTCGTCGGTCTCGAAGGCCAGGCGGTAGGCGATCCAGTAGTCGGCGTGCACGTCGTGGACGTTCTCGGCGTCGAGCACGCGGATGAGCTCGTCGAGCGAATCGACCACCCCGACGAGCTGCGGCGCCCCGGCCGCCTCGGAGACGACCTGCACCCGGGCCAGGCCCAACCCGGTCACCAGGACCGCGGCCGCCAGCACGGAGATCGCGACCCGACGGGAGCCGACGAGCCGGGCCAGCAGCAGGCACAGGAACGGGGCCAGGAAGAAGAGGTAGCGGAGGTTGCCCTGCGACTTGACGAACGGGATCGTCGCCATGATCAGCGGGTAGAGCAGGAAGCCCACCACGTCGAACGGCGGCGCCGACCGACCGGTGCGGTGGCGCAGCACCCGCACGACCACCACCACGAGGGCGGCCCCCGTGGCCAGGTACGCGACGAAGCCGACCGGGCCGAGCACCCAGTCGAACGTGCCGATCTCCCGGAAGCCCAGCTCGGCGGGGAGCCCGTGGGTGAAGAACCACAGCACCCGGTCGGGGTAGCTGCCGGTCTGGTGGAAGGACTCGACGGTCTTCAGCGACTGCAGGCGAGGGGTCTGCAGGTTGACCCACAGCCAGGGCAGGGCCGTGAGGAGCGTCGCGCCCACGCCGACCAGGACGCCGCGCCACGGCGGCACGGCGATCCGCCGGGTGCGACCGGGCACGAGCAGGAGGGCCACCGCCACGGGCACCACGAAGTACGACAGGTTCGGGCTGGTCCACCACCCGAAGCCGAGGGCGGCCCCGAGCCCGGCCCACTCGAGGACCCACCAGCGGCCGCGCCGGCCGTCCCGGTCGGCCGCGCCCAGGCGCAGCGCCAGCAGGATCGCGGTCAGCCCGAACGTGACCGTGGGGGCGTAGAAGAGCATCTCGCGGGAGCCGTACCAGACCACGGCCGGCGGCCACACCCACGCCAGCAGGCCGGCCACCCGGGCCTTGCCCTCGCTCATCACCCGACGGCCGCACCGCCACACGAGCACCGCGTTGACCACGCCGAGCAGGAGCGTCGGCACCCGCAGGGCGGCCACGGAGGTGCCGAAGAGCTTGAGGCTGAGCGCCACCGGGAGCGCCTCGATCGTGCCGCCGTAGTGCTGGCCCCAGTAGAACGCCGGCAGCCCGTCGCTGCCGAGGTGGCGGGCGATCAGGCCGGCGATCACCTCGTCGGAGTCGGGTCGACCCAGCGGCCCGAACAGGATCCACACCCGCAGCACGATCCCCGCCGCGACGACGGCGCCGATCAGCCACCTCGACGGACCGGCCCAGGGCTCGGCCGGAGCGGCGTCGGACCCCTCGGGGACCTCGGTCACGGGGATGTCGGGCCCGTGCACCCCGGCGGTCGCGCTCACGGCCGAGAGTCTCCCACCGCGACCGGTGCCGCGTAGGTAGGGCCGGGCCTAGGCTTCCCGCCATGTCGACGACCGAGGCTGCACCGGCTCCTGCCAGTCCCGAGACCGCACCGCCGGCGGGACGCGAACGATGGACGGCCCAGTGGAAGGAGCTCTACTCGGAGGTCATCACCTCGGGGCTCTGCACCGGGTGCGCCGGCTGCGTGATCTCCTGCCCGCACGACGTCATCGGCTACGAGCACGAGGCCGGCCACTACAAGCCGTTCCACCTGGAGGAGGAGCTCGGCCTCGACAACTGCATCCACGGCGAGAAGGGCTGCACGTCGTGCACCCGGGCCTGTCCCCGCTTCCGGGCGTGGGAGCACCAGGCCGACGAGCACCTCTTCGACCGTGAGCGCCAGCCCGACGAGGTCGCCGGCATCTACAGCGACATCCTGCTGACCCGGGCCAGCGACGACATGGTCCATCGCATGGGCCAGGACGGCGGCCTCGTGTCGGCCATCCTCATCTGGGCCATGGACGAGGGCTACATCGACGCCGCGCTCACGTCCTACGTCGACGCCACCGACAGCTGGAAGGCCGTGCCCGGCGTGGCCACCAACCGCGACGAGGTGCTGGCCGGAGCGGGCAGCCGCTACACCTACTCGGCCAACACGCTGGCCATGGACGAAGCCCTCGAGCGGGGGTTCTCGAAGCTGGCGCTGGTCGGCATGAGCTGCCAGTCGTCGGTGCCGCCCGTGATGTGGTCACGCAAGATCGGCAAGATCGGCAAGCCCATCGTGTTCAACATCGGCCTGCTCTGCTCGAAGACGTTCGACGACGCCATCTTCGAGGAGCTCTTCGACGCCAAGTACGGCCTGAAGAAGCAGGACATGGTGAAGATGAACATCAAGGGCGTGTTCCAGATCTGGATGAAGGACGGCGCCTACCACGAGATCAACCTCAAGGAGTGCCACGCCTGGACCCGCGAGGGCTGCACGCACTGCCCGGACTTCGCGGCCGAGCACGCCGACATCTCGACCGGTGGCATCGGCAAGGACAACGACTGGACGCTCACCATCGTCCGCACCGAGCTCGGCCGCGAGATCATGCAGCGCATGGTCGCCGACGGCTCGGTGATCGCCCGACCGGCCGACGAGGACCCGGCCGCCATCGCCCTCATGCGCAAGCTGGCCGAGAAGAGCCGGTCGCGGTGGCCGCAGTGGGCCGAACCGGCCGTGCGGGTCGGGCTGCCCGAGCCCAAGGTGAAGGCCAAGGCCTGAGCGGCCGGCCTCCCGAGCTCCTCGGCTGGGGCTGCCCCGCGGGCTACTTCGGGACGGTGGTCGGCCCGCCGCCGGAGGTTGCGGTCGTGGTGGTCGTGCTCGGCTGGGCCCAGCCCTCGTCCTTGCACTCCTTGGCCAGGGCGGTCTGGATCTCCGGCGGCACGTTGTCGGGGTGGTCGGTCACGTCGTTGTTGATGGCTTCGAAGGTCTTGTCGGTGTAGGTGAAGTTCTGGGTGCCGATGCCTTCGATGGTGATCGGGTTCGACTTGTTGGCGTCGTTGTAGGGCACGTTCAGCACGATCCAGTTGTAGGCGCACTGGCAGGCGCTCTGGGGGGCCAGCGTGGTGGCGGGGCCGTCGCCGTCGTTGGCCGTGTTGCCGGGCTGGGCGTCGTCGCTGGTGTTGCCCGTGCACCCGGCCAGGAACTGGGTCTGGGTGACGTCGTCGTAGGCCGTCGGGGTGTTCTTCTGCGAGCAGGCGCCGGCCAGCAGGGCCACTGCGGCGACGAGGGCGAACAGCAGGGCGGTGCGGCGACGGAAACGGGGACGCGACACCGGCTTCATGACGAGCGACATGACGGAAGAGGAGCCTCGGGACTCGGGGACGGCGCCGTCGGGCGATCGGGCCGGGCGCCACGGTAGTCGGCGCGCTTGCGCCCCCACCATCCGGCCCCGCCATCCGGGCCCGCCATCCGTGGCGGGCTGCCGGGTGTCAGCTGGCGTCGCGCGTGCGGGCGTCGACGAAGGCGATCACGTCGGCGCCGGGGAGGTCGTCGCGACCGGTCCCCCGGCTGCAGGCGACCCGGGCCAGGTAGGCCAGGTGCGGCGTGTCGCGGCTCATCTCGATGATCTCCGCGTCCTCGGCCTCGGTCCATTCGTCGGCGTCGAGACCGGACAGCGACGACTCGCGGGCCCGCTGCACGGCGTTGGCCATCGCGTCCCACAGGCCGCTGCGGCCATGCGGACCGGCGACCCGGGAGGTCCGGCTGCGCACCCCGTCGAACAGCGGGCTGCGGTCGGCGAGCTCACGGGCGGCACGGCGACCAGTGGACGGATCGAGCCAGTCGAGGGACGGCCACACCTCCACCGCGGTCGGGGTCTGGGTGAGGTCGATGCGTCGGACGGTCGGTCGCATGTCGCCATCATCAGCGGTGAGCGCCGAACGGGGATGAGGCCTACGACCTAAAAGCGATGGAAATGAGCCGGACGCCCCAGCCGTGGGCCGAACGCCCCAGACCGGCGCGATCTCGGCCTCGGCTCGACCTCAGGAGCGGTGGAAGGGGGCCTCCCCGGCGAGCGCCCGCGCCCGTCGGAACACGTCGTCGAGCATGGCCTCGGTCAGCTTCCCGGTGAAGGTGTTCTGCTGGCTCACGTGGTAGGAGCAGACCAGCGTGCGGGCACCGGCCGCGCCCGCCGGCTGCGGCAGCGCCACCTCGACGCCGTGGCCGAACTTCGGGCGGGGCCGCACGCCCAGCACCCCGCAGAGCACCTGGTAGCCGAACTGGCCGAGCACCACGTAGACGCGGGCCTGGTCGAGCAGCGCCAGCTCGCGCTCGAGGAAGGGCCGGCACCGGTCGCGCTCGTCGATCGTCGGCTTGTTGGCCGGAGGAGCGCAGCGCACGGGAGCGGTGATGTACGCACCGGTCAGCTCGAGCCCGTCGTCCCGGGCGACGCTCTCGGGTCGGGTGGCCAGGCCGGCCCGCCACAGGGCCCGGTAGAGCCACTCGCCCGAGCGATCACCGGTGAACATCCGGCCCGTGCGGTTGGCCCCGTGGGCGGCCGGCGCCAACCCGACCACGACGATGGTCGCGGCCGGGTCGCCGAACCCGGGGACGGGCCGACCCCAGTAGTCGTCGTCGCGGTAGGCGGCCCGCTTCTCGACGGCCACCTGCTCGCGCCACGCGACCAGGCGAGGGCAGGCCCGGCACGCGACGACGTCGGCCGAGAGGCGCTCCAGGGAGTCCACCCGGGGCACTGTAGGAGCCCCTCGCCAGCTCGACCGACGGCGCGGATCGACCGCGTCGCCGCACCGGGCCGAACCTCTCCGTTCGCGACCGATGCCGGTAGGTTGAGCAGCCTCATGGCCCGCACCACCAAGCCGAAGCCTCCGTCGGCGACCACCATCCTCCTCGTCCGCCACGGTCAGACCCCCACCACCGGCACCAAGCTGCCCGGTCGGGCCGCCGGGCTGCACCTCGCCGACAAGGGCCGGGAACAGGCCGACAAGCCGCCGCGGCGCGCATCGCCAAGCTCGACAAGGTCGCAGCCGTCTACGCCTCGCCCCTCGAGCGCACGCGGGAGACCGCGGCCCCCATCGCCAAGGCGCTCGGACTGCGGGTGCAGCGCAACAAGGGCCTGCTCGAGTGCGACTTCGGCGACTGGACCGGCTCCGACCTCAAGGACCTCAACAAGCTGCCCGAGTGGCGCACCGTGCAGCAGTACCCGAGCGGCTTCCGGTTCCCCGGCGGCGAGTCGTTCACCGAGATGCAGGTGCGCATCACCTCGACCCTGGCCGATCTGGCCGCGAAGCACCGCGGCGAGACCATCGTGGCCGTGTCCCACGCCGACCCCATCAAGGCCGCCCTCGCCGACGCGCTGGGCACCCACCTCGACCTCTTCCAGCGGATCGTCGTCTCGCCCTGCTCGGTGAGCGCCATCTGGTACGCCACCTCCGGACCCGTCGTCCTGACCTCCAACAGCACCGGCGACGACCTGACGACGCTGGGCCTGTCCTGACATGAGCACCTCGTTCGAGTTCCTCGAGCCGGACCACTTCACCGCGGGCACCATCGGCGAGCCCGGGCGGCGGGTGTTCTACCTCCAGGCCCGCCAGGACGCCCACGTCGTCTCGCTCCGGCTCGAGAAGCAGCAGGTCGCCGCCCTCGGCGAGTACCTCGCCGGCATCCTGGCCGACCTCCCCGACGCCGAGCCGCTCCCGGTCTCCCTCGAGCTGATCGAGCCGATCGTGGCCGAGTGGGTGATCGGCTCGCTGGCCGTCGCCTACGAAGAGGCCGACGACCGCATCCTGCTCGTGGCCGAGGAGCTGATCGTGGTCGACGAGGACGAGGCCGAGGAGATCGCCACCGACCCGTCCTCGTTGCCCGAGGGGGCCAGCGCCCGCTTCCGCCTGAGCCGCAGCCAGGTGCTGGCCTTCATCCGCACCGCGGCCGAGCTGGTGACGTCGGGCCGACCGCTGTGCCGCCTGTGCGGCAAGCCCATGGATCCCGACGGCCACGCCTGCCCCCGCCTCAACTGAGCCGATGGATCCCGACGACGGCCGCCACGACGAGCGACTCGGCTCGCCGAGCTCTCCCGCCCGGCGCGCGCTGCTCGAGCAGGGCGAGCTCTCGATCCTCGGCCGCATGCCCTGGAGCTCGAACGGCACCTTCCTCGCGGAGGTGTGCCACGACGAGCGACGGCACCCAGGCCGTCTACAAGCCCTACCGCGGCGAGCGCCCGCTGTGGGACTTCCCCGACGGGCTCTTCAAGCGGGAGGTCGCGGCCTACGAGCTCAGCGAGGCGCTCGGCTGGCACCTCGTGCCGCTCACCGTCCTGCGCATCGAGGCGCCTCTCGGGGAGGGCTCGCTGCAGCAGTTCGTCGACACCGACTTCGAGCAGCACTACTTCACGCTCTACGAGGGCGACGAGCACCGCGAGCAGCTGCAGGCGCTCTGCGTGTTCGACCTGCTGGCCAACAGCACCGACCGCAAGAGCGGGCACTGCCTGCTCGGCGAGGACGGCCGCATCTACGCCATCGACAACGGCCTGAGCTTCCACCAGGAGTTCAAGCTGCGCACGGTGATCTGGGAGTTCGGCGGCGAGCCCATCCCCGCTCCCCTGCTCGACGACGTGAGCCGGTTCGTCGACGGCGGCATCCCCGACCCGCTCGCCGCCCTCCTCGACCCCTTCGAGCGCGACGCGCTGCTCACCCGGGCCCGCGCCGTCGTCCGCGATGCCACCTTCCCGATCGACCACAGCGGCCGTCGCTACCCCTGGCCGCTCGTCTGAGGCTCAGTCCTCCATTCCCGAACTGGTGGACGATCGGAGGGCCTGGAGACCCTCAGACCGTCACCAGTTCGGCGTCCTCAGGCGGGCAGCTCGTACTCCCACCCCTCCTGCCAGTCGAACCGGCCTCCGATCGCCTCGAGCGGCAGGCCGTGCAGCCGGTGCTCGAGCGTCCAGTACACCGACATGTGCCCGATGAGCAGCACCCGCCGGCCGGTCCACCGGCGGCCGACGTCGTCGAGCACCCCACCGACGCGGGCCACCGCCTCGGCCCAGCTCTCGCCACCGGGATAGCGGTCGTGGACGCCGGCGACGCGTGCGTGCACCTCCCCGGCAGGTCGCCCGTTGAGCTCGCCGTAGTCGCACTCGCGCAGTCGCCAGTCGCGTAGGACAGGCACGGTCGTCCCCTCGAACGCGATGGCTGCGGTCTCCGCCGCGCGCCGGAGGTCCGAGACCAGCACGACGTCGATGCCATCCGCTCTCCGGCGGACGCCGAGCTCCTCCGCCAGGAGGCGACCGCGGGGCGAGAGGGCGCCGTGGTTCCACCCCGAGGCCACGCCCCGTTCGTTGTCCTCGCTCGACGAGTGCGTCTCGAACACGATCGGGGTCATCGCCACCTCGGCCCTCAGAAGTTCGGCGGGGGTGGGGTCCACACCCGGAACAGCTCGGCGACGATGGCCTCCGAGTACCCGATCTCGTCGACCAGCGAGACTCGCACCTCCTCCGCGGTGACCGGTCCCCCGCTCAGTTCGGCGATCGGGGCGCCGAGCGGGCGGTGGTACAGGTGCCCGCTGGTGTGGGAGATCGCACCACCCGACCGGTGGACGAGCACGTTGAGGTGGTCGTTGAACGGGCTCCAGGTGCGGGACACCTCGTAGCGCTCCTCGAAGAAGGCGAGCGGCGTGGCGTCCGGTGACAGCGTGCGGCACGGCAGCGTCTCGTCGATGGCCACCCGGGTGAAGTCGAACAACCAGCCCTCGGCGACGGGTCGGGCCCGATGGGGGAAGCCGTCGCCGGGGGTCACCGTCGGCCCGGCCGGGTCGAGCCGGAGGGGCATGCCGGTCAGCATGGACGAGTCGACGAGGACCTCGCCGTCGTCGAAGGTGACGATCGTCGTGCCGTGCGAGGGCTCGCCCAGGTCGAACATCGACGCAGTGACCCGACGGGAGGAGAAGCCGGTCGCGTCGAGCAGCGCGTGCAGCGCGTTGGCGCTGGGCCAGCACGTGCCGCCGGCGCCGTGGGCCAGCCAGGCGTCGAAGAAGTCCTCGGCCCCGAGGCCCGGGAGCGGCCCCGACCGGCCGCCGTGCAGCGCGATCAGCTTGCGCAGGTTGTCGAACGGCACCCGTTCGCACCAGGCGCCGTAGACCGCCGTCAGGCCCTGCAGGTCGACCGGCGGCAGGGCCGAGAACCCCAGTCGGTCGAGCACGTCGTCCCGACGGGCGGGGTCGAGCCGTTCATCCGCGGGGGCCACATCCGGACCGTATCCGGTGGTCAGCCACACGACCGGGCCCAGAGGACGACGTCGATCCCCTGGAAGAACTGCCGGTCGCACTCGACCCGGCCCTCGGGCACGAAGTCGACGCCGGTGTCGTGGAAGCGGGGGTCCTTGGCGATGAAGCCGCTCAGGATCCACACCCGGTCGACCGGCGCGAGGCGCTCGTCCCACTCGGCCTCGGACCGCGAGGCGAAGCCGGGCATGTCGGGACCGAGGCGGCTGGCCTTCTCCCACCACCAGTCGCTGCGGATGGCGTCGGGCGGCACGCCGGGACGGGCGTCGATGACGCCCTCGGGCAGGCGCCCGTCGGCGAACCACTGGAAGCCGGACAGGTCCTCGTTGTAGGGCAGGAACACCGCGTCGCCGGGCCGGGCGTTGGCCACGACGTACTCGGTGGCCGCGTCGGTGCCCTCGCGCGCGTGCAGGTCGAGGTCCTGGTGGCCGATGGCGACGCTGCCGACGAGCAGGATCGTGGCGACCACCGGGATGGCCGACCGGCGGGGCAGCGCCATGACCCCCCGGGCCGCCAGCAGCGCCATCGAGGGCAGCACCGCGAGGAAGTACCGGGGATAGGCCAGCGCGTGCGCGGTCGAGGCCACCACGCCGCCGATCAGCGGCACCCACGCGGCCGACAGCGTCAGCGCGCTCGCCCAGCGCTGCTCGGGGTCGCGTCGGAAGGCCAGCACCGCGACGACCGAGCCGAGCACCACGAAGGCGCCCACCACGAACATCGACGCCACCGAGCCACCGGAGATCGCCTTGAGGACCTGGTAGGCGACGTCGTCGGAGGCGTTGGGCAGCCACGAGACCCAGTAGTCCTGGTCGCTCACGACCCACACCACGGCGAGCGCCACCACGCCGAGGCCGATGGCGACGGCCGTCTTCACGGCCCGTCGTCGGTCGATCGATCGCCACATCACGAGCAGCGCCAGGACCTGCGCGCCGACGAACAGCACGCCGACGAAGTGCAGGCCGAACGACACCAGCGAGCAGATGGCGAACAGCACCCACGACCGCCGCCGATCGGTCTCGACGGCGTCGGTGAGCAGCAGCGCCGCCACGACCATCAGCAGCATGATCAGCGAGTAGCCGCGCACCTCGGTCGCGTAGCGGGTGAGCAGCCCGTGCGCGACGAGCACCGCGGTGGCGATCACCGCGGTCCATCGGTCGAAGAGGCGGCACCCCAGGAGGTACGTGCCGCCGAGCGTCAGCGACCCGGCGGCGATCGGCACGAGCCGGAACACCGTGTCGCTGGCGTGCAGCTGGCCGAGAGGCCAGAGGAGGTAGTGGAACAGCGCCATGTTCGGCTCGCCGCCGAGGCTGAACGACGTCAGCGTCGACAACGGGAGCCCGCTGCGGCGCACCGAGATGGTCTCGTCCAGCCACAGGCCGTGCGGCGCGGTGAGCAGGATGACGACGAAGGCGACGGCGCTGATCGCGGCGGCCTGGAACCACGACGACCGCAGCAGTCCGCCCTGGTGCCAGGGCCTCGGCGCGCCAGCAGGGTCGGCTACGGGTCCGACCGGCCCTGGAGACGTCAGCATCGTGATCGTTAACGGTAGTTGTGAGCCCCAGGTTGAGGGCTCGATGCCACCTATGGGGTCAGGACGGCAGCGTGTAGGTGTTCTCGAGCTCGTCCTGCAGGACCGTGGCGATGGTGGCCGTGGTGTCGACGACGAGCTCCTCCTCGAGGATCCTCGTGCGGTAGGTCCAGCCCTCGGGCAGCGCGAGGCGCGCGCCCAGGCCCTCGAGGTCACCGTCGGTGAGGGTCGGGTCGACGCCGACGCAGTACGCCTGCATGACGTAGGCCAGCCCGTCGGGGTTCACCAGCTCGTGCACGGGGGCACCGGCGTCGAAGAAGAACACCGCCCCTCGGTTGACGTGGCGCTCGACGTAGGGCTGCACGGTGGGGTCGGTGCCGAGGTCGACCGTGGCGATGCGGCGCATGGTGAGTCCGTTGAAGTCCCGGAGCACCGGCTCGACGACCGCCACCTTCTGGCCCAGGCCGTCGAGCATCCAGTGCCGGGGCCCGTTGAGCTTCACGGCCGCCGCGCCCATCTCGGCGGCGATGGTGGCCGGGTCGAGCGTCTCCCACAGCTCCTGCGGGCAGTCGTTCAGCATCTGGGTGCCGTACACCTCCGCCTCGAACCCGCCGTCGCGGACGAAGACCGCCAGCACCTCGCCGTAGCGGACGCCGCGCATGTCGGAGATGAGTCGGGGCGTGTCGTTGCTGGTCATGATGACCTCACCGTTCGCTCGTTGCCGGACGCCAGGAAAACTAGTGGCAGAACAGGTGACAGTTCTCGCGAGACCCAGTTGGGCCCGTGCGAGAGGTCAACGCTCGAGGAACTCGTCGGCCAGCTCGGCCGGGGCGCACGCCAGCCATCCGTCGACGAGCGCGTCGCGCAGCGCGCCCTTCCGCACCCGCTTCAGCTGGATCAGCACGGCCGCGTAGCCGTGGAAGTGCGGGATGGTGAAGAAGCCGGCCAGCCCTTCGGCCAGCACGGCCTCCTTCTCCCCCAGGTCCTCGACCGTCACCGCCAGGATCGGGCCGTCGGGCGGCGACTCGTCTCCGAACCGCTTGAGGTCGGCCTTGCTGAAGTTGCGCTCCCAGGCGAACGTCTTGCCGGCGACGCTCCAGGTGCGGTGGCCGTGGCGTTCGCCCTCGCTCACCTCGGGCAGCTCGAGCGCGAGCTGGGCGGCCTGATCGAGCGTGACCACGGCGAGCGCCCGTCAGCCGCCGACCGGACCCAGGACCCGGTCGAGGTAGGGGCTGGTGAAGCGGCCGTCGGGGTCGAGCCGGGCCCGCAGCTGCTGGAACTCGGCCCAGCGCGGGTAGCGGGGAGCGAGGGTGGCGGCGGTCTGGAAGTGCATCTTCCCCCAGTGGGGTCGCCCGCCGTAGTCGTCCATGATCCCCTGCACCCCCTGGAAGTACTGGTCGTAGGCCGTGCCCTGATAGACGTGCACCGCGATGTAGGCCGTCGTGCGGCCGTGCGCCGTGCTCAGCGGGATGTCGTCGGCTGCCACCACCCGCACCTCCACCGGGAAGAAGATCTGCACCCCCTGCCGCCGGACCAGGTCGCGCACCCGGTTCAGCGCCTCGACCAGGTGCTCGTTCGGGATGGCGTACTCCATCTCGTAGAACTTCACGAGCCGGGGGCTGGCGAACACCTTGTAGCTGGCGTCGGTGTACTCGGCCCGTCCCGTGCCGGGGACCAGCTTGGCGACCCGCTTCCCGAGCCGGGGGTCGAGACGCCCGGCCCGGCAGGTGAGGTCGAAGCCGAGGTTCGTCAGCAGGTAGTCGTCCCGGAACGACCGCCAGCGACCCCGAGGCTCGATCGGGTCGAGGGTGCGGCGGTTCCGCTTGGTGAGGGCCCACCCGGTGTTCGGGATCCAGAAGAACTCGAAGTGGTCGTGCCCGGTGATCTCCTCGTCCCACCGCTCGAGCACCGCGTCGACCCGCTCGGCCTGCTCGAGGGCGTGCAGGTTGAACGCCGGCACGCACTGGATGGTGACCACCGACAGGATGCCGAGCGACCCGACGCCGACGCGGGCCACATCGAGCACCTCGGGGTTCTGCTCGGGGGTGGCCTCGACCACCGAGCCGTCACCGGCCACGAGGCGCAACCCGACGATGCGGCTCGACAGGTTGCCGAAGTGCAGGCCGGTGCCGTGCGTGGCGGTCGAGGTCGCTCCAGCCACCGACTGGTAGGCGATGTCGCCGAGGTTCTCGAGCGCCAGGCCGTGGTCGGCGAGCTCGACGTTCAGCTTCGACAGCGGGATGCCGGCCTGCACCGTGACGGTCGCGGCCTCGACGTCGACCGACAGCACCTGGTCGTAGTCGCTCAGGTCGAGCAGGTAGCCGTCGGTGCAGACGATCGGCGTGAACGAGTGCCCGGCGCCCACGACCTTGACCGCGACCCCCTCGGTCGCCGCCTGCTCGACGATGCGGACGATCTCAGCCTCCGACCGCGGTCGCTCGATGGCGATGGGCGAGCACGACTGGTTGCGGGCCCAGTTCGTCCATCGAGGCCGGGCAGATCGGGTCGGTGCGGTCACCCCGTGATGCTACGACCTGGCCAAAACGAGTCGAACCTGTCCCCCCAGCGACGCCGGTGACGTCGCGTGAGGGACAGGTTCGACGAGTTCAAGTGGTGCTGGGTCAGCCGCGGGCCTTGAGCGCCTCGATGAGCGCGGGGATGACCTTGTTGACGTCGCCGACGATGCCGAGGTCGCTGATCGAGAAGATCGGGGCCTCGGCGTCCTTGTTGATGGCGATGATGTTCTTCGAGCCCTTCATGCCCACCATGTGCTGGGTGGCGCCCGAGATGCCGGCGGCGATGTAGACCGTCGGCTTCACGACCTTGCCGGTCTGGCCGACCTGGTACGAGTAGGGCACCCAGCCGGCGTCGACGATGGCTCGCGAGGCGCCCGGGGCCGCGTGCAGCAGCTTGGCCAGGTCCTCGATCATCTGGTACTTCTCGGCCTCGCCGAGACCACGGCCACCCGACACCACGACGGCGGCGTCCTCGAGCTGCGGGCCCTGGCGCTCCTCGACGTGGCGCTCGGTGATCTTGGCCGCACCGGCCGCACCGGTGTCGGGCACGGCGATGGCGCTGACCGCCGCCGCTCCGCCACCGCTCTCCTCGGCCACGAACGACTTCGGGCGGAGCAGGATGATGGCCGGGCCGGAACCGACGGCCTTGGTGGTGACGTCGGTGGTGCCGCCGAAGACGGGCTCGACGACGCTGAGCGCATCGCCGTCGAGGACGAGGTCGACGCAGTTGGTCAGCACCGGCTGGTCGAGCTTGACCGACAGCCGACCGGCGATGTCACGACCGGCGTAGGAGGTGGCGAACAGGATGGCGTCGGGAGCACCGCCGGCCACGGCATCGGCGATGGCCGCGGCCACCGGGACACCGGGGAGGGCCGAGCCGAGGTCGCCCGTGCTGTGGACGGTGGTGGCGCCGTGGGCACCCAGCACACCGGCCACCGCGTCGGCGTCGCCGCCGGCGTAGACGGCCTCGACCGTGCCGGCCAGCTCGCGGGCCTTGGTGAGGATCTCGAGGGTGGTCGACGACACCT
Organism: uncultured Microthrixaceae bacterium; assembly: GCA_963797225.1. Taxonomy (GTDB): domain Bacteria; phylum Actinomycetota; class Acidimicrobiia; order Acidimicrobiales; family Acidimicrobilacustridaceae; genus UBA4742. Next base: position 2,165,527 of record CAWCOO010000001.1, on the reverse strand, counting down.
TGCCGTCGGTTGCCTCAGCGAAGACCCAGATCTTTGAGAGCGTCATGATGGGTCTCCTAGATGACCTTGAGGTTGTCGAGATAGGCCACGATCTTCTCGAAGCCGGTGCCGTCGTCCTCGACGACCTCGCCGGCCTGGCGGGAAGGAGCGGCGGCGATGCTGGTGATCTCCTGGCGGGCGCCGGCCCAGCCGACGTTCGAGGCGTCGAGACCGAGGTCGGCGACGGTCACCTCGTCGACCGGCTTGCTCTTGGCCGCCATGATCCCCTTGAACGAGGGGTAGCGGGGCTCGACCACGCCGGCGGTCACGGAGACCACGGCGGGGAGCGGGCACTCGACGTCGTCGTAGCCGGCCTCGGTCTGGCGCTCGACCTTGACGGTGGCGCCGTCGACGGCGATCGACTTGGCGAAGGTGACCGACGGCAGGTCGAGCAGACCGGCGATCTGCTCCGGGACGGTGCCCGTGTAGCCGTCGCTCGACTCGGTGGCGGTGAGCACCAGATCGGCGCCCTCGACCCGCTTGATGGCCGCCGCCAGCACCTTGGCGGTGCTCAGCGCGTCCGAGCCCTGCAGGGCCGGATCGCTGACGAGGATGGCCTTGGCCGCACCCATGGCGAGGGCGGTGCGCAGACCGCTCACCTCGCTGTTGGGGGCCATCGAGACCAGCGTGACCTCGCCGCCGCCGGCGGTGTCGACCAGCTGCAGGGCCATCTCGACGCCGTAGGAGTCGGACTCATCGAGGATGAGCTTCCCGTCTCGCTTGAGGGTCTTGGTTTCGGGATCCATCGCACCCGGGTCAGCCGGGTCCGGGATCTGCTTGACGCAGACGACAACGTTCATGGCCGTCATTCTTTGCCGAGTGTCGGTCCGCGGCCAAATCCAGCGCGACCGTGCGCTGCCATCGATCAGCTGACGAGCGCCTCGACCAGCAGGATCACCCCGAACACGAAGAACGCCACGGCCGCCCCGATGCGCACCGCCCGCTCGGGCAACCGGGCGCCCAGCTGCTGGCCCACGACGATGGCCAGGGCATCGGCCGCGACCATCCCGAGCGTCGAACCCAGCCAGACCGAGAACGGGTTGCCGGTGGTGGCCAGGGTGATGGTGGCCAGCATGGTCTTGTCGCCCAGCTCGGCCAGGAAGAACGCCACCGAGGCGGCCACGATGGCCGACCGGCTCGACCGGTCGACCTTGCCCTCCTCCTCGTCGGTGAGCTCGTCGCCCCGCAGGGTCCAGAGCGCAAACCCGAAGAAGGCCACCGCCGCGGCGATGGAGATCGCCCGGGTGGGCAGCGTCGCCCCGAGCACCGCCCCGATGCCGACCGACACCGCGTGCACGAGCGCGGTGGCGATGGTGATGCCGATGAGGATCGGCACCGCCTTGTAGCGGGTGGCGAAGGCGAGAGCCATGAGCTGGCTCTTGTCGCCGAGCTCGGCGACGAAGATGACGCCGAAGGCGAGGAGGATGAGGGCCACGAGGTCCGTCCTTGGGTTCTGACCAGGACGACGCAGGGGGACCTGCCTTCGACCCGGCGCGCTGGAGCCAGAGTCGAAGGTCTCGCCCGCCTGTACCAGGCCTTCGGGACCGGGCCCGGAGGCCAGCGTGTCGATCCCGATGTTGAGGGCTACTCCCCTTCGTCCGCCACCGTACCCGCCGGCGCCGTCCGAACCACCGCAGCCCACGGCGGCCACCCTGGCTCGCCCTGGCCCGATCGATCGAGCGGGACGGCTGCTACCTTCGCCGACGGTGAGGGTGCTCCTGCTCGTGAACTCGTCGGCGTCGTCGGTGACGGCACGCGGGCGGGTCATGATCCAGAAGGCGCTGTCGGCCGACCACGAGGTCACGCTGGCCGAGACCAGCCGCCGCGGCCACGCCACCCGGCTCGCCCAGGGCGCGGCCGCGGACGGCGTCGAGGTGGTCGTCGTGCTCGGCGGCGACGGCACGCTCAACGAGGCGGCCAACGGCCTGGCCGGCTCCGCCACCGCGCTGGCCGCGCTGCCCGGCGGCTCGACCAACGTGTTCGCCCGCACGCTCGGCCTGCCCGACGACGCGATCGAGGCCACCGTCGTGCTGCTCGAGGCGCTGTCGAGGCAGTCGATCCGTCGGGTCGGCCTCGGCGTGGTCAACGGGCGCTACTTCCTGTTCCACTGCGGCATGGGCTTCGACGCGGCCATCGTCGCCCGGGTCGAGCGCCGGGCCGCGCTCAAGCGCTACGCCAGCCATCCGCTGTTCCTCTTCTCCGCGTTCGAGACCTGGTTCCGCGACTACGACCACACCCGGCCCGCGGTTCGCGGTGCACCTGCCCGACGGCGACATCGTCGACGACGTGTACTTCGGGCTCTGCCTCAACACGAACCCCTACACCTACTTCGGCACCCGGCCGCTCAACGTGGCGCCCGGCACGACGCTCGACACCGGACTCGCCATGGTGTCGATCCGCTCGCTCGAGCTCGCCACCATCGTCGGTCTGGGCCTGTCGGCGCTGGGCAAGGGCGACGGCATCGGGCGCAGCCGCTCGGTCGACCGCCGCGCCGATCTGGCCGGGGTGAAGGTCGAGGGCTTCGGGCCGTTCCCCTACCAGGTCGACGGCGACTACCTGGGCGAGGTCACCTCGCTGGAGTTCCGCCACGAGCCCGAATCGCTGGCCCTCGTCATCCCCTGACCCTGGCGCCGGTCCCGGCCTCGAACCCGCGGCGCCGCGGCCGAAGGTGGAGTTCGGGCTCGGATGAGGCACAATGTCGGGCTGTCGCAATCATCCCCGGGAGTATTTCGTGACGTATTCGGTCGGTTCCAAGGTCATCTATCCAGCTCACGGCATCGCTGAGATCGTGGCCAAGACCAAGCGCACGATCAACGGCGAGGAGATCGACTACCTCGAGCTCGTCGTGCCCGAGCGGGGTTCGGCACCTCGGGTGACATGACCGTGCTCGTGCCCGAGGCCAAGGCCGCCGAGCTCGGCGTGCGCGACGCCATCTCCGTGGAGGAGGCCGACGAGGTGCTGGCCGTGCTGGCCGTCGCCAACGTCCGGGTGCCGACCAACTGGTCCCGCCGCTTCAAGAACCACCAGGAGAAGCTCAAGTCGGGCGACGTCTACGAGTGCGCCGAGGTCGTGCGCAACCTGACCCGTCGCGAGCAGAGCGGCGCGCTGTCGACCGCCGAGAAGTCGATGCACGCCCGGGCCCGCCACATCCTCGTGTCCGAGCTGTCGGTCTCGTGGGGCATCGACCCCGAGGCCGCCGAGGCCCGCATCGACAGCGTGCTGGCCCCCACCTCGGCCTGACCCCTCGGCTGACCGCCTGATCGCGGCGCAGCCCTCAGGCCGAGCCCTCGGCCGCGCCGTCGACGACGGCCCGGGCCACGTCGGGCACGTTCGTGATGATGCCGTCGACCCCGAGGTCGACCAGCGCCCGCATCCGATCGGGATCGTCCACGGTCCACACGTAGACCTGCAGCCCCGCGCCGCGGGCCACCGCCATCATCTGCTCGTCGACGAGGAGGTCGTAGGGGTTGATGGCCGACGTGCCCGGCCGCCGCGGTGCGTTCGATGCGGCCGGCGAGGTCGTGGCCGTTCATCGTCAGGCGCCCGGTGGGCACGTGCGGAGCCCGCTCGCGCACCACCGCGATGGTGGCCGGGTTGAACGAGGTGACCAGCACCCGCTCGACCGGCAGCACCGCATCCGGTCCGCTCAGCAGGTCGGCCACCGCGACGGCCACCCGGTCGTCGGGGTCGAAGTCGGGGTCGTGGCGGTCGTTCTTGATCTCGATGTTCACGCCCATGCCGGCGCACGCGGCGAGGGCGTCGGTGAGCGTCGGCAACGACTCGGGCAGGTCGTCGGCCGCCACCTCGACGATGGCCCGACCGTCGGGCAGCACCGCGTCGTGGTGCACCGTCAGCCGGTCGTCCGCGGTGCGCCGGGCGTCGAGCTCGACCCAGTCGGCGCCCAGGGTCGCGGCGTGGCGGAACGCCTCGACGGTGTTCTCGGGACGCGCCGCCGAGGCGCCGCGATGGCCGATGACCAGCGTCGATTTGCGATCTGGCGAGACATATGTCATAGCAAAATCCCCCGTGGTACCCCTTGAAACCCCGTGCTCCGACCGGTACGGTCGTGACGTTCCAGCCACACACGCTCGAGATCTTCCCGCGGTGGCATGTGATTCGCTTCACGATAGGCGTGAGAAGCCCGTCGAGAAGCCCTACTCGTGGAGGCACCGTGGCCCTCACCTCTCTCGACGCGCTGACGATCTCGATCGACCCTGACCAGTGGCGCGATGTCGCGTCCTGTCGGGACACCGATCCCGATCTCTTCTTCCCCGTCGGCACGACCGGACCGGCGATCGAGCAGATCGCCGCGGCCAAGGCCGTGTGCGACCAGTGCGAGGCCAAGGCCCCGTGCCTCGAGTTCGCCCTGACCACCAACCAGGACTCCGGCGTCTGGGGCGGCACCTCCGAGGAGGAGCGTCGCAAGCTGCGCCGTCAGTGGATGGCCGCCAAGCGCCGCGCGTCGGCCTGACGCGTCCGCTCCACAGCGCCACGATCGACGCTCCGCCGGCACCGGCGGCGTCCGATCGGCACTCGTTCACCGGCCCTCCGCATCGGAGGGCCGTGGCGCGTCCGGGCTGTCCTCGGCCGGTCCCGTCCCGGCCGGACCCACGGCCTCGACGACCTCCACGACCGGCCCGAGCGGCACCCGCACGTCGACCGTCGTGCCCGGTCGATCCCCGTCGCCCGGCCCCGCCACCAGCTCGATCGTGCCGTCGAGCTCGGTGGTGACCAGCGTCCGCACGATCGACAGCCCGAGCCCGGTGGACGTGTCGAGGGAGAAGCCGTCGGGCAGCCCGGCGCCGTCGTCGGTGACCCGCACCCGCAGCTCGGCGCCGTCGTTGTCGAGCTCGAGCAGCACGTGGCCGCCGTCGCCGTCGACCTCGTCGGGGTAGGCGTGGTCGACGACGTTCTGCAGCAGCTCGTTCAGCACCACCGACAGCGGGGTGGCGATCGTGGCCGGGAGCTTGCCCGCGTCGCCGGTGATCTTGATGTCGACCGGGTGCTCGGGCGACAGCAGGCCCTCTTCGACCATGCGCACGAGCGGACGGGCGATCTCGATGAAGGGCACGTCGTCGCCGGCCTCGTGGCGACAGGATCTCGTGCACCAGGGCGATCGAGCGGATGCGGCGGACGGACTCCTCCACCGCGGCCTTGGCCTCGGGCGACGACAGCCGCCGGCCCTGCAGCCGCAGCAGCGACGAGATGGTCTGCAGGTTGTTCTTCACCCGGTGGTGGATCTCCCGGATGGTGGCGTCCTTCGACAGCAGCAGCCGGTCACGGCGGCGCAGCTCGGAGATGTCGCGCAGCAGCACGACCGCGCCGGTCACCCCGCCGTGCTCGAGCAGCGGGATGCACCGCATCAGCACCGTGACCTGGGGGCCCCGCTCGATCTCCTCGGTGTCGGGCAGGGCGGTCGCGAAGGCCGTGCGCACCGCGGTCTCCTGCAGCCCGATCTCGCCGAGCCGCATGCCCTCGGTGTTGGCGTGGACGCCCACCCGGTGCAGCGCCGAGATGGCGTTGGGCGACGAGTACTCGACCCGGCCGGACCCGTCGAGCAGGATCACGCCGTCGCCGACACGGGGCGCCTCCTCGCTCAGCCCCTCCTCGCTGCGGAACGGGAACTCGCCCGAGGCGATCATGCGGGCGAAGCGGTTGAAGACCTCGATGTAGGTGCGCTCGAGCTCGCCCGGGATGGCGCACCGACGGCGCCGCCTCGCGGTTCACGACGGCGATGGTCTGGCCCTTCCAGCGCACCGGGATGCACAGCGCCCGCACCCGCTCCTTCAGCACCTGGTTGGTGACCTCGCCCTCGATGATCTCGCCGAGCTCGAGCGACCGCGCCACCAGCGGCCGCTCCGACGCCGGGACCACGGTGCCCACCCAGTCGCTGCGGTAGAGGGTCTGGTTGGTCAGCGGGCGCACCTGGCCGAGCACCACGAGATCGCCCCCGCCGTCGTCGGCCGGACCCGTCGGCCGAGGCCGGCGGCCGATCGGCTCGTCGGTGGCCACGAACAGCAGGAGGTCGGCGAAGCAGAGGTCGGCCAGCAGGCCCCAGGACGCGACCAGGCGCTGGAGGTGATCGATCTGGGGCGTCTCGAGCCGGGTGTGCACCCGGGCGAACTCGGCGAGGCTGGCCATGCGCCCAGTCTGCCCGCATCGGTCACCGTGCAGGTGGCGTCCGGCGCCCGCCGTCGCCGGGGCCGGCGCCGCCGCCGGGCGCCGCTGCTCAGCGTCCTCCTCGGGCAGGCAGCACTAACCTTCCCCGACCATGAAGCTCTCGCCGGCGGGCCTGCGCGATCACGCCCGATCCGAGGTCGGGCGCAAGCAGCTGCGCTACATGGGCGTCTCGGTGGTCTTCGTCCCGATCGGCCAGATCCTCATCCAGGTGCTCGGCTCGGTCTTCGACGGCAACTTCACGCTGGCCTCGATCGTGGCCGCCGCCATCCTCACCATCCCGAACTTCTTCGCCAACAAGCTGCTCGTGTGGAAGGACACCTCGAAGGACAACCTCCGCACCCAGGTGGTCGTGTTCTGGGTGGCGGCCATGCTCGGCGTGTCGTTGGCCACCGGCCTGACCTTCCTGGTGCAGCAGCTCACCGAGGACAGCTCGTCGCTCGTGCAGCGGGTGTCGGTGTTCGTGGCCCAGATGACCGGGTTCGGCATCGTGTGGGTCGGCCGCTACCTCGTGCTCGACCGCTGGCTGTTCAAGGTGACCCACCACGGCGAGGAGCCGACCGGCGACGACCTCGACGAGATCGACGAGCTGCACGGCGAGCTCCCGATCTGAGGCGGACCGGCGGTCGCCCAGCCGGTCCTTCAGTGTGCGTACACCTGCAGCAGCTCCTCGTAGCGACGGGCGGTCGAGTCGTCGAAGGCCACCAGCACCACCCGCTCGACGCCGGGCGCCGGGTGGGACCGCACGGTCGTCGACGGCGATGGCCGCCGCCTCGTCGGGCGGGTAGCCGAACACCCCGGTCGAGATGGCCGGGAACGCGATCGACCGGGCACCCGACCTCGACGGCCACGTCGAGCGAACGCCGGTAGGCGGAGGCCAGCAGGTCCGCGTCGCGCCCGGGGTCGTCGCCGTAGATCGGCCCGACGGCGTGGATCACCCAGCGGCTCGGGAGGGCGAAGGCGCGGCGTGGCGACCGCGTCGCCGGTGTCGCAGCGGCCGATGGCGTCGCAGGCCACGTCGAGCTCGGGCCCGGCCCCCGCGAAGATCGCCCCGCAGACCCCGCTGCCCCGAGCCAGGTGGGTGTTGGCCGCGTTGACGACAGCGTCGACGTCGAGCGTCGTGATGTCGCCCTGCCAGGCTTCGACGCGCATGTCGCTACCTCCAGATCTGGTCGCCGAGCCGGAGCAGGCCGGCCAGGTCGAAGATGTCGGACTCGAAGTAGGGCACCGAGGCCACGATCTCGGGCTTGCGGGCCAGCTCGGCCTGCTGCTCGGCCTCGCGGGTGGCGACCACGCGGTAGTTGAGGAAGCTCTCGCCGACCTCGCGCAGCACCCGGGCGACCATGGCCGCGTCCGCGCCGGGCGGCAGCGCATCGGGGACCTGGGCCAGCACCTGCTCGGCCAGCGTGGTCGGGTCCTTGGCCAGGGTGCGGGCCACCGCGGTGGCGTTGCGGTCGACGAAGTACTCCGGCAGCACCTTGTTGAGCACGACGGCCCCGAGGTGGAACCCGCGACCTTCGAGCGCGTCGATGAAGAACTCCGCCTCCCGGGCCGGCGCGGCCTCCAACGTGCTGACGACCATGAACGTGGTGCGCCGGTCCTGCAGGGTGCGGGTCACCGCCTCGGCCCGTTCGACGAAGCCGTCGTACATGGTCTGGAAGAGGATGAAGAACTCGGCGATGTCGCCCAGGAACTGCGAACCGAGGATGCGATCGGCCACCAGGTAGAACGGCTTGGACGCCGCGTTGTACAGCCGCGAGCGATACGGCGCGATCAGCCACCGCAGCAGGCGGCTGCTGAAGAAGTCGGCCATCCGCTCCGGCGCCTCGAGGAAGTCGATGGCGTTGCGGGTGGGGGGCGTGTCGACCACGATCAGGTCGTAGCGGCCCGACGCGTGGATCTCGTAGAGCCGCTCCATGGCGATGTAGTCGTGGCTCTGGACGAACTTGCCGGTGATGTTCTGGTAGAGCGGGTTGGCCAGGATGGCCTCGCGGGTGGCGTCGTCCGGGGCGTGGGTGCGCACGAGGTCGTCCCACGAGAGCTTGGTGTCGAGCATGGCCGCCCACAGCTCGCCGCGGGGGTCGACGCCGGCATCGGTGAACAGCTCGTCGGGCACCCGGGTCTCGACGTTGCCGAACTGCTCGAGACCCAGCGCGCTGGCCAGCCGCTTGGCCGGATCGACCGTCAGCACGAGCACCTTGCCGCCGAGGTGCGCGGCCGCCATGGCCGCCCGTGGCCGCGGCGGTCGTGGTCTTCCCCACGCCGCCCGACCCGCACGTGACGACGATCTCCTTCGACGCGAACAGCTGCTCGAGCGTGCCCCGCGGCTCGGTGCGCCGGCGCTTCGCCCCGGTCCGCTTGGGCGACTTGCCGGCCGCCGCGCTCGCCTTCGACGACGAGCCGCGCGTCGCCACCTCAGTAGCCGATCTCGGCGGCGAGGGCCTCGGCCACGGCCCGGGTCGATCGCACGCCGTGGTCGCGGGTGAAGAGGTAGGGCACGTAGAGCAGGGGCAGGTCGGGCGGGAGCTCGGACCGCAGGCGGGTGAGGTGGCCGGCCCGGGTGCGCCGGAGCGTGACCGCCAGCTGGGCCGCGTCGAGCACCGGCCCGGTGGGCCCTCCGGCGAGCGCCGGACAGGACGCCGGTGACCTCGGCGGTGCGCAGCGCGTGGAAGACCTCCTCCTCGCCCCGGCCGAACAGCTCGGGCAGCACCTTGTTCACCACCACGGCGGCCAGCAGCACGTCGGTCTCGGTGCGCAGCCGGGCCGCCAGCTCGAGCGTCTCGCTCACCGGCATCTCCTCGGGCGCCGTGACGATCACCGCCGCGGTGGCGGCCGGGTCGCTCAGGATGTCGACCATCCACGCGGTCTGGTCGCGGACCCGGCCGACCTTCACCAGCTCGTTGATGGCCTGGGGCGCGGCCAGCTGGCCGACCACGTGCCCGGTGGCCGAGGCGTCGACCACGATGAGGTCGTAGGTGCGCTCGCGGACCTCGTAGCAGAGCTTGCCGACGGTCAGGATCTCCTTGACCCCCGGCGCGGCGTCGGCCACGAAGTCGAAGGTGCGGGCCACCGGCCCCATCCGCCCCAGCAGCGGCACCTTCAGCTGGAGCTTCAGGTACTCCTTGAGGGACTCCTCGGTGTCCATGGCCATGCCGAACAGGTTCGGCCCGAGCTCACGGGCGTCGAAGGCCAGCGGCCCGGTCTCGAACGCGCCGGCCAGGTCGCCCTTGGCGTCGATCTCGCAGGCCAGCGTGCGCTTGCCCTGCTGGGACGCGAGCAGGGCCAGCGACGCGGCGATGCTGGTCTTGCCGACGCCGCCCTTGCCGGTCACGAACAGCAGCCGCCGGTCGAGCAGCTCGATGTCCGTCGTGGTCACCTGGCCCCAGCCATGTGGAGGGCGGGTGGATCAGCCGGCGCCGAAGCCGACCCGTCGCGACGCGTCGCCGCCGCCCAGCTCGATGTAGGCGATCTTCGCGGCCGGCACGGCGAGATCGGCGCCGGTGCGGTCGGTCAGCCAGAGGATCGTGTCGGGGTCGGCCAGCGCGGCTTCGATCTTCTTCTTGATCTTGTCGCGGTCGGCGTCGGCCGGCAGCTCGACGTCGATCTCCTTGACGGTGTGGATGACACCGATGCGAACGTCCACGGAAGATCCTCCTGCGGGGCCACGGCGGGCGGGCCCGGGTTGGGGTGGGAAACGGGGTGAGCCGGGATCGGATCCCGGATCGGGGCCGGCCGACAGCCGACGAAGTGCGGTCATCGTAGGCGCGGCGTGCCGCTGCTCCGACCCGAGCCCCCGGATCCCTGGTCGTTCCGCCGCTCAGGGAGCGATCTTGGCCCGGTACTGGGCGTACTCCTCGATCTCGCTCGTCTGCTGGCTGGCCATGCGGGCGGCGAGGGCCCGGACGTTCGGGTCGGCCGCGTGCTCGGCCGCGTCGTTCGCCATCTCCACCCCGCCGCGGTGATGGGCCGACATGAGGTCGAGGAACATCACGTCGAGGTCGCGCCCGGTGGCGTTCTGCAGGGCGGCGAGCTGGTCGTCGGTGGCCATGCCGGTCATCGAGCCGGCCGCCATGCTCGTGGCCCATCCAGCCCATGGCCGGGCGGGTCGGGTCGAAGTCGGGCCGGACGGCGCCGTGATCGGCGAGGTAGGCCGCCATGAGGCCGAGCTCGTAGCGCTGGAAGATCAGCACGTCCTGGGCGAAGCTGCGGATGGTCGGGTCGGTGGTGCGGTTGTAGGTGCTGAGGGCCATGGTGACGGCCTGGTCGTGGTGGTCGGACATGTCGATCAGGAAGCCGACGTCGGTCGCGTTCGACGGCGCCTTCTCCTGGCGGACCCCGACGGCGTAGCCCACCGCGCCGGCCAGGAACGCACACGCCAGCACCGCGGCAGCGGCGCCGGAGCAGCCACGCCCGGGGCGGCCGCTCGGCGACCTCGTGCTCGGGGACGGTTCGCGGGCTCGGGCGGCGTCGGAGGAGCCGATGAGGTGGTCGCGGTCACCGCACGACCGTACCGGCCCCCTTCCCCGAGGAGGCGTCGTCCCCCGACCCCCTCCCCGAACTGGTGGCCAGAGCGGGCGGGTTCCGCACCGCGTCGGCTACCAGTTCGATCGGGAGGGGTCGCGGTTCGTCCTTGACCGGATCGATTGTCTCATTGTATGAATGCGTTGAGACAATGTTCCCGAGCGGACGGCGGCTGCCCTCGTGCACCTCCAGGTCGACACCTCTTCACCGGTGCCTCCCTACGAGCAGATCCGCGCCCAGCTGCAGACCATGGTGACCAGCGGGGCGCTGCCCGAGGGCACCCGGCTCCCCCCGATCCGCCAGCTGGCCGGCGACCTCGGCCTGGCCACCAACACGGTCGGGCGGGCGTACCACGAGCTCGAGCTCGAGGGCCTGGTCGAGACCCGGGGCCGCCACGGCACCGTCGTCCGGTCCGGCCACCGACCCTGGCCGCACCCCAGCTCGAGGAAGTCGTGGCCCAGGCGGCCGAGGCCTTCGCCCTCGAGGCCCAGCACCACGGGGCCGGCCTCGACGACGCGCTGGGCGCGGTGCGAGCAGGCATTCCATCGGCTCCGCGAAGGCGGCGCTCCGATCCAGAGCAACGAGGCGGCGACATGAGATGCGAGCGGGCTCCTCCTGATCCTCGGGCTGATCGCGCCTGGTGGCCCTCGCGGCGGTCGGTGATCTTCTCGATCCGGCGCGGCGGGACGGCGAGAGCCGACACGTGGGCTCGGCGCCACGGCCTCGAGCTCACCCCGGTGACACGGCCGTGGGTCGAGTCCTACCTGCGCACCGGCCGGAACCTGCGGCAGGTGTGCGCCCTCGGCGGCATCGTGGTGCCCATCGCCGTCCATGCCGCCACCGGCCTCGACCTGCACGTCAGCGGACTGGTCTGGCTGCTGGTCGGCTACCTCGTCGGCTGCCTCTGGGCCGAGCTGGCCCTCACCCGGGCCCCGAGCCGGCACCCGTCGGGCCGCATCCCTGGTCACCCGTCGACTGTCCGACTACCTGCCCCGCCGGATGCGGGTGGCCCAGGTGGCGCTCCCGCGCGACGGCCGCTCGCCCTCGGCGGCCTGGCCACGCTGGCCTACCGCTGGAACCGGCAGGCCGAGTTCGTGGACCTGGGTGCCGGCCATCGCTCGGGCGCACCGCTCGCCGAACGCGACCGACCAGCTGCTGCACAGCGGAGCGCGCGTGGCCGCGGTGCTGGCGCCGCTGATCATGGTCGTGGCCTGGCTGGCCGAGCGCTACCTCATCGGTCGACCCGCAACCGGTGGTCGACCCCAGCCTGGTGGCGGCCGACGACGCCTTCAGGGCATCGTCGGTCCACCTGCTCGGCGCGCTCCGGCATGGCCGCGGTGCTGCCTGCTCATCGCCTCGCAGTGCGGCTACTTCCTGACCCTCGAGCACAGCCCGCTGCGGTGGATCGCCGCCCCGGGAACCCTGCTCGGCTTCGCCGGCGCCTTCGTGATCTTCCGCTACTGGCGCAACGCGGCGTGGCAGGTCCGTCGCGGATCGTCGTTCGACGACGGCAGCCGCAGCGGCGGCGTGGGCCCCGCGGCGTAGGAGCCGGACCGGGAGCGCGCCGGCCGACCCGGGTGCGGCGACGGCGACGACCGCCACCGGCACGCTGACGCGTCGCGCCGGCCGAGCGAGCCGGCCCGGCCCCCGCCGCGGCGTGGTCCGTCCGGCGCAGCCCCATCCCGCATCGCCGTCGCGGCGATCGTGGTCGTGGCGCTGGCCGGCTGGGGACTGCGGACGTGGGGCGGCATCAACCCGGCGGTCAGCCTCTTCGCCAGCTCGTCGGGCACGCCGTCGGTCACCCACACCCGCTGGACCGCTCGATGTCGGCATCCAGAACGACGCCCGGGCCCCGATCGACATCGTCGACGTCCGGCCGACGCCGAGCGCCGGTCAGGTCCTGGAGGCGCCCGATGCCCGAGATCATCGGCGTCGGCTTCGCACCCTCCTACCCCGACGACTCCACCCCGCAGGCGCCCCCCACCACGGTCGACCTGCCCGCCACGGTGCCCGGCGGCGGCCGAGCCACGCTCACGGTCGAGCTGCAGGCCCCGACTGCACCCTGGATTCCACCCTGCCCCAGTTCGACCTGCTCGTCACCTACCGCACGCAGACGGGACGCATCGTCCACCGCCCGTTGCCGATCATCGGCGCGACAGTCGCTCGGGCTGTGCCTCACGCCGTTGCCGACCGGGCCCCAGCCGGCCGACCCGACGGCCGCCGCCGGCCGGTGCGCGCCGCCGCGGACCTCGTGTACGACCCGACCGCGGGTCGACGTCGCGGAGTCGACGCAATCGATGACCCTCGTGGTCTCGACCGAGGCCGAGGCCGAGATCAGGCCAGGCCAGTACGCCGAGATCGCGGCGACGACCACGGCCACCGTCGGCGACATCTCCTTCGACCGCCCGGACCACGCCTGGTTCCACTACGAGCTCTCCCAGCGTCGGCAAGCGTCCGGACCGGCCAAGCGGTCGCTCGTCGACGGCCGTGGAAGGTCACCCGCTCCACCGTCTGCGCCGACTACGCCCTCGCCAACGTCACCTGCCCGCCGCTCCCCAGCTGACCGGTCCCCGCGCCCATCACCGAACTGGTGACGGGGTCGCCGGGGGTCTCAGGGGGTGCCGGGGTCAGATGATCTTGAGCTGGGGGTTGTAGATCCGGGTGGGGGCCAGCTCGACGGCGATGCGGCGGGCGATCTCGCTGAACGCCCGGGCGGCATCGCTGTCGGGCTCGGTGACCACGATCGGGTGGCCGGCGTCGCCGCCTTCACGCAGCTCGGGCAGCAGTGGGCACCTGACCCAGCAGCGGCACCTCGAGGCGCTCGGCCAGATCGGCGCCGCCGCCGGCGCCGAAGATCTCGTAGCGCTTGCCGTCGTCGCCGGTGAACCAGGACATGTTCTCGATGATGCCCTTGACCTCGAGGTTGACCTTCTGGGCCATGAAGGCGGCGCGCTGGGCCACGCGCTGCGCGGCCGGCTGCGGGGTGGTCACGACGTAGACCTCGCCGCGGGGGAGGAACTGGGCCAGCGACAGCGCGATGTCACCGGTGCCCGGGGGCAGGTCGATGACGAGGAAGTCGGGCTCGTCCCAGTAGACGTCGGTGAGGAACTGCTCGAGCGCCTTGTGCAGCATCGGCCCCCGCCAGATGACCGGCTGGTCCTCCTGGGCGAAGAAGCCCATCGAGATGCAGCGCACGCCGTTGGACTCCGGCGGCACGAGCATCTCGTCGATGACGACCGGCGGGCGATCGACCCCGAGCATGCGGGGGATCGAGAAGCCCCAGACGTCGGCGTCGACGACCGCCACCGAGTGCCCCTGCTGGGCCAGCGCCACCGACAGGTTGGTCGTGACCGACGACTTGCCGACGCCGCCCTTGCCCGACGCGATCAGCAGGCAGCGGGTCTTCGAGGCCGGGTCGGCGAAGGGGATCTCGCGGCCCTCGGCGTGGCCGTGGCCCTGGTGGGTGCCGGCGGTGGCCCCGGGGTCGCCGTGCAGCTTCTGGCGCAGGACGGCCCGATCCTCGTCGGTCATCACGGTGAAGTCGATGCCCACCGAGTCGACGTCGGCCAGCGCGCTGACCGCCCCGGTCACCCGGTTCTGGATCTCGTTGCGCAGCGGGCAGCCGGCCACGGTCAGGGCCACCTGCACGTCGACCCGGGTTCCGTCGATGCGCACGCTGCGGACCATGTCGAGGTCGACGATGCTGCGGTGCAGCTCGGGATCCTCGACGGGGCGCAGGGCCTCGATGACGGCGGACTCGGTGACGGGCATGGGGGCTCCAACGATGACGAACAGGTGGATCGAACAGGTGGGGACCGGCTGACAACGAGGGTCGGCGGGCCGTCGTGGACGGCGCTCGCACCGGGCCTTCGGAATTTCTCCTATGGCCGTAGGTACAATACCCGCCGTGGATCAACCGCCACTCACCCCGACCGAGTTCTCCTCGGCGGTCACGGCCATCACCTCCGCCTTCGGCGACCCGACGCGACGCGAGATCTACCTCTTCTCGCGAGAGCACGCCGACGGCGTCACCGCGGCCGAGGTCGCCCGCCGGTTCGACCTCCACCCCAACGTGGCCCGCCACCACCTCGACAAGCTGGCCGGAGGCGGGTACCTCGAGGTCGCGGTCGCTCGCACCGGCAACGCCGGGGCCGGGCCGGCCGTCGAAGCTCTATCGGGCCACCGAGCAGTCGGCCACGCTCGAGTTCCCGGTGCGCCACGACGACCTGCTCGTCTCGCTGCTGGGCCGGGCCCTCGCCCTGATCCCACCGGAGAAGGCGGCGGCCATGGCCGAGGAGGTCGGCATCGAGTACGGCCGGGTGATGGCCGGCTCGCTCGGCGGCACGCCCGACGGCCAGCGATCGTTCCGCTCGGCCCTGCACGCGGTGGCCGACGCGCTCACCGCCCACGGGTTCGCGGCCCACGCCGAGAAGCACGGCAACGAGCTGCGCATCGTCAGCGAGCACTGCCCCTTCGGCGGCGCCGCCATCGAGAACCCGGTCATCTGCGCGGTCGACCGGGGCATGGTCCGGGGCATGCTCGGGGCGCTCTACGGCGACACCTCCCCCGAGCTCGAGTCGTCGATCCCCATGGGCGACGAGGTCTGCGTCACCGCCGTCGAAGCCTGACCCCCGTGGCCCGGCACTACCTCGATCACGCCTCGACCTCGCCGCTGCGGCCCGAGGCCCGCGACGCCATGGTGGCGTGGCTCGACGAATCGAGCCGGGCCGAGGTCGCCGACCCGAGCCGCATCCACGTCGAGGGGATGACGAGCCGGGCGATGCTCGAGCAGGCCCGGGAGCAGGTGGCGGCGCAGTTCGGGGCCCGGAGCCGCGAGGTCGTGTTCACCAGCGGCGCGACCGAGGCCATCGCGGCCGCGACCTGGGGCGCGGTCGAGCGGGGTTCGCACGTCGTGCTGGCCGCGGTCGAGCACTCCGCCGTGCGGGAGTCGAGCGAGGTGTTCGCCGCCGGAGCCGAAGGCGGGGTGACGATCGTCGGGGTCGACGGACTCGGGCGGGTCGACGCCGACGAGCTGGCGGCCGCCATCCGACCCGACACCGGCCTCGTCCACATGCAGTGGGGCAACCACGAGGTCGGCACGATCCAGCCCGTGGTCGACGTCGTGGAACGAGCCCGGGCCGAGGGCGTGCTCGTGCACGTCGACGCGGCGGCCGCCGGGGGCCGGGTGCCGATCGACTTCGGCGGGCTCGGCGCGGACCTGCTGTCGATCAGCGGGCACAAGTTCGGCGGACCGCCGGGCACCGGCGCGCTGCTGGTGCGCCGGGGACTGCGGCTGCGACCGCTGCTCCGCGGCGGCGACCAAGAGCGGGCCCGCCGGGCCGGGCTCGAGAACCTGCCCGCGCTGATCGGGCTGGGCGCGGCCTGCGAGGCGCTCTCGATCGAGCGGCGCGCTCGACGCCGAGCAGCGGCGCAGCCGGCAGCTCACCGACGCGCTCGTCGCGCGGAGCGACCGCGCTCGACGGCGTCCACCAGCTCGGCGACCCCGATGACCGGCTCCCCCACCTGGTGTGCCTCGGCATCGACGGCATCGAGCCCCAGGCGGTGCTGCTCGGCCTCGACCAGTCCGGCATCGCCGCCCACTCCGGCAGCGCGTGCGCGTCGGAGGCGCTCGAGCCCTCCCCGGTGCTCGAGGCCATGGGCGTCGACGCGCACCGCTCGCTGCGCCTATCGGTCGGCTGGAGCACCACCGACGAGGACGTCGACGCCGCGCTCGCCGCGCTCCCGACCGTGCTGACCCGGCTGCGCGCCCTGCGGTGAACCTGTCCCCTCAGCGACGTCGGAGACGTCGCGAGAGGGACAGGTCGTGCGTCGTCGGGCCTACGCTGCGGCGGTGGACGCGCCGGGGAACGAGGTCGGGGAAGGGCTCGCCGCCGACCTCGAGGTGGCCGAGCAGTGGTGGGCCCTCGAGCGGTTCGACGACGGCATCGCGCTGGCTGACCGAACCCCACGTGCACCCGCTGCTGCGCTGCAACGTGTGGCTCGTGCAGGGGTCGACGGGGAGCCTGGTGGTCGACACCGCGCTCGGGCTGCGGCCGCTGCGCAGCCTCGTCGAGCAGCACCTCGACGGACCGCTGCTCGCGGTGGCCACCCACGCCCACGGTGACCACGTCGGCGGCTTCCACGAGTTCGACCAGCGGGCGGTGCACGAGGCCGAGACCGCCGTGGTGGCCGAGGCCGGACTCACCACGCTGGTCACCGGCTACTTCCCGCCGACGGTGACCGGCCCGTACCTCGACGACGGCTACGACATGCCCGAGCTGCTGATCGATGCCGCTCCGACGGCCGGTTTCGATCCCGCCGCGGTGGTCATCGCCCCGGCAGCCGCCACCCGCGTGCTGCGCGACCTCGACCTCGTCGATCTGGGCGACCGCCGCTTCGAGGTGCTGCACCTGCCGGGCCACTCTCCCGGCAGCATCGGGCTGTGGGAGGCCGACACCGGCATCCTGTTCTCGGGCGACGCGGTGTACGACGGTCCGCTGCTCGACGAGCTCGACGGCTCCGACATCGACGCCTACCTCACGACCATGGAGCGGCTCCGGTCGCTGCCGGTGGCGGCGGTCCACGGCGGCCACGAACCCAGCTTCGGCCGCGATCGCCTCGTCGAGCTCTGCGACGCCTACCTCGCCCGCCGCTCCCCGTAACCGCACGATCCGCCCGCCACCCGGGCGAACCTGTCAGCGACTACGACCGTTTTTGGTCGAATCGGCTGACAGGAAGCACGCCGTAGGCGTCGAGGGTCAGGCGTCGAGGAGGGAGTGGGCCGCGGCGAAGGTGGCCCAGGGCTGCCAGGGGAAGTCGGCGCGGTCCCAGCGGGCTCGCAGCGGCGGGGCCGTGACCCCGAGATCCGACGGCTGGGGGCCGTCGGAGAAGTCGTGGGGCGGACCCAGGGCCTCGGCGATGCGCTCGGCCACCGAGTCGCCCACGAACTGGGCGTAGGCGAGGTGCGACGGCCAGACGGCGAGGAAGCTCTCGAGGCCGAACTTCTCGAGCTTGGCCGGGGCGGGCTGGGCGACGATCGAGGCGTCGTCCACCGCCACCATCGGATGCTGCGTGCGCCGGGCCACGTACACGCTGTACTGCAGCTCGGCCGCCTGCTTGGCCAGCGCCGGGCTGGCCGCGAAGAGCTGGTCGATCGTGCGGCTGACGACGGCGGAGTCGACCGGGCGCTCGAACCGGAGGTTGTCGGGGCCGAGCGTGGTGAGCGCGTCGTCGACCGGCGGCGCCACGAGCCACACCCGGTCGCCCGAGTCGGTGAGCACGTGGCTGGCGATGGTCAGGTCCCCGAAGCGGCCGCTGATCTCGGGCAGGTCCCGGCCACGGACGCAGAGGAGGTACTGCGACTGCACCGCCTGGCTGGACTCGACGAGCTCCTTGCTGGACTTGCGCCGGGCCTGGTCCGAGAAGCGCGACCCGAGCTTGCTCAGCAGCGTGGCGTTGCCCACCCCGGCGGCCAGGACGACGAACCGCGGGACGATCGGCACGGCCTGGTCGCCGACCTGCACCTGCACGTGGTCGATGGCGTCGTCGGACACGAGACCGAAGCGCACGATCTCGCCGTCGATGCAGCGGCTCTCGAGGCCCTCGCGCAGGTGCGACAGGATCGTGGCCGGGTTGATGACGACGTCGGTGTCGGCCCGGAAGACCACGTCGCCCTCGAGCGAGCCGTCGAGGAACACGTCGGGCAGCTCGTCGACCGAGGTGGTGGAGAGCATGGCGTCGGTCCACAGGCGGGTGCGGCTCGAGACCTCGGCCGAGGAGACCGAGTAGTAGGGCGCCTCCTCGGCGAACGGCACGCGGTTGGACTCGGCCCAGAGCCGCCACCAGCCCGCCGCCCGCCGGGCCGGCTGGATGCGGTTGGCGTCGTTGCCGTCGTAGCCGGCCGACAGGTAGCCCGACGACTCGAGGGTGGCGGCCGCCACGGTGGGGTCGGCCACGACGCAGACGGAGTAGGTCTTGGCGACCTCGCGGGCGATGTAGAGACCCTGGATCCCACCACCGATGATGAGTACGTCGACGCCGAGATCGCCGTCGAGGTCGGGTGCCATGGCTGCAAACTAGCGGCCTCACACCCCGGAAGTGGTGAACGGGAACACGTTCACATGTGGTTTGACGCCTCGTTGGCAGGGATAGAGCCGTTCGGCCCAATCCCCCTGTCGGTCCGGTAGCGCTCCTACGCTCCGGCGATGCCCACCGACCCGCCAGCGCGACGCCGACGACGTGATGGGCGCGGCGATCGGGGAGATCGAGGGGGTCATCGAGGACCTGGCCGACGACGTCGGCGAGTTCGCGGGCCACGTCCTCGACGACGTCATGGGCCGCGAGGGCTACCTCATCGTGCTGGTCATGACGATCGTGGTGGTCGTGGCCATCCCGATCGACGCGGCCTACCGCGGCGGTGGGATCGTGACCGTGGCCGCCATCGGCATGCTCGTCTTCACGACCATGTCGCGATCGAAGGTGTCGCACCGGCTGCGGGTGGCCTCGGCCGTGCTGATCGCCATCGCCTTCGCCCTGGCGATCGTGCTGACGGTGACCGACGATGCCGTCGAGGCCCGCAGGTACACATGGCTCGCGGCCACCTTCGCCGCCAGCTACACGATCATGATCACGCTGTGCTTCCTGGCCGTCCTGCGCCACGCCTTCTCGCACCGTCGCATCTCGCTCAACACCGTGGCCGCGGCGCTGGCCGCCTATCTGATGATCGGCCTGATCTTCACGAGCGCGTTCCGCTTCGTCGAGATCGTCGACGCCCCGTTCTTCACCCAGCCGAACGTCAACACCTTCACCTACGAGTACTTCAGCTTCATCACCCTCTCGACGGTGGGGTACGGCGACTTCACCCCGGCCAACGACGCGGGCCGCACCCTGGCCATGCTCGAAGGGGTCTTCGGGCAGATCTTCCTGGTGACGATCGTGGCGCTGGTGGTGTCCAACCTCGGTGCCAACCGGCAGGACCTCCGCCACACGATGACCGACCACCGGCGGGATCGCGGGACGGGCGACCCGGGCGATCCGGGCGGCGCCGACCCGCCGACGGGCGCCGACACGACCGAACCAGGGCCGGACACCGTGGCCGGGCTCTGAACCCCGGCGCGAGGCACTACCGTTTCGCTGTGCCCGTGTACCTGATCCGACACGCCCATGCCGGTAGTCGGTCGGGCTGGGACGGCGACGACAGCCGCCGGCCGCTCAGCCCCAAGGGTCACGTGCAGGCCGACGGGCTGACCCGATGGCTGGCCGACCAGACCATCGACGAGGTGCGCTCGAGCCCCTCGGTGCGCTGCGTCGAGACCGTGGAGCCGCTGGCCGAGAGCCACGGGTTGACCGTGACCGTCGATCGTTCCCTGGGCGAGGGGTCCGACGTCGACGAGTGCATCGCCGCCGTGCTCGACGCCTCGGATCGCACGCTGGTGCTCTGCAGCCACGGAGATCTGATCCCCAAGGTGATCCGCCGGCTGGTCGCCAAGGGCATGCGGACCAAGGCTCCCAACCTCAGCCAGAAGGGCTCGGCCTGGGTGCTCGAGATCGTCCACGGCGACCCGGTGTCGGCCTCCTACCAGGCGCCGTTCACCAAGTCGGACTGACCGCGGTCCACGGACGACCGGTTGCAGCTCGAGCGCTACGGCGTCGCGGTGGTCGTCGTCGAGCCGGCGGCGACCATGGCCTGCATCCGCTGGCGGAACGTGTCGACGGTCGGCTGCATGAACTCCGGCACGCCGTTGGGCGGCACCTTGGCGAGCGTGTCGAGCGCCTGCTGGTACTGCTGGAGGTCGCCGTAGAGCACCGCCAGGAACGTGAGGGCGCTGCCGTCGTCGGGCGCCACGACGAGCGCCGCCCGGAGGTCGTCGACCGCCGACTTCAGCGACGCGACCGGATCGGAGGCGTCGGTGTTGAGCGCCTTGTTCCGGTACATCCAGCCCCGGTAGGTCAGGGCCTCCAGGTTGGCCGGATCATCGGCGAGCACCGAGTCGTAGATCTGGATGGCGCCGTCCCAGTCCTTGCCGGCGAACTTCTGACGGGCCGCCAGCAGCTCGTCACGGGTGCTCTGGCGGACGCCGCCGGTGATGGTGTCGCCCGCGTCGCGCTGACCGGCCGACCGCGCCACCAGCACGCCGGCGAGGATCGCCACCAGCGCCACCGCGCCCAGCACCAGGATGCGGCGGCCCCAGGAGGTCCGGGGGGCTCGGGCCGCCACCAGCCGATGGTGGCTGTCGATCGATCGGATGACCGCCGCGGCTCGCGCCGTGTAGTCGTCCTTCAGCTGCTCGTAGTCGTTCTCGTCGACGTCGCCCACGTCGTGTTCGGCTTCGAGGTCGCGCAGCGAGGTCAGGAGGAACGCGCGCTGCTCCTCGAGCGCGGCCAGCTCGTCGGGGGTGAGCTCCTGCTCGACGAACCGGGCCTCGGCCGGCTCCGGGGCGGTCTTCGTGTTGGTCTTCGCCGTCGCGGTCTTCGTGGCCGCCGCCGTCGTCGCCGCGGCTCCCCCGAGCCGCTCGGCCCGGGCCTTGCTGCCCCGAGCCGGGGGCGGACCGCTCATCGTCCGCCACCCATCTCGGGATCATCGTCGGCCGCCGGCGGCCCGGCCGTGTCCTCACCGGACAGCGCCCGATCGACGAGCGCCCGATCGGCGGCGGTGGCGTGGACGTCGGAGCCGAGCCGCCATCGCCGGAACGCGGCAGCCAGTCCGGCGATGGCCACGATCAGCACCACCACGGGGAGGATCCACACGATGCTGGTCACTCCGGTGCGGGCCGGGGTCAGCAGCACGAACTCGCCGTACTGGTCCGCCAGCGCACCTCGGATCTGGTCGTCGGTCTGGCCGGCCTGGATCCGCTTGGCGATGTCGAGGCGGATCTCCTGGGACACCGCGGCATCGGACTCGGCCACCGACTCCCCCGAGCAGTACGGGCACTTGATGGTCTTGGCCACCGCAGTGAGGCGCTCGGCGTTGGTCGGCGGTTCGCTCGACTGCGTCACGCCGATGACGATGGCCACCACCAGCACCACGAGCATGGCCAGCCACGGGCCCCAGGTGGGGAGGAAGCCCCGACGGGCCTTCTCCGGGGCGGCGGCCGGCTCCGCAGGCGGGGACGTCATGCTGCTCACGGGGCGACGGTCGTGGAGCTGGCCGACGCGGCCGCCGAGGCGTACCGGGCGATGACCGAGTCGAGCTCGGCCGCGGTCACGTTCTCGAACTTGGCCACGACCTGGCCGTCGGGCGACACGATGTAGGACTCCGGCACCGCGGTGACGCCGAAGTTCAGCGCGGTCGAACCGGTGTCACCCACGAGCACCGGCCAGGTCGCCCCGGACTGGTCGAAGAACGCCTTCACGTCGGCTTCCTTGTCCTGGAACACCACGCTGACGATCTCGACCCCGCCCGTCTTCTGGTGCTCCTCGTCGAACTTCACGAGCTCGGGCTGCTCGACCCGGCACGGTGTGCACCACGAGGCGAAGAAGTTCACGACCACCCACTTGCCGATGTGGTCGTCGATGTCGTAGCTGCCGCCGTCGAGGGTGGTGCCCTGCACGACCGGCACGGCCTGGCCGAGGATGCGGGCCTCAGGTTTGCGCTGGTCGTTGGTCTTGGCCGTGGCCAGCAGGGCCACGAGCGCGATCAGCACGACGCCCACGGCGAGCGCCGCGTTGCGGGCCACGTGGCTGCGGCGGGGGGCGCCCAGGTCCTCGGGCGCGCCCGTCGGTTCGATGAGGTCGGTCACGCGACCGGCTCCCGTTCAGGTTCGGGTTCGGCCGACGGCGCCGACGCCGTGGTCGCGGTGACCGCGGGTGGATCCGACCGGCGACGCTCGGGCACCGGCGCCGAGACCGGCTCGATGCCGCGTCGACGACGCCCGGGGAACGCGGCGAGCAGGGTGCCGACGGCCATGATCCCGCCGCCGATCCAGAGCCACATGATCAGCGGCTGGATGGTGACCCGCAGCGTGATCGGTGCGTTCTCGTCGGCCGGCACGTCGAGCAGGCTGAGCGCCACATCGTTGCGGAACGTCGAGCGGACCGACGGAGTGCCGATCACGTTGCTGCCCCCGGGGAACGTGTTGATGCCCGGCGCGTAGGGGCCCTGTCCGTCGACCAGCACGAGCGCCTGGGTCTTGGTCTTGTTCTCGTCGACCACCGTGTTCATGCGCTGGTAGGTGAGCGTGTGGCCATCGAAGGTCGCCGTGTCGCCCGGGTTGAGGGTGAACTCCTGCTGGCGCACGTTGCTGGCGCTGGCCGCGAACGCCACGGCGATCACGACGACGCCGATGTGCACGATCATGCCGCCGTTGGCCCGACCGGCCAGGCCTCGCCAGCCCTGGCGGCGGGTGGCCAGCACGAGCTGACGACCGGCCGAGCCGGCCGCGAACCCGCCGAGCCCGAAGGCGATCAGCGCGGCGAAGCTGCTCTGGCCCAGCAGCACCGCCAGCACCACCGAGAACGTGCCGATCCACGCCGGCCAGAGCAGGCGGTGGCGCAGCAGCTCGCCGCTGGCCTTGCGCCACGGCAGCACCGGGGCGACCGCCATCAGGAACAGCAGCGCGATGCCGACCGGCATGGTCATCCGGTTGAAGTAGGGCACGCCGACCGAGACCCGCTTGCCGTTGACGGCCTCGACCAGCAGCGGGAAGACCGTGCCCAGCAGCACGACGAAGGCGAACGCCGCGAACAGCAGGTTGTTGGCCAGGAACGCGCCCTCGCGGGAGATGGGCGAGTCGATGCGTCCCGGCGATCGGAGCCGATCGCCCCGCCACGCGATCAGCCCGATGGTCACCGCCACCGTGAGGCCGAAGAAGGCGAGGATGGCCGGGCCGATGGCCGACTCGGTGAACGCGTGCACGCTGTCGAGCACGCCCGACCGGGTGATGAACGTGCCGAGGATCGTGAGCGAGAACGTGGCGCACAGCAGCGACAGGTTCCACACCCGGAGCATGCCGCGACGCTCCTGCACCATGACCGAGTGCAGGTAGGCGGTGCCGGTGAGCCACGGCAGGAACGAGGCGTTCTCGACCGGGTCCCAGGCCCAGTAGCCGCCCCAGCCCAGCACCTCGTAGCTCCACCACGAGCCGAGCACGATGCCGACGGTGAGGAAGCCCCAGGCCACGAGGGTCCAGCGCCGGGTCTCGACCAGCCAGCCCTCGCCGACCCGGCCGGTGACCAGCGCGGCGATGGCGAACGCGAACGGCACGGTGAAGCCGACGTAGCCGAGGTAGAGCATCGGCGGGTGGAACGCCATCAGCACGTTGTTCTGCAGCAGCGGGTTGGGCCCGGGCCCGTCGTAGCCGGCCGGCGGGGCGAAGGACTTGAACGGGTTGGCCGGCCCGGCCAGCAGGAAGAAGAAGAACGCGCAGACCACGAACATGGTGAGCAGCGCCCAGCCGACCAGCGGGTCGGCCAGTCGGGCCCGGAAGCGCCGGGCCACCGCCGCGGTGTAGCCCCCGAGGAACAGCACCCACAGCAGGATCGAGCCCTCGAGCGCGCTCCACATGGTGGCCACGTTGAACAGCGCCGGGGTCTTGCTGCTGCCGTTCTTGGCCACGAACAGCACGGTGAAGTCGCGAGTGATCAGCGCCCGCTGCATGGCGAACACGGCCAGCACCGCGGCGAACAGGACGATCCAGGCGTAGATCGCGCCGAGGCGCACGAGGTCGGCCCGGCGCCGAACGAGGCCGACCGCCAGGGTCGCCACCGCGCAGAGCGATCCGACCAGGCCGAGGATGACCCCGCCCGTGCCGAGAGCCAGGTTCACGGCGCCACCGGAGGCGAGGTCGTGGTCGACACCGTGCCGCCCTCGTCCGCCTCCTTCAGCCGATCGCTGTTCTTGGCCGTGTAGTTGGCGTCGTGCTTGATGAGCATGCGGTCGCTGAGGAAGCGGTCGCCGTTGCTGTCCCAGTGGCCCTCGAGCACGACCGGTTCGGCGTCCTTGAACAGCTCGGGCGGGTCACCGACGTGGGAGACGGTCACCGCCGCGCCGTTGAACGTGACGACGAAGTCGACCCCGCTCTCGGTCCGCTGGATGGTGCCCGGCTCGACGGTGCCCTGCAGGCGGAAGCGGCTGGTGCCGAGCTCCGGCTGCTTGGCCACCGCTTCGTCCGCGTTGTAGAAGAACGTCGTGGCCGTGGTCAGGGCCTGGGCGGCGACGAAGCCGACGCCGCCGAGCACCAGCACGAGCACCACGATCGGTCCCCAGCGCCGGGTGCGGCGGGGGGCGGTGGCCACCGGCGCCGAGGTCCGCGGGCTGAGGTCGAGGCCCTCGTCGCCGGGCGGGCGCTCGGAGGGGGTGGGTTCGCCGGCGATCGGGTCGTCCGCGGGCCCGTCGGGGCTCACATCCATCGCCGGTCCTCGGGCGGCACGCGGCGCGACAGCGAGCGGCCGCGGACGATGATCCAGACGGCGTAGGCCACGAGCACCGCGACGGTGATGCTCCAGGCCATGGCCACGTAGCCCCAGTCGCTCATGGTGCCTCGACTCCAGGAGTGGTCGGTCGGGCGTTCGGGACCGATCCGTAGCCCGGCCCCTGGCTCGGCCCCTGTTCCCGGTCGAACCCGGCCTCGGCCCGCCGGTCGAGGATGGCCTGGTCGAGGTCGTGGCCCATGACCTGCTCCTCGAGCCAGGCCAGGCGCCAGCGGTGGATCAGCAGCCAGGTGAACAGCAGGGCGACCACCGCCATCGAGAACACGAGGGTGAACGCCATCTCGTCGTGGATCTTGGGCTGGAGCGTGTTGAGGATCGTGGTGCCCTGGTGCAGCGACCGCCACCACGTGACCGAGCGGTTGACGATGAACACGTTCGGCAGCAGCAGCAGCCCGACGATGGCAGCCCGCTTCGACCGGGTGCCTGCGGCGGCCGGCAGCCGGCGGACGGCGAGGTAGCCGAGCAGCAGGAGCAGCAGCATGGCGGTGGAGGTGAGCCGGGCATCCCAGACCCACCAGACGCCCCAGGTCGGGCGGCCCCAGATCATGCCGATCACCAGGGTCAACGCGGTGAGCACCATGGCGATCTCGGCCGACGCCGCCGCGGTGACGTCCCACCAGACCGACCTCTTCCAGAGGTAGACCGCGCTGGCGACGGTGGTGAGGACGCAGCCGACGTAGGCCATCGAGACGATCGGCACGTGGATGTAGAGGATGCGCACGACATCGCCCATGTTCTCGTCCTGGGGGCTGGTGACCAGGGCCAGGTAGGCGGCGAGGGCGATGCCGGCGAGGGTGACGAGACCGAGGATGCGGGTGCCCCGGGAACCGGTGCCGATGCGGCCCTGGGTCGCGGGAGCGGCCGAAGGGGTGGCCGGCGTCGCGGCGGACGTCGCCGCGGTCGCGGTCGAACCTGAGGGCGCAGTGGTGGTGGTCGTCGCGTCGCTGCGCTGCGTCGTCACGATTCCTCCAGGAGGGGTCCGAAGCCGAAGGCTCCGAAGATGGTGTAGGTGAGGGCGAACACGGCGAGCAAACCGACCCATGGCCAACCCTCACCGGGGGTGCCGTTGCGAGCTGCCTCGAAGGCCCGGGTGGAGCCGATGAGCACCGGTGCGAGCACCGGCAGGAGCAGCAACGGCAGCAGGGTCTCGCGGACGCGGAGCCCGGCAGCCAGAACGCCGTAGAGAGTACCGGCCGCGGCGATCCCCGCGGTCGCGGCCAGGCAGGTGCAGATCAGCAGCGGCCAGCCCCCGCTGTGGCTGCTGTAGAGCAGCACGACGCCGATCCCGAGCAGGATCTCGAGCACCGCCAGCTGGGCCGCGATGGCCGCCATCTTGCCGAGGTAGATGCCGGCCGGTTCGAGTCCCGACAGCCGCAGCGCGTCACGGTTGCCGTCGGCGGCCTCGATGGCGAAGGCCCTCTGGATGGCGAGCAGGCCGCAGAACAGCACGGCGATCCAGTAGAGGCCGGGGGTGGCCCGGTCGAGCACGCCGCTGTCGGGATCGAGCGCGAACGCGAACAGGATCAGCACCAGGAGCGCGAACGGGGCCACCTGGTTCAGCGCCACCCGCGACCGGGCCTCGATCCGCAGGTCCTTGCCGGCCACGAGGAGCGCGTCACGGAACACGGGCCACCTCGATCTCGGCGTCCCCGGCTGCGTCGCCGGCTGCGGTGTCCGTGGTGGTGGCGGCCGACGGCATCAGGGGCCTCGCCCTCGATGACCCCGCCGACGATGGTGACCGAACGGCCGGCCAGCGCGGTGGCCCGCTCGAGCTCGTGGGACGCCACGACGACGGTGGCGCCCGCGTCGGCCGCCCGGCGCACGAGGCCGTCGACCACGTCACGGGTGGCGGCGTCGAGGCCGGCGTGGGGCTCGTCGAGCAGCCACAGCTCGGGCCGCCGGGCGACCATGACCGCGATGGCGGCGCGACGGCGCTGCCCGGCGGACAGGCGGGCCACGGTGACGTCACGGAGCCGGCCGTCGAGGCCGAGCTCGGCCATGGCCGCATCGGCGTCGGCCGGACGGGCCTTCGCCGCCCGCGACCAGAACCGCACGTTGTCGGCCACCGTCAGCTCGTCGTAGAGCATCGTGGCGTGGCCGAGCAGGCCGACCCGGCGGCGCACGGGCTTGGCGTCGGTGCGCAGGTCGTGGCCCAGGACCTCCGCGGTGCCCGACACCACCGGCAGCAGGCCGGCCAGGGTGCGCAGGAGCGTGGTCTTCCCGGCCCCGTTGGGGCCCTGGAGCAGCACGATCTCGCCAGGGTCGACGTCGAGGTCGACGCCGGCGAGCGCCGGGAAGCGCCCGAGGAGCGAAACGGCGGAGCGGAGGTGGACGACGGGCTCCATGGGGATCACCGAGGGTACCTGGGGCCGAGGAGGCCGACCAAGGTGGAGGCCGCCCGTTCACTAACGTGCCGGCGTGACATTCGCACGAGGCCTCGGCGCGGTCGGCCGACTGATGATCCGCTGCGGTGTCCTGATCCTGCTGTTCGTCGTCTACCAGCTGTGGGGCACCAGCATCCACACCACCCAGGCGCAGTCGGACCTCGAGCGCCAGTTCAAGGAGCAGCAGGCCGAGCTGGGCGCCTCCGAGTCGGCCCCCTCGACCACGGCCGACACCGAGGCCCCGACCGGGCCGTCGTCCACGATCGCCCCGCCGACGCCGGCGGACGGCTCCCTGACGGCACCCGCTCCGGGCCAACCGATCGGCCAGATCACGATCCCCCGCATCGGCGCCGACTTCTACATGGTCGAGGGCGTCGACCTGAAGTGGCTGAAGGAGGGTCCCGGCCACTTTCCCAACACCCCGTTGCCCGGGCAGGCCGGCAACGCCGCGGTCGCCGGGCACCGCACGACCTACAAGGCGCCGTTCAACCGCATCGACGAGCTCGACCCGGGCGATCAGATCACCATCACCACCCTGCAGGGCACCTTCACCTACCAGGTGATGCCCCAGGCCCCCTCTGACCCGAACAACCCGGCCAGCCCGCCGCTCGGGCACCGGATCGTGTCGCCCAGCCAGGTCGAGATCCTGTCCGACAAGGGCGACAACCGGCTGACCCTCATGGCCTGCAACCCGAAGTACAGCGCCCGCCAGCGGATCGTGGTCGAGGCCGTGCTGGTGGGCAACCCGGCTCCGACGACGCCGCGGGCGACCACGGACGCGCCGGCCGAGCTGCCCGACAACGGCCTGGCCGGCGGCGATCCGTCCGCTCGCGGCACCGCCATCCTCTGGTCGGTCGTGGCGCTGCTGATCTGGTTCACCGCCTGGTACCTGTCGAAGCGGCGCCTGCACGGCTGGTGGCGCGTGGTGCCCTACGTGGTGCTGATCCCCTTCTTCACCGTCGCCCTGTACGCCTCGTTCGAGAACATCACGCGGCTGCTCCCCGGCGCCTACTGATGTCCCGCGCCACCCGAGCGCTGCTGGCCGCGGCGCTCGTCCTCCTGCTCGCCACCGCGGTGGCCGCCTGCTCCGGCGACACCACGGCCGAGTCGACGACCACGACGTCGGAGGTCGTGGTCGAATCGACCACGACCACCGAGGTGCCGCTGTCGGCCGGCAAGCAGGTGTCGTTCTACGTGCCCGCCGTCGGCGACTGCTTCGACGTGCGGCCGGTGGACAAGGCGCCCCCGATCCACCTCGTGCTCGACTGCTCGCTGCCCCACGAGCGTCAGGTGTTCGCGATCTTCGACTACACCGGCGGCAAGGACTACCCGGGCCAGGACGTGCTCGAGACCCAGGCCAAGCTGCTGTGCCCGAAGTCGTGGGAGGCGTTCGTGGGCGCGCCGTACGAGACCTCCCGCTTCGAGATGGCCTTCGACCTGCCCGACCAGGCCGGCTGGGGCAACGGCATCCGCCACGTGATCGGCTGCCTGGTCGTAGATCCGCAAGGCGACCTGATCACCGGTTCGGTCCAGGGCATCGCCCAGTAGCGGCGCGACGCTGCTCGGGGCCCGGCTCAGCGGCCCTCGAACTCGGGGGGACGGCGTTCGGCGAAGGCCTTCAGGCCCTCCTGCAGGTCGGCGCTCGACCAGGCCGCCTCGAACGCGGCGCGGTAGGTGGGGGTCCAGTCCTCGATGCCCTCGGCCTCGTTGAGCCCGACCTTGAAGCCGGCGATGGTGAGCGGGGCGAGCGTGGCGATGGTGCCGGCCCACCCGAGGGTCGTGTCGAGCAGCTGATCGGGCTCGGCCAGTCGCTGCACGAAGCCGAGCCGGTGCACATCGGCGCCGGTGAAGGTCTCGGCGGCCAGGCACATGGCCCGGGCCGGGCCCTGCCCCACGAACCCGGCCAGCCGCCGCATCGTCCACTGGTCGGTCATCAGGCCGAGCTTGGCCGCGGGCACGCCGAACGTGGCGGTGGCCGTCGCCACCCGCAGGTCGCAGGCGACGGCCAGCTGCGAACCGAGCCCCAGTGCCGCGCCGTCGATGGCGGCGATCGACGGGAACGGCGCGGTGCGGAAGCCCTCGAGCAGCGCGTGGAGGAGGTCGAGGAACTCGCCGTCCTCGACCGTGGTGAGGTCGGCCCCGGCGCAGAAGTGGCCGCCGGCGCCGGTGAGGACGAGCACGCGGCTCTCGGCCGCGTGGGCGGCAGCCAGGCCGGCCAGCAGCTGCTCGAGCGCCTCGTGGTCGAGCGCGTTGCGGCGTTCCTGGCGATCGATCGTGAGCAGCATGATCCGCTCCCGCTGCTCGACGTGGATCACCTCCCCCTCCAGACGGGCGGGCGCTTCTCGGCGAACGCGGCGATGCCCTCGGCCGCGTCCTCGGTGCCGGTCGTGACGGTGAGCAGGGCGTGCAGCAGCGGGAGCGCGTCCTCCGCGCTGCGGTCGACCACGTCGTAGAACGCCTGGCGTCCGAGGCGGAGCACGGCCGGCGACTTGGCCGCCAAGGTCGTGGCCAGCTGGTCGACCGTGGCGTCGAGCTCGCCGGGGCCGACGACCTGGGTCACGAACCCGATGCGCTCCCCCTCGGCCGCGCCCACCCGGCGACCGGTCATCATCAGCTCGAGCGCCTTCTTCGGTGGCATGGACCGGAGCAGCGGCACCGTGATCATGAAGGGCCACAGCCCGACATCGATCTCGGGTGTGCCGAACACCGAGTCGTCCGACGCCACCACGAGGTCGCAGGCCAGCGCCAGGCCCATGCCCCCCGCCAGGGCGAAGCCCCGCACCCGCGGCGATCGTCGGCTTGCCGAGGTCCCAGAGGTCGCCGAACAGCGCCGCCAGCTCGCCCCGGCTGTCGTGCAGGTCGAGGTGCGACGCGCCGTCGGCCATGCCGGTGAGGTCGGCGCCGGCGCAGAACGCCTTGTCGCCGGCACCGGTCAGCACCACGACGCGGGCGTCGGGGTCGGCCTTGATCTCGGCCAGGCGGCTGCGGAGCGCGGTGAGCACCGACCACGAGAGGGCGTTGCGCCGCTCGGGCCGGTCGATCGTGAGCCGGGCGATCCCGTCGGCCAGCTCGTAGCGCAGCTCCGGCGGTTCCGGGGTCTCGGGCATGCCGGGCACCGTAGTCAAGGCGCCTGCGGCGGCACGACGTCGCGACCGCTCACGACGCGGCGTGACCATCCGCGCCCGAGGGGTCGCCGACTCCTACCGTCTCGGCCCATGTTCTCGAGGTCGAAGAAGGCGATGGACAGCTCACCGGCGCACGTGCGACCGCGGCCGCCCGACGCGCCCCCGCCCGAGAAGCTGCCGTTGGGGGCGGAGGCCGCGCTCCTCGCCATCGTCGAGGTGATCCCCGACCCCCGCAACCACCTCGCCCTCACCCGCGACCCCACCTGCGAGGTCCGCCTCACGCCAGCCCAGCTGGCCGAGGCCCTGGCCACCGCGCCGGCTCCCCTGCCCGCCCCTGCCTTGGCCGAGGTGCCGGCTCCAGCTCCGGTGGCGAGCCCGACCCGTCAGCAGGCCCGGCGGGCCGACGTCCGGTGGTCGACCGACACCGCCGAGGTCCGCCTGCCGGTCATCGCCAGCCCCGACGCCCCCAACGGCGACGCCTCCGTGCACACGCTCGACCCTCCGGCCTCGGCCGACCCGGCCCCCTGGGCCAAGGGCGCCTGATCAGATCGAGGCGGGATCCGCGGCCGCCTCGGGCGAGCGGCGGGGCAGGCCCAGGATGTCGTGGATGGTGTTGCTGAGCTCCTCACGGAGGATCTCCGTTGGCGTCTCGGCCAGCAACGACGGCGCCCAGTCGTCGAACGCGGTGAGCGCGGCCAGCGCGGCCACCATGCGGATCTCCTGGCGGAGGTCGGACGCGGCCGCGTGGGCCGCCTTCGCGAGCTGCTCGTGCAGCGCGATGTGGTCCCGCATCTCGTCGAGTCGCTGACCGATCAGCTCGACCGGCTGCCGGTTGCGCTGGATCAGGCGGAAGAACGAGACGTGATCGACGATCGCCCCGAGCGTCCAGTCCAGCGCAGCGGCCCACTCGTCGACGTTCCGGGCCGCGCCGAGCCGGTCCATCAGCTCGAACGCCGTCTCGAACATCGGCTCGATGAGCGCGAGGAGCATGTCCTCCTTGCTGGGGAAGTGGTAGTAGAGCGCCGCCTTGGTGATGTCGAGGCGCGCGGCGATCGCCCGCAGCGACGTCGCCTCGTAGCCCTGCTCGGTGAACAGCTCGGCGGCGACGGCCAGGATCTCGGCCCTCGTGTCTCGTGCCATGTGGCAAACCTTACTTGACGACCGGTAGGTATTCACTTACCGTGCGGCAAGTAAGTCGACCGGCCGCCGGACAGGAGATCGACCCCATGGCAGCTCCCGCCATCGAGGCCGTCGGCCTCACCAAGCGCTACGGCGAGACCCAGGCCCTGGCCGGCGTCGACATGGTCGTCGAGCGCGGCACCATCCTCGGCGTGCTCGGCCCCAACGGCGCCGGCAAGTCGACCGCGGTGCGG
This sequence comes from uncultured Microthrixaceae bacterium, assembly GCA_963797225.1. Classification (GTDB taxonomy): domain Bacteria; phylum Actinomycetota; class Acidimicrobiia; order Acidimicrobiales; family Acidimicrobilacustridaceae; genus UBA4742. The sequence goes on along the minus strand of CAWCOO010000001.1, from coordinate 2,133,481 downwards.
ATCCTCACCACGCTGGCCCGGCCCGACGGCGGGCACGCCAAGGTCGGCGGGTTCGACGTCGTCACCCAGGCGGAGGACGTCCGGCGCCACATCGGCGTGACCGCCCAGGACGCCACCGTCGACGTCGCCCTGACCGGGCGCCAGAACCTGGTGATGCTGGGCGAGCTCAGCCGGCTCAGCCGCCCCGACGCCAAGCGCCGGGCCGACGAGCTGCTCGAGCGGTTCGACCTGGTCGGGGCGTCCGATCGCATCGTGAAGGGCTACTCGGGCGGCATGCGCCGGCGGCTCGATCTCGCCGCCAGCCTGGTGACCCGGCCGCCGATCCTCTTCCTCGACGAGCCCACCACCGGGCTCGACCCGACCAGCCGGGCCGCCATGTGGGACGTCATCCGGGGCCTGCTCGGCGACGGGGTCACGGTGCTGCTCACCACCCAGTACCTCGACGAGGCCGACCAGCTGGCCCACCGCATCTCGGTGATCGACCACGGTCGGGTGATCGCCGAGGGCACCCCGGCCGAGCTCAAGGCCACCACCGGGCGCCAACGGCTCGAGGTGCGCCTGAGCGAGCCCCGCGCCGACGCGGCCGGAGCGCTGTCCGCGCTCACCACCTCGGCACCGGTCGTCGGCGACGACGGCCGCACCCTCACCCTGGCCGTCGACGACGCGCCGGGCCTGGCCTCGCAGGTGGTCGCCGCCCTCGGCGCCATCGGCGTGGCCGTCGACGAGGTCGCGGTCCACCGCCCCTCGCTCGACGACGTGTTCTTCCACCTCACCGGCCACGCGGCCACCGAGGACCCGACCGACGAGGAGGCCGCATGACCACGGTCGACGTGCTCGATCCGACCGCCGTGGGGGTCACGCCGATCCCCGCGCCGGCCGCCGCCGCCTGGCGCGAGTGGCTGCGCGACGCCAAGGTGCTGACCCGCCGCAACCTGGTGCACGTGCGCCGGGAGCCGGCGCAGCTCTCCGACGTCACGGTGCAGCCGATCCTGTTCACCCTGCTGTTCACCCAGCTGTTCGGCGCGGCGATGGTGCTGCCCGGCGGCGGCTCCTACGTCGACTTCGCCGTCGGCGGCCTGCTCATCATGAACCTGGCCACCTCGGCGCCGATGGGCACCGCGGTCGGGCTCGGGTCCGACGTCAGCACCGGCATCATCGACCGGTTCCGCACGCTGGCCATGAAGCGCTCGGCGATCGTGGCCGGCCGCACGTTCTCCGACCTGCTGGCCAGCGTGATGTGCGCGGTGTTCGTCGCGCTGGCCGGGCTGGTCGTGGGCTGGCGCCCGGACAACGGCGTGCTCGGCCTGCTGGCCGGGTTCGGCGTCGCCCTGCTCTTCGGCTACTCGCTGAGCTGGTTCGGGGCCTGCATCGGCCTGGCCACCAGCGGACCGGAATCGGCCCAGTCGATCGGCCTGATCATCCTGTTCCCGCTGGCCTTCGTGTCCAACGCCTTCGTCCCGACCAACAACCTGCCGCACTGGCTGGGCGTGATCGCGGCCTGGAACCCGGTCAGCGCGGTGGCCGCGGCCGTCCGCGAGCTGTGGGGCAACCCCAACCCGTCCGTCGACCATCCCCTACTGGCCCATGCAGCACCCGATCGCCGCCGCCATCATCTGGTCGGTCGTGATCCTCGGGGTCTGCACCGTGACCGCCACCTGGCTGTTCAAGCGGCGCACGACCGAGTAGCTCGCCAGCGCGGCGCTCAGCCCGGGCCGCTCAGCGCTCAGGCGACGACGTCGCCAGGGCGGCCCACGACTGCGGGACCGCGCCGAGCCCCTCCCCGGTGTCGGGGTGCCAGTACTCGGCCAGCCCCGAGCGACGGGCCCCGGCGACCAGGCGGGCGGCCAGGTCGTCGGCGGCGGCCGGCCGGCCCCGGCGCACCGCGGCGACCCACAGCAGGTAGGTCAGCTGGGGCCAGGCCGGACCTCGCCAGTACGCGCGTCGGGTCGAAGGCCGGCTCGTCCCGGTGGACGGCCGGCCGGCCCGAACGGCCCGCCGAACGCGGCGTCGTCGAGCGCGGCCGCGAAGGCCGCGTCGATCGCCGCCTCGTCGTCGGTGACGAGCACCGGCAGCAGGGCGTCGAGGGTGCGGACCGCGGCGGTCGACCGCTCGACGCGGGCCCGACCCGCACGTCGTCGGCCCAGGTCGCCAGGCTCGGGTCGCCAGCGCTCGGCCAGCCAGTCGCGACGATGGCCGTCGGCCCGGCCGAGCTGCGAGTCGTCACCGGTGCCTCGGCCAGCTCGCGGCGTTGAACGCCACCAGCGCGGCGAAGCCCGGCGACGCCACCTCGAACTCGTCGCTGCCGATCGGCGAGCGGCCGTCGAAGCGCCAGCGCCTCGACCAGGTCGCCCTTGCGCTGCTTCCAGCGGTCGAAGGTCCAGCCGTCGGGGCACCACGCGTCCCAGCGGGGGCTGTCGTCGCACCCGGACTCCCACGGGTGGACGATGACGGGCGCCGGTCGCGCCGCCGGTGCCGGTGCGGTCGAGCAGGAAGCGCGAGGCCCTTGCGGGCCCGGGCGACGGTCGCGTCGGGCACGGCGACGCCCCGGCGCACCAGCTCGGCGACCGCGTGGCCGTACATCGGCGGCTGGGTGATCGACGAGGTGCCCGGGCGACCCCAGAACTCGGCGTGGATGCCGGAGCCGTCCCAGTAGGTCAGGTGGGGGACGAAGCCGTCCGGCGCCTGGTGGGCCAGCACGTTGCCCAGCTCGGCCACCGCCCGGGCGCCCTCGCCGAGGTGCGCCCAGCACACGGCGTGGAAGCACGAGTCCCACAGCCACTGCCAGGGGTAGGTCGTGGCGTTGGGCACGCAGAAGCCCGGCGGCCGCCAGTGGCGCTCGAGGAGGGCGTGGGCCTCGACGGCCGATAGCGTGTCGCCGCTCATCCCGAGCCTGCCGCCCGTCCCCCGCCCCCCGCCTGCCTGGCCATGCCCACCTGCGCCCTCGTCTCCTTCCGCCTCGGCCTCACCGACGGCGTCTCGATCGTGGCCTCGTCGTGGGCCGACGCGCTCGCGTCGTTCGGGTTCGACGTCGTCACCGTCGCCGGCGAGGGTCCGGTCGACCGGCTCGTGCCCGGCCTGGCGATCGACGCCGAGCGCTCGGACGATCCGATCGGCGAGCACGATCTGTCAGCACGACTGACACGAGAACTGGACGCGGCGCTGGCCGATGCGGACCTGGTGGTCGTCGAGAACCTGTGCACGATCCCGCTGAACCTACCGGCCGCGAGGGCCACGGCGAAGGTGCTGGCCGGGCGACCGGCGATCCTCCACCACCACGACCCGCCGTGGCAGCGCGAGCGGTTCGCCCACGTGACCGAGCTGCCGCCGGACGACCCGGCCTGGCGCCACGTGACGATCAACCGGCTGACCGAGCGGGAGTTCGCCGAGCGGGGCCTGCGTCGCCACCACGATCTACAACGGCTTCGCCGACGGCACCGACATGGGCACCGGCCACGCGGGCGACCGCGACGGCACCCGGGCCCGGCTCGGCGTCGGGCCCGGCGAGCTGCTCGTGGCCCACCCGGTGCGGGCCATCCCCCGCAAGGACGTGCCCGCCGCGGTGCGGCTGTGCGAGCAGCTCGGCGCGACCTACTGGCTGCTCGGGCCGGCCGAGGAGGGCTACGGGCCCGAGCTCGAGCGGGTGCTCGCCGGCGGCTCGGTGCCGGGTGATCCGCCAGCCGCTCCCCCACGGTCCCGACCTCTACGCCGGCGCCCGACCTGGTCGCGTTCCCGAGCACGTGGGAGGGCTTCGGCAACCCGCCGGTCGAGGCCGCCTTCGCCCGTCGTCCGGTGGCGGTCGGGCCCTACCCGGTCGGCGTCGAGCTGCGGGCGCTCGGGTTCGAGTGGTTCGACGCGGCCGACCCCGAGCCGATCCGGGCCTGGCTGGCCGACCCCGACCCGGCGACGCGCGACGCGCTGCTCGACACCAACGAGCGGGTGGCCCGGGAGTGGTTCACGCTCGAGCGGATGGCCGCCGGATTGCGGTCGCTGCTCGATGAGGCAGGCTGGTTGCCGTGACCGACCCTCCCTCCGGGCCTCCGGAGTGGCGATCCGGCCGACGAGGCGAGGGCGGCGGCCCGGGCGGCCGATCCGGTGCCGCGCAGCGGCGGGCCCAGATCGCCCGGCTCGTGTCGATCGGCCAGCGGGTCGGCTACAGCCTGTTCGCCGTCGCCGTGGTGGCGTTCGGCGTCGGGTTCGCGGCCGGGTTCACCACGACGGTCGTGGTCGTGATCATCGAGATCTGCCTGCTGATCGGCTCGCTGCTGCTGGCCCCGGCCATCGTGTTCGGCTACGCGGTGAAGGCCGCCGACCGCGACGACCGGGAGCACGGCCGCTGACGCATGGCCACGCCGGCCTGACTGACGTCCCTGTCAGATTTGTTACCCTTCGGTAACCCATGAGCCGAGGACCCACCCCCGCCACCCCCCGCCTGCCGGCCGCCGAGCGCCGCCAGCAGCTGCTCGACGTCGCGCTCGAGGCCTTCGCCAGCCAGGGCTTCCACCTGACCTCGATGAACGAGCTGGCCGAGCAGGCCGGCGTGACCAAGCCGGTGCTCTACCAGCACTTCGGCTCGAAGCGGGAGCTCTACCTCGAGGTGCTGCGGGCGGTCGGCGGCCGCATGGTCACCGACGTGGGCAAGGCCATCGCCGACGCCGAGGGCCCCCGCCAGCAGGTCGAGGCCGGCTTCCTCGCCTACTTCACCTGGGTCGCCCGTGAGCGCCACGGCTTCGAGGTGCTCTTCGCCGGCGACACCCGCCGCGACCCGGAGTTCCTGGCCGAGCTGGGCAAGGTCGAGACCGAGTTCGCCCAGGCCATCGCCGGGCTCATCGTGGTCGACGGCATCAACCGCGAGCAGCAGCTGCTGCTGGCCTACGGCATCGTCGGCATCGCCGAGACCACCTGCCGCCACTGGCTCGCCGCCGACCTCGACCTGCCGCCCGAGGCAGCTCGCCCAGGCCGTCGCCGACCTGTCCTGGGCCGGCCTCCGCGGCCTCCGCCCCGCCTGACCCGCTCCGGCTCGCCCGGCGATCTTGCGTAGATCCCGGTCGCGCATCCGGCCCAGATCCTACGCAAGTTCGAGGCGCTGGGGTTCAGCCGCCCGTGGTCGGCGGGCTGACCGGGGCCAGGACGTCGGGCATCGGCACCAGATCGGTGCGCACGGTCGTCGGGAACAGCAGGTCGTGCCACCGTCCGGGGTCAGCACGGCCCAGCCGATCGGCCACCTCGACCGCATCGGCGGTCGATGTCCCTCGGTGAAGTCGAGCCGGTACCCGAGGCCGCCCTCGACCCAGATCAGCGAGCGGGTCGTACCCGAAGATCGTGCTGGACGGGAACCGGTGCGGGTCGGTGGTCACGAGGCCCGGCGTGCCCCGCACGTCGACGTCGTCCAGCTTGACCACCGCGAACTGCGTGGAGAGCGCGGTCTGGGGCTCGGGGTGGCCGAGGCGATGAGCTGGAACGTGCCGGGAGCGCAGCCGGGGGTGTCGAGCACCTGCCTGACGGAGCCACCGCTCGATCTGACGGGCCGTAGCTGCCGATCTCCCCGTGACCGTCGCCGTCGGCCAGCCCGAGCCGAGCGCGGGGCGCCGGGGTCGACCGAGCTCGTCCACCAGTCCGCGTCGTCCAGCTCGACCAGCCCGGCCGCCACGGCGGCGGCGACGCGCCTCCGGCGGTCTCCGGCCCCGTCGATCCTGGCGACCACGACGCTCAGCTTGGCGACGACGCCGGCCACGGGCTGCCAGACCACCAGCGCCGGGGGAGCCCGCGCTCCGCCGCCGGCGGGCTGACGCACTCGGCCGGGATGCTCGTCGACGTGGCAGGCTCGTCACGGTCCGGCAGCGCCGAGTCCGAGCGGCTCCACGACATCGATCGGGCGTCAGTCACGTGACGGTGAGCGTGAAGCCGACGCCCAACGCGCGGTTGGCGACGCGATCACGTCCTGCTGCGTCCGGTCTCGATGCCACCAGCTTCGAGTAGACGCCGATCCCGGCCGACCGGCCGGGGATGTAGGCTGATGGTCCGACCGGGACGTCGCCAGACGACGCCTTCGCCGCTGCCTGGGCAGGCCGAGCCGGGGGATGTGGACCGCCGGGACGCCCGGGACCGGTCACGACGCCGGCGTCGTCGTGGCCGCGCTGGGCCGAGCGGCGATGGCGCCGGCGAGCAGGACGATGGCCACGACCGCCGCGATGCCGACCCGACGGGCGCGGCGGGCGCGGGTCCGCTGGCGCGATGCGGCTGGTCGATGGCGGCCCGGGCGCCGTCGTCGGCGGTGACCGGGTCGGCCCTGCGGTGCAGGGCCGCGGCGACCTGGTCCTCGAAGTCGCGGTGGGCGGTGGGTGCGCTCATCGTTCGATCACCTCTCGCAGCTCGGCCAGGCCCCGGCTCAGCAGGGACTTCACCGTGCCCGGCTTCACGCCCAGCACCTCGGCGATGCGGGCCTCGCTCAGGCCGTCGTAGTAGCGGAGCACGATGGCGGCCCGGCGCTTGATCGGCAGCGCGGCGAGGGCGTCGGCCAGCTCGTCGGCGCCGAGCTCGGTGCTCCGCTCGGTCGGTGGCAGCGGGCGTGCGGCGCTCGGTCCGGCGGCGGCGTTGCAGGTCCCGGCAGCGGTTGACCACGCAGGTGCGCAGGTAGCCGCCGGGGTTGGCCACCTTGGCCCACCGCTCGAACACCTTGGCGAAGGCGTCGTGGACGACCTCCTCGGCCAGATCGGTCGAGTCGACGAGCAGGAAGGCGATGCGCAGCATCGGCTCGTACTCGCTCGCCGTAGAGCGCCTCGAAGCCGCCTCGCGACCCGGCGTCGTCTCGATCGGCGCCGTCGGCGCGACCGCGGTCGTGGCCGCAGCGTGGCCTCGCGCTCCGCCTCCGCTCCTCCGCCTCGCTCATCGTCGCCATCGTGGCATCACCGCCACCGCCCCTCGTGTACCTGCCAACGACGTCGGACCCCGGTTCGGTTCCCGTCCGCCGACCGGTAGCGATCGGGTCATCGATTCGGCGCCGATCCTCCAGTTGGGGGCGGGCTACTCGACGGCGGGGCGGCGGCCGGGCCAAGAGGTGAGGTCGGGCACCAGCGGCACGACCGTGCGCGCCGCGGGCGCAGCCGGCCCAGACGCCGGCGCCGTAGGCGAGGTCGTCGAGCAGGCGGAGGGCGACGTAGGCCGCCGGGTCGACCTGCGCGGTCGCCGCCGAACCAGTCGACCAGCGGCGGGCACCAGCGCCGCGGCCACGCACGGCGCGGCGGGCCCGGCGGGACACGAGCGCCGCGGCCAGCGCGGCCGGCCACCAGGTGCGGGTGACGGCCGACGACAGCGGACGCCAGGCCCCCCAGGTGCCGCCGCCGGCGAGGCGCAGCGCCCTCCTGCCACGGGTGGTCGAGGTTGGCGAGGCGGCTCGGGAGCTGCACGGCCGCGGCGGCGGCCACCGCGAGCGCCGGTGAGCGGGAAGCCGGTGGCGGCCAGCGTCCAGGCGGCCGCGCTCCACGCCGAGACCGACACGGGGGCGAGCGCCTCGGGGTGGCGGGCGGCGAGGGGGGCGGCCGAGCTGCCGTAGTCGAACCGCTGGCGCAGCCAGCTCGCCAGGTCGGGACGGACCGGGTGGGTGACGGTGGCGGCCGGCTCGTAGCGGACGGTGTGGCCGGCCTCGACCAGGCGCCAGATCAGGTCGACGTCCTCACCGAAGGCCATCCGCTCGTCGAACGCGCCGACCTCGCGCGACGGCGGCGACGCGGGCCACCAGCGTGGTGGTCGGGACGTAGGCGACGCGGGTCCGCGGGGCGACCCGGGCCGGCTCGGGCCCGAGGTCGAGCGGCGACCGGGAGCGCTCGAAGCGGTCGAGCGCACCTGCCAACGACCACCGTCCGCCGCCCCCAGTCCGCTCGCCGGCCCTTTGGCGACGATTCGGTACCGATTCGTCGCTGAAGGGCGACCCCAAGCGGGACAAGGGATCGGACGATCGCGACGAATTCGGTGGGCCGACGCCGACTGCGATCCGACGAATCGCCCGGACGACCGATTCCGGCGAACCGGCCACCGAATCGGTGGGCGAACCGGCACCGACGAATCGGCGGTCGGAACCGCCTCACGACGGCGAATCGGTCGGATCGGACGGACCACCCGGGGGCGACAGCGACCACGGCCGGGTCGTCGAAGTGGGGCAGCAGCCGGGCCAGCCAGTCCGGCGCCGGCTCGACGTCGGCGTCGACGAACGCCACCAGCGGCGTGGCCACGAGCTCGAGCCCGGAGTTGCGCGCCGCCCCCGGCCCTCCACGGATCCGGCCGCAGCACGACCCCGGCGCCCGCCGCGAGCGGCCACCGCGCTCGACCGCCGCCGGCTCCGACCCCGGCGACCCGTCGTCGACCACCACGACCGCCGCCGGGCACGACCTCGCCGCCGACCGATGGCGGCCAGCGTCCGCTCGAGCCCGGCCACCCGATCGAACACCGGGATCACCACGGTCACCTCGGCCGAGCCGAGCCGTCCGACGGCACCACCCGAGGATGGGCCATCCCCCGATCGAGCAGCCGCCGGGCCAGGCGCCGAGCCCCGGACCCCGAGCCGACCTCCTCCCCGGCCGCCAGCCGGTCGACCAGCCGCGACGCCCGCCTCGGTCAGCCGCATGCAGCCGCATCGGCGACCCGCCGATCAGCACCCGGCCCTCGTCCACCCGCCGCACCGACCCGTCCAGCACCAGCCGGGTCGTCGCCGGCACCGCCGGACCGGAGCGTCGCTCCGCTCCCCGATCTCCGGCCGTCACCGACCCGACCCGACCGCGGACTCCCGCCGAACCGACCGTGCGGTGGATCGCGCCGAACGGCGACCTCCACGAGTGGTTGAGGACGCGGAGATGCTCGGGATGGGCGGGCATCAGTCGAGCAGCCGGGCGAAGGCGGCGGGGATGTCCGACGGGCCGGCGAGCGGGGTCCACCGGGCGCCGCAGGAGCGGGCGAACTCGGCCGCGTCGTCGCAGTCGTCGGCCGGCGCGACCACGCACCAGCTCGTCGAGCCGCAGCGGCGGCGACGGCCGGGTCCGACCCGGTGGTCGGGCCGGCAGTCCGACAGCAGGATCGTCACCCGCCGCTGCGCCCGCGACCGGGCCAGCTGGTCGCGGGCCACCCGCAGGGCGAAGGCCAGGTCGGTCGGCCCCATCCCCCGCAGCCGCAGCACGTCGTCGGCCACCTCGGCCGGCGGGCGCACGACGTCCTGGCTCTTCACCACCACCACGTCGTCGGAGAACGCCACCACCGAGTGGTCGCCGCCCGCCCGCCACGCGCAGGCGGCGGTGGCCAGCGCGGCGGTCGCCAGCCGGGACCCGTTCATCGAGCCGCTCCGGTCGATCACCAGGCACACCGCGGTCGACGGCTTGCCCCACGCCGACACCCGCAGCTCGTCGAGCGGCGCGACGGTCGCCGCCGGCCCGGGCCAGCTGCAGCGGCTCGAGGCTGGCGTCGAGGTCGAGGTCGCCGTCGGCCCGATCGGCCGGCCGCAGCTCCATGCGCCCGACGCCCGGTCGATCGCGGCGCGCCCGCCCGGGTCAGGTCGAGCACCACCCGGGCCGCCAGCCGGCGGGCCGCCTCGGCCAGCTTCTGGTCGGTCGCCCCGACCAGCGCGCCCAGCAGCTCGAGCGCGCCGTCGGCGTCCTCGGCCAGCGCCGAGTCGAACGCCTCCTCGTCGAGCACGCCGACCGCCGGCGACACGTCGTCGAAGTGCGGCGCCTGCTCCAGCTGGCGCCGCGGCGTCGAGCCCCGCTGCTCCTCGTCGAGCCGCTCGCGGGCCTCCTCGCCCTCGAGCGGCTGGTCCGGCGGCGGCGAGGACGCCCCCTTGGCCAGGGGCGTCAGCCTTTTCCCGGATCGCCCCCGGAGCCGTCCGACGGCGGACCGAACTCGGCCGCCCACAGCTCGCGCACGATGTCGTCGCCGTGGTGCTCGCCGCCCTCGTAGACCCGCAGCCGCCCGCTGAGCGCGGCCAGCGCGGCGTCGAGCCCGGTGGCGTAGTCGCCGGCGGGCACGCTCGCGCAGCGCGCCCGAGCTGGTCGGCCAGCAGCACGAGGTCGATGGCGCCCCGCACCGACGAGCCGATGCGCACCCCGGCGTGCGCACGGGTGGCCCGCACCACGTTCACGACCTTGGCCACGAACTCCGGATCGCCACCGGGCACCTCGCGCAGCACGATGCGGGTCTCGGTGGCCGCGTCCTGGTAGCCCATCGTGACCCGGCACATGCGGTCGTAGATGGCGGCCGAGATGCGGGCCGTGCCGACCGAGTCGAACGGGTTCATGGCCGCGACCAGCCGGAACCCCTCGGCCGCGCCGACCCGACCGAGCCGGGGCACGTGCAGCTCGCCCTCCGACATCACGGTGATGAGGACGTTGAGCGTCTCCTCGGGCACCCGGTTGATCTCCTCGACGTAGAGGAGCGCGCCGTCGCGCAGCGCGGTGATCAGCGGACCGTCGACGAAGGCGTCGGGCGAGTAGCCGTCGGCCAGCACCTGGGCCGGGTCGAACGTGCCCACGAACCGCGACGGCGTGAGCTCGGCGTTGCCCTCGACGAACACGAACTCGGCGCCGGTGGCATCGGCCAGCGACCGCAGCACCGTGGACTTGCCGGTGCCCGGCGGCCCCTCCAGCAGCATGTGCCGGTCGGCGGCCAGGGCCGCGACCAGCAGCTCGAGCTCGCGTCGCCGGCCGACCACCTCGGCATCGAGGCGATCGACCAGCGCACGATCGACCTTCATGTGACTCAGTAGATGATGACGCCACGGAGGTTCTTGCCGTCGCGCATGTCCTGGTAGCCCTGGTTGATCTCGTCGAGCGCCGTAGGTGTTGGTGATGAGCTCGTCGAGCTTGAGGTCGCCGCTCTGGTAGAGGCCGAGCAGGCGGGGCACGTCGTAGCGCGGGTTGGCCGAGCCGAAGATGGTGCCGACCAGCTGCTTCTGCTGCATGGCCAGGTCGAACAGGCTGAGCTGCGTGTCGGTGGCGGTGATGTTGGCCACCGCGGTGACGACGCAGCGGCCGCCCTTGGAGACCATGCCCATGAGCGGAGCGATCATCGAGCCCTCGGCCACGCCGGTGGTGAGGATGACCTTGTCGGCGTTGCGGCCCCAGGTCAGCTCGCCGAGCAGCGCGGTGGCTTCCTCGATGCTGGCCACCGCGTGGGTGGCGCCGAAGATCTGCGACTGCTCCCGCTTGAACTCCACCGGGTCGACCGCGATGACGTAGCGGGCCCCGGCCAGGGCCGCGCCCTGCACCGCGTTCATGCCGACGCCGCCGGTGCCGACGACCACGACCGTCTCGCCGGCCTTGACCTCGGCCGCGTAGACGGCGGAGCCCCAGCCGGTGGTGACGCCGCACGCCACCAGCGCGGCCTTGTCGAGCGGGATGTCCGGGTCGATCTTGATGACCGAGGCCTTGTTCATGACGCTGTGCTCGGCGAACGAGCCCGAGGCAGCACATGGTGGCGATGTCGCTGCCGTCATGGGCGTGGTGGCGGGAGGTGCCGTCCTGCTGGCGGCCCGACAGCAGCGTGGCGCCGAGGTCGCACAGGTTCTGGTGGCCGGTCGAGCACGACGGGCAGACCCCGCAGGACGGGACGAACGAGGTGACGATGTGATCGCCGACGGCCAGCTCCTTGACGCCGGGGCCGACCTCGACGACCTCGCCGGCACCCTCGTGCCCGGCGATGATGGGGAACTGCTGCCACCCCATCATGTCGGTGATCTCCTTGTCGAGGACCATGTCCCCGGTGACGAGGTGCTCGTCGGAGTGGCACATGCCGCTGGCGGCGAACTTGACGAGGACCTCGCCCTCCTTGGGCGCGTCGAGCTCGATCTCCTCGACCTGGTACTCCGTGTGCGGTCCGTAGAGCACCGCGGCCTTGGTCTTCATCGTTCCCCCATGTGGTCGGATCTGCTGCTCGGTCGTTTCGTTCGTCGGTCGTTGCGCCGACGGCCCGGTCACCTTATCCCGCGCATTTGCGGGCCGGTGGAAGCCGCTCGGAGCGGCCTGGGCGGTGCGCTACGCTCGCTCCCTCACCACGCGCCTCTAGCTCAATTGGCAGAGCATCGGACTCTTAATCCGCAGGTTCTGGGTTCAAGTCCCAGGGGGCGTACCAGCCAGACACGACCTGGATCGGGTCGACAGGATCAGACCGCGGCAGAGGCTGCGGACGTAACCGATCTCGGCGTCGGAGATCTCGTCGTAGGTGCCGTTGGGGCAGGTGAGCTTCGGCGTCAGGTTGCCGAACATGCCGTCGGGGTTCTCGTAGCCGGGCACGTTCCACACGTGCACCATGTACCCGGTGTTCTCGATCAGGAAGCCGCCGAAGCGGTCGCACTGCTCCTTGGTCGCGGACCGGTCGGCTCCGAGGGGTGACTCGATCTTGCCGTTCTTGTTCACCACGCACGTGTCGGTGTGGAAGTGCCAGTGGTCGTTGGGTCCGGCGAACCCCTCCGGTTCGACCTTCGAGCCGTAGGCCATGTACATGAAGCCGGCCAGCTTCGAGTCGGGCTCGATGCCGTCGTAGATGAGGAACGCGGACTGCACCTCGGCCGGGGTGTCGAGGGCGCCGTCACCGGTGCCCACGGCCAGCTTGTCGACGGGCGGCAGCATGTGCTGGCCGAGGCCGGGGGAGAACGGGCCGGCCTCGGTGTAGCCGGCGGCCTTGGCCGAGGCCAGCGTCGGGTAGCGATCCTTCAGGGGCTGGTTCCAGGACAGCTCCTCGTCGAGCTTCGACTGCTCCTCGGCGGTGAGCGCCACGTCCGGTCCGTGGGAGTGGGCCATGCCCTCGTTGTCCTGGCCGTTCACCAAGGCCGCGAACCCGGGATCGACCTCGGCGGTGGGCGACCCGTGGGTGTGGCCGGCGACCTCGCCGGCCCCGTGCACGTGGTTGGCGGTGCTCGGGGCCACGAGCGCGGCCGTCGTGAGGGCCACGATCGCGACCGGGACGATCGACCCGAGCACCCGCTGCGACTCCGACCACCCCGACGTGAGCTCCGGGCGCCAGAGGAGCAGGACTGCGAGGACGATGAGCGCGACCTCGAACCCGACCGTGGCCAGGTCGACGAACGACGCCGGCTCCTTCGCCCACGGATGGGCGCCGTAGGGCAGCCCCGAGGTCCGGCTCATGATCCAGGCGCCCACGAAGACCGTGTTGACGACGATGGTCGTCAGCGAGCGCGACCCGGGTCGGCCGCACGACCAGCCAGACGGCCAGGCCCACCTGCGCCCACCCGGCGGCGGCGAAGAGGACGCCCTCGATCGTCGCCTCCTGGGTGTGGGCCGGGACCATCACCAGGTGGATCAGCCCGGCGGCGGCGCACAGCGCGGCGAGGGCGACCCGACCGGGCAGCTCGATCGGTGCGGACGGTGGCCGGCTCGTGAGGTTCGACGGTCGAGCGCGCGGCATCGTCGTCGACCACCAGCCGTTCGGCCGGATCGGTCATCAGTACCTCCCCCAGACGTGGTGCACAGACCGTAGGAGGGCAGCCGCACACCGTCAAGGATCCCGTCAGGCCGCGGAGCCTAGGCCTTGGAGATCAGGTCGGGCCGGGCCAGTCGGGGTCGACCTCGATCATGGCGTTGACGAGGGCCTCCACGCCGAAGCCGACGAGGCTCCACATCTCGCCGTCGCCCCGGCCGAGCGAGGCCGGCACCGCGATGGGCTGGGCGTACTCGGGGAAGTACTTCAGGCGCAGGGCCACCCCTTCGCCGAGGGCGCCGACCGCCAGCGCGAACTGCCGCAGCTCGATCGGCTCGCGGGTGCGCAGCCCGAGCGCGCCGCCGATCTCGTTGTAGAGGTCGAGCAGCAGCTCGGTCTCGCGCTCGACGTAGTCACGCAGGGCCTCGCGCACGCGCTCGACGCCCTTCGACACCGGGTCGTCGTCGCTCTCGGGCGCCGACACCGCGGCGACCGCGGCCAGCACGATCCGGTAGTGGTGGCGGCTCGAACCCTCGATGACGTGCTGCTGCACCACGACCTGGCACAGCTCGCTGAGGCAGTCGAGGCGACCCGCCTCGGTCGAGCGGTCGGCGGCGGCGAGGATGCGCGCTGACCCGCCGTCGGGTGCGGTCGTCGAGCGTGCTCGCCCCCTCGACCAGCACCGCCAGCACCTCCCACTGGAAGTCGCTCTGGCTGGCCCACAGCCGCTCGTAGACGGAGGCGGCGGTGATGCGACGGCCGGTCGACGCCTCGACCCGCTCGAACACCCGCGGGAAGGTCACCGCCCCGAGTCCGACCTGCACCCCCTCGTCGAGCAGGAGCGCGACCCCCTCGTCGAGGAGGAGGTCGCGCAGCTCCTCGCGCTTGATGCGTCTGCTCACGGACAAATCCTTGCGGTGGGATCGTCGACTGACTAGGTTTGCGAACTCAAGTTGCAAAACAGAGTTGCACACCAGCGTGGTGGTGCGGGGTCGGCCCAGAGTGTACGGACCCTGACCCACCCCACCGGCGAGGCCTGCGCAGGCGGCTGCGCATCCCCGCCACGTTCGGCGGGAACCACACGGCATCACACATGCCGAGACGGAGAAGGGCCCGCCTCCCCCCGGCGGGCCCTTCTTCCGTCGTCACTCTGGCCGCACGCGGCGATCGACGTCCGGTCACCCTTCGCTCCGCATGTGCCACATTTACCGGGTCGAGGCCGACGACGCCGGAGCATCCGGCCGAGGCCCGGCCCGGGCGAGGGAGAGGCCGCGGTGGGCGCTGAGCGATTGCGGTACGTGTGCATGTCCGACCTGCACCTGGGCGCGCAGAACAGCGTGCTGTCGGCCATCGAGGCCGACGGCATGACCGTCGACAAGGCCACCACCAGCGACGTCATGACCCGGCTGTTCGCCGGGCTGCGCGAGCCTGATCGGCCGGCTGGCGCCGAGCGAGGCCCGCCCGACGCTCGTGCTCAACGGCGACATCCTCGAGTTCGCGCTGGCCACCGACAACACCGCGCTCAGCGTGTTCGAGCAGTTCATCGACGAGGCCTTCCCCGTCGACGGCGAGCCGCTCTTCGACGATCGGGTCCTCTACCTGCCCGGCAACCACGACCACCACCTCTGGGAGACCGCCCGGGAGCGCCAGTACGCCCACCACATCAAGCACTCGCCCGGCGACGAGCCCGCTCGACGAGCCGTGGCACACCACCAAGATGCTCGACCCCGACGCGTCGATCGAAGCCGAGGTGCTGACCGCCATCGTCCGGCGCCGGGCCCGCCGCGACACCGTCTCGATCGCGGTCGTCTACCCGAACCTCGGGTTCGTCGACGGCCGAGAGCAACCAGGCCGTCCTCTTCCACCACGGCCACTTCACCGAGCCCCTCTACCGGCTTGATGTCGACGCTGCAGCACGACCTGTTCCCCGCCCAGGAGCCGGGACCCGACATCTGGGACTGGGAGTCCGACAACTTCGCCTGGATCGACTTCTTCTGGTCCGCCCTCGGCCGATCCGGCGTGGTCGGCGCCGACGTCGGCGCGCTCTACACGATGCTGCAGAGCCCCAAGGCGCTCGACTGGCTGGCCGGGAACCTGAGCACCTCGATCGCCGCCCGCCGAGGCCCGTCCTGGTCGCAACCGGTCACCCGGACCGTGGTGCGCCGCATCCTGACCGCCGCCATCGCCAAGGCCGCCCCGCTGGAGCGGGCCCACGTGACCGCGCCCCTGTCGGATCGGGCCGAGGACGGGCTCGAGGCCTACCTCGAGGGACCGCTGCTGCGACAGCTCCAGGCCGAGGACCCCGAGCGGGACCAGCCCGGGAGCCACCCCGGCCGGCGGCCGCGAGTGCACCTTCGTGTTCGGCCACACCCACAAGCCGTTCGAGCGCATCTTCCCCGACGTGGCCGGGTGGACCAACCCGATCCGGGTGCTCAACACCGGCGGCTGGGTCGTCGACACGATCGAGCCGGTCGAGGTGCAGGGCGCGGCCGTGGTCCTGGTGGCCGACAACGGCGCGGCCGTGTCGCTCCGGCTGTTCACCGAGCCGGCCGGCGGCGGTCCGGCCACCCCGGTCACGGTGGCCGAGCCGGTCGTCGAGCCAGGGACGGGCGTGGCGATCCCCGAGACCCCGATGCTGGGTTCGCTGGCGCCGCAAGGTCGAGGCCGCGGTCGAGGCCGACCGACCCCTCTGGGACGCGTTCACGCGTGGCCGTCACCGCCGCGGTCGCCCAGCGCCACGACGCCCTTCCGAAGATCATCGACCACGCCATGAAGACCCACGGCGCCACCCCCTGATCGGCCCGTGATCCGGCCCCACCGACCGAACTGGTAGCCATCGCGGTGCGGTTCCCGCGCCGCGATCGCTACCAGTTCGGGGGAGTCGGGGAGATCGGGGCGGGCGGGGAGGGCGATCCGGGCGGGTGGAGCGGCGTCGCTACACTCTCGGCCATGTCGCTGCTGGCCGGGCCTGTCCTCGCACTCGCGGGGCTCCTGGCCTTCTCGGGCGTGCAGAAGGTCGCCTGGCCCGATGCCGCCGCGGAGGCCATGCGCGCCGCCGGCATCCCCGGATCCGGGGGCTCGGCCGGCCTGGCTCCGCGGCCGCCTGCTCGGGGTGGTCGAGGTCGCCGCCGCGGCCGCCGCACTCGTGTGGGGCAGCGCCGCCACCGTCGGCCGTGCTCACGATCGTCTACGCCGCGTTCGCCCTGTTCTCGTGGCGGCTGCTGGTGCGCACCGGCGCCACCGCGTCGTGCGGCTGCTTCGGGCAGGCCGAGGCGCCCGTCACCCGGTTGCACGTCGTGCTCAACACCGTCGCCGCCCTGGCCTGCGCCGCCGCCATCGTGTGGCCCACCGGCGACGTGGCCGCGGTGCTCGGCGACCAGCCGCTGGCCGGGCTGCCGTTCGTGGCGCTCACCGCGCTGGCCGGCTGGCTCTGGTACGTGATGCTCGAGGTGATCCCCGACCTGCAGGCCGCGCTGCAGGCGGTGTCGACCTCCACCTCGACCTCCGCCCGGGACGACGCCTGATGGCGGTGCTGGTCACCATCCTCACCGTCGTGGTGGGCCTGCTCAGCCTGCTGGTCGTCGGCCTGCTCCGGTCGCACGCGGCCATCCTCAAGCAGCTCCACGAGCTGGGGGCCGGCGTCGGCGACCCGGCCGAGCGAGGCGGCGTCCGCACCCCCGTCGAGTTCAGGATGCAGTCCGGCCTGCCCACCCTGGCCGGCGACACGGGGTTCCGCGACGGCGCCGACGTCAGCGGCAGCAGCGTCGACGACGACGCGCTGGCGTTGCGGGTGGTCGGGGCCTCGCACCCGACGCTGCTCGCCTTCCTGTCGAGCTCGTGCCTGACCTGCGCCGGGTTCTGGGAGTCCTTCGCCGAGCCCGACCAGCTGCTGCTGCCCGAGTCCACCCGCCTGGTCGTCGTCACCAAGGACGCCAGCGAGGAGAGCCCGTCGGCCATCGCGGCGCTCGCCCCGCCCGGGCTGCCGCTGGTGATGTCGAGCGCGGCCTGGGCCGACTACGAGGTACCGGGCTCGCCCTACTTCGTGTTCGTCGACGGTCCGACCGGCCGGGTGCGGGGCGAGGGCACCGGCGCCACCTGGAAGCAGGTCGCCAACCTCCTGGCCCAGGCCACCGGCGACCTCACCTTCACCGCCGGCCCCGGCGCGGCGCGCCGGGCGAAGCCGCAGAGCGACGCCGAACGCGAGCGCGCCATCGACCAGCAGCTGCTGGCCGCCGGCATCCTCCCCGGCGACCCCAGCCTCTACCCCGACGCCGACGCGGAGCAGATCTGATGGAGCTCGCGGCGCAGGGCATCTCGACCACGCTGCCCGCCGGGTGGGAGGGGCGCATCACCCGCCGGGTCGACCCGACGCTCGACAGCGCAGGCCGCCGCCGCCGGCTTCGGCACCCACGGCGAGCGGACCTACCCGATCGCCCACCTGGCCAACTTCGCCCTCCCCGAGCAGCGGGCCGACTTCGGCAGCGGCGCGGTCGACCTCATGGGTCCCGACCACCTGTTCATCTGCCTCTTCGAGTACGGCCCCGAGTCGGTCGGCACCGCGCTGTTCGCCCCCCAGGGCCTGCCCCGCCAGCTCCGGGCCGCGCCAGTTCAGCCCCCGGGCGCTCCAGCACGTGATCCCCGGCCAGTCCGGCTTCCAGCGCTTCTTCACCGAGGGGAACCGGGCCTTCTGCCTGTTCGTCGTCCTCGGTTCGCACGACAACGCTCCCGCCCTGGTGCCGCTCGGCAACCAGGTCCTGTCCGCCACCACCATCGAGGCGAGGTGACCATGCTCCCCCGCGTGCTCAGCCGCGGCGCCGAGACGCCACCCGACGTGATCGATCCCGGGCCGATCGACTCGAACACGGTCGATCCCGGCACGGCGACCACCGGCGCGGCGGCGACCGCGGCCGGTGCGACGGCGGCCTCCTCGGCCCGCCGGTCGCCGCTCGAGCGGCTGGTCGGTCGCCTGTCGCGGGGCGGTCGTCAGGTGCCGGCCGAGCGCGGCCACACCCGCCGCAGCTTCCTGACCCGGGTGGCGGTCGGCGGCTCGGCGCTGGCCGTCAACCCGTTCGGGTTCATCCTCAAGCCGGGCACGGCCTATGCCTCGGTCTGCGGCGACGGCGCGGCCTGCGGCGACGGCTGGTCGGTGTTCTGCTGCACGATCAACAACGGCAAGAACTCCTGCCCACCGGGCAGCTACCTGGCCGGATGGTGGAAGGCCGACAACTCGTCGTTCTGCGGCGGCAAGGCCCGCTACTACCTCGACTGCAACGCCAGCTGCCCGACGTCGTGCACCTGCTACTGCCCGACCGGCACCTGCGACAACCGGCGCACCTGCTGCAACCAGTTCCGCTACGGGCAGTGCCACCAGGAGATCGCCTGCTACGGGCCGGTGGTCTGCCGCATGGTCAGCTGCACCCCGCCGTGGCAGTTCGACCCGGCCTGCACCACGCACCAGCGCCACCGACAACAAGACCGCCACCCACTCCGCGCCATGCGTCACCACCGACGACGCGACCAACGTCATCGTCGGCCCGGCCGTCGGCAACAACGCCGACGGCCGGCTCGAGATCTTCATGGTCGGGCCGCGACAAGACGCTGCCAGCAGAGCTGGCAGCTCGTGCCCGAACGGCGGCTGGTCGGGATGGTCGGCGCGGAGCGTCAGCGCCACCGGCACGCCCGCGGTGACCCGCAACCTCGACGGGCGCCTGGAGGCGTTCGTCATCGGAGCCGACGGCCGCCTGCGCAGCTCGTGGCAGCTCGCGCCCAACGGCCAGTGGTCCGGCTTCGTCCCGATCGGCACCCAGACCTTCCCTCCGCTCGCCGGTTGCGCCGCGGCCAGCAACGCCGACGGCCGGCTCGAGGTCTTCGCGGTGACCGCCGACGGCACGCTGATGCACGCCTTCCAGACCACGCCCGGGTCGACGTGGACCGCGTGGTGGCCGCTGCCCGGCAAGTGGGTCGGCACCCCGGCCGTCGTCACCAACAAGGACGGCCGCCTCGAGCTGTTCATCACCGGCATCGACGGCGCGATGTACGACTCGTGGCAGCTGGCCCCCAACGCCGGCTGGAGCGGCTGCGCGTCCCTCGGCGGCAACTGGTCCCCGCAGAACAACCCGGCGGTCGTCTGCGGCCCGAGCGGTCGGCTCGAGCTCTTCGTGCTGGGCCGCGACCGCCAGATCTGACACGGCCTGGCAGGTCAAGCAGAACGGGCCGTGGAGCGGTTGGCTGGGGTTCAGCCCCGGACGCACGTGGCGAGGCTCCCCCGCCGCGGCCAAGAACAAGGACGGGCGCCTCGAGATCTTCGTCGAGGGCGACGACCGCCAGATCTGGCACTCGTGGCAGGAGACGCCCGAGACCGCCAGCTGGACCGGCTGGTGGCCCCTCGGCGGCACCAGCATCTGAACTGCGGCGCGTTCAGCTGCAGAGGTCTACGCGGATGGAGCCGTCGGAGGTGGCCAGGTCCATCGGGCGGCTCGAGCGGGGATCGTCGGTGATGCCGACGCGGATGGTGCCGTCCGCCTTGCGCTCGGTCACCGCGTAGTCCGGCGACCCGTCGGGCAGGCATACCGAGGCGCTGCCGTCGTTCGTGTGCACCCGCACCGACTGCGGGGCACGAGCCAGGCTCAGGTCGATGCTGCCGTCCGACGGCGCGCAGGTCGACGGTGTCGGCGTCCATGTTCCGCAGGTCGACCCGCCCGTCGGCGATGGTCAGCGAAACCGGTCCGACCAGGCCGTCGGCCGCCAGCGTGCCGTCGTCGAGCGAGCCCAGCAGGGTCGAGGTCGCGGGGGACGTGCACCGTGAGCGTGATCAGGCAGAGCGACGGGAGCGCCCGGGCCACGCAGCTCCCGTCGACCACCAGCTCGTCGCCGTCCATCGACGCCACCGGTCCCGGATCGATGATCCCCCGCCGGACCGTGGACTCGACCACGATCTGGTCCGTGGCGTCGGCCACCAGGGTGATGCGAGCGTCGCCGCCCCGCAGCACGAGCGTGTGGGTCAGCGGGAACGCCGCCGTCGAGCGGTAGGTGCGCACCCCCATCAGGTTGATCAGCCCGGCCGCCCCGTAGACGACCGTGGCCAGGGTGACGGCCACCGCGACCACGGTGAACAGCACGCCCAGCGGCCCCCATCGGGTGGCGCAGCCCGTCGACCGGCGGCCCGCGGCGCCGTCGGACGCCGGTGGCGGGGGCGGGGGCGGGGGCGGCGGAGGTGGAGGAGGTGGCGGCGGCATGGTCGTGGTCATCTCAGGACTCCAGGTACCGCAGCACGGCCAGCACCCGCCGGTGGTCGCTGGCGTCGGGGGGCAGGTCGAGCTTGGTGAAGATGTTGCGGACGTGCTTCTCGACCGCGCCGTCGCTGACCACCAGCTCGGCGGCGATGGCCCCGTTCGAGCGGCCCTCGGCCATGAGCGACAGCACCTCGCGCTCGCGGTCGGTGAGGGTCTCCAGCGGGTCGCGCCGCCGGCTGCGGGCCAGCAGCTGGGCCACCACCTCGGGGTCGAGCGCGGTGCCGCCCGACGCCGACCCGCCGGACCGCCTCGATGAACTCGGCCACGTCGGCGACCCGGTCCTTCAGCAGGTAGCCGACCGAGGCGGTGTGGTCGGCGAGCAGCTCGGTGGCGTACTCCTTCTCGACGTACTGGCTGAGCACGAGCACGGCCACCTGCGGGTGCTCGGCCCGGATCCGCACCGCGGCCCGGATGCCCTCGTCGGTGAACGTCGGCGGCATGCGCACGTCGAGGATGGCCAGGTCGGGCTGCTGGCGGGCCAGCACGTCGAACAGCGCCACGGGGTCGCCCGACCGCGGCGACCACCTCCTCCCCGGCGTCGTCGAGCAGGCGGGTCAGCCCGGCCCGCAGCAGCACGGCGTCCTCGGCGATCACGATGCGCACGGGAGCTCCGCCAGGATCGTGGTCGGGCCGCCGACGGGGCTGCTCGACGTGCATCCAGCCGTCGACGCCCTCGACCCGGTCGCGCAGGCCGGCCAGGCCGCTGCCCGCCATCGAGGCGGCGCCGCCGTGGCCGTCGTCGGTGATCTCCACGAGCAGGCGATCGCCGCGCCGGGCGACGGTGACCGCGGTGCGGGTGGCGTCGGCGTGCTTGGCCACGTTGGTGAGCGCCTCGCAGACGACGAAGTAGGCGATGCCCTCGATCGTGGCGCTGGGCCGGCGGGGGACGTCGACCGAGAGGTGCACCGGGATCGGCGAGCGGGCCGCGACCGAGGACAGCGCGGCGTCGAGCCCGCGGTCGGTGAGCACGGCGGGATGGATCCCCCGGGCCAGGTCGCGCAGCTCGACGAGGGCCTGCTTGGCCTCGCGGTGGGCGTCCTCGACCAGCCGCTGGGCGCCGGCCGGGTCCGAGTCCCACTTGTCGCGGGCCCGACCGAGGTCCATGGCCAGGGCCACCAGTCGCTGCTGCGCGCCGTCGTGCAGGTCCCGCTCGATGCGCTGCCGCTCGACCTCGACCGCGTCGACGACGCGCGAGCGGCTGTCGGTCAGCGCCGCGACCTGCTCGTCGAGCTGCTGGGTGCGGCCCGGGCCCAGCAGCAGCGCGGCCAGGCGGCCGTCGAGCAGGCTCACCAGCGCGGATCACGAACGGCACGAGCGGCAGCAGCAGCAGGCCCGAGGACGAATGCCGGACCGGCCAGGGCCCACCCCCGCAGCGTGACGTCGGGCCAGATGTAGCCCTCGTCACCGGGCAGCGCCCACACCGTCGCCGGCAGGGTCAGCAGCGCCAGCGGGACGCTCCAGGCCACCACCGCGATGACGTAGGTCAGCACGCCCGACCGGCAGCTGGAGCAGCCCGTGGCCCATCTCCTTCCAGGTGGCACCGGACAGCAGCACCGCCTTCAGCCGCGGCCACCATCCCGTCACGGTGACGCGCCGGTGCGGGCGGGCGATGGGCAGGTCGAGCAGGGTGCGGTAGCGGAACCGCTCGAAGCGGCCGAGCAATCTCGAGCTGCACCAGCAGCAGGGCCCCCGTGACCACGGCCAGCGGCAGCACCGGGATCAGCCCGAGCGTGGTGGCCAGCAGGGTGACGAGGACGGTGAAGGTGAGGATCCCGACGAACATCCCCACGACCATGTTGGCGGTGGCCAGCCAGGTGCGGGGGGCGACGACGTCGACGTAGGCCCGCCCGACGCGGGCCGGCGCGCTCCGGGGGAGGTGGGCGTCGGCGGCGGCCTCGGGTCCGCGAGGAGCGGCGGCAAGGGTGGCGGGCGCCGAGGACATGCCCAGAAGGTACGTGGCGACCGACCGGCCAGCCATCCTGCCCGCGGGCGTCCTCGGGGTGGGGCTGGCCCTACCTCGCCACCCGGCGCCGCACCTCGACCCGCACCGCCTCGGGGTCGGGGTCGGCCGGCGACACCGTGCCGGAGGTCGGATCGCGGGCGAGGAACAGGTCGTGGACCTCGACCGCCAGCACCGCCAGCTGCGTGGCCCGGGGCGAGCCGCCTCCCCGCCCGGCGGCGTCGTCGCGCAGGAACGACGCGGCCCGTCGCACCGCATCGTGCTCCACCTGATCGTCGCCGTCACGTGGTCGAAGCGCCAGCGGGAGGCCTGGCGGGCGATGGCCGGCTGGTCCTCATCGGGCGTGACCCCGGCCGCGGGCAGCACCCGGCAGTCGTAGGTGCGACACGTCTGCGGGCGGTGGGCGTAGATCGTGCACCGCTCGTCGACGAGCATGGGGCAGTGGCCGCGCTCGTCGTAGCCCATGAGCACGTGGCCCTCGGGTCGCCCGGGCGCCGGGAACAGCAGCGCGGCGGGGATGTGGTCGAGGGCGTCGGCCTCCTCCGGACCGATGTGGATGAACTGGGACGACCGGCAGCATGCCGTGCAGCTGCCACACGGCACGTCCGAGCCCTGCTCCCCCGCCAGCGCGGCCTCCATCCCGCGCAACCACGAGGAGAAGCTCCCCGCCTCGAGGAGGTCGTCGCCGTCGGGCATCAGGCCGACGGTAGCGAGATCAGGAGGGTGGGGTGCGCACCAGCAGGGCCGCCTGGGTGAACGTGAGCAGACCGGCGACGGTGAGCGGGTGGGCCAGGAAGTAGCCCTGCGCCTGGTCGCAGCCGATGTCGGCGAGCACGTCGAACTGGTCCCCGGTCTCGACGCCCTCGGCGGTGATCGACACGCCGAGATGGTGGCCGAGGTCCGTGATCATCGTCAGCAGCGCCCGGTCTCTCGGGGTGAGCCGCCGGTTGATGAAGGTCCGGTCGATCTTGATCACGTCGATCGGCAGCTGCTGGAGGTGCGTCACGCTCGTGAAGCCGGTGCCGTAGTCGTCGATCGCCACCCCGACGCCCAGCTCCCGGATGGCCGCGAGCTGCTCGGCGGCGGTGCGCCAGGTCGTTGAGCAGGATCGTCTCGGTGATCTCGAGGGTGAGGCGCGACGGGTCGAGTCCCAGCTCGGCCCACCGGTCCATCAGGCCGACCATATGGTCGTGGAGCGTCTGGCTGAGGAGGTGCCGGCCCGACACGTTGACCGCCATGCCGACGTGGGCCAGCTCCGGCGTGTCCCGCCAGGCGGCCATCTGTCGGGTGGCTTCTTCCAGGACCCAGCGGTCGAGGTCGATGATGAGGTTGCTCGTCTCGGCGATCGGGATGAACGAGTTCGGGGGCTGGATGCCGTGGCCGGGCCGGTCCCAGCGCACCAGCGCCTCGAGCCCGGAGAGCCGCCCGGTGACGACGTCGATGACCGGCTGGTAGAGCAGGAAGAGCTCGCCGGCGGGGATGGCCCGGGCCAGCGCGTCCTCGATGTCGGCCCGCTCGAGCAGCTGCTGCTGGAGCGTCGTGTCGTAGATCTCGACCCGGCCCGACGATCGCTGCTTGGCCCGGTAGACGGCCAGGTCGGCCCAGGCCAGCAGTTGGGCCGCCTCCTCCTCGCCGCTCCACGCGAAGGCGATGCCGACCGAGGCGCCGATCTGCACCCGCAGGGACGACAGCTCGATCTGACGACCGACCTCCTTCACCATGCGGTCGGCGAGCGCAGCGACCTCGTCGGCCTCCCGCACGTTCTCGACGAGGATCATGAACTCGTCGCCGCCCAGGCGAGCGACGAAGTCTCCGGCACGGGCGACCCGGCTCATCCGACCGGCGACCTCGCGGAGCACCTCGTCGCCGACGGCATGGCCGAACGTGTCGTTGGCCCGCTTGAAGTCGTCCAGGTCGACGAACAGCACGGCCAGCCCGACCCCGCTGCGCCGCGACCGGGCCAGCGCCCGCTCGAGGGCGTCGCCAGCGGCGGCCCGGTTGTGCAGACCCGTGAGCGCGTCGTGCGTGGCCTGCTGCTCGAGGTTCTTCTGCAGCTGGTCCCGCTCGAGGATCGAACCCGACAGGACCTGCACCGAGCGCTGGAGCGACTGGCCGAGGCGACCGGGCAGGGGCTTGGCCAGCGATTCCGACTCGAAGTCGAGCGCGGCGAGGGCGTTGGCCTTGGCCTCGAGCAGGCGGAGGTTGGCGGTGAGGTCGTCGAAGGCCTCGAAGGTGACGGCGATGTCGCGCTGTCCCTGCCGGCCCAACGGAGGTTGGTCGAGGTCGCCGGCGCTCACCGCCTCGGCCCTCACCGCGAGCCGCTGCAGGGGCAGCGAGATCGATCGAGCGAACCAGAGCGACACGACCACCGTGAGCACCGCCAGGGCGCTGGCGAACGCCACCCACCGACGCAGGTCGGTCATGGCCGCGGCGCGGATCTGCCCGACCGCCGACCGCATGGAGGAGCTGGCCGCCTTGATGATGTCGTAGATCCCGGTCTCGTAGTCGAGGCCGGCCTTCGAGATCTTGGCGAACCGGGTGGTATCGGTGTCGGCGGCGACGGGGGCCGCATCGGGCGTTCTGGCTCGTCGCCAGTGCGATCGTTGACCGCGGCGTCGAAGTTCGTGACAGCTTCGGTCTCCTTCAAGGCGGACCACGCGTCCCTGATGGGTTCCAGCTGCGTCTTCGACAGCGCTGTCGTCGGCGAGCTGCTGCTTCGTGCTCGCGCCGACGAGCGCGATGTCGAGCCCCTCGGCTCGAGCTCGTCCCGAGGTAGTGGGGCGTGACTTGGCGGAGCTGCTGGTCGACGGCATCGAGGGCATCGGTGGCCGCGGTGAGCCCGTCGAGCGAGGCATTCACCTGCGAGCTGCCGGCCAGGTCGTCGGCCTCGTACTGGATGCCGATCAGGCTCTGCTCGATCGCGTCCTGCAGCTTCGAGTCGAACCCTGCATAGAAGCCGGCCATCTCGTCACTGTTGGCCGTCCCGTTGTCGATCCGCTCTCGGATGGCCTGGATGTCGTCGGCCGAGACGATGTCTTGGTCATCGCCGAGTGCCTCGACCGCGACATCGGCCCCTTGTCGTCTGTTGCCGATGACTCCTTGGACGTCGTAGCCCAGGTTCCGAGTGGCCGGAGCCGGATCGCCCTGGGTGCCGCCGGCCCGCATGAACGACTCCGTCGGCACCCGCCTCGGCGTGGATGGCGGAACGGGCGTCGACCAGTCGGCCGAGCCAGTCGACGTCGGTCGCGATCGCTCGCGTGCGTTCCGTGGTATCGAGGCGCTGGATCGTGATCGATGCGGCGAGGATCAGCATCCCGAGCAGCGGGACGCCGATCAGGAGCAGCAAGCGGCCGGTGACGCCCCATCCATCGCGTCGCTGAGACGCTGTGGCGGCCCGGGCTCGATTCACCTGGCGTCACTCCCACTCGCGCGTTGCCGACCTGGTCTCCACCCATGTCGGCACCGCGGTGGAGCGAGTGAAGGTCCCGGAGAGGGATTTGGGTCGGAATACCCACCTGACCAGCACTTTTGGCCACCATCCGTCACGCCGCGGTCACACACCGTCATACCGGGGTCAGGTGGCGGTCATTCCGCCGTCGACCGGCAGGACCGCGCCCGTGACCGCGCTGGCCTCCACCGAGCACAACCAGGTGATCGCGGCGGCCACCTCATCGGCGTCGAGGAGGCGTCCGATGGGCTGGTGGACCACGAACTCCTCGGGCGATGCCAGGTCGTAGACCGCGGCGCTGGCGTCGAGCATGGCGGTGCGGGTCGACCCCGGAGCGACGGCGTTGGCGGTGATCCCCGACGGCCCGAGCTCGGCCGCCAGCGCTCGCACCAGCCCGGCGACCCCGGCCTTGGCCGCGGTGTAGGCGCTGAGCCGTGGCAGGCCGTCGACCGACGCGGCCGAGGCCACCGCCACGAAGCGCCCCGAGCGGGGCTCCGGCCGCTCGAGGAGGTGGGGCACCACGCTGCGGGCCAGGTGGAACACCCCGGTCAGGTTGATGCCGATCATGGCGTCCCACACGTCATCGCCGGTGTGCCAGGTGTCGGGGCCGCCGGCGATGGCCCCGGCCGCCGCCACGGCGGCATCGATGCCGCCCAGCCGCTCGGCCGCCTCGGCGACGGCCCGATCGAGGCCGGCCTGCTCCCGCACGTCGGCCACCAGCCCGATGACCGGCGGGCAGTTCGACGTATCGCCAGCAGGTCGAGGCCGCGAGGCCGGCGGCCACGGCCTGATCGAGGTCGGCGGGCTCGGCCAGCGGGTAGCCGAGCGCCTCGCTGCCGTCGGCCGCGTCGATCAGCGCCACCTTCCAGCCGGCCGCGGCCAGCCGGAGCCCCGTGGCCGCGCCGATGCCCGCGGGCGCCGCCGGTGATGACCGCGACCCGTGCGCCGCCGCCGTGCCCGTCCGTCGCCGTCATCGTGCTCCCAAGCTCGTGTGCCGTCGTACCTCCTCGGCAATCTATGCGCCTGCCTCACTGCGCCCGGTCACCGTCCGCGAGGACTCCATGGCTCCTCGTGAGTTTCCTGATGTTTCAGTTGTTCCTGTTGCAGTCGAACGTGTGTTTGTGTAGGGTGTGGAGGTGAGCTCCTCGACCCCCACCATCGCTGCAGCGGCGTCGCTGGCCGACGTCGAGCGGCTCGTCGGGGCGTGGTGCGACAGTACCGATCCGGCGGCGCACACCGGGGCCGATGCGGTGGTAGCGGTCGTGCGGTTGAGCAGCGTGATCCGCAGGTTGACGGCCAAGCAGGCCGCGTTCGCGGAGCGGGTCGACGCCTGCCGGGCCCACCCGAGGCAGGCCGGGTCGCCCGAGGACTGGTTGGCCTGCCAGAACGGCACGTCGCGTTCGGACGCGAAGCGGGCCATCGACACCGCCCGGCGGATGAAGAGCTGCCCGACGACCGCGGACGCGTTCGCCAACGGCGAGCTCTCGTTGGGCGAAGCGGATCTGATCTCCGGTGCCGCCGCCGTCGATCCCTCCGCCGAAGCCGAGCTGGTCGCCAAGGCCGTGAAGTCCCACGACCTGGCCGACACCCGCGATCGGGCCGGCAAGGTCAAGGCTGCGGCCCACAACGGCGAAGACCCCGCCGACCGTCGCAGGCGGCTGCAGGACAAGCGGCGCTGGTCAGAGTTCACCGAAGACGAGATGACCGCGGTGGCAGCCCGGTTCGTGCCCGAAGCCTTCGCGATCGTGGCGCCGGTGATCGCCGCCTACGCCCAGCCGATCTTCGAACACGCCCGCCAAGCCGGCATCCGCGACTCCGCTCGAGGCCTACCGGGCCGACGCCGTGCTGGCCGCCCTCGCCGCGGCCGGCACCCTCGTCGGCCTCGACGTCACCCCTGCCACGCCCACGACCGCGACTCCGGCGCCGCCGGCCGAGTCCGCAGACGTTCCGATGGAGCCGGCCGACCTGGTGCAGGTGCGGCCGAGCAAGATCAAGGCCAACGTGTCGATCCTGATCGACGGCATCGCGCTCAAGCGGGGCTACGCCACCGCCAACGAGACCTGCGAGGTCGTCGGCGTCGGCCCCGTCGATGTCGCTTGGGTGCAGCAGCTCCTGCCCGACGCGCTCGTCGACGTGCTGCTGCACGACCTGGTCGACATCCGGGCCCACGCCACCACCACCCGCTACCGAAAACGGGCCGTCGAGACCGCCCTGAAAGCCCGGGACCGAAGGTGCGTCGTCCCCGGCTGCAAACGCAGAGGCCACCTCCAGATCGACCACCGCCACGACTTCCACCTCGACGGCCCCACCTCCGAGCGCGAACTGCGCCCGGCTCTGCGAGGTCCACCACTACGAGAAGACCCACCGCGGTGCCCGCATCGTCCGCACCGCCACCGAATGGCACTGGTACCCGCCCGCACCCAAGCCCGGCGAACCGGAACTGCCGCCAGGGTCGATCCCCTGGAAGGCTCCGATCGGCGAGCACCTCAACCCCTTCGACCTCACCGACCTCCCGCCACCCGATCGCGACGAGCCCGAACCCGACGACACCCTCCCGTTCGGGTGAACACCTGAACCGGTAGCCCGATCCGATCCGAAGCCCTGGGCGCGGTTCGGGCTACCGGTTGGGGTGGGCGGCGAGGGCGTCGGTGATGGCGGCGGCCAGATCGGCGGCCCAGGCGTCGAGGATGGCGCGACCTTCGTCGGCGCTGGCGCCGGTCGGGTCGCCGAGCACGCCGTTCGGGGTGACCGCGACCAGGCCGCCGGCCCGCAGGTCGGCGAGGAGCTCGGGCAGCGGTGTCGGTCACGCCGGGCTCGGCCCGGTCGAGGCTGCACGACCTCGGGGGCCAGGGCCAGCAGCACCGAGGTCTCGGTGCGACCGGCGTGGCTGTCGCCGTCGACCAGTCGCGGGCGACCACACGACGACCGGACGCCCTTCGTGCTCGAGCGTCGCCCGCGCCCGGGCCGAGCGGCTCGGCGTTGCCGCCGTGCCCGTTGACGAGGACCACGAGCGGGTAGTCGTCGCCCGCCGACCGGGCCAGCTCGACCACCACCCGCTCGAGGGCGTCCTGGCCGATCGAGAGGGTGCCGGCGAACCCCTGGTGCTCGCCGCTGGCCCCGTAGGCCACCGCCGGGGCGACCCGCACCGCCGGACGGCTCGGGCGCCCGGTCAGGGCAGCGGCCGCCTGGTCGCACAGGGCGATCGCGATCCGGGTGTCGGTGTCGAGCGGCAGGTGCGGTCCGTGCTGCTCGGTCGAGCCCGAGCGGCACCAGCACCGACCGGCCGCTCGCGGCCGATCTCCGGCGACGTGCGGTCGCCGAGCGCCGCTCACTCGAGATGACCCCAGGCCCGCAGCTGCTCGAGGATCAGGTCGGCGGCCTCGGCGGTGTCGGCGTGCGACCGTCCGCGGCGGCGTGCGCTCGACCAGGGCCCCGGTGAGGGCGAGGATGCGATCGCGCACGTCGAGCTCGGGCGAGGCGGTGGCGATGGTCTGGGCCCGGGGCCGGTACGGCGCACCGACGCACGACCCGGGCGCGCCGCGGTCGGGCCGCCGGCGCCGAGCGCACGTCGATCTCGGTCGTCCCGGGCCGCGAGCACCGCGGCCAGGCCGGCCCGCCGCAGCTCGGCGGAGCTGCCCTCGACCGACAGCACCGCCGGGCGGCCACCGCCAGCACCTCGCGACGGCCCTGGTCGAGCCGGCGGGTGACGGTGAGCGATCCGCGGATCGCCGATCTCGAGCTGCACCAGCCCCAGGGCCTGGGCCGCGCCGAGGTGGGCGGCCAGGAACGCCGGCACCGATCCGGAGCCGCCGTCGAGGCTGTAGTCGCCGCAGCACACGACGTCGGCGCCGGCCGAGCGCCTCGGCCAGCAGCCGCGCGACCTCGTCGCTGTCCGGCGGCGTGCTCGACCGTGCCGTCGACGGCGCGATCCGCACGGCCTGGGTGGCGCCGCGCGGCGAGCGCGTCGCGGAGCAGCGCGTCGGCCTCGGGCGGACCGACGGTGGCCACCACGACCTCGCGTCCCAGGCGCTCGGCCAGCCGCAGCGCCCACTCGAGCGCGGCCTGGTCGGCGGCCGAGCAGCCGTAGCTGCGCCCGTCGTCGACGACCTGCGCCGGTGAGCGGGTCGACCTCGGGCCGCAGGTCGACCCACTTCAGGGCGACGCCGATGCGCGGCTCCGGGGCCATCGTCAGCTCCGGTGGAACACGACGCCGTGGCCGCCGTCGGGGTAGGTCCACGTCGATGGCGCCCTTGGTGTTGCAGACCATGTAGCAGGTGCCGCACTCGAAGCACTGCTCGTAGTTGAAGAGGATGCCGCCGTCGCTGGTCGGCACGAACAGGTTGGCCGGGCAGGCGGTGACGCACGCCTTGGTGGTGCAGCCCCGGCACGAGTCGCCGTCGACGGTGATGTGGGCCGCGGGTGCCGACCCGGAACTCGACGGCGTCCATGCGGTCCTCGAAGCTCACGCGCGGCCAGGTCACGCGCCGGATCGTAGGGGCGCGGGTCGTCGGACGCACGGCGGCCGTGCTCATCCGAAGGTCCTGATCGTCGTCCAGCCGTCGCGGGCCAGGTCGCGCAGCCGCACCTTGGCCCGGCGGGCCTCGCGCCAGCCGAGCGCCAGCGCACCCTTCTTGGGCGCCGGGTTGGTCACCGTGAACATCCCTCGACCAGGTTGCACATCAGCTCGGGGTAGACGCGTCTGCATCCGCTGCGACATGAGCAGCTCGGGCGCCCGGCGCAGCTTGCGGTGGTCGGCCAGCACGAAGCTGGCCTCGAGCCGCTCGCGGTAGCCGGCCAGCCCGGTCGCCGACGTGTCGCCGGCGCGCAGCGCCTCGATGGCCGCCTCGCCGGCCGCCTGCCCGGAGCCGATGGCGAAGTTCACGCCCTCGAGCCAGATGCCGGCGGCCAGGCACATGCGCGGCGGCGTCGCCGGCGACGAGCATGCCGTCGGTGACGAGCTCCGGCATCATGTCGTAGCCGCCCTCGGGGATGAGGTGGGCCGAGTACTCCTTGAGCTCGCGCGCCCTCGACCAGCGGCGCGACCGCCGGGTGGCGCCTTCAGCCCGGCGATGAGCTCCTCGGGCCGCACCTTGGCCTTGGCCAGCTCGGTGACGCTGAGCACGACGCCCACCGCGACGCGTGTCGAGGTTGGTGTAGAGGAAGCCGCCGCCGGCGATGCCCTGCGTGCAGCCGACGATCTCGAAGTCGGCGCCCTCGTGGCCGCGCAGCCCGAAGCGCTCCTCGATCTCCTCGCGGGGCAGGGCCAGCACCTCCTTGGCGCCGAGCGTGAAGTTGTCGGGCACCGCGTGCGGGTAGAGGCCGGCCTCCTTGGCCAGGAAGCGAGTTGACGCCGTCGCAGGCGATGACGAGCCGGGCGCGTGAGGTCGCCGTCGGGCCGGTCGGTGCGCACGCCGGTGATGCGGCCCGTGCGCGTCGCGCAGCAGGCCGGTCGCCGTGGTCGAGGTGCACGAGCACCGCGCCGGCCTCGACCGCCTTGTCGGCCAGCCAGGCGTCGAAGTCGGGCCGGAACGTGGTGCCGCCGTTGTAGGGCGCCTCGCCCCAGGCCGTCGGTGCGGTAGTCGACGGTGAGCGCCTGGGTCTCGGTCATGATCATCGTGCCGCGGCGGGTGACCCAGCGCTGCATCGGCGCCTCCTCCCACCAGCCGGGGATCAGCGTGTCGAGGACGCGGCCGTAGACGACGCCGCCGTACATGTTCTTCGACCCGGGGAACGGGCCGCGCTCGAGCAGGCACACCCGCCGGCCGGCCCGGGCCAGCACCAGCGCCGCGGCCGACCCGGCCGGACCGGCGCCGACGACGATCACGTCGAAGTCCGGCGTCGGCCGACGATCGTCGCGAGCGCACGTCAGGCATCGGGAGCATCCTCCGGGAGCGGGGCGGAGCCGGCGAGCCAGCTCGGCCACGAGGGCCGGCGCGTCGGTGACGACGGCCAGGTCGGCGATGGCCATCATCGGGCAGCTGGCGTCGGTGTTGACCGCGATGATGTGGGCGGGGTCGCCGAGCCCGCTGACGTGCTGCACGGCGCCGGAGATGCCGAACGCCAGGTAGAGCTCGGGGTCCACGATGACGCCGTCGTGCCGATCTGGCGCTCGACGGCAGCCAGCCCCAGTCGGTGACGACCCGGGTGGCGCCGATCGAGCAGCCGAGGCGGTCGGCCACCTCGGCCGAGCTGGTCCATGGCGTCCTGGCCGCCGAGCCCGGCGCCGCCGCCGACGATGCGCGGGGCCTCGGCCAGGTCCATGGTGGCCGGGTCGGGCGGCAGCACCTCGAGCACGACCGGGTCGACGACGGCGGCGACCGCGTCGACGGGTAGGCGACCGAGTCGAGGTCGAGCTTCTCGACCGCGGCGACCAGCGACGGGTCGACGTCGACGCCGCGCACGCCGGGCTGCAGCGTGGCGACGAACGGGCCGTCGACCACGACGTCCTCCATCAGCAGCCCGCCCTCGCGGGCGACGGTGGCACCGGTCGGGTCGACCGCGACCGCGCCGGCCAGCAGCGGCCGGTCGAGCAGGTGGGCCAGCCGCGGGGCCAGGTCGCGGCCGTCGGGCGGCGGGCAGCACGACCACGTCGTCGTCGGCGCAGCAGCGGCGCCAGCAGCGCGGCCCAGCCGCCGGGCGCGTACGGCGGGCTGCTCGCAGCACATCGCACCGGGTGGCGACGCCGGCCAGCGCCTCGGCCGCCTCGGCGGTGCCCGGGCCCACGAGCAGCACCCGGCCGCCGGCCTCGGCCACCGCCTCGGCCCCGCCGACGGGCAGCTGGCCCGGCCCGCACCGGCACGACGCGCGATCACAGCGCGCGACCCCGACCCGCTCGCCCTCGATCACCGCGGCGTGGGCCCGCCGGGGAGCGACGCAGTCGCCGACGCGCTCGACCGACGCGACCCGGTCGGCGCCGTCACGCGGATCGCCGGCGAGCTCGGCGTAGCGGTCGCGCAGGGCGAAGTAGAGCTCGTCGGCCGGCGCGCCGGGCACGGCCAGCACGATCCAGTCGGCGGTCCTGGGCGTGGTGACGCCGGTCGGGTGGTGCAGCACCTGCAGGGCGCCGTCCTCGAGCCCGACGATCACCGAGTCGGTCACCTGCTCGATGCCCTTGCTCGCCGCCCGGATCCACCAGTCCTCCATGTCGAGGGTGATGCCGAGGTCCTGGCCGACGACCATGCCGGGGGTGAGCACCTCGACCCGGCAGCCCGCGGTCGGCCAGCAGCTCGGCCACGCTGGTGGCCTGGTGGAAGCCGACCTCGTCGATCACGATCACGTGCCCGCTCGGGCGAGCCGGCCGGTCACCACGTCGGTGACGTCGATGACCGGCAGCGTCGCCGGATCGGGCTCGGCACCCTCGGGGAGCGGCGGCGGAGCCCACCACGGACGGGCCGGGCGTCGACCCGGTGGCCACGACCACCGCGTCGGGACGCAGTCCGTCGATCAGCTCGACGGTCGCCTCGGTGCCGGTGCGCATCTCGACGCCGAGCCGGTCGCACTCGTGCACCTGGTTGCGCACGAGGTCGCCGAACTCGGCCCGGTTGGGCACCCTGGCCGCCAGCGGACCTGGCCGCCGGCTTCGGCGTCGCGCTCGAGCACGGTGACCTGGTGGCCGCGCGCGGGCCGCGGCGATCGCGGCCTGCAGGCCGGCCGGGTCCGGCGCCGACGACCACGACCTGCTTGGGGCGCGGTCGATCGCAGGGCACGGCCGACCGGCGGGCGCGGCGGCCAGCACGGCCTCGCGGCCGGTGAGCGGGTTCTCGATGCAGCCGAGCCAGCGGTTGAGGCCCATGCGCCCGACGCACTCCTGGTTGCACGACAGGCACAGGCGGATGTCGTGGTGCGACCCGGCCCGGGCCTTGGCCGCGAAGTCGGCGTCGGCGATCTGGCCCCGCACGACGCCGACGAGGTCGGCGTGGCCCTGGGCCAGCGCCCGCTCGGCCTGCAGCGGGTCCTTGAACCGGCCGACGCCGACGACCGGCAGGTCGACGGCCTTGCGCAGCGCCGACGGGATGAACAGCGCGTACTCCGGCGGGATGTGCATCGACGCCTCGATCATGAACAGCGAGGCGGTGGCCACGCCGATCGAGGTGTTGATGTAGTCGACCAGGCCCTGGTCCTCGACCGCCTGGGCCACCTCGACCGTCTCGTCGATGGTGATGCCGTGCTCGATCAGCTCGTCGCCGCACAGCCGCACGCCGAGCGCCAGGTCGCGGCCGATGGCCTCGCGCACGGCCGCGACGATCTCGTGCAGCAGGCGGGCCCGGTTCTCGAGGCTGCCGCCGTACTCGTCGGTGCGGTGGTTGGTGGCCCGCGACAGGAAGCCGCGCACGATCGACGAGTGCGAG
Organism: uncultured Microthrixaceae bacterium; assembly: GCA_963797225.1. GTDB lineage: Bacteria > Actinomycetota > Acidimicrobiia > Acidimicrobiales > Acidimicrobilacustridaceae > UBA4742. The sequence goes on along the minus strand of CAWCOO010000001.1, from coordinate 2,099,023 downwards.
CACTGCAGCTCGATGCCGTCGAAGCCGCCGAGCTTGCAGCGGGCGGCGACGTCGGCGTAGCCGGCGACGATCTCGGCGATCTCGCGCGTGGTCGACGGCCTTGGGCACCTCGCGGAACAGCGGGTCGGCCACCGGCGACGGCGCCCACACCGGCAGGCGGGTGTACATGCTCGACGCCTGGCCGCCGTTGTGGTTGATCTGGGCGAAGATCGGCGTGCCGTGGGCGTGGACGGCCTCGGTGATGCGGCGGTAGCCGGGCACCACGTCGGCGTGGAAGCCGTGGATCATCTTCTCGTAGGGCCAGTCGGTGGGGTGGACCGAGTGCTCCTCGGTGATGATCAGCCCGGCCCCGCCCGCAGCCCGGGCCGCGTAGTAGGCGGCGTGCTGCTCGGTCGGCCGGCCGTCCTCGGCGTAGTTCGTGAGGTGCGCGGCGAACACGATGCGGTTCGACACCGTGACCGGCCCGAGCTTCAGCGGGCTGAACAGGTAGCGGTACTGGCTGCCCGACATCAGACGCGCCCCTCGGGCATGGCTTCGAGCTGCGAGCGCGGCCCGGCGCCCCTCGAGCACCGCCTCGTAGATCGTGCGGGGCGCGACCGCGTCGCCGGCCCGCAGCGCCGGTGGCGCCGTGGTCGACCCACGAGCTGCTCGTCGGGCAGGCGGTGCCCGGCGTCGACCACGACCGCGCGCCTTCAGCTCGATCAGCTCGCCGGTGAACCGGTCCTCGACCACCGCGGTCGACGGCCCGCACCTCGCGCAGCACGCGCCCGCTTGTGCAGCACGACGCCGGCGCCGGCCAGGCGGACGTTGGCCGGGGCCAGGTCGCCCGAGCGGCTGAGCAGCGTGCCGACGATGAGGTCGGGCGTGACCAGGGCGACCTCGTGACCGCCGGCCGACCAGCGCCTCGGCCACCGACACGGCGATGGGGCCGCCGATGGGATCCCAGACCACCACCGGGCCGGACGGCAGCGCCTCGTCGAGCGAGCCGCGGCGGAGGGCGTCGAGCACGTCGACCGCGGTGCGCACCACGGCCGCCGTCGTCGGTGACGTAGTTCGTGTCGAGCGGCTCGGTCGCGGCGATGCTCCCGGTGCAGAGCACCACCTGGCGCCGGCCGCGGCGGCTGCTCGAGGTCGGTCGGCGGTGACCTCGCGGCCGAGCTCGACGGCGACGCCGAGGCGCTCGCACTCGGCCGCGAGCCAGTCGGCCACGGCGGCCAGGCGCTCGCGCCCGGCCCCGGCGGCGGCGGTGCGCACCATGCCGCCGGTCTCGCTGCGTGCGCTCGACCACGGTGACCCGGTGGCCCCGCTGCGGCCGCGACCCGGGCGCACTCCAGCCCGGCGACGCCGGCCCCGACGACCAGCACGTCGAGGGGCCGTGGTCGGCGATCGGTCGGAGCCGAGCGCGGGGTCGGCGTCGGTCGTCTCGAAGCCGGCCCGGGGCTCGACCACGCAGCTGACGATCGGGTTGCGGGCGTCGCGGACCTTGCAGGTCTGGTTGCAGAGGATGCACGGCCGGATGCGATCGATCTGCGCCGGCGCGGGCCTTGGCCACCAGGTCGGGGTCGGCGATCTGGGCCCGGGTCATCTCCACGCCGTCGCACCGGCCGTCGTCGATGCGCCCACTCGGCCTGGCCGACGTCGACGATCGAGCCCTGGGCGAACACCGGCACCCGGCGAGCCGACCGCGGCTCGGACGTCGCGCACGAGGTCGAGGTTGAAGCCGGGCTGGTCGTGGCCGTCGGGGCGGGTCGCCGCCACCGAGAAGATGCCGCCCCGCACGACGACCAGGTAGTCGACCCACGGCGCCAGCGTCGACCGCGATCTCGGCGGCCGCCTCGGGCACGATGCCGGCCCAGGGCGCCAGCTCGTCGCACGACAGCCGCAGGCCGACGATGCCCCCGCCGGCACCGGCCCGCACGGCGTGCAGCACCTCGCGGGCGAAGCGCAGCCGGTCGGTGCCGTACTCGTCGCCGCGCAGGTTGGTGAGGCCGGAGAGGAACTGGCGCACGAGGCTGTTCTGCCCGGCGTTGACCTCGACCCCGTCGAGCCCGCTGCGCATGGCCGGCGCGGCGGCCTCGCCGAAGCCCCGCACGACGGCGTCGATGTCGTCGCGCTCCATCACCTTGGGCATCTCGCGGGTGTTGACCTCGGGGACGCCGCTCGGCGCCCAGCAGCGGCCGCTGGCTGTAGGCCGACGATCCCTGGCCACCGGTGTGGCCGATGCGCCGGCCAGCGCCAGGCCGCCGTGGCGTGCACCGCCGTCGGCGATCGCGGCCCAACCGGGCCCGCACTCGGCGGCCAGCGGGCACCGCTCGTAGGGCCAGTCCGAGGCGTGGACCGACGCCTCCTCGACCACCACGATGCCGGCGCCGCCGGCGGCCCGCCGCTCGTAGTAGGCGACGTGGCGCTCCGAGATCGACCGGTCCCACCCGAGGTTCGTCTCGTGCGGCCCGAACAGGACGCGCGACGGTGCCTCCCGGTCCCGCAGCGCCATCCCCTCGAGCACCTTCATCGCCCGAAGTCTCGCGGACGCTCCCCGACCCCGCCCAATCCGACGCTCGTCCTGCTGCCGGCCCCATCCCTCGCCCAACTGTTCTTGTCCGCCTCGTGTACCTCGGAGGTAGGCAAGTCGGACAAAGAACGGAAGGGAGGCGGAAGGGGAGGTCTGGTCAGGTCGTGGAGCGGCGGAGGGGTTCGAGGGTGGTGATGTAGTCGGTGAGGCGGGCGGCGAGCTCCATGCCGAGCTCGGGGTCGCCGAGGTCGGGGTCGATCAGCGTCTCGGACACCCGGCGCCAGTCCTCGGCCCGACCGAGGAACACGCCGGCCACCGGCGTCGGCGCCCGAGCACCTTGCGCCAGCGCTTCTCGGCCGGCGGTCAGCACCGCGAGCGCGGCCTCGTTGTCGGCCGGGTTGCGGTGCTCGGCGTGGAAGCCGACCTCGATGGCCAGCACCGTCCGCCTCGGGCACGTCGCGGGCCCCGACGACCTGGGCCTCGTAGTGCTCCCGGCCGGGATCAGCGCCGCCGAACCACACCTTGATGCCCCAGCGCCGCGACCGCATCCGCACGTCGTCGAACTCCGGCCGGCAGCAGGGCCCGCAGCGTCTCGGCCACCTCGTCGAACAGCTGGCAGCTCGTCGTCCACCGGGTCGGCCGCCCGTGCGTCGCGCTAGTGGCCGGGGCTGAGCGCGACCGGCTTGCGGCCGAGCGTGACCGGCTTCCACGAGTGGTCGGACGATCCCGGCGCCGGCACCATCGCCACCGCGGTGCCGGCCAGCGCGTCCTCGCCGTAGCCCTTGACGCACTCGGGGTCGGGTCCGTCGAGCGGCAGGCCGGTGAAGAACTTGGTGGCCATGCAGCCGCCCTGGCACGAGTCGTAGCTGCCGCACGACGCGCACGCGCCGGCCGACTGCGGCTCGCGCAGCTCGGTGAACAGCTTGGAGCTGGTCCACACCTCGCCGAAGCCGCCGGGGTCGCGGACCGAGCCGGCCTTGAACTCGTCGTGCAGCACGAACGGGCAGGCGTAGACGTCGCCGACCGGATCGATCAGGCACACGACCCGACCGGCGCCGCACAGGTTGAGGCCGGGCAGCGCCTCGCCCAGGGCCGAGAGGTGGAAGAAGGAGTCGCCGGTCAGCACGTGGGGCCGCTCGAGCAGCCAGTGGTAGAGCGTGCGCTGCTGATCCTGGGTGGGGTGCAGCTCGGCCCAGCTGTCGGCGCCGCGGCCCGACGGGCGGAAGCGGGTGAGGCGCAGCTCGGCGCCGTAGTCGTCGGCCAGCGCCTCGAAGCCGTCGAGCTGCTCGACGTTCGCCCGGGTCATGACCACGCTGATCTTGAACGGGCCGAAGCCGGCGTCGCGGAGGTGGTCCATGGCCCGGATGGCCTTGGCGTGGCTGCCGTCGCCCCGCACCGCGTCGTTGGTGCGCGTCGTCGATGCCGTCGAGGCTGATCTGCACGTCGACGTAGTCCATGCCCGCCAGCCGGCGGGCCTTGTCGGCGGTCATCAGCCCGCCGTTGGTCGAGAACTTCACGCCGACGCCCTGCGCGACGCAGTACTCGACGATCTCGAAGAAGTCGGGCCGCAGCATCGGCTCGCCGCCGCCGATGTTGACGTAGAACACCCCCAGCCGGCGCAGGTCGTCGACGATGGCCTTCATCTCGTCGGTGGTGAGCTCGTTCGGGTCGCGGGTGCCCGAGGAGCTGAGGCAGTGGACGCACTGCAGGTTGCAGGCGTAGGTCCACTCCCAGGTGAGGCAGATCGGGGCGTTGAGCCCGGCCTTGAGCTGGTCGGCCATCGTGGTGCCGCGGGTGGGCGGCGCCTCGAGCGACGGGTCGATCCACGAGGGGAACTCGGGACCGGCCGCGGTCGGGCACGGCGGCATCGGTCGCCGGGACGCGGGCAGGCCGTCGGACTCGGCCAGGAACCCGGACCGCTCGAGCGAGGTCAGGGCCTTGGCGAAGCTGCCCCACCGACGATCGTCGATGCCGGTGCCGTCGTAGGCCGCCCGGGCGCTCGGGAAGCGGTCGAGGTCGCGCACCAGGGCCACCAGCTCGGGCGCCCGCAGCAGGGTCAGCCGGCGGTTGCCGTAGTGGTAGGCGAGGGCGCCGAACGGCTCGGGCCGCAGGGCGACCCGCGGATCGAGGCGGTAGGGCTTGGTCGAGTCGAAGCTCATCGTGGCGGCGGTCATCGTGGAGGCGTCGCGGATCAGTAGACGCCGCACATGCCGTCGATCGAGACCTCTTCGACGAGCAGCTCCTCCTCGACGGCCTCGAGCTCGTCGTCGGCGTCGACGTCGGTCGACGGCGGCGGTGGCCTCGATGGTGGTCTCGCTCATGGACGTTCCCTTCGTTCCGGAGCGGCGCGCCGGGCGCCGGCTGATCCGTGGACTCTAGTGCCGCGCCCGGAAACGGCGGCACGTGCTGCCATGCTGGACCGGTGACCTCCGAACCCGACCCGACCGACACCCGTCCCGTCCCATCCCGACGGCGGTCCGACCGATCGCCCGGCCACGACCAAGGTGCTCGTCGGCATCACGCTCGAGGACGCCTACCGGGCCCAGGAGCTGCTGGTCGCGGCCAACCGCCTGGCCGCCAAGGGTCGGCTCCAGCTCCTCGACGCGGTGATCGTGCTCAAGGACGACGACGGGCACACCCACGTGAAGGAGACCATCGATCCCACGCCGGGGCGCACCGCCTTCTCGGGTGCGGTGTGGGCCGGGCTGTTCGGGCTGCTGCTCGGCGGCCCCGTCGGCGTGGCTGGCCGGCACCGCGGTCGGCGCCGGCGCCGGCGCCATGACGGCCAAGGTGATCGACCTCGGCATCCCCGACGACTGGGTCGAGTGGTTCCGGGCCGCCGTCCGCCCCGGCACCGCCACCCTCGCGCTGCTGGTGAGCGACCTCGACGTCGACGCGCTCGTCACCGAGGCCCGTCGCTTCACCGGCGCCGAGCTGATCTACGCCGACCTCGACGACACCACCATCGAGCGCATCAGCGAGGCGTTCGGCTCGGCGCCCCCTCCCGCCGAGCACCGCCGCGACAACAGCCACGGCACCCGGCCGATCCGACCGAGCCGGCCGACCGGACCGGGTCCGACCAGGCCGGCTCCGACGCCGGGACCGACCCCGACCGCACGCCACCGGGCTGGACCTCCTGACCGGACCTCCGCCGGCAGCCGCGGCGCCCGGGCCCGGTCGTGACCAGCAGTCACGTCTGACGCTGACAGCGGACTTTGCGTATTGCGCCCGGTTGACCGATCGGCCCCCGAGGCGTGGTCCGGTCGACTCATTTCCCGACCAATCCCTCCGCGTGCGGCGACCGTGCGCCGACGATGTCCCGTGCTCCGCCGTACTTACACCAGAAGTTCGGACCAGGAACAGGACGCCCCACGCATGACCCCAGCCCCGATCGCTCACCGGCGCCTGCCGGCGATGGTCACCGCCATGCTCGTCGCCCTGGCCCTCGTGGCCGCGGCGTGCGGGTCGTCGACGCGGCGCATCCGAGGCGAAGACCGCCACCACCGATCGGCCCTCCGGGATCAGCACCAACATCCCGAGCCGACGAGGGCACGCCGAAGGACGGCGGCTCGCTGGCCTTCGGGCCTCGAGGCCGAGACCGACAGCCTCAACCCGGCCACCGGTCGCTGGGCGATCTCGGGCCACATGGTGGGCTCGTCGATCTTCGACCCGCTGGCCACCCTCGACGCCGACGGGCCACGTCGTCGCCGTACCTGGCCGAGTCGTTCGAGCACAGCGCCGACTACACGACCTGGACCATCCACCTGCGCGACGGCGTGACGTTCCAGGACGGCACCCCGGTCGACGGCGCGGCCGTGTCGAAGGCGCTCAACGTCTACCAGCAGGCCCTCATCACCGGGGCGGCCATGAAGCATGGTCGGCTCCATCACCGCGACCGACCCGCAGACCGTCACCATCACCACCTCCCAGCCCTGGGGCGACCTCCCCAACGTGTTCGTGGCCCAGGCCGGCTACATCGCCGCGCCGGCCATGCTCGACAACCCCTTCGGTGGCGAGAACCCCATCGGCAGCGGACCGTTCACGTTCCGCGAGTGGGTCAAGGGCGACCACGTCACGGTGGTGAAGAACCCGCACTACTGGCAGGCCGGGCCTCCCCCACCTCGACCAGATCAAGTGGATGCCGATCTCCGACAGCGACGACCGGCTGTCCGCGCTGGAGGACGGCACCATCAACGCCATGGACACGGTGACCCCGCAGACCATCACCAGCGTCCGGGCCAACCCCGACCTCTCCTACGTCGAGTACGGCAACGGCGAGGAGCTGTACGTCCCGCTCAACACCAAGACGCGCCCCGTTCGACAACCTGAAGGCCCGCCAGGCCGTGGCCTACGCCACCGACCAGGCCACCTACATCAGCACGCTCGGCAAGGGCGTCTACACGCCGGCCAACGGCATGTTCGCTCCCGGCCAGCTCGGCTACAGCGAGGACTCCGGCTACCCGCAGTTCGACCTCGAGAAGGCCAAGCAGCTCGTGCAGGAGTACGAGACCGAGACCGGCAAGCCCCTCGAGTTCACCTGCTGGCGGTGTCCGAGGTGCAGTACGCGCAGCAGGACCAGCTGCTGAAGACCATGTGGGAGGCGGCCGGGATGAAGGTCACCCTCGACTCCCAGGCCCAGGCCGACCAGATCATCCAGGTCATCCTCGGCAACTACCAGGCCGCCGACTTCCGCCTGTTCGGCCAGCCCGATCCCGACTCCGACTTCTACTGGTGGAGCTCGGGCACGATCGCCCCGGTCGGCGGCGTGTCGCTGAACATGGCCCGGTTCGCCAACGCCACCACCGAGGCCGGCCTGGCCACCGGCCGGGCCAGAGCACCGACGAGGCGGTCCGCAACGAGGCCTACCAGGCGTTCGAGAAGGAGTGGAACGCCAACGTCCCCGACGTCTGGCTGGCCCGCACCGACTGGATGATCGCCTCGGACAAGACGGTCCACGGCTACCTGCCCGCCCTCAACGGCAGCATCGCCAGCGTCATCCCCAAGACCTGGGTCGCCAACCTCTGGATCGGCTGATCGCTAGGGCTGGTGAGCTGGAAGGAGTCGAGGAAGGCCTGGGCCTGGGGGTCCTTGCTGGCCCACGGTCCGCCGGCCAACAGCACGTAGAGCCGGGACCCTGAGACGAACACCACCCCGACCCCGTCGAAGTCGTCGAACGTCCCCGAGAAGCGTCGGGCCGTGTGGCCGGCGAAGGTGATCGTGGTGGTGACGCCGTGCCCGGTGACGGCACCGTCGATGAAGGCGTCGAGCAGCCGGCTGCTCCATCGCCCCCTGGTAGCCCGCCGGGCAGGTCGGCCCAGATCACGAGCTGGCCGTTGGCCCCGCCGTCCCAAGCCCCACATGGTCATCGGCGTGCCGTCGGAGGTGGTCTGGTGCTCGCGTGGTCGGCGATCCGGACAGGTCGGCGCTGGAACGCGCCGTCCGGGCTGGTGTAGCTGACCGGGTCCTTGGCCCCGGCCCCCGCCTTCGTGCCCCTCCGCCGCCTTGAGCAGCTTCGGGCCGAAGACGACGAGCGCGACCACGCCGATCACGGCCAGGCCGCCCAGCACGATCAGGAGGTTGCGGAGCGTGCCGTTCGACGTCTTCGCCGGCGCCACGGCCGGGGTCCAGACCGGCGCACCTAGGGGCCCACCGGGACCCGCTGCACCCCACCCCGGCGCCGGTGCCACCGGCGGGTTCGCCGTGGCGCCCACGGGGGCGGTGAAGGGCGGAGGAGCGGGACCCGGCGCCAGGGCCCGAAGCCGGCGGGCCTACGGCGCCCGTCAGGGCGCGGCCAGCCGCCCGTCGCCGGGTGGGCTCACCGCCGGTCGCCGTGCCCTCGCGGATCGAAGCCGCACGCGTGGCACCAGTCCCAGTCGCGGCTGCACCGCCGCCCCGCACCTCGGACACCCCGGCCCGTCGCTCATGCCGCCCGCTCCCGTCTCCGTGCTCACCCCGTCCGCCGGGCCCGCGCCGCGCTGCGCCGAGCCTTGCACACCGGAGGCTCGGTTCCGGCGACCGTCGCACGGATCGCGCCGTCCGTCGGGTCATCTACTCTGCGACGGTTCGACACACCGGTTCGAGGCGGACGCAACGTGCGCGCAGGCAGGAGCAACAGGCCATGATCGACGACCTCGAGGTCGTGGCCGAGCCGGAGGACCTCACCGCCGAGTGGCTGACCCGGGCGCTCGGCTCGACCGGCGAGTTCACGGTGACCGCGGTCGAGTCCACGCCGATCGGCACCGGGCAGATGGGGTCGAGCTTCCGGCTGGAGCTCACCTACGACGGCGACCCCGGGGACCGGCCGTCGACCATCGTCGCCAAGCTGCCGTCGCCCAACCCCGACATGCGCCCGATGGCCGCCGGCGCCTACCGCACCGAGCTCGGCTTCTACCTCGACCTGGCCGCCACGGTCGCGGTGCGCACGCCCACCTGCCACCACGCCGGCATCGCCGACGACAACGCCACCTTCGTGCTGCTGCTCGAGGACCTGCACCCCGCCCGCCAGGGCGACCAGATCGTCGGGGCCACCCGGGCCGAGGCCGAGGCCGCGGTGATCAACCTGGCCGGGCTGCACGGGCCCCGCTGGTGCGACCCGACGCTCTGCGACCTCTCCGTGGGTCAACACGATCGACGACGACGGCGCCGCCATGCTCGGCGACATGTTGGCCTCGGCGGTCGAGGTGTTCGTCGACCGCTACGCCGGGCGCCTCGACCCCGCCGACGGGCCGCTGCTGGCCGAGATCGCCGAGGTCATGGGCCGGTGGATCGTCGGCCGACCCGAGCGCTTCGGGCCCGTCCACGGCGACTACCGCATGGACAACCTCATGTTCTTCCCGGGCGTCGTCGCCGGACGCCATCCGGCGGCATGGCCGCCGTCGACTGGCAGACCATCGGCGTCGGCCTGCCGGCCCGCGACCTGGCCTACTTCCTCGAGACGAGCCTCGATCCCGAGCTGCGCCGGGAGCACGAGCACCACCTCGTCGCGCGCCTACCACGAGGCGCTCGTCGGCTACGGGGTCGAGCGACTACTCGTTCGAGCAGTGCTTCGACGACTACCGCTACGCCACGCTGCAGGGCCCGCTCATCACGGTGTTCGGCGCCGCCTACGGCACCCCCACCGAGCGGGGCGACGAGATGTTCCTGGCCATGATCTCCCGCTCCTGCGAGGCCATCCGCGACCTCGGCACGCTCGACCTCGTCTGAGCCCGACGCTCGACGGGCCCTCGTGCCAGGGACCCGTCGACGCTCGCACGGGCCGGCCGATCCCCGGCGCGCTGCCGAGGTCAGCCGCTACTGGTGCCAGAGGTCGGCCAGCCACGTCTTCGGCTGGAAGTTGCCCCACGGCGTGTCGTTGGCCTCCTGCAGGCCGTGGACCGACTTGTCGGCCACGATCGAGAACGGCGTCCAGTAGAGCCAGATGTTGACCGAGGCGTCGTTGAGCTGGGTCACCAGGTCGTCGTAGGCCTTCTTGCGGATGTCGGGGTAGCCGCTCGTGCGACCGGTGGCCAGGTCGGCCTCCATCTGGTCGTTCGAGAACTGGGTGAAGTTGATGTTCACGCCGCCGTAGCCCTTGATCGTGTCCTTCGACCAGAAGTAGTGGTTCTGATCGGGGTCCGGCGAGCTGTAGAGCTGGAAGAGCGCGGCGTTGTAGTCGCCCTTGACCGCCCGCCCGATGAACGCCGTGCTCTCGAGCGACTCGATGTTGGCGTGGATGCCGGCCTCGGCCCACTGGCTCTGCACCAGCTGCATGATCTTCGAGGTGTCGACGTCGGCCACGCCGGCCAGGCTGAAGGTCAGCGACGAGGCGCCCGAGTCCTGCAGGTACTGCGCCACCTCGGCCTTGGCCTTGTCGAGGTCGTGGTCGGGGTAGCCGTTCTCGGAGTCGGGCCGGCCCCACGGGTTGGTCGAGGAGAAGGGCGACGTCGGCGACAGCACGCCCTCGCCCATGGCGGCCGCGATGGCGGCCCGGTCGGTGGCGTAGGCGAGCGCCTTGCGGGCGTGCTCGTCGGCCAGCGGGTTGGGGGTGTCACCGATCATCGGGATCGTGTTGGTCATGATCATGGCCGGCTCGGTGTCCCAGTCCTTCAGCACCGTGTAGTCGCGGCGCCATGGCGTTGGCGTCGGTCGCGCTGGTGGTCATCATCATGTTGATGTCACCGGCCTCGAGGGCGGCGGTGCGGCTGGTGTTGTCGGGCATGACCTTGAACTCGATCTGGTCGAGGTGGGGCTTGCCGGCCTGCCAGTAGGTCGGGTTCTTCTTCACCTTGAAGGTGTCGCCCGGCGACCAGCTGTCGAAGGTGAACGGTCCGGTGCCGATCGGATGCTTGACGCCGTGGTCGGCCTGCTTGAGCATCTCGGGCGCCATCATCATCGTGGTCTGCCCGTCGAGGAAGCTGCTCGGGAAGGCGGCCCACGGCTGGGTCAGGTCGACCAGCACGGTGTGGTCGTCGACGACGGTGACGTCCTTGAACAGGCCCATCGAGCGCCTGCCCCGACAGCGGTCCGCTGATCGCGTCCTCGATGTTCAACTTCACCGCGGCGGCATCGAACTTCTCGCCGTTCTGGAAGGTGACGCCCTCGCGCAGCGTGATCTGCCAGCTGTCGAACGTGTCGTTGGCGATCCAGCAGGTCGCCAGCCAGGGCTTGGCCGCCGTTGTCGGGGCCGACCGTCGCCAGCGGCTCGAGCACCGAGGAGCCGACCATGGCTGCCGTACTGGGCCCACTCGCTGCTGTGGGGGTTCCAGCCGGCCGTCTCGGCCGCCACGCGCGATGACCAGGCTGCCACCGTCGACCGGGGTGCCCTCGGTGGTCGGGGCGGCCGTGTCGGCCGACTGCGGCCGTCGTCGGCCTTCGAGCTCCCGCAGGCACCGGCCAGCAGGGCCAGCGCCACGGCCGCCGCCAGCGCCGTGCGCAGCCCCCTGGCCCGCGTCGCCGTCATCGTGCCGCTCGCCGATCCGCTCATCAGTCCCCCGTAGGAAGTCCGTACGGCACATGGCTGTGCCGTGCTCGGGGTTCGACCGCGCCACTGTCACACTTGAGGATTCGGGGCCGAACGGCCCATGCCGCTCGAGCCATCGCAGCCGATCGCGGTGACGCGCGCCGTGCTACTCGGCGCCGACCACGGGCGACGGCGAGCGCAGCATCGAGGTCCTCGATGCCGACGCCCGGGAACTGCAGCGCGGTGGCCAGCACGCCGGCCAGCAGGGCGGCGACGTCGGTCGTCTCCATGAAGTCGCGCTGCATGAGCCCGTGGCGCGCCCACACGTCGAGCAGCGGGACGATGCGTGTCCATGTCGAAGCTGTCACCGAACTCGGTCGGCTGGGTGGCCCCGAGCGCGACGCACGAGAACCGCACCTCGGGGTGCTCGAGCCGCCAGGCCCGCAGCGACTCGGTCACCGCGGCCTTGCTCGCGCCGTAGGCGCCGAGGGCCGGGCGCGGCCGGCCGACGGTCTCCGACGACAGCACCGCGGCGATCGCCCCCTCGGCGCATGTGCGGCACGGCAGCGGCCAGCACCGCTGCAGGCCGATCACGTTGGTCGCGAACAGCGTTGCGCCAGGCGTCGCCGTCGGTCTCGATCAGCGGGCGCAGCGGCGACAGGCCGACGCGCGTAGAAGAGCAGGTCGATCGAGCCCAGCTCGGCCACCGCGCGCTCGACGATGCGCCGACGATCGTCCTCGACGCTGACATCTCCGGCGACGGCGATGCCCACCGCCGGCCTCGGCGACGACCTCGGCCGAGCCGGTCGGCCCGGCGGGCCGCGAGCGACCACCTGCGCGCCTGGCGCGACGGCCAGCTCGGCGAAGGCCCGACCCACGCCGGCCGAGGCGCCGACCACCAGCACCCGCCGCCCGGCCAGGGCGGGCGGCCGTGTGCAGCCTCGGTCATGCGCCGGTTCCGATCTGCTCGACGAGTGGGCGGGCGAGGACCTTGCCGACCTCGTTGCGGGGCAGCTCGGCGATGGCCTGGAAGCCGGCCGGCACCTTGTAGGGCGCCAGGTGCTCGCGGCAGGTCGCCTCGAGCTCGGCCCGGAGCTCGGGCTCGATGTCCGCACCGGCGTCCCGTCGCACGACGAAGGCCCACGGCACCTCGCCGAGCCGGTCGTCGGGCACGCCGACCACCGCGACGTCGGCCACCGCCGGGTGCAGGCGCAGCGACCTCCTCGACCTCGCCGGGGTAGACCTTCAGCCCGCCGCGGTTGATCATCGACGACACCCGGCCCTCGATCCACACGAAGCCCTCGGCGTCGATGCGGACGATGTCGCCGGTGCGGAACCAGCCGTCGGCGCTCAGCCGGTCGGACGAGGTCGGTGCCGTCGGCGTAGCCGGCGCTCAGCGCCGGGGTCAGCACCCACAGCTCGCCGGGCTCGTCGGCCGGCAGCGTCGTGGCCGTCGTCGTCGACCACCCGGAGCGACACGCCGTCGTGGGGCCGGCCCGACCGAGCCGAGCTTGGTCTCGCCGTACTCGCGGGAGTCGGCCGCGTTCCAGCCGACGATCTCGCCGCCGATCTCGGTCTGGCCGTAGCTGTTCAGCACCGTGATGCCGAACTTGTCGTGGAACCGCCGGGCCTGCAGCGGCGACAGGGGCGCGGTGATGCTGCGCACGAAGCGCAGCGGCGCCAGGTCGGTGATCGACGGGTCGTCGGCCAGCATCGTCATGGCCGCCGGCGGCAGCACGGTCGAGCGGATGCCGAACTCGCGCGACCAGCGCGGCGAACTCGGCCGGGTCGAAGCCGTCCATGAGCACGACCGGCGGCGCCGACCCGCAAGGCGAACAGCACGTTGTAGATGCCGGCCCACAGCGACAGCGACACCGGGATCAGGTTCGGCATCGGCGCCGGCTTCGGCGCGTCGCGCCGACCGGGCCGCGGCTTCGCGCCGCCCCGCAGCTTGGCCAGCACGCCGTCGAGCAGCGTCGAGCACGCCCGAGTGGAGCAGCAGCACCGGCTTGGGCCGACCGGTGGTGCCGGAGGTGAACTGGATCAGCGCGACGTCGGGGTCGTGCCGGCGGTGCTCGGCCGCCGGTCGCCGCCGGTCCGGCCGTCCAGCGCGATCGCTCGACGCCACCACGACCGGACGGTCGCCGAAGCGCGCGGCCGAACCGCTCGGCCAGCTCGGCGGTGGTCACGATGGCGGCCGGGTCGACCGACGCCAGGATGTGGTCGACCTCGTCGCCGGTCGAGCCGCGGGTTGAGCGGCACGTACACGCCACCGGCCCGCCACACGCCGAACAGGGCGGCCACCGGATCGGGCCCGTTGGGCAGCATCACCGCCGACCGCCGGCCCGGCCTCGACGCCGGCCGCGGCCAGCGCGCCGGCGAGCGCGTCGGCCCGGTCGCGCGATCTCGGCCGCGGGTCCACGAGCGCGCCGCCGAAGTGCACCAGCACGTCGTCGCCGTCGCCGATCGACCGTCGAACCGAGCAGGTCGGCCGGAAGAGGTCAGCTCGGCCAGGCTCACGATGCCGCTCGCCGGCGGTCGTCGGTCGGGTCGAGCTCGGCTGCCAGTCGGGCTCGCGCTTCTCGGCGAAGGCCAGCGGGCCCCTCGGCCTGGTCGGGGTGGCCCCACATCGACACCAGCTCGGCCGCGCCGGCCTTGCACGCGTCGGTGAGCCCCAGCTCGAGCGCGCCCCACAGCGCCCGCTTGGTGGCGGCCATCGCCGCCGGCGAGTTCTTGGCGATCTTCTCGGCCAGCTCCTGGGCCTCGTCGCGCAGCTGCTCGGGCGGGTCGACGATCTGGCTGATCATCCCGAGCTCGTAGGCCCGCTGCGGCCGACATCCGCTCGTAGCGGCCGACGAACGCCATGCGCATGACCGCCTCGACCGGCATCTTGCGCATGCAGCCCGATCGCCTCGATCGCGACGACCTGGCCGACCGACACGTGCGGGTCGAAGAACTGCGCGTCGGACGCGGCGATCACGATGTCGGCGTCGGCGACCCAGTGGAACGCCGCCGCCGGCGCAGATGCCGTTGACCGCGGTGATCACCGGCTTCCACACCTGCTGGTGCCAGGCGGTGAAGTGGAGGTCGAAGTTCTCCACCGACTCGCGGTAGCGCTCGCATGCCCAGGCCGTCGGTGGCGATCTCGGTGACGTCGACGCCGGTCTGGAACGCCCGGCCCTCGCCGGTGTGCACGATCACCCGCACCGTCGGGGTCGGCGTCGAGCTCCTTCCACGCCACCGCGAACTCGTCGCGCATGTGCGCTGTTCATGGCGTTGAGCTGGTCGGGCCGGTTGTTGATCAGCCAGCCGACCGGGCCGTGCCGCTCGACCTTCAGGCAGTCGTAGGACGAGTACGTCATGGTGCGTGGTCTCCTGCGGGTTCGAGCGGGAGCCAGTCGGGCTCGCGCTTCTCGGCGAAGGCCAGCGGGCCCTCGGTCTGGTCGGGGTGGCCCCACATCGACACCAGCTCGGCCGCGCCGGCCCGGCACGCGTCGGTCAGGCCCAGCTCGAGCGCGCCCCACAGCGCCCGCTTGGTGGCGGCCATCGCCGCCGGCGAGTTCCGGGCGATCTTCTCGGCCAGCTCCTGGGCCGCGTCGCGCAGCTGCTCGGGCGGGTCGACGACCTGGCTGAGCATGCCCGAGCTCGTAGGCCCGCTGGCGCCGACGATGCCGCTCGTGCCGGCCGATCAGCGCCATGCGCATGATCGGCTCGACCGGCGATCTTGCGCACCAGCCCGATCGCCTCGTACGCGGTCGACCTGGCCGACCGACACGTGCGGGTCGAGGAAGGTGGCGTCCGACGACGGCGATCACGATGTCGGCGTCGGCCACGAAGTGCAGCCCGCCGCCGGCGCACACGCCGTTGACCGCGGCGATCACCGGCTTCCACACCTGGTTGTGCCAGGCGGTGAGCTTGCAGCTCGGCGTCGCTTGGTGCGGCGGGACTGCTCGCGCAGCGCCTCGCGGTCGCGGCTCAGCTGCACGACGTCGAGCCCGGTCTGGAACGCCCGGCCCGTCGCCGGTGTTCACGATGACCCGCACGTCGGGGTCGGCGTCGAGCTCGAGCCAGGCCGCTTCGAGCTCGGCCAGCATCGTGGCGTCCATGGCGTTGCCGGCGTCGGGCCGGTCGAAGATCAGCCAGCCGACCGGGCCCGCGCCGCTCGACGATGCAGCGTCTCGTAGGTCACCGCGTCAGCTGCGGGGCACGTCGCGCCACGGCGCGTCGCTGCCACGGGTCGGGCTCGCGGGGCAGGCCGAGCACCCGCTCGCCGACGATGTTCTTGTTCACCTCGGTGGTGCCGCCCTCGATGGTGTTGGCCCGGCTGCGCAGCATGCCCTTGACCTCGTAGGGCAGCGACGCCTCGTAGTTCGCGCGCGTCGCTCTCCCACGCCATGCGTCGACGGGCCCGAGCAGGTCGGTGGCCAGCAGCTGGATGCGCTGGTTGAGCGCGCCCTGGTGCACCTTGCCGATCGAGCTCTCCGGCCCGGGCGAGCGGCCGGCCTTGAGCCGCGGCCCGCACCCGCTGGTTGGTCCAGCCGCGGATCGGCTCCTCGCTGTGCAGCCGCATGAGGTCCTGGCGGACGAGCGGGTCGTCCCAGCCCCGGCCGTCGCTCGCGCGCCGGTGCGCGATCGAGCCGGGCCGATGCCCGAT
This sequence comes from uncultured Microthrixaceae bacterium, assembly GCA_963797225.1. Taxonomy (GTDB): domain Bacteria; phylum Actinomycetota; class Acidimicrobiia; order Acidimicrobiales; family Acidimicrobilacustridaceae; genus UBA4742. The sequence continues at coordinate 2,082,919 of CAWCOO010000001.1, read as the reverse complement.
CCGCCGATGCGGTCGACGCCGCCCGAGCCCGAGCCCGACACCATCTGCCGCTCGCCCGACAGCGTGGCGTTGGCCACCCGCCAGCCGTCGCCGACCGCGCCGACCCGCTGCGCGTCGGGCACCCGGGCGCGCGTCGAGGAACACCTCGTTGAAGTCGACCTCGCCGGTGATGTGGCGCAGCGGCCGCACGTCGACGCCGGGCTGGTGCAGGTCGATCGAGGAAGTAGGTGATGCCCTTGCGCTTGGGCACGTCGGGATCGGTGCGGGCCAGCAGCACGCCGAAGTCGGACAGGTGCGCCCAGGTGGTCCACACCTTCTGCCCGGTGACGACCCACTCGTCGCCGTCGCGCTCGGCCCGGGTGGCGAGCGAGGCCAGGTCGGAGCCGGCGCCGGGCTCGCTGAAGAGCTGGCACCAGATCTCCTCGTTGCGCACGATCGGCGGCAGGAAGCGCAGCCGCTGCTCCTCGGTGCCGTGGGCGAACAGCGCCGGCGCGGCCAGGTTCAGCCCGAGCGGGTTGAGCCGCCCGAGGTTGTACGGGCGCGAGCTCCGCCTCGACCGCCCGGGCCTGGGCCGCGCCGAGGTCGAGGCCGCCGTAGGCGACCGGCCAGGTCGGCGCCACCAGGCCGGAGCCGCCGAACACCGGGTACCAGGCCTCGTACTCGCTCGCGGGTCCGGACCTCGCGGATGGCCGACGCGCCGCCGCGGGCGGCGGCCTCGCGCCAGGCCTCGGGCACGTGCTCGGCGACCCACGCCTCGACGACCGCGACCAGCTCGTCGACCGGGGTGCTCGCGTCGACGACGGTCGATCGAGCCGGCGTCGGGCTCGGTTCGGGCTCGAGTCGCGTTCGTCACCGCGTCACCGGCCCTTGAACTCGGGCGGGCGCTTCTCGCCGAAGGCCGCGCAGGCCCTCGCGGAAGTCCTTGCTGCGCGACGACAGCTCGAGCGCCAAGGCCTCGTTCTGCAGCTGGGCGTCGAGCGTCGGCGCCGGGCCCGGCGTGCAGCAGCCACTTGGTGAGGCCGAGCGCCACGGTCGGGCCGGCCGCCAGCTGGTCGACCAGCCTCGGCCACGGCCGCGTCGAGCTCGTCGGCCGGCGACGGCGCGGTGGACCAGGCCCCAGTCCGCGGCCTCGGTGCCGCGTGAGCTTGCGGCCGAGCAGCAGCAGCTCGCGGGCCCGGGCCATCGCCGACCAGGCGCGGCAGCAGCCAGGTCGCGCCGCTGTCGGGGGTGAAGCCCCGCTCGGTGAACGGCTCCCAGAAGCGTGGCGTCGTCGGCGGCCACGGTGAAGTCGGCGGCGAGCGCGAGCTGGAACCCGATGCCGGCGGCCCAGCCCTGCACCCGGCAGACGATCGGGCGTCTGCACCGTCGAGCATCAGCGGGATCAGCCGGTGGGCCGGCGACGGGCAGCCGGCGCTGGATGCTGCCGACCCGCGGCCGCTCGGCGCTCGCCGTCGGCGCTCGGGCGTTGCGGGCCACGATGTCGGCGCCGCCGCAGAAGTGGTCGCCGGCGCCGCGCAGCACGATGACCCGGACGGCCTCGTCGCGCCCGGCCCGGTCGATGGCGTCGATCAGGCCCGCCATCATCGTGTCGTCGATGGCGTTGCGCTTCGACGGGCGGTCGAGCTCGAGCCGCAGCACCGGCCCGTCGAGCTCGACGACGAGCCCGTCGACCGAGGAGTAGTCGCTCATTGGTGGGGCACCCCCGTGCCGTCGGCGAAGTTGGCGGCGATGGCGTCGAGCGCCTGCTGCAGGTCGGTCGCCCCACCGGGCGGATCGGGCAGGCGCACCGGCCCGTGCTCCCGGCTCGGCAGCAGGACGGTGGCGTGGCCCGGGCGTGGTGACCTCGCCCCGCTGGTTGACCACGTCGAGCTCGAGGTCGACCGCCGGGCGGTCGCCGTCGGCCAGGTAGCGTGCGCACGACCCGTGCCGGGCAGCCACTGGGTGTCGCCGACGTAGTTGAACTTGCGGAACTCGCAGTCGAGCTTCCAGAGCCAGGCGTCGTCGCCCATCCAGTCGGTGCAGAGGTGGATGAGCCAGGTCTCGCGCATGCGGCCGTAGTCGAACGTGGTCGGGTTGCCCGAGCGGCGGGCGAACTCGGGATCCCAGTGCACCCGCTGCATGACGTCGGGGACGTTCTGGTCGTCGCGGTGGAAGAAGCGCGGCATCCGCCGGCGGTTCGCGGCACCGAGGCGCAGCGGCGCCACGCCGTAGAGGCCCATGCCCATGCCGACGTGCCAGCAGACCATGTCGGTGACGGTCAGCGGGCCCTTCACCATCGGGCCGACGACGTCGCCCTCGGCCACGTCCTCCCACCACCGGGGCTCGGCGCCCCGGGGCCCTCCGTCGGCGTACTGGGCCTCGATGCGCGTCGATCTCGTCGTCGGTGTAGGGCGCCAGCTCGATGGCGTCGTACTTCTTGCGCTCGCGGGCCTTGGTGCGCTCGGTGCGGATCATCAGCCGGTACTGGGCCGACAGCAGGGCGCCGTCGTCGTCGCGGAACACCTGGCCGGTCCACTCGTGCACGGCCCGCTCGGCGAACTCGCTGGGCTTGTCGAGCACGCCGACCAGCGCGTTGCGGCGGAACACCCGGTGGCCGGGCCGCAGCGGCGCCCACCACTCGCGGGCGCTGGCCGAGTAGAAGGCGTGCACGCCGCGCAGCGGGTCGCCCTTCATCAGGTCGCGCTGGTCGGCCGGCACCTCGGTGACCTCGTCCTCGCCGATCGAGGGTGTCGCCGCCGACCAGCGGCGGCGGGGCGATCGGGCCCTCCCACCGGGTGCCGGCGGCGTAGTCGGGATCGGTGCAACAGCGGGTTGTCGTCGCCGTAGGCGTTGGCCACGTGGCGGAAGGCGTCGACGTCCGGGCGCCGGTAGTGCGGCGGCTGGGGATGCGGCTCGGGCACGCCGATGCGGGCGCGCAGCCGGGCGATGGCCTCGTCGGTGATGCCCGGTGTCTCGCGCTCCGTGCCCATGTGCCGCTGTCCCCCTGTGGCCTCGCCAACTGATGCCGATCAGTATTGCACGGGACTGAACGGCGGTTCAGATCGGTGGATCCGACGCCCTGCAGTCAGTCCCGCCGGAACGCCCGGTCGATCATGTCGTGCAGGTCGGCGAGCGGCAGCCGCTCCTCCGGATCGGGATCGTCGGACATCACCGCCGGGTCGAGCGACTGGTAGGCGGCGACCAGGCCGCTGAACAGCCGAGCCAGGACCATCTCGTCGCCGTCGCGGAGCACCCGGCGCGCCTGGCCCCGGGCGAACACGCCGGCCTGCAGCTCCATGGCCGTCTCGAGGTTGTCCGACAGCAGCGGCGAGTCGGGCATCTCGGGGGCCGGTCGCGACGTCGAGAACGCCCGCAGGTAGAGCCGGCCGAAGTGGCGGTGCTGGCGGAAGAAGCCGACCTCGTAGTCGACCAGGGCGTGCAGCTGCTCGAGCGGGTTGCGCCCGGACTGCGCCACCTCCCGCATGCCGGGCATGAACTCGGCGCCCCGCCGCAGGAACACGCTGAGGTAGAGGTCGTCCTTGTTCTCGAAGAACGAGTAGACCGACCCGACCGAGAACTCGGCCAGCTCGGCGACCTCCTTCAGGGTGGTGGCGTGGAAGCCCTTCCGGCCGAACACCTCCTCGGCCGCGTCGAGCAGCTGCGTGCGGCTGAGGTCCTGGTGCAGCAGCCGGCGCTCCTGCCGCCGGCTGGCCTTGCGGTCGCCGTCGTCGCCCGCACCGGACGCGGCGCGGCGCCCCCGTTGCCGCCGGCCCCGCTCGGGGTCGACGCGGCGGTCTTGGTGGATCTGCGGGCGGGCATCCCCCGACGATAGTCGCCGCGTCGATCCGCCGGATCCGCTCATCGCGATGGATTGAAGATAGGTTCTGCGAAATGAACGATGCTCCGCCCCGTCCGCCCGAGGGAGACTGGCTGGGCACGCCCGTACCTGCGCCTCGAGCGGGAGGGCCCGGTGGCCGTCGTCACCGTCGACCGGCCCGAGATGCGCAACGCCATGAGCCCGGCCATGTACTTCGGCGTCCGCTACGCCGTCGACCTGGTCAACGCCGACGACGACCTCGCCGGGATGCTGCTCACCGGCACGGGCGACGTCTTCATCCCCGGCGGCGACCTCGGGGGCCAGAACGTCGACGGCTGGGCCGACCTCCCCCGCCTGCTGGGCATGGACAACACGCCGTTCGAGGCCATCCGCCTCTCGCGCAAGCCGGTGGTGTGCGCGGTCAACGGCCTGGCCCAGGGCGGCGGCCTGATGATGGCGATGCTGGCCGACGTGACCGTGGCCAGCGACCGCGCCGACGTTCCGGGCGCCCGAGCTGTTCCGGGGCATCGCCGACACGAACTACGGCCAGATCCTCCCCCGCCAGGTCGGCCCGGCCCGGGCCCGCGACATGCTGCTCACCGGTCGGGTCGTCACCGCGGCCGAGGCCGAGGACTGGGGCCTCGTGGCCCGGGTCGTCCCCCACGACCAGCTGCAGGCCGAGGCCCGCGAGGTGTTGGCCTGGTGCTGTCGCACCGCGCCGAAGGCCCGGGCCGACGTGAAGCGGGTGATGGACCAGTTCTACGGCGCCTACGACCGCATGGCCATGGACGCCAGCCTGTCGAGCGACGAACCGGTCGAGGGCTTCACCGCCTTCAAGGAGCGCCGCAACCCGAGCTGGGTGCCCGAAGCCCTCCGCTCCGACGGCCGCATCTGAACCGGCAGTCCGGCCATCAGTCCCAGCCCGCAGTCCCGGCCATCAGTCCCGGCCATCAATCTGGCTGGGCGAACCAGGCTTCGGCCAGCCACTCCTGCACCTGCTCGTCGACGTCGTCGGGACCCACCAGGTTCACGACGTGGTAGCAGGTGCCGCCGCCCCGGCTCCCTCCGCCGCGCATCTTGCGGGCGATGCGCGGGTGGTCGAGCTCGTAGGGCAGCGGGAACGACATGGCCACCCACTTCACCTTCGGGTCGCAGCTCGACGAACGACCGGTCGCGCTTGATGAAGATGCCCACCGACACCGGCTCGACGTGGATCGGCCCGAGCGTCTCGAGGTAGCCGGCCACCGCCTCGAAGATCGGCCGCTCCCGCTCCGGGCCGGTCGAGAAGTACTCCTCGAGCGTCATCGCCGGCGCGCACTCGTGGGACTGGTTGGTGCGGCCGAACTGGCGGGCGCACGACGGGCAGGTCCACGGCGGCACCCCGCCAGTCTGTCCCGCTTCTCCCGGTCCCTCTCCGTTCTTTGTGGAGTTGTGCACGCCATGCGGCGCGAACTTCACAAAGAACGGAGAGCGCCGCGGCATCGCCGCCGAAACTCGGTGGCCCGCTCGCGCCCACATGCGACACGATCTCGGCCATGTTCGTCGTGGTCGCCATCGCTGCGCGCCTGGATCGGGAGCGGTCGCTCTCCGGTGCCGCGCGGCCCGATGCGAGCGGCACGGTCGAGCGGTCGACGACCAGAAGCTGACCCTCCCCCGGTGGGGCGAATCCACGGAGGAGGGTCGAGCACCTGGGTTCGCCGGGTGGTCGCCCTCTGCGGCCCACCCTCCTCTCGAATCGTGCCGCGCGCACGACGTCCACCGCTTCCGGGCCGACGCGCCCGACCCCAGAAAGGCAGCACCATGTCCAAGCAGGAGTACCTCCGCGACAAGGTCCACGTGAACATCGGGACGATGGGCCACGTCGACCACGGCAAGACCAGCCTCACCGCCGCCATCACCAAGGTGCTGGCCGAGGCCAACCCGACGGCCACGTCGTTCGTCGCCTTCGACCAGATCGACCGCGCTCCCGAAGAGCGCGAGCGTGGCATCACCATCAACATCGCCCACGTCGAGTACGAGACGGCGGGTCGCCACTACGCGCACGTCGACATGCCCGGCCATGCCGACTACGTGAAGAACATGATCACCGGAGCGGCCCAGGTCGACGGCGCGATCCTCGTGGTCGCGGCCGCCGACGGCGCCATGCCCCAGACCCGCGAGCACGTGATCCTGGCCCGCCAGGTCGGCGTTCCCCACCTCGTCGTGGCCCTCAACAAGGCCGACACGGTGGAGGACCCCGAGCTGCTCGAGCTGGTCGAGCTCGAGATCCGCGAGCTGCTCACCACCCACGGGTACCCGGGCGCGGAGGTGCCGGTGGTGGCGGTGTCCGCCACCGGTGCGCTGGCCGGCGAGCCCGAGTGGGTGGCGTCGGTGATCGAGCTGCTCGACGCGGTCGACGCCTACATCCCCGACCCGGTGCGGCTGATCGACCGACCGTTCCTCATGCCGGTGGAGAACGTCCTGACCATCGCCGGTCGCGGCACCGTCGTGACCGGCAAGGTGGAGCAGGGCGCCATCGGCCTGGGTGACGCCGGTCGACGTCGTCGGTCTCGGCGAGACCCGGTCGAGCGTGGTGACCAGCATCGAGTCGTTCCACAAGACCGCCGAGCAGGCGATCGCCGGGGACAACGCGGCGCTGCTCCTGCGCGGCATCCGTCGTGAGGACGTGGCTCGGGGCATGGTCGTGTCGGCCCCGGCCTCCACCACCTCGACCTCGCGCTTCGCGGCGCAGCTCTACGCGCTGCGCAGCGACGAGGGCGGGCGCCACACGCCGTTCGCCAGCGGCTACCAGCCGCAGTTCCACTTCCGCACCACCGACGTCAACGGCTCGCTCGACGTCGTCGATGCGGAGCTGGTGTCGCCCGGGCAGCACGGCCGACGTGATCGTCGAGCTCGGCAAGCCGATCGCGCTCGAGGTCGGGCTCGGCTTCGCCGTGCGCGAGGGCAACCGCACCGTCGCCGCCGGCACGGTGACCTCGCTGCTCGACTGAGCGCACCCTCGGCCCTCGCCCCGCTCCTCGCTCCGTTCTTTGTGAGCTTCTCCACGCCATGCGGCGCGAACTTCACAAAGAACGGGCTGAGGGGAGGCCGGGGGCTAGGGGATCTGGTCGAGGGGGATGCGGTCGGCGATCTCGGGTTGGCGGCCGATGCGCAGCGGGCTGAGCGCCGAGTCGACCAGCAGGCTGCGCCTCCAGTCGGCCCCCAGCTCGAGGGTGGCGGCCCGCCAGGCGGCCAGCGGGCCGGCGCCCTCGGCGGCCCGGACCCAGGCCTGCTCGACCTCGGCCCACGTCGGCCAGTCGGGGATCGCCCAGATCACGATGCACTCCGAGTCGTTGACCATGGCCACCCGGTAGGCGCCGACCACGTCGAGGCCGAGCTCGGCGTGGGCGGCCACCGCGATGTCGTGCAGCGCCGACGAGGAACCGACCGGCCCCGCCGATCGGCACGCGTCACCAGCTCGTGGGCGTAGAGCTCGCCCCGCACGCCGTCGGCGATCAGCTCGTCGACCGGGCGGGTCCACGGCTCGGGCACGACGATGCGATCGACGCCGCCCCGGCGCAGCGACGCGGCCACCGACCACCACGCGGCGAGCGACGGGTCCTGCTGGCTGGCGTGGCCCAGCTCGTGGGAGAAGTTGCCGACCAGGCCGTCCCAGCCGTCGAGCTCCCACATGTTCACGACCTCGGGCCAGCGACCGGTCGAGCCGACCGTGCCCCACACGCCGAGGCAGAGCTGGTTGCGCTCCTCACGGGCGACCGGGCACCAGTTGGCCGTCATGTGGTGCATGTAGCGGGCGCGGTTGTGCCCGATGATGTCGATGAACTCGTGGATGTAGACCTTGTCGTTCGCCACGCCCAGACCCTAGGAGCCCGACGTCGAGCCGGCGTTCGAGGGCCACTCGGGACGGTGGTAGCCGTCGAAGCGCAGCTCGCCGCCCCGCAGCTCGCGGATGGTGAGGAAGTCGCCCTTGTAGCCCTTGTGGTCCCACGGGCCGAACTGCACGTAGCAGCCGGGCCCGCCGTTGGTGGCCGGCATCCAGCGGATCTTCTCGAGCCCGTCCTTCACGTACTTGGGCGCGGGGATGGCCGCGTTGGCGATGCCGTGCATGCCGGCGCGGGCCGTGTCGTAGGCGAGGGCGACGACGACGTTGGCGGTCTTGCGGCCGAACCGCTGCTCGAACCGCTCGATCATGGCGTTGTAGTTGGGGTTGGCGCCGTCCTCGCCGAGCTGGTCGACGCCGTGCCACCCCTCGAGGCCCTCGGCCCAGGCGTTGCTGTTCGAATAGAACATGAACGCGGTGCCCATCACCCGGGGCGGATCCCAGTCGATCGGCCTTGAGCGCCTTGGCGAAGTGGAACGTGGCGTAGCCGTAGCCGCCGTAGTAGAGGCCCTCGACGCCCGAGCTCGCGCATCTGGGCCAGGTCGTCGGCCAGGCCCGACCGGGTTCGGCTCGAGCTTGACCTCGCGGGCGACGGTCAGGCCGAGCTGCAGCGCGGTGTCGCGGAAGTAGTCGGCGTAGTCCTTGCCCGACGAGCCCGGCCTCCCAGAACAGGCCGACCTTGTCGAGGCCCTGGGCCTGCAGCCACTGGGCGCACATGACGCCCTCGGTCGGGATGTCGCCGTTGGCCACGGTGAAGCAGTACTCGGAGGCGAACCGGTGGGCGCCGGTCCAGCCGATGCAGGCCACGCCGAGCTCGTTGGCGGTGTCCTGCAGCACGAGCGAGTTGTCCGAGATCATCGGCCCGAGCACGACGACGCAGCCCTGCTCGACCAGCCAGCGGTAGCCGTCGATCACCTTGCGGTAGTTCTCCCGCGGCAGGCCCCGGGCGTCGGCGATGACGAGCTGCACCGGGCTGCGGGCCCAGACGCCCTCGTTGAGCGCGTCCTCGATGGCGAGGATGGTGGGATCGATCCAGTCGGCCAGCAGCTGGTTGAGGTCCATGTCGATGAGGATGCCGATCTTCACCGGCTCGAACGGATCGCCCTGGGTCACCAGGCCACGGGTCGGCGGGTAGATCGTGATGTCCTGCACGGCGTCGTCGTGCATCGACGCCGCCGCCCTGCCACCAGCTCTCGCCGTCGCCGCCCTGGCCCTCGAGCCCGCTGCGGGTGCCGTGGGTGACCGACGTGACCGCCCGGTCGGCCTGGGCGATGCCGAGGTCGACCGGGGCCGGGAACATGCGCTCGGCGTAGGTGTGCGGCTGGTTGGACTGGGCGTCTGTCGGTCGGACATGGCCCCCCGGCTTTCTCTCGGTTCAGATTCTCGAACCATAGTTCATTGGACAACAGCCGGCTTCGCGGACCCGGTGCATCGACCGGCCTTCACCCGGACCGCGTCGAGGACGCGGCCGAACGCCGGCGGACCCGGCGGCGATCGGCCACCGGATCACGGCCGGCCCGAGCCGGGCCGATCAGGCCGAGGTGGGCGCGGCCACCGACGCCCGGGGCGCCGAGGGCTGCAGCGTCGTGCGCAGGGTGGCGACGACGCACACCGCGGCGAGCACGACGGCGGCGGCGGCCGGGGATGCTGACGCCCCAGGTGATCAGCGCGGCGACGCTGGCCGCCACGGCCTGCACGACGACCGTGCCGCGGCGCACCGGCTCGCGCCAGGCGTCGAAGCGGCGGTGGAAGGCGACCAGCGCGGCCGGCGAGGTGATCGACCGACCGAGCAGGATGGCCAGGCCCCGGACCAGGCCGAAGGTGACCCCGAGGGCCAGCGCGACGAGCGGACGGGCGGTGAGCGCACCCAGCACGATCGAGGGCGTAGACGGCCGCCGTCATGATGTAGGTGGCCAGGCCGACGCCGATCTGCCAGCCGAACCCGGCGCCGTAGACCCACGACCGGTACTGGTCGAGCCACCGCTCGTTGACCTGGCGGGGGTGGTTCGGGAGCTGCCGTCCGAGCAGCCGGCTGTCGGACACCGCGGTGACGAGCAGAGCGCCGGTGCCGAGGGCCAGCAGCGTGGCCGGCGTCAGGTCGAACACGGCGACCACACCGGCCAGGGCGGCCATGCCGAGGCCCAGCGTCAGCCCGCCGACGACGGCGCCGATCACGAACCAGGTGGCCGTCGAGCGGAACCGATGGCCCCGGCCCTGCTCGGCCAGCGGCGTGATGGTCGACAGCATCGACAGCCCGCACGGCGACCAGGTCGAGCGAACCGCTGCCGCGACGGCGATGACGAGCGCGATCAGCACCAGGGCCAGTTGCATCCCGCCAGGGTAGCGAACACCCCCGGCCCGGTCCTGCCGGCCGAGGGGACCGGCCCGCGAGATGGGCCTGGCCGATCAGGCGACGAGCGCCTCGAGCAGCGCGACCGCGGCCGCCGCATCGGGCAGGGCCGCGGCCTCCGCCGCCAGGCGACCGGCCCGCTCCTGCATGGGGCCGTCGGCCAGCACCCCGGTGACGGCGTCGGCGATGTCGGCGCTCGAGGCGGCCACCGGATCGAGCACCACCCCCACCCCGAGCTGCCGGCACCGCTCACCGTTGTGGGTCTGGTCCGCGCCCATCGGGAGCAGCACCGACGGCAACCCGAACGACAGCGCACCGATCACGCTGCCCGATCCGGCGTGGGAGACGACCGCGTCGGCGACGGCCAGCACGAGGGCCTGCGGGACGAACCGCTCCAGGTGCACGTTGGCCGGCACCGCACCCCAGCTCGACGGGTCGAGCTGGCGGCCGAGGGTGGCGATCACGTCGACGTCCAGGTCGGCCAGTCCACCGATGATCCGCGCGAGGAGATCACCCGACTCCATGTTGAAGATCGTCCCCAACGTCACGTACACCACCGGGCGGGCACGTTCCCCGGCGCGCCCGGGCGGACCAGCTCGCCGAGCCGACGCCGCAGCTCCTCGTCGCCGACCTCGGGACCCCGCGCCTCGAGCACCCCCGGGCGGATCGCATGGGCCGTGTCCGGCAACGGGAAGGACGGATCGCGGAAGGTCGGCGGGCACGGCACCAGCACGAGGTCGCGGTGCAGCATCTCGAGCGCGGGGTCCGGTGCCAGTCCAAGGCCGGCGCGCACGTCGTTCAGCGGTTCGGCCAGAAGCTCCGGCCGGGCGAACGATCCGGCGGCGAGCACCACCACGCTGGCGTGGCGCAGGCCGAGCTGCTCGGCCGCCAGCATCGCCCCGAAGTCGATCTCGTCGCACACCACCAGATCCGGTCGGGTCTCGATGGCCAGGTCGAAGACCACCCGGGCCCGCTGCCCAGCCATACGCCGGGCGAACCCGTCGGCCATGACCCGTTCCTCGTGCTCGATGCCGGGCACCACCAGCGGGGCCGACCGCCACCGGCTGGTCGACGTCCGGGCCCGCGCCACAGGCCGAGAACCCGTCGCCCAGCACCATGCCCACCATCGAGGGCCGACAGGCGAACGACACCGTGTGACCGGACGCGAGCGCGGCACGGGCGAGGGGGACCAACGGGTCGTAGTGACCCGACCCACCGACGAACGTGAACAGGATGCGCACGCACGACCTCCGTGGCTCGGACCGCCGGCCATCGTAGGTGGGCCACGGCTCACCGGAGCCGGAGGACGGGCTCGCAATCACGGCTCCGTGCTCGTCGCGGGCCGGGTGAACCGCACGCAGGCCCGTTCCGTAGCCCGATGCGTGGACGTACGGATGCGGCTCAGTGGTCGAGATCTGGATGATGACCACATCGACCGCACCGATCACCCCGATCGGCACCGACCCCCCGGAGCCCCCGATGCATCCCATGACCAGCGTCACCCTGACCCACAGCCACCACGCCGAAGCCCACCGGGTGGCCGGCCTCCGCCGTCACGACCGGGGTCGTCGGGTCCCGGCCCTCCGCACCGCCGGCACCGAGGGAACCCGGGCCGCCAACGAGCGGACCGGCCTACGGGCGATGCTCCGGAGCGCAGCCGAGGTCCCGCAGCGCCTCGCGACCAGCTTCCGCCCCGCCGCCTGACCGCAGGGATTCGGTGACCGCCTGCTCGAACCGTGGCGCCGATTGCTCCGAAGCCGTCGGCCGCCTGGGCCAGCAGGGCGTCGTCGCCGGCGAGGCGACCCTCGGCCCGCAGCAGGCAGGGCGCGGCCCACAGGTGCTGGGGCGTGCTGGCCCGGACCTCGTCGATGCGGTCGGAGGCATCGGGATCGCCTCGCGCCGCCCACGCGTCGCAGTCGATCGCCCACACGTAGGGCGGCGTAGCCGAGGGCCGAGACCGACCACGGGAAGTCCTCGTCGGAGATGGAGGCGCCCTCGCTGTAGCGGTCCATCTCGGCGGACGGCGTCGTCGAGGCGCCCTTCGTGCAGGGCCAGGCGGATCACCGCGAAGGTGCGCACCGCGTTCTTGCTCGTCGAGCGACATCTGGTGGCTGAACTCCATCCACTCGTCGCACTCGTCCCGGTGGCCGAGCAGCCCGTGCACCAGGGCGAGCAGGTAGGTGGCCGGCGCCATCCACCCGGCGGTCGGGCCGCCGATGCGCTGCCACGCCGAGCGCATGATGTCGCCGTGGGTGACGGCCTCGGCGAAGCGGCCGGTCAGGCAGTAGCCCACCACCAGCTCCCGCTGCAGCAGGTGCAGCGCGCCGCCAGCCATCGGGTGGTGCACGGCCCACTCGGCGAAGTCCGTGGCGACGTCGAGGTCGCCGAGGGCGAGCGGGCCGTCGGCGCCCATGTGGAGGATGTCGATGATCTCGGCCCCGCGCCGGGGGTCGTGGGACTCCATCTGCGGCAGCAGGAGGGCCCGGTCCAGGCAGATCTCGGCGGACTCGGCCATCTCGCCCTCGTCCCACGCGGCGGCGGCCAGGGCGTCGAGCGCGCTCGACTCGGTGACCGGATCGGCCGCTGCCCGGGCTGGCCGCGACGGCCTCCTCCGCCATCCACCGCGTGGACGACGGGCCCGCGCTCGACCGAGGTCCACGAGTCGGCCACCGCCAGGTAGGCGGCCACCACCCGCGTCGAGGCCGTCGCCGAGCGCGTGGGCCCGGGCCAGGTGCTCGAGGATCACCGTCCGGTCCGGCAGCTTGGGGAACGTCGCCATCATGCGGCTCGGCCGCTCGGCGGCCAGGGCCAGCGCGATCGCCGCGGTCCGCGGCTCGCCGACCTCCTCGGCCCGCTCGGCTGCCTCGAGGAACCGCTCGTAGGCGATGTCGCCGTGCAGCAGCGCGCTGGCCGCGTGGCCGGCCTGGAGCAGGTCGAGCGCCGCTTCGTGACCGTCCGGCGCCAACGATGCCGCCTCCTCGTAGCGGACGCGGGCCTCGATGAAGAACCGTCGGCCGTAGGCGAGGTGCGCCATCCGGCGAGCCAGGACGTGGCCTTCGGTCCGCACCGCCGACGGTGCTGGGCCCACACCAGGGCCGAACGCAGGTCGTCGACCACCAGGTCGTAGAGGAAGGGGGACTGCCCGGTGGCCGACGAGCTCGTCCTCGAGCCGGCCGGCCTCCTCGACCGCCCAGGCCAGGTGGGCGTCGGCCACCTCGTCGTGGCGACCCGACTCCTCGAGCCGCTCGAACGCGTAGGCCCGGACCGTCTCGAGCAGCCGGAACCGCGACCCCGACGGGTCCTGCGAGCGGGCCACCAGGCTCTTGGCCGCCAGCCGGCCGACGGCATCGATGACGGCCACGCCGGCCAGGTCGCCGGCCGACACCGCCTCGGCGTCGGCCAGCCGGAAGCCGCCTGGAAGATGCTCGACCGGAACAGCACCGACTGCTCCTCCGGGTCGAGCAGGTCGTAGCTCCAGTCGAGCACCGCCCGCAGCGACCGGTGGCGCTCATCGCCGCCGCGGTGGCCCCGCAGCACCTGGAAGCGGTCGTCGAGGCCCCGCAGCACGCCTTCGACCCCGAGGGTGGCGCAGCGCGCCGCGGCCAGCTCGATGGCCAGCGGCATGCCCGTCGAGCCGGTCGCAGATCTCCCGGAGGACGTCGTCGTCGGCCGGGGCCAGCACCGCACCGGCGGCGACGGCGCGCTCCGCGGAACAGGGTCAGGGCGCCTCCGTCCCCGTCGGCGCCCAGCGGGGCCACCGGCACCACCCGTTCGCCCGGCAGGCCGAGCGGCTCGCGGCTGGTGGCCAGCACCACGACCTCAGGGCTCCAGCGCAGCAGCCGCTCGGCGGTGGTCGGCCACCGTCGTCGAGCACGTGCTCGCAGTTGTCGAGCACCAGCAGACCGGGCTGGTCGATCAGCGCGTCGCACACGACCTGGATCAGCGACTGGTTCGGGTCGATCGGAGACGCCGAGCGCGGCCGCCACCGCCTCGATGACCGTGTTCGGCGTCGGCCGGCACGAGGTCGACGAACCAGGCCCGGTCGGACCCCGACCGGTTGCCGACCTCGATCGCCAGCCGGGTCTTGCCGATGCCGCCGGGACCGGTCAGCGTCACCAGGCGGGCGTCGCCGAGGGCCGACCGTCACCGCCCGGAGGTCGTCATCGCGCCCGACGAAGGTGGTGAAGGACTCGGGCGCGCCCCGCAGGCCACGGGCCGGCTCGTCCCGCATCCCCGCCGACCGTGCGCCTCGGCCGGTTCGGCGGCGGCCAGCGCCACCAGCGCGCGCCGATCGTCGACGTCGAGCTTGCGCAGCAGCGACGACACGTGGCTCTCGACCGTGCGGACCGAGATGTACAGCCGCGCCGCGATCTCGGGGTTCGTCAGCTGCTCGCCCACGAGCGCGAGGACCTCGGCCTCGCGCGGGGAGATGTCGGCCATCCGGGCAGTATGGCCCGCTCGGTCTCCCGGCGACGGGTGGAACGAGAATCCGTGGTCGGCTCCGTGCCGGCACGGATGCGCACGGACGGCGTGGCGCGCAGAGGGTGGACGAGGCACACCCACCGACGAGGAGCCTCATGACCACCACCGGCACGACCACCACCGACACGACCACGACCCCCCCTTCGACCACCGGCGCACCCGGCGGCACCGCGACGCCGAACCCGGGCGACGCACCCTCTGGACATGGCCGAGGTCGAGCACTTCATGCACCAGGTCGTCGGCGACCTCGGCGCCGGCCTCTCCGCCGTCCTGATCCACATCGGCGATCGCCTCGGCCTCTACCGCGCCATGGGCGACAGCTCGCCCCTGACCTCGACCGAGCTGGCGGCGCGCACCGGCCTGGCCGAGCGCTACGTCCGCGAGTGGCTGCACAACCAGGCCGCGGCGGGCTGGGTGACCTACGACCCCGAGTCCGAGGCGTTCACGCTGCCGGCCGAGCACGCCCTGCTCGTCGCCGACGACACCGCGCCGACGTTCCTGCTCGGCGGCTTCGACTTCGTGGCCAGCGCCTGGGCCGACGAGGACACGATCACGAACGCCTTCCGCACCGGCGAGGGCATCGGCTGGCACCAGCACGACCACCGGCTCTTCACCGGCACCGAGCGGTTCTTCCGTCCCGGGTACCAGGCCAACCTGGTCGAGTCGTGGCTCCCCGCGCTCGACGGCGTGGTCGAGCGCCTGCAGGCCGGCGCGAAGGTGGCCGACGTCGGGTGCGGCTACGGCGCGGCCACGGTGCTGATCGGCGAAGCCTTCCCCCAGAGCACGATCGTGGGCTTCGACTACCACGACGGCTCGATCGAGACCGCCCGGGCTCGGGCCGACGGCCGCCGGCGTCGCCGACCGCGTCACGTTCGACGTCGCCGGGGCCAAGGACTTCACCGGCATCTACGACCTCGTCTGCCTGTTCGACTGCCTGCACGACATGGGCGACCCCGTCGGCGCGGCCCGCCACGTGCGCGAGCACCTCGCCCCGCCGGCACGCTGCTGCTCGTCGAGCCGGCCGCCGCCGACCGACCCGAGGACAACCACCACCCGCTCGGCCGGCTCATGTACGCGGCCTCGACGATGATCTGCACGCCGGCGTCGCTGGCCCAGGAGGTCGGCCTCGGCCTCGGCAACCAGGTCGGCTTCGAACGGCTCCGCGAGATCCTCGAGCAGGCCGGCTTCCGCGACGTCCGGCTGGCCACCACGACCCCCGTGAACCTCGTGATCGAGGCCCGCCCTGACGATCGCCCGACGGTCGGTGGCCTGAACCGAGCCCGTCGTCAGACGAGGTCGATCATGGCCTCCCACCCGGCCGGCGGGGCGTCGAGCCGCCAGTACTGCTCGGGGGTGGGCGCGTCGAGGCGGGACCACAGCCCCCAGTCGGCCTCGAGCGCCCGCACCTGGGACGGGTACTCGGCGACGGCGGCCCGCTTGGCCTCGAGCGACCGGTCGACCGGCATGGCGACCGGGGTCGGCCAGACCGCGGCCTTGAACAGCGTGGCCACCCGCCAGGCCAGCTGCCCGGGGATGTGGTTGTAGGCGATGTCCTCGTAGGCGACCCACTCGACCGGTCGAGCGCCGTTCGATCCGTCCCCCGTCCCTGCCGCCCATCGCTCCCGCGCCAGGAGCGCGGCATCGTGCACCACGACGTGCTCCGGGTTGGCCAGGCCGAACGGCAGCAGCACCATCGTCGGGTCGAGCTCGGCCAGCACCGACGCCGAGGGCGTCGGCGATCTCCGGCGCGGTCGGCCACCGGTTCGCCCTCCTCGACGAACATCGACTCCAGGAAGTCGAGCCACCGCGGCGTGCACCCCAGGCGGTCGAGCGCCCGCCGATCCTCGGTCGCGCCGGGCGTGCCACCACGTCGTCGGCCGCGGTGAAGCCACCCAGGACCGACCACCGGCTCGGCGGGTCGGGGTAGGCTCCGGGATGCCGGCGAACACGGTGACCACGATCGTGCCCGGGTGCGCCGCGAGGAACTGCCCGCAGCTGATCACCGAGTCGTCGAGGTGCGGTGAGATGAGCACCGGCCGCTCGAGCGTGGCCGGCTCCACCAGACCCCACCCGCGCAGGCCCTGGTCCTCCTCGTGCGTGTCGCCCTCAGCGCTCATGGTCCGGACATCCCCCATCTCGTCGACGCACCGCACCGAGTCTCGCAGGGCCGGCGGCCGGGTCTCGGCAGGGCCGGCGGCCCGCCCACCTGCGTACCATCGCCCGCCGGCACACCCGATCGGCCCGGAGGACCGGCATGGACACCACGCTCGACTGGTACGGCTGCGCGACGTTCCGGCTCCGCACCGCCGGGCTGACCCTGTTCCTCGACGCCTACATCGACCGGGCCCCGATCGCGGCAGGGACCGGCCTCTCCGCCGACGACGTCGACGAGTGCGACTGGATCGTCGTCGGCCACACCCACTTCGACCACCTCTACGGGGCCGAGCGCATCGCCGCCCGCACCGGCGCCCGCCTGATCGGCAGCTACGAGACGGTGCGGGTCATGGAGCAGGCCGGCGTCCCCGTCGACCGCATGATCTGCGTGGCCGGCGGCGAGCGCATCGACCTCGGCCACGGCGTGTTCGTGTCCGTGTACCCGAGCCAGCACTCGTGCGTGTGGTCGCAGACCCAGATGACCCAGTCGGGCGAGGTCTGCCTCGGCGACCTCGGCGTCACCTGGCAGGAGCGCCAGCAGCGCATGCAGCAGCTGACCTCGTACATGACCACCGAGCTCGATCCGGTCGCGGTCGAGCACCTGCTGTCGTCGCTCTCGGGCCACAGCGACCGGGGCGACGGCGGGGCCCTCGCTCTTCCTGTTCGAGACGCCCGACGGCACCCTGCTGTTCCAGGACACGTCCGGCCACTGGAGCGGCACGCTGGCGTCGCTGGCGCCCGACGTGGCGATCCTGGCCGCGGCCGGTCGGGCCAACGTCGACGGCGAGCCGATCCAGGGCTCGCTGGCCGACTTCGTGGCCGACCAGGCCGCCGTGCTCGGGGCCCGCCGCGTCGTGCTCGGCCACCACGACGACTGGCTGCCGGGGTTCTCGGTCGCCACCGACATGGCGCCGATCCGGGCCGCGTTCGCCGAGCGGGCACCGGGCTGCGAGCTGCTCGAGCCCGGCTACCTGGCCGGCACCGCGATCTTCGACCGCTGACGATCCTCGACCGCTGGGCGCCTCGGTCAGAGTCGGGGATCGTCGGGGCCGATGCCGAGCACCCGCTCCAGGTTGCGGTGCATGTTGGCGATGCGGCACTCCTCGCTCGACAGCGACAGGTGCGTGAAGCCCGGTTGGTGGAGCCCCCGCTGCATCGTCGTCAGCACCGAGGTGTCCTGGTTGAGGATCCAGCCGAGATCGCCGTCGGGCGGCACCGGGAAGTCGACGGGCTGGCTGTGCGGGGCGTCGGCCGCGTGGCGCAGCAGCAGGTAGGTGACCATCTCCGCCTGGTCGGGGGTCGGCCCCGGCCTCGACGAGGATCACGTTCAGCATCTCGCCCCACAGCAGCACGGTGGCGTTCGGGAACAGGTTGTACTGGGTCAGGTCCATGACCCGGTTCGTGTCGAAGTCCCCCATGTCGGCCCCGAACTCGGCGGCCTGCCGGGTGCGGAAGATCTCCGCCATGACGTCCTGGATGGTCTGGCCCTCGGGCACCGGCGGCATCGGCGCGCCGGCGACGAGGTCCGGGCCCATGCGCCCGCCCTGCGTCTGCAGGAACGAGTCCCACACCACCTGGTCGTCGACGTCGCGCCCGAGCCGGGGGCTGGGCACCCCGTAGCGCTGGTACGACACGCCGTGATGAGGCCACAGGTGCTGGGGCGCGTGGACGTCGTCGACCGACCCCAACATCTCCCGGTGCAGACCCTGGATGTGGTAGGTCTCCGAGAACCCGTCGGCCACGACCTTCCAGTTGGCCGCGACCGGCGTGCGGGTCGTGGCCACGGTCCGGAACTCGTCGAGCCGGGCCCACGCGGCATCGGCCGGGACGCCGTCGAGGAAGTCGATCAGCGGCTCGGCGTCGGCGTCGACGTTGACGAACACGAGCGGTCCCCACACGTCGACCGACACCGGGACGAGTGGCAGGTCCTCGTTGCGCAGGGCGCCGAAGCCCCGGCGTGACGGCACCTCGCGCAGCTGACCGGCCAGGTCCCAGGTCCAGCGGTGGAAGGGGCAGCGGAGCTCGGTCAGCCCCGAGCTCATCCCCTCGCACAGGCTGTTGCCGCGGTGTCGGCAGGCGTTCTGGAACGCCCGCAGCTCGCCGTCGTCGCCTCGCACGACCAGCACCGACAGCCAGCCGCAGCGCAGCTCGTAGACGTCGCCGGGATGGGCGACGTGGTCGACCGTGCAGGCGATCTGCCACACGTCGGGCCACAGCCGCTCGTGCTCCAGGTCGGCGAACGCCGGGCTGGTGTAGCGCGCCGCCGGGATCCGGGTCGGACCGGCGCCCGGTGTGCCGATGGCGGTGGCCGCCAGGTCGGCCGGTCGACTGATCGCGGCGATCCCGACCTCCACGTCCTCATCGATGTCGCGCTCGAGCATGTCCGTCCTCCCCGGCGCCGGATCCTAGGACGACCGGCGACCAACCTGTCACCCGGGATGTCCGAAGATCGACGCGTCGGCTGACAGGTTGGAGGTCAGAAGGCGGCGAGGCGGGCGGCGCCGGCGGTGACCGGGCCGAGCAGCCCGGGCACGCGGGCCAGGCGCTCGGTGGCGTAGAAGGTGGCCAGCCCGATGGCGCGGGGCGTGCGCAGACGGCAGGGCGGACTCGGCGAGCAGCGCGCCGCCGAGCGTCGAGCCCATCAGGTCGAGGTAGACGGTGGCGCCGGCCAGCGCGTCGTCGGGCGCCACCGGAGCCCGCTCGATCAGCCATGCCGTCGCCGACCGCGTCGCGGCCACGGCGGCGGCCAGCGTGGTCCGCACCGGCGCCAGCTCGGCGCCTGCGTCGGCCAGCGGACCGTCGAGCGCCTCGAGCTCGCCCAGCAGCTCGTCGACGACCGCGCCGCCGCGCATCGGCAGCTTGCGCATCACCAGGTCGATGGCCTGGATGCCGTTGGTGCCCTCGTAGATCGGGGCGATGCGGGCGTCGCGCCAGTGGCGGGCGACCCCCGTCTCCTCGACGTAGCCGACGCCGCCGTGCACCTGCACCGCCAGCGACGACACCTCGACGCCCTCGTCGGTCGACCACGCCTTGGCGATCGGCGTCAGCAGGTCGGCGCGCTCCTGCGCCCGGCGCCGCACGGCCTCGTCGGGGTGGTGCGCGGCCAGGTCCGCCTGGGCCCCGGTCGTGTAGAGCACCAGGCGCAGCGCCTCGGTCGTCGACTGCATGGTGAGCAGCATGCGGCGCACGTCGGGGTGCTCCTCGATCCGGGCCGACTGGCCCGGCGGCGTGCTCGGCGTGCGGCCCTGACGGCGCTCGTGGGCGTAGGCGGCGGCCTGCTGGGTGGTGACCTCGGCGACCGCCAGGCCCTGCAGCCCGATCGACAGGCGGGCCGAGTTCATGACCACGAACATCATCCGCATGCCGTCGCCGACCTCACCGACGAGCTCCGCCTCGGCCCGATCGAAGTCGAGCACGCAGGTGGGGCTGGCGTGGATGCCGACCTTGTGCTCGACCGACACGCACCGCACGGCGTTGCGCTCGCCCAGGCGACCCTCGGCGTCGACCGCCCGCTTCGACACCAGGAACAGCGACAGGCCCTTCGTGCCGACCGGGGCGCCCGGGGGTGCGGGCCAGCACCAGGTGCACGATGTTGTCGGTCAGGTCGTGCTCGCCCCAGGTGATGAACAGCTTGGTGCCGGTGATCCGCCAGGTGCCGTCGTCGTCCTGCTCGGCCCGGGTGCGCACCGCGCCGACGTCGGAGCCGGCGTCGGGCTCGGTGAGCAGCATGGTGCCGTTCCACTCGCCGGTCAGCAGGTGGGGCACGAAGCGCTGCCTGCTGGTCCGGGGTGCCGAGCTTCGTCAGGCCCTCGATCACGCTCTGGGTCAGCACGGGGTTGAGCGACAGGGCCATGTTGGCCGACGTCATCATCTCCTGCAGGGCCAGGCCGACCACCCGGGGCAGGCCGCCGCCGCCGTGCTCCTGGGGGAAGGCCAGCGCGCCCCACCCCGACTCGACGTAGCGGCCGTAGGCCTTCGCGAAGCCCTCCGGCGTGGTGACCTCGGACGTGACCGGGTCGTAGGTGCTGCCGACCTGGTCGCCGATGGCGTCGGTCGGCACGATCACCTCGTCGACGAACCGGCCGAACTCCTCGACCAGGGTCGTGACCATCGTCCCGGTCGACGTGGGCGAACGCGTCGAGGTCGAGCAGGGCGGGCAGCCCGACGGCGTCGAGCGCGTCGAGGACGGCATCGGTGGGGGCCCGGTAGTCGGTCATGTCGTGGTCCTCGGGGGGCGAGCGGGCGGCGTGGGGGTGGCGAAGGTCAGATGTTGCGGCGGTAGCGGCCGCCGACGTCGAAGAGGGTCTGGGTGATCTCGCCGAGGCTGCAGCAGCGCACCGCGTCCATCAGCGCCTCGAAGAGGTTGCCGCCGGCCAGCGCCACCTCGCGCAGGCGGTCGAGCGCGGCGGGCCGCTCGTCGGCGTGGGCCGCGTGGAAGGCCCGCAGGCGGTCGAGCTGGTCCTGCTTCTCGGCGTCGTCGGAGCGGGCCAGCTCGATGACGGGCGGCTCGACATCGGCGTCGGCGGTCGGGCTGCGGAAGGTGTTGACGCCGACGATGGGCAGGGTGCCGTCGTGCTTGCGGTGCTCGTAGAGCATCGACTCGTCCTGGATGCGGCCCCGCTGGTAGCCGGTCTCCATCGCGCCGAGCACGCCGCCGCGCTCGCTGATGCGCTCGAGCTCGGCCAGCACCGCCTCCTCCACCAGGTCGGTGAGCTCCTCGACGATGAACGACCCCTGCAGCGGGTTCTCGTTCATGGCCAGGCCCCACTCGCGGTTGATGACCATCTGGATGGCGAGCGCCCGGCGCACCGACTCCGCGGTCGGCGTGGTGACGGCCTCGTCGTAGGCGTTGGTGTGCAGGCTGTTGGCGTTGTCGTAGATCGCGCACAGCGCCTGCAGCGTGGTGCGGATGTCGTTGAACGCCATCTCCTGCGCGTGCAGCGACCGGCCCGAGGTCTGCACGTGGTACTTGAGCTTCTGCGAGCGCTCGTTGGCGCCGTAGCGGTCGCGCATGGCGACGGCCCAGATGCGGCGGGCCACCCGGCCGATCACGGTGTACTCCGGGTCCATCCCGTTGGAGAAGAAGAACGAGAGGTTGGGGGCGAAGTCGTCGACCGTCCATCCCCCGGGCCAGGTAGGCCTCGACGTAGGTGAAGCCGTTGGCCAGGGTGAAGGCCAGCTGGCTCATGGGGTTCGCGCCGGCCTCGGCGATGTGGTAGCCGGAGATCGACACGGAGTAGAAGTTGCGCACCTGCTGCTCGACGAACCACTCGGCGATGTCGGCCATCATCCCGAGCGAGAACTCGGTCGAGAAGATGCAGGTGTTCTGGCCCTGGTCCTCCTTGAGGATGTCGGCCTGCACGGTGCCCCGCACGTTCTGCAGCACCCACGCCCGGGCCTCGGCCCGCTCGGCTGCGTCGAGGGGCGCGCCCCGCTCGGCCTCGAGCCGCTCGATGCGCTGGTCGATGGCCGTGTTGAGGAACATGGCGAGGATCGTCGGCGCCGGACCGTTGATCGTCATCGACACCGACGTCGTCGGGTCGCACAGGTCGAAGCCGGCGTAGAGCTCCTTCATGTCGTCGAGGGTGGCGATGGACACGCCCGAGTTGCCGACCTTGCCGTAGATGTCGGGGCGCTCGTCGGGGTCGAAGCCGTAGAGCGTGACCGAGTCGAACGCGGTGGACAGGCGGGTGGCGGGCTGGCCCTCGGCCAGCAGGTGGAACCGGCGGTTGGTGCGGGCCGGGCCGCCCTCGCCGGCGAACATCCGGGCCGGGTCCTCGCCCTCGCGCTTGAGCGGGAACACGCCGGCGGTGAACGGGAACGAGCCGGGCAGGTTCTCCGACCGCAGCCAGCGCAGCAGCTCGCCGTGGTCGGTGAACCGGGGCAGCGCGACCCGAGGCACGAGCGTGCCCGACAGCGACTCGCGGTAGCGCTCGGGCGCGGTGTTGGCCTCGACCTGCTGCCGGCCAGCCGTCGAGCAGCGTGGCGGCTGTCCGCGGTAGAGCCGGTCGTCGGCCGACTGCGCCGAGCGACGCCGAGCGCGGCGTCGAGCTCGGGCGAGTCGAGGCGCTCGGCCACGCGCGGCCTCGCGCACCTCGACCACCTGCTGACGGCGGCGGGCCGCGGCCGCCTGCTCGACGGTCTGCCGCGTGGTAGCCGCGGACCGTGGCCGCGATCTCGGCCAGGTAGCGCACCCGGGCCGGCGGCACGATCACCGACGCCGCGCTGGGCACGCGGCTCGTCGACCTGGGCCAGGCGCCCGGCCACGATCGGCAGGCCCCGGCCGGCCAGCAGCCCGAGCAGGTGCTGGTAGAGCGCGGTGACGCCGTCGTCGTTGAAGCGGGCGGCGATGGTGCCGAACACGGGCAGCTCGTCGGGCGGGGTGGCGAAGTCCTCGCGGTTGCGGGCCAGCTGGCGGCGCACGTCGCGCAGGGCGTCCTCGGCCCCGCGGCGCTCGAACTTGTTGATGGCGACCGCGTCGGCGAAGTCGAGCATGTCGATCTTCTCGAGCTGCGAGGCGGCGCCGAACTCGGGGGTCATGACGTAGAGCGACACGTCGACGAGCGGCGACGATGGCGGCGTCGCCCTGGCCGATGCCCGGCGTCTCGACGATGACGAGGTCGAAGCCCGGCGGCCTGGCAGGCGTCGATCACGCCGGGCAGCGACTCGGGCACCTCGGCCACCGACGACCGGGTGGCCAGCGAGCGGAAGTACACCTGCGGCGAGTCGATGGCGTTCATGCGGATGCGGTCGCCGAGCAGCGCGCCGCCGGCCTTGCGCCGGGTCGGGTCGACGGCGATGACCGCGATGCGGAGCTTGTCCTCCTGGTCGAGGCGGAAGCGCCGGATCAGCTCGTCGGTGAGCGACGACTTGCCCGACCCGCCGGTGCCGGTGATGCCGAGCACGGGGGCGCCGCTGGCCTGCGGCCGCCGCCGCGATCTCGGCGGCCCAGGCGTCGGGCAGCGTGCCGGCCTCGATCGCGGTGATCACCCGGGCCAGCGCGGCCGGCGCACCCGACGTAGAGGCTCTCGAGCGAGGCCGGCAGCCTCGGCGCCGAGGTCGCGGTCGCACTCGGCCGACGAGCTGGTTGACCATCTGGGCGAGGCCGAGCCGCTGGCCGTCCTCGGGGGCGAAGATCGACACGCCGAGCCGCTCGAGCTCGGCGATCTCGGACGGCGACGATCACGCCGCCGCCGCCGCCGTACACGCGGATGTCGCCGCGCCCCTCGCGCCGCGAGCTGCTCGACCAGGTACGCGAAGTACTCCATGTGGCCGCCCTGGTACGAGCTGATGGCCACGCCCTGCACGTCCTCGGCCACCGCGGCCTGCACGACCTCGTCGACCGAGCGGTTGTGCCCGAGGTGGATCACCTCGACGCCCTGGCTCTGCAGGATGCGCCGCATGATGTTGATGGCGGCGTCGTGCCCGTCGAACAGGCTGGCGGCGGTCACGAACCGCACCGGGTGGACCGGGGCGTGGAGCTCGCTCATCGGTCGTACTCGTAGAAGCCCCGCCCGCTCTTGCGGCCGAGCAGGCCGGCCTCGACCATCCGCGACAGCAGCGGGGGCGGGGCGTAGAGCTGCTCGCGGAACTCCTCGTAGAGGGACTCGGCCACCGCCATGGTGGTGTCGAGGCCGATCAGGTCGGTGAGGTGCAGCGGCCCCATCGGATGGGCGCACCCCTCGACCATGCCGACGTCGATGTCCTCGGCGGTGGCGAAGCCCGACTCGAGCATGCGGATGGCGGACAGCAGGTAGGGGATGAGCAGGGCGTTCACGATGAACCCGGCCCGGTCCTGCGAGCGGATGACGTGCTTGGCCAGCGGCCCCTCGGCGAAGTCGCGCACCGCCTCGGTGGTGGCGTCGCTCGTCAGCAGCGACGACACGACCTCGACGAGCGGGAGCACGGGCACCGGGTTGAAGAAGTGCAGGCCCACGACCCGATCGGGCCGGGAGGTGGCCATGGCCAGCTTCATGATCGGGATGGACGACGTGTTCGACGCGAGGATCGCGTGGTCGGACGTGACGATCTTGTCGAGCATGGCGAAGATCTCGAGCTTGGCGGCCTCCTGCTCGACCACGGCCTCGACGATCAGGTCCCGATCGCCCAGGTCGTCGGGGTCGAACGTGAAGCGGATCGCCTCGAGCGCCGCCACCCGCACGTCCTCGTCGAGCTTCCCGCGGCGCACCGCGTTGGCGAGGCTGGCCTCGATGCGCTTCTGCCCCATCGCCAGGGCATCGGCGTCGGCCTCGAGCACGACGACGTCGAGCCCGGCCCGGGCGCAGACCTCGGCGATGCCCGACCCCATGAGGCCGCAGCCGACCACGCCCACCTTGTCGATCGACGGATGACCGGCTCGCCGCGGCTGCGTTGGCTTCGTTCATGCCCCCAAATTTAGCAGGATATCCTGCTAGTTGTCAGGATGTCCTGCTAAATCGCCGCTGTTGCGGCGGAAGGCCTCGAGCAGGCCGAGCAGGTCGCGGGTCTGGGCCGTCGACAGGCCAGACGCCGAAGACCTGCGCGTTGAGCACCGCGGTGGCCCGGGCCACGACCGCCCGACCGGCCGGCAGGATCTCGATGAGCGTCGTGCGGCCGTCGGTCGGGTGGGGCGAGCGGCGGACGAACCCCTGGCGCTCGAGCCGGTCGACCGCCGAGCTGGCGCTGGTGGGGTGCACCTGCAGGCGCGACCCGATCTTGCCGAGCGGCAGCGCGCCGGTGCGGCTGAAGCGGAGCAGCTGCAGGATCTCGTAGCGGGCGAACGTGAGGTCGAACGGCGCCAGGGCGACGTCGATGCGGGCCAGCAGCAGCTGCTGCACCCGCATCACCGAGGTGACGACGGACATCCCCTCGGCCGCCTCGGGCCACCCGTGCTCGATCCACTGCCGCCGCGCCTCGGCGATCGGGTCCACCGCCGGCCGGTCGTCGTCGGATCCTCGGCTGCGGGCGGACATGGCCGCACAGGCTACGACGCCGGCCGGACGCGTCGGCTGGACCCCGGCCGCTCCCGCCGACCTACCCTGAGCCTCGGCTCGACGCCCCCGTCTCCGCCCGACCCAGCGATCGCCTCCGAAGGGACCACCCTCATGCCTGCTCCGGGACTGCACTCCGGCTCACCGACCGACGATGCGCTGAACCTGGCGATGTCCGAGGCCGCGGTGCCGCTCTTCGAGGCGGTGAAGACCTTCATCGCCACCGAGATCGAGCCGATCACCGAGGAGTTCTACCGGCTGGGCGAGGGTCGGGCCGATCGGTGGAGCTACGGCGCCGGGCCAGCTCGAGCTGCTCGACTCGGTGAAGGCCAAGGCGAAGGCCAACGGCCTGTGGAACTTCTTCCTGCCCGACGCCGAGACCGGCGAGGGCCTGTCGAACCTCGACTACGCCTACATCGCCGCCGAGCTCGGGAAGAACCCGCTGGCGTCGGAGTGCCTCAACTGCAGCGCACCCGACACCGGCAACATGGAGGTGCTCGAGCGGGTCGGCACGCCCGAGCAGAAGCAGCAGTGGCTCGAGCCGCTGCTGGCCGGCGAGATCCGCTCGGCGTTCGCCATGACCGAGCCCGACGTGGCGTCGTCGGACGCCAAGAACATCAGCTGCCGGGCCGTGCTCGACGGCGACGAGTGGGTCATCGACGGCGAGAAGTACTACATCTCCGGGCGCCGGCGATCCCCGCTGCAAGATCATGATCGTGATGGTGCAGACCAACCCGGACGGTCCGCCCCACCGCCGCCAGTCGCAGATCCTCGTGCCGATGGACACGCCCGGCGTGCAGATCCTCGGCCCGATGCACGTGTTCGGCGAGGACGACGCCCCGCACGGCCACATGCACCTCCGCTTCACCGGCGTGCGGGTGCCGACGTCGAACATGCTGCTCGGCGAGGGCCGCGGCTTCGAGATCTCCCAGGTGCGGCTCGGCCCCGGCCGCATCCACCACTGCATGCGATCGATCGGCGTGGCCGAGCGGGCGCTCGAGCTCATGGTGCGACGCGGCCTCAACCGCGAGGCGTTCGGCAAGCCGCTCGCCCGGCTCGGCAAGAACACCGAGGTCATCGCCAAGGCCCGCATCGAGATCGAGGCGATGCGCCTGATGGTGCTGCGGGCGGCCAAGGCCATGGACACCATGGGCAACGCCGAGGCCCGGGTGTGGGTGAGCGCGGTCAAGGCCATGGTGCCGGTCCGGGTGTGCGAGATCATCGACGAGGCCATCCAGATCCACGGCGCCACCGGGGTCTCGCAGTGGACGCCGCTCTCGCGGATGTACGCCAGCCAGCGGACGCTCCGGCTGGCCGACGGTCCCGACGAGGTGCACTGGCACGTGGTCGGCCGGGCCGAGCTCACCCGCTACGAGGACGATCACGCCCCCGCCGTCGCCACCGGCCGCGAGGGCACCGTCTTCAGCGGTCCCTGACACGCTCGGCGAGGTCCTCGATCTGGTCGCGGCCGAGCGCCGGGCCAGCCGCTTCGAGGCCGACGGTGGCCTGGTCATCGGCGCCGACTGGGCCCAGCTCCTCGGAGCCGATGATCGCGTACGCGAGCTGTCGGCCACGTGGATCGAGCGTGAGGGTCGGTCGATCCGGCGGCTGACCCGTCCGACCATGACGGCCGTCGGCGCGCTGGCCACGGCGTTGCGCAGCGGGCGGGCGGCGCGGCGCGAGCAGCTCGCCCACCTCGGCCCGGCGCTGACCACCGCCCTCCCCCTGTGGGCCGGGACGCTGGCCGACATCGACGACCTGCTCCCCAGCGACCTGGCCCTGTTCGACCTCGTGATCCTGGACGAGGCGTCGTCGATCGACCAACCGATCGCGGCGTCCGCCCTGCTGCGAGGTCGGCGAGGCGTGGTCGTCGGTGACCCCAGCAGCTCCGCCACGTGTCGTTCCTCTCCGACGACCAGCGCGTCAACGCCTGGTCGGCCGCCGGGATCCTGCCCGGCACCAGCCTCGCGGCCCGGCTCGACGTCCGCCGCAACAGCGCCTTCGACGTGGCCGCTGCCAGCGCGCCGGTGCTCATGCTCGACGAGCACTTCCGGTGCCGTCCGCACCTGGTCGACTTCGTGAGCCGCAAGCTCTACGGCGGTCGGGTGCTGGTGGCCACCCGGTCGCCGGCCACCGAGGTGGTCGACTGCATCGACCTGGTGCGAGTCGAGGGCCGGCGCGACGACCAGGGCGTGGTGGCCGCCGAGGTCGACGCGGTCGTGGCCCAGCTGCACGGGCTGCTGGCCCGGGGCGCGACGAGCGTCGGCGTGGTCACCCCGTTCCGGGCCCAGGCCGACGCGCTGGAGCAGGCCGTGCTCGACCGGCTCTCGGCGGACGACATCGAGGTGCTCGACCTGCGGATCGGCACGGTGCACGCGTTCCAGGGCAACGAGCGCGACGTGGTCATCGCCTCGCTGGGGATCGGCGACGACGCCGATCCGGCATCGTGGCGGTTCGTCGAGGACCCGCACCTGTTCACGGTGTTCGTCACGAGGGCCCGCGACCGGTTCATCATCGTGCACGCCGCGGACCCACCGCCGGGCGGTCTGGCCGCGGAGTACTTCGCGCAGGCCGACGCGCCTCCGGGGGCACCCAAGCCGGTCCGCTGCGACGATCCGTGGACCACCGAGGTCGACGACCGGCTCGCCGCCGCCGGGCTCGACACCGTCAGCGCCTACCCGACCGGCCGCCACCAGGTCGACATCTGCGTCACCGAGCCCCGCGGGTTCTTCGGGGTGGAGTGCGCCGTCCACCCCGACGGCCCCGACGCCCACATCGACCGCCACCTCTCGTTGCTGCGCCGCGGCTGGGTGCTGCGGGAGGCGTACCGCTCGCACTGGGGCGAGCGGCGGGCCGAGCTCATCGTCGAGCTCTCCGAACCGGTCTGACCCGGTCTGACCCGGTCTGACCCGGTCTGACCCGGTCTGAAGGCTCGGCCTCACGGATTCCGGGAGCTCGAGCCTCCGGACGTGCTTGACGAGTACAAAGAATCTTTGCAAAGATCCTTTGCATGGATGCGATCCGGCTCGATGCGACGACGGCGAAGGTCCTGGCCCACCCCCTGCGCATGCGCATCGTGGGGTCGTTGCGGCTCGACGGTCCCGCCACCGCCTCCGGGTTGGCGGAGCGCCTGGGCGTCAGCTCGGGGCTCACGAGCTACCACGTCCGGCGGTTGGCCGAGGCCGGCTTCGTCGAGCCCGACGACGCACGGGCCGCGGTCGGTCGAGAGCGCTGGTGGCGGGCGGCGCACGACATGACGTCGTGGCGTTCGAGCGACATCGGCGACGATCCCGACGCTCGGGCGACCGACGCCTGGCTCGTCGGCCACACGGTCCGTCGCGGCATGGACCAGCTCGACGACTGGCTCCAGCGCCGGCCCGAGGCCGACCCGGCATGGCGTGACGCGGCCGAGTCGAGCGACTTCGTCGTCGACCTGTCGCCCGACGAGCTCAGGGCCATGTCCGCGGAGATCGACGGGGTCATCGAGCGCCACCGCGCCGCAGCCCTGAGCACCGAGCGGGCCGGACGGGAGCAGGTGGTCGTGCTCCTGTCGACGTTCCCCCGAGCACCGGGTCCGTGGTGAAGGTCGAACAGCGCTTCCTCGGACTGACGGTGCTGCGGTGGCTGCCCACCGGGTTCCTCATCCCGGCCACCGCGCTGCTGATGCAGTCGCGCGGGCTCTCGCTGGCCGAGATCGGGTTCGTCTCGGCGGTGCAGGGCGTCGTGGTCCTCGTGCTCGAGCTGCCGACGGGCGGCCTGGCCGACTCGCTCGGCCGTCGGCGCGTGCTGCTGGTCGCCAACGTGATCGACCTCGTGTCGCTGAGCCTGTTCGCCCTCTCCCACGACGTCACCGCGTTCGCGGTCGCCTGGGGCATCCAGGGCGTCTACCGCGCCCTGGACTCGGGACCGCTCGAGGCCTGGTACGTCGACGCCAGCCTCGAGGCCGACCCGGCGGCCGACATCGAGCGCGGCCTGGCCCGATCCGGCATGGCCGTCGGCGCCGGCATCTCGGTCGGCGCCCTGGGGACGGCGGTGCTCGTCGGGTTCGGCATCGGTGGTGGAGGCACCGCGTCGCTGGTCGTGCCGGTGGTCGTGGCGCTCGGCCTCCGCGCGATGAGCACGATCGCGGTGGTCGCCTTCGTCAGCGAGCCGCATCGCGACCCCCACCACGGACCGGCTCCCGGAGCGCGAGCCGCGGCCCTGCGTCGCGACCTGCGCCGGTCGGTGCGCGAGGTGCCCGACGTGGTCCGTGGCGGCCTGCGGCTGGTCGGCACGCACGTCGGGCTTCGGGCCCTCGTGCTGATCGAGGTGCTGTGGGGAGCCGGCATGCTCGGTGTCGAGCTGTACGCCGGGCCCCGGCTGAGTGAGCTCGTCGGCGGCGCCGCCGAGGGCGCGGTGCTGCTGGGCATCACCGCCGCCATCGCGTGGTCGGTCTGCGCCGCGGGCTCCGCCATGACCACCCGCATCGTCACCCGGGCCGGCTCGCCGGCACGGGCCGGGTTCGCCCTGCGCATCGCCCAGGGTGCCGCCGTCGCCATCGCCGCGATCGCAGGCGGTCCGGCTGGGCTCATCACGGCCTACCTCGGCTTCTACCTCGTGCACGGGGCCGCCAACGCGGTCCACTACGGCATGGTGCACCGCCTCGTGCCGCCGGCGCAGCGGGCCACCATCCTGTCGATCAGCAGCCTGGCGTCCCGCCTCGGCGGCGTCCTGGCCGGGCTCGGGGTCGGCTGGCTGGCCTCGGCGGCCGGCCTGCCTGCTGCGTTCGGCGTCAG
The DNA here is from genome assembly GCA_963797225.1 of uncultured Microthrixaceae bacterium. Classification (GTDB taxonomy): domain Bacteria; phylum Actinomycetota; class Acidimicrobiia; order Acidimicrobiales; family Acidimicrobilacustridaceae; genus UBA4742. The sequence continues at coordinate 2,052,513 of CAWCOO010000001.1, read as the reverse complement.
CGCGGTGCTGCTGGCGGCCGCCGCGCCGCTCTACACCGTGGCCGGGCGGACGGCCGACACACGCGTCGAGGAAGTCGCCTGACTGGGCCCGCGGGGGTCGACTCGGAGCGCCGGCGGGCTCAACCCGCGGCGCGCTTGCGGGGATCGGTGGGGAACGATCGAGCGCGGACGAGGTCGGCCGAGATGGCGTCGGCCCGCTCGATGATCGGCTCGATGGTCGGGCCCAGCTCGTCGATCAGCTGACGCTGCGATCGATCGGTCGCCGCCTCGAGCTCGTCGCGCACGGATCGCCCGGCGTCCGTGAGCGCCCCGTCGGCAACCAGTCCCTGCTCCTCGAGCGTGGCCACGGCGACGGCCAGCTGATCTGGCCCGAGACCCCGGGTGGCGCTGTACTCCCCCACCTCGAACCCGAGCCACAGCTCGGTCAGCACGTTGACCTCCCGCAGGCCGATGCCGGAGGCCACGATGGCCGCCAGGTGCCCGTCGCCGCGGTGCTCGCGCACGAGCTCGGCGGCCCTCCACAGCCGGCCCTGCGGCGAGGCGGGTCGGGGAAGGCTCCGCAGCGCGCTGAACAGCGGGCGACCGAGCCCGTCGACCGCGTCGAGCGCGACGAGGAGCGGATCGGCCAGGGCGGCGGCGTCGTCGGCCGACACGAACGGCTCGAGCGCCTCGGCGGCACCGTCGGCCCGAGCGGCGAGCACGTCGTCGCGCGAGGCCACGGCGACGGCCCCTTCGTACACGCCGGTCAGCAGCCCCGGCTCGAACACGCCGAAGGTGGCCACCACCAGCGCCGGGGTCGGTGTGCCGAGCGACGCGGCCCGACCCCACACGTAGCCGTCGAAGAAGCCCAGACCCAACGACGCGACACGCTCGCTCGGCTCGACGCGCCCACCATCCCTGGGTGGCGATCGGCTCGACCGCGTCGCGCAGCCGGCGGGCCGGCGAGGTCGGCAGCTCCGGCACCGGGTACGGGGTCTCCGGCGTCGCCATGAAGATGGACTGGATCAGCTCATAGGTCACGCCGCCGATCCTTCCGCATCCGCGGCCGCGACGCCCGGGCCACCGTCACCGAACCGGGGAAGGACCCACCGTCGGGCGGTCGCCACCACGCCGAACGCGGCCAGCAGGGCGATCGACGGCTCGGCCGAGATGCGCATCCGGGTGCTGCCGTAGATCACGGCGGCACTGATGGTGACGGCGACGATCGGCATGGCGACGACCCACCACCGCCGCCAGTCGCGGCGCGGGAGCAGTGCCGCACCGACCACGGCCAGCACCAGCAGCACCCATCCGACGTACTGCCCCGCCGTCTGCCACGAACGGGGCCGGCCCTCGCTGACGTCGAAGCGCAGCTGGTCGCCGGAGTGGAAGAGGCCCCAGGTCCGACCCACGCGTGCCGCCGCCACGCCCGGCAGCTCCGAGCGGTGATCGTCGGCGAACCGGCGCGCCGTGGTCCGCAGGTGCCCGTCGATCTCCGCCTCGGTCTGGACCCGGCCCGGATCGCGGGGAACCCCGGCCGCGGCGCCGAACGCGCACAGCAGGCTCCACCCTCCGTACGCGTCACCCGACCGGAAGGTGTCGGCGCAGTACGAACCGGTCAACGTGCCGCCGAGGTTCGTCGACAGCGTGGGCGAGGCGACCTGCACCTCGTTGCGGACGATCCACGGGACCACCACGACCACCAGGCCGGCCGCGATGGCGCCGGCGATGCGCAGCCGGGCCGGCGCCGAACGGCCGGCCACGAAGATCAGCGGCACGGCGATCAGCGCGACGAGCACCACCGACTCGCTGCGCGTCAGCACCGCCGCGCCCATGACGAGGCCGAGCCCGATCAGGCGCGGCAGCGCCGGTTGCTCGAGCACGAGCACGGCGAGCAGCAGCACCCCCGTGATCACGACCAGGTGGAGCGCTTCGCTCATGAGGACGCCGCCCGGCTCGACCCACAGCGGGTGGAGCGCCGCGATGCCGGCGGCGACCAGGCCGACGGCGGAGCCGGCGAGGCGTTGCCCCAGCAGGCCGAGCAGCCCGACGCCCAGCGCGCCGAGCAACGCCAGCGCCACCCGATGGGCGCCGACCGACCGGATCCCCACCAGGTCGAGCGCGGCGAGCAGCACCGGGAAGGCCGGCGGATGGGTGGCGCTCGGACGCAGCTGGTCCGAGCCGAGCGAGACGCTGACGTAGCCGTCGCCGTCGGCGAGGTGCCCGGCCAGCTCGTGGAAGGCCAGCGCATCGCCCTTCACGGGCTGGGCCTCCCCGGCGGTGAAGGAGAACGCGAGGCGCACCACGAGCGCGACGACGGCGATGGCCAGCAACCCCCAGCCGAACGAGCGGGTCGGTCGGGTCGCGCGGGTCGATCGGGTGGCGGCCGGCTGCTCCGCCGGGTTCGCCACCGCTGCGGACGATCGCCACCCAGACTCCATCGCGTGCCTCCAGGTCGTCCGCCCGACCGCAGGGACAGTAGTGCCGCCGGAACGCGATCAGTCGGGGAGCATGGGCATCGACATGCCGGGATCGCGCCCGAGCAGCACGGCCCGGGAGATGGCCGAGCCACCGAAGCGCTCCCGGAGCTGGTCGAGCGTCTCGTCGAGGGCGCTGCCGGCGCGGGCGTCGAAGGGCAGGGCGAGCTGGACCGCGGCGTCGTCGACGAGGTTCGACACCGAGATGCCGACGAGCGTGATGCCGAGCTGCTCGACCATGGGCCAGGCGACGTCGAGCAGCTCGCGCAACGCCACGAGGATGGTGGCGGTGTGGGCCGTGGCCATCGGCAGCGTGTGCGAGCGGGTGGCCCGGGTGAAGTCGCCGAAGCGCAGGCGGAGCGTCACCGTGCGGCCCACCCGGTGGGCGGACCGCATGCGACCGGTCACCCGGTCGACCAGCGCGACGAGCGACGCGTCGATGTCGGCGCGCGAGCGCGGCGACCGACCCAGCGCCCGTTGCGACCCGATCGACCGCCGTCGCCGGCCCACCGTCACCGGGCGCGGATCGCGGAGGTGCGCGAGCGCGTGGAGGTGCCGGCCCGAGCCCGGCCCGAGCAACGAGACGAGGCTGGCCTCGCCCAGCCGGGCCACCTCGCCGACGGTGGCGATCCCCTTCTCGTGCAGCTTGCGCGACGTCACCGGACCGACGCCCCACAGCCGCTCGACCGGCAGCGGGTGCAGGAACGCGAGCTCGCCGTCCGGCGGCACGACGAGCAGCCCGTCGGGCTTGGCCACCTGGCTGGCCACCTTGGCCAGGAACTTGGTGCGGGCCACGCCGACGGTGATCGGCAGGCCGACCTGGTCGAGGACCTGCCGCCGCAGCCGCGCCGCGATGTCGACTGGCGCGCCCGACACCCGCCGCAGGCCCGCCGACGTCGAGGAACGCCTCGTCGATGGAGATCCCCTCGACCAGCGGCGTGGTGTCGTCGAAGACCGCGAACACCGCCCTGCTCGCCTCGGTGTAGGCGGAGAACCGCGGCGGCACGACGACCGCGTGGGGACAGAGCTGGCGGGCCTGCCGGCCACCCATGGCCGACTGGATGCCGAACGCCTTGGCCTCGTAGCTCGCAGCCAGCACGACGCCACCGCCGACGATGACCGGGCGGCCGCGGAGGCTCGGGTCGTCCCGCTGCTCGACGGACGCGAAGAACGAGTCGAGGTCGGCGTGCAGGATCGAGGCGTCGGCTCGGGGAGGACCAGGGCGCAGCTTCACGAACAGATGTTCGCACATGCCTTCTCGCCCGGCCACCAGAAGTTCGGTGTTCAGAATCTCGAACTATGGTTCAATCCATACGAGCCGACCTTGTCCGAGGTCGTGGGGCGCCGAGGGGAAACGAGCCATCCGATGAAGGCAGAAGATCTGATCCTGGTCAGCGTCGACGACCACCTGGTCGAGCCGCCGACGATGTTCGACGCAGCACATCCCCGCCAAGTACCGCGACCGGGCCCCGAAGGTCATCCGCACCAAGGACGGCTCCGACGTCTGGGAGTTCGAAGGCTCGAAGATCCCCAACATCGGGCTGAACGCGGTGGCCGGCCGGCCCAAGGAGGAGTACGGCATCGAGCCGACGGCCTTCGACGAGATCCGCCCCGGCTGCTGGGACATCCACGAGCGCATCAAGGACATGAACGCCGGTGGCGTGCTCGGCTCGATGAACTTCCCCTCGTTCCCCGGCTTCAGCGGTCGGCTGTTCGCCGACATCGACGACAAGGACCTCGCCCTCGCCGTCGTGCGGGCCTACAACGACTGGCACGTCGACGAGTGGTGCGGCACCTACCCGGGCCGCATGATCCCGATGGGGCTGCCGGTGCTCTGGGACGCCGCAGCTCGCCGCCGACGAGGTGCGCCGCCTGGCCAAGAAGGGCGTGCACTCGCTCACCTTCACCGAGAACCCGGCCACCCTCGGCTACCCCAGCTTCCACAACGACCTACTGGGACCCGCTCTGGAAGGCGCTGTCCGACGAGCAGGTCGTCCTGTCGATCCACCTCGGCTCGTCCGGCCAGCTGGCGGTCACCGCCCCGGACGCACCGGTCGACGTGATGATCACGCTCCAGCCGATGAACATCTGCATGGCCGCGGCCGACCTGCTGTGGTCGCGGGTCATCAAGGAGTTCCCCGACCTGCGCATCGCCCTGTCCGAGGGCGGCACCGGCTGGATCCCCTACTTCATCGACCGCCTCGACCGCACCTACGACATGCACCACCTCTGGACCGGCCAGGACTTCGGCGACCGGCTCCCGTCGGAGGTCTTCCGCGAGCGCTTCCTGACCTGCTTCATCGCCGATCCGGTCGGCATCCAGCTGCGCGCACCAGATCGGCATCGACAACATCGCCTGGGAGTGCGACTACCCCCACAGCGACTCGTCGTGGCCGACCGCCCCCGAGGAGCTGGCCGCGGTGGCCGACGGCGTGCCCGACGACGACCTCCGCAAGATCGGCTTCGAGAACGCCTGCCGCTGGTACCACTTCGACCCGTTCGCGCATCGCACGCCCGAGCAGTCGACCGTCGCCGCGCTGCGGGCGGAGGCCGAGGGCCACGACGTCACCACCAAGGCCTACGACAAGGGCCGCTTCACCCGCCAGGTGGGCGTCGACCTCGGCGAGCTGGCCAAGAACGCCACCGCCTGACCACGACGCATGCACGCGCGGTGCCGCGGGCGCTGGCTAGCGCTTCTCGTAGGTGATGCCGGACGGTCTCGACGTCCCAGGTGGCGTCGGCGTGACGCCCTCGTCGCGCAGCTCGCGCTTGAGCACCCGGCCGACGGGGCTGCGCGGCAGCTCGGCCCGGAACTCGATGTAGCGCGGGCAGCGCGAAGTAGGGCAGCTCGTCGATGCACCAGCGGAAGAGCTCCTCCTCGGTGAGCGTCGCGCCCTCGGCGAGGGTGGCGGTGACCTTCAGGTCGTCCTCGGTCAGCTCGCTCGGCACCGCGTGCACGGCGACGTCGGCCAGCGCGCCGTGGCCCATGAGCACCCGCTCGACCTCGAAGCTCGAGATGTTCTCGCCGCGGCGGCGCAGGTAGTCGGCCTTGCGGTCGACGAAGTAGAGGTAGCGGTCGTCGTCGACCTTGCCGATGTCGCCGGTGTGGTACCACCAGTTGCGGCTGGTCTCGACGGTGGCCTCGGGCCGGCCCCAGTAGCCCTCGAACATGACCTCGGGCCGCTTCGGGCGGATGACGATCTCGCCCTCGGTGCCGGCGGCGACCTCGTCGTCGTCGTCGTCGAAGATGCGCACGTCGAAGTACTCGTCGTTGATCACGCCGGCCGCGTTGGGCCGGTTGCGGACCCCCGGCGGCTGCCACGAGATCAGGCTGGCCTCGGTCACGCCGTAGGCGCCGCTGAAGGTGTCGATGCCGAAGCGGCTCGCGGATGACCTCGTCGACCTCGACCGGCAGCGGCGCGGCGCCGAGCAGCCGCAGCGACGTGTTGGCCTCGGGCGCGCCCGACCGCGGCATCTCCGGGCCGGTCGACGTCGTGGGCGAGCAGGTAGGCCATCGTGCCGAGGGTGGAGGTGACGGTGGCCCCGACCCGGTTCATCTCCGGACCAGAAGTTCGACACCGAGAAGCGGCGGTAGATGGCCGCCCGGCCGCCCCACACCAGCGGGCCGAGCACCGCGGTGGTGATGGCGTTGAAGTGGAACAGCGGCAGCGGCGTCCACACCACGTCGTCGGCGGTGCGCTCCCAGCAGATGCCGATCTGGCGGGTCAGCGCCTCGTGGTAGTTGTGGCTGAGCATGCAGCCCTTGGACGGGCCGGTCGTGCCGCCGGTGTAGATGAACGTGGCCAGGTCGGACGGGCGGACGTCGACGTCGGGCGCGACCTCGTCGGCGCCGAGCAGGTCGACCCACCGATGGGTCGTGGCCCCGGTGAGGCCGTGGTCGTGGTCGTCGATCACGACCACGTGCTCGAGCGACTCGACCTGCGCGGCGACCGCCGCGGCCCGGTCGACGAGCGTCGGCCTCGACGATCAGCACCCGCGAGCCCGAGTCGGCCAGCTGGTGGCGGAGGTACTCGCCCTTGTAGGCGGTGTTGATCGGCACGGCGATGGCCCCGGCCCGCACGGCCCCCCACCAGGCGAGCATCGCCTCGGCCGAGTTCTCGATGCAGCGTGGCCACCCGGTCGCCCTTGGCCACGCCGAGCTCGGCCAGCGCGTTGGCCAGCCGGTCGGCGGTCGACGCGACCTCGGCGGCGGTCAGCTTGGTGCCGCAGACGTCGAGGTACTCGCCGTGCGGGTCGGTGTCGAGCCGGCGATCGAGCAGCTGCGAGACCGTGGTCTGCTCGCCGCTGATCCAGATGCCGTCGCCGCTGCCGCGCGGCTCGACCGGAGCCGCTCACGCCGGGCTCGCGATCGACTTGGTCTCGAGGTACTCCTCGAACCCGGCCCGACCCATCTCCCGGCCGATGCCGCTCTGCTTGTAGCCGCCGAACGGCACGTCGGGGCCGAACCACAGCCCGTTGTTCACCGAGACCGTGCCGGTGCGGATGCGGGCCGCCACCGCCGCGGCCCGCTCCGGCGACCGCCGAACACCGCACCGGACAGGCCGTACGCCGAGTTGTTGGCCACCGCGACCGCATCGTCGTCGCCGTCGTGGGCCAGCACCACCAGCACCGGGCCCGAAGATCTCCTCCTGGGCCACGGTGGCGTTCGGATCGACGTCGACCAGGACGGTCGGCTCGACGAACCAGCCGACCGGCAGGTGCTCGGGGATGCCGCCGCCGCAGGCCACCGTCGCGCCCTCCTTGCGACCGGTCTCGATGTAGCCGAGCACCCGCTCGCGCTGGCGCCGGCTGATCAGCGGGCCCATGAAGTTCGAGGGGTCGGCGGGATCGCCGTAGCCGAGGGAGGCCATCATGGCCACCGCCGCCTCGATGCCTTCGTCGAGCCGGGCCCGGGGCAGCACGAGGCGGGTGGTGATGGCGCAGCCCTGGCCGGCGTGGGTCATCACCTGGAAGGCGGTCGCTCCGGCAGCCGCAGCCACGTCGGCGTCGTCGAGCACGACCGCGGCCGACTTGCCGCCCAGCTCGAGGAACACCCGCTTGAGCGTGGCCGCCGCGGACGTCATCACCCGTCGACCGGTGGCCGTCGAACCGGTGAACGACACGAGGTCGACCCGGCGATCGGCGGAGAGCTGCTGGCCCACGTCGTGGTTCGACGACGTGACGACGTTGAGCACCCCGGCCGGGATGTCGGTCTCCTCGGCCACGATCCGCCCGAGCAGGCTGGCCGTCCACGGCGTGTCGGGCGCCGGCTTGAGCACCACGGTGTTGCCGGCCGCCAGCGCCGGGGCCACCTTGGCCAGGTTGATCTGCATCGGGAAGTTCCACGGGCGTGATCGCCCCGACGACGCCGGTGGCCTCGCGGTGCACGATGCGCCGGCTGTGCATGCCGAACGGCGAGGCCACGCCGAGGTCCTCGGTCCACTCGTAACGACTCGGCCAGGTCGGTCACCCAGCCGATGCCCTCGATGGGCGTCTCGAGCTGCGGCCCGGAGGTGAGGGCCACCGGCGCCCCGACCTCGGCCACCGTCATCGCCCGCAGCTCCTCGACGTGGCCGGTCATGGCCTCGCTCAGCTGGCGCAGGCACCGCACCCGGAACGCCACGTCGGTCGACCACGTCGTCTCGTCGAACGCCCGGCGGGCGGCGCCGATGGCGGCATCCATGTCGGCCTCGGTGCCGTCGGCCGCCACGCCGATCACCTGCTCGGTGGTCGGGTTCACGTTCTCGAACGTCGCGCCGCTCGGCGGCCGCCACCAGGGCCCCGTCGATGAGCAGGCGCTCCTCCCGCCACACGTCGCTCGGTTCCGTTCCTGCAGCCATGGACGGCTCCTTCCCCGGCGAGATCTGCAACAGTGAACCACAGATCCAATGGATCGAATCACGGTTCGAAAGCTCTCGTCCGCCGCCGAACGCAGACCTAACATGCCGTCAGATATGACTTCCGACCTGCCGCTCTCCATCCCCGCCATCGTCGAACGGGCCGCCGCCACCTTCGGCTCGGCCGAGGGACTCGTCGACGGCGACCTCCGCCTCTCGTTCGCCGAGCTGGCCGACCAGGCCGACCGTGCCGCCCGGGCCCTGGTGGCCTCGGGCGTCGAGCCCGGCGACCGGGTGGCCATCTGGGCGCCGAACTCGGCCGCCTGGGCGATCGCCGCGCTCGGCACCTACCGGGCCGGTGCGCGTGGTCGTCACCATCAACACCCGCTTCAAGGCCGGCGAGGCGGCTCACGTGCTGCGCACGTCGGAGGCCCGGCTCGTGCTCACCGTCACCGACTTCCTCGACACCGACTACGCGGCGGCCCTCCACGAACGCGCCGACATCCCGAGCGTCGCAGGAGATCGTCGTGCTGAGCGGACCCGACCGGCCCGGCTCGACCTCGTGGGCCGACTTCGCTGGCCCGCGGCGACGCGGTCGATCCGACCGTGACCCAGGCCCGCGCCGATGCGGTCGGCGACCACGACCTGTCCGACATCATCTTCACCTCGGGGACGACCGGTGCACCCAAGGGCGCCATGCTCGAGCACGGCGCCTCGGTCCGGGCCTACCACGCCTGGGCCACCGTCGTGGGGCTGAGCGAGGGCGACCGCTACCTGATCATCAACCCGTTCTTCCACACGTTCGGGCTGAAGGCGGGCATCCTGGCCAGCCTCATCATGGGCGCCACGATCCTCCCCCATCCCGTGTTCGACGTGCCGTCGGTGATGGCCGCGGGTCGACGAGGAGCGCATCTCGATGCTGCCCGGACCGCCGGCCATCTACCAGACCATCCTCGACCACCCCGACCTCGGCAACTACGACCTCTCGACGCTCCGGCTGGCGGTCACCGGATCGGCCGCCGTGCCGGTCGAGATGATCCGCCGCATGCGCGAGGAGCTGACCTTCAAGACGATCGTCACCGGCTACGGGCTCACCGAGACCACCGGCATCGCCACGATGTGCCGCCACGACGACCCGATCGAGACCATCTCGACCACCGCCGGCCGGGCCATCCCCGACGTCGAGGTGCAGCTGGTCGACGAGGACGGCAACCCCGTCGCCGCCGGCGATCCCGGGCGAGGTCGTGGTGCGGGGCTACAACGTCATGCGCGGCTACTTCAACGACCCGGACGCCACCGCGGCCACCATCGACGAGGACGGCTGGCTGCACACCGGCGACGTGGCGGTGATGGACGAGCAGGGCAACGTCCGGATCACCGACCGCATCAAGGACATGTTCATCGTCGGCGGCTTCAACGCCTACCCGGCCGAGATCGAGGGCATGCTGCTGCGCCACCCGGCCGTCGGCCAGGTCGCGGTGGTGGGCGTACCCGACCACCGCATGGGCGAGGTCGGCATGGCCTTCGTGGTGCCCCGTCCCGGCGTCGAGGTGACGCCCGACGAGCTCATCGCCTGGTCCCGTGAGGAGATGGCCAACTACAAGGCGCCCCGCTACGTCGAGCTGGTCGACGAGCTGCCGCTGAACGCATCCGGCAAGGTGCTCAAGTTCCAGCTCCGCGAGCGAGCCGCGGCCACCCTGCCGGTCCGACCTCCAGTCTGAAGGCTCCAGCTCACGGAATCCGTGAGCCCCGTCCTTCAGACTGCGGGGGACGACCCTTCGGCGAGGGGTTCGAGCAGGCGGAGGTCGGACAGGGTGATGACCTCGCCGCCGCGGGACCGGCCGGCAGGTGGCCGAAGAGCGCGTCGAAGACCCGCAGCCGGTCGAACTGCAGCGCGTGCCGGCGGGCCGCCTGCTCCCGCACCCGCGCTCCCCGTCCGACAGCCCGAGCACGACCTCGTCGATGGCGGCCGCCACCGCGTCGGGCGACGAGACCGGCACGGTCACGGCGGTGTCGCCGACCGCCTCGGGGATGCCGCCGGTGCCCGTGGTGATGACGGGACCTCCGCCGGCCAGCATCTTCTCCACGAGCGCGATGCAGAACGTCTCCACGAACGCCTCGGTCGGCTTGGACGGCAGGACGAACGCCGCGCACCCGGCCATGAGGGACCACTTCTCGGCGTCGTCGACGTCGTCCATGAAGAGATCCTATGCGCCACCGGCGACCGTGCCGCCCGCTCTCGCATGGTCGTCGAGCGCCGAGCCCGTGCCGGCGACGACGAGTCGCACGGCGTCGCGGGCCGCCGACCGCTCGTACCCGTCGATCAGGTCGTCGACCCCCTTCTCCGGGGTGACCCGTGACAGGAACAGCAGGTAGCCGTCGCGCTCGAGGCCGCGACGGGTCAGCACCTCTCGTACGACCGCCTCGGCCGGCTCGCTGCTGCGGGTGTCGATGGCCGGATAGGAGATGCCGATGCGGGCCCGGCACTGCGCCCCGAACGTCGAACCCCAGCGGGCATCGACCAGGTCGGCGGCATCGACGATGCAGTCCTTCGTGTACTCCGACACGGCGACGCAGTGGTCGTGGCCCAGGTAGCTGGTGAAGGCCTGGGCGGCGGCGCCGAACCGCTCCTGCTCGACGCACGACCGCACGACGTTGGTGATGTCGGAGCCGACCGCTTCGGCGACGGTCGTGACCCGGGGGCGCAGTCCCATCGAGCGGCAGATCGCCAGCGCCTCCATGACGATGCCGGCGTGCGGCATCAGGTAGAGCGACAGGCAGATGGTCGGCACGTCCTCCGAGAACAGCTCGACGAGCCGCCCGACCATCCCGGCCGTGTAGCGACCGTCGGGCACCTTGTAGTCACCTACCGCGTCGGGCCGCTCGACGGTGATGCCGGGGCTGTAGGGCAGCACCGACTCGAGCGGCTTGAGCGGCAGCCGGCTCAGCGCCTCGAGCGGCCACGTGACGATGCGGACGTCGTCGAAGCCACGGAGGAGGGCGGCCTCGGCCAGGTTGCGGGCCTCGCCCGAGTGGCCGCAGATCACCGGATCGGCGCGGACCACGATCACGAGACGTCGGTTCGGCGGTTCAGGGAGCATGGGCGCGACCTTTCAACTCGACGTTCGACAGTGCTTTCGACGCGACGCTCGGATCGGTTCGCATCACGGCATCGGCCCCGATGGACCGGAGCGGCGGTGGCCGGCGGCCCCAGGCCGACGGGGTGGGTCCGAGCTCGACCAGGAGTGGCCGCCCCGGTGCAGCTCGCGACCGGTGAGCCAGCTCCGCTCGAGCGGCTGACCGTCGAGGCGCACGGACCGGACGTGCTGCGGCGGATCACCGGGATCGGTGGCGCGACGGCCCTCCGTCTCGATGACCATCTCGCCGCCGCTGACCCGCAGGCTCGACCGGTCGAACGACGGCGCGTGCAGCAGGAACAGGCTCTGGCCGGCCACCGGGAACAGCCCGAGGGAGGCCCACACGTACCAGGAGCTCAGGCCACCGGAGTCGTCGTTGCCGGGCAGCCCACCGCGACCGACGCCGAACGCGTTGTCGAGCACGGCCCGCACGACCTCGGTGGTGCGATCCGGCCGCCCGGCGTAGTGGTACGCCCAGGGCGCCTCCATGTCGGGCTCGTTGTTCAGCCCCTCGAAGCGGCCGAGGGCGTAGCCGGCCGCCAGGTCGTGCTCGTAGGGCGGCTCGGTCAGCTGCTTCACCGGCGGCTGGCCGAACCCGAAGAACCGGTCGAGCATGGCCACGAACGACTCGGCCCCGCCGGCCAGCTGCACCCGGGCGGCCATGTCGTGCAGCAGGCGGAACGAGTAGTTCCACCGACCGCCCTCGTAGTACTCCGAGTCGATCAGCAGGCCGGTCTCCGGGTCGAAGGCGTTGACCCAGCGGGTGGCCAGCCCGTCGAGGTGGTCGGCCAGCTCGTGGTCGCCGACGTGGCGGGCCACCCGGGCCGTGCAGTGGTAGCCGTACGCGAGGTCGAGCGTGTGGGTGACGGGTGGGCGACGCCCTTCTCGAGGTAGTCCTCGCCGTAGATCCGGCGCAGGTCGTCGTGCAGGTGCACGAGCGCGTACTCCCAGTCGACCCCGGGCAGCTCGAGCGCGCAGACGTCGGCGAAGAACGTGTGGGCCAGCGCGCTGGCCTGGCGGAAGAAGCGGTCCGCGCCCCGGGCCATGCGGTAGCCGATCGGGAAGTTGCCCTCCTCCTCCCGCACCGACAGCAGCGCCGACACCAGCTCGACGGCCCGCTCCGGCGCCAGCGCGGTGATCAGCGGGAGCTGCGTCTTGTAGATGTCCCACATCGTCGCGATGTCGAACACGAACGACCTCGACGTCGACCAGAACGGGCTCTCGTCCGGCGCGAAGCAGGGCTTGATCAGCGAGTGGTAGAGGCTCGTCGCGAAGACCGTGCGCTGCTCGCTCGACCCGCCCTCGACCACGATCCCGCCGAGCCGGCCGCGCCAGTCGGCCTGGGTCCGGAAGCGCCGGGCGTCGAAGCTGTGAGGCGTCGTCGCCGCAGTCTGCGTAGAGGTTCGCCTTCGCCTGCTCGACGCCGCGCAGCGAGAAGCCCATGCGCAGCTCGACCTGCTCACCCGAGTCCGTCGGCCCGATCAGCACGAGGCCGAACGGCCGCAGGGTGGTCAGCCGGATCGCGTCGAACTCGAGCCGACTGCCCCCGGCCATCAGCCGCCGGTCGTACCAGAGGGCCTGGCGCCAGCGGACCGCGTCGCACTCCATGTGCACGGCCAGCGGCACGCCCTCGACCACGATCTCGCCCTGCGCCACGCCCGGTGCCACGGTGCACAGCCGGGCCCGCATCGGCACGGTGCGCCCGTGATCGGTCGCCAGCCCGCCGAGCGAGAAGTCGACGACCAGCCGGGAGTCCTGATGGCTCGGGAACGTGTAGCGGTGGACCGCGGACTTCGGACCGACCGTCAGCTCGCTGCGGATGCCCGATCCGAGCGTGGCGGCGTAGTAGCCGGGCTCGGCGACCTCGTCGTCGAGCGGCCACAGCGTGTCGAGCGCGTCGAGCGGCTCGATCATCGGGGTGACGCGGAAGTAGTTGTAGTACTTGCGGATCGCGCCGGTCCCGGACTGCTGGAAGTGCGTGAACCCCGACGCCTGCAGCCCGTCGTACATCCGTGGCGGCACGCCCTCGGTGCTCATCAGGTAGCGGCCGTAGCCGGTCGGGTAGGCACCCGAGTAGGCGCAGGCCGACACCATCCCGAACGGCGACGTGGCCCCCGGGTGGGTGTTGCCGATCTGCGGCTTGGGCCACCACCAGGTCGCGGCGAGACCCGTTGCAGCCGGAAGGTCCGTGACGTCGGTCCCGATGAAGGGATCAACGGACTCGATCACCGGGACGACCCCACGAGCGCACCCTACGAATCGTGTGTACCGCCCGGGTTACGGCAAGATGAACCCGACGAGCCGGTCGACCTACTGGGTGGTGACGGCCTCGGCCATCAGCTCCGACTCGGCGATGGCCAGGCGGACGTCGTCGGCCTCGGTCTGGCGGCTGCCGAGCGGACCGACCTGGGGGATGCGGAACGAGAGCAGCGCACCGAAGGTCACGACGACGGTGGAGAAGATCAGCGGCGTGCGGGCCCCGTGGATCACCCCGGCGTCGAGGGCGGCCCGGCTCAGCAGCGAGCTGACCACGGCGACGCCCAGCGCCGAGCCGAGCATGCGCACCGTGGTGTTGGCGCCGCTGGCGGCCCCGGCCCGATCCGGCGGCACGTCGGACAGGATCACGTTGTTGAGCTGCGAGCCGGCGAAGCCGATGCCGATGCCGAACACGGCGAACCCCGGCAGCAGCGCGACGAACGGGAACGTGCTCGACGCCGCGCCGAGCGTCAGGGCGATGGTCGCCAGGCCGACGGCCTCGATGATCAGGCCGGCCGCGCACCACGTTGGTGGTGCCGATGCGGCGGGTCAGCCAGCTGCCGAGCTGCGAGCCGATCACGATGGCCACGCCCGACGGGCACGAGCCACAGCCCGGTCTCGACCGCCGAGAGGTGCCGACCGTCCTGCAGGACGACGGACATGATCAGCAGGAACGACACCTGGCCCATGGCCAGCAGCATGAGCGTCGTGATGCCGAAGCGGAACGCCGGGCGGTCGAAGTTGCTGAACTCGAACAGCGGGTCGGCGTGGGCCCGCTCCTTGCGCCGCTGGACGACGTAGAACGCGGCCAGCACCAGCGCCGGACAGCAGGAACGACACCGGCACGACCGAGATCGGCATGCCCGCCGGCCACAGGCCGGAGCCCGGCGATGTCGAACGCCTGGAGCGGCCGGAACCAGCCGTAGGTGCCACCCTCGCTGATGCCGAAGACCAGGAAGAACATGCCGGTGGAGATGAGCAGCGCGCCGGGCACGTCGAGCCGCTCGCGACGACCCGAGACCTTGCTCGGGCGCATGAACAGCAGGGCGCCGAGGATGGCGAACGGCACGACGATGACGTTGATGCGGAACGCCCACCGCCACGAGTAGTTGGTGGTGAGGAAGCCGCCGAGCAGCGGGCCGAACGCCACCGCCGCGCCCATGACCGCGCCCCAGGCCGCGAACGCGGTGGCCCGCTCCCGCCCGGCGAACGTGCTCGACATGATGCCCATCGTCGCCGGCAGCATGAGCGACGCGCCGGCGCCCTCGATGATCGCCTCGCCGATGACCAGCACCACCACGCCGTTCGACAGCGAGGCCAGCAGC
This sequence comes from uncultured Microthrixaceae bacterium, assembly GCA_963797225.1. GTDB lineage: Bacteria > Actinomycetota > Acidimicrobiia > Acidimicrobiales > Acidimicrobilacustridaceae > UBA4742. The sequence continues at coordinate 2,037,502 of CAWCOO010000001.1, read as the reverse complement.
GAGCCGACGCCGAACAGCGCGGCCCCGACGATGAACATGCGGCGGGCGCCGAAGATGTCGCCCAGCCGGCCGCCGATGATGAGCAGCGCGGCGAACGTCAGGCTGTAGCCGGTGACGACCCACTGCAGCGCGGGCAGGGTGGTGTCGAACTCGCGGAGGATCGTGGGGATGGCGACGTTGAGCACGGTGCTGTCGAGCGCGGCGATCAGCACGGAGGTGAGGACGATGGCCAGGGTGATCCAGCGGCGCGGGTCGGCCGTCGCCGCGTCGGCCTCGGGCTCGATCGGTGAACGGCCGATCGGGGTGGTCGGGGTTCGTCCGCTATCATCCGTCCGGATGATAGCGGTACAGGGAACGGAACCCACAACGGAGCCGGGAGCGGATCCTCGCCGCCGCCCTCGCCGAGTTCGCGGCCAAGGGGTTCTCGGGCGCGCGGGTCGACGCCATCGCCCGCCGGGCCGGGCTCAACAAGCAGCTGATCTCCCACCACTTCGGCGGCAAGCTCGGCCTGTACCGGGCCGTCATGAGCCGCCGCCGCAACCGGGGCGGCGGCGAGATCTCGGTCGCCCCCGGCTCCCCTGCCCGACGCCCTGGCCGCCTTCAACGAGCTGGCCACCGACGACCCGGAGTGGATCCGCGTGCTGCTCTGGGAGACCCTCGAGGGCAGCCAGGGCGGCGCCGACGATCGCGACGTCGCCGACGACGCCGGGTCCGATGCCGCGACCGCCGACCTCGAGGCCCGGGCCGCCCGCTACCGCGACCGGGTGGCGTGGGTCGCCGACGAGCAGGCCGCCGGTCGGCTCGCCCGCCGACCTCGATCCCCACCTGCTGTTCCTCTCCCTCGCTGGGCGCCGCGCTCTACCCGGTGCTGCTGCCCCACGTGGCCGACCTGGTCTGCGGCGAGGACACCGCGCACCGAGGCGTTCGCCGAGCGCTACCGGGCCCACCTCGAGGGGCTCGCCGCCCACCTCGCTCCCGGCCGCTGAGCCCCGCCACCGTCTAAGGTCGGCACCCACGGTGGACGGGCGCCACCGGGCGACGGGCGACGGGCGACGGGCGACGGGTGGGCGACATGCGGCAGCGCGGGATGCAGCTGGTGGTCGGCGCGGCGATCGGGGTCGCGCTCGCGACCGCAGGTCCGGTCACGTCGAGCGACGGCCGCCCCTCCGCGGTGGCCGACGTCGTGTACTTCCCGGCGTCCGCGATCGGGATCTCGGGTGCATGCGGGCCGGCGGTCGCCCAGTGGCACTACCAGTTCAGCCTGACCAACATCGACGGCGTGCCGCTGCAGCTGTCGGTGAAGGTCAACGGCTCGGGTGGTGGCACGGTCGCCATGAGCCCGAACCCCGTTCCCGCCGGTGGCACCTCCAGAGGGTCGATCATCCTGCCGCCCACCTTCTCGGGCGACGCGGAGACGACCGTCAACTTCGTGAACCCCGAGGTCCCCAACGGCACGGGCCACACGCCGATCAACCCGGGCCCCTGCGCCCCTCCGTCGACCGTGGTCGAGACACCCCACATCCCGCCCCAGACCGTCCAGCCCGACCTGGGCGCACCGGTCACCACCCCGCCGCCGATCGCCACGACCGTCCCGAGCTCGTCCACGACGGACCCGCCGTCCGATCCGAGCTCCACGTCGGCCTCCGCGACGATCCCCGATGTCACGGCCTCCACCTCCACGACGACCGCGGAGGAGCCGGACGCGGACGCGGCCGAGGTCGCCGCCGGACCGTCTGCCGAGACGGACGGGGGAACACCGGCCTGGGTGTGGCTGGTCGGCATCGGCGCGGTGCTCGGGGCGGCGGCCGGCACCGGTTGGTGGTGGTTGCGCCGGCGGTCGCCTACGAGCTGAGCCAGAGGTCGGCCAGCCAGGTCTTGGGCTGGAAGTTGCCGAAGGGCACCTGCGACGCCGTCTTCAGGCCGTGGACCTTCGGGCTGGCGATCAGCGAGTACGGCGTCGAGTAGGTCCAGATGTTCACCACGTTGGCGTTGATCTGGTTGACCACGACGTCGTCGTAGGCCTTCTTGCGGGTGGCGAAGTCGGGGCTCTGACGACCCGTCTGCAGGTCGGCCTGCATCTCCGGGTTGGTGAAGTGGGTGAAGTTGATGCTGATCTGGCCCACGGGGTTGGCCGTCGTCTGCGACCAGAAGTAGTAGTTCTGATCGGGGTCCGGGGAGCTGTAGATGTTGAAGAACGCGGCCTGGTAGTTGCCCTGCACGACCTTCGAGATGAAGGCGGTGCTGTCGAGCTGCTCGATGCTGGCGTCGATGCCGGCCTCCTTCCACTGGCCCTGCACGAGCTGGGCCACCTTCTGGGTGTCGATGGTGGCCACGGCCGAGAGCGTGAACTTCAGGGAGCTCTCGCCGGTGTCGGCCTTGTACTGGTCGACGAACTGCTTGGCCTTGTCGAGGTCGAACGACGGGTAGCCGTTCTGGTCCTCGGGCAGGCCCCACTTGCTCGCGGCGGGAACGGCGAGCTCGGCGTCTGCACGCCCTCGCCGACGGCGGCGGCCAGCGCCTGGCGATCGGTGGCGTAGGCCAGCGCCATGCGGGCGTCCTTGTTCGCCAGCGGGTTGGGCGTGCCGTTCACCTCGGGCAGCGTCTGGGTGATCACCATGCCCGGGCTCGGAGCCCCAGTCCTTGATCACCGTGAAGCTCGACGCCAGCGTGTTGGCCTCCTCGGCGCTGTCGGCGAACACCATGTTCACGTCGCCCGACTGCAGGGCGCTCGACTGCGACGTGCTGTCCGACAGCACCTGGAACTCGAGCTGGTCGAGGTGGGGCAGGCCGGCCTGCCAGTAGGTCGGGTTCTTGACCGTCTTGAACACGGTCGACTGAGTCCCACGACGCGAACGTGAACGGGCCCGGTGCCGATCGGGTGCTGGGCCCCCGATCGGGCGAGGTGAGCATGGCCGGCGCCATCATCATCGCCGACTGCCCGTTGAGGAAGCTGCTCGGGAAGGCGGCCCAGGCCTGGCTCATGTCGACCTCGACCGTGTGGTCGTCGACCACCGTCGTGCCGACGATGAGGCCCTTGACCGCCTGGCTCGACAGCGCCGCGGTGGTGGCGTCGTCGATGTTGAGCTTCGACCGCCGCCGCGTCGAACGCCTCGCCGTTCTGGAACGTCACGCCGGTCGCGCAGCGCGATCGTCCACTTGTCGAAGGTGGCGTTGGGCGTGAACGACGTGGCCAGCCACGGCACCGCGTTCGAGGTCGGCGTCGGTGGTGGCCAGCGGCTCGAGCACCGACGAGGCGATCATCGAAGCTGGCCGGCTGGGCCCACTGGCTGTCGTGGGGGTTCCACCCGCTGGCCGCGCCGACGACGGCCATCGATCAGGTTGCCGCCGTCGACCGGCGTGCCCTCGTCGCCGATGGTGTCGGAGGTCGACCCTCCACCGCCGCTCGACGAACTGCCGCACGCGGCGGCCAGCAGCGAGCAGCGCCAGACCCGAGGGCGAGCACCGAGAGCAGGCCGCGGCGCATGCTCCCGTCCCGTGCCCGTACCTGCTGCGTTCGTCTGCATCGAGATGTCCCCCATCGGGTGTTCCTGTGGCATGCGGTGGATGCGGATCAGAGATCGAGGCCGAGGAGGCGGATGGCGTTGCCCCTGGCGATCTTGTCGATGACCGGCTGGTCGAGGTGGCCGAACTGCTCGGCCGCGGCCTGGCGGCTGTTCGGCCAGGTGCCGTCCTGGTGCGGGTAGTCGGTCTCGAAGACGATGTTGTCCTCGCCGACGATGTCGAGCATCGAGATGCCGACCGCGTCCTTGAAGAAGGCGCTGTAGACGTGGTCGTAGTAGTAGGTCGACGGCGTCTCGGGGCAGTGCAGCTGCGAGTTGCTCCACCCCCGATGGGTCTCCCAGACGTCGTCGGCCCGCTCGAGCACGTAGGGGATCCAGCCGATCTGGGCCTCGGCGTAGAGCACCTTGAGGTCGGGGTAGCGGTGGAGCACGCCGGAGAACAGCAGGTCGACCAGGCCGGCCACGCTGTTGCCGAAGATGATGGTGGCCGGCACCGCGTCGGGCGCGTCGGGCGAGGCCTTGGGCGTCTTGGTGCCCGACCCGATGTGCATGGCGATGACCGTGCCGGTCTCCTGGCAGGCCTCGAAGAACGGGTCCCAGTAGCCGGTGTAGATGCTCGGCAGGTCGAGGTAGGTCGGCAGCTCGCTGAAGGCCACCGCCCGCACGCCGCGGGCCGCGTTGCGGCGCACGTGCTGCGGCCGCCAGCTCGGCGTCCCACAGCGGGACGAGGCGTCAGCGGCAGCAGCCGGCCGCCGCTCGAGCCGCACCACTCCTCGACCATCCAGTCGTTGTAGGCCTCGATGCAGGCCAGGCCGAGGTCGCGGTCCTTGGCCCACAGGAACAGCTGGCCGCAGAACCGGGGCAGGTTCGGGAAGCAGAGCTGGGCCTCGACGCCGTTGAGGTCCATGTCGGCCAGGCGGGCCGCCGGCTGCCAGCAGCCGGGGCGCATGTCGTCGTAGGACACCGACTTCAGCTCGACCTCGTCGGCCGGGTAGCCGGCGGCGGCGATCGTGCGCTTGACCGAGATCAGCTGGTCCTCGAAGCGCCACCAGGCGACGTCGGGCCCTCGGTGCCGGGCTCCTCGATGTAGGACGGTGCCGCTGAGCTTGGGGGTGCCGGCCGGGTGGTGCTCGACCCGCGGGCCCGCGTCGCGGAAGCGGGCCGGCAGCCGGGACGACCAGGTGTCGGGCGGCTCGACCACGTGGGCATCGAGGTCGACCAGCGGCGGGATCCTCGCCACGACCTCGTCGGGCACGGAGGATCGGTTCAAGACCTCGGACACGCGCTCCCCTTGCTCGGATCGCGGGAACCTTACATCAAATATATGATTTGCGTTCCAGCGCACCCGGAGCGGACCGCGGCCCTAGGCTGCCAGCCCCGGCCCACCCTGCCGTCGACCGACGTCGACCCGGGAGATCCGATGGCCAGCCCGCTCTCGACGCCCACCGAGGAGTTCACCCGTCGGTCCAGCGGCGAGCAGGCGGCCCTCTACATCCGCCGCCTGATCTTCGACGGCGAGCTCCGCCCCGGCAGCCGGGTGCCCCAGGACGAGGTCGCCCAGGCGCTCGGCATCAGCCGGATCCCTGTCCGCGAGGCGCTGATCGCCCTCGAGCGTGAGGGCTGGGTCACCATCGTGATGCACCGCGGGGCCTTCGTCACCGCCCTCGACGAGCAGGCGGTGCGCGACCACTACGAGCTCTACGGCCTGGTCTACGGCTTCGCGGTCGAGCGGGCCGTGCTGCGATCGGGCGCCGAGCTGGGCACGTCGCTCAAGGCCACCCTGCACGAGCTGCAGCAGACCGACGACCCGACCGAGATCGGCCAGCTCACCCTCGAGTTCCACGGCCGGGTCATCGATGCGGCCCAGTCGCCCCGCATCCGCGTGGTGCTGCGGTCGATGTCGCCGCTCATCCCCGGCAACTTCTTCGAGCTCGTGCCCGGAGCGGTCGATTCGGAGAAGCGCGGGTTCGCCGCCATCGTCCGGGCCGTGGCCAAGCTCGACGGCGCGCGAGCGGCCGCCGAGTACGCCCGTACGATGTCGGCCCAGGGCGACCGCGTCGTGCAGGTGCTCGAGGGGCGCGGCCTGCTCGACCCACCGACCGACGACCACCACCGACGACGGCGACGATCCCGTGCCCCCCGTCTCCACCCCCAAGCCCCGGAGGGCGAAGTGACCGACATCGTCAGCGAGCTGTACTGGGACCCGTTCGACACCGAGATCGACGCCAACCCCTACGGCATCTGGCAGCGGCTCCGCGACGAGGCGCCCGCTCTACCGCAACGACCGCTACGACTTCTGGGCGCTGAGCCGGTTCGCCGACGTCGAGGCGGCCAGCACCGACGCCCAAGGTGTTCAGCTCGGCGCACGGCACGGTGCTCGAGATCATGACGGCCGGACGTCCATGGGCGCCGGCCAGATGATGATCTTCATGGACCCGCCCGACCACACCCGGCTGCGCAGCCTGGTGTCCCGGGCCTTCACCCCACGGCGCATGGCGCGCGCTCGAGGGCCGCATCCGTGAGCTCTGCGCCGAGCTGCTCGACCCGTTCGTCGGCGCCGGCGAGTTCGACTACGTGCAGGACTTCGGCGCCGTCCTGCCGTCGATGGTGATCTCGTCGCTGCTCGGCGTGCCCGACGCGGACCGGGCCCGGGTGCACCACCTGATCGACACGCTGTTCCACATCGAGCCGGGCGTCGGCATGATCAACGACGTCTCCTTCACCGCCCGGATCGAGCTGTTCGAGTACATCGGCGGCCAGCTCGACGAGCGGCAAGGCGAGCCCACGCGACGACATGCTCACCGACCTCGTGACAGCCGAGATCACCGAGCCCGACGGGTCCGTCCGCCGCCTCACCCTCAGGAGAGCAGCGAGTTCGCCCTCCTGCTGGTCAGCGCCGGCACCGAGACGGTGGCCCGCCTGCTCGGCTGGGGCGCCGATGCTGCTCGACGAGCACCCCGACCAGCGGGCCGAGCTGGCCGCCGACCCGTCGCTGCTCCCCAACGCGGTCGAGGAGCTGCTGCGCTTCGAGGCGCCGTCGCCGGTGCAGGGCCGCTGGACCACCGAGCCGATCGAGCTCCACGGCCAGGTCGTCCCGGCCGACTCGAAGGTCCTGCTGCTCACCGGCTCGGCCGGCCGCGACGAGCGCAAGTACCCCGACGCCGACCGCTTCGACATCCACCGCAGCTTCGACCACCACGTGTCGTTCGGCTACGGCATCCACTTCTGCCTCGGCGCCGCGCTGGCCCGCATGGAGGGCCGCATCGGCCTCGAGGAGACGCTGGCCCGCTTCCCGGAGTGGACGGTCGACCACGACCGCGGCCCGGTCGCCTGCACACCAGCACCGTGCGGGGCTGGACGAACGTGCCGGTGCAGCACCTGACCGTCGACCGGTCGCCGGCACTCGACGACCATCGACGGCCGATCGTCGGCCGGCACGGCGACCGGCTCGTCGACCCGCTCGACTCACGGCTCGGACCGCCACGACGCTGCCGCCGCCGGGCGCGGCCAGCGCCATCGTGCGCCGGCCGAGCCCGGCCACCCAGGCCTCGGGCTCGAAGGTCGGGTTCACCCGACCGAGCCCGATCGGGTCGACCGTGAGCGGGCCGTCGGGCGTGGTCAGCACGACGAGGGTCCGCGAGCCCTGCCGGAACCCGATCGACTGCGTCTGCTGCACGAGGTGGGACGGCAAGCGGCTGCCACGGACCGGAGCGCACCGCACCGACGGATCTGCAGGGCGTGCCGGCCGGCGACGACCGCCATGCCGAGGGCCAGCACGCCGCACGAGCAGCGCCGGCACCACCGGCAGCCCGGGACCCCGGGTCACGACGCCCAGCAGCTCGGCCCGGGTCGGGATCGGCGTCGTCGTAGACGACGGTGACGGCTGGTCGCGCTGGTACTCGCGTGACCTTCCCGCCGACGTAGATCGGCTGCTCGATGGTCTGGCCGTCGGCGTCGAAGCGCACGATGACCGAACCGTTGGGATGTTGCCCCGCCCCACCGAGCTGGGCGTCGACGACCACGACCATGCCCTCGGCCTGCTCGCCCTCGTGCTGCAGGCGGCGGGCCTGCGCGTCCTCGGACGCCACCCACGCCGCGGCCGCGAACGAGCGCGGCCGCCACGAGCACGAGCACGGCCACGATCACCCACCGACGGGTCATGCTGCGGCGGGTGGCCGGCACCGAACGGGCGAGGTCGGCGGAGGTCATCGCGTTGATCTATCGGAATTCCCGACATCGCGCGTGACACATCCGGCGCTCGTGCGCCTTTACTGGTCGAGGCGGCTGCTCGCGGAGGATCCCAGGGCGAGGGAAGGTGCGGTGCCCGGTCTGGCGGCGACCGGGCACCGTCATCGTCGGTGCAGCACGAGCACCCGGCTGTCCACCCTCGGCGGAGGGCGGAACGCCGAGCGTGGAACGGGCCGGCCGAGCTCGGCGTGGAAGGTCCGCCGCCACCGACGCGCCGCCGGCGCCTGGGGTCCGGACCACCTCCTGGCGACCTGCAGCTGCAGGAGGACGTGCGCCTGCACGAGGCGGGATCCGGGGTGGACCAGCCTTTCGAGCAGCGCGCCGGTGATGCCGAACGGTGGGTTGGCCACGACGTGGAAAGGTCGGCGCGGCAGGCGGAGGTCACGGGCGTCGGCGGTGACGACCACCAGCTCCCGCCCGAAGCGATCCCGCAGGTGCGCGGCGCGCCCTGGGTGCGACTCGACCGCGACGACCCGAGCTCCGACCTCGAGCAGCGGGGAGGTCAGGGCTCCCAGGCCGGCCCCGACGTCGAGGACCAGGTCGCCGGCGCCGACCCCCGAGTCAGCGACGAGTCGCTCGGCCCACCATGGATCGAGTTGGTGCCAGCCCCACGCCCGCCGTGAGCCCACCACGGAGACGCACCGTCACGAAGAAGTTCATGCCCCGCAGTCTCGACGGGGCCGGTGCCGCGAGGCCAGTGGGTTCCGGACCGCTCGTGCAACGCGGTCGGTCTGGCGGCGCAGGTCAGGTCGGCGGTGCGGGCCGGGGCTCGCGCGGCAGGCCGAGGACGGACTCGCCGATCAGGTTGCGCTGGATCTGCTCGGTGCCGCCGCCGATGCGAGCCGCCCACTGGCCGAGGAACTGGTCCTGCAGCTGGCCGTAGCCGTGGTCGCCCTCGCCGGCGAGCAGGCCGTCGGTGCCCAGCGCCGCGATCGAGAGGTCGCCGAGGTCGCCCATGAAGGTCGACAGGGCCAGCTTCATCACGCTGGCCTCGGCTCCCGGTCGGCCGCCGCGACCGACGGATGGCCTGCACCCGACCGCCGAGGTACCCCATGATCGAGGCCCGGGTGTAGGCCGATGCCAGGCTCTGGCGGATGACGGGGTCGTCGGTGTGCCCGGCCTGGCGGGCCGCCTCGATCAGGCTGCGCACCCGGTCGAGCACGCTGATCGACCCGATCATCACCCGCTCGGCCGACAGCGTCGTGCGGGCGACCGACCACCCCTGGCCCAGCTCGCCGATCACCTGGTCGCCGGGGATGCGGACCTCGTCGAGGTGCACCTCGTTGAAGTGGGCGTTGCGGTTGATCTGCACGATCGGCCGCACCTCGATGCCGGGCGACCGCATGTCGACCACGAAGTACGTGATGCCGGCGTGGCGCCAGCTGCCGGGTTCGGTGCGGGCCAGCAGGATGGCCCAGTCCGCGTTGGCCGCGCCGCTGGTCCAGACCTTCTGGCCGGTGACGATCCAGTCGTCGCCGTCGGGCACCGCCCGGGTCCGCAGGCTGGCCAGGTCGGAGCCGGCATCGGGCTCGCTGAACAGCTGGCACCAGACGTGACGGCCAGCCCGCATCGGCTCGAGGAAGCGACCCGTCTGCTCGGGCGTGCCGTGGGCCATGAGCGTCGGCCCGACCATGGCCACGGCGATCGAGAACGCCCCGACCGGGACGGCCCAGGCGGCCTGCTCCTCGGCGACGATGCGGGCCTGCGAACCGCTCAGGCCACGACCGCCGTGCTCGGTCGGCCAGGTCGGGGCGCCCCAGCCGCCGCCGTCGAGCTCGCCCTGCCACACGCGGCACGCCGCCGTGTACTCCTCGGTGTCGTGCAGCTGCACGTGCTCGGTCGCCGGCCCGTAGGTCTGGGCGTGCTCGGCCAGCCAGGAGCGGATCTCCGCCCGCAGGCGGGCGTCTTCGGGGCCTTCGTCGCGGTCGTCGAGCTCTGGCATGGACGGGAGATCGTATACGATATTCAGCTGTTGGCCGCCAGGCCGGAGACCCGCACCGCGAGCTCCGAGCCCCCGGGGTCGACCCGTCCGGGAGTGCGCGAAGCTCTCCGCACCGTCCGCCACCGACCGAGGAACCCCCATGACCGATGCCGTCATCATCAGCGCAGCCCGCACCCCCATCGGCCGAGCCAACAAGGGCTCGCTCGTCGACGTCGATGCCTTCGAGCTGGCCCGCGTCGCGCTCGGCGCGGCCATCGAGCGGTCGGGCGTCGCCACCGTCCGACATCGACGACCTCGTGCTCGCCGAGTCGCTGCAGGGCGGCGGCGTGATCGGTCGCTACACGGCCATCACCCTCGGGCCTCGAGCAGGTGCCCGGCCTGGCCGACAACCGCCACTGCGCGGCCGGCCTGAGCGCGGTGCAGATCGCGGCCAGCGGCATCCGGGCCGGCATGGATCAGCTCGTCGTGGCCGGCGGCACCGAGAGCCTCAGCTCGATGCCCCAGAGCCTCAAGTCGATCCCCGCCTCGGCCCGTGACTACAAGCATGTGGATGTCGCGCCAGCCACCCGGAGACGCCCGACGCGCCCGCGTTCGACATGTCGATCACCGTCGGCGAGAACACGTCCCGGCTGGCCGGCCTCACCCGCGCCGACCTCGACGAGTTCGCGGCCAAGTCCCACGCCAGCGCCTGCGAGTCCATCGACAACGGCTACTTCGAGGCCGAGATCGTGCCGGTCGAGGTGCCCGACGGCGCCGGCGGCAAGTTCGTCTTCACCACCGACGAGCACCCCCGTCCCGGCACCACGGTCGAGACCCTCAGCCGGCCTCACGCGCGCTGCACCCCGAGCTCGAGAACCCGACGATCACCGCCGGCAACTCGGCCGGCCTCAACGACGCCGCCGCCGCGGTGGTGGTGGCCAGCAGCGAGTACGCCGCCGCCCACGGCCACACCCCGATGGCCCGCATCCGCTCGTGGGCCTCGGTCGGCGTCGCCCCGGCCGCCACCGGCATGGCCCCGATCGACGCCATCCCGAAGGCGCTGGCCCGGGCCGGGCTGACCATCGACGACATCGACCTGTTCGAGATCAACGAGGCGTTCTGCTCGGTGCCGGTGGCCGCCAGCCGGGCCCTGGGCATCGACTACGACATCCTCAACGTCAACGGCAGCGGGTGCAGCCTCGGCCACCCGATCGCCGCCACCGGCGCCCGCATGGTCGTCACCATGCTCCACGAGCTGGCCCGTCGCGACCTGACCTTCGGCCTGGTGTCGATGTGCGCCGGCGGCGGCATGGGCTCGGCCCTCGTCCTCGAGCGCGTCTGACCCTCGCCCTCCCAACCCGAGCTCTCCGCAACCTGGGGCCCGTCGGCGCGCCCTGGCGCGTGTCCGTGCCCCAGGTTCGGGACGCCCGCAGATAGCGAAGGTCGACGCCCGCGCCGATCTGGACGGTGGGGAGGTCGTGGTGCGCGCCACCGGCGGCACCCCACCTACGACCGCGGACATCGCGGCGCTGACCGGGACGGGCCACCTCCAGTTCCGCCCGGTGCTGGCCGTGTTCCCACCTGCCGGCCCCGATGACCCGACCACGACGACGAACGCCGAGCGGTGGAGATGGCAGAGCTCGACGCCGACGGCACCGTCGTGGCGCGCTACCAGCTCGGGCCCAGCCTGGTCGACGGCACCGCGCTCGAGAGCGCGGAGGCCGGCCTGAACCAGCGCGACCAGTGGGAGGTGCGTCCGGTGCTCAAGGCCGGAGCACCGGGCATCGACACGTTCAACGCCGCCGCCGCGCAGTGCAACCCACCTTCGTCGACCTGCCCCACCGGGCAGCTGGCGGTGACGATCGACGGCCGCGTGATCATCGCGCCGACGATCCAGGTCGCCGACTTCGAGCGCGACCAGATCACCATCAGCGGCAACTACAACGAGCACGAAGCCCGGACCATCGCCGTGCTGCTCGACTCGGGACCGCTGCCCGCCGCCCTGGGTCGCTGCGAGCTAGGGCCACCGACCGCCCGCGAAGCGTCGGAAATCGTCCGGAACGTGGCGAGTGCGCCGCTACGGTGCGCGGCCATGAAGAGATGAGACGGGCCCTCGAGCGCCTGGCACCACGTCCGCAGCCGTCGCCCACGAGCGCGACCGGCGGACGCACCGCCCCCATCCATCGACTGACGCGCGTCGTCGCGGGCCCGGCCCGCCGACCGGCAGCTGCACCCCCGCACGACCGCGGAGAGGAGCACCCATGACCGCACCCCGACCCACCCCACCCGATCCGTCGCAGTTGGCGGACCTGCTCGGACTCGCCGAGCTCGCCCACCGCCCCGAACGTCCCCTGCCGACAGCCGGTCGACCGACGCGGGCGACCGGTCGCCGCCGGCACCCCGACGGGTCGTCGCCCGGCCCCGGATCGTCGATCCGGGCGAAGCTTCGGTCCCAGCCCCCGGACCTACAACCGCCACCGCTGAGCGACGCCCCGCCCTCCGAACCGGTAGTCCGATCCGCGTCCCTGGGCTCGGATCGGACTACCGGTTCGAGGAGTGGGACGCAACCATCAGGAGAGGTTGTCGACGATGGTCTGGGTGTTGTGGGCCTCCATCTGGAGGTAGGTGGCGCCCGCGCTGCCGGCCGGACCCAGGGTGTCGCCGTAGAGCGCGTCGTCGCCGTCGACCACCTTCACGCCCGGCCTCCTGACCGATGGCCTTCGCCGTCTTGGGCGGCAGCGACGACTCGGAGAAGATCGCCTTGACGCCCTCGTCCCGGATGCGGGCCGACCAGGTCGTCGACCTCGGCCGCCGACAGCTCGGCCGACGTGTCGAAGCTGGGGATGATCGAGCCGACGAAGTCGAGGCCGTAGCGCGCCACGTAGTAGCCGAACGCGTCGTGGTTGGTCACGAGCTTCTTGTTCGGGAGCGCGTCGAGCGCGGCCTGGTTGGCCGCGTCGAGCGCGTCGAGCTGGGCCGAGTAGGTCGCCAGGTTCGAGGCGAACTCGGCCTCGCACGCCGGCCGGGCGGCGGCCAGGGCCCGCTCGATGTCGGTCACCATGATCTCGGCGTTGCGGGGGTCGTGCCAGATGTGCGGATCGCCGGTCGGGATCCTCCGTCGTCGCCCGGCGAGCACGGCGACCCCCTCGCTGGAGTCGACGATCACCCCGTCGGGCGACGCGCTGGCGATGGTGTCGTCGAACCACTTCTCCAGGCCGACGCCGTTCTTCACGATCACGTCCGCGTCGGCGATGGCCTGGAGGTCGGCCGGCGACGGCTCGTAGTCGTGAGGGTCGACGTTGGGCTGCAGCACGCCGTGCACCTGCACGCAGTCGCCGCCGATCACCCGGCTGAAGTCCTGCACCTGCGTGGTGGTGGCCACGACCTTCAGCGCCCGCGGTTCGCCGACGGCGCCCTCGGCCGAGGACGCACCTCCGCTCGAGCTGCAGGCGCTGGCCGCGACCACCAGGGCGGCGAGGACCGCCACCGGCACGAGGGTCCGTGAGCCTCGACGGAGAGGGGCGTGCATGGGCGGCACCCTATCGGGAATCATTCCTGAATGGGAACCGGTCTCAGATCGGAGACCAGGAACGCGTCACCGATGGGTCATACGGCCTACATCTTGTGGTTGACATCCGTCACACTGAGAGTGACACTGACGCTGTCACTATCGGCGAGACGGCGGCTCCCGGCCGGGTCCCCCAGCGGACCGCTCCGCCTCGCCTCCACCTGCTCGACCGGGATGTCCCCTCACGCCGATGCCGGATCGACACCACGTAAGGAGACACCTTCCCATGCAGACCCGTAACCGACGCGGCGCGCTCGCCGTGCTGCTGGTGCTGGCCCTCTCGAGCCTCGGGCTCTTCAGCGCCTCGCCGGCCTCGGCCGACACGATCATCCCGATCCACTGGAACATCAACGCGTCGACCCACCTCAAGAGCCTGAACATGGACGTCGTCGTGCCCCAGGGCACCTTCGACGGCCAGGTCAACCTCACCACGGGGGCGCTCACCGGCAACCTGTCGCTGCCGAAGGCGACGCAGACGATCAAGATCTTCGGCTTCCCGATCGCCAGCGCCACCTTCTCGATGAACTCGGCCGGCCCGATCACCGGTCACGTCGACCTGGCCACCAACACCGTGACGGTGAACTCGTCGTTCACGTTCAACATCGACAAGGCCGCGCTGAGCCTGCTGCCGTCGCTCAACCTGGTCGGCAAGAACTGCCACGGCTCGACGCCGATCGCGGTGAACATGAGCGGCCCGGTGAACCTGACCGGCGCCTCGACGTTCTCGGCGACCTACACGATCCCGAAGTTCGCCGGCTGCGGCGCACTGGTCACGCCGATCCTGAACCTGATCATCCCGGGGCCGGGCAACACCTTCACCGCCACCTTCGCCCCGCCCGCCACCTGAGGTCGCGGGGAAGGCGGCGCCGTTGCCGACCTCGTCGGGGACGCACGCTCCACTGATCGCCACCGGTCCGGGCCGCCCTGCCCGGACCGGTGCGCGTCACGGCGGCGATCCGGCGCACGTGCGACGACGCCTGCTTACAGTGATCTCAGGGGATCGAACCACCTGCCGCGTACCCGCTGCAGCGAACCAGGGGGAGCACCATGACCGACGTGCACGGCGTCTGCGACACGACGTTCAAGGAGGTGCGCGACGTCCTCGTCGCCAACCTCGATGCCGGCGAGGACCTCGGCGCCTCGGTCGCCATCACGATCGACGGGGCGCCGGTCGTCGACATGTGGGGTGGGTGGCGCGATGCCGACCGCACCCAGCCGTGGGAGCAGGACACGGTCGTCAACGTCTGGTCGACCACCAAGACGATGACCAACCTCAGCGCGCTGGTGCTGGCCGATCGGGGCGAGCTCGACGTGCATCGTCCGGTGGCCGACTACTGGCCCGAGTTCGCGGCCAACGGCAAGGAGGCCATCGAGGTGCGCCACCTCATGTCGCACACCTCGGGCGTGTCGGGATGGGCCCAGCCGGTGCAGGTCGAGGACCTCTACGACTGGGAGAAGTCGACCTCGATGCTGGCCGCGCAGGAGCCGTGGTGGGAGCCGGGCACCGCGTCGGGCTACCACGCCCTGAACCAGGGCCACCTCGTGGGCCAGGTCATCCGCCGCATCACCGGTCGATCCCTCAAGGACTTCTTCGCCGAGGAGGTCGCCCGGCCGCTCGGGGCCGACTTCCAGATCGGCCTGGCCGAAGCCGACGAGGGCCGGGTCTCCGACGTGGTGGCCCCTCCCCCACTGCCGATCGACCTGGCCACGCTCGACCCCGACGACGTGATGGTCAAGACCTTCACGGGGCCGGCGCCCGGAGGCGACCGTCGCCAACTCCGCCGGCTGGCGCCGGGCCGACATCGGTGCCGCCAACGGGCACGGCAACGCCCGGTCGGTGGCCCGCATCCAGTCGGTGGTGGCCAACGGCGGCGAGGTCGACGGCGTCCGACTGCTGTCGCCCGACACGATCGACCTGATCTTCGAGGAGCAGTCCAACGGCGTCGACCTGGTGCTGGGCCTGCCCATGCGCTTCGGCATCGGCTACGGGCTGCCCGAGCCCACCTCCCTGCCGTACATCCCCGACGGACGCATCTGCTTCTGGGGTGGCTGGGGCGGCTCGATGATCATCGTCGACCTCGACCGGCGCATGACCGTCGCCTACATGATGAACGTCATGGCCCCGGGCCTGGTCGGCTGCCCCCGCAGCGAAGCGCTCATCCGCGCCACCTACGCCGCCCTCGGCTGAGGTCGGCTGCAATCCGGCACCAACTCTGAAGGACGGGCCTCCCGGAATCCGGGAGCCCCGTCCTTCAGACGCGGGGGATGCTCAGTTCGTGGTGGTCGGCGACGTCCCGCCCTGGCCCCGGCCGCCCGGGAACTGTCCGCCGCCGAACCCGCCACCAAGCGCGCCCTCGCTGATGCGGGTGGCGGCGACGGTGCCGTCCGATCCGGTGGCGCCCATCACGCTGACCTCGTCACCGACGGCCAGATCCGACAACGAGCCGGTCTTCGTCTTCGTGACGGTCGTGGTCGACGACGCGGTGACGGTGTAGGTGGTGCCGTCCTGGCCGGTCACGGTCAGCGTCGAGCCGTCGACCGCGGTGACCTGGCCCCGGACGAACCCGCCCCGGCCTCCACCGTTCTGGCCCTGGCCCGGGAACTGGCCGCCCGACGGTGGGGTGACCGGGTTCCCCGACTGGTCGGTCGGAGGCGTCTGGCCCGACGGCGCGCCCTGGCCGTCGGCCGGCGGCTGGCCGCGCCCGCCACCGAAGCCGGCCGCGGCCTCGGTGCCGGAGTCGACGATCCGTTCGGCGGTGACGTCGGAGCCCGATGTGGAGCCGACGATGGTGACGTGGTCGCCCACCGCGATGTCGCCGAGCGTGACCGTCTCCGACGTCGTCACGACCGTGGAGCCGTCGGTCGTCGACCTTCGTGGTGGTGCCGTCGGAGCCGGTGATGGTGAGGGCGGAGCCGTCGAGGGTGGCGATGGTCCCGAACGTGCCGCGCCCGAACCCGCGGCCGGTGCCCTGCCCGTTCCCCGTGCCGCTCCCGTTGCCGTTGCCGTTGGCCTGGCCGCTGGAGCCGTCGGCCGAGTTGGCGGCAGCTGCGGTGGTCGAGCCGCTCGAGCCCGACCGGTTGAGCACGGCCACCACGCCTCCTCCCACCAGGAAGGCCACCACCGCGGCGGCGATCCAGGTCTTGAGCGACGGGCCCCGCGGCTCGGGCTCCGGCTCGGGTGCGGGAGCGAGCGGATCCGACGGACCGTCCGCCCCCGCGCCCGCGGCCGGGCCACCCGGGCTCGGCGCCCACGGGTCGGCCTGCGTCGGCCCGGTCGGTTCGGGCGGTTGGGTTGGTTGGGGCGGTGCGGCGTCGGCCATCGGCGGGGTGGCCGGGGGCGTGTACGGCTGCTCGGGCGGGAAGGGTTCGGTCATCGGGGGCTCCCAGTGGAGAGGTTCGGGCCGGTGGGTGCCGGCCGCGGCGAGCGGATGCGGGGGACGGGTCGGGTCATCGCCCGCCTCGGGTGAGGCCGGGCGGGGCGCCGCCGCTGAACCCGGTGAAGGAGCCCGGCGTCCGGTTGGTCGAGCTCGTGCCGTTGGACGACGAGGTGGCCGAACCGGGCAGCGGCTGGTCGAGGTCGGCGAGCAGCACCGACTGGCCGGCGGTCAGGCCGTCGGTGATCTGGGTGTAGGTCGCGCCGATGACGCCGACCTTCACGTCGACCGTCGAGGTGGTCGACCCGTCGACGACGGTCACCGTGTGGGTGGTGCCGTCGGTGTGGACGGCCGAGGTCGGCACCGCGAGCGTGGACGTCACGCCGGCCGTGGTGATCGACACCGAGCCGGTGGCACCGTTGCCCAGGCCGGTGCCCTGGTCATCGAGACCGATGGTCACCCGGTAGGTGGTGCCGCTGGTCGCGGTGGTCGGCGTCAGCGCGATGGCCACGACCTGGCCGTTGAGCGGATCGGTCGCTCCGTCGGGCAGCACGGTCGCCTGCTGGCCGACCTTGACGTCGGGGATGTGGTCGACGCTCACCATCGTGGTGACCTCGAAGCCACCCGCGCCGACGATCACGATGTGGGCGGTCGACGAGTCGGCGGTCACGTCATCACCGACGGCCAGCGTCACCGCCGCCACGGTGCCGGACGACCGGCGATGACGATCGTCGACTGGGCCAGGTCCTGCTCGGCCACCGCCACCTCGGCCGCGGCCGCGTCGACCGCCTTCTGGCGGGCGATGAGATCGCTGGACGACGTCGAGGTGGAGGCGCCGCTGCCGCTGGTCGCTCCGGTGCCGGTCGTGCTCGACCCGGTGCCGCCGGACCGCGATGACGAGCTGGTCGAGGCCGACGAGTTCGGCGAGCTCGACGAGCTCGACGAGGACCGGCTGGCCGCCTGCTGGGCCAGCAGGGAGTCGAGGGTCGCCGAGCTGGTGGCCAGCGACTGCTGGGCCGACGCCACCGCGGCCTGGGCGTCTGCACCGACTGGAGGGCGGCCTGGCAGGCGGTGACCGCGTCGGCTGGCCGAGGTCGTCCCGAGGAGGCGGTGGAGTGAGGCGACGTCGTCGAAGTCGTCGTCGCGACAGCCGTGGCCGCCGCGCACACCTGCACGGACGAGGCCAGGGCCTGGTCGGCCGTGCCAGGGCGGCGTCGACCGCCTGCTGGCCCGACAGCACGGCCTGCTGGGCGGCCGCGATCTCGCCGGCTCGAGCCGCCGGTCGTCGGGCCGACGGTGGACGATGCGCCGGTGGTGGCCGACGACGGCGCCGTCGAGCCGGCGACGCGCGCGGTCGACGACGACGTCGAGGACGACGAGCCCGAGACACGCCTTCGACAGGGAGAGCTGGGCCGTGGCCAGCGCGGCCTGCTTCTCGTGCAGGGCGGCCGTCAGGCTGGAGGTGTCGACCGTGGCCAGGGTCTGGCCGGTGGAGACCGTGTCGCCCACCGCGACGTCGACCGTGGCGACGGTGCCGCTGATCGGGAAGGCGACCGTGGCCTGCGACACCGGCTCGATCGACCCGACGCCGGTCAGCACGGACTCGACGTCGTGGTCGGCCACGAACGCGGTGCGGTAGCGCGCCGGTCGACGAGCTGGCGGCCTGGCTCATCACCACGCCGCCGACGAGGACGACCACGAGGAGGATCGCAGCGGCGACGAGGATCCGATGGCGGCGCGCCGGCGGGGCGGTAGGAACGAGGAAGGGATCGGGCATGGCGGCGCTCATGTCACTCGCTCCTGAGGGCGTCGATGGGGGCCAGGCGGGCGGCCCGGGAGGCGGGGTAGACGCCGAAGGAGACGCCGATGACGATCGCCATCGCCACGCCGGCCAGCGACGCCGGCACCGAGACCTCGACCTGGGTGTCGCTCAGGTGCGGGATCACGAGGGCGCCGAGGATGCCGAGGCCGACGCCGAGCAGGCCGCCGGCCAAGCCCGAGCACCGACGCCTCGACGAGGAACTGGCGGCGGATCGACCGGGGTCGGGCGCCGAGGGCCTTGCGCAGCCCGATCTCGCCGATCCGCTCGGTGACCGACACCAACATGATGTTCATCACGCCGATGCCGCCGACGAGCAGCGAGATGATGGCGATGCCGGCCGAGCATCAGGGCCATGGTCGTGTCGACCTTGTTGGCCGCGCTGAGCAGCGACTGCTGGGTGGCGATGGTGAAGTCGGCCGACGAGCTGGCCGTGATGCCGTGCAGGTTGAGCAGCAGCGCGTCGGTCTCCTGGTAGGCGGCCGAGAGCGTGTCCGACGAGGTGGCCTTCACGTAGATCTCGCTGACCGAGTTCCGGTTCGTCCCGCCGACCAGGCGCTGCTGGTAGGTCGACAGCGGCACGATGGCGAGGTCGTTGTTCGAGGTCGCCTCCGACGAGCTGAGCTCGGCCAGCACGCCCGACGACCTGGAGCTGGGTCCCGTTGTAGGTGACGTACTGGCCGACCGGGTTGCCCGTCGTGAACAGCTCGGAGGCGGTGTCGGGGCCGAGCACCACGACGGCGGCGGCATCGGCCTCGTCGGCGTCGGTCAGGAAGCGGCCGCTCGTGACCTCGCGCGAGCGCACGTCCTGCCAGCTCGGGGTGGTGCCGGTGAGCGAGGTGGTCCAGTTCGTCGTGCCGTTCGTGAGCGACACGTTGCGTGGTCGAGGTGGCGGCCACCGCCTCGACGTCGGGGGTGCTGTCGCTCGACGTCAGCGCCTCGGCGTCGTGGACGGTCAGCGTCGAGGCCGAGCCGAAGCCGCCACGCGAGCCCGAGCTGCTGGTCGAGCTGCCGGGCGAGACGACGAGGATGTTCGTGCCGAGCTGGTTGATCTCGGCCTGCACCTGGGCCTGGGCGCCCTGCCCGAGCCCGACCGAGAGGATCACGGCGACGATGCCGATGAGGATGCCGAGCATGGTGAGGGCCGAGCGCAGCCGGTGCGTGCGCACGGCCTCGACGGCGGTGCGGAACGTGTCTCGCCAGGTCATGGTCGCGACCCCACCAGACGCGGCGCCGGCCACCGATCGGCGGCGTCGCCGGTCCAGACCTGGCCGTCGCGGATCTGGATGACCCGTGAGGCCCGCGTCGCCACGTCGGCTTCGTGGGTGATCAGCACGATGGTGCGGCCCTCGTCGTGCAGCTCCTCGAGCAGGCCGAGCACGTCGGCGGTCGAGGTCGAGTCGAGGTTGCCGGTCGGCTCGTCGGCCAGGATCAGCGCCGGCTCGGTGACCAGGGCCCGGGCGATGGCCACCCGCTGCTGCTGGCCGCCGGACAGCTCGCCGGGCCGGTGGTCCGCCCGGTCGGCCAGGCCGACCTTGGCCAGCGCGGTCAGCGCCCGCTCCCGCCGCTCGCTCGGGCGCCATGCGGGAGTAGACGAGCGGCAGCTCGACGTTGCGCCACGCCGGCAGGTAGGCGAGCAGGTTGAACTGCTGGAAGACGAAGCCGATCATGCGGTTGCGCACGTCGGAGAGCTGGTTCTCGGCGATGCCGGCCACGTCGTGGCCGGCCAGGTGGAACTCGCCGGCGGTGGGCACGTCGAGGCAGCCGATGATGTGCATCAGCGTGGACTTGCCCGACCCGGACGGACCGATGACGGCCACGAACTCACCCCGCTCGATGCGGATCGACACCGAGCGGAGCGCGGCGACCTCGAGCGAGCCGGCCGCGTAGACCTTGTCGACGTCGACCATCTCGATGACCGGGACTGCGACCGGCGGGGGCGGCGGGCCTGATGCCTGAGTCGATGCCGGAGTCGATGCGGGCGACGGTGCTCACTTCCCACCTCCGGGGTCGTCGAGGGCGTTGCCGGTGCGCCGGCGCCACCCGGCGCGGCCGCCGGCGCCGTGCGGTTGGCGCCGGGGCCGAACCCACGGCGGACGACGACCTGCTCGCCGTCGGACAGACCGGCCTTGATCTCGATCATGCCGTTGGAGGTGGTGCCGGTGGTGACCGTGCGCTCCTTGGTGTTCGTGGTCGAGCCGTCGGTGCTCACCAGCACGGTGGTGGTGCCGTCGATGGCGGTGGTCACGGCCAGGGTGGGCACCTGCACGACGTCACCGGTCGCGCTGGTCACGATCTTGGCGGTGACCGTGGCGCCCACGAAGAACTGGTCGGCCGACCCGGTGAAGGTGACGGTGACCGGGAACGTGGCCACGCCCGAGCTGGCGTCGGCCACCGCGCCGACGTCGGTGACCGTGCCGGTCGCGGTGGCGCCGGCGGCACCGGTGGCGCTGGACCGAGCCGCGTTGGCGGTCGAGCTGCTGTTGGCCGCGTTGTTGCCGCCGGCGGCCGCCCCGCCACCCGGGAAGTTGCCACCGCCGAACCCGCGGAACCCGCCCGACGAGGAAGAGGTCGAGGTCGAGACCGTGAGGTTGGCCGACTGGCCGACGGCGACCTTGCGAGATGTCCGCGCTGCTGACGGACAGCGCGACCTTGTAGGACCCGCTGCTGATCACGCTGATCTGCGCCGACGAGCCGGACGAGCTGCTCGACGAGGAGGACGCCTGCTGCGCGGCGCCGCTGCCCCCGACTGGCGCCGAGGGTCGAGCCGGAGCCACCCGACCCGCTCCCGCTGCCCGAGGGCGTCGTGCCGCCCGAACCGCTCGAGCCGAGCTGCTCGCCGACCGTGAGGTCGACGGTGGCGACGGTGCCGTCGATGGTCGCCACCAGCGATGCGCCGTCGAGTGCGCTCTGGGCCGACGTCAGCGCGTCCTTGGCGGTGCTGACGCTCGTGGCGTCGGCGCTGAGCTGGGCGCTCGACGCGCCGGCCGACGTGTCGTCGCTGTACTTGGCCTGCGCCTGGGCCAGATCGGACTCGGCCTGGCTGACCGCGGCCTGCAGCTTGGTGGAGTCGATCGTGGCCAGGACCTGGCCGGCCTTCACCGTGTCACCGGCCTTCACGTCGACGGCGGTGACGGTGCCGCTCGACGCGAAGCTGAGGTCGTCGGTGGCGGCGGCCGCGATCTTGCCCTCGGCCGAGATCGTCTGATCGAGCGAGCCGGTCGTCGCCTTCACGACCTCCTCGGTCGGGAACGCCGCTGCGGCCGAGGTCGAACCCGAGCTCGACCGGGTGAAGAACCAGTAGCCCCCGACCGCCAGCACCACCACGACGGGCATCACCACGAACGGGTGGAGCAGCCGGCGCCACCGAGGGGCCGGGCTCGCCGGCGACACGGGAGCCGCCGCAGGAGCGGCCGCGGGTCGGGGTCGCGGGAGCGGACCCCGGTTCGGGTGACGGCGGGGGTGCAGCAGTCGACATCGACGGATCTCCCGGGGGCTGAACGGACAGCCGCCATGATGCGAGCCGTTCTTGAGAGAGTCCTGAGAACGATCTGGGTATTCGCCGGGCCCGAGCGGCCCGTGCGACGACCGGTTCAGAGGTGGTGTCGGCCGAAGAACGCCAGCACTTCGTCGGTGGCGCGCACCTGCTGCGTGGTCAGCCCCAGGCCGGCACTCGGATCGGCGCCCGGCCAGGTGTGGCCGCCGCCCTCCACCGTGTAGAGCACGACCTCGTGGCCGTCCGCGCACCCGTCCCAGGCGGACCGCACGACCTCGGTCCCGACCGTCGTGGTCGACGGCGACGCCGCGCACCCCGCCAGCGCCGCCCAGTCCCCCATGTTCAGCTCGGTGCCGCGCACGTGGACCCCGGGGAGCGAGGCTCCGACCCCTCCGTCCTGGTAGGGCACGGCCGGGTCGGCGGTGCCGTGGAAGGCAAGGATGCTCTGCCCGGACGCGCACCCGAGCTGGAAGTCGACCGCCACCGTGGCGATCGCCGCGATGCGGTCCTGGCGGGCGCAGCTGTAGGCGATCGTGAAGGCGGCTCCGGCCGAGAAGCCGGTGGCGTACACGCGGGCGAGGTCGATGCAGCGACGGGCCCCGAGATCGTCGAGGAGCGCGTCGACGAAGGCCGCGTCGGGCCCGTTGCCGCTGAAGTCCCACGTCTCGGGACGGCCGTGGCCGTCGGCGACGACCACGATCGAGCCGGCGGCCGAGCCACGGGCGGGCAGGCCGGTGAGCCGGGAGAACGACTCGCGGTCGCTGCCGAAGCCGTGGAAGGCCAGCACCACCGGAGCCGGCTGATCGGCCGGGAGGTCGGCGGGCAAGGTGACGTCGAAGGTGCGCTCCGTGCCACCCACCGTGAGCGTCCGAAGCCCTGCGGCTCCGGCCTCAGCCCCGGCTGTGCAGCCCGAGGATGGGCGGGCGCCGTCGGGCGCCGCCGCGGGTGAGGTCGCGGGCGTCGCCGACCCACCCGCAGAGGTCGACGACGAGCACGCTCCGGCGGAGACGGCGAGCAGCACCGCCAGCGCGATGACCAGCCCCGACCACGCGCGCAACGTGCGCTTCCACTCGACCCCGAACACGCCCGAACGCTATCCGCGGTCTTCGGACGAGTCGGGCCGCCGTCGACGGCGCCGGCATTCCCCGACGCCGGTGCAGACCCTGTGCAGTAGCCTCCGCCCGTGGGCGACACGCGGACCGGTATGGCCGTGATCCTGTTCTCCGATCAGGTCGACTCGACAGCGATGCGGGCGAAGATCGGGGAGGATGCTGCTGACGCGCTCCGACGCCAGCACGACGCCCTCGTCGAACAGGCCGTGACCTCGCACGGTGGTCGGATCATGAAGTGGATGGGCGACGGCATGGCCGCCGCGTTCGACTCGGCCTCGGCCGCGATCGACTCGGCCGTCGACATCCAACGCCGGATCGCCGAGCACAACCGCAGTCGCTCCGCGGTGGCGCCGCTCGCCGTCCGCATCGGGATCAGCGCCGGCGACGTCACCTGGGAGCTCGACGACTTCCACGGCATCCCGGTGGTCGAGGCGGCCCGGCTGGAGGCAGCCGCCGCGCCGGCCACCATCCTCTGCGCCGACATCGTCCGGGCGCTGGCCGGATCACGGGTCGACGTGGAGATGCGACCGGTCGGCTCGCTCGAGCTCAAGGGGCTCACGGCCCCGCTGGCCGCGTGCGAGGTGGACTGGCGACCTCAGGACCACGCGTCGCGCACCCCGCTCCCCGAAGCGCTCGCCCGCGAGGACGTCCTGCCGCTGGTCGGTCGGGCCGTGGAGGAGGCCGGGCTCGCGCAGCTGTGGCAGCGGACCAAGGGCGGCGAGCTCACGGTCGCGCTGGTCGGCGGCGAACCGGGAGCGGGCAAGACGCGCCTGGTACGGGAGATGAGCAAGGTGGCGCATCGCCAGGGTGCGACGGTGCTCTACGGCCGGTGCGACGAGGACCTCGGCGTCCCCTACCAGCCCTTCGTCGAGGCCCTGCGCTTCTACGTCGAGCGCAGCCCCGACCCCACCACCCACCTGGGCCGCCTTCCTCGCGAGCTCACCCGCCTCATCCCCGGTCTGGTGATCGATCCCCCGACGGCGTCGGGCACCGATGGGCACCAACCCCGCACCGACCCCGAGACCGAGCGGTTCCACCTGTTCGAGGCCCTGCTCTCCTGGCTCGAGGCGGCGGCCGAGGAGGCGCTGGTCCTGGTGATCGACGACCTCCAGTGGGCCACCCGCGAGACCACCAAGTTGCTGCGCCACCTCCTGCGGGCCCAGTCGTCCGCCCCGATCATGGTGATGGCGACGTATCGCGACGTCGAGTCCGAGCGGTCACCGGAGCTCGCGGACCTGCTGGCCGAGGCGTCTCGCGAAGACAACGCGCTGTTCGTCGAGCTCGGTGGCCTCGGGGCCGACGCCATCGGCGACCTGCTCGACGGGCTCGACATCGCATCGAGCTCGACGTCCCTGGCCGCCGACATCCAGGACCAGACCGGCGGGAACGCGTACTTCATCGGTGAGCTCATGCTGCAGCTGGCCGACGCCGACCCGAACGATCCGGGGGTGTCGAGCGAGGTGCCCCGCACCGTGCAGGAGGTGGTGATGGCGCGAGTCGACCGACTGCCACCCTCGACCCGCACGATCCTCGAGATGGCCGCGGCCGCCGGATCGCAGATCGAGGTCGACGTCCTGGCCCGAGCGCTGGACGTCCCCGTCGGCACGGTCGTCGAGGGCCTCGCTCCCGCCTGCCGGGCCCGGCTGTCGCGGGAGCTCCCCGAACCACCCCTGCGCTACCGGTTCCAGCACGCCATCGTGCGAACGGCGCTCTACCAGCACACCCCCGTCCATCGACGGGGCCGGCACCACCACGACCTCGGGATCGCCATCGAGGACCGCCACGCCGACCGGATCGGCGAGCACCTCGACGACCTCGCCTTCCACTTCGCCCGGTCGTCCGACGAGAGCGATCTCACCAAGCTGATCCGGTACGCCCGAGAGGCCGGCGATCGGGCCATGGACCAGGTCGCCTACGACGAGGCGGTCAGCTACTACCGGCTCGCGCTCGATGCCATCGACCGCCCGGGCTCGGCGCCCGATCCCCACCTGCTGCTGGCGACGCTCGTGGAGATGGGCCGGGCGCAGCGCAGGGGCCACCTCGCCGACGGGCGGGCCACGCTGCTGCGAGCCGCGGACATGGCCGCCGCCCTGGGTGATCGCGATCTGCTCGTCGCGGCCGCGCTGGCCAACACCCGCACGGTGTTCTGGACCGGCGAGCCGACCGATCCCGAGCGCTCGCTCGTCTTCGAGCGGGCCCTGCACCAGCTCGACCCCGGCGACAGCATGGAACGGGCTCAGCTGACCGCCTGCCTCAGCGTCGAGCGCTACCTGGCCGGTGACGAGCCCGAGCACCTCCGGCTGGCCGACGAGGCGCTGGCCATCAGCCGTCGGATGCAGGATCCGAGCGCGCTGGGCTTCGTCCTCCACTACCGCAACCTCACGATGTGGCGCCCCGACACGGTCGAGGAGCGCCTGTCCCTGGCTCGGGAGATGCGCGACCTGGGGCGGGCCAGCGGCCTCGAGAGCCGCTTCGAGCTGGGCACCTGGGCCTTCCCGGGGTTCAACGCGGCGATCGAAGCCGGCGACCTGGCCTTCGCCGACCACTCGATGACCGAGGTGGTCGGGCTGGCCCTCGAGGCCCGCTACGTCAACCACACCTACAACACCCGGCTCGTGCAGAGCACCCGAGCGGCCATCGCCGGACGCCTGGACGAGTCGATGCGGCTGGCCGACGAGATGCTGGCGTTGGGGAAGGCCGCGTCGCAGGCGGCCGCGCCGGTCTTCCACCTCGGGCTGCGCCACAACGTCTACCTGCACCAGGGTCGGCTCGACGAGACCGTCGACATCCTGGCCTGGGCCGTCGACCAGTACCCGAACATCCCGAGCTTCCAGTTCGGCCTCGCCCTCGCGCTCGCCGAGTCCGATCGCGTCGACGACGCGATGGTCGTGCTCGAGCCGATCCTGGCCACCGGGCTGGCCGCGATCCCGTTCGATCGTGACTGGCTGACCTCGGCCTGCTCCGCAGCACGGGTGGTGTGGGTCGCCGGCGATCGCCAGGGAGCGGAGATCCTGCGGGCCCTGATCGAGCCCTACGCGGACCAGTGCGCCAGCAACGGAACGGTCTGGCTCGGTCGGGTCGGCGGGTTCGTCGCGCTGCTCGACGATCTGCTCGGCGACCAGGACGCGGCGGACCGCCACTTCGCCGGCGCCACGGAGGCCCATCGCTCGCTGCCCGCCCCCGTCGCGCTCGCCTGGACGCTCGTCGACTGGGGTGAGGCCTCCCGCCGGTGGGCCTCGGCCGACGGGGCGCCGACCGAAGCCGCCGATGCGCGGCTGCGCGAGGGCCGCGACCTCGCGGCCCGACTCGGCCTGGACCGATTGCATCGCCGGGCCGTCGACGCGCTCGGCGACCAGAGATCACCCCTCGCCCCGGACGGACCTCAGGAGTAGGGTCAAACCCATGGCTTGGGCGAAGCCAGGGCGAGCGAAACGGTAGGGCGGGCGCGGACATGGTCGTAACGGCTAGCCAGCTGGTCGACGCAGTCGACAGTGACTTCCCCCATCACCCGCTGGGGGCGCGCCCGGTGCACTCCTTCGGCATCGCTGTCACCGGTTGGTTCCAGCCGTCCAACGTGGCGACGCGCTACAGCAAGGCCGAGCAGTTCACGCGCCGGGTCCCGGTCACCGTCCGCTTCTCCAACGGTGCCGGCTCGGCGGTCGAGCACGACAACGCGACAGACGCCCGAGGCATGGCCACCAAGTTCCACCTGTCGGGCGGACAGCATGCCGACCTGGTGATGATGACGCTCCCGGTGTTCTTCGTGCCGACGCCCAAGGATTTCCTCGAGTTCGCAGAAGCGAGCCAGCCCCAGGTGGTGCGCCCGCAATCGTGGTGCCGCAAGTTCCTCGACAAGCTCATGCTCCGCAGCCCCCCGCCGCCACCGGATCCGGGGACGAACACCAGCGGCTTCCCCGGCATCCTGCAGTACTCGAAGACCCACCCGTTCACCCGTCTGAGCATCGTCTTCATGGCCCTGGTGACCACGCCGGTGAGCTACGCCCGGGCGAAGTACCACGCGGTGCACACGTTCAAGGCCACCAACACCGAAGGGGTCGTCCGCTTCGTGCGGCTCGCGTGGGAGCCGGTGGCCGGCGTCCGGCCCGTCGACCCGCACACGGCCATGGGCTCGGCGCCCGACTACCTCCGCACCGAGCTGCGAGAGCGGCTCGCCCGGAACCCGGCCCGCTTCCTGCTCCAGATGCGCATCGCCGGGCAGGGCGAGGTCCTCGACGACCCGACGGCCATCTGGGACGACACGCAGACCCGGGTCGTGATGGGTGAGCTCGTGCTGACCGGGCTCGTTGCCGACCAGCAGACCGGCTGCGAGCGCCTCAGCTTCAACCCCAACCGGGTCGTCCCGGGGTTGGAGTGCTCGAACGACCCGATCCTCGCCGCGCGAGGAGGCGCGTACGAGGAGTCTTGCTGGCGCCGCGGCGGACTCGGGTGCCCGGCATGACGCGCTCGACGGACTCCCTGTGCGGGCTCGCCGAACGAACGCTCGGCGCCGCTTGGAAGTGGACGACGGCCTACCTGTACCAGCTCTCCGAGCGAGCGATCGTCGCCTACTGGAAGCGACGGGTCCACGTCGTCGTCCCGCCACAGGAGCTCGCCACCTCCCTCGAGCGGAACGTGCAGAGCACGATGAACCTGATCATGCCGCTCCGAGATTCGACTGCAGCCGGGCGGGCCAACGCGGCCAACGCGATCGCCAAGTCGGTCGACGAGCTGTTCAGCGGCCTCAACGCGGTGGGCACGGTGCACTTCGCCCGTTTCGACATCATCGACGGGAACCTCTGCATGTTCTCGGTCTTCGACGGCGACTTCACGACCTACATCCGCGACTTCATCGCGCTCTTCGGCAGCGTGTTCGACGTGCTCATGACGTTCGTGAAGGATCCGCCTCCGGTGCCCTCGGAGCTGCATACGGAGGCCTTCATCGACTGGGTCCACCGACACGATGCACTGAAGGTTCCTCGAGACCTGCTGCAGCTCGATCCACATGTCGTGGACGTCCGTGACCTCGAGCGCGACTTCGTGCTCATCATCGACGCCAACCCGCACGTCGAGCTCGGCATCTATCGCGGCTACCCGGGTTCGTCGGTCGCCCAGATCCGTCACGCGTTGGGGGTGGGCTGGTGATCGACCGCGCCGACATCCAGGGCAACATCCTCCGGGGCTACCGCAAGCCCTACGTCCGCCACCTGGTCCTGCGGGTGGCCGACGCCGATGACGCCCGAACGTGGCTGAGGGATGCGACCGGCGGCGCCGCCACGGGGACAGCGCAGGTCACCAGCGACGATCCCTGGCCCGCGGGGCCGAAGCCACCTTGGTGCCTCAACGTCGGGTTCACCTTCGTCGGTCTGGCCGCGCTAGGCCTGTCCGACAAGGAGCTCCGCATGTTCCCCGAGGAGTTCCGGAGCGGCATGGCCTCGCGGGCCGTCCGTCTCGGCGACATCGGCGACAGCGCACCCGAGCACTGGATCGACGGCCTACGAGACCCCGAGGCTGCCCATCTGCTCGTCACGATCCTGGCCGACGATCCCACGGACGTGGACGACGTGACCAGACAGGTCGCGGGAGCAGCCGGCGGGCGGGCTTTCGCCGTGCTGTCGACCCACGACGGCGAGACCTTCCCGGACGGCTTCGTGCACTTCGGCTACAAGGACAACATCGCCCAGCCCGACGTCGAGCACGTCGACGACAAGAAGGCGCCTCCGGACCAGCAGCCGATCGCGCCCCTCGGGACGCTGCTGCTGGGCCACGAGACCGCGTTCGAGAACCTCCGGTGGCAGGTCCCCGAGCCCCACGTACTCGGCCACAACGGTACGTTCAACGCGTTCCGCATCCTGCAACAGGACGTGTTCGCGTTCGAGGACTTCCTTACGAACTCGGCCGACTTGCTGCTGAAGCACCCGCAGACCACCGCGCTGTTGCCGCTCGGAAGCGAGAGCCTCATCGGGGCGGGCATGACGCGGCAAGCCGCGCTGCGCGAGGTGGTGGCGGCGAAGGTGATGGGGCGCTGGCGCAACGGCGTCCCGCTGGAGATGTCACCGACCGCGCAGATCCGTACGCCACCCCTCTCACAGGAGCAGTTGAACGACTTCGACTACGACACGGACGACGACGGCCTGCGCTGCCCGATGGGCAGCCACATCCGGCGGTGCAACCCCCGAAACGGCCGGATCGTGCAGCGGACGACGAACCACGCTCGCCGCATCGTGCGCCGCGGCATCCCCTACGGGCCGCATGACGTCCCGGCCGAGGACGACGGCATCGAGCGCGGCCTCCTCGGGGTGTTCCTGTGCGCGAGCCTGGCGGTGCAGTTCGAGTCGATCCAGTACGACTGGATGAACCTCGGGCTGCAGGACCCGCGCATCACCGGCACCAACGACGCCGTGGTCGGCGCCAACGACAAGGACCACAGCTGCTTCAAGCTGCCGGTCGGCACGACCACGATCGAGCTGCGGGGTTTCCCGCGGTTCGTGAAGACCCGCGGCGGGGCGTACTGCTTCCTCCCGACGCTGAGCGGCATCCGCTACCTCGGCTCGCTGGTCTGACCGTGGCGATCATCGACAACGACGGGGTCGAGCTCGCCTACGACGTCGAGGGGGAGGCGGACGGCGAGGCCGTGCTGCTGCTGCACGGCTTCCCCGACACATCGAGCGTGTGGGTCCACCAGCGGCGGGCGTTGGTCGCGGCCGGCCGGCTGGTGATCACGCCCGACATGCGGGGCTTCGGCCGGTCGGGCAAGCCTGAGCCGATCGAGTCGTACCGCATGAGCACGCTGATCGGCGACGTGCTCGCGATCCTCGGCTCCGTCGGTCGAGACCGGGTCGACGTCGTCGGCCACGACCTGGGGGCGGTGCTCGGGTGGGCCCTGGCGTCGCGAGTGCCGGCCGTCGTGCAACGGCTGGTCGCGATCAGCGTCGGCTACCCGCAGGGCTTCGCCGAGCTCGACCTCGAGCAGTGGCAGCGGTGGTGGTACATGCTGCTGTTCCAGCCCCCCGACCTGGCCGAGACCTTCCTCTCCCTGGACGACTGGCGGGGGCTGCGACTCCTGGCCCGGGGCCACCCGGCCATCGACGACTGCATCGCCGGGCTGTCGGAGCCGGGCGCGCTCGACCGCCGCGCTCGGCCTGGTACCGCGCCAACACCCCGGCACAGGCCTGGGTCGCACCGTTCGACGGACCGAACGTGGCCGCTCCGACCATGGGCATCTGGAGCACCGACGACGTCGCCCTCACCGAGGCACAGATGACGTCGTCGGCCGCGCACGTCGACGGGCCGTGGCGCTACGAGCGGCTCGAGGGCCTCGGCCACTGGCTGCCGCTCGAGGCCCCCGAGGTCATCAACGCGCTGCTGCTCGACTTCCTGCCCTGAGCCTCGGCGATCAGCCTCGGTCGATCAGCCGGGTCCGTCAGCCTGGGTCGATCAGCTCGGCGGCGGGTTCCGCCACGAGTCCCAGTAGGTGACCTCGCGAACGGGACGACGGGTGGCCTCGCCCCATCGCCCGGTCGGGTAGCCCATCGGGATCATGGCCCAGGTGTTGACGTCGGCCGGGATGTCGAGCACGGCCCGGACGTCGTCCTCCTGCAGGCGGTGCACCGTCGTCAGCGTGGTGCCGAGGCCGAGCGCCCGGGCCGCGAGGAAGAGGTTCTGCACGCCAGGGAAGACGGACGACTCGGCCTGGCCCGGCTCGCCCTTCGAGCACGGGAGGATGATCACCGGCGCCTCGCCCATGTGCTCGCCGAGGTGGTCCGCCGAGTTGAGGACCCGCATCGTGTCGGGGCGCTGCTCGACCGACGCGTAGATCTGGCGCACGGGCAGCCAGCACTCGCGGTAGATCTCGCCGAGGCGGCGCCGCTTCTCCGCGTCCCGCACGACGAGCCAGCGCACCGGCTGCGAGTTGCCCCCCGTGGCCGCCTTCGTGGCGTACTCCAGCACGGTGAACACGTCCTCGTCGGACACCGGCCGATCGGTATCGAGCCGTCGCATCGCCCGGGTCGTGGCCATGGCCTCGAACACATCCATCTGATCCCCCTGGTTCGTCAGGCGGCCAGCGTCGCACGCGACGACCCCGGGCGCTGCCGACGGACCACCGTGGCACGATGCGGGCATGGATCGGGTCGGCGTCGAGGCGTGGGTCGAGCGGTACGAGCAGGTCTGGCGCACCGCGGGGACCGACGGACTGCGCGACCTCTTCTCCCCCGATGCCACCTACCTCACGTCGCCGTGGGCGACACCGGTCGAAGGCCTCGAGGGCCTGGCCGAGCTCTGGGATGCCGAGCGCGACGGTCCCGACGAGACCTTCACGATGCGGGCCGAGGTGCTGGCCGTCGACGGCGACACCGCGGTCGTCCGGGTGGCCGTCGACTACGGCGATCCGGTGGTCAGCCGCTGGCTCGACCTCTGGGTGATCCGGTTCGACGGGGACGGTCGGTGTCGGGCGTTCGAGGAGTGGCCCTTCGCCCCCGGCCACGCCGACGGCCACTGACCTCGACGACCGCGACCCGTCGCGGATGCTGTCAGTGCTCTGGCTCGAATCGATCCGTGAGGGGTCGATGGTCGATACTGGGCCGACAGCGGTCGGGTCGCCACACGGGCGCATCGGCCGACCTACGAACCCAGGGAGAACCGCAGGTTATGGAGATCGACGGAACGAAGGCCATGGTCGTCGGAGGCGCCTCCGGCATGGCGCGGGCGACCGCGGAGTCGCTGGCGGCCAAGGGGGCGACGGTGGCCATCCTCGACCTGCCGACGTCGGCCGGCGAGTCGGTGGCGGCAGGGCTCGGCGGCACGTTCCACCCGTGCGACCTCCTCGACGCTGACGGCACCGAGGCCGCGGTCGAGGCGGCCGTCGAGGCGCTCGGCGGTCTGCACATCGCGGTGAACACGGCCGGCGGCGGCATCGGCAAGCGGACGCTGAGCAAGGATGGCCCCCACCCGCTCGAGGACTTCCGCCAGACCGTCGAGCTGAACCTGATCGGCACCTTCAACCTCAACCGGCTGCAGGCCTGGCACATGAGCAAGAACGAGCCGATCGACGAAGAGCGCGGCGTGATGATCAACACCGCCTCGATCGCCGCCTTCGAGGGCCAGATCGGCCAGGTCGCCTACTCGGCGGCCAAGGCCGGCATCGCCGGCATGGCGCTGACCATGGCCCGCGACCTCGGCAGCCTCGGCATCCGCGTGGTGGCCATCGCCCCCAGCCTCTTCAGCACCGGCATCACCCAGGGCATCCCCGACGAGTTCGCGGAGGCGCTCACCCGTGACGCCGCCTTCCCGAAGCGCATGGGCCGCCCCGAGGAGTACGCCCGCCTGGCCGTCGCCATCGTCGAGAACCCGATGCTCAACGGCGGCACCATCCGCCTCGACGCCGGCCAGCGCTTCGCCCCGAAGTAGCCCGTGATCCCCGCCTCGGCGGGCCACGAAGCACGCTGGATCACACCACCGGTGTCGGATCGTTCACCGTGACGAGCCGCCGACCCACGGAGCACGCCTGACCACCCCACGGATGGCGGCTCGCATCGTGGCGGCGGCTCGTCCGCGTCGCCAGACCGGCTCAGCGTGACGGGTCGTGCAGGCGACCGTCGATGACGACCGCGGCGACCGCAGGCCCGTCGGGGGCCGCCACCGCCTCGGCCACCGGGACGCGCAGCAGGCAGAGGTCTGCGGGCTGGCCGACCGCCAGCGTGCGCACGGGTGCGCTCGGGCGGTCACCGGGCCGCAGCAGCAGGTCGAGCGCGGCGGTCGGGTCGAGCCGCTCGTCCGCCCCGAGGACGACGCCGGCCGGCGTCCGCCGCTCGATCGCGGCGCGGACGAGGGCCCACGGATCGGGCCGACCGAAGGGCGCGTCGGTGCCACGCCGCGACCGGGATGCCGGCATCGAGCAGCGAGCGGCACGGCCACAGGTGCGGCAGGTCCTCGGCGTCGACGTCGGCCAGGTAGTCGTCGCCCCGCTCGGCCACGAAGTTGGGCTGGGTCACCACCGTGAGCCCGAGGCGGACCAGCTCGTCGTGCAGCTCCGGCGGGACGACCGCGCCGTGCTCGATGCGGTCCCCAGGGATCGATCCGACCTCGGACAGCGCCACGAGCGTGAGCACGAGCGATGCCCTCGTGACGCAGTGGACCGCGACCGGACGGCCGTGGGCCCGGGCCCGGCCGATCTCGTCGGCGATGGCGTCGGGGGTCGGGAGATCGTGATCGTGGAGCAGCACCTTCGCCGGCCCGACCCAGACCTGGGCCGGCAAGGCGGCGGGGTCGATGCCCGGGTCGCCGGTCACGATGACCCGCTGCGGCAGCCCGCCGTCGGACACCGCAGCGACGATCGGTGACAGGTGGTCGACCGTCGTGAACGGGGTCATGTCGGTCGCGCCGGTCACGCCCCGCCCAGCCAACAGGCGACCGACCCGGGCCAGGTCCGGCTGACGTCGGGGGACCCGCGCCGACAGCCAGGAATCGAGGCGCAGCAGGCGACCCGTCGGCGTGCCGTCGGGCGTGATCTCGCAGCCGGGGGGCGGCGCACCGTCGAGCAGACCGACCTCGGCGAGGGCCCGGGAGTTGAGCACCCACAGCGCGCCCGACCGGTGCTGCACCCGCACCGGACGGTCGGCCACCGCGGCGTCGAGCTGCCAGCGGTCGAGCGGCCGGTCGGCGTGCTCGCGGTGACCGACGGCCCGGAGCCACTCCCCCGGTGGCGCCGAAGCGGCTGCGGCCCGGAGCGCCGCGGCCATCGTGCGATCGTCGACGACGTCGGCCGCCCCCACGTCGACGGAGTCCAGTGATGCGGCCAGCGCCAGGAGGTGGAGGTGGTGGTCGTGCAGGCCCGGCAGCAGCGCGCCGCCGTCCCCCTCCACGACCAGCGCGCCGGTGGGCGTCGGGAGGTCGGACCCGATGGACTCGATGCGCCCGCCGCGGACGACGACGTCGACCAGGCGGCCGTCCACCTCGACGTGGTGGAGGACCAGCGGGCGGTCGACAGACGGGCCGTCGGTGGCCGACCGCACCGGAGCGCTCACTGCAGGACGAGGCCGAGCTCGGCCGCCAGGCGGGCGTTGTCGGCGCCCAGCGCCGGGGCGACTCCGGTCGGCGACGGGGCCGATGGCGAGGCTGCGTGCAGCCGCCCGTCGGGTCGCCACGGCGCGCCGCGGTCGGCGCCGACCACGTGCGCCGCCACCCCGGCCATCGACGCGTCGAGCAGCCACCGGCCACCGGCGTCCAGCGCGGCCACCACCCCTGCCGCCGCGGCCAGCCCGGTCAGCGGGTCGGCGACTGCGTCGGCCACGAACATCGGGCCCTGCTCGTCGCCGGCCACCAGGCCGCCGGCCACCGCCGCGTCGTCGCCGAACGCCACCCGGTTCGACGCTCGTCCGTGACCGGTGATCGACACCCACACCCGGCACGGTCCGCGGCGCACGACGTCGACGGCATCGATCCCCAGCGCCTGCAACGCGCGCGACCGTGACGCCTCGATGACGACGTCGGCCTGATCGATCACGGTGCGCAGCGCGGCCCGTCCGGCGTCGGTGCCGAGGTCGACGGCGACCGATCGCGTGCCCGCGTGCAACCGGTCGTAGAAGGCCGAGGCCCCGAAGCGGGCGCCGTCGGGACGACGGGTCGACTCGACCTTCACCACCTCCGCCCCCCGGTCCGCGAGCAGCCGGGCGCACAACGGGCCGGCCCACAGCGACGAGAGGTCGACGACCCGTAGCCCCTCGACCGATGCCGGGCCCCCGGCCGATTCGCTGCCGTCGTCCGATCGGTCGGCATCCAGCCGGGTTGCAGCCAACGGCAGGCCGTCGAGCGCCGGGGCCGACGGCGGGTCGACCTCGCCGAGCCTGGCGACGGCGAGGCCGAGCAGCTCGGCCCGCCCGATCACCTCCGACGCCGTCCGTTCGGCGACCGCCCGCTCGATCGCGGACCACGGGTCGGCCACGTCGACCGGGCCGGGCAGCTCGAGCCACGCCGCGACCGACAAGCGGTCGTCCTCGCGGGGGAGGTTGACCGCGACCCAGCCGTCGCGGGCAGGCAGCAGCCGGGCCGATCCCCCGCAGCTCGCCGCGCCGTCGCGGGCCAGCCCGAGCGCGGCCGCGTGCTCGCCGAGCAGGGCCAGCCCGTCGACGTCGAGGCGGCGGCCGAGCTCGATCACCCGCCGCACGATGCCCTCTGGAGCGACCAGCGCCGGGCCGTCCCGACGGCCGGTGAGCGCCATGGCCCCGCTCGCGGCCCAGGCCTCCGCTTCGCTCGACGGTGCGGGCATGGCGGCGACGGTAGCCGCCGTCAGGGCGAGGCCGATCAGCGAGCCGGCGGGTCGGTGAGCCCGGCGTTGGGCTCGATGCGGTCGACGAGGCCCCAGGCCAGTGCGGTGTCGGCGTCGACGACCCGCCCGGTCAGGGCCAGCCACAGCGTGCGGTGGCGCCCGATCCGGCGCGGGAGGCTGACCGTCCCCCCGCTCCCGGGATCAGGCCGAGCTGCAGCTCGGGTAGGGAGAACCGGGTGTCGGGCGCGGCCACGACGGAGCCGGCGAACGCGGGAAGTTCGATGCCCGAGCCGGCGCACGCGCCGTGCACGTGCGCCGTGGTGCGATCGGCGACCCGGTGCACCGCCAGGCCGAGGCTGCGGGCGAGTCGGATGAGGTGGCCGGTGGCCGGATCCGGCACCGAGCCGAACTCGTCGAGGTCGCCGCCGCTGCAGAACGACGGCCCGGCCCCGCTCCAGCGGATCGTGAGCGGGGGATCGGCCGCCGCCACCAGCAAGGCGTCCCACAGCTCGTCGCGCATGCGGGCGTCGAGCGCGTTGCGCACCTCCGGGCGGTTGAGGACGATCTCGAGCACGTCGCCGTGCCGGTCGACGAGCACCGCGGGGGCGTCGGGCACCGGACGCTCGCGCCGCGGGTTCTGGCTGCGCCACTGACGGAACTCGGTGCCGCCCTGCAGGGTCGAGTACACCGCGGACTCGGCGGCGAGGCCGGCGAAGACCGAGCGCTCCCCACCCGACCGGAGCAGCAGCGCGAGCGAGGTGGCCCCGTGCGGGTGAGCCTCGGCCCCTTCCAGCGCCAGCTCGAGATCGTCACCGGACACCACGAGGTCGACGAGGTCGGACACCTCGGAGCGCAGGTGGTCGGTCGGGTCGTGGGCCGGTGCGTCGAGCACGACCAGGACCGGCAGCTGGCGGGCCACCTCGATCGCTCCGGCGGACAGACCGACGGCGGCGTCGGCCGGCGGAGCACCGTGCACCACGAGCGCTCCGCCGGCGGACCCGCCGAGGTCCGCCCGGCGCCCCGGGGACGACAGCAGATCGCCGAGCTCGGGCCACGACACGTGGTCGATCACGAAGGACGGATCGGCGCGGGTCACGGGAGGTTCGTACCACGGTTGTCGCCGATCGACGTGGCCCATCGACCGTGGCCGCCCGGCGGCGCTCATCCGCCGAGCGATGCGAGCTACGTTTCCGCCATGTCGACCGCCATCACCGAAGATCACATCTCCCTGGCCGAGACCGCCTCGGACTTCCTCGCCAAGCGCGGCGCCCGGGCCGCGGCCCGGAACCTGCTCGAGTCCCCGGACGAGCCGCTCCCCGACTTCTGGAAGGACCTGTGCGCGCTCGGGTGGCTGGGCCTGCACGTGCCCGAGCAGTTCGGGGGCTCGGGCTACGGCCTGCCCGAGCTGGCCGTCGTGGTGGAGGAGCTGGGCCGGGCGCTCGCTCCGGGACCGTTCGTGCCCACGGTGATCGCCAGCTCCGTGCTGGTGGCGTCCGCTCCTGACGCGCTCGCGGCGCGCCTGCTCCCGGGCCTGGCCGGCGGCGAGACCACGGGCGCCGTGGCCCTCGGCGGCGACGTGGTCGTGCGCGACGGCGTGGCCACGGGATCGGCCGGCGTCGTGCTCGGTGGCGGGCTGGCCGACGTGCTGCTGGTGGCCACCAGCGAGGACGTGGCCGTGATCGACCTCCGGGCCGGCGGTTGCACCGTCGACGTGCCGGCCAACCTCGATCCGACCCGGCGGGCCGCCCGGGTCACGCTCGACGGGGCGGCGGCCGAGGTCATCCCGGGAGCGCGACAGGTGATGGTCGACCTGGCTCGGACGATCCTGTCCGCCGAGGCCACCGGCATCGCGCTCGAGTGCACATTGCAGGCCAGCGAGTACGCCAAGGTGCGTGAGCAGTTCGGGCGGGCCATCGCCACGTTCCAGGCGGTCAAGCACCATTGCGCCAACATGATGGTGGCCACCGAGCTGGCCACCGCGGCGGTGTGGGACGCGGCCCGGGCCGCATCGGCCGGCGGACCGCAGTTCTCGGCCGCGGCCGCGGCGGCGGCCACGCTGGCCATCCCCGCCGCCGACCTCTGCGCCCAGCTCAACATCCAGGTGCACGGCGGCATCGGCTTCACCTGGGAGCACGACGCCCACCTCTACCTCCGCCGGGCCACCGCGCTCGAGGCCATCATCGACGCCCAGGAAGCGAGCATCGACGTCGTCGACCTCGAACGCCAGGGGGTCAAGCGGGAGTCGAAGGTCGACCTCCCGCCCGAGGCGGAGGCCCTGGCCGAGACGGTCCGCACGTTCGCCGAGAGCATCAGCTCGCTCGACGCCGATGCCCAGCGCGACGCGCTGATCGAGTCCGGCTACGTGATGCCCCACTGGCCCACGCCGTGGGGACGGTCGGCCGGCGCGGTCGAGCAGCTCGTCATCGAGCAGGAGTTCAAGGCGCACGGCATCTCCCGCCCGGGCTACGGCATCACCGGCTGGGTGATCCTCACGCTGATCCAGCACGGCACCGACGACCAGGTCGCCCGCTGGGTGCGCCCGGCGCTGGCCCAGGAGCTCATCTGGTGCCAGCTGTTCAGCGAGCCCGACGCCGGCTCGGACGCGGCCGGCGTCAAGTCCAAGGCCACGCGGGTCGACGGCGGCTGGCTGGTCAACGGCCAGAAGGTCTGGACCAGCGGCGCCCACCTGGCCAAGTACGGCCTGGCCACCGTGCGCACCAACCCGGACGTGCCCAAGCACTCGGGCATCACGACGATGGTCATCGACATGGAGGCGGACGGCGTCGAGGTCCGGCCGCTGAAGATGCCCACGGGGCACTCGGAGTTCAACGAGGTGTTCTTCAACGACGTCTTCGTCCCCGATGACGACGTCGTGGGTCCCGTCGACGGCGGCTGGACCGTGGCCCGGGCGACGCTGGGCAACGAGAGCGTCAGCATCGGCGGGGGCCAGGGCGGCATGTCGCTCCCCGGCTCGTCGCTGATCCCGCCGCTCGACGCCCACCCCGAGCGCCTCACCGGCGGAGCGGGCCGGGTCGGCCGCTACATCGCCACCAGCCAGGCCATGACCCTGATGAACCTGCGCACCGCGCACCGCGCCGTCGCCGGCGGCGGACCGGGCCCGGAGGGCAACGTCACCAAGCTCGTGCTGTCGGAGATCGGCCACGAGGCGGCCGCCATCCTGGTCGAGCTGACCGGCCCCGACACCGCCTTCCTCGACGAGAAGGGCTTCATGACCGGCACCATGGTGCTCATGCACCGGGCCATGTCGATCGCCGGCGGCACGTCAGAGATCAAGCGGAACCAGATCGGCGAGCGCATCCTCGGCCTGCCCCGGGACCCGCTCATCAACTGATCGACCCGCGGCTGCCGACACCTGCGGGACACTGTGGTGGATGGGTCATGTCGCGCCACCGCTCGGGCACCGCGTCGTCGTCACCGGGCTGGCCGGCTCCGGGAAGAGCACGTTCGCGCTCGCGCTCGCGGACAGGACGGGCCTGCCCGTCATCAACCTGGACCTCCAGTTCTGGAAGCCCGGGTGGGTCGCACCGTCGGAGACCGAGTGGCGAGCGAGGCAACGTGCCGTGCTCGCCGGTGACGCGTGGATCGCCGAGGGCAACTACCACGAGACCCTCGACGTCCGCGTCGAACGCGCCGACGCAGTCGTCGTGCTCGACATGCCGTGGTGGCTCTGCGCCGGACGGGCGCTCCTGCGCGGCTTCCGCATGCCACCCGAGTTGCCCCTCGGATGCGACTACTCGCGCCGGCGGCGCCTGCGCGACGAGTGGCTCCTGGCCATCCGCATCTGGCAGAACCGTCGCGTCGAACCGGAGCGTGAACGAGCGATCCTCTCGCAGCGCCAGGCCGGTGTGACCCTGCACGTGCTGCGATCCAAGCGGGCGGTCACGGAGCTCCTCGAGGGTCTGGACGCCGCCAACCAGGCCGCCGGCGACTTCTGATCAGCGGCTGAACGCGCGCGGTCCGGGATCCCGGACCGGGATCAGCAGTGGCTTCGCAGTTGCTCATCAGCGATCGCCGGAGAAATGAGCAACGCGGTGCTCATGGCCGATCGGCGGCGCGAGAGGAAGGTGATCCAGGGCCCAGGAACCGACCCGGGCCCATCGATCCTCGACACCGAGAGAAGGCACCGTGCCCGCGAACACCCCCCACACCCCCCGACCGGACAACCCGAACCCCCGGCCGACCCGGTCCTCCACCGCGCCGGCCTACTACCTGCGCCGACCCCGGTCCGAGTGGATGGCCGCCATCGCCGGCCGCCGGGCCCTCCGCCGGCCGGCGCCCGCCACGACGACCCTCGCGGACGCTGCGACCCAGGGCGGTGCGTCATGACGGCGACCTCCCACCGCATCGGCGCGCAGGACGAGCCCCTGCTCGACCTGACCATCGGCGCCGCGCTCGAAGCGGCGGCCCGCACGCACCCCGATCGCGACGCGGTCATCGGGTTCGACGGCCTCCGCCTGACCTACCGCGAGCTCGACCAGCGCGTCGACGAGGTGGCGCGGGGCCTGATGGGTGTCGGCGTGCGCCGAGGCGACCGCGTCGGCATGTGGAGCCCCAACAACGCGGAGTGGATCTACCTCCAGTTCGCCACCGCCAAGATCGGGGCCATCCTCGTGAACCTGAACCCGGCCTACCGAGCCGACGAGCTCCGCTACGCGGTGGGCCACTCGGGCTGTCGCGTGCTCGGTCTCGGCCACGAGCTACAAGTCGAGCGACTACGTGCAGATGGTCGCCGAGGCCCGAGCGGACCTCCCCGATCTCGAGCGGGTCGTGTTCGTCGGCACCTCCGACTGGGAGGAGCTGGTGGCGGCGGGCGATCGCATCCATCCCGACGGCGCTGGCCGACCGGATGGCCGTCGCTCGACGTCCACGACCCGATCAACATCCAGTACACGAGCGGCACGACCGGGGACCCGAAAGGCGCCACGCTCAGCCACCACAACCTGGTCAACAACGGCTACTTCGTCGGGCCGGGCCTTCGGCTACGGCGAGGCCGATCGCGTCTGCATCCCGGTGCCCTTCTACCACTGCTTCGGCATGGTGATCGGCACGCTGGCGTGCGTCACCCACGGCGCCGCGATCGTGCTGCCGGCGCGGACGTTCGACGCCACGTCGACCCTCCGGACGATCGAGCGGGAGCGCTGCACCAGCGTGCTCGGCGTGCCCACGATGTTCATCGACATGCTGGCGCACCGCGACTTCGCGGAGTTCGACCTCTCCAGCCTGCGCACCGGGATGATGGCCGGCGCGCCCTGCCCGGCCGAGGTGATGCGCCAGTGCATCGACCGAGATGCACCTCGACGAGATCACCATCGGCTACGGCATGACCGAGACCTCACCGATCTCCACCCAGACCGCCCTCGACGACCCGATCGAGCGCCGGGTGGGGACCGTGGGCCGGGTCCACCCCCACGTCGAGATCAAGATCGTCGATCCCGAGTCGGGCACGACGGTCGAGCCCGGGCAGGCCGGCGAGTTCTGCACCCGAGGCTACTCGGTGATGCTCGGCTACTGGAACGACCCGACCCGAACCGCCGCAGGCCATCGACGAGGATGGCTGGATGCACACCGGCGATCTCGCCCGCATGGACGAGGACGGCTACATCGAGATCGTGGGCCGCATCAAGGACACGATCATCCGGGGCGGCGAGAACATCTCGCCCCGCGAGATCGAGGAGCTGCTCCACACCATGCCCGACGTCTCGGACGTGCAGGTGGTCGGCGTGCCCGACCAGCGGTTCGGCGAGGAGCTCGTCGCCTGGATCCGGCCGTCGAGCGACGCCGTCGTCACGGTGTCCGACGTGCGGGCGTTCTGCACGGGCAAGCTGGCGCACTTCAAGATCCCCCGGTACGTGCAGCTCACCGACGACTTCCCGATGACGGTGACCGGCAAGGTCCAGAAGTACCGCATGCGGGAGCTCTCGATCGAGCGCTTCGGATTGGCGTAGCTGCCCCTTGTCCGTTTGCGAGGCGGAGACCCCGGAGTACCGTTTCGGCGTGGCCAGAGCCCACGCCAGCGGGACGCCGAACGGAGCTCCGCCTCTGCAGTGGCCGCTGGTCGGCCGGGCCGGGGACGTCGAGCTGTTCACCGCCGCGCTCGGTGATCCCCGCGCCCACGGGTTCGTGATCCACGGTCCGCCCGGGGTCGGCAAGACCCGCCTGGCCGACGAGTGCCTGGCGGTGGCGGCCGGCCTCGGTCGATCCGTCGCCCGGGCCACGGCCACCGACGGCACCCGCCACGTGCCGCTCGGGGCGCTCGCCCACCTGCTGCCGTCCGGCATCGGCGACCGCCGCTTCGATCTCGTCGCGCTGTTCGACGAGGTCGGGCTCGTGCTCCGCGAGCAGCGCGATCCCGATCCCGCTCGTGCTCTTCGCCGACGACCTGCACCTGCTCGACGCGACCTCGGGGACCCTGCTCGCGCAGCTCGTCGACGCGGACCTCGTGTTCCTCGTCGGCACGGTGCGCGCGCCGGAGCCGGCGCCGGCGGCGCTGACCGGGCTGTGGCAGCGGGCCCGGGTGCACCGCGTCGACCTGCTCGACCTCGATCACGACGCGATCGAGGCGCTGCTGCCGGCGGTGCTCGACGTGCCGGTCGAGGCGGCGACCGTCGAGGAGATCTGGACCGCGAGCCAGGGCAACGTCCTGTTCGTACGGGAGCTCGTCCTCGGCTCGCTCGAGCAGGGCCAGCTCGTGAAGAGCCGGGGATCGTGGCGCCTGACGGGACCGCTGGCGACCACGGCCCGGCTGGGCGAGCTCATGGAGAGCCGACTGGGAGAGCTGGGCGACGAGGAGACGGAGGTGCTCGACATCCTCGCGATCTGGGAGCCGATCGGCCTGGCCGAGCTCGAGGCGATCGTCGGTCACGCCGACCGCTCGAGCAGCTCGACCACGCGGGCGCGATCAGCGTGCGCGGCGATCGACGCCGCCAGCTCGTGAGCCTGGCCCACCCGCTCTACGGCGAGATCATGCGGGATCGCATGCCGGCGCTCAAGCGACGCCGGCTGCTGCTCGAGCAGGTCGAGCGCACCGAGCAACACGGGCACCGTCGCCGCGAGGACCCGTTGCGCATCGCGCCCGCTCGCCTCGACGCATGCGGAACCGCCGATGCCGACCTCCTCGTGCGGGCCGCCCGACTGGCCCGCTACGCCCGCGACTTCTCCCAGGTCGACGAGCTGGCCCGAGCCGCGCTCGTGACCGGCACGGAACCCGAGGCCGGGCTTGCTCCTGGGCGAGTCGCTCCACGAGCTCGGCCGGTTCGAGGAGGCCGAGCTGGTGCTGGCCGAGGCCGAAGCCGGCGCGCCGGACGACATCGAGCTGTTCGTCCTGATCGTCAGCATGCGCTGCCTCAACCTCATGTGGGGGCTGCACCGCCACGACGAGGCCCTCGCCGCGAACCGTGCCGCGGTCGAGCGGATCGGCGCGCATCCCGAGGCGCTGACGTTGGCCCTGAACGAGGCGACCCTGCTGACCTATTCGGGTCGACCCGCAGCAGGCGCTGCAGGCCCTGGCCGACATCGGCGAGCTCAGCGACCCTCGGGCGCGGACGGCCAAGGCGATCGCCGAGGTGCCGGCGCTGATCGCGATCGGCCGCCCGGAGACCGCGGTGCAGCTGGCTCGCCGGGCGTTCTCCGAGCACCAGGGGATCTCCGAGCCCCTGGCCATCGCCGACGCGTCGCTGCAGACCATCCACGAGGCCTACGCACTCACCGAGTGCGGCCGCTTCGACGAGGCCGGGGCGGTCGCCGAAGCGCGCCTACGCCGAGGTGGTCGCGACCACCGCGCCGGATGTGCCCATGTGGTTGTCGTTCCAGGCCGGTCGGAGCGCGCTGTTCGCCGGGCGACCGGCCACCGCCCGCCGGTGGTTGAGCGAGACGGCGGCGCGCTGCGACGAGCACCACTTCGCCGGGCCCCGCCGGCTGACGCTCTCCTATCTGGCCACCGCGCACGCCTGGCTCGGCGACGTCGACGCGGCCACCGCCGCGGTGGCGGAGCTCGACGGGCTCCACGAGCTGGCCTTCGTGCGGTCCGAGCAGGAGCTCGGTCGGGCCTGGGCGGTGGCCGCCGCCGGCGACCTCCCGGCCGCACGCGCCACCCTGCTGGAGGCCGCCGACGCTGGCCGCGTCCGACGCGGCTACGCGACCTCCGAGGCGCTCCTGCTGCACGACGTGGTCCGCCTCGGCGACCCGTCGACCGCCGCTCGACTCGGCTCGAGGCGCTCGCCGGCGCGGTGCGAGGGCCGGCTGATCCCCGCCTACGCCCGCCACGCCCGCGCCGCGGTCGGTGACGTCCCCGCCGACCTCGAGGCCGCGGCCGACGACCTGGCCGAGCTGGGAGCGATGCTGCTGGCCGCCGAGGTGCTGGCCGAAGCGGCCCGGTCAGCGCAGCGCCACGGAGACCAGCGGTCCGCCTCTGCCCTGCTTCGTGCGGTCCGAGTCGTTGGCCGAGGCGTGCGAAGGAGCCCGCACGCCGCCGCTCGCGGCGCCCACGTCGTTCGTGCCGCTCACCAGCCGCGAGCGCGACATCGCCGCGCTCGCGGCCCAGGGCGAGTCCAGCAAGCTGATTGCCGAGCACCTGTTCCTCTCGGTGCGGACCGTCAACAACCACCTGCAGCACATCTACGCCAAGCTCGGCGTCAACAGCCGACGGGACCTGGCTCCCGCCCTCGCCGACCTGCCCGAGGGCCGCGCCGGCGACCGCTCCTGAGCAATCGGCCGCTGCGCCGACCGGGACGGTCGTCGCGAATGAGCAAGCAGTGCTCAGGACCGTGAGTGCCGGTCGGGCGCACGCTGCTCAGGGAGGCCGAGCGTCCGGCCTCCGACGACCGCACGAAGGACGCACCCATGACCACCTGCGCCACTCCCCCCACCTCCTCCCCCTCCTGTTCCTCCGTGTTCGGGCACCACGACCTCACCGGATCGCGGGCCCTCGTGACCGGCGGCGGTCGCGGCATCGGACGGGCCGTCGCCCGCTCGTTCGCCCACGCCGGGCGCGTCGATCGGCATCCTCGCCCGGTCCGGCGACGAGCTGGAGGAGACCAAGGCGCTGATCGAGGCGGACGGCGGCGAGGTGGCCTCGGCCGTCGCCGACGTCACCGACCAGCGATCGGTCACGTCCGCCGTCGCCGAGCTGCAACGCGCGCTCGGGTCGTTCGACGTGCTGGTCAACAACGCCGGGATCGTCGGTCCGATCGGGCCCCTGTGGGACGTCGATGCCGACGCCTGGTGGAAGACGATGGACGTCAACCTCCGCGGCCTGCTCCTGACCACCCAGCTCGTGCTGCCGGACATGATCGCCCGACGCCGGGGCCGGATCCTCAACATCACCAGCCAGGCCGGTGCGTTCCGGTGGCCGCTGGTGTCGGCCTACTCCGTGTCGAAGGCCGCCGTCACCAAGCTCACCGAGAACCTGGCC
The DNA here is from genome assembly GCA_963797225.1 of uncultured Microthrixaceae bacterium. Taxonomy (GTDB): domain Bacteria; phylum Actinomycetota; class Acidimicrobiia; order Acidimicrobiales; family Acidimicrobilacustridaceae; genus UBA4742. The sequence goes on along the minus strand of CAWCOO010000001.1, from coordinate 1,992,751 downwards.
CACGAGGCCAGCCGGTACGGCGTCACCGCGTTCAGCGTGCATCCCGGGCTGCTGCCGATCGGCATGTCCGAGCAGGTCGCCCAGTGGGCCGCGTCGCCGAGCTGCTACGAGCAGCACATCTCCGAGTGGGTGGAGCGCGAGCTGGCCGAGGGCCGAGGCGCCGACCCCGATGCCGCGGTCGATCTGATCACCCGGATCGCCTCCGGTGAGGCCGATGCGCTGTCCGGCCGCCACCTCTCGGTGCACGACGACATCGACGAGCTGCTCACCCAGATCCACGACATCCGCCACCGCGACCTCTACCTCCTGCACCCCCAGCGGTCCTGATCGACGGCGAGGCCCAGGGCTACGCTCGCCGCAGTGCAGCACGGCAGCGGCCCACCCGGGGGCGGGGAGCTGCGCCGACGGGCCGATGCCCTCGAGGAGCTCGCCATGGCCATCCGCAACGGGTCGTCCCGATCGCTGCGCCGGTTCGCGGCCGTCGGTCTCGTCGTGCTGCTGCTCCTGTCGGCATGCAGCGGAGGATCGAAGTCGTCCGGCTCCGGCGACGCCGCCTCGGACCCGGCCAACGGCACGGCCGATGCCGACACGTCCAAGGTGAAGGTGGACGAGCCCATCCAGATCTCCTACCAGCACGTGTCCGACTCGTCGGCGACCTCGCCGTACGCCGCGGCCACCACGCGCCTGCTGTTCGAGCCCGGAGGGCAGGTATCGATCTACGTCGCGGACGACGAGTCGGGCCTCGGCCGCCACGGCACCTACTCCTACGCGGACGGCAAGCTCACCCTCCACATCGCGTCGGACGAGGTCACCGTCGACTCGACCTTCGACCTCGACCTGAACGCGGACCAGCCGACCTTCCCGTTCCAGGCCTTCTCCACCGAGGAGGGCACGTCGACCTGGCAGCGCGAGGTGCTCGGGGTCATGGACGGCACCGACAGCGTGTTCCAGGCCGCTCGCTACGACGACGCCGTCCCCGTCCCGCGCGAGCAGGCCGTGGCTCGGGCGCAGGCCTACGCCGACGCCCGGGTCGAGCTCGACGGCGGCGTGCTCGGCGAGCAGAGCCTCCGAGCGCCTGATGCCCACGATGCCCCCGATGCCCCCGGAGCTCCCGGCAGTGGGGTCGAGCCGCTGGGGCCGGTCCGCCTGGTATCGGCCCGCCAGCAGTCCACCGAGGCCCCGAAGATCGTCAGCACCGAGAAGTTCGCCAACGGGGTGACCCTCGTCTACGACGACGGCACGCGCGCCGACGTGGTGCTGTTCAGCTGGAAGTCCGACGCGGCCGCAGCCGGCGACACCCTCTCGCTCCGGCCCAGCCCCATCGCCAGCGATCCGCGCGTCGAGGTCCCCACCACCAAGTCGCCCGGCGACGGGTCGGCCGATCCCACCAACAAGACGGCGCTGCTGGCCAACCCGTTCGCCACCGAGTTCGACGAGACCCAGATCGTGGCCGACGCGACCAAGACCCTGAAGGACCGGGGCTACGCGGTGACCTCGGTGCAGGACAGCGCCGCGACCTTCGAGGGCATCACTGCCGGCCTCGGCGCCGGCACCTCCGGCGGCACGCCGGGCTTCGTCACGCTGTCGACCCACGGCGGGGCCAACGGCAGCATGGCGACCTCTGAGTTTCTCGGGAAGCCCGGGACACCGGCCCAGGACCAGGTGCTCTACGACAAGATGCACAAGGTCGCCGAGCGCATCGACGCGGCCTACCCGGGCTCGCGGACCTTCCAGCTGAACGGCAAGGCCCAGCAGCCGTTCCAGCTGCTCGAGTACAGCCACGGCCCGAACGACCGGAAGGTGTACGTGGGGCTCAGCCCGGCGTACTGGGAGTGGATCAAGTCCGAGGGCGTGTCGTTCGCCAGCAGCTTCGTCTTCCTGTCGTCGTGCGAGAGCGACGTGAACCCCGACATCCGCACCTCGGTGGCGGCCAAGGTGTTCGCCGGCTTCAGCGAGCAGGCCAACATCACCGCCGCGAAGACCGCGTTCGCCTACGTCGTCGAGCAGCTGGCCCGGTCCACCCGCTCGGCCGAGGAGGCCAGCTACAACCTCGTGCGCGTGGTCAACACCGGCCAGACCATCTACAAGGAGGACCAGATCTTCGACGGGACGCCGAGCAAGTCGCTCGGCAAGATCCTGAAGTTCTACGGAGGCGGGACGGGCGCACCGGTGGCGTACTTCGGCAACGGGTGGCTCGATCCGACGCGCTCGATCAGGGCCAGGTGTGGTGGCTGGTGTTCTCCGGCCGGTGGAGCGGCGACGCCGCCGAGGGGGCGTCGAAGCTGCAGAACTGCTGGGACCAGTTCTGGTCGCAGGGCAACAAGGGCGGCCTGGCCAGTCCCGCCTGCAACGCCTCGAACTCGGGCAACCTGCCGACGGCGGCCGAGGTCTCCTACGCGATCTTCCTGCTCACGGGCAAGGAGGCCATCGTGTCCAACGCGAAGATCCCCCGGTGGACGCTCGCCGACGGTCGCACCTCCTGAGTGTCCCCTGCTGATCTGACACCCTCGTCAGGTGAGGGGCAGGACGGGTAGCCTGCGGCGATGGACCTCGACGAGGCCGCACTCGGCCCCCGATCGCCGCTGGCGGTCACCCCGACGCGGCCACCGGGCTCGGTGCGCCGCACGTCGAACATCGACACCGTCCGGCCCGTCGCCCCCGACACGGTCCGGCTGGTCGACGCCCGGGCCCGCGACCTGGTGACCGACCGCGACGGTCGAGGCGAGCCGGCCGGTGCGGTCCAGGCTGAGGGCGCGGGTCGACGCCGCGACCTACGGCCTGCTCGAGCTCGAGGCCGATGTGCCCGACCCCCGCCTGGACGCCCTGGTCGGGGCCACCGTCGCCGCCGGGTTCCGACGACGCCTGGTCGAGGCGCTGCCCGACGACCGCGACCGGACCTCGCTCCTCGGGCTGCTCCTCGACGACTTCACCGGTGCGCAGCTCGTCGCCGGATACGACTCGGTGCACCACCAGAGCACCGGAGGCCCCAAGGCGAAGCTGATCCCGGTCATCGACATCCGGTCCCGCATCGACCTCTGCGCCGGGTGGGCCGACGACAGCGCGCTCATCGAGGGCCTCCGCCACGACGGCGAGGTGCCGGTGGTGACCGGACCCGTCGCACCGGTGCTCGAAGCGGTCGACGACGCCGAGAGCTGGCACCCGATGGCGCCCCTCCCGCCCGGCTCGATGCGCCGCCGCCGCCGCCTGGACGTCTTCACCGCGGTCGACGGGGAGCACCGGTTCGAGGCCCACTTCCGCGACAGCCACGTGGCCGACGACGGTGAGGAGACGATCGTCCACGAGTACCTCGTCACCGGCGCGGTCGATGCCGCCACCCGCACGCTGGTCGCCGTCGACGCCACGGCCCGGGTGCTGCCCTACGTCGAGTGCCCCGGAGCGCTCGGCAGCGCGGCGCAGGTCGTCGGCTGGTCGCTCGACGAGCTCCGCCGGCGGGTGCACCGGGAGCTCGTCGGCACCAGCTCCTGCACGCACCTCAACGACACGCTGCGCTCCCTGGCCGACCTCGAGGTCCTCCTCGATCGGCTGCCCTGACGCCAGGGCGCAGGTGCCGAGGTTCAGGCCGGCGGCGACGACCCGATGGCGACGGCGCAGCCGATAGCGCCAGGGCAGGAAGAAGCGGGCCCGCAGCCAGTAGCGGCCGCCGCTGAACGGCAGCTGGGTCACGACCTTGCCCGACGCCGCGGTGAAGTAGTTGCGGCAGCCGGCCATCCACACCGTCCCCTGCAAGCGCGGCCTGGATGCGCCGGTTGTAGCGGGCCATGACACCGGAGCGGACGTCGACCGCACCGAGGCCCCAACGCCGCATCGTGCGCAGCGCCCCCATCACGTAGCGCGTCTGCGCCTCGTGGAAGAAGATGATCGAGTTCACGCCGTTGGTGTTCGGGTCCGTACAGCAGGAAGAGGTTCGGGTAGCCCGCCACCGACAGCCCGAGGTAGGCCTCGGCGCCGTCGCGCCAGTCGTCGTGGAGGCGGCGTCCGTCTCTCGCCGATCACCTCGATGGTGGACAGGAACTCGTTGGCCTTGAACCCGGTGCCGTAGACGATCGTGTCGACCTCGTGGACCTCGCCGTCGGCGGTCCGCAGCCCGGTCTCGGTGATCTCGACGATCGGCTCGGTGACCAGGCGGACGTCGGGCCGGGTCAGCGTCGGGAACCACTGGCGCGACATCAGCGGCCGCTTGCAGCCCACCGGGTAGTCGGGCGTGAGCTCGGCCTGCAGATCGGGATCCTCGATCTTGCGGGCGAGGTAGGAGCGGGCCAGCTCGGTCTGCATCACCGTGAACTCGGCGTCGGCCTCGAACCGGGCCCGCTCGTACTGCAGGACCAGATCTGGTAGCGGCAGCCGCCGCGCCGCGAACGGCACCCGGGCGAAGCGGCGCTGCTGCTCGGGCGTGAACGGCCTCGTCGAAGCGCGGCGTGATCCAGATCGGCGTGCGCTGGAACACGGTGACGTGCTCGGCCTCGGGCGCGATGGCCGGCACGTACTGGATGGCGCTGGCGCCGGTGCCGATCGACGCGACCCGCTCGCCGGCGGTCGACTTCGCAGTGGTCCCAGCGCGAGGAGTGGAACGCCCGGCCCCGGAACCGGTCGGCGCCGGGGATCTCGGGCACGTCGGGCACGTTCAGCATGCCGAGCCCGCTGACCAGCACGTCGGCCCGGAACCGCTCGCCGGAGTCCGCGGTCAGCTCCCACTGCTGGTCGGCGTCGTCCCAGCGGGCCTCGGTGATGGCGGTGCCCGTCCGCACGTGGGGCCGCACGCCGAACTGGTCGGTGCAGCGCTCGAGGTAGGCGAGGATCTCGGGCTGGGTGGCGTAGGTGCGGCTCCACCACGGGTTCGGGGCGAACGAGTACGAGTAGAGGTGCGAGGGGACGTCGCACGCCGCGCCCGGGATAGGTGTTGTCCCGCCAGGTGCCGCCGACGCCGTCGGACTTCTCGTAGATCGTGAAGTCGTAGCCGGCCCGCTTCAGCCGGATGCCCATGGCGATGCCGCCGGCACCGGCCCCGAGCACCGCGACGGTCGGCTTGGCCTGCGCTCGACGCCATGGGTTCCTCGCGCCTCAGGGGTGCAGGACCGTGCGCACGACGGTGCCGGCCCGCAGGTCGTCGAACGCGGCGTTGACGTCGTCGAGCGCCCGCACCTTGGACACGGCGGCGCCGATGTCGAGCGCCCCCGACTCGGCCAGCGCCACCAGGCGGGGGAACTCGCGCCGCACCTGGGCCGAGCCGTAGTTGCACCCGAGCACGCGCTTCTCGGCGCTGAACCACGCGAACAGCGGCAGGGAGACCTCGGCGTCGAGCGCCGGCATGCCGACGATGACGGTCGTGCCGGCGCTGCGGGTGGCGTCGAAGGCCTGCCGGACCAGCTCGGGCCGGCCCGACCACCTCGAAGGCGACGTCGACGCCGCGCCCGCCGGTGAGCGCCTTCAGCTCGTCGACCATGCCACCGTCGGTCGGATCGATGGCGTGCGTGGCCCCGATCGTCAGCGCGAACGCACGCTTGGCCGCGCTCGGGTCGACCGCCACGATGGTGCTCGCCCCGGCGATGCGCGGCGCCCTGCAGCACGAACTGGCCCACGCCTCCGCAGCCGATGACCGCGACCGTGTCGCCCGGCTGCACCCGGGCGGTGTTGAGCGCGGCGCCGACGCCGGTCGTGACGCCGCAGCCGATCAGGGCGAGCTGATCGGACGGGAGGTCGGTCTGCACCGCGACCAGCGAGGCCTCGTGGGTGTGGATCGACTCGGCGAACGTGCCCAGCCCGCTGGCCACCAGCACGGGAGTGCCGTCGTGGCGGTGGCAGCGGACCGCGGTGGCCAGCCGGAACATGCGGGTGCAGTGCTGCGACGCGTCGTGGCGGCAGTACCAGCAGTCGCCGCAGGCCGGCGTGAACGAGGCGATGACCCGGTCACCGACCCGCACCCGGGTGACGTCCCGCCCGACGGCCCGCACGACCCCGGCGCCCTCGTGGCCGAGCACCGCGGGCGGGGGCATCAGGCCGCCCAGGAGCGTGAGGTCGGAGTGGCACACGCCCGACGCCTCGACCTCGACCTCGACGTCGTGGTCGCCCAGCTCGACCGGGGTCAGCTCCTCCATCTCGAGCGGACCATCGTTCTCGACCATCACCGCGGCGCGCACGGCACCTAGTATGACACGAACGTTAGATTTGGCCGGACGAGGATCGGAGCGACGTGCCCGGAGTGGTGACGAGAGACCTGGATGAGGTGCGGCGGGCCTTCCTCGAGTGGTACCCGACGCACCTCGCCGACACAGGGCGTGGAGGCCGACGGGCTCTCGGTCGAGCTGACCAGCCACGCGGCCGGCGGCTACTCCAACGAGATCATCTTCGTGGACGCGGCCTACGCCGACGGCGGCGGCCGGCCACGGACCGAGCACCTCGTGCTGCGGCTGCCGCCCGACGGGCCGTCGCTGTTCCCCACCTACGACCTCGCCATGCAGGTCGCCGTGCAGGTGGCGGTCGGGAGCGAACGGCGTGCCGGTGCCGAGCCCCGTCGTCCTCGAGTCCGACGAGCGCTGGCTCGGCGCGCCGTTCCTGGTGATGCCGCGCGTCGAGGGCCACAACACGGGCGAGCTGCCGGTCGCCGATCCGTGGCTCGGCACGGCGGAGCCCGAACAGCAGCGGGCCCTGCACGAGGGGTTCCTCGACGCGCTGGCCCGCATCCACGCCACGCCCGTGGGAGGGGAGGCCGGTCGCCGAGCACCTCCGCGGTGCGGGCAGCTCGCTCGCCGACGAGGTGCGCTGGTGGGAGGAGCTCACCGACTGGACCTTCGACGGCGCTCCCCCGCCGGCGCTCGTCGGCGCCTTCGCCTGGTGCCGCGAGCACCTCCCCGTCGACGAGCCGCCCGCGTCGGTGCTGTGGGGCGACGTCCGCCTCGGCAACGTGATGTTCGACGACGCGTTCGCTCCGGTCGCGGTGCTCGACTGGGAGATGGCCTCGATCGGCCCGGCCGAGCTCGACCTGGCCTGGTACACGGCGCTCGAGGGCATGACCGAGCACTTCTTCGGCCAGCGGGTGCCGGGCTTCCTCACCCGCGACGAGATCGTGGCCCGACACGAGCAGGCGCTCGGTCGTCCGCTGGTCGACTTCGCCTGGTTCGAGATCTTCGCCATGTGCCGGTCGACCGCGCTCAACCTGCGGGCCGACCGCCTGGCCTCGGTGCGCCTCGGCAAGCCCCCACGATCCACCGAGAACCACGCCGTGCTCGACTACACCCTCGCCCGCATCGACGAGATCGCCTGAACCCACCTCTGAAGGCTCTGCCTCTCGGAATCCGAGAGGCCCGTCCTTCAGACTGCGACGGGGACGTGGGATCGGAGGTAGGCGAGCTTGACGTCGAAGTCGGCGCGGGCGAAGAGCCGGGGCAAGAACCCTAGTTCTCCCCGACTCTGAAGGCTCCGCCTCTCGGAATCCGTGAGGCCGGTCCTTCAGAGTGCAGGATCGGGGATCAGGAGAACGACGCCTCCTGGGTGAGGCCGAGCTCGGGGTGAGGGCCGGTGACGATCGACTGCAGCGAGCCGACTCCGGTCGAGCCGTCGGTGGTGTCGGTCACGGCCACGATGCAGTCGCGGTGCTGGTGGATGCGGTGGGCCACCTCGACCTCGTCGCAGCGGTCGACGTGCTCGCCCTCGACGTGCAGGTCGCCACGGAACTCTCCGTGCACGTGGCCCTCGAAGCCGCCGTACAGCCCGGTGCCGAGGTGGAACCCGGTGGCCGAGACGGGCTCGACGCGCAGCACCCGCTCGGTGCCGTCGGCGTTCACGCACCGCAGGTCGCCGCCGATCAGGCGACGGTTGCCGTCCTCGAAGGCGAGCTCGGGGACGATGTCGCGGAACGCCTTGCGCCGGCCGTCGGACAGCTCGATCGCTCCCTGCGCGCTGCCGGTCGACCACCCGTCGCCGTGGTGGCGCTGGTAGTAGACGAACAGCGTGTAGCTGCGACCGTCGGGCGGGTCATGGTCACCGGCATCCAGAGCACGAGGGTGGAGGTCCCGGGCGGGACGGGCGCCTCCTCGAGGTCGCCGAGGGGCTGGCCGACGCCGTAGCGCACGCCCCACGAGCGGTCGCGGGCGCCGACCCACGACGCCTCGTCGATCTCGACGCGCTCGCCGTCGACCTCGACCCAGCCGCTGGCCACCCCGCTCTGGTGGAAGCGCACGACGTCGGCATCGATCCGGTACCGGCTGCGGCTGATGTGCACCTCGCGGTCCTCCACCATCGGCGGGACCTCGCTGGCGATCTCGAGGTCGAAGCTGACCGGGGCGACGTCGTTGGCCGCGAGCGCGATGCGGGTGCGCCGCAGCGGCTCGACGATCTCGTAGGTGATCGGCCCGACGATCGTGTCCTCCGGTCGGGGCGCGAGCTTGCGGCTGGCTCGCACCGTCCACTGCTCGGTCTGGCGCGACACGCCGGCGAACGCGTCCATCACGTTGCGGTTCACGTACTTGCCCAGCCCGAACGCCACGCTCAGCGAACCGTCACGGGCGGCGGCCATGGCCCACACCTTCTCGGTCCAGGCCCGGTCGGTCTGGGAGACCCGGGCGAACGTGTCGGCGATCTGGTGGGTGAGCGCCTCGTCGGCGGCGAGCAGAGGACCCGAAGCAGTCATGGGCGCCGACAGTAGTGACTACGCTGGCCACATGACAGATGTGTCAGATCCGCGGTCCATGGCAGCGTCGACATCGGGATCTACCTGCCGCAGGTCGCGTCGACGTTCGAGCAGATGCTCGAGCGGGCCCTGCGGGTCGAGCGGCTCGGGTTCCGGTCGTTCTGGCTCTACGACCACCTCTACACGCCGATGCTGCCGGGCCGGCCGTCGCTGGAGGGCTGGACCCTGGCCACCGCGCTGCTGGCCCGCACCACGACGCTGCGGGTCGGCCACCTCGTGCTCGACAACAACCTGCGCCACCCGGCCGTGCTGGCCAAGATGATCGCCACCGCCGACGCCATCTCCGGCGGACGGATCGAGATCGGCCTCGGCAGCGGGTCGATCGCCCTCGAGCACGAGCAGGCCGGCATCGAGTTCGGGACCCTCGCCGTGCGCTCGGCGCAGCTGGGCGAGGCGCTGGCCATCATCGACGGGATGCTCACCCACGAGACGTTCGACTTCACGGGCGAGCACTACGCGCTCGACGGCTTGCCCAGCCTTCCCGCTCCGGTGCAGCAGCCCCGGCCGCCGATCCACGTCGGCGGCATCAGCGAGCGCACACGCTGCCGCTGGTGGCCCGCTACGCCGACGTGTGGAACGTGCCGACCTACGCCCTCGACCGGTGGGAGCAGAAGGGCAAGGCGCTCGATGCCGGCCTGCGAGGTCGTCGGTCGCGACCCGCGCTCGTTGCGGTGGTCCCACCAGGCCGTGCTGGTGCTGGCCGCCGACGACGCCGCGCTCGCCACCGCCCGAGAGCACGCCGCCCGACCGCTACCCCGGCCCCGGCTGGCACGTCGACGCCGGCGGCTACGTCGGTACGCCGGCCATGCTGGTCGACCACATCGGCGCCATGGGCGAGCAGGGCGTCGACCAGTTCGTGTTCCTGCCCTCCGACCGCGGCGAAGGTGACACGCTGGACCTGCTGTCCGCGGAGGTCGTCCCCCACCTGGGGTGACGGCACGCCAGAGATCAGCCCGAGATCGCCGATGCTGCCGGAGAGAGCGAGACCATGCACCTGACCGTCGATGGCGCCATCGCCACCATCACCCTCGACCGCCCGGAGGCGGCCAACGCGCTCGACGCGGCCAGCATCGACGAGCTCGACGCCTGCCTCGACCAGATCGAGGTCGACGAGGACATCGCGGTGGTCGTGCTGCGGGCCGAGGGCAAGCACTTCTGCGCCGGCCACGACCTCAAGGAGCTGCTGGCGGCCGAGGAGCCGTGGGCGGCCAAGCGGGCCACGCCCGAGGGTCGCCTGCGCCACGAGCTGGCCCGCTACTGGGCACCGATGGTGCGCCTGCGCGACACCCGTCCGATCACCATCGCCGCGGTGCAGGGCGCGTGCTCGGCCGCCGGCCTCATGCTGGCGTGCATGTGCGATCTCATCGTGGCCGCCGACGACGCCACCTTCTCCAACCCCGTGGCCCGCATGTCCGGCGTCGGCGTCGAGCTGCTGGTCGAGCCGTGGGAGGTCGGGCCCCGCAAGGCCAAGGAGCTGCTGCTGCTGGCCCAGAAGTGGGATGCGCCGACCGCCGAGCGCCTCGGCCTCGTCAACCGGGTCGTCCCGCGCGACGACCTGTGGACCGAGGCGCAGCAGATGGCCGACGACGTCGCCCTGGTCCCGCCGCTGACCGCCGAGGCCATCAAGCGCTCGATCAACGGCATGCTCGACCGGATGGGCCAGCGCGACTCGTGGCAGCTGCACTTCTGGATGCACCAGTTCGTGTCGGCGACGCCCGACCGCCACCTCCCGGGTGGCGGCCCGCCAGGCCGGCGGCATGGCGGCGGTCAAGGCCGAGCAGGAAGGAGACCGCGGATGACGCCGGACGACGGGGACGACCCCCAGGCTGAGGCCGTGGTCGTCAACCACGTCGGCCTCTGCGTGACCGACCTCGACCGCTCTCGCCGGTTCTACGAGGACGTGCTGGGGTTCGTGTTCGATCGCGAGCTCCGCCCCCCCGACGAGGCGACCGCGCCCCTGCTGTCGCTCGACCCTCCGCTGAACGTCACCGCCGTGTACCTCACGCTCGGCTCGTTCGTGCTCGAGCTCCTGCACTACGACCGGCCGGGCGGACCGGCGGCGCAGGCCCGCCAGTTCGACGAGCCCGGCCTGACCCACCTCTCGCTGTCGGTCGAGGACCTCGACGCCGCCCTGGCGCTCGTGCCCGAGCGCGGCGGCGAGGTCGTCAGCAGCGTCATGGGCGCGCACATGGTCCGCGACCCCGACGGCCAGGCGCTCGAGCTGCTGCCGATGGCGTACCACCGCCGGCTCCAGCAGCGTTCCTGACCCTCTCGCCCCCGAGCCACTCCCGAGCTGCTCCCCGTTCTTTGTGAAGTTCGCGTCGTCGGGCGTGCACAACTCCACGAAGAACGGAGGAGAAGCGCGGGATCTCGGGTGGGCTAGCCGACGGTGACCGGCACGTGGGCGTAGCCGGCGACGTTGCTCATGTGCACCCGGCGCAGACCGTCCTCGTCGATCGAGAGCTCGGGCCAGCGCCGCACCATCTCCTCGATGGCGATGCGTGACTCCATCCGGGCCAGCGCCGCTCCGAGGCAGCTGTGGATGCCGTACCCGAAGCCGAGGGCCAGCATCGGCGGCCGCTCGATGTCGAACTCGTCGGGCCGCTCGATCGAGCGCTCGTCGCGGAGGGCCGAGCCGGTGATCAGCAGAAGGGGCTCGCCGGCCGGGATCGTGCCTCCGTGCCACTCGCTGGCGGCGGTGGTGAAGCGACCCTGGTACTGCGCCGGCGGGAGGATGCGCAGGATCTCCTCCACCGCAGCGGGGATCCTCGACGGGTCCTCGACGACCTTGCGGTACTGGTCGGGGTTGCGGGCGAACAGCACGAACGCGTTGCCCAGCAACTTGGTCACCGTCTCGGCCCCGGCACCGCCCAGCAGGGAGGCGAACCCGGCGATCTCGACGTCGTCGAGGCGGGTGGTGCCGCCCTTTCCGTCGTCGACCTCGCACTCGAGCAGGTCGCTGAGCATGTCGTCGCCCGGGTCGGCCCGCTTGGCCACGGCCAACTGGTACATGAAGGTGCCCATGGCGATCATCGACGCCTGACCCTCGGCGGTCGGGTGGATCTGGCCCGGCTCGCGGTGGAGGATGACGTCGAGCCACTCCCGGATCTGCTGGCGCTCGCCGGGGGGCACGCCGAGCATGCGGGAGATGATCTCCACCGGGAACGGCCCGGTGAAGTCGACGACGGCATCGAACGACGTCTGCCCGGCGATCGTGTCGAGCTGCTGGCCGATGACCTCGCGCACCATCGGTTCGAGCGCGGTGACCGCCCGGGGCGTGAACACCCGGCTCACGAGGGCCCGCAGGCGATCGTGCTTGGGCGGGTCGAGCATGATCAGCGCTTCGATCGGATCGGCCAGCTCGGCCGACAGCGTCGACAGATCGGTGCCGTGGGTGCTCGAGAAGGTGCCCCAGTCCTTGCTCGCCGCGCAGACGTCGTCGAAGCGGGAGAGCGCGTAGAACCCGTAGGTCTCGCTGAAGTAGAGCGGCGACTCGTCGCGGAGCTGCCGGTACATCGGTAGGGATCGTCGAAGTAGGTGGTCGAGAACGGATCGAACTCGACCACGGTCATGCCGGGTGCTCCTCCGACCAGCGCGAGAGCAGCCCGCGGGCGATCACGATCCGTTGGATCTCGTTCGTGCCCTCGCCGATGATCATCAGCGGCGCGTCCCGGTAGTACCGCTCGACCGGGAAGTCGGTGGTGTAGCCGTAGCCGCCGTGGATGCGCATCGACTCGGTGGCCAGCTCGAGCGCCATCTCCGACGCGTAGAGCTTGGCCATGCCGGCCTCCACGTCGGCCCGCAGCCCGGCGTCGATCCGCTCGGCCGCGTTCTTCACCATCAGCCGGGACGCCTCGAGCCGGGTGGCCATGTCGGCCAGCTTGAACTGGATGGCCTGGTGCTGGTTGATCGGCTTGCCGAAGGTCTCGCGCTCGAAGGCGTACTTCATGGCCGCGTCGTAGGCCGCCCGTCCGACGCCCTGGGCCCGGGCCGCGATGTTGACCCGACCGAGCTCGAGCCCGCCGAGGATGGCGTTGAGCCCTCGACCGAGGTTCTCCGGGCCGCCGAGCACGGTCGAGGCCGGGAGGCGATGGCCGTTGTAGGCCATCTCCACCGTCTCGAGGCCCTTGTAGCCGAGCTTCTCGATGGTGCGGCTGACCTGCAGCGTCTCGGAGAACTCGTTCGGCGTCTTCTCGTAGATGAAGCAGGTGATGCCCTCGGGCGTGCGGGCGGCGAGGGCGACCAGCGCCGCCCGTTCGCCGTTCGTGACCCACATCTTCGTGCCGTCGATGACGTACTCGTCGCCGTCGGGCGTGGCCTTGCAGCGCAGCGACGCTGCGTCGGACCCGGCGTCGGGCTCCGACAGCGAGAAGGCGGCGCGGACCTCCCCCGTGGCCATCCGGGGGAGGTGCTCCTTCTTCTGCTCCTCGGTGCCGTTGCGGCTGAGCAGCGTCACCACGATGGTGTGGGTGTTCAGCACGCCGGCCAGCGACATCCAGCCGTAGGCCAGCTCCTCCATCAGCCGGGTGTAGGTGACGGTGTCGAGCCCGAGACCCCCGTACTCCTCGGGCACCTTGGCCCCGAAGAGGCCGAACGCCTTCATCTGCTCGACGAGCGCGGTCGGGAACTCGTCCGCGTGCTCGTACTCGGACGCGACCGGGATGACCTCCTTGCGGACCCAGTCGCGGATGGTGCCGATGATCTGCTCGGCGACCTCGGGATCGGTCGGCTCTACGGGCTCCGCCATCGTGGCGCTCAGACCCGCTGGATGATGGTGCCGGTGCCGAGCCCGCCGCCGCAGCACATGGTGATCAGGCCGTACTCACCGTCGGTGCGCTCGAGCTCGTGCAGCGCCTTGGTGATCAGGACCGCTCCGGTGCTGCCGAGTGCGTGACCCAGGGCGATGGCGCCGCCGTTGGGGTTGACCTTGTCCATGTCGGGCTGCATCTCGCGGGCCCAGGCCAGCACCACCGAGGCGAAGGCCTCGTTGATCTCGGTGACGTCCATGTCGCCCATCGTCAGGCCGGTGCGCTCGAACAGGCGCTGGGTGGCGTCGATCGGCCCGGTCAGCATCAGGGTCGGGTCGGAGCCGATCAGGCAGCTGTCGACGACGCGGGCTCGGGGGTGAGGCCGAGGGCCTCGGCCTTGTCGGCCGACATCATCAGCACGGCGGCCGCCGCGTCGGAGATCTGCGAGGCGGTGCCGGCGGTGTGGAAGCCGTTCTCCTCGCGGGCCACGGTCTTGAGGCCGGCCAGCGCCTCCATGGTGGTCTCGCGCAGGCCCTCGTCCCGGGTGATGCGGGTGGTCTCGCCGGTGGGCTTGCCGTCCTCGCCCAGCACCGGGGCGTCGACGGGGATGACCTGGGTGCCGAAGCGGTCCTCGTCCCAGGCCACCGCGGCCCGGCGCTGCGACTCGACGCCGAGCTGGTCGAGCTCCTCGCGGGTGATGCCCCACTTCTCGGCGATGCGCTCGGCCGCCTCGAACTGCGTCGTGTACTCGTGCTGGGCGAAGTAGGTCTTCGGGACGGCGTTGCCGAACTTGCCGCCGGCCAGGCTCGACCCCATCGGCACCCGGCTCATGACCTCGACGCCGCACGCCGCGGCGACGTCGACGACGCCGGCCGAGATGAAGCTGCTGGCGATGCTGGTGGCCTGCTGCGACGAGCCGCACTGGCTGTCGACGGTGGTGCAGGCAGCCGAGATCGGCAGCCCGGCCGTCAGCCACGCGGTGCGCGTGATGTTGAACGCCTGCGGGCCGACCTGGCTGATGCAGCCGCCGACGACCTGCTCGATCTCGGCCGGGTCGACACCGGAGCGCTCGACCATGGCCTTCTGCACGACGGACAGCAGATCGGCGGAATGGAAGGTGGACAGGCCACCGTTGCGCCTGCCGACAGGCGTGCGCACGGCTTCGACGATGACGACATCACTCATGGGCGAGAGCGTAGCTGACACGACTGTTAGAGCAAAAGTGGACCGGTCGTTCCACCACCCCTGCCCTCCCCTCCCCCGAACTTGCGGGGCTCAGGACCGGATGTCGGGCGCGAGCCCCGCAAGGTCGCGTCGGTCGGAGCGTCAGCGGCTGAGGATCGTCACGCTGGCGTTGGCCCCGCGGCCCACGGTCTGGGCCAGTGCGACCTGCGCCCCGTCGACCTGACGGGGCCCGCACGAACCCTGCAGCTGGTGGGTCAGCTCGACCACCTGGCCGATGGCCGACGCGCCCAGCGGCTCGCCCTTCGAGAGCAGGCCGCCGCTCGGGTTCACCGGGATGCGCCCGCCCATGGCCGTCGTGCCCTCGTCGACCAGGCGCCCGACGTCCTCGGGAGCGCACAGGCCGAGCTCGATGTAGGCGAGCAGCTCACGGGCGGCATCGGTGTCCTGGCACTCGGCCACGTCGATGTCCTCGGGACCGAGCCCGGCGGCGGCGTAGGCGTCTGCCGCAGCCAGCGCCGTCGGCGGCGTCGGGTCGCGGTCGACGAGACCGGACAGCGGCGAGCCCTCGTTGAGCACGTGGCCCGGCAGGTGGCTGCGCAGGGCGGCGGCCCGCAGCTGCACGCCGACCGCTCGCCGGCTCGCAGCACGACCGCGGCCGCGCCCTCGTTGGGCGAGCACAGCATGAACAGGTGCAACGGCTCGCAGACCAGCTTCGAGGCCAGCACGTCGTCGACGGTGACCGCCTTGCGGAACATGGCGTTCTCGTTGTGCACGCCCTGACCGCGGTTCTTCACCACCACGGCCGCGAGCTGCTCCTTGGTGATGCCCGAGTCGATCATCAGCCGCTGGGCCCGCAGCGCGAAGTACGCCGGCGTGGCCGCCAGGCCGGCCTGCTCGCGCCAGGGGTCGAAGAAGCTCGACCGGATGATGCCCTTCGGCATCTTCTCGATGCCGAACACCAGCACCGTGTCGTACTGGCCGGCCCGGATGGCCGCGGCCGCCATCGAGAGCGCGGCGGCTCCCGACGCGCACCCGGCCTCGATGTCGATGATCGGTCCGCCGGTCAGGCCCAGCTCGCCGAGCACGCGGTGCCCGGCGGCGACCCCGCCGTACGCCGTGCCGCAGAAGGCCGCCTGGAAGGTGGTGTCCGGTCCGGCCTCGTCGAGTGCCTGGCGCACCGCGAGCGCGCCCATGGCCGTGGCCGACAGGTCGCCGTGGCGCCCGAACGGGTAGATCCCGGTGCCGGCGATCTGCACGCCCGAGCCGGTCACGATGCCACCGGCTCGAAGGCCCACGACGAGGACGTCGTCGCTCACCGGCACGGTCGTGAAGCTCATCGGGTCACCGGCGGCCAGCCGGTCGGGATCGGTCTCGGTCAGCAACGTGATGACGTGCAGCCCGTCGGCCGGCAGCTCGACGACCCCGAAGCCGAACGGCACCGGACCCTCGTAGCCGGGCGGCGCGCGAGTGCACCGTCGTCCAGGACCACAGCCGGCCCTCGGTCGACAGCCGCACCTCGGACACGTCCGCCGCTCCGCACCACGGGCAGTGCCCGGCCAAAGGGAAGTGCCGCAGCCCGCAGGCCCCGCACGAGCCCCCGATCAGCCCCTCGTCGTCGAACAACCCGTCGAGCACCGGCGCCAGTTCTGACATGCGCGTCACCCTACCCCTCGCCCCTGCCCCACCCGAATCCGCCCCTCACCACCCGAACTGGTAGCCATCGCGGCGCGGAAACCACAACGCGATGGCTACCAGTTCGGGGTTCGGCGCGGTCTCAGACGATGCGGTCGGCGCGGAGGCGGGCGAGCTGGTCGGCGCCGACGAGCGCGCCCCAGACCTCGTCGTTGTCGGCGCCGAGCTCGGGCGCACCGGTCGGCACCGGTCGCTCCTCGCCCTGGTAGCGCGGGAACGGCGCCTGCTGCTTCACCGCGCCCAGCACCGGGTCGTCGATGGTGATCAGGTCCTCGCGGAACGTCATGTGGGGATCGGCGGCGATGTCGGCCGCGGTGTAGGCCAGGCCGACCGGGACGTCGCAGGCGATGCAGGCCGCTTCGACCTCGGCGGCCGTGCGGGCGGAGGTCCAGTCGGCGACGATGCCGTTGATCTCGTCGGCCCGGGCCGCCCGCTTGGCCAGGGTCGACCAGTCCTCGTCGTCGGCCAGGTCGGGACGTTCCATCGCGGTGCAGAGCCGGCGGAAGTTGGCGTCGGAGCCGGCCACGATGCAGACGTAGGCGCCGTCTGCGGTCGGGTAGTTGTCGAGCGGCGCCGAGTTGTCGAGCCGGTTGCCCTGCCGACCCCGCACGACTCCCAGCTGGTCGTAGCCGGCGATGGTCCATTCGAGCACCCGCAGGATCGATCCGTAGAGCGCGGCGTCGATCACCGCGCCCGGGCGGTCCCCGTCCTGCGCATCCCGGGCGTCGGTCGCCGACCCGCCCGCGGCCCGCTCGTGATGTCACGGCGGTAGAGGCCGGCGATGGCGGCCATGGCCCCGAACACGCCGGTGAGGTAGTCGGAGATGGTGACGCCGGGACGCACCGGAGGGCGATCGGGCTCACCGGTCAGGTGCAGCAGGCCGCCGTAGCCGATGCCGAGCCGGTCGAGGCCGGGGCGGTCGACGTTGGGGCCGTCCTGGCCGAAGATCGAGACCCGCACCCACACCAGGTCGGAGCGGCAGTCGTCGGGACCGATGTGCCACCGCTCCATGGTCCCGGGGCGGAAGTTCTCGCACACGACGTCGGCGGTGGCGGCGAGCTGGCGGAAGAGGTCCTGGCCGGCCTCGGTGCGCAGGTCGCAGGTGACGCTCTGGCGACCTCGACCCTCGACCGCCCAGAACAGCGAGTAGCCCGGGCCGTCCTCGGGGGTGACGAACGGCCCGATGTGGCGCATGAAGTCGCCCGTCTTCGGGTCCTCCACCTTGATGACCTCGGCCCCCAGCTCGCCGAGCAGCCCCGCGCAGAACGGCGCCGAGATGCGGGTGCCGACGTCGATGACGCGCAGGCCCTCGAGCGGCCGGCCGACGCCGGCGGTCGGGCCGGTCACGGTCGGGGCAGGCCGAGCACCCGCTCGCCCACGATGGTGCGCTGGATCTCGTTCGTGCCGGCCCAGATCGACGACGCCTGGTAGTAGAGCCAGGACCGCTGCCAGATGCCGTCGCCCGGGTTGCCGTCGGCACCGAACCACAGCGGCGACGCCGGCCCGAGCACCGTCATCACGACCTCGTGCAGGCGCTTGCTCATCTCGCTCCAGTAGAGCTTCAGCGAGCTGCCCTCGGGGCCGGGCTCGAGGCCCTTGGCCAGCCGGGAGATCGAGCGCCAGTTGTGCAGCTGGAACAGTCGCACCTCGACGTAGGCCTCCATCAGCTGCTGCTGGGTGCGGTGGTCGTCGTAGCTGCCGTTGGCCAGCGCCATGCGCAGCAGCTCCTCGATGAGCTGGCAGTGGATGACGAGCTGGCGGGGGTTGGTGCCGCGCTCGTGGGACAGGGTCGAGTTGGCCACCGACCACCCCTGGTCGATCTCGCCCACCACCTGGTCGTCGGGCACGAACACGTCGTCGAGGAACACCTCGTTGAACTCGGCCTCGCCGGTCAGCTGCACCAGCGGGCGCACCTCCACGCCCGGCGCGTGCATGTCGACCACGAAGAACGTGATGCCCTTGCGCTTGGGCGCGTCCGGGTTCGAGCGGGCCAGGCAGATGCCCCAGTCCGCGAACTGCGCGTAGGAGGTCCACACCTTCTGGCCGTTGAGCTTCCAGCCGCCGTCGACCCGCATGGCCGAGGTCCGGAGGCTGGTCAGGTCGCTGCCGGCGTCGGGCTCGCTGAACAGCTGGCAGAAGATCGTCGACGCGTCGAGGATGCCGGGCAGCCAGCGCGACTTCTGCTCCGCCGTGCCGTGCGCCATCAGCGTGGGAGCGGCCAGGTTGATGCCGATGCGGCCCACGATCTCGGGGGCGCGGGCCCGGGCCAGCTCCTCCTGCACGATGTAGTGCTCGACCGGTCCGGCGCCGCGGCCGCCGTACTCGGCGGGCCAGGCGACACCGACGAGTCGGGCCGCCGCCAGCTTCGCCTGCCACTCCCGGCCGAATGCCACCTCGTCGGCCAGGTCGTCGTGCTTGGGCGGCAGACCGACGCCCCACTCCCACGGCAGGTTGGCCCGCAGCCAGCTCCGCACCTCGGCACGGAACTCCTCCTGCTCGGTCGTCGGTGTGAGATCCATGCGTTCTGACACTAATGTCAGAAATTCGAGCCTGCGGACGCGCGGCGACCTACCACCGAACCGGGGAAGATGCATCCATGGACTTCGAGCTCTCCGAGGACCAGCAGGCGCTGGGCGAGGCCGCCCGCGACCTCCTCGACGACCACGCGGCGCCGGCGCGGGTCCGGGCCGTCGTCGACGGTGGCCTGACCCACGACGACGTGCTCTGGAAGGCGATGATCGAGCAGGGCTGGCTCGGCGTCGAGCGGCCCGAGTCCTCCGACGGCATGGGCTGGGGCTTCGTGGAGATCGCGGTCCTGCTCGAGGAGCTCGGTCGCCACGCCGCGCCGGCGCCGTTCGCGTCGACGATCCTCGCCCTGGCCGCCCTGCGCGGCACCGAGTGGGAGGACCGCCTGGCCGACGGCGCCATCGGGGCCGTCGCCTGGGGCGACGACAGCGATCGCCAGCTCGTGCCGTACGCACCGGTGGCCGACGTCGCCGTCATCGTCCACGGCGAGGCCCTCGTGGTGCACGACCTCACGACCGGAGAACGTCCGACCGCCGAGCCGGCCATGGACGTGACCCGCTGCGTCGGCTGGATCCCGACCGACCGACCGGGCGCCACCCGCATCGACGACCCTGATGCGGCGACCGCGCTCATCGATCGCGGCGCGGCCGCGGTGGCGGCGGAGGCGCTCGGCGGGGCGTCGCGGGTGCTCGACCTGACCGTCGAGCACGCCAAGACCCGGGTGCAGTTCGGCCAGCCGATCGGCTCGTTCCAGGCGGTGAAGCACCGCTGCGCCGACATGCTCGTCGACGTGGAGGGCATGCGCTCGACGGCCTACCACGCCGCCTGGTCACTGGCCGCGGCCGACCCCGACGCCTCGGTGGCCGCGTCGACCGCCAAGGTGTGGTCGGGCGATGCCGCCCGCCGGGTCATGGCCTCGGGCCTGCAGGTCCACGGCGGCATCGGCTTCACCTGGGAGCACGACCTGCACCTCTACATGAAGCGGGCCCAGCTCGACGGCCTCACGTTCGGCACGTCGGTCGTGCATCGCCAGCGGCTGGCCCAGCTGCTGCGGGCCCGGGTCGAAGCGGGCTCGAGCATCGTCTGACACCACCACCACCTCGACGGGAGACGAACCATGCTGGTCGAACGCGAACGGTCCGGGGCCATCGAGGTCCTGACCCTCAATCGACCCGAGGCCCGCAACGCGCTGAGCCCGGAGCTGCTGCGCGAGCTCGGCGCCGCGGTCGAGGAGTGCCTGGCCGATGTCGGCACCCGGGTGGTCGTGCTCACCGCGGCTGGCGACAAGGCCTTCTGCGCCGGCATGGATCTCAAGTCGTTCGGCGACGGCGGCGGTCCCGGCCCCGGCGACTTCACGCCGGCCCTGAGCGCGATGTTCGCCGGCGACTACCCGAAGCCCCTGATCGCGGCCGTCAACGGGGCCGCCGTCGGCGGTGGCTTCGAGCTGGTGCTGATGAGCGACCTCGTGGTGGCCGCCGACCACGCCCGGTTCGGCCTGCCCGAGGTGAAGCGGGGACTGTTCGCGGCCGGTGGCGGCACCGTCCTGGGGGCCCGCATCCCGCTGCCGCTGGCGCTCGAGATGGGCCTCACCGGCGACTACGTCGATGCCGAGCGGGCGCTCGCCCTCGGCCTCGTGAACCGGGTGGTCACCGCCGACCAGCTCCTGCCGGCCGCGCTCGAGCTGGCCGAGAAGATCGCCGCCAACGGGCCGCTCGGCGTGCAGCTCACCAAGAAGCTGATGCGCCGGGGCGCCGCCGCCCCCGGAGCCAAGGCCACCGCCGAGGAGATCCAGTCGATCTTCGGCAGCGACGACGCTCGCGAGGGCGCCATCGCCTTCATGGAGAAGCGCGACCCCCAGTGGACCGGCCACTGATCAGGTCGAACCACCCGAACACCTCCAACCACCCGAACTGGTAGCCCGATCCTGACCCAGGGGCTCGGATAGGGCTACAGGTTGGGGTCGTCTGGGGGTCAGGCGAGGCCCTGGTCCTTCATCCAGCCGAAGGAGTCGATCGGGCTCTGCAGGGAGAGGCCGCCGTCGACGTCGATGGCCTGGCCGGTGATCCAGCCCAGGCCGTGCACCGCGACGATCGCCTCGGCGATGTCGTCCGCCTCGCCCAACCGGCCGAGTGCGGTCCGCTGCTCGACCGGCCCGAGCCACGCCGACCCGGGCTTGGCCCGACCGAGCATCGGCGTGCGGGTGACACCGGGGCCCACCGCGTTGACCCGGATGCCGTGCTCGCCCCACTCGTGGGCCGCCACCTTCACCAGCATGTCGGCCGCCGCCTTCGAGGCGCAGTAGAGGCCCATGTTCCGGTCGACCAGGTGGGCGCTCACGCTGGTGACCGCCACGATCGACCCGTGGACGTCGCCGTCGATCATGGCCCGGGCCGCGGCCCGCATCGCCAACCACACGCCCTTCGTGTTGACCCCGCTGACCCGGTCCCACTCCTCGGGCGGCAGGTCGAGCAGCAGGCCCGAGTGACCGATCCCCGCGGTGATCGTGACCTGGTCCGGGACCGGACCCCGGGCCAGCGTGGCCGCCATGGCCTCGTCGACCTGTCCGGGATCGGTGATGTCACAGGTGAGGTCGTGCTCGCCGGCCACATCCCACGACACGACGTCGACGCCGTCGGTGCGGAGCCGGGCCACCAACGCCTCGCCGATGCCCGACCCTCCGCCGACCACCAGCGCCGTCACGACGGGCCCGACCGTGGGCAGCGGCATGACACCAGCGTTAGATTGCGCACGTCCGGACTGTACTCGGGAGGCTCCGACCCATGCGCCTGCACCACGCCGCCATCTGCGCGACCGACTTCGACGCAAGCCTGCGCTTCTGGCGCGACGGCCTCGGGCTCGAGATCCTCATGGACCACTCCTTCGACGGCGACTGGCCGACGCTGTTCGGATCGAGCTCCTCGACGCTCCACTCGGTGTTCCTGGGCGAGCCCGGGGCCGACGACGCCGGCGTGGTGGAGCTGGTCGACTTCGGCGACCCGGTCACGGTGCCCGACCCGTCCGGCGCTCCCGAGGGCGGCTTCTTCCTGCTCTCGTTCAACGTCGACCTGACGGCCACGCTGGCCCGGCTCCAGTCACTCGGCGTCGGCGGTGCTCCTCGCGAGATCACGGTGCACGGCGTGCGCATGGCCGTGGTGACCTCCCCCGACGGCGTGCGGGTCGAGCTGCTCGACCTGGCCGCCGTCGATCTCACCGAGCTCGCCTGACCACCCCATCGAACCTGTAGCCCGATGCGCGCCCAGCGGTCAGGATCGGGCTACAGGTCGGGGAGGAGTCGGGGATCAGGGGCGATCGAGGGGGCGGCCGTGCTCGGCGAACCGGGCCTCGAGCGCCTCGAGGTCGGCCGGCGTGAACGGCTGGTACGGGCTGCGGGGCTCGGGGCGCCACCAGATCGGATCGTGGGTGTACCAGCGCTCGGTCTTCAGCGGCCGCTTGTCGGTCTTTTTGGTGGCTCCCACCGGCAGGGTGGTGACCCGGACGTAGCGCGGCGCCCACTTGGTTCCGAGGTCGGCCTGCTCGGCGAGGAAGGCGTCGAACGCCTCCGGGTCGAACACCTCCCCGTCATCGAGCTCCAGCGACGCCATCACCTGGTCGTCCGCGGTCCGCTCATCGGGAACCGCGTAGACCGCCACGGCCCGGACGGGCCCGAAGCGGCCGAGGATCCGCTCGACCGGTGCGCAGGCGAAGTTCTCGGCGTCGACCCGCAGCCAATCGCCCGACCGACCGGCGAAGTAGAAGATCCCGTCGGCGTCCCGGTAGCCGAGGTCGCCCGACCAGTACCACCCGTTGCGGGTCCGCTCGGCGTCGGCCTCGGGGTTGCGGTAGTAGCCCTCGAAGCGATCGAGGACGTTGCGACCGACGAGCTCGCCGATGGCCTCGCTCGCGTTGAGCAGCCGGCCGCCGCCGTCGAAGCAGGCCACCGGCCGCTCCTCGAACGAGTCGGGATCGACGACCGCGGCGTCCGTGCCCTCCAACGGCACCCCCAGCGCGTCCTTGGGCATGCCTGGTGCCGGAGTGAAGATCAGCGCGTTCTCGCTCGATCCGTACCCTGCGAAGCACGAGATGCCGAACCGGGCCCGGAACGCCTTCATGTCCGCCGGTGACGACTCGGGGGCCAGGGCGAACTTCACGCAGTTGTCCCGGTCGTCGGGTGACTCGGGCGTGGCCAGCACGTAGGACAGCGCCCGCCCGACCGTGCTGAAGAACGTGGCCCGGTAGCGCCGGATGTCCGGCATGAACTGCGAGGCGGAGAACCGGGGGCGCAGGGCGATGGTGGCCCCGCTGCCCAACGCCGGGAAGACGATGGCGTTCAGCGCGTTGCCGTGGAAGAGCGGCATGGCGCTGTAGAGCACGTCGTCGCGACCCAACCAGGTCGACCCGGACGCCATGCCCGCGGCCCGACGGTGGGTCATGCGCACGGCCTTGGGTGCACCGGTCGAGCCCGAGGTGAAGATCAGCACGAACAGGTCGTCCGCCATCGGGCCGTCGACAGGCTCGGACCCGGACTCCGACCCCCCACCGGCACCCGCGTTCAGATCGATGTCGGCGGCCCGCACGACCGGCACCCCGCCGAGATCCAGCCCGTCGAGCAGCGGAGCCAGGTCGCCGTCGGTGATCACCAGTTGGCAGTCGGTATGACGGATGTCGCGGGCCAGCTCTGCGCCCCGGCGGGTGTTGTTGATGCCGACCACGGTCGCCCCGGCCAGCGCGGCACCGAAGAGGACGAACAGGTAGTCGGGCGTGTTGTCGAGCAGGACGCCCACGTGGAACGGCCCCGGTCCTCGGCGAACCGTGAGCCACCGGGCCACGGCGGTGCTGCGATCGACGATCTCCCGCCAGGTCCAGCGGTCGTCGCCGGCCAGCAGGCCGACCCCGTCGTCGTCGGCCCGACCGGCCAGGAGCTCGGCCACGGTCCTGGGTGCAGGAGCACTCCCCTCCGGCGCCGTCACCGGGTGCGGGCCAGCTTGATGGCCTTCTTGGCGATGATGTTCTTCTGGATCTCCGTGGCTCCGGCGCCGATGGACGTGTAGCGCTGCCACGAGTAGTTCCGCATCCACTTGCCGCCGTCGACCGCGTCCGGGCCGCCCCGGGCCAGCAGCCCGGCCGGCCCGAGCAGATCGACCGCCAGCTCGGCGATCAGCTGCGAGATGCGCGACCACTGCAGCTTGGCCAGCGGCACCTCCGGCCAGTTCGGCTGGCCCTTGAGGATCTTCGTGAGCGCCCGGTAGTTGAGCAGTCGGGTCAGCTCGATCTCGGTGAACACCCGGCCGATCCGGTCCCGCAGCTCAGGGTCTCGCAGCGCGTCGGGGTTCTCGCTGTGGGCCAGCGAGATGATCGTGCGGAGGTCGGCCGCCATGCTGATCGACAGGCCGGCGGTGCCGACCCGCTCGTGGCCGAGGGTGCTCATCGCCACCTTCCAGCCGTCGTCGTCGCCAGCCAGCCGGTGGGCCACCGGGATGCGGGCGTCGGTGAAGAACACCTCGTTGAGCATCGTGTCGCCGGTCATGTCGCGGATCGGCCGGGTCTCGATGCCAGGCGTCTCCATGTCGACCACGAACGCGGTGATCCCCTCGTGCTTCGCACCCCGGGCGATGGCCGTCGGATCGGTGCGCAGGAGGAACAGCCCCCACCGGGCGAGGTGGGCCGAGGAGATCCAGGTCTTCTGCCCGTTGACGACGTACTCGTCGCCGTCGAGCACGGCGGTGCAGCGCATGTTGGCCAGGTCCGATCCGGCCTCGGGCTCGCTGAAGCCCTGGCACCAGTGCTCCTCGGCAGACAGGATGCCGGGCAGCCACTGCTGCTGCTGCTCCTCGGTCCCCCACTGCAGGATCATCGGTCCGATCTGCCAGATGCCGTTGGTGTTGTAGATGCCGGGGCTGCGCACCCGGGCCATCTCCTCGGCGTAGATGGCGTTCTGCACGGGCGTGGCCTCCCGGCCGTGCCAGTCCCTCGACCAGTTGATGGCGGCCCAGCGGCCCTCGTCGAGCCGTCGTTGCCAGTCCTTGCGGCGGGCCTGCGTGCGATCGAAGCTCTCGACCGCCTCCTCCTCGCCCTCTCCCTGCCCCTCCGGGGACCAGTCGTCGAGGAACCGGGGCAGCTCACGGTCGAGCCACTCGCGCAGCTCGGCCCGGAACGCCTCGTCCTCGGCGGTGAAGGCAAAGTCCATCGGCCGAATATAACATGCGTGTCACATTTGGAGGCCGGGGCGTTCCGGGCTCCTCCGAGAGGATCGCCGCCCGTGGACTTCACCTTCTCGCCCGATCAGGACGCGCTGCGCGCCAGCGTGCACGACGTGGTCGCGGCCCTGGCCCGCGAGGGCCGGGTCCGGTCCGTGATCGACGGCGACGACGATGCGCTCGCCGAGATGTGGCAGTCGTTCGGCGAGCTCGGCTGGCCGTCGTTGCTCGTGCCGGAGTCGGCCGGCGGGCTCGGCCTCGGGCTGGTCGACGCCGTCGTCGTGCTCGAGGAGATGGGCCGGGCGACGGTGCCGGGGCCCTTCCTGTCGTCGTCGGTCTGCGCCACCTCCGCCGCGCTCGCGCTCGGGCTCGAACGCCTGCTGCCCGACCTCGCGACCGGCGCCACCACGGGCACCCTCGCGCTGGAGGAGCTGGGCCACGACGGCCCGGTCGAGCGGGTGCGCACCCGGGCCTCGCGCCGGGGCGGACGCTGGGTGCTCGACGGGTTGAAGCCGGTGGTGCTCGACGGGGCCACCGCCGACTGGGTCGTCGTGGTCGCCCGCACCCAGGAGGGCATCGGCTCGTTCCTGATCGAGCAGCCGGACATGGTGCCGGTCGAGGCCATGGACCCGACTCGCCGGGTCGCCCGGCTCGAGCTCGACGGCACCCCCGCCGAACCGGTCGGGCCGGTCGGCGACCACACCGCCATCTGGCACGAGCTCTCCGACACGATCGCCATCGCGCTGGCGGCCGAGCTCATCGGGGTGTGCGACGCGTCGCTGGAGATGGCGATCGCGTACGCCGAGACCCGGGTGCAGTTCGATGTGCCCCTCTCGTCGCACCAGGTCATCCAGCACAAGCTGGTCGACATGCTCCACCACACCGAGATGGCCCGGGTCGGCGTGCACTTCGCGGCCTGGTCCGCCGACGTCGGCGACGAGGACCGCAGCCGCAGCGCGGCCATCGCCAAGGCCACCGCCGGCGAGGCCGCGGTGTCGGTCACCGGCGAGAACATCCAGGTGCACGGCGCGGTCGGCTTCACGTGGGACGCCGACCCCCAGCTCCTCTACAAGCGGGCCAAGCAGAACGACGTGCTCGGCGGCTCCCAGAGCTGGCACCGCCGCCGCATCGTCGATTCCCTCCTCTCCCCGAGCCCCTGACCGCCACCCGTCCTTCGAACTTGCGGGGCCGAGCGCCGCAATCCGGTCGCCGACCCCGCAAGGTCGATGAGGTCAGGCGAGGTGGAGGGGGAGGGAGTCGATCGAGCGGGTGAGGGTCGAAGGCGTGAAGGTCGGAGGGCCGGTGACCGAGTAGTCGGGGAAGCGCAGGAGCATCTCCTCGAGCACGATCTTGGCCTCGAGCCGGGCCAGCGCCGCACCCAGGCAGAGGTGCTCGCCGAAGCCGAAAGCCACGTGGCCGGGCGTCGGCGGACGGTGGACATCGAACGACCCCGCGGTCGGACCGAACACCGTCTCGTCGCGGTTGCCCGACGCGTAGAGCATGACGAGGTAGGCGTCGGCCGGGATCGACTGGCCGCTCAGCTCGACCGGGCGGTTCGTGGTGCGGCAGAAGGCCTGGATCGGGGTGACCCAGCGCAGGCACTCCTCGACGGCCGGGCCGACCAGCGACGGGTCGGCCACCAGCGCGGCCCGCTGCTCGGGGTGCTCGGCCAGGGCCACCATGCCGCCCGACAGCAGGCTGCGGGTGGTCTCGTTGCCGGCGACCAGCAGCGTGAGGCAGAACATCAGCACCTGGGCCTGGGTCAGCCGGCTGCCGCCGACCTCGGCGCCGACCAGCATCGAGATGAGGTCGTCCTGCGGGGCGGCCATGCGCTCGTGGACGTGGGCGTCGAGGAAGGCGAAGAGCTCGGCCGTGGCGATCATGATCGTCTCGTCGCCGGGGTTGTCGGAGATCTCGATGACGGCGTCGGACCACCGACGGAAGTCGGAGCGATCACCGTCGGCGATGCCCAGGAGATCGGCGATGACCGCCACCGGGATCGGCGCGGCGATCTGTTCGACCGCATCGATCTCGTCGCCGACCGAGAGCCCGTCGAGCGCGTCGATCGTCAGCGCCCGGATCCCGTCCTCCATGGTCCCTGCGGCCCGAGGGGTGAAGCGACGGTTCAGCAGCTTCCGGTAGTCCGCGTGGATCGGGGGATCCAGGTGCAGCAACGATCCCGAGGCGTCGTTCGGCTCGGAGCCCCGCAAGGGGTCGTTGACGAGTGCGCCCCGCCGCGAGCTGAACAGCTCGGGCTGCCGGCTGATCGTCCGGATGTCCTCGTAGGTGCTGATGAGCCACGACCCGTCATCGAGCTCGTGCACCGGCGAACTGGCCCGCAGCCAGGCGAGCACCTCGTAGTAGTCGTCCCGCAGGAAGAATCCGGGCCGGGTGATGTCGAGCCCTTCGAGCGCCGGGATCATCGATCGCCTTCCACCAGGTTCACGCCGTTGCCGCCGTCGACCAGCACCACCGAACGACCGACCCACTCCTCCGCTTCGAGCGCCGCCAGCAGGTCTGGGGCAAGCGCCTTGGCGTAGCAGCGCTCGCCGGACGCCGACCCGGGCAGGTCGCAGACCAGCACCGCGTCGGTGGCCGAGCCGTCGCGTCCGTGGTGCACGGTGTAGGCCGCCACCGTCGCCTCGCCGTGGTGGACGTCGGCGATCGGCCGCCGAACGACGGGGTCGGCTGCGGTGGCTGACGGCACCCGTTCGCCCGGCGCCGCCGACAGCACCCCGGCGACGTGCTTCGTCATGTGCATGCCGACGCCGGTGACCATCCCGAGGCTCCCGGAGTCGTCCACCAGCCGATCGGCCATGGCGGCCAACGCCGACAGGAGGTAGCAGGAGCCGGCGCCGCCCGCGTAGGGCAGGCCGCCGGTCACGGTGAACGGAGCCAGGCGGTCGTCCGCCGCGAGGCCCAATGCATCGAGCGCGAACAGCACCGACGACGGGAAGCACGAGTAGAGGTCGACATGGCCGACGTCGTCGATGCCCACGCCGGCGGACGTCAAGGCCTCGCCGAACGCGGTGGCCATGCCCGGGGATCGCCAGAGGTCGTCGTGCTCGGCCACGTAGATCGGGTCGGTCGCCGCTCCCCAGCCCCGCAGGTGGACCCGCTCGTCCTCGGGCACGCCGAGGCGGTCGGCCGCTTCGCTGGAGGCGAGCACGACCGCGGCCGAGAGGTCGACGTCCATGACCGCCACCAGCCGCTTCGTGTAGGGGTAGGCCACCATGCGGTTGTCCGTGGTGACGTCGGCCAGCTCGGCGCCCGTCCACTCGTGAGGGAACCAGGCGTGGGGGTTGGCCGCCGCCACCTTCGTCATCGGGGCGAAGAGGTCGCCGAGCGCCTGGCGGTGCTCCGCCACGCCGAGGCCGAGGTGGGCCCGACGGGCGACGTCGCGGAGGGCGAAGGTCGAGTACGCCTGGTACAGCTCGACCGCCACCTCTGCCGGGTGGAACGGCGCCTCGAACGGGAACGGCTTCTTGTCGGGATCGCGATGCGACCAGGCCGGCCGCTCCCCCGCCTTCTTGATGGTCCGCACCTGCGCCAGCGCCTCGCCGCCGACGATGGCGCAGACGTCGGACCGGCCGGCCTCGATCCGCTCGGCCGCGCCGATCAGCAGCTGGAGGGGCGTGGTGCCCCCGATGCCCGAGTACGCGGCCCGGGTCGGCGTCGCCCCGACCGACTCGGCCAGGCGTCCGGCCGGATCGTCGTAGGGCCAGCTCTGGCAGTAGACGACGTCGAGCGAGTCGACGGCCGCCGCCTCCACGCCCGTCGCCCGCAGCGCCTCGGCCCAGGCGGCCAGCGGCTCACCCTCATGGCGGCTGACCTGCGACCAGCCGATCAGGCAGGGCGAGCTCACCGGTTCGTCCATATCGGCGGGCGCTTCTCGGCGAACGCCTTCGGTCCCTCCTTGGCGTCGTCGGACTGGAAGACGATGCCGGAGATCTCGCTCTCGATCTTGTACGCCTCGCGCAGCGTGCCCGACAGGCCCCGCACGACCGACTCCTTCGTGGCCCGCACCGCCAGCGGCCCGTTGGCCAGGATGCGCTCGGCCCACTGGTGCGCCCGGTCCATCAGCTGATCGGGCTCGACGACCTCGTTCAGCAGGCCCAGCTCGAGCGCCCGGCTGGCCGGGAACGCCTCCGCCGTCAGCAGGAACTCCATGGCCGCGGCGTAGGGCACCTGCCGGGGGAGCCGCGCCGTGGTGCCACCGCCGGCGAACAGCCCCCGCTTGGGCTCCATCACGCCGAACGTGGCCCGAGGCGTGGCCAGGCGGATGTCGATGCCGCCCAGCATCTCCATGCCCCCGGCGACGCACGGACCGTCGACGGCGGCGATGATCGGCTTGTAGAGCTTCACGTTCCGGAGCACGGCCTCGGTGCCGTCCGAGAGCCGGCACCCGTCGATCTCCTCGACCTCACCGGCCGCGATCTGCTTGGACAGCGCGGTGATCTGGGGGACGTAGTCCTTGAGGTCGGCACCGGCCATGAAGCAGCCGTCGGTGCCGGTGATGATCGCCACCCAGAGGTCGTCGTCGTCGCGGAAGTCGCGCCACGCCTTGGCCAGATCACGGAAGTGGTGGAGGTCCATCGAGTTCTTGCGCTCGGGTCGGTCGATCGTGATCACCAGCAGGTGGTCACCCGTCGACTCGTAGTGGATCGGCATCCGCGAAGTATGACATAGGTGTCAGAAGTGAGCGGCGGCCCAGCGGACTCGTGGCGCGATCTGGAAGGACCGTTGCCTTGTGCGCCGCTCGCTGACACAATGCACGACATGACACCGCCTGTCTCCACGGCCAAGGTCTCGCACCGTGGCCAGACCAGCCTCCCGGCGCCGCTCCGGCACCGCTGGGGCATCGCCGCGGGCGGCGAGGTGGCGTTCATCGATCTCGGCCACGCCGCGCTCGGTCCTGCCCGGTGGCAGCGCCGCGGCGATGGCGGAGGTCCGACGGGTGCTGCTCGGTGGCGCCTACGAGCGTGGGCTCGAGCAGATCGACGATCCCGACCTTGCCGACCAATAGCGTCCTCATCGACGACCGGCTCCTGATCGCTCATCTCACCGGCGGCCGGGTCCTCGGACGGTCGAAGGCCACGATCCACACCACGGCGTACTGGTACTACCGGGCGTGCCGGGCTGCGGTGCTGGGCTCATCGGGTCAGCTGTCAGGCCCGTTCGAGGGCCTGAACCCCGACGACGAGAGCCTCGCGGTCGCGGCCATGCTGCGGCTCCCCGACAGCATCGGACTGCCCGACCCCCGGCCGCTCGTACCGACGATGGTCGACCTGGCCGGCCGCCACCCACGGCTGAACCTCATGAACCTCGAGGCCGCCGCCGCCGCTCGAGTGCTCGACGCCCGCGTGGTGCTCTCACCGCCGGCGGCCCAGGGCGTACTGGCTCCGGTCCTCGATGCCGAAGCCATCCGCTGGGAGGTCCGGTCACCAACGTGATTTCAGATCGAGATCGGCCAGCCGCTCAACACGGCAGATGAGTCCGGCTTCACGTCTACCTTCGACGCGTGCGCCGGTCTAACGTCTGTGTCACATCGTCCAGCTGCCTGCGGAGCTCTCATGACCGATGCCGACGTCGTCGCCCCTGCCCAGCAGCTCGACCCGGTCGCGCTCGTGGCTCGGGCTCGCGCGCTGGTGGAGTCCGGCACCACAGAGCTGGCCGACGACCTGCTCGAGGTGCCGCTCTGGTACTACCGCGACGTCGACCTGTTCGAGCGGGAGCGTCGGCTCCTGGCCACCACTCCCCTGGCCCTGGCGCCGACCTGCCGGCTGGCGCAGCCGCACGACTTCCTCGTGCGCGAGGTCCTCGGCACCTCGGTGCTGCTCACCCGTGATGCCGACGGACGGGCCCACGCCTTCCTCAACTACTGCCGCCACCGTGGCGCCAAGCCGGCCGAGGGGTTCGGATCGATGCGACGCTTCACCTGCCCGTACCACGCCTGGACCTACGACAGCGGCGGCCAGCTAGTCGGGCTCCCGGGCCAGGAAGCGTTCACCGAGCTCGACCGCTCGACACACGGCCTGGTCGAGCTGCCCAGCGAGGAGCGCAACGGCTTCATCTGGGTCGTCCTCACCGCCGGGGCCGAGATCGACGTGGCCGCCCACCTCGGTCGGCTCGATGCCGAGCTGGCCCAGTGGCACCTGGACACGAGCGAGTTCCTGACCGAGCGCACCTTCACCAGCCCGGTGAACTGGAAGTCGGCACTCGAGGCCTTCGCCGAGAACTACCACTTCGCCTACGTCCACGGGCAGAGCTTGATCGGCCAGAACACGGTCGGGAACACCACGGCGTTCGACGGCTTCGGGCCGCACCACCGCCTGGCCTTCCCGTCGCCCTGGATCGCGTCGGCGCCCGACGACGTCGACTCGCCCTTCGGCTTCGTGTCGCTCATCTACTCCGTGTTCCCGAACCTCGTGCTGGCCGTCACCGTGGTCGGCACCGAGATCATCGAGATCCTCCCCGGCGACGAACCGGGCACCTGTGTGGTGCAGCACGGCTGGATGGCGAAGGACCCGGCGCCCGACGACGCCACCCGGGCCGGCTACTTCGAGCTCTACGAGGCGGTGCACGCCGCGCTGCGCAACGAGGACTTCGCCATGCTGCCCAGCTGCGGCGAGGGCATCCGCCAGGCCCAGCACGACCACATGGTCATCGGCCGCAACGAGATCGGCGTGCAGAACGTCGTGCAGGCCTTCGCCGCCGCGTTCGGCCTCGACCTCGCCGCGCCCACGGCCCCGACTCGCCCGTCACCCGATGTCGCGTAGATCCGGGGCGGCTTCCGACCTGGATCGACGCCACATGACGAGCGCCGCCCGATGAAGCCCGGCCCGCCGCTGCTGGCGCCCCGCTCGAGCGACGAGTACGAGCCGATGCCGTTGCGGCGGGTCGACCGGCAGGTGATCGACCGGGCCACCTCCACGGGCGAGCGCGCCGCGACGCTCCTGGACGTCGCGCCGGCCAGCTGGTTCGCCGGGCGCATGGGGACGGCGGCCACTCTCCGGGCCCTGAACGAGGCGCACGGCGAGACCTTCTACGACGTGCCACCCGAGGCCACGACCGACCAGGCCGCGGCCGACGAGGCGTTCGCCGCTCGCGGGCCGGTCATCGACGTGCAGACCCACCTCGTCCGCCCCAGCCGGGCCACGACCCGCGCCGCGAGCGCGCTGTTCGGCTTCCTGCAGATGGTCGAACCCGAGCGCTGGGCCGAGCCTGTCGACCTCGACCGGCTGTCGGCTCCGGCCTGGGCGGCGTGCGTGTTCGGTGGGAGCGAGACGTCGGTGGCGCTGCTCACGTCGACCCCGGGCGAGCCGGGCCGGAACGTGATCGACAACGCCGACATCGCCGCCGCCCGCGAGATCATGGACCGCTACGCCGGCACCGGCCGGGTGCTCGGGCACACCATCGTCCATCCCAACATCGGGCCATCCGAGCTCGACCGCATGGAGCAGTGGCGCGACGAGCTACGACCGTCGGGGTGGAAGGTCTACACGCTGTGGGATCCGCCCGGGTCGCCGGGCCAGGGGTGGTTCCTCGACGACGAGCAGACCGGCATCCCCTTCCTCGAGCGGGTGTCAGCGCTCGGTCCGCCCATCGTGTGCGCGCACAAGGGCATCGGCGGGCCCATCCCCTCGACCGCGCCGGCAGCGGCCTCACCGCGCGACGTCGGCCCGGCCGCCGCGCTGTTCCCGGGCATCCAGTTCGTCGTCTACCACTCGGGCTACGACCCGGACCCCACGGGCGAGGAAGGCGCGCACGATGCCGACCCCGAGCGGGGCGTCAGCCGACTGGTCACGAGCCTCGCCACCGCCGGCATCGCTCCGGGGAGCAACGTGTGGGCCGAGCTGGGCTCGACCTGGTTCCTCATGCTGCGCCGCCCACACGAGGCCGCGCACGTGCTGGGCAAGCTGCTGCTGGCGGTGGGGCCCGACCGCATCCTGTGGGGCACCGACTCGGTCTGGTACGGCCCGCCGCAGTCGCTCGTCGACGCGTTCCGGACGTTCACCATCCCCGAGTCGATGCAGGAGCGCTTCGGCTACCCGGCGCTCACCCCCGCCATCAAGACGGCCATCCTCGGCGGCAACGCCACCCGCCTCTACGGGATCGACGCTCCGCCACCGGCCACCGACGCCGCCTGGCTCGCCGCCGCCCGCGCCGAGCTCGCCGACCGACTGGCCTGACCCGGCTCTCAGATTCCGTTCTTTGTGAAGTTCGCGTGCTCCAGCGTGCAGAACGTCACAAAGAACGGGATGGAAGCGCCGGGTCAGCTGCGGCGGAGGAGGAAGGTGGAGGCCAGGGGGCCACCGCCGGCGGCGGCGACGGCGACCTCGGGGGTGCCGACCTGACGCTCGCCGGCCTCGCCCCAGAGCTGCACGCACGCCTCGTGCAGGAAGCCGAAGCCGTGCAGGCGCCCGGCCGACAGCTGGCCGCCGTGGGTGTTGAGGGGCAGCGTCGCGTGACGGGCGGTCGGTCGGCCCGCGGCCAGCCACGGCCCGCCCTCACCGTGCCCGCAGAAGCCCAGCGCCTCGAGCCAGCACAGCGCGATGAAGCTGAAGCCGTCGTAGACCTGGGTCGAGTCGACGTCGCCGGGCGTGAGGTCGGTGCGGTCCCACATCATCGTCGAGGCGTCGCGGAGCGCCATCGTCGTGAGGTCGTCGAACTGGTCCCACGACGGGCGGCCGTGGAGGGCCGAGCCCATGGCCTCGATCCGCACCGGCGGCCGGCGCAGGTCGGGCGCCGCGTCCGCCCGCGACACGATGATCGCGGTGCAGCCGTCGGCTGGGACGTCGCAGTCGTAGAGGCACAGCGGCGTCGACACCATGCGCACGTTCATGTAGTCGTCGAGCGTCATGGGGTCGCGGTAGATGGCGTTCGGGTTGCGACCGGCGTTGGCCCGGCCGTTCAGCGCGATCTGTGCGAGCTGCTCGCGGGTGGTGCCGAACTCGTGCATGTGGCGCTGCGCCATCATGCCGATCCAGTTCGAGGCCGACGGCGCGCCGAACGGGAGCGTCCACTGCATGAACCCGGTGGCCCGGAAGCTGCCACCCCCTCCGCCGCCGGCGGTCACCGAGGCCCGACCCTGGTCGCCCTGGGCCGACGCCTCCCACACGGTGCGGAAGCAGAGCACGTGGTCGGCCAGCCCGGCGGCCACCGCGGCCACCGCGTTGACCACCGCCCCGAGCTGGCCCGGCAGCTCGACGCCGCCGGCGAACCAGTTGAGGTTCAGCCGCAGTGCGTCCTGGATCTCGGTCACCCCGACCCCTGAGAACCCGGGCGGCACGGACATCGCGCCGGGATAGGTCGAGACGCCGTCGATGTCCTCACGGGTGAGGCCCGCGTCCTCGATGGCCCGCAGCGACGCCTCGATGGTGAGGTCGAGCGGATCGCGGTAGATGCGCCGGCCGATCTGCGACTGTCCGACGCCGGAGATGACGGCCCGGTGCTCGCCCTCGGCCGCCCGTCGCACGCCGCTCACGGTCGTCACGACGCCACCACCGGGTGGAAGTAGGGCAGCCAGACCCCGTCGTAGTCCTCGAACTCCACCTCGACCTCCATGCCGATGTGCACGTCGTCGGGCGCGCAGCCGACGATGTTCGTGGTCAGGCGGAAGTCGGCCTGCTCCGGCAGGGCCACGATCGCCACCACGTAGGGCGGGTCGAAGTTGGGCAGCCACGGCTGCCAGTTCACGGTGTAGGTGAACACCGTCCCTCGCCCCGACACCGCCTCGACCGCCAGCTCCCGGCTCAGGCACGAGGGGCAGATCGGCTGGGGCGGGTGGATCCAGAAGCCGCACGCCTGGCAGCGCAGGAAGCGCAGCTCGCCCTCCGCGCCGCCGAGCCAGAAGTGCTCGTTGTCGACGCGTGACGGCGGGCAGCACGCGGAAGGGCCGCGGCGCACGGGGCTTCCTCCGCCATCAGCCCCACACCACGTCGAGGCGGGGCGGGGCCCGGAACAGGTGGCCGCTGATGTAGGGCTCGGGCGCGTCCGGGTCGAGGCGAAGATCCGGCAGCCGATCGAACAGGGTGTTGAGCGCGACCTGGGTCTCCATCCGGGCCAGGTGCATGCCCAGGCACATGTGCGCGCCGTGGGCGAACCCGATGTGGGGCTTGCGCTCGCGGAAGATGTCGAACGTCGACGAGTCGGACCAGCGGCTCTCGTCACGGTTGGCCGAGCCGAGCTGGCACACGACGGTCGAGCCCTCGGCGATCGGCGTGCCGGCCAGCACCGTGTCGCGGGTGACCCCACGGGTGATGAGCAGCAGCGGCGGCTCCCAGCGGATGCCCTCCTCGATGGCCGCGGCCAGCAGGCTGCGGTCGTCGCGCACCGCATCGAGCTGATCGGGCTGGGTCAGCAGGCCGTAGAGCAGGTTCGACGACGATCGGTAGGTGGTCTCCGCACCGGCCGGCAGCAGCAGGCGGCAGAACGAGAAGATCTCCTCGTCGGTCAGGCGCTGGCCGTCCTGCTCGGCCGTGGCCAGCAGCGAGATCATGTCGTCGCGGGGCTCGACCCGGCGCTCGGCCAGGATCGGCGCCAGCATCTCGCGGAGCGCACCCGATGCCACGGTGGCGCGCTCCATGTCGACGGTGACGCCGATGACCTGCACGGCCAGCCGGTGGAACTCGGGGAGCTGCTCCGCCGGGAGGCCGAGGAGCTCGGCGATGACGTGCACCGGGAAGCCGAAGAGCAGGTTCCGCACGAGGTCGGTGCCACCGTCGTCGACGAAGCCGTCGATCGTGCGGTCGACGAGCGGCTGCACGAGCTCGACCTCCCACCGCTGCATCGCCACCTTGGTGAACGCCTGCTGCAGGATCGACCGGTAGGCGGTGTGGTCGGGCGGATCCATCTCGAGGATGGTCCGGCCCAGCACCGCGCCCATGATCGCCGCGTAGTCGGCCGAGCTGTAGGTCTCGGGATCACCCAGCACGGTGCGTACGGCGTCGTAGGTGAACGCGGTGAACATCGGGTTGTCCGGGTCCTGGTCGACGATGC
This sequence comes from uncultured Microthrixaceae bacterium, assembly GCA_963797225.1. Lineage (GTDB taxonomy): Bacteria > Actinomycetota > Acidimicrobiia > Acidimicrobiales > Acidimicrobilacustridaceae > UBA4742. Next base: position 1,956,701 of record CAWCOO010000001.1, on the reverse strand, counting down.
CGAGATCGGGCATGCCGACGTGGATGGGCGCCGCGAGGCGGAGCTCCTCCAGCAGGGGGTACGGCGTGGCGTCGCCGGCCGCTCCCATCGCGAGGTTGAAGTCCTCGAACGGATCGCTCTCCTCGCCGTCGACGACGGCGGTGTCCTGGCCCTCTTCCACCCTGCTCCCCTGGCTTCCCTGGATGACCTTGGATGCTCGACCGGCCAAATCTGACGGCCGTGTCACGTCGGAGCGTAGCGTGCTCCTCGCCGGTCGTCTGACCTAGGGTGACGCGCATGTCAGAAGCATCGGCGGAACCGCCCTACCTCCCTCTCGCCGGCGTGCGGATCGTCGATCTCACGACCAACATGTCCGGGCCGCTGGCCACCATGGTGCTGGCCGAGCAGGGCGCCGACGTCGTCAAGGTCGAGCCCATCGCCGGCGACCTGATCCGCTCGATCGGCACGGGCCGCAACGGCATGAGCGCCTACTTCGCCAACCTGAACCGCGGCAAGCGCTCGATCGGCATCGACCTGGGCACCGAGGCCGGCCGCGACCTCGTGCTGCGCCTGTGCGGCGACGCTGACGTCTTCGTGCAGAACTTCCGACCCGGCGTGGTCGAGCGGCTCGGGGTCGGGCCCGACGACGTCATGGCCCGCAACGACCGCCTGATCTACGCGTCGATCAGCGGCTTCGGCACCGAGGGTCCGCTGGCCACCGCGCCGGCCTACGACCACGTCGTGCAGGCGCTGGCCGGGTTCTGTGCCCTCCAGGGCGACGACGACGAGGCCAGCATGGTCAAGCAGGGGGTCATCGACAAGGCGACGAGCTACACGCTGGCCCAGGCCGTGACCGCCGCCCTGCTCGAGCGCACCCGCTCGGGGGTCGGCCGGCGCATCGACGTCTCGATGCTCGACGTGGCCCTGGCCTACCTCTGGCCCGACGGCATGATGAACAACACCGTGATCGACCCGGAGAAGGTGCTGCCCCCGGTGGCCCGCAGCTTCCGGGTGACCCCGACGCTCGACGGCTTCGTCGCCCTGGTGACGCTGACCTCGAGCCAGTGGGGAGCGCTGGTCGAGGCGCTGGCCGACCCCGACGAGGGGGCGGACAGCGACCGCCCGGACTACACCGACACCGCCACCCGGATGGCCAGCGGTGCGTCGATCATGCGCGAGGTGCGCCAGAAGGTCGCGGGCCTGACCACCGCCGACGTCGTCGAGCGACTGGCCCGGGCCAACGTGCCCTGCGCCCCCGTGCTCCAGCTCGACGAGCTGCACCTCGACCCGCAGATCGCGGCGTCGGGCTCGCTCGTCGAGCTCGACCACCCGACGATGGGCGCCATCCGCCAACCCTTCCCGGCGGCCCGGTTCGACCAGGCCGTCACCCCCCTCGGCACCCCGGCACCGACCGCGGGGGCCCACACGCGTGAGATCCTGCTGGCGGCCGGCCTCGACGACGGGGCGATCGACGACCTGGCTGCGGCCGGCGTCGTCCTCGCCTGATCGCCGGCCACCGCTCTCCCGCAGTCCCTCCGGCACCACCCCCCGAACCGACCACCCGATTCCAAGGAGCACCGTCATGTCCGCACCTCCTCTCTCGTTCGACGGCCGCGTCGCCATCATCACCGGCGCCGGCGGCGGCCTCGGCCGCAGCCACGCGCTCGAGCTGGCCCGCCGCGGCGCCCTCATCGTGGTCAACGACCTCGGCGGCGCCGTCGACGGCACGGGCGGGTCGACCTCCGCGGCCGAGGCCGTCGTCAAGGAGATCGAGGCGCTGGGCGGCGAGGCCGTGGCCAACACCGACTCCATCGCCACCCCCGAGGGCGGCGAGGCCGTGGTGCAGACCGCGCTCGACGCGTTCGGCCACATCGACATCATCATCAACAACGCCGGCATCCTGCGCGACACGTCGTTCAAGAACATGACGAGCGAGATGCTCGACCCCGTGCTCGACGTGCACCTCCGGGGCGCGTTCAACGTCACCCGGCCGGCGTGGACCCTCATGCGCGACCAGGGCTACGGCCGCATCGTCAACACCACCTCGGGCGCCGGACTCTTCGGCAACTTCGGCCAGGCCAACTACGGCGCCGCCAAGATGGGCCTCGTCGGCCTGGCCCGCGTGCTGGCGGTCGAGGGGCACAAGAACAACATCCGGGTCAACGTCATCGCCCCGATCGCCCGCACCCGCATGACCGAGGAGATCCTCGGCGACAAGGCCGACCAGCTCGACCCCGAGCTCATCAGCCCGCTCGTCGCCTACCTGGCCCACGAGTCCTGCGACCGCAACGGCGCCATCTACTCGGTCGGCGGCGGTCGCATCGCCCGCGTGTTCCTCGGCGTGACCCCCGGTGTCGTCGACGCCAGCCTCACCGCCGAGTCGATCGCCGAATCCATCGACCAGATCGACGACACCGACGACTTCTTCATCCCGGCCCGGCTCAACGACGAGATCCGCGTGATCTACGGCCTGCTGTCATGAGCGACGAGACCACGAGCGACACCACCACCGGTACCGCCGTCCACCGGGTGCAGGGCAACTTCCTCGAGGACTTCCACGTCGGCGACGTCTACCAGCACCCGCTCGGCCGGACGATCACCGAGGTCGACAACAGCTGGTTCACGCTGCTGACGATGAACACCAACCAGCTCCACTTCAACGCCGACTTCGCCGAGGCCAGCCCGCACGGACGGCTGCTGGTCAACTCGGGCCTGTCGGTGGCGATGGTGCTGGGCATCTCGGTGTCCGACATCTCCCAGAACGCCATCGCCAACCTGGGCTGGACCGACATCGAGCTCCGCAACCCGCTCTACGTCGGCGACACGCTCTACGCAGAGAGCCTGATCACCGCCACCAGGGAGTCCACCTCGAGGCCCGAAGCCGGCATCGTGTCGTGCCTCACCCGCGGCCTGAACCAGGACGGCCTCGAGATCCTGCGCTTCAACCGCTCCGTCATGGTGTGGCGCCGGGCCGAGGCCGATCGGGCCCTCCGCTTCCCCACCACCTCGACGCCCCTCGCCCCCTGAACGCACCCGCCTCCATCCGTTCTTTGTGAAGTTCTGCACGCCCGGCGGCGAGAACTTCACAAAGATCGGGAGGGTCAACGGGATGGATGGCGAGCCGGTCAGACCGGGGCGGGCATCCGCATGGCGTGGGCCAGGTTGGCGCCCATGATCTTGCGGACGTCGTCGTCGGAGAGGGTCGGCGGCAGGTAGTCGACGTAGTGGCACGGGTCGGCCAGCCCCTCGGGATGGGGGTAGTCCGAGCCGAACAGCACGTGGTCGACGCCCATGTGCCCGATGAGCTTGTCGAAGTCGTCCTCGTGGAACGGGCTGACCCAGACCGACTCCTTGAACTGGGCGATCGGATCGCCGTCGAAGGCCTGCGGCATCATCTTGTAGGTGTCGGAGATGGACTTCAGCAGCGGGTCGACCCAGTCGCCGCCGTTCTCCACCGACAGCACCCGCAGCCCCGGGTTGCGGGCCAGCGCGCCGTGGCAGACCAGCGCGGCCATGGCGTCCATCATCGGCCGCTTGCCCTGCACCACCATGCGGAAGGCGTTCGGCGCGAACGGCGTGAACTCCCCCGCGTTCTCCCAGGTGTTCAGGTAGTCGGCGTAGCCGGAGTCCGAGGCGTGCATCGAGACCGGGATGCCGGCCTCGACCACGCGCTGCCAGAAGGGGTCGAACTCGGGGAGGCCGAACGACCGGGTGCCGGCGAAGCCCGGCACCGGCCCGGGTCGGACCAGCACCGTCTTGGCCCCCCGCTCGAGGCACCACTCCAGCTCCTCGATGGCCTTCTCGACGATCGGCAGGCTGATGATCGGCGTGGCGAAGATGCGGTCGTCGAAGTTGAACGTCCAGGTCTCGTACATCCACTCGTTGAGCGCGTGGATCACGGCGTGGATCAGGAGCGGATCGTCCTTCATCCGCTCCTCGGCCAGGCTGGCGAGAGTGGGGAACATGAGGGTGCGATCCACATTGAGCTCGTCGAGCAGCTCGAGGCGGGCGGCCGGTTCGCGGAAGGCAGCGATGGCCTGCATCGGCTCGCCCATCAGCTCCCGGAAGCTCTTGCCGTCGGGGTTGCCCTGCGCGAAGTACTCCTCCTGCGCGCCGGGGCGGGCCACCTTCTCGAACGTCGGGTTCGGGATGTACTCGCTGATGACCCCCCGGATCGCGATCTTCGTACGGCCCTTCACCTGGACGTACTGGATGGCGTTCTTGTACTTCTCGGGGAGGAACTTCGTGAGCGAGTCCTCGGTCTCGTAGAAGTGGTTGTCCGCGTCGAACACGGGGAAGTCGAGCTTGGTGGGCACGGGTCACCTCACGGATGATGCGGTCGTTGTCGACGAACGTACGAGCGTTCTGACACTTGTGTCAATCGATCGCCGACGGCTCCCGAGCGCACTCGATCGGGGCTCAGAGGATGGCGCCCGACTCCTTGCCGCGGGCGATCTCGTCCCACTCCAGACCCAGCTCGAGGAGGATCTCCTCGGTGTGCTGGCCGTGCTCGGGAGCGGGACCGAGCACGTCCGCGGTCTCGTCCATCTGCACGGGGCTGGCGACGAGATCGAAGTCGGTGCCGTGGAGGGAGACCTTGCTGAGGTAGCCGTTGGCCTGCACCTGCGGGTCGTCGACCATCTCGCTCGGCATCTGCACGGGGGCCCACACGCCGGTCATCGTCTGGAGCGCCTCGCACCACTCGGCGTAGGTCCGACTGGCGAAGATCTCGTCGAGGAGCGCGATGAGCTCGACGCAGTTCGTGTAGCGAGCGGCGCCATCGGCGAAGCGCTCGTCGGCGATCAGCTCGGGGTGGCCGATGTGCTCGCAGAACTCGGGCCAGAACCGGTCGGACTGCAGCAGCATGAAGGTGACGAACCGGTCGTCCTTGGTCTTGTAGAAGCCGACGAGCGGGTTGGGCGACCTGGTGCGATCGAACTTCGGCATCGGGTCACCGCCGTAGAGGCCGGAGGCCACCACGTCGGGTGACAGCACCCACATGGCCAGGCCCAGCAGCGAGACGTCGATGGTCGGGCCGACGCCGGTGCGCTCCCGCTGGAAGAGCGCAGCTGCGATGCCACCCGCGATGGCCATGCCGCCGGCCAGATCACCGAACCCGGCCCGGCCCCCGATGGGGTACTCCAGGCTGGCCGGACTCAGCGCATGGGCCACCCCACCTCGACCCCAGTACGAGGCACCGTCGTAGCCGCCCTTGCCGGCGTCAGGACCGAGCGGGCCCTGGCCGGTGCCCCGGGCGTAGACGATGTCGGGCTTGACGGCCCGGATGTGCTCGACGTCGATCTTGAGCTTCTGGCGGGTCGCCGGCAGGAAGCTGGTGAGGAACACGTCGGCCTGCTCGACGAGCTGGTAGAGGATCTCCAGGCCCTGCTCGGTCGAGATGTCGAGGCCGATGCTGCGCTTGCCGCGGTTGGGCTGCTCGATGATGTAGTTGACAGCGCTGTCCCCGCCGGGGATGAGGCCCATCGCCACCAGGCCCCGCTGCGGATCGCCCATCACCGGGTGCTCGACCTTGATGACGTCTGCGCCCCAGTCAGCCAGGACTGCTCCGGCGGCCGGCACGAACGTCCACGCCGCCACCTCCAGGATCTTGACGCCCTCGAGTGCGCTGCTCATCGGTTCCCCCTGGTGCTCTGTCGGACCGCTTCGTGTCGAGCGGCAACCCTAACCCGCGCATGACACGAGTGTCAGATGGGAGCACCGAGACCGCCGCGGAGCGACCGCGGGGACGGCTCAGTCCGACGCGGGCAGCGGCTTGGCGCCCTTGACGTCGAGCACGACGCCGTTGCAGGTGAGGGTGCCGGCTCCGCCCTTGGTGCAGAGCAGCTCGAGGCCGAGCTCCTCCTCCGCGTAGCGCTTGCCGATGAGCGTGCCGTCGCTGAGGGCCGGGTCGATCGCGCCCGACGGGGTCCCGTCGGTGCCGATCAGCGGGGCGCCACCGCACGCCAGCTCGACCTCGACCGCAGGAGCTCGGACCACGATCACCTGTGTCTCGCACACGGCGCTCATGAGCTTGGTCCCAGGCTTCAGTTCCATCGGTGCAGCACCCCACGTAGTCGGTCTCCGGCGTATCCCGGAATGGTAGCGGACGCTGACGCTATCGTTAGAAACGGCCAGCCAGATCACTGGTCGAGGTGACCCCGCGGATAGCATCCACGCTTCGACGCGGCCAGGACAGGGCGCTGGGCCAGAAGGAACTCACGAGGATGGCAAACCCGACGCGCGCAGTCGACCCGCTCTCGACGGCGCGGCCCCGACGATGAGCCCCGCGAAGAAGGCGGCCCCGAGCGCCGACGCGCTCCCCGACGGCGACCCGTCCTCGATCGTGCGGCGTGCCCCGTTCGCCGACAGCCCCTATGTCGGCGAGCGCGGCCAGAAGGCGCAGATCCGCATCCTCGAGGCCGCCCTCGAGGTCTTCGGCGAGGTCGGCTACCAGCGGTGCGGCGTCAAGCGCATCACCGAGCTGTCCGGGTACTCGCGGGCGTCCTTCTACCAGTACTTCTCGAGCAAGGAAGACCTCTTCCGGCACCTGGCCGGGCGGGTCGCCCGACTGCTCAACGAGTCGGCCGAGGCGCTCGACCCGATCACCGCCGACCTCGCCGGGTGGGAGTCCTTCCATCGCTGGCTCGAGCGCTACTCGGCGATCTTCGACGACTACGAGCCGGTGTTCGCCACCTTCCAGACCGCCGTCGCCAGCGACGCCATGGTCGCCAGCGGCGTGGGCATCGTGACCACCCGCATCTCGAAGGACCTGCACTCGAGCATCGTCGGGTCGCCCCTGCCGCCGAGCGAGATCGACACCGTCATCCGCACCCTCCTCCAGACGGTGGCCCGCCTGAACCGCGAGACCGAGCTCCTCGAGCTGGTGGCGCCCCGCAGCACGCTGAACCGCAAGCGGATGAACATCGCCTACGCCGACGCTGTGCACCGCTCGCTGTTCGGGCCGATCGAGGGCGTCAACATCCACACCTCGACCAAGCGGCTCAAGCCGGTGTCGCGACCGACCCGAGCGACGTCGACCGCGGGGGCGACCGCCGCCGATCCGTCCCACGGGCCGGCCGCCCAGCGCACCCGCCTGCAGCTGCTCGAGGCCGGCCACACGGTGTTCGTCGAGCGCGGCTACTACGCCACCCGGGTGGCCGATGTCGTGAAGGCCGCCGGCGTGTCCCACGGCGTCTTCTACCGCTACTTCGACAACAAGGCCGGGCTGTTCCGCATCCTGGCCAAGCAGGCCATCGAGCAGCTCGGCGAAGCGCTCGACGGCATGCCCGAGCTCACGCCCGGCAACGGCACCGACGTCGAGTCCGAGCTGGTCGACTGGCTCAGCCGGTTCGCCAGCACCTACGCGGCCGAAGCATCGATCTTCACGATGTGGAGCGAAGCCATCACCCGCGACAGCGAGCTCGGCGGCGTCTCCGCCGCGGTGGTCGACGGGTCGCGTGCCCGGCTGGCCCGCCACCTCGAGCCCCGGGGCTGGGGGGACGCCGACGCCGACGCCATGGTCCTGCTGACCTTCCTCGACGCCTTCACGTCGCAGCCCGTCACCCCCACCCGGATCGACGACTTCGCGCAGATGATCAACCGCGGCCTCCTCACCGGGCCCGGCGGACGATCGTCGGGCAACGGTTCGGCCCGGCGGGCCCCGGCCAAGGCGAAGCGCAAGTCCACGCAGCCGGTCGCGAAGGCGAAGGCGGCACGCTCGTCCAAGGCCGGCAGCGGCAAGGGCGAGTAGCTCGCCACGGGTCCGGCCCGGACGACCCGGTGCGCCGTCACCGCTAAGGTGACACATGTGTCAGACAACGAGGACCCCGCAACCGGAACGGCCGCCTCGACCATCTCCTACGGCGCCCGTTTCGCCGAGCTGGCGGAGCAACGACCCGACGGGATCGCCCTGGTGTTCGCTGCGATCGACGGTCGCGAAGAGGTCGTCACGTGGCGCGAGCTCCACCGCCGGTCGAGTCAGATCGCCCAGGCGCTCGAGGCCCGTGGCCTCGGCTGGGGCGACCGGGTGGCGCTGCGGCTGGGCAACTCCCCCGAGCTGATCCTCTCGGTCGTCGCGGCCTGGAAGCTGGGCGCCGTTCCCGTGCCCGTGCGCTGGGACCTGCCCGACTGGGAGTGCCAGCGGGTGCTCGAGGTCGTCGACGCCGAAGGTCGACCTCAGCCGGGACGACCTGCCCTGGCTGCAGGCCACGGCCGACGATGAGGTCGTCGGCCCGGCCCGACGTGGTGTCGCCCCAGACCCACGGCATCTGCAGCAGCGGGTCGACCGGCACCCCGAAGGTGATCGTGATCGACAAGCCGGCCGAGTGGGACGGCGTCGGGGCCGAGCCCTTCCCGAGCGGATGGATCGACGTCGCCCGCCCGCAGATCGTCCTCGTGCCCGCGCCGCTGTACCACACCAACGGGTTCGCCACGCTGCCGCTGCTGCTGTCCGGCGACCAGCTCGTGCTGCTCGAGAAGTTCGATCCGGCCCGGATCATCGACCTGATCGAGCGGCACCGGGTCACGACGTTCACGGCCACGCCGACGATGCTGCAGCGCATCGCCGATCTGCCCGGCATCGACGACCGCGACCTCAGCTCGCTCATCTGGGTGCTGCAGGGCGCAGCCGCCGCGCCCCCGTCGCTGCTGCGCCGGTGGATCGACATCATCGGCAGCGAGCGCCTCTTCCTCGCCTACGGCATGACCGAGGGCCTCGGCCTGGCCGCCATGCGAGGCGACGAGTGGCTCACCCACCCCGGCAGCGTCGGCCGCGGCTACCGCGACACCGAGATCCGCATCCTCGACGACGACCGCAACGACCTGCCCGTGGGCGAGGTCGGCGAGATCTTCCTGCGCTGGCCGGCCGGTGGGCTCTACCACTACCTCGGCGGCGCTGTCCGGCTGGCGGTCACCGACGACGGGTTCGCCAGCGCCGGCGACCTCGGCTTCCTCGACGAGGACGGCTTCCTCCACATCGCCGACCGTCGCTCGGACCTCATCATCACCGGTGGTGCCAACGTGTTCCCGGCCGAGGTCGAGAACGCGCTGATCGACCACCCCGCCATCGTGGACGTCGTGGTGATCGGGCTGAGCGATCCCGAGTGGGGCCGCCGGGTGCACGCCATCGTCGAGCCCCGGGATCCGGCGGCGCCCCCCACCGAGGGCGAGGTCATCACCTTCGCCAAGTCACGCCTGGCCGGCTACAAGGTCCCCAAGACGGTGGAGCTCGTCGACCGGATCCCCCGCAGCGAGGCCACCAAGGTCAGCCGCTCGGCCCTCGTCGACGCCCGCGGCGGCTGACCCGCCTTCCGCCATCACCCGGGATCCACCTTGCGGGGCGCAGCACCGGGATCCGGACGCCAGCCCCGCAAGTTCGGAGGTGGGTCAGCGAGGGAGACCGAGGCCGCGCTGGGCGATGATGTTGCGCTGCACCTCGCTGGTGCCGGCGTAGATGGTGGTGCCGAGCGAGAACCGCAGGTAGTGCTCGATGCGCCCGCCCTCGGGAGCGGTGGGATCGAAGTAGCTCCGCAGGGCGTCGGGCCCCGACCATCTCGGTGAGGTCCTGCGCGGCGCGCTCGAACGCCTCCGAGCTGAAGAGCTTGGACATCGGCCCCTCGGCCTCGGGAACGATGCCGGCCTCGGCCATCCAGGCGCTGCGCCGCTGCAAGAGCCGCGACACCTCGAGCTCGGTGGCGGCCCGCCCCAGCCGGCCGCGGACGTCGGGGTCGTCGAGTCGGGGACGGCCGTCCTCGTCGGTGGCCTCGGCCGCCCATCGCTCGGTGTGGTCCAGCAGGCTCTGGATCCGCGACGAGAAGCCGGTCGAGTGCTCGTCCTGCAGCGAGACGGTCATGACCCGCCAGCCACCGTCGACGTCGCCGACGCGCCAGGCGTCGGGGATGCGGACGTCGCTGTAGTAGGTGATGTTGGTGCGCTCGCCCGAGAGCGTGAACACCGCCTGCACCTCGACCCCCGGGTGCTTCAGGGGCACCAGGAACGTGGTCAGGCCCTTGTGCTTGGCGACGTCGGGGTTGGTGCGGGCCAGGAGGAACACGTAGTCGCCGATGTGGGCGTTGGTCGTGAACATCTTCTGGCCGTTGATGACCCACTCGTCACCGTCGCGGGTGGCCTTGGTCTGGGCCGCAGCCACGTCCGAGCCGGACTCGGGCTCGGAGAACCCGAGGCAGATGATGATCTCGCCCTTCAACGCGGGGCGCAGGATCTCCGCCTTCTGCTCGTCGGTGCCGAGCTTGTGGATGACCTTGGCCACCATGACCGTGGTGCCGATGCCGTAGGTCGGTGCGTCGACCTTCTGCAGCTCCTCGGCGTAGGCCATGACCTCGAGCGGGTCGCGGCCCTGCCCGCCCCACTCGACCGGCCAGCCGAGGGCCAGCCAGTTCCGGTCGGCCAACGCCTTGGTGAAGCCCTCGTCGTTGGACACGCCCGTGCGGTACAGCTTCTCCTCGAGCTCGACGGTCATCTGCTCGCCGACGAACTCCTTCACCTGCTCGCGGAACGCGTCGCTCTTCTCACCCAGTCGGAAGTCCACCGGTCAGCTCCGCGCCGCGTTCGTGGTTGCGCCCGGGCCCGCGCCCACCGGGCCGTACCGGTGGTCGGCGACCCGTCGGTAGATGGCGTCGGGATCGTCGAAGACGTTCGCCCATCCCCGCGCCCGCCGGTAGTAGAGCTGGATGTCGTACTCCATCATGAAGCCGTAGCCGCCGTGGAAGTGGAGGCTGCGGTAGGAGGCGTCCCGGGCCGTCTCGTAGGCGAAGGCGAACGCCATCGCGGCCAGCTCGGCCGCCCGCTCGGGATGGTCCTCGACCGCCCAGGCGGCCTCGTAGGCCAGCAGTCGGGCCCCGTCGACCGCGGTCGCGCTGTCGGCCAGCCGGTGGGAGATCGCCTGGAAGGTGCCGATGGGTACGCCCCACGCGTGCCGCTCGGTCACGTACTCGACGCCGATCTCCAGGGCACGGGCGGCGATGCCGACCAGCGCGGCACCGGTGAGCGCCATCCACTCGTCGACCGCCCGGTCGTGGGCGGACCGCGCCGCGTCGCCCTCGGCCAGCACCGTCGCCGACGGGGTCACGGCCACGTCGGCCAGCGACATGGACGCCAGGTTCTCCACGACGGTCCGATCGTCGTCGAGCGGGACGAGCAGCAGCTGGTCGCCGGCCAGCACCACGGCGTCGTCGGCCACCGAGCCGCCCGGCACCAGGCCGGCGGTCAGGCCCCGAGCCGCACGGGGCGCGAAGGTGATCAGTCGCTCGCCGCCGAGCGCGTCGGCCAGCGGGCCGGCCGCGACCTCACCCAGGCGAGCCAGCAGCCGGGCCGCCACCTGCGCCTCGATGATCGGCACCGCGGCCACGAAGCGGCCCTGCTGCTCGGCCACCAGGGCCAGGTCGAGGAACGACGCACCCCAGCCGCCGTCGGCCTCGGCGACGGCCATGGGCAGCGCGCCCAGGTCGGCCAGGCGCTTCCAGAGCTCGGGATCGAAGCCGAGCGCCTCGGCGGCGCGCACGTGCTCCGGCGTGGAGTGCTTCGTGTACAGACCGGCGAACGCGTCGACCAGCTGGTCCTGCTCCGGGCTGAGCGACAGGTCCATCAGATGCGGCGGGACCCCGACGCGGTGACGGCCAGGTCGGCCGCCTTCGTGCGGCTCTTGGCCGCTCCCTCCTTGGCCCGGGGCACGATCGACACGTCGTGGCCGATGGCCTGCGAGCGCAGCGCGCCGACGGTGCAGTTCTCCTTGCCCCCGAGCACCGTGATCGGGTCGTAGGAGAAGTGCTTCATGGCGTTGAGGTGCGTGATGCGGTCGATGTCGTGGTCGGTCATGTCGCCGAGCGACAGGGCCAACGTCTCGGGGGCGGTCGGCCAGGTCGAGTCCGAGTGCGGGTAGTCGCACTCCCACATGACCTTGTCCATGTCGAGGTACTCGCGCGAGGCCACACCGAACTTGTCGTCGATGAAGCAGGTCAGGATGTGCTCGTTGAACACCTCGCTGGGGAGCTTGTCGCCGAAGTCCTGACCGGTCCACACGTGATGGCGGCCGTAGTTGTAGTCAACCCGCTCGAGGAAGTACGGGATCCAGCCGATGCCGCCCTCGGAGAGCGCCACCTTGAGGTCCGGGAACTTCCGCAGCACCGGCGACCACACGAGGTCGGCCGCGGCCTGCACGATGTTCATCGGGGTCAGGGTGATGAGGCAGTCCATCGGGGCGTCGGGCGAGGTGATGACGAGTGCGGAAGACGACCCGATGTGCATGCACACGACGACGTTCTCGTCGCTGCAGGCCGTCCAGAAGGGATCCCAGTAGTCGGAGTGGATGCTCGGCCAGCCCAGCTTCGACGGGTTCTCGGAGAACGTGATGGCGTGCGCGCCCTTGGCTGCGGTGCGGCGGACCTCGGCGGCCAGGACCTCCGGGTCCCAGATGGCGGGCAGCGAGCAGGGGATGAACCGACCCGGCTGCGAGCCGCACCACTCGTCGATGTGCCAGTCGTTGTAGGCCTGCACCATGGCCAGGGCGACGTCCTTGTCCTCCGTGCGGGCGAACAGCTGGCCGCAGAACTGGGGGAACGACGGGAAGCAGAGCGACCCGAGCACGCCGTTGGCGTTCATGTCCTTCACCCGCTCGGCCACGTCGTAGCAGCCGGGGCGCAGCTGGTCGAAGGAGGTCGGCTCGATGCCGTACTCCTCGGGCGGCCGGCCGGCCACCGCGTTGAGCGCCACGTTGGACAGCTCCTGGCCCTCGTAGACCCAGGCGTCGGTGCCGTCGTCGCGCGTGATGAACTTCGGCGCCAGGTCCTTGTACTTGTCGGGCAGGTGGCCGTCGAAGAGATCGGGAGGCTCGACCACGTGGTCGTCGACGCTCACCAGCACCATGTCTTCGATGTTCATCGTTGCCCCCGAACGCTCGGTGTTGTCTGCGCAGAACAGTAGTTGTTGAAGTGAGATCTTGACATGCCGGAATCGTAAAGACCATTCTCATCGCGATGAGCGATCTCAAGGACTTCCTCGCCGTGCTGGACCTGACGCCTGCCGGGGAGGACCCCGACGGCGGCGCGCTCCGCTACACGGCCGGCTCGCTCGACGAGGGCCACGGCGTCGTGTTCGGCGGCCAGCTGCTGGCCCAGACCGTCGTCGCCGGAGCGTCGTCGATGCCCGACAAGGAGGTGAAGTCGCTGCACACGGTCTTCGCCCGCGGCGCCTCGATGAGCGCCCCGCTCGAGATCGACGTCGAGGTGCTGCACCAGGGCCGGGCCCTCGGCAGCGCCAGCGTGACGATCCACCAGGGCGATCGCATCTGCACCCGGTCCACCCTGCTGCTGCAGGCACCCGATCCCGACCTCATCCGCCACCAGCCGTCGATGCCTGCGGTCGGATCGCCCGATGCGTTCGAGGCCCGACCGGTGGCGCCATGGTGGGACGTGCGCATCGTCGACGACGTCGACATCTCCGATCCGGCGCTCGTCGGTCCGTCCGAGCTCGGTGTGTGGTCGCGCTTCCCCGGGGCCCCCGACGACCTCACCACCAGCCAGGCGCTGCTCGCCTACGCGAGCGACGGCTTCCTGATCGCCACCGCCATGCGGCCCCATGCCGGCGTCGGCCAGGCGCTGGCCCACGTGTCGATCTCCACCACCGTGCTGACCCAGGCCATCACCTTCCACGAGCCGTTCGACGCCGGCCAGTGGCTGCTCCTCGCGCACGAAGCTCCGTACGCCGGTCGCGGGCGCGGCTACGGGCGGGCCGACGCGTTCACCGAGGACGGCCGCCTGGTCGCCACCTACGTGCAGGAGAACATGATCCGCAGCTACCCCGAGGGTCAGGCGCCGGCCGACGGGCAGCGCTCGAAGTACTGACACCGCTTCAGTCCTCGATCGGGTTCTCGACGTCGGACGGGTGGAAGGCCTCCATCAGCGCGTCGACGTCGTCGGCCGGACCCGTGTAGTCGACCCGGCCCCGGTCGAGCACGATGACCTCGTCGGCCACCTCGAGCGCGTGCCGGATGTGCTGCTCGATCACGACGAGCGACGTGCCCGACTCCTTGATCCGCAGGAGGACCGCGTAGACCTCGTCGGTGATGATCGGGCGCCAGGCCCAGCGAGAGCTCGTCGGCGATGAGCAGGCGAGGCTCGAGCACCAGCACACGGGCCAGCGTGAGCATGCGCTGCTCGCCGCCCGAGAGCGAACCGGCCAGCTGGCCCTGCCGCTCCCCGAGCCGCGGGAACATCGTGTAGACCCGGTCGAGCGCGCTGGACACGCCCTTGCGCCCGAACTTCTTGCGGAACGGCAGGGTCAGGTTCTCCTCCACCGACAGGGTGGCGAAGACCGAACGGCCCTCGGGCGCGTGCACGACGCCGGCCCGCACGAAGTCCTGCGCCTCTCGGCCGGTGAAGTCCTGGCCGTCGACCAGCACGCGGCCCCTGGTCGGCACGATGAGCCCGGACGCGACGCGGGCCACCGTCGTCTTGCCCATGCCGTTGTGGCCCACGATGGCCAGCGCGTGGCCGGGCGGGACCTCGATCGACAGGCCGAACAGGGCCTGGAACTGGCCGTACCCGGCGTGCACGTCCTCGAGAGCGAGCACCGGCGCCACGAGCTGATCGCCGGCCTCGACCGCGTCCACGGTCGCCGTCATCGCTTGCTCACCGCAGGTCCTCCCCCATATCTGACACTCTCGTCAGATTAGCGGCTCGGCCTGCGACGTGGGCTGCCGTCAGCGGGGAAGGCCCAGCACGTGCTCGGCGACGATGTTGCGGTTGATCTCGGTGGTGCCGCCGGCGATCGACGACTGCCGCACCGACGCCAGGTTGTCGGCCCAACGATCCGAGAGCCCGTCCATGCCGAGCAGGTCGACGGCCAGGTCGCCGAGCGACTGCTCGATGGTCGACCACGACAGCTTCGACAGGCTGCCGCCGGCGCCACCGTGGGCCGTGGGATCGGCGAGGCCCCGCTCGGTGAGCCAGCGCATGCACGAGATCTGCGAGTGGACCCGGGCGACCCGCTCCCGCAGGCGGCGGTCGGCCAGGGCGTCGCGCACCCGGGGATCGGCCAGGAGGTCGGCCAGCTTGTTCGAGAGGCTGAGGTGCAGCCGGGCCACGCCGGCCCGCTCGAAGCTCAGCGTCGTCATCGCCACCGACCAGCCGCGGTGCAGCTCGCCGAGCATCGCCGATCGGGGCACCCGCACGTCCGTGAGGAACAGCTCGGCGAAGGAGTGGTCGCCGGTGATGGTCTTCAGCGGCCGGGCCTCGATCCCGGGCGTGCGCAGGTCGACGAGGAAGCAGGTGATCCCCTGGTGCTTCGGCGCGGTCGGATCGGTGCGCACGTAGAGCTGGCACCAGTCGGCGAAGTGCCCCATCGAGTTCCAGGTCTTCTGCCCGTTCGATGACGAACTCGTCGCCCTGCTCCACCGCCGAGGTGCGCAGCGCGGCGAGGTCCGACCCGGCGTCGGGCTCGGACATGCCCTGCGACCAGATCTCCTCGCCGCTCAGCATCGGCCCGAGGAAGCGCTCCTTCTGGGCATCCGTGCCGAAGTGCATGATCGCCGGCGCGATGTTGGCGACGCCGATCACGTTGACCGGTCCCGGTGCCCGGGCCCGGCTCATCTCCTCGAGGTAGGCCACCTGCTCGGCGACGCCGGCCGCCCGACCTCCGTGCTCGACCGGCCACGACGGTGCCGCCCAACCGCCGTCGACGAGCTGCCGGTTCCACGCCTGCAGCACCGCGAGGTTGTCCTCCCCCACCGGGCGCGATGCGGCCTCGACGACGGCCGGCGTCAGGTTGGCCGCCAGCCACGCCCGCAGGTCACGCCGGAGGTCGTCGACCGCGGCGTCGTCGCTCACTGGGCCGGGCCGACCTCAGCCCTCGGCCGGAGCCGGACCGCTGATCGTCTTCGTCTCGAGGTACTGGTTGAAGCCCTCGAGCCCGCCCTGGCGGCCGTAGCCGCTGGCCTTGTAGCCGCCGAACGGGGCGTCGGCGCCGTAGAACACGCCGCCGTTGACGCCGACGGTGCCGGCGCGGATCTGCTTGGCCACCGCCAGGGCCCGCTCCTCCGAGCCGGAGAACACCATGCCGGACAGGCCGTAGACGTTGTCGTTGGCGATGCGCACCGCGTCGGCGTCGTCGTCGAACGGGATGAGGAGCTGCACCGGGCCGAAGATCTCCTCCCGGGCGATCGTCATGTCGTTGGTGACGTCGGCGAAGAAGGTCGGCTCGACGTACCAGCCCTTGGGGAGGTGCGCCGGGCGACCGCCGCCGAGCACGAGCCGGGCACCCTCCTCGACGCCCTTGTCGATGTAGCCGAGCACCCGCTCGCGCTGCTTGGCGCTGATCTGGGGGCCCTGCAGGTTGCCGGCGTCGGTCGGGTCGCCGTAGGTGATGCCGGCGAACGCGGCCTCGAGCAGCTCGACGGCCTCGTCGTAGCGGGACCGGGGCACGAGCGTGCGGGTCATCATGGCGCAGCCCTGGCCGGCGTGGACGCAGACGAACGCCGCGCCGCCGACGGTCGAGGCCAGGTCGGCGTCGTCGAGGATGATCTGGGCGGACTTGCCGCCGAGCTCGAGGAAGAACCGCTTCATGGTCGGGGCGCCCATGGCCATGATGTGGCGACCGACCGACGTCGAGCCGGTGAACGAGATCAGGTCGACGCGGGGATCGACCACGAGCTGCTCGGCAACCGCGTTGTCCGACGTGGTGAGCACGTTGACGACGCCGGCCGGGATGTCGGTCTGCTCGGCGATCAGGCGACCGATCCGGGTGGCGTTCCACGGGGTGTCGGGCGCCGGCTTGACGATCATGGTGTTGCCGGTGGCCAGGGCCTGGCCGAGCTTCTGCAGCGTCACCTCGAACGGGTAGTTCCAGGGGATGATCGCGCCGACCACGCCGGCCGGCTCCTTGACGACCTTGCGCCAGCTGCGCATGCCGAACGCCTCGCCGATCGGGCAGCTCGCGCTCCCACTCGAAGTCGTCGATGTTCTTGGCCGGCCAGAGCAGCCCGTCCTCGAGCGGGGCGTCGAGCTGCGGCCCGTAGGTGATGGCGATCGGGCAGCCCGACCTCGGCCACCAGCTCGGCGCGGAAGAGCTCCTGCTCGGCGACGATCGCGTCGTGGAGCTGGCGGAGGCACTGCTGGCGGAACGCCCGGTCGGTGGACCAGCTTCGTCTCGTCGAACGCCTTGCGGGCCGCGGCGATGGCGAGGTCCATGTCCTCGGCGCCGCCGTCGGACACCTGCCCGAGCACCTCTTCGGTGGCCGGGTTGATGTTGTCGAAGCGGCGACCGGCCCGACCCTCGACCAGCTCACCGCCGATGAGCATGCGCACCTCGCCCTGCACGGTCGCAGACGGATCTTCGGTGGTGGCGGTCATGTCGTCGTCCCCCTCGGCACCGCGGAGGCGATGCGCTGCTCGGGCCGGCCCGCGTCTGGGCGAGCGGCGCACTCGAATGTGAGAATGACGTTATCACGCGACCCACGGGGCCGAGCACGCCGACCTGACGACGAGTGTCAGCTGGCGGTGCGGGGACGGCGAGCGGACGGTCTTCGGCTTGGACCGGGTCTTGCTCGCCGTGGACGTGGGCGGCCGCTTGGTCGGCCGAGCCACGGCCGGCCCGGCCTCCGCTTCCTCGGCGCCCACCGCCGCCGCGCACCAGGCCCAGAGCTGGTCGGGTTGCAGCGGCGACTCGGTGAGCTCGACGTCGAGCAGGCTCATCTGGGCCGCCGACATGAGCGTGACCGTGAGCAGGCCGGTGACGTCCGTGGCGCTGAGGTCGGTGCGGATGCGGCCGAGCGCCATGGCCGCCTCGACGATCTCGCGCAGCAGCTGCACCTGCGGCTCGAGGGCGGCGGTGAACTCGGCGCGGCGGAACTCGAGCATGCGCACGTGGTAGCCGCTGAACGCCCGACCGCCGTGGGACGACGAGATGCGGGCCCGCATGTGGAAGTTCGTGACGTAGACGCGGAGCTGATCGACCGGGTCGTCGTAGACCTCGACGTCGCGCCGCATGTCGTCGGCGAAGTCCCGCAGCAGCTCCTCGAGCAGGGCCAGCAGCAGATCGTCCTTGCCGCCGAAGTGCTTGTAGAACGAGCGGAGCGAGAGGCCCGAGCGGTCGACGATGTCCTGCACGGTGAAGTCGAGCCCGCCGGTCTCCTCGGTCAGCTCACGGGCCGCGGCGAGGATCTGGCCGCTGCGGCTCACCGCCCGGGCGCGGGCCGTCCCCAGGGACCGATCGACCGCCCGGCGCTGCCACGAGCTGTCGGCGTTCGGCTCTGCGTCCTGTGACATCAGGGATGGTCGTCCTCGGGTGCGATGGGCTACTCGTCGGCGGCCGAAGCATACCGATGGCCGTCTGCCCGACTCGCGAACGCGCCGCCGCGGTGTGGACACGGCCCCCGGGTCTGACAGTACGGTCACCTCACCGACCTTTCTCCCTGGAGCCAGCCATGACCGACTACAAGTTCGTCAAGTACGAGACGTTCGACGAGGGCACGATCGTCCGCATCAACCTCAACCGACCCGAGAGCCGCAACGCCCAGCACCGCGGCCTGCTGGTCGAGCTGGACGAGGCGTTCGCCCGGGCCGAGGCCGACGACACGGTGCGGGTCGTGATCCTCGGCGGCGAGGGTCCGATGTTCTCGTCCGGCCACGACATGGGGTCGAAGGAGTCGATCGAGCAGTACATGCCGGGCCCGAACCAGCACCCGACGGCCGTCATCAACGGCGGCACGCGGGTGGGCGCCGAGAGTCGGATGCTGCAGGAGTGGCACTACTTCTTCGAGAACACCAAGCGCTGGCGCAACCTCCGCAAGATCACCATCGCCCAGGTGCACGGTGACGTCTACGCCGCCGGCCTCATGCTCATGTGGGCGTGCGACCTGATCGTCGGGGCCGAGGACGTGCGCTTCGCCGACGTGGTCGGCACCCGCCTCGGCATGTGCGGCGTCGAGTACTTCGCCCACCCGTGGGAGTTCGGTCCGCGCAAGACCAAGGAGCTCATGCTCACCGGCGACTCGATCGACATCCACGAGGCCCACGCGCTGGGCATGGTCAGCAAGGTGTTCCCCAACGACGAGCTGCCCGAGCGCACCATCGAGTTCGCCCGTCGCATCGCCAAGCTCCCGACCATGACCGCGCTCCTGATCAAGGAGTCGGTGAACCAGACCATGGACAACATGGGCTTCCACAACGCGCTCGAACGCCTGCTTCACGCTCCACCAGCTGAACCACGCGCACTGGGCCGAGGTCCGCGAGGACCACTACCCCGTCGCCGACGAGGCCGCCGGCATCCCCAACTGGCGCGTCGCCCCGCCCATCGTCGGCTCCGAGAAGACCACCGTCCGCGCCGACGCCTGACCCGCTCCACCACTCGAACCCGCCCGACTCGAACTTGCCCTGGGTCAGCCTCGAGGGAGGCCGAGGATGCGCTCGCCGATGATGGTGCGCTGCACCTCGGAGGTACCGCCGGCGATGCTGGCCGCGCCGCTCCACAACCATTGGCGCGCCCAACGATCCCAGAGCGGGGCCTCGGGGCCCTCGACCAGCAGGGCCACCTCGGAGAGCAGCTGGGTCATGTCCGTCCAGGCCAGCTTCACCCAGCTCGACTCGGCTCCCGGCTCGAGGCCGCGGCCGAGGCGGGACAGCGTGCGCCAGTTGTGCAGCCGCAGGATCCGGAGCGCGACGAAGGCCTGAGCCAGGCCGTCGGCGACCTCGGGATCGTCGAGCACGCCGCGCGCCGCGGCCAGCTCCACGAGCTGCTGCAGGAACGTCTCGTGGACCACCTGCTCCTTGAACGGGAAGTTCGTGCCGCGCTCGTGGGCCAGCGTGGTGTTGGCCACCGCCCAGCCGTGGTTCTCGAGGCCGACGAGGTGGTCGGCCGGAACGAAGACGTCGGTGAGGAAGACCTCGTTGAACTCGGCCTCACCGGTGATCTGCACGAGCGGGCGGATCTCGATGCCCGGTTCGGTCATGTCGACCACGAGGTAGGAGATGCCGCGGTGCTTCGGGGCGTCGCGATCGGTGCGGGCCAGGCAGATCCCCCACCGGGCGAACTGCGCGTACGACGTCCACACCTTCTGGCCGTTGAGCACCCATCCGCCGTCGACCGGCGTGGCCGTCGTGCGCAGCCCGGCCAGGTCGCTGCCGGCATCGGGCTCGCTGAAGAGCTGGCACCAGATCTCCTCGGCGGTGAGGATCGGCCCGATCCAGCGCCGCTTCTGGTCGTCGGTGCCGTGCGCCAGCAGCGTCGGTCCGGCCAGGTTGATGCCGACGCGGTTGACCGGCTGCGGCGCGCCGGCGCGGGTGTACTCGGCGTTGAAGATGGCCACGTGCAGCGGCGACGCGCCCCGACCGCCGTACTCGTGGGGCCAGTGGATGCCGACCCAGCGACCCTCGGCCAGCTCGGCCTGCCAGGCCCGGCCCCAGGCGACCTCGTCCTCGACGGACGCGAACGTCGGGACGGGCCGCAGGTGGGTGTCGAGCCAGGCCCGGGCCTCGGCGGCGAAGGCCTGCTCGTCGGCCGAGAAGGTCAGGTCCACGTCGACCGTCCTGGCGCGTCGGACCGCCGGTCGGCCGGGTGGGCGGGTCGGTTGTCAGGTTGCGCGGGGGGCGTCATGCGGTGCGAAACTAACACTCGTGTCGACTTTTCGCCGAACCCCGAACGCGCTCGTACCGACGTTTCGACACCCCCTCACCGACCGGTGGGCGCAGCCGGGTGGACCGTGGACCGACGAGTCGCTCGACGCCGCGCTGACCGGCACCACCCCGTTCGAGCAGGAGATCGCAGAGATCGCCGGCGGGCTGGCCGCCCTCGGCGTCGAGCCCGGCTCCACGGTGTCCTGGCAGCTCGCCAACGGGTGGCCCGCCATCTCCCTGTTCCGGGCCTGCTGGCGGCTCGGGGCGGTGGCCGCGCCGATCCACCACCTGGCCGGGGCCAGCGATGTCGACGCCATGGTCGCCCGGCTGGCGCCGAGCGTCTTCGTGCGGAGCGAGGCCGAGCTGCCGAGCGGAGCGCCGATCCTGACCTCGGCCGTGGACGTCGACGCCGCGTCGGTCGCCGTCGCCCTCGGCACGTCCGGGTCGACGGGCACGCCGAAGGTCGCGCTGCACTCCCACCGGGCGCTGCTGCACAAGGCCCGGGTCATGACCGAGGTCCACGGTCTCGGCCCCGACGACGCCATCCTGCTGCCGGCGCCCATGGCTCACATCTCCGGCCTGCTCAACGGCGTGCTGCTGGCCGTGTCGGGCCTGCGGGTCGTGCCCATGGCCAAGTGGGATCCGGCCCGCGCCCTCGAGATCATCGAGCGGGACGAGATCACGTTCATGATCGGGCCACCGGCCTTCTTCGTGTCGCTCGTCAACACCCCCGGCTTCACGACCGAGGCCGTGCGGTCGCTGCGGTTGATCTCGTGCGGCGGGTCAGGGGTGACACCCGCGTTCATCGCCTCGACCTCCGAGGCGTTGGGGTGCCGGGTCAAGCGGACCTACGGCTCGACCGAGGCGCCGACGGTGACCACCTCGTCGGCCGCCGACGCTCCCGAGCACGCGGCCACCACCGACGGCCGTCCGGTCGGGCTGGTCGAGCTGCGCACGGTGGACGCCTCCGGCAACGACACGCCCGTGGGCCAACCGGGCGAGCTGCTGGTGCGGGGCCCCGAGCTCTTCGTCGGGTACGACGATCCGGCCGCCACCGCCGCCGCCTTCGCGGACGACGGGTGGTTCCGCACCGGTGACCTCGCGACGCTCGACGACGAGGGGTGGCTCACCATCGTCGGGCGCATCAAGGACGTGATCATCCGGGGCGGCGAGAACATCGCCACGATGGAGATCGAGAGCATCCTCGAGGCCCATCCGGACGTCCGCGAGGCGGTCGTCGTCGGCCAGCCCGACCTCCGCCTCGGCGAGCGGGTGTGCGCGTTCGTGGTGGTCGAGCGGCCCTTCGCCCTCGACGACTGCCGGGCCTGGTTCGACCAGCACGAGGTGACGCGGTTCAAGTGGCCCGAGCGGGTCGAGGTCGTCGACGCGCTGCCCCTCCTCGGCTCGGGCAAGCCGGACAAGGCCGCGCTGCGGGCCCTCCTCGCCCCGACCTGATCGCCACCACCCGAACCCTCAGACCCGGGTCAGTCCTCGGCGAGGTGGCCGGTGTGCGCGCCCATGCCGCCGTCGATCGAGATGCTCTGACCGGTGATGTAGCGCGACTGCGGCGAGAAGAGGAAGCTCACGAGGTCGGCGATGTCCTGGGGCTCGCCGACGAACGGGGTCAGCAGGCTGCTGGCGTAGGCCTCGAGCATCGCCGGCGGGATCTGGGCCCGGACCGGGTCCGTGAGGATCAGCCCCGGGAAGATCGCGTTGGCCCGCACGCCCTTGCGCCCGTACTGCGTGGCCAGGCTCTTCGTGAGCGTCGTGATGCCCGACTTCGACACGCTGTAGGCGGTGCGGGTCAGGTCGCCGGACAGCGCCGCGCCGGACGACATGTTCACGATCGACCCTCCGCCGCGGCTCGACCATGACGGGGATGGCGTGCTTGCACACGAGCATCTGGCTCCGCAGGTTGACCGCCATCATCTGGTCCCAGACGTCGATGCCCATCTCGGTCACCGTCGTGTCGCGGGCCAGCACGTCGGCCGCGGTCAGCGCCGCGTTGTTGTCGACGAAGTCGATGCCGCCGAAGCGCTCGACCACCGCGCCGACCATCGCCGCGACCTGGTCCTCCTCGCCGAGGTCGACCGTCACGGCCAGGCCTTCGCCGCCGGCCGCCCCGACCTCGTCGGCGACCCGTACCGCGCCGGCGGCATCGAGGTCGGCGACCACCACGGACGCACCCTCCGCGGCCAGCGTCAGCGCCACCGTCCGACCGATGCCGCCGGCCCCTCCGGTGACGATCGCGACCTTGCCGGCAAACCGCTCGCTGTCCCCCATCCGGCGGACAGTAGGGCAGATCGGTCGCGAGCGGAGCCTGATGTCGCTAACGTGAGAACCCTGTTCTCAGAGGGGGCTCGGAGGACGGATCCACCACGACCAGGGGGCTCGCCCAATGCCGCGCATCGCACCGATCCCGTTCGAGGACCTCAACGCCGAATCCCGTCAGATCATCGACGACGGCTTCGGCGAAGGCCTGTACTCCACGCAGGTCCCGCTGCAGATCTTCGCCTACCGCACGCCGCAGCTGGCCTCCGTGCACCAGGCCCGCACGTCGTGGGGCGGCGACAGCCTGCTCGGCGGGCGCATCCTCGAGCTGGTCCGCATCCGGAGCGCGCAGCTCGGCGAGTGCCAGCCGTGCATGCAGTCCCGCAAGCACGACTCGATCACCGACGAGGACGTGGCCTGCCTGCTGGCACCCGGTCGCGGCGAGCTCGATCCGCAGGAGCAGATGGCGGTCGAGTTCCTCGACCTGCTGTCGGCCGACCACCACGCCATGGACCGCGAGTTCTACGAGCGGCTGGCCGAGGTCTTCACCGCGGCGCAGATCGTCGAGCTGGGCTTCGCCTGCGCCAACGCCATGGGCCTGCACCGCTTCCTCCACACGCTCGACCTCTACGGCACCGAGCCCCCGGTCATCGCCTACGACGCGGATCGAGGTCGACAGCCGCAAGCCCGGCTTCGACCCCGTCTCGACCTGAGCTCGGGCCCGCTCGCGGTCAGCGGTCGAGGAACTGCCCCACCACCGAGTCGGGCACGGTGTTGCGGAAGCCGGCGTCGGGCCAGTTGAACCAACCGGCTGAAGCCCAGGCGCCGCCGTCGGGGTGCAGCGTGGTGCCGGTCACGAACCGGGACAGGTCCGACGCCAGGAACAGCACGCACCCACCGACGTCGCTCGGCTCGCCGAGGCGTCCCATCGGGATCGAGATCTGGTGGGCCAGCGTCCGCACCGCGGCGGGGTCGGCCGCGTCCGACTCGTCGTCGGCCATGCGCTCGGGGACGGCTCCGGTCAGGCCCTCGGTCGGCACGTAGTCGGGAGCGAGGGTGTTGACCCGGATCCTGTCCGGAGCCAGCTCGATGGCGATCGACCGCCCGACGTTCTCGAGCCCGGCCTTGAGCCCGGCGTAGACGGAGAACCCGGGCGCGGCCCGGTTGCCCTCGATCGACCCCATGTTGATGATGCTGCCGCCGCCGGCGGCCCGCAGGTGCGGGATGGCCAGCTGCATCGATGCCAGCACCCAGGTGAAGTTGGCCCGGGTCAGCGCCTCCCACCCCCGTGGGTTCGACTGCTCGAAGGGCTGCTGGAAGGTGCCGCCGACCACGTTCACCACCACGCCGATCTGGTCGTACGCATCGACGACCGACGCGTAGAACGCGGTCAGCGCGTCGACGTCGCGGCAGTCGAGCGCTCCGGCGTGCACCTCGATGCCCTCGCTGGCCAGGGCGGCCGCGCTCGAGGCCAGCCGGGCTTCGTCGATGTCACCGATGGCCAGGCGCATGCCGGCCCGGCCGAGCTCGGCGGCGCAGGCCAGACCCAGGCCGCCGGCGCCACCGACCACCACCGCCACCCGGCCCGCCACGCCGAGCCGATCGTCCAGGTACGTCATCGTCGGTTCCTCTGCTTCCCCGCGCCTGCGCCACCGATCCGGACCGTGGGGCTGGTGATCGCTCCGATGCAGAAGTCGGTGACGAACTCGAGCTCGTCGTTGGTCGTCGGCTCGTCCGCCCACAGCACCTCGGTGAGGACGCCGAAGACCAGCCGACCGATCAGGTAGGCATCCTGCCTCGGCTGCGGACGCCCGAGCGCGGCAAGCGGGCCCTCGAGCAGCGCCCACACCAGCGACTCGGCCTGGCGGGCGGACGTCTCGTGATCGGCGGCCAGCGCGTTGCGGCTCCAGGTCAGGGCCCGGGTCGGCACCGCGACCTTGGGGTCGGTGCCCTGCGAGAGCACGGCCCGCACCCAGGCCCGCACCTGGTCGAGGGGCTCGTCGAACATCTCCATGCGGTGGCCGGCGTAGCCCACCAGCCGGCGCGCGCCGGCGTCGATGATGGCGGCGACGAGGTCGTCCTTCCCGGCGAAGTGGCGGTAGAAGGCCTGGTTCGACAGGCCGGCCTCCCGCACGATCTCGGCCACGGTGGCCCGAGAGTCGGTGCCGTGGCGGACCATCACGGCCATGCCCGCGTCCATCAGGCGCTGCGCCTCGTCCGTGCGGGACGCCACCAGCTCCGCGGTCGAGCGGCCGGCGGCCAGCTCGGCCAGCGACGGACCCTCGGGCGGGCCGGCCGCGAACTTCACGGGAGGACCACGACCTTGCCGATGGCCTGCCGGTCGGCCACGCAGCGCAGCGCGGCGACGACCTCGTCGAGCTCGTAGCGGCGATCGATCCGCGGGTGGAGGTGGCCCTCGGCCAGCCGGCCGAGCAGCGCGGGGAGCGTGCCGGCGTTGAGGTCCGGATCGACGGTGTGGAGCTGTCGGAGATCGAGGCCGTGGACGCTCACGCCCTTCACCAGCACCAGGTTGAGCGGGATGGACGGGACCTCGCCCGACGCGAAGCCGACGACGATGAGCCGACCGCCGGGCCGCAGCGCTCGCAGCGAGGCCTCGGAGTAGGGACCGCCGACGGGGTCGACCACCAGGTGGGCGCCCCCGGTCGCGTCCTTGATGGCCTGCTTGAGGTCGTCGTGCACGTAGTCGACGACCACCTCGGCACCGACGTCGCGGCAGGCCTGGAGCTTGTCCGGCGTGGAGGCCGCGGCCACCACCCGGGCGCCGGCGTCGCGGGCCAGGTCGATGGCGGCCATGCCGACCCCACCGGCACCGCCGAGCACGACCACCCACTGGCCGGCCTGCACCTGCCCGAGCGTGTGCAGCGCGTGGAAGGCCGTCGTGTAGGTCACCTGGGCCGATGCCGCCATCTCCGGAGCGACGCCGGCGGGCACCTTCGTCAACCGCTCGAGCGGCATGGCGATGAGCTCGGCGAAGGCTCCGAACATCACCGAGCCGCAGACCAGGTCGCCGACCTGCAGGCCACCGGAGGGCGCGCCGGCCGGGCCGGGCGTCGCCCAACGCCACGACCTCCCCGGCGTACTCCGACCCGGGGATGAACGGCGGCTCGGCCTGCACCTGGTAGCGACCGGCGATCAGGAGCGAGTCCGGGAAGTTGACGCTGGCCGCCCGCACCCGCACCAACGCCTCGCCCGGTCCGGGCACGGGATCAGCGACCTCGCCCACCACGACCTCGTCGAGCGACCCGATCGTCAGGCACTGCGCAGCGCGGCATCTCAGATCTCCACTTTCCTTGACGGGAACTCTGTGCTGAACTGCGGGAACGTTGTTCCCGTCCTGTGGAACGTAGTTCATCGGGGAACCGAGGGGAAGAGGGGGATGGCCACCGCCATCGTCCTGGACGGCGCCAGCGCCATCGTGTGAGGAGAGCGTCATGAGTTGGGATTTCGAGACCGAACCCGAGTTCCAGGAGCAGCTCGACTGGGTCGCCGCGTTCGTGAAGGAGGAGGTCGAGCCGCTCGACCTGCTGTGGGGCGGGCTCGAGTTCACCCCGCTCGACGAGCAGCCGCCGCAAGGCCATCGACCCGCTCAAGCAGCAGGTGCGCGACCGCGAGCTGTGGGCCGCCCACCTCGGGCCCGAGCTCGGGGGCAAGGGCTACGGCCAGCTCAAGCTGTCGCTGATGAACGAGATCCTCGGCCGGTCGAGCTGGGCGCCCATCGTGTTCGGCACCCAGGCGCCCGACACCGGCAACGCCGAGATCATCGCCCACTACGGCACGCCCGAGCAGAAGGAGCGCTACCTCCAGCCGCTGCTCGACGGCGAGTGCTTCTCCTGCTACTCGATGACCGAGCCGCACGCCGGCGCCGACCCCACCATGTTCACCACGCGGGCCACCCGTGACGGCGACGAGTGGGTGATCGAGGGCTGGAAGTTCTTCTCGTCCAACGCCAGCACCGCGTCGTTCCTGATCGTGATGGCGGTGACCGATCCCGACGTGAGCGCGTACCAGGGCATGTCGATGTTCCTGGTCCCGACCGACACGCCCGGCGTCGACATCGTGCGCAACGTGGGCCTGGGCACCGAACCGCTGGGCGAGGGCAGCCACGCCCTGATCCACTACGACGAGGTGCGGGTGCCGCTCGACGCGCTGCTCGGCGGCGAGGGCCAGGCGTTCGCCATCGCCCAGACCCGGCTCGGCGGCGGCCGCATCCACCACGCCATGCGCACCATCGGCATGTGCAACCGGGCCTTCGACATGATGTGCGAGCGGGCGCTCAGCCGCGAGACCCAGGGCTCGCTGCTGGCCGACAAGCAGTTCGTGCAGGGCTACATCGCCGACTCGTACGCCCAGATCAAGCAGTTCCGCCTGTTCGTGCTGCAGACCGCCTGGGCCATCGACCGCTACCAGGACTACCGGCAAGGTCCGCAAGGACATCGCCGCGGTGAAGGTGCTGATGCCCGGGCTGATCACCGACGTGGTGCAGCGGTCGATCCAGGTGCACGGCGCGCTCGGCGTGTCCAACGAGCTGCCGCTGGCCGGCATGTTGCTGGCCGGGCCGATCATGGGCCTGGCCGACGGTCCGACCGAGGTGCACAAGGTCACCGTCGCCCGCCAGGTGCTGCGCGACTACCGGCCGAGCGACGACCTGTGGCCCACCGAGCACCGACCCAAGAAGCTGGCCGCCGCCCGACAGAAGTACGCCGACTACCTCGAGCTCGAAGTGGGGAACCTGTGAGCACCGACTCCGACGGAGAACACGACCGGCGACAAGTGGGACCTCGGCGAGCCGACCCCGACCCTCGACGTCGACCGGCTGGCGCCGTGGCTCGACACCACCGACCTCCCCGGCAGGGGCGAGCCGATCGAGGCCCGCTACGTGTCGGGCGGCAGCCAGAACGAGATCTACGAGATCCGCCGGGGCGACCTGCACGGCGCGCTGCGCATCCCGCCGTCCACCGCGCCGGCTTCCCGCGACGACGGCATCCTGCGCGAGTGGCGCATCATCGACGCGCTCGACGGCACCGACGTGCCCCACACCGCGGCCCTGGCGGTCGGCGACGACCCGGCGATCCTCGGGCGCACCTTCTACCTGATGGGCTTCATCGACGGCTGGTCGCCGATCACCGAGCCCGAGTGGCCCGAGCCGTTCTTCTCCGACGTCGAGCAGCGTCGGGGCCTGGCCACCGAGCTGGTCGGCGCCATCGGCCAGCTGTCGAAGGTCGACTGGCAGGCCAAGGGCCTGCAGGACCTCGGCCGGCCCGACGGCTTCCACGACCGCCAGGTCGACCGGTGGACCGCGTTCCTCGACCGCATCAAGGGCCGCGAGCTGCCCGGCCTCGACGAGGCGTCGGCCTGGCTGCGGGCCCATCGCCCGATCGACTTCGTGCCCGGGATCATGCACGGCGACTACCAGTTCGCCAACGTCATGTACCACCACGGCGGGCCGGCCCGGCATGGCCGCGATCGTCGACTGGGAGATGGGCACCGTCGGTGACCCCAAGCTCGACCTGGCCTGGGTCGTCTCGAGCTGGCCCGACGACACCGAGCGCGCCGGAGTCGCTCGGCTACGTCGACCTCACCGGCATGCCCAGCACCGACGAGCTGCTCGCCCACTACTCCTCGATCTCGGGTCGCCAGGTCGACGACATGGACTACTACGTGGTGCTGGCCCGCTGGAAGCTGGCCATCGTGCTCGAGCAGGGCTTCCAGCGAGCGGGCGACGACCCGAAGCTCACCGCCTTCGGCAACGTCGTGCTCGACCTCATGGCCAAGGCGGCCGAGCTGGCCGAGTCGACCGACTACTCCGTCAGCGAGTCGCGTTGAGCGCCGCGGTCACTTCTGTGACCGAGCGGTTCGACCTCACCGGCAAGGTCGCGGTCGTGACCGGTGGCAGCCGCGGCATCGGCCGGGCCGTCTCGCTCGGCCTGGCCGGCGCCGGCGCACAGGTCGTGGTGGCCAGCCGCAAGCTCGACCGGTGCGAGCAGACGGCCGCCGAGATCCGCGAGGCCACCGGGTCGACGGCGCTCGCGGTCGCCTGCCACGTCGGCCGCTGGGACGACTGCGACGCGCTCGCCGAGACCGTCCACCGCGAGCTCGGTCGGTGCGACGTGCTGGTGAACAACGCCGGCATGTCGCCCCTCTACGACGGCCTGCCCTCGGTCACCGAGGACCTCTACGACAAGGTCCACGCGGTCAACGCCCGCGGACCCTTCCGCCTGTCGGCCCTGCTCGGGTCGCGGATGGCCGAGGGCGACGGCGGCTCGATCATCAACATCTCCACCGCCGGGTCGCTGCGGCCGAACGCCAACGACCTCCCCTACGCGATGGCCAAGGCCGCGCTCAACGCGATGACGCTCGGGCTGGCCGGTGCGTGGGCGCCGAAGGTCCGGGCCAACGTCGTGCTCCCCGGCGCGTTCGACACCGACATCACCATCGCCTGGGGCGAGGACATGAAGGCCGCAGGCCGGCGCCGTCAACCCGATGGGCCGCATCGGCCAGCCGGACGACCTCGTCGGGCTGTGCCTCTTCCTGGCCTCCGACGCCAGCAGCTACATCAACGGCGCCCAGGTCCTGGCCGACGGGGGCATGTTCCGCTCCCTCTGATCGGCTCGGCACCTCGCCTCGGCGGGATCGACGTTGCGCAGATCCAGGTCGGCTCGCGGCCCTGATCTACCCAAGGGGCTCGTTCTCGGCGGTGCGAGGATGGTCTACGTTTCCGAGAACGAGATTTCCACGAGGCGGCCAGGGGGCGCCGAGGGACGGAGACGGGGAGCGATGCTGATCGTGGCCGGGACCATCGACGTCGACGTGGGCGACCGCGATCGGTTCCTCGCATCGAGAGCCGAACAGGTGCGGGCCAGCCGGCTCGAGCACGGGTGCCTCGCCTACGGGTTCGCGGCCGACGTCGACGATCCGGGCCGGATCCACCTCTTCGAGCGCTGGACCGACGATGACGCGCTCGAGGCCCACCTGGCCGGGCTGAAGGCCGCGGCCGCACCGGACGACGGCCCCGCACCGGTCGCCGTCCTGGCCCGCGACATCACCATCTACCAGGTCGCCGCGACCCGCCCGGCCGGCTGATCCCCACCCGTCGACCCGAAGGGACCACCTGATGAAGATCCGCATCGACGAGGAGCTGTGCAGCGGTCACGGGCGGTGCTACTCGCTGGGCCCCGACGTGTTCACCGCCCGGGACGACGACGGCTTCGGCGAGGTCATCGGCGACGGCACGGTCCCTCCCGAGCTCGAGGCCCAGGCCCGCAAGGCCGCGGCCAACTGCCCCGAACGAGCCGTCCTCATCGAAGACTGAAGGCCAAATTCAAGACTGAAGGCCGGGCCTCCCGGAATCCGTGAGCCCGGTCCTTCAGAGTGCGGACATCGCCGGACGGACGGTCGGGGGCCGGGGGTCAGGCCGGGTCAGGAGCCGGCGGAGAGCCGCATGGGGAAGTGCTCGATCGAGCGGATGCCGGCGGTGTAGTCGAGCGTGACGCCCGGGCGGATCGAGTAGTCCGGGATCCGCCGGTGCCACTCGCGCAGCGCGATCCGCAGCTCCTGACGGGCCAGGTGGGACCCGAGGCAGCGATGCACGCCACCGCCGAAGGCGATGTGGCGGTTGACCTCCCGGTCGAAGCGCACCTCCTCGGCGTCCTCGAGCTCGGCCTCGTCGGTGTTGGCCGACATGAGCATCACCATCACCTGGTCGCCCTTGTGCACCGGGCACCCGCCCAGCTCGGTGTCCTCGACGGCGACGCGGGCGACGCCGATCACGGGGGTCTCCCAGCGCAGCAGCTCCTCGACCACGGCCGGGATGATCGACGGATCGTCCACGATCTGCTGGCGTTGCTCGGGGTGCTGCGGCGAGGTAGGCGAACATGCAGTCGAGCGTGGCGGTGACCGTGTCGAGCCCGGCGATGAGGAACAGGAAGCAGATGTCGAGGATCTCCTCCCGGGTCAGCCGGTGGCCCTCGACCTCGCTGTCGAGGAACAGGCTCAGGATGTCGTCGCGCCGCTCGGCCTCGCGCTCGTCGAGCACGCCGTCGAAGTACTCGTAGATCGACGCGGCCGTGGCCCGCTGGTGCGCCAGCATCTCCTCGCTGTCCCAGGCCGATCCCGGTCACCCGGTCGGGTCGGATGATGCCGTCCTTCATGGCGACGAACCTCGGGAGCTCGTCGAGCGGCAGCCCGAGCAGCGTGAGGAAGACCAGCGACGGGTAGCGGCACGGAGAAGTCCGCCGCGAAGTCGATCTCGTCCTGCTCGACGAAGCGGTCGAGGAGCTCGTTCACCAGCTGGGTGACCGGCTCCTCGAGCAGGGCCATCTGCTTCGGGGCGAAGATCGGGTCGAGGATCTTGCGGTACTTCTTGTGCTCCGGCGGGTCGATCTGCAGCGGGATGAGCGGGCGGATGTTGCCGAGGTCGACCGCCGACATGTTCGACGAGAACACCTCGGGGTGACGGAAGGCCTCCTCGATCTCGGCCCGACCGGTGAGCAGCACGCCGACCCCCTCGATCGGCATGACCGGCATCGCCTCGCGCAGCGCCTTGAAGACGGGCTGCGGGTTGGCCGCCATCTCGGGATCCATGGCCGAGAACGGGCTCCCGGATGCGGCCTCCGCCGGCTCGTCTCCTTCGACCTGGGTACCGGCTTCCGCGTCCATGCGCTCCCCTTACCTGCAGTTCCGAAAGTCTGACACATGCGTCATCTGCGCCACCTATCTAACACATTCGTCAGATCGGGTGCGGCCCGAAACGCCTGCAACGACGCCGATCGCGGCGTCCGATCGCGAGGATTCGCGCAGGTCGCCCTTTCCAAGGCCGCGCCCTCTGCCTATGCTGACACGACCGTTAGGTTCTGGGGGGAGCCGTCGTGAGACCAGCAGTCAGACGTCCGATCCATCGGTGCAGCCGAGCGACCTGCGTGCTTGCGTTCGTCGCGCTGGCCGTCGGCGTGGTCGCGTGCGGCAACAGCCCGGGCAAGTCGGCCGACACGTCGGGAACCTCCGGGGACGCCTCCACGGGCGGCTCGCAGGTCGCCGTCACCGCACCCGGCGTGACCGACACCGAGATCCGCGTGGGCGGTGTGGCCTCGACGACCAACCCGCTCGGTGGGCTGGAGGGCGACTCCTTCAACGGCGTCAAGGCCTACTTCGACAAGATCAACGACGAGGGCGGCATCTACGGGCGCAAGCTCGTGCTGGCCGCCGAGCGGGACGACAAGCTGGCCAACAACAAGGCCGAGGTCCAGGGCCTGCTGACGCAGGACAACGTCTTCGCCGTGCTGCCGGTCGCGACCCTGCTGTTCACCGGAGCCGACCTGCTCGTGCAGGAGAAGGTGCCCACCTTCGGCTGGAACATCAACGGCGAGTGGTCGGGCACCCCGGCCGACCCGCGGGCGAACCTGTTCGGCCAGGCCGGCTCGTACATCTGCTTCACCTGCGCCTCGCCGGTCCTGCCGTGGCTGCTCGGCCAGGCCGGGCGGCACAAGGTCGGCCTGCTCGCCTACGCCGTGCCCGCAGTCGGCCGACTGCGCCGACGGCACGACGAACAGCTTCGAGAAGTACGGATCGATGACCGACAGCAGCGTCGTCTTCACCGACAAGTCGCTGGCCTTCGGCACCGCCGACCTCTCGGTGCAGGTGTCCAAGATGAAGGACGCAGGGGTGGACTTCGTCGCCACCTGCATGGACACGAACGGCGTGATCACGCTGGCCAAGGAGATGAAGAAGCAGGGCCTCGACGCGGTCCAGTCGCTCCCCAACGGCTACGACCACCAGCTGCTGTCCGAGTACGGGGACCTCTTCGAGGGCTCCTACGTCCGGACCGACTTCGCCCAGTTCGAGCTCGAGGACAAGCCCCAGGGCCTGCAGGACTACCTGACGGCCATGGAGAAGCTGGGCAAGGACCCCACCGAGAACTCCACCGTCGGCTGGCTCAACGCCAACCTCTTCGTCGAGGGCCTCAAGGCCGCCGGGCCGAACTTCAGCCGGCCAGAGCGTGATCGACGCCATCAACAAGATGACCGACTACAACGCCGACGGCATGATCAGCGGCGTCGACTGGACCACCGCGCACACGCAGGATCCGTCGACCACCAGCTACTGCCAGTTCTTCTCGAAGATCGAGGACAGCAAGTTCGTGATGGACTTCAGCCAACCGGGCAAGCCCTTCGTCTGCGCAGTGGTCAACGGCGACACGATCGACACCGACTACCAGTGAACCGACGGCGCCCCCCGCTGACGCCTCGACGGCCCTCCACGACGTGAACAACCTCGGCAGCTTCGCCCAGTACGCGGTCCAGGGGATCCCCCTCGGTTGCGTGTTCGCCCTGCTGGCCGTCGGCCTCACGCTCAACTACAAGACGTCGGGCGTCTTCAACCTGGCGTTCGCCGCGCAGGCCTACGCGTCGGCCGCGGTCTTCTACGTGCTCCGCAAGGAGCACCAGTGGAACCTGCTGCCCGCCGTGTTCGTCGCGGTCGTGGTGTTCGGCGTGGCCATGGCCTGGGTGCTCGACCGCCTGATCTACCGCCACCAGCGGACCGCATCGCCGCTGGCCAAGCTCGTCACGTCGCTCGGCCTGCTCGTGGCGCTGCCCCAGATCGTGCTGCTGATCATCGGCACCAAGAGCAAGGTCAACCCGCCGCCGCTCTGGCCGGTCAAGCGCAGCGACGACTTCCTGTGGCCCTCGAGCGGACGGTTCGTGCTCGACGCCAGCCAGATCGCCACCCTGGTGGCGACCGGCCTGGTCGTGATCGGCCTCATCATCATGTTCCGGCGGGGCTCGCTCGGGCTGCAGATGCGAGCGGTGGTCGAGAGCCCCCGTCTGCTGCAGCTGCAGGGCGTCGACGCCCAGCGGGTGTCGCTGTTCTCGTGGATCCTGTCGAGCGTGCTGGCCAGCCTGGCCGGCGTGCTGATCGCCCCGCTGTTCGCCCAGCTCAACAGCCTCGACTTCTTCACGCTGCTCGTCGCCGCCATCGCCGCCTGCGTCATCGGCAACCTCACGAGCATCCCGCTCGCGTTCCTCGGCGGCATCGGGCTCGGCATCCTGCAGGCCGAGCTGGCCGGGTTCCTGCCGACGAACAGCGTGCTGAGCACCGGCCTGCGCCCGTCGCTGCCGTTCGTCGTCCTGTTCGCCGTGCTGTTCATGCGCCGGTCGCTGCGCACCCGCAGCGCACCGGCCGACCCGATGGGCAGCGTCGACCCTCCCCCACCGGCACCCGCCGCCCACACCCGACCGGCGTGGATGGCCCATGGCACCCACATCTTCGCCGGCGTCGTGATCTCCGTCGGCCTCGGCCTGTGCATGTGGGTGCTCGACGACTACTGGGTCGGGCTGGTCACCGCAGGCGTGTGCCTCGCGGTCGTGCTGCTGTCGATCACGCTGACCACCGGCGTGGGCGGCACCATCTCGCTGTGCCAGGCCTCGTTCGCCGCGGTCGGCGCGTTCGCCACGGCCAAGCTCGTCAGCAACGGCATGTCGGTGATGGTGGCGATCCTGCTGGCCGCGGTGATCGCCGCCGCGGTCGGCCTGATCCTGGGCGCCGCCATCCTCCACCTCCCGGGCATCTACGCGGCGCTGGCCACGCTCGCGTTCGCCCTGATGTTCCAGGCGGTGCTGGTGCCGCTCGACTGGGTGTCGGGCGGGACGGTGCCGCTGAAGGTGCCGCGCCCGCTCATCGCCGGCGTCGACTTCGCCTCCGATCGATCGTTCCTGCTGCTGGCCTGCGGGTGCCTGGCCGTCATGGGCCTGATCGTCATCGTCATCCGCGACGGCACGACCGGTCGGTTCCTCGACGCCGTCCGGGGCAGCGACACCGCGGCCCGATCGATCGGCATCAACCCGGATCGCCAGCGGCTCGTGGTCTTCGTCGCCGGATCGGCGGTGGCCGGCTTCGGCGGCGGGCTGATCGCGTCGTTCAACCAGGCGGCCAACTACGACCAGAGCTTCTCGTTCTTCTACAGCCTCGTGTGGGTGGTGCTGGTCATCACCGCCGGCGCCCGCCTCGTGCAGGCCGCCATCATCGGCGGGGTGACGTTCTTCATCTTCCCGGCCGTGCTCGACAAGCTGTTCGGCTGGCCGGGCAACTACCTGACCAGCCACCCCGAGACCACCGGGGTCCTGCACTCCTTCCTCTCGTGGTTCAACCCGTCGTGGGCCCAGGGCGTGGCGTTCATCCTCTTCGGCTTCGGTGCGCTGACCTACGCCAAGCACCCCGAGGGCATCATCGAGGCCCAGGGTGCGGTCGCCTCGGCCCGCATGGCCCGCCTGTTCAGCGGACGCCGGGCACCGGACACCTCCGATCCGGAGGCACCGTCCGATCCTCGGCCTCCTGACGTCAAGCCGACCGTCGACGTGGTGGCATGACCGACGTCGACACCGCGTCCGCCCGCCCGCCGGCGCCCGAGGCCGGGGACCCGCTGCTGGTCGCCACCGGCATCGGCAAGAGCTACCAGGGCATCGCCGCGCTGACCGACGTCAGCGTCTCGGTCGACCTGGGCGAGCTCGTCGCGCTCATCGGGCCCAACGGCGCCGGCAAGTCGACGCTGTTCGACTGCATGTCCGGGGTGCAGGCGCCCGATCAGGGCCGGGTGCGCTTCGACGGCCGCGACCTCCGGGGGATGGCGCAGCACCAGCGGGCCCGCCTCGGGCTCGCCCGGACCTTCCAACGCATCGAGCTGTTCCCCGGGCTCACCGTGCGGGACCACCTCCTCGTGGCCGATCGGGCCCAGCGGCTCCGCGGCGCCATGCTGCGCGACCTCACCGGTCGGTCCCGACCCACCGCCGACGAGCGGGCCCGGTGCGACGTGGTGCTCGAGCAGCTCGGGCTCATGGACGACGCCGATCGTCCGGCCGAAGCCCTGAGCCTCGGTCGCGGTCGGGTGGTCGAGCTCGGCCGGGCGCTCATCTGCCGGCCTCGCCTGCTGTTCCTCGACGAGCCGTCCTCGGGGCTCGACAGCGACGAGACCGATGACATGGCCGCGGTGCTCGAGGGGGTGCAGCGGGACGAGGAGATCGCCATCGTGCTGTGCGAGCACGACGTGTCGCTGGTCGAGCGGCTGGCCAGTCGCACGTATGTCCTCGACACCGGCCGGCTCATCGCCGAGGGCGCGACGGCCGAGGTCATGGCCAGCCCCCGCGTCCGCGCCGCCTACCTGGGAACGTGAGATGACGACGAGCGAGCTACCACCGACGATGGCCAGCGCCGTGTACACCCGCCGGGGCGAGATCTCCGTCGAGCGCCGCCCGGTGCCGCAACCGGGGCCGGGCCAGGTGCTCGTGGAGGTCGGTCACTGCGGGATCTGCGGGTCCGACATCCACATGGTCCTCGAGGGATGGGGACGGCCGGGCACGGTCGAGGGCCACGAGTGGACCGGCACCATCGCCTCCGTGGGAGCGGATGTGGACGTCTGGGCGATCGGTGACGCGGTGGTCGGTGGCCCGTCGCCGAGGTGCGGACGGTGCCGGCGATGCCGAGAGGGCAAGCCCTCGCAGTGCGAGAACCGCGAGCGCTCGATGACCGAGGACCTGGGCCAGGACGGCGCGTTCGCCGACTACATCCTCGTCGATGCCCGGTCGCTGCTCGGCCTGCCGGTCGGGCTGTCGCCACGCGCGGCCGCGCTGGCCGAACCGCTGGCGGTGGCGCTGCACGGGATCACGAGGGCGGAGATCGCCGAGGGCGACTCCGTCATGGTCTTCGGAGCCGGCCCGATCGGCGCGCTGTCGATCGCCGCGCTCGTGACCCGAGGCCTCGGACCGGTGACGGTGATCGAGCCGGGCGAGAACCGCCAGCAGCTCGCCCGCGACCTCGGCGCCGACGTGGTGCGCCACCCGTCCGACCTCGAGGTGTTCCCGCTGTGGGAGCCCGATCGCATCGCCGACGAAGCGGTGCACGTGGTGCTCGAGTGCTCGGGCAAGAAGGCCGCCATGGAGGCCGGGTTCAGCCAGCTGCGACGGGGCGGCCGCATGGTCATGGTCGGCGCCGGCATCGAGCCTCCGACCTTCGACGGCAACCGCATGCTGCTCAACGAGCTCACGGTGTGCGGGTCGTTCGTCTACGACGAGGGCGGCTTCGAGGACGCGCTGCAGCTCCTGGCCACCGACGGCTTCCCGGTCGACGCGCTGATCGCCCCCGACGACGTGCCGCTCGACCGCCTGATCGAGGCCATGACCGACCTGGCCAGCGGGCGCATCGCGGCCAAGGCGATGGTCGTGCCCCGCCGGCTCGACGACCGGCCAGAGGAGGAACGCGGATGAGCCATCCCTTCTACCCGTCGGGCAACCCCCGCTTCAACCACGTGGCCATGAGCGTCCCCGCCGAGCAGCTCGAAGGCCCCGACCGGGCCGACCTCACCCGCTTCTTCCACGACGTCCTCGGGTTCGACGAGCTCACGATGATGACGGTCGACCGCCACCGCCTGATCTACAGCTGCGTGCACTGGGACCAGTTCATCTTCCTGATCGCCGAGGACGACCCGATGCGGTGCCCGCGGATGGATCACTACGGGTTCGCGGTCGGCGCCCTGGACGAGCTGGTGGCGGCCCGCGATCGAGCGGTGGCCTTCCGCGACCAAGACAAGCGCGTCGACCTGGTCGACCTGCACGTCGACGACCAGGAGGTGGTGAAGATCCACTCGATCTACGTGCGCTACCTGCTGCCGATGACGTGCGAGCTGCAGTTCTGGGAGTTCCCGTCGACGCCGGCCTGACCCCCGCGGGCGAGACCGATGGGTGAGTCGGAGGGGTTCGGTGGCCGGATCGGCCGGTTCCGGGCCGATGCCCAGTCGTGGTGGCCTCCCCCGACCCGGCCGCCCGACGGGGCGCCCAGCATCGTCACGATCGTGCTCGACGACGTCGGCTTCGCCCAGCTCGGCTGCTACGGCTCCGACATCGAGACGCCGAACATCGACCTGCTCGCCGCCGGCGGCCTGCGCTACCGGAACTTCCACACGACCGCGCTCTGCTCGCCGACCCGGGCCAGCCTGCTGACCGGGCGCAACCACCACTCGGTGGGCATGGGTCGGGTCACCGACCTGGCGACCGGGTTCCCGGGCTACGACGCCCGGATCCCGCCATCGGCCGGGATGCTGCCCGAGATGCTGGTGCCCGCCGGCTATGCCGCCTACGCGGTGGGCAAGTGGCACCTCGTGCCCGAGGAGGACCTCCACCTCGGATCGAAGCGGGCCACCTGGCCGCTCGGCCGGGGCTTCGAGCGCTTCTACGGCTTCTTCGGGGGCGAGACCAACCAGTTCGAGCCGGCCCTGACCTACGACAACCACCGGATCGCTCCGCCCCGCACGACGGCCGAGGGCTACCTCCTGAGCGAGGACCTGATCGACCGGGCCATCGAGTTCGTCGCCGACCTCCGCCACGTGCAGCCCGACCAGCCGTACTTCCTGCATCTCGCCCTCGGGGCCTGCCACTCGCCCCACCAGGCGCCGCGCCGCTGGCTCGACCACTACCGCGGCAAGTTCGACCAGGGCTGGGACGTCTGGCGCGACGAGACCGTCGACCGCCAGCACCGGCTCGGCGTCGTGCCCGAGCACGTGGCGCTGTCACCCCGGCCGGACTGGGTCCCGGCCTGGGACTCGCTCGACGCCGACCATCGCCGCCTGTACGCCCGCTACATGGAGTGCTTCGCGGCCATGCTCTCCCATGCCGACGAGCAGATCGGGCGGTTCGTGCAGTTCCTGGCCGAGCTCGGCGAGCTGGACGACACGCTGGTCATGGTGCTGTCGGACAACGGCGCGTCGAGCGAGGGCGGGCCCACCGGATCGATCAACGACGCCCGGCCCTGGAACATGGCCGACCGCCCCTTCGCCGAGGCGCTGGAGCGCATCGACGAGATCGGCGGACCCACCGTCCACAACAACTACCCGTGGGGCTGGACCGTCGCCGGCAACACGCCGTTCCGCCGCTGGAAGCGCGAGGTGCACGAGGGCGGCGTGTGCGACCCGCTGATCGTGCACTGGCCCAACCGGTTCGACGAGCTCGGTGAGGTCGGCGGCCAGATCCGCCCGCAGTACGTGCACGTGGTCGACCTGCTCCCGACGATGCTCGAGGCCGCCGGCGTGTCCGCACCCGGGGTGATCGGCGGCATCGATCAGATGCCGATCGAGGGCGTCAGCATCGCCTCGACCTTCGCGTCGGCCGACGCCGACGAGGTGCGCACCACCCAGTACTTCGAGATGCTCGGCAGCCGGGCGATCTACCACGACGGCTGGAAGGCCGTGACGTTCGTGTCGATGATGGACGGCCAGACCGTCAGCGACGACGACGTCTGGGAGCTGTACGACGTCCGGACCGACCCGGCCGAGTGCGACGATCGGGCGGCCGCCGAACCCGAGCGGCTGCAGCACATGATCGACCTCTGGTGGGGCGAGGCCGAGGCCCACCAGGTGCTCCCCCTCGACTCGATGCCCTTCTTCGAGGCCATCGGTCGGGATCCCGTCTCACCGGCCCGCTCGCACTACCGGTACTGGCCCGGCACCGGACCGGTCGACGAGGCCGCCGCGGTCGACATCCGGTCGCGGACCCATGGCGTGGCCGTGACCGTCGAGATCCCGTCGCCGGCGGAGACGACCGAGGGCGTGCTGGTGTCGCAGGGATCGGGCTACGGCGGCTGGGCGCTGTGGCTGGCCGGAGGGCGCCTGCACTACGCCCACAACTTCGTGGGCATGGAGGAGTCGAGGATCGTGGCCGACCGACCGGTCGAGCCGGGCCGGCACATCCTGGGCGTCCGCTACGAGCACGGCACCGAGGGTGCGCGGGGAGGACGGGCGACGCTGCTGGTCGACACCGAGGTGGTCGGGTCGGTGGAGATCCCGGCGTTCACGCTGACCCGCTGGTCGATCACCGGTGACGGGCTCACCGTCGGTCGATCGATGGCCCTTCCCGTCGTGCGCGACTACGACTCGCCCTTCGCCTTCACCGGCACCATCCGGCAGGTGGACGTGATCGTCGACGGCCAGCCCGTGGTCGACGTCGAGGCGCGGGCCGAGCAGTCCATGAGGGCCCAATGAGATGAGGGCCCGATGAGCGCCGCCGACCTGACCGCCGACAACCTCGCCGCCGTCATCGACGGTCCGGCCGATCTTGCGCCCGATCGGCTGGCCCTGGCCCTGGCCGACGGCTCGACCTGCTCCTACGGCGAGCTCCATGCCGAGGTGGAGCGGTGGGCGGCCACGCTTGCGTCGAGCGGCGTCGGCGAAGGCGACGTGGTGGCCCTGGTCGACTGGGGCGGAGTGCGATCGGCGGCCGCGACGCTCGCCGCCGCGCACGTCGGGGCCGCGACGGCGCAGATGAACCCGTTGCTGACCGCGTCCGAGCTGGCCCAGCTCGTCGAGGTGTCGGGCGCCGGCCCGATCGGCGTCGCCGGCCCGGACGGCGCCGAGGCCCTGCGCAGGGCGCTCGGGCCCGATGGCACCGTGCTCGACGCGCCGGTCGACCTCCCCCCGACCCCGCGAGCGGGCGGTGCCGACGGCACCGCCCTCGTGCTGTTCACCAGCGGCACGACCGGCCTGCCCAAGGCCGTGCCCCTCTCGCACGAGGCGCTCTTCGAGCGGCTCCGGGCCTACCGCCCGCCGTTCGACCCCGATCGGCCGGTCAACGTGTCGCTGATGTGCGTGCCGTCGTTCCACGTCGGCGGGATGCTCGGCCTGCTGGTCAGCTTCGCCGGCGGTGACCTGACCGTCGTGCTCCCCCGCTTCGATGCCGGCGCCTGGCTGCGTCTGGTCGAGCAGCACCGCGTGGTGAGCGCGTTCCTGGTTCCCACCATGCTGGCCCGCGTGCTCGATCACCCGGACCTCGACACGACCGACACGTCCTCGCTGCGCATGATCTCCTACGGCGCCGCCGCCGCCCCGATCGACCTGGTGCGCCGGGCCATGGAGCGATGGCCCGAGGTCGGGTTCGCCAACACGTTCGGCCAGACCGAGACGATCGGGGCCTACACGAGCCTGTCGCCGGCCGATCACCGCGATCCGAGCCGGATCGGCTCGGTCGGCCGGCCCCTCGGCGGCGTCGAGGTGCGCGTCGTCGATGCCGAGACGGGCACCGACGTGCCCACCGGCGCCGTCGGCGAGATCTGGGTGCGGTCCGTGCAGGTGGTGCCGGCGACCGGCGGATCGACCGAGGAGGCCGGCTGGTTGCGCACCGGCGACCTGGCCCACCAGGACGCCGACGGCTACCTGTACCCGCTCGGCCGCATGTCCGACACCATCAACCGCGGCGGTGAGAAGTTCCCGCCGTCGGAGGTCGCCGACCGGCTCCGGGCTCACCACGCGGTGGCGGACGTCGCCGTCGCCGGGGTACCCGACGACGAGCTCGGCCACCGCGTCGGCGTGGCCATCGTGGTGCGGGACGGCGCGCCGGAACCCACCCGCGACGAGCTCCGGGACTGGTGTCGCGGCGAGCTCGCATCGTTCAAGCTGCCCGACGTGGTGGTCGTGGTCGACGCCCTGCCCTACAACGAACAGGGCAAGCTCCCGCGCACCACGGCCGTCGCGCTCATCA
Organism: uncultured Microthrixaceae bacterium; assembly: GCA_963797225.1. GTDB lineage: Bacteria > Actinomycetota > Acidimicrobiia > Acidimicrobiales > Acidimicrobilacustridaceae > UBA4742. The sequence continues at coordinate 1,915,303 of CAWCOO010000001.1, read as the reverse complement.
CCGGGAGGGCCTCCTCATGACCACCGAGACGACCCGACTGGGGTTCCTCGCCCCGATGCCCTCGGAGCTGCAGCCGCTGCGCAAGGCCCTGTCCCTCGAGGCGGATCGCAAAGGCCTCGATGCCGTGCACACCGGCCGGCACGGCGCGCAACCGGTGGTGGCCATGCTCACCGGCATCGGCATGCCTCGCGCCGCCCAGCGCACCGAGGACCTGCTCGCCACCGGCGACATCGATCTGGTCATCGTGATCGGCGTGGCCGGCGGCCTCGGTCACGACATCCGCGTCGGCGACGTGGTGATCCCCGAGGTCGTGGTCGACCTGCACGACGGGCGGGAGTTCGTCCCGGCCGCGCTCGGCTCCGTGCCCTGTCAGGGTCGGCTGCTCACCAGCAACGACTTCATCACCGATCAGGTCGCGCTCGGCAAGCTGCGCGACGACGGTGCGGCCGCCATCGACATGGAGACCGCCGCCGTCGCCCGGGTCTGCGAGGAGCACGGGACGCCGTGGTCGGTGTTCCGCGGCATCAGCGACGATGCCTTCGACCCGTCCGTCGGCGACGACATGCTGGCCCTGACCCGGCCCGACGGCTCCCCCAACATGGGCGCGGTCGCCCGCTTCGTCGCGGGCGATCCCCGGCGGGTGCGCCTCCTCGCCCGCCTGGGCCGCGACCTCAAGACCGCGACCAACGGCGCCGTCGACGCCGCCCTCCGCGCCACGTCCTCGACCTGACTCCCCTGCACCCACCCCGGCCTGCTACGAACTTGCGGGGCGCACGTCCGCTTTCCGCGCTCCAGCCCCGCAAGTTCGAGAGGACCCGACTGCGCAGTCCACCTTGCGGGGCGGACGTCCGGAATTCGGCGTCGAGCCCCGCAAGTTCGAGAGGGTCAGGCGTCCTTGGGGAGGCCGAGGAGGCGTTCGGCGATGACGTTGCGCTGGATCTCGCTGGTGCCGCCGGCGATCGACAGCGCCCGGTTGCCCAGGAAGCCGGCGGACCAGATCGCGCCGTCGCCCTCGCCGGTGACGGCGGCGGGGCCGAGCAGCGCGAGGCCCTCCTCCTGCACGTCCTGCTCGTGCTCGACGCCGAGCAGCTTGCGCACGCTCGCCTCCGGACCCGGTTGACCGCCGCCGAGGGCCCGCAGCGTGGTGCGCACGCCGAGCATGGCGATGGTGTGGGCGTCGGCGACCAACCCTGCGAGCCGGTCGGCCACGAGCGGGTCGTCGAGCAGCCCGCGGGTGCGGGCCAGGTCGAACAGGGCCGACACCCCCGGCCCGAAGGACGAGCCCGAGGCCATCGACACCCGTTCGTTGGCCAGCGTCGTGCGGGCGCAGGACCAGCCGTCGGTCGGGCCGCCGACGAGGCAGTCGTCGGGCACGAGCACGTCGACGAGGGAGATCTCGTTGAACATTGCCATGCCGGTCAGCTCCCGCAGCGGTCGCACCTCGATGCCCGGGGTGGTCATGTCGACGAGGAAGCACCCGATGCCGTCGTGGCGGGGCGCGTCCGGATCGGTGCGGGCCAGGCAGATGGCCCAGTCCGCCCGATCGGCCATCGTGGTCCAGACCTTCTCGCCGGTGATCGACCAGCCGCCGTCGACCTTCGTGGCCGTCGTGGTGAGCGAAGCCAGGTCGCTGCCGGCGCCGGGCTCGGAGAACATCTGGCACCACGTGATCTCGGCCCGGAGCGACGGCCGGATGAAGCGCTCCTGCTGCTCGGGGCGGCCGTGGCCGATCAGCGTGGGCAGCACCCAGCCGGCGATCTGGAGGTGGTCGCGCCGCACGCGGGCCTCCTTCAGCTCGGCGTCGATGGCCAGCTGCTCGATCGGCGTGGCGTCGAGGCCCCACGGCACCGGCCAGTGCGGCACCAGGTAGCCGGTGTCGGCCAGCGTCGCCCGCCACTGCGCCTTGTCGATCTGGCGGAGGTCCTCTACGAGCTCCCGGGTGCGGGCCCGGGCCGGTTCCGCCTCGGGCGGCAGCTCGATCGACATCGTCCGCACGTCCCCGGCGGCGACGGCGGCGGCGATGCGGGCCCGGGCGGTGGACGGCGCCGGCAGCAGCGACCGCAGCGCCGTGGCCCGCTTCAGGTAGAGGTGGGCGTCGTGCTCCCACGTGTAGCCGATGCCGCCGAGCACCTGGATGCAGTCCTTGGCGCAGCGGAACCCGGTCTCGGTCGCCAGCGCGGCGGCCACGCCCTGCGCCACCGCCCAGCCGGGCTCGTCGATCTCGTCGAAGGCGCGGGCGGCGTCCCACACCGCGGCACGGGCCGCCTCGAGCGCGACCAGCATGTTGGCGCACCGGTGCTTGACCGCCTGGAACTGGCCGATGGGCCGCCCGAACTGCACCCGCACCTGGGCGTACTCGGCCGCGGTGGTCACGCACCAGTCGGCCACGCCGACGGCCATCGCCCCGCACAGCACCTCGGCCAGCCGGGCCGGACCGGACGCTCCGGCGTCGTCCAGCCAGCGCTCGGGCGGCACGACCAACCGATCGATCCGGACCTCGGTCACGCGGCTCGTCGGGTCGAAGCCGGGGAGCGCCCGCGCCTCCAGGTCGTCGCGCTCGACCACGCACCACCGCGGAGCTGGGGACGCCGCGGACCGCACCGGCAGCACGTAGCGGCCGACCGACAGGCCACCCCACACCGCCCCGGCGACGCCGCTCACGACCCCGTCGGCGTCGACCTCCAGGTCGGACATCGCGGCGAAACCGCCGACCACCGCTCCCGAGGCCAGGTCGGCCGCCAGGCTCCGATCCACCCCCCAACGATCGATCGCGGCCGCGGCCACCACGGTGGAGAGGATCGGTCCCGGTGCGCACACCCGGCCGAGCTCCTCGAGCACGACGACCGCCTCCGGCAACCCGTAGCCCTGTCCGCCGTGCTCCTCGGCGACCGCCAGCCCCAACCAGCCGAGCTCGCCCAGCTCGCCCCAGAACGGCGGCACCTGACCGTCCGGCGCCTCGAGCGCCAGGCGCGCGATGCGGGTCACGTCCCGCGCCCCGACCCACCGCCGCACCGTGGTGGCCAGCTCGACGTGATCGTCGCTCAGCCCGATCCCCATCAGCCCACCACCCCGACGGCGTGCTTCCTGTCCCCTGAGCGACGCCGGAGACGTCGCGGGAGGGACAGGCTCGACAGATGGGCGGTCGTCATGGGGATCTCCGGTCAGGCCGCGCGCCCGGGGGCGAGCGGGTCGTTCGGGCGGGGCAGCGGGTCGGGTGGGAGCGGATGGCGGAAGAGCGCGGCCGCGTTGAGGTGGCAGACCCGGCGCTGGTCGTCGACGGGCAGGTCGGCCAGCCGCTCGGCGAGGAAGTCCTGGGTGTCGGGCCAGGTCGAGTCGGCATGGGGGTAGTCGACCTCCACCATGACGTGGTCGACGCCGATGCGGTCGCGGATCGGCCAGATGGACGGGTCGTCGAGCGAGCAGAACCAGAAGTTCCGCAGCAGCACCTCGGTCGGCGTCAGCTCGGCGGACGGCCACGAGTGGCGACCGTGACCCGACCACTCGTGGATGTAGTCGAGTCGGTCGGCGAGCATCGGCACCCACCCGATGCCGCCCTCGCTCATGGCGATGTGCAGGTCCGGGAACCGCAGCGCCACGCCCGACCACAACCAGTCGACGCACGCGGTGAGCGACAGCGAGGAGAACAGCGTGGCCGCCACCTCGACCAGCGGCCCGTCGACGGCGAGGTCCATCATCCCCGAGCTGCCGACGTGCAGGCAGACCACCGTGCCGGTCTCGACGCAGGCGGCCAGCACCGGATCCCACCAGCCCGAGTGCAGCGACGGGTAGCCGAGCCGGTGCGGCTGCTCGGGCAGGCTGACCGCCACGAAGCCCCGCTCGGCGTTGCGGCGGATCTCGGCCGCGGCCCGCGTCGGCGTCGGCCAGGTAGGTGATGCCCAGCGGGACGAACCGGCCGGGATGGGCCGAGTGCCACTCCTCGAAGAACCAGTCGTTCCACGCCCGCACGCACGCCATCCCGACCTCGGGGTCCGAGCAGCCGGAGTAGACCGCGCCGCAGAAGCCGGTGATCTGGCTGGGGAAGCTGACCGACGCCCAGATGCCGGCCCGGTCCATGTCGGCCACCCGGGCGGCGGGATCCCAGCAGCCGCGCCGCATCTGGTCGAAGCGCACGGGCTCCATCGGCGAGTCGTCCTTCGGCCGGCCGACGACCGCGTTGAGCCCGACCTGCGGGAAGGCCTGCCCGTCGAAGACCCAGATCTCGTTGCCCTTCGAGGTGGTCCTCACGTAGGGCGCCCGGTCGGCCAGCGCCGTCGGCATCCGGCCCTCGAACAGGTGCGGCGGCTCGACCACGTGGTCGTCGACCGAGATCACCGTGAACCGGACCTCGCCCACCTCCGGATCGCCCTGCGGATCGCCGGATCGACCGGCTCGACCGGCCGACCGGCGACCGGGTCGACCGGCTCGCCCGCGGCGCTCGGCGGTCACCCGGCCAGCTCCCGGTAGCGGGCGTAGCGCTCGGCGACGGCCGCGCTCCATCGTGCCGTCGGGCTCCACCCGGTGGTCGGTCCGGACCCACCGCTCGGGCATCGGCGCCGGGTCGTTCGAGGCCGGCCACCTGGCGGGCCAGCCAGGCGGCTCCGAGCGCGCCGCCCTCGGGCACCGCCACCACGTCGACCGGCAGGCCGGTGCCGTCGGCCAGCGCCTGGACCCAGGCCGCGTCGCGCACGCCCCCGCCGGTGGCCACGATCCGGGTCGGGTCGACCCCGGCCAGATCGAGCTGGTGGCGCACCGCGAAGGCCGACGCCTCGTGCGCGGCCCGCACGATCGCGCCGGCATCCATCCCGATGTCGAGGTCGTGCAGCGAGGCGCGGCGCCCAGGGTCGTGGAACGGCACCCGCTCGCCCCGCAGGTAGGGCTGCCACACCGGCACCCGACCGGGATCCTCGGGCGCGCGGCACGCCCTTCCAGAGGTCGACGCCCGAGGGCGCGGCCGACCCAGTTCACGAACAGGCCGCCGGCGTTCGAGGGACCGCCGATCAGCGCGGTGTCCGGCACGGAGTTGGGCACCGTCCAGAGCCCGTCGACCTCCGGCCATCCCGGGGTGACCGCCCACACGATCAGCGTCGAGCCCGAGGATCACGAGCACGTCGCCCTCGCCCGCGGCCCCGGCGACCAGCTGCTCGCCGAGGGCGTCGATCGTGCCGCCCCCGAGCAGCGCCCCACCGGCGGACTCGACCCGACCGACCGGGTCGGATCCCGGGACGATCACCGGCAGCCGGCCGACGTCGTCGACCCCGGCGCCGGCCGCGACCGAGGCGTCCCACCCGTGCAGGTCGAACAGCGGCATGGCCGTGTAGGCGACCACGGTGTCGATGGCGCCGACGCCGCTCAGGGCCGCGTTGGCCACCGCCTGGGCCGGCCAGAACCCGGCCGCGTCGGGGTGCGCCCGGGCCAGCCACTCGAGGAACCGCACCACCTCGTCGGAGGAGCCGTCGGCCTGGCTGCCCGTCCCGGCCCCCCGCTCGTCGCCGTAGAGCAGGCCGGGCGAGATCGGACGACCCGCCGGCGTCCACCGCGCACAGCGACGGCACCATGGCGGCCACGTCGATCGCCCGGATGTCGAGCTCGTCGACGGCGCCGGTCTCCAACCGGGCCAGCGCCTCGAGCACCCCGTCGTGCCAGGCCGCATCGGCCGGATGGGCCAGCTCGCCGGCTCGCGACGACAGCAGCTCGTGGCCGACGCGAGCTGCTGGCCACCACCCGGCCGTCGCCGTCGACCGCGAGCGCCTTGACCGACGTCGTGCCGATGTCGATGCCGACCGTGACCTCGAGTGCCATCTGCTCCCCTGCTGCTCCCCCGGTCCGGACGATCCTGCAGGAGGGCCGGACTTTCTGACGCTTGCGTCAGCGCAGGAATGTATCGTCTGCGGGCTGTCGACACCGGGTGCGGCGTCCAGCACAGGGGGAGGACGGCGAATGCCGCTACAGGTCGATCAGCTGCGATGGATGGCTGCCGAACACGGTGCCGAGCCGGCCTACACCCAGGTCACCTCGGGCGCCACGGTCACCTTCGCCGATTGGGACGCGACGTCGAACCGCGAGGCCCGGGGGCTGGTGGCGGCCGGCGTCGGTCGGGGCGACCGCGTGCTGCTCCACCTCGACGACGTCCACCTGCTGCGGTGGATCACGACCTACACGGCCATCCACAAGGCCGGGGCGGTGGCGGTGCCGTCGAACGTGCGGCTGACGGCGCACGAGCTGGCCGTCCATCATCGACGACGCCCAACCCGTCGCGGCCGTCACCTCGCTGCGACTCGCGCCGATCGTGGCCGATGCGTGCGCGAGCGCCCGGTGGGAGCTCGAGATGATCGTGGCCGACGACCTCGAGCAGTGGGCCACCCTGACCGCCCACCCCGACGATGCGTTCCAGGTGGACGTCGACGACGGCGACCTGGCCGACATCATGTACACCTCGGGCACGACCGGGTCGGGCCAAGGGCGTGGCCGTGCGGCACCGCAACACCCACATGATCGCCAACGGCGAGAAGGCCTGGACGGGAGCGGCCTGGATCCACTGCTCGCCGCTGTCGACCTTCGCCGGGCTCAGCTTCGTGTTCAACCCGATGAAGATGGGCATGCGCGGGCTCTACCTCCCCCGCTTCGACGCGGCGGCGTGGATCGACGTCGTCGAGCGGGAGCGACCCACGCCGCGCGTTCCTCGTGCCGGCCATGGTGCAGCTGCTGCTGGCCGACGAACGCAGCCGCAGCCGCCGACCTGTCGAGCCTGACGCTGCTCTCGATCGGATCGGCCCCGCTGCCGCCCAACCTGCACCAGGCCATGGCCGCGCTGATCCCGAACGCGATGGTCACCAACAACTACTCGATGACCGAGGCCGGCACCGCGTTCACCTACCTGCCGCCGGGCGAGCTGACCCGCCGCCCCGGGTCGGTCGGCATGCCGCTGCCCCCGACCGAGATCCGCATCGCCGACGAGGCCGGTCAGCCGCTGCCCGCCGGCGAGGTCGGTGAGGTGCTGATCGGCGTGGGCGAGGACCACCGCGAGTACTACGGCGACCCCGAGGCGACCGCCCGCACCTGGTCGGGGACGTGGCTGCGCTCCGGCGACCTCGGTCGGCTCGACGAAGACGGCTACCTCTACATCGTGGGCCGGGCCAAGGACGTGGTGATCCGGGGCGGCAACAACATCAGCGCGGGCGAGGTCGAGAACGTGCTGTACGAGCACGTCGGCGTGCTCGAGGCCGCGGTCGTCGGCATCCCCCACGACGTGCTGGGCGAGGACGTCGGTGCGTTCGTGGTGGCCCGCAAGGGCAGCGACCTCGACGCCGACGAGCTCCGCGAGTTCTGCGCCGAGCGGCTGGCCGACTACAAGGTGCCGCGGGCGATCTGGTTCATCGACGAGCTGCCCCGCAACGCCAACGGCAAGGTGGTGAAGCGCGGCCTGGTCCCGCCGGGCGACGACCGCGGTGGCGCGCTCGTCCTCGACGGCGCGACCGGGGTCGACGTGGGCGATCGATGACGCGCGCTCGCCGGGCTCGACGGCGCGAGCGTGCTGGTCACCGGCGCGTCGTCGGGCATCGGCGCCGCCCTGGCCCCGATGCTGGCCGAGCGGGGCGCGACGGTGGGCATCGTCGCCCGCCGGGCCGATCGCCTGGCCGCCGTGCTCGAGCCGTGCGAGGCCGTCGCGCCGGGCCGCGGCCACCGCTGGTGGAGCGTCGACCTGGCCGACCCCGACGCCGCCGCCGACGTCGCGATCGAGGCGTGGGACGCGTTCGGCGGCCTCGACGCCCTGGTGAACAACGCGGCCCGCCCGATGCGCCGGCCGGTGCAGCAGCTCGACGTCGCGACCGTCGACGCGGTCATGCGCACGAACTACCTCTCGCCGGTGGCGATGGGCCTGGCGGTGCTGCCCCGGATGCTCGAGCGCGACCAGGGCGTGATCGTCAACGTGTCGAGCCTGGGCGGGCGCATCGGCATCGCCCATGAGGCGGCGTACGTGGCGTCGAAGTTCGCGCTCTCCGGCTGGTCCGAGGCGATGGCGATGGACCTGTGGTCGACGGGCGTCGAGGTCCGCCTCGTCACCCCCGGCGCCATCGACACCGAGATCTGGGACCAGCCCGGCAACGACCCGGCGCCCTACGACGGCCCGCTCGAACCGCCGGCCACGGTGGCCGAGGCCATCTGCGACGCGATGACGAGCGACCGGTTCGAGACCTACGTGCCCGACCTGCAGGCGGTCGCCGAGTTCAAGACCGGCGACATCGACGCGTACCTGGCGTCCGCGGTGGCGTTCCTGACCGACGAGGACCGCACGACCGAGGAGGGACCCGCCGTGAAGGCGCTGCAGTTCCTGACCGAACCCGAGCCGTGGCCCGAGGTGCTGCCCGACGACGCGCCGCTGCTGCTGCGCAACCTGAGCACGGTGCCGATGGCGCTCGTCGACCTCGACGACCCGCCGATCGTGGCCGACGACTGGATGGTGCTGCGCAACCGGCTCACCGGCATCTGCGGGTCGGACTCCAAGCAGGTGCTCATGGACTTCGGCGACGCCGACGACAACCCCATGACCGCGTTCATCTCCTTCCCCCAGGTGCTCGGCCACGAGGTGGTCGGCCTGGTCGACGCGGCCGGCCCGGCGGTCCGCGGCCTCGACATCGGCCAGCGGGTCGTGCTCTACCCGAACCTGGCTGCCGGCCCCGCGGCGTGACGCCGCTGTGCCCGGCGTGCGAGCGGGGCGACTACTCGATCTGCGCGAACTTCCACGCACGGGCCGCCTGTCGCCGGGCATCCACACCGGCAACGCGGTCGAGGCCACCGGCGGCTTCGCCGAGCGGCTGCCCGGCCCACCAGAGCATGGCCTTCGCCGTGCCCGACGAGATCCCCGACGAGGTCGCCGTGCTGGCCGACCCGTGGTCGGTGTCGTTCCACGCCATCACCCGCAACCCGCCCGCGCCCGGCTCGAAGGTCATCGTCTACGGCGCCGGCGCGCTCGGCACCACCGCCACCGCCATCCTCCGCCAGCTCTACCCCACCGTCGATGTGGCGACGATCGCCCGCTGACCGACGCCCAGGCCGCCGAGGCCCGCTCGCTCGGCGCCACGGTGTTCGCGCCCGGACCACCCGAGGAGCTGATCGAGGCGCTCGCCGCCTGGTCGGGTGCCACGCTGCGCGAGCCGTGGAACGGGCTGCCGGTGGCGTGGCCCGGCCAGGTCGACGTGGTCTACGACACCGTCGGCGCGCCGTCGACGATCGAGCTCAGCCTGCGGATCCTGCGCGAGCAGGGGACGTTCGTGCAGCTCGGCGTCAGCTCGCCGGCCCGGTTCGAGTGGACGCCCTGGTACTTCAAGGAGCTGCGGCTGATCGGCTCGAACGCGTTCGGCGACGAGACGTTCGAGGGACGCCGGCAGCACGCCTTCGAGCACTTCTTCGAGCTGCTGCTCGACGGCCGCATCGACCTGACCGGCATGCTCACCCACCAGTTCCGCCTGGCCGAGTGGCGCGACGCGTTCACCACCATCGTCGACCAGGCCGACACCGGCGCCATCAAGGTGGCGTTCGACTTCCGCTGAGACCCCCGAGTTCCCTGCCACATCTCAGTCCCCGGGTGGACTGCCATGACGCCCGGTGGGCAAGTATGTCGATGGTGCTCGAATCCCACGACGACCTCGATCCGGTGGAGCGGGCCCGGGTGCTCGACGCGGCCACCGTCCTGTTCGCCAAGCACGGTCCCGGGCCACTGACCATCAAGTGGGTGGCGCTCGATGCCAACGTCCCGGCCGAGCGGGTCCTGGCGGTGTGGCCCTCCATCGAGAGCCTGCTGGCCGATGTGCTCGACCTGCTCGCCGGCCAGTTCCAGGGAGCGCAAGGGCGGGACCTCGACGACGAGGCGCTCGAGCGGGAGAACGAGCTGATCGACACCTTCCAGCGGATCATCGCCCGCTCGCTCCTGGACGGCTTCGACACCGGCTCGATGCTGACCAACTACGACCACGTCGAGCGCTTCACCGACATCTTCCGCGACCAGCTCGGCCTCGACGACCGCAGCGCGCGCTTCCGACTCGCCCAGGGCTACGCCCTCGAGTGGGGCTGGCACCTCTTCGGCCGCCACCTCAAGGTCGCCTGCGGGCTCACCGACGAGCCCGACGACCTGCTGCTGGACGAGGTGCGTCGGTCCGAGTGGCGTCTCGCCCGTGCTCCCGTCGTCAACCGAGACGCCGAACCGCCCTCGACCTGACGCCAGCGCCGGCTACCCACCTCACGTCAGCAACCGTTCTCCGCGCGCTTCTGACGCTGTCTCGTTTGTCTCGCTTCGCTCCCACCACGCGAGACAAACGAGACACGATCAGAAGCAGCACCGATCTCGCATGGCCCGTCGTGAGGCTGTGCACCGCACGGTCGCCGGTCGATCCTCTTGCCCCACGGTTCGAGGGCGTCCGCCAAACTGCCGTCGTGGCGTTCCGACGACGAAGCACCCCAGTCGTTCCGTCCTGGGCCTCGTTCCTGAGCCAAGACCAGTGGGCCGAGTTCACGCGACTCATCGATGCGGAGCTGCGCCGCCGTGGCCTGACCCGTGACAGCGACGGCGAGGCGGTCTTCCTCCGTGGTCCGGACGGCTACGTGCATCGGATGTCGCTCGGCGCAGTGGCCCGCAAGGCCGCCGGCTGGGGCCGGGACGACTGGGCCGAGCTGATCGTCGAGCAGTTCGACGTTCTCCACAGCACCGCCACGTCCCGTCCGACGATCTCACAGCTGGCGAGCCCGCAGGACGCCGTGAAGGCGGAGCTCCGCTCGACCGACGAGCTCGTCACCAACCCGAACCTCATCCACAAGACCTGGTGGCCAGGCACGCTCCTGGCCCTCGTGTTCGACCATCCCGACGTCGTGGTGTCGGCGACGCCAGCGGAGCTCGAGGAGATCGGCGCTCCCGCTTCCACGCTGCAGCAGCTGTGCCTCACGAACGTGTGGCAACAGGATCAGCCGGAGCGTCGCCCGTTCACCATCGGTGCAGCACCCGCGGTCATGCTCACGGGCGGCGTCTTCACCTCCACGTTCGCGATCTGGCCGTCCCGCTTCCTCGATGTCGACCCGACTCGTGGCGTGCTCATCGCGGTGCCGAACCGCCACACCGTCGTGCTGCACGCCATCGGTCTCGACTGCCGGCTCGAGATCATCGAGTCGGTCGTCGGCAGGATGCTCCCGATCTGGCACGGCGAGCCAGGACCCGTCTCGCCGTCGCTCTTCTGAACGGACGGCACCGACGAGAGCCCGTCGGCGACGGAGATCCCGGTGAGGGTCACAGGCCACGACGTCGCCGTGCACATCCCCGACACCGTGCGAGCCACGTTCGACCATTGACGACCGCCGTCGAGGGGAGCCCTGCTGACCGCGACCCGCTAGGACTCGAGCCGTTCCTCGAGGTGGACCGTCACCTCGTCACCGGCGTCCTTGCCGATGGCGGCTCGGACGTCGGCGCGCATCGGGAGCTTGTGGGTGCCGTCGCCCAGGGCCATGAAGGAGCTGCGGAACGGGTGGCCGTCCACGGTGCCGCGCACCTTGACCAGGCCGCGCGTGCCCGAAGAACTCGGCCGAGTCGGGCATGACCACGAACGTCCAGCCTCCCTTGCTCGGGCTCTTCTGCAGCGCGGCGGTGAAGGTCCGGTCCAGCGTGCTCATGGCGCCACCCCCGTCCGGATCACACCCGGACCTCGATCACCACGCCGAGGTCACGGCCGAGGTGGGCGACCTCGTTGTCGCCGACGACGTCCCGAGCCTGCACGTTGGCCAGGTGCACCTCGGGGCCGATGGGGTACGGGCCCCAGTGCCAGGTGGCGAGGGCCAGGTTGATCCCCTGGGCACCCGAGATGGTGAACGCCCGGATCGCCTCGAGGTGCGCGGGGTCGGAGAAGTCCACCTCGGGGGGCGCCACCACCACGACCGCCGGGGCACCCCCGAGAGGGATCAGGGCCTGGGTCGCGGTGTGGTGGCGGTTGAGGTGGTCGCAGCGCAGCGGCTTCCAGGTGTAGGTCAGCACGTCGAGGTGGAACTCGGCGTCGTCGCGCAGCTCGATGACGCAGTCGTCGGCCCCGATCACCTGCCCGAAGGGTCGCCACGCCTCGCTCGCCAACGGCTCGGCGACCACGGTGCGCACCTCGAGCTCGGCCATGCGGGCATCCCTCCCGGGTCCTAGTCTGACGCTCTCGTCATGTTAGGAGCCGAGATGGACGTGAGATCGATCGAGGACGTCGCGCCGGTCGTCGAGCACAACGGCACGGTGCCCGTCTGGTGGCTCGTCAACCCGCGGGAGATGAAGGAGATCACCGACGGGGGCTTCCTCGAGCTGGTCAGCGAGTTCGAGGTGGCGGGCGGCGGGCTGGTCGACCCGCACGAGCACCCGACCCACGAGTTCTACTACGTGACCTCCGGCCGCGGCCTCATGACGATCGCCGACGAGGAGCGGGAGATCAACCAGGGCGACCTCGTGCACATCCCGCCGAACACGGTGCACAGCCTGCGCCCGGTCTCCGACCACGCGCCGATCCACTGCTTCTGCTTCGCCGTCGGGCTGAAGGACGCCGGTCCGGTCGACTACACGTCCTGATCCGGGCGCCGGATCGAGCGGCGGCGTCGAGGCCGAGCAGCTCGACGGTGGTCGCACCCGATCGCAGCTGCTCGAACATCTCGGCCTCCTTGGCGCTCCGCCGTCGGCCGGCGTCGATCACCTCGGCCACCTGCGTCGCCGGGCACGACGACGACGCCGTCGATGTCGGCCACCACCACATCTCCCGTCGCCACCGACACCCCGCCGACCACCACCGGTTCGCCCACCGAGCCGGCGGCGACCTTGGTCGCCCCCCGCAGGGCGATCATCGTCGAGAACACCGGGAACCGGTGGGCCTCGAGCGCGGCCACGTCGCGCACGCCACCCTCGATCACCAGGCCCACCACGCCGGTGCGCCTCCGCCGCCGTGGTCAGCACCTCACCCCAGTAGCCGAGCTCGGGCTCGCCCTCCAGCTGCACGACGAGCACGTGACCGGCGCGCGGCCGCGGCGACGGCCACGTGGATGGCCAGGTTGTCACCGGGCGAGCACCGCACCGGGAGGGCCTCGCCCACGATCGTGGCGCCGGGCCAGACGGGCCGGAGCGCGGCACCCATGGCCGCCGCCCCCGACTCGCCGAGGGTCGCCGCGCCGAGCCGGGCCAGGGCCGCCTGGGTGTCGGCGGGAACGGTCATCGTGCCGCCGTCAGGTCGGGCTCGTGCGGTCGAGGAGGCGGCGGGCGGTGCCGCCGAGGAAGAGGGCCATGGCCTCGTCGTCGAGGTCGAGGGCGCGGGCCTCGGTCGAGCGAGCGCTGCATCGGGAACCACGGGTCGTCGCTGCCCCAGAGCACCCGGCCCCGTCCGGTCGACGACGCCATGAAGCGCAGCAGCGACGGGTCCAGGTAGCGGGGGGCGAACGCGGTGCACGACAGGTACAGCCGGTCCCACTTGCGCATGTAGTTGATCAGCAGCTCCTCGTACGGGATGGCCGCCGTGCGCGCCGATCACGGTCAGCTCGGGGAAGTCGATGAGCACGTCCTCGAGCAGCTCGGGGTGCTGCACCCGTGAGCGCACGCGCGGCCCGGGCACGCCGACGTTGATGCCGACGGGGATGCCGAGCTCCTCGCACACCTGGTACACGGGGTAGTGCTTGGGGTCGTCGATGGCCACCTGGGTGAACAGGGGCGCCACCCGCACCATCGAGAAGCGGGGGTGCTCGGCCAGCTCGCGGATGCGCAGCACGTTGCGGGTCGGCTTGCCCGGCTCGGTCAGCGCGGCCGCCACCAGGAACCGCCCGGGGTGCGCGTCGGCCACCGCCAGCGCATCGGCCACCCCGCCCCGCGTGAGCCCGGGGGTCAGGACGCCGGTGGCGACGCCGAGGTCGTCCATGCGACCGATCAGCTCGTCGACGCCCACGCCCTTCTCGCCCTCGCCCCCGAGGTAGCCCGGGATGTTGGCGTACTGCTCCTGGCCCACGAACTGGGCGGCGCCCTGGGTCGTCACCAGGTTGACCCAGATGTCCAGCACGTCGTCGCTCACGCAGACCTCCCCCAAGACCGCCGGTCCGACGACCAGCCGACAAATCTGACGCTAATGTCATCCGTCGAGGAGCGGCAACCGCGTCGCGCTGCATCGCACAGGGGGAAGGGGACGACGCCATGACCGTCGGAGCCGACGAGCGCTTCGTGGTGATCTCGGCGGATTGCCATGCCGGAGGGTCGATGGACACCTACGGCGAGTACCTGGACGACCAGTACCAGGACCAGTTCGCCGAGTGGCGGGCGCCTATCGCAACCCGTTCCGCGACCTGCAGAGCAAGGGTCGCGAGCGCAACTGGGACAGCGACCAGCGCATCGCCGAGCTCGAGGCCGACGGCCAGGTCGCCGAGGTCATCTTCCCCAACACCGTGCCCCCGTTCTTCCCGACCGGTGCGCTGGTCGCCCGCCCGCCGACCGCCGACGACCTCGAGCTGCGGTGGGCCGGCCTGCGGGCCCACAACCGGTGGCTGGCCGACTGGTGCCGTGACGAGTCCTACCGCCGGGCCGGCATCGCCCAGGTGTTCCTCAACGACGTGGACGCCGCGGTCGAGGAGGCGACGCTGGATCGCGCAGAGCGGCCTCAAGGGCGGCGTCCTCATCCCCGCCGTGCCCGACGACTGCGACATCGACCCGCTCTACTCGGAGATCTACGACCCGCTGTGGGCGGTCTGCGAGGAGCACGGCCTGGTCGTGAACTCGCACTCGGGCAGCGGCCACCCCGACTACGGCGACCACGCCGCGTCCACGCTGGTGTGGGCCCTCGAGACGCCGTGGATGGCCCACCGCCCGCTCTGGCACATGACGCTCGGCGGCGTGTTCGAGCGCTTCCCGCGGCTGAAGTTCGTGCTGTCCGAGCAGGGCTGCGCGTGGGTGCCGTCCACGCTGGCCCAGATGGACGGCCTGCACATGGCGGCGTCGTTCGGGCGCACCGGCGAGCTGAAGCTCGAGGCCGGCGCGCTGCCGCTGAAGCCGAGCGAGTACTTCGAGCGCAACGTGTGGATCGGGGCCAGCTTCCCGCAGCTCCGCGACACCGCGGCCATGCGCAAGATCGGGCTGCACAAGGTGATGTGGGGCAGCGACTACCCGCACCACGAGGGCGTCTCGCCCCACTCCCGTGAGCACCTGCGCCGGTCGTTCCACGACTGGAGCACCGAGGAGCTCGACCAGGTGCTGACCACCACCGCCTGCGACGTCTACGGCTTCGACGTCGACGCAGCTCGTCCCGAGGGCGCTCGAGGTCGGCCCGACGGCCGCCGAGATCCGCGTGCCCCTCGATCGCATCCCCGAGGGTGCGACCAGCCCCGCGTTCTACATGTGAGCGGCTCGACCGAAGGACCCGACACCAGCCATCCCGTCGCGCTCGTCACCGCTTCGTGCCGTGGGCCGGGGCTCGACCGGCTGCGCGAGCTCTGCGACGTGCACTACGACCCCTGGCTCGACCAGCACCCGTTGCGCATCTGGGACGGTCCGCAGCTCGCCGAACAGGTCGACGCGATCGGCGCCACCGTGCTCGTGTGCGAGGCCGACTTCGTGCGAGGCGACGTGCTCGACCGCCCGCTCGGGTCATCGGCTCCACCCGCGGCGACCCCACCAACGTCGACGTCGCCGCCGCCACCGCCAAGGGCATCCCCGTGCTGCGCACCCCCGGCCGCAACGCCGACGGCGTGGCCGAGATGACCGTGGCGCTGCTGATGGCCGCCACCCGCCACGTGGTGGTCGGCGACCGCGAGGTGCGGGCCGGCGACCTCTACCGCGGCGGCTCGATCCCCTACCAGCGCTTCCGGGCCTGGCAGGTGGCCGGGCGCACCGCCGGACTGGTCGGGCTCGGCGCGGTCGGACGGGCGGTCAAGTGGCGCCTCGAGGGCCTCGGCATGACCGTCATCTCCTACGACCCCTACGCCCCCGACGCCACCCACCCGTCGCTCGAGGCCATGCTCGCCGAGGCCGACGTCGTGTCGATGCACGCGGCCCCCACGCCCGAGACGCTCGGGCTGATGAGCGCGACCTGCTTCGCCGCCATGCGACCCGGCTCGGTGTTCATCAACTCGGCCCGGGCCGGCCTGCACGACCTCGACGCCCTCACCGAGTCGCTGCGCTCGGGCCACCTGTCGGCCGCCGGACTCGACCACTTCGACGGCGAGCAGCTGCCGAAGGGCCATCCCCTGCTCGAGATGGACCAGGTCGTGCTGACCCCCCACATCGGTGGCGCCACCTACGACACCGAGGTCAACCACACGACCATGATCGCCGAGGACATCGCCCGGGTGCTGGCCGGCGAACGTCCCCTCCACTGCGTGAACCCCGAGGTGCTGCCATGACCCGTCCCAACGGAGCTCCGCTCGAGGAGGTGCGGGTGGCCGTGCTGGCCGCGGCCAAGGCCATGCACGCGCGCGGCCTGGTCGAGGGCACGGCCGGCAACGTGTCGGGCCGGGTCGACGACGGCACCGTGGTCGTGACGCCGTCGTCGCTCGGGCTACGAGGAGATGACGCTCGACGACCTGGTCGTCGTCGACCTCGACGGCAACGTGGTGGCCGGCACCCGCTCGGCGACGTCGGAGAAGGGCGTGCACCTGGCCGCGTTCGCGGCCTTCCCCGAGGTCGGCGGCGTCGTGCACTGCCACGCGGTGCACGCCTCCATGTACGCCGTGGCCCACCGGCCGATCCCCGCCGCCATCGACGAGTTCGTCGTGTACATCGGCGGCGACGTGCCGGTCGGCGAGTACCAGCCGTCGGGCAGCGACGAGCTGTCGGTCGAGGTGGCCAGCCACCTGCACGACCGGTCCGCGGTGCTGATGGCGAACCACGGCCTCGTCACCATCGGCAAGTCGGTCGACGACGCGCTGCACTCGGCGCTGGTCGTCGAGCACAACGCCAAGATCATGTGGGGCGCCCAGCAGCTCGGCGGCATCGTCGGCCTGCCCTACAAGGCGATCCGCAACTTCACGAACGTGTACTCCTACATCCGCACCGAGACCTGGCACCCGAAGGCCGACTGACCTGCCGACGGCGCCGATGAACGCGACCGCCGTTCGACCCCCGTGCGCGACGGTGGCTCCCGGTAGCACTCCGGGAGCCACTGCGCCGTGCAGATGCCTTCGACAACCGCAGCGGTTGCTCAGCCGATCTGCTCCAAGGGACCGTGGTCCGCCGGGAAGTTGCGGGTGCTGAGGATCTGGGTACCGGCCTGCTGTTCGCCGTTGAACGGCGTGACGTTGCCAGCGCAGCCCGCGTTCGCCGCATCCTGGGCACTGTTGAACCACAGTCCGACGTGGAACTGGCTCGTCGGCCTGAACACGGCGTCCGTGTCCTTGACCGCCGGCCCCGTCAGGTTCTGGGTCGGATCGGAGCCGTTGGCCGGACCGGCCTGCGACAGCGAGAACGTCTCGTGGTTGAAACGACCCTGCACGGTGACGTGCCCGTCACCGTGCCGACCGGTGTGCAGGTCGCTCTGGTACCACGAAACGCCGAACGGTGCGTCCGGCAACTGGGTGATGAACAGGTCGAAGTTGGTGTTCGCGGGCAACCCGGAGACGTAGACGGTCATCCGCTCGTTCTGGTCGCGTTCGTCCACGCGCACGTGGGCCGTGGCGTCGGGGAGGCAGCCCGCCTTCACGGCGGCCGTCGAACGGACCATGTCGAACTGCGTCTTGACCGGCGACGCACCCGACTGAGTCGGGGCGAGACCCATGACACCGACCGATGCCACGGCAAGGGCCGCGATCCCGGGAGCAATCATTCGAAGGACGTTTCCTCGCATTGTGGAACTTCTCCTTGGCTGGGGGCTTCGACAACGCACTCGCGTTGCCAGTCCCGAAGTACGCAAGGAGAGGCGAGCTCGGTTCGGTTTCGACGACGGTCAGGCGCCACAACGTCTCACGACGAAGATCCGTCGAGGGAGTCGACGAGGTCGGGGCGGTACTCGGGGTGCTCGGTGAGCCAGGCCGAGGCCCGGCGCATGCTCTCCTCGTTCTTCTTGTTGATGAACCCGTAGATCTGGCCCTCGAACCACTTGAACGGGGCCGACTCGAGGTTGTAGCGCTCGTCGAACTCGAACCGGGTGCGGTTGGGTCCCAGCGGCTCGAGGCGGATGTGGCCGATCTGGTCGTTGCCCGGCTTCGACGAGATCATCGTGTACGTGTAGCCCCGCTCGGGCTCGACGTCGGTCACGAGCTCGAGCGCCGACCCGCTCCGCCCGAACGGCATCTGGAAGATGACCCGCCGCAGCCGCCCGTTGTGGTCGGCGTCGCCCGGCCACAGCACGTCGACCCGCTTGACCATCGGCGCGTAGTCGGGCCAGCGGTCGTAGTCCTGGAACAGGGCCCAGACCCGGGCCGCCGCGTGCGGCATCTCGAACGAGTAGCGGTGCTCACGCATGACAGGCCCCCCGACCGTCGCTCCGGCGCTGAGCCTACGTCCGAACTGACACCTGTGTCAGGTGGGTCCGGTAGCGTGGCGCCTCATCGATGCCGGGCCGTACGAGCCGGCCGACGCAAGGGGGAGATCATGGCCGAGCCCGTGTGGCTCACCGGTGCCGAGCACCGGACGGTGACCGCGCTGTTCGACCGGCTCGTCCCTGCGGACGGCGTCAGCCCGGGCGCGGGCGAGTGCGGTGGAGCCGACTACGTCGACCAGCTGCTCGGCGCGTTCACGTTCGACCCGCCTCGGATCTGGGCCGGCGGACCGTTCTCCGGGCGACACGGCGGCGAGCCGGGCTTCGATCGCTGGATCGCGCTCGGCCCGCTGGAGGAGCTGGCCTGGCGCATCCGCATCGAAGGCACGCAGGGTCGCCCCGAGCGCGAGTTCAACGGCCCGGTCGTCGGCTGGCAGCAGCGCTACCGGGACGCGTTCGCGGTGCTGGGCGACGACTTCGCCGACGTCGCCGGTCGACGAGCAGGTCGCCCGGCTGGAGGCCACCGACCCCGAGTTCCGGGAGCTGGCGTTCGTGCACGCGTGCGAGTCGCTCTACGGCGACCCGGTCTACGGCGGCAACCGCGACGGCGCCGGGTGGGCCGCCATCGGGTTCGCCGGCGACGTGCAACCCGTCGGCTGGACCGACGCCGAGGTCGAGGGCCGATGAGCGAGCTCGACTGCGACGCCGTCATCGTCGGGTCGGGCCCGTCGGGCTCGACCGTGGCCGACCTGCTCACCGCGCACGGCTGGAGCGTCGTCGTGCTCGAGAAGGGCGCGAACCACCTGATCGAGCTCGAGGCCCCGTTCGGGCCGCTCGGCCACTCGGCCAACGACGAGCTCAAGTCGCTCCACCGCCACCTGCTCGGGCCCGACCCGCTCGTCGAGCCCCGCACGTTCCGCCGCAGCGAGGACGACGGCGACCACCTCTTCGTCGGCCACGTGAACTCGCTCCCGTCCACCGTCGGCGGCGGCGGCTTCCACGCCGACGGCAAGCTGCCCCGCTTCCGCGAGGACGACTTCCGGCTGCGGACCGCGCTCGGCCCGGTCGACGGGCGCCGACGTCGTCGACTGGCCGCTCGACCTACGACGACCTCGAGCCGTACTACGCGGAGGCCGAGCGGCTGGTCGGCGTGGCCGGCGAGGAGACGAACCCGTTCGCGGCGTGGCGGTCCGGCCCGTTCCCGATGCCGCCCGGCCCCGACATGCAGGGCGCCATCCTGTCGATGGCCGCCGCCGAGCGGGCCGGCCTCCACCCCTACCGCTGCCCGACCGGCGTGAACTCGGTGCCCTACGACGGCCGCCCGGCCTGCAACAACTGCGGGTTCTGCGGCGGCTTCGGCTGCCCGATCGAGGCCAAGGGCGATCCGGTCGCGCTCCTGCGCCGGGCGCTGCGCACCGGCCGGTGCGACATCCGCCCCGAGAGCTACGTCGTCGGCATCACCACCTCGGCCGACGGACGTCGGGCCACCGGCGTGCGCTACCTCGACGGCCAGCGGGTCGAGCACGAGGTCCGGGCCGCGCACGTGGTGCTGGCCGCCGGCGCGTTCGAGACGCCCCGCCTGCTGCTGCGCCAGCAGCTCGGCAACTCGTCGGGCCTGGTCGGCCGCAACCTGATGTACCACTTCCAGACCCTGACGGTCGGGGCCTTCCCGCATCGGCTCGAGTCGATGAAGGGCCGCTGCGTGACCGGCGCCCACGACGACCACATCGTCGGCGACGCGGCCAGCGCGGCGGCCGCCCGCGACGCCGGCCTGCCCTGGGTGCGGGGCGGCCTCGTCGAGCACGGCGGCGCGTCGCAACCGGTGCGCGAGGCCCAGATCTACGGCCCCGGCGCCGCACCACGGCGCCGCCATGCGGGACTCCTCCCTCAACGACCGGCTCTGGGTCTTCACCATGCAGGGCGAGGACCTGGCCCAGCCGACGAACCGCATCGACCTCGACCCCACCGTGCGCGACGCCTTCGGCTTCCCGGCCGGTCGGGTGACCTACGCGCCGCACCGCCACGAGCTGGTCACCTCGGCCCACGTCGGCCCGATCCTCGAGGACGTCCTGCGCGACGCCGGCGCCGAGTGGACCATCACCACCACCTCACCCCCGCTGCGCGGCGAGGGCGACGTCTCGCCGCTCGGCGTCGCCCCGGCCAGCTACCACATCATGGGCACCACCCGGATGGGCGCCGACCCGGCCACCTCGGTGGTCGGCCCGGAGGGTCGGCTCTGGGACCTCGACAACGTGCTCGTCGTCGACTCGTCGGTGTTCCCGACCTCCGCCGGCTACAACCCGACCCTCACGATCATGGCCATGGCCGGCCGCACCACCCGCCTGCTGCTCGGCGAGCCGCTCGCCCTGACCTCGCCGCACCCCTGACCGACGACCTCGGGTCAGAGGCGGGAAGCCAGGTTGATCGTGTTGAGCAGCACCACCAGCGAGTAGATGCCGACCACGGCCCAGGCCGCGCACAGCGCCGGGAGCGACACCACCCGCCGGGTCCGGCTGGCGACCACGGCGCCGACGATGAGCGTGCCGCAGACGAGCACCTTGGCCACCCCGACGAACGGGCTCGAGATCGCCCAGGACACGATCGGGTTGCCCTCCTTGGCGCCGACCGAGATGGCGGCGTAGGTCGTGGCCAGGTCGAAGGCGTTGAGGACGGCGATGACGACCACGGCGATGAACCGGGCCCGCTGGGTGGCGTCGCGGCGCTCGAACCGCGCCGCCGAGGGCGACCGCCCGACGATCGGGCCCGACCGGTCCTCGCGGAGGTCGATCACGAGCTCGTCGCCGTGCCGCTCCACGACGGCCTCGGGCGACACGACGGGCTCGGGCGACACGACCGGCTCGGGCGAGGCGGCCACGATCGTGCGCGGATCCGGCTCAGAGCGTTGTGGGGCGTCCATCCCGACCTCCTCCTCACCGACGACGCTACCCAAAAACCGCGCTGAGTGGGCAGGAGAAGGGAAATCGACGCCGGAAGTTCACCGCCGGCGAGCGCCCGGCCCGGCGCTCACCCTTCGTGGGCGCAGTGCTCGGGAGGGGAGGGAGGGACGTCGAGCGCCGGGTTCCGGTCGAAGAACCCGTGCGGCGAGAGCAGGAACCCGGTGTACTCGACCGGCATGACCGGCCAGTCCTCCGGGCGGGGCAGGTGCGTCACGCCGAACGTGTACCAGAGCACGACGTCGGCATCGACGAGGTCGCGGTCGGCTGCGGTCCACTCGGGCAGCCCGGCGCCACCGGCGTGCTGGTTGGGGAAGTCCCCGGCCGCCCGCCGCTCCCCCGCGGCGAACGGCGTGGCCCACAGGTTGTGGCGGGCGAACCCGGCCCGCCGGCCGACCGACGACTCGGGTCGGGCCAGCAGCGTCGGCGTCGACATGGTCGGGAGCAGCTGGTACCCGACGGGCCCACCGACGGCGTTGCGCACGTTCGGGTTCGTCACCCTCCAGCGCCGGCTGGTCGACGCGCGACGTCTCCCGCTGCGCCTCCGACTCCCGGTGCAGCAGCGTGGCCCGCTCGCGGAACCCGTTGGCCCAGGGGTTGGCGTCGTCGAGCGGCAGCACCTCGGCCTCGACCTCCTCGACCCGGTTCTCGGCCCCGTCGACGTCGAGGTCGAGCCGGGCGCAGAAGAGGTGCTGGTGCACCGGCGCGGCCACGCCCTCGGCCACCGTGGTGGCGTACGGGCTGGGCTCGCCCGGCGCGATGCCCTGCGACGACATGATCCCGGTGAGCTTGACCTCGAGCTGGATGTTCCCGTCGAGGTAGAGGTACCAGTAGAAGCCGTACTCGTAGTTGCCGACCGTGGCGATGTGGCTGATCACGAGCCGTCGGCTGCGCCGCACCTCGTGCCGCCCGGTGAGCATGTCGACGTGCTTCCACCCGATGCCCGGCGTCCTCCTCGTGCAGGCAGATGGCGTTGGGCACGACCCACGGGTGGCCCTGCTCGTCGGCCATCGTGACGTCGACGTAGTGGATCTCGCCGAGGCAGTCGCAGCCGAGCGTGAGCGACTGGGTCATGCGCCCGAGGCCCCACTCGCCGGCGTCGAACGCGTTCTTCCAGCCCTGCACCTCGCCCGGATCGCCGTAGGGCACGACCATCTCGCTGATCGACGCCCGGTGGAGGATCGACCGGGTCCGCCCGCCGTCGTCGTAGCCGACCTGGTGCAGGACGAGGCCCTCGTACGGGTCCCACCCCAGCCGCAGCGACCACTTCTGCCAACGCACGAGGCTGCCCTCGACGGTGAAGCTCGGCCCCTCCGGCTGGGTGATCTCGATCGGCCGCAGGTCGGTGCGCAGCGGTCCGACGTCGCCGGCGCCGTAGCGGGCCCCCGCGGTCGCCACCGGCATCGGGTCGACGCCGGCGCGCGCCGCGTGGTCGATGACCTCGATGACCTCGCCCTCGGCCGAGGTCGACGTGGACGATGAGCCCTTCGATCGGTCGGGCGTAGCCGTTGTCGTCGGGGGCGTCGCGGAGGAACGAGATGCAGCGGGCGATGCGTCGACCCTCCTCCGCCTCGTAGCCGAACACGCCGGCCGGCCACGGGTCGATCTGCACCCCGTCGAGGTCGGTGATGCCGCGGCGGGCCAGCGCGGCCACGTAGTCGGCGTTCCCGATGCAGGCCAGGACCGCGCCGAACGACTCGCCGAACAGCAGCGCCGGGCGCATCCCCTCGATCACCGTGCGCTCGACGACGCGCCGATCGGTCACCGACACGATCAGCTCGACCATCGTGAGCTCGGGCCCCGGCACGACCAGCGCCCGCACCCGTCGGTCGACGGGATCGCCGGGCGTCCACGCCGCCACCACGCCCTTGTCCGGCTCGTCGAGCACGATGTGCGCCACCGCCGCGCCGTCGGGCAGCTCGCCCGCCTCGACCAGCACCTTGCGGGCGACCGTCACCTCGTCGGCGGTCAGCAGGTCGAGGGGATGAGGTCCGGCCTCGGTCACGGGGCCACGACCTCGGGCCGGCCCGGGAGGTCGAGTCCCTCGGCCTCCAGCCGCTGCCGGGTGTACAGCACGCTTCCCGCCAGGAACCCGTCGAGGTCGCCTGTCTTCACCGGGGGCAGCTCCGCGAACCACTCGGGAACGAAGGTCTCGACGCGCGTCGAACCGAGGGCGTCGAGCACCGGCTCGACGATGGCCGACGGCGGCAGCGCCTCGATGTCCGCCAGCGACCGGTCGTTGTCCGGCAGGGAGAACAGCTCGGTGTCGAGCACGCCCGGCTGCACGACGTGCACGCCGACCGGGCTGCCGGCCACCCGCAGGTCGACGAGCAACCCCTCGGCGAAGGCGGTGATCGCCGCCTTCGACGCGGCGTAGACGGACTCCGCCGGTGGCGCCAGGCGGGCCGCCACGGACCCCACGAACACGACCTGCCCGCCGGCGGCCCCCAAGCGCGTCGAGCAGCGCGAGGGTCAGTCGGATCGGCGACTCGACGTTGATCCGCAGCACGTCGGCGATCTCGTCGGGCCGGTGCTCCCACGCCCACCGCCGCTTCGGGATGCCGGCGTTGTTGATCAGCACGTCGAGCCCACCGAGCTCGTCGAGCGCCTGAGCCGCGAAGCGGTCGACGCCGTCGACGTCGGCCAGGTCGACCGTCCACGACCGGCTCTCCGGCGATCGCTCCTGCACCGCGGCCAGCACCTCGGCCAGCCGATCGGCCCGGCGGGCGCACAGCCCGACGATCGCCCCCCGCTCGGCCAGACCCTCGGCCATCGCCGCGCCGAGACCCGACGACGCGCCCGTGACCAGGATGCGCTTGCCCTCCACGTCGAACATGACGATCCCCCTTCTGACGTCAGCGTCACACTAGGGCGGACCGCCACCGGTCGTCGGCCAGCACCTGACGCAGGTGTCAGATAGGTTGGCTCCCCGATGGACGAGAGCCGCCCGGCGGCCCTCGGGACGGAGCCCGCATGTTCGACCTCGCCGAGACCGATCGCCTCCTGAGCACCACGCGGGCCGTCAGCCGTCGCCTCGACCTCGATCGTCCGGTCGAGCCCGAGGTCATCCTCGAGTGCCTCCGACTGGCGGTGCAGGCCCCGACCGGCAGCAACGCGCAGGGCTGGCGCTGGCTCGTCGTCACCGATCCCGACAAGAAGGCCGAGCTCGCCCGCATCTACCGCGAGAGCGGGCTGGCGTACCTCGAGCAGGCCGCGGTCACCGAGGACGATCCGCAGACCCGGCGGGTCTACGAGCGGGCCCGCGACCTGGCCGGGGTCCTGCACCGGGCGCCGGTGATGGTGATCCCCTGCATCGACCGACGGGTCGACGACGGGCCGCCGATCGTGGCGGCATCGGCCTACGGATCGATCTTGCCCGCGGCGTGGAGCTTCCTCCTGGCCCTGCGGGCCCGTGGTCTCGGCTCCACGTGGACGACCCTCCACCTGGCCCGCGAGCGCGACGCCGCACAGCTGCTCGGCATCCCCGACACCGTCACCCAGGTGGCGCTGTTCCCGGTGGCCTACACGATCGGCGACGAGTTCAAGCCGGCGGTCCGCCCGCCGGTGGAGACCATCACCTTCTGGGACGAGTGGGGGGCGACCCGTGCCACGCCATGAGGCGCGGTTCGCCGTCGACGCGAGGCACTAGGAGCACGATGCACGATCTCGTCATCCGCGGCGGAACGGTCGTCGACGGCACCGGCTCGCCCCCGGTGACCGCCGACGTGGCCATCACCGACGGCACCATCACCGAGGTCGGCCGGGTCGACGGCCCGAGCCGGCGGACCGTCGACGCCGACGGCCTGCTCGTCACCCCCGGGTTCGTCGACATGCACACCCACTTCGACGGCCAGGCCACCTGGGACCCGCACCTCACCCCGAGCTGCTGGCACGGGGTCACCACCGCCATCCTCGGCAACTGCGGAGTCGGCTTCGCTCCGGTGCACACCGATCGGCGGCAGTGGCTCATCGAGCTGATGGAGGGCGTCGAGGACATCCCCGGCAGCGCGCTGGCCGAGGGCATCCGGTGGGACTGGGAGTCCTTCCCCGAGTACCTCGACGCGCTCGGACGCATGCCCCGCGCGCTCGACATCGGCACCCAGGTTCCCCACGCCGCGGTCCGCGCCTACGTGATGGGCGACCGCGCCCACGACGCAGGCACGACGCGGACGACGTCGAGGCCATGCAGCGCATCGTGCGCGACGCCCTGCGGGCCGGCGCGCTGGGGTTCTCCACCGGTCGCACCGCCGGCCACCGCGACATCCACGGCGAGCCGGTGCCCGGCACGTTCGCGGCCGAGCAGGAGGTGACCGCGCTGCTGCAGGTGATGGCCGAGGAGCGGCGGGGCGTGCTGCAGGTCGTGCCGGCCGGCATCTCGGGCGAGATCGGCGGCGACGCCAAGGACGCCATGCGGGGCGAGCTCGACTGGATCCTGCGCAACGGCGAGGCCTTCGACCGGCCGATCACGTTCCTCGTCATGGAGAGCGGCCGCCACCCCGACCAGTGGCGGGGCTGGTTCGACGAGGTGCGGGCCGCCAACGCACGGGGCGCCGACATCCGACCCCAGGTCGCCAGCCGCTGCTTCGGCATGCTGCTCGGCCACCAGTCGCGCATGAACCCGTTCCGGCACCGGGCGTCGTACCGGGCGCTCGAGGACCTGCCGTTCGACGAGATGGTGCGACGGCTGCGCGACCCCGAGGTGCGGGCCACGATCCTGGCCGACGAACCCGATCCGCCGAGCGGCCCGCCGTCGCTCGACCAGTACGTCGAGCACCTCTTCGCCCAGCTCTACCCGCTCGGCGACGCGCTCGACTACGAGCCCGACGCCGACCGCAGCATCGCCGCCGTCGCGGCGAGGACCGGCCAGGACCCGTGGGCCGTCACCTACGACCTCATGCTCGGGTCCGACGGCCGCGACTTCCTCCTGCACCCGCTGCTCAACTACGGGCGGGGCAGCTACGACGGACTGCACGACATGCTCGTCGACCCGATGACCGTGCAGGGCCTCGGCGACGGCGGCGCGCACTGCGGGATCATCTGCGACGCCTCGATGACCACCTACCTGCTGAGCCACTGGGCCCGCGATCGCACGGCGGGGCGACCGGCTGCCGATCGAGTGGGCGGTCCACCGCCTCACCGGCGACCCGGCCGCGCTGTACGGGCTGCACGATCGGGGCGTGCTCGCCCCCGGACGAAGGGCCGACGTCAACCTGATCGACTTCGAGCACCTCCGGCTGCTGCACCCCGAGCGGGTCGAGGACCTGCCGGCCGGCGCCGGACGGCTGATCCAACGCTCGACCGGCTACGTGCAGACCATCGTCCGGGGCGAGGTCGTCGTCGACGACGGCGAGCTCACCGACGCCCGACCCGGCGGCGTCGTCCGCGGGCCGCAGGCACCGATCGGCTCGATCCGATGAGCGACCTCGACAGCCACCGGGTGCTGGTCATGGGTGCGTCGAGCGGACTGGGCCGTGCCGTCGGCGCCCGCCTGGCGGGGCAAGGTGCGACGGTGGCGTTCGCGGCCCGGCGGGGCGACGCGGTGCGGGAGGCGGCGGCGGGTGCCGGCAACGGGGCCATCGGCGTCACCTGCGACGTCCGCGACGAGCCCAGCTGCGACGCCGCGGTGGCCGAGGTGGTCGACCGCTTCGGCGGCCTCGACGCGCTCGTCTACTGCGCCGGCCTCGGTGCTCTGCGCCCCCTGGCCGACGCCGATGCCGAGGTGTGGGACCGCGTGCTCGGCACCAACGTGGTCGGCGCCGCCCTCGTCACCCGGGCCTGCCTCCCCCACCTCGAGGCCACCCACGGTCGAGCCGTCTACTTCTCGACGGTGTCGGCCTCGCAGACCCCACCGTGGCCCGGGCTCGGCACCTACATCGTCTCGAAGGCCGCGCTCGACAAGTTGATCGAGGCGTTCGCCGTCGAGCACCCCGGGGTGGCGTTCACCCGGGTGATCATGGGCGACAGCGGCGGAGGCGACGGTCCCGAGCAGACCGGCTTCGCCGCCGAGTTCGAGGCCGACTACTTCACCGAGATGCTGACCGTGTGGTTCGAGCGCGGGTACGTCACCGGCGGCCTGGTCGACGTCGACGAGCTGAGCCGGGTGGTCGCCACGATCCTGGGGACCGACGCCACGATCGGCACCATCGTCATCCGCCAGCCTCCGCAGGGCCGGTAGCTCCGCAGGGCGAGCACCCCGATCGCGGTCGGGAGCAGGGTTCGGGACCCTCTTCCGGCATGCTTGTCCGATGACGAACCCGATGTCCTCCGGCTCCGACCCGGTGATCCGCGTCGAGGGCCTGGTCAAGCACTTCGGCGACGTGGTCGCCCTCGACGGGCATCGACCTCCAGGTCGAGCGGGGCACGGTCTTCGGCCTGCTCGGGCCCAACGGCGCCGGCAAGACCACCGCCGTGCGCATCCTCACCACCATCCTGCAGCTCGACCGCGGGCCGGGCCAGCGTGCTCGGCATCGACGTGGCCCAGGACCCGCAGGCCGTGCGCGAGCGCATCGGCCTGGCCGGCCAGTACGCCGCGGTCGACGAGAACCTCACCGGCCGGGAGAACCTGCGGCTGATCGGCCAGCTCACCCACCTCCCGAAGTCGGTCTACGTGCCCCGGGCCGACGAGCTCCTCGAGCAGTTCGGGCTGACCCACGCGGCCGACCGCCCGGCCCGCACCTACTCCGGCGGCATGCGGCGGCGGCTCGACCTCGGCGCCGCGCTGGTGCACCGCCCGCCGGTGCTGTTCCTCGACGAGCCGACCACCGGTCTCGACCCGGCCAGCCGCAACGACCTCTGGGTGGTCATCCAGGAGCTCGTCGCCGACGGCACCACCGTGCTGCTCACGACGCAGTACCTCGAGGAGGCCGACCGCCTGGCCGACCTGATCGCGGTGATCGACGGCGGCAAGAAGATCGCCGAGGGCACCTCGTCCGAGCTCAAGGCCACGATGGGCGCCACCATCGTCGAGATCACCATGGCCGACCACGACGCCGCCGTGCAGGCCCGCGGCCGCGCTCGAGCCGGTCGGCTCGGTCGAGGCCGACGACGACGGTCGCACGCTGCGGGTCAACATCGGCGAGGGCGCGCGGGGCGTGCTCGACGTGGCCCGCATCCTCGAGGAGGCCGACCTCGTCCCCGAGGCCTTCACCGTGCGCGAGCCCACCCTCGACGACGTGTTCCTCGAGCTGACCGGCCACCGCACCGACGAGCCCGGTCGACGGCCGACCGGCCGACAGACCCGCAACCCGCTCCCCCGCCCGCTGCACCCGCGATCGCCGAGGAAGGTGCCGCATGACCGCCACCCAGATCGACCGCCGAGCGCGCCACCGGGCGGGCCCGCCACCGCCGCCTCGCCCGCCGATCGGGCTGGGCCGTCCACGACACGCTGGCCATCGCCCGGCGCAACCTCATCTCGCTCACGCCGCCAGCCCCAGCTCATCGTCTTCTCGACGATCCAGCCGGTCATCTTCGTGCTGCTGTTCACCTACGTCTTCGGCGGCGCCATCCACATCCCCGGCGTCGACTACGTCGACTACCTGATGCCCGGCATCTTCTGCCAGACCGTGGTGTTCGGCGCCATCAACACCGGCATCGGGCTGTCCGACGACCTGCAGAAGGGCCTCATCGAGCGGTTCCGCTCGCTGCCGATGGCCCGCTCGGCGGTGCTGGCCGGGCGCACGGTCGCCGACCTCGTGCGCAACGTCTTCGTGGTGCTGCTGATGCTGGTCGTCGGCTACCTCGTCGGCTTCCGGGTCCACACCAACTTCCTCGGGCTGCTGGCCGGCATCGGCATCCTGCTGCTGTTCGCCTTCTCGATGACGTGGATCTTCGCCATCGTCGGGCTCAAGGCGCCCGAGCCCCGAGACGGCCCAGGCCATGTCGTTCCCGATCCTGGCCCCGCTGGTGTTCGCGTCGTCGGCGTTCGTGTCGACGTCGACCATGCCGGGCTGGCTGCAGGTCTTCGCCAACCACCAGCCGGTGACCGCGGCGGTGAACGCCACCCGGGCGCTCATGCTGGGCGGGCCGACCACCGCCTACGTGCTGCAGAGCCTGGCCTGGAGCGTCGGCATCGTGGTCGTGTTCGCGCCCTTCGCCATCCGCACCTACCGCCGGGCGGCCTGAGCCGATGAACCCGACCGGACCCCTCATCCCGGCCGACGAGACGTTCTGCCACCAGATCCCGCAGACCTTCGCCATCGTCGGCAGCAGCGATCCGTCGTGGACGGAGAAGGTCTGCGCCATGGCCGCCGCCGTCGACGGGAGCCTCCAGCTCGGCTTCGGGCTCGGCAAGTACACGAACCGCAACGTGATGGACGGCTACGCCGCGGTGTCGCGCGGCGTGGAGCAGACGACCGTCCGGGCCAGTCGGGCGCTGGCCCCGACGCCCGAGCTCACGGTGATCGGGCCGATCCGCTACGAGATCGTCGAACCGCTGCACTCCGTGCGCTTCGTGCTCGAGCCCAACGACTGCCAGCCCATCGCGTTCGACTGGACCTTCGAGTCGATCGTTCCGCCCGTCCTCGAGGAGCGCCACAACTCGATCGACCAGTACCGCGTGTCGGCCGATCTGTTGCGCTACCACCAGTCCGGCCTGGCCTCCGGGTGGGTCGAGGTCGACGGCGTCCGCACCGAGATCACCCCCGACACCTGGGTCTCCACCCGCGACCACTCGTGGGGCGTGCGCTACGACGTCGGCACCCCGCCCACCGATCTGGCTCCGACCTTCGACCTCTCCTCCACCTCGGGGGTCTCGTTCCGGATGATCTGGTGCCCGGTCGTCATGCGCCGGCCGGACGGCAGCCGCTACGCCCTCCACCTCCACTACCAGATCATCACCGCGCCGGGGTTCCTCCGGAAGACCGTCATCGGCAGCGTCGAGCACCCCGACGGCACCGTCGAGCAGATCACCGACCTCGAGCCCGACCTCGCCTTCGATCCCGGTCAACCGGCGGCTGCTCGGCGGCACGGTGCTCGCCACGCTGGCCGACGGCAGCGACGCGTGAGCTGACCATCGACGTCGTGTCCGACACCGGCGTGCAGCTCGGCGCCGGGCTCTACTTCGGGCTCGACGGCCACCACCACGGCGAATGGAGGGGCGAGCTCCACGTCGACGGCGAGCGGATCGCCGACTGCTCCACCCCCGAAGCCGCCCGCCGCCTGCACCAGATCCGCGACACGGTCGTGCACGTCGTCGACCCGGTCGGCGGCGCCGAGGGCTGGGGCAACTGCCAACCGATCATCACCGGCGGCGACGCCGACCTCGGCCTCGATGAGGCCACATCGTTCATGTGATCCGCCACCTCGGCCACGTCTGAAGGCTCCAGCCCCCGGAATCCGTGAGGCGGAGCCTTCAGAGTGCGGTCGGTCAGGAGAGCTGCCCTTCGAGGGCTGCCGCGACGGCGAGCACGATGTGGTCGGCCCAGCGCGGGGCGGCGACCTGCACGGCCACCGGCAGGCCGGTGCCGAGGTCGAGGCCGGCGGGGATGCTCACCGCGGGCCACCCGGTCAGGCTCCACGGCAGCGTGAACACGTAGTCCTCCCCCGTGATGGGTCGGCGGAGCGGCGCGACGTCGGCCACGGTCGGGCCGACCACGACGTCGAAGCCGCTCGCGGCGCGGGTGCACCGTCCGCTGAAGCGGTCCCAGTCGCGCAGCTGCTGATCGGCGTCGGCTCCGGTCAGCGATCGGCGCCGCCAGTAGCGCTCGGTGATGTCGAGCGACTCGTCGAGGTCGATCGGGGGCGGCTCGTCGACGACGACCGCACCGAGGCGCTCGAGCGCACCGACGGCGCGGCGCACGGCGTCGGTGGTGGACGGGGCCGGACGCCACCCCTCGCCCGGGTCGAGCACCGCCACCCGGAGGCTCGCCATCGCCACCGACCCGACATCGCCGAGCGCCACCGGGATGCAGTCCGGGTCGACGCCGTCGGGACCGGCGATGACCTCGAGGGTCGCGGCCAGGTCGGCCGCCGTCCGGGCCAGCGGGCCGATGACCGTGCGCCCGTCGTGGCGGCCGGCCACCCGGGGGAAGTGGCCGGTGTTCGGCACCAGACCGAGCGAGGGCTTGAAGCCGAACACCCCGCACCACGCGGCCGGCAGCCGGATGCTGCCGCCCGAGTCGCTGCCGAGCCCAACCGTCGACGCGCCGGCGCCGATCAGCGCGGCCTCACCGCTGGAGCTCCCCCCGGGGCTGCGATCCGGGTCGAGCGGGTGCGCGCACCGGCCATGGAGGGGATGGTCCGCTCCCGGCTGGGTCTTGGCGACCACGATCGCCCCGGCCGAGCGCAGCCGAGCCACGACCGTGGCGTCCCGCTCGGGTCGGCGCCCCGTGCGATCCGCGTTCTCGCCCTCGCAGACGAGCCCGGCCACATCGAGCCAGTCCTTCACGGTGATCGTGCGCCCGGTCCACGCCGACGGCTGCTCCTCCTGGTCGAGCGTCGCCGCCCGCGCCCGCGCCGCGTCGTCGTCCCGGTCGACGACGGCGCCGAGGTGGGCCGCCTCGTCGAGCCGGGCCAGCGCCGCATGGACCCCCTCGCTCACCTCCACCCGCTCAGCCTGCCAGACGGCCACGATCCACGACCGGGACGCGCGCCCCACCCCGGGTCCTCGTGCCGAAGGTCGACGCCAGCAGCCATCCCGTGAGCACCGTGAACACCACCTGCTGCTGCACGTCGGCCGAGAAGTACCCGTCCGACGCGAAGGAGCACGCGCTCACCACCAGGACCGCCGCGACCACCACGCTCGCACGGGCGAACCACGCCGAGCCGATGCCGGCCCGGTGCAGCGCGATCCCGGTGGCCGCCGTCAGAGCCGCGAGCGGGACGGCCACGATCGGCGTCAGCATCACGGTCAGGATGAACACGCCCTTCCCGAAGCCGGGCGCCTCGGCGCCGACCCCCGAGGTGAGCCCGACGTAGGGCAGCAGCAGGCCGACGGCGACGGCGCCGGCCGCGACCGTGGCGGAGGAGACCATCAGCGTTCCGGCCCCACCGTGCCCGGCGTCGCGAAGGAGGTGATCGAGCCGGACGACCACGGCGACCAGCCCGAGGAGGGCGACGCCGACCAGCACCACTCCGACCCGGATGCCGACCCGGTTGGCGGTGAAGTAGGCGGTGACCTGCGGAGCCGGGTCACCCGGATCGGGCGTGTCGCCGAACGCCGACAGCCCGACGTACAGGACGGCGGCGGCGGCCGCGCCCGTCAACGACGTGGCGCGCCAGCCGCCGGTACGGCTCATGAGACGACCCGATCAGGTCGGCCAGCTCGGGAGCAGTGGGTGAGCTCGAAGCCGATCATCTCCGGCTCGACCTCGTCAGCGACCGTGGGGCTGGGGGAAGGGGTGCGGGTGGGCATGACGGCCTTTCGGATGTTGACGAGCGGGTGCTCGTCGTTGCCGCAACTGTGCGCCCCACGGGCACGGCCGGTCATCGGTCCCGGGTCGACTTCGACATCGGCCTCGGTGACGATCCTGTGGGGCCGGGTCCTCCTCCAGGAGGACCTGGTTGGCGGGACCGGGGCGTCGGCGTCAAGGATCGTCGGATGCGACACGTGACCGACGACGAGCGCCGGGCCCGGTTGGCGGTCCGACACGCGCTCGCCCCGGCGTTCCGCACGAGCTCCCCGGAGGCCGCCGTCGGGGCCATGACCGTGCTCCACGCGACGGAACCGGCCACGGTCTACCTGTCGTCGTGGGCCCGCGTCGCTTCGCTCACCCGGGCCGACGTCGACCGTGCGCTCTACGACGACCGGAGCCTGGTCAAGCAGCTCGCCATGCGACGGACCCTCTTCGTGTTCCCCCGCGACCTGCTGCCCGCGGTCTGGCCCAGCGCCTCGGCCCGGGTGGCCGCCACCGAGCGGGCCCGCATGGCCCGGGACGTCGTGAAGGCCGGGCTCGACGACGACGGCGACGCGTGGCTCGACCGGGCGCGCCACGAGGTGCTCGACGTGCTCGCCGCCGCACCCGAAGGGCGCTCGGCCGGCGACGTGCGCCGGGCCGTGCCGATGATCGACGTGAAGGTGGCGGTGTCGGCCGGGGAGGTGTGGACGGCGTCGCGGGTGCTGACCCACCTCGGCGCCACGGCGGACATCGTGCGGGGCACCAACGACGGCCGTTGGTACAGCTCCCGGCCGCGATGGACCCTGATGCACCAGTGGCTCGACGACGTGCCCCAGCCGTGGGAGGCCGCGGCCGGCTACCGCGAACTGGTCCGGCGCTGGCTGCACACGTTCGGTCCGGGCACTGAGGACGACATCGTCTGGTGGCTCGGGTCGACGAAGGCGGTGGTGCGCGCCGCGCTCGCCGAGCTCGACGCCACCGCGGTCTCACTCGACCACGGCGGCACCGGTTGGCTGCTGGCCGACGACCTCGACGAGGTCGCCGACCCCGGCCCGTGGGTGGCGCTGCTGCCGGTGCTCGACCCGACGATCATGGGATGGCAGCACCGGGACTTCTACCTCGGTCCCCATCGCGCGCAGCTCTTCGACACGCGCGGCAACGCCGGGACGACCGCCTGGGTCGACGGTCGGGCCGTCGGCTGCTGGGTGCAGGACGACGCCGGCGTGGTCGAGGTGCGGCTCCTCGAGCACGTCGCAGCCCGAGCTCGCCGCGCGCTCGACGCCGAGGCGGCGAGGCTGACCGGGTGGCTCGAAGGCCTCAAGGTGGGGTCCGTCTACGGGTCCCCGGCCATGAAGGGTCCCGCCTGACCCGACCCGATGGACGCCGGCCGACGGGTCAGGCCGAAGTGCGTCGGGCCCGCACCTTCTTCGTCACGAGCCAGCTGTTCTTGCCGAGCTGACGGGTGCGGGAGAACCCCTGCTGCTCGAACATCGCGGTGGTGGCGTTGTAGAGGAAGGAGTTGGAGACCTTGCGACCCTCGACGTCCTCGGGCGAGCTCTCCACCGTGCCGCCCCCGAGGCGGGCGATCTCCTGCAGGGCACCCTTCAGCGCGGCGGCGGCCACGCCCATGTGCCGGTAGTCCTTGTCGACGAAGAAGCACGTGATCCGCCAATCGGGTGGCGGCCCGGCCTCGGCGAAGTACGCCTTCCCGAACTTGATCCGCGGCAGCTCCTCGGGCGGACCGAACTGGCACCAGCCGACGCACCGGTCGGCGTCGAAGACGAGCGCCGCGTGGGCCCGGCCGTCACGGACCCGACGCTCCTTCTGGGCCCGGCGTTGGGGCCCCCGCACGTTCCCCTCCTCATGGAACCCCATGCACCAGCACCCGTTCCACACCCCGTTGTGCCGCTCCACGAGCGCCGCGAAGTCGGGCCAGGTCTCGATGTTCAACGGCTTGACGGCGTAGCCGGCCATGGAGGGAAGGTAGCGGGCTCGCGACCTCGCGGCAGAGAACGTCCGCTCAGCCCGCCAAGGGTCGAACCATGCGGACGAGCAGGTCGACCGTGCGCTCGATCGGCACGTCGCGGGCCGCGATGGTGGGGACGACGGTCCGGGCGAGGATCGCACCCAGCATCACGTCGAAGATGTCGTCGGGATCGAGCTGCGGGATCGATCTCCCCGGCTGGGGCGGCGGCCAGGATGGCGCGGAGCTGCGGCCGGGCCGAGACCCGGAGGTACTGCTCGGGCGACCCGTCCTGGTCGGCCGACTGGTGGTGCGCCATGAGCCCCGGGCTGGCCGCGAGCGTGGCCGGCGACCCGAACGCGGCGAGGTACGCCTCGAGGAAGCGGAGCAGGTCGGCCCGCAGATCGCCGGTCGGGGCCACCGCCGGCGGGTCGAAGCCCGGGAAGATGGCCTCCTGGATGAGCTCGATCCGCGACGGCCACCGGCGATACAGCGCAGAGGCGTGCACCCCCGACCGCTTGGCGATCGCCTGCATGGTGGTGGCCTCGAAGCCCTCGTCGACGAGCAGCTCGCGCGTGGCGACGATCGCCCGAGCATCGAGGCTCGTGTCGCGGGGTCGGCCCGCTCTTGCCGCTGCCACGTCGTCACCCTATATTACAGGACACTGTCTCCTGTTAACTCGGGAGACCGACCATCGGGGGGATCCGTGACCGAGGACGACACGCTCGAGTTCGCCGAGCGGTACGGGCCGTGGGCGCTCGTCGCCGGTGCCTCCGAAGGCGTCGGCGCCGCGTTCGCGCGGGGTGTCGCCGAGCGGGGGGTCAACGTCGTGCTGCTCGCCCGGCGCCAGCAGCTCCTCGACGAGGTCGCGGCCTCGATCGCGTCCGCGACGGGCGTCGAGGTCCGGACCCTGGCGGTCGACCTCGTCGAGGACGACGCCACGCCGTCGATCGCGGCCGCCACGCAGGACCTCGAGATCGGGCTGCTGATGTACTGCGCCGGGGCCGACGCCAACTACCGGTCGTTCCTGGCCGAGCCGGTGGAGACCGCCCTGTCGATGGTGCAACGCAACTGCGCTCGCCCGATCGAGCTGTGCCACCACTTCGCCGGTCCGATGGTGACCCGAGGTGCGGGCGGCATCGTGCTCGTGTCCTCCGGTGGCGGGCTGGTCGGCGCGCCGAACATGGTCGCCTACGGGGCCAGCAAGGCCTTCGACATGGTCATGGCCGAGGCGCTGTGGGCCG
The DNA here is from genome assembly GCA_963797225.1 of uncultured Microthrixaceae bacterium. Lineage (GTDB taxonomy): Bacteria > Actinomycetota > Acidimicrobiia > Acidimicrobiales > Acidimicrobilacustridaceae > UBA4742. The sequence continues at coordinate 1,879,366 of CAWCOO010000001.1, read as the reverse complement.
AGCTCCACGACCAGGGCGTCCACGTCCTCGGGCTCGTCCTGGGCCAGACCGACACCCCGGCCCTACGTCGGCTGATGGTGCAGCGCGGCGAGCTGGCCGCCTTCGACGCCCCGCTCCCCGGCGCGACGGCCGCCGAGGTGGTGGCGGCCGACGCCATCGCCAACCTCGCCAACGGCCCGACGTGGCTGGCCGGCGACGACGTCCGCATGGGCTTCGAGCACCTCGGGGCCATGCCCCGCAACGACGCCGTGCGACTGATGATCTCCGTCGCCGGCGAGGCGATGGGAAGCGACGCCCGCCAGGAGATGACCCGATGACGACCCCTGCGCTCGACGCCGACGCCCGCCTGGAGATCGCCGACGTCCTCGTCCGGTACGCCACCGGCATCGACCGGCGCGACTGGGACCTGTTCCGCACGTGCTTCACCGTGGACTGCCACGCGGACTACGGCGACATCGGCGTGTGGGACGGCGTCGACGAGCTGACCGCCTGGATGGTCGCGGCCCATCAGGGTGCGGGCCACACGTTCCACCGGATCAGCAACCAGGCCGTGACCGCCACCGAGGGCGGTGCCACCGCCCGCTGCTACGTCGACGCCATCGTCATGGGCGCCGACAACGTCGGCGGGGTCCGAGCCGTCGGCTTCTACGACGACGAGCTGGTCCGCAGCGAGGCGGGGATGGCAGATCCACCGTCGCCGGTTCACGCCGGCGATCTTCGAGGGCATCGACCTCGGTGCCAGACCTAGGGAGCGAGACACATGAGAGCGGTCGTGTTGCGGGGCGGACTGCGACATGTGGACCGCATCTTCGCCGCCGGCGGTTGGTCCTCGGGCGGCAGCATCGACTGCACGGCGGCGACCCACAAGGGGATGACCATCCAGTTCGGCGGTAGCCCCCGAGCCGATCCACCCTTCCCGCCAAGGCCACCGTACACGGGGGTGGGGGGCTTGCCGCAAGGGCCTCGGGTGTGCTGAAACTGCACGCCACGAGGGATCGAGGGGAAGGTGGACGGAATGGCCAGCTACGTGCTGCGTCTCGAGGAGATCGACCAGGCGCAGATCGCCGTCGTCGGCGGCAAGGGAGCGCAGCTCGGAGCGCTCTCGCGGATCGACGGCATCCGCGTGCCGACCGCCTTCTGCGTGACGACCGACGCCTACCGACAGGCCGTGGCGGAGGAGCCGTCGATCGGCGAGCACCTCGATCGTCTGTCAGGCCTGCAGCCCGAGGATCGGGAGGCGATCCGCACGCGCAGCGCGGAGATCCGCTCGACCCTCGAAGCGATCGCCATCCCCGAGGACGTGGAGGCGGCGATCACGGACGCGCTCGCCGACCTCGGTGATCGTGCCGCCTGCGCGGTGCGCTCCAGTGCGACGGCGGAGGACCTGCCGACCGCGTCCTTCGCCGGCCAGCAGGACACCTACCTGAACGTCGTGGGGCCGACGGCGATCGTCCAGCACGTGAGCCGGTGCTGGGCCTCGCTCTTCACCGAACGGGCCGTGGCCTACCGGGTGCGCAACCGCATCGACCACGGCAAGGTCCAGATGGCCGTGGTCGTGCAGCAGATGGTCGACGCGGAGGCGGCCGGGGTGGTCTTCACGGCCGACCCCGTCAGCGGCAACCGGAAGGTCGTCTCGGTGGAGGCCATCTTCGGCCTCGGCGAGGCGCTGGTGTCGGGTGCCGTGAACCCGGATGCGTACGACGTCCGCGACGGCGAGGTCGTCGCCAGGACGATCGCATCGAAGCGGCGCTCCGTCCGCCCGGTACCGGCGGGCGGCACGCAGGAGACGGCGATCGACCCGCGGCGACGGGGCGAACCCGCGCTCACCGATGCGCAGGTCCTGCGGCTCGCGGCGCTCGCACGGCGGATCGAAGCGCACTTCGGCCGGCCCCAGGACATCGAGTGGTGCCTGCTCGACGACGACTTCCAGTTCGTCCAGAGCCGGCCCATCACCACGCTGTTCCCGGTGCCCGAGACCGGCGACGGGGCGAACCACGTGTACATCTCGGTCGGTCATCAGCAGATGATGACCGACGCCATGAAGCCGCTCGGGATCTCCTTCTGGCAGCTCACGACCCCCCGTCCGATGGCCGAGGCCGGTGGGAGGTTGTTCGTCGACGTCGCCCCGATCCTCGCGTCGGCTGACACCCGGGCGGGGCTGCTGGAGATGATCGGCAAGTCCGATCCCCTGATCGGAACCGCGCTCCAGACCGTGATCGATCGCGACGACGTCGTCCCGCCGCTGCCGGACGAGGACCCTGACGGGCCACCGGTCGCGGCCCGACCGCCCGTCGAACCGGCGGCCCCGATCGAGACCGATCCCGCCGTCGTCACCGAGCTCATCGCGCAGAACGAGGCGTCGGTCGCGGCCTTGCGGCGAGACATCGAGGCGGTGTCCGGACCGGCGCTGCTCGACTTCATCCTCGACGACCTCCAGGAGCTCAAGCGGCTCATGTTCGATCGCCGCAGCCACGCGGTGTTCATGTCGGCCATGGAGGCCACGTGGTGGCTGAACGACCAGCTGCAGGAGTGGTTGGGTGAGAAGAACGTGGCCGACACCCTCACGCAATCCGTCCCCCACAACATCACGTCGGAGATGGGCCTCGCGCTGATGGAGGTCGCCGACGTGATCCGCCCGCATCCGGACGTGGTGGCCTTCCTGCGGCACGTCGAGGACGAGGGGTTCCTGGACGAGATGGACGCCCTCGACGGCGGCCCTGCCGCCCGCGAGGCCATCCGGAGCTTCCTCGACACCTACGGCATGCGCTGCGTCGGGGAGATCGACATCACCAGGCCCCGTTGGAGCGAGCGGCCCAGCACGCTCGTGCCGGTGATCCTCGGCAACATCAGGACCTTCGAGCCGGGGGCCGGCGAGCGGCGCTTCGAGCAGGGGCGGCAGGAGGCGTGGGCCAAGGAACAGGAGGTGCTCGAGCGCCTGCGGGCCCTGCCCGACGGCGATCGGAAGGCGGAGGAGGCCAAGCGGAAGATCGACCGCGTGCGCACCTTCATCGGGTACCGGGAGTACCCCAAGTACGGCATGATCAGCCGCTACTTCGTCTACAAGCAGGCGTTGCTCGAAGAGGCCGGGCGCCTCGTCCAGGCCGGCGTGCTCCGGGACGCGGAGGACATCTACTTCCTCAGGTTCGACGAGCTCCACGACGTGGTCCGCACGCACGAGGTGGACGACGAGCTCATCCGCACCCGCAAGGACGAGAGCAGGTCGTACGAGGCGCTCACACCGCCCCGGGTGCTCACGTCGGACGGCGAGGTCGTGGCCGGGACGTACCGACGCGACGACGTGCCCGATGGCGCGCTGGTGGGCCTACCGGTGTCCGGAGGTCTCGTCGAGGGGCGGGCGCGGGTGCTCCACGACATGAGCGAAGCGGATCTGGAGGCGGGCGACATCCTGGTGACCGCCTACACCGACCCCAGCTGGACGCCGCTGTTCGTGGCGATCGCCGGCCTCGTGACGGAGGTCGGGGGGCTCATGACCCACGGCGCGGTGATCGCCCGGGAGTACGGGTTGCCGGCCGTCGTCGGCGTCGAGCACGCCACCCGGTTGATCCGCGACGGGCAACGGATCCGCGTGCACGGGACCGAGGGGTACGTCGAGCTGCTCGACTAGGCCCACGGTCCGGGGCGCTCGTGCGGCCGCGCCGCCGTCAGCTGACGACGACGCGGACGCGGGCCAGGTTGGGCGCCTTGCCGTACGGAGACCCGACAGCGCCGTCGCGCTGGGACGCCGCCCGCAGGGTCACGAAGTAGGTGCCGGGCTCGTCGAAGACGTGCGAGCGGGTGAGGTGGAGGCGGGTCGCCGGCGCGGCGATCGCGTTCGACGTCGGCGTAGCTGCCCGAGCCGTCGTAGTCCCACTCGGCCGACACCACCACACCGGCGCCCGGCGGGACCTCCACGTCACCGACGAGCTCGACGGCTTCGCCCGACGCCACCTCGGCACGCGCACCGCCGTCGGCCGTGAGCGTGACGACCGGTTGCACGCCGAGGCGCTCGGCCGCGGTGGCGCGCCACCTCGATCTGGCCGTCCTCGACGCGGTAGCTGGTCTCGGCCGGAGGCTCGACCCCTCGCTCGGCCCACGCGGCGACGTCGCGGAGGGCCTGGTGCAGCACCCCGTTGTAGGCGACGATCTGGGTGTCGGTCGGCCCGTGGTCCTGCTGGGGCTGGTGGCCCTCGTTGGGCGACAGGTAGCGACTGGGGTTGACGTGCATGGCCCGGTCGACGAACCAGAGCCGGTAGCGGTCGCGGTAGCCCGCACCCTGCTGGTCGATCACCCGCCGGCGGTACCAGTCGGCCTGCCACGGGAACGCCGCCTCGTCCATCAGGCAGTTGACCGAGATCACCTTGCAGGTGAACGCGCCCGCTCTGCCACGAGTTGCCCTCACCCACCTGGTCGTAGCCCTTGACCATGCGGTCGCTGGGGGTAGAGGTGCGTGCCGTCGGGCGCCTTGAACTGGTCCCACACCGGGTACTCGGGACCCGGGTCCTGATGGCGGTGGTAGGTCTGGGCCGCGAGGTAGTCGGAGTTGTCGATCTCGACGGTGTCGCCGGGCTCGATCGCCTCGAGGGCCGGGATGCTCATCCCCCCGAAGCCGAGCATCACCAGGTCGTCGAGCACGCCGGTGATCATCAGGCGCTCGCCCGCCGCGCCGCCGCTCGCCGGGCTGAGGAACGCCCCCTGGACCCGGCCCTCGGGCAGCTCGGCCAGGCGCAGCGCGGCCGGTGCGGAACCCCGGGTGCCGGCCGCGATCGACACCGGGAGACCCAGGGCCTGCACCTCGGCGGTCGTCACGATCGCCGAGACCGTGGTCTCGAACTGGATGCGCGCCGTCGAGCAGCGATGCGGGTGGGTCGGCGCCGAGGTAGCCGGGCACCGTCCAGAAGTCCTGGAAGTACGTCGGGTCGCCCATGGCCAGGATCCCGAAGATGGCGGCGAACACCCCCGTGTAGGAGAGCGCGACCCGATCGTGGGCGAACCACGCCCGCGGTGGGAAGCCCATCCGGGTCACCTCCTCGAGCGCGGCGCGCTGCTCGTCGTCCAACCCGACGTACGGATCGCCCCCTCCGGGCTCGACCGCGTCGACGATCTGGTCGAACACGCCGTCGAGCAGCCGGAACGCGTGGGCCTGCACCGTGAACACGTTGGGCATCGAGACGTGGCAGCCGTTGATGAACGGCACCGCGCCGTCCCACACGTCGGGCGCGTTCTCGTAGCAGGCCATCGTCTTGTAGGCGCCCCCGCTGCCGCCGGAGACGTACCCGTAGGGACGGTGCTCGCCGTACATCTCCTCGGCCAGCACGCGCGAGTACTGGGCGGTGGCGGCGCTGGCCCGGAACCCGGTGATGTCGGGCGGACCCATCATCAGCGTCGAGCCCTGGTTCGACTCGACGAGGTAGCCGCCGGTATCGAAGGCGAACTGGATCGCCTGGTTGCCCAGCCCGGCCAGCTCGCCGGTCACCGCCACGTTCTCGTCACCGGCGATGTGCATCACCGGCTGGATGAACCGACCCTCGTAGGCCTCGGCCGGCGGGAAGTACATCGAGAACCGCAGGTCGGTGTCGATGAAGCCTCCGTGCACGTAGCGGTGCCGGACCGGTTCGTCGCGCCACTCGTCCACGTCGACGAACGGCTCGACGTAGAGCGGATCTGGCTGGAGCGAGTTCCGCGCCATGGGTACCCCCGAGTGCCGGCCGACGATCGGCGTCCGAAGCGACGGCGAGCGGTTCCTACGATGTCGAGAGGATGCTATACAGCGTAGAACTGTCGTCAAGCGGAGGATCCGGCGTCCGTGGCATCGATCGACCGCACGCAGATCGCCACCGCCGCGCTCGCCATCGTCGACGAGCGCGGTCCCAAGGCCTTGACGATGCGGGCCGTCGCCGACGCGCTCGGCGTGACCGCGATGGCGCTGTACCACTACGTGGAGGACAAGGCCGCGCTCGTCGGGCTGGTCGTCGACGAGGCCATCGGCGATCGGCCGCTCCCCGCACCCTCCGGCGAGGGCTGGATGGAGGACGCGCTCGAGCTCGCCCGGTGGATGCGCGAGGGCGCGCAGCGCCATCCCGGGATCGCCCGGCTGCAGCAGGAGCACCGGGTGTGGACACCGACGGTCATGTCCCTCGGCGAGCGGTGGCTGGGCCTGTGGCTGCAGAGCGGGCTCCCGCTCGAAGCGGCCGCCGAGGGGGCCATGACCACCCTGATGGCCATCAACGGGATGGTCGACCAGGAGGCCGCGCTGCCGTCCTTCGAGGCTCCCGACGACGACGCGCTGGCGTGGTTCCCGAACCTGCGCGTCGCGTTGACCAGCGACCGGGATCGCGATGCCGCGTTCGAGTTGGTGGTCCGGTCCGTCATCACCGGCGTCCACCAGGAGCTCGCCCCACCCGGGAGCGGTGCCGTGTCCTAGGATGCCACTCGAAGCATCCCGTGCCGGGCGCATCGTGTGGGAATGGGCACGAGGTGAGAGGACCTTCCATGGCGACAGTTGTCTCGTCGATCTCTGCGACGACGGCCCTCGGCGCATGCGCCGCGGTCGGACACGACCGCGCAACAACGACCCGGACGATCGGTTCCGGTCGAACCAGGATCGGAGAGCACCATGGCTGAACCTCCGTTCGGTGTCCCTGGCGTGCCCGGCGCGTCAGGTCCCGACGACGTCACGACGAGGACCGACCTCCCGGGTCCCTCCCCGACGGACCCGACGCCGGCTCCGGACCCGGCGAGACCGAGGCGGAGCCGTTGGAACCTCGTGCTCGTCGCGCTGCTGCTGATCCTCGTGGCCAGCGCAGCCGTCATGGTCGTGCGCAGCCGCACGGCCTCGTCGGAGGCGACCCGGGCCCGCACCCAGGCCGAGGACCTCGAGCAGCAGCGGGACGCCGTCGCGAGCACGGCCGAGGCCGACAAGCAGAAGGCCGACGCCCTCATGAGCGCCTCCGACGACCTCACCACGGCCCTCGACAAGCTCAACACCGACATGGACGCCGTGTGGAATGCGCAGAACACCTTCATCGATCAGGCCAACCACGCCGCTGACCTCTTCAACCGGGGCAACGTGTCGGGATCGGTCGAGGCGTTGAAGAGCCAGGGCGAGCCGACGCTCGCCGACATCACCGCCAAGCAGGCCGTGGCCGACGCCGATCTGGCGCAGGTCCAGGCCGCGGTCCAGGCCCTGAAGGGAGCACTCGATGGATGAGACCGAAGGCCCGTCGCCTACCGCCCCACCATGGGATCCCCCACCCGCATCGACCGCCTTCGGCCCGCTCGTGATCGACGAACCCGTCGCCGCCGAGTCCGAGGCACCTGCCCCTCGACGGCGGACCTCGCGCTGGCTGATCGCCGCAGTGGTCGTCGCCGCGTTGCTGGCGGTCGGTGCCGCGGTGTCGCTGCACCGCACGACCCAGGACCGGGCGGAGGCCACGGCGAGGGAGGCGGCGGCCCGCTCCGACCTCGCCCAGCAGCAGTCGACAGCCGACGCACGACACGACGCGGCGACCCGGGCTCGCACGGCCGGCCAGCAGCTGGACGACGCGACCACGACACCGCTGTCCACCATCGTGAAGCTCAACGACCTGAACAGGGCCATGGCTGCTGCCCAGCAGACCCAGGTCCAGACCGGTGAGCAGGGCCGAGCCGGGAGCGACGCCTACAACCAGGCGGTCAGGACAGGCAACGCCGACGCCGATCAGGGCAACGCACTGCTCGACGAGCTGAACAAGGAGACCAACGACCTGCCCACCCTCTGACGGCGGCCCGCTACGAGTCGGTCCCGACCCATTCCGCCAGTTCGATCGTGACCCCTTCGGGGCCCTCGAAGAACTGCAGCTTGCGACTGATGAAATCCAGCTCGTCGTTCATCGGGCGTACGCCCACCGACTGGAGGTGGGCCGAGGCGGCGGCGAGGTCGTCGACCCGCAGCGCCAGGTGGTTCATGCCCCGCCGGGTGAGGCTCGACGGCAACGCACCCGCAGGGTCGACTCCGCCGTCGTCGGTGAAGTGCAGCAGCTGGATCTCGAACCGCGGCACCGCGCCGACGAGCACCAACGTGACGTGATCCGCTCGCATCGTCGGCATGCCCATGTACTCCGCGGGCGCGCCGCCGTCGATGCTGGCGTCGTGGTCGCGCCGGAACCCGAAGTGGCCCAACAGCTCGACCGCGGCGTCGACCTCCCGCACGGAGATGGTCACGTGGTCGGGGTTGCGGGCCCAGGAGGGTGCGGAGGCGTCGCTCATGGCTGCGAACCTACGCCGCGCCCGGCCTCCGGGCACGCGGTCATGGCGTCGACGTCATGGCGCCGACGGCGGTCGACCGGCACGACGTCGCTCCGGCTCGGGGTAAGGGCAGTGCCGGCAGCCGCTGCCGCAGCACTCGCCCCGCTCGGCCAGCATCGCCGCGGTGAACACGAGTTGGCCGGTCCCCGGGTCGACGTAGGTCGGTTGCCCGGCCGAGAGCGCGGCCCGGTGCGCTCGATCGATCGCGTCGGCCGTCGGGTCGGTAGGTGGTTCAGCTCGCACGGACCGGGGACGGTACCGCTCAGACCATCGGGCGCCGACGCCGGGACCTCGAGCCAACCCAAACGGTGCGCCATCCGCCCCGCGTCGATGGTCATGGGAGCAGGTCGAACGCCGAGAGCGAACCCACTTCGCTCCGACTACCGGCTGCGCGTGATCCGCTCGGGGAGGGACCGGATCACCGCGGCGGCCTCGTCCGGATCGTCGTACTCAGCCAGGATCATCTCGCCGTCGTAGGTGGTGCGGCCATAGATGACCCACCGCAGGCCCTCGAGCAGCACCGCGTCACCGTCGACCTCGATCCCCCGATCGAAGAGCTCGCACAGCATCGCGACATCGATGCGCAAGCGCTCCGTCAACGCAGCCGACAGCTCTGCCTCCAGGTCACCCGAGCGCTGCGTGGGACGATCTTCCGTCACGGGTTCCTCCGGTCATGGGTGCGAACGGTGCGGAGCACCCTCTTGACCGATCAGCACCTGGGTCTGTGACACGACTTCTGTCGGCCACCCGGACGTTGTCACGGGCCGACGCCCGCCGCCACTCCATCGGCTGATCATGGGTCGCCTGCCCCGAGCAACAGGACCTGGTCGGTGGCAACGGTGATCGCCGTGCCCGTCGCCAGGTAGACCACGACGTAGCCAGTCGGTTTGACGTCGTCGCTCACACGGACCCGCAGGAAGCCCTCGTGGTGACCGGGAGCCGCTCGAGGGCCGCTGCCGAAGAAGGGCCTGAACCTCAGGTTGGAAGCGTCACCTTCGTGATCCTCAAATCGAACCGTCACCTCCGCCATCGACGGGATGTCCAGGAACTCGCCGGGCTCGACCCCGGTCGGTTGGGCGGTGGTGTTGGAGAGGTAGAACGACATCGAAGGTGACCTCCTGGATCGGCACGCGGGACCGGGTCGTCGACCGGAGCGAAGGCGAGCTGCTCCTAACGCACGATCAGCACGGTGGTGCCCGGCTTGGTCGTTCTCATTGCGCTGGTCAGCGCCTGTTCCACGTCGTCGAGCGGGAAGGTCTCGTTGACGATCGGGCGCAGGCTCCCGGCGTCGACCAGGCCGGCGACGAGCGCAAGTTGCGGTCCCGGGTCCCCGGAGCTGAAGCCATGGGCGACCACCGGTACTACCAGGTCCGGGCTCCAATGAGTTGCCGCGTGGCCCGGCACCGGAGGCGCATCGGCCCGCGGGTGCGTGGACAGGAACGTCGCCGCGCTCCTCGCATCGAACACGAGGTCAGCCGTGGAGAACCTCTCCTCGGCCGAGCTGAGGACGTCGTCGGCACCGAGCTCGTGGAGGAGCTGACGGGATCGTCCCGCGTCCGTGGCGACGACCTCAGCCCCGATCAGCGAAGCGATCTGGATGGCATACAGGCCCGCGGCGGTGGCGCCACCACGAATGAGAACGGTCTGTCCGGCTTGAAGGCTTCCCACCTCGATGAGCGCGTTCCACGCCGCCACCGCGGCCATCGGAAGCGCAGCGGACTCGGCGAACGTCACGCGCTTCGGCCGGCCGGAGAGCGAGGTCGCCTGCACCACGACGTACTCAGCGGCTGCGTCGCCGCCCTCGGCGTCGGCCACCCCGAACACCTCTTCGCCGATCACGAACCGGCCCTCGCCGTCGCCCCCACCGAACGCGGCAATGGTCCCCGAGAAGTCGCGGACCGAAGGCCAACGACTCGGCGGCGCAGCCGCTCGTGCTGGCTCCGGTGCGCCCGATCCGACGTCACCCACCGTGATGCCTGCGGCATGCACCCGAACGAGAACCTCATCGACGCCCGGGACCGGGCAAGGAACGGAGCCATAAGCGACTCCGCCACCGATCCCATGGACCGGGTACCGAGCCGCCATCATGGACTCGGGCACATGCACGGGTGCCTCCCTTTCACTGCCGGACGTTGTGACCCACCAGACCGAACGAGCTGGCGATCTGTGACAGCCGGGCGGTCTGGGGATCACGCTCAGTGGAGGACAGGTAGCGCTCGTGTCACAGGCGATCGCGCTGTTCGGTCAGTGTCCTGGACCAGCGGTCGACTCGGGCTGCTGGCGAAACGAGGAGCTCGCCATGAAGATCGTTGTCATCGGTGGTACCGGACTCATCGGGTCGAAGGTCGTCACCAACCTGCAGAGCCAGGGTCATGACGTGGTCGCCGCTTCCCCGGCATCAGGGGTCAACACGCTCACGCGGGAGGGGTTGGCCGAGGCGCTGCGTGGTGCGGCAGTCGTCGTCGATGTCTCGAACTCGCCGTCCTTCGAGGACTCGGCGGTCCTCGAGTTCTTCGAGACCTCGACGCGAAACCTGCTCGACACGGAGGCGGAGCAAGGTGTGGCGCACCACGTTGCGTTGTCCGTCGTCGGCACCGATCGCTTGGCCGAGAGCGGGTACTTCCGAGCGAAGATCGCTCAGGAGAAGTTGATCGAGGGCGCGTCGATGCCGTATTCGATCGTCCACGCGACCCAGTTCTTCGAGTTCCTTGCTGGTCTCGCTGACCTGCAGACGGAGGGTGACACCGTGCATGTTCCGTCGGTGCAGTTTCAGCCGATGGCGGCCCAGGATGTCGCCGACGCCGTCGCTCGGGTGGCGGCCGGCTCGCCGATCAACGGCATCGTCGAGGTGGGCGGTCCGGAGAGGTTCCTGCTCGATGAGCTCATGCGTCGTGACCTGGCCTCCCGTGGCGATCGGCGCGAAGTCGTCGCCGACCCGGACGCCCGGTACTCGGGCGCGCGGCTCGACGGCGGCACTCTTGTCCCCGACGACGGTGCCCAATTGGGTGCGATCACCTACGCGGACTGGGCTGAGTCGAGGCCCATGGCCTGATCCCGGTAGCCATCTACACCGTTCGTGGCGGTCGCACCTCCGATGGCGTTCGATCGGCACCACGCGGATGACTCCTCCCGAGGACTGGGGTACACCACAGAGGCGACCGGGGTTCGAGTTCTGCACGATGACTGGAGGCCGAGGAGGACGGACCGTCCGAACGCTCGGTGTCCCGCCACGAGGAGGACCGACCATGTCCAGGGCCACAGCCACCCACCGATCGGGCGACGGGCGCGGGTATGACCGCTCGAACGACGAATCGACCGCCGTCTTCGTCGAGATGCGCCCGCGCCTGATCGGGATCGCCTACCGAATCCTGGGCAGCTGGTCCGAGGCGGAGGACATCGCTCAGGATGCGTGGCTCAGGTGGCAGGGATGTGACGGCCGCACCGTCGACTGCCCGACGGCCTTCCTCGTGACCATGACGACCAGGCTGGCGATCAACGTCGTCACGTCGGCCCGGGTGCGCCGCGAGGGGTGTGCGGGCGAGTGGCTCCCCGAGCCGGTCGCTCCCACGGGGGATGCGTCCCTCGGGTGCGAACGGCGGGAGGCGGTGGAGATGGCGATCTCGATGCTGCACGAGCATCTCGCACCGGTTGAGCGGGCCGCGTTCGTCCTGCGTCACGCGTTCGACTACCCCTACCCGACGATCGTGGACCGCCTAGGGACCACCGAGGTCAACGCGCGGCAGATCGTGAGCCGGGCGGGACGTCGATTGAGCGACGTGGCCCGTCCGCCTGTCGTCAGCCGCGAACACGGCCGGCTGGTTCTGGCCTTCGTCGCCGCGCATGAACAGGGCGAGATGCGAACCATCGAAGAGGCGCTCGTCGCCGACCTGGTGGCGACAGACGAGCAGCTCCGCGTGGCCACGGCCGCCTGAACCCACGTCGGTGCGTTGCCGAATCGTCGCCGTGTCGCGACCCCATCCCGAAAAGTAGGGATGACCGTAGGGACGGGGACCAGGAGCGGCCGCAGAACGATCGAGAAAGTGCTGGTAGGACTACTCGATGCGCAGGCCGGTGATGGCCCGGGAGATGACGAGCTGCTGGATCTGCTCGGTGCCCTCGAAGATGTCGAAGATCTTGGCGTCGCGGTGCCAGCGCTCGACCGGGTACTCGCTGGACGTAGCCGTAGCCGCCGAGGATCTGGATGGCCCGCTCGGTGACCCACACCGCGGTGCGGCCGGCCTTGAGCTTCGACATCGAGCCCTCGGCGTTCTTGTAGGCGCCGTTCTTGGAGAGCCAGGCGGCCCGCCACACGAGCAGGCGGGCGGCGTCGATCTCGGTGGCCATGTCGGCGAGCATGAAGGCGATGCCCTGGTTCATGATGATCGGCTTGCCGAAGGCGACGCGCTCCTTGGCGTACTGCGAGGGCGTACTCGTAGGCGGCCCGGGCGACGCCGACGGCCTGGGCGGCGACGGCCGGGCGGGTGGCCTCGAAGGTGGCCATGGCCGGCTGCTTGCCGCTGTGGACCTGCGGGTTGCTCAGCGCCTCGCGGGCCCGGGCCAGCTTCTCGTCGAGCTTGTCCTTGCCGCCGAGCAGGCACGAGCCGGGGACCCGCACGTCGTCGAGCACGACCTCGGCGGTGTGCGAGGCCCGGATGCCCTGCTTCTTGTACTTCTGGCCCTGCGACAGGCCCGGGCGTGTTCGGCGGGACGATGAAGCTGGCCTGGCCCGCGGCCCTTGCAGCTCGGGGTCGACGGTGGCCACGACCACGTGGATGTCGGCGATGCCGCCGTTGGTGATCCACGCCTTGGTGCCGTTGAGCACCCACTCGTCCTTGGCCTCGTCGTAGACGGCCTTGGTGCGCAGCGACGACACGTCGGAGCCGGCGTCGGGCTCGCTCACGCAGAAGGCGCCGAGCTTCACGTCGTCGGGCGTGCCGTAGCACTGGGGCACCCACTCGATGACCTGCTCGGGGGTGCCGTTGCCGATGATGCCGGCGGCGGCCAGGCCCGAGCCCATGATGGCCAGGCCGATGCCGGCGTCGCCCCAGAACAGCTCCTCGATGGCGACGGGCATGGTGAGGCCGGTGGGGTCGCCCAGCATGGCGTTGGCCATGAAGTCGATGCCGTAGAGGCCGATCTTGGCGGCCTCCTGCACGACCGGCCAGGGGAACTCCTCCCGCTCGTCCCACTCGGCCGCCGCCGGACGGATGACGTCCTCGGCGAAGTCGTGGACCCACTTCTGCAGCTGAGCTGATCCTCGTTGAGCTGGAACGAGACATCGGACATGGGGGTTCTCCCGGTTCAAGTTACCCGTCGGTAACATCTGACCGTAGCCCGAGCGCAGGCCACGCGGCAACCCCCTCGCAGCCGACCCCCGGGAACGTCCGCTCAGCGAGCGGAGTCGGCGCCGGAGCGGTGACGATGGGTCGGGCGAGGCCGGCACGGGCGCACCGCGGGTCGCCGACGGCACCAGCGTCAGCGCGATGAGCGCCAGCACCGCGCCGATCACGTAGGGAGCGCCGACGCCGACGTGCTGGAAGAGCGCCCCGGCGAGGATCGGGCCGAGCACCCGGGCCAGGCCGCCGGCCGACTGCTGCCAGCCGAGCCAGCTGCCCCGGGCCCGGCCGGCCCGACCGGCGACCGCCGACGACAGGGTCGGCGTGATCAGGCCCTGGCCGAGCACGAGCAGGGCCAGGCTCGGCACCAGCGTGGCCCAGCCGCCGTCGACGGCCAGCAGGGCCAGGCCCAGCGGCGTTGCAGCACCAGGCCGGCCCGCAGCGTGTTCGACTCGCCGAGCCGGTCGTTGACCCGCCCGACGACGCCGACCTGCACGGCCACCAGGGCCAGGCCGATCACCGTGAACACCGCGCCGGTGCCCGACAGGTGCAGGCCGAAGCGGTCGTCGGTCAGCAGGGCGAACGTCGCCTCGAACCCGCTGAACGCCACCATGCCGACGAACGACACCGACGATCAGCCGCACGATCGCCTGCACGTCGACCCGGCTCGGCGGCCGCCCGGCCGCGGCCGTCGCCGTCGCCGTGACCGGCCGCCTCCGATCGGGCGTGCCCGGCTGCGGGCCGTCGAGCGTGCCGGCCCGCTCGAGCTCGGCCTCGAGGTCCGGCGTCGTCGAGCGGCGGCCTGTCGAGCCGGGCGTCGGCCGGCGGCGACGCGTCGGGCGGCACGGTGATCGGGCGAGCGTCTCGGGCAGGCGGCGGATGGCGACGATCGCGTTGACGGCCGAGATGACGGCGGCGACGTAGAACGGCACCTGCGGGCCGACCAGCGCGCCGACCGCGCCGATGGCCGGGCCGGCCACGAAGCCGACGCCGAACGCGGCGCCGAGCAGCCCCATCAGCCGGGCCCGGTCCCGCGGCGCGGCCACGTCGGCCACCGCCGCCTGGGCCACCGACACGCTGGCGCCCGACGCGCCGTCGATGATGCGGCCGACGAACAGCAGGGCCAGCCACCGGCACCCCCCGGCCACGCCGGTGAGCAGGCTGCCGACGGCGGTGCCGAACAGCGAGATCAGCAGCACCGGCTTGCGGCCGATGCGGTCCGACAGCCGGCCCCACAGCGGGGCGCACAGCAGCTGGGCCAGCGAGAACGAGGCCACCAGCACGCCGATGGTGGTGGCCGACGGCCCCGAACTGCTCGGCGTACTGCGGCAGGATCGGCAGCACGATCCCGAAGCCGATCAGGTCGATGGCGACCGTGGTCCAGATGGTGCCGAAGCCCTTGGGCAGGGGCTGTCGCTCCTGCGATCGACGACCGGCGCACGAGGCAAGCGAACGTGACCGGCCGCCCGGGTCAAATCAGCGCGGACGTCCGCACCGGTGCGTGCGCTCGGCGACGCGTCCGGCACGATCCGAGTGGCGCGTCAGGGCGGCGGCGGAGCTGGGTGCCGGCGGGGCCGTCCTCGACGATGTAGCCCGCTCCTGGAGCTGCTGGCGCAGCGTCGTCGGAGCGGCCCCAGTCACGGTCGCGGCGGGCGGCGTCGCGCTCGGCGGCCAGGGCCAGCATGTCGTCGGGGATGGGGCGCAGGTCGGCGCCCTCGAGCTCGAGCCCGACGGCCTTGCAGATCTCGGCCACCGCGGCGGCGAGCCCGGCCGGCCGTCTCGTCGTCGTCGATGGCCATGGCCTTGTTGCCGGTGCGCACCAGCGTGAACAGCAGGTCGACCGCGCCGGGGGTGTTGAGGTCGTCGTCCATCAGCCGCCGGAACTCGCTCGAGCGCCTCGGCGTCGGGCTCGACCGGCGGCAGCTCGGCCGGCCCGGCGGGAGAACTCGTCGAGCTTGCGCAGCGACGGCCGACGGCGTCCTCGGCGTTGGCCTGGTTGACCTCGATCGGCGAGCGGTAGTGGGCTGCGCAGGCACCAGCAGCCGGTAGGCGCGCGGGTCGGTCGAGCTCGATGAGGTCGAGCAGGTTGGTGAAGTTGCCGAGGCTCTTCGACATCTTCTCGCCGCCGACCTCGACGAAGCCGTTGTGCATCCAGTGGCGGGCGAACGTCGCGGCCCTGCGGCCGACGGCCTGGGCCCGCTCGTTCTCGTGGTGGGGGAAGGCGAGGTCCTGGCCGCCGCCGTGGAGGTCGAAGCCCTCGCCCAGCAGGTCGAGCGCCATCACGACGCACTCGGTGTGCCAGCCCGGCCGGCCGTCGCCCCACGGCGAGGGCCACGACGGCTCGCCCGGCTTGGCCTTCTTCCAGAGCGCGAAGTCGATCGGCGACCGCTTCTCGTCGTTGACCTCGACCCGGGCGCCGGCCTGCAGGCGTCTCGATCGACTGGCGGGCCAGCAGCCCGTAGTCGGCGACCGACTCGGCGCGTGAAGTAGACGCCGTCGCTGGTCTCGTAGGCGTCGCCCGCGCTCGACCAGGTCGGCGATGAGCGCGACCATCTGCGTCGACGTAGGCGGTGGCGTGCGGGATCGTGGGTCGGGCGCTTGACGCCGATGGCGTCCATCGCCTTGCACCAGACCTTCTCGCACTTGCGCCGCGATCTCGTCGGCCGGTCGGCCCTCGGCGTTGGCCCGCTCGATGATCTTGTCGTCGATGTCGGTGATGTTCGAGACGTAGGTGACCTCGAAGCCGCGTCCACTCGAGGTAGCGGCGCAGCACGTCGAACACCAGCGAGAACCGGCCGTGGCCGAGGTGCGGCGGCCCGTAGACGGTGGGCCCGCAGACGTACATCGACACCTTGCCGGGCTCTCGGGTCTCGAACGGGACGACCTCGTCCCTTGGCGGTGTCGAACAGCTGCAGCATGGTCGGCAGGCTAGTGCGGGCCTCGAGTGCACCGGAGCACAGTAACGGCTTCGGAGCACGGCCGGGCGGCCGGGTACCTTTGCAGGCGATGAGCGACGCGAACCCGACCCCCGCTGCCCCGACCCGCTCCGGCTCGGCTGGTCGGTCCCCGACAAGCCGACCCTCGACGGCCTCGAGGCCGCGTGGGGACCGCGCTGGGAGGAGCAGGGCACGTTCCGCTTCGACCGCACCAAGACCCGGGACGAGATCTACTCGATCGACACGCCGCCGCCCGACCGTCAGCGGCTCGCTCCACGTCGGCCACGTCTTCAGCTACACCCACACCGACACCATCGCCCGCTTCCAGCGCATGCGGGGCAAAGAGGTCTTCTACCCGATGGGGTGGGACGACAACGGCCTGCCCACCGAGCGCCGGGTCCAGAACTACTACGGCGTCCAGTGCGACCCGTCGCTCCCCTACGACCCCGACTTCCGCGCCGCCGGACGAAGCCGGGCAAGCAGGCCGTCCCGCGTCTCGCCGCCGCAACTTCGTCGAGCTGTGCGAGCTGCCTGACCGCCGGTCGACGAGAAGGCGTTCGAGGACCTCTGGCGCGCGCCTCGGCCTGTCGGTCGACTGGGACGATGACCTACACCACCATCGACGACCGCGCCCGGCGGGTCGCCCAGCGGGCCTTCCTGCGCAACCTGGCCCGCGGCGAGGCCTACCAGGCCGAGGCGCCCGTCCTGTGGGACGTCGACTTCCGCACGGCCGTCGCCCAGGCCGAGCTCGAGGACCGCGAGATGCCGGGCGCCTACCACCGCATCCCGTTCCACCGGGCCGACGGCGAGCCGGTCTTCATCGAGACCACCCGGCCCGAGCTGCATCCCGGCCTGCGTCGCCCTGGTCGCCCACCCCGACGACGAGCGCTACCAGCCGCTGTTCGGCCACGACCGTCCGCACCCCGCTGTTCGGCGTCGAGGTCGAGGTCATGGCCCACGAGCTGGCCGATCCCGAGAAGGGCTCGGGCATCGCCATGATCTGCACGTTCGGCGACCTCACCGACGTCATCTGGTGGCGCGAGCTGCAGCTCGCCACCCGCTCGGTCGTCACCAGCAACGGCCGCCTGCTGGCCGACGACGCCCGAGTGGATCGACTCGGCCGACGGCCAGGCCGCGCTACGCCGAGCTGGCCGGCAAGACGGCCAAGCAGGCCCAGGCCCGCATCGTCGAGCTGCTCGCGCGAGTCGCGGCGAGCTCGACGGCGAGCCCCGCGCCATCACCCACCCGGTCAAGTTCTACGAGAAGGGCGACCGCCCGCTCGAGATCGTCACCAGCCGCCAGTGGTACATCCGCAACGGCGGCCGCGACGCCGACCTGCGCGACGCGCTGCTCGCGCCGGGCCAAGGAGCTCGCACTGGCACCCGTCGTACATGCAGGTCCGCTACGAGAACTGGGTCGACGGCCTCAACGGCGACTGGCTCATCTCCCGCCAGCGCTTCTTCGGCGTCCCGTTCCCGGTCTGGTACCGGCGTCGACGCCGACGGCGAGGTCGACCACGAGCAGCCGATCGTCCCCGACCGAGGACCGGCTGCCGGTCGACCCGGTCGTCGACGCGCCCGACGGCTTCGACGAGTCGCAGCGGGGCCAGCCCGGCGGCTTCGTCGGCGACCCCGACATCATGGACACCTGGGCCACCTCGTCGCTGACGCCCCAGATCGTCACCGGCTGGGAGGAGGACCCCGACCTCTTCGCCCGCACCTTCCCGATGGACCTGCGGCCCCAGGCCCACGACATCATCCGCACCTGGCTGTTCTCCACGGTCCTGCGCTCGCACCTCGAGTTCGACACGCTGCCGTGGACGCGACGCCGCGCTGTCGGGCTGGGTCCTCGACCCCGACCGCAAGAAGATGTCGAAGTCGAAGGGCAACGTCGTCACGCCCTCGCCCGATGGTCGACCAGTTCGGCGCCGACGCCGTCCGCTACTGGGCCGCCAACGGCCGACCCGGCACCGACACCGCGTTCGACGAGGGCCAGATGAAGGTCGGCCGGCGCCTGGCCATCAAGCTGCTCAACGCGTCGCGGTTCGCGCTCGGGCTGGGCGACGAGGACAGCCGCGGTCCGGTCTCGCCCGCGGCAGTCACCGAGCCGCTCGACCGAGGCCATGCTCGCCGCGCTGGCCGACCTGGTCGACGAGGCCACCACGGCCTTCGAGGGCTACGACTACGCCCGGGCGCTCGAGCGCACCGAGTCGTTCTTCTGGACGTTCTGCGACCAGTACCTCGAGCTGGTCAAGGGCCGGGCCTACGGCGTCGCAGGGCCCCGAGGCCGCGGCCTCGGCCCAGGCCGCGCTGCAGCTCGCGCTCTCGACCCAGCTGCGCCTGTTCGCCCCGTTCCTCCCCTTCGTCACCGAGGAGGTCTGGTCGTGGTGGCAGGACGGGCTCGGTCCACCGCGCCGGCTGGCCCGACGCCGACGAGCTGCGCGACGCTGGCCGGCGAGGGCGACCCGCTCGTCGCCGAGGTCACCGCCTGGGTCCTCGGCGAGGTCCGCAAGGCCAAGACCGAGGCCAAGCGCACGCTCAAGACCGCGGTCGAGCGCGTCGTCGTCACCGACACCGCGGCCCGCCTGGCCGCGCTCGGCACCGCCATCCTCGACGTCCACGACGCCGGCATCATCGGCGAGGTCGACCTGGCCGAGCTGGCCGACGGCGCCGAGCCCTCGGTCGTCGTCACCCTCGCCGCCACCCGACCCCGAGGCCTGACCGTCGACCCATCCCGTACTTTGTGAAGTCTGCGCGCCGACCCAGCGTGCAGAACGTCGATCAACGCACAGATCTCGGGAGCGGCAGCGGGGAGCGTCAGCCGGCGTTGGCGGCGACGAAGTCCCAGTTGACCAGGCTGTCGAGGAAGGTCTCGATGTACTTGGGGCGGGCGTTGCGGTAGTCGATGTAGTAGGCGTGCTCCCACACGTCGATGGTGAGCAGCGCCTTGGCCGAGTGCTTCAGCGGCAGGTCGGCGTTGGCGGTCTTCATGATCGACAGGCCGCTGCCGTCGTCGGCCAGCCAGGCCCAGCCCGACCCGAACTGGGTGGTGGCGGCGTCGGCGAACTGCGCGCGGAACTCGGCGTAGGAGCCGAAGGCGCTGTTGATCTTCTCGCCGAGGTCACCGCCGGGCTCGCCGCCACCGGTCGGGCGACATGCAGTTCCAGTAGAAGGTGTGGTTCCAGACCTGGGCCGCGTTGTTGAACAGCGGGCCCTCGGCGCCGGCGATGACGTCCTCGAGCGACTTGTCCGCGTCGGTCGGTGCCCTCGGTGAGCTTGTTGAGGTTGGTCACGTAGGTCTGGTGGTGCTTGCCGTAGTGGTACTCGAGCGTCTCCTGGCTGATGTGGGGAGCCAGCGCGTCCATCGCGTACGGGAGCGGGGGAAGTTCGAAGGCCATGCGTGAGTCCTCTTCTACGGTCAGGTTCTTGGGGACGGGTGCTGCGAATCGCCGGGTTCACCGAGCGGGCGCCACGCTATCCCAGCGCAGACCGAAAACGGCGGAGGGCGGGACCGCCGAAGCGATCCCGCCCTCTCTACCCGGAGCAGCGGAGGTCTAGCCGTGCGATCTACCGCAGGCCGAGCTTGATGCTGCAGGCCGGCCAGGCCCGCCAACCGGCATCGGCGAGGACCTTCTCGGCGATGGCGATCTGGGCCTCGCGGCTGGCCTGCCACGCCTTCGGGGCGTAGGCCCCTGCCGCCGTAGGAGCGCCAGGTGGCGTCGGCGAACTGCAGTCCGCCGGAGAAGCCGCTGGCGGTGTGGGTGGACCAGTCACCGTGGGCCTCGCAGTAGGCGAGGCGATCCCAGACCGAGCCGGAGCTCACGGCCGGGGCGGCCACCACCGGGCGTCGGCTTCGGAGCCGGGCGCCGGGGCGGGCGCGGGTTCCGGGGCCGGAGCGGGTGGCGGCGGGGTGAAGAACGTGTCGAGCGCAGCGCGCTCTTCGGGGGTGGCGTTGGCGAGGGCGACGGCCGCAGCAACGTCTGGGTGGCGGCGGCGTCGGGGCGCCCCTGGTGCGCGGGGCAGATCGTCGCGCTCGGCTGAGTCGGCGGGACGCGGACGCGACGTCGAGGTCGACGTGGCCAGGCTGCCGGTGGTGTCGGCCGCGGCCGAGACCATCGTCGGGTCGCTGCCGTGGTGGAGGGCCACCGGGACGCCGACGGCGACCGTGAGCGCGACCGCTGCGGCGAGTGTGACTCGGCCGTAGCGGCGCGCGCGAGGTTGTCGGGGGATGTGGGGGGCATGAGACGCTTCCTTTCGGCCCCTCGGAATCGGGGGCGGGGGTCTGCCTGCCCCGAGAGCTTCGGCCCATCCGTCACCGAATCGCAACTCTTCCGCCACGTTTCCGTTGTGAAACGGGTCACCACTGGTGAACGAGGAACCACGAAAATGGACGGGAAGGGGCCCTCGTGCGTGGGTCGTTCGGCCCTATAAGTGACGGTACCGTAATGTGACGACCCGTCAGATTTCGTCGGCGAGCGCGTTCGCGGGGCTCGTCGGGACGCAGATCATGGGCCAGATCGCGACGGCACGGGCGGACGCCGCGACGGGCCGCGCGGGACCTCAGACGGGGAGGGTCTGCACGCCCTGCTCGAGGGACAGCAGCGCCCGCTTGCGGTCGAGCCCGCCGCCGAACCCGGTGAGGCTGCCGTCGGCGCCGATGACCCGGTGGCACGGCACGATCACCGCGATCGGGTTGCGCCCGTTGGCCAGCCCGACGGCGCGGGAGGCCGACGGGTTGGCGATGCGCCGGGCCAGCTCGCCGTAGCTGATGGTCTGGCCGTAGGGGATGCAGGTCAGCTGGTGCCACACCTGCGCCTGGAACGCGGTGCCGGCCGGGTCGAGCGGCAGGTCGAAGGAGCTCAGGCTCGCCGGCGAAGTACGCGTCGAGCTGGCGCCGGGCCTCGGCCAGCACGACGTCGTCGTCGTCGCGCACCCAGTCGGGCTGCGACGCCGTGGCGGTCGGTGTGGGGCGTCATGTGCAGGCGGGTCAGCGCACCGCCGCTCGCTGGTCAGCAGCAGGTCGTCGATCGGGCTGGGCACGATCGTGTAGCGCACCGTCATGGCGTGCACGGTAGGGCCGCCGAGCGGATCCGGCTGGCGGGAATCGGTCGACCACCCCCGGCCGGTCGGCGCGATCACACGGGGCCTGGCTCGGCGCTGCATGGGTACCCTCCCGCCATGACCGATCAGGACGTCCTCGACAAGATCCACCAGCTCATGGCCACCGAGCACGAGCTGGCCACGACCAACGTCGGCGGAGGGGGCTCGCCGGAGATCGCCCAGCAGCTCGCCGCCATCGAGGTCGAGATCGACCGCCAGTGGGACCTGCTCCGCCAGCGCCGGGCCCACCGTCGGGCCGGACAGGACCCCGACCTCGCCACCCTCCGCCCGGCCAGCGAGGTCGAGGGCTACCAGCAGTAGCGCTCCCTTTCCCCGACTGGTAGCCATCGCGGCGCGGGAACCACACCGTTCTGGCCACCAGTTCGGGTGGTGCGCCGTGAGATCAGCCGCCGGAGTCGGCCAGGGCGGCCTGGGCCGCGTGCCAGCCGCCCATGCCGTGGACGCCGGGACCCGGCGGGGTCGAGGCGCCGCAGAGGTAGAGGCCGTCGACCGGGGTGCGCCAGGGCGATCGGGAGCGCACCGGGCGGGTCACGAGCTGGCGCAGGTCGACCCGGCCGCTCGAGATGTCGCCGCCGACGTAGTTGGCGTCGTGGCGCTCGACGGCGGCCGGCCCCATCACGTGGCGGGCGAGGATGCGATCGCGGAACCCGGGGGCGAAGCGCTCGATCTGGGCCTCGATCCGATCGGTCATGTCGACGGTCGAGCCGTTGGGCACGTGGCAGTAGCGCCCAGGCGTTGTGCTCGCCCGCCGGCGCCCTGGTCGGGTCGAACCGCGACTGCTGGGCGAGCAGCACCATCGGGCGCTCGGGATGGCGGCCGCGCTGCACGTCCTGCTCGGCCTCGGCCACCTCGGCCGCCGTGCCCGCAGACGTGCACGGTCCCGGCCCGGGCGCAGCCGGGGGCGGTCCACGGGATCGGCCCGTCGAGCGCCCAGTCGACCTTCCACACCGCGGCGCCGTAGCGGAACCGGTTGAGGCGGCGGCGGTAGCGCGGCCGGCAGCCGGACCCCGCCGAGGTCGAGCACCTGGCGGGGCGACAGGTCGAGCAGGATCGACGGGGCCGGCGGGCACGTCGGCCAGCGATGCGCACCGGATGGCCGACCACCACCTCGCCGCCCTCGGCCAGCAGCAGCGACACCAGCGCATCGGCGATGGCCTGGGACCCGCCCTTCGCCATCGGCCACCCGACGAGGTGGCCCAGCAGCCCGAGCACCAGCCCGAACCCGGCCGTCCCCGGCGAGCCGAGCGACAGCACCGAGTGCGCCGACAGCCCGGCCATCAGCGCCTGGGCCTCCTCGGTCGCGAAGCGGCGGCGGGCGAAGCGGTCGGCCGGGCTGATGGCGCTCAGCCCGAACCGGGCGAGCGACGGGAGGGCGCGCACCGGCGGCATGGACAGCGGCGAGAGCACGGCGTCGACGATGCGCTCGCCGTCGGCGACGAGCGGGGTCATCAGGCCGAGGTACGCGGCGCCGTCCGTCGCCGAGCGCCAGCGCCGTCGCGTCGACCGATCGCTCGAGCACCGCGGCCCGGCCGCCGTCGAGGGGGTGGGCGAGCGGGGCGCGGCGGGTGCACCCACTCGAGCCCGTGGTCGGCGAGCGGCAGGTCCCGCAGGGCCGGGGAGGCCAGCGCCGAGCGGATGGATCGCCGAGCACACGTCGTGGACGTGGCCCGGCGGGTCAGCGCCTCCGAGCGCGTGCCGCCGCCCGGCGCCGTCGCCGCCTCGATCACGCAGCACCCGCCGCCCGGCCCGCGCCATCGTGACCGCGGCGACCAGCCCGTTGGGGCCGGCCCCGACCACGACCGCGTCGTAGCCACCCGTCTGCAGCCACGCGGAGGTCCTCGCTACCGGGTCTCGCCCCAGGTGTCCCAGTGCGTGAGCGATCGCGGCCGGCAGCCGCCGGGCCGGCTTGAAGTCGTCGCCCGGTGTAGTAGGCGACCGGGAACAGGCCGCCCTGGGTGATCGTGTCCGGGATGCCGAGCAGCTCGCGGACCTCGGCCTCGAACATGATGTGGAACGTCGTCCACGCGGTGCCGAGGCCGCGGGCCCGGGCCGCCAGCATGAACGACCAGGCCGACGGGAGGATCGAGCCGTACATCGAGGCCTGGATCATCGCCCCGGCCTCCTCGATGCGCCCCTCGATGCACGGGATGACGAGGTGCGAGGCCTCCTGCATGTGGTCGGCCAGGTAGGTGGCCGAGTCGAACACGCCCGGCTGCGAGATGGCCCGCGGGTCGTCCTCGGCGTAGCCGAAGTCGGGCATCTGCTGTAGAGCATCTGGAACCCGCGCCGGTAGATCTCGCCGAGCGCGTCCCGCTTGTCCTGGTCGGTCACCACCATGAACGAGAAGCCCTGCATGTTCGAGGCGGTCGGAGCCTGCAGCGCGATCTCGATGCACTCGGCGACCAGCTCGTCGGGCACCGGACGGGTGAAGTCGAGCCGCTTGCGCACCGAGCGGGTCGTGGTGAGGAGCAGGTCGGCCTGCTCGCGATCGATCATGGCGGCAGTCGACCAGCGATCACCGGACTTGGCAAGCGGGCGGCGGCACCAGCGGGTCGGGTCAGCCGCCCGAGGGCGGCGTGGGTGCGGACGAACCGGGCGTCAGCCGATCGTGCACCGGACGATGATGCCGTCGACCGCCCGGTCGGTGGGCAGCACGCGTCCGCGGGCGGGGCCGGGGCACGGTCTGCGAGGTGCCCGTGGTGTTCGACGTCCGTGGGACCCGTCGCCGGCTCGGTCGGGGGTGCGGGAGGCGGCGCCGACGAACGACTCGTCGACGGCCAGCACCGTGGTCGCCGAGCCGTCGTCACCGGTCAGGCAGGTAGGCCGGGACGAGCCACAGCGCCCGTCCGATCCGGGCACCGCGGCCAGCACCAGGTCGACCGACGTGATGGTGACGACGCCCCGGTCGTCGGGATCGGGCGGCGGATCGGTGCGGCCGCCGGGGCGGGTGGGCCCGGCGGGATCGGCGGGTCCGGGCACGACGCGTCGGCCCGGGGTAGGGGTCGGAGCACGCGGCCGGGTCGCAGGTCGGGGCGGCGCAGGCGGGCGCGGCAGGCCTGGTCCGACGGGCACGGCGGCGCCGGGCAGACCGAGTCGGGGCAGCTGGGCCCGCTCCCACCCGATCCCCCGGCGTCGCCGTCTCCGGTGCCGACGACCGTGGAGGTCGTCGTGGGGCCGCCGCCCGAGCTCGATTCGGTACCTGGGGACTGGGCGGTCAGCGGCACCGCGCACGCCCAGCCGGTCGCCGGCGGCATGACCCCGCCCGTCGAGGTCGGCGAGTCGCCGGCCGGCATGGTGGTCACCGGCACGGTCGTCGACGGTCCCGCCGCCGTGTCGATGGTCGCCACGTCGCCCGTCGCCACGTCGCTGGTCGCCACGTCCTGGGCGAGGCCGATCGTGGCACCGGGCGGCACGGGGCCGAGGCCGTCGAGCACGTCGCGACCATCGTTCAGCCGCCCGATCGCGGCCTCGATCCCGATGAGCGGGTAGGTGTCGCCCTTCGTCGGACGACCGAGCCAACCCGATGCCGACGTGACGGCGGCGTGCGACCCGAACATCACGACGGTGTCGAACCCCCGGGTGGCGATGCCGCCGAGCTCGGGGGTGGCGGTCGCCTGCGCACCCCACGGACCGGTCGTCGCCGGTGACCGTCGTGTGCGAGACGTCGAGCCCGATCCGCCGTAGCAGGTCACGGGCCGCGTCCTCGGCCTCCGCTGCGGTGGGCACCGCCTCGGGCGCGGGGGTCGACGTGCAACCGTCGACCCCCACGTCGCCCGAGCTGGTGGGTGCGTCCGGGGCCGGCTCCGCCAGGGGCAGGTCCGTGGCCGGGGCCGGCGCACACGATCGCGGCCGAGGGGGCCCGCCCGGCGAGTAGGTCCAGCTGGCGCCGGGGGCGGACGCCACCCGCACGTGGGCCTCGCCATCGGCGCCGATCTGCCACCCGCCGTCGATCGTGCGGAGGTCGCCGGACACGCCGAAGGCGTCGGCCAGCCGCCGGATCACGTCCGGGTCGACCTCGGCGGAGGACACCGACCAGCGCGGCCGATGACGCGCCAGGGTCGACCAGCCCGTCGCCCGGGACGTAGGTGCGACCGCCGGCGAGTGGTGGTGACCGGGGCCAGGGCCGACTCGGCCCGGGCGCCGAGCAGGATCGGCAGGGTGGAGGGCTGACCGACGACGGCATCGTCGTCGCCACCGGTCCACGCGAACGCCCCCACCAGCACCAGCGCCACGACCACGGTCGCGGCCATCACCGTGATGGGTCGCACCCGTGCGGTCAACGACGTCTCCCCCTCGACCCGGCTCCCAACAGCCGGCTGCGCATCTGACGACCGGCGATCCGATCTGGTTCCCACGTGTCCCGGAACGAATCGCTGCGATCGACGCAGGTGAACCGATCGGGGCCACCCGCCGTACCCACCTTGCGACCGCGGCCACCTGGGCCGCTCGAGGAGACCCAGATGACCACCGCCGCCGCCTCGACCCGACCCGCGCCGCCGGCGACACCGCACCGGCCCTGCTTCGCCCTGCTCGCCGCGCTCGCCCTGATCGCGCTGGCCTGCGGAAGCTCGAAGAAGTCCACCGACGCCGCCGCCGGCGACACCACGTCGACCACCGCGGCGACCTCCACCACCACCGGCGTCGACGGCGGCAGCTCCACGACGTCGTCGGCCACCATCGCGACGGGCTCCGCCAGCGGCGCCTCGGTGGCGGTCGCTTCGACCAGCCTCGGCCAGGTCGTCGTCGACGACAAGGGCCTCACGCTCTACCTGTTCGAGAAGGACACCGGCCCGACCAGCACCTGCACGGACGCCTGTGCCAAGGCCTGGCCGCCGGCCACCGTGACCGGCACTCCCACCGCCGGCACCGGCGTGACCGGGGCGCTGACCACCACGACCGACCCGACGGCACCACCCAGATCGTGCTCGCCGGCCACCCGCTCTACCGCTTCGCCGCCGACACCGCTCCCGGCGACGTCACCGGCCAGGACGTCGGTGGCACCTGGTACGCGGTGTCGCCCGCCGGCGAGACCGTCGAGTGAGCTCAGCGAGATTCTGTGAGCCATGGCCCTGTCGCCCCGACTACGGTCGCCCGCGTGGCGTCGAACGACCCTCCGGCCTCCGGAGTCGTGCCCGACCCCGTCCTGCCGGCGGTGGCGGCCGGGGACGACCGGGCCATGGACGAGCTCTGGACCGCTATGCCGACCGGGTCAGGGCGCTCGGCCTGCGACTGTCGAGCTACGACGCCCGCTTCGCCGACGACCTGGTGCAGGAGACGTTCGCCAAGCTGTGGCGAGGCGCCGCCCGCTTCGATCCCGAGCGCGGCACCGAGACCACGTTCGTGTTCACCGTCGCCCGCCGGGCCGCCGTCGACCAGTGGCGGCGGGGCCGCCGGGCCGCCGATGACCGACCGCTCGACCACCTGCCCGAATCGGCCGGCGCGGTGACCACCGGACCGGGCGCCCCGGAGGCGCACGTCGAGTCGGTGGTCACGGGCTGGGCCGTGATCGACGCCCTCGACGCCCTGCCCGCAGCCCAGCGCGAGGTCATCGACCTCGCCTACTACGGCCAGCTCAGCCAACGCGAGATCGCCGATCGACTCGGCATCCCGCTAGGAACCGTGAAGACCACGAACGTTCAACGCACTCAAGACCCTGCGAGCCGAGATGACCACGAGAGGGGTGACGGCATGACCGACGACCTCGATCTCACCGAAGACCACGAGCGCATCCGGGTCGACCTCGGTGGCTACGTGCTCGGCAGCCTCACGCTCGACGAGCAGCAGGCCGTCGAAGCCCACCTCGAGGCCTGCTCCGCCTGCCGGGCCGAGCTGGCCGAGCTCGAGGGCATCCCCGTGCTGCTCGAGCTGGCCCGACCCCGACGCGGCCGCGCCGCCTCCGCCCGATCATCCGGCCCGAGCCACCGCCCGCTCGCCACACGCCGCTCGGCGGTCACCCCGATCGCCCGGGCCCGGCTCGTCGCGCCGCAACCGGGTGCTGGTGGCCGCGGCCGGGCGTGCTGGCCATCGCCGCCGCCCTGGTCGTCGGCGTGCTGATCGGGCGGCCCGACCAGCCCGACTTCGGCCGCACCATCCCGCTGCAGACCGCGGCCGCCGGCACCGACGGGCGCGGTCCGGCGACGGCCCGTCGGGCACCGCGTCGCTCCGCCCCACCGACAACGGCACCGTCGTGCGCCTCGACCTCGAAGGGCTCCCCGACGACGGCAGCTGGTACGAGTGCACCTGGTCGTCGGACCAGGGCGACCAGTCGGCCGGCACGTTCCGCCCCGTCGCCCGACGGCACGGTGCACATCGACCTCACCACCGCGGCCCGGACCTACCCCGGCTGGAAGCTCACCATCGTCGAGCACCCTCAGGGCGCGCCCGACGGTGAGCCGGTGCTCGAGGCATCCGCCTAACCTCGGCCCTGCACGCCTCCGCCGACGGGCGGCCGGCGGCCCGACGCAGGGGGAACGACATGCACGACATCGTCATCAGGGGCGGGCACCGTCGTCGACGGCACCGGCGCCGAGCCGTTCGAGGCCGACGTGGCCATCGACGGCGAGGTCATCACCGAGGTCGGCGACGGTGGCCGAGGCCGGCCGTCGCGAGATCGACGCCACCGGCCTGCTGGTCCTGCCCGGGCTGGGTCGACGTGCACACGCACTACGACGGCCAGGCCACCTGGGACGCCGAGCTGGCCCCCAGCTCGTGGCACGGCGTCACCACCGCGATCTTCGGCAACTGCGCGGTCGGCTTCGCGCCGGTGGCGCCCGGCGGCGAGGCCTTCCTCATCAACCTGATGGAGGGCGTGGAGGACATCCCCGGTTCGGTCCTGGCCGAGGGCATCGACTTCACCTGGGAGTCGTTCCCCGAGTACCTCGATGCGCTCGACGCCATGCCGCGGGCCATCGACGTCGGCGCCCAGGTGCCCCACGCCGCGCTGCGCGTCTACGTCATGGGCGAGCGGGGCGGCGACCACACCGAGCGGGCCACGCCCGACGAGATCGCCGAGATGGGCCGGCTGGCGGTCGAGGGCATCCGAGGCCGGCGCGTTCGGGTTCACCACCTCGCGCACCACCAACCACCGCGCCGCCGACGGCCGCTACACGCCGAGCCTGACCGCCGGGGCCGACGAGCTGACCGGCATCGCCGAGGCCATGGGCGCGGCCGACGTCGGCGTGCTGCAGGCCATCAGCGACTTCGGGAGCCCCGAGGAGATGGCGCTGCTGCGGACGCTGGCCGAGGTGTCGGGCCGCCCGCTGTCGTTCTCGCTGACCCAGGTCGACCAGCAGCCGGACTTCTGGCGCCACGCGCTCGACCAGGTCGCCGAGGCCAACGCCGTCGGGCAGCCGCATGCGGGCCCAGGTCGGCACCCGGCCCATCGGCGTGCTGTTCGGCCTGCAGGGCTCGATCGATCCGCTGCGCATCTTCCCCGGCTACGCCGAGCTGCGCCGACCTGCCCATCGACGAGCGGGTCGCCGAGCTGCGCCGCCCCGAGGTCCGCGAGCGCATCCTCGGCCGACGAGCCCGATCCCGGCTTCAGCGCCTTCCTCGGCAGGGCGCATGCAGCCGCACGTTCGAGCTGTCGGACCCGCCCGACTACGAGCCGGCGCCGGAGCAGGCGATCGCCCGGCGGGCCGAGGCGCTCGGCGTCTCGACCTGGGAGCTGATGTACGACCTGCTGCTCGCCGACGACGGCCACGCCATGCTCTACCACCCGTTCCAGAACTACTCGACGGGCGACCTCGGCCCCGGCCCGGGAGATGCTCCTCGACCCCAACACCATCCCGGGCCTGAGCGACGGCGGGGCCCACGTCGGCACGATCTGCGACGCCAGCTTCCCCACCTACCTGCTCACCCACTGGGTGCGCGACCGCGAGCGGGGTCCCGCGCATCGGGCTGGCCGAGGCCGTCCACCGCCAGACCGCGGCCACCGCCGAGGCCGTCGGCCTCGACGACCGGGGCGTGGTGGCGCCCGGCTACCGGGCCGACCTCAACCTGGTCGACCTCGATGCGCTGAAGATCTCGCCGCCCCGCATCATCCACGACCTGCCCACCGGCGGGAAGCGGCTGGTGCAGCGGGCCGACGGGCTACCGCCACACGTTCGTGGCCGGCACCGAGATCATGACCGACGGCACCTGGACCGGCGCCACCCCCGGTCGCCTCGTCCGCGGCCCCCAACCCGCCCCCACCACCTGACCTGCACCACCTGACCGACACGACCTTGCGGGGCTGAGCGCCGGAATCCGGTCGCTCGCCCCGCAAGGTCGCGTGGCCGGTGGGGTCAGGCGGGGGCGTCGCCGCGGAGGGTGATGCGCTGGATGACCCGGGCCTGGTCGCCGAAGTCGCCCGACACCGCGTGCTGGGTGACGCGGTTGTCCCAGAAGCCGAGGTCGCCGGCGTGCCAGTGGTAGCGCACGACGTACTCGTCGCGGGTGGCGTGCTGGTAGAGGAAGGCGAGCAGCGCGTCGCTCTCGGGGCGGTTGAGGCCCTTGATGTGGGACGTGAAGCCCGGGTTCACGAACAGCGCCTTGCGACCGGTCTCGGGATGGGTCCGCACGACCGGGTGCTCGACGGGCTCGAGGGCGGTGAAGGTCTCGCCCTCCCACTCGCCCTGCTCGAAGCGCTTGAGCAGCGGGCCGAACTGGGCCTGGCCGTCGTGCACCGCGGTGAGGGTGTCGAGGTAGGAGCGGAGCGACTCGCTCAGGCCCTCGTAGGCCGCCTGCTGGTCGGAGAACAGCGTGTCGCCGCCGGCCGGGGGGATGACCACCGCGTTGAGGATCGACCCGAGCGGCGGACGCTCCACGAAGGTCACGTCGGTGTGCCAGGCGATGCCGCGGGCCCGGTTGCTGATGTCGCCGTAGTAGTCGTAGAGCCGGCCGGCCTCGGTGTAGTCGATCTCGAAGACCTTGGGATTGCTCTCGATGCCGGGGATCACGGGGTGGGCCTCGGTGACCTCGCCGAACGCCTCGGCGAAGGCGATGTGCTGGTCGGCGTCGAGGTGCTGGCCGGGGAAGAACACGACCTTGCGCTCGAGCAGCACGGCCCGGATGGCGGCGACCTCCTCGTCGGACGAGCGGTCGGCTCAGGTCGACGCCGCGGATCTCCGAGCCGATCGTGCCCGACAGCGGGGTCAGGTCGAGCCTGACGTCGAGGTCGCCTCGGGTCGGGTGGGGGTGATGGTCATGGGTGGGTCTCCTTCTCGTCCGGCGTGGACGAGGTGTTCGGGTTGGGTGGACCGGATGGTTGGGGTGCTGCGAAGGGGATGGTCGGCGCTCGCCGCTCGACGTCGCCCTCGACGGCTTCGTCGACGCCGAGCTCGACGAGCAGTCGGGAGCGCAGGTCGATGAAGCGACGGTCGCCACGGAGGCGGGGGCTGGGCACGTCGACGCGGGACGTCCAGCGAGATGACGCCGTCGGTCAGCACCAGCACGCGGTCGGCCAGGAGGATCGCCTCGTCGACGTCGTGGGTGACGAGCAGCACGGCCGGCCGGTAGCGGGCGCACAGCTCCTGCAGCAGGCCGTGCATGCGGATGCGGGTCGAGGGCGTCGAGCGCACCGAACGGCTCGTCGAGCAGCAGGAGGTCGGGCTCCCGCACGAGCGCCCGGGCCAGCGCGGCCCGCTGGGCCTCGCCGCCCGACAGCGTCTTGGGCCAGTCGTCCTCGTGGCCGCCGAGGCCGACCTCGGCCAGCGTGGCCCGACCCCGTTCGTCGGCACCGCGGTCGCGCAGGCCGAGCGTGACGTTGTCGAGCACGCGGGCCCACGGCAGCAGGCGGGCGTCCTGGAACACCACCGACCGCCGCTCGGGCACCGCGATCGAGCCCTCGACGCCGTCGTCGAGCCCGGCGAAGGCCCGCAGCAGCGTGCTCTTGCCCGACCCGCTGCGACCGAGCAGGGCCACGAACTCGTTGCGGTGCAGCGTCAGGTCGATGCCCCGGAGCACCTCGCGGTCGCCGAACCGGCGGGTCACCTGCCCGCGTCGCACCGCCAGGGACTGGTCCACGTCGCCGTCGGCCGACCGGTGCGTCGACGGTCAGATCGTCTATCGCCCGGGTTGCCACCGCAGCGCCCTCCTCTCGATGAAGCGGACCAGCGCATCGGACAGCAGCCCGAGCACCGCGTAGACCACGAGGCACACGACGATGACGTCGGTCTGGAAGAAGGTCTGGGCCTTGATCATCAGGTAGCCGATGCCGTTGCTGGCGTTGATCTGCTCGGCGAAGACCAGCAGCAGCCAGGCCACCGCGGCGGCCAGGCGCAGCCCGACGAGGAAGCCGGGCAGCGCTCCGGGCAGCACGACCTTGCGCAGCAGACCCGACCTCCGCAGCCCGACCACCCGGGCCAGCTCGAGCAGGCCGGGATCGATCGACCGCACCGCCGAGAAGGTGTTGATGTAGACGGGGAAGGTGACGCCGAGGACGATCAGCGAGACCTTCGCCGTGTCACCGACGCCGAGCCACAGCACGAACAGCGACTCGAGGCCGATGATCGGCAGGAACCGCAGCATCTGCATCGGCGCGTCGATCAGGTCCTCGCCCGGCCGGGACAACCCCGCGGCCACGGCCAGGATCGTTCCGATCGGCACGCCGATGCCGAGCCCGACCGCCACCCGCTTGAACGACACCCACACCGCGCTCTGCAGGGTGCCGGCCTCGACCATCTTCACCAGGGCGTGGAACGTGTCGGCCGGGCCGGCCAGCGTGCGGGTCGTGATCCAGCCGAGGGTCGCGGCGAGCTGCCACAAGGCCAGCACCAGCACCACGCCGGCCAGCCGCTCGACCCACCGTGGGATGCCCCACCGGTGGCCGTCGTGCTCGGGGGCCCGCCCGGTCTCGAGCTCGGTCAGCCGAGCGGCCGCGTCACGACCGAGCAGGCGGGCGTCGTCGGTCGCCGACCGCGCCGCGGCGTCGAGCGCGGTCGCGGCGGCCTCGGCGGCGGCCGTCGAGGTCACCGCCGTCATGACGCCGCCTTCGCCGTCGGCCTGGGCCTCGGCCACGATGTCGTTGTAGCGGGAGTCGAACTGCTTGCTGACGTCGAGCTTCTCGGGGATCTCCCCGTTCTCGACGTAGAGGTCGGCCAGGTTCTGCTGGGGCTCGATCAGGTCACCCGGCAGCGCCAGGAACGAGGTGGTCCCCGCCGCGGCCAGCAACGCCTTGCCCTGCTCGATCGGCAGCTTGTACTCGCCGACGTACAGCGCCTGGGCCCAGGCGTCGGGGTGCGAGTTGGCGAAGGCGGTCGAGCGGACCAGGCGCTGCACGTAGTCGCCGATGGCCGCCGAGATGCCGGCGTCGGCCAGCGCCTTCCCGCTGGCGATCAGGAACGTCCCCCGATCGGTGACCTCGTCGGCCTTCAGGGCGATGGCGAACTCGGGGTTCTGCCCGATGAACGAGCTGGTCAGCGGCTCGTACAGCACGCCGATGTCGGCCGAGCCGCCCTGGAGCGCGGCGGTGATCTGGGTGACCGGCAGGTTGACGGTGGTGATGTCGCTCAGCTTCAGGCCCGCGGACTGCAGGCCCTGCAGCACCGCCGACTCGGCCGAGGTGCCGACCTGGTAGGCGACCTTCTTGCCCTTCAGGTCGGCCCACGAGCTGATGCCGGAGTCCGACTTGGCCACCAGGCGGGTGGCCGAGTGCTCCGGGCGCCCAGCCGGCGACGGCGACGATCTTCTGCTGGGCGGCCTGGGCGAAGATCAGCGGGGTCGAGGCCACGAAGCCGACGTCGATGGCGTCGCCCTGGAAGGCCTGCAGCATCGGCGGCCCACCGACGAACGCCGAGTACTCGACGGTGTAGGGCAGGTCCTGGTCCTGCCCCGAGACCTTCAGCGACTGCTGGAGGTAGCCGAGCTGGTCACCGACCCTGAGCGTCAGCCCGGACGGGATGCTCGTCGGCACGGTCGGCGGGGTCGAGGTGGCCGAGTCGACGTCGGCGCTCGTCTGGCTCGAGGCCGACGAGCAGGCCGTGGCGAGGGACGCGGCGGCGAGCGCGACGCTCGCCGCGAGCAGCCAGGGGCGGCCGCGGCCGCGGCGATGGACAGGGTACGACGGAGGACACGGGCGATCTGCATGCCCATATCCTACAAACTTGATGGGAAAAGTCACTATTGAAGAATTTCGCGCGGTCGGGATCAGCTCGGTTGTGGAGCGGGGTGTGAAGGCGCAGGGCATGCGCTTGATGCCGTGGATGAAGCTGGACTCGAGGTAGGCCGGCTCGCCGGTGATCTCGAGGTCGGGCAGCGGTGCGGAAGAGCTCGCGGAACATCACCGTGATCTCGCGCCGGGCCAGGTTGGCCCCGAGGCAGAAGTGCGGGCCGCCGGCCCCGAAGCCGACGTGCTCGTTCGGGCGTGCGGGCGATGTCGAAGCGGTACGGGTCGTCGAACACGGCCTCGTCGCGGTTGGCCGAGCTGTACCACATGACGACCTTGTCGCCGGCCTTGATGTCCTGGCCGCCGATGACGCAGTCGTCGACCGCGGTGCGACGGAAGTGGATCACCGGCGTCGCCCACCGGACGATCTCGTCGACCGCGCCCGGGATGGCCGCCCTCGAAGTCGGCGGCCAGCGCCTGGCGCTGGTCGGGATGGGTCGTGAGCGCGTACATGCCGTGGCTGATGGCGTTGCGGGTGGTCTCGTTGCCGGCCGCCACGAGCAGGATGAAGAACGAGCCGAGCTCCTCGGCCGACAGCCGCTGGACGGTGCCGTCCTCCCCCTCCACCTCGGCCAGCATCATCGCCGTGGTCAGGTCGTCGGCCGGGTGCTCGAGCCGGTGGCGGCCGAGCTCCTGGGCCATCTGCGACAGCTCCACCGACGCGTTCATCAGCGCCATGAAGTCCGGCGTGTACTCGGCGTCGCCGGCGCCGAGGATGATGTTGGTGAGCTCGAAGACCCGCTGGTAGTCGCTCGGCGGGATGCCCATCATGTCGCAGATGATCTCGAGCGGGAGCTTGGCCGCGATCTCCGGGACGAAGTCGCACTCGCCCTGGCCGGCCACCGCGGCGACGATCGCCTCGGCCTTGGCCTGCACCTGATCGTCGATCTGCGCGACCCGCTTCGGCGTGAACGCCCGGTTCACGATGAGCCGCAGCCGGGTGTGGCGGGGTGCGTCCATGTTGATCATCGAGCCGAAGAACTCGGCGATCTCCATGGGCATGTCCAGCATGGTGGTGCTCGGCGCGGAGTGGAACTGCTGCGGGTTCCGGCTGACCTCCATGATGTCGGCGTATCGGCTGAGCGACCAGAACCCAGGCCCCTTCCCGAACCCGGGGATCTCCGGCTCGTCGCACCACAGCACCGGGTGGTGAGCCCGCATCGCCGCGAACACGGCCTCGCGGTCGAGGCCGATCCACATCTCGGGATCGTCCCAGCGCAACGTGTCGAGATCGATCCCCGACGGATCCGGCGCTTCGTTCGCGTCATGTGGCGCGACTGGAGTGATGGTCATGGCGGTCGTCCCCCTTGTGAACGCGGTGAACCTAGCGGCAGGCGCCGGCGTAGCGCCGCACCGCCCAGAGCTCAGACCGAGCGCGACCGCTCGAGCGCCGCGGTCGGCATCGGCACCGGCCCGGCCGACCATGTAGCAGGCGATCGGGGCGGCGGTCCGCTGTGAGGCATGGGCCGCCACCCCGGCCAGATCGAGCAGCGTGTCGACCGTCGCCTGGTCCGGCACCTCCACGCCGAGCAGCTCCGCGAAGCGGGCCAGCCACGCCATCGGATCGACGGGCTCGACGGGATCGGAGGCGGTGGGGTCGGTCGTGGGAGTCACAGTGCCGCGAGTGAAGCCATCCGCCATCGCCGTGTCAACGCCGGCGCGCATGGAGACGTGACAGCATCCACGGATGCCCGAACGCCGCCCTGACGACGACATCACGATCGGTCCGATCCGGGCCGACGAGGTCGAGGTGCTCTTCGAGCTGTTCGCCCGGATCGTCGCCGCCGGCGAGGGCTACCCCCACGCACCGCCGCTGACCCGGCCCGCGTTCGACGCCACCTGGGTCGACCCGGTCACGGTCGTGGTGGTGGCTCGCTCGGCCGGCGGCGGACTGGCCGGCGCGTACTACCTCAAGCCCAACAGCCCCGGTCGGGCCGCCCACATCGCCAACGCCGGCTACCTCGTCGATGGGCCGTGGCGGGGTCGGGGCATCGGGCGGCGCCTCGTCGAGGACTCCATCGAGCGGGCGCCGACGGTGGGCTTCGACGCCATCCAGTTCAACCTGGTGTTCGAGTCGAACCCGGCCCGCCGCCTCTACGAGGAGCTCGGCTGGGAGCAGATCGGGCGGGTGCCCCGGGCCGTCGAGGGCGAGGACGCCATCATCTACTGGCGCGCCGTCTGACCAACTCGCGTCTGAAGGCCCGGCCTCACGGATTCCGTGAGGCCCGTCCTTCAGACTGCTCGGAGTCCGGCTCGTCGCTACGGTGCCGGCGATGAGCGAACCTCGCATCGCCCCGATCGACCCCACCGAGGCTCCGGACGACCTGGTCGAGTTCCTGACCTCGGACAACGGCTCGATGCACATCTTCACGACCATGGCGAACCACCCGGGCCTGCTCCGGCGCTACCTGCCGTTCGGCGGCAAGCTGCTCAACGGGGGATCGATCGACGCTCGCCAGCGGGAGCTGCTGATCCTCCGCACCGGGTGGAACGCGGGCAGCGACTACGAGTGGGGCCAGCACGTCCGCATCGGGCTGCTGGCCGGGCTGACCGAGGAGGAGATCGAGCGGGTCGCGTCCGGGCCCACCGCAGCCGGCTGGTCGAGCGACGACACCACGCTGCTGACGGCCTGTGACGAGCTCTGCGCGGACCACGTCATCAGCGACGCGACCTGGGACGCGCTGGCCGAGATCCTCGACACGAAGCAGCTCGTCGAGCTCACGCTGCTGGTGGGGCACTACGTGATGATCGCCGGCATGCTCAACAGCCTGCGGGTGCAGCGGGACGCAGGCGTCGTCGACTTCCCCTCCCCCAACCCGAACCAGCGGCCGCACCAACAGCCGAACCGGTAGTCGAGGACGCGTCTCCGGGTCAGGATCGGGCTACCGGTTCGGTCAGGGGGTCGTGGAGGGCGTCGTGGAGGGCGTCGGCGGCAGGGTCGACAACGTGACGTAGCCGATGATGAAGGCGCCGACGTCGTCGGTCGGGTTGGTGGCGGTGGACTGGCAGTCGACCTTGAGCATGTCGCGTCCGGCCAGGTCGGGAGCGATGGGCATGTCGAGGACGCCCCGGTTCGTGCCGGTCGGGCAGGTCGGGATGTTGATGTTCTCCAGCAGCTTGTCGGTGACCGCCTTCCCGT
The DNA here is from genome assembly GCA_963797225.1 of uncultured Microthrixaceae bacterium. Lineage (GTDB taxonomy): Bacteria > Actinomycetota > Acidimicrobiia > Acidimicrobiales > Acidimicrobilacustridaceae > UBA4742. Next base: position 1,842,407 of record CAWCOO010000001.1, on the reverse strand, counting down.
CGAGCAGGTCGGCGCGGTGCTCGGCCACCCACGCCAGCACCTGGGTCACGCCGGTCGGGTAGGCCATCGGGTCGCCGATGCCCTGGCTCGAGGCCAGCGCCGGGATCTTGCGGGCCGCGGCGGCCCGGGCGGCGCCGACCGTGCCGGAGATGTCGACCGCCGGGCCGATGTTCTGGCCGAAGTTGATGCCCGACACGACGAGGTCGGGGGTGAAGTCGATGCCGTGCTGGTCGATGGCCCAGATGATGGTGTCGGCCGGGAACCCGTCGACCGCCTTGGCCGGGTAGCCGCTCTTCGTCTTGACGTCGGTCGACGGTGAGCGGGCCGTCGGTGGTCTTGCCGCCGGTGCCGCTCTGGTTCTTCAGCGGGGCCACCACGGTGACCTCCGTGTCGGGCAGCGCCCGCAGGCCCTCGACCACCGCGTCGATGCCGTCGGCGTCGTAGCCGTCGTCGTTGGTGACGAGCACCTTCAGCGTGGCGCTGACGGTCGTCTCGGTGGCGCCGGCGCCGGGGGCCGCCGGTGTCGGACGCCTTCGAACCGCTGCTCCCGCAGCCGGCCAGCACGAGGAGCGCGACGGCCACGCCCGCTCCGACACGCGACCAACGACGACTCGTCTTCACCATCTGTCTCCCCCAGTCGTGGAACCCGGCGCATCGTGCCACACGCGTCGAGCCCTACCCGTGACGCCCCGTCAGAGCGGTGGGCTCGGGGCCGGGTCGACCGCCCCGGCGGTCGTCTCGGGGGTCGAGCGGAGCGCCAGGACCACCGCCCCGACGATGGTGGCGGCGCAGCCGACGGCCATGGCCGGCCAACGTCCCGGCTCGGGCCCGATCCCCGAGGAGGACCACGCCGACCAGGGTCGGCACCACGGTCTCGACCGCGAACAGCATGGCGTTGGTGGTGGTCACCGAGCCGCGCTGCAGGGCGATGGAGAACACGAGGATGCCGATGAGCCCGTAGCCGACCAGGGCCCACGCCACCGGCTCGCGGACGATCTGCAGCAGGTCGTCGGGGATGGCCACGACCCGGCCGGCGATGGCCGTGCCGCTGAACGCCAGGCCCGCCACCGCGGCCAGGCCCAGCGCGCCGCGCTCGACCTCGAGCCTTGACCAGCGCCGCGGCGCCGACCGCCAGCACCGGCACGCCGGCCACCAGGAGCAGCCGGAACAGGGCGCCGACCGGTCGGGCGTCGTCGGGCGCGGCGGCGAGGGCCAGCACGAGCAGGCCGAGCGACGATCACCGCGATGGCGACGCCGTCGCCGCGGTCGAGCTTGGTGCGCAGCACGAGCCGGGCCACGACCGCGGTCACCGCGATGCTGGCCGCGACCGCCGACTGCACGAGGAACAGCGGGCAGCGTGCGGAGCGCGACGAGCGACAGGACCCACCCGAGGCCGTCGAGACCCAGGCCCGACGAGGTAGGGCAGCTGGCCGGCGAGACGGATCAGCAGGCGGGGGTCGAGGGTGGTGGCGGCCTCCTCCCGCCGGGCGCCGATCTGCTCGAGCACCGACCCCACGCCGTAGCAGGCCGCGCAGCCGAAGGCTGCGGCGAGGGCGAGCGAGGAGGAGGACACGCTCAGGCGCCGAACAGGGCGCGGACCTCGGCCCGGAACCGCTCCACGTCGACGCCCGAGCCCCACCCGCCAAGGCGAGAAGCCGTCGGGCAGCTCCTGCTCGGCGCCCTCGCCGGCGCGGGCGAAGTAGGGCACCCGGCGGTCGGCGATGGTGGCTCCCCACGCCGGGCCCGCATCGGTGACGACGGCCAGCGGCAGCACCGGCGCCTCGATCAGGTCGGGCATGACCGGGGCCATCATGGCGAGGAGGTCGTGGCACGGCGACTCGCCGGTGGGCGTGAGGCTCGAGCCGAAGCGGCGGTAGAAGGCGAGCGGCTCGGCCAGGAACTCGGCGGCCGGGTTGGCCCGCCGGTCGAGCACCTCCCACTCGGCGTCGGAGAACGTGGCCTCGTGGGTGATGTCGAGCCCGACGAGCAGCGGCGGCGCGGTCCAGGCGGCGCCGACGACGATCGATGCGCCGGTCGGATCGTGGGCCACGTTGGCCTCACCGGCGGGCAGGGCGTTGCCGTGGCTGGCCACCGCGCCGCCCATGACGACGAGCTCGCGGACCCGCCCGGCCCAGGTCGGATCGGCCTGGACCACCTCGGCCACGGTCGACAGCGGGCCGAGCGTCACGACCGTGAGCTCCCCGGGGCGGTCGGCGACGAGTCGGGCCAGCAGGTCGAGCGCCGGCTCGTCGACCGCACCGAACGGGCGCGGGTGGCCGGTTGGTGTCGCCCAGCCCGTCGGCCCCGTGGATGAAGTCGGGCACCCGCAGGTCGGGAGCCGGGCCCACCGGGCCGCCGGCCCCGACCGCCACCGGGATGTCGTCGCGGCCGACGGCATGGAGCACCCGGCAGACGTTGTCGGTGGCCAGCTCGATGCCGACGTTGCCCCACACCGTGGTGATGGCGACGACCTCCACCAGCGGCGAGGTCAGCGCCCACCACAGGGCCGCGGCATCGTCGACCCCTCCGTCGGTGTCGATCACGATCGGGAGCGGTTCGGCCATGCGCCATGTTCGCGCCGAGCGGCTGGAAGGCTGTGCCGATGCTCCCCGCGCACCCGCCGACGTCGGGCTCGCCCCCGGCCCCGGGCCAGCCCGCGCCGCCCGTGCCACCGACGGCCGACCCGGGCCCGGCCCGACCCGCGGGCCGGGGGCGCGACGTCGCCGGCGTCGTGCTGGCCGTCGTGGCCGTGCTGCTGCTGCTCGTCGGCAGCCTGGCCTGGTGGGCCCGCACCACGCTGTACGACACCGACGTCGTGACGGCCAAGGCCACCGAGATCCTGGCCGCCGACGACGTGCAGTCCGCGGCGACCGCGCTGCTGGTCGAGCGGGTCGTCGAACCGGCGCTGGCCAAGGGCTACGACGCCGTGCCGGCCGGGCTCGGAGGGCTGGTGCAGGGGCTTGGCCGGCAGCCAGATCGAGGACCTGGCCACGTCGGGCGTCGAGAAGGCGGTGTCGTCGCAGCAGGCCCACGACATCACCGTGCGGCTGGCCACCGCCATCCAGCACGCAGCTCGTCGAGAGCGACGGCCCGGTGGCCTTCACCCCGAGCGAGATGGTGGCGATCGTGGCGCCGAACCTGGTCGACAACCGGGTCGTGGCCAGCATCGTCGTCGTTCGCCGACAGCACGGACTGCTGTCGGGTCGTGCTGGCCGAGCGCGACCAGCTGCCGTTCGTGTGGCAGCACGTCGAGCTGATCCGCACCGCCGCGATCGTGCTGCCCCTCGCCGCCCTGGTGGCCGCCGCCGTCGCGCTGGCAGTCTCACGGCGGCGGCGTCGCACCGCGCTGGTGCTGTCGCTCGGCGTGCTCGTCGTCGGGGTGGTGACCCTGGTCGGTGTGGCGATCGGCGGCAGCCTCGGGATCGACGCGGTGACCGATCCCGTCCGACCCGGCGCACGGGCTGGTGCGGCAGGCCGCGTCGACGATCTACCGGGTCTCGAAGCGGGAGCTGGTCGACCAGGCGTGGGTGATCACCGCCGTCGGCGCCGTGGCGTCGGTGGCGCTGCTCGGCTGGATCGCGTTGGGAGCCCGACGCCGACCCGTGCGAGCATCCTCCGATGGATCTGCTGGCGAACCCCGCCTGGCACGCGCTGACGGGCCCCCAGGCGTCGGTCGCTGAGCGCCACGGGCCCGCGGCGCGCTTCGAGCCGGGGCTGTCCGTCTTCGGTGCGCTGCCCGACGACCGCAACGCCGGCGGCGTGGTCGGCGCTGGCACGAGCTGGTCGGACCCGGCGGGGTGGCGGTCCTGATGCGAGAGGGCCTGGTCACCGGCGAGGGCTGGACCGAGCTCTTCAGCGGGCTCGGCGTGCAGATGGTCCTGCGCGCCGTCGACGCCGCCCTGCAGCGACGAATCGGTACCGAATCGGCGCCGAAGGGATTCGGTGTGGTCCGCCTGGGTGGCGACGACGTGGCCGAGATGGTGGATCTCGTGGCCCGCACCCAGCCCGGACCCTTCACCGATCGCACCCATCGAGCTCGGCACCTACCTCGGCGTTCGGGACGCGGCCGACGGCGCGCTCGTCGCCATGGCCGGCCAGCGCCTGCGCCCGCCCGGCCACGTCGAGATCAGCGCGGTGTGCACCGACGAGGCGTTCCGGGGACGGGGCCTGGCCCGCCTGCTCGTCGACCTGTTGATCGACGAGATCACCGGAGCGGGCGACGTGCCCATCCTGCACGCGGCCGAGCAGCAACGCCGGCGCCATCGGCCTGTACGAGTCGATGGGCTTCGAGACCACCCGCGAGGTGCGGTTTGCCGCGCTGCAGGCTCCGGGCCCGGCGGCCGGCCCGGGTGAGGGCGAGGATCCGTCCTCGGATCAGACCGGGTAGCGGGCGGCCAGGTCGGCCAGCACGGCCAGGCAGTCGTGCGCCGTCTCGGCGATGATGTCGGCCACCGGTCGGACCGCGTCGATGCGCCCGGCCACCTGCCCGCAGAGGGCCACGGCCGCCTCCATGTCCCCGCCGAAGTAGAGGTCGGCCATGTTGGCCATGGCCTCCATGGCGTTGCGCTCGTGGTCGAACTCGAGCGCGGTGGTGCGCTCGGTGCGCAGGGCCCGCAGCGCCGGCGAGGCGTGCTGGTTCAGGAAGACCGTGTCGGTCTCGGCCGCCGCCACGATGGCCTGCTTCCAGTTGTCGTGGATCGGCGACTCGGCCGCCGACACCATGCGGGTGCCCATCTGCACGCCTTCGGCGCCGAGGGCGAACGCGGCGGCCATGGTCGGGCCGTCGACCATGCCCCCGGCCGCGATGATCGGCACGTCGACGTTGGCCGCCACCAGCGGCAGCAGCACCATCGTGGCCACGGGCCGAGGGTTCTTGAACCCCCCGCCCTCTCCCCCCTCGACGATCAGCCCGTCGACCCCGGCGTCGACCGCCTTGAGCGCGGCCCGCAGGGTCGGCACGACGTGGAAGACCGTGAGGCCGGCGTCCTTCAGCTGCGCGGTGTAGCGGGTGGGGCTGCCGGCCGAGGTCGTGACGAACTGCACGCCCTGACCGATGACGAAGTCGACGATGGCCGGATCGCGCACGAAGGCCTGCGCGATGTTCACGCCGAACGGCCGATCGGTGAGGTCCTTCATCTTGCGGATCTCGTCGCGCACCGCGTCGAGCTCGCCCGAGGAGGTCTCGATGATCCCGAGGGCACCGGCCTCCGACACGGCCGACGCCAGCTGCGAGCGGGCGATCCATCCCATCGGCGCCTGCACGATCGGGATGTCGACGCCCAAGAGCTCGGTCACACGGTTGCGGAACATGCCGGCAGCCTGCCACGCCGCTCGATGCCGAGGGGGGCGTGACAGGCTGCCACCGCTGCCGCTGCTGCTGCTGGCGTCGTCGTCAAGAGGTGGAGGTCACGCCGGCGGGGCGAAGAACTCCAGGGCGATGCCATCGGGGTCGCGGAAGCTGAGGCCGGAGCCGTAGGCGGCGTCCTTGATGCCACCGTGGACGACGCCGATCTCGTCGAGGCGACGCGACCACTTCTCGAGCTCGTCGCGGTCGGCGACGCCGAAGGCGACGTGGTCGAGCCCGACCTCGTACTCCGAGAACCGCTCGGTCATCGGGGCCGTGGCGTGCTGGTGCAGGCCGAGCAGCGTGCCGTTGTCGAGCAGGAAGACCGTGTGGTGGAAGTCCGGGTCCGTATCCTCGTCGAGGACCGGTTCGGCATCGAGGAGCTTCTCGTACCACGGGACGCTCACGGACAGATCGAGCACCGTGAGTGCGACGTGGGTGAGGGGCGGAAACGTGGTCATGGTGATGTCCTTGTTCAGGGGTTCCTATGTGTCTCCCTCAGTGTCCGGGAGAACCGGCCGAAGGCCCATGACCGAGGCACCGCGATCCCTAGCCGGAGCGCCAGAGTTGTGACCGCGACCCAACCGGTGCTGCTCGACGCCGCGCTCGAGCACCTGCGGCTGGAAGGCGCCATCTTCTTCCGCTCCGAGCTGACCGACGCGTTCCAGATCGAGTCCACGCCCGGGCGGGTCGCCCCGATGCTGCATCCGGGTGCCGAGCGGATCATCCTGTTCCACATCGTGGCCCGCGGGTCCTGCTGGGTGGCCGCGGACGACGGCGAGCGGCATTGGGCCGACGAGGGCGACGTGATCGTGCTGCCCTACGGCGACCGCCACACGATGGGCGGCGAGCAACCGACGGAGTGCGTCTCGATCTTCACCCTCATGGACCCACCGCCCTGGGACGTCCTGCCCGTCGTGCGCCACGGCGGCGGAGGCGACCCGACGGACCTCGTGTGCGGCTACCTCTACTCGGACGACCCCCTCTTCGACCCCGGGCTGCGAGCCCTACCGCCGGCGTTCGTGGTGCGCCCACCGTCGGGGGCGGCCGCCGGTTGGGTGCAGGCGAGCGTCGCCTACTCGCTCGAGGAGGACGCCGGCTCGAAGGCCAACCGCAGCCCGCTGGCCACGCGGCTTCCCGAGCTCGTGCTGATCGAGGTGCTCCGGCTGCACCTGGCGAACGCGCCGGCAGCCGACCACGGATGGATCGCCGCCCTCGGGGACCCCGTCCTCGCCCCCGTCCTGTCGCTCATGCACGGCGAGCCGGATCGCAAGTGGACCGTCGCCGAGCTGGCCGCCGCGGTGGCGGTGTCGAGGTCGCAGCTCGACGAGCGCTTCCGCGCGGTGCTCGGCCGCTCCCCGATCCTCTACCTGACCGAGTGGCGGATGCACCTGGCCGAGGAGCTGCTCGCCACCACCGAGCTGGGCGTCGTCGACGTCGCCCACCGGGTCGGCTACCGATCCGAGGAGGCCTTCAGCCGAGCCTTCAAGCGGGCTCGGGGCATGTCCCCCACGCCGTGGCGCCAGGCCCGGGCCCACCGCCCGACCTGACCGACCGACCGGGATGGGCGAGCTGTCGATCGCGGGGCCCTTCGTTCGACGGACAGCCGAGACCTGATCCCCACTCCGGAGCGCCCACCATGGACTTCGCCATCGCCATCCCTCAGTTCGTCCCCGACGGTTCGTTCGACCCCGACGCCCACCGGTCGTTCCTCGCCCGTGCCGAGGAGCTCGGCTTCACCGGCGCATGGTGCCAGGAACAGGTGCTCGGCACGATGCCCAACCTGGGGCCGATCGAGACGCTGACGTTCGCCGCCGCGTGCACGAGCCGACTCCGCCTCGGCTGCGCCGTCCTGATCTCGACGCTGTACAGCCCGGTCCACCTGGCCAAGAGCCTGAGCTCGCTCGATCAGTTGAGTCGAGGTCGCCTCGAGATCGGTGTCGCCACCGGCGGGCGCTTCCGGATGTTCGGCGCCTTCGGCAGCGAGCCCGACGAGCTCCTCCCGCGGTTCCACGAAGGCCTCCAGCTCCTGCAGGCGTGCTGGACGCAGGAGCGGGTGTCGTTCGACGGTCGCTTCTGGCAGGTGGAGGGGGGCGCCATGGAGCCCAAGCCGTTCCAGAAGCCGTACCCGCCGATCTGGTTCGGGGGCAGTCACCCGAACGCGCTCCGCCGAGCCGTGCGGCTCGGTCACGGCTTCTTCGGCGCGGGCTCGACCACGACCGACGCGTTCGCCGAGCAGGTCGGCATCGTGCGGTCGGCGCTGGCGGAGAACGAGCGCTCCCCTCAGACCTTCCGGATCGCCAAGCGGATCTACATCGCGGTCGACGACGACGGCGAACGCGCCCGACGCCGCATCTCCGATGCCCTCGACGCCTTGTACGGCTGGTACGGGTTGCCGAACCTCCTGCCGGTGGCGGTGGCTGGCACGCCGACCGAGTGCGTCGAGGGCGTGCAACGGGTCGTCGACGCCGGCGCCGAGCTGATCCTCCTCAACCCGCTCTTCGACGACCGCGAGCAGATGGAGCGCCTCGCCGACGAGATCGTGCCCGAGGTCTCGTGATCGACGGGACCCTCAGGGCAGGGAGGCGACGGTCTCGGTGACCGGGGGCGTCGTCTTCTCCGTCGGCTCGGAGCGGCGGCGGGCGACGTACCACCGGCGCACCCGGTCGTCGGCCAGTGCGGCGAGCGCCAGGATGACGACCGCGACCACGCCGTCGAGCCACCAGTGGTTGGCCGTGGCCGCCACCACCACGAGGGTCACCAGCGGGTGGGACAGGACCAGCCAGCGCCACCGACTCGAGCTGATCAGCACCGCGGCCACCCCGACCAGCACCGCCCACCCGACGTGCAGCGACGGCATGGCCGACAGCTGGTCGCTCACGCCGGTGCCGACCGCGGTGTAGACCGACTGGCCGTAGAGGTGACCGGAGTCGACGAACCCGAGCCCCGGGAACATGCGAGGCGGGGCGACGGCCACGAGCTGCACCACGAGGCAGGCACCGGTCACCAGGGCCAGCACGTTGCGCACCCGCGGGTAGCGGTCGCGGTGGCAGATGAAGGCCCACAGCAGCAGGGCGATGATGGCCGGCACGTGGGCGATGGCGTAGTAGCCGTTGGCGGCCTGGATCCAGATCGGGTGCTCGAGGAAGATCTGCTGGAGCCGCAGCTCGCTCGGGAAGTGGAGCGCCTGCTCGAGGTCCCAGATCGACCGACCGCGGCCGAGCGCCCCGTCGACGTTCCACACCGAGATCGTGCCGGCCACCCGCCAGAGCGCGTAGAGCGCCAGCACCAGCGCCGTCTCGGAGGCGAACGCCCGGGCCACGACGATCCGACGGTCCGGCGACCGTCGACCGAACCACACGCCGGCCCAGAGCAGGGCCGCCATCAGGAGGGCCGGCGGCCACGGCAGCCACACGGTGCGTCAGCCCTCGACGTCGGGACGGGCGAGCCAGTCGGCCCACGTCACGTCCCGTCCGATCAGGCACACGTCGGCGAACGGCCAGTCCGCGGCGAGCCAGGCCGGCACGAACCGCTCGAGCTCGCGGTCGAGCTCGGAGCCCACCAGGTCGTCGACGACCCACCAGCAGACCTCGGCGTCGGACCCGACCTTGGCCGGGGGGTCGACGTAGATGCAGCCGAGCACCGCGGACTCGTCGGGGTCGAAGATGGCGAAGTTGAACGACTCGCGGGCCTCGATCTCGCGCTCGTGGCGGGCCAGGTCGACGCGATCGGCCTCGTGGGTCATCGTGGCCGGCGGCCAGCCCCAGGCCTCGCCGAAGATCGTCCAGAGTCGGGCCTGCGACCCCATCACCGCAGGGAAGTCGATGTCGACGTCGGCCTCACGGATCGGTCGCAGGTGGTGCCCGGTGGCCAGGTCGACCCGGCGGGGGAAGGGGAAGTCCGAGGGCAGCCACATGCACGACGAGCGTACGCGCCGTCGGCTCGGGTCATCCGGCGCGGGTCAACCGACCCGATCGCCGGGGCGAGTCAGCCGACGGTGGCGAGGTACCGGCCGGTGGGCACGTCGGCGACCGACGCGCCCGTGCGGATGGCCGTGATCAGCAGCATCGGGTCGACGTGGAGCTCGACCGTCTGGGGGTGCTCGGTGCGCATCAGCTCGATGCCGGCCAGGTCGAGGGCCAGCGCCGCCAGCGCGATCGGGTGCTCGGCCAGCGCGTCCTGGGCCCACCGGGCGAACTGCGCGCCCTCGGCCGAGGCCCACAGCGCGGGCGTCGTCTCGGCCGCGTAGCGGGCCAGCAGCTCCTCGAGACCGGACCGTCCGAGCGTGACCAGCAGCAGCTCGATGGTGAGCGGCAGGCTCGATGCCACCCGCCCGTCGCGGCCGGCGCCGACCAGCTCGCGCAGCAGCGCCACCCCGGGATCGGCGGACAGCTCGGCCCCCAGGGCCAGCACGCGGTCGCCCTCCGCACGTGCTGACCCCTTGAGGCCGACGGTGCCCGCAGCGCTGGGGGCCCGTCCGATGGCCAGGCTGGCGAGGACGTGCTCCCACGCCGCCGGTCGCTCACTCGCAGCAACGGCGCCGCGACCGTTCACGGCTGGAGGCGCACCTGACGGCGTGGGAGAGGATGCAGGCCGGTCGTCCCCTACGGTGTGCGGACCGTTGGATGATGAGGGGACGACCGGGCCGCGAGAGGCCGTCGACGGGGCCCGGCGGGCGTCGTCGACGAGTCGATGGATGCGTTCGAGCACGGGCCGCAGCGCCCGCTCGCCCGCGGGGCACGACGAACTCGGGCAGGACCTCGTAGACCACGACCCGGACCTCGGGCAGCTGCGGCAGCACCTCGGCCGCCAGCGCCTCGAGCTCGGGAGCCAGGCCGCCGCTGTGGGCGTCGAGCCAGAAGCCGCTGCGCTCGAGCCCACCGGCCAGGTGCACCTCGGAGACCCGCTCGAGCGGCAGCTGGGCCAGGAACTCCCGGGCGGTCTGGCGACCGTTGCGCTCGTTCGTCCAGATGTTGTGGAGGTCGAGCAGGATGCCGCAGTCGGCCGCCTCGGCCACCGCGGCGACGAAGGCGCCGTCGGGGATCTCGTCGGCCCGCGGCCGCAGGTAGCTGACGGGCGTCTCGAAGGAGAAGGGCACGTCGAGCTCGGCCCGGAGCGCGGCGATGGCGGCGACCGCGGCGTCGACGCCGCTCTCGGTCTGGCGGGGCGGGAGGAAGAAGGCCGAACCGAAGGGACCGTCGTCGCCGGCGGCCCGGTTGAACGACAGGTGCTCGCTCGCGAGCTGCGCGCCGAGCCGGCGAACCGACTCGGCGAACAGCCGCGCCATGTCGACGGAGGGGGGTTGTGATCCGCCGACTGGACTGGTGACACCGTGGGCGAGGATCGTCGGGAAGCGCTTGCGCAGCTCGTCGATCCCTTCGGTGACGAGACGGAACGGCCGTTGGGGATCGGCCGTCTCCATCCAGAAGGTCTGGGGCTCGACCTCGAGGCAGTCGACCAGGTCGGCCACCCGCTCCAGCTCGTCGAGCAGACCTGGCATCAACGCCAGCCCCACCCCGAGGTCGAGCCGACTCACCGGACCAGCTCGCGCAACGCCTGCTCCTTGACGTCGACGAGCTCGCCGGCGGTGTACTCCCACTCCGGCACCCGGAACCGGATGTCGAAGCCCGAGGTGCACCCGAGGCACCCGAGCTTGCCGAGGATCTCCTTGCGCAGGTCGGTGACCCGCTCGAAGTCCCACAGGACCTCGACGGGCACGTGCACGCTCACCACTTCGGGGTGCAGTGCCCGATTCACCTGGTCACGATCGAGCCGCTTGGCCATCCGCATCTCCCCTGATCGTCGCCGGGCCGCACAGGCCCGTCCCTTGGCAGCAGCATGCGCCCAGAGGCCCGGCGCGTACCGTGCGTTGGATCACAGAGGTCGGAATTCGGCGCCGACGCAGTGGTCGCTGACGACTCAGGGGTCGGTGACGACTCCGAGGCGACGGGCCAGCGCCGCCGCCTCGCCCCGGCTGGACACGCCGAGCTTGGCCAGGATGTTCGACACGTGGACGCTCGCCGTCTTCGGGGAGATGTAGAGCTGCTCGGCGACCTGGCGGTTGGTGGCCCCCTCGGCCACGAGCGCCAGCACCTGCAGCTCACGCGGGCTCAGGCCGAGGCTCTGGTCCTCGGCTTCGTCATCGTCGTCGCCGGTCCCGTCGCCCGGCGTCGTGGTCGACGGCGCGGCGACGCTCAGGCGGCTGCGCCGGGCCAGCGTGGTCGATCTCGGCGGCCAGCGGCGCGGCCCCGAGCTCGGCCACCGTGGCGCGGGCCGCGTCGAGCTCGACCGCGGCCAGGTGACGGTCGCCGCCGGTCCGCAGCAGCGACTCGACCAACCGGAAGCGGGCGTAGGCGCCCTGGAAGCGCAGACCGAACTCGTCGAGGGCGTCGATGGCCCGCTGCCAGTCGTCGGGTTGGTCCTGCCCGCCGACCCGGGCCAGCTCGGCCTCGCACAACGGGACGTGGGCCAGCAGCGCCGGCGACGGGCAGCATGCCGTCGACCGGTCCCGCCGTCACCCCGAGCATCCGCTCGATGGTGCTGGTGGGCCGCCTCGAGCGCGGCCCGCTCGGCGGCGGGGTCGCGATCGGCGCGGGCCCGCGCGGCGAGGTCGGCCTCGGCCCACAGCGCCCGCCAGAAGAGCTCGCCGCCGCGCCAGACGAGGAACGGGTCGGGGATGTGCTCGAGCCCGAGATCCATGAGCTCGCGCGCCCGGTCGGGCTCGCCGGTCCAGATCGCCAGAGCCATCGCCCCCACGACGTGGTCGGTGATCCCCTGCAGCATGGCGGTGCCCGAGCTCGGGATGTGCGACAGCCGGGCCGCCACCTCGCGGGCCTGCACGAAGTCGCCTCGGTCGGCCAGGACGGATCCGGCGGTGAAGTACTCCCAGTAGCCGACCGGCAGCCGGGTCGGCAGGCTGCCACCCCGCTCGGCGGCCTCGTCCCAGGCGCCGGTGGCCACCGAGCGCGTCGAGCAGGTTGCTCTCGACGTAGACGCCGCAGATGCGGTCCTGGCCGACCCGCCGGGCCCAGTCGACCGCCCGGCGCCCCTCGACCAGCAGCTCGTCCCACCGCCCGAGGATGCTCAAGCGAGTGGGTGCGGTTGATCTCGGCCCGGGCGATGTCGTCGAGGTTGCCGAGCTCGAGCGGCGATCTCGAGGCTGCGGCTCGAGCCAGGCCAGGCCCTCGTCGATGCGACCCAGCGGGATCGACACCGTGCCGAGGGTGTTGAGCGCGTGGCCCTCGGCCTGGCAGCGCTCCGACCGTCTGGGCGATCTCGACCGCCTGGGCCGCCACCACGGCCGCCTCCGTGGCGGAGCCGTTGAGCATGAGGATCTGGGCGTAGCCGGCCAGCACCCGGGCCCGCTCGGCCGACGGCGGCTCGGCCGGCACCAGCTCGAGGGCCCGGACGTGGTCGGGCAGGCCGTCCTGGTCGGCGGTCCAGAGGAAGCGCCCCAACCGCTCGTGCAGCAGGCCGGCCGTCACCGGGTCGACCTCGGGGTCGAGCAGGTCGAGGGCCAGGCGGATGTGGGCGATCGAGTGGTCGAAGTCGCCGGTGAGGTTCTCCTGCTCGGCCGCGTGGGCCAGCAGCTGCACGTGGTCGAGCGCGGCCAGCTGGCCGGCGTCGGGCACCGCGTCCCACAGCTCGAGCGCCCGCTCGAAGTGGCGGACGGCCTCGGCCGGCGCGGGCACCCGCTCGGCCGCCAGCCCGGCGTCGACCGACGCGATCAGCGCGGCCGGGAGGTTCCGGGCCCGGTACCAGTGGTGGGCCACGGCGGCCGCCGCGATGGCCCCGCCGGCCGCCGTGTTGGTCAGCTCCTGGGCGATCTCGGCGTGGATGCGGCGGCGCTCGCCGGGCAGCAGCTCGTCGTAGACGATCTCCTGCAGCAGCGCGTGGCGGAAGCAGTAGCCCTCGCCGTCGGCCGCCGGCTCGAGCAGGTTGTCGTCGACGAGGCGCCGCAGGCTGTCGTCGAGCTCGCCGTCGGGGCGGTCGCCGATGCGGTGCAGCAGCTGGTCGTCGACCCGCACGCCGACCGCGGCGGCCAGGCGCAGGGTCTGCTGGTCGGCGTCGGGCAGGTGCGACACCCGGCCCATCAGGATGTCGCGCAGGGTGCTGGGCAGCTCGTCGGGACGCTCGGTCGTGGCCGCCAGCAGCTCCTCGGCGAAGAGCGGGTTGCCCTCGCACCGCGCGGTAGAGCGCATCGAGCACGTCGTCGTGGGGCGCGGCGCCGGTGATGGCCTCGACCTGGTCGGCCAGCTCGCGCCGGTTGAACGGGGCCAGGTCGATGCGCACCGGGGCGCCGGAGCGGAGCAGCTCGGCCAGCACGGGCCGCAGCGGATGGCGGCGGTGCAGCTCGTCGCTGCGCACGGAGGCCAGCAGCACGACCGGCCCGTGGAGGTTGCGCTCGAGGAAGATCAGCAGGTCGAGCGTCGAGCGATCGGCCCAGTGCAGGTCCTCGATGACGAAGAGCACCGGGGTCGACGAGGCCAGGTGCTCGAGCAGCCCGAGCAGCAGCTCGAGCAGCCGGCCCGGCGGCACCGGCTGGGCGTCGTGAGCCGCCTCGTCGGGCGCCAGGCCGGGCACCAGCGCGCCCAGCTCGGGGACCGCGGTGCCGAGCAGCTCGACCAGCTCGTCGTCGCCGACCTGGTCGCGCAGCCGGCGCAGCGCCTCGACCACCGGAGCCAGGGGCACGCCGTCCTCGCCCAGCTCGACGCACCCGCCGAAGAGCACGACGAACCCACGGGCCTCGGCGTCCGACGCCACCATCGACAGCAGCCGGGTCTTGCCGATGCCGGCCTCCCCGGCCACGATCACCATCGATCCCTCACCCCGCACGGCGCGGGCCAGCGCGTCGTCGAGCGCCGTCAGCTCCGCCCGTCGACCGACGAGACGGGGGCTGGCGACGCGGCGGTTCATGTCCTGATGATGCCGACCGGACGGGACCCCGTCACGTCGAATCACGATCGGACCGTCCACGGGCGGGCCATCAGCGGGGGCGCTGATCACGCGGAGCGGTGCACGAGCCGGCCCATCCGGAAGCGGGCGCCGAGCTCTCTCGGCGACAGCCACAGACGGTGAGGCGACACCGCCTGACCGGATCCGGCGGCTGCGGCGCCCTCGCGACCGCGGTCGGTGCGACCGAGGAGCGGGCCGTGCGCCGGCGCAGGGCGTGGTCGGCGGCGTGGTGCGTGCGGTGGCGAGCCGAATGGTGCAGCTCGGCGCCGTGCAGGTGAGCGGACTGGATGCGGCTGGTGGGGTCGAACATGGTGGCCTCCTGGAACTGGAGACCTCAGCGTGCGCCCTGAGGTAGGGGCGCCCACATCGGGCACATGCCGTATTCCCAGGGATGTCGCACCCATCGCCGGTGCCGCGCCTGAGTAGGGGCTCGATCCGGCCTGAGCAGGGCCCTCGATCAGGCCTGAGCACCTGGCCACGTCGGGCGTGCTCGGTGGGTCAGACGCGGACCACGGCGACGGCCACGTTGTCGCCTGCGCCGCCGTCGGCGGCCCGCTGCACCGCGTCGCGGGCGATCTCGTCGGGCCGAGCGCCGTCGGCCCCCCGCCAGGCCAGCGGGTTGGTGGCGTAGTCGGTGTAGCCGTCGGTGGCGACGTAGACGTGGTCGCCGGCACCGAGCTGCACCGTGCCCGACGTCATGGCCGACGCCATGCGACGGCGGGAGTAGCGCTCGCCGAGGAAGCGGTCGCTGCGGGCCTCGTCGAGGCGGAGGGTGAGCTCGCCGTGGCGGGCGAACACGGCCGAGTCGCCCAGCGACGCCCACGACAGCTGCGGACCGGTGAGCAGGGCCACGGCGATGGTCGTGCGGCTCGACGGGTTGGGGCACGCCGGGTCGGAGAGCGCGGCGATCACCCGCTCGTTGAGCTTCAGGAACAGCTCGGTGGCGCGGTCGGCTGTCGACCCGCTCGGGCAGGCCGGCCCGGGCCAGGTCGACCAGTCGCCTGCACCGCCACCACCGACGACTCCTTGCCGCTGTGGCCGTCGGCCACGACCAGCATCAGCCGGTTGGCGTCGGTCACCGCGGCCACGACGTCCTCGTTGGGATCGGTGTAGGCGTAGCGCTTGCGATGGCGACCCCGGGTGAGGGCCAGCGCCACCCGACCGCCGACCATGGCCTCGGCGGTCTTGTCGAGGATCGTGTGGTCGGGTCCCCAGAGGACCTGCGTGCAGGCCGCTCACGCCCACCACCCATGGCACACTCTGCGCGATCGGTCGAGCGCAGAGCGCGATGCCAGGCACGACATGAACGGTGTTCGGATGGCGCGGAGGGCGGGCCATGCGGCCACACCCTATGACGATGCCGTGACAGGTGCGTCCGAACTTCAGGAAGGACGCAGGGTTCCGGTCGCGCGGCCCGGCCCGGCATCAGCGGGCAGGTCCAGGTAGGTCCTGATCCCGGGCCGGCCTCCACCACGTAGGGGATGGCGTTGACGCAGTGCATGGCCGTGGCCAGGATCCCCTCGTTGCGCCGCAGGTCGGCCCCCTCGACCGTCGGCGGGTGCATCCCGTGGAAGCTGGCCTTCAGCGGCGGCTCGGCGTCGAACTCCACCTCGAAGCGCTCGCCCTCGGGTCCGAACGTCCAGGCCGGGTCGAGGTGGTCCTCCCCCATCAGCCAGTTGACCCGCACGGTCATGAACGGCTCGCCGTCGACGAGCCCCTCCCAGGTGAAGCGCTGGGCGGCGACGGTGCCGGTGGCGATGACGCCGACGGGCGTGTCGAGGTCGACGGTCGTGACCGCCATCTCGTGGATCGTGCGCTTGTCGGGGTCGAGGGTGACGCCCAGCGCGTCGGCCACCATGTCCATCGACTGGCCGAACCCGTCGCCGAGGATGGCCAGCATCGAGCTGGCCCGGGCCTCGTCGGGGGTCTTGCCGAACAGCATCACGTCGCGCACGATCAACTCGGTGTCGTAGGTGCGGATGTCGGAGAACTCCTCGGCCCGGACGTGGCGGATGTCCTTGCAGAACGCCGACAGCAGCAGTGGGATCTGCTCGGTGATGCCACCGGGGTTGATGCCCGAGCCGTGCAGGGTGGCGTCCCCGGCCCGGCAGGCCGCCTCGACGGCCGCCACGTCGTGGCTGCGGAACGGGTAGATCCACCCGACGGGCGTGACCACGTTCAGGCCCGACTCGAGCAGGCGGATCACCTCGCCGTGATCGGCCAGCATCGGGCTGTAGACCACGCAGTCGGCCCCGAGGGCGAGGATGGCCTCGATGTCGTCGGTGGCGGTCGACCCCGACCGGGTCGATGCCGCAGATCTCCCCCACGTCGAGCCCGGCCTTGGCCGCGCTGTAGACGTAGGCCCCGGCCAGCTCGAGGTCGGGGTGGGCGAGCACCCCCTCGATGGCGGCCCGCCCGACGTTGCCGGTGGCCCACTGGACGACGCGATAGGTCATGCCCTGCTCCCCCTGTGCAGCCGGCGGGGTGCCGGCTCGTTGTACGGTTCCGCCCGGATCGAACCCGGGGGGAAGCCGATGATCCTCGACCTGTTCAAGGTGACCGACAAGGTAGCCATCGTCACCGGCGCGGGCCGAGGCGTGGGCGCCGGCATCGCCACCGCGCTCGCCGAGGTCGGCGCCGACGTGGTGGTGGCGGCCCGCTCGGTCGACCAGCTGGAGACGACGGCGGAGGCGGTGCGGGCCACCGGTCGACGGGCCCTCGTGGTGCCGACCGACGTCACCGAGCGGGCCCAGCTCGAGCACCTCGTAGCCGCCACGGTGGCCGAGTTCGGCCGCGTCGACATCGTGGTGAACAACGCCGGCGGCTGGCCGCCCCAGCCGCTGCTGCGCACGAGCGAGCGGGCCTTCGAGGACGCGTTCCGCTTCAACGTGACCTCGGCGTTCCTGATGACCCGGTTCGCGGTGCCGCACATGGTCGAGACCGCAGGCGGCGGGGTGATCATCAACATCTCGTCGCGGGCCGCGAGCATGGTGCAGCCCGGCTTCACCTCCTACGGCACGAGCAAGGCCGCGCTGTCGTTCATGACCCGGCAGATGGCCCCCGAGCTGGCCCCCAAGGTGCGGGTCAACGCCATCGAGCTGGGCGGCGTCGAGACCGATGCCCTGGCCTCGGTGCTGACCGACGAGTCGGTGCGGCACGATGCTCGAGGACAACACGCCGATGCGGCGGGTCGGCCAGGTCGAGGACATCGCCGCGTTCGCGGTCTACCTGGCGTCGCCGGCGTCGTCGTGGGTCACCGGCAAGGTGTTCGAGATCGACGGCGGCGTCGAGCACCCCGCCTTCACGGTCCCCTACGAGACCCTCTAGCCGGGGGGGCCGACACCATCCGCCCTGCAGCGCGGCTAGGGCGCGGCGAACTCGAGGCCGACGGTGGACTCGAGGGTCGAGTGCATCGCGTGCAGCGACACCGACCAGGTCTGGTCACCGACGATGCCGTCGGCCGCGACCGCACCCCAGGTCTGGAAACCGATCACCGATGCCTTGGTCAGGGGCCCGAAGTCACCGTCGATCGGACCCGGCACCGGCCACCCCTCCGAGGCGCCGTTGGTGAGGAGCTGCTGCAGGCTCGAGACCACCGGCCCGGTCGAGCCCTCCGACAGCGATGGCATCGGCCCGCCGGCCGGCAGCGAGGCCCACGTCAACGGGCCGACGATGCCGTCGGAGACGAGGCCCGACTCGCTCTGGTACTCGCGCACGGCGGTCTCGGTGACCGGTCCGAAGACGCCGTCGACGGCCACCCCCAGGTTCGGGGTGCGTCGCAGGGCTCTCTGGAGTCGGCGCACGGCACTGCCGGTCGCTCCGGAAGAGATGGTTGGCTGACCGGGGTTCGCCATGGGGCGGCCTCCTCGTAGTGATCCACCTGGAGTCGCCCCACGGGATCCTCGCGCCGAGCGGCCACAGAGGCAACGGGTCCCCCGGCGACCCTCGCTCCGGTGCAGGCCCAGGGCTAGCGTGCGGCCATGGAGCAGCTCGAGGGTCGCGTCGCGGTCGTCACCGGAGCGGCCAGCGGCATCGGGCTGGCGGTCGTCGAGGCCTTCGTCGCCGAGGGCATGCGCGTGGTCCTGGCAGACCGCGACGAGGACGGGCTGGCGCTCCACACCACCCGGCTGCGCGACGAGGGCGCCGACGTGCGCTCGATCACGGCGGACGTCAGCGACGCCGCGTCGGTCGAGGCCGTCGGTCGCTTCGTGATCGCGGAGCTCGGTGAGCTCTCGGTGGCGGTGAACAACGCCGGCATCGTCAACGGCGGCACCTCGTGGGAGCTGCCGCTGGACGAGTGGCACCGCGTGATCGACGTGAACCTCTGGGGCGTCATCCACGGGGTGCGCGCCTTCGTGCCGCTCATCCTGGCGTCGGGCAAGGAGGGCCACGTGGTGAACACTGCCTCGATGGCGGCGGTGATCGCACTCGGTGGGCTGGGGCCCTACACGGTGGCCAAGCACGGGGTGCTCGGCCTGTCCGACGTGCTCCGCGCCGAGCTGCGAGCCATCGACGCCCCGGTCGGCGTGAGCGTCGTCATGCCCGGCCCCATCCGCACCGGCATGAACCCGATCGGCACCGTCCCGGCGTCGACGGTGGCGGCCAACGTCGTCGACGCGATGCGGCAGGGCCGCGACTACGTGTTCACCGACGACAGCAGCACCGCACAGGTGGAGGCCCGACTCCGAGCCATCCTCGCGTCGCGGGACGACGTGGTGGCCTGACCCTCCGCGCGGGCGTCGGTCGGGGTCAGGGCACGGGCTGCAGGCCGGCCGCGGTCAGCACGTACCCGGCGGCGAGGGTCGTCGGGTCGTCCTCGACCAGACCGACGACGGCGGCGCCGGCCGCCTCGGGGGTCAGGAGCTCGCCCATCTGCTGCTCGAACGCCTCCACCGTCAGGCCGCCGCGACGGGCGTAGGCCTCCATCCCGCGCCGGCCCACGTCGCCGAACGGCGTCATCCGAGGCATCACGGACGTGATGGTCAGGTCGAGACCGGCCCGGTCCGCCTCCTCCTGCGCGTAGGCCGCGAGGAAGCGCTGCGTGGCCTTCGCTCCGGCGTACCCACCGCTCGCCGGCGACCCGTTGATGGCCGCACCGCTGCTCACCACGACCACGCGGCTGCCGGGGGCCAGCGGCTGGAGCAGCACCTCGCGGAGCCAGTTGAACGCCACCTGTACGTCGGTGTGCCAGTTGACCGAGAAGGTCTCCCACGTCTGGTGCTGCAAGGGACGCATCACCGGGTTGGCCCCGGCCACCAGCACGAGGACCTGCGGCCCGTACCGGTCGAGCAGGCTCCAGGCGAAGGTCGGATCGGCCGCGTCGGCCACCACCGGCCGGATGTTCTCGCTGCACTCGGCCAGGCGGGCGAGGTCGGGCCCGCTGCGGGCGACCGCCACCACCGGGGCTCCGGACTCGGCGAAGGCCAGCGCGATCCCCCGACCCAGCCCGCGGCTGGCCCCGACCACCATCGTCGTGGGTGCCGGCGCGTCGCTCATGACCGCGACTCGCTCGGGACGACCGCACCGGCCGCGCGGCCGAGGAACGAGACGAGCTGCGTCAGCGCGTCGGACCCGGCCGGGGTCGGCACCGGCGCAGCGAACAGTCCGGACGCCCGGACCTGCTGCTCGTTGGCCCGCACGGTGGCCAGCGCGACCTCGCACAGCTCCGGGTCGAGTTCGGTGTCGACGCCGAGCGCCTCGGCCAGGTCCCACGTGTGCGCGACGACCTCGCCGGTCAGGACGGGGAGCCAGGTGTCGAGGTCGACTCCCGCCGCGGCGGCGGTGGACAGGTCGGGGGGCGACGGGTCGGTGGCCGCATCGATGGCGACCACCGTGGCCGCCCAGCGCGCCATGGGGTCGGCGTCGGGGCGGTCCGGCTCGACGCCCGCCGGCCCGAGGAGGAGCTCGTCGTGGATGGCGATGACGTGCTCCACCACGTCGGCGGCGTCCCACTCCGGGCACGGGGACGGAGCCGTCCAGCGCCCCACCCCCTGCACGACGACGGCCGAGAAGGCGGTGCAGGCCTGGCGGTGGCGGGCGGTGGGCTGGTCCAGTGGTAGTTGCATCATGCTAGTGACCTTCGCAGATTGACTCGCATGATGCAAGTAGAAGTAGGCTGCGCCCATGCTCGGTCGGCTCTACGCATCCCAGAACTGCTCAGCCGCTCGCGCCCTCGAGCTGGTGGGCGAGCGGTGGAGCCTGCTCATCCTCCGGAACGCCGCGTTCGCAGGGAACACGCGGTTCTCCGAGTTCGAGCGGGCCCTCGGCATCGCCCCGAACATCCTCACGTCGCGGCTCGAGCGCTTCGTAGAGACCGGCCTCATGGAGACCCGCCCGAACGCGGAGCACCGGGGTCAGCGCGAGTACGTGCTGACCGAGATGGGCCGTGACTTCGTGCCCGCGCTCGTCGCCCTGACCAGCTGGGGCGACCGCTGGGCCGCGCCCGACGGCCCTCCGATCATCTACGAGCACGAGGCCTGCGGCGGCGAGATCGAGCAGCAGCTCGTGTGTACGAGATGCCACGAGCTCGTCCCGCCCGGCGCCGTCGAGGCCCGACCCGGGCCCGGCATGGCGGCCGGCCAACCGGCCTGACCGTACGTGCGCGGCTGACGGGGAACTGCCGATATCGGTCGCTAGGGTTCGGGTGACCGGCGGGCGCGCCGGAAGGGCGACGAACAGGGGCGGAGATGAGCGACACGTCGCAGGGGCCGGGCTGGTGGTACGCGTCCGACGGCAAGTGGTACCCACCGACACCCGAGGCTCCCACGGAGCCGACGGTGGCGAGCAGCGATGCAACCGGGGTCGCGCCTCCGGCGTGGTCGCCCCCAGGTCAGACGCAGGCGGCTCCGCCGATGACTCCGGTGGCACCGGGTCCGCCGGTCTACGGCGCCGCTCCGGTCGGCGATCCGCCCGCGATGCCGCCTTGGACGCCGGTGCCGTTCGACGCCGGCGGTCCCCCGAGCTCGAAGCGGTCACGGACGGTCCCCGTCCTCGTGGCCGCCGGCGTGGTGCTCCTCGTGCTGATCATCGGGGGCGTCGTCGCCGTCACCCGCTCGAACGATGACCAGCCGACGACCGCCTCCTCCTCCGCGTCAGCCTCGGCCTCGGCCGCCACGACCGAGGGGACGGTGCCGGGCGACTTCACCACCTACACCGACGCGACCTACAAGTTCTCGATCGCCACCCCGAGCGACTGGAACCAGGTCTCGCTGTCGGACCCGAAGGCCCAGGCGCGCATCGACAAGATGATCGAGGACAACCCGCGGCTGGCAGCCCAGCTCGGCGATGCAGCGACACTGGTCAAGAAGGGCATCAAGTTCATGGCCCAGAGCCTGGACGGTTCCGGAGCGGCCGACGTGGGCGTCCAGTCGGCGCCCGGTGCGCCGTCCAACCCCAGCGACAGCGACTTCACCAGCCTGCTCGACGAGTTCACGCCGACCCTGGAGCGTGTCGGCGGGACGGTCACCGGCCACCAGATCATGACGATCGGCGACCGCCGGGCGATGCAGATCCGCTACGACCTCCCGCTCAAGTTCGGCTCCACCGACCTCACGGAGCACAGCACCGCCTACTGGTTCCTCGCGAAGGACACCGTCTACGTCGTCACGATCCTCGGCGACGACTCGGACGTCGGCCAGGTGATCTCCACGTTCACGATCGGCTGATCGGTTCCACTGTCACACCGCCTCCGTAGGGTGTCGTCCATGACCTCCGGCGGAACCCTCGACACCACTCACCGACATCCAGGCCCGGGCCGACGAGCTCCTGCGCCAGCTCACCGGCGACCCCGCCGCCGCCCTGCGGCCCTCGCAGCTCGAGGCCATCACCACGCTCGCCGCCGAGCGG
Organism: uncultured Microthrixaceae bacterium; assembly: GCA_963797225.1. Classification (GTDB taxonomy): domain Bacteria; phylum Actinomycetota; class Acidimicrobiia; order Acidimicrobiales; family Acidimicrobilacustridaceae; genus UBA4742. Next base: position 1,820,263 of record CAWCOO010000001.1, on the reverse strand, counting down.
CGCCGCCTGCTGCTGGTGCAACGCACCGGCTGGGGCAAGAGCGCGGTCTACTTCATCACCACCCGGCTGCTGCGCGACGCGGGTGCCGGGCCCGACCCTGCTGGTGTCGCCGCTCCTGGCGCTGATGCGCAACCAGATCGAGGCCGCGGCCCGCATGGGGTTGCGGGCCGCCACGCTCAACTCGTCGAACACCGACGAGTGGGCCGACGTGCGGGCCGCCATCGACGCCGACGAGATCGACGTGCTGCTCGTGTCGCCCGAGCGGTTCGCCAACGCCGGCTTCCGCGCCGAGGTGCTGCCGGTGGTCAGCCCGCGCAGCGGGCTGCTGGTGGTCGACGAGGCCCACTGCATCAGCGACTGGGGCCACGACTTCCGGCCCGACTACCGGCGCATCGTCCGCATCCTCGAGCTGCTGCCCGCTCGGCGTGCCGGTGCTGTGCTGCACGGCCACCGCCAACGACCGGGTGGTCGCCGACATCGAGCACCAGCTCGGCGACGACCTGGTCGTGCTCCGCGGTCCGCTGGCCCGCGCCGGCCTGTCGCTGCACGTGCTCGACCTGCCGGCCCAGGCCCAGCGCCTGGCCTGGCTGGCCGACACCATCCCCACGCTGGCCGGCACCGGCATCGTCTACTGCCTCACCGTCCGCGACACCGCGGCGGTCACGTCGTGGCTGCGTGGCCAACGGCATCGACGCCGTCGCCTACTCCGGCGGCGACGACGACGAGCACCGCCAGCAGGTCGAGCAGCGCCTGCTCGCGCAACGAGGTCAAGGTCGTCGTGGCCACCTCCGCCCTCGGCATGGGGTTCGACAAGCCCGACCTCGCCTTCGTCATCCACTACCAGGCGCCGGGGTCGTCGATCGCGTACTACCAGCAGGTCGGGCGGGCCGGGCGGCGGCTCGACGAGTCGATCGGCGTGCTGCTCCGCGGCGCGGAGGACGTCGACATCCAGGACTGGTTCATCAACATGGCGTTCCCGCCGCCCGACGTCACCGATCGGGTGCTGGGCTGCCTGGCCGACGACGGCGGCTACGTCGGCCTGGCCGCGCTCGAGAAGCGGGTGAACCTGGGCCGCAGCCGCCTGCAGGTGCTGCTCAAGGTGCTCGAGGTCGAGGGGGCGGTCAGCCGCGCAGGGCCAGAAGTACAAGCGCACCGACCAGCCCTGGCACTACGACCAGCACCGCATCAGCGCCGTCACCGCCCAGCGCCGGGCCGAGCAGCAGCAGATGCGCGACTACGCCAGCCACCGCGGGCTGTCGCATGGCGTTCCTGCAGCGGCTGCTCGACGACCCGAGCCCGGCCGACTGCGGCACCTGCGACCGGTGCACCGGTGCCGACCTCGGCGGCGTCGCGCCGGCCCGGGTGGCCGCGGCCCGGGCCCACCTGCGCGACGCGCCGCTGCGTGATCGCGCCCCGCAAGCAGTGGCCCTTCCCGGTCGACGGCTCGAGCAAGATCCGCGCCGACGCCCAGGTCGAGGAGGGTCGCTCGCTGTGCCGCTGGGGCGACGGCGGCTGGAGCGACCTCGTCCGCTCGCGCTCAGCGCGACGGCGACCCGTTCGACGACGAGCTCGATCGAGGCGGCCGCCGCGTTCGTGGCCGCCTGGTCGCCCGACCCGGCGCCGACCTGGGTCACCTGGGTGCCGTCGGCCCGCCGGGCCGACCCGGTCGCCGACCTGGCCGGCCGGCTCGGCCAGCGCCTCGGCCTGCCCGTCGTCGAAGCCGTCACCAAGGTGCGGGTCAACCAGCCGCAGCGCGACATGGCCAACAGCGCCCAGCAGGTCAACAACCTCGGCGCCGCGTTCGAGATCGCCGCCGACCTGCCCGACGGCCCGGTGCTCCTGGTCGACGACACGGTCTCGTCGCGGTGGACGCTCACCATGGTCGGCTCGCCAGCTCCGCCAGGCCGGCTGCCCCGCCGTGCTGCCGTTCGCCCTCACCGACACCGGCGGCGGCTGAGCGGCCGTCCCAGCCCGAGCGGTGCCCCGCCGAGGGTCCGCCCGGATCGATCAGCGCGTCGGGGTGCAGGCGTCGGCGCGGTCAGGTCCAGATGTTGGCGAGCGAGGCCACCGACTCGGCCGGCATGGCCGAGGAGAACAGGAAGCCCTGGGCCCGGTCGCAGCCCATCTGCACGAGCTGGTCGAGCTGGTCCTCGTTCTCCACGCCGACGGCGATCACCGTGAGGCCGAGCGCCTGGGCCAGCTCGGTCGACGAGCGCACGATGGCTCCGTCGACCTGGTTCACGCCCGAGCCCGGCGATCAGGCTGCGGTCGATCTTCACGAAGTCCACCGGGAACCGGCGGAGCCAGCCCAGCGAGGTCGAGCCGTTGCCGAACTCGTCGACCCCGAGGCGCACGCCCCGCTCCCGCAGGGCCCGCATGCCGATCGTGCTCACCTCGATCCGGTCGGCCAAGCGTCCGCTCGCTGATCTCCAGCCACAGGGCCGACGGCTCGAGGCCGGTCTCCTCGAGCACCTCGCCGACGGCCGAGCGCGAACTGCGGGATCGGCCAGCTGGCGGGGCGAGATGTTGACGGAGAGCTCGAGCGAGCCGGCGCTGGTCGCCCGCCTCGCGGGCCTCGGCGATCTGGCGGCACGCGGTGAACAGCACCGATCGACCGAGGCGGTAGATCAGCCCGGTCGACTCGGCCGACTCGACCACGGCACCGGGCGACAGCAGCTCGCCCCGGTCGCCGCGGACCCGCAGCAGCGCCTCGACGGCGACCATGCGCGTGTCCTGCAGCTGGAAGATCGGCTGGTAGTGCAGCTCGACGCCGTCGCGATCGAGCGCCCTGCGCAGGTGCCGGTCGATGCTGAGGCGGCGGCGCTCGTTGCGGGCGGCGGCGCCGTCGTGCAGCTCGGTGCGGTTGCCGCCGGCCCGCTTGGCCCGCTGGAGGGCCCGATCGGCGTCGCCCAGCAGATCGTCGCGGGAGTCGCCGACGGTGTGCACCACGGCGCCGATGCTGGCGGTCACCTCGACCGTCGCACGCCGTGGCGGGAGATCGGCTTGCCCACGGTCTCGCGCAGCCGCGCGGCCAGCGCCACGGCCGGCGCGGTGCGCCCCATGTCGGGCAGCAGCACGGCGAACTCGTCGCTGCGCAGCCGGGCGACCATGCCCTCGTCGCCGACCGCCTCGACCAGTCGCTGGGCGATCTCGACCAGCACGGCGTCGGTGACCTTGCGCCCGTACGCGTCGTTCACGCGCCCGGAAGCGGTCGATGTCGACCAGCAGGAAGGTCAGGTCGCGATCCTCGCCCTCGCCCTGCAGCACCGACTCGGCCCGGTCGAGCAGGCGCATGCGGTTGGGCAGGCCGGTGAGGTCATCGGTGTAGACCGACGAGGTCACCTCGGCCCGGGCCTCGATCTCCCCGGTCACGTCGCGGGCGTTGACGACGAACCCGCCGATGGCCGGGTTGTCCCGCAGGTCGGTGACCATGGCCTCGACGTAGCGCCAGTCGCCGGCCGCGTCGCGCAGGCGCAGCCCGGTGGCCCGGACCTCGCCGTCGTCCTGGCGCAGCAGCAGCTCGAACAGGTCGGCCGGGCGATCGTCGGGGTGCACGAGCTCGAGCAGGCCGGGCTCCGCGCCGTCGCCGGTGCCGACCCCGGCGCCGAGCAGGTCGGATGGCGGCCGGGCTGGCGAAGGCGATGGTGCCCTGCACGTCCACGATCAGCACGAGGTCGCTCACGTGCTGCATCGAGCGCGTCGAGCAGCTGGGTGGCGGCCTCCTCCTCGTCGGCGTCCGGGCCGGCCACCGGCGCGGTCTTGTACGGCAGCGGGGCGTGGCCGACCATCGTCATGGTGTCGATCTCGCCGAACGTGTCGCGGTGCACCACCAGCGTCACGTCCATGATCTCGGGATGGCCGTCGTGGTCGAGCAGGGCCAGGCGTCCCCGCCACGTGCCCCGCTGCATCAGCACGGGCATGGCCCGCACCAGGAAGTGGGCCTGGGACCACTCGTCGATCATCCGCAGCGGGCGTGCGGTCGGCACAGGCCGTGTCCGGCTCGGTCGTCGAACGGCATCCGGGCGTCGAACGCGTCGTTCATCCAGATCGCCCGACCGCTCGGCCAGCGGAACACCGCCACCGGATCGTCGGATCGGTCGAGCGCCTCGAGCAGCACCCGTCCGGCCTCGATGTCCTCGTCCGGGCGGGCGTCGTCCACGATCAGCAGGCGCCGGGGCAGCAGCCCGTTCGGGATGGCTCGGGTCGACGACGGATGGCGCGGCGCCGCGAGGTCGTCCTCGCTCGACCTCATCGATGGTCCCCAGCCGTTCCACCTGATCGATCTCCTCGCTCGTCTCGGACCCGCTCGTGCTGCTCGTCTCGCTCGTCTCGCTCGTGGTGCCGGTGCCGTTCGTGGTGCCCGTCCCGCTGGCGCTCCTGCTGCTCGTCCGGCTCGACCAGGCCGCTGCCCAACCGACCCTCGATCGAGCCGCCGTCCAGCCGGCCGATCGAGCCGTCGTCCGACCCGTCGACGACTTCGACCCTCTCCGCTTCGCGAACGGCGGTGACCCCGCCGGCCCGGGGAAGCACCCCCTGGCCGACGAACCGACGAGCCCGACGCAACAGCTCCGCTTCGGCCTCGAGGTCCCGAGGAGCCGCGACGGCGTCGTTGCCGGTCGGATCCTCGTGGTCGACTGCACCCATTATCTGCTCGATTCGCCCGTCGCCGATGACTCGGCGCAGATCCTCGACACGCCACACCCTCACGCCTCAATCGGCATGATCGGCCGGAAAGCTGAGCTTCTCCTGGGTAAATCGGCCCATTTCTCGCCGGCGGTTGCGCCGGTCGTGACGGCGCTAGAAGCCGGCCAGGTCCCGGGCCACGGCGACGATGTCGTCGACCTGGGGCAGGATCGCCGCCTCCAGCGTGGGCTCGTAGGCGACGTGGGTGTCGAGCGCTCCCAGCCGCGAGCACCGGCGCGTCGAGGTCCTCGAAGCAGTGCTCGCCGGCCCAGGCCGCCACCTCGGCACCGAAACCACCGGTCAGCACGTCCTCGTGCACGACCAGCAGGCGATGGGTGGTGGCCACCGACTCGGCGACGATGTCGTGGTCCCAGGGAGCGATCGTGCGCAGGTCGACGACCTCGACCTCGAGGCCCTCGGTCTCGGCCAGCGCGGGCGGCGGCCTGCAGCGACTTCTCGACCGTCGCGCCCCACGTGACGATGGTGAGGTCGTCGCCCGGCCGACGCACGCAGCCCCGACCGAACGGGATGACGTGGCTCGGGTCCGGGGAACGGCTCGACCGTGTAGGGCTGGCGCAGCAGGTGCTTGTGCTCGAGGAACAGCACCGGGTCCTCGCAGCGGAACGCGTAGCGCAGCAGGCCGGCCGCGTCCGAGGCCCGGGACGGGAACGCGATCAGCAGCCCGGGCACGTGGGCGAAGATGCTCTCGCCGCTCTGGCTGTGCCAGATCGAGCCACCGGTCAGGTACCCGCCGATCGGCACCCGCACGACCATCGGGCAGGTGAAGCTGCCGTTCGAGCGCCAGCGGATCGTGGCCGCCTCGCTCTTGATCTGGGTCATGGCCGGCCAGATGTAGTCGAAGAACTGGATCTCGGGGCACGGCCGCAGGCCGCGGAGCCCGTGGCCGACCGCCCGCCCGATGATGTTGGCCTCCGACAGCGGCGTGTTGAAGCAGCGGGCCTGGCCGAAGTCGCGCTGCAGGCCGTGGGTCGTGCCGAACACGCCGCCCTTGCCCTCGAGCTCGGCCAGCAGCGCCTCGCGGGCGTCGGCCACGTCCTCGCCGAACACCCGGATGCGCACGTCGGCGGCCATCTGCTCGTGCAGCGTCCGCCGGATGGCCTCGCCCATCGCCACCGGCTCGCCCACGCCGGCACCGTCCGTCGCCGGCGCCGTCGGCGCCGTCGTCTCCGCGCTCGACGTCGAGCGACCGGGAGCACCGTCACCTGCTCGGTGACGCGGGCCGGATCCGGGCGGGCCGCGGCCAGCGCCTCGGCGCTGGCCTTGGCCACCGCCTCGACCGCGTCGGCCCGGATGGCCGCGGCCTCCTCCGGCGGTCAGCACGCCGCGCTCGACCAGCGCCGACCTCGAACCGGTCGATCGGGTCGTGCGCGGCCTCGACCGCCAGCTCCTCGGAGCGAGCGGTACGACGCCTGGGTGTCGGCCGCCGAGTGGGAGTAGGGCCGGATCACGTCGGCGTGCAGCAGCGCCGGGCCCGACCCCGGCCCGGACCCGCTCGACCATCGACCGCACCGTGCGTCGCACCGCGAAGTAGTCGGTGCCGTCGACCCGGGCCCGTTCGAGCCCCCGGAACCCGCGCACCAGCTCGATCACCGGCGCCGGGTGCTGGTCGGCGGCCGGCACCGAGATGGCGTACCCGTTGTCGGCCACGACGTAGAGCACGGGGAGGTGGAGCGTGCAGGCCGTGTTGAGGCTCTCCCAGAACTCGCCCTCGCTGACCGCGCCCTCGCCGAGGCTGACGTAGGTCAGCTCGTCGCCGTGGGCCTGGCAGCCGTCGGGCATCTCGGGCAGCCGCACGAGGTAGCGGCCGGCCTCGGCGCACCCGACCGCGGGGATGCACTGGCTGCCGGTCGGGCTCGACTGGGTGACGATGTTGCGCTCGGCGCTGCCCCAGTGCGACGGCATCTGCCGGCCGCCGGAGCTCGGGTCGTCGGCCGAGCCCACCGCCTGCAGCAGCACGTCGGTCGGGCGTCACGCCCGAGCCCGAGGCACAGCGCCTGGTCGCGGTAGTACGGGAAGAACCAGTCGTAGCCGGGGCGCAGGCTGCGGGCCAGGGCCAGGCCCAGCGCCTCGTGGCCGGCGCCGGAGATCTGGAAGAAGACCCGGCTCTGCTTCTGCATGCGGATCTCGCCGTCGTCGATCGCACGCGACACGCACGCCATCCGGAAGTCGTCGATCAGCTCGTCGGCCGGGAACTCCGGGTGGCGGTGCCGGCGTCGGTCGCGCATCGGCCCACCTCCTCGGCCCAGGCCCGGGTCTCGAGCGTCGTGCGCACCGCGGCCAGGAAGGCCGCCGCGTAGGCGCCGTCGACGGCCCGGTGGTCGAAGCTCAGCGACAGGTTGCCGACCGGGTGCACGGTCGACGGCCCACTCGCCGTCGGGCCCCTTGGTCGCCACCGGCCTCGGCTCGACGCCGTCGGTCGAGAGGATGGCCACCTGGGGCTGGTTGATGATCGGGGCGGTGAGCACCGTGCCGTAGGACCCCACGTTGGTGATGGTGAAGGTGGCGCCGGTCAGCTCGTCGGTGGTCAGGCGGCTGGCCCGCGCCCGCGCGGCCACGTCGACGAACGCCTCGGCCAGTGCCGCCGATCCGGCGGTCGGCCGCCGATCGGACCACCGGCACCATCAGCGCCTCGCCGCCGACGTCGACGGCCAGGCCGAGGTGCACGTCCGGGTGCACGATCAGGCAGTCGTCGCCGACCGAGGCGTTGAGGTGGGGGAACTGGCGCAGGCCGTCGAGCACCGCTCGGGCCACGAACGGCAGGTACGACAGGCCGGCCGCCGAGCGGACCCGGTCGATGGCCGCGTAGTCGACGTCGACGGCCACCAGCGCGTGGGCCGCCGTCGCCCGCGATCGGGCCATGTGCTCGGCCGTGGCCCTCCGGGCCCGGCTGAACGGCACCACCTCGTCGTCGGGACCGGGCTGCGGCACGGCGACCGCTGCGACGGCGCAGCCGTCGCCGCCGCCGTGGCCGTGGCGGTCGTCGTGGCCGCCGTCGTCGGCTGGTTGGCCGACGCGGCCAGCACGTCGGCCCGGGTGATGCGGCCGTCGCGCCCGCTGCCGTTGACGGTGGCCGGGTCGAGCCCGTGGTCGTCGAGCAGCTGGCGCACCACCGGGCTCAGGAACCCACCCGACCGTCCCCGGTCGAACGCCCCGCCGACCACGCCCGCCGAACCGGTAGCCCGATCGGTGCGGATTCCGCCCGATCGGGCTACCGGTCGTCGAGCGCTGGCGCGGGGTTCCGGCGCCGGTTCGGGATCGTCGACGGGGGTCGTCGAGGTCGGCGGTGATGACGGCGACGACGGCGCCGATGGGCACGGTCTCGCCCTCGGGCGACCACGATCCGCCGGACGAACCCGGCGAAGGCCGAGGGCACCTCGGCGTCGACCTTGTCGGTGGACACCTCGAACAGCGGCTCGTCCTTGCCGATCGGATCGCCCTCGGCCTTGAACCACTGCAGGATCGTGCCCTCGACGACGGTCTCGCCCAGTTGCGGCATCGTGACCCGGTCCATCGGCGCTCCCCAGAGGTGTCCGTGGCGACAGCTTGCACCGGTTGCGCCCCGACTGCACCGACCCCCGCTCCCCCACCCGAACCGGTAGCCCGATCCGGGGCCCAGGGTTCGGATCGGGCTACCGGTTCGAGCTCGGTCGGGCGATGGTGGGGGCAGGTCCTACTGGTGGGGGCAGGGGTGCGCCGACCAGAAGGCGAGGAGGGCGGCGTCGAACTCGGCCGGGGCCTCGAGGTTGGCCACGTGGCCGGCGTCGGGCAGCACGACCAGCTCGGCTTCGGGGAAGACCTCCTGCAGCAGGGCGGCGCTGGCGATCGGGATCACCTCGTCGCTGTCGCCCCAGATCAGCAGCACGGGAGCGGTCACCGCCTCGATCTCGCCGGTGAGGTCGTGCTCGGCGACGGCGATGGCGGCCCGGGCCCAGGCGTCGGGATCGGCGCTCTCGGACTCGCGCTGGTTGTTGCGCATGACCTCGGGACGCTCGGCGAGCGTCTTGGCGCTCCACCCCGGCGAGGTCTCCGGCACGCACGCCCCGCGAGTCGCGGAACCCCTTGGCCCGGGTCTCGTCGGCCGCGCCTGCGCAGGTACTCGGCCCGCTTCGAGCGCAGGCCGAGGCCGGTGTCGCACAGGACCATCGAGTCGACCAGCGCCGGGTGGCGCACCGCCAGCGCCTGCGCGACGAGCCCACCCATCGACAGCCCGACCACGTGCGCGTGCTCGATGCCGAGCTGGGCGCAGACGGCGGCCGCGTCGTCGGCGAACAGGCGGGTGCTGTAGTCGCCGCGGCTCAGCTCCGACCGGCCGTGGCCGCGGTGCTCGATCACCACGCAGCGGAAGCGGTCCGAGAGCGAGTCGAGCTGGGGCTCCCAGTCGCGCCAGCACCCGCCGAGGCCGTGGAGGAACACGACCGCGTGGCCCTCGCCCTCGTCCAGCACGTTGAGGCGCACGCCGTCGACCTCTCGCAGCATCACAGGCTCCTGATCGCGGGCAGCAGTTCGTCTCGGGTCAGCACGGCCGACAGTCTGGCCGCGGCCGGGTCGGCACCGAAGGTGGCACCGGTGATGACGAAGCGCTCGAGCCCGAGGTCGGCCAGCTCGGCGAGGCGGGCCAGGCACGCCTCGGGACCGCCCACGATGCCGAAGCGCGAGACGAACTCGTCGTCGAGGACGCTCGAGTGGTCGGCCTGGTTCACCAGGTGCTGGTTGCTGTCGTAGCGCCGGCCGACCTCGGCCACGAGCTCGCGGTCGTGCTCGGACAGGCCGGCGCCGGTCGACCCGGGCATGGCCGAGAAGTGGGCGAACGCGGCGAGGCCACCGCGGATCAGCTCGCGACCCGACGGCCGGATCGGGATGGCACCCGATGCTGACGTAGGCACCGAAGGAGACGTCGTCGTCGGACCGACCGGCGTCGCGCAGCGCGGTGCGGGCCAGGTCGACGGCCCACGCCACCCGCTCGGGATCCGCGCCGATGGCGAACGTGATGCGCTCCACCGTGCGGGCCGCGAACGCGATCACCTTCGGGCCCGAGGCGGCGATGTCGATCGGCACCGGCGGCTGGGTGGCCCGGTCGAGCCACCGCAGTCGACTCGGACGGCCCCGCTGATCGACGGTGCCGCCGTTGAGGTAGGTGTGCAGCTGCTCGATGGCCGGGAAGAAGTCGGCGATCGGCATCGGCGAGCGGCCGAGGTGGAACAGCGCGGTGTCGCCCCTCCCGATCCCGAGCACGACCCGACCGCCGGACTCCTCCTGCACCGTGGCCGACGGTCGTGGCCAGCACCGCGGGGTGGCGGGTGGCCGGGTTCGTCACGCCGGTCATGAACGTCAGCCGCTCGGTCACCTGCGCGGCCAGCGCCATGGCGATGAACGGATCGCCGATCAGGTTCTGCGAGTCGGTGAGGGAGATCCCGTCCCACCCCGCCGCCTCGGCCCGTCTCGCCATCTCGGGCACCCGACCCGTCTCCGGCACGCCCTGCTTGAACACCTCGACCGACGCCATCACGTCCCCCTTGACACGCCACCCGTCATCCCTAGAATCGAACACGGTTCAACTTAAACGTTGTTCAAATTCCCGTCAAGGCCAATCCCGTTCTCGAGCCAATCCCGTTCTGGTGACGATCGGAGGGTCCCTGGGCCCTCGCACCGTCACCAGTTCGAGCAGGAGGAGCTCCGATGACCGTCATCGACGGGCCGATCTTCTCGGCCGACTCGCACATCACCGAGCCGCCCGACACCTACACCGACCGCATCGCCGCCGCCGTTCCGCGACCGGGCGCCCTACATGCAGCACGACGACAAGGCCGGCGACCTGTTCGTCATCCCCGGCATGTCGAAGCCGGTGCCGATGGGCCTGGTGGCGGCGGCGGGCAAGCCGGCCGAGGAGATCACCGTGCTCGGCGTCGACTTCGCCGACCTGCACCGCGGCGGCTGGGACCCCGATGCCCGCCTGCCCGAGCAGGACCGTGACGGCGTGGCCGGCGAGATCATCTACCCGACCGTCGGCATGGTGCTCTGCAACCACCAGGACCTCGACTACAAGCACGCCTGCATGGACGCCTACAACCTCTGGATCGCCGAGTACTCCGGCGCCCACCCGGACCGCCTGTTCGGCATCGGCCAGACCGCCATGCGCACGCCCGAGGAGGGCATCGCCGACCTCGAGAGCATCCGCGACCTCGGGCTCAAGGGCGTGATGATGCCCGGCGTCCCGGGGGTCGAGGACTACGACTCCCCCATCTACGACGACTTCTACGAGGCGGCCGTCGACCTCGGCCTGCCGCTGTCGTTCCACATCCTCACCGGGCCCGTCCGGCGCGGTCCGCGGCCCGAAGATCAACGGCTTCCTCACCATCGTCCGCAGCTGCCAGGACGTCATGGGGACGATGGTCTTCGGCGCGGTCTTCGAGCGCCACCCGAACCTGAAGGTCGTGTGCGCCGAGGCCGACGCCGGCTGGGTGCCGCACTACAGCTACCGGATGGACCACGCCTACGAGCGCCACCGCAACTGGATGCCCCACGGCGAGCTGTCCAAGATGCCGAGCGAGTACTTCAACGAGAACATCTACGTGACGTTCCAGGACGACTGGGTGGCCTTCAAGGTGGCGCACCTCATGAACGTCGACCGGCTGATGTGGGCCAACGACTTCCCCCACTCGGACTCGACCTGGCCGTGGTCGCAGGACATGCTCGCCGAGCACACCGCGCACCTCAGCGAGCGCGACAAGCACCGCATCCTGCACGACAACGTGGCCGAGCTCTACGGCCTCGACCAGCCGGCGACGACCGCGGCCGGTACGACCGAGGCGCCCTGCGATGTTTGATCTCGTGATCCGCGGCGGAACCGTCGTCGACGGCACCGGGGCGGCGGGCATCGCCGCCGACGTGGCCATCGAGGACGGCCGGGTCGTGGCCATCGAGCCGGGGGACGCCCTGGCCACGGCCGAGTCGCGGGCCGACGATCGACGCCACCGATCGCGTCGTCGCTCCCGGCTTCGTCGACATCCACACCCACTACGACGCCCAGATCCTGTGGGACCGCATGCTCACCGTCTCGCCGTGGCACGGGGTCACCACCGTGGTCACCGGCAACTGCGGCTTCGGCGTGGCCCCGACCCTGCCCGCGCACCGCGACCTCATCATCCGCACGCTCGAGAAGGTCGAGGGCATGAGCGCCGCCGCGCTGCGGGCCGGGCTCGGCGAGGAGTGGCCGTTCGAGACCTACCCCGAGTACCTCGACGCGGTCGAGGCCCGGGGCCCGGCCATCAACGTGGCGTCGATGATCGGGCACACCCCGGTGCGCCTGGCGGTCATGGGCACCGAGAGCACCGAGCGCGAGGCCACCCCCGACGAGGTCGCCGCCATGCGGGCCATCGTCGCCGAGGCGATCGAGGCCGGCGCCCTGGGGTTCGCCACGTCGAAGTCCACCACCCACGTCGGCTACGAGGGCCGGCCGGTGCCCAGCCGCGCCGCCAACCTGGCCGAGATCTCGGCCATCGCCGGCGCGCTCGGCGACGCCGGCCGGGGCGTCATCCAGGCCACGATGGGCAGCGGCCTGGCCTTCGCCGAGTTCGCCGAGATCTCCTCGGCCACCGGTCGCCCGATCTCCTGGACGGCGCTGCTGGCCGGCGCCGGCGGGCCCGGCGTCTCGGCCATGCTGCTCGACGAGTCGATCAAGCTGCTCGACCAGGGCATCCCCGTGCACCCGCAGGTGAGCTGCCGGCCGCTGAACTTCGAGTTCACGATGGCCGAGCCGTTCCCGTTCGAGAGCATGCGGCTGTTCGGCCCGATCTCCTCGGCCCCCGACCGGGCCACCAAGAGCGAGATCTACGCCGGCGTCGAGTTCCGACGGGCGTTCGCCGAGAAGATGGCCGGCGGCCGGGCCGGCGTGCTGGGCGGCAGCTGGGACCGCACCGTCGTGTCGTGGTTCCCGCCGGACCCCTCGCTCGAGGGCAGCAACGTCGGCGCGCTGGCGTCGGAGCGGGGCATCGACCCGTCCGACCTCGTGCTCGACCTGGCCCTCGAGTCCGACCTCGACGCCCGCTTCCGCATGGCGGTCCTGAACTACGACGAGGACGAGGTCGAGGGCCTGCTCACCGATCCCCACACCATGCTCGGCCTGTCCGACGCCGGCGCCCACGCCAGCCAGCTGTGCGACGCCGGGTTCTCGACGCACCTCCTGTCGCGCTGGGTGCGCGAGCGCAAGGCCCTCACGATCGAGGACGCCGTGCGCAAGCTCACCTCGGAGCCGGCCGAGATCTTCGGGATCACCGACCGGGGCCTGCTGGCGGTCGGACGGGCCGCCGACGTCGTGGTGTTCGACCCGGCCACGGTGGCCTGCTCCGACCTGCGTCGGGTGCACGACCAGCCGGCCGGCGCCGACCGGCTGGTCGCCGACGCGATCGGGATCGATGCGGTCGTGGTCAACGGCGTCACCATCCGCCAGGACGGCACCGACGTCGTCGAGCCCGACGGCGCGCTGCCCGGGCGGCTCCTGCGCAACGGTTCGGCGTGAGCATCGCCTCCGAGGGCCCCACCAAGTGGGGCGATCGCGAGGGACGCCGCCGCGACATCCTCGACGCGGCCCGGTTGCAGATGAAGGTCGGCTACGCCGAGCTCAACATGCGCGACATCGCCCGCGGCGCCGGCGTCAGCCCCGGCACGCTCTACCAGTACTTCTCCACGAAGGAGGAGATCTTCGCCACCCTCTACGCCGAGGCCATCGAGGACCACACCGCTCGACTCGCGCCGATCTGCGACGGCGCCGACGACCTCGAGGCGTTCCTCGTCGAGGTGGCCACGGCCTACCTCGACCTCTACGCCGCCTACGGGCGGTACTTCACGACCTGGTCGGCGGTGATGGCCGAATCCACGCCCGATGACGAGGGCTCGTCCCTGCCTCGCGAGCTGTCGCTGCGGCTGCGCACCGCCACGTACGACCAGGCCGTGCTCATCGTGACCACCATGCGACGCATCGCGTCGGGCCGCGGCCACCGCCTCGTCGACGAGCCCCAGGCCATGCCGATGCTGTGGGCGGTGCTCAACGGTCTGGCCGACCACGTCACCAGCGAGCGGCACAAGCTCACGAGGTTCTCGATCGATGAGTTGATCGCGTTCGCAGCCCGTACCCTCGCCGCAGGGCTCGTCACCCGGGCCTGATCGATCTGCTGCCCGCTCACTCCACCAACCAGATCCCGAGCATCGGTGGGGTCGTGCGGCAGCTCTGGACCTGAGGGGGGTTCCGATGCCCGTCCCGATGCCCGACCCCGGCGAGCGTCTCGACACCCGTCCCGATGCGGCCGAGGCCCAGTTCACCGCGGTCGGCGTGGCCAGCGCGGTGGCGCCCGAGGGTGGGCTCACCGACGTGCAGCGGGTGCTGATCGAGGCGCTCTTCCCGGCCATGACCGACCACGCGGTCGATGTGGGCGACTTCGTGCCGGTGACCCCGCGCCAGTTCGCCGAGGGCCTGGCCCGGCGCGACGAGCAGTTCCGCACCCGGGGCGTGCAGGTGATGCTGCTGTGCGCGCTGGTGCTGCGGCCCCTGCCGGCCGAGGTCGTCGACCGGGTCAACGCCTTCGCCGCCGAGCTCGGCGTGCAGGAGGGCATGTTGGAGGTCGCGCAGCGCTTCGCGGCCGGATCGCTCGGCCTGGCCGCCATCGACTTCGAGCGCAACGGCTACACCGCCGAGTGGCGGGCCGAGGATGCGCACGCCCTCCACACGTCGTCGGAGCTGGCGACGGCATGGGAGGCGTCCTGCGACGACCCCGCGCTGGCCGCCCAGTGGGAGGCGCTGGGCGAGCTGCCCGAGGGCACGATCGGCCGCATGGTCTGGCAGATGTACCGGGCCCGCGGCTTCTCCTGGCCCGGCCAGCCCGGATCCGCTCCTCCCCTGCTGGCCCAGCACGATTGGGTGCACATGCTCGCCGGCTTCGGCACCACCGTCGAGAGCGAGCTCGAGGTGTTCGCCTTCATCTCTCGGGCCAACGACGACATGCGGGCCTTCTCGCTGCTGGCCATGGTGATCTCGCTGTTCGAGACCGGCTACCTGCGCACCGGAGCCGGCCTGTTCGAGTACGACCTCGGCCACCTGTCGGCCGGCGAGGGCATGGCCATCCGGGTCGCCGACGCCATGCGGCGCGGCGCCTGGTGCAGGGACGCGGTCACCGGGGCCGACAGCATCGACTTCCTCCAGCTCGACTGGTTCGCCCTCGCCGACCAGCCGGTCGACGACCTCCGGGCCCGCTTCAGCGTGCGGCCGAAGTCGGACGACGCGATCGCGGCCGGCTCGGTGACCGCCTGGGAGCCCGGCGGCATCAGCCCGTTCCAGCTGACCAGCGGCCAGGCCCAGGCCGAGCGCGACGGCCGACCCTACGAGTCCTTCGGCGCCCGCCTGGCCGACCGCTGACCCCCTGACCCACCCGAACTGGTAGCGATCGCGGTGCGGTTCTCGTACCGCGATGGCTACCAGTTCGGTCCGGGGTCGTAGGCGACGTCGACCGAGGTGGCGCCGCGGACGGCAGCGACCAGCTCCGCCTCCGCGTCGATCGCGGCTCGGACCTTCTTGGACAGCGGCCCGAACGGCGACACCGTCAAGGTGAGGCGCTTCCCCGACTGCTTGGGCCGCCACATCCCGACCAGGTCGATGCCGACCAGCACCGCGCCGGGGTTGTTGAGCGCTCGCCAGAGCTGCGTCCGATGGTCAGGATCGGGCACCAGCAGCTCACGATCGCTCCCCCTCAGCAGCGGGTCGCCCGGCGCGACGAGCCGGACGACACCGGCGGAGTCCGCGGGATCAGCCGCCGTCAGGTCGTCGACGAGGTCCTCGGGGAACCAGCCGGGGCGGCCCTCGACGGTGACCTCGACCAGGCCGCCGGGCCAGGCTTGGCGCACCTCGGCCGCGGTCGAGCCGACGAAGGACGCCGCGTCCGCCACGGTGCCGGGGCCCTGCCGGGCCAGGTAGCGGCGCAGGACGTCGGCGGTGGCCTCCGGGTCCGGTGACGATCCCGGCCAGTCGGCGATGGGAGCGAGGGTCAACGGGCGCTTCCCGGCGACGATGCCGACGCCGGCGGGCAGCGCGGCCGACCGGAACAGCATCTCGTAGACGTGGACCGATCCGCAGGGCTCGCAGAACCCGGACAGCTCGTCGGGCAGGTGCTCGGTCACCGCCGCGCTGGCCTCGGGCTTCGTCATCGGCGTGGTGACGACCTCGGCCATGCCCTCGACGGCCGCGGCGAACCCGTCGAGCGGCGACATGCCGGTGGCCGCCAACGCCTTGCCGCCTCCCCCCAGTCGCGCGGTCGCGTCCTTGTCGCTGAGCGGCCAGAGGGCGTCGGCGAAACCAGGGAGGTCGTCGGACCGGTGCAGGTGGGGCGAGCCCCGCGTGGTCCACGCCATGGCCACGCCGTCGTCATCGAACGGGTCGAGCTCGGCCCCCAGCCGGGTCGCGATCGACAGGCGGGCCGACCCGGGTGGCGTGTCCTGCACCCCGAGGTCGAGCACGCCGAGCCCCAGCAGATCGGTCGGACCGGGATCCTTCGGCCGCGGTCCGGTCAGACTCAGGGCCTGCATCCGGTAGGCCAGGGCGGTGGGGCGGTCGATCTCGATCGTCATCGCCGTCGAGCATCGCACGACCGCAGGCCACTCACGACCTCGTACTGGTAGCCATCGCGGTGTGCCCGCCGCACCGCGATCGCTACCGGTTCGGGTCGGTCGGTTCGGTCGGGTCAGCGCCGGCGTTGGCCGTCGATGGTCAGGCGAGGGTGCTTCACCCGCCGGTAGGCGACCGTGCCGAGCGCGGCGACCCCGAGCAGGAGGACCCCGAGGGCGATCCGACCGACGTAGGGCTCGATGCCGTCACGGGTCCACAGACCGGTGTCGATGCTCGAGCCGTCGGCGTGCACGGTGGCGGACCCGAAGGTGCACTCGCCTGACGTGTGCACGTCGGAGGTGAGCTGGTCGATCGCGTTGCCCGTCGCATCCACCTGATAGCGCTGGCCGGTGTGGAGGAACCGCGCGTCTCCACCGAGGTAGTCGATGACGACGCGATCTCCCGGCGACAGCAGCTGCGGGTTGCCGGGCGGGAGCCGGTCGGCCTGCCACGACTCCACCACGTAGGTGACCGCGTCGCCATCCTTCGTCCCGACCGTTCCCACGAACGACACCAACGGAGCGGCGACGCTCACCGTGGGGCAATCCGTCGATCCTCCGCCGAACGCGCCGGCGACCATCACCAGCAGGGCCAACGCCACCACCCCGCCGAGGGTCCATCGCACCCACCGCATGCGACCAGCGTGGCACGGACGATCGGCGCCCGCGGGCCACGGCTGCTCGAAGGCTAGGGCTCGCGGTCGGCGAGGAGGCCGGCGGCGGCGGACAGGGCCACCGCGATGCTGGAGGCCTTGGCGTAGGCGGCGGCCAGGTAGTGGGCACCGGCCTCGCTGTGGATGCCGAGCGGCGGCGGGCCGAGCGAGCCGACCATGGCGGAGGGGTCGTCGGCCGGGACGACCGGCTCGACCGGCTCGAACTCGGCGGTCGAGCCCCAGAACCGGGCCGGGGACCGGAGGCCGGCGGACGGCTTGCGATGCCTGCTCATGCGAGCTCCTCGATCACGACAGCTCCTCGGCCAGGTCTTCGGACAGCAGCAGCGCTTCCTCGGAGAGCCCGAGCGCCTGGCGCAGCTGGGCGGCGTCGAGGTCGGCGATCGAGCTGCTCTTGGGCAGGACGAGGTCGGCGATCTGGCGCTTGCCGGCGACGACCTCCTCGACCCGCTCGTCGACCGTGCCCGGGCACACCAGCCGGTGGGCCACGACCGTGCGGGTCTGGCCGATGCGCCACGCCCGGTCACGGGCCTGGTCCTCGACGGCCGGGTTCCACCAGCGGTCGTAGAGCACGACGTGGCTGGCGGCGGTGAGGTTGAGCCCGGTGCCGCCGGCCTTGAGCGAGAGCACCAGCGCGCCGGGGCCCTCGGCCGACTGGAAGTCGGCGATCATCTTGTCGCGGGCGCCGCGGGACAGGCCGCCGTGGTAGCACTCGACCGGCTGGCCGATGCGAGCGGTGAGGTGATCGGCCAGCTTCACGCCCCACTGGGCGAAGTGGGTGAAGATCAGCACCTTCTCGCCGGCGGCCAGCACGGCGTCGACGATCTCCTCGAGGCGGTTGAGCTTGCCGGACCGACCGGCCAGGGGCAGATCGTCGTCGCGGTAGGCCTGCGGGTGGTTGCAGATCTGCTTGAGCGCCGTGATGGCGGCCAGCACCTGGCCCTTGCGGGCCGGCGACGCCAGCGGGTCGGACGTGTCGGTGAGCTGGTCGAGCACCGCCTGGTAGAGGCCGATCTGCTCGGGGGTCATCGAGCAGTGGTCGAGCTGGTCGATGCGCTCGGGCAGCTCGGCCGCGATGGCCGGCTCGGACTTCGTGCGGCGGAAGACCAGCAGGCCGTTGAGGGCCCGCAGCGCCTGCTCGCCCCGCTCATCGGCGCCGCCGCCGTCGGCCGACAGGTTGGCCACGAACGGGGCACGGGGGCCGACGAGCCCGGGGTTGGTGAAGTCGAGGATGGCCCAGAGGTCGCCGAGGCCGTTCTCGATCGGCGTGCCGGTGAGGGCCACGCGGCTCGTGGCCTCGATGCGGCGGAGCTGCTGGGCTGTCTCGCTGGCCGGGTTCTTGATGCTCTGGGCCTCGTCGAGCACGAGTCGCTTCCACTCGATGGCGGCCAGCGCCTCGATGTCACGCACGCCGGTGCCGTAGGTCGTGAGCACGACGTCGGCGCCCTCGACCTCGCCGGCCAGGTCGGCGACGCTGGCCCGGCTGGCCCCGTGGTGGACGACCACCTTCAGCTCGGGCGTGAACCGCTGCGCCTCGGCCGCCCAGTTGCCCACGACGGCGGGTGGGGCGATCACGAGCGTCTTGCCGGACGCACGGTGGGCCATGAGGTGGGCCAGCATCGTCGGCGTCTTGCCCAGGCCCATGTCGAGGGCGAGGCAGCCGCCGAGACCGGCCGAGTCGAGGAAGCCGAGCCAGGCCAGCGCCTCGGCCTGGTAGCTGCGCAGCTCGCCGACGAAGCCCTTGGGCGCGTCGATCGGCTCGTTCTTGACCCGCTCGGCCTGGCGCAGCAGGTCGGCGGCCCAGCTCTCGCCGGCGATGGTGAACCCGCCCGAGAGCGGGTTGCCCTCGAGGCCGAGGGCGTGGCGCAGCATGTCGGCGCCGGTCAGCTGGGTCTTGTTGGCCCGTTCGGCCAGCGCCTCGGCCGCCGCAGCCAGGTCGACGTGGTCGATGGCGATCCACTGCCCGCGGGACTGCACCAGCGGCCGGGCCTGCGCGGCCAGGGCCCGGATCTCCGCGGCGTCGAGCTCGAGGTCGTCGAACAGCACCGACCAGCTCACGTTGGCCAGCTGGTTGGCGCCCACCATCGACGGCGTGGAGGTGTCGGCCTCGAGCCGCAGCGTCGGGGTCGGGCGCCGGGTGGCCAGCTTGGGGACCCGCACGTCGAAGCCGGAGTCGGCCAGCTGGCGACCGAGGTGGGACATCAGCTCCCAGGCCTCGTCGTTGCTGAGCACGACCTCGCCCCGACGCAGGCCGCTCGGGCGGGTGAGCGCCGGCAGCATCCGCTCGAGCCGGGTGAGCTCGGCCTCGACCTGGCGGCGCTTGTCGACCGGCGCCGTCACCAGCGCCCGATCGAGCAGGGTCGGCCGGCGATCGACGCCGTCCACCAGCACCTTGAGCATCCACGCGTCGCCTTCGTCGGGCGGGTCGAGCTCGACGATGAGCTGCACGCCGGCTGCGTGGGTGACCGGCTTGGCCCAGCGGTCGAGGCGGTTGGCCAGCTCGACGCCGACCCGCTTGGACGGGAAGAACGGTGTGCCGTCCAGTCGAGACAGCAGCGCCTCGGCCGCCTCAGGCGCGCCGGCCGGCAGGTCGGGCACGGCGGGCATCTCGAGTCGGGCGGTGCCCTCGACGCAGATGGCGTGCACCATCTCGCCCAGGATCGCCCGGGTGAACGGCGCCGGCTCGGGCCGCTCCTCGAGGGCGGCGACCACGCCGGGCAGGGTGCGGGCCATCTCAGCCAGGCGGCGGGCGTCGACCAGCGCCGGGGCCCATCGGACGGCCAGCGCCACCCGGTCCCCGCCACGCTTGGCGCCCTTGTGCGATTCGAGGTGCGGCACCATGCGCCCCTGGGCCACGAGGTCGACGGCCCACTTGGCCATCAGCGCCAGCCAGGCCAGGCTCGCTCCGATCCGGTCGGCGGAGGACGCCTCCGCATCGTGGGCACCCTCGGGCGAGCGGTCACCGTTGGTGGAGCCGTCGGACGTGGCGTCGGCCTCGCCCACCGGCTGGGCGGCCATGGCCAGCAACCAGCCGAGCACGCCGCGGACGGGCGCGGCCACGGCCGGCGCCTTCGGCCCTCCGGGGATCGGGACGCCGCCATGGTCCTGCCAGGACGTGTTGGCCCCGGCGGCGGACAGCCACGAGCGCACCTCGTCGACCGGCAGCGGGGCCAGGCCGGGGCCGCCGACCCAGGCCACGAGCTCACCGGCGGACCACGACACCTGCAGTCGGTTCACAGGGAGCAGCGCGCCGGTGGCGTTCGGACCGGCCCCGGGGGCCGGCACGCCGATCAGCCGGGCGAGGGCCGAGGCCAACCGATCGCGCTCCTGCTCGAAGTCGGCGACGACCTGGTCCCGCTCGGGCCCGGTGAGGGTGCGGACGCTGTCGAGGCCGTCCTCGGTGTCGTCCAGCAGCCGTTCGAGGGTGTCGCGCCAGAGGTCCTTGTTGGCCTCCAGCAGGGCGCGGTCCTCTGCGCTCGCCTCCCCCGACGCCTCGGCGTCGACCAGGATCTCGAACGATGCGGATCGACCGACGGCGTCGCGCGCCATCGGAGGATCGTCAAGCTGCGAACTCAAGAATTTCCTCCGCCAAGCGAAGAGGGCCATCAACCACGACGGGACAGCGCTGTGCGTGATGGTACCGGTTCTGACGTCAGGTGCGAACTCCGGGCCCAGCTTCTTGCGGACGGGGGCTTCCTGTGGACGGGGGCTTCTTGCGGACGAGGGCTTCCTGCGGACGGGGGTTCCGAGGTCCCGGTGGGGCGCCGTAGCCTGCGACCCGTGCTCGACCGGTCGACCCATGCGACGTTCCTGCCGGGCGAGCCCGGCCGGACGGCGCGCCTGGCGCTCTGGCCGGCCGACGGGGTGGAGGGCCGGACGCACCGAATCCGAGCTGGGGGTGGTGGCCCTGGCCGTGATGTCGAGGGATCGCGTCCGCTCGGCCCAGATGACCGCCTACCTCGTGCCGATCGCCCAGGTGCTCGACGACCTGGTGCAGCTGGCGCCGGATGCGCCCGTGTCACGGTCGGTGGCGGCTTGGGGCCACGTAGCCCGGGTCGCCGTCGGGCTGGCCGCTCGAGGTCGGCTCCAGCCGGCGATCGTCGGCGGTCGCGACACGTGGGTGCTGGCGCCGCTCAGCGAGCACGACCGCCAGGTGCGGGCGGCCCTCGCCGCGTGGATCCCGCCGGAGGCGCACTGCGTCGTCGTGCCGGCCACGGACCCGGGCAACGGCCGCCACCCGGACGGGTCCGCCGTCGGTGAGCTGGCGGTGCTGGCGCCGACCGTGGCCGTGGCCGGGTTCTACGGCGCGGTGGCCGACTCGCTGCCGCGCACCGCGGCCGCAGGCATCGCCTCGGGGTTGCGGGCCTGGGCCGGCGAGGCGCTGGCCGACGTGGCCGACCTCGAACGGTTCCTCCCCGCGGCCGACGCCGGCGAGCGCACCATCGTCGGGCTGCGGGTGGCCATGCCCAGCGAGCCGGACGACCCGTTCGGCATCGACCTGCAGCTGCGATCCGCCATCGATCCCTCGCTGGTGATCGATGCCGCGGCGCTGTGGGAGGGCGACGCTGCCGGCTTCGGGCCCGAGGCCGAGACCGACCTGCTGCTGGCCCTCCGCCGGGGCGCCCGGCTGTGGCCGCCGCTCGGACGGCTGCTGGCCGAGCCCTGCCCGACGTCCCTCGAGCTCGACGACCACGAGGCCATCGACCTCTTCGGACCGCTGGCGACCGACCTGGCCGGGGCCGGGGTCGAGGTCCTCATCCCCTCCGCGCTCACCCGCACGCTCGAGGCCAGGGCCCACGTGGAGCCCCCGCCCGGGGCGGGCGACGGTCCGGCGCTGTTCGACCTGGCCAGCGCCTGCGAGCTCTCCTGGCGGGGGGTGCTCGGCGGCGAGCCGCTGAACGAGAGCGAGCTGTCCGCGCTGGCCCAGAGCCGGCGGCCGCTGGTGCGCCTGCGGGGCGAGTGGGTCGTGGTCGACCCGACGGTCGTGGCCAAGCTGGGCCGGCGCGACACCTTGTCGGGCACCGATGCGCTGGTCGCCGCGCTCAGCGGCACGGCCGAGATCGACGGCGAGGTCGTCGAGGTCGAGGTCGGCGGCGCCACCGCGGATCTGGCCCGCCGGCTCGAAGCCGCCTCGGCGCCCCACGAGCTGGTCGAACCCGAGGGCCTCGACGCCACGCTGCGCCCGTACCAGCGGCGGGGCCTGGCCTGGATGAACGAGATGGTCGACCTCGGCCTCGGCGGCGTGCTGGCCGACGACATGGGCCTCGGCAAGACGATCCAGCTCATCGCGCTGCACCTCCACCGCATCGCCCGGGTGCAGGCCGGGACCGCGCCACCGGGCCCGGCGGGGCTGGCCCCGACGCTCGTGGTGTGCCCGGCCACGCTCGTCGGCAACTGGCAGCAGGAGCTGCGCCGCTTCGCCCCCGGCCTGGCAGGTGCACCGCTACCACGGGGCCGATCGCGACCTGGCCGACATCGGGCCGACCGACGTCGTGATCACCACCTATGGCATCGCCCGGCGGGACCACCCCGTGCTGGCCGCGCAGCCCTGGGGGCTGGTCGTCGCCGACGAGGCCCAGCAGATCAAGAACCCGAACACGTCGGTCTCGAAGGCGATGCGCCAGCTGCCGGCCGGCGCCCGCCTCGCGCTCACCGGCACACCGGTCGAGAACCGGCTGACCGAGCTGTGGTCCCTGCTCGACTGGACAACCCCCGGGCTGCTCGGCGGGGTCGAGGCGTTCCGGCGCAACGTCGCCATCCCGGTCGAGCGTGACCGCGATCCCGACGTCACGGCCCGCTTCGCCCGGATCGTCTCGCCGTTCCTGCTGCGGCGCCGCAAGGACGATCCCGAGGTCGCCCCCGACCTGCCGCCGAAGACCGAGACCGACCACCCCGTCGCGCTGACCGAGGAGCAGGCCGGCCTCTACCGGGCCGTCGTGGAGGAGATCCTCGACGCCATCGACAAGGCCGAGGGCATCGCCCGTCGGGGCCTCGTGCTCAAGCTGCTCACCGCGCTCAAGCAGGTCTGCAACCACCCCGCGCACTACCTGAGCCAGCCCGGTCCGCTGGCCGGCCGGTCCGGCAAGCTCGACGCGTTCGACGACCTGGTCCGGGCCATCGGCGACGCCGGCGACTCGACGCTGGTGTTCACCCAGTACGTCGCCATGGGCAACCTGCTGATGACTCGGTTGGCCGAGCTCGGCCTCCCGTCGGAGTTCCTCCACGGCTCGCTGACGCTCGGCCGTCGCACCGAGATGGTCGAGCGCTTCCAGGCCGGCGAGTTCGGGGTGTTCGTCATCTCGCTCAAGGCCGGCGGCGTCGGGCTGAACCTCACGAAGGCGACCCACGTCGTCCACTACGACCGATGGTGGAACCCCGCGGTCGAGAACCAGGCCTCCGACCGCGCCTGGCGGATCGGCCAGGACCGTCCGGTGCAGGTGCATCGCCTGATCTCGGAGGGGACCCTCGAGGAGCGGATCGCCAAGGTGCTGGCCGACAAGGCCGCGTTGGCCGAGGCCGTGGTCGGCACCGGCGAGGCGTGGCTCACCGAGCTCGACCACGACGAGCTGGCCGAGCTGGTCACCCTGGGCCGGGAGGACGACTGATGGCGACCCGCCAGACGTTCGGCCACACGTGGTGGGGCCAGGCGTGGGTCGAGGCGCTCGAGGCCAGCGCCGGGCTCGACACCGGACGCCTGTCCCGAGGCCGCACCTACGCCCGCAAGGGATCCGTCGGCACGATCACCGTCGGTCCCGGCTACGCGCAGGCCTCCGTGCGGGGCAGCCACGGCAACACCTACCGCACCGACGTGCGGGTGAAGACGCTGGCCGCCTCCGAGTGGGAGCAGGTCGCCGCCGCGGTCGGCACCCGGGCTGCCCACGTCGCCGCGCTGCTCGACGGCGAGCTCGACCCGGGCATCGTCGCCGACGCCGCGTCCGCCGACGTGAAGCTGCTCCCCGGGGCCGGCGACCTGAGGTGGGACTGCAGCTGCCCCGACTGGGCCGAGCCCTGCAAGCACGCGGCCGCCCTCGTCTACCTCTTGGCCAACGAGCTCGACCGCGATCCGTTCCTCCTCTTCCTCCTGCGCGGCCTCGGCCGCGACGAGCTCATGGCGCTGGTGCGGGCCCACCGGTCCGGACCGGGAGCGGCGACGCCGACCGCCGCCGAGCGCGGCGTGCCCGCCGTCGCGGTCTGGGCCCGACTGCCCATCGAGGCCCCGCTGCCCCCGCTGCCCGCTCTGGTGGCCGACGGGCAGGTGCCCCGGCACCCGGGTCGGCGCACCCCGCTCGACGCCTCCGACCTGCCGTCCGATGTCGGGATCGATCCCCACCAGCTCGACCTGATCGCCACCGACGCGGTCGACCGGGCCTGGGCGATGCTGGCCGACGGGCTGCCGTCGGGCCTGCACGCCGGCTCGAAGCCCGACCTGGCCCGGCGGGCCGCCACCAGCGCCGACCCCGATGCCGTTGCCCGGCTGGCCCGGCGCTCGGGCGTGGCTCCGGCCGCGCTCGACGGATGGGCCAAGGCCTGGCGGTCGGGCGGCGAGACCGCGGTCGCGGTGCTGTCCGACCCGGCCGACACCTGGTCGACCGACCAGGCCCGGCTCGAGGCCGGACGCGAGGCGCTCGTCGAGGCCGGCCACCAACGACGCTCGATCGGGCTCAGCTGGAACAGCCTCAGCACCCGCGGCGGCGTGCGGCTCGTGCTCGGCCCCGACGATCGCTGGTACGCGGTGCAGGAGGCCGGCCGGCGGGGCGAGATGCGCCTCGTCGCGCCCCCCTCCCCCGACATCGCCGACCTCATCGATCCCCCGGGCTGACCACCGGCGCGTACGACCCGCGCCGACGACCCGCCCCGCGACCCGAACCGGGTAGCCGGATCCTGACCCCTGGGCCCGGATCGGACTACCGGTTCGGGTGGTGCTCGCCGTCGGCTGACCCGCTCGGACGGCACGCCTAGAGTCGGGACGTGATCGAGAACCCTCGCACCGGCGAGCAGGTCGAGTTCATCTCCGAGACGCCGGAGCTGCTGGTCATGGACGTCACCTGGACCCGCAGCGGTCGGCGGGCGCTCGCCCACATCCATCCCGGCATGGAGGAGCGCTGGGAGGTGCTCGAAGGCCGGGCCCAGTTCACGATCGGCGAGGTGGCCCACACCGCGACCGCCGGCGACGTGGTCGTGGCCCCGCCGGGTACGCGGCACCTGGCGTGGAACCCGACCGACGCGCCGGTCCGACTCCGCATCGAGATGCGACCGGCCCTGCGCTGGCGGGAGTTCACCACGCGCTTCTTCGCGGGCGACGATCCCATCGAGCTGCTCGACGAGTACGCGGCCGAGGTCTGCCTCTGATGAGCGCCCGATCCCGCAAGGCGATCGACGACCTGCGGGCGTTCGCGCTCGAGCTGCCCGGAGCGTTCGAGGACAACCCCTGGGGCCACGAGCCGGTGGTGAAGGTGGGCAAGAAGATCTTCGTGTTCCTCGGCTCCGAGGACGCGCCGAGCATGACGGTGAAGCTGCCGGACTCGGCCGACCAGGCGCTCGACCTGCCCGGTGCCGTACCCAGCGGCTACGGCCTCGGCCGCCACGGCTGGGTCACGACACCGGTCGGCGCCAAGGGCGCGCCCCGAGGGGTGGCCGAGGACTGGATCGAGGAGAGCTACCGGGCGATCGCCCCGAAGAAGCTCGTCGCCGAGCTGGACGGTCGCGGAGCGGGCGAGCCGGCTCGAGGCGGCCCTTCGTGATCGACAGCCACGTCCACCTGCTGCCCGATCGGCTGGCCGTCAAGGTGCGGGACTTCTTCCAGTCCGGCGGGCTCGTGGAGTTCGCGTACCCCGTCGACCACGGCGCGGTCGAGGAGATGCTGCTCGTCGAGGGCGTCACCGGGGTCTGGAACCTGCCGTACGTGCACAAGCCGGACATGGCCGACGCGCTCAACGCGTCCTCGGCGTCGATCGCCGCGGCCGCCGCGCTCGACACCGGCCTCGAGGTGGTGGCCGGCTGCTCGGTGCACCCGGCCGACGACGATCCGGTGGCCATCGTGCGCACCGCGGTCGAGCACCACGGGTGCGGCGTGCTCAAGCTCCACTGCTCCGTCGGCGACCACCGACCCACCGACCCGCGGCTCGACGCGGTGTGGGACTACGTCGAGTCGATCCGCCTGCCGGTCGTGGTGCACGCCGGGCACGGCATCAACGGGATGACCGAGGTCGACGAGCTGGGCCCGATCGACGAGGTGGCCCGCCGGCACCCGGAGGCCAGGATCGTGATCGCCCATTGCGGGCACCGGGCATCGGCCACCGCGCTCGACCTCCTCGAGCAGCACGACCACGTGCACGCCGACGTCACGCCGGTGCGTTCGCGAGCTGGTCGACATCCCGCCGGCCCGGGCGGCGGCGCTGGCCCACAAGCTGCTGCTCGGCACCGACACCCCGAACACCTGCATCCGCGCCACCACCGTCGTCGAGCAGGTGCGGAGCTGGGGCCTCGACCCCGATGCCGAGGCGGCGGTCCTCGGCGGCACCGCCGCCCGCCTGCAGGCCGCCATCCTGCGCTGACCCGCGCCCACCGACCCCCTGCTCTTCGAACTGGTGGCCGAAACGGGGTGCTTCCGCTACCGATCTGGCCACCAGTTCGGGGAGGGGAGGCGACGCGAGCGCGAGGAGGCCTGGTCAGGCGGTGGCGATGTCGCGCCGGGAGAAGGCCAGGCCGCCGACGACCGGCGGCGAGACAGGCCGATGGCGATCATGACGGCCGACGACACCGGATCGGCGGCCACCGCGGGCACCGGCGGCACGTGGGCGAACGGCGAGAGGTCGAGCAGCCAGCCCGGGGCCTCGGCGAGCGATCCGAACAGCTGCACCACGTAGGCCGACGCCACCGCGCCGAACGCGACCGCCGCGGTGGCCCGGGGCAGCACGCCGAACGCCAGCACGGTCAACCCGCCGAACAGCAGCGCCACCGGCACGACGTTCAGCGCACCTCGGAGCAGCGGCCGGCAGGTCCGAGCTCCCGATCCGCTCAGGACGACGCCCAGCCACGTCGTCACCCCGCCGATGATCGCGAGGGCGAGCACCGAGCCGGCCATGACCGCGGCCCGGCCGACCAGCCACCGCACGCGGCCGGCACCGGCGGTCAACAGGTTCTCGACCCGGCCGCTGCCCTCCTCCTCGCGGGCGGCCACGACCTGGGCGCCGGCGAAGACCGCCAGCACCAGCGCGACCACGCCGAACGACAGCCCGAGGAACCCGTCGATGGTGGCGAGGGAGGCGCCGCCGATGCGGCTGGTCACCTCGCTGATGTTCTGGTCCTGCTGCATGTAGTCGACGACGTCGACCGCCAGGAACCCGAGCACCAGACCGGTGACGCCCACCCCGACCGCCCAGGCCACGACGGTGGCGCGGGTCATCGCCCAGTCGAGCGCGAGCGGCGAGGTGATCGGCGTCGTCCGGACGCGGCGGCCGCCGACCGCCGACACCAGGCCCTCGCCGGTGTCCCGCCGCTCGCGGAGCACGATCGCCACCAGCCCGAGGAGCAACCGACGCTGCCGACGACGACCGCCAGCGGCGAGCCACGACGGGTCGCGGAACGGCGAGATGCGCTCGATCCAACCCAGCGGCGTCGTCCAGGTCATCCAGCTCCGGGCGGGGGTGGCATCGCCCAGCGCCCGCACCAGGTAGGCCGCGCCGAGGAGGCCCCCGGCCCACCCCGCGGCCCGGCGCCGGGGCGCGACCAGCTGGCTCGTCACCGCCGCGACGGCGCCGAACACCAGCCCGCCGGCGCCGACCATCACCCCGAACAGCACGGACCCCCCGACCGGGAGGCCGCTGGCGACGCAGGCCAGCGCGGTCCCAGCGGTGATGACGAGCGTCGCCACCACGAACGCCGCCGAGCTGCGAGCCGTGAGCAGCGAGCGGGTCGACACCGGTCCGGCGACCAGCACGTCGGTGCCGACCTTCGTCCTCGTCGCCCCGGAGCAGGCGGGACACGGCCAGCAGCGCCCACAGGGCGATGATCACCGTCGCGGTGGCGCCGTACCGCCAGGCCAGGAACCCGCCCACCGTCTCGAGCGCGACCGGCCGGCCGTACGAGCGCGTCGAACGCCCGGTTGTCGCCGAGCAGGGTGATCACCACCTGGCGACTGGCCTCGGTCGGGTAGGCGGACCGGTAGGCCGCCGCCGCGCTGGCCACCACCGACGGCGACCACACCGGTCCACACCAGCGTCGTGCGCCACAGCAGCCGCCAGGCCAGGCCGAACGGGCTCACGCGCCGGCGTCGCCGTAGTAGGTCAGGAACATCTCCTCGAGCGACGGCTCCCGGATGTCGAGCGACGCCACCTCGTGCGGCGCCAGCGCGGCGAGCAGCGGCGACGGCCCACCCCGGAGCCGCAGCGTGACCGTGCTGCCGTCGACCGCCACCTGCTCGACGCCCTCCACCGCCGTGAGGTCGGCACCGGCGTCGACGCGAACTCGACCTCGACCTCCCGCGTGTTCAGCTTCCGCAGGTCGTCGAGCGTGCCGACCTCGACGAGCCGGCCGCTGCGCAGGATGGCCACCCGATCGCAGACGGCCTCGACCTCCGAGAGGATGTGCGACGAGAGGAACACGGTCTGGCCCCGGTCGCGGGCGTCCTCGACGCAGGCCCGGAACTGCTGCTCCATGAGCGGGTCGAGGCCGCTCGTCGGCTCGTCCAGCACCAGCAGGTCGGGCTGCACCATGAACGCGGCGATCAGGGCGATCTTCTGCCGGTTCCCCTTGGAGTACTCGCGGCCCTTCTTCGACGGGTCGAACTCGAACCGCTCGACCAGCTCGTCGCGTACGGTCGGATCGAACCCGCCGTGGATCGAGCCCAGCAGGTCGAGCACCTCGCCGCCCCGGAGCTTGGGCCACGCCGCGAACTCGCCGGGCACGAAGGCCACCCGCCGGTGGCCACGCCGAGGCGTCGGCCCAGGCGTCGACGCCGAAGATCCGCACGGACCCCGAGGTCGGTCGGGCCAGGCCGAGCGCCATCCGGATGGTGGTGGTCTTGCCGGCGCCGTTGGGGCCGAGGAACCCGTACACCTCGCCCGGGTCGGACGCTGATCGACAGGCCATCGAGCGCGGTGAACGAGCCGAACCGCTTGGTCAGCTCGACGGTCTCGAGGGCCGGCGCCGGCGTCACCGCTCATGTCGGAGCGACGCTAGTGCCACGGTGCGTCGTCGGTAGCCGCTGGACAGCTGTCCAGACTAGTGTCCGGACACATGTCCAGGTCTCCGGTGCTCGAGTCGACGCGGCGCCGCCACAGCGAGCGTGAGATCGACACCGTCCAGCGCCTCGTGGACGCATCGGCCGACGAGCTCGAGGCGCACGGCTACGACGGCCTGACCGTCCGCAACGTGGCCCGCCGGGCCGGCATGGCCCCGGCCACCGCCTACACGTACTTCTCCTCGAAGGACCACCTCATCGCCGAGGTCTTCTGGCGGCGGCTCGACGCCCTGCCACCGGTGCAGGTCGATCGCCGCCGCAGCCGGCCACCCGCGTCGCCGCCGCCATGCGGGACGTGGGCGCGCTCGTCACCGACGAGCCCCACCTGGCGGCCGCGTGCACGAAGGCGCTGGTGGCCGACGACCCCGACGTGCGCCCGCTGCGCGAGCGGATCGGCCGCATCTTCCACGACCGCATGGCCACGGCCCTCGGGCGCCGACGCCACGCCGGCCGTCCTGCGGGCGCTCGACCTGGCCGTGTCCGGCGCGCTGATCTCGGCCGGCACCGGCCACTTCCGCTACGACGAGATGACCGACCGGCTGGCCGAGGTGGCCCGCCTGGTGGTGCCGACCCGATGACCGGAGGCGCCGACCCGATGCCCGCCCCACCTACAGCCCCTACGACTACGCCATCCACGAGGACCCGTACCCCACCTACCGGCGGCTGCGCACCGAGGCGCCGCTGTACCGCAACGACGAGTTCGACTTCTGGGCGCTGTCCCGCCACGCCGACGTCACCGCCGGCTTCCGCGACTCGACCCGGCTGTCCAGCGCGTGGGGCGTCACCCTCGACCCCACCGCCACCGGGCCCGACGCCCACCGGATCATGTCGTTCCTGGCCCTCGACCCGCCCCGTCACGGCCGCATGCGCGCGCTCGTCTCCCGCGGCTTCACGCCCCGCCGGGTGGCCGAGCTCGAGCCCCGCATCCGCGAGCTCACCCGCCTGCACCTCGAGCCCGCGCTCGAGGGCGACGCCTTCGACTTCGTCGGCGACCTGGCCGGCAAGCTGCCCGATGGACGTCGTGTCCGAGCTGCTCGGCGTGCCGGTGGCCGACCGGGACGAGCTGCGGCGCCTGTCCGACCTGCTCGTGCACCGCGAGGACGGCGTGCACGACGTGCCGCCGGCCGGCATCGAGGCCGCCATCACCCTCGTCGGCTACTACACCGACATGCTCGACGACAGCGCCGCCAGCAGCGCACCGACGACCTCACGTCTGCCCTCCTCGACGCCGAGATCGACGGTGACCGCCTGACCGACGAGGAGATCATCGGCTTCCTGTTCCTCATGGTCGTGGCCGGCAACGAGACGACCACGAAGCTGCTGGCCAACGCCTGGTACTGGGGCTGGCGGAACCCGGACGAGCGGGCCAAGCCGTTCGCCGACCCCGGCCGCATCGGCGACTGGGTGGAGGAGACGCTGCGCTACGACACGTCCAGCCAGGTGCTGGCCCGCACCGCCACCGAGGACATCGAGGTCGCCGGCGGCGTGATCCCCGACGGCGGTCGGGTGCTCCTGCTGGTCGGGTCGGCCAACCGCGACGCCGAGGTCTTCCCCGACGGCGATCGCTACGACCTCGACCGCGACACGACCGCGATGGCCAGCTTCGGCGTCGGCCGCCACTTCTGCCTGGGCGCGTCGCTGGCCCGGCTCGAGGCGCAGGTCTGCCTGGACGAGCTGATCGCCGCGGTCGCCGACTACGACATCGACGAGGCCGGGGCCCGACGGGTCCACTCGGTCAACGTCCGAGGCTTCGCCACCCTGCCCACCACCTTGGAGCGACGCACATGACCGACCACGACGACCCTGACCACCTGACCGATCGGAGCTCCGTCGGCGACGGCCCGGTCGGCTTCATCGGCCTGGGCGCGATCGGCGCGCCGATCGCCCGCCACCTGCTCGACCATCCCGGCGGCCTGGTCGTGTGCGACGTCAGCGCCGAGGCGGTCGCCCCGTTCGTCGACGCGGGAGCCGTCGCCGTGGCCGCGCCCCGCGAGGTCGGCGAGCGGTGCCGGGTGGTGTCGGTGATGGTCCGCGACGACGAGCAGGTGCGGTCGGTCGTGTCCGGCCCCGACGGCATCGCCGCCGGCGCCGGCCGAGGGCACGGTGATCGCCATCCACTCCACGATCCGGGCCGAGACCGCCGAGGAGCTGGCCGCCGAGCTGGCCCCGCTCGGCATCGCCGTCCTCGACGCGCCGGTCAGCGGCAGCGTGGTCGGCGCCCACGAGGGCTCGCTGGCCGTCATGGTCGGCGGCGACGAGGACGGCGCTCGAGCGGTGCCGGGTGCCCTTCGAGTGCTGGTCGGGGCTCATCGTGCACATGGGCCCGGTCGGCGCCGGCACCCGGGCCAAGCTGGCCCGCAACCTGCTCCAGTTCGTCACGTTCGCGGCGGCCGGCGAGGCCCAGCGCCTGGCCGAGGCGTCGGGCATCAGCCTGCGCCGGCTCGGTCGCATCGTCCGCCACTCCGACGGCATCACCGGCGGCCCGTCGTCGGTGTTCCTGCGCCCGACCACCGCGCCCATGGCCCTCGACGACCCGCTGTTCGGCGCGCTGGCCCACGCCGCGGTGCTGGGCGAGAAGGACCTCGCGCTGGCGCTCGAGCTGGGCAGCGAGCTCGGCGTCGACCTGCCGATGGCCTCCTACGCCTACGACCACCTGGCCGGCGCGCTCGGGCTTCCCCCGACGCGCGGCGACGATCATGCCGCCGACCGACGACGAGGAGCGACGACCGATGACCGACGACACCCGCCAGCGCGGCCTCGACATGATGCGCCGGGTCTACGGCTGGGACGAGCTGGCCGACGGGCCGGGCGACTTCTTCGGCTACACCGCGGACCACCTGTTCGCCGAGATCTGGACCCGTGAGGGCCTGTCGTTCCGCGATCGGCGGCTGCTGCTGCTCGGGCTGCTGGTCGGCCTGGGCCTCGACGACGTGCTCGAGATCCAGCTCGGGGCCACGCTCAAGAACGACGAGCTGACCCCCGACGAGCTGCGCGAGATCGTCATCTTCCTCACGCACTACGCGGGCTGGCCCAAGGGCGCCAAGCTCAACACCCAGGTCGAGACCGGCATCGCCCGCGACGCCAAGCGCCGCGACCGCGATCGCCGACGAGGCGGCGCTGAGCCCGAGCGTCAGCCGGAGACGGTCGTCGACGCCCGGGCCGCCAGGCCGTCGACGACGTCGCCGATGAAGTTGCCGAGCTGCCAGCGGAAGATCCAGCCGCGTGCAGGGCACCTTGGCCGTGAACGTCGACCGCCACACGATGTCGGTGCCGGACCAGCGGCCGCCGGGGTCATGGTGACGTCGGCCCGGTAGCCGTTCAGCGGCAGGCCCTTCGAGCAGCATGTAGGCGAAGTGGTCGGGCCGATCGGCGACCACGACCTCCTCGTGCGACCTCATCCCCTTGGTCACGAACAGGCGTCGCTCGCCCACCGCGCCCGGCCCGTCCGGCACGGACCGCTCGATCTCGGCGGTGCCGAGGGGCGACCAGGTCGGCCAGGACAGGCCGTCGCACAGCAGGTCGAACACGGTGGCCGGCGTCGGCGGTGGTCGTCGCCCGCTTCTCGATCACGTGGGTCTTCATGGCAGCCTCCTCCAGTATCGTGTACCACGTGGTACACCTTACCGGAGATGTACCAATTGGTACAGTCGGTCGATCGGTCACTCCGCGCCGCCCGCGACCGACCCGGCGACGGCGCCCGGCGACCGAACCGCGACCGGCTGCTGGCCGGCGCCGCCGCCTACGTCGGCCAGCACGGCTTCGCCGACGTCAGCCTGCGGGACCTGGCCACCGCCCTGGGGTCGAGCCACCGCATGCTGCTCTACCACTTCGGGTCGAAGCAGCAGCTGTTCGTCGAGATCATCCGGGCCTTCGAGACCGAGCAGCGGCTGATGATCGAGGCGTTCGCGGCCGACCTGTCGCTGAGCCGGGTCGAGGTCATGCGCCGGGTGTGGCGGCAGGTGTCGTCGCCCGAGGCCGCCGACCAGGTGCGGCTCTTCTTCCAGGTGTGCGGTCAGGCCCTGACCGGCGATGGCGCCGACCACGTGCTGCTCGAGGGGATCATCAGCGACTGGCTCGAGCCGATGGTCGAGGTCGAGCGGGCCCGGGGCACGCCCGCCGCGCAGGCCCGGGCCGAGGTGCGCATCGGCGTGGCGCTGATGCGCGGGCTGCTGCTCGACCTGCTGGCCACGCGGCGACCGCAAGGGGGTCGACGCCGCGTTCGAGCGTTTCCTCGCCACATCGGTGCCATGATCCGTCGATGACCGCGCCCGGGGGGACCGCGACGCTCGAGGCCTGGGCCCTCGTGCGCCAGATGCTCGACGACATGACCGCGATGGTGCAGGCCGACGCCGAGACCGAGCTCGAGCTGCTCGAGGGGCTCCGGGTGCTGGGCCGGGCCACCGCGCTGTGCTCGGAGCTGTCGCTCGACGTCGACGGCGAGTCGCCCTGGTTCTTCAGCATGAACACCGAGGCCCGGCTCATCGGCGGGCCCAACCCCGACGGCGAGTACCACCTCGCCATGATCGACGGCGCCCACCGCTACCGGGTCAGCGGACGGCGGGGCACGGTCTGCTACCTCGGCTTCCAGGTGCTGGCCGGCACCGGGCTCACCCCGCGGCGGATGGCCGCCTACGTGTCCGACACCGACCTCGAGGTCGCCGACGACGGGACGCTTCGCGTTCGTGCTCGCCGCCGACGAGCCGACCGCCGACCGAGCTGGCCGGCGCACCCTGGGTGCCGATCCCCGAGGACGCGTCGGCCATCGTCGTGCGCCAGTACATCGCCGATCGGGCGACCGAGACCGCTGGCCGAGCTCGCCATCGCGCCGCTCGACCCGGTCGGGGTGCCGGCCGCGCCGACCGACGACGTGGTCGCCGAGCAGCTCACGGCCATGGCCTGGACGATCGCCAAGCTCACCACCCTGCACCGCACCATCCGGCCCGAGCTGCTCGACCAGCCGAACGAGCTGGCCACCGCCGAGGCCGCCGACCTCGGGTCGGCCGACACCACGCCCGACAACCTCTACATGCTCGGGCACCTTCCGCCTGGCCGACGACGAGGCCCTGGTCATCGACATCGAACCGCCCGCCACCCGCTACTGGAGCGTGACCCTCGAGAACATCTGGCACGAGTGCATCGACGTCCGGCGCCGGCGCAGCTCGCTCACCAACGCCCACGCCGACCACGGCCGACCGGCGAGCTCCGCGTCGGCTCGGGCAGCCGGCAGCGGTGCGGGTCGTCGTGGCCGCCGCCGATCCGGGCGTGCCCAACTGGCTCGACACCGGCGGCCGCCACCGCGGGTTCGTGACCCTCCGCTGGCTCGACAACCCCGCCGCCCCCGAGGTCACCACCCGGGTGCTGCCGATCGCCGAGGTCAGCCCGTGAGCACCACCGAACCGCTCCCCTTCGCCCGCCCCGACCAGCTGGTCGCCACGGCCGTCCAGACCACCGGGCTGGACGACTTCGGCGCCGACACCTGGCAGGAGGGGCTCGAGCGGCTCGTCGACGACCTCGCCGACGCACGGGCACCTGCACGAGCTGGGCGTGGCCATCGCCGAGGGCGAGATCGTGGACTACCTCAGCAACCGCCTGGCCATCATCGACTGGCGCAAGACCCATCCGGCGGTGGCCGAGGGTCGCATCGACCGGCCGCTGGTGATCATGGGCCAGCCCCGCACCGGCACGACCATCCTCTACGACCTGCTGGCCCAGGACCCGGCCCACCGGGCCCCGCTCGCCTGGGAGGTCGACCGGCCCGTGCCCCCGCCCACCACCGCGACCTACGAGACCGACCCCCGCATCGACGAGGTGCAGGCCACCATCGACATGGCCGACTCGCTCATCCCCGGCTTCACCGCGTTCCACCCGATGGGCGCCCGGCTGGCCCAGGAGTGCGTGCGCATCACCGGCAGCGACTTCCGCAGCATCATCTTCTCCACCCAGTACCACGCGCCCGAGTACAACCGCTGGGTGCTCCACGAGGCCGACATGGCGCCGGCCTACCGGTGGCACCGCATGTTCCTCCAGCACCTGCAGTCCGAGCACCCGGGCGACCGCTGGCTGCTGAAGTCGCCGGCCCACCTGTGGCACCTCGGCCCGCTGCTGGCCGAGTACCCCGACGCCGTCGTCGTGCAGACCCACCGCGATCCGCTCAAGGTCGTGGCCTCGGTCGAGCGCGCTGATGGCCCACCTCCGCCAGATGGCGAGCGACGACACGTCCATCGCCGAGGCCGCGGCCGAGTACGCCGACGACAACTTCGTCGGGCTCGAGCGGTCGATGCAGGCCCGCCTCGACGGCACGCTGCCGCCGGACCAGGTGGCCGACGTGCAGTTCACCGACTTCGTGGCCGATCCCCTGGCCACCATCGGCGCGCTCTACGACCAGCTCGGCATGGAGCTCACCGCCGAGGCCGAGGCCCGCATGCGGACGTTCCTGGCCGAGCACCCGGGCGACGGCGGAGGGGGCGGCGGCCGCTACACCTTCGCCGACACCGGCCTCGACCCCGACGAGCTCCGCGCCCGCTCCCGCGCCTACCAGGAGCACTTCGGCGTCGCCTCCGAACCCGTCACCTGACCGCGATACCCAAAACGGCGAACCTGTCATCCCTGACGACCGAAAAGCGACGCGCTCGATGACAGGTTCGGGATTTGGGGGCACGGGTCGGGTGTGATCGAGTAGCGTCGGGGTCCGGCGAGCGGAGGCCGTCGGCACACCAGGGGGTAGGGCGACATGGAACTGGAAGCGGGGAAGGTCGCGGTCGTGACCGGGGCGGCCAGCGGGATCGGCTTCGCGCTGGCCGAGCGCTTCGCGAAGTCCGGCCTGCACGTCGTGCTGGCCGACATCGAGGCCGACGCGCTCGACGCCGCGGCCGAACGGATCGCGGCGCACGGCGTGGAGACGCTGGCGCGTGGTCACCGACGTCAGCCAGGAGGCCGCGGTGCAGGCGCTGGCCGCGTGCCGCGGTCGAGCGCTTCGGCGCGGTGCACCTCGTCTGCAACAACGCCGGCGTGGTGTCGAAGGCCGATGCGTGGGCCGGTCCGCTGTCGGGCTGGGAGTGGGTGATGGGCGTGAACTTCTGGGGCATCGTCCACGGTGTCCGGGCGTTCCTGCCGGTGCTGATGGAGAGCGGTGGCGGCCACATCGTGAACACCGCGTCCATCGCCGGGCTGATGCCCGGGTTCGGAGCGTCCTACGACGCCAGCAAGCACGCCGTCGTCGCGCTGACCGAGGACCTCTTCCTCGACATGCGGCTGTCCCCGGTGCCGATCGGCGTCAGCGTGCTGTGCCCCGGCTGGGTGCGGACCGACCTGATGACCAGCGAGCGCAACTGGACGGGAGGGGGCGCCGTCCCCGACGACAGCATGACGTTCGCGGTCATCGGCCATCACGTCGAGCGGGCGCTGGCCGAGGCCACCACTCCGGCTGCCATCGCCGACGCCGTCGCCGACGCGGTCATCGACAACCGGTTCTGGGTGCTGCCCCACGACGACTTCCTCGACCTGGCGGTGGCCCGGTGGGAGCTCATCGCCCAGAAGCTCGACCCCGAGCCCGCCGCGCAGGTTCCGGGCCTGCCGACCGCCGACGAGATGCTCACCGAGGCCCTCGCCGCCCTCGAGTCCACCGACGCCCCGACCGACACCTGACCCGCCGCCGACGAAACCTGTCAGCCCACATGCACGAAAACGGACACGTTCGCTGACAGGTTTGGGATCAGGGGGTGGTGTGGTCAGGCGGGTCGGTCAGTCGGAGGCCGGGTCCGAGTCGGAGGCCGGGTCCTTCTTGGCCCGGCTGGGGGCGACGCGGGGCGGCTCGTTCGGCTGCTTGGGGTACACCGGCGGCCACGGGGCGTCCATCAGGCCGGCCGCCATGTCGCGCTCGGACCAGGCCAGCAGCGGCTCGATCGACTGCGGATGGTCGACCATGCTCGCCCACGGGTCACCGAGCTCGGCGACCCGGGCCGGCACGGTGGCGATGGTGAGCTCGTCGGGCTGCACGGTGGCGACGTCGTCCCAGGTGATCGGGGTCGACACCTGGGCGCCGACCCGCGGGCGCACCGACCAGGCACCGAAGATCGTCTTGTGCGGCGCGTTCTGGTTGAAGTCGATGAACACCCGCTGGCCTCGCTCCTCCTTCCACCACGCCGCGGTCAGCAGGTCGGGCCGGCGCCGCTCGAGCTCCCGGGCCAGCGCCACCGCCGCGGCCCGCACCTGGTAGCTGTCCCACCGGGTCTGCAGGCGCACGTAGATGTGCAGGCCCTTGCTGCCGCTGGTCTTGGGGTGGGCGACGATGCCCAGCTCGTCGAGCAGCGCCTTCACCTCCCCCGCCGCCTCGCGGATCTGGTCGAACCCGATGCCCGGGGTCGGGTCGAGGTCGATGCGCAGCTCGTCGGCATGCTCGAGGTCGGCGGCCTTCGACGGCCACACGTGGAACCCGAGGCATCCGAGGTTGACGGCCCAGACCACGTGGGCGATGTCGTCGATCACCAGCGCCTCGGACTCCGTGCCGTTCGGCGTGGAGACCACCGCCGTGGCCAGCCAGTCGGGCCGGCTCTCGGGCACCCGCTTCTGGAAGAACGACTTGCCGCTGGCCCCGTTCGGGAAGCGCTGCAGCAGCACCGGCCGACCGCCCATGGCCGCGAGGATGGGTCCCTCGACGGCCAGGTAGTACCGGACCAGGTCGAGCTTCGTGTCGCCCCGCCCGGTGAAGAACACCTTGTCCGGGTTCGAGACGTCGATGGCGTGACCCGCGGCCTCGATCGTCACCGGCTCGCTCATGGCCGCACCGTACCGCGGCTCCCCCGGACGTCAGGGGACGAGGACGACCTTGCCGACCGTGGCCCGGGACTCGAGCGCGGCGTGGGCCGCCGCGGCGTCGGACAAGGCGAACAGCTCGACGACCGGCACCAGCTCGCCCGAGGCCGCCGCGGCCAGGGCCCGGTCCTCGAAGTCCCGGAGCCCTCCGGGCCGGCTCAGCATGCGGGCGCCGATGGCCGCGGTGGCGCTGATGCCCCGCTGGAAGAGATCGCCGGCGGAGAGCGGCGTCGGCTCACCGGACGAGAACCCGAAGAGCACGAGCCGGCCGCCGACGCCGAGCAGCTCGAGCGCGCCCCGGCCGATCGCGCCACCGACGCCGTCGAGCGACACCGTGACCGACCGACCGTCCAGGGCGGCCCGCACCTCCTCGACCCAGCCCGGCCCGTCGTAGTCGACGGCGATCGCCGCTCCCCCGTCACGCACGCGGGTGACCTTGGCCGGACCGCCGGCCACGCCGATGGCGGTGGCCCCCGCCTTGCCGACGGCCTGCATCGCCAGGCTGCCGATGCCGCCGGCGGCCGCGGTGACCAGCACGACGTCATCCGCCGTGAGCTCGGCCACGTCGAGGACGGCCATCGTCGTGCGACCGGTCCCGATCATCGCCACCGCCACCTCATCGCTCACGTCGTCGGGCAGGCGGTGCAGCGACCCCTCGCCGACCACGGCCAGCTCCGCGTAGCCCCCGCTGGCCTGGCCGAGGTGGGCCACCACGCGGGCGCCGAGCCACGATCCGTCGACGGCGTCGCCGACCGCGTCGACCACACCGGCCACCTCGCGCCCGGGGATCGCCGGCAGGTCGGGCAGGGGGAACGGCCCACCGCTGGCCCCCGAGCGGATCGTGGTGTCGACGCAGGTGCACGCCGGCGGCCCCCACCGCGATCCGCACCTGCCCGGCGGCCGGACGGGGATCGTCGACCTCCTCGTAGCGGAGGTGGTCGGCCGGGCCGAACTCGTGCAGACGGATCGCGTGCATGGGGAGCTCCGATCGAGTGGGGGTGCGGGTCAGGGGTGACGGCGCCGGGACGGCGGATCGCACCCTAAGACCTCAACCAATGTCGAGGTCAAGCCCCCAAAACCCTCGAACTGGTCAGGACGGCAGCCAGCGCGCGGCGGCGAGGGCCCGGTCCTGCCACCAGGCCAGCTCGTCGGCGTCGCCCACCGCCTTCTCCCACCCGAACACGACCATGCACGCGATCACCGACAGGCCGAGCTGGCGCTCCCACCATTCCTCGGTGTCGATGCCGGCGGCCTCGAGCCCGGCCCGGTAGCGCTCCATCGACTGCTCCTTCGACTGCGGCAGCCGGGCCCGGTTCAGGGCGAGGTACCACATCAGGTCCCAGCAGCCCGGCGCCGCGCCCGGATAGGCCCAGTCGAGCAGCACCGTGCGACCGTCGGCGTGGCGACCGAGGTTGCCCATCTTCCAGTCGCCGTGGACGAACGTCGTGGGCGTCGTCGCCAGCGCGTCGATCAACGGCGTCGGGTCGTCGTGGAACGGCAGCACGAGGTCGGCCAGGTCGGGCGCGACCTCGCGGCAGCCGGCGCCAGCCCTCGTCGGCCACCCGGATCGGCACCGGCACCGAGTCGGGCGCGCCGTCCACCACGAGCTCGGGGGCGATGGTGGCCGGCGCGAACATGCCCAGCCGCTGCGGCATCGACTGCAGGCCGAGGTCGTCGCGTCCAGCCCCAGAACGCGGCGTGCAGCGCGGCCATGTCGTCGAGCAGCCCCTCGTGCACGTCGACCGCCACCACGTCGTCGCCCTCCGGGATCAGCGCCGCCCCCACGTCGCTGCATCAGGATCGCCAGCTGCGCGCCCGGACCCCGACCGTCGAGCGCCATGGCCACGATCGCGTGGTCGATGCGGCTCGGCACCCGGCGGAACAGCCCGCCCCGCCAGAGCCGGTGGGGCCAGAACACCCGGTCGCCGGTGACCCGCATGATCCAGTCGGCCTCGACCGACTGGTGCTTCACGACGTAGCGCCGGCCGTCGATCTCGACCCGCTCGAGCGTGTTGCCGGACTTGCCGTCATCGGCGACGAGCTGCTCCCGCCACGTGACCCCGGCCAGGAGCTCGGCGATCGATCCTTCCGACCACGACGTCGTCGACACCGTCCGCTGCTCCGGTCGGGTCGAGCGCTACGAGGCGCCCGGTTCGTCGGCCGCGTCCTCCGGCGGGTCCGGCGACACGATGAGGATGTTGACCAGGCCGACCCAGCGGCTCTCCTCGTGCTCGTACTTCGAGGACTCCCACATGGTCACCTCGAACGCGTAGCCCGGCTTCCACGTGAACTGCGTGCGCAGCCCCCGCTCGAGCGCGCTGCGCAGGGCGGCCAGGATCGCGGCGTCGAGCGACGGCGGCAGCAGCCGGATGAACTCCTCGGCCACGCGCTGCTGCTCCTCCTTCTCGATGGCGCCGAGCAGCTCGAACCGCTCGATGCCCTCGCGAACGGAGTCCACGCCGTCCAGCGCCCGCAGCAGCCCTGCGGGGTCGAACTCACCCGGAGGTCCGAAGATCTGGTTCGCCTGTTCGATGAACGCCACCACGTAGGGCACGGTCCCAGCCTCCCACCCCGACCACCGGCTGCGGCCGGTACATTCACGACAGCCTTCCACACGGAGCACCCTTGCCCCAACCGTCGCCGGTCGAATACGCGCCCACCCACGATGGCTTCGTGGCCCACCGCCACTGCGGCTCCGGACCACCCCACGTCGTGCTGGTCAGCGACTGGTTCAGCCACCAGGGAGACCTCTGGCGCGCCGACTCGCCCTTCCGGCCGGTGCTCGACCGGCTGTCGAGCTTCAGCCACCTGGTCACCTTCGACAAGCGCGGGATCGGCCTCTCCGACCCCGTCCAGCTGTCGACGCTGCCGACCCTCGAGGAGTGGGTCGACGACCTCCGCTGCGTGCTCGACACGCTCGACATCGAACGGGCCGTGATCATCGGCAAGGGGTCGGGCGGACCGATGGCCGCGCTGTTCGCCGCCACCCACCCCAAGCGCGTGTCGGGCCTGGTGTTCGTCAACGCGTGGGCCCGCATGGGCCGCGCCGACGACTTCGCCCTGGGCGTGCCCGAGGAGATCCAGGAGGTCATGCTCGACACGCCCTACATGCCGGCCTCGTCGGTCGAGCTGCTCGCCGGCGAACCCGTGACCGACGCGCTCGAGGCGTGGTGGCAGGCCTACGTGCGCAGCGCGGCCAGCCCCGGGACCTCGTCGACCATGCGTCGCTGGCTGTTCTCGGTCGACGTGCGGGCGGCGCTGCCGTCCATCCGTTGCCCCTCGCTCGTGATCTGCCGCAAGCACGCGTGGATCGGTGCGGACCACGCCCGCTTCCTGCACGAGCACATCGGCACCTCCAAGCTCGTCATCCTCCCGGGGTCCGCCGACTTCCTCTTCTCCGGTGACCCCGACGCGCTGATGGTCGAGATCGAGGAGTTCGTGACCGGCGCGCGCCCGGTGCCGACCGACGACCGGGTCATGGCCACCGTGCTCTACACCGACCTCGTCGAGTCCACCGCGCTGGCCAGCCGCATCGGCGACCGCCGCTGGAGCCAGGTGCTCGATCGCCACGATCGGCTGGTGCGGGAGGCCATCGACTCCGGTTCCGGTGAAGCCATCAAGCACACCGGCGACGGCTTCCTCGCCACCTTCGACGGACCTGCTCGCGCCATCCGCTGCGCCGCCGCCGTGCGCGACGGGCTGCGGGTGCTCGGCCTGGAGATGCGGGCCGGGCTGCACGCCGGTGAGATCGAGCGCCGCGACAACGACATCGTCGGCATCGCCGCCCACATCGGAGCGCGCATCGAGTCACTGGCCCGTCCGGGCGAGATCCTGGTGTCGCGCACGGTGCGAGACCTGGTGGCCGGCTCGGGCATCGACTTCCACGATCGCGGCGTGCACGCGCTCAAGGGCATCCCCGAGCCCCAGCAGCTGTTCGCCGTCGCCGACTGATCGTCCGCCTGCGGGCCCCACCGCACGAGCTACGGGGGACCCCCGGGCTGGGTGGTGGTCGTCGGCGACTCGGTCGACGGTGGCTCCGTGGTGGGCGGCTCCGTGGTCGGCGGTTCCGTCGTCGGCGGCTCCGTCGTGGGCGGCTCCGTCGTCGGCGGCTCCGTCGTGGGCGGTTCCGTCGTCGGCGGCTCCGTCGTCGGTGGCTCGGTCGTCGGCGTCACCGTGGTCGGCGGCGAGGTGGTGGGCGGCGGGATCACCGGCGTCGGATGGGGCGGGTCCGGTGACGGCACGGGCAGTCCGGCAACCGCTGCCGCGGCGTCGGTCGGGAACACCGTGAGGGAACCGGGCACGGTCGAAGGATCGGGCGGCAGCGTCGGCCACCACGCCGGCGGAGCGGTGGTGGTCGTGGTCTCCGATGGCGACGGTGCCGTGTCCGAACCGTCGGTCGACTCGTCGGTCGTGACGTCCGATGGGATCTCGATCGAGATGGTGGCCAACTGGTGCTCGGCGAGCCCCAGCCAGGCGGCGCCGTAGTAGGAGGGGCGGGCGTGCTCGAGGCGGGCGGCCAGCCCGATGAGATCCGAGGCGCGGGACCGGTCGCCGACCGCCCCGGCGCTCAACGCGCCGGCGATCAGCCCGAGGGGGTGTGGCCGCGGGTCGAGCGCTGTGCCGTCGAGCGCGTACGCCGAGTACGCGCCGTCGGCCGGCAGGTGCTGCACGTGCGGCCAGAGCTGGGTGGCCAGCGCCCGCCCGGTGTCGCATCCCCACAGGCGAGCCGGCACCCGGGCCGCGTCGAGGCCGTAGCGACCGGGGCCGGTCGGGTCCTCGGGCTCCGCGATCGCGTGCAGCGCACCGGTCGCGTCGAGCACCGACCAGTCGGACGGCAACCCGGTCGACAGCTGCTGGCCCAGCAGGGCCACCGCGTCGTCGCGCAGTCGGAGCCACCGCAGGTCCTTGGTGACGGACCCGAGCACCTCGTCGTCGCACGGCGCGAGGTAGCTCGGGTTCACGATGCGATCGGCGACGGCCCACGGTCCGGCCACGAGCGCGAGCCGACCACCGGCCTCGACGGTCTCCTGCTCGAGCACCGCGGTCGCGATCCGGCGGGCATCGTCGGCGAAGTCGGGCCGGCCGAACCGGCCGGAGGCCTGGGCCAGCGCCACCGCGACGTCGAGGTCGGCGTCGGCCACCGGCTCGGCATCGACGACGGCGCCGTCCTGCCACCGCCAGGCGAACAGGCCGCTGCTCATCTGCAGGTTGTCGCGGGTCCACGCCCAGACGCGGTCGAACCCGAAGGCGTCGCCGTCGCCGACCGCGAGGCGCAGGGCGTACGCCTGCCCTTCGCTCACCGTGTCGCCGCCCTGGTCGGTGCGCACGACCCGCCCGTCGGGCCCCACGTAGTCGGCGAAGAACTCCTCGCTCGCGCTCTGCGCGGGAGGCGGTTGCAGTCGGACGTCGGAGCCGCTCGGGCCGTGCACCAGGAGCACCCAGAACATCCCGAGCACGAGCGCGACGGAGCCGACGAGGCTGAGGTCACCGAGCGCAGAGTGCGCCGATCGTTCCTTCCGTGGCACGACGGCGACAGTAACCCTGTGCCGTCGCCCCGGGGAATGGCCGAGCGTCACCTCACCCGACGCGCGATCGGCACCACGACAGGCACCCATTCGACGCCCCACCCACGGGCCCCGGCGGCGCCGCTACGATCCGGCGGTGACGATAGCGGACCCCCTCTCGGGGCTCATCTGGCGGTCGGCGTCGCTGCTCGAGATCGACGGGGTCGAGTACGCGCTGATGCACGTGCCGTCGGGCGAGTCGTCGCGGCTGCGGCTGCTGAAGACCCGTCCGATGGTCGAGAGCTACGGGCCGATGGCCACCGAGTTCCGGTCGGCGAACTGCGTC
This sequence comes from uncultured Microthrixaceae bacterium, assembly GCA_963797225.1. Lineage (GTDB taxonomy): Bacteria > Actinomycetota > Acidimicrobiia > Acidimicrobiales > Acidimicrobilacustridaceae > UBA4742. The sequence goes on along the minus strand of CAWCOO010000001.1, from coordinate 1,776,340 downwards.
GAGCTCGGCATCTTCCGCGGCGGCAGCACCGCGCTGCTGGCCCAACTGCTGCAGCCGCGACGCCTGGTGGCGATGGAGCTGTCGGCCGAGCCGGTCGAGCCGCTCGAGCGCTTCATCGACGAGCGCGGGCTGACCGGCACGGTCCGCACCCACTACGGCGTCGACCAGGGCGACCGGACCACGGTCGAGGGCATCGTGTCCTCCGAGTTCGGGTCCGACCCGCTCGACCTCGTGGTCGACGATGCCTCCCACCTCTACCACCCGACGGTGGCGTCGTTCGAGGTGCTGTTCCCCCGGTTGCGGACCGACGGCCTCTACGTGATCGAGGACTGGCGCAACGACGCGCTCTGGTTCAACGCCTATCTCGACGCCATGGAGTTCCCCGACTCCCCCGAGGCCGTGCGCATCGCTTCGGGCGTGGCCGACGCCCTGGAGGGTCGGGAATCGCTCGAGCTCGGGCCGCGGCTCGAGCGTCTGTGGGTCAACGCCATGCGCGACCCGATCAGCGCGGATCGCCCCATCCTGCAGGCCTGGCACGAACGCCTGCGATCCGGCCCACCCGGCAGCGAGGTGCTCATCGCCCGGCTCGACCGGCTGCTCGATGACCCCGCCGCGCCGGCCCACACCTGGCTCGACGACGAACCTCCGCTCATGGCCTTGGCCGCCGAGCTGGTCACCGCCGCCGCCGAGCAGCCCGAGGTGATCGCCTCGGTGACCGTCGACCATCACTGGATCAGCGTCCGCCGAGGCCCCGGCGACCTCGACCCCGATGCCTTCTCGCTCACCCAGGTCGCCCGCGATCGCATGGGCCTGCTGGCCCGCACCTACCGATCGGCGTCGACCGACTGATCGGTCGGCTGCGGCTTCGCCCGCCAGCACCACCCCTGACCGAAATCTACGCGCCAACCCACCTGGAGGGTGGGTCGGCGCGCAGATTTCGAGCTAGGACGACGCCGCGTCGATGGCCTGCAGCACCCGCTTCTCGGAGATCGACCGCGCCGCGCCGAGGGTCTGGGCGAAGAGGCTGACCCGCAGCTCCTCGATCATCCACGCCACCTCGATGAGCTCGGGCGAGGGCGCCACCCCGGCCGGCAACCTGTCGAGCACGGCGTAGTAGCGCGCCTGGACCCGGTGCACGACCGCCATGGCGTCACGGTCTCGGCGAGGGCCGTCCGGCTGCTTGTCGAGCCGGACGAGCATGGCCTGCAGGTAGCGATCGAGGTCGGCCAGGCGGGCCCGGCCGATGCCCGACACGAAGCCGTCGTAGACGAGCGCGTCGCGCTGCGCGGCCACGTCGCTCGCCGCTCCGGCGGCGGCCGGCGCGGTCATGCGCTCGAGCTTGCGGCCGACCTCACGGCTGCTGGCCAGCACCCGGGCCACGTCGGCCACCACCGCGCCGACCAGCGCAGGCAGGTCGGGCCGCACGGCCGCCCGCAGCTCGTCGAAGGCCACGGCATCCCACACCACTCCCCCGTCCGACCCGACGCCGGCCCCGGCCATCAGCTCGTCGAGCGCGCACGCCACGCAGTCCTCCAAGAGGTCCGCCGCGCTCGGGTACGGGCTCCAGCCCAACGCCAGGCGGGTCTCGTTCGTCATGGCGCCCTGCACGCCCTTGAGCGAGAGCGGGACGGTCAGCCGCAGCAGCCGTCGGACCCCGCTCCACATCGACGCGTACTGCTCGTCCTCGGAGTCGAGCAGGCGGATGGCCACGCTGTTGCCCTCGTCCACGAGCGCCGGGTAGGCCTTGACGACCTGGCCGCCGTAGTCGCGCTCGACCAGGTGCTCGATCGGACCGAAGCTCCACTCCGTCAACCCGGCCTGCTCGATGTCGGTACCCGCTCCGGCGATGGCGTCGCGGACCTCGCCGACGAGGTCGACCTTGAGCGCGCCGAGGTCGTCGCCCTGGGCCACCGGGTCGCCCTCGTCGTCGACCACCAGGAAGGAGAGCCGCAGGTGCGGGGGCAGCCGATCGAGATCCCAGTCGTCGCGGCGGATGCGCTCACCCCCGAGCCGACCCATCTCCCGCTCGAGCGCGTCGAGCAGCGGCTCCCGCTCCGGATCGACGGCGCCGCCGGACTCGTCGCCGATGCGGTCGAGGAACTCCCGGGCGGTGTCGGCCACCGGCACCAGGTTGCGGCGCAACGCCTTGGGCAGCGAGCGGATCAGCTCGGCCACCAGCTCCTCCCGCAACCCGGGCACCTGCCAGTCGAACCCGATCGGCTGCACCTGGTTCAGCACCGCCACCGGGATGTGCACGGCCACGCCGTCCTCGGTGCTGCCCGGTTCGAACGCGTAGCTGAGCCCGAAGGTGAGGTCGCCCTGCGTCCAGTTGGCCGGGAAGTCGTCCTCGTCGAGCTCGTCGACGGCGTCGTGCAGCAGGTCGTCGGCGGTGAAGGTCAGCAGATCGGGCTGGGTGCGACGGGCCTTCTTCCACCACGAGTCGAAGTGGCGACCCGACACCACATCCTGCGGCACGCGCTCGTCGTACAGGCGCTCGAGGTCGTCGAGCCCCACCACCAGGTCGTGGCGACGGAACCGGCTCTCCAGCTCGCCCAGCTCCTCGAGCAGGGCCCGGTTGTCGGCGACGAAGCGGTGGTGGCTCTTCCATTCGCCCTCGACGAGCGCATGGCGGACGAACAGCTCGCGGGCGTGCTCGGGATCGACCTTGCCGTACCCGACCAGGCGATCCGCCACGATGGGCAGGCCGTAGAGCGTGACCCGCTCGTGGGCCATGGCCGCGGCGCGGGTGGTCGACCAGTGCGGCTCGCTGTAGCTCCGCTTCACGAGGTGCTCGGCCAGCTCCTCGGCCCACTCGGGCTGCACCCGCGCCGCCGTGCGGGCCCACAGGCGTGACGTCTCGACCAGCTCGGCGGCCATGACCCAGTCCGGCTGCTTCTTGGCCAGCGCGGAGCCGGGGAAGATGGCGAAGCGCGACTGGCGAGCGCCGAGGTACTCCCGGGTCTCGCGGTTCTTCTGGCCGAGGTGCGACAGCAACCCGGCCAGCAGCGAGCGGTGGATCAGGTCCGGATCGGCCGGCTCGGAGTTCTGGGTCATGCCCAGGTCGGCGACCACCCGGCGGAGCTGCGAGTGCACGTCGGCCCACTCGCGCACGCGGAGGAAGTTGAGGTGCTCGCGCCGGCACAACCGCCGGAACGCGCTCGACGACAGCTCCCGCTGCTGCTCGCGCACGTAGCCCCAGAGGTTGACGTAGGCCAGGAAGTCCGACGTCGGATCGGCGAAGCGGGCGTGGAACTGATCGGCGGCCGCGGCGTGATCGGCCGGGCGCTCGCGCGGATCCTGGATCGACAGCCCGGCCGCGATGATCAGCACCTCGCGGAGGCAGCCGTTGCGCTCGGCTTCGAGCACCATGCGGGCGAAGCGAGGATCGATCGGCAGCCGAGCCAGCTTCCGGCCGACCGGGGTCAACCGCTGGTAGTCGTCGCCGGTGCCCGTCTCGAGCGCGCCCAGCTCGAGCAGCAGGTTGATGCCGTCGGCGATGGCCCGTCGATCCGGCGGATCGAGGAAGGGGAACGCGGCGATGTCGCCCAGCCCGATGTTCGTCATCTGGAGGATGACCGAGGCCAGGTTCGTCCGCAGGATCTCGGGGTCGGTGAACTCCGGACGGCCGTCGAAGTCGTCCTCGGCGTAGAGCCGGATGCAGATGCCGTCGGCCACCCGCCCGCAGCGACCGGCGCGCTGATCGGCCGACGCCTGGGACACCCGCTCGATCGGCAGGCGCTGCACCTTGAGGCGCGGGCTGTAGCGCGAGATGCGAGCCGTGCCCACGTCGATGACGTAGCGGATCCCGGGAACGGTGAGCGACGTCTCGGCCACGTTGGTGGCCAGCACGATCCGACGACCCTTGTGCGGCGCGAACACCCGGTGCTGCTCGGCCAGGGAGAGGCGCGCATAGAGCGGGACGACCTCGGTGTCGGGCAGGTCGAGCGCCCGCAGCGCATCGGCCGTGTCACGGATGTCGCGCTCGCCGGCCAGGAACACGAGCACGTCGCCCGGCTGCTCCCGCCGCAGCTCGCGGACTGCGTCCACGATGCCGGAGATCTGGTCGCGCGGCTCGGCCTCGCTCGTCCCGTCGTCCGCGTCGGCCGGGTCGAGCGGGCGGTAGCGCAGCTCGACCGGGTACGTCCGGCCCGTGACCTCGATGACCGGCGCTCCTCCGAAGTGGGCCGAGAACCGGTCGGTCTCGATGGTCGCCGAGGTGATGATGACCTTGAGGTCGGGGCGGCGGGGCAACAGCTGGGCCAGGTAGCCAAGGATGAAGTCGATGTTGAGGCTGCGCTCGTGGGCCTCGTCCACGATGATCGTGTCGTAGGCCGACAGCAGGCGATCACGCTGGAGCTCGGCCAGCAGGATGCCGTCGGTCATCAGCTTCACGAGCGTGGCGTCGCCCACCTGGTCGGTGAAGCGCACGGCGAACCCGATCGCCCCGCCGAGGTCGACGCCCAGCTCGTCGGCGATGCGGTCGGCCACGGTGCGGGCGGCCAGGCGCCGGGGCTGGGTGTGGCCGATCATCCCCTGCACGCCCCGGCCCAGCTCCATGCAGATCTTGGGCAGCTGGGTGGTCTTCCCCGAGCCGGTCTCGCCGGCCACGATCACGACCTGGTGGTCGCGGATGGCGTCGGCGATCTCGTCGCGCCGCTGCGAGACCGGCAGCTGCTCGGGGTAGCTGATCGTGGGAACGTTCGCCCGGCGCAGCGCGATCCGTCGCTCGAGCTCGGCCGGGTCGGGACGCCGGTGGGGGCGCTGGCGCGGGCCGTTGCGGCGCGACGATCGAGATCTGCTGCGCCGGGCCATCCGCTGAGGATACGGCCCGACCCCACCTGTACCCGTAGTCAGATCCGCGCCCCTGGGTTCGGATCCGACTACCGGTTCGACGAGCGGAGGGTAGACAAGTACAATACAAGTGGCAGGAGGTCCACCGATGACGACAGGCCTGAAGGTCACGATCCTCGACGACTACGTCGACACCCTGCGCACGCTCGACTGCTTCGCCGCGCTGGCCGACCACGAGGTCACCGTCTGGAACGACCACGAGCCCGACCTCGACCGCCTGGCGGACCGCCTGCGCGACACCGAGGCGCTCGTGCTGATCCGCGAGCGCACCCGCATCGGCGCCGACCTGCTGGAGCGGCTGCCCCGGCTCCGCCTCATCAGCCAGCGCAGCGCCTATCCCCACATCGACGTCGAGGCCTGCACCCGGCTGGGCATCGTGGTGTGCTCCGACCTGCACGCCGGATCGCCGTCCTACGCCACCGCCGAGCTGACCTGGGCGCTCGTGCTGAACGGCGTGCGCGACCTGCCGCGGCAGGAGGCCTCGCTGCGAGCCGGGCGCTGGCAGACCCATGTCGGCCACACGCTCCGCGGCCGCACCCTGGGTGTGTTCGGCTACGGCCGGATCGGTCGGGTCGTCGCCGGCTACGGCCAGGCCTTCGGCATGTCGATCCTGGCGTGGGGTGGGCCGGGCTCGCTCGAGCGGGCGGCGGCCGACGGCGTGGCCGTGGCCGCCAGCCAGGCCGAGCTCTTCGAGAGGGCCGACGTGGTCACGCTGCATCTCCGTCTGGTCGAGGCCACCCGCGGCATCGTCGGCGCCGAGGACCTGGCCCGCATGCAGCCGACGTCGCTGCTGGTCAACACCAGCCGAGCCGGGCTGGTCGAGCCGGGCGCCCTGGTGGAGGCGCTGCGTCGGGGTCGCCCCGGCCGGGCCGCGGTCGACGTGTACGAGCACGAGCCGCTGACCGACACCGCCGATCCGCTGCTCCAGCTCGACGACGTCGTCTGCACCCCCCACCTGGGCTACGTCACCCGCGAGGAGTGGGAGCTGCAGTTCACCACCGTGTTCGCCCAGATCGACGCCTTCGCCCGCGACGAGCCGTCGAACGTGGTGAACCCCGAGGTGCTCCCCCACGCCCGCCCCTGACCCCGGACCTGATCCCGAACTGGTAGCCATCGCGGTGCGGGCGCCGCGCCGGAACGGCTACCAGTTCGGGATCGAGGGTCAGGTCTGGAGGTCGAGCACGGTGTCGGCCAGCCAGTCGAGCTCGTCGGTCCAGGACTCGATCGGCCCGACCGACCGCACCACGAACTTCGACAGGCCGTCGTCGACGAGGCGCCGCACCAGGTCGCGCAGCGCGTCCGGGCCGACCGGCACGAGCCCGCTGAGGTCGACCCCTCCGGGCCGCCGGATGCGGCTGATGGCGTCACGGTGGTCGGGCGTGCGGGCGTAGGGGATGCTGAGGCCGAAGTGCTCAGGGTCGATCGTGCGGCCGGCGGCCGTGGCCTCGTCCTCGATCCGGGTGCGGATGGTGGCGATCTCGGCCGGCGCGGTCGTCAGCGACCCCAGCCAGCCGTCGGACAGGCGGCCGGCCCGGCGGATGGCCTCGGGCCCGATGCCGCCGAGCCACACCTCCAGCGGATCCTGCACGGGCCGCGTCGGCAGCCGCACCGGGTCGGTTCCCTCCGGCGCGCCGGGCGGCACGACCGCCTCGCCGGCCCACCAGGCCCGCAGGGTCGGGAGCAGCTCGTCGAGCAGCGCGGCCCCGGTGGGCGCCGACGATGCCGAGTGCCGCCCGCTCGCCGGGCTGGTCGAGGCCGGGCACCAACGTGACCAGCAGCCGCCCGCCGCTGAGCTGGTCGAGCTGGGCGACCTGACGGGCGAAGACGAACGGCTCGTAGCCGAACGGCACCAGGTTGACGCCGAGCTTGAGCCGCTCGGACCGGGCCGCCGCGAACGCCACCGCCAACAGCGGGTCGGTGGCCGGCAGCGTGGGGAGGTCGGAGAACCAGAGGCTGTCGAACCCCGCGGCCTCGGCCTCGGTGACCACGTGGGCGAGCTGTTCGGGGTCGGGTGCACCGAGCCCGACCGACACCGCGAAGCGAACCTTCATCGGGCCATCGTGCCAGTCGTCCGGTCCAGCTCCACCCAACCGCCCCGTCCCGAATCGCCCTCCCGAACCGGTAGTCCGATCCGCGACCAGAGGTCAGGACCCGACTACCGGTTCGGGGGTGGGTGGGTGGTCGCCGGCGTCGGCCAGGCGGTCCATCAGCTGGGTGGCCAGGTGGAGGAGATCGCGCTCGGTCGGGCTGAGCTGCCGGTCGATGGCGGTGGCCAACCACGCCCGGCGCTCGGCCGCGTCGGTGCGCAGCACCTTCTCCCCCGCGGCGGTGATGCCGACGATGACCCGGCGTCGATCGACCCGGTCGGGCGTGCGACGGATCAGCTTGCGACGCTCGAGGTCGGCCAGCGGTCGGGTCAGCGACTGGGCCTGGGTGCGCTCCTCGGCGGCGAGCTCGCTCGCGCTCATCGGGCCGTGGCGGTAGAGCGTGCCCAGCGCGCTCAGCTGGATGAGGCTCACCTCGCGGACGCCCCGCTCCGCCCGCAGCCGCCTCGACAGCCGGGTCACGCTGGCCCGCACCTCCCGGGCCAGCTCGTCGACCGGGTCCCCCGCTTCGCTCACCCGTCCGACACTACCAAGCATCCGCGCACCATCCGACGACCCGATCCACCCACATCCCCGCTTCCTGTCAGCCATCTCGTCCATTTGTAGCCGAACTGGCTGACAGGTTCGTTGATGTTGCTACGCATCTGCTTGTGATCTTCGGAGGAGACGGGCTACCGTCGACCGGAGACCGACGACCGGAGGACCGACGTGCGCAAGGGTGAGGCATCGATGACCGCTCGCCGGGTGGCTGCGCACCGGCAGGGCTTCGAGCGGGTGGCGTGCCCCTGGGCGGGGTCGACCCGGGGAGCCGACGACGATCAGCGCCTGCAGGCCGACGTGGCGGCCGGCTTGGTGGTCGAGGCGACCCCGATGACCCGCTACCTGCAGGCCCGCACGAGGTTCTTCGACACGGTGGTCGTGCGGGCGCTCGATCCGGCCGCCGCCACCGGCATCGACCAGGTCGTCTCGGTGGGTGCGGGCTACGACGGTCGGGCCTTGCGCTACGCCCGTCCCGGGTCTCGCTGGTTCGAGCTCGACCACCCCGAGACGCAGGCGGACAAGCAGCGGCGCCTGACCGACCTGGCGATCCCGACGTCCGACATCACGTTCGTCGCCGCGGACTTCACCATCGACGACGTCGCGGCCGCGCTCGCCCGCGCCGGGCACGACCGCTCCCGGCCCTCGCTCCTCACCTGCGAAGGCGTGGCCGGCTACCTCTCGGGGCCGACCCTCGCGTCGCTCCTCGCCGCGCTGTCCGCCTCGTCCGCTCCGGGCAGCCGCCTGGCGATCACCCTGTCGCTCGTGCCCGAGACCGACGAGCAGCGGCTCCACCGCGACCGCCTCGGGGCCGCGGTGTCGTCCATGGGCGAGCCGCTGACGTCGACCCTCCCCCGGGCCGAGCTGGTGGACCGCCTGGCCGCGGCCGGCTGGGGGGTCGTCCGGGCGACCGATCCCGCCGGCGTCCCGCTCGACGAGAGCGATCGCAGCTCGGCCTTCGTCGTCGCCGTCCCCGCCTGATCCTGCCTGCCCGCAGGGTCGACGCCGCGACGTCGGTACCCTCGGGCTGATGCAGACGGGTGGGAAGGGCCGGCGGTGATCGATCTGAAGCCCGCGTGCCAGGGCCTGATCCGCGTGCTCGGGGGCGTGGGGGACGACCAGCTCGATGCACCCACGGTCTGCGACGACTACTCCGTCGGCGACCTCGTCGACCACGTCGATCTGGTGGCCCGGGGCTCCACCGCGCTGACCCGGCGCGACACCGAGGCGATGGCCGCTGCCGCCATCGCCCCGACGGCCGCCCACCTCGGCCCCGACTGGCGGGACCGGGTCAGCGAGGACCTCCAGGTCCTCGGCCGGGCGTGGGACGACCCCGAGGCCTGGAGGGGCGCGGGCGACGTGCCCGGGTCGGACCTGTCGAACGAGACCTGGGCCAAGATCGCGCTCACCGAGGTGGTCGTGCACGGCTGGGATCTGGCCCGGGCCACCGGCCAGGCCTTCGAGCTGCCCGAGCCCACCCTGCAGGCCTGCCTCGACCACGTGGCCGAGTTCGTCCCGAACGCACCCGTCCCGTCCATCTGGGGACCGCCGGTCGAGGTAGCCGTCGATGCGCCGCTGCTCGACCGGATCGTGGCCATCACCGGTCGCACCCCGTGACCACGCCGGGCCAACCGGGAGGCGAAACGCGATAGGACTCTGGGATGCCTCGACTGCGCCAGGTCCCCCGTTCGGCCGACAACCCTCGGATCGTGACGGTGATGTACGACATGCTCTTCGGTCCGGACCGCGATCCGGTGGCCGAGCCCGGCACCGCCACCGGCACGCCCGGCGACTGGTGGACCGTGTTCGCCCTGGTGCCCGACGTCCTCAAGCACGCGGTCGACGGCTTCGCGCTCTACCGCAGCCCGACCCGGCTGCTCGATCCCACGCTGCGGGAGCTGGGCCAGACCCGGGCCGGCTGGGCCCGCGGCAGCCAGTTCGTGTTCTCCCAGCACTGCAAGTCGTGCCGGGCGCTCGGCATGTCCGAGGAGCGGATCGCCGCCATCCCGGCGTGGCAGGTCGCCGACTGCTTCGACGACCGCGAGCGGGCGGTGCTGGCCTACACCGACGCCCTCGTGCTCGACGGCGGCCGGGTGGCCGACGACGTGTTCGCCGCGCTGCACCGCCACCTGTCCGACGAGGAGATCCTCGAGCTCACCTACATCACCGCGCTCTACGACATGCACGCGGTGATGAGCCGGGCCCTGCGCACCGAGTTCGACGACCGCGACGAGCCCATCGTCGAGATCATCACCGACGACGGCGTCGCGGCCTACGACGTCGGTCAGGCGACCTCCGCCCCCGACCCGACCTGAGCACCGCCGGCGATCGGCGGGAGGTCCAGGGGGCCGAGCGGGCCGGCCTTCGCCGCGCACACGGCCGGGATGGCGTTGACGATGCGGTTGGCCGCGGTGGCGTTGCCGCCGCCGGCCGCGCCAGGCTCGCCGGCTTCGGTGCCGTGCACGGACACCTCCAGGTTCGGGTGGCCGCTGATCAGCACCCGGTGCTCGCCGCCGACCGCCGAGCGGTACCACTCGGGCGCGCAGTCGTCGTCGATCCGGGTGATGTGCTCGAGCACCAGCAGCGGGCGACCGTCGACGATGCCCCGCACCTCGAAGCGGAACGCACCCTGGGTGCCGGCCTCGAACGTGCCCATGCCGTCGACCTCGATCGTGCGCTCCAGCGGGCGTCGCTCGACCTCGATCTCGATGCCGCTCGAGCTCGACGCCGAGCACGTCGGCCAGGTTGCGGAGGTTCGGTGACCACACCATGTCGAGCGAGAAGTCGAGCAGCATCAGTGGCATCTCCTCCATCGGCCCACCGAACCCGATGACCTCGCGCACGACGTCGGGCTGGTCGTAGAGCGCGTAGTTGAACAGCTCCTGCACCCGGATCTCGGTGATGCCGGCGCTCACCCCGCTGACCAGCGCGGGCAGGATGTCGAGCGCCCAGCCCGGATCGATGCCCGACACGAACACCGACGTGTCGCCCTCGCCGCAGGCCGCCTCGACCGCGTCGAGCAGCTCGCGGGGCGCGCTGGCCGGGTGCAGCAGCGGGTAGAACGCGGTCGACACGACGTTGCGGCCGGCCCGCAGGCAGGCCAGCAGGTCGGCCAACGCCTCGTCGGGTCGGGTGTCGCCGGTGGCCGCGTAGATCACCGCATCGACGTCGTCGGCGAGCGCGATGGACGGATCATCGGTCGCGGCCACCCCGAGCGGGGCGATGCCGGCCAGCTCACCGGCGTCCCGACCGACCTTGGCCGGGTTGGCCACGATGGCCCCGACCAGCTCGAGCTCCCGATGGGCGGCCACGGCGCGGATCGCCGGTCGCCCCACGTTCCCCGTCCCCCACACCACCACGCGATAGGTCATGGCGGCGACACTACCGGCGGCGGGTACGGTCGCCCGATGCCAGCAGACCAGGACGAGCACGGGTTCCCCCGCGGCTTCTTCGACCGGGCCGACGGCGGTGAGGACGACGAGTTCTACCGACCCGACCGCTTCGTGACCCACATCGACGAGGGCGCCATCGCGGCCGTCGGCGCGCTCTACGAGGACCTCGGTCTCGACGGGGACGTGCTCGACCTCATGTCGTCGTGGGTCTCGCACTTCCGCTCCGCTCCCCGCCGGCTCGTGGCGCTCGGGATGAACAGCCAGGAGCTGGCGGCCAACCCCCAGGCCGAGTCGTGGGTGCGGCCACGACCTGAACGAGGACCCGAACCTCCCGTTCCCGGACGCGTCCTTCGACGCCGTCACCTGCTGCGTGTCGGTCGACTACCTGGTGCGACCGGTGGAGGTGTTCGCCGAGGTGAGCCGGGTGCTGCGCGCCGACGGGCCGTTCGTCATCACCTTCTCGAACCGCTGCTTCCCGACCAAGGCCATCCGCGGCTGGCTGGCGACCGACGACCCGACCCACGTCGAGATCGTGCGGCAGTACTTCCTCCGCTCGGGCGGGTTCGGGCCGATCGAGTCCGCGCTGCGGACGCCGCTGCACGTGCCGGGCGATCCGCTCTGGGCGGTGTGGGGCCGCCGGACGTAGGACCCGGGAGTCAGACCCAGTAGCTCGGGTCGTCGTCGATCGCGGCTGCCGACCCGGAGCGACTCGGGCAGCTCCCACCACGTCGCCGGATCGTTCGTCCGCGACCACTCGGTGACCGCGACCCGGCGGCTGATGGCCCAGGTCCCCTCGATGAGGTCGAACCGGTCGACGAAACGGAAGCCGGTGGTGAGGTTGAGCTCGGGCCGGTCGGGCGGGCCGGCATGGAACGCCACCCCGTAGGTCTCCGACCCGGGCCGAGCTCGGCGAGTCGAGCTCGACCAGCTGGTTGCCGATCAGGTGCATCGTCGACCGGTACCGCTCGAGCAGCCGCCACACCCAGGTCACGTACTCGTCGACGTCACCCCGGAACGACCCGTGCTCGTCGGTCGCCCCCGGGTGGTAGCACGAGCGCAGCAGCGCCTCGTCCATGCGATCGATGGCCCGGCAGTAGCGCGCGCACCACCCGACCGATCTCCGCCTCGGCCACGAGCACCTGGAGCTCATCCATGGGGTAGCTCTACCAGAGGCAGCGAGCTCACGACCCGAGCGGCGCTTCGAACGTGGCCAGCACGGCGCGCAACGACGGGCCGCAGAAGAGGCTGGGTCCGAGCCGCTCGAGGCCGGCCTCGGCGAACCAGCCGGTGTACTGCTCGGGCGGACGGCGCCGGTAGTGCTCGACGTCGCCCTCGAAGTCGTCGGCCTCGGTGAACACCTCCAGCAGCGCCACGCCGTGGAGCCTCGCGGCGATGGCGGCCAGACCGATGGGCACGTCGGCGTCGTCCACGTAGCCGAGCACGTCGACGCAGACGATCAGGTCGAATGCTCCCTCGTCGAGCGGGACGACTCGATCGAGCTCGGCGAAGGCGCCGAGCCGGAGGTGCCGGCGGGATCCGAAGCGCTCGACGGCGTAGGCGCTCGGGTCCACGCCGACGTAGCGGGCCCGGGGTCGCAGCTCGGCCAGCACCGGCTGCCAGGGGCCCTCGCCGCAGCCGACGTCGAGCACCGACCGGATCGGCCGGGCCAGCAGGTACTCGGCGGCCGCGACGGCGAAGCCGACCTTGCGCCGCAGCACGGCCTTCGACCCGAAGCCCTCACCCCGGTACCAGTGATCGAAGTAGGCCCGGTCGTAGGCCCGACCCACCTCAGCTCCGGCCCACTCGGTCATCGGGGCGACGCTACCGCTCCGCCGTCGACGGCCTCCCGATCCGACCGCCAGCATTCACAGCGAGCTCCCAGAACCGACCAATGCGACGTTCACCCTCGACCTTCACACTGTTCTCATGAACGAAGACCGCACCCCCTTCGAAGACCCCTCCGGAGCGGCCGGCGGGGCCGACGCACCGAACCGCTCGACGACCTCTCGCCGGCGAGCCCTGATCGTGCTCGGCGGCGGCGGCCTCGGCCTGATCGCCGCCGCCTGCTCGAGCGGCAGGAGCCTCACCAGCTCGGGCTCGTCGAGCACTTCGTCGTCATCGACCAGCACGACCGGGGCCAGCACGACCAGCACCGCGGCCTCGACCGCGGTCGACTCGACCACCTGCACCGTGATCCCCGAGGAGACCGCCGGCCCCTACCCCGGCGACGGCTCGAACGGCGTCAACGTGCTGACCCAGGACGGCATCGTCCGCCGCGACATCCGGTCGAGCTTCGGCTCGGGCAGTGCCGTGGCCGAGGGTGTGCCGCTGACCATCACGCTCAAGGTGGTCGACACGGCCAACGGCTGCGCGCCCTACGCCGGTGCCGCGGTGTACCTGTGGCACTGCAACATCGACGGCGAGTACTCGCTCTACGCGCAGGACCTGCAGGACGAGAACTACCTGCGGGGCGTGCAGGAGACCGACGGCAACGGCGAGGTGTCGTTCACGACGATCTTCCCGGCCGCCTACTCCGGCCGCTGGCCCCACGCCCACTTCGAGGTGTACCCCAGCGTCGGCGCGGCGACGAGCGCCAGCGGCAAGCTCGCCACCTCGCAGCTCGCCTTCCCCGAGGACGTCTGCGACACGGTGTACGCGACCACCGGCTACGAGCAGAGCGTGAAGAACCTCAGCCAGACGTCGCTGAGCACCGACATGGTGTTCCGCGACGGCGCCTCGCTCGAGACCCCCACCGTGACGGGCAGCGTCGACGCCGGGTACGTCGCCAGCCTCACCGTGCCGGTCTGACCGTGCCAGGCTGAGACCATGACCACGCGCGATGGCGGCCCTGTTCGTCGGGCACGGCTCGCCGATGAACGCCCTCGAGCACAACCGCTACACCGAGGCGTGGCAGACCTTCGGGCTCACCACGCCGCGGCCGCGGGCGATCCTCGTGATCTCCGCCCACTGGTACATCAACGCCAGCGCGGTCACCGCAATGGCGACGCCCCGCACGATCCACGACTTCTACGGGTTCCCCGACGAGCTGTTCGCCGTCCAGTACCCGGCGCCGGGTGATCCCGACCTGGCCGCACGGATCGCCGACGTCGCGGCACCGATCTGGGTCGGCCAGGACACCGACAGCTGGGGCATCGACCACGGCACCTGGTCGGTGCTGGTGCATGCCTTCCCGGACGCCGACATCCCTGTCGTGCAGCTGTCGATCGATGCGGAGAAGTCCTTCGACGACCACATCGACCTCGGCGCCGCGCTGGCCCCGTTGCGGGACGAGGGCGTGCTGATCATCGGGTCCGGCAACGTCGTGCACAACCTGCGGGAGGTCGACTGGAGCGTGCCCGAGCAGGGCGAGCCGTGGGCCCATCGGTTCGACGAGGCGGCGCGGGACCTGATGGGCTCCTCCCCGGCCGATGCCGCCGCGCTGCAGACCCACCCGGACTTCCACCGCGCCGCACCGACGCCGGACCACTTCATCCCGATGCTCTACCTGGCCGGCCTGGCCCGCGCCGCCGGCCGGCCGGCTCGGGTGCTCGTCGACGGCTACGCCTTCGGCTCGCTCTCGATGACCGCGTTCACGCTCGACGGCGACTGATCGGCCGAACGGACCGGGCCGGGGTCGCTCGGCCTGGGATCGCTCGGGCCGCGCTGGGTACCATCGGCGACGTGGCCACGGAGGCGGATGTCCGCCGCATCGCGCTGTCGCTCCCGGAGACGATCGAGAAGACGTCCTACAACACGCCCGGCTGGCGGGTGAAGGACAAGCTCTTCCTGCGCCTGCGCACCGAGGCGGAGGGTGGACTGGTGGTGTTCGTCAGCGACCTCGGCGAGAAGGAGGCGCTGATCGAGTCGGAGCCGGACAAGTTCTTCAGCACCCCGCACTACGACGGGTACGCGACGGTTCTGGTGCACCTGCCGGCTGTCGACGTCGACGAGCTCACGGAGCTGATCACCGACTCGTGGCGCAACAAGGCTCCGGCTCGGGTCCTGAAGGCGTACGCCGATGAGCTCCCCGGCGGAGCCGACGACTGACGCCACCGGGCCGACCGCCGGCCCGCTCCCCGGCTCACCCGAACGGCAGCGTGTCGTCGGGTTCGGGCTCGTCGCGATCGGGCGGGGGGAGGTCGCTGAGGTCGAAGGGGTTGAGGTGCTCACCGATCGGAGCCTTCCAGGGGATCGAGCCTGGCGGCAGTTCGGGCTGGCCGGGCTCGGGTGCGGGCGGGTACCAGTGCCATTCGGTGGCGGTGCGGACGATGCGGCGCCGCGGTGGGTCTTCTCGTGGTGGTGGACCTCGCAGAGCCGGGCGCAGTTCTCTCCGGAGGTGGGCCCGTCGAGGTGGAAGTCGTGGCGGTGGTCGACCTCGAGGTGGCCTCAGCGTTTGCAGCCGGGGACGACGCACCTTCGGTCCCGGGCTCTGAGAGCTTTGTCGACGGCCCGTCTTCGGTAGCGGGTGGTCGTGGCGTGGGCCCGGATGTCGACCAGGTCATGCAAGAGCACGTCGACGAGCGCGTCGGGCAGGACCTGCTTGACCCAGGCCACGTCGACGGGGCCGACGCCGACGACCTCACAGGTCTCAGAGGCGGTGGCGTAGCCCCGCTTGAGCGCGATGCCGTCGATGAGGATCGAGACGTTGGCCTTGATCTTGCTGGGCCGCACCTGCAGCAGGTCGGCCGGCTCCATCGGAACGTCCGCGGACTCGGCCGGCGGCGCCGGAGTCGCGGTCGTGGGCGTGGCAGGGGTGACGTCGAGGCCGACGAGGGTGCCGGCCGCAGCGAGGGCGGCGAGCACGGCGTCGGCCCGGTAGGCCTCGAACGAGTCGCGGACGCCGGCCTGGCGGGCGTGCTCGAAGATCGGTTGGGCGTAGGCGGCGATCACCGGCGCCACCAGCGCGAACTCTTCGGGCGCGAACCGGGCTGCCACCGCGCTCATCTCGTCCTCGGTGAACTCCGACCAGCGTCGCTTCGCCCGCAGCCGGCGCTTGCGGCGGTCAGCGGGGTCCTCACCGTTGTGGGCCGCAGCCTTCACCTTGGCGGCCCGGTCGCGGGTGTCGGCCAGGTCGTGGGACTGCTTCGCCTTCGCCACCAGCTCGGCCTCCGAACTCGGATCGACGGCGGCGGCACCGGAGATGACATCGGCCTCGCCCAACGAGAGCTCGCCGTTGGCGAACGCGTCGGCGGTGGTCGGGCAGGTCTTCATCCGGCGGGCCGTGTCGATGGCCCGCTTGGCGTCGCGAACGCGACGTGCCGTTCTGGCGGGCCAGCCACTCCTCGGGCGAACCCGCCTGGCGGGGATGGGCCCGACACGCGTCGACCCGTTCCGCGAACGCGGCCTGCTTGGCCGTCAACCTGCGAATCACGCTGCTCAACCGCTCGACCGCCACCACCGCATCGGCCCCGCAGTGCAACGCCGGATCAGTCGTGTCGCACCACCGACCCGACGAGCCGC
Source organism: uncultured Microthrixaceae bacterium (assembly GCA_963797225.1). GTDB lineage: Bacteria > Actinomycetota > Acidimicrobiia > Acidimicrobiales > Acidimicrobilacustridaceae > UBA4742. The sequence continues at coordinate 1,759,995 of CAWCOO010000001.1, read as the reverse complement.
TCGACGCTCGGCCAGCGACGCCACTGCAGCGATGGTGGGGGTCGAGGAGCTCACCTCCATACCTTACACAAACGCATGTTCGACTGCAACAGAAACACCTGAAATATCAGGAGATCGCTCTTTGCGTGCAGAGAGCCACCGAGCGGGCGACTCCGAGACGGCCGGCAGCTCAGACGGTGGGGGCCAGCTCGAAGCGGTAGCCCATGCCGGGTTCGGTGATGAAGTACCGGGGCTGGCTGGGGTTGGGCTCGAGCTTGCGCCGCAGGCCGGCGAGGTAGACCCGCAGGTAGTTGGCCTCGGTGGCGTACTGGGGGCCCCAGACCTCCTGCAGCAGCTGGCGCTGGGTGACGAGCTTGCCGCGGTTGCGGACGAGCTGCTCGACGAGGCCCCACTCCGTCGGCGTGAGGTGCACCTCGGCGCCGTCTCGGGTCACGCGCTTGGCGGCCAGATCGATCACGAAGTCGTCGGTCTCGATGGTCGGCATCTCCTCGACCGGCGCGGCCCGGCGGACGGCGGCCCGCAGCCGAGCCAGCAGCTCGTTCATGCCGAACGGCTTGGTGAGGTAGTCGTCGGCGCCGGCGTCGAGGGCGTCGACCTTGTCGAGCTCGTCCTCGCGGACCGACAGCATGATGATCGGCACGGCGCTCCAGCCCCGCAGGCCCCGCACGACCTCGATGCCGTCGATGCCGGGCAGGCCGATGTCGAGGATGACGACGTCGGGGTGGTGCTCGGCCGCCAGCTTGAGGGCCTCCTCGCCGGTGGCGGCCAGGTCGACCTCGTACTCGCGGGCACGCAGGTTGGTGGCCAGCGCCCGCCGGATCTGCGGCTCGTCGTCGACGACCAGCACCCGCGTCACGGTCGGGTCCCAGCCCGACGCCCCGCTGCCATGTCCGGCAACGTAGCTGGCCCGACGTCGGCCGGCGTCGACCCGCCATCCGCCGCCCGAGTCGCACCGGCTCCACCCGTCGCACCGGTCGCACCGGTCGGATCGGCGACCGGCGGCTGCTCCCCGGTTCCGCGCTGCGCAGCGAGATCACCGCCGTGAGGCCGCCGCCCGGGGTGTCGTCGAGGGACAGCTCGCCGTCCATGGCATCGGTGAAGCCCCGGGCCACGGCGAGGCCGAGCCCGACACCGGAGCCGGTGGCCCGGTCGCCGAGGCGCTGGAAGGGCTCGAAGATGCGCTCGCGGTCGGCGGGCCGCACGCCGGGGCCCCGGTCGATCACCCGCAGGTCGATGCGGTCGCCGACCTGGCCGGCCTCGATGCGCACCGGTCGATCGGCCGGCGCGTAGCGCAGCGCGTTGGACACGAGGTTGGCCACGACCCGCTCGAGCAGCACCGGGTCGGCCAGCACCGGCGGGAGCTCCTCGGAGACCTGCACGTCGACCATGTCGGTGGGCTCGCTGAGGCTGGCCAGGCTCAGGGCCACGACCTCCTCGAGCGCCACCGGGCGCAGCGCCACCTCGAGCACGCCGGTCTCGACCCGGCTCATGTCGAGCAGGTTGCCGACCAGGTTGTTGAGCCGGTCGGACTCCTCGTCGATGGTGGAGAGGAACTCCTGCTGGGCCTCCGGGGTCCAGTCGACGTCCTGCTGCAGCAGGCTCGTGGCCGAGGCCTTGATCGAGGCGATCGGCGTGCGCAGGTCGTGCGAGACGGCCCGCAGGATGGCGGTGCGCAGCTGGTCGGCCTCGGCCAGCGCCTCGGCCGCGCCGGCCTCGGCCTTGAGCCGCCGCCGCTCGAGCGCGGAGCCGAGCTGCGCCGCGAAGACGTTGAGCACGAGCTGGTCCTCGGCGTTGAGCACGCGGGCCGGCGTGCACGAGCACCGCGCCGTCGACGAGCGGCAGCGTCGGGTGGCCCGTCGGCGTGGTCAGCGTCGGGCTGCCGGCCGATGCCTCGACCCGCCACCCTGACGGGACGGTGGCATCGGGCACCAGCAGGGTGACCGTGTCGCGGTCGAACGTCGTGCGGAGGTGGTCGACCATCTCGGCCACCGCGTCGTCGTCGCCGACCAGGCCGCCGGCCACGCGGGCCAGCGCCTCGGCCTCGGTGCGGGCCCGCAGCGCATCGGCCGATCGCCGCGACACCTGGGTCACCAGCGCGCTGACCAGGGTCGCCACCACCAGGAACGTGATGAGCGCGATCAGGTTCTCGCCCTCGGCGATGGTGAACGTGTGGGTCGGCTCGGTGAAGAACCAGTTCACCGACAGCGACGCCACCACGGCCGCCACCAGAGCCGGCCACAGCCCGCCGACCATGGCCACCACCACGACGAGCACGAGGAACAGCAGCATGTCGGTCGGCAGGTTGAGCGTGCCCTGGACCTGGTCGAGGCCCAGCGTCAGCAGCGGTGATGCCGAACAGCGTGAGCAGCCACCCGGCCGCCTGCCGCCGCGGCGAGAGGTGCGGGAGGCGTCGGCGACGCACGATCGACGAACCCCACACGGCGGCCGCGGCGGCGGAGGGCTCCTCGTCGCTGATGACGTGGACGTCGAGGTGGCCCGACTCCCGCAGCACGGCGTTGATGACCGAGCCGCTGGTGAGCTCGGACAGCCGGGAGCGGCGGGTGGCGCCGAGCACGACCTGGGTGGCGTGCTCGCTGCGGGCGAACTGGGTGAGCGCCTTGGCCACGTCGCTGCCCACGACCTCGTGGTACGTGCCGCCGAGGTCGACCAGCAGCTGGCGGTGGGCGTCGAGCAGGCCATCCGAGTTGTCGGCCAGCCCGTCGGTGGCCTGCACGTGCACGCCGATGAGGTCGGCCTTCGAGCGCTGGGCCATGCGGGCCGCCCGCCGGATCAGGTGCTCGCCGCTCGGCGCCCCGGTGACGGCCACGACGACCCGCTCACGGGTCTCCCACGTGGCCTCGATGCCGTGCGACTCCATGTAGTCCTGCAGGCCGGCGTCGACCTTGTCGGCCACCCACAGCAGGGCCAGCTCGCGCAGCGCGCTGAGGTTGCCGACCCGGAAGTAGTTGCCGAGCGCGGCGTCGACCTTCTCCGGTTGGTAGATGTTGCCGTGGGCCATCCGGCGGCGGAGGGCCTCGGGCGTCATGTCGACCAGCTCGACCTGGTCGGCCGTCGCGCACCACCGCGTCGGGCACGCGTCTCGCGCTGCTTCACGCCGGTGATGCGCTCGACGACGTCGTTGACCGACTCGAGGTGCTGCACGTTGACGGTGGAGATGACGTCGATGCCGTGCTCGAGCAGCTCCTCGACGTCCTGGTAGCGCTTGGCGTGGCGCGACCCGGGCACGTTGGTGTGGGCCAGCTCGTCGACCAGCACGACCTGGGGCCGACGGGCGATGACCGCGTCGACGTCCATCTCCTCGAACGTCACGCCGCGGTGGGTCAGGATCCGCCGAGGGACGATCTCGAGGTCGCGCAGCTGCGCCGCCGTCTTGGGCCGCCCGTGGGTCTCGACGTAGCCGACGACCACGTCGGTGCCGCGCTGGTGGCGGCGGTACCCCTCGTCGAGCATGGCGAACGTCTTGCCCACGCCGGGCGCCGCACCCAGGTAGATGCGCAGGTGGCCGCGGCTCATGTCGGAAGTCTACGGAGAGGGGTGTTCCAGAGCCGGCCCCGACCCCTCCGCTCGAACTGGTAGCCCTCGCGTGGCGGGTTCCGCGCCGCGATGGCTACCGGTTCGGGGGTGGGGGTGCTGCGGGGGCTCGACACGGCTATGCCAACGCATCGAGGGCCAGGTTGAGCTCGAGCACGTTGACGCCGGGCGCACCGAGGAACCCGAGCGAGCGACCGGCGGTGTGCTCGTCGATCAGCTTGTCGACGGTCGGCCACGTCGAGGCCGCGGGCGGTGGCCACCCGGTTCGCCTGGAGGCGGGCGTTGGCCACCGAGATCTGCGGGTCGACGCCCGACGCCGACGACGTCACCGCGTCGACCGGCACCATCGGCGTCGGCGGCCAGGCCGTTGAGCTCGCGGTAGGCCTCCACCCGCTGGGCGACGCCGTCGGCCGACTCGTCGACGTCGGGGGTGCTCGGGTCGTCGGTGGCCCCGTCGAGCAGCTTCGGGTTGGTGGGGCCGAGGTTGGACCCGCCGGAGTTCGAGAGCGACAGGTCGCTCGGGTCGCCCGGCTGGCCGTCGGCGTCGTTGGTGCCGCTGGCGGTGATGCCCGCGGCCGACGGACGGCCCTGGAAGTACTGGTCGCCGGTGAAGGTCTGGCCGAGGAGCGACGACCCGACGACCTGGCCGTCCTCCTTCACGAGCGAGCCGTTGGCCTTGTCGTGGAAGGCCACCTGGCTCACGGCCAGGACGGCCAGCGGGTAGGCGAGACCGAGGACGACCGTGAGGACGACGAGCATCCGGAGGGCGGGAAGCAGTTGCCGACGCATCACTTGACTCCCAGTGCGGTGATGACGATGTCGATGGCCTTGATGCCGATGAACGGGGCGATCAGGCCGCCGACGCCGTAGATGAGGATGTTGCGGCGCAGCACCTCGGCCGCGCCGGCGGCCCGGAACTTCACGCCCCGCAGGGCCAGCGGGATGAGCGCCACGATGATCAGGGCGTTGAAGATGACGGCCGAGAGGATCGCCGAGTTCGGCGACGACAGCTGCATGATGTTGAGCGTGTCGAGGGCCGGGAACACCCCGACGAACATGGCCGGGATGATGGCGAAGTACTTGGCCACGTCGTTGGCGATCGAGAAGGTGGTGAGCGAGCCGCGGGTGATGAGCAGCTGCTTGCCGATCTCGACGATCTCGATGAGCTTCGTCGGGTTCGAGTCGAGGTCGACCATGTTCCCGGCTTCCTTGGCCGCCTGGGTGCCGGTGTTCATGGCCACGCCGACGTCGGCCTGGGCCAGGGCCGGGCGCGTCGTTGGTGCCGTCGCCGGTCATGGCCACCAGGAAGCCGCCGGCCTGCTCCTTCTTGATGAGGGCCATCTTGTCCTCGGGCGTGGCCTCGGCCAGGAAGTCGTCGACGCCGGCCTCCTCGGCGATGGCCGCCGCGGTGAGGGGGTTGTCGCCGGTGATCATCACCGTGCGGATGCCCATGGCCCGCAGCTCGTCGAAGCGCTCGCGCATGCCGGGCTTCACCATGTCCTTGAGCTGGATCACGCCCAGGACCCGGAGGTTCTCGACGACGACGAGCGGCGTGCCGCCCAGCATGGCGATGGCCTCGACCTCGTCGTCGAGCTCGGCCGGGACGGTGCCGCCCTGCTCGACCACGTACCGCTTCACCGAGTCGGCCGCGCCCTTGCGCACGTCGCGGCCCTCGATGATCGACGCCGCTCATGCGGGTCTGGGCGGTGAAGGGGATCAGCTCGGCGCCCGACCAGCTCCCGCTCGCGCAGGCCGTAGCGCTCCTTGGCCAGCACCACGATCGAGCGGCCCTCGGGCGTCTCGTCGGCCAGGGACGACAGCTGGGCGGCGTCGGCCAGCTCGGCTCGCTGACGCCGGGCATCGGCACGAACTCGGCGGCCTGGCGGTTGCCGAGGGTGATGGTGCCGGTCTTGTCGAGCAGCAGGGTCGAGCAGTCCCCGGCCGCCTCGACGGCCCGGCCGGACATGGCCAGCACGTTGCGCTGCACCAGGCGGTCCATGCCGGCGATGCCGATGGCCGACAGCAGCGCGCCGATGGTCGTCGGGATCAGGCACACCAGCAGGGCGACCAGCATGATGATCTGCTGCTCGCCGCCGGAGTAGATGGCGAACGGCTGCAGGGTGACGGTGGCCAGCAGGAAGATGATGGTCAGCCCCGACAGCAGGATGTTGAGGGCGATCTCGTTCGGGGTCTTCTGCCGGCTGGCGCCCTCGACCAGGGCGATCATGCGGTCGAGGAACGTCTCGCCCGGCTTGGCCGTGATGCGCACCACGATCCGGTCCGACAGCACCCGGGTGCCGCCGGTGACGGCCGAGCGGTCGCCGCCCGACTCGCGGATGACCGGGGCCGACTCGCCGGTGATGGCCGACTCGTCGACCGAGGCGATGCCGTCGATGATCTCGCCGTCGCCGGGGATCAGCTCGCCGGCCACGACGACGCACTCGTCGCCGACCTGGAGCTGCGGGCTCGGCACCTCCTCGATCGTGCCGTCGGCCCGTGCGCACGTTGGCGATCGTGTCGGCCCGGGCCTTGCGCAGGGTGTCGGCCTGGGCCTTGCCCCGCCCCTCGGCCATGGCCTCGGCGAAGTTGGCGAACAGCACGGTGAACCAGAGCCACAGCGGCCACCAGCCCGGCGAACCAGTTCTGGCTGGCGGTGTCCTTGCCGAGGTCACGGAAGAACAGGATCGTGGTGAGCACGGAGCCGACCTCGACCACGAACATCACCGGGTTCTTGGCCATCAGCCGGGGGTCGAGCTTCTTGAACGAGTCGATCGAGGCCCGCCGGAGGATGGCGGGGTCGAAGAGGCCCTTGCTCTCCTTCTTGAGCGAGGGTCCCTCGGCCGCGTGCTCGGGTTGGTCGACGTGTTGGACAGCGGTCACGTCATCGTCTCCTAGATGCTCAGGTGCTCGACGATGGGGCCGAGGGCCAGGACGGGGAAGTAGGTGAGGCCGACGACGATCGACGACCACGCCGACGAGCAGCCCGGCGAACAGCGGCGTGCCGGTCGGGAAGGTGCCGGCCGAGGCGGGCACCTGCTGCTTGCGGGCCAGCGACCCGGCGATGGCCAGCACCGGGACCATCAGCACGAACCGGCCGATCAGCATCGAGAGGCCGAGCGTCGTGTTGTACCAGTCGGTGTTGCCGGTGAGGCCGGCGAAGGCCGAGCCGTTGTTGTTGCCGGCCGACGTGAAGGCGTAGACCACCTCGGTCAGGCCGTGCGGGCCCGGGTTGAGGATCGAGGCGACCGATCCCCTGCAGGATCACCGAGGCGCCGGCGAAGCCGAGCACGGCGAGCGGCACGGCGAGGATGTAGATCACCACCAGCTTCATCTCGGCCGCCTGGATCTTCTTGCCCAGGTACTCCGGCGTGCGCCCGACCATGAGCCCGGCGATGAACACGCCGAGCAGGACGAAGATCAACATGCCGTAGAGGCCGGCGCCCGGTCCCGCCCGGGCTCGACCTCGCCGAGCATCATGTTGATCAGCGGGGCCATGCCGCCGAGCGGGCGTCATGCGAGTCGTGCTGGCAGTTGATGGCGCCGGTCGAGGTGCCGGTGGTGGTGCCGGCGTAGAGGCCGCAGGTGGCCGCGCCGAACCGGGTCTCCTTGCCCTCCATGTTCCCGCCCGTCTGGGTGGACGTCACCGACTGATCCGCGCCCCTGGCGGTGAGCTCGGGGTTGCCGTGCGTCTCCATGCCCATGGCCAGGGCCGCCGACCAGGATCCAGAGGGTGAACATGGCCGCGAAGACCACCCAGCCCTGCTTCTGGTCGCCGGCCCACCGCCCGAACGCGTAGGTGAGGGCGAACGGGATGAGCAGGATGGTGGCCATCTGCAGCAAGTTGGTGAGCCCGTTGGGGTTCTCGAAGGGGTGGGACGAGTTGGCGTTGACGTAGCCGCCGCCGTTCTGGCCCAGCTCCTTGATGGCCTCCTGGCTGGCCATCGGCCCGCCGGGGATCACCTGCGTCGACTTCTCGACGGTCGTCGCCGTGGTGTTGCCGTGCAGGTTCTGCACCACGCCCTGGCTGGCGTAGACGATGGCGAAGATGAACGCCAGCGGCAGCATCAGGCGGACGGTGCCGCGCACCAGGTCGACCCAGAAGTTGCCGATGGTGGCGCTCCGCCGGCGCACGAGGCCCCGGATGAGGGCGACAGCACGCAGAGCCCGACCGTGGCGGACACGAAGTTCTGCACCGCCAGCGCCGCCATCTGGGTGAGGTGGCTCATCGTCGACTCGCCGCTGTAGTTCTGCCAGTTCGTGTTGGTCACGAAGCTGACCGCGGTGTTGAACGACAGCGGCGCCGGGACGGCGCCGACGCCGTTCGGGTTCCAGGGCAGCGAGCCCTGGAGCCGCTGGATCGCGTACACCAGCAGCACCGACAGCAGGCTGAAGGCCAGCAGCGACAGCGCGTAGACGCTCCAGCGCTGCTCGCGGTTCTCGTCGACGCCGGTGAGGCGGTAGACCAGGCGCTCGATGGGACCGAAGACCCGGTCGCCGAGCGGTCGCTTGGTCGGCGGCTCGTCGGAGACCTTGTAGATGCCGGCGAGGTAGGGCCCGAGCAGGCGGGTGCCGACGACGATGAAGACGATGAGGGCGGCGAGCTGGAGCCAGCTGGCGGCGGTCATCAGAACTTCTCGGGGACGACGAGGGCGGCGACCAGGTAGCCGGCCAGCAGCACGGCGATCACCAGGGCGATGACGTTGTCGGCGCGTCATCGGGCTCCGACCTCCGCGCCGATCGGCTCGTCCTCGTCCGTCGAGTCGCCCGTGGCGCTCGTGTCGGGCGAGAGGTCGTCGGGTCCGATGATGTGGTCGCAGGCCTTGACCAGGAGGACCATCAGCCCGAAGAACCCGATCACGATGAGGATGAAGAGTGCGTCTGCCATGCGATCGTTGTACGACCGGCTCGACGCGGTTCCCAGGGGCTTAGCGGCCTCTTATCGGAGGCCTCCACCGTCTTGTCGCGGTGTTAGCGATGCGTCCCCACGCCGGCCCGGGCGGGAGATCCTCAGCAGACCCTGGGTGCTCCCGCCGACTTCACCGGCGGCGTGACAGGGTGTGGACATGGCCACCGCTGCATCCCGTTCCGGCTACCACAGTGTCACGCCCCGCCTGGTGGTGACCGACGTCGATGCCCAGGTCGCGTTCCTCCGCCGTGTCTTCGATGCCACCGGCGAGATCGTGGAGGGGCGACCGGTCGAGCTCCGCATCGGCGACTCGCTCGTCATGATCACGTCCACCGCCGAGCGCGACCGCTTCCCGGCGTTCCTCTACGTCTATGTCGACGACGCCGACCGCGTCCATCGCCAGGCGGTCGATGCCGGCGCCACGACCATGGAGGAACCCCTCGACACGCCGTACGGCGATCGCCGGGCCATGGTCCGCGACCCGTTCGGCAACATCTTCCAGATCGCTCACATGCTCCCTGGGTCGTAGCAGTCGACCGGCAGGCGGGCCACTTGCCGGCTACCGAAGGGTGGCCCGGACCGGGAGCTGGTTGAGGCCACGGATGACCATGCGGGTGCTCCAGACGGGTCGCCCGCCAGCTCGATGGTCTCGAACCGATCGAGGAGGGCGGTGAACATGGCCTCGGCCTGGAGCCGGGCCAGGTGCGAGCCGAGGCAGGCGTGGACGCCGCCGCCGAACTGCAGGTGCTGGCCGGCGTCGGCCCGGGTGATGTCGACGGTGTCGACGGTGGCTCCCCATCGGTCCTCGTCCCGGTTGGCCGACGCCGGGGAGGCGTAGATCACCGACCCGGCCGGGATGGTCGTGCCGCCCGGCGGGCGTCGTCGAAGTCCATGTCCCGCGTGGCGATGCGGCGCACGAACTGGTTGGGTCCGTCGTAGCGGAGCAGCTCGCTCACGGCGTTGCGCAGGTGCGACCGGTCCGACTGGAGCAGCGCCCACTGGTCGGGCTGGTCGAGCAGGGCCAGCATCCCGTTGCCGACCAGGCCGGCCGTCGGCTCGTGGCCGGCGACGTAGAGGGTCATGATCTGCGCCAGCAGCTCCTCGTGGGTGAGGCGTCTGTCCGTCCTCCTCGGCGTGGATGAGGCCGGAGAGGATGTCGTCGTCGTCCCGGCTCCGCTTGTCCGCGACGAGCGTCTCGAGGAACGCGTACATCTCGTCGATGTGGCCGGTCAGCGCCTCCCGCTCGGCCGCGTCCATCACCGGGTCGAGCGAGCGGGCGATGCAGTTCACCCAGAACCGGAAGATCGGGTGGTCCTCCTCGGGGATGCCGAGCATCTGGCAGAAGATCTCGACCGGCAGCGGGTAGGCGAAGTCCTCGATGAGGTCGAGCTCGAGGACGCCGGAGCCGCGCTCGGCGACGAGCTGGTCGACCCGGACCTGCACCCGCTCCTCGACCAGGCCCGCGCAGGCCGTCGACCTCGCGGGGGCGGAACGGCTTCATCACCAGCTTCCGGAGCTGGGCGTGGTCGGGGTCGTCGAGCAGCACGAGCGTGCGGCCACCGAGGGCGGTCTCGTCCCGCCGCCGGATCTCGTCGATGGTCAGCGGGGTCGGGGTCGGCCTTGTCGATCTCCGACGACACCGTCGCGTCGCGCAGGATGGCGTTGACGTCGGCGAAGCGGGTGACGCAGTAGCCGTGGAGCAGGTCGGACCGGTGGATCGGGTCCTCGGCCCGGAGCCGGCGGTACTGGTCGTAGGGCCACTCGATGAAGCCCTCGGCCAGCGGGTTGAACATGACCGGCTCGGCGAGCTCGGACTGCGACATCTTCGTGTCTCCATTGGTCTCGGCTTCGGGCGGTTCCGGCTTCGGTCCGTTCGGGCTACTTGCCGAGGAACCGGGCGGCGGCGAACGCCGGGCAGCGCAGCGACTCGTCGGGGATGTCCTCGCCGGCGAGCGGCTCGGCGACCTCGGCGGGCGGTCGGCCCGTGGCGGTCGGCCAGGGCCTCGAGCAGCGGCCAGTCGAAGCCGTAGACGTCGGCCGCGTTGCCCCCGACCATCATCCGGACCTCGTCCTCGGGCACGCCGGCGAACGCCATCCGGAGGTGCTGCCGCGAGAACGGCCAGCAGCCCTCGAGGTGCGGGAAGTCGCTGCCCCACATGATGCGGTCGACGCCGACGGCCTCGCGCATGCGCGACCTCGTGGCGGCGGATGAAGCTGGAGCCGAGGTGGCACTGGCGGGCCCAGTACTCCGACGGCGACAGCGACAGCTGGTCGACGACGCCGCCGCCGAACTTCGCCTCCTGCGAGCCGCTCGCGCGCCCGACGTGCCGGAGAGCCGCCCGCGGTAGTAGTCGAGGCGGGTCAGCTCCTCGGGGATCCAGGCCGTGCCCTGCTCGGTGAACACGAACTGCAGCGTGGGGTGGCGTTCCATCACGCCGGAGTAGATGAGGTGCCAGAGGGTGCGGTGGGCCCACCAGGTGACCTCGAGCAGGAACATCATCTGCGCCGCGTCGTAGGGGCCCATGTCGGGGACGGCGCTGCCGCTGTGGTGGCTGATCGGCAGGCCGAGGTCCGCGCAGGCGTCCCAGATCGGCTCGTAGTCGGGCGCGTACAGCGGCGGCACACCCGAACCGGGCGGCGCGCCGGGCAGCAGGATGCCGCCGGTCAGGCCGTTCGCCTTGGCCCACTCGATCTCCTTCACCGACGCGTCGACGTCGTGGAGCATGATCTGGGCGATGCCGGCCCGGCGGCCCGGGGCCTGGCTGCAGAAGTCGGCCAGCCACCGGTTGTGCGCCTGCAGGCCGGCCCACCGCTTGGCCAGGTCGCCGTCGGTCGCGCCGGGCGGCTGGTTCACGAGCGAGACCTTCGGGAAGAACGGCGGGATCGTGTTCGGGAAGATGACCTCGGCGACGACGCCGTCGGCCTCCATCTCCTCGCAGGCGGCGCTCGGAGCTCCAGTTGCGGTCGGCGTCGGCGCCGGTGTTGTCGTCGTAGGGGTTGTCGAAGTCGGCGGCCCAGGCGTCGAAGTCGTCGTGGTACTTCGAGGCCAGGAACGGCTTGTAGCCGGCGATGCTGGCGCCGCCGTGGCAGTCGGCCGAGATGACGACGTAGTTGTCGGTGGTGGCACCCATGGTCGGGACCTCTTTCTCGAACGGATCAGGCCGGTGATCGATCGGGCCGGGGCCCGCCGCGGTCGCCCGGCCAGCGGCTGCCGCCGATGATGTCGGCGAAGGGCCAGAAGGCGTCGGGGTCGAGCGGGCCGGCGTTGGTGATGACCCGGGCCTTCGGCTGGTGGGTGACGAGCTGCGCCGGTCCCGGCCTCGACGACCGGCAGGTAGCGGGCGATCGGGTCCCACGGGCTGTCGCGGAGCAGCACGGCGCCGTCGACGTCCTCGACGTGGCGCTGCTCGAAGGTGGTGGCGACGTCGACGACGTGGGGCGGGAAGTCGTAGGCGCCGCTCGCCCCGCCGATGGCCCGCGAGTACTTGGTCCACCACTCGTGCTCGGTGAAGTCCCCGGTCGCGGGGCTCGGCCGCGCCCGACGGCCGTGCCGGAGAACTCGACGAACGTGTAGCCCTGGTGGGTGGCCCGGGCCGTGACGGCGTCGCCGAGGCGGAAGAAGGCGATGTCGCAGAGGAACTTGGGCTGCCCGTTGGTCTCGCCGCTGATGTGGACGGCGGCCTCCTGGTCGATGCCGAGGCCGAGGTTGTAGTGGCCCTCGACGCCCTGCCACGCCGCCGGCACCTTCACGCTCACGCCGTACTCGGGCTCGCCGAGGACCGGCACGCAGTAGAAGCCGACGGTGACCGTCGGGTCGAGCGGCTCGAGGCCGGGCGGCAGCAGCGGCGCGATGTTGGCGGGGTCGGTCGTGTAGGTGACCACGAGCTTCGGCCAGCCCGGCGACCTCGCCCGGTCGGCTCATCGGTGCCTCGGTCATGGCTGCTGCTCGTTCGCGGTCGGTCATGGCTGCTCCTCGGTGCCGGGGTCGGGTCAGGCGGGGACGTAGTGGTCGATGACGGCCCGCAGCGTCGTGGCCGAGAGCGTCGTCGAGGTCGGGGTCGCGAGCACAGCGCGGCGCGCGTCTCGGCGGCGATCGGGCGCGTCGCTGTCGGCCCACAGCGCGTCGGGCCGGTACTCGGCCGGGTAGGCGGACGAGGTCGCGCAGCGCCAGCACCAGGGCGCCGCCGACGGCGATGAGGATGGCCCGGGTGGCGTCGGCGGCCGCCTGGCCCGCCAGCCCGGCCGCCTCGAGCTCGATGCACCAGCGCGGCCTCGAGGCGGTGGGCCAGCAGCGACGACGTGCCGGTCTGGTGGGCCAGCGAGGTGACGGCCCGGTGCTCGATCGAGCTGGTCCAGATGTGGCGGGCCGCGCTGAAGACGCGCTCCCGGGGCGTGGTCGCCCTCGACCGCCTGCTCGGCCAGGCGGTTCGACTGGAGGCGGATGACCTCGGCGACCAGCTCGTCCCGGCTGCCGACGTGCCAGTAGATGGTCGGCGTCGCCGACGTCGAGCTCGGTGGCCAGCCGGCGCATGCTCAGCGCCGCCGGCCCCTCCGCGCTCGACCAGTTCGAGCGCGGCGGCCACGACGTCGTCGCGGTCGAGCCCCGTGCGCCGCCCGAGCGCCCGCCGTGCCGGGCGTCCTCGGCTCTGATCTGCGGGAGTCGCCGTCCTCGCCATGGGGGTTGCGCGTCCTCGGGGCTCTGTAACAGTGTCAAAGGCACTCTAGGACACCGTCACAGAAACGGCAAGGGGGACGCCATGCCGAATCCCGTCGAAGGCATCGACCAGAGCAACGCCCCGTACGTGATCGTGTCGTCGGACACCCACGCCGGGCTCTACGTCGAGGACTACCGGCCCTACCTCGAGCACTCGGTGCACGCCGAGTTCGACGAGTGGCTGGCGACCCGCCACCAGCACCGGGCCATGGTCGAGGAGCTCAACGGCGAGTACGTCGAGCGGTGGGAGCACGACAACGAGGTGGGGCTGAAGGGCGCCTACGACCCCGACATCCGCGACAAGACGCTCGACGCCGACGGCGTGGCCGGCGAGGTGATCTTCGCCGACGGCGACTCCGTCACCGGCATGGAGGCGCCGCCGTTCGGGGCCGGGCTGCAGGCGGGCATGATCACCGACCCCCGCCTGGCCTGGGCCGGGGCCCGGGCCCACAACCGGTGGCTCGAGGAGTTCTGCGCGACCAACCCGCCGCGACGGGCCGGCGTCGCCCTCGTCCCGATCACCCACGGCATCGACGAGTCGGTCCGCGAGATCGAGGCGCTGGCCGGCAAGCCCGGCATCAAGGGGATCATGATCCCGACGATGTGGCACGACCAGCCGTCCTACGGCCACCCGTCCTACGACCCGGTCTGGGCCGCGTGCGCCGAGGCCGGGCTGGTGGTGCACACCCACTCCGGCGAGGCCGACACCCCGGCCTACAACGAGAACATGGCCCAGTTCATGCTCGAGGTGGCGTTCTGGACCCACCGCACCCTGTGGCAGCTGCTGCTGTCGGGCGCGTTCGACCGCTTCCCCGCCCTCAAGTACGCGCCGGTCGAGTGCGGGTCGTGGTGGGTGGGCGACCTGCTGTTCAAGACCGACGTGATGTTCGGCGGCCAGAACTGGAAGGTCAAGAAGATGTCCTCCCAGACGAAGAACCTCATCCAGCGGCTCCCGTCCGAGTACGTCGGCACCAACGTGTTCATCGGCGCGTCGGCCATGAGCAAGCCCGAGCTGCGGCGCCGCTACGCCAACGGCCTCGACGCCCTGATGTGGGGCACCGACTACCCCCACCCCGAGGGCACCTGGCCCAACACGCTCGAGCGCCTGTCCACCGACTTCCGGGCCATCCCGGTCGAGGAGACGCGGCTGCTGCTCGGGCTCAACGCGGTGCGGTGCTACGACCTCGACCTCGACGGCCTCACCGCCATCGCGGCCGACATCGGCCCGACGCCCGAGCAGCTCAACCAGGACCTCGACCTGCGGACCCCGCCGAACGCCATCCGCGAGGCCCGGTTCTGGTTCGACGACTACGGCATCGAGTGGAAGGACTGATGGCTGCCCGTCGAACGGCGACGATCCAGGCGGCGCGACCAGCCGCTCGAGATCGACGGCGCGGTCGCCGTCGTCACCGGCGGCGCCGGCGGCATCGGTCGGGGCATCGTCGGCGCGCTGCTGCGCCGCGGGGCCACGGTCGTGATCGCCGACGTCGAGCAGGGGGCGATCGATGCCGCGGTCGCCGACCTCGCGCCGCTCGGCAAGGTGTCGGGCCATCGCACCGACATCAGCGACGAGCGCTCGGTGGCCGAGCTGGCCGACCACGTGTACGACGACGCACGGCCGCTGCAACCTGCTCTACAACAACGCCGGGGTCACCTCGGGCGGCGGCGGCAAGCCGTGGCAGCAGGAGCCGAACGACTGGCGCTGGTGCTTCGGCGTCAACGTGTTCGGCACGGCCTTCTGCACGTCGGCGTTCGTGCCCCGCATGATCGAGGGCGGCGAGCCGGGCCAGATCGTCAACACGTCGTCGGGTGACGGCGGCTTCGCGCCGGTGCCGACCGCGTCGGTCTACGCGGCGTCGAAGGCGGCGGTCAGCTGCTTCACCGAGGCGCTGCACCACAACCTCGTGTCCGAGGGCACCGCGCTGCGGGCGTCGGTGTTCTACCCCTCGGGCGGGCTGCTGCGCACCGGGCTGTTCACCGCCAGCCGCAACCGGCCCGAGCACCTGCAGCGCCAGGGCGCAGGCCACCGGGCGCACGGGCATGACCTTCGACGAGATGAAGGACATGCTGGCCAAGGCCGGTCGGGACGTGACCGAGGCCGACCTCGACGAGCTGGGCGACTTCGTGGTGACCGAGACCGCGGCCCGCCGCTACATCATCGCCCGGGACCTCGACGGCACCGTCGCCCTGCTCCACCGCCGGGCCGACGCCATCGGGCAGCGCGACGGTTCCGCCCGCACCACGGCATGCCGCTGTGAGCTCGAACCGCCGAACACGCTCGGCACTCTGAAGGCTCCGCCTCACGGAATCCGTTAGCCCCGTCCTTCAGAGTCTCGGCCACCGGGTCCGCTCGGCACTCTGAAGGCTCCGCCTCACGGAATCCGTTAGCCCCGTCCTTCAGAGTGCTGGGGCGAGGGGCACGCGGTCCTCGGCAGGTGGGCTCGCTAGTGTCGGCCGCCATGGCTGACGGGAACGACCGCACGGTCGACGCACCGCTGCTCGGGACCGTGGTGCGGATCGCGTTCGGGGTCGGCGACACCTTCCAGGACGGCTCGACGCTGGTGATCCTCGAGTCCATGAAGATGGAGCACGTCGTCGCGGCCGAGTGGAGCGGCACCGTCACCGGCGTGCTGGTCGAGGTCGGCCAGACCGTGGACCCCGGCCAGGCGATGCTGGCCACGCGGGAGGGCGCCGTCGAGCGCTCCTCGGCCGCGGCCACGGCGACGACCGCCGTCGACGAGATCCGGCCGGACCTGGCCGAGTCCATCGCCCGCCACGAGCTCGGCCTCGACGCCGCTCGCCCCGAAGCGGTCGAGCGCCGGCGCCGCACCGGCCAGCGCACCACCCGGGAGAACGTGGACGACCTGTGCGATCCCGGCTCCTTCGTCGAGTACGGCGCCCTGGCCATCGCGGCCCAGCGCCGGCGCCGCAGCTTCGACGACCTCGTGACCCGCACGCCGGCCGACGGCCTGGTGTCGGGCGTGGGGAAGGTCGACGGCCACCCGACGGTGGTGATGTCCTACGACTACACCGTGCTGGCCGGCACCCAGGGCGTGCACAACCACACCAAGAAGGACCGGCTCTTCGAGCTGGCCGAGCGGATGCGGCTCCCCGTCGTCTTCTTCACCGAGGGCGGCGGCGGGCGGCCGGGCGATACCGACTCGAGCGGCATGACCGGGCTCGACACCATGGCCTTCGCGCTCTTCGCCGGGCTCAGCGGGCTCGTGCCGCTGGTCGGCATCACCTCGGGTCGCTGCTTCGCCGGCAACGCCGCGCTGCTCGGCTGCTGCGACGTGATCATCGCCACAGAGGGCTCGAACATCGGCATGGGCGGCCCCGCCATGATCGAGGGCGGCGGCCTCGGCGTGTTCACCCCGGACGAGGTCGGCCCGATGGACGTGCAGGTCCCGAACGGCGTCGTCGACCTCGCGGTGGCCGACGAGGCCGAGGCCGTGGCGGTGGCCAAGAGGTACCTGTCGTACTTCGTCGACGCCGCGACCGCCCGAGACGACGATCGCGACCGCACGTGGGCGTGCGCCGACCAGCGCCTGCTGCGCCACGCGGTGCCCGAGAACCGGCTGCGGATCTACGAGGTGCGCGACGTCATCGAGACGCTGGCCGACACCGACTCGGTGCTGGAGGTGCGCCGCGGGTTCGGGCCCGGGATGATCACCTCGCTGATCCGGGTCGAGGGGCGGCCGATGGGGGTCATCGCCAACAGCCCGGCCCACCTCGGGGGGGCCATCGATGCCGAGGGAGCCGACAAGGCCGCCCGGTTCATGCAGCTGTGCGACGCGCACGACCTGCCGATCCTGCTGCTCTGCGACACCCCCGGCTTCATGGTCGGACCCGAGGCCGAGAAGACCGCTCTGGTCCGCCACGTGAGCCGCCTGTTCGTCACCGGCGCCAGCCTCACCGTCCCCTTCTTCACCATCGTCCTGCGCAAGGGCTACGGCCTCGGCGCCCAGGCCATGTGCGGAGGCAGCTTCCGCCGGCCGATCTTCACCGTGGCCTGGCCCACCGGCGAGTTCGGTGGCATGGGGCTCGAGGGAGCGGTCCGGCTCGGCTTCCGCAACGAGCTCGAGGCCGAGCCCGACCCGGCGGCGCGCGAGGCCATGTTCCAGGAGCGGGTCGACCGCCTCTACGAGCAGGGCAAAGCCGTGAACACCGCCACCTACTACGAGATCGACGACGTCATCGACCCGGCCGACTCCCGTCGTTGGATCACGATGGCCCTCGACTCGGCCCCGCCCCCCGAGCCCCGCTCCGGCAAGAAGCGCCCGAGCATCGACACCTGGTGAGCCGGTCCTCCGCCCGAGCCGGGCGAGCGGAGCGCTGCCCTGCGACGGCGGTCCGTCGATCAGCCGACTGTGACCTACCCGCCACCGCTGAGATCCGTGCGAGGCCTACGTGCTGTCGACGACGGTCCGGCGCGTGGTCTACACTTCGTCCCGCGAGCGAGGTCGCGGCGACGGCCGGCTCAGGCCGGCGCGGCTCCGCTGAAGGTGGCGCCGACCTGGTCGGCCAGGGCGATGGCCACGACCAGGCGGTCCCGACCGATCTCGACGCCCGGGGTCGGGACGAGCGTGAACGAGCCGACCGGGCGCCCGTTGCCGGCCACCTCCAGCACGACGCCCTTGGTCGGCAGCCCGAGCGACGCGGTTCCCCACTCGAGGTCGCCCCACCGCACCGATCCGTCGCTCTCGATCCGCGGCAGCAGGGGATCGCCCGGTCCCGGGTCGAAGCGGCAGGCCCGCAGGAACAGGAGGTCGCGGAGCTCCTCGGCGACGGCGTCGACGATCCGGCTGCTCGACTCGCCCCGCGCCATCAGCTCGGCGGCCTGGTGGATGCGCACCACGTCGGCCCGCCCTCGCGCCGCCTCGTCGCGCTGGTGCAGGGCCCAGGCCGACAGCTCGCCGACGACCAGCCCGACCAGCAGCAGGAGAACCGCGGTGAGCGCATCGTCGCCGCTGGCGATCGTCGGCGAGTTGAACGGCACGGTGAAGAAGAAGTCGAACCAGAACGCGGCCGACAGCGCCGCCACCACCGCGGCCAGCCGGTGGGCCAGCAGTCCGACCGCCACGACTCCCACCACCAGGATGAGCGCGATGTTCGTGTTCTCGACGTGCCCCCGGAGCGGGATCAGGGCCGCGGCCAGCAACGGGATGCCCACGAGGGCGACGAGCACCGGCCAGTGGCGGACCCGATTCGGCCCGGACGCGGGGAGGGCGGTCATGGGACCGGTGTACCCCCGCGCGACTCCGGCCGGAAGGCCGATCCCGGGATCTTGACGCGATCCTGACGCGCTCCGCCCCGGCATCTCACCGGCCGGCAGGTTCAGGTCGACTGCTCGACCGAGATGCCTTGCAGCATCTGGTCGACGGCCCGCTCGGCCACCGCCTCGGTGAGCTCCCCGCCGGTGATCATGCTGCGGTAGATGACGGTGCCGATCAGCATGTCGAGCACCAGGTCGATGTCGACGTCGGGTCGGATCTCGCCTCGATCGATGCCGCGGCGGATCAGCGCCAGGCTCTCCAGTCGCCGGGGGGCCAGGAACTGCTCCCGGTACACGGCGGCCAGCTCGGAGTTGCGGCGCAGCTCGCTCATGAGGGCCGAGACGACCTCGGTGTACTCGCCGTCGCCGCCCCACGAGATGGCTCCGGCGACGAGCGCGATCAGATCGGATCGGACGTTGCCGTGGTCGGGGTGGTCGACCATCGGCTTCATCGACCGGATGGCGTCGAGCACGAGGTCGGTCTTCGACGGCCAGCGGCGGTACAGCGTGGCCTTGCCGACCCCGGCCTCGGAGGCGACCCCCTCCATCGTGAGGCCGTCGAAGCCGTGGTCGGCCAGCATGCGGATCGCCGCGGCCAGGATGGCCTGGTCGACCTCGGCGCTGCGGGGCCGGCCGGGCCGCGCCGCCCGAGGATGCTCGTCGGACGCGACGCTCGCCCCCTCGGAAGGCTCCGAAGGGGCGAGCGGCGGGCGTTCGGTTCCACCGGTGCGGGCTGAGGTGGACGACGGGGGCACGCCACGGGTGGACACGCCCGACATCATGCCTCCGCGAGCACCGCCCCGTCAGCTGTGGGGCTCCCGGTGCCGGGCAGGACACCGACGCCGGCGGCGATCCCGGCACCGACGAGATCGTCGAGGTCCTCGCCGTCGGTGAGCCCGAAGGCGTTCGGCTCGGTCGGGTCGATGCCCTCGTCCGCCGTCTCCGGAGCCCGGGCCGGCAGGAAGAGCAGGGCGATGAGCGCACCGGCCAGCGCGAAGCCGGCACCGACGAGCACGCCGCGGTGCATGCCGCTGACGAAGGCGGTGCGGGCCGCGTCGGCCAGGGCGTCACCGGCCTGGCCACCGATCGACTGGGCCACGCCCATGGCGCCGCCGATCGAGTCGGTGACGGTGGCCTCGGCGGCGGCCGGCAGGCCCTTGCCGGCGATCGCCGATGATGATCGAGCCGGCGTAGACCGACGAGTAGATGCTGCCGATGATGGCCACGCCGAGGGCGCCGCCGACCTGGCGGGTGGTGTCGTTCACGGCGGAGCCGACACCGGCCTTGTCCCGGGGCAGCGAGCCCATGATCGACTCGGTGGCCGGAGCCATCGTGAGGGCCATGCCCAGCGCCATGATGACGAAGGCGAAGAACACCGGGGTGTAGCCCGCGGACGGCTCGACCAGCGTGATGAGCGCCAGCCCGCAGGCCACCGTGACCAGGCCGACGGTGACGACGAGCTTGGTGCCGAACCGCTCGGCCAGCTTGGCGCTCTGCGGGGCGACGACCATCATGACGGCGGCGAAGGGGATGATCCGGACGCCGGCGGCCAGGGCCGAGAAGCCGAGCACCGACTGCAGGTACTGGGTCAGCAGGAACAGCGAGCCGAAGAGGGCGAAGAAGTTCAGGGTGATGGCCAGGCTGGCGGCGGTGAAGCGGGGGTTCGAGAAGAACCCGACGTTGAGCATCGGGTGGTCGCTGCGCAGCTCCCAGATGGCGAAGGCGCCGAGCACCACGATGGCCACGCCGAAGCCGACGAGCGTCGAGGTCGACGTCCAGCCCTTCGAGGGGGCCTCGATGATCGACCACAGCAGGGCGGTCAGACCGAAGATCGACAGCACGCGCGCCGACCGGGTCGAGCTTGGGAGCGGCCGGGTCCTTGGAGGTCGGCACGAAGAAGCGACCGGCCACCAGGGCGACGATCACGATCGGGACGTTCACCAGGAAGACCGAGCCCCAGTAGAAGTGCTCGAGCAGGTAGCCACCGGCCAGCGGGCCCACCGCGATGCCGACGGCCGAGAAGCCGGCCCAGATGGCGATGGCCCGGGCCCGCTCGGCGGGGATGGTGAACACGTTGGTGACGATCGACAGCGTCGCCGGCATGATCAGCGCGGCACCGAGGCCCATGAGGCAGCGGGTGGCGATGAGCTGGCCGGCCGATCCGGCGAAGGCCGACGCCACCGAGCCGAGCCCGAAGACGACGAGGCCGGCGGTGAGGGCCCCCCGGCGGCCGAAGCGGTCACCGAGGCTGCCGGCGGTCAGCAGCAGGCCGGCGAAGACGAGCGTGTAGCCGTCGACGATCCACTGGAGCTGGCTGGTGGTGGCGCCGAGGTCGGTGACCAGGGTGGGGAGGGCCACGTTGAGGATGGTGTTGTCGACGCCGATGACGACCAGGCTGAGGCACAGCACGGCGAGGGTCCACCACCGCCGGGCGTAGACGCGGTCGGCCAGCGATCCGCCCTCGCCGTCGTGGTCGGTGGGCGAATCGGGAGCCCGATCGGGCTGGTGGAGGAGGGTTTCGGTCATCTGCGTCGGCCTTTCGAGGGGTGGTGCATCCGCTGCTTGCATATCGAGACGCTTGTGTCTCGATATGCGTGAACCGCAGCCTCCTCCCATCCATTCCGAGACGCAACCGTTTCGTATGTGCCATCGGTCTCACCGAGGTCAGTCCCCCGTCACCCTCCACCTCGAACCTGTCAGCGAGCGCGTCCGTTTCTGGTCATCTCGGCTGACAGGTTGTCCCCGGGGCGGGGTCAGGTCGGTCAGTCGAGGCCGAGGCGGACGAGCTGGTCGTCGGGGGCGTCGACCTCGAGCAGGGCGACGCGGAGCTTCTCGGCCGCGTCCTTCTCGGCCGCGACCCCGTCCGCCGAGGCGACCAGGTCACGGGTCTCGTGGGGGTCCTCCGAGCGGTCCCAGAGGTGGCTGCCGTCGAAGTCGGCCCAGGCCCAGAACGGCAGCCCGTCACCGGCACCCCACGGCTGGCGGATGACCGGGACGGTCGACCCCGGCATCCGGTCGAGCACCGCCCGATGGTCGGGCAGGGGCAGCGCGACCTCGGGATCGAGCACGTGCAGCGGCATGGTCGACCAGCGGTTCGACCACATGGAGATCGGGGCGTTGTCGCCCGCCGGGGCCCGGCAGTAGCGGCGCTCGAGGTCGACGAGGTGCACCTCGCGGCCCCAGATGCCGGTGAGCAGCGAGTCCCGCACCGACTCGGCCGCTCCGGTCAGCAACGGCACGAGTGACCGGCCGTGGGTCCGCTGGCGCACGTCGACCCCGAACACGTCGGCCAGGGTGGCGAACAGGTCGACGCTGGTGGTGAGCGCGTCGCACTCCCCCGGCTCGGCCCCCGGCCACCACACCAGCAGCGGGATGTGCCCCATCGTCGAGACGATCGGCACCGCCGGCTTGCCCCAGACATCGTCCTCGCCGAGGTAGTGGCCGTGATCGGTGCAGACGATGACGGCGGTCGACTCCCAGAGGGCCTGACGGTCGAGCGAGTCGAGGATCCGGCCGAACCAGTGGTCGATCATCGACAGCTTGGCCCCGTACTGGGCCCGGATCTGGTGGGCCTGGCGCTCGTCGAGCACACCCCTGCGCAGGGCGCCCCGCACGTACGGCGGCCAGATCAGGTGCGGGCCCCTCCCAGTCGGGGTCGTAGCGCGACGCCCAGGGATCCGGCGTGTCGAACGGCTCGTGGGGGTCGAACTCGTCGACGAACAGCAGGAAGCGGTCGTGGTGCCCGGCGTTGCCGTCGAGCCACTCGGCCGCCGCCGCCATCGTGCGGGGCCCCGGGAAGTCGTCCTCGCCCCGGAACCACGTCCGCGACTCGTCGTAGTGCATGGGGATGCCGCGGCCGGCCGTCGTCGGAGCTCCCATCCAGCTCGGGTCGGGCACCGTCTTCCACGGGTCGTTCTCGTGGCCCCGCTCGTAGGCCCAGGCGCTGAAGTCGGTGTGGTAGTTCTCGCCGCCCGTCTCGAACAGGTGCGGGTGGTCGCTGATGAGCTGGGTGGTGACGCCGGCCGCCCGCAGGGACCGGGTGATGGCGTCCTCCCAGATCTCGACCGAGCCCCATGGCCGCCAGAGGAAGTCGAGCGCGCCGCACAGGATGTCGTGGCGCGCCGGCATGCACGGCAACGACCCGGTGTGGTGCTCGGTGAAGCGCGTCGACCGGGCGGCGAATGCGTCGAGGTTCGGGGTCGTGAACTCGTCGCTGCCGTAGGAGCCGAGCAGGTGCCGGTTCAGGCTGTCGAGCAGCACCACGACCACGTTGTCGGGCCCGATGCCGGCTCCGGGTTCGGCTCCGCGTTCGGATCCGGCGGGTTCGGCTCGGGTGGCGTCCATGGCCCGAGACCGTACCCACCCGGGCCTCGGCGCGACCTTCGAGGTCGAGTCCGCTCCTGGACCGGATCAGATCTTGCGCTCGAGCCAGCTGACGAGTCGGTCCGCCGTCTCGAGGCCGATCGGGGTGAGGGCGGGTGTGGCGTAGCCGTCGTAGCCGTGGTCGACGCCGGGGACGATCTCGAACACGACGTCGGCGCCCGCCGCCTCGAGCGCGTCGGCGAAGTCCTGCGAGCGGTTGACCCCGACGATGCTGTCGGCCTCTCCGTGGAGCAGGTACACGGGCCCGCTGATCTGGGCGACCCGGCGGGTCGACACCGCGGTCGAGGGAGCCGCGCCCGAGCCGCCGTAGTACGCGACCGGCTCGTACTGCACGCCGTCGTAGTAGCCGTAGAACCCGATGAAGCCGTCGATGCGGTCGGACACGTCGGGCCACACCTCGCGACCCGAGAACGCCGGCAGGTCCGCCGTGGTGGCGAGGATGCCGCCCAGCCGGGCGCCGGCGGAGTGGCCCTGCACCACGATGCGGTCGATGCCGAGCTCCTCGGCGTGCATGCGCAGGTACTGCACCGCGGCCTTCGTGTTCTGCTCGGGGATCGGGTAGATGCCGTGGTCCGTGGCCGGGTCGACCAGCCGGTAGTCGATCGAGAACGTCAGGTAGCCGTGGTCGCGGTACCAGTCGCTCCACGAGGTGCTGTCGGCCTGCGAGCCCCCGGTCGCTCCGCCGCCGTGCACCAGCACGATCGCCGTCGTGCGCTGGTCCGATGGCGGCCGCACGAGCAGTCCACGGAACGCGGTCGAGGCCCGGGCCGGCGTGAAGACGAGCTCCTTCGACGCGCCCGGCGCCACGAGCGGCTCGTCGACCGCGGCACTGACCTCCGAGGCGGCCGCCGCCGTCGTGCTGGTCGTGCTCCCGTCGACAGCGCCCGAGGTAGAAGCCGATGACGATGCATCGGCCGCATCGATCCCCGACAACCACCCGAGCAACCCGGTCGAGCGGTTCACGGTCCATGCCGTCGCCCCGACCGCGCCGAGCCCGAGCACGGCTCGCCGGCTCAACAGCGAAGAGGGAGCCCGAAGGGCGGGGCCTGGCGTCGTGATCCATGCCCTCACGATCGCCAGCGGAGATGAGGACTCTGTGTGAACCCCATGAGGAGTTGCCCAGCGAAACCGCGGGCGCTGCGGCGCGCCGAGCGCGCGGCAGCGCCGCCGAGGTTCGAGAGGTGGTCAGGCGGGCGGAGACGAGGGGGCGAGGGGCAGGTCGATGCGGAAGCGGGCGCCGTGGCCCGGGGCCGTCTCGACCGAGGCCTGGCCGTGGTGCGCCGCTGCGACCGCGGCGACGATCGACAGCCCGAGCCCGGCGCCGCCGTCCGAACCCCGCCGCACCCGCGACGGGTCGGCGCGGTAGAAGCGCTCGAAGATCCGCTGGGCGTCCTCGGCGTCGATGCCCGGGCCGTGGTCCGCGACCTCGATGACCGCCCGACCGTCGGCCACGACGACCGACACCTCGACCGGCACGTCGGACGGCGGTGTGCTGGCGGGCGTTGGCCATCAGGTTCGCCATCAGCTGACGCAGCCGCTGCTCGTCGCCGGCCACCACGACCGGCGTCTCGGGCACCACCAAGGTGATCGGCCGATCGGGCTCGACCGCCCGGGCGTCCGACACGCTGTCGCGGGCCAGCGCGGCGACGTCGACCGGCGCGGTGTCGAGCGGACGGCCCTGGTCGAGCCGGGCCAGCAGCAGCATGTCGTCGACGAGCTCGCCCATGCGCACCGACTCGCCCTCGATCCGGCGCATGGCGTCGGCCAGCCCGGCACCCTCGGCCACGGCCCCCGAGCGGTAGAGCTCGGTGTAGCCCCGGATCGAGGTGAGCGGCGTGCGCAGCTCGTGGGACGCGTCGGCGATGAAGCGTCGCAGCCGGTCCTCCGAGGCCTGGCGCTCCTCGAAGGCGCCCTCGATCTGGTGGAGCATGCCGTTGAGCGCCAGCCCGAGCCGGCCGGCCTCGGTCGACGGCGGGCCCACCTCGACCCGCCGGGAGAGATCGCCCTCGGCGATGGCGTCGGCGGTGGCCGTCATCCTGTCGATCGGCCGCAGCCCGAGCCGGATCACCCAGAACGCCACCAGCGCCAGCACGAGCAGCACGGCCGCGGTGGCCGCCACCTCGACCGCGATCATCCGGCTCAGCGTGGCGTCGGCCTCGCGCAGCGACACCGCAACGACCGCGAGGTTGCCGTCGTTGCGCTGCTGCACCGCGACCCGGTAGCGCAGCCCGCCGCTCACCGCCCCGACCGTGTAGGGCCGCAGCGGCTGACCCGACTTGGTGGCGTGGGCCACGCGCGACGTCCGCGTCGATGGTGGGGGCCGGATCGCCGTCGCGCAGGGTCGGGGCCGCCTCGGACAGCAGCGTGCCGTTCGGAGTCGAGCTCGGCCAGGAAGAACTCGGTGAAGCGGGGGTTCGTCTCGTTCTCGGGGTTGGTGACCGATCCGGACGGAGGCCGCGGGCCCGGGAAGCCGTTCGGGAACCCGCGGGACGAGAAGCCGATCGCGCTGTCGAGCCGCTGGTCGATCTGGTCGACGAGGGACTTCTGGACGTTGGCCGCCAGCACCAGGTCGGCGCCGACGAGCACGAGCGCGATGGCCACGAACCCGAGCAGCAGCCGGGCCCTCAGCGACATCAGGCCGACCCTCGGGACCATCAGGACGTCCGCAGGGCGTACCCGACGCCGCGGACGGTCTGGATCAGCGGCGGGCCCAGCTTGTCGAGCTTCTTGCGCAGGTAGGACACGTAGGTCTCGACCACGTTGGCGCCGCCGCCGAAGTCGTACTCCCAGACGTGGTCGAGGATCTGCGCCCGCGACAGCACCCGGTCGGGGTTGAGCAGGAAGAACCGCAGCAGCTTGAACTCGGTCGGCGACAGGTCGATCAGCTCGCCGGCCCGCCACACCCGGTAGGCGTCCTCGTCCATCTCCAGATCGCTGAAGGCCAGGCGGGAGTTGGCCTCGGGGTCGATGCCGATGCGCCGCACCACCACCCGCACCCGGGCGATGACCTCCTCGAGGCTGAACGGCTTGGTGACGTAGTCGTCGCCGCCCAGCGTGAGCCCCCGCACCTTGTCCTCGGTGGCGTCGTGCGCGGTGAGGAAGATCACCGCGGTGCGGTCGCCGTCGGCCCGCATGCGCCGGCACACCTCGAAGCCGTCGATGTCGGGCATCATCACGTCGAGCAGCACGGCGTCGGGGCGGAAGGCCTTCACCTCGGTCAGCGCCTCCCGACCGTTGTCGGCCGTGGCCACCTCGAAGCCGGAGTGGTGCAGGGCCGAGGACAGGAGGAAGCGGATGTTCTCCTCGTCGTCGACGACCAGCACCTTGGGGGTTCTCGTCGCAGCCGTGGTCACCCCGACCATCCTGACCGCGAACCCTGGGAGGTTCCTGTGAACCCGCTGTGGACTCTCAGGAAGTTGCCAAGCTCCTGCCAGGTCCCTGCCTTCTGCTAGACCGCCGGCATGACCACCACGACCGGCCCTGCACCGTTCGATCCGCTCGACCCCGACTACGTCGCGTCGCCCTACGCGGCCTACGCCGCGCTGCGCGACGAGGACCCGGTCCACTGGTCCGAGCTCCTCTCCGGCTGGGTCGTCACCCGCTTCGACGACGTCGCCGCCATCCTGCGCGACCCCTCGATGTCGAGCGACATCCACAAGGCGACGCCGAACCCGCTCGTCGAGCACGAGATCGACGGGCTGCTCGAGCACGGCCAGGCCACGCAGACGATCGTCCACCTCGACGACCCCGACCACGCCCGGGTCCGCAAGCTCATGGCCGAGCCGTTCCGCGTGCGGGAGGTGAAC
This sequence comes from uncultured Microthrixaceae bacterium, assembly GCA_963797225.1. Taxonomy (GTDB): domain Bacteria; phylum Actinomycetota; class Acidimicrobiia; order Acidimicrobiales; family Acidimicrobilacustridaceae; genus UBA4742. Next base: position 1,733,359 of record CAWCOO010000001.1, on the reverse strand, counting down.
CGGCTGGCCTCGCTGATCGAGCAGCGGGTCGACCAGGCGCTCGACCGGCTGCGGCTCGAGCACGGCGCCGGCCCCACCACCATCGACCTCATCGCCGACCTGGCCTATCCGCTGCCGGTCGAGATCTTCTCCGAGTGGCTGGGCGTGCCCGAGGAGGCCAACCCGCAGTTCCGCATCTGGACCAGCTGGGTGGCCCGCAGCCGCGACCCCATGAGCGACCAGGAGCACGGGGAGCTCTTCGACGCGCTGGGCGGCATGTACCTCTACCTGGCCGAGCAGGCCGAGCTGAAGCGCCAGGATCCGCAGGGCGACCTGCTCTCCTACCTCGTGCACGCCGAGTCCGAGGGCGACATGCTCTCGATCGACGAGCTCATGTCGCAGCTGATCACGCTGTACATGGCCGGCCACGAGCCGACCGCAGGCCTGGTCGGCAACGGCATCCTGGCCCTGCTGCGCCAGCCCGACCAGCTCGCCCGGCTGCAGGCCGAGCCCGACCTGATCCGCAACGCGGTGTCCGAGCTGCTCCGCTTCGACGGCCCGAACCAGTTCGTGCGGCGCATCACCACCCAGCCGACCACGGTCGGGGGCATCGAGGTGCCCGCCGGCTCCGTGCTCTACCCGGGGCTGGCCTCGGCCAACCGCGATCCCCGCCGCTGGGGCCCGACCTCGGAGCAGGTCGTGGTCGACCGGCCCGACGCCGACCAGCACCTGCAGTTCGGCAGCGGCGTGCACGCCTGCCTGGGCGCGCACCTCGCTCGGCTCCAGGCCGACCTGTTCCTGCGGGCGATCCTTCGACCGGCTCGACGGGATCGAGCTGGCCGGCGAGCCCGTGTGGAGCACCCGCACGTTCATCCGGGGCCTCAGCTCGCTGCCGGTGCGCTGCTCGATCCGCGCCTGACCCGACCTCCCGAAGTGGTGATGATCTGCGGGTCGATGGACCGTCAGATCATCACCAGATCGGGTCTGGGTGGAGGTGATGGGATTCGAACCCACGGCCTCCTCGATGCGACCGAGGCGCTCTAGCCAACTGAGCTACACCCCCAGAGGGTCCGCTCACCCTAGCCGAGCCCGCGGCGGCCCCAGAAAGTCCGGACGGACCCCCCGGTGCCGCTAAAGACCCCCCACTCCGCAGGCCGAAAACCCGACCATGCCCTCGCGCCCCGCCAGCTCCACCGCCACCCTCGACGAGACCGCCCCGACCGTCCTCACGGGCATCGTCACCGGGCATCGGACCCCGGCTCGCCGGTTCGGTGGACGCCCCAGCCGCCGGCGGAAGATCCAGCTGGCCGGGGTGGCCCTGGCCGCCGCCCTGCTGCTCGGCGCCTGCACCACGACCGACGAGAACCACGCCGTCGACCTGGTGAACAACGCCCGCCGCAGCGCCGGCAAGGCTGCGCTGTCGACCAACGTGTCGCTGATCGTCACCGCCCAGGCGTGGTCCCAGCACATGGCCGCCACCCAGCAGCTCGTCCACCGCTCGTCGCTGTCCGCCGGCGCCCCCGCCGGTTGGCGCAAGCTCGGCGAGAACATCGCCTACGCCTCGTCGGTCGACGGGATCCAGTCCGCCTTCATGAAGTCGGCCGGCCACAAGGCGAACATCCTCGACAGCTCGTTCAACAACGTCGGCATCGGGATCACCCGTGACGCCAACGGCCGCTACTGGGAGACCCAGGAGTTCGCCGCGTTGTCAGCGGTGCGCTACCGGCTAGTTGGCCGAGTGCTGCAGGTACAGCGGCGCCGGCTGGTCGTAGTCGACGTAGGCGGGCTGCTGCAGGTAGCGCACCTTGTGGTGCCGCTCCATCGCCAGGCGCTGCGTCTGCACCAGCAGCACGATGTAGCCACCGAGGAGCAGGTCGGCGAACAGGTGCAGGTACACCATGACGCCGCCCATCATGACGGCGGCGGCCAGCGTGATGAGGGCGATGCCGGCCAGCGCGAACAGGACGTTCTTGCGCCGTTCCTTGGCCTGGCGACGGGTCAGCGCGGCGGCCTGGCGGGGTGCGCCGGTCGGGCTGTAGGACGTCGGGGCGAAGGCGGGGCGGGCCAGCGAGGCCGTGGCACGCACGGGCGCGGGTGAGCCGGCGATGCGGGTGGGCGCCGACGGGCGGCCCGGGGTGGTGCGCTCGAGCACCGAGAGGTGCTTGCTGAAGCTGGAGATCGAGTTCACGCTGCGGTGCTCGGTGCGACTGCGCGCCCAAGAGACGATGTACACCGCCCAGACCACCGCGAGGATGAAGAGCACCACGAACGTCACGCTCCGCGCCTGCCTTTGTTGCTCGTGACCGTAGTCACCTGTGCCGGGGCGCAGGTGGATGCTGTTCGGCCGGGACGGAGCACTCCGGGGCCTGCACAGCGGATGTCGGTCGAGTGGATGATGTTACGGTTCTACTACGAAACGGCGACGGTCCGCCACCCTGGCGCGGCCCGGGAGCCCAGTGCGGACACCGGATCTGGGCCCAACGGCCCACTGACCAGCGTGTTCTCCGATCAACGGGCGCACAGAAAATCCCGCTTTCTGCCGTCACCGCCACGACGCCGGGGCTTCACGCCGCCTTCAGCTGGGCTTCATGTCGGCTTCCGGCCGCGCCCTCGGTGGCGACGTGGTCGGGTCAGCTCAGGAGCGAGTCGTCGGGCTCGTCCTGGGGGCGTCGGTAGCTGCCCGAGCGCCCACCCGTCTTCTCCCACAGGGTGAGGTCGCCGATGACCATGGACCGATCGGCGGACTTGCACATGTCGTAGATCGTGAGCGCGGCGACCGAGCAGGCGGTGAGCGCCTCCATCTCGACGCCGGTGCGGTCGACGGTCTCGACCTGGGCCTCGACCTCGATGTAGTTGTCCTCGATCCGGAAGTTCACGAACACCGACCCGACCAGGAGCGGGTGGCACAGCGGGATCAGGTCGGGGGCCCGCTTGGCCGCCTGGATGCCGGCGACCCGGGCCACCGCCAGCACGTCGCCCTTGGAGATGGCCCCCCGGGCGACCAGCGACGTGGTCTCGGGCTGCATGTGGACCTTGCCGCGGGCGATGGCCCGCCGGTGGGTCGGGTCCTTGGGGGTGACGTCGACCATGCGGGCGCGCCCCAGCGGGTCGAGGTGGGTGAGACCAGGGGTGAGGCCACGATCGGACATGGTCGGCAAGTGTAGGTGCCACCACCCGATCGTCCCCAGGCCCGTCGCCCCCACGCCGGCCAGAGGCCCGTCGTCCCCGGTCCGGCGCGACCCGTCGACGGACGCCGCGATCACGCAGGGGCGGAGCCCAGCATCTCGGCGAGGGTCACCGGTCGCAGGCCGCGCTGGTCGAGGACGGCCAGCAGCTGGTCGAAGGTCTCGCCCGTCGGCAGGTAGTTGAGGTGGCCGAGCACGATGCCGCCCGGGATGAGCCGGGTCTGGAGCTGGTCGATGAGCGTGGCCGGCGTCTGGAGCGTCGAGTCCGACAGGGTCGAGGACCACACGATGATCTTGGTGTAGCCGAGGCTCGCGGCCAGCTGGTCGGTCCGGGCGTTGTGGCTGCCGTAGGGCGGACGGAAGTACGGCCGGCCGGTCACGCCGAACGTGTCCTCGATCCACTGCTCGTTGCGCTGGATCTCGTCGGTCAGCTGCGCGTTCGACAGCGTGATGATCTTCTTGTGGTCCCACGTGTGGTTGCAGATCGTGAGCCGGCCCCGGGCCACGAGGTCACGGATGCGATCCACGTAGGGGGCGAACTCCTTGCCGTAGGCGCCGTTGGGGCAGAACGTCGCGTGGGTCCCGGTGCGCTCGAGGTCGGCGACCATGTTGCCGATGCACTGGCTGCAGAGGCCGTCGTCGAACGTCAGGGCGACCGTCTGGGATCCCGCGGGGCCGTGGGAGATCACCTGGGGTGGGCCCGGGACCGGGGCCGCGATCGGCGGCAGCGGCGGCGCCGGGCCGAGCGTGGTCGTCGGCGCCTGGGTCGAGGGCGCCGCCGTCGGGTCGGGTGCGGTGCCCGACGAGGGGTCGGACGACGTCGCGGTCGAGGCGCGGGAGACCTCGGTGCCGGAGCACGCGGCCAGACCGGCCCCGAGCACGGCGACGACCAGCAGCGCGACGGCCCACCTCCCGCTGCGAGCTGCGGCCCGTCGATGTCCCTCCCGTCCGATCACGGGTGCGGACGCTAGATCCGCCCGGGACCGATGGGGCCGCGCCCGCCGGCGGTCGGGTCAGCCGCCGATCTGGCTCATGCCCCGCTTGGGCTTGATGAAGTGCACCTGGTTGATCGAGTGGCCGGCCCACTTGGCCTCGACCGCCCGCTCGACGATGGCCGCCAGCTCGCCATCCGTGGCGCCGGACCGCATCGGCCCCCGCAGGTCGTACTCGTCGAGCGCGAACAGGCAGTTGCGCAGCTGGCCCTCAGCCGTCAGGCGGATGCGGTCGCACGAGCTGCAGAACGAGTGGGTCACGCTGGCGATCACCCCGACCTCGCCCTGCCCGTCGAGGTAGCGGAACCGCTCGGCCGGGTCCGAGCCACGGGCCGCGACCGGTTCGATCGGATAGGCGGAGGCGATGGCCGCCACGATCTCGTCGTGGGTGACGACCTGGCTGTTGGTCCAGTCGCCCTGCGCATCCAGCGGCATGAACTCGATGAAGCGGATGGTCACGCCCACGCGCCCGGCCGTAGGCCGCGAAGTCGACGATCTCGTCGTCGTTGACGCCCCGCATCACGACCACGTTGATCTTGACCGGCTGCAGCCCGGCGTCGACCGCGGCGTCGATGCCGTCGAGCACCTCGGCCAGGCAGTCCCGCTTGGTGAGCGCGAGGAAGCGCTCGGGCTGCAACGAGTCGCACGAGATGTTGATCCGCCGCAGGCCGGCCGAGGCCAGGTCGTCGGCGATGAGCCGCAGCGTGGCTCCGTTGGTGGTCATGGCCACGTCGACCGGCCGGCCGTCCGAGGTGCGCAGCGCGCTCAGCTTCTCGATCAGCACGGGCAGGTGGGCCCGCACGGTCGGCTCACCCCCGGTGATGCGGATGCCGTCGAAGTCGTGCGCTCGACGAGCAGCGCGGCCACCCGGGTCAGCTCCTCGTAGGAGAGGAGGTCGGTGCGGGGCAGCCACGGCATGCCCTCCTCGGGCATGCAGTACGTGCAGCGGAAGTTGCAGCGGTCGGTGATGGAGATCCGCAGGTCGCGGTGCACCCGGCCGAACGAGTCGACCAGGGGGACCGGGCCCGACGCCGGTCCACCGACGCGACCGACCGCAGGCAGCTGCCCCGGCGAGTCGTGGTTCGGCCTGTCCCCCATCTGCGACAGGCTACGGCTGCGACCCTTGCCGCCACCACCCGCGCAGCAGCTCGACCTTGTGGTCGAGCGCCGGATCGGGCCCCGGTCCGAGCAACGAGCCGCCCGTCAGCGGCACCGGCAGCACCGTGTGGCGGCCGCCGTGGTGCACGACGACCCGTCGGGCGGTCCCCCGTTCGCGGACGTCGATGGCGGTGATCTCGTCCCGGGCGATCGTGGCGCGCCGCGGTCCGTTGCGGGCGGCCAGCCTCGTCTCGGTGGCGACCACCACGGGCGCCATGGCCGCCAGCAGCGCGGCGCCGAGCGCGAGCACCGCGGCGAGCAGCACGAGCGGCAGCACCCAGCGATCGCTCGACAGCCGACCGCTCACCACGAAGCGCACGAGCCCGAGCGTCCACAGGATCGCTGCGCCACCCATGAACCCGAGTCGCCGGCGCCGACCCTGCGACGCGGTGAGCCGGAAGACCATCGTGCCCGCGGCGGGATCGTTCGCTTCTGGCGGATCGTTCGCCTCCGGCGGACCGTTCGCGGCGGGCGGGGGGTCGGACGGGTCAGGCACCGAGATCGGTCAGCAGGACGTCGAGCTCGGCTCCGGGCTCGAGGGCATCGCCATCGGGCAGCACGGCCAGCGCGTTGGCTCCCACCAGCGCGCTCAGGTGGTGCGAGCCCTGACCGCCGGCCGACCGCACGTGGAAGCGCCCGTCCTCACCGGTGCGGCAGACCACCCGGGCGAAGTGGACCTTGCCGTCGCGGTGTCGGCGCAGCGGCTCGTCGACCACGGCCCGGACCCGTGGCCGGTCGAGGTCGGCGGCCGAGCGGCCCATCATCGACCGGAGGCCGGGTCGGGCGAACAGCTCGAACGACACCACGGAGGAGACCGGGTTGCCGGGCAGACCGAACACCGGGATGCGCCGGGCCGGTCCGCCGTCGGCCCTCGTCGGGCCGGGCACCGTGCCGAACGCCAGCGGCTTGGCCGGCTTGATGGCCACCTGCATCCACCGCATGTCGCCGATGCGGTCGAGCACGACCTTGACGAAGTCGAAGTCGCCCATGCTGACCCCGCCGCTCGACACCAGCGCGTCGCACGTGGCCGCGCCCTGCTCGATGGCGGCGGTGATGGCGTCCTCGTCGTCCGCGATGCGGCCGAGGTCGACACCGATGCAGCCGGCCTGCTCGACGAGAGCCAGCAGCGTGCGCCGGTTGGAGTCGCGGATCTGCCCTGGACGCAAGCGGCTGCGGCCCCTCGACCAGCTCGTCGCCGGTGGAGAACACGCCGACCCGGGCCCGAGGCACGACGTCGAGGTGGGTGACGCCGAAGGTGGCCAGCACGCCGAGGTGCCCCGCGGTGATCAGGTCGTCCGGCGGGAACACCTCGTCGCCCGGTCGCAGGTCGTCGCCGGCCGGGCGCACGTGCGCGCCGGGCGCCACCTCGACCGACAGCGCGACCGCACCCTCGGTCGCCGAACCGGCCTGTTCCTCGATCGGCGCGCCGTCGTCGATCGGCGCGCTGTCCTCGACCATCACGACGGCGTCGGCGCCGGCCGGCATCGGCGCGCCGGTCATGATCCGCACCGCCTGGCCCGGACCGGGCTCGAAGGTCGGGGCCATGCCGGCCCGGATGGTGCCGATCACGTCGAGCCGCACCGGCGCGGCGGCGCTGGCCCCGACCGTGTCCGCGGCCCGCACGGCGAAGCCGTCGACGGCGGTGTTGGCGAACGGCGGCACCGCTTCGGTGGCGACGAGGCCGTCGACGGCCACGCACCCGAGGGCATCGGGCAGCGCGACGCGGAGGGTGGGGAGCGGCCCGCAGGCCTCGAGGACGAAGGTTCGAGCCTCGTCCAGGCTGATCACACCAGGCCCCGGCCCCGCATCAGGTCGACGAGGAACTCCTGGAACTCGGGCCCGAGGTCCTCACGATCGAGGGCCAGCTCGACGGTGGCCCGCAGGTAGTCGAGCTTCTTGCCGATGTCGTAGCGGCCGTCGGCGAAGACGTAGCCGTACACGGTCTGGTTGCCGAGCAGGATGCGCGATGGCGTCGGTCAGCTGGATCTCGCCGCCGACCCCGGCGTGCACCCCTTCGAGGGCGTCGAAGATCTCGGGGGTGAAGATGTAGCGACCCATGACGGCGAGGTTCGACGGCGCCTCGCTGGCCGACGGCTTCTCCACGATGTCGAGCACGCGGACCAGCTGATCGGTCATCGGCTCGGGCTTCACGCAGCCGTAGGAGGACATCTCCTCGATCGGGAACTCGCGCAGGGCGACGACCGACCGGCCGTACTGCTCGTAGGTGCTGATCATGCCGGGGAGCACGGTCGAGCGGCGATCCATGATGTCGTCGCCGCAGCAGCACGACGAACGGGTTGTCGCCGACGTGCTTGCGGGCCACCGACACCGCGTGGCCGAGGCCGAGCGGCTCGCCCTGGCGCACGAAGTGGATGTCGGCCATCTCGGCCAACGCCCGGATCTCGCGCAGCTCCTCGGTCTTGCCGCGCTCGTCGAGGTAGTACTCGAGCTCGAAGTTGCGATCGAAGTGGTCTTCGAGCGAGCGCTTGCTGCGGCCGGTGATGATGAGGATGTCGTCGATGCCGGCCTGGACGGCCTCTTCGACCACGTACTGGATGGCCGGCTTGTCGACGACCGGCAGCATCTCCTTGGGCTGGGCCTTGGTGGCCGGCAGGAAGCGGGTGCCGAGTCCGGCCGCGGGGATGACGGCCTTGGTCACAGACGGTTTCATGCGAGCACTGTACGACGGCCTTGCTGGCAGTGGGCTGAAACTTCGATCAGGTTTCGCGCGCAGAGCGAGCGATCTGACCGCTCTCGATGTCGGCCGGATCGACCGCGGCCGTCGTCGAGGTGGTCACCAGGGTGGGCGCCGACGAGGACGGTGCCGATATGCTGGCACTCTCGATTGCCGAGTGCTAAGGCCGTCACCGGCGATCCGCCCCTGCACCTGCTGTTCGATCTGTCCGCGCCCACCCCACGGAGGCCGCTGCCATGCCCACCTACGAGTACCGCTGCAAAGACTGCGGCGACGAGCTCGAAGTGGTCCAGTCGTTCACCGACGACGCCCTCGACACCTGCCCGAGCTGCGGCGGCGCCGCTGCGCAAGAAGTTCGCGGCGCCGGGCATCGCGTTCCGGGGATCCGGCTTCTACAAGACCGACAGCCGCGGCTCGTCGAGCCTCCACCGCCACGTCGACGGACAGCTCCGACTCGAAGTCGTCGAGCAGCTCGAGCGACAGCAGCTCGTCGAGCTCCAGCTCCACGTCGACGTCGGGCAACGGCAGCTCCGGCGACGCCAAGCCGTCGTCCAACGGGTCCTCGGGCAGCTCCGACAAGAGCTCGTCGAGCTCCACGAGCTCATCCGGCTCGAAGACGGCCACCCCCGCCTGATCGTGGCTGCCGAGACCGCCGACATCGGGGTGTTCGGCGGCTCGGGCCTGTACGCCCTGCTCGACGACATCACCGAGGTCGTCGTCGACACGCCCTACGGCTCGCCGTCGGGTCCGCTGCACCTCGGCACGCTCGGCGACCGCCGGGTGGCGTTCCTGCCGAGGCACGGCGCCGACCACGCGTTCCCGCCGCACCGCATCAACTACCGGGCCAACGTCTGGGCCATGCACGAGCTCGGGGTCACCCGGCTGCTGGCGCCCGTGCGCGTCGGGATCGCTGCAGCCCGACGTGCAAGCCGGGCGAGTTCGTCGTGTGCGACCAGCTCGTCGACCGCACCTACGGGCGCGAGCAGACGTACTTCGACGGACCGGGCGCCAACCACGTGTCGTTCGCCGACCCCTACTGCGCCGAGCTGCGGGCCGTGGCCATCGCCGCCGGCCGAGCCGAGGGCATCACGGTCCACGAGACGGGCACGGTCGTCGTGATCCAGGGGCCGCGGTTCTCGACCCGGGCCGAGTCGAACTGGTACCGGTCGGCCGGGTGGGAGGTCATCAACATGACCCAGTACCCGGAGGCCTACCTCGCCCGTGAGCTGGGCATCTGCTACGTCTCGGTCGCCCTCATCACCGACTACGACGTCGGCGTCGAGGGCATCGACGGCATCGAGCCGGTCACCCAGGACGAGGTCTTCGGCTTCTTCGAAGCCAACGTCGGCAAGGTCCGCGGCCTGCTGCACCGGGCCATCGCCGCCGTCCCCGCCGAACGGGCGTGCAGCTGCGCCGACGGCCCCAACGGCCAGGTCCCTCCGCCGCCGCTGGCCCACCCGAACCTGTAGTCGGATCCGGACCCGGGGATCAGGTTCGGGCTACCGGTTCGGTGGTGGTCCGCTGTCCGGGGGCATCGATCGGGGTGGTGACACCCGGGGGCGCGGCGCGTAGGGTGAGCGGCCTTCCTCCTGTCGCCTGCTGACCACCCGCCGCGCCGGAGGACCACGTCATGCTGCTCTCCCGATCCCTGCGAGGCCGACCCGCGCCCGGACGGCTGCTGCTCGGCGCCACCGTCCCCTGGTGGCGGCGGTCGCGCCGGAGGGTCCGGCGCTGGCTGCTGGCGCTCGGCCTGGCCGCGGTCGCGGCCGGGCTCGTGACCGTGCGGGTCGACGAGGCGGCTCGGACCATGGCCGGGCTCGGGACGACCCGCTCGGTGACGGTGGCCCGGCGCGACCTGGCGGTCGGCCGGGTGCTGGCCGCCGACGACCTCGTCGCACGGACGCTCCCCGTCGACGCAGTGCCCGAGGACGCGGCCGATGGTGCGATCGAGGGCCGCACCGTGACCGCGGCGATCGGCGCCGGCGAGGTGGTGAGCGCGCTGCGGCTCGCGCCCGACGGCGTCGGCGGGCTGGCCGCCCTCGTGCCGGCCGGACGCCGGGCGATCGCCGTGCCGACCGGCGGGACCGGTCTCCACGTGGAGGTCGGTGACCGGGTCGACGTCCTCGTCGCCACCGATGACTCGTCCTACGGCGGCGACTCATCGGGATCGTCCGCGGTGGTGGCCACCGCGGCCGTGGTGATCGCCGTCGACGACGCGGCCGTGACCCTCGCCGTCGATCGCCGCGACGCGCCGTCGGTGGCCCGGGCCCTCGCCTCCGGCACGCCGGTGCTGGCCCTCACCGGCCCCGACGACTGACCTTCGCCCGCAACCTGTCAGCCCAGACGTACGAAAACGGACCGGTCGGATGACAGGTTGGCCGGCGTCGGTGTCAGGTGCCGCTGAGGGAGACGTCGCCGATGACGAGGGTGACCGAGCCGGTGCCGCTGGGGAGCCACTCGAGGTCGACGCCCACCGCCTCGATGCCGAGCAGCAGCCGTTGGAGGGTCGAGGCGATGGTGACCTCGCGCACCGGCTCGGCCAGCTGCCCGTTGCGGATCATCAGGCCCTCGGCGCCGACGGAGAAGTCACCGCTGACCGCGTTGACGCCCGAGTGGAAGCCGCTCATCGAGTCGACCAGCAGGCCGAGCTCGACGCCGGCCACGAGCTCGTCGTGGGTACCCGAGCCGGGGGCGATCGACAGCGCCTGGCAGCCGACGCCCGGCGTCGAGCGGTAGCCCCGAACGGCCGAACCGGTCGACGACACGCCGGCCCGGCGCGCCGTGTAGCTGTTGTGGAGGAACTGGCGCAGCTCGCCGTCGACGATGAGCTGGTTGGGTCGACAGGCCAGACCCTCGCCGTCGTGGCTCTCGGCCGCCAGCGAGGCCGGGTTCGTCGGGTCGTCGAGCAGGGTCAGCAGCGGCGAGGCGATCGTCTCGCCCAGCCGGTCGGCGAACGGCGAGCGGCCCTTCAGCACCCGCTCGCCGGTGAGCGTGCCGCCGGCCAGCCCCACGATGGCCGCCGCCATCCGCGGCTCGAGCACGATGGCCAGCCGCTGCGACGGCACCGGCCGGGCCCCGAACAGCCGGACCGCCTTGTCGACGGCGTCGGCCGCCGCCACGCTCGACGTCGAGCTCGCTCGGCTCGCGACCCACGTCGATGCCGCCACCGATCTTCGTCTCGTCGCCGTCCTCGGCCAGCGCGCTGACCGACAACCAGCACGACGTCCCTCGGCCGTACGCCTCGACCCCGGCGCTCGAGGCCACCGCGCCCTCGCCCGACGAGTCGGCGTAGGTGGCGGTGCGCACGCCCTTGACCCGCGGGTCGCGGCCGAGCACCGCCTGCTCGAGGGCCAGGGCCAGGTCGACCTTGGCCTGCGGCGCGAACGACGCCAGCGCCGTCGCGCCACAGGTCCTGGTCGACAGGCTCGACGCCGTCGGGCTCGGCCAGGCCGAACCACTCGTCCTGCTCGCCGAAGGTGGCGTTGTCACGGGCCTCGGCCAGCGTCTCGAGGATGACCGACTCGTCGAACGTGCCGGCGTGGGCGAAGCCCTGGCGGTGGTCGGCGATGACCCGGATGCCGACGCCGAACGACTCGGCCGAGGTCAGCGACTCGACCTCGCCGCCGTAGGCCTTCACCTGGGTGGTGACCCCCCGGGCCACGTAGGCCTCGATCTGCTCGCCCGGCGCGGCCTGCGCGGCCACCCGCTGGGCCAGCGCCAGCAGGTCGTGCGGGGAGCGGGTCGGATCGGGGAGCGTCAGACACCGGAGATGGTGACCTCGTCGATCACCAGGCTGACGCCCGAGGCGCTCATCGGCAGCCACTCGAGGTCGTTGCCGACCGCGGTGACGCCCTTGAGCATCCTCTGCAGCGTCGAGGCGATGGTGAACTCGCGCACCGGCTCGGCCAGCTCGCCGCCCCGGATGCGCAGGCCCTCGGCGCCGGTGGAGAAGTCGCCGCTGACCGGGTTGACCCCGGAGTGCAGCCCGGCGACGTCCTGCACCAGGAGCCCGTCGCCGACGAGCGCCACGAGCTCGGCCTGGGTGGCCGTGCCCGGCAGCAGCGAGGTGGCCATGCACCCCACGCCCGGGGTGCTCTTGAAGCCGCCCCGCACGGCCGAGCCGGTGGAGACGGTGCCGGATCGTCGGGCGGTGTAGGCGTTCTGCACGAACAGCTTCAGCACGCCGCCCTCGATGAGCACGTTGCGGCGGGTGGCCAGGCCCTCGCCGTCGGTCTCGGTGGCGGTGAACGCGTTCGGGTCGGTGGGGTCGTCGACCAGCGTGATCAGCGGCGAGGCGACCTCGTCGCCCAGGCGCTCGGCGAACAGCGAGCGGCCCTTGAGCACGGCCTCGCCGTCGAGCGTGTAGGCGAGGATGCCGAGGAACTGGGCCGTGACCCACGGGTCGAGCACCACCGGCAGCCGCTCGCTCGGCGGCTTGACGGCGCCGAGCATGCGGGTGGCCCGGTCGCTGGCCTGCGCGGCGGCGCGGGCCACGTCGAGCTCGCCCGGCTCGCGACCGACCGAGAAGCCGAAGCCGGTCTGCATGTCGTCGCCCTCCGCGGCCATGGCGTAGGTCATGACGTAGCAGGCGGTCTCCCGCCCCGCGGTGCGGATGCCGGTGGTGCTGACGATGGCGCCCTCGGCCATCACGTCGACGTACTCGGCCGACTCGATGCCGGAGATGCGCGGGTCGGCGGCGAGGACCGCCCGCTCGAGCTCGACGGCCAGCTCGACCTTGGCGTCGGTCGGGAACGCCTCGAGCGCCTCGCTGAACAGGTCGAGCTCGGCCACGGCCACGCCGTCGGGCTCGGCCAGGCCGAGGTACGGGTCGGGGGTGGCGAACCCGGCGTTGTCGCGGGCTTCGGCCAGGGTCTCGGCCAGCACGTCGTCGTCGAAGGTGGCGGCGTAGGCGAAGCCCTGGCGACCGTCGGCGATCACCCGGATGCCGACGCCCTGGGACTGGGCCGACGACAGCGACTCGATCTCGCCGTCGTAGGCCTTGATCTCGGTGTCACGACCGCGCGACACGACGGCCTCGACCTGCTCGCCGGGGCCGGCCATGGCGACGACCCGGTCGCCGATGGCGAGGAGCTCGTCGCTCATGCGGCGGTGCCGCCGACGGTGAGGCTCGACACCCGCAGCGTCGGGACGCCGTCGCCGACCGGCACGCCCTGGCCGTCCTTGCCGCAGGTGCCGGGAGGGCCCATGGCGAAGTCGTTGGCCAGCGCGTCGATGCGGGTGAGCACCTCGGGCCCGTTGCCGATGAGGTTGCCCTCGCGCAGCGGCTCGGTGATCTCGCCGTTCTCGATGAGGTAGGCCTCGGTCATGCCGAACACGAAGTCGCCGGTGGCGGTGTTGACCTGGCCGCCGCCGAGGTGCTTCACGAAGACGCCCTTGTCGGTCGAGGCCACGATCTCGTCGGGATCGTCGGGGCCGCCGAGCAGGTAGGTGTTGGTCATGCGGACCATCGGCAGGTGCTGGTAGCTCTGGCGCCGACCGTTGCCCGAGCTCTGGCGACCCTCCTTGCGGGCCCGCAGGAGGTCCCACATGTAGTCGGTGAGGATGCCGTCCTCGATGAGCACGTTGCGCTGGGCCGGGTGGCCCTCGTCGTCGATGGCGAACGCGCCCCACTCCGCGGGCCATGGTGCCGTCGTCGACGATGGTGACGATGGGGCTGGCCACCAGCTCGCCGACCCGACCCTTGAACACCGACGCGCCCTTGCCCACCAGGTCGGCCTCGAGGCCGTGGCCGCAGGCCTCGTGGAACAGCACCCCGCCGCCGCCGGAGCCGATGACCACCGGCATCTGGCCGCTGGGCGCGGGACGGGCCGACAGCTTGGTGAGCGCCCGGTGCGCGGCGCGGCGCGGCCAGCTCGTCGACGTCGTAGAGGTCGAACAGCTCGAAGCCGACGGTGTGGCCGACGCTCTCGCGCCCGGTCTGCATGCCGGTGTCGCCGGTGGCCACGCACGACACCGCGAAGAACGTCTTCACCTGGTCGTCCGACGCCAGCAGGCCGTCGCTGTTGGCCACCAGGATGCGGCGGCGGCTGTCGCCGTAGCTGGCCGACACCTGGCTGATGGCGCCGCCCTGCTGGCGGGCGACCTCGTCGGCCCGGGTGAGCAGCTCGACCTTGCGGGCCTTGGGCACGTCGCCGGGGTAGATCTCGATGACGTTGGGCGAGGGCGCGGTCTGGCGGGTGAGGTCGACCGTGCGGGTGCCGCCGCCGCCCCCGCGGGCAGCGGCGGCCGCGGCCTCGGCCGCGGCGGCGAGGCCGGCCTCGGTGAGATCGGCGGTGTGGGCGAAGCCGGTGGTGTCGCCGACCACGACCCGGATGCCGGCCCCGCGGTCGCGGCCCGACGTGAGCTCCTCGACCTTGCCGTCGTCGAGCAGCGCGGACGACGAGCGCTTGTCCTCGACGAAGACCTCGGCGAAGTCGCCGCCGGTGCGCAACGCGGCGCCCAGGGTTCGGCTGATCACGGCCTCTTCGATCACGCGTGGGTCCTTCTCTCTCGTCGGGCTCTCTGGCCTGGCGCTCGGGCCGGGCACTCTGGTGGATCTGGCGACAGCGACCCTGACCGCCGGACCGACGCGTCGCGGCAGGGCCGCGGGCGCATTGGCCGGAGAGGGGGCGAGGTGCTTATCGTACCCCGGTGCCCGTGACCCCCGGCCTGAGCGCAACCGTCGAACACGTCGTCGTCGATGAGGACACCGCCCTCGCCATGCGGTCGGGCGCGGTGCCCGTGCTGGCCACCCCGAGGGTGATCGCGCTGTGCGAGGAGGCCTCGTTCCTGGCGGTCGAGGCCGAGCTCGGCGTGGGCGAGACCACGGTCGGCACCAAGGTGCAGATCGACCACCTGGCCCCCACCGCGACCGGCCACACCGTGCGGGCCGAGGCCTCGGTCGAGAAGGTCAACGGTCGCCGCATCACCTTCACCGTGTCGGTCAACGACGAGCGCGGCCTGGTGGCGGTCGGTCGGGTGACCCGCGTGGTGGTCGAGACCGAGCGGTTCCTCGACAAGACCCGCTGATCATCTCGACAGCACACGCGGATCAGGGAGACCGCTCGGTCGAGCGGCGCTGCTCGGCCCGCAGCACCAGGTAGTGGTGCACGTCGGCCAGCGTGGCCACGTCGAGGTCGAGCTGGCGGGGCAGGACGAACCCGGGCACCCACTCGTCGAGGGTGAGGTAGAGGCAGTAGAGGTCGAGCGAGTCGCGGCACGCCGCGGCCACCTTCACCTCGGGGCCGAGCTCGGTGCGATCGCGGCCCAGCGCGTCGGCCACCAACACCAGCAGCTCGTCGAGCTCGGGCGGCGCCGACGACGGCCTCACGCCCAGGCTCCCGGCACGAGCACCGAGAGCGGCCGCGAGCCCGTGCGGTCCGGACCGTCGGGCAGCAGCCGGGCCCGGTGGGCCTCCCACACCTCGCGGTACAGCGCCAGGTGGACGAGGTCCCAGTAGCGGCCGCCGGCGTACGCGTGCTGGCGCAGCCGCCCCTCCTCGGTCAGCAGGGGGCTGAGCACGCCTCCGAGGTCGGCCAGGTTGAACTCGAGCGTCTCGCCGTAGAGCTTGCGGAAGGTCCAGTGCGTGAACAGGTGATCGGCCACCAGCAGCACGCCCTCGATGAGGCCCGGCGAGCGATCGGTGCGGTCGAAGCGGGCGAAGCCGACGTGGCAGGTGCCCGACTGGAGGTCGGCGTTGTAGGCGGTGACCAGGCCGACCAGGGCGTGGTCGTCGTTGTCGACGACCAGGTACTGCACGAGCACGCCGGCCCACAGCGCCTGGGCGAAGGCCTCGGGACTCGGGGTGGTGCCCCGGTGGCGCCAGCGCACGCCGAGCTGGTCGGACAGCTCGGCCAGGCGGATGGCGTCGTAGTCCGCGTGGCGGATCGGGCGCAGCGTGATCCACCGCCCGACCGTGCGCTGCAACGGCGGGTGGTCCGACGGTGGAGCGGGTTGGGCCGGGGACGCGGGGGACGCGGACGGATCGGACGAGGTCATGGGGGGCTCCTGAGCGGGGGGATCGGGACGACGAGGGACACGAGGGACGGGTAGTGGGTGTCGACACCGCCGGGGTCAGCGGTGGGAGCGGCGGGCCTCGCCCGCCGCGGGGTAGGGCAGGCGGCGTCGGCGGCGCACGGTCGACGCGGCGAGCAGGACCAGCCAGGCCGCACCCGAGATCACCCGCGCGGTGACGGGGACGGAGGTGGCGAACTGGGCCGAGTCGAACGCCTGCGGGTCGAACGGCCAGACGGCGGACCACGGGGTGCACCAGAACGCCACCTGCAGGCCGGGGACGAAGTAGAGCAGCGACGCGACCGCACCCGTGATCAGCATGCTGACGACCAGCAGCACCAGGGCGCGCAGGGCCGTCACCGCCCACGCCCCCACCAGCGCGCCCAGCACCCAGGCCAGCACCAGCAGACCGAGGGCCAGCACCACGGCGAGGGAGGAAGGACCGCCGCGCCACGCCAGATCGACCGGGTCGGGACCGGCCCGCGCCGCCCCGAGCCCGGCCAGCAGCCCGGCGACCGCACCGATGACGAGCAGGCGGAGGCTGGCCCGTGCGGCGGCCAGCGACCGACCGACGATCCTCGCTGTGGGGGTGACCCCGATGACGTGCCAGGCCGCCGAGACCTGGTGCTGATCGTCATCGCACACGACCGTGGCCACCAGCGGGGTGATCAGCACCGGCGCCACGAAGGCCACCGCGACGAGGCCGAGGGCGGCGGCGGCGACCAGCCCTGCGGCCGGCTCGCCCAGGAACGCCGGTGGGGTGAGGGCACCGAGCGCCCCCACGATCCAGGCGATCACGCCACCGACGCGCCAACGGGCCGCGGATCGCACCGGACGGACCGGTGCCGCGTGCCACCCGGCCGATGCCGGGGCGTTTCGTGGGCGAGCTCGCGAGCGGCGATCATCGAGACCCACCTTCGGATCGATCCGCGGTGGACGACGCCACCGGTCCCTCGACCCCGGCGATGTGCCAACGGCCGCCGTCGTCGACCTCGAGCGAGAACCGCACCAGGTAGTCGGAGAACGCGGCCTGGCCCGACCGCACCGGATCGTCGAAGTGCAGCCGCACGGTCACCTGCTCGGGCCCGCGCATGGTGGACTCCGGTTGGCGATCGACCCGACTGGCCCGCCGGAGCGACTCGACCACCGGCGCGGTGACCGCCCCGGGTGCCGAGACGAGCGGAGTGAGGTCGTCGCCGTGACGCACGGCCAGGACGGCCCGGTCGACCGTCTGGGTCGACGACCAGCCCTGGTGGGAGGCGTCACGCCAGGTGCGCTGCCACCGCCACGGCAGCGACGCGGCCGTCCGGGCCGGGAGCGCGGCTCCGGCCCCGATGGTGACCGCGACAGCCACCGCCAGCGAGCCGGCCACCAGGGCGCGCCGACCCGCGCCCGATCGGGATGAGGTCGAGCTGGATGAGGTCGGGCTGGATGAGGTCGAGCTGGATGAGGTCAGGGACGCGGATCGCGCCGGGTCGCAGCCCGACGACGAGTGGTGAAGGGACGGGGCCCGGCGACCGGCATCGGAGGCGGAGCCGATGCCGATCACCGTGGACCCCACGCGGCCGGCGCTCGGCATGAGCGCCAGGACCACGAACAGGACGAGCCAGGCGGCCAGGACCACCGCAGCGACCACGACCCCGGTGGGACGGTCGTAGCCCGGCGCGGACAGCCCCCGGTCGGCCAGGGCCACGGTGCGCAGCGCGCCGAGCGGCGTGAACATCCAGCCGTCGATGATCGGCGGCACGCGGCCGAGCAGGGCGGAGGTCTGCTCCAGCGCGGGCAACGCCAGCACCGCCACCAGCGCGGCGGCCAGATCCTCGCGGCGGGCGATCCAGCCGACGAGTGCCGCCACCGCGCCGACCAGCGCCGCCGCTCCACCCAGGCGCCCGATGGTCAGCAGCGCGGGGCCGAGCGCGACCGCGTGGCGCGGGTCGACCCACGACGAGCCACCCCGGGTGACCGATCGCAGCAGCCCACCGGCCGCGGTGCCCGACGCGAACGCGCCGGCCACGACCACCGCGACGGCCGCGCCGGACCCGACGGTGGCGCCCAGCGTCGACGATCGACCAGCGCCCGAGGCGTGGAGCAGCTCGTCGAGGTGCCGCTCTCGGACACCGGCCCCGGCCAGGGCACCGACGAGCGCCAGCAGCACGAGGCCGAGGTCGAGCAGGTGGCGACCGGCGAACTGCCAGCCACCCCAGAGTCCGGACAGCCCGAACGCGGTGCCCGGCGACCACGCCGTCCACCCGCCGGCGACCAGTGCCGCGACGGCGACGGCCCGCACGGTGGGCCGCCGGAGCTGAGCCCGGGTGAGGGCCGAGGCGATCATCGGGTGGTCCCGGCGTCGATGGCGACCCGACGAGCTCCGAGCTGGTCGAGGAAGGCGGGGTCGTGGCTGGCCACCAGCACCGATCCACCGGCGGCCACGTGCGCGACCAGCAGCTCCGCCAGCCAGCCGGTGGCCGACTCGTCGAGCGCGACGGTGGGTTCGTCGAGCACGAGCAGCGGCGGATCGCCGAGCCGGGCCCGGGCGATGGCCAACCGCTGGCGCATGCCCCGCGAGTAGGAGCGCACGACCCGATCGGCCGCCGGCCCGAGGCCGGCCTCGACCAGCAGGGCGTCGACCTCACCGCTCTCCCGGCCCTCGACCGCGGCGAAGACCGCGAGGTTGGCGCGCCCCGACAGCCACGGGTAGCAGCCGTCGGCCTCGAGCACGAGGCCGACTCCACGAGGTGGACACCACGGCGAGACGGCGGCGCCGTGCACCCGCACGGCGCCGCTCGACGCCGGGTCGAGCCCGAGGGCGAGGCGCAGGCACGACGTCTTGCCCGAGCCGTTCGGCCCGACCAGCCCGACGACCTCACCGGCACGCACCGTCAGGTCGAACGGCCCGATCCGGCGGCGACGATCGGCGATGGCCAGGCCCGACACCTCGAGCACCGGCGCCGGCGCGGTGACCGGCGCGACCTCCGGCGCGCTCACGACCCGGCCTCGTGGGTCACGCGGGCGTCGCGATCGACCGCCCACAACCCACCCTCGTCGTCGAAGGCCACCGCTGCGGCCGGCGCCCGCTCGACCCGGCCGGAGCCGTCGAGCACGACGACCGGCCCGACGCCCCCCGCCACCGCCACCCGGGCCGTCGGGACGTCGACCGCCACCGAAGCTCCGGCCCCGACCACCACCTCGGAGGCGGTGGCCCGCACCGCGAGCGACGGGCCCAGCCAGACGATGTCGACCACGGTGCGGTCGGGGTCGCCGTCGGCTCCGGTGACCGCGGTGGCCAGCACGGCTCCGTCGGGACCGGCGCCGCAGGTGTCGAACGCGCCGGGCACCGTGGCCTCGACGGCGGAGGCCCGCGACGGACGACCAGGTGGGTGGATCCGTCGCTGGTGGGCCCGGCCAGCTGCTGGAGGTAGGCGACGGTGGCGTCGTCGGCGACGGCGCAGGGGAACGGGCGGGCGCCCGGTTCGTCGAGCGCGACCGTGTCGGTGGCACCGCCCTGCGGGGTCAGGTGCACGACCTCGAACTCGGCCTGGCGCAGCGGGTCGGCCGAGGCCCGCAGCAGGGTGACGGCGCGGCCGCGAGCGGCAGGGGTGGCGACGAGCAAGGGCTGGTCGAGCCGGGCGTCGGGAAGCGTCCCCACCGATCGCAGACCGTCCGAGCCCGGGACGAAGAGCTCGGCCGCCCCGTCGGCGCGGACGGCCGCCAGCACCACACCGGCGACCGAGCGGACCGGCACCAGCCCCGCGGCCAGCGGCGGGGGCGCCGGCGCGACCGACCCGTCGGCCGTCATCCAGAGGCCGCGACCGTCGGGCTGCTCGACCAGTGCGGCCGGGCAGGGCCCGCACGCCACCGCCTCGCCGATCGCGAGATCACGCTGCCACCGGGGCCGGCCATCGGCGCCGACGGACCACAGGTGCACCGGGTCGCCGAGCCGGAACACGATGGCGCCCTGCGAGGTGGTGGACCCGAACGCGAACGCGACGGGACCGGAGGCATCGCCCTCCGCGGCGGCGTCAGCCGTAGCGGAAGACGAGGGGGACGAGGAGGAGGGCCCGGCCTGGTCGAGCCGCTGGACGTGGGTCATCACCGCGAGGGCGACGACCCCGAGCACCAGCGGCACGACCGGACCGAGCCGTCCCCGGGACCGACGCGTGGGCGCGCCGAACCCATGACGGGACGGCTCGGCCACGGGTCAGACCGTGCCGAGGTAGGCGTCGCAGTGCGGGTCGGGCGTGCCCGGGACGTCGAACGCGGCGTGGAACTTGATCTTGGTGCCGCCGTTCTGCGACCAGATGCCCTTCCAGTCGGCCTCTCGGATCCAGTCACCGCTGGTGCCGTGGTTGTCGGGCGACCCCCACGGGTTGCTGAGCCCGCTGATGTAGCCGGACTGGAAGCTCACGACCTCGTCGCTCGAACCGCCGAACGACAGCTCCGGATCGACGGTGTACTTGTAGTCGTACCAGTTCCAGATGTAGCGGCCGGTGGCGCCGTCGATGGACGCGATGCCCCGAGCCTGGAAGGTGCGGTAGCGCCCCTCGCCGTCGTGGGAGTTGCAGTTGCCCGTGTAGTAGGTGTTGGCGTGGGCCGGGACCGCACCGGCCAGGACGGCGGCGGCCGAGGCGAGCCCCGCCGCCGCGAGCCGCGACGCGACGGCTGCGGCCGGGGCGCACGACGGGATCGATGGACGAGACGACGGCCGCCGGACGGACCGGCGTCAGCTGAGGATCAGACATGGTTGCTCCCTGTGGAAGTGGTTCGCCGCCGGAGGGCGACGCCGACACCGGGGACCGGTGCAGGGGGTGGGCAGAACCAGCTCGGGGAAGCCCCGCCAGGGGGTGAGGATCCGCCAGGATCGAGGTGGCCTCGGAGGTCGAGTCGTCAGGCTCGGTGTCGAGGCCGGAGGTGTTCGTGCTGCTCGTGCTGCTCGTGGTCGGCGTGCAGTCGGTGGTGCCGGTGGTGGTCCGGGGGCCGCGACCGCCGGGGTCGTCGTCGGGGTCGCCGAGGAGGGCGACGACGGGCACCGCCAGCGCCAGGGCCAGGCGGCGCACGACGGCCGGCGACGCCTGGCGCCGGCCGCTCTCGAGGTTGGACAGGTGCGGTTGGCTCACCCCGGCCCGGACGGCCAGGGCGGTGATGGACAGGCCGGAACGCTCCCGGATGGCTCGGAGTGCGTGGCGGTTGAGGTGCACGGGGATCACCTAAGCACGGAGGTGCGCGGCCAGTCAAGGCTACGTGCAGTTGTTTCTTTCTGAGCGGTTCTATGACATACTAGGTCCATGAAACCTCCCGGGTCCGTCGATGCAGCTAGCCATAGCTGACCATTTCCGCGAAGCTGCCCCTCATGGAATCTTGGGAACGAGTCGGACGAGCCGTCCGCGACCGTCGTCTGCACCTCGGCTGGACCCAGCAGGAGGCCGCCGACCACTCCGGGGTGTCGCTGGCCACGTGGCGCCTGGTCGAGCTCGGCGGGCGCGACCGCTACCAGGACCTCACGCTGCGAGGCGTGTCCAAGGCGTTGGGCTGGCCCAACGACGCGATGGAGGGCATCCTCGCCGGCGGCGAGCCGCCCGATCCGACCGCGCCGCTGGAGATCTCCCCCGACCGCGGCACCTTCACCGAGGCGAACGGCCTGCCGAGCGGGTTCACTCGGAAATACCTCGAGCTGTCGATCGAGGAGCGGGGCATGGTCCAGGGCTTCATCGACGGGCTGATGGCCCGCCGATCGTCGAACTGATCCCCCTCGAACCGATCCGCGTCGCCCTGATCGGGTCGACCCGCGGTCGGGCCGGCTGTCGTACCCCGTCACTAGGTTGGGGGGCCATGGCCGTCGCCCCCTATGACCCCCGCTCGGTCATCGAGTCGCGCCCCGACCTGCTCCTGGTGTTCGACGAGGTCGCCGGCCTCATGGGGGGCGGACTGCACGCCCGCCGCGGGGCGCTCGGGGTGATCGTGGTCGACCCGCAGCTCGACGAGGTCGACCGCCGGGCGGTGCTGACCCACGAGCTGATCCACCACGAGCGGGGCGAGCCGGTGGCCGGGGTCGAGGCTCCTGTCGGCCTCGAGGTGCTGCGCGACCGGGAGGAGCGGGCGGTCGACGACGAGGTCGCCCGCCGGCTCGTGCCCGCCGACCTGCTCCGCGACCTCGTGGGTCGGGTCGACGACGAGGGTCCGGACGCCACCGGGGCCGGCATCGGTCCGAGCGAGGTGGCCGAGCACTTCGAGGTGCCGGCCGCGGTCGCCCTCCGCGCGCTCGAGCGCCTGGCCCGGGACTACTCGCACCCACCGACCGGTTGATGCCCACCGGGCCCCACCACCGTGGTCGGGTCCGCTCCGAGGAGGCCACCGTGACCGACCACCCCGATCCCCACGAGGCACCGGCCCCGGTGCGCGCGCTGGTGGTGGCGCCCGACCGGCCGGGCGGGGTCGAGCTGGTCGGCGTGGCCGCGCCCGATCCCGCCCCCGACCAGGCGGTCGTCGCCGTCTCGGCCGTCTCGTTGAACCGGGGCGAGGTGGGGCGCCTGGCCGGCGCGCCGGCCGGCTGGAGACCGGGGTGGGACCTGGCCGGCACCGTCATGGCCGCCGCGGCCGACGGCACGGGACCGGCGGCCGGGCGCCGGGTGGTCGGGCTGCTGCGGGAGGGGGCGTGGGCCGAGCAGGTGGCGGTGCCCACCCGGACGTTGGCCACCATCCCCGACGGGCTCAGCTTCGCCGCCGCCGCCACCCTGCCGGTGGCCGGGCTCACCGCCTACCGCACCCTGCAGCAGGCCGACGTCATCGAGGGTCGCCGCGTGCTGGTCACCGGCGGGTCCGGGGGCGTCGGGCGCTTCGCCATCCAGCTGGCGTCGCACTGGGGGGCCGAGGTCACCGCGGTGGTCGGCCGGCCCGAGCGGGCCGACGGCCTGCGCGAGCTGGGTGCGATCGACGTCTCGGTCGGCATGCCGGACGACGGCCCGTTCGACATCATCCTCGAATCCGTCGGTGGCGACTCGTTGGCCCGGGCGCTCGAGCTGGTCGACCGCAAGGGCATCGTCGTCACGTTCGGCAACTCGTCGGGCGAGGCCACCACCTTCGACGTGGCCCGGCTGTACCCGAAGCACGGGGCCCGGCTGCAGGCCTTCCGCATCTTCGACGAGCTCGATCGGCTCGACTCCGCCACGCCCGATCTCGGCGCGCTGGCGGTGCTGATGTGCGACGGCAACCTCGATCCCCAGATCGACCTCGAGCTCCCGTGGACCGAGGCCGCCACCGCCGTCGATGAGCTCCTGGCCCGCCGGATCGAGGGCAAAGCCGTCCTCCGGGTGGGATGACCGGTGGCGACCGCCGCAGATCCCGACATCCGCTACGGCACCGCCGCCGGGCGCTGGCTCATCGCCGCGACGGTGGCCGGATCCGGCATCGCGTTCCTCGACACCACGGTCGTCAACGTCGCCCTGCCCCACATCAGCGAGGATCTCGGCGGCGGCCTGGCCGGGCTGCAGTGGACGCTCGACGCCTACCTCGTCACCCTCACCTCCATGCTGCTGCTCGGCGGCTCGCTCGGCGACCTCTACGGCCGACGCCGGGTGTTCGTGCTCGGCCTCGTCGGCTTCAGCGGGGCGTCCCTGCTGTGCGGCCTGGCCCCCACGATCCAGGTGCTCGTCGCGGCCCGGGCGCTGCAGGGTGCCGCCGGCGCGCTGCTGGTGCCGAGCAGCCTGGCCATCATCTCGGCGTCGTTCCACGCCGACGACCGCTCGCGCGCCGTCGGGGCCTGGTCGGGCATGGGCGCCGCGGCCGGCGCGGTCGGGCCGTTCGTCGGCGGCTGGCTCGTCGACACCTTCTCCTGGCGGCCGGTGTTCTTCATCAACCTGCCCATCGCCGCCGCGACGATCTTCATCGCACTGCGCCACGTGCCCGAGACCTCCGAAGGCCGCGATGCGCCGAGCCCCGATCTGCTGGGCTCGGCGCTGATCACCCTCGCCCTCGGCGCTCACGACCTACGGGCTCATCGAGCTCGGTGACGGTCCGGCCCCGACGATCGCGCTGCTGGTCGGGCTGGCCGCGCTGGCCGCGTTCCTGGTTGTCGAGTCGCGACGGACCCACCCGCTGCTCCCCCTCTCCCTGTTCAAGTCCCACCAGTTCAGCGGGGCCAACCTGGTCACGCTCACGGTCTACGCCGGGCTCGGGATCACGTCGTTCCTGGTGACGGTGCAGCTGCAGACCGGCCTGGGCTACTCGGCGCTCGAGGCCGGCGCCGCGCTCCTGCCGATCACGATCCTGGCCGCGCTGTTCTCGGCCCGGTCGGGAGCTCTGGCCCAGCGCATCGGGCCCCGGCTGCCGATGACCCTCGGCTCGCTCGTCGTGGCCTGCGGTCTGCTGCTCTACA
The DNA here is from genome assembly GCA_963797225.1 of uncultured Microthrixaceae bacterium. Classification (GTDB taxonomy): domain Bacteria; phylum Actinomycetota; class Acidimicrobiia; order Acidimicrobiales; family Acidimicrobilacustridaceae; genus UBA4742. The sequence continues at coordinate 1,708,969 of CAWCOO010000001.1, read as the reverse complement.
CCCGCATCGAGCCGGGCCGCAGCTACGTCACGTCCGTGCTGCCGGGGGCGATCGTGTTCGGCATCGGCGTCACCCTGCTCGTCGCGCCGCTCACCGCCACGGTGCTCGCATCGGTCAGCCAGCACCAGGCCGGCATCGCCTCGGGGGTGAACAACGCGGTGGCCCGACTGGCCGGGCTCCTCGCCATCGCACTGATCCCGGGTCTGGCCGGCATCACCGTGGCCCAGCAAGGCGTCGGGTTCGGGCCCGGGTTCGACACCGCGCTGCAGATCGCGGCCGGCCTCTGCGCGGTGGGGTCCGTCATCGCCTTCGTCACGATCCGCACCGCGGAGCCGGTGCGCACGGTGAGCCAGCCCCTGGCGGTGTCGTGCCTCGACCCGTGCGTGGCCGAGCGACGAGCCGGCGAGCCCTCCGACGGTCGCCCGGAGGCGGCCTGATCCTGTCCGGACCGTCGGGCGGCCCGGCGCCTGGACCCGGCCCCGGGCACGATCGCCGTGCGGCGCCTACGCTCCTGCGGTCGGGGGTGACGCCAGCCGGGGGGCTGGGGCGTCCCGCGGCCGGGACCGGAGGGGGAGGTCGACCATGGCCACAGCCAGGGTGAACGGCGCACAGATCGCGTACGACGACACGGGCGGGGACGGACCTCCGGTCGTGCTGGCGCACGGGTTCCTGATGGACCGCAGCATGTTCGACCCGCAGGTCGCCGCGCTCTCCGCCGACCACCGGGTGATCACCTGGGACGAGCGGGGCTTCGGGGACACCGAGTACGACGGCGAGCCGTTCACCTACTGGGACTCGGCGTCGGACTGCCTCGGGCTGCTCGACCACCTCGGCATCCGACGAGCGGTGATCGGCGGCATGTCCCAGGGCGGGTTCGTGTCGTTGCGGGTGGCGCTCATGGCCCCCGAGCGGGTGCGCGGCCTGATCCTGCTCGACACCCAGGCCGGCACCGAGGACCCCGAGGTCGTGCCGCTCTACGAGGGCATGATCGACGAGTGGGTCACGACCGGCCCGACGATCGACCTCACCACCACGACCGCGTCGATCATCCTCGGCCAGCCCGAGCTCGACGCGGCATGGACCGAGCGCTGGTTGAGCCGGCCCCAGTCGGCGCTGCGCCAGCCGGGCACGACCCTGCTGACGCGGGACTCGATCTGGGACCGCCTCGGCGAGATCAGCGCGCCGGCGCTGGTGGTGCACGGCACAGCCGACGCCGCCATCGGGATGGACAAGGCCGAACGGCTGGCCGCAGGCCTGTCGGGATGCGACGGGGTGGTCACCGTCGAAGGTGGCACCCACGCCGCCAACCTCACCCATCCCGACGTCGTCAACGACGCCGTGGCCGCCTTCCTGGCGGACCTTCCGGCCTGACCCGACCCGCCGGCCTCACCCGCCTGACCCCCTGATCCGACATGATCCGAGGAGCCTGATGACCATCACGGAACGATCGATCGATGTCGGGCCGGTCGAGCTCGCCATCCGCGAAGCCGGCGCGGGTGGGCGGCCGCTGCTGCTCGTGCATGGCTTCACCGGGGCCGCCACCGACTTCGTCGACTTCCTCGACCCGCTGGCCGACGCCGGCTGGCACGTGGTGGCACCGGACCTGCGGGGTCACGGGGCCAGCAGCCATCCGACCGCGGAGGAGGAGTACTCCTTCGAGCTGTTCGCCGACGACGTGCTCGGCCTGGCCGACGCGCTGGGCTTCGACCGCTTCACGCTGCTCGGCCACTCGATGGGCGGGATGATCGTGCAGGTGCTCGCCCTCGCCGCCCCCGAGCGCGTCGAGGCCCTGATCCTGATGGACACGTCCCACGGCCCGCTCCACGTCGATCCCGATCTGATCGAGCTCGGCGTCACGGTGGCCCGGGAGCAGGGCATCGACGTGGTGGCCGACGTGATGGGCGCCAGCGACGACGGACCGCTCGCCACCGAGGCCTACCGCCGCAAGGTGGCCGAGGATCCCGGCTACGCCGAGATGGGTGACCGCAACCTGCGGGCCAGCTCGCCGGCCATGTTCGCGGCGATGCTCACCGGCATCGCCACCGCCGCCGACCGCCTCGACGCGCTGGCCACGCTCGCCATGCCCACGCTGGTGATCGTCGGTGAGCAGGACACGCCGTTCCTGGCCGACAGCCGCCGCATGGCCGAGACCGTCGCCGACGGGCGGCTGGCCGTCATCGCCGACGGCGGCCACAGCCCCCAGTTCGAAGCGCCCGCCGCCTGGTGGGCCGCGCTGTCGGGCTTCCTGGCCGAGACGGTCGACGACGGCGCCCGCCGCGCCCCCGCCTGACGCCCTTCCCGCACACCCCCGTTCTTTGTCGAGTTCGCGCCGGATGGCGTGGAGAGGTCCACAAAGAACGGAGGGAGGCGAGGGCCGCGGTGCGTTGCTGACGAGGCGACGCGGGAGCGCCTCCCTAGACTCGCCGACGTGCATCGCCGCACCCGAGGCCCGAATCGGGGCGCCGTCGACGACCTCCCCGAGGCGCCGGCGGTCGGCTCCGTGGACGATCCACGGCACGGGCTGCACTGGTGGCGGGAGCTGCTCTACGTCGGGGTCTTCTACCTCCTCTACAGCACCACCCGGAACCTGTTCGGCTCGGCCGGCGGCGGCAGCACCACCCACGCGCTGCACAACGCCGAGCGGGTGATCCAGCTCGAGCAGTGGCTCGGGATCTTCCGCGAGCAGGAGATCCAGAGCTGGTTCGTCGGGTGGCCCTGGTTCCTGCGCCTCTGGAACATCTACTACGGGACGCTGCACTTCATCGTCCCGATCGTCGTGCTCGTCCTGCTCTTCCGTCGCTGGCCGGCGGCGTACCGCCTGTGGCGCAACACGTTGGCGTTCGCCACCGGTCTGGCCCTGATCGGCTTCAGCCTGTTCCCGCTGATGCCGCCGCGGCTGCTGTGCGACTGCCTCTACGGCGGCGGGGCCGCCAGCGACCGCGGGTTCGTCGACACCGTCGACCGCTACGGCGGGCTCTGGTCGTTCGACTCGGGCACCGTGAAGTCGATCTCGAACCAGTACGCGGCCATGCCCAGCCTCCACGTGGCGTGGTCCCTGTGGTGCGCGCTGGCGCTCATCCCCCGGCTGCGCCACCGGTGGGCCAAGGTGCTCGTCGGGCTCTACCCGGTGGCCACCCTCTTCGCCATCGTGGTCACGGCCAACCACTACCTGCTCGACGCGGTGGGCGGCGTGGCGGTGCTCGGGATCGGCTACCTCCTGGCCCGGCTGGTGACCGGTGCGGCTCCTCCGGTCGGCCGAACCGACGCCGAGGCCGAGGACGCATCGGCCCGACGGGACGGGGCGGGGGAGACGACTCCAGCGGCCGACGTGGCTGCGGTACGGTCGGGAAAGTGATCCTCGAGCGCATCAACTCACCGGCGGACCTCAAGGCGTTGACCCCTGAGGAGCTCGACACGCTGGCCATCGAGATCCGCCAGTTCATCGTCGACTCCGTCAGCGACGCGGGCAGCGGGCACCTCGGATCGAACCTCGGCGTGGTCGAGCTGACGCTGGCCATGCACCGGGTGTTCGACTCTCCCGACGACATCATCCTGTGGGACACCGGCCACCAGGCCTACGTCCACAAGATCGTGACCGGCCGCCGCGACGACTTCGCCACCCTGCGGCGGGCCGGCGGGCTGTCGGGCTACCCCAGCCGTGAGGAGAGCGAGCACGACTGGATCGAGAACAGCCACGCGTCGACGGTGCTCAGCTACGCCTACGGGCTCGCCACCGCGGAGCAGAGCGAGGTGGGCACGGGTCGGCGGGTGATCGCGGTGATCGGTGACGGCTCGCTGACCGGCGGCATGGCCTACGAGGGGCTCAACAACCTGGGCCACAGCGGTCGCGACTGCATCATCGTGCTGAACGACAACGGGCGGTCCTACGCCCCGACGGTCAGCCGCCTCGGCGACAGCCTGGCCCGCATCCGCAACAACCCGGTCTACATGCGGCGCCAGGCCCGGCTCGAGAAGCTGCTGCAGGAGGTGCCGGTGGTCGGCGACCGCCTCGAGCGGGGGCTCGAGGCCACGAAGGCCGCCATCCGCGAGCTGTGGGAGCCGACGGCCTTCTTCGAGACGCTGGGCGTGCGCTACACCGGCCCCTACGACGGCCACGACGTGGCCGCCCTCGAGGAGGCGTTCCGCAACGCCGCGCAGATCGGCGGACCCCAGGTCGTCCACGTGCTCACCCAGAAGGGCCGGGGCTACGGGCCGGCGGAGAACGACCCGATCAAGCGGCTGCACGACATCGGCCTGCCCCAGCCCGGCAGCTACACGGCGGCGTTCACCGAGGCGCTCATCAAGGAGGCCGAGGTCCACCCCGAGCTCGTGGCCATCACCGCGGCCATGCCCGACTCGACCGGCCTGCTGCCCTTCGCCGAGCGGTTCCCCGACCGCTGCATCGACGTCGGCATCGCCGAGCAGCACGCGGTCACCGCGGCAGCCGGCATGGCCATGGGCGGCCTGCGACCGGTGGTGGCGGTGTACTCGACCTTCCTGACCCGGGCGTTCGACCAGGTCAACCTCGACGTCGGGCTGCATCGCCAGCCGGTCATCTTCTGCCTCGACCGGGCCGGGATCACCGGCGACGACGGGCCGTCGCACCACGGCGTGCTCGACATGATGCTGGTCACCAAGGTGCCGGGCATGACGGTGTTCGCCCCGTCGTCGTACCAGGAGCTGCAGCAGAACCTGCACGACGCGATGGAGCTGACCGACGGGCCGGTGTGCATCCGCTGGCCCAAGACGGCGGCCCGCCACGAGGCGCCCGAGGACATCGGGCAGGGGCTCCACGGCCGGCGGCTGCGCCAGGGCCACGACCTGTGCATCATCGCCGTCGGCAAGATGCTCGACGCCTGCGAGTCGGTGGCCGACCGGCTCATCGCCGACGGCGTCTCGGTGACGTTGTGGGACGCGCGGGTGGTCAAGCCGCTCGATCCCGACATGCTGGCCGACGCGGCGACCCATCCCTGCGTGCTCACCGTCGAGGACGGTGTGCGCGAGGGCGGCGTCGGAAGCGCCATCGGCGACCAGCTCGCCGAGCACACCCTGGGTGACCACGAGCCCCGGGTGCGGGTGCTGGGCACGCCGATCGCCTATCTGGCCCACGGCAAGCCCGATGCCATCATGGCCGACCTCGGCCTCGATCGCGACGGCATCATGGCCTCGGCGCTGAGCCTGCTGGCCGGCGATCACGTGCCGCACGAAGGCTGATCCGGCCGGAACGCGGCATGACCCCGGAGCCCGAGCTCACCGAACCGGTCGACCTCTGCACGCCGGACGGAACGACCCTGAACCCCCACGCCCGAGGGTGGTCGCGTCGACCGCTGCACCGGGCCAACCTCGACGGCGTCCGGGGCCGCAACAAGCGCTGGGACTACTGGGCCGTGCTGGCCGGTGACCTGGTCGTCTCGTGCGTGTACTCCGACATCGATCAGCTCGGGCTGGCCGACGTCTACTGGGCCGACCTGGTGAGCGGCGAGTCCGGCGGTGTCGGCATCATCGTCGAGGCCGGCGTCCTGTCCCTGCCCGAGCGACCGGCCACCGAGCCCCTGCGGGTCGATCGGGAAGGCCTCGACCTGTCGCTCGTCGACGACCCCGATGGCACCACCCACCTGCGGGCCGCGTGGACCGAGCCTGACGGACGACCGGGGCGGTTCGACCTCGCGGTGGGGCTGCCACCGGGCCACGAGTCCCTGAACGTGGTGATCCCGTGGAGCGACGAGGTCTTCAACTTCACCTCGAAGCATTGGGCCCGACCGACCGTCGGCGAGCTGGTGGTCGGCGACCGACGCTGGGAGGTCGGCGGCGGCGCCGGCGACGCATGGGGCGTCCTCGACGTCGGTCGGGGTCGCTGGCCCCACGAGATCTCCTGGAACTGGGGCGGCGGCGCCGGGCGCAGCGGCGAGCACGTCATCGGGCTGCAGGTCGGTGGCAAGTGGACCGAGGGCACCGGCTTCACCGAGAACGGCCTGATCGTGGACGGCCGCCTGACCAAGCTCGGCCAGGAGCTGACCTGGGACTACGACTGGGACGATCCGCTGCAGCCGTGGCGGGTCACCGATCCCGGCGGCCAGCTGCACGCGGTGCTGCAGCCGCGCTTCGACAAGCACTCCGCGGTCGGCGACGACCAGTTCGGCAGCGAGACCCACCAGGTGTTCGGCACCTGGTTGGGGACGCTCACCACCGACGATGGGCTCTCGATCGACTTCGACGGCCTGCAGGGGTTCGCCGAGGAGGCACGCCAGCGCTGGTGAGGCGGCCGCATCGACCCGGCCCGCCCGGGGAAGGTAGGGCCCATGGATCAACGACAGGTGTGGCGTGTGGTCGGTCTGGCGACGGGGCTGCTGACCGGCGTGGCGACGCGCTGGGTCCTCGTGAGGGTCTGGACCGCCGTCGAGGGCGACGACCCGCCCGGCAACCCGGCCGCGCCGGGGACGAGCTGGCCGGCCGCGCTCACGTGGACGCTGGCCTCGGGCATCGCCCTGGCCGTGGCCCGCCTGGTCGCGCAGCGCGGCGCGGCCGAGGCGTGGAAGACCGCGACCGGCTCCTATCCCGGCGGGCCTCGAGGAGTCCCGGGCCTGATCGTCGACGGGTCGGAGGGCGGACCGTTCGATCAGGTGTAGAAGGGGTTCTCGCCGGCCGCGTGGTCGGTGGCGTCGATGATCTCGGTGACCTCGGGCAGCGCTTCCTTGATGGCGACCTGGATGCCCTCGACGAGGGTGGCCGCGCTCATCGAGCAGCCCTGGCACCCGCCGCCCATCTTGAGGAACACGCGGGTGCCCTCGACCCCGACCAGGCTGGCGAAGCCGCCGTGGGAGGCCAGCGACGGGTTGATCGACTGGTCGAGCAGCTGGGTGACCTTCTCGGCCAGGTCGCCGGTGAGCTCGAGGTCGATGCCGGCCAGCGGGTTCGGGCGGTTCGGGTTGCGCAGCACGAGGCCGCCCTGGCCCGCCGTCGACGGGAGGTCGAGGGTGGCGCCGCGGAGCTGCTCGACGCTGCCGGCCGGGATGGCGACGATCAGGTCGCCGATCGGTTCGCGGTGGTCGGTGGGCTCGAGGTCCGCGATGGCCTCGAACGACAGGTCGTAGGTGTAGTCGACCCCGTTGGCGCCGGTGACCTCGATCCACAGGCAGAGCGACTCGGGATCGTCCTCGGCCGAGCGGATCTCGGTGACCTTGGCCAACGCCGCGTCGGTGATGGCGAACACCGGCTCGGTCTCGGTGTCGGTGTCGCTGCTGGTGTCGGTGTCAGGTGCGTCGGTGCCCAGTGCCATGCCCGACAGGGTAGCGACCGACCCCTCCCGCACCACGATTCGCCCATTCGCCGATTCGTCGCCCTTCAGCGACGAATCGGTACCGAATCGCCGCTGAAGGGTCGCGGCGAAGGCGTCAGCGCAGTCTGAAGGCTCGGGCTACCGGATTCCGGGAGGCCGGTCCTTCAGAGTGAGGGGCCGCGGGTGGTGAGGGCCAGGTAGCGCTCGCCTCGGGGCGACAGCCGGTAGCCCTTCTCCAGGGAGATCGTCAGGCCCCGAGCCTTCAGCTTGCGGACGTCGAGCTTGAACGGCGCCATCTCCCGCCCCACCGACTCGGCCAGATCGCCGGCCCGAACCGCTGGTCGAGCGGCGATGAGCGCCAGGGTCTCGGCCGTCCACGGGCCGTGAGGCGCTGGCCGCGTCGAGCCGGTCGAGCTGCCGGTCGAGGTCCGCCACCTCGTCGGCCGACAGGTCCGCCGTCGCGGCCAGCTCGTCGCGTGGATCGGGGTCGGCGACGGCGTGGAACCGCATCCGGTAGAGCGGGAGGTCGTCCGGGCCCCTGAGGTCTGCCACCAGCGCCGCCGCCGATTCGGCGCCCGCTCGTCGGGCCTGGGCGTCGGTGATCGACGCCGGCTCGACGACATCCACCGCGTCGACCTCGATGCGTCCCGCGGCGGTGCGGTAGCGGTGCCCCGCGACGACCTGGCGACGGCGCCATCGTCGGAACGTCAGGGTGACCGCGCCGCTGGCGATGGCCTCGCGGTAGCGCAGCTCGAACAGCATCAGCCGACCGAGCCTGCGGTGGCTCCGAGGAGCCGTCGAGCGATCACGGCATCGCTCAGGAGATGTACTTCCCCATCGCCCACCAGCAGCACATCACGGTGAGGATCGAGGCCGACACGCTCAACCAGATCCGCCGGGGCCAGCGCCGGGCCGGGCCGGCCAGCTCGAGGCCCGACGGCGGCGAACACCGGGAACGCGGCCAGCAGGTAGCGGCCGCAGCTCATGAAGTCCTTGGTGCCGAGCAGCGGGATGCCCATGACCACCGCCACGTAGCCGGCGTACCCCCAGCCGAAGCGGCGGGCGACCAGCGGCACCGTGAAGATGACCGCCACGCCGAGGACGGCGTGCAGCATCAGGCTGTCGGCGAAGATCGAGTGCGGGACCTGGTGGATCTTGGTGAAGAACTCGTACTTGAACCAGGTGCGGGGACCGGCGCCCTGGTGCCACGCCCCCTCCGCATCGACGAACAGCAGCGCGTCGCCGAACCGGTAGTAGAGGTAGGCGCACCAGCCGGCCAACCCGGCGAAGCTCAGGAACACCGGCGCGGCCGGACGGGGGAAGGCCCGAGGGTCGAACCGGGACCGGAGCTCGCGCAGGAAACCCCGCTTCGGCGGCCGCTCGGCCTCGTTGGTCGCGGCCTCGGTCGGTCGCGGCCCCTCCGGGCGAACCGACCCGGAGTCGACCCCGCCGGCCGCGCGCGCGGACGGTGTCGGTGACGGCCGCCGCCTCGCGCCGCTCCTGGTTCGCCCGCTCGAGCACGACCAGCACCAACCCGATGGCCACCGCGATGCCGGTCGGGCGCGAAGCGGTCACGACCAGGCCGACGAACCCGGCCATCCAGTAGCGCTGGCGCTCGACGAGCATGAAGGTGGCCAGCACCAGCATGAGGAAGAAGGCGTCGGAGTAGACGGCGCCGAAGAGGTACCAGGCGTAGGGGTACAGCGAGCAGCACGAGCAGCGCGGTCGTCGCGGCGCGCTCGGCTCATGCGCGCGCAGCACCACCGGTGGAACAGCACTGCCGCGCCCAGACCGCTCAGCACGGTGACGGCGATGGCCGCCGCCGGCACTCCGGGGAAGGCCCAGGCGATCGCCAGCACGGCCATCGGGTACGCGGGGAAGTAGGCGACCGACGACTGCACTCCGGGGTAGTAGCGGTAGCCGTGGCGGATGATCTCGCGGTACCAGTTGGCGTCCCACCGCATCCACATCTCGGCGAGCGGACCACCCGGATAGGTGCGGGGCCGGGGGAAGAGGTAGTCGCGAGGCAGGATCTGGGCGGCCACGAAGACCACGACCCACACCACCGCCCCGATCGTCAGGTAGATCGCCGCCGGTCGCCACCAACGGCGCGCCGGAACGTCGTCGACCGCGGCCTCGACATCGGCCGGGTGCGCACCCACCGTCACGTTGGCCAACGGATCCCTCCACCGCCACCACTCAGGCGGCTCTTCCACGGATGCCCCATGAACGACTCCGGAGCGTACCGGAGGATCAGCGTGCCGCCCGGGCAGCTTCGGCTTCCTCCGACAGGGCCAGCCATCGCTCCTCGGCGTCGGCCACCGCGGCCGCCACCTCGGCCATCTCGGTACCGATCCGGGCCAGCTCGGCGTGGTCGCCGGCCGCCTGCTGCACCTCGGCTTCGAGGGCGTCGTGGCGCCGGGCCAGGGCGGCCAGCTCCTTGTCGACCTGCTTGATCAGGTGCCGCAGGGTGCTCGACGAGCGGCCGACGCCGGGCGCGGTCGAGCCTGGCGATCCGGGCGAGGCCGATCCTCCCGAGCCGGCCGATCCGGCCGATCGCGCCGGCCGGCGAGCCGACGGCGATCCCGACCCGGACGACCGGCCGACCTGGCGGAGGGCCCGACGCTCGTCCTCCCACGCCGCGTAGCCGCCGGGGCGGCGGGCAACCCGGCCGGTCCCGTCGAACACGACGACGTCGGTCACGGTCCGCTCGAGGAACGCCCGGTCGTGGCTGACCACCACGAGGGCTCCGGGCCAGTCGTCGAGGAAGTCCTCCAGTACCCGCAGCGTGTCGATGTCGAGGTCGTTGGTCGGCTCGTCGAGCAGCAGCACGTTCGGCTGGGCGGCCAGCGTGAGCAGCAGCTGCAACCGGCGCCGCTCACCACCCGACAGCAGCCCGATCGGCGCGAACTGCGCATCGGTCGCGAACCAGAACTGCTCGAGCAGCGCGGCGTCGCGCCAGTCGGGTTCGCGGGTGCCTCCGGTGACCGCGTCGCGCACCCGCTGGGTCAGGTCGAGCTCGACGCCGATCTGGTCGTAGTAGCCGAGCCGCACGGTCGAGCCGGTCACGACCCGGCCGTGGCTGGGCGCCAGCCGCCCGGCCACGATCTCGAGCAGGGTCGACTTGCCGGTGCCGTTGGGTCCCACGATGCCGAGCCGCTCACGGTTGTCGAGCAGCAGCTCGACGTGCTCGAACAGCGGCGTGCCGTCCTCCGCATAGGAGTGGCCGATGTCGTGGAGCTCGATCACCTGGTCGCCCAGCCGCGGCGTGCCCAGGTGCAGATCGGGGATGCCGTCACGGGCGGCGGCCTCGGCGCGGCCCTCCACGATCGCGGTCGCCGACTCGATCCGCGCCTTGGGCTTGCGGGTGCGGGCCGGAGCCCCTCGGCGCAACCAGGCCAGCTCCTTGCGGGCCAGGTTGCGGCGGGTGGCCTCGGCCCCGGCGGCCTGCTCCTCGCGGCGGTCCCGACCCTCGAGGTAGGAGCTGTAGCCGCCCTCGTGGACGTAGCCCTTCCCGCGGTCGAGCTCGAGGATCCGGCTGGTGACCCGGTCGAGCAGGTGGCGGTCGTGGGTGACGAGCACCAGGCCGCCCCGGAATCCGGCCAGCCGCTCCTCCAGCCAGGCGATCCCGTCGATGTCGAGGTGGTTCGTCGGCTCGTCCAGCACGAGCAGGTCGCCCTCCCCCGGCTCGCTGACCGCGACCAGGGTGCGAGCCAGCGCCACCCGCTTGGCCTGGCCGCCCGACAACGTCGACACGTCGGACTCGAGCAGCCCGCCCATCCCGAGGCGGTCGAGCACCGCGGCCGCCTCCCAGCTCTCCGTCGCCCCGTGACCGCCCCCGTGCCCGGTCACCGCATCGAGCACGGAGCCCTCGGGCAGCGTCGGCGTCTGGTCGAGCGCGGCGACCCGCACGCCCCGACCCCGTCGCACGGTGCCCCGCTCGGGCTCCCCGACCCCGGTCAGCACCCGCAGCAGGGTGGACTTCCCGGTGCCGTTCAGGCCCACGATCCCGATGCGATCGCCCGAGGAGACGGTGATCGAGAGGTCCTCGAACAGCGGCTTGCCGGGGCGGCTGGCCGACACGCGGTCGAGGTCGACGAGGATCACGCGGGCAGGCTACGCGACCCCGTCGCGGACCCCATCGGCCGGGCCCGGGGTCCCGCCGATTCCAGCCGGAAGGGTCGGACCAGTAGATTCCCCGAACGATGATCGTCGACACCGAGGCCACGACCGGCGCGCTCCACGACCTGCGCCGGGCCCGGCGTCTGAACCGGATCCAGAACATCCACTGGATCGACGCGCTCTACCGGGTCTACATCACCGGCCTGGTCGGCGTGATCGTGGTGATCTTCGCGGCCGGCAAGCTGCCCGACGACCAGCTCTCCCAGGCCAGCCTCGACAAGCTCGTCGACCAGGGCCCGGCCGCCGTCGGCCTGGTGATCGCGGTCGCGGTGGCGTTCGGCCTGCGATCCGGCGGTCGGGGCGGTCCGCTCACCCTCGAGGCGCCGGTCGTGCAGCACGAGTTGCTGGCACCCGTCCCGCGGGAGACGGTCGTGCGGGGACCCGCCATCAAGCAGATGCGGTTCATGGCCTTCTGCGGCACCATCGTCGGTGGGCTGGCCGGCGTGCTGATCGGCCGTCAGCTCCCCGGCAACATCCTCGTCCCGGTGGCCTACTGCGCCGTCACCGGCGCACTCATCGCCGCCCTCGCAGTCGGCGTCGCCCTGATCACCTCCGGCCGTCGCGTCAACTGGTGGATCGCCAACGGCATCGCAGTGGTGGTCATCGGCTGGTCCGTGGCCGACATCCTGGGGAAGGTCAAGACGTCCCCGCTGACGTGGCTGGGCGGCCTCGCCTTCTGGAGCATCGAGATCTCACCCATCGCCATCGTCTCGGTGGTGCTGGTCGTGGTCGTCGCCGTGTTCGGCCTGCTCGGCATCGGCAACCTCTCGATCGAGGCGGCCCGGCGGCGTGCCGGTCTCGTCGCCCAGCTGCGCTTCGCGGTGACCTTGCAGGACATGCGCACCGTCGTGCTGCTGCGCCGCCAGCTCGCGCAGGAGAAGCCGCGCAACCGTCCATGGATCCGGCTCTCGCGGGGCGGGCGCCTGCCGCCGATCTGGCGCCGCGACTGGCAGAGCTACCTGCGCTTCCCGGTGCCCCGCCTGCTGCGGATGGTGGCCCTGGCCATCGTCGCCGGCCTCTCGCTGGGCGCCATGTGGCGCGGCGCCACCGCCATGTTCATCGTGGCCGGGCTCGCGCTCTACCTGGCCGCTTACGACGCGGTCGAGCCCATCGCCCAGGAGGTCGACCACCCGACCCGGTGGGAGAGCTTCCCCGACGACAGCGGCCGCCTGCTGATACTGCACCTCCCGGCGGCCATCTTCACGATGGTGGTGATCTGCGGCGTCACCGCCGCGTCGTCGCTGATCCTCGTGCCGGGCAAGGTCGTCGGGCAGCTGGCCGTGCCCATGGTGCTCACCGTCGCGGTGTGCACCACCATCGCCGCCGCGGTCAGCACCTCGATGGGCAGCCCCAACGTGGGCAACCTCATGGCGCTCGGACCTGACCTGCTCGGCTTCGTGCTGGCCGGGCGCCTGGTGGCCCCGCCGGCGATCGCGGTGGCCAGCCTGATGCCGCTGCTGGCCGCCGGCCGCGACCCCGACATGATCAACCAGGCCAAGGTCAGCAACGCGGTCTTCTATCCCCTCATCTTGATCTTCGGAGCCGGCATGTACCTCCGCTATCGGAAGCCGAGTCACCTGTGACCGACACGCCAGACAACGACGAACCCGACGAGGACGACGTGGACCACGACATCGAGGAGGTCGACGAGGTCGAGGAGGAGGTCGAGGAGCTCGAGCCGCCGATCGATGCCGCCGACGTCCCCCGGGCGGCCGCGCTCGTCACCTCCAAGCTGGGCAAGGACTACGGCGACGGCATGGGCCTGCGCTCCCTCGACCTCGAGCTCCAACCGGGCGAACTGGTGATGCTCGTCGGGCCCAACGGCGCCGGGAAGTCCACGTTCCTCGGCCTGGCCGCGGGGCTCATCGAGCCCACCAACGGCGCGGCGTGGGTGCTGGGCGAGAAGCTCGGCTCGCTGCCGGCCCGAGCCGCCACCTCGTACCTGCCCGACGCGCCGGTGCTCTACGACGACCTCAGCCTGTGGGAGCACATCGAGTACATCGCCCGCATGCACAACACCCAGGAGTGGGAGGACTACGCCAACGACCTCCTCGAGATGTTCAACCTGGTCGAACGGGCCGACGACCTGCCGGCGCGGTTCAGCCGCGGCCTCAAGCAGAAGACCGCGCTGATCCTCGGCCTGATCCGCCCGTTCAACCTGCTGCTGATCGACGAGCCGTTCGTCGGCCTCGACACCCCGGGCCAGGAGACGCTGGTCGAGGTGCTCACCGACGTGGCCGAACAGGGCGCCACCGTGCTGTGCTCCACCCACCAGATGGACCTCACCGCCAGCGCCACCCGCTGCGTCGGCCTGCGCGACGGCGAGAAGTCCTACGACGGTCCGGCCACGCCGGAGAAGATCCGCTCGCTCGTCGGCGGCTGACGGTCTCCGGGGGCCGGTCGATTCGGGCCGTCAGCTGAGGAAGCTGGCGTCGGCGTCGCTCGTCGAACCCGCGGTCACGATCACCGCGGTCGACGAGGCGCGATCCGCGGCCTGACCGAACCACACCGGGGCCACGAAGATGCCATCGCCGTAGCGCACGTGGTAGCTGCCCGGGGCCAGGTGGTCGAAGGTGAAGGCGCTGGTCGTGTGCACCTTGGACACCACCCCCGTTCGCGTCGTCGTAGAGGCGGACGGTCGTGCCCCCGAAGGTCAGCGGCTTGCCGTCATGGGTGGTGAGCGTCCCGGAGATCGACCCGGCCACCACCATCGACGCGTCCACCACGACGCTGTCGCCGAGCTGCAGGTCGTACACCGGCGAGGTCGCCGCCGTAGGTGCTCCACCGCCCCACTGGAGCGCGTACGACGGAGCGTTGCCCGTGCTCTCGCCGGGACCGAACCGCACCTGGTAGCGGCCGGCCGGCAGGGGACCGAAGTCGTAGCCGCCGCCGTTGTACACGTGGTTGGTCACCCCGACGACCTGCTTGCCGGTGGCCGGGTCGTAGAGCCGCACGTCCATCGGGATCCCCAAGCCGGTCGCGGCGGAGACGATCGTCCCGGACACCCGGGCGACCCGGACCAGCGTCGCGCTGAGGAACCGCGGACTGCTGGGATCGAACACCTGGTTCGTCGTGCTCTGATCCAGGTGGGTACGGGTCGGGTCGACGTACCTCAGGGTGTACGGATTGCCGACGATGGCGGGGGTGAGGGTCCAGGTGCCGTCTGCGGCGGTGGTGGTCGAGGCATCGGGAGACACCGGGAAGGGGACGTCGGGATCGGCCAGCGACACCAACGAGACGTGCACGCCCTCGACCGGGCCGTGGCTGTCCATCACGATGCCGCACACCAGGGTCCCTGGCGGGCAGATCGCCCCGACCGCCGCGCGGGAGGGTGCAGCCGTGGCCGACGGCGTGAGCAGCGCCGCCCCCGAGACGAGCACGAGCACCGCCACTGCTGCACGGATCGATCTCATCGGCACCCCCGGTGCGCGTCCGCCGCTCGACTCCGCGTCGAGCGTCCGGGGAGTGTCGCGCAGCCGGGCGGCATCTGCACCCGATGCATCCAACCCTCCCCCGAGGGGCCTGCGTACCATCGGCGACCCTATGCGTGACGACGAACCGGCCGGCGGCTTCTACTCGAAGGGGATCCTCGGCGGGCCGATCGACCTCGACAGCAACGCCCGCAAGGTCGTGTACCCCAAGGTCGAGGCCGTCCCCGGGCTGGCGGTCGAGCAGCGGGGCAGCGGGCTCCGGGGCGTGGTCGTGTCGCTGGCCAAGGGCATCGTCACGCTGCGGGACCCGAACGGACGCGATCGGCAGGTCCGGCTCCGCGACGGCGGGTTCATGGTCGACCGCACGCAGGTGACCCTGGTGCCGCCCACGGCCAAGGGCACCGCCTCGGTGGGACGCACCGCCTCGGGTTCGGTGGCGGTCGCCGGCGCCGCCGGCCCGGGTGGCCCGGGCCAGCCGCATCCTCGTCGAAGGGCTCCACGACGCCGAGCTGGTCGAGAAGGTGTGGGGCGACGACCTGCGGATCGAGGGCGTCGTGGTCGAGATGCTCGACGGCGCCGATCACCTCGGCGAGCTCGTGCGGTCGTTCGGGCCCCGACCCGGCCGCCGGCTCGGCGTGCTGCTCGACCACCTCGTCGACCGGCTCGAAGGAGTCCCGGCTGGCGGCCGGAGATCGATCATCCCGACGTGCTGATCACCGGCCACCCCTACGTCGACGTCTGGGCCGCGGTGAAGCCGTCGGTGGTCGGGCTGCGGGCCTGGCCCGAGGTGCCCAAGGGCGAGAACTGGAAGGACGGCGTCTGCCGGCGCATCGGCGTCGCCGATCCGCGGGCCGTTCTGGAAGCAGCTGCTCGGTGCCGTCGGCAGCTACGCCGACCTCGAGCCGCCCCTCGTCGGAGCCGTCGAGCAGCTGATCGACTTCGTGACCGAGCCCAGCTGATCCACGAGCCGGCACCGAGTCGCTCAGGTGGGCCCGGGCGAGCGTCGATGGAGGCGGGGATGACCGACGATCGATCCGACATCATGCGAGTCGACGAGCGGCGGCGCAGCGCCTCACCCGACGCCTGGCCTGGCTCCGAGCGGTTCGGCTGGCCACGGCGGATCCTGGCCATCGTGGCCGTGCTCTCCTTCGCCGGTCGCCGTGTTCGCCTGGGCCCAGGTGCTCTCCTCCGCGCTCGGCGCGCATCACGGAGAGCCCGATGACGACGCCGGGCACCACCGAGCGGACGTTCTCCGCCGGCCGGTACGGGGTCTTCGAGCGGACGGGCACGTCGAGGGGCGGCGGAGGCATCACGTTCACCGAGCAGGACCTGCCGAACCTGCGGCCGAGCGACGTGACGGTGACCGGACCGACGGGCGAGTCGATCCCGACCCGGTACATGGAGACGAACGAGACGATCAACCAGAACGGCGCGCTCTACACCGGCGTGGTCGAGTTCCACATCACCGAGCCGGGCCCCTACCGCGTGCAGATCGACCGGGTGCAGGGCCAGGCCATCGTCACCCGCGACCTCCTCGACGGGCAGGCGCACAACGTGGTCCTGGGGCTGGTCTCCGGGTTCTCTTCGTGGCCTCGGCCGGCGCTGCTCACCATCTCCTCGATCGTCGTGGCGGTGCGGCGCCGACGCGAGCAGCGGGCGACCGTGGATGGCGACGGCGGCCGCCATGCCGTCGCCACCGGTCGGCTGGCCGCCGACCGTCACCGGCCTGGACGCCCCCGCCGCCACCGCGTGGCTCCGCCGGCGGGCGATGCCGGTCCGCCGTCCCCCGCCGCCCCCGCCGTGGCGGCCCGACGGCAGCTGAGCATCGGCGCCGCGGGCGGCGGTCAGGCCACGGGATAACGGGCGGCGCGGGTGCCGGGCGGGTGGAAGACGCCGGGCTCGGCGTCGGGGTTGGTCACGCACACCTCGCACTCGAGGCCGTCGGGATCGCGGAAGAACAGGCTGAGCATCGGGCCGAAGTCGGTGACGAAGTCGTCGGCCGCACCTCGGGCCATCAGCCGCTCGCGGATGGTGTCGAAGGCCTCGAGCGACGGCGGCCTGCACGGCGAGGTGGTCGAGGCGCCCGCGTCCGAACATGGGCACCTGGCGGTCGGCCTCGGTGCTGCCGTCGACCTGGAACACGTTGAGCTCGGAGTGCGGGCCGATCTCGATGATCGACAGCCGTACGCCGGAGCCCTCGGGCGGGCCGGGGATGTCGTTGACGATCACCGCCTCGAACACCTCGACGTAGAAGGCCTGGAGGCGCTCGGTGTCGTTGGTGAGCGTGGCCACGTGGTTGAACCCGTCGAGCAGCACGGTGATGCACCTCCGTCGATCCGGCATCCCCATCCGTCGCGGATGATCGGCCGGGACTCGTTCGTGTGATCGGGTCGAGCGTAGGCCGGTACCGTGCCGGACCATGTGCGATTCGCTGTGCGCGTTCCAGGCCGATCGCACGCTCTTCGCCAAGAGCTCCGACCGCCCGCCGCGCGAGCCACAGGTCATCGAGCCGTACCCACCCCGACCACCGGCGAGCGAGCTGCGGACGCAGTACCTGACGATCGACGATCCCGGCGCCCCCGCCCTGATCGGCAGCCGCCCGGACTGGCTGTGGGGCTTCGAGCACGGCGTGAACGAGCACCGGGTGGCGGTGGGCAACGAGCAGCTGTGGACCGTCGACGACCCGTCCGCGTCGCCCGAGGCCTTCACCGGGATGGATCTCGTGCGGCTGGGGCTCGAGCGGGGCCGGTCGGCCGAGGAGGCGCTCGACGTCGTCACCGGGCTCATCGACCGGTTCGGCCAGGGGGGCATCGGCGACCGGGACGCGGGCAAGGCCTACTACTCGTCGTTCCTCTTCGCCGATCCGGAAGGGGCGTGGGTGCTCGAATCGAGCGACCGGTCCTGGGCCGCTCGCCGGGTCGATCCGACCGAGCGGGGCGTCGCCCTGTCGAACCGGATCTCGCTCACGACGGACTGGACGCGCGCCTCGGCCGAGGTGACCGCGGCCGGCGACTTCGACCGGTGGCGTCGGGCCTCGAGCCCGACCGCCCACGCCGACAAGCGCCTGGCGGTCACCGAGCCGGCCGCCCGGTCGGTCGCCCGCGACGACGGCGCGTCGTCGGGAGCTCGGGAGCTGGCCGCGGTGCTGCGCGACCACGGGGGTGAGCGCTGGGGCCGCCCTGGTGTCGACGGAGCCTCGACGGCGACGGCGCTGCCGCCGGCGGTGATCGACCGGCTCGGCACCGGGGTGTCGCTGTGCATGCACCTGACCGGGGTGCAGGCCACGACCTCGTCGATGATCGCGTCCCTCCCCCGCCACCCCGAAGAGCCGGTGCGGGGCTGGTGGGCTCCCGGCAACCCGTGCGTGGCGGTGTTCGTCCCCACGTTCGGGCTCGACGGCGCGGCGCCCGAGCTCGCGGTGGCGAGCACCTGGCACCGGTTCGAGGCGCTCCGCGATCGGGTCGAGCAGGCCCGCGCCGCGGACCCCGACACGGGTGGGCAGCCTGCGCTGGCCGCGGTGCGGGCCGAGCTCGATCCGGTCGAGGCCGAGCTGTGGGACGAGGCCGACGCGCTCGTCGCCCGACCGCCCGAGGAGCAGCGGCGGTGGGCCGTCGGCGTGTGGCCCCGCGTCGCCTCGGCGCTCGACCACCTCGGCGTCTAGTGCCGGGGCCGGGACCTTCGGCCGTCCAGGGCCTTCACGACCCGGAGACGATCGGCGAGGATGACGGGATGCTCGATCACCTCTCCATCCAGTGCGCCGACGTCGGCGCCAGCGCCACGTTCTACGACATCGTCCTGGCCCCGCTCGGCGGTGTCCGCGTCATGGACTTCGGGGAGGTGGTCGGCTACGGCGTCCCCCCGATGCCCGACTTCTGGCTCGGCCCGCAGTCGACCGGTGACGGCTTCCGCGAGTCGCACATCGCGTTCTCCGCGCCCGACCGGGCCGCGGTGCAGGCGTTCTTCGACGCCGCCGTCGGTGCCGGCGCCGAGGTGCTGCACGAGCCGCGCGTGTGGCCCGAGTACCACCCGAACTACTTCGGGGCCTTCGTGCGCGATCCCGACGGCAACAACGTCGAAGCGGTGAGCCACTCCCCGGGGTGAAGCGGCCGGGGTGCGTCGCCCCGGACCTGCGGTTCCGCCCTGGCTCAGAACAGCGAGAGCTGGGGACCGTCCGCCGACCCGTCGGGTGGCTCGGGCACGTGCTCGGGCTCCGGCGCAGGCGCAGGCGCGGGCTCGGGCTGCGGCTCGGGCTCCTGCGCAGGAGCGGGCTCGGGCTGCGGCTCGGGCTCGGGGGCTCCGGTGGCGAGGCGCAGTCGGTCGGCCAGGCCCGACGCCCGGCTCACCGGACGCTCGATCGCGGCGCGGATCGCCTCGGCCGACGCCAGGACCGTGACCCGCGACCGGGCCCGGGTGACGGCGGTGTAGAGCAGCTCCCGGGTCAGGATCGGCGACGGCGGGGGTGGCAGCACGACGACGACGTGGTCGAACTCGGAACCCTGGCTCTTGTGGATGGTCATGGCCCACCACGTCTCGATGCGGTCGAGGCGCGACGGGTCGAGCACCCGGACGCCGTCGCCGGCGGGGAAGGCCACTTGGGGGCGCTCGTGCACGACGGTCACGCCGACGTCGCCGTTGGACACCTGGTTGAGGTAGTCGTTGGCGGTGACGATGATCGGCCGACCGGGATACCACGCGCCGGCCACGTCGAACGCGGGATCGGCGGCCAGGCGGCGCTCCACCTCGTGGTTCCAGGCGACGACCCCGCTCGGGCCCAGGCGGGTGGCCGACAGCACGGCGTGCTCCGCCAGCTCGGCCAGCGCGTCCTGCGCCCGTCCGGATCGGGCCGCGGTGATCACCCGCCGGGCGTGGTCGACGACCTCCTCCGACAGCCGCTCGCACCCTCGGGTGTCGTCGGGATCGATCCAGCGCAGCTCGTCCGCCACCGCGCCCCCCAGGAGGTCGACGACCGCATCCGCGTCGCCCTGCCGGACGAGGTCGGCGAGCCGGGCGATGGGTGAGCCGGCGTCGAAGCGATGCACTCGGTCGAGCACGACCAGCCCGATGCCCGGGTGGCCCCGCAGGGGCGAGTGCCCGAGCGCGTCGGAGCTGGCCGGGCCCCGGACGCCGTCGCGGACCAGGTCGCCGAGCACCGCCCCCGCTTCGACGCTGGCCAGCTGGGACGGATCGCCGACCAGCACGAGTCGGGCCTCGGGCCGGAGTGCGGCGAACAGGTGGGCCATCAGCGGCAGCGACACCATCGACGTCTCGTCGACGACGACCACGTCCGCGGGGAGCGGGTCGTCGGCGTCGTGGCGGAACCCACCTCGCCCGTTCGACCCGAGCAGGCGGTGCAGCGTCACGGCCTCGGTGGCGAGCAGGCGCTCGCGCACCTCGGAGCTGACGTCGGCCTGCCCGACCTGCTCGACGATGGCCTCGGTCATCCGCGCCGCGGCCTTGCCGGTGGGCGCCGCGAGGCGGATGTCGAGCGGTCGACCGTCGACCCGGGCCAGCTCCTCGAGCACGGCCAGCAGCCTGGCCACCGTGCGGGTCTTGCCGGTGCCCGGTCCGCCGGCGATGACCGTGAGGCGGTGGGCGATGGCGGACTCGGCTGCGGCGCGCTGGCGATCCGGCCGACCGTCTTCGGGCGCCGAGAACAGCCGGTCGAGCACGTCGGCTTCCCCGGTCGGCTGCTCGGAGAGCCGGCCCTCGGTCTCGGGGCGCCCCTCACCCCGGTCGAGGACGGCGCGGACCAGCGCCTGCTCGTAGCGCCAGTAGCGGTCGAGGTAGAGGCGAGAGCCATCGAGCACGAGCGGCGTGGCGACGCCCCCGACGAGCTCGGCCACCGTGTCGTCGGGTGACGGCGACGACTCGAGCTCCGCCGCAGCCACGCGGGACAGCGAGCTCGCCGCCACCGCCGATCGCCAAGCTGCGGTCGGCGGCCACGGGAGCTCCTCGGTGCCGTCGTCGTCGGACCGATCGACCACGACCGTGTCGGCCACGGTGGCCAGATCGATGCAGACGTGGCCGAGCAGTGGACCGCGCACGGCCAGGGCGAGCGCCAGCAGGACGTCCGGATCGTGCTCGCCCGAGACCCGGGCGATGGTGGTCACCACCTCGATCTCGGTCGGGCCGAGGACGCCAGCGGCGACGAACGGCTCGAGCGCCTCGACCCCGGCGGGTCGCTCGATGCGGATCACACCGCCACCGCCTCACCGGCGAGGAGCCGACTGAGCTCGGTGACCAGCCCCGGCGGCAGCCGCCAGGTGAACACGCCGAACGGCCGGTCGTCGGGGGCGGGGGTGCCGGGGCCGACCATGCCGCGGAGGAACAGGTAGCCGACCGGCCCGAGGTGGAGCTCGGGCTGGTAGTCGGCCATCCTCCAGCGCAGGTACCGGTGCAGCGCGACCGAGTAGAGCAGCGCCTGCAGCGGGTAGTGGTGATGGACCATGGCCGCGGCCAGCGCGTCGGGGTGGAAGTCGTCCAGGGCCACGGGTGCGCCCGACGGGCTCACCCTGTTGGTCTTGTAGTCGATCACGCTGAACCGCGGTGCTCCGTCGGGCCCTGGCACCCGCAGGACGAGGTCGATCGATCCGGTGAGGAAGCCACCCAGGTCGAGGTCGATGAGCCCGGCCGCGAGGCGCTCGGCCCACGGTCGGAGCGGGTCGGTCGGAGCGAGCCGGGCGGCGACCAGGTCACCGACGGCCCGGGTGGCCACCTGGTGCTCGCGCCCGTCACCGAGGGGGAGCTCGAAGTCGAGCTCGTCGAGGCGGTCGCGCCGCTCCGACCGTGATGAGCGCCCGCCCGCCGAAGGCGGTACCGAGCGGGGTCTCCAGCGCGGCCCGGATGCCCGCGCCCAGCAGTTCGACGTCGGGGACGGCGTCGCTGAGCCACGATCGATCGGCGATGGCGAGCGCGATCTGGTCGTCGAGGTCCGGCGCGGCGAAGTCGACGTCCTCGAGCACCGCGTGGACGAGCGTGCCGAACGCGGCACCGGCGCCCACCTCACCGAGCGGCACCGCGGTCTCGGCCGGATCGGCGACGAACGTCGGGGTGTCGACCGGTCCGTCGAAGGGGTCGGCGGCCTCGTCGTGCTCCTCGTCGCCCGCGCCCAGGTCACCGAGGGAGGCATCGTCGGGGTCGATGGCGGCGAAGCTCGTCATGGCCGTGAACGACCACCGTCCCGCCGAGCGATCGAGGCGATGCCCCAGGCGGGCCACGGTGAGCTCGGCGACTCGGGCCGCGCCGGCGGAGTCGGCGGAGTCGGCGGCGCCGCTCCCCGACGAGCCGACGAACGGCACGCTGGACTCGACCTCGAGGACCTCGATGGCCCCGGCTCCCCGCTCGAGGAAGCGGCGCCGGAGCTCGGCGCCGCACTCGTCGTCAGGGGGCAGCACAGCCGGATCGGTGGCGCGGGCATCGTCGGACCCCGGACCGAACAGCGCCCGGGCCAGACCCGTCTTGGCGCTGCCGTTGGCCGGCGCGAACCACACGATGGCGCGATGGCGGGCCCGGGTGAGGGCCACGTACGCGAGCCGGGCGTTCTCGCCGATCTGATCTGCGGTGGCGAGCTCCTTGTTGCGCTTGACGTCGGCGTGCTTCTTCTTCGACTGGCTGACGTCGAGCACCCGATGGCCGAGGTCGGGGTCGAAGAACAGCTGCGACCGAACCGTGAGCGCGCTCGAGTTCCACAACGACGGGCAGCACACGACCCCGAACTCGAGCCCCTTGGACGCGTGCACGGTCATGATCTGCACGGCCTGCTCGTCGGAGTCGACCCGGCGCTTCACCGCCTCGGGGTCGTCCTCGTCGGCCTTGTCGCGGTCGAGCCCGAGGAGCAGGTCGGTGAGCTGGGCGGCGCCGACCGGTCGGCCCTCCGACGCCTGGTGCAGCAGCTCGGCGAGGTGCTCGAAGTCGGTGAGGTCCCGCTCGCCCTCGGGACGGCCGAGGACCGAGCGGACGACCGGGCTCTCGTGGCGGATCCGCGACACCAGCGCGGACACGCCCTCGTCCCGCAGCACCGCCGCCCACTGGTCGTGGCGGAACTGCACGTCGGCCAGCGCATCGTCGGTGGCCTCGGACAGCTGCGCCGGCGACCAGCCCCAGAACCAGGTCAGGGTGGCTGCTCGGGCGCGCCCGGGATCGGAGGGTCGGCTGAGCGCAGCCAGCAGCACCCGCCACTGGTCGGCGGCCGCCGATTCGGTGACGCTGCGGCCTCCGGTGATCACCGACGCGACGCCTCGGCGAGCCAGCGCCCGTTGGATCGGAGGTCCCTCGCTGTGGGCTCGGATCAGCACGGCCACGTCGCCGGCGTGGAGCGGGCGGTCGGGAGCCTCGGCCCCCACCGCGATGCTGGCGTCGGCGAGGAGCTCCGCCACCTGGTGGGCGAGGTCCTCGGCGATGAGGTCCTTGACCGGGCCGACCGCCACGGTGCCGGCGGTCAGCCGCTCGAGCGCCGGATCGGTGACCAGCCGCACCGCGATCGGCGCGATGGGTGAGCCGTCGGCCGAGACCAGATGGCGATGGGCGTGACCCGGGTCGGCCTCGACGCGGTGGAACGCGATGCTCTCGTCGCCGAGCACCCACCCGTCGCAGAGGCCGTTCATGGCGTCGACCACGACTCCGTCGGATCGCCAGTTGGTGGCCAGGGTCCGCGTGGTGGCCGTCGGATCGGCGGCGGCACCCAGGTAGGTGTGCACGTCACCGCCGCGGAAGCTGTAGATCGCCTGCTTGGGGTCACCGACGATCACGAGCTTGGCCGGCGCCTCGCCGAACAACGACGAGAAGATCTGCCACTGCACCGGGTCGGTGTCCTGGAACTCGTCGATCAGGGCCACGTCGTAGCGCTCGGCGACCCGTCGGCGGAGCGCTGGATCGGTGACGACCGCGTCGCGGACGCCGGTGAGCAGGCTGTCGTAGGTGGTGTTGCCCCCGGCGATGAGGCGCCGATGGATCTCCGTCGTCGCGGCCCGGACGAGGTGGGCGAGGCGCTCGTCACCGGGCTCGCCGGAAGCGGCCACGACATCGATGCCCGGGTTGTTGAGGACCGTGCGCACCAGGTTGGTGAAGGTGTCGATCGTCGGGAGGTCGACCTCCCCCGCGAGGGCCGCGCCGACCAGCAGGTCGCTGCCGACGCCGACGACGAGCTCGCTCGTGTCCTGCACGAGCACGGCATCGGGGTTGTGCGACGCCGCCGTGCCGATGGTGGCGAGCACCTGCTGGCAGAAGCCGTGGATCGTGGTGATGGTGGCCGTGTCGTAGTCGCTGACCGCCTGCTCGACGAGCCGGAGCCGGTCGAGGCGGGTGGGGGCGTCGCAGTCGGCCAGGTGGAGCAGGAGCGCGTCGGTGGCCGCCGGATCGGGGGAGGCGAGGTGGCGGGCGGTGTCGACCAGCCGCCGGCGCACCCGCTCGCGAAGCTCGGCCGCTGCCGCGCGCGTGAAGGTGACCACCAGGATGTGGTCGATCGGCGTGCCCAGCTCGACCACGTAGCGCGAGACGAGCGCGGCGAGGGTGTAGGTCTTGCCGGTGCCGGCACTGGCCTCGATGACCAGGCGCGGATGATCGAAGAGGTCACCGGTGAGGTCGAGGGGCGCAGGGGTGAGGGAGCTCACGGGGCACCGGCCCCGATCGGTGCGGGCGGCTGGTCGACCGGGGCCTCGGGGGCCAGCGATCGGTCGACGGCGTCCCACAGGAGCGCAGCCCATTGCGACGAGCTGCGGCCGGCCACCACCAGTCGCTCGAGCTGGGAGAAGCTCCGCTCGCCGAACGCCAGGCGGTAGTGGTCGTCGGCGCCCTCGGGGAAGAGACCGCTCTGCCAGACGTCGGCCGCCCGGCGCCGCTGCCCGCGATGGAGCAGCTCGGAAGTGCGGTCGAAGAGCGGCAGGGGCTGGCGCATGCCGACCTGATGCAGCTCGACCACCACCTCGAGCGCTGCTGCAGCCGTGCTCGACCGCTCGGCCGCATCGTTGCCCGCCACCTGCAGGTCGTGCACGAGCGGCGTGCCCTTCTTGTCGGAACGGCTCAACCCGACCGCACGCCACTGCACCTCGGGATCGGAGACGGTCAGGACCAGCAGGTCGAGCCAGAGCGCGAGCCGGTGCGACGGCTTGCCCCGCGAGTAGGTGAAGGTGACCGGACCCGGGCGGGAGCCGCCGGCGCAGGGCCCGACCGTGCCGACGATGCGCAGGCCGCCGACGGCGATGTCGACGGAGTGGTGGATGCGTGGCGTCAGGTCGATCTGGCGCGCTCGGGCCGCGCCCAGGATGGCGTCGACCTCAGCCGCCACCGGCGTGGTGGCGGCGTCGCCGAGCGCCGCCGCCGGGAGCGCGCCCCGCGCCTGCTCGACCTGCAGCCAAGCTGCGGTGTCGATGTCGTGGCGCTCGAGGTCGAGCAGTCCCTCGCCCAGCGCCCATCCCTCCAGCGGGTCGAGCTTGACGGCCAGCGTGTCCGACGCACCGGCCTCGTCACGGGGCAGGCGGACCTCGAGCCGGCGCTGGAAGAAGCTGCGCACCGGCTGACGGAGGAACTGGCGGAGGTCGGCGAGATCGACCGCCGGGACGCCCGGGGCCGCGAGCGTGTCGGCCACCAGCGGCTCGGGGTCGGCCAGCATCGACGGTCGGGCGACGAACGCCCTGGCCCCGGCCAGGCCGACGGGGTCGAAGCTGCGGGCCGGGGACTCGAAGTTGCGGGGGTCGAACGCCTGCCGGGGATGATCGACGCGGAGCTGGCTGGTCACCGTTGCGGGCGAGGCGCCACAGGTGGCGGCCAGGCAGTCCCACAGCTCGTCGAGCGCGACCGCGGGCGGCGCGGGTTGGTTGGTGCGGACGTCGGTGCCGGTGTAGGTGATCACCACCGAGTCACGGGCCGACAGGAGCGCTTCGAGCAGCAGCTGGCGGCTCTCGGCCCGTGGCTCGCGATCGCCGATGTCGGGCTGCTGGCCGAGGAGGTCGTCGCCGTCGAGCCCACCGCGAGGGAGCGCGTCCTGATCGAGCCCGAGCACGCAGACGACCCGATGCGGCACCGAGTGGAGCGGCAGCAGCGAGCAGATGGTGATGGCCCCGCTGCCGAACGCGGAGCGGGCCGGCTCGCCCTCGAGGTGGTCGCGCAGCGTGCGGCGGACATCGGCCAACGTCAGGGGCATCGGCGCTGGCACCCCGGTGGGACCGGTGGCCTGGCGACGGAGGCCGTCGAGGAGCCCGTCGAGCCGGCGGCGCTGCCAGGCGCCGTCGAGCGGCACGGCGAACAGCAGGTCGGCCGCCTCCGCGAGGTCGTCGCACCAGCCACGCGATCGGCCGGGGAGCGGCGAGGGCGTCGGCCAGGGCGCCGATCGTGCGCACGGCGTGGGCGACCCGACCGGCGACCACCACGTCGCTGCCCTCGACCAGCGTCGGCGCGACCTCGCCCGGGCCGAGCACCCCCGCCGACTCGCTGATGGCGACGCCCATGAGCAGCTGGTCGAGCCCGGCCTGCCACGTGTTGGCCGAGAACTCAGCGGGCAGTCCCCAACCGGTGCGATGGGAACCGTCGAGGCCCCACCGGATGTGGGTGTCGCCGACCCAGCGGTCGAGCAACGAGAGGTCGTCAGCTACCAGGCCGAACCGACGCCGCACGGGGTCGAGGCTGAGCAGCTCGGTGATCGCGGAGGCCGTGCACCGGCCGCCGACCAGCCCGAGCAGCGCGTCGAGGGCACCCAGCACGGGGTTCCGGTCGCGGAGCGACCGGTCGGTGATCCGGTAGCGCAACGACGGCGGACCCTCGGGGCGGTAGGGCGGGGAGTCGGCCGATGCCGAGGGACCGAACACCGACTCGATGAACGGGACGAACTGCTCGAGGCCGGGGCTCAGCACCGCGATGTCACCTTCGGTGAGCGTGGGATCCGCGGCCAGGAGCCCGCAGATGGCGTCGCGGAGAGCCTCTACCTGCCGGGTGGAACCGGAGCAGGCGTGCACCTGGATGCTGCGATCGGTCGACGTGAGCACGTGGGTGCCGTCCGGCGCGGCGTTGGCCCGGACGTCGTGCTGCACCCGAGCGAGGAGGGTGCTGTCGGCAGCCGGCGGTTCCACGGTGGTCGTCGAGCCCACCCACCACCTGGCCGGCCACGCCGAGCTGGGCTGCGAGCTCACGGTTGGGCTGGGCCCACGACCGCAGCAACGGGTGGCGGGCCACCTCGACGGTCGGGTCCGAGCGGCGGGGGAAGGACCACGATCGACCGCCGTCTCCGTCACCAGCGGGCGCCATGGCGGCGGCGGCCCCCAGGGTGGCCCGGGTCAACGTCGGGCGACAGCGAGAGCGTGAGCACCCTGACCTCACGGCGGGCTGCGAGCGCCTCGAGGAGCGGACCGAGATCCGGTGGCATCGTGGTCAACCCGAACAGCGCGATCCGTGCGGGGAGCCGGGGCGTGAGGGTCAGCGTGCCGTCGGCGATGGCCGAGAGGAGACCGGGCAGGCGTTCGGGCGGGCTGGGCTGGCCGACCCGCTCACGCACCGCCCGGAAGAGGTGGGGTTGCCACCTGAGGTCGTCGGTGAGCTTCTCCCCCGCCGGCGACCGGTCGTGGCCCTCCGCCCAGGCCTTGATCAGGCCCGGGCGGTGCACCGCGTAGCGGTCGAGCAGGTCGGCCAGACGGGTGGCCCGACCCAGAAGGGTGGCCCCGGCGGGCACCGCGGCCAACGGCGCGAGCACCGGGTCCGTGCCGGCGTCGTGGAGCACCTCGAGGACCGTCCAGACCAGGCGATCGACCTGCCACCGGTCGGCGCCGGCCGGCTGCGGATCCTCGCCCGGCAGCACCTCGTCGAGCACGAGCTGGCGGAGCTCGGCGGGGAACGGGAGGTGGATGTTGGCGCTGATGCCGGCGACGGAGCCCGACGCGGCACCCAACCGCCGGGACAGCTGCTGGCTCAACCAGCGCCGCATGCCGATCGACGGCACCGCGACCCACTCCCGCTCGAACGGGTCGGCCGGGGGGACGGCGAGCACGTCGACCAGATGGTCGACGAGCCGTTCGGCACGGTCGGCGGTGAGGAGCTGGAGCACGGCCGCCAAGCTACAGAGGCGGTGTGACACCTAAAGGACGACAGGCCGCGATCCCTTGCGCCCCATGGGCATCGCCGAGAGTGTCACACCCCCTCTCTAAGTTGTGGCCATGCGGATCCTCCACACCAGCGACTGGCACCTCGGCCGCTCGCTGCACGGCCAATCGCTCCTCGAGGGGCAGGCCGCGTTCGTCGACTTCCTGGTCGACGTCGTCCGCACCGAGGGGGTCGATGTGGTGGTCGTGGCCGGCGACCTCTACGACCGGGCCATCCCCCCGGTCGAGGCGGTCGAGCTGTTCAGCCATGCGCTCTGCCGCATCGCGTCCCTTGGCACGCCCGTCATCCTCACCAGCGGCAACCACGACTCAGCCGCCCGACTCGGGTTCGGCACCGAGCTCATCGCCGCCGCCGGCGTGCACCTGCGCACCGACCTGTCGCGTGTGGCCGAGCCCGTCATCGTGGCCGATCGCCACGGTCCCGTGGCCATCTACCCGCTCCCCTACCTCGAGCCCGAGCTCACCTGGACGGTGCTCGGTGCCCCGGCGGCCCGCCACGAGGCCGTCCTCGCCGCCGCCATGCAGGCGGTCCGGGCCGACGTCGCCACCCGCCCGGCCGACACGCGCGTGGTGGTCCTCGCGCACGCCTTCGTGGCAGGTGTGGCCGCAGCCCGCCCGTCCGACAGCGAGCGTGACATCAGCGTCGGTGGCTCGGCCCTGGCCGCGGCGTCGGTGTTCGACGGCGTCCACTACGCCGCGCTCGGTCACCTGCACCAGTTCCAGCAGCCCGTCCCCGGTCGGGTCGTCTACAGCGGGTCTCCGCTCGCCTACTCGTTCTCGGAGGAGGGCCAGACCAAGTCGGTCACCATCGTCGACCTCGCGGCCGACGGTTCCACCTCCCTCGAGCAGATCGCCTGCCCGGTCGTCCGGCCCGCTGGCTCGCATCAGCGGTCCGCTCGACTCGCTGCTCACCGACCGGCGGTGGTCCGAGTACGAGCAGCACTGGCTGTCCATCACGCTGACCGACGCCCACCTCCCGGCCGAGCCGATGGACCGGCTCCGCTCCCGCTTCCCCGGCGTCCTCCAGCTCACGGTCACCGCCCACCGGTCGGGCACCTCCGGCAGCTACGTCGAACGGCTCGAGGGCCTCGACGACCTCGGCCTCGTCGGTCGCTTCATCGAGGACATGTGGAACCGGCCGGCCCGCGCCGACGAGCTGGCCCTCGTCCAGGCCGGCTTCGAGGCCCAGCGCCTGCGCGAGGTGCAGGCCTGATGCGCCTCCACTCGCTCACCCTCAGCGCGTTCGGATCGTTCAGCGGTCGCGACACCGTCGACTTCGACCAGCTCTCGACCACCGGGCTGTTCCTCCTGCACGGCCCCACCGGAGCGGGCAAGACCACCATCCTCGACGCCGTCTCCTACGCGCTGTTCGGCACCGTCCCGGGCGTGCGCACGGCCGGCGAGTCGCTCCGGTCGCACCACGCATCGGGCGAAGCGGTCACCGAGGTCGAGCTCGAGGTCACCCTCGACGGGCGTCGGTACCGCATCGTGCGTCGCCCCAAGCAGCAGCGGCCGAAGCTGCGGGGCGATGGCGTGCGAGAGCACCCGTCCTGGGCCACCGTCGAGGAGCTCGTGGCCGGCAGCTGGGTCGTCCGTGCCTCCAAGCCGAGCGAGGCCGACCCCTACCTGCAGGACCACCTCCACATGGAGGCCGACCAGTTCCACCAGATCGTCATGCTCCCTCAGGGGGACTTCGCCCGGTTCCTGCGGGCCAGCGCCGACGAGCGCCGCAAGGCCCTCGAGGAGCTGTTCGGCACCCACCGCTTCACCGAGGTCGAACGGTGGCTCCGCACCAAGGCCGACGAGGCCCACCGTGCACTCCGGGACGCCGACGAACAGGCACGCCGGGTGCTGGTGTCGGCGGCCACCGTTGCCGACGTCCCACCGTTCGACGACGACCGCCCGCTGACCGAGGCCCCGACCTGGCTGAGCGACCTGACGACCGCAGCCACCGAGGTGCACGGCCAGGCGACCGACGTCGAGCGCGAGCGACGGGCCGCCCATGACCACGCCCGGGCCACCGTGACCGAAGCCATCGAGCTGCGGAACCGCCAGCGTCGCCACGCCGCGGCACAGGCCCAGCAGCAGGCCCTCGCCGACGCGTCCCCCAGCAGCAGACCGGACGTGCACGCCGCGACCTCGCCCTCCGGGCCGCGCCGGTGGCGCCGTTGCTGGACGCGGTGCGCCGCACGGCCGACGAGCAGCGACGGCTCGCCCGGCAGCGGACCACCGCGAACCAGGCGCTGGGTCGGGTGGCCCCGCACCTCGACGGGGCCGCGCTCCCCGACCTCGAACGCCACGACGAGCTGCTGATCGGCCAGCGCAGCATCGTGGCCCACCTCCTCGACGACGAGCAGTCGCTGCAGGCCCGCCAGAGCCACCTGGCCGAGCTCGACGAGCAGGAGCAACGCCTCACCGCGCAGCGCGCCCAGCTCGCGGACACGCTCGACCACATGCCTCGCGAGCGGGACCGTCTCGACGAGCGGCTCGCCGCTGCCCGCCAGGCCGCGTCACGCCTGCCCGACGTCATGACGCTCGAGGCGCAGCTCGCCGGCCGGGTCGACGCGGCGGTCGAGCGCGATCGGCTGCTCGTCCTCGTCGAGCAGCGAGAGGTCGCCACCACGGCCGGACGATCCCACGCGCTCGACACCCGAGAGCACTGGCTCGACCTGCTGCAGCGCCAGCTCGCCGGTCAGGCCGCCGCCATGGCCGCCGACGCTCCGAGCCCGGCGACAGCTGTCCGGTCTGCGGCAGCGAGGAGCACCCCCACCTCGCAGTCGGCGACGGCCCGGTGGTCACCGACGCCGAGGTCGCCTCGGCCCGAGAGGAGGCCGATCGTGCGGAGGCGTCGCTCCAGCTCGCCCTCGCTGGCGGCCACCGACCTCGACCAGCAGCTCGCGGCGGTCACCGCCGCTGCGGGCCCGACCGATCGTGCCGCCGAGGAGCTGGCGGCAGAGCTCGCCACGCTCCGAGGAGCGCTCGCCGAGGCTCGCGCCGAGGCCGCGGCCGAGCCCGACCTGCTCGCCAGCCGGGACAGCGTCGAGGCGCAGATCGAGCGCATGGCGCAGCTCGATCGAGGCCGCCGACGACGAGCTGGCCGCCATCCGACACGACCGTGGGGTGCAGGAGGCCGGCCTCGACGCCGTCCGCCTGCAGGTCGTCGAGGCCCGGGACGGCTTCCCGACGCTGTCGGCCCGGCTCGACGTCATCGACGCCACCCGGACCGCCATCGCCACCGCCATCACCGCCGACCAGGCCTGCGCCCAGGCCGACCAGGCCCACACCACCGCGATCGAGGCGGCCGAGGCCGAGGCCCGGCGGCGCTCCTTCGTCGACCTCGCCGAGGCCGACACCGCCGTCCTCGGCGACGACGAGCTCGCCGAGCTGACGGCCCGGATCGAGGCCCACGACCTCGCCGTCGCCGACACCCGGGCCACCCTCGCCGACCCCGACCTCGTGGCTGCGGCCGCGCTCGCACCGGCCCCTGTCGACCAGCTCGAAGACCACGCCCACGCCGCCGAGCGCGACTGGGACCTGGCCTCCACGGCCGCCGCCACCACCCGGGCCGTGGTCGAGAAGCTCGCGCGCTGCCGTGCCGCGCTCGACGAGCGACTGGTGGGCTCGACCCCCTGACCGAGGCCTACGAGCGGGCTCGCCAGCTCGCCGACCTGGCCAGCGGCGACGATCGCCAGGTCGAGCACCGCATGCGGCTGTCGACCTACGTGCTCGCCGCCCGCCTCGAGCAGGTCGCCGCCGCCGCCAGCGAGCGCCTCAGCCGCATGTCGGGCGGGCGCTTCACGATCGTGCACACCGACGAGGCTCCCGACGGGCGCCGCAAGGGCGGCCTCGGCCTCCGCGTCGTCGACGCCTGGACCTCCACCCATCGCGAGACCGCCACCCTCTCGGGAGGAGAGAGCTTCTTCACCTCGCTCGCCCTCGCCCTCGGCGTGGCCGACATCGTCAGCGCGGAGGCCGGCGGCATCACCATCGACACGATGTTCATCGACGAGGGCTTCGGCAGCCTCGACGAGGACACCCTCCAGCAGGTCCTCGACGTGATCGACACCCTGCGGGCCGGCGGACGCACCATCGGCATCGTCAGCCACGTCGCCGACCTCCGCGACCGCATCACCACCCAGCTCGAGGTGATCAAGGGCCCCGACGGCTCCTCGCTGCGCACCACCGCCCCGTCCCGCACCACCATCGGCGACCCCCGGTTCGACCGCACGCCGTCGGCCGACCAGCCCACCCGACCCACCGACGACGCCGCCGCGGCGGCCGGATCCGACGCCGCCTGACCCGGGCGCGACCCTCTGACCCCGCCGCGGGGATGGGCCCGTTGGTCCATTCACCCGACGAGCACCCACGACTACCGTCGTCACCATGCGGCGATTCTCGAACAGCTGGGCCATGGCCAAGGCGTCCTGGCGGGTGCTCCAGAGCGACAAGGAGCTGATGGCCATCCCGGTCATGAGCTTCCTGGCCACCCTTGCGGTGGCCGCGCTGACCGGCGGCGGCCTCTTCGTCTCGCTGGCCCACAACACCACCGTCGCCGCCGGCCAGAGCGAGTACAGCCCCACGCCCCTGACCTACGTCGTCGGGGTGGTCGGCTACCTGCTCATCACGTTCGTGGTGACCTTCTTCGCCGCGGCGCTGGTGGCCGGGGCCCGTGAGCGCCTGCTCGGTGGCAACCCGACGCTCGGCTCGGCGTTCGCGGTGGCCAGCTCCCGCCTCGGGGCCATCTTCCTGTGGTCCCTGCTGACCGGCACCGTCGGGCTGGTCCTCAACGCCATCCAGCAGCGGGCCGGCCTGCTCGGCAGCCTCGTGGTCCGGGCCATCGGCATGGCCTGGCAGATCGTCACCTGGCTGGCCGTGCCGGTCATCGTGGTGGAGGGCACCGGACCGGTCACCTCCCTCAAGCGCTCGGCGCACCTGTTCCGCCAGACCTGGGGCGAGAACCTGATCGGCCAGGTCGGCTTCGGCCTCGTCGGCTTCGTGTTCATGGCCCCCGGGCTGGTCGTGGCCGGACTGCTCATCGCCCTCATGCCCCTCCTCGGCATCGTGGTCGGCCTCGATCTGGATCGCCGTCGTCTCCGTGGTGCTCAGCACCCTGAGCGGCATCTTCCGCACCGCGCTCTACCACTTCGCGGCGGGCGAGCCGGTACCGGCCGAGTTCTCCCAGAACGACCTCGCCGCCGCCTTCCAGACCCGCAAGAGCAAGCTGCGCTGACCGTCGGCCTGCGGCCGAGGGCGACGGGCTGATCGTCCGGCCCGTATCGGCCGAAGGATCGACCGCTCGCGCGCCGCTAGGGTGCGGCCATGACCGACGCCCCTGTCACCTACGCCCTCGACGGCAACGTCGCCGTGATCCACTTCGACGACGGCAAGGCCAACGTGTTCACCCACGCCGTGCTCGACGAGCTGCAGTCGCTGCTCACCCGAGCCGAGGCCGACGAGGCCAAGGCCGTGGCGATCATCGGCCGGCCCGGCAAGTTCTCCGCCGGCTTCGACCTCTCGGTGATGACCGCCGGCCCCGACCAGGCCCGCGACCTGCTGCGGGCCGGTGCCGACCTGGCCCTGCGCATCTACACCTTCCCGATGCCGGTGCTGCTCGGCGTCACCGGCCACGCCCTGGCCATGGGCGCCATCGTGTTGATGGCCGCCGACGTGCGCATCGGCGCCGACGGGCCGTTCAAGATCGGCCTGCCCGAGGTCGAGATCGGCATGCCGCTGCCCAAGTTCGCCGTCGAGTTCGCCCGTGACCGGCTCTCGAAGCGCCACTTCGTCAGCGCTGTCCAGCACGCTCGGGTCACCGCACCGGCCGATGCGGTCGACGTCGACTTCCTCGACCGGGTCGTCGCTCCGGACGCGGTCGAGTCCGAGACGCTGGCCGCCGCCCACGACCTGGCCGACCGCCTGCGCTCCCGGGCGTTCGTGCTCACCCGGGAGAACACCCGGGTCGCCACCGCCCGCGGCATCCAGGCCGGCCTCGACGACGACATGGCCGCCTTCGAGATCGAAGCGCCGTGACCGAGCCCGTGATCGACAGCCTCGATGCCGTCTGGCAGTCGATCGTCGACCTCGGGGACCAGCTCAGCGAGACCGAGTGGAAGCTGCCGACCGACCTGCCGGGGTGGTCGGTGCAGGACAATGTGAGCCACATCATCGGTACCGAGCGCGACATGCGGGGCGAGCCGACGCCGGACGTCAACCCGCCGAGCGAGGAGCACGTCCACAACCCGATCGGCGAGATGAACGAGCGCTGGGTCGAGTCGAGACGCGGCCTGTCTGGCGCCGCCGTCCTCGCCGAGTTCCGCACCGTCACCGCCGAGCGCATGGCCGAGTACCGGTCGCTCTCCCCCGCCGAGCTCGACGCCATCGGGCCCACCCCGCTCGGTGACGCGCCGTTCCGGCGAGTTCCTCGCGGTGCGGGTGATGGATTCGTGGACCCACGAGCAGGACATGCGCCGAGCCGTCGGGCGTCCCGGCCACCTCGAGGGCCCCGCGGTGGCGCTGTCGATCGGCCGGGTCACCCGGGCCATGCCGATGGTCGTGGGCCGGCGAGCCGGTGCCCCCGACGGCGCCTCGGTGGTGTTCGTCCTGGGCGGACCCGAAGGCGGTGTCGTGCCCGTCGTGGTCGACGGCCGGGCCTCCGTCGTGGCCGACCGCGCCGGACCGACCCCACGGTCGAGCTGCACCTCGACGTGGAGACCTACGCCGCGCTCGGCATGGGCCGCCTCGACCCGGCCGAGGCCCTGGCCCGGGGTCGGGTCACCTTCGTCGGCGACGCGGACCTCGGGCGGGCCGTCGTCACCTCCATGAACTTCATGATCTGAGCCGGCGCGCGCGCGAGTGCCGAGCACTAGGGTCGGAGGACGTGGAAACCGATACCGAACCCCGCTATCGCGCCGTCCACGCCTACCTGTCCGACGGCGCCCACGAGACGTGGCAGGACGTCGCCACCGAATACGGCGTGAGCGTGTCGGGCCTCATCGAGGCGATGGGTCTCGACCTCCAGCTCCCCGCCGACGAGCAGGTCATCGGCCCTCGGCTCGAGGGCCTCGTCAAGCGGGCCCGCCGCATCGACGCCGACCGGCGCCGCCGCTCCACCCGCAGCTGATCTGCCCGCAGCGCCAGCAGCCGGCCAGACCCGACCGAGCCGATCCGGCCTCAGCCGATCCGGCCTCAGCCGATCGGCGTCTCGGGGATCATGCCCCGCGGCAGTATCACGGCCCGGGGCGAGCGGCTGATCACGTCGGTCGCCAGCGCCGACGGCGCAGTGCCGATCGGGGTCGGCGGCAGCATGACCAGCGCGTTGTCGTGGTCGCCCAGCAGCTCGATGAGCCCGTCGATGGCGTCGTCACCCTGCACCAGCTCGACGCCCACCCCACCCGGGGCGCGCGAGCTGGTCGGCACGCGGGTCGAGGTACTGCTGCTGGCTGGAGCGGTCGTCGATCGCCCCCTGCGTGGCCACCGCGGTGAGCACCAGGCGGAGCTTGAACAGCTGGGCCCACTGCTCGGCCTGTGCGACGAGCTCAGTCGCAGCCCGGACCGCCGTCGAGCACCGCCACCAGCTCGGTCATCGGCAGCCCGCGGGCGAGATCGACCGACGAGGAGATCACCACCACCGCGGCCTCGGCCCGGGTGGCCACGTCGATCGCCAGCGGCGACAGCGTCGCCTTGCGCCGACCGAGCAGCCCGCGCGACGGCGACGGTGACGCCACGCAGAAGATCGGGTTCACCCGGTAGGTGGCCGCCTCGAGCGCGGCGTCGGGCAGGTCGTTCTCGAGGTCGACCCAGAACTCGGCGTCGGCCGCGCTCTGCGCCATGGCATGGCCCTTGACCGCCGCCTTCGAGGACTTGTCGCTGACCTCGGTGTTGCTGACGTGGACGACGCGCGCTCCGCACCGCCAGGCCAGATCGGCCGCCGGCGCCAGGGCGATGCGTCCCTCCAACGTCCCGTCGTTGGGCACGATCACGTTCTGGTACACGCCCCCATCATGGCTCAGATCCGACCACCGCTCGTGGTCACATCGCCGCGACGCCCTCCGACCCGATCGGAGACGGCGCACCGGACCCCGGGAGCGCAGGGCGGCCGACGTACACTCCAGCGGTTCACGAGAACCCTGGAGGCAACAGGAGTGACCGAACGGTGGTGATCGTGGTGGTCGGCCTCCTCGTGCTCTCGGTGCTCATGGTGGGCATCGCGGTGATGGCCCAGCGGGCCGCGGCCAAGGCGCACGCCGACCTCGATCGCACCACCCGCTTCGACCTGCTGACCGGGCTCCCCGATCGCCGCCAGCTCGAGAAGGCCGTCGACGACCGGCTCGGCGACGACCCCAAGCGCCCCGCGGGCCCCACCGCGGTGATCCTCATCGAGCTCAGCCGGTTCGAGACCGTCAACGACACCTACGGCCGGGAGGTCGGCGACGGGCTGCTGGTCGCGGTGGCCGACCAGCTCAAGGCCGCCGTCGGCCGCGGCGAGCAGCTGTTCCGTCCGGGCGGCCCCCAGTTCGTGGTGCTGAGCACGGAGCTCACCGACACCCGCACGGCCGAGCGCCGGGCCGCCGAGCTCACCGAGGTGCTGGGGGTGCCGTTCCGCATCGGCACCGACCTCGTGCAGGTGGCGACCCGGGTCGGCATCGCCATGGTCGACAGCCGCCACCAGCACGCTCGCGACGTGCTCTACGACGCCAACGTCGCGGTGCAGCAGGCCCAGCGGGACGACTCCGGACGGGCCACCGTCTTCGACCTCTCGATGCGGCCGTCGATGAGCCCGTCCAACACCGAGCGCCGCATGCGCGAGGCGCTCGAGCGCAACGAGTTCTGGCTGCTCTACCTGCCGGTGGTGACGCTCGACGACAACGAGCTCGTCGGCGTGGAGGCGCTGCTGCGCTGGGCCGATCCCGAGCGGGGCTTGGTGACCCCGGACCAGTTCCTGCCCGCGCTCGAGGACTCCGGCCTGATCGTGCCGGTCGGCGAGTGGGTCATCGAGCAGGCCTGCCGCCAGAACAAGGTCTGGCACGACGCCTTCCCGAACCGGGAGCTGCTCACCACCGTCAACGTGTCACCCCGGCAGCTGGCCCGTCCCGACTTCATGGAACGGGTCCTGGCGATCGTGAGCGACACCGGCGTCACTCCGTCCCGGCTCTGCCTGGAGATGACCGAGGGCTCGGTCATGCGCGACATCGACACCGCCTGGGGGATGCTGCGCGACGCCAAGGAAGCCGACATCAAGCTGGCCCTCGACGACTTCGGGACCGGCTACTCGTCGCTGACCTACCTGCGGCGCTTCAACCTCGACGTGCTCAAGATCGATCGCTCCTTCGTGGCCGGCATCGCCGAAAGCCGGGAGGACGCGGCCATCACCCAGCAGCTGGTGGCCATGGCCCACGCGCTCGACATCGCGCCGGTGGCCGAGGGCGTGGACTCGTCGGCCCAGGCCCAGACCCTCCACGGCATGGGGTGCGACTACGCCCAGGGCTACTGGTTCAGCCCGCCCCAGCCGGTCACCGCCATCGACGCCTTCCTGGCCAGCGGGGTCGTGCGCCCGGCCAGCGAGGCGGCCGGCATCGACTGGTCGGGCGGCGCGCCGGGCTGAGCCGCTGGCGCCGGGCTGAGCCGCTGGCGCCGTCGGCCCGCCGCGGTCAGGCCGGCGGGTCGAGCAGGTTCCGGCGGAGGCCCTCGACCACGCCGCCGTCGACCCCGATGGCCTCGACGTAGCCCGCCATCGAGCCGAACCGGGTGGTGACGCCCTCGAGCACCCGCTGCATGGCCTTCGGCGGCGCATCCAGGAACGCGGCGGGCTGATCGGTCATGGCGTCGAGCGACTCGGGGCGGTTGGCCCGCACGAACTCGATCAGCGATCCCATGGCCGCCTTGCTCAGCCCGTAGTCGGTGGCGATGGTGTCGTCGTCGACGCCCAGCAGCCCGAGGATCACCGCCGCCAGCACGCCGGTGCGGTCCTTGCCCGCCGCGCAGTGGAACACCGCGGGGTAGGCCTGGTCATACGCCAGCACCTCGAGCGCCCCGGCCAGCGCCGCGGCGCCGTCGTCGAGCATCTCCTCGTAGCGCTGCGCCAGGAACGGCACCGCGTCGACGTCGGGGGCGACGTCGACCCATCCGTCCCAGGTCTCGCGGAGCACCGGCAGGTGGTGGTAGGCGAGCGTCGTGTGGTCCGCGGCGAACCGGCCGCGCTCCTCGAGCTCGCCATGGGTGCGCAGGTCGAGCACGCTGCGCAGGCCGAGGCCCAGCAGCCGCTCGGCGTCGGCCTCGCTGGCGTGGTTGATGCCGTCGGCCCGGTAGAGGGTCCTCCAGCGCGTGGTGCGGCCGTCGAGGGTCGGGTATCCGCCCAGGTCACGCACGTTGAACAGCCGCTCCATGGTCACGTGTCGGGTGTCGTCCCCGGAACGGTCGCGTGGTTCGAGCTCGATGGTCATCTGGGTCCTCGTCGATGGTGAACGCCTGCGGGGAGCGGCGACCGCTCGGTGCGGTCACGCTCCCCGTGGTGCCTCCAGCATGCCGGATCGACGTGACGACGCGTCACCGGGCCGGTGTCCGATCGGTGAACTCGCGGCGAAGCCCAGGGGTACGGCCCCGGCCGCGGGGCTCAGCGGCCCATCGAGGCGGGCGTGTTCACCTTGTCCGCGGCGATCCGCAGGATGATCCGCCCGTCCGGGCCGATCGGGTTGGCGTAGTCGTGGCCCACGTACTTGTTCGACAGCTCGTCGATGTGGTCACGGGCGACCTGGCCGTCGGTCGTCCCCGACACGTGGCCCCGCACCTCGGCCCAGTCCCAGGGGCTCTCGGCCGAGTGGATCAGCACGGTCACCCGCGGGTCACGGGCGACGTTGCGGGCCCGCTGGCGCTGCGGTTCGGTGTTGACCAGCAGCTCGTCGCCGTCGGTGTCGATCCAGGTGAGCAGGGCCTGGGGCTGCCCGTCGGGCATGAGGGTCACGACGGTGGCCAGGTTCGCCCCCTTGGCCAGTCGGATCACGTCGTCGTCGAGGGCCATGCGGGGTCTCCGGTTCGGGAAGGTCGGTCGGGGCGCGGCCTTTCTATCGCCGTGCTCCGGGCCTGCCACCTCACCCCGCTCGCGCTGCGACCTTCGGCGATCCGCTCGGTGTCAGCTCGGTGTCAGCTCGGCATCTGGCGCAGGCGGGCCAGCAGCTGGTCCGCCGGGAGGGCCGGGGCGAAGAGGTAGCCCTGGGCCCGGTCGCAGCCGAGGATGCCCAGCGCCTCGAGCTGCTCCTCGGTCTCGACGCCCACCGCGGTCACGATCAGCCCGAGGTTGTGGCCGAGCTCGATGGTGGCCCGCACGATGGCGGTGTCGTGCTCGTCGAGGCCGATGCCGGCGATCAGCGAGCGGTCGATCTTCACGAAGTCGAGCGGGAACCGCTTGAGGTAGCCCAACGACGACTGGCCGGTGCCGAAGTCGTCGAGGCCGATCCGCACCCCGAGGTCGCGCAGGTAGGCGATGCTGGCGTCGACCTGCGGCTCGGCGCTGATCAGGATGCTCTCGGTGATCTCGAGCCCCAGGCGGGCCGGCTCGATGCCGGTGGTGGAGAGCACGTGCTCGACCTGCGCCGGCAGGTCGGGGTCGGCGAGCTGGCGAGGCGAGATGTTCACCGACAGCTCGCCCAGCGACTCCGCCTCGCCAGATGCGCTCCAGGTGGCGAGCTGCTCGGAGGTGATCTGCAGGACCTGCAGGCCGAGCCGCGAGATCAGTCCGCTCGACTCGGCGGCCTCGACGAACTCGGCCGGCGACAGCAGCACGCCCTCGTCGTCGTGCACCCGCAGCAGGGCCTCGGCCCCGACCGCCTGCTCGGTCCCGATGTCGACGATCGGCTGGAAGTGCACGCGCACGCCGTCGTGCTGGAGCGCGTGGCGCAGCTGGTCCTGCACGTTCTCGCGCCGGGTCGTGTCGACGGCCATCTCGGCCGCGAACACCTCGGTGCGATCGCCGCCGTTCTGCTTGGCTCGGCCCATCGCCAGCTCGGCATCGTGCACCAGCGCCTCGGGCCCGTCCCCGACACCGGCCACCGCGATGCCCGCGCTCAGGCTGAGCTCGATCATGCGCCCGTCGAGCGCGATCGGCTGGGCTACCGCCCGGCGGACGGTGGCCGCCAGCGTGAGCGCTTCGGGGATCTGCACGCCGGCCAGGATCACCGCGAACGCGTCCCCACCCAGGCGGGCCACGGGGTAGCGATCGCCCAGGGTCTCGTGGAGCCGGTTGGCGACCGTCCGCAGCAGCTCGTCACCCGCCTCGCGCCCGGCCACCGCGTTCAGCGGCTTGAACTGATCGATGTCGCACACCATGGCGGCGACCGGCGCCCACGTGGGATCGGCCAGCGCGGACGCCAGGCGGTCGAGCAGCCGGACCCGGTTGGGCAGCCCGGTGAGCGGATCCGAGAACGCCCGGTTGGCCAGCAGCCGAGCCGCCTCGACCCGATCGGTGACGTCGCGGGCGT
The DNA here is from genome assembly GCA_963797225.1 of uncultured Microthrixaceae bacterium. GTDB lineage: Bacteria > Actinomycetota > Acidimicrobiia > Acidimicrobiales > Acidimicrobilacustridaceae > UBA4742. Next base: position 1,668,528 of record CAWCOO010000001.1, on the reverse strand, counting down.
TGAGCACGATCCCGCCGATGGCCGGGTTGTCGCTGAGGTCGGTGACGATGGCCTCGAGGTGGCGCCACAGGCCGGAGCTGGTGCGCAGGCGGAGCTCGACGGGCGACCCGATCCCCTGCTCGTCCGGCTTGGCCAGGGTGAGCAGGTCGGCCGGCGCGTCGTCGGGGTGCACGAGGTCGAGCAGGTTGCGCCCGTCGAGCTCGCCCTCCCCGTAGCCGAGGATGCGCGACGCCGCCGGGCTCAGGTACTGCAGGGTGCCGTCGGGGTCGGCCACGGCGATCAGGTCCGCGACGTGCTCGACCAGCGCCGCGAACCGGCGCTCGGTCGCGCTCACGTGCTCCTGGGCGGACCGGAGCTCGGTGAGGTCACGGGCCACGAGCGACACGGTGGCGATCTCGCCGTGGCGGTCGCGATGGGCGACGATGACGGCCGAGACGGGGACGAGGCCGTCGTCGGAGACGAACGTGAGGCGGCCCCGCCAGCGCCCGAACTTCACGAGGGCCGGCAGCACCTTGACCTCGTAGTGCCCCTTCGACCACTCGTCGAGCAGCTCGACCAGCCAGATCTTGTCGACCTCGCGGATCGGGATCAGCGTGACGAACGCGTCGTTGGCCCACAGCGCCTCACGACCGACCGACGCGAAGATCGCCACCATGTCGGGCGTCTCGACGAGCGTGTCGGTGAGGATCGTGCGGACCTGCTCGCCGGTGAGGCCGTCCTCGGCCCGCATGCGGGAGCCGGAGTCGGGCACGAACGGACCCTCGTCGATGGGCCCGTCGTCGTGGCGCCGACCATGCGCGGCAGACCCCTCGTCACCGCCGTCGTCGTCGGTCCCACCGCCGCCCGTGCGCAGCGCCTGGCGGGTCTCGGCGTTCGACAGCCGTCGGCTCCAGGACGTCATCGCCCCTCCACCCCGTCCGCCCCGTCGCCCATGCGGCCATCCTTCTCCGCCCCGGCGAGCGCGGCAAGGGTGCGGCGGGTGGCCGCGGCAGGAGATCCAGCGATCGTCGACGCCAGTCGGTGGGACATCAGGGCACCTTGCACTGCACGGCTGTGGGGTCTCTCTTCCTCGTACGGTCCGAGTCGAGCGGGCTGGATCCACAGCGAATGTCGATCATCTCCGAACACTCTCGGTGACAATCACCACACGCTACCGAGCGGGATCCCGCCCGACAAGGATCCATTCGGCCCCTTTCCGGCCGAATGCACCCCTTCGCCGGCGATTCGGCACCGATTCGGTGAGATCGCCGACACGGAGCGCGGTCACAGGGATCGAGATTGACCGATGTGCGGATCGCATAGGCCATATGACCCAGGAAATCGTCGACGGGTCGGCCGAAATCAGTCAGAGTGTGACCATGGCGACGACAAGAGTGTTGGTGTGCGACGGGGACGAGCTGGCCCGGCGGGCGTTCGGACGAACAGCCAGCGACCACGGACTCGAGCTGGTGGGCGAAGCCCAGACGGCCGTCGAGGTGCTGCAGATGCTGACCTACCTCCCCGCCGACGTGGTCGTGCTGACCAACGAGCTCCAAGGCCTGACCGGCATCGAGGTCACCCCCGAGCTGGCCGCGACCGGCGTGCGGGTGGTCATCGTGTCGTCCGACCCGGCGGCGCTCGACAGCGCCCGGCGGGCTGGCGCCTTCGCCGCGGTCCCGCGGGGTGACCTCGCCGCCTTCGAGCGCGCGATCGACGCGGTCTCGCTCGAGCGCTCCGAGGACGACCGCCGTTCGGGCACCGACCGGCGGGCCGGCGCCGATCGCCGGGTCGCTCAGGAGTGGACCAAGGTGATCCGCGAGCGCCGCTGCGGCGAGGAGCGTCGCGCCGGCGACCGCCGCGCCCAGGCCGGCGGCCGCGGCCACGGCACCGCCATCAGCGCCTGAGCCACCGCCGAGCGCGACCGCCAGCCGCTCGACCGCCGCGATCCGGCGCGGGCCAACTGAGCTGGCACGAACCGCCACGGGCAACCCCGGCACACTCGACCGCCATCCCACGCCACGCGCGGGCCGACTGAGCTGGCACGACCCGCCACGGGCCACCCGAGCACACTCGACCGCAGCGCCAACGCCGACCGGGCGTCGGCGCGGCCGGATCAGCAGCGGCGGATCAGCAGCGGCGGGTCAGTCGTCGGGGTGGGCGCGGCGCCGGCGCAGCAGGGTCCACAGGACCAGCAGGGCGGCGACGAGCGCGAGCACGGCGGCGATGGGGGCACCACGTGACCGGCGCGACCCGACCGGCGGCCGGGCATCGGGCCAGGAGGGGGCTGTCGGGGCCGAGCGCGGCGGGTCCACCGCGACCGGGGCCCCCGGTCCGGTCGGTGCGTCCGGGGTCACCGGACGGGTGACCGCCAGATCGGCGATGACCGCCGCGGCGGTGGCCAGCGACTCGCCCTCGACCTCGGGATCGTCCACCGGATCCGGAGGCGGGGCCACCTTCTTGGTCGCCTTGGCCGCCTTCTTCGCCGGGGTCTTCTTGGCCGGGGTCTTCTTCGCCGCCTTCTTGGCCGCGACCTTCTTGGCCGGGGTCTTGCGGGCCGGCGCCTTCTTGGCGGCCGCCTTCTTCACCGGGGCCGGAGGCGTCGGCGCCGGGGCGTCGGGGTCGGGATCGGGACCGAGCAGGGCGTCGACCGGGGCCGGGCCCTCGTCGTCGCGGGACCGGCTATGGCCCTTCTGCGGGTCGTACTCGGCCATCAGGCGGTCCACCCGGCGCCGTCGCTGACCGAGCCGACCGACTGGGCGACGTGGCCGTTCGGGAGCGCCGACGACTCGACCGCCGCGAAGTCGTCGAGCTCGACCACCGGCTCCACGTCGACCTCGGCCTCGCCCAACTCGACCTCGGCCTCGGCCTCGCCCAACTCGGTCTCTTCCTCGACCAGCTCGACCGCGTCGAGCGGTGCCGCCAGGTCCGGGTAGATGGCGGCCAGCAGCGCGTCGAACTCCGCGGCGGCCTCGGCCGCGCCGGCCCGGGCCCCCAGACCGTGGATCGGCAGGGACTGTGCGGCCGCCTCGGGGATGGCGGCCCGCAGCCGCACGGGCGGGAGCACCTGATCGGCGTAGGTCTCCACCAGCTGCTCGTACCAGTACTTGGCGTCGCGGGTGCGGCCGAGGCGGTTGACCACGATGCCGGCAACGCCGAGGCCACCAGGTCGGCGGGCGCCGATGCGGGTGACGGTGCGCAGGATCTGCTCGACGCCGTCGGAGGCCCACGCCCCCGGCTCGGTGACGACCAGTGCCTGGTCGGCGGCGAACAGGCCGTTCACTGTCAGCAGGCCGAGCGACGGCGGGCAGTCGATGATCACCAGGTCGTGGTCGATGCCCTCGAGGGCGATCTGCAGCCGATCCTGCGCGCCGATCGGGTCGTTGGCCAGCTGCGGTTCGCGCTGGGCGAGCTGGGGCGAGCTGGCCGCCACCTCGGGCGGATACGCGTCGGGCAGGGCCCACGCGCTGGCCAGCACCACGTCGACGAGCCCACCGGGCTGGTCGGACTCGAGCGCATGGTCGACGGTGATCTCCGGCTGCCACACCCCGAGCCCGGTGCTGGCGTTGGCCTGGGGGTCGAGGTCGATCACGAGCACCCGCTGCCCGGCGGCGCTGGCCGCCGAGGCCAGGCCGAGGGCCACGGTGGTCTTGCCGACCCCGCCCTTCTGGTTCACCACGGCGATGGACACCATGGGCGCCAAACCTAGTGCAACCCTCCCGATCCGGGAGCGGCCGCGATCGGGTCCCCACGAAGCACGGTGAAACCGGTCACCTCCCGTACCATGTCGGCCATGAGCGACCCGAACCCTCCTGCCGTCGGTCAGCCCCTCCAGGTCGGCGACCTGGCCCCTGACTTCGAGCTCCCCTCCCAGACCGGCGAGCCCGTGAAGCTGAGCGACTTCAAGGGCAAGTGGGTGGTCGTGTACTTCTATCCGGCCGACGACACGCCCGGCTGCACGACCGAGGCCTGCTCGTTCCGCGACAGCTTCGAGGACTTCACCGACGCCGGCGCCGAGGTCATCGGCATCAGCAAGGACTCGGTCGAGTCGCACGTGAAGTTCATCGCCAAGCACAACCTGCCGTTCACGCTGTTGAGCGACGACGGCGCCAAGCTGGCCAAGTCGTGGGGCGTCAGCAAGAGCCTCGGCATCCTGCCCGGCCGGGTCACCTACGTGATCAGCCCCCAGGGCGTGGTCCGCAAGAAGTTCTCGTCGCAGCTCCGGGCCTCGAAGCACAAGGACGAGGCCCTCGAGGCCATCCGCGCCGGAGGCTGACCTTGGTCCGAACCGGGGTGGCACTGCTCGCGCTGCTGGCGGTCAGCTCGGGCGTCGTGGCGTGCGGGAGCGAGCCGGACACCCTCGCATCCGGCTCGTCGACCGTCCCCGCCCCGACCGAGGTCGCCATGGTCCCGTGGTGCTCGGACCTGAGGTCGGTGCCGGCACCCGACGGCCCCCTGTCGAGCGACCCCGAGGTGGCGAAGCAGCAACAGGTCAGAGCGACGCTGGGACTGCGCTCCGACGAGGCCTGGACCCGGTCGGTCATGGCCGGCACCGCGGACGATCCGATCCCTCCCGGCTCCCCATCGGCGGTACCGCCGATGAGCAACCTCAGCGGTGCCGACATCACCCCCCATGAATCGATGACCATCATGCTCTCGGGTGACCCCGTGGCCAGCTCGGTGCTCACCGAGTACGGGCAGCGGTTCCCCGACTCCTTCGGCGGGGTCTGGCTCGACAACACGACGCACTCGATGACCATCGGGTTCACCTCCGACATCGAACAGCACCGAGCCGAGATCGGGTCGCTGACCGCCACCCCTGCGAACCTCCCGGGTGGCATCGATCCGTCGCGCACGCCCACCACCTCGATCGCGGACCTGCCGTTCCCCGTGCACGTGGTGCAGGTCGACCACACCGCGGCCGACCTCACCGCACTGTCGGCCCGACTCGTCACGATCATGGAGGGCGCCGGTGGCACCACGCCGGCGCCCGTCCCCGACATCAACGGCGTCGGCACCGCGACCGACCTCAACGCCATCGAGGTCGACGTCACCGAGGTCACCGATGCCAAGCGGGCCTGGTTGGCCGAGCGGTTCGGGTCATCTGGGCTGTGCGTCAGCCAGCAATCTCGGGCGGTCGCCCTCTAGCGCTCCTTCCCGACCTCGTCCTACGCCCGGCCCGGTCACGGAGCTGCGTGGTAGACCGCTGGCATGTCGCGCGTGGTGATCGTCGGAGCGGGGATCATCGGCACGATGCATGCGGTGCTGGCCCGTCGGGCCGGGTGGCACGTCACCCACCTCGACGCCGACCTCGAGCCGCGCTCGGCCTCGGTGCGCAACTTCGGTCTGGTGTGGGTCAGCGGCCGGGCGCCCGGCGACGAGCTGCAGGCTGCGCTCCGGGCCCGCGAGCTGTGGATCGAGATAGCGGTCGACGCTCCCGGCGTCGGCCTCCGGCGTGACGGCTCGATCCTGGTGGTGCAGCAGCCCGAGGAGCTCGCCGTCCTCGAACAGGTCGTGGCCCATGACGATGCCGGTGCCCGCGGCCTCCACCTCCTCGACCCGGATGAGGTCCGACGGGTGAACCCCGCGATCCAGGGCGAGCTGCTGGCCGGGCTGCACTGCACGACCGATGCCGTGGTCGAGCCCCGGCTCGCGCTTCCCGCGCTCCGCGACTGGCTCGGCCGGAGCGCGGACGACACCGGCCGCGACTACGCGTTCCACGGCGGCCGCATCGCGGTCGAGATCGGGCCGGGCTACGTGGTCGACCACACCGGGGAGCGGCACCGGGGCGAGGTGGTCATCGTGTGCCCCGGAGCCGAGCAGCGCGGTCCGATCGCCGAGCTGGTGCAGGGTGCGCCGCTGCGCCGGGTCCAGCTGCAGATGCTGCAGACGGCTCCGCCCGAGGTGCCGCTGACGACCTCCATCGCCGACGGCGACTCGCTGCGCTACTACCCGGCCTTCGACGTGCCGGCGCTCGCCGACCTCCCGCCCCAGGCACCGGTGGCGGCCGAGCACCGCATGCAGCTGCTGATCTCCCAGCGCGGCGACGGCGAGCTGACCGTCGGGGACACCCACGCCTACGACGAGCCGTTCGACTTCGCCGCGTCGGAGGACGCGTACGACCACCTGCACGAGCGGGCCGCATCGATCCTCGGGCGACCGCTGCCGCCGGTCGTCCGCCGGTGGACCGGTGTCTACTCCCAGGCGCTCGACGGCGCGATCTGCCATCGGCGCCAGGTCCAGCTCGGGGTGTGGGTGGTCACCGGACCCGGCGGGAGGGGCATGACGCTCTCGCCGGCCATCGCCGAGCAGACCATCTCCGAGATCGGATCGCCCCTGTGACCGCCACCCCCGACATCCGGCTGGCCGTGCTCGACATGGCCGGCACCACGGTTCGCGACGAGGGCATCGTCGAGTCGTCGTTCCTGCTCGCGCTCGAGAGCATCGGGATCCCCCGCGACGACCCCGCCATGGCCGGACGGCTCGAGTACGTGCAGGCCACCATGGGCCAGTCGAAGATCGAGGTCTTCCGCGGGCTCCTCCACGACGAGGACCTGGCCCAGCGGGCGACGCGCGGGTTCGAGGCGGCCGTCGCCGAGACCGTGCGGGCCGGGGCCGTGTCGGCGCTGCCGGGAGCGGAGGACGCGTTCGAGTCCCTGCGAGCGGCCGGCGTGAGGATCTGCCTCACCACGGGCTTCGCCCCCGAGACCCAGCAGCTCATCGTCGACGCGCTCGGCTGGGGGGATGCGGTCGACCTCACGCTGGCCCCGGGCGACGGGCTGCGGGGGCGGCCCTACCCCGACCTCGCCCTGCACGCGCTCGTGCAGCTGGGCATCGACGACGTCCGCTCGATCGCCGTCGCCGGCGACACCGCCAACGATCTGCTGGCCGGCTGGCGGGCCGGAGCCGGCGTGGTGGCCGGCGTGCTCACCGGTGCCCACGGCCGCGCCGAGCTCGAAGCGGCACCCCACACCCACATCCTCGACTCCGTCGCCGAGCTCCCCGCGGTCATCGAACTTGCGTAGAGAACCCCGCATTCGGCACAGGGAACCTCCGCACGTTCAGCGGGTTGTGGTGATCCGTCAGTAGACGAAGAGCGGGGTGCCGACCGGGGCGACGTTGCTGGACCAGAGCCAGTCGATCTCGGCGTTGGTGAGGCGGACGCAGCCGTGGCTGGCCGCCGACGTGGGCACGCTCGGTGAGCCGTGCAGGGCGTAGCCGCCGGTGAAGTACTTGGGCCGCCACAGCTCGCCCAGGTCGCTGATGCGCAAGCCGTCGATCTGGCGCTGGATCTTGTAGTCGCCCTTCGGCGTCGGGGTGGACCTCTTGCCGGAGGAGACGTCGAGCACCATGTCGACCTGGCCGCCGTTGATGACCATGAGGATCTGCCGGTTGAGGTCGACCTCGAGCGTGCGGCCCGGCTGGGGGTGCAGCGGCACGGGGCGGGTGGCGGTGGCCATGGCGGTCAGGGTGGCGGCGTCGGCCTTGCCGGTGCGGGGCAGGTTGTTGGCCTTCTGGAACGCGGTCACGGCGTGCTGGGTGGCGGACGTGTACTTGCCGTCGACGCCGGGCAGCCAGTAGCCCATCTCGGACAGGCGCTGCTGGAGCTGGCTGACGTCGGCGCCCGACGCGCCCGAGGCGAGCGGCTTGGCCGGCACCGGCGTGACGGGAGCAGGAGCGGGAGGGACCGGCGGCGGCGCGGTGGTGGTCGTGGTCGGCGCCACGGTGGTGGTCGGCGCCGCGGTGGTCGGGACCGCGGTGGTGCTGGCGTCGGCGGCACCCCCGTCGACCGCCGCAGCCGTGCCCGCCATCCCGGCCGGCGGCGCCGAGGTGGCGCCGGTCGACGAGCCGCAGGCTGCCGCCAACACGGCGATCACGAGGGCGAGGAGCAGGACCGCAACCCGCGCCGGGCGGGGGGCCCGCTTGCATGCGGGCGACGACCCGACCGTGTGGAGCACGCCGACATGCTACGAGACGCGTCGACGAAGGTCATGGCAGCACCTGCGTTTCGAGGAGGTGAACTCTCGGCTCGGGGGCCGAGATCCCGGAGACGACCCCCGAGGAGCTGGGTTACGGTCGCCGCTCATGAAGGCCGTCCAGACGTTCACCGTGATCTCCCACCTGCCCGAATCGCTCGAGCCGCTGCGGGAGGTGGCCCTGAACCTGGGCTGGAGCTACGACGAGCGGGCGATCGACCTGGTCCGGCGGATCGACCGGGTGGGCTCGGAGTTCGAGGGCCGGGATCCCGCGCTGATGCTGGCCACCGAGTCCCAGGACCGCCTCGACACGCTCGCCGCCGACACCGCCTTCACCTCCTTGGCCGCCGGTGTGCGGGACCAGCTGCGGCTGACGCTCGACGCCCCCCGGTGGTTCCAGACCGACTTCGAGGAAGAGCACCCCGACGGGCTGCGATCGGTCGGGTACTTCTCCCCGGAGTTCGGCATCGCCGCCGCGCTCCCCCAGTACTCCGGTGGCCTTGGCGTGCTGGCCGGCGACCACCTCGAAGCGGCCAACGACCTGGGCCTGCCGCTCACCGGCGTCGGCCTGTTCTACCGGCACGGCTACTTCCGCCAGCACCTCGACCGCCGCGGCTGGCAGCAGGAGCGGTTCCCCCGCCTCGACCCGCGGGCCATGGCCCTGACGCCGGTGCCCGACACCCGGGTGAGCGTCGAGCTGGCCGGCGTGCGGGTGCACCTCGCGCTCTGGCAGGCCCGGGTGGGCCGGATCTCCCTCTACCTGCTCGACACCGACATCGACGAGAACGACGAGAAGAGCCGGCTGGTCTGCGATCGGCTCTACGGCGGTGGCCCCGAGGAGCGGATCCGCCAGGAGATCGTGCTCGGCATCGGCGGCATGCGGGCGCTGAAGGCCGTCGGGAAGCTGCCGGAGGTGTTCCACCTCAACGAGGGCCACGCCGGCTTCCTCGCGCTCGAGCGCATCCGCCGGGCCATGCTCGACGACGGGCTCACCTTCGCGGAGGCGAAGGCCGCGGTCCGGCCCGGCGCCGTCTTCACGACCCACACCCCGGTCCCGGCGGGCATCGACCGCTTCCCGCGGGAGCTGATGGAGAAGTACTTCTCGAACTGGTGCCGAGACGTCGGCCTCACCCTCGACGACCTGATGGCCCTCGGGCACGAACCCGGCACCGAGCCGGGTGTGGTCTTCAACATGGCTGCGCTCAGCCTGCGCCTGGCCGGCCAGAGCAACGGCGTGTCGGCCCTGCACGGCGAGGTCAGCCAGGAGATGTTCGCCGGGATCTGGCCCGACCTGCCGGTCGACGAGGTGCCGATCACGTCGGTCACCAACGGCGTGCACGCCCGCACCTGGACGACCCCGGAGATGGCGGCGCTCTTCGAACGGGTCGTCGGGCTCGACTGGCCCGAGGCTCCCGCTGATGCGTGGAAGGCCATCGAGGCGGTCCCCAACCGCGACCTCTGGGCAGCCCGGCGCGACTGCCGCGAGCGGCTCGTGCAGTACGCCCGCCGCCGCCTGCGCCACACCGCGCTCGAGCGCGGCGCGAGCGAATCGCAGCTGGCGTGGACCGACGACGTGCTCGACCCGGCCGCCCTGACGATCGGGTTCGCCCGCCGGTTCGCCACCTACAAGCGCGCCACCCTGCTGTTCCGCGACCTCGACCGGCTCAAGGCCCTGCTGCTGAACGAGGAGCGACCCGTCCAGCTGGTGTTCGCCGGGAAGGCCCACCCGGCCGACGACCTCGGCAAGGAGCTGCTGCGCCAGGTCGCGGAGGTCGCGGCCGACCTCGACCTGCGCCACCGCCTGGTGCTGCTGGAGGACTACGACATCACGGTGGCCCGCATGCTGGTCGGCGGGGTCGACGTTTGGATGAACACCCCGCTGCGCCCCCTTGAGGCCTGCGGCACGTCGGGCATGAAGGCCGTGTTCAACGGGGTGTTGAACTGCTCGATCCTCGACGGCTGGTGGGACGAGATGTACGACAGCGACGTCGGCTGGGCCGTCCCGTCGGCCGAGTGGCAGGAGGACATCGAGACCCGCAACGACCTCGAGTCGACCGGGCTGTTCTCGCTGCTCGAGCGGCAGATGGTGCCGCTCTTCTACCAGCGCAACGACGGCGGGCTGCCGGCCGACTGGCTGGCCAAGGTCAAGGCGTCGATGGCCCGCGTCGGTCCCAAGGTGAGCGCCAGCCGCATGCTGCGCGAGTACACGACCGACCTCTACGAGCCGGCCGCCCGCCGCACCCGGGACCTCCGGGCCGACGGCGACGCCCGGGCCAGGGAGTTCGTGGCCTGGACCGACAAGATCCTCGAGGCGTGGCCGACGGTGCTGGTGACGTCCACCTCCTACGCCGAGGCGGCCACTCCCGACGGCACGGTGTACCAGGTGACCGCGCAGGCGTCGTTGGGCGAGCTGCTACCCGAGGACATCGAGGTCCAGATCCTCTACGGCGCGGTCGACCTCGACGACGAGCTGCGCGACCCCGTCTGCGTCCCCATGATCTTCGCCGGCGACGGCGACCAGCCCGGGTGGCGCCGCTACACCTTCGACCTCGACTTCGACCAGGCCGGCAACTTCGGCTTCACCGTCCGCATCGTGCCCTTCCACCGCGACCTGCCGAGCTACACCCAGCTCGGGAAGGTGGCGTGGGCCCCGTCCCCGTCCCCCCTGCTCGCCTGAGCGAAGCCGGTCAGGCGGCTCACCAGAGGGCGTACGTGGTGACGGCCCACTGCGAGGTCTGCCTCGACGGAGGTTGGTGCTCGTCGCGGGCGAGGAGGTCCCACGTGCTCGAGCGCGGCCACGTCCGCCTCGCCCGAGCCGGGAGGGCATCAGGTCGTGGAAGACCACGGGGGCGACGCCGCCGGCCCCCAGTGGATGGCTCCACGTGACCGATCCGGTCGCTCCGTCCACCAGGACCGCGGCGCGGTCCTGCCGGACGAGGAAGTCCGCTCCGACCGTGACCGCGAACGTGGGCCGGCCGGAGCCGGACGGCAGGTCCATCACCCATCGCGTCGACCCCGAGGCCGAGAACGCCTCGAGCCGGCCCGATTCGGAGGCGACCAGCACTGTGGTGGGCCCGATGGCCATCACCGGCGCAGCCGGACGCGCCTCTCCGAGCCAGGTCGGCCCGACCGGTGCGGTCCACGCTCGGGCAGGACGGCGGCGTCGGAGCCGGCGTCATCCGACACCAGCGCCCCGAGGGTGACGAGACCGAGGAGCAGCGCGAACGCGAGGGAGATGGAACCGACGAGGATCTGCGCCCGGCGGGACCCGAAGAGCCCGGGATGTGAGCGGATGACGTCGCCGGGCTGTTCCGGGCGCGGGTGCGTGGCCGAGCTCGGGGGCGGCGGCAGCTCGCCGGGCAGTGGGGGCACCCATCCCGACGGTGGAGGTGGGGGTGGCGGTGGCGAGGCGTCGAGGTCGGGGCTGCGGCCGCAATGGCGACAGAACGCGTCATCCTCCGCCAGTACGTGCCCGCAGAACTGGCAGCGGCGCACGGACCCATGGTGGCACGGACCGCGCCTGCAGCGGCGCCGACGCCCGACGCATCAGCGGGGGACGAGTCGCACCGGCAGGTGGCGGATGCCGGTGTGCTTGTTCGACCGGGTCCACTCCACCGGGCCGGTCTGCTCGATGGCGGAGAACCGGTCGAGCAGCACGTCGAACAGCACCCGGATCTCGAGCCGGGCCAGGTTGGCACCGAGGCAGAAGTGGGCGCCGTGCCCGAAGGCCAGGTGCCGGTTCGGGGTGCGGGTGATGTCGAACGTGAACGGGTCGAGGAACTGGCGCTCGTCGAAGTCGGCCGATCCCCACCACAGGGTCACCTTGTCGCCGATCGCGATCGACCGGCCGGCCAGCTCGGTGGCCCGGGTGGCGGTGCGGCGGTTGTAGGTGGTGGACGACGCCCAGCGGAGCATCTCCTCCACCGCGGTGGACATCAGGTCGCGATCGTCCTGCAGCCGCTGCCACTGCACCGGGTCGGCCATGAACCCGAGCAGCCCGCTGGCGATCGTGTTGCGGGTGGTCTCGCTGCCGGCCGCCACCAGCAGGCTGAAGAACATGTGCACCTCGAGGTCGTCCAACGGCTCGTCGGGCGCGTCGCCCGAGCCGCCGATCGGGCAGTGGATGCGCCCGTTGGCCACCGCCGAGAGCATCCCGTCGTCGGGCTCGTTCCGCTTGGCCGCCACCAGCCGGGTCGCGTAGTCGAACATCGCGGCGCTGGCCTCTGCCGAACGACGAGCGGCGGCGTCAGGGTCGACGTCGTCGTGGTCGAGGTTGGTCTCGGCCCAGGCGAACAGCTGGTGGCGGTCCTCCTGGGGCACCCCGAGCAGCCGGGCGATGGCCTGCAGCGGTAGCTCGGCGGCGATCTCGACGAGGAAGTCGCACGTGACGCCCCGGGCCAGCACGTCGTCGACGATCTGCTCGGCCCGGCCGCGCAGCTCCGGCTCCATGGCCGCCAGCGCCTTCGGAGCCACCGCCGGCGTCACGAGCTTGCGGATCTGCTGGTGGCGAGGGTCGTCCTGCATGTTGAGCAGCACGCCGGCCCCGAACCCGCCGGGCAGGTCGTCGATGAGCGTGCCTCCACCGGTCGGTCGCACCCCGCTCCCGTCCGACGAGAACGACGCCGCGTCGGTCGCCGCCGCCAGCACGTCGTCGTAGCGCGACACGACCCAGAACCCCTCACCTCCCGGGGTGTGCCGGGTCGGCTCGTGCCACCAGACGGGGGCGCCGGCCCGCAGTCGCGCGAACACGTCGTGCGGGAAGCCGTCGACGAACCGGTCGAGGTCCGTCAGGTCGATGTCGGCCAGGTCGACGTGGGCGTCGGTCCGGCCGGTCGTATCGGTCATGTCGCCAGCCCCTCCATCGACGCCAGAGCGAGAACCTCTGCAGTCTCGCCGGTTCCCGATGTCGATGCCGGGTCTCGACGAGCCGCGGTCGCCGCGCCGCCGGCGAGCGTCTCGGGCACTCCGTCGACCGGAACTCACCCGCGCGATCAGGCGGCCTTCACCGGGCTGTCGCAGAATGTCGCAACCCTGCGACAACTCTCGACACTCCGGTGAAGCAGGGGCGGCCCCACGCGGCCGGTCCGCTCAGCGGTGTCGCATCGCGCCCGCGCAGGCGTAGAGCTCGACCACGACCAGGCCTTCGGGCGTGACCCGAACGCCGGGTCGGGCGACGATCCGGCCGTTCTGTCGCACCACGTACGGCCGAGGATCTGACTGCGGATAGCCGGCCGGTTGCACATCGTGGTCGGCCAGCGCGTCGTCGGACAGCAGGTCACGTAGGGCGTCCTCGGCTGAGGCCACCGGAGGACCGTCTCCCGACAGGTCGGCGACCAGCTGACCGCCGCTGCCGCAGTCCAGCTCGATCGAGGAGTACAGCTCCTGCGGATCGGCCAGGGTGACGTCGACCGACTGCCGCGAGGGGAGGTCGGGTCCGCACTCGACCGTCGCCGGTCCTGGTGGGACGAGCACCACCTGGTTCCTCCGCTCCCCGGCCGGCACCACCGTCCCGCTCCCGCCGCCGAGGCCGACCTTCGTCGAGATGAGGAAGCTGACCTGGGCGTCGGTGTCGTTGCGGAGCTCGACCGGCAGTCCAGCCGGGCCGACCTGGACGATGTCGCTGTTCAGCGCCGGGCCGCTCGCCGTGCACACCACCGTCAGCGCCGTCGGGGCGTCGGCGCCCACACCGGGACCGGTCGGCACCGACGGCTGCTCCGTGTCGGCGCGGCTGGCCACCACCGCCCACGTGCCGCCGACCAGACCGAGCACCGCCACGACTGCGGCGATCGAGACGACCCCGCGCCTCCTGATGCGACGGCGACGGGCCTCGGCCCGGTCCCGGTCGCGGGGCTCGGGAGCATTCCCTGGCTGTGCCGATGGCGGCTGTCCCACGTCACGAGCATGCCGGACGGTGGCGCTCGACCTCGACCACGCCGCCACGATGAACGATCCGCCACCTGTCAGGTGGTCGGACGTGCTCCGTGGGTCAGCTGACGACGAGCGTCTCGCCGCTCACCAGCCGACCGACGAGGGCGATCTTCTCCTCGAACTCGATGTCGGTGAGCACGCCGGCGCGGTGGAGGTCGGCCAGCTTGCGCAGCAGGTCGGCTTCGTTGAGCCGGTCCCGGTTGAGGATGGCCAGCCGAGCGGCGGCGGCGGCCACCGCGTCGGGCGAAGGGGCGGTCACGTCCGGAGGCTTGGGCCCGTTGACGCTCGGGTTCGGCCGCTGGGGGCTGCGAGGCTTCTCGGCCTCCTTGGGCGAGACCGGGCGCCCGGCCCGGGTCCGCTTGTGGATCAGCAGCCGAGCCTGGTCGGCCTGCTCGGGCTTGAGCCCCCGGGTCACGATCGACTCGCCCGATCCGCTCTCGACCGCCAGCACCGCGCCGGTGAACTTCCGCTGCACGACGACGTCGGTGATGTCCTCACCCGGGAGCACCTGGCGCACCCGGTCGTTGCGGTCCCGCAGCTCGACCCGGTCGACGAACACCAGCAACCGATCTCCGATGTGGTCGATGTCCGCTCCGAGGGGAGAGGTCCGCAGCTCGATGAGCAGATCCTCGGGAGCGTCGCTGGCGACCGCCGGAGCCGATCGCGGCGGCCGAGGCGGAGCCGCCGGAGGCGGGCTCGGAGCCTGATGGAGCGCCGCGGCCGGCTCGACCTCGGCGGCCCGCTCGCCCTCGGTGGTCGGCGTCGGAGACGACTCGGCGGGCGACATCGCGCTCGGCTCGGTCCGGCCGGCGCCGGCGTCCGAGGCCATCGCGATCAGGTCGACCTTCGGCCCGTCCTCCGTCGGGTTCTCCGAGTCGGGGGACGGCGAACCGCTCTCGGCTTCGTCCCGGGCGGCCCGTGCGGTCGACCGGGCGGCGGACATGCCGGGATGCTCGCGGTGGTCCTCGATGTCGGCCTCGAGGAACTTCAGCGCCCGGCTGGCCGCCATGAACCGGGCCGACGCCTGGGCGATGGCGTCCTCGCGCGAGGATTCGTCGCGACGACGGATCTGCTGCGACGCATCGGTCGGCCTCGGCCGTTCTGAGCCGGCACGCGTCGACGCCGCCTCGACGGTGC
This sequence comes from uncultured Microthrixaceae bacterium, assembly GCA_963797225.1. Taxonomy (GTDB): domain Bacteria; phylum Actinomycetota; class Acidimicrobiia; order Acidimicrobiales; family Acidimicrobilacustridaceae; genus UBA4742. The sequence continues at coordinate 1,653,511 of CAWCOO010000001.1, read as the reverse complement.
GGGGCGGACGATCGGCCACCACCTTCAGCCGGCGCTGGTCGCGATCGCCGGAGGGCTCGACAGCCGAGGGGGCGATCTCGGCGGGCTCGGACGCGGCGTCGTCCCCGGAGTCGGAGGGTGCATCGGAGGCTGACGCGTGCGAGGAAGCCGCGGCGGCGGTGGGCGCGACGGCAGGCTCGTCCGGGGCCTCGTCGCCGGCGTGCTCGGGCACGTGCGGGTCGTCGGAGACCGACTCGGGCGGGTACCAGCGGCCGTCGGCGGCGAGCCACCACCCCGGCTCCGGCGGGTCGGCAGACTCGACCGGTGGGTACCAGCGACCATCGGCCGCCAACCACCAACCGGGCTCCGGAGCCTCGTCGGACTCCTTGGGCGGGTACCAACGGCCATCAGAGGCCTGCCACCAACCCACTCCTTGGGACACGTCGCTCAACTCGGGGATCGCTCCTGCCTGGTCATCGACGGCGCGAGGCTACCGGGGAGCGCCGATCGGCACCCGGCCGGGGAACACCCCTGCAGTCGTCATTGGCGGCGCGCACCCTCAAACCCCTCCGCGGTGTCTGGCTGGTCCGGCGATCCTTGCCCCATCCGACGAGGATGTCAGGACCGTTGGTATCTGATGTCTTTCGGCCCCCGAAGCCTCGCAGTTGAGCCGACTTTTGCCGTGAGAACCCGGCAGGAACCGGTCGTGGCGAGCGTCGTTCGGCCTGGCCCACGACTCATCTCCGCCGCCCGAGAGCCGGGTGACGCCCGATTTCGCCAGTGCGACTGGCATCGCGGCCGTCGCCGGCGTCGGGCCGGCGGCGATCGACGGGCCTCAGCCGACCCGCGATCCGCCGGTCAGGACGTCGGCCAGCGCCTCGATCGAGGTCACCAGGAACAGGTCGTCGTGGTCCTCCAGCCAGGCCAGGTTCCGGCGGTGGAGCTCGTCGGAGCCGTCGTAGCGGTTGAGCACGACCACCAGCTCGAGACCGTCGCGGGTGTCCACCAGCCCCTCCAGGGCGGCCATCGCGGTGCGGATGCTGTTGATCGTGCCGAGTCCGGCGTCGGCCACCATGACCACCACGTCGGGCATGAGCGCGGCGGCGAGAGCCACGCCGTCGGCGTCGTCGGAGGCCATGGGCGAGCGCAGCCCACCGGCCGACTCGACCACGCCCACGCCGACCCCCTCGGGCCACGTGACCTCGTCGACCAGGTCGGACAGGGTGAACGGCGGGCGACCGAGCGCGTCGGCGGCCATCGGCGGAGCCATCGCCACCTCGTACCAGCGGTGGGGCGGGCAGACCGCGTGCACGTCCTCGCCAGTGGCCGCGGCCAGCTCGCCGGCGTCGGTGGTGGCGTCGCCCGGGTCGTAGGACTGCACCGGCTTGCGGGCCGCGACCCGCACCCCTGCCGCCCGCAGCGCCTCGAGCACCCGGCACGCGACCCACGTCTTGCCGACCTCGGTGCCGGTGCCGACGACCACGACGAGCCGCTCGGGCACCGGCTCGCTCATCGGGCCGGCTCGACCGAGAGCGCCAGGGCCCGGGCCAGCGCCTCGATCTGCTCGGTGGTGTGGGCGGCCGAGAGCGCGACCCGCAACCGGGAGGTGCCGACCGGAACGGTGGGCGGACGGATGGCCGGCACCAGCAGGCCCTGCTCGAGCAACGAGGTCGACAGCGCGACCGCCTCTCGCTCGTCGCCGATCACCACCGGGATCACCGGTGAGGGATGCCCCGGAGCCAGCCGCTCGATGTGGCGCCGGAGCCGGGCCCGCAACTCGTCGCCCTCGCTCGAGCGCACGACCCCCAGGGCCGCCAGCCCCGCCGCGGCGTCGGCCGGGCTCGAGGCGGTGGTGAAGATGAAGGGCCGGGCCGCGTTGATCATGAGGTCCACGAACCGGCGGGGCGCGGCGATGAACCCACCGAGCGAGCCGAGCGTCTTCGACAGGGTGCCGACCCGCAGCACGTCGACCCCGTCGAGGTCGCCGGGTCGGTCGAGCGACGGACCCAGCACGGCGTGGGCCTCGTCCAGCACCAGCAGCGCACCGTGCCTACGGGCGAGCTCGACGATGGCGTCGAGCGGCGCCAGGTCGCCGTCCATCGAGAACACGGTGTCGGTCACGATCATCGTGCGGGCCACCCCGTCCGCCCGCGCCTGGTCGAGCCGCTCGGCCAGGTGGTCGGCGTCGGCGTGGCGGTACACCACGGTCTCGGCCCGGGCCATGCGGCAGCCGTCGATGATCGACGCGTGGTTGAGCTCGTCGGACAGGATGCGGACGTCGCTGGTGCCGAACGTGGTGATGGCCGAGAGGTTGGCGGCGAACCCGGTGGGGAACAGCAGCGCCGCCTCGGTGCCGCGCCAGTCGGCCAGCTCCCGCTCGAGGTCGTGGTGCACCGGTCGCGACCCGACCACGAGCCGGGCAGCCCCCGATCCGGTGCCCCAGCGCTCGATGGCGTCGACGGCGGCGGCCTTCACCGCGGCGTGCTGGGTCAGGCCCGAGGTAGTCGTTGGAGGCGATAGGACACCACATCGCGACCCTCGGCGGTGAGGGTGCCCTCGGGTCCGTGGGCGTCGAACGACCGCACGGTCCGCCACCGGCCGACCCCGTCGATGGTGGAGCAGCGGTCGTCGACCCAGGCCTCCCAGGCCGACGGGTTCGACGATGGGCCCGACTGGCCGCCCCCGACTCGCCGGACTCGCCCGACTCGTTCGACTCGTGGCCTGCCCCGGTGATCACATGGCCCCCTCGTCGTCACGTAGCGCCACCGCCAGCAGGGCGATGAGCAACGCGAGCCCGATCACGACCGACACGACCACGACCGGGCTCAGCAGGATGTTCTTGCTACTGAAGCTGATCGGGGGCGGTGGCGCCACTCCGACCTTGGACGCGGTCCACTCCATCATCGGGTTCCAGACCTTGGCCCGGTACTCGTCGGCGTGGGCCGTCCCGTCGAGCAGCTCGAAGTGGTGGTCGACGCTGGCCTTGGTCAACGCCTCGTCGAACGCCTTGGCCTGGGGCAGTCCGACGATCTCGTTCGTGCTGTTGGCCAGCCAGATCGGGACGGTGGACGGGGTGGCCCGCGCCACCAGCGAGGTCTGGTCGTAGGACTTCGGGCACTCCTCCGGCGAGCACCCGATGAACTTGGCCACCAGCGGCAGGCGCCAGAAGCGGGTGCAGAGCTTGTTGTCCGTGCAGTCCCGCGGGACCGCGCCGTCGGTGCTGACCAGGCCGATCGGTTCGGTGGGTGGCGACAGGGCGACGACGGCCCGCACCTGGGCCGGCGGGTTCGGGTCCTGGATCGTGCGACCGATGCCGTCGACCGTGGTCCCGATCTCGCCGAGCAGCGACGCCAGGTGACCGCCCGCCGAGAAGCCCATGGCCACCAGCTTCTGGTTGTCGACCCCGTACTCCTGGGCGTGGGCCGAGACCCAGCGGGTGGCGCGCTGGACGTCGGTGAGCTCGTCGGGCCAGGGCTGCGACGACTGGTCGGCCAGGCGGTAGTTGACGCTGAAGGCCACCCAGCCCTCCCGGGCGATGAGCTTGCCCTCGGTGTCGAGGTCCTTGGCCTGCCCGCTCTGCCACGCCCCGCCGTGGATGAGGAGGACGCCCGGACGTCCGGGGGCCATCTCCTCGGGCTGGTAGACGTCGAGCGTCAGCGTCGTGCCGTCGGCGTCGGTGTAGGCCACGTTGCGGGTCAACGTGACCGCCGACGACGGCAGCGGGGTGGCCGGGGTCCCGTCCGCGCCGGCCAGCGCGACCGGTCCGAGGACCGACGCCACTGCGAGCACGAGCAGCGCGCCGCTGAACGAGCCGGCCGCCACGCGAGCGACCGATGACCGGAGCCCCATCATCCGTGGGCGAGACCGGTGGAGATCTGGTCGATCGGCTCGCCCGGCGCCGGGACGGTGCCGCCGATCTCGTGAGGGGTGGACAGGACCATGAGCCACCAGCCCACCACATCACCGAGCGGTCGAAGCCGCACCCCCCGTGCCGTCCGGTCGTCGCCCAGGGTCACGACGCCTGTTCGGCGGGCGCGCCCGACGCCGCGACGTCGTCGCCCTCGTGCGCTCCGTGACGGGGGTGGCGGGCCCGACGCCAGGTCTCGATGGCCTCGCCCATCGGGGTCGACGGCGGCCCGTCGACGAAGGGCCACAGCTCCTCGGCCAGCCGCCGCCAGTTCCCCGTGGCGTGGAGCTCGCCGAAGATCGAGTACAGACCCAGGTTGATCCGCTGGATGATCACCATGAAGGGCGGCACGTTCGATGCCTTCATGATCTCGCCGTAGGGGCCCGAGGTGTCGAAGAACCGCCGCATGGTCTCGGAGGAGAACTCGGGGGTGATGGTGTACTCGGCGTCCTCGGCCACGAAGTCGTAGAAGTGGCCGAGGTAGTCGCTGACCTCCTCGTCGGTGAAGGGCATGTCCCGGCGGAGCAGGTCGATGTCCTCGACGATCCGGCGGAACTCGGCCGGGTCGCGATCGATCACCATGGCCTTGATCATCACCGCGAAGATGTCCATCTCGGCCTCGGTGAAGTGCTTGACCAGGCCGAAGTCGAGGAACGTCACGTGGCCGTCGGGGCGGAACAGGTAGTTGCCCGGATGCGGGTCGCCGTTGAACGCCTGCAACCGGTAGAGGCTGCCGAACGCGAAGCGGTAGATCGTCTCGGCGGCCAGGTCACGCTGCTCCTTGGGCCAGCCGGTGACCTCGTCGAGGCTGACCCCGGTGGCCAGATCGGTGGTGAGCACCCGCTGGGTCGAGTACGCCCCGTGCACGTGGGGCACGTGGATCGTGGGGTGGCCCTCGTAGTAGTCGGCGAACAGCTCCTGGTTGGCCGCCTCGATGCGGTAGTCGAGCTCCTCGACCAGGCGCTCGCGCAGCTCGGCCACGAGCGGCTTGTGGTCGAGCCCGGCGAAGACCTGGCCCATGCCGGCGAAGATCAGGCCGACGTTGTCGAGGTCGGCGGCCATGGCCTCCTCGACCCCGGGGTACTGCACCTTGACCGCCACCGCGTGGCCCTCGCGGGTGATGGCGCGGTGGACCTGGCCGATCGAGGCGGCGGCCACCGGCACCGGATCCCACTCGGCGAACACGACGGAGGGATCGGCCCCGAGCTCGGCGCGGATCATCGACGCGGCCAGCTCCGGGCTCATCGGCGGAGCCGCGGTCTGCAGCTCGGCCAGCGCGTCGCGCACGTGCTCGGGCAGGCCCTGGTCCAGGTAGCTGGCCATCTGGCCCAGCTTCATCAGGGCGCCCTTCATCTGGCCCAGGGCCTCGGCCACCTGCTCGGCCGTCTTCAGCTCGAACGCGGTGTCGAGCTCGTCACGGCGCTCCGCGTCGGCGAACACCCGGCGGGCCCGGTGCACCGCCAACGACGTGCCGGCCTGCGCGCCGAGCCGGGCCAGCCGGGCGTTGCGCGACCACCGACTCGTGTGCGAGAGCGCCCGATCGCCGTCGCTCAGGGTCGTTCCGGCCCCCGCCCGGCGCCTCCACGCGACGACGGCAGACGCGATCCCCGCGGCCAGCAGGGTCGCGGCGGCAGTACGGACGACGACCCGGCGCAGCACCCCGCAACCCTATGCATTCGCCGCCGCGCCGAGGAATCGGCCACGAGGTCGCCCTGCCGGATCAGGTCCTCCCCCTCCGGGATCAGGGCCTCCGGGACCGCTACCTTGCGGCGGTGAGCGACGTCGTGACCTGGGCCACCGCGGCGACGCTGGTCCTGGGGTTCGGCTCGGGCGTGCTGGCCGGGATGTTCGGCATCGGCGGAGCGGTCATCACGACCCCGTCGATCCGCGTGCTGGGCGCCACCCCGATCCAGGCGGTGGGCTCGACCGTGCCGGCGATCATGCCGGGGTCGATCTCGGGCGCCTACCGCTACTGGCGTGAAGGCCTCGTCGACTGGCGGGTCGGGCTGATCTGCGGAGGGACCGGCGCGCTGTTCGCGGCCGGAGGGGCCAAGCTCGACGACCTCGTCGACGGCCACTACCTGATGATCCTCACCGCCGGGCTGCTGGCCTTCAGCGGCGTCTCGATCATCCGCACCGCCGACGTCACGGCCACCGAGGTCGACCACCTCCCGGCCGCCGGCCCCGAGGGCGACCAGGCCGAAGCGATCCCGACGCCGACCCACCCCGACGTCTCCACGACCGTCGAACCTGTCATCTCCGATGACGATCTTCGGACACCTCCGCTGACAGGAAGCACCGCGGTGCTGGCCCTGGTCGGCGCGGCGGCCGGGCTGCTGGCCGGATTGCTCGGGGTCGGGGGCGGCATCGTGATGATGCCGGCGTTCACCGGCGTGCTGCGGATGCCGATCAAGCTGGCCGTCGGGTCGAGCCTGGTGGCGGTGGCCATGTTCTCGATCCCGGCGCTCATCACCCACACCGCGCTCGGCCACATCGCCTGGAGGTTCGCCCTCCCGCTGATGATCGGCGTCGTCCCCGGTGCCCAGGTCGGGGCCCGCATCTCGGTCGGCAGCTCCGATCGCACCATGCGCCTGCTGTTCGGCTCGTTCATCCTCGTGCTGGCCGTGGTCTACGGGACCAGCGAGATCCTGGCGTTGCGGTAGCACATGGCGTTCTGGCTGGCCGTCACCATGGCGCTCGCGTACGCGCTGACCACCGGGTTCCACAACGCGGCCAACGCCAACGCCGCGCTCGTCATCACGCGGGTGGCCCGGCCGAAGCAGGCGATGGTGCTGACGTCGGTCTTCACCGTGCTGGGCCCTCTCGTCGGCGGGGCCGCGGTGGCCAGCAGCGTGTCGAAGATCGTCACCGTCGACCCCACGGCCACGGTGGCGGTGCTCGGCGCCGGGCTCACCGGCGCGACCGTGTGGAACGCGGTCACCTGGAGGTTCGGGATCCCGTCGAGCGCGGGGCACGCCCTGATCGGCGGACTCGTCGGCGCCGCGGTGCTGGAGGGCGGCTGGGAGGCGGTCTACTGGGGCGGGCTCGACGGGTGGAAGCCGGTGGGCGCGCTCGGGTTCCTGCTGGCGCTCACGATCTCGCCCGTCCTCGGCTTCGGGGTGGGGTTCCTGATCAGCCGGACGCTGCGGCTGGTGCTGCACCGGGCCACCCGCCGGGTGGAGCGCCCGATCCGGGGCGGCGAGTGGGTGACCTCGGCGTCGATCGCGTTCGCCAACGGCTCCAACGACGCCGCCAAGGCCACCGGCATCATCGCGGCCCTGCTGCTGGCGTCGGGCCGCACCGCGGCGCTGACCGATCCGCTGTGGGCCCGGGGTGCGACCGGGGTGGTGCTGACCGCCGGCACGGTCGTCGGCGGATGGGCCATCGTCCGCACGATCGGGCGCCGCATCTACGGCATCCACCCGCTCGACGGCCTGGCCGCGCAGGGCACGTCGACCGCGGTCGTCGTCGCGTCGTCGCTGGTGGGCGCGCCGGTGAGCACGTCGCAGGTCCTGGCGTCGTCGGTCGTGGGCATCGGGGTGAGCCGGCGCCGCTTCCGTCACGTGAACTGGCGCATCGTCACCACCATCGTGCTGACGTGGGTCACTACGCTCCCGGCCAGCGCCGCTATCGCCGCGGCGACCCTGCCCGTGTGGAGAGCGTGAGATGCGTCGCCGAACCGGAGGACCTGCCGGACGACCTCGAGGAGGACATCGATGAGCCGTCGGTGGTTCCTGCCGGCCACGCCTGACGTCCTCGGCATGCTCCGCACCCAGACCCGCATCACGATCGAGGGCGTCGAGGCGCTGGAGCGCTGGGCCAACGGCGACCAGTCGGCGTGCCTCGACGTGCGCCGGTGCGAGCACGAGGCCGACGACGCCAAGCGGGCGCTGCGCACGGCGCTGCGGGACTCGTTCACCACGCCGATCGACGCCGAGGACATCTACACGCTGTCCGAGCGGCTCGACGCGCTGCTCAACGGGGCGAAGGACCTGGTCCGCGAGGCGGAGGTCATGGAGACCGACCCGACCGAGGCGATGGCCACGATGGCGACCCAGATCGCGACCGGGGTCCGGCACATGGCGAAGGCGCTCGACGTGCTCGGCTCGCACGACCACGGCTCGAGCCAGCACGCCACCGACGAGGCCGACGCCGGAGTCCGCGAGGCCCGCAAGCTCGAGCACACCTACCGCGCCGCCATGTCGGCCACCCTCGACCTGGAGGACCTCCGCGAGCTGGCGGCCCGTCGCGAGCTCTACCGCCGCTTCACCCACCTCGGCGATCTGCTGGCCCAGGTCGGCGACCGGGTCTGGTACGCCGTGATCAAGGAGTCGTAGGTGCGCCGGCCGGCACCCCTCCCTCGCACCGGTCACCGTTCTGGATCGGCGCTCGCCGTCGCCGGGGCCGTGGCGCTCGTGGTGCTGCTCGGCGTCGTCGGCTCGATGGTGGACGGCGGGGCCCAGGCCCCGCCGCCGGTGACCCCGTTCCCCCGTCCGATCATGGCCTTCGTCGGCGCCGACCGGGTGGCGGCAGCCACCGCCATCGACCCGGCGCTGGCGGTGCAGTCCGTGGCCGTCGGCGACGGTGACGGCATCGGGAGCGAGGCCAACCGGTTGGTCACCCTCGGGTTCGCCGCGCCCGTCGCCCTGCCCTCCGGCGCGTACCGGGTCTCGGTGGTCTTCGGCGACCCCGCCGGCGAGCGCACCCGTGCCTCGTTCGAGGCCAGGGACGGCGAGGCCGTCGGCGGCACGGTCGAGACGAGCACGGACGGCACGCGGTGGACGGCGGCCGGCGCCACCGACGCCACTCTCGACGGTGACTCGCTGCGCATCACCGCCGCCGTCGGGACTGCCCCTCCGGGTGAAGGCCTGTGGGTCGATGCCCAGATCGGCGAGGACCCCGCCCACCGATCGCAGTCACCGGTGTTCTCGCTCGACCCGCTGCTCGGCCGCAACACCGCGGGGGCGCTGCCGGCCGGGACCTTCGGGACGCTCGCCACCGGCACCCCGACCCTGGCCGATCCCGTCGCCCTCCCCGGCCCCCCGCCCACGCTCACCGTCGACACCCACCTGACGGTGACCGAGACCGAGCCCGTGCCCGGCACCCTGGCCGGCCAGTCGGTGGTCAACGCGCTCGACGAGATCACCTTCATGCCGGGCTACACCCCCGACGGCACGATCCCGGCGGTGGTGCAGATCAACCGGATGACCGGAGCGATCAGCGCGCTGGAGGGCACGACCGGCCTGCCGATCGACCGCACCGGCGACGGCTCGTGGATCGTGCAGGGGTTGCCCGCTCCCCCGCCGGCGCCGTCCTCCGCGGCGCCCTCGACGGTGGTGCTCGACCCGACGGCGACGGCCGCGGTGCTCGGTCTGCCGCTCGACCCCGACGGCCTCGCCCTCGGCCTGCGCCGCAAGTTCACCCTGGCCGACGGCACCGACGTGATCACCTCGCCCACGATGGCCACGCTCGTCTGGTACGAGACCGCCTCGCCCACCGGCCCGCCCGACACGCTGGCTCCGACCACCGTCGAGGACGGCACGACGTCGACCACCTCGTCGTCGACGTCGACGACCGGGCTGCTCGTCGGCGGCGCCGTGGTGGCGGTGCTGGTGATCGGTGCCGTGGTCCTCCTGGTCCGCCGTCGCCGGGCAGCGTCCATCGATCGCTGGCTCGACGACTACACCTCCGACGCGCCGAACGATGCCGCGGCGGGCACGGCCACGGTGGCCGAGGTGGAAACCGAGGTGCGGTCCGACGCCCCGCCGGTGCACGCGACCCTCGGAGGTGCCGATCGACGACGGGGAAGACACGCTCAGCATCGAGGCTCGTCCGTCACCGGCGTCCGACCCGGTCGAGACCCTGACGATCGACCACGCTTCGGTGGTCGTCGCCGACCCCGGCGAGACGCTCACGATCGACGCTCCGCTGGTCGTCGCCCCGACGGCCACGGACGACCCGGACCACGAAGACGGTCCCGGCGAGGATGCCGGCGGCGAGGGCAGCACGCCGAGCGACCACGCCGGGTCCGGGCGATCACCGGCCGACGCACTGGCGTTCCTCGAGGCCGAGGTCAGCGCCCTGAGCGAGCGGGTGGACCGGATCCCCGACCGGCGCGACGACGAGTCCGCCGGACCGCCGAACGACCACCTCGACGACCGGGCCTGACCGGACCGGTCCGACCGGGCGACTCACCGGGCCCGAGCATCCAGCGAGCGCAGCACCGGAGCCGCCATCGCCAGGCCGTAGCGGTAGGCCCCGCCCGACCACACGCCGCACGATCCGGTGACCCCGGCCTTCGCCGGGCGGACGACCGGGCAGAAGTGGGCGCCGTCGGGGGCCCGCACCGGGACGACCAGCGCGCCCGAACCGTCGAAGGCTCCCGGGCACGGCTCGCCCGGCATGCACGGCAGCGTCGCCGTCCAGCGACCGTGGTCGAGCACCGCGGCTCCGGCGTCGACGAACTCAGCCACGTCCGGGTGGGCCGAGGCGATCTGCTCGTACAGGCCGTTCAGCTTCCCGCCGTTGTAGTGCTGCGCCGCGTCGGGCCGCCCGATCGGCGCACCGGCGAAGTACACGTGGGCGCCCATCGGTCCGAAGATGCCGACCACGGCCTCGGCGTCGCTGCGGTACCGCTCCTCGTACGCCGCTCCGGCCAACGGCTCCCCGACGGCGTCCATCATGCAGCCCGTGAAGGCGTTGCCGCTGAACTCGACGACCACGGCCCCCGGCTGCAGCGTCAGCGCGTCGGCGCGCATGAGGTTCAGGAAGTCGCAGATGGCCGTGCCGCCGAAGGTGTGGGTCACGACCTTCACGTCCGGCCGGGAGGCGAACGCGGCCACGAAGTGGTTCTGGGCCTCCCAGGACAGCGAGTCCCCGTAGAGGACGACGACCGGGCGGGGGGTCGGGGCAGGCGCGTCGGCCCGGGCCTCGACATGGATCTCGTCCCGCACGTGGGGGCCCAGGCTGGTGGTCGCGGCCAGGCCGGCGCCGAACGAGGCGACGCCGATCAGGCCGGCCAGGACGGTCGCCCCGACGGCACCGACCACCGTCCGCACCCGGTGGCCGGTGCGCCCGCCCCGGCTGATGCCCTGCTCGCCCTGCTCGACTGCCCGCCCGCCGGTCGCGCCCATGACCCACCTCCGCGGCGGCCGGCCCATCGACCACCAGGGTCAGCATCCGCTCCGGGTCGGCTCCCGTCCGTGCCCGCCGCCAACCTGGAAGTGTGCGCGTGCTGACACGACGGGCCGGCCGGAGGTCCTCCGACGCGGGGTGTGCTCAGCGGGCGAGGAGCTCGAGCGCGGCGCGGTCGAGGACCGCGATCCGGCCCCGGCCCAGCTCGATCAGCCCGTCGTCGCGCAGGCGGATGAGCACCCGGTTGGCGGTGGGGCGGGTCGTCCCGGCCATCGACGCCACGTCCTCCTGGGTGAACGGCAGCGCCACGCCGTCGCCACCGCCGCACGCGTCGCGGAGGGCCAACAGGCGCCGCAGCACCCGCTTCTCGACCGGCACGTACAGCGCTTCGAGCAGGTGCGCGTTGAGCCGCACGACGTGCTGCGCCAGGAGGTCCACGATGAACCGCTCGACCCCCGGGTGGCGGCCGCGCAGCTCGTCGAGCCCGGCCCGGCTGATGCTCAGCGTCTCGACATCGGTCGCCGCCACCGCCGATGCGGTGCGGGCGGTCACCTCGCCGATGGCCGCCAGCTCACCGAACGACTCGCCGGGACCGTGCACGGTGAGCGTGACCACGTCACCCATCGTGGTCGTGACCCGGATGGTGACCAGGCCGTCGACGATGACGTGGAGCGAGTCGCCCGGATCTCCCTCGTGGAAGATCGTGTCGCGGCGGTGGAAGCGGCGGCGACGGGCCGTCGACAGCACCGCCCTCCGTTCGTCGTCGGGCAGCAGGTCGAACAACGACGGGCTCGCCATGCCCGAAGTCTGGTGGACGGAGCCGCCCGGCGGCGCCGTTTCATGCGATTTTGACATCCGACACTTGCCAGCAGGCCCCCATCGGCGTCATTGTCTAGGGCGAACGGCCTATTCGCGCTCGGCGCGGTGGGCTCGCTGCACACCCCATCTCGGAGCCGCAACCCACCCATGGCCATGGCTGACGCTCACCTCGGGACGACGCAGGACACCCCCAACGACGCGCCCCCGACGGCGACGGCCACGGAGGCGGCCGCCGAGACCGCTCCGGGCGAGGTCGCCAGTGGTGGGCCGGCCGATGCTCAGGCCGATGCTCAGGCCCATGTCCAGGCCGAGGCTTCGGCGGAGGTCGCCGCCGAACCGGCGCCGATCACCTTGACCTGGGCCGAGCAGGAGGTCGTCGACGCGCTCAAGCGGCTGGCCCGGGCGCAATCCCACCTGGCCGACCTCGAGGCCCGGGCCGAGGAGGCCACCAGCCCGACGTTCGAGGCCGCCGACGTCGAGCGGCTCGAGCACCTGCAGGCCCAGCTGACCCAGGCTCGAGCCAAGGCGGCGGGTCGCTTCGGCCGGGCGGCCGCCCGGGCCCGGCTCGACGAGGTCGAGATGGCCGAGCGGCTCATCCTCGATCGCATGGGCGTGGACTCCTACGCCGACTACCGGGCGGTGATCGAGTCGCCCCACGTCGAGGCCGTCGATCCGCAGGTCCTCGCCTTCGCCCAGCGGGAGCTGAGCTCGGCCCGCACGGCGTGGCTCGAGGTGCAGGCGCTCGAGATCCCGCCGGTCGAGGAGCCCGAGCCGCTCCCCGAGCCCGAGGTCACCATCGACCTCACCGACTCGGCCCGCACCACGGGCGGCGACGTCGCCTGACGCACACCGGTCGGGCTCACCGAGCGCCCGACCAGGCCGTCGTCAGCCCGGACCGCGGTAGCGACAGCCCGACGTGCACGTCTCCCGCACATCGATCTGGGTGAGGCCCGGGAGCTCCGGGGCGAGGGCGTCCCAGATCCACATGGCCAGCACCTCGCTCGTGGGGTTCTCGAGCCCGGGCACCTCGTTGAGGTAGCGGTGGTCGAGCGCCTCGTGCAGCGGCTGCCAGGCGGCGCGGAGCTCGGCGAAGTCGACGACCCACCCGGTTTCCGCCCCGACCTCCCCCTCCAGGTGGACCTCCACGCGGAACGAGTGGCCGTGGAGGCGGGCGCACTTGTGGTCGGGCGGGACGTTCGGCAGGCGATGGGCCGCCTCGAACCCGAACTCCCTGAACAGCTCGATCATCTGCAGCGCTCGATCCTCATGCGATCCCGATCACCTTGTGGGTCTGGATGTTCAGCCGCCACTGGGGATGGGCCAGGCAGTAGGCGACAGCCAGGTCGGTGTTGGCCCGCAGGTCGGGACCGTCCATCGGCGACAGCGAGAACCGCCCGAACGGAAGGTGGGCGAACTGCGACGGGTCGATCCCTGCCTGCGGGTGGACCAGCTTCAGCTCGTCGCCCGACGTCAGCACCAGGTCGGTGCCGGCCTTGGGGCTGACGCAGATCCAGTCGAGGCCCGCGGGAGCAGGCAGGGTGCCGTTGGTCTCGACGGCCACGTCGAAGCCGCGCTCGTGGAACGCCGCGATCAGCGGTTCGTCGAGCTGCAGCAGCGGCTCGCCCCCGGTGCACACGACCAGCGGACGCCCGGCCGCCGCCGCCGGGGCGGGCCAGGTGGCCGCGACCGCGTCGGCCAGCTCGGTCGCGTCGACGAAGCGCCCGCCGCCCGGCCCGTCGGTGCCCACGAAGTCGGTGTCGCAGAAGCGGCAGATGGCCGTGGCCCGGTGCTCCTCGTGGCCGCTCCAGAGGTTGCAGCGCGAGAACCGGCAGAACACCGCGGCGCGTCCGGTGTCGGCGCCTTCGCCCTGCAGCGTGGCGAACACCTCTTTGACGACGTAGGACACGGGCGGCCTCGACCTCTACGGGTACCGACGGACGAAGCGGTACGACGGTACCGATGCGAGGGTCGAGCGTACCCATCCGGGGCCGGGCCGAATCCACGGGAGCGCGACCGACCCCGTCGCTAGCCTCGCTCCGGTGTCAGCGGACCCGCAGCCCCACCCCGACCAGCCCGCCGTCCGGACGAACCCGCCCGGCCTCCGCAGGAACGAGGTCGGTCAGCCCATCGGGCCCGACATCGGGTCGTGGACGCCTCCCGGTCCACCGCTCGCCACCACGCTCGAAGGCCGGTGGGCCCGGCTCGAGCGGCTCGACGTGGGGCGCCACCTCCCCGACCTGTGGCTGCAGTTCTCGGCCGACGAGGAGGGCCGCATGTGGACCTACCTCCCGTTCGGGCCCTTCGCCGACCAGGCCGAGCTGACCGCGGCCATCGCCCGGCTCGACACCGAGCGCGACCTGCGGTTCTACGCCGTGGTCGATCGGGCCGACGACGCCGCCCTCGGGCTGATGGCGTACCTGCGGATCGAACCCGAGGCCGGCTCGATCGAGGTCGGTGCGGTGATGTTCTCGCCCCGCCTCCAACGCTCACGGATCGCCACCGAGTCGCTGTTCCTGATGGCCGATCACGTCTTCGAGCTCGGGTACCGCCGGTTCGAGTGGAAGTGCGACGCGCTCAACGCCCGTTCCAGAGAAGCGGCCGAGCGGTTCGGGTTCACCTTCGAGGGGATCTTCCGACAGGCCACCGTCTACAAGGGCCGCAGCCGTGACACCGCGTGGTTCTCCGTCCTCGACCACGAGTGGCCCGAGCGGCGTGCGGGCTACCGGTCCTGGCTGGCCGAGTCGAACTTCGACCCGGCCGGCCGGCAGCGGCGCCCCCTCGATGTCCGCCCCCGATCGGGCTGATCCGTTCTTTGTGAAGTTCGCGCTGCCGGTCGAGGCGAAGTTCACAACGTACGGGCGGGGGCGAGCACCTCATCCTCGACCTCGAGGGGATCGGCGTCGAGGGGATCGGCGGGGTCGAGGGATCCGATCCGCAGCCCGCCATCGACGTCGATGTCCTGGTCGAGGGTCGTGTCGTCGGTCGCCTGCTCGTCGGCCCGGGCCGGCAGCCACAGGAAGGCAGCGACGGCCCCGACGATGGCCACCGCACCCATGACCCGGGAGCTGAGGACGAAGCCGTCGATGTAGGCCCGGCTGGCCACGCCCCGGATGAGGTCTCCGGCGGCCGCGCCGAACCGGTTGGTCGCCTCCTCTGCGACGAACAGGGCGCCGGTGACCGAGTCCTTGGCCGCGCTGAGCGCCTCGGGTGGCACCGGTGTGCCGGCCAGGCCGTCGACCACGCGGCCGCTGTAGATGGACGCCACCAGGCTGCCGGCGATGGCCACGCCGAGGGTGCCGCCGAGCTCGCGGGTGGTGTCGTTGACGGCCGAGCCGACGCCGGCCCGCTCGGGGGGCAGGGCGCCCATGATCGACTCGGTGGCCGGGGCGGTCACGAAGCCGAGGCCGCTGCCCATGAACGCCATCGAGACCACGATGATCAGGTAGCTCGAGGTGGCCGTCGAGGTGCTGGCGATGAACATGCCGATGCCCATCGACGTCAGTCCCCACGCCACCACCGCCTTGGTGCCGAAGCGCTGCACCACCTTCGGGGCCAGCGGCGAGGCGATGCCGGTGGCCACCGCGAAGGGCAGCGTGCGCACACCGGCCTCGAGCGTCGAGTAGCCCCGGACCGCCTGGAAGTACTGGGTCACCGTGAACACGAAGCCGAACAGGGCGAAGAACGCCACGGTGATCGACAGGCTCCCGGCCGAGAAGCGCATGTTGGTGAAGATGCGGACGTCGAGCATCGGCGCGTCGGTGTGGAGCTCCCACGCGAGGAACCCCCCGATCAGGGCGAAGGACACGGCGAAGGCGGCGAGGATCGTCGGCGAGGTCCAGCCCGTGCCCGGGGCCTCGATCACGGCCCAGACCAGCAGGGCCACGCCGGCGATGGACAGCGCCAGGCCGAGCGGGTCGAGGCGCTGGGCGTGCGGGTCGCGGGAGTTGGGGATCAGGAACCAGCCGACCACCAGGGCGAAGATGACGATCGGGATGTTCACGAGGAACACCGATCCCCACCAGAAGTGCTCGAGCAGCCAGCCACCGGTGACCGGGCCGACCGCCACCGAGAGGCCGCTGACCGCGGCCCAGATGCCGATGGCCTTGGCCCGCTCCGACGGCTCGCGGAACACGTTGCTGAGGATGGCCAGCGTGGCCGGGAAGATCAGCGCGGCACCGACGCCCATGGCGGCGCGGGCTGCGATCAGCTGCTCGGGCGTCTGCGAGTAGGCCGCCAGCAATGAGGTGATGCCGAACCAGGCCAGGCCGATCGCCAGCGCCGGCTTGCGGCCGTAGCGGTCCCCGAGGCTGCCGGCGGCCAGCAGCAGGCCGGCGAACACGAGGGTGTAGGCATCGACGATCCACTGCAGCTGGCTGGTCGTGGCGCCGAGCTCCCGCACCATCGTGGGCAGGGCCACGTTGACGATGGTGCCGTCGATCACGATCACGAAGACCGACAGGCAGAGCACCGCCAGGACGAGCCATCGTCGATCGTGGCTCCGATCTCCGGTCGGGTCCTGGGATGGGGCGACGAGCTCGGCCATGGGAGCCTCCGGGGGAAGGAGCGGTGTCCCGAAGGTTCTATAACGAGGTTATAACGCTGTCATCATGACATCCGTCTCAGGTGTCAGTGCCCTCGCTCGCAAGCTCGGGGCGGGCAGGCTCCGCCCTACGCTCCGCTTCCTTCTCTGTGCCCTCGCTCGCAAGCTCGCTGCGGGCGGGCTCCGCCCATCCCCGGCCGGTCGGTGGAGCTGCTCCGCTCCGCTCCGCACGCCTCCGCGATGCTCGCCAGATCCTTAGAGCGACAAGCCCCGGATCATGGCGGCCATGGTGCGCTCGTAGGGGTCGACGCCGGCGACCGCGGCGGGCTTGCGGCCGCTGAGCTCGAGGCTGATGAGGCCGTGACTGGCGGCCCACAGCGACACCGCGATGTCGGCCGGGTCGCCGGGCGCCAGGAGCGCCGCATCCACGCAGCGAGCGACCCGCCCGACGAGCAGGTCGAACGACGCCGAGGCCGAGGCGATGCTCTCCTCGGACGGCACGAAGTCGGGCACGATGCCCTCGAACATGAGCCGGTAGCGCGTCGGGTTGCTCAGCCCGAACTCGCGGTAGGCCCAGCAGCAGCGCTGCAGGTCCGAGAGGGGATCGCCGGTCTCCTCCATCGCCTCCATGGCCGCGCTCAGGTCGTCGAACCCCTCGCGGAGCAGCACGTCGACCACGCCGTCCTTGCCCCCGAAGCGGCTGTACACGCCCATCGTCGACACGCCCGCCTCCGCCGCGATGCGCCGCACCGTGAGCGCCGAGGAACCCTCCTTGGCGAGCAGCGTGCTCGCCGCGCGCAACAGGGCGTCGCGGGTGTCGGCCACCCGCAGACCTTACGCCCGCGCCCGGGCGTCAGGCCCGGGCGTCAGGTCGTGGCGTAGGCGGTGGGGTCGGGGACGCCGGCGTCGCGGAAGCCGCGGGCCCGCAGCAGGCACGAGTCGCAGTGGCCGCAGGCCAGGCCCTCGGGCGTCGGGTCGTAGCAGCTGGTCGTGAGGCCGTAGTCGACGCCGAGGCCGACGCCCCGCTGGATGATCTCGCCCTTGGTCAGCGCGATGAGCGGGGTGTGGATCGTGAGCGGCGTGGCGCCCTCGACGCCGGCCCGGGTGGCCAGGTTGGCCATGGCCGCGAAGGCGGCGACGAACTCCGGGCGGCAGTCCGGGTAGCCGCTGTAGTCGAGCGCGTTGACGCCCAGGAAGATGTCGTTGGCGCCCCGCACCTCGGCCAGGGCCAGCGCGAACGACAGGAAGATCGTGTTGCGGGCCGGGACGTAGGTCACCGGGATGGCCCCGTCGGCGACCTCGACGTCGAGCTGGGCGACGTCGTCGTGCTTGGGGACGGCGATGTCGGCCGTCAGGGCCGAGCCCCCGAAGGTGCGCAGGTCGATGTCGCACACGACGTGCTCGATGCCGGCCTGCTCGGCCAGGCGGCGGGACGCCTCGACCTCGACCTCGTGGCGCTGGCCGTAGCGGAAGCTGAGCGCCACCGGGGCGAACCCCTCGTCGAGCGCGATGGCAAGGCAGGTCGCGCTGTCGAGCCCGCCGCTCAGCAGGACGACCGCAGGAGCCGCCGTCATCCGACCGCCGACGTGACTGCCAGGCCATCCCAGAACCGACGCTCCGCCGCGTTCGGATCCTCGACCACCCGCACGGACTCGCCCAGCTCGAGGACGGCGCGACGATCGGCATCGAACGTCGGCCACTCGAGCCCGGGACCATCGAGCTGCAGGCCATCGAGCTGCGGATCGCCGGTGCGGGCGAACGCGGCCCAGGCGTCCTGCACGGTGAGGGCCAGCGCGGACGCGCCGGGATCGTCGGGCCCCACGCCCAGGAACATCTCGGCCCCGGGCCCGCCGAGGGTGTTGAACACGAAGGGGATCTCGAGCGCGTGGCAGGCCCCGAGCGCGCCGTCGAAGGCCCGGGACCGCCAGCTGAAGAGGTACTGGAAGGTGTGGTCGGGCTGGTGGGCGCTCTGGGCCTCGAGCAACCGGAGGGCCGGCACCCGGAACACCAGGTCGGTGAAGATGGCGTCGAGCAGGGCCCGGGGCGATGCGTCGGGTCGATCGGCCCGGTAGATGGCGATCAGCTCGTCGGCCCGATCGGCGGCCACGTGGCGAGCCCGGCGCTGCAGGTCCTCGTCGTCCGCCCGACCGGCGATGGAGAAGAGGCTCCACTCGTCGACCGTCGTGCCGACGATCACCGGCACGTGCGCCGACAGCCCCTGGCGCACCGCCTCGATCGGGGCGACCGGCAGCTCGACGCCGTCGATCACCGGCTGGAACGGGAGCCTGAGCGCGGTGGCGCCGACCAGGCCCCGCCCGACCGCCGCCGACACCGCGACCTGCGCGTCGAGGATGGCCTGCGGGTCGGCGGACAGCAGCACCTCGGCATCGGTCGTGCCCAGCTCGGCGAGGAGGGCGGCGGTCACCTCGTCGGCATCGGCGGCCCGGTGCACGTTGCTCGACGCGCCGCTCTGGCAGATCGCCTTGTGGAACAGGCCCTGGGCCGCGGGCAGGCCGAGCAGCGTGCCGATGCTCATGGCGCCGGCCGACTCCCCGAAGATCGTGACGTTGCCCGGATCACCGCCGAACGCCGCGACGTTGTCCCGCACCCACCGCAGCGCGGCGACCTGATCGAGGATGCCCGAGAGCCCCGACGACGCGTACTCGGCCCCCAGACCGCTCGGTCCCCCGAGGTGCAGGAACCCGAGCGCGCCCAACCGGTAGTTCACGCTGACGACCACCACGTCGCGACGGGCCCCGAACGACGAACCGTCGTACCAGGGCGTCGAGCCGCTGCCGCTGTCGAACCCACCGCCGTGGATCCAGACCATGACCGGCCGCCCGCCGTCGTCGACAGCCGGGGTCTGGACGTTGAGGCTGAGGCAGTCCTCGTCGAGGTGGAGCTCGGCCGACCCGAGCAGCGACGCCATCGATCCCTTCGCCTGCCACGACACCGGCCCGAACGCGATCGCGTCCCGCGTGCCCGACCACGGCTCGACCGGCTCCGGCGCCCGGAACCGAAACGCCCCCACCGGCGCCGCCGCATACGGCACCCCGGCGAACTGCAGCACGCCGTGGTGCTCCCGGCCCGCGACCTCCCCGCTCGTGGTCCTCACCACCGGCCTCGACGTCGTCATCCGATCCCCCTTGTTCGTCGCCGGCCGACACTATCCATGCTGTCTTGGCTCTCGGCTCGCAAGCTCGCCTGCGAGCGGCTTCGCCATCCGGCGCATTTCCTCCTGCTGCTCCGCTCCGCTCCGCACGCGGACGACGGCCTACCGGTTTCGTCAGGCGCAGCAGGACAACGAGGCGCTCGGCGGCGGGCTCGCGAGCGAGAGGCCAGGCGTGCGGAGCGGAGCGCAGCAGCTCCACCGAACCGGCCTGAGATGGGCGAAGCCCGCCCGCAGCGAGCTTGCGAGCGAGGGCACAGACACCTGACACCACTTCTGGGGCGGGGGGTGGCATGGTTTTCCACTGCCTACGAAGTCGGAGCCCGACCACCGGGGCACGCCCGCCTGAGGTTTCGATGCACCCACATCTCACCAGGCCCGACCCCCGCTCCCGGCCCTCTCGGCGCCCTCGTGCCGTCACGTCCCGGGCGCTGGTGCTCGCGGTGCTCGTGCTGGCCCTCGGGCTGGCTGCCTGCGCGAACACGTCGTCGCGGGCGCTGATCGGGACGACCACCACGCTCGAGGACACCACGACGACCACCGCTCCGGCCGAGATCCCAGCGCTCACGCCGGCGGCCGACCTCGTGATCCCCGACACCCGCAGCGCGACGATCCGTCCGGTGACCGGCAAGGTGAAGCCGGTGCCGATCCCCGTCCGGGGTGGGACGTCCTCGGTGACCGGCACCGTGACCGGCCCCGACGGAGGGGTCCCGGGGGCGACGGTGCTCATCGAGCGGTTCGTGGGCGTCCAGAGCGGGTCGATCATGGTCGCGGCCGACGGGGCCGGCCGGTTCGCCGCATCGAGCCTGCTCGGCGGCCGGTACCGCGTGCGAGCGTGGCTGCAGCCGGCCCTGACGACCGTGCAGTCGGCCACCGGGTTCGTCGCGGACGGCGACCACCTCAGCCTGCCGGTGACCGTCGAGCGCCACGACGCGCTCACCCTGCAGGTGGCCTCGGCGGTGGGCACGATGAGCGTCGGCGTGCCAGCCGGGGTCAACGCGCTCGTGACCCAGCAGACCGTCGACGCCAACGGCATCGTGCAGGACGCTCCGATCGCGGGGGTGTCGTTGGTGCTGGTGGGATCGGCCGGGCTCGGCATCGAGCAGCCGAACCCCGCCGTGACGAACCCCGCCGGCCGGGCGTCGTGGTCGGTGGTGTGCTCCGCCCCCGGCTCCTACAGCGTCACGGTCAGCTCCACCGTGCCTCCGGCCGCGGCCACCGCCACGCTGCCGGTCTGCACGACGGCACCGCCGCCGACGTCGTCGACCACGACGACCACCGTCAAGGGCGGCACCACCACGACCACCGCCAAGAACGGACCGACCCGATGAGCGGCACGTCCACCGCCTCCAGGCGCTCCTCGAAGAAGACGACGGCGCCCGATCACCCCCGTCGCCGCCCCGCTCCCCGCCGAGCGCTGCGGGGCACGGTCAGGGCGCTCATCATCGTCGTGCTCGGCGTGCCGCTGCTGGTGGGCACGGCCGCCGCGTCGGGCTTCGGCGCGCTGCTGTTCGGGAGCCTGCCCGGCACGGTCCCGCCCGAGAACCCGACGATCGTCTCCGAGCCGAGCTACGTGTACGACGCCAACGGCCAGCAGATCGCCACGTTCCGCCAGTTCGACCTCAGCATCCCGATGACCAAGGAGGACATCCCCCAGGTCCTGAAGGACGCGGTGGTCGCCGCTGAGGACCGCAAGTTCTGGACCCACAAGGGCATCGACCCCGAGGGCCTGGTGCGGGCCGCCATCACGAACTACCGCGAGGGCTCGACCGTGCAGGGCGGCTCGACGATCACCCAGCAGTACGTCAAGAACACGTACCTGAACAACGAGCGGTCGGTCGAGCGCAAGCTGAACGAGGCCGTCCTGGCCACCCGGCTCGAGCGGGACCTGACCGACCAGCTGGGCTCGCAGCGGGCGGCCAAGGAGGAGATCCTCTACCGCTACCTCAACACGGTCTACTTCGGGGACGGCGCGTACGGGGCGGCCGCCGCCGCGCAGTCGTACTTCCGCAAGGACGTGAAGGACCTCGACGCCGCCGAGGCCGCCGCGCTGGTCGAGATCATCCCGTCGCCCACCCGGTTCGCCCCCCGGGAGAACCTGTTCGTGGCCGAGGAGCGGCGCATCGAGGTGCTGACCGAGATGCGCAACGAGGGCATGATCAGCGACTCGGAGTTCGACGACGCCAAGGCCCACTTCCTGTGGCCGACCGCGCTGGGCGACCCGGGCAAGCCCACGACGCCGGTGTACCCGACGCCCGACAACGGCGCCTCGCAGTTCCCGTACTTCGTCGACTACGTGCGCCGCTACCTCATCGCCGAGCTCGACGCCCAGGGCAAGGACGGTGAAGACCTGCTCTACCGCGGCGGCCTGCGCATCCAGACCACGATCGACCCTCGGCTGCAGGGGCTGGCCGACTCGGCCGTCGCCGACGCGTACGCCAAGGCCGTCCACGATCCCGACCATCCCCTGGCCATGTCACTGGTCACCGTCGACCCGTCCAACGGCTTCGTGAGGGCCATGGTCGGCGGCCAGGACTTCGCCGCCAGCAAGGTCAACCTCGCCCTCGGTGCCCTCGGCGGTGGCTCGGGCGTGCAGGCCGGTTCGTCGATGAAGCCCTACACCATGGCCGCGGCGCTCGAGCAGGGGGTCACGCCCGACACGGTCCTGCCGGCCACGTCGGCCTGGAAGGTCCCCGGGTGCCTGGTCTCCAAGACCCAGGACTGCATCGTGCATGGCGAGCCCGCCTCGACGATGGCCCCGGCCATCGCCGAGTCCAGCAACACGTACTTCTCGCAGCTCGCCTACGACATCGGCCCGAACAACGTAGCCAAGATGGCCAACCGGCTCGGCGTGACCAGCCTCGATCCCACCCGCACCAACTACAACACCGGCATCACCCTGGGCGTCGAACCCGTGTCGCCGCTGGACATGGCCGTCGCCTACTCGACGTTTGAGAACCACGGGGTCAAGAACGACCCGACCCCGGTGCTCAAGATGACCGATTCCCAGGGAACGGTGCTCGAGGACAACACCAGTCGCCAGGGCACACCGGTGCTCAACCCGGCCATCGCCGACACCGTCACCGACCTCCTGCGCGGCCCGGTCACCAACGGCACGGCCAGCAAGACGCTGTCCGGGTTCGGCCGTCCGGCCGCCGGCAAGACCGGTACCACCAACAACAACGCGGACGTCTGGTTCGTCGGCTACACGCCGCAGCTCACCACCGCGGTGTGGATCGGGCACACCGACGGCATCCACACGCTGAAGGGCTTCGGCACCGGCCCGGTGTTCGGCGGCACGGTGCCGGCCCAGATCTGGAAGGCGTTCATGACGCCGGCCCTCGACGGGCAGCCCGCCCTCGACTTCCCCGTGCCCGGACCACTGCCCCCGCCCGGCGCCGGCTTCGGCGACGCCGCCATCCAGCCCGAGGTCCGGCGCCCCAACGAGCGGTCGGTGCCCGACCTGCCCACCGACTGCGGCGGTCCGTGCATCGTGACCACCCCGCTCACCTCGCCGCCGCCCCCCACGACCACGCCGCCATCCACCGCGGCGCCGCCCACGACTGATACCACGACGACGCCGACGACGAAGGGCAGTCCATGACCGACCTCCACGACGGCGGGAGCGAGCGCCCCACCGAGTCGGACCTGGTGCTGCCCCCGCCTCCACCATCCGACCCGGAACCGTCCGTCGCTCCCGCGCCGCCCGACGCTGCTGCGGCGCCGGTGACGGACGCCGCGGGTGACACCGGTACGACCGCCGGCGAGGGCCCCCGGGGCGGCGGGCGCCAGCGTCGCAGCGAGTGGCGACGCGCCGAGAAGGCCCGGCGGTACGCGGCCCGCAACTCGGTCCGCTTCCCGATCTTCACCCGGTCGGTGCTGCTGTGGATGCTGATCTTCGCCCTGGTCGGGGTGGCGTTCGGGGCCAGCGGCGCGTTCTGGTGGGCCCACTTCAACACCCAGGTCAGCGAGCTGCGCTCCGACACCCAGGACTTCGAGACCCGGTCGCAGTCCGCCTCGGCCGACATCGAGAAGCAGAAGAACGACGCGACCGACCAGATCAACGCCGCGCTCGTGCCGCTGAAGGACTCCCTCGCCGCCACCAAGACGGTGCAGGAGGCCGCCACCTACTCGCCTGCGGTGTACCAGGTGTCCTCGCTCGACGACCAGGGTCGCCCGTCGGTCGGAACCGCGTTCGCGGTGATCACGAGCGAGGACGAGACCCTCATGCTCACCTCCTACACGGCGGTGCGGACGGCCACGGTGAACCCCGCCCCCGGCATCACGCTGAGCAAGGGCCCCGAGCAGCTCCCGGCCAGCATCGTGAACTGGGACCCGGCCAACGACATGGCGCTGCTGCGGGTGCAGAAGGGCGGCCTGACGGTCCTGGACTGGGCCGGCGACGACGTGCTGTCGAAGGCGCTCGGCTCCTCGGTCTTCCCGATCAGCGGCACCGGCGGAGCCGGCGCCACGATCACCAGCGGCATGCTCATCGACCAGTCGACGGCGGGCTTCCAGCACACGGCCCCGCTCGGCACCGACTTCCAGGGCGGGCCGGTGATCAACGGCGACGGCAAGGTGCTCGGCATCGCGTCGCTCACCTACCAGCCGCTGGGCTACGACAACGGCCAGATCCACTTCTCGCCGCCGATCAGCGCGGCGTGCACCAGGGTCCTGAACTGCACCGGCGGCAACCGCGTCCCCGGTGCCAACGGCGGCAACTGACCGACCGGCGGGGTCGGCGACGTCGAGGCCGGGCGGGCATCGCCGGTTCGTCACGCTCGCGCATGATGCGTAGGGCTACTGCATCTGTGCGTGATGTTACGATGTATGTCTTGCAGTTCTCATGGTTTCTGGTTGACAGGGGAACAGTCGTTCGGTAGCCTTCGGGGCATGACTTCGACCGCCGCTGCCGACCAGATCGTGGATCTGGACCTGGTCGAGCGGATGGGCGAGCGGTGGTGCACGGCGCTGGACCCGGCGGTGCTGTCGGGTGCTGATGCGGCTCGAGGGGCCGAGCGTCTGGCGGTGGTGATCCGTCGGTTCGAGGCGGCCCAGGTGTCGCTGGCCCGCCGGGCCGAACAGGCCAACGCGTATGCGGCGCGGGCCCATTCGGGGGCCGACTGGCTGGCGACGTTGAACGGCACGTCGAAGGCCGACGCGATCCGGGCGCTGGAGACGGCCAAGCGGCTCGAGCGCTGCGCGGCGACCAGGGCGGCGTTCGAAGCGGGGGAGATCTCCACCGCCGAAGCCGACCTGGTGTCGGGCGCGGCGACCGCGGATCCGGGCTGTGAGGCGCGGTTGTTGGCTGGGGCCAAGGCTCGTCACGATCTGCGCGAGACCCGCACCGCGGCCGACAAGGCCCGCCGAGCAGCCCGGTCGGCCGAAGACGAGCAGGTCCGCCAGGCCCGACTGCGCAAGACCCGCAGCCTGCGCATCGGGGAGAGCCCCGAAGGCCACGTGACCATCCGTGGCCAGTTCACCCCCGCCGCCTTCGCGGGGGTGAAACCGATCCTCGACGCGCACCTGAAGGCCCGGATCGCCCAGGCCCAGAGGGACGGCGACCGCGACGGCTGGGACGCCTACCGGGCCGACGCCCTCCTCGCCGCCCTCGCCGCCGGCACCCGGACTGCTCCCCCGCCCGCCCCGGACCTCCCAACGCCGACGGCTGCGCCACCCGCGGCGCGCCGGTCCGAGCCTGGCGAGGGTCGCCTGTTCGCGCCCGGCGACGAGGTCGCCGAGGCCGACGGCCTCGACCCGAAGGTGAACTGGAACCTGGTCATCCTCGTCGACGGCATCGCCTTGAAGCGGGGCTACGCGGCACCGGGTGAGACCTGTGAGATCCCCGGCATCGGCACCATCCCCGTCGCCTGGATCGAGACCCTGTTACCCGACATCCACACCGAGATGTTGATCCACGACGCCGTCGACATACGGGCCTACGCCACCCGAACCCGACACCGAACCCGACCCGTCGACCTGGCCGTACACGTCCGCGACCGCGACTGCACCGTCCCCCGCTGCCACCGCGACATCTCCGAGCTCGACCACATCAGCGACTACGCCGACACCCATGACACCTCCGTCGCCAACGTCCACGGCATGTGCAACGCCAACCACGACGACAAGACCTACCGCGACGCCACCTTCCAACGCCACGACACCACCTGGCAGTGGTGGCCACCCGGCACCGACCCCGCCACCACACCCCCGATG
This sequence comes from uncultured Microthrixaceae bacterium, assembly GCA_963797225.1. Taxonomy (GTDB): domain Bacteria; phylum Actinomycetota; class Acidimicrobiia; order Acidimicrobiales; family Acidimicrobilacustridaceae; genus UBA4742. Next base: position 1,627,747 of record CAWCOO010000001.1, on the reverse strand, counting down.
ACCGCCCCCATCGGACACCACCTCACCACCTGGAACCTCGACCACCACCCCGGCCTCGACCCCGACGGCCCACCCACGATCGAGTCCGTCTGATGTCCCGCTCGGCACCCACGATGAACGCCCAGCCACCCACCTGGTGGCCAGACATCCAGCGTGAGCCGTCGCCACGGAGACCGGCGGGTCGCTCGGAAGCCCCGCCCACTCATCCCCCCTCTTCAAAAGCCAACGAGCCAGCCGCCAAGCAGACCGACGACACCCGCGACACCCCCTGACCCGCAGCCGAAACGGGACCAGGCGGGCGGCTCAGCGGGGGATGTACGCGGCGACCACGACGAGGATGCCGAGGACCATCACCAGGGCGCTGATCAGCCAGAGCCAGCGCTTGCCGACCTCGGTGTCGATCGGGTCGATGTGGGCCAGCGTGCGCCGGGCTTCGCTGAGCTGATCGTTGAGCGACGAGGACTGGCCCTGCAGGGCCGAGATGGCGGCCTGGGCGGCGTCGAGCTGCTGGCGGACCGTGGTGGTGTCGCCCATGACGGCCTCGCGCTTCTCCCGCTCCTCCTCGAGCTGGCGCTGCAGCACGAGGTACTGGTCACGCAGGCCGGCGACCGCGGCGTACTGAGTCTGCAGCTCGGCCAGCTGTCGCGACACGGCCCGACTGCGGCCGCTGGCCGACTGGGCCGCCTCGCGAGCCGCAGCGAGCTGGTTCTGCAGCTCGTCGTGCTCGTCCTTCAGCTCGGCGAGCTGCTGCAGCACGGCCTCGCTCTCGGTCAGGCCCTGCTCGAGCGCCACCTCGCGAACGGACTCCCAGCGAAGCTGCTCCTGCAGGTCGGCCATGCGCTCGGCCTCGTTCGACCCGATGGCCCGCAGCAGCTCCTCGCCGTTCTGCACGACCGAGAGCGCGGCGTCGATGTCGAGCGGGTGGTCCTGATCGGGGTGGGCCCAGTGGTTGCGGGACGTGCGGAGCTCGCCGATGCGGGCCCGGTCGCCGTCGGAGAGGCCGCTGGAAAAGGCCGGGCCCCACCAGCGGTTCATGACCTCGAGCTGGAAGTGCGGGTCCGACAGCGACACCAGCACGTCGCGGCGCTTCCCGAGCTTCCCGGCGGCCATGAGGATCCAGTCGTCGCCGGGGTAGGTGGCGCTCATGCGGGCATCGACGAACGGCGCCAGACCCTCGGCGAGGATCTCGAACGCCACGGCGACCTGCGCCCGATAGCTGGTTCCCATGTCCCCACGATCTTGCCCGACCGAACTGTCAGAGTCAGGCCAGCTGGCTGTGCCCTCGCTCGCAAGCTCGATGCGGGCGGGCTTCGCCCATCCCAGGCCAGTCGGTGGAGCGCTGCGCTCCGCTCCGCACGCCTGGGGATGTGCGTCGCTCTCTCCTGCTACAACCGGTGGATGGCCGACACCACCCTCAACGACCCGGACACGCTGCCGCACTGGGATGTCAGCGCCGTCTTCCCGTCCCTCGAGTCCCGGGAGCTGGCCGTGGCCCACGAGGGGGTGGTGGCGGACCTGGCTCGGCTGGTGGCGCTCTACGACCGCCACGACGTGCGCGACGGCGAGCGGCGCGAGGGCGGCCCGACCGCGGCCGACGTGGCGGCCTTCGACGAGGTGCTGGCCGAGACGAACCGGCTGCTCGACCAGGTGCGGCTGGTGTCGGCCTACCTCTACACGTTCATCAGCACGGACTCCTCCAACGACACGGCGGCGGGGCTCCGGTCGCGGCTGCAGGCCGAGCTGACCGACCTGACCCGGTTGACCAAGCGCTTCGAGGGCTGGACGGCCCGGCTCGGGGTGGCCGAGCTGGTCGCCGCCAGCGAGGACGCCGCCGACCACGCGTATCCACTCGGGCGGGCCGCGGCGGCCGCCGAGCACCAGATGAGCGAGGCCGAGGAGGGGCTGGCCGCCGATCTGCGACTGACGGGCAGCGTGGCGTGGGCCCGGCTGCACGGTGAGATCACGTCGCGGCTGACCGCCCGGGTGGCCGACGGCGCGGGCGGGTTCGAGACGCTGCCGATGAGCGTGGTGCGGGGGATGGCCCACGATCCCGACCAGGGGCGCCGGCGGGCCGCGTACGAGGCCGAGCTGGCCGCGTGGGACACGGTCACGGTGCCGTTGGCCGCGGCGCTGAACGGGGCCAAGGGCGAGACGGTCGTGCTCAACCGGCGTCGGGGGTGGAGCGACGCGCTCGAGCCGGCGCTGTTCACCAACGGCGTCGACCGGGAGACCCTCGACGCCATGCAGCAGGCGGTCGTCGAGTCGCTGCCGGACTTCCACCGGTACCTCCGGGCCAAGGCTGGGGTGCTCGGCCACACGACCGCCGACGGGGGTCCGGCCGGGCTCCCCTGGTACGACCTGTTCGCCCCGGTCGGGTCGGCGGCGGCCAGCCGGGTCAGCTGGACCGACGCCATCAGCCGGGTGGCCGACGCGTTCGGTGGCTACTCGCCGGCGCTGGCCGCGCTGGTCGACCGGGCTCGCCGCGACGAGTGGATCGATGCCGAGCCGCGCGCCGGCAAGGTCGGCGGGGCGTTCTGCCTGCCGATCCGGGGTGGCGAGTCGCGGGTGATGCTGAACTTCGACGGGTCGGCCGACAGCGTGCAGACCCTGGCCCACGAGCTCGGCCACGCCTACCACAACACCAACCTGGGCGAGCGCACGCCACTGCAGCGCCAGACGCCGATGGCCCTGGCCGAGACGGCCAGCATCTTCTGCGAGACGATCATGGTCGAGGCCGGCCTGGCCGCCACCCCGATCGATCAGCGCCTCGGGCTGCTCGACACCGATCTGCAGGGCTCGTGCCAGGTGGTGGTCGACATCCACTCGCGGTTCCTGTTCGAGCGGGAGCTGTGCACCCGCCGGGAGCAGCAGGACCTCTCGGTGGCCGAGCTCGACGAGATCATGCGCGCCTCCCAGCGAGCGGCCTACGGCGATGGCATCGACGCCGAGGTCGACCACCCCCGCATGTGGGCCGTCAAGGGGCACTACTTCACGCCGTTCTACAACTGGCCCTACACCTACGGGCTGCTGTTCGGCATCGGCCTCTACGCCCGCTACCTCGACGATCCGGACCGCTTCCGCTCCGGCTACGACGACCTGCTCTCCTCCACCGGGCTGGCCGACGCGGCGGGGCTGGCCGGGCGGTTCGGCATCGACGTGCGATCCACCGGCTTCTGGGCGTCGAGCCTCGACGTGCTGCGGGCCCGCATCGCCGCGTTCGAGGAGCTGGCCACCGCCACGGGTGGCGGCCCGACGACGTCGTGAGCCTCACCCCGCTCACCGTCCCGTTCGACGTGGTGGTCGTCGACCCCGACCTGCTCTGGCGGGTCGACGCCATGAACTCGTTCGAGGACGTCATGGTGAAGGACATGGTCACCATCCTGGGGGCCACCGACGAGCTGACGCCGGGGCATCCCGCGGTCGTGCTGCTGGGGCCGGCCGGTTCGGTCGAGTCCGACGACCAGCTCCCGGTGCTGCGCTCGATGTTCCCCGAGGTGCGGGTCGTGTCGGTGGCCGACGCCCGGCTGACGAGCACGCCCCCGCCCGCCGAGCCGAGCGCCGGGCCCGAGCCCGTCACCCCGGCGGAACCGGGATCCGACCAGCCCCCGCCCGACGCGGGACGGACCGGCCCTCGCCTGACCCTGGTGCCCGATCGGCCGGGCGACGAGGACGACGACGACCGGCCCGAGCCGTGGACGGGCACCGCCCATCCCGCGACCGGTCCGGGCGGGCCCACGGCGGGCGGCGCGACCGCAGACGACGCGGACCCGTTCGCCGGAGTCGCCGCGCCGGCGGCTCCCGCTGCGCCTGCTCCCTGGTTCGACCGGGTGCTCCCGGCGGCCACGCCGATGGAGACGATCGTGGCGGTCACGCTCGAGGAGCTGGCCATCGCCCGCGACGAGGTCGACGCCGCGTCGGGTCGGGCCGCAGCCCGGCCCCGGCTCGTGCTGGTCACCGGGGCCAAGGCCGGCGAGGGCGCCACCACCGTGGCGGTCAACCTGGCTGCGGCCGCCACCCGGGCCGGCTCGAAGGTGGTGCTGGTCGAGGCCGATCCCATCCTCGGCGACCTCACGATGATGCTCGGGCTGCCGCCCGCCACCGACACGCTGGTGACCCACCCGACCACCGGCATGCGGGTGCAGATCCTGCCGCCGAGCGAGGATCCGTTCGAGCTGGTCGACGCCCGGGTGCTGACCGAGGTGCTGGCCGCGCTGCAGACCGGGCGCACTCGGGGCGGGCCGGTCGACCTGATCGTGCTCGACGCACCGGGCGCGCTCGTGCGCCGCACCGGCATCGCCGGACTGGCCGACCGGGTGCTGATCACGTGCTCGGCCCGGCTGGCCAACGTGAAGAACGCGCGGGTGCTGGTCGACGAGCTGGGCGTGATCGCGTCGGAGGTCGTCCTCAACCGCATCGGCCGCCATGGCCTGGCCGAGGACAAGATCGAGAGCCTCATCGGCGCGCCGATCGTGGCCGAGCTGCCCAACACCGGTGACCTCGAGCCGGCCCGGTTCGACACGGTGCCGGGCATCCTCGGCGAGCGATCGGACTTCGCCCGGGCCCTCGCTCCCCTGGTCGCCGGCATCGTCGCCGGCCGCGCCTCCACCGGCGGCCGCCCCCTGCCCCCGCCACCCCGCTACATCCCCTCCGGCCCCCTCCCCGACGTCGAGCTCCCCCGCCCCCCAGGCGCGCCCCAAGGCTGACCCAACCCTCGAACTGGTAGCCCGATCCGAGCCCCTGGGTCCGGATCGGGCTACAGGTTCGGTCGTTGGACGTGCGCTACTCGAGGAAGCCGGGGCCGGGGACGCCCTTGGGGACGATGTGGAACTCGGCGCGGAGCTCGTCGAGGGGGCGATCGGCGAGAGCGAAGTGGTCGAGGCCGCCCATGACGTCCACCGTGCAGGAGGTGGCCCGGCGCAGGGCGTCGGCGTAGCGGTCGACGGCGCCGGGGTCGTCGAGCGTGTCGGCCCGGGCGATGGCCACCTTCTTGCCCGAGACCCGGGTGATGCTGGCGTTCTGGAACAGGCCGAGGGTGAAGGCGAACAGGGCGAAGCCCTTCGGGTCGGTCATGGTGGCGGCGATGAAGGCGAACACGTCGATCTCGCCCTCGGGGCTGGTGGTGTAGTCGGCCAGCACGTGGACGAAGTCGTGGTGGGCCCCGAGCTCGTAGATGCCGTGGCGCTCGCCCGGGTAGGGGAAGTGGTGCGCCTCGTAGAAGTCGGCGACCGAGCGCCCGAGCGTGCCCGGCGCGTGGTCGGCCAGCGACTCCCACCGGCGGGCGATGGCCTTGTCCTCGGGAGCCCCGAGGTACGCGCTCTTCGAGCGAGCCAGCTCCCAGAGGTGCCCGTGCAGGATGCCCTTCACGGTCTGGGTCGTGTACCAGCTGTTGCGCTCGATGTCGGCCTGCATCAGCGCGAGGTGACCGTGGGCCAGGTCGCGGGTCGCGTCGATCAGGTGGTGGTCGACGCCGAGCGCGGCGGCGAACCGCTCGACGTTGCGCTCGACCGAGCGGGGCAGGGGGTGCAGCAGCAGCTCCAGGCTGATCGCGTCCTGCACGATCTGATGCGCCTCGGGCGGTGCGTACTCGAGGTCGGCCAATCCGTCGAAGCCGATCGGCTCGAGCACCGCGCAGTCGAGGTCGACCCCGTGCACGCCCCGGGCCACGGCCTCGATCACCGCGATCTGCAGCCGGGTCGGCTGGTGGTCCTCGGTGGTCAGGGCGCCGAGCAGGGCGCGCGCCGCCACCTCGATCCGCTCGGGGGTGAGGGTCAGGATCACGGTTCGGCTCAGGACGGGAACGTGCGGGCCAGCTCGGGCGGCAGCGGCGGAAGGATGCAGAACTCGTTGCCCTCGGGATCGGCCATGACCCGGTGCTCGTCACCGTCGGGCTCCTGCACGACCCGCACCAGTCGCCCACCCAGCGCCTCTATGAGGGCCTGGGCCACGGGCACGTCGGCCACCTCGATGTCGGGCCGGACGTGCATGCCCGGCGCGTCGCCGTCGGCCATCGGCTGGAAGGCCAGGTAGACGCCGGCCGTCCCGGCCTCGAGCTGCACCCAGTCCAGCTCGCGCACGGCGACGTCGACGCCGAGCACGGCCTGCCAGAACTCGGCCAGCTGCTCGTGATCGTGGGCGTTCACCACGAGGGCACGGAACCATCCGACGGCTTCGGTCACGTTCGTCTCACTCCTCAGGTCGTCCGGCTGGCCCCGCCCCCGTCCGACCACGCCGTTCTTTGTGAAGTTCGCCCCGCCAGGCGACGCGAACTTCACAAAGAACGGAGAGGGGAGCGGCTCAGTCCTCATCGGCCGAGGGCGGGAGGAATCCAGCGAGCCAGTCGAAGACCCGCTGGTTGCGCAGCTCGGGCGCCAGGATCTCGCAGTCGAGGCCGGCTCCCTCGGCCGCGGTGAACGCCACCCGGGTGACCCGGTCTCCCAGCGTCGGCGCCAGGGCCGCCGCGAGCTCGGCCGACTGGCCCGGCCACCCGCCGGCCGACTCGGGATCGCACACCAGGGTCGGCACCGAGACCTCGCCGACCAGGTCGCCGAGGTCGAGCTCCTCGAGCCGACGGAGCGCGTCGTAGGCCGACGTCGTGCCGAACGGGTCGCCGATCGTGCGGGCCGTGACGAGCAGGTCGTTGGTGGCGCCCGGCGCCGCCACCTGGGCAGCCAGGGCGTCGTCGAACCCCTGCTGGTCGTGCTGGTGGAAGCGGGCGACGAGGTCGTCGTCGAACTGGGGCAGCACGCCGTCGAGCAGCCGCACGACGCCGGGGTCGGCCACGAAGGCGGCCGGTCGGGTGACAGAGGTGGGCGTGGCCGAGGCCATGGCCAGCGCCCGTGCCGCGAACCAGCCGCCCTGGCTGATGCCCATCGAGCGCGAGGCGATCGGGGTCGGAGCCGGGCCGCGCGGCCACGTGGTCGAGCACCGGGCCGAGGACGTGCTCCCAGTCCGGCCGCAGGTGCAGTCCCTGCTCGACCAGCGCCGCGCCCTGGCCCGGACCGTCGCAGCAGACGGCGTGGTAGCCCCGATCGAGGGCATCGGCCACGCCGGTCATGAACACGTCCGACATGGGTGTGCCGATGCCGTTCACGATGACGACCGTCGGCCGCCGTTCGGCTCGTCTGGCGGACGCGTCGCCGGAGCCGTCGCCGGCCAGGAACCGGTAGCCGGGCAGGTAGGCGCCCTCGTACGGGACGGCGAGCCGCTCGGACCTCCACGGGAGCTGGTCGACGGCTCGATCGAAGGACGCCCGGTGGGCCCGCCAGGCCTCGGTCGCGATCGTGGGATCGGCGGCGCCGGCTGCGGTGGCCGGCAGGTAGTACGACCCGCAGAAGCGGTAGTTGGCGGCTCGCAGGTACGCCGGCCAGGCGCTGACCGAGTGACCGGCGGCCGCCGCCTCGTCGCCGATGGCGTCGCACCGGTCGGCCAGCCCGTGCCACTCGCGCACCCACGACTCGGCGTCGCCGTCGGTGACCCGCTCGACCAGGGCCAGCACCTCGCCGACCTCGGCCATCCGGTTGCGCACCCCGCTCAGCACGCAGCGCACCGCGAAGTCGAACCCGAAGTCCTCGAAGAACGTCACCGGCTCGCTCGCGTCGCGCATCCGCCCTTCCTATCCCACCCACCGCACCGCGACGGCGCCCAACCTGTCAGCCCAGACGACCAGATACCCACACGTCGGCTGACAGGAAGCGCAATTGGAACGGGTCAGCCGACGCGGGGGTCGACGCGGGAGACGGGGCCGCCGTGGGTGAGCAGGGTGCCGGCCAGGGCCCGATCGGCGTGGCGCTGGCGCCACGAGAGCAGCTTCTGGGCGTAGGCGGCCACGACCGGCGCGCAGGCCGGATCGGTGGAGCGGTCGACGAACTGGTGCGGGTCGGCCTCGAGGTCGAACAGCAGCGGGGCCAGCCCGGCCATGTGCACGTACTTCCACTGCCGGTCGCGGATGACGTCGAGCGTGCACTCGTCCATGGTGAGCCCGAGCAGGTCCTCGGCCACGTGGGTGGTCGGGCTGCGGAAGTCCCACTGCCAGTGCACCTCGGTCCGCCAGCGCTCGGGCTCGCCGGCGCCGGCCACGAACGGCAGCAGCGAACGGCCGTCGCACTGGGCGGGGACGTCGAGGCCGAGCCACTCGAGGATCGTGGGCATGACGTCGACGTGCTCGGTGAAGGCGTCGATGCGCCCACCACGTGCGCCCTCGGGCACCCGCGGGTCTCGCACGAGCATCGGGACGTGGTAGCTCTCGTCCCAGTAGCCGAGCTTCTCCATGAGCCAGTGGTCGCCGAGCTGGTCGCCGTGGTCCGAGGTCAGCACCACCAGCGTGTCGTCGGCCTGGCCGGTGCGGTCGAGCCAGTCGAGCACCCGACCGAGGTGGTGGTCGACCTCGCTCATCAGGCCGTAGTAGGTCGCCCGGATCTGGCGCATCTCGGCCTCGTCCTCGGGGGCGCCGACCACGCCGACCGCCAGCTCCGCCAGCCGGTGCTGGGCGCCCTCGGCCTCACGGGTGGGCGCCCGCACGGGCAGCGGCACGTCGGCCGGGTCGTACAGGTCGTGGTACGGCGCGGCCACCCGGTAGGGCGGGTGCGGGCGCAGGTAGCTCAGGTGGACGAACCACGGGCCGGTCGGGTCGCGCCGCTCGCCGCCGTTGCTCGTGACCGTGCCCGACCCGTCGAGCCAGGCCAGCACCTCGTCGGTGAGGAAGGCGGTCTCGCTGTGCTCGGCCGCGTAGATCGGCGGAGCCCAGGTCGGCGGGTGGTCGGACGCGCCGGGGAAGGAGCGGTCGGCCCGGAAGATGTCGTGGGCCCGCTTCTGCTCCGGGTAGCCGAGCGCGTAGAGGTGATCGATCCAGGGCGTGAGCGGCTCGAACGGGAAGTCGATCACGGCCCGCATGCCGGGCAGCACGCCCTCGTAGGTGACCAGCCGGGGATCGTCGGCCGGCACGGTACGGGGGTCGATGCTGGCGTCGGTGTAGCCGAACAGCACCGGATCCAACCCCGCCGCCCGCACCTCGAGCGCCACGTTGGAGAGCCGGGCGTCGAGCGGCGTGCCGTTGAGCACCGAGCGGTTCTGGCTCTGGTAGGTGCCCGTGTAGAGGCAGGCCCGACTCGGGCCGCACGGCGCCGCCTGGGCCCAGTGGTTCGTGAAGAGCGCGCCCGACGCGGCCAGCCGATCGAGGTTGGGGGTGCGCACCACCGGATGGCCGACGGCCGAGAGGCAGTCGCCCCGCCACTGATCCACGGTGATGAACAGCACGTTCCCCGGGGTGGACACCGGGCCGACAGTACTGCGACGCCCTCCGCCGGCCCGAGGGCACCTACCCTTCCGGCCGACATCGCCGACCGCATCGCCCGGGAGATCTGTGCTGCTGCCCGCCCTCTTGCTCGCCCTCGCCGTGATCGTGGCCGTCGCGCTGCACCAGCGGTGGGCCTGGGCGGCACCGATCACGTCTCGGCTGCGCCGGGCCGACCCCTACGTCCGGGTCTACGTGCGGTCCTCGCCGGCCACGTTCGTGTACCTGTTCATCCTGCTGGTCACCACGTGGGTCCTGCGCACGTCCACCGTGACCCTGGGCAAGCAGCTGCTCTGGCTCCACAGCACCAACCTCACCCACCTGCGGAACGATCCGCTCTCGGTGCTGGTGACGAGCGTGTTCTGGCTGACCGGGTTCGAGATCGTCGCGTGGATCGTCCTGTTCCCGCTGGTGCTGGCCCCGGCCGAGAAGTGGCTCGGCACGCTGCGAGCCATCGTGGTGTTCGCCGTCGGCCATGCCGGCGCCACCCTGCTGACCGCCGGCGGCATCGCCTTCATGGTGCGCCACGACCTCGCGCCCCTTCGACTGAAGGACGTGATCGACGTCGGCTCGAGCTACGGCTTCTTCGCCGTGGCCGCCATCCTCTCCTATCGGTTCCGGGGCCGTTGGGGGCTGCTGTGGGCCGGTGCGCTGCTGGTCGGCACCACGACCATGGTCGTCGTCCAGACCGAGTTCGCCGACTACGGCCACCTCGTGGCGGTGCTGATCGGGTTGCTGCTCTATCCGTTGACCCGGACCGCGGACGTGCGAACCCGCGCCCTCTGGCCGATCTGGCGCCCGCCGACGCTCCTGGTCGACGCCGAGCGCGAGCGCCTGGTGGCGGCCCGGCGGCTGCACCACCACCCCGAGGCCGGCGCCGAGGAGTGACGGGCCGGTCGTCCCGACCGCCGACCACTGATGTGCGCTCCGACCCGACCTCTCCGACCAGACCGCCCGTATCATTTAGCACTAATCATCCGTCCGGGGAGCGACCAATGGCCCAGTACCAGGCGACGATCGTCGCACCGATCGAGATCTCCGAAGCCTTCGACTACCTGGCCCGCTTCAGCTCCACCGCGGAGTGGGACCCGGGCGTGCACGAGGCCGAGATGGTCACCCCCGAGCCGGTCGGCATCGGCTCCGCGTTCCGGGTGGTGGCGACCATCGGGGGGCGCAAGGTGCCCCTGCGCTACGAGGTCACCGAGTTCGACCGCCCGTACAAGGTCACGGTGCGGGCCGAGAACGGCTCGACCATCTCCGAGGACACCATCACCTTCAGGCCGGCCGATCGGCGGGCCGACGACCGCGCCGACGACGGTGACGTGCACCGCACCGAGGTCCGCTACGACGCCCACCTGCAGCTCAAGGGCCCGTTCCGCGTGTTCGGCCCGCTGCTGGGCCTGCTGTTCGACCGCATCGGCGACCGGGCCGCCGGAGGGCTCCGCGCCGCGCTGCTCGATCGCGCCGAGTCGACCTCGACCTGAGCCTCCATGGCCGATGGCATCCCACCCGACCGCCCGTCCGGCGGTCCGCTGACGCTGTACGAGGCCGCCGAGCAGCTCGGCGTGCACTACATGACGGTCTACCGGTACGTCCGCACCGGCCGCCTGCCGGGGCGGAAGGTCGGCGCGGAGTGGCGCATCGAGCCGCGCGACCTGGCGGCCTTCGTGAGCCGCCCGTCCACCCCGGAGCGACCGGGGTCCGGTCCGGGCCCGATGACGGGTCGCATCGGCCCCGGGGTAGGAGTCGGATCCCATGGATCGACACCCGAACCCCCGTCCAGATCAGCAGGCGGATCCGCAGACGGATCCTCGAGCGACTCGGTGAGCGGCTCGACCGGGGCGCCCGCCACCGATCGGGTCGGCCGCATGGCGCCGTCGCGCCGGCGCGTCGACTACAGCCGCCGGCTCGTCGGCCGGCTGGTGGCCGGTGACGAGCGGGGATCGTGGACCATCGTGCAGTCGGCCCTGTCGGCCGGGCTCGACCCCGACGACGTCTACCTCGAGGTGCTGGCGCCGGCGCTCACCACCATCGGCGAGCGCTGGGCCGAGGGCGAGGTGTCGGTCGGCCAGGAGCACCAGGCGTCGGTCGTGGTGCTGCGGCTCATCGGGCGACTGGGTCCGCTGTTCACCCGCCGGGGCCGCACCCGGGGCACGGTCGTGCTCGGTGCTCCCGCCGGTGACCACCACAGCCTGCCCAGCGCGCTGTTCGCCGACCTGCTCCGCGGGCTCGGCATCGGCGTCGTCGATCTCGGCGCCGACACGCCGACCGCCTCGTTCGTCGACGCCGCCGGCCGGGGCGAGCGGCTGCTGGCGGTGGCCGTGAGCGTGACGACTCCCGACAACGACGCCTCGGTGGTCGACACCGTGACCCAGCTCCGCGAGGTCATCGACGTCCCGGTGCTCGTCGGCGGGGGCGCGGTGCGATCCGAGGAGCACGCCGCCGCGCTGGGCAGCGACGAGTACGCCCCCGACGTGCACGTCGCCCTGGCGCTGTTCGCCCGGCTGGCCGACCAGGCCGGACGGGCCCGCCGCCGCCGACCGCGCTCCGCCGCCGATGGCTCCTCCGATGAAGGACGTGCGAGTTGACCGATCTCGAGGCACGACCCGCTCCGATCACGACCGATGCGGCCGCGCCCGTCCCGCCCGGACGGCGGCTGCTGGCCGACGCGGTGGACCTCGCGCTCGAGGGCACCGTGGTGCTGAGCTTCTCCCGTCTGGGTTACCAGTGGCGCGAACGGATCTTCGGCTGGACCGACCTGACCGAGCGCCCGATGCACGGAAGGGTCGCGGTGGTCACCGGCGCGACCTCGGGTCTCGGGCTGGCCGCCGCCACCCGCCTGGCCTCGCTGGGCGCGTCCGTGCGGGTGGTCGGGCGCGACCTCGCACGCACCGAGCAGGCCCGCGAGCGGATCGTGGCCGCCACCGGCAACGCCGACGTCGAGATCGGGGTGGCGGACCTGGCCCGGCTCGACGACGTGCGCCGCTTCGCCGAGCAGCTCCGCTCCACCCACGATCGGCTCGACGTGCTGGTCAACAACGCCGGCGCGCTCGTGCACGACCACGAGCTGACGGTCGACGGCCTCGAGCTCACCGCCCAGACCCATGTGGTCGCGCCGTTCCTGCTCACCCACGAGCTGCTCGGGCTCCTGAGCCGGACCCCCGGGGCCCGGGTGGTCACCGTGTCGTCCGGCGGGATGTACACCCAGCGCCTCGACCTCGATCGCCTCGAACGCGAATCGACGACGTCGGAGCAACCCGACTTCGACGGCGTGGGCGCCTACGCGCTCGCCAAGCGGGCCCAGGTCGTGCTCAACGGCGAGTGGGCCGACCGGCGGGCGGACACCGGCATCACGTTCCACGCCATGCATCCGGGCTGGGTCGACACCCCCGGGGTGCGGAGCTCGCTGCCCCAGTTCGCCAAGGTGATGGGTCCGTGGCTGCGCACGCCGTTCCAGGGGGCCGACACGATGGTGTGGCTGGCCACCGCCCGGCCGCCGCTCGAGGTGAACGGGCGGTTCTGGCTCGACCGGCACCGACGCTGGCCCGTCAAGCTGCCGTGGACCCGCACCTCGCCCGTCGACGCCGACCGCCTCTGGCATTGGGTCGCGCGCCGGGCCGGGGTGGACCCGACCTCGAACGGCTGACGCCGGAGCGGTCATCCAGACCGCGTGTCCGCCTCGAATGGAGGCAACGACGGCGCAAGCCGATAGTTTAGTGCTAAATACATCCCAGCTATGGACTTCGGCGTCTCGCGGCGTGACGAGAGGGGAAAGGGCACGGGCATGAAGATCGGCATCGTCGGAACCGGCATCTCGGGCCTCGTCTGCGCCCACCTGCTGCACCCCCATCACGACCTCACCGTGTTCGAGGCCGCCGATCGCATCGGCGGGCACACCAACACCGTGCGGATCGAGCTGCCGTCATCTCTGCGCCACCGGACGGAGGTCGAGATCCACGACGTCGACACCGGCTTCATCGTCTACAACGAGCGGAACTACCCGAACTTCGTGACGCTGCTCGACCAGCTCGGCGTCGCCACCCAGCCCGGGGAGATGAGCTTCAGCGTCAGCGATCCCCGCATCGGGCTGGAGTACCGGGGCACCAACCTCGACACCCTCTACGCCCAGCGGGGCAACCTGGCCAAGCCGTGGTTCACCCGGATGCTCGTCGACATCCTGCGGTTCAACCGGTCGGCCCGCCGCCTGCTCGCCACCTCCTCGGGCGGCGCCGACGGCCACGACCTGACCCTCGAGGAGCTGCTGCGCCGGGGTCGCTACTCCGACGAGTTCGTCGAGCGGTTCCTCGTGCCGCTCGGCGCCTCGATCTGGTCGGCCGACCCGGACACGTTCACCCGCTTCCCCGCGGTGGCCTACGCCCGGTTCATGGACAACCACGGTCTCTTGCGCCTGTCGGGGATGCCGCAGTGGCGAACCATCTCGGGCGGCTCGCGCCGCTACATCGAGGCGTTGACCGCGCCGTTCGCCGACCGCATCCGGACCGGCTCACCGGTGCGCAAGATCGTCCGCCGCCACCAGGGTGAGGACGGCATCGAGGTCGAGCTGATGAGCCCGACCCACGGCCTCGAGACCTTCGACCGGGTGATCATCGCCGGCCACAGCGACCAGGCCCTGCGCCTGCTCAGCGATGCCAGCCCGGCCGAGCACGAGATCCTCGGGGCCATCGGCTACCAGCCCAACGTGGCGACGCTGCACACCGACGAGCGGTTCCTCCCCCGCAACCGGCGGGCCCGGGCCAGCTGGAACTACCACCTCGGCGTGGCCGGCGAGGAGCGCCGGGCGACGCTGACCTACTGGATGAACGCGCTGCAGTCCCTCGAGTCCGAACACGAGATCCTGGTCACGCTCAACCGCCACGACGAGATCGACCCGGCCACCGTGCTGGGCCGCTTCGACTACGACCACCCGGTGTTCGACGGCGCCGCCATGGCTGCGCAGGCCCGCCGCCACGAGATCCAGGGCGTGAACGGCACGTTCTTCGCCGGTGCCTACTGGGGCTACGGCTTCCACGAGGACGGCGTCCGCTCGGCCCTCGACGTCTGCCGCCACTTCGGGATCACCCTGTGACCGCCACCACCTCGACCCGCCCTTCCGAAACCGGGTCCGTGCGGCGCGCCCCGGCGCGCCGGAGCACCCCAGGTTCGGCGTTGTACGAGGGGGTCGTGCGGCATCGCCGGTTCGCCCCGGTCGCCCACGAGCTGCATCGGCGGGTGGCCATGGTGCTGCTCGACGTGGACGAGCTCGATCGGGGCACGAGCGTCGTCGACGGCCTGCCGCTGTGGTCGACGCGCCGGTGGGCTCCGGTGCGGTTCCGTCGGCGCGACTACCTCGACGGCCGCGACCGGCCGCTCCGCGACGCGCTCGGCGACGTGGTCGAGGCCGAGATCCACCGGCGACCCTCGGGCGCCATCCGGGTGCTCACCCACCTGCGCACGTGGGGATGGCTCTTCAACCCGATCACCGTCTACTGGTGCGACGGGGCGGACGGGTCGCCCGATGTCGTCGTGCTCGAGGTCACGAACACGCCGTGGGGCGAGCGGGCCTGGTACGTGGTCGAGGCCGAGCACGTCTCGGGCCGGGGCGCGGTGTTCCCGAAGGAGCTGCACGTCTCGCCGTTCCTCGGGATGGACGTCCACTACCGGTTCTCGTTCACCGCGCCCACCTCGGCGCCGCACTCCCCGCTGACCGTGCGCCTCGAGGTGCTCGACCAGGGCGGCAAGGTCTTCGACGCGGACCTGTCGCTGCGGCGCACCGAGCTGACCCCCCGCGCGGCATTGGCCGTGCTGGTCCGCCATCCGGCGCAGACCATCGGGATCTCGGCCGCCATCCACTGGAACGCCCTGCGCCTCTGGGCCAAGCGCGTGCCGGTCGTCCGCCACCCGCGCCGAGGAGCCCGACCGTGACCGACCTGCTCCTCCGTCTCCAGCCTGCACTGGTGCGTCCGCCGGCGCCGACCGTCCCGGCGCCGCTGCGGACCGCACCGGTCGATCGGGCCGCCCGCGCGGTGCTGTGGAAGCTGCTCGGGAGGATGGGCAGCGGGCGCATCGTCGTCGAGGAGGACGGCGGCGCGCGCTCGGCCTTCGGCACCGATCGGCCCGATTCGTACGGCCGACCGGCGATCTCGGTGCACGCCCGGGTGCACGACGCCCGCACGTACCGTGCCGTGCTGCGGGGTGGCAGCGCATCGCTGGGCGAGGCCTACCTGCGGGGGTGGTGGGACGTCGACGACCTCACCGGCTTCCTCCGCCTGCTCAGCCGCGAGGTCCACCGCTACGACCCGGCCCGCAACGGCGTCGCCGCCAGCGTGGGCCGCGGCCTCGACCGCCTGCGCTCGCGACGCCCCCAGGACAAGCACCGCGACCGGGCCAACATCCGGGCTCACTACGACCTCGGCAACGACTTCTTCTCCCTGATGCTCGACCCCACGATGATGTACAGCTCGGCCTGGTTCGCCGACGCCGACACGCCGTTGGCCGACGCGTCGACCGCCAAGCTCGACCGGCTGTGCCGCCGACTCGACCTCGGCCCCGACGACCACGTCGTCGAGATCGGCACCGGGTGGGGCGGGTTCGCCGTCCACGCGGCGGCCACCTACGGATGTCGGGTGACGACCACCACGATCAGCCGGGCCCAGTTCGACTACGCCACCGCCCGGGTCGCGGCGGCAGGGTTGGCGTCACGGGTGGAGGTGCGCCACGACGACTACCGCGACCTCACCGGCACCTACGACAAGCTCGTCTCGATCGAGATGATCGAGGCCGTCGACTGGCGAGAGCTCGACACGTTCTTCGAGGTGTGCCAGCGGCTCCTCGCGCCCGACGGGGTCATGGGGCTGCAGGCCATCGTCATCCCCGCGCACCGCTACGAGCGGGCGAAGAACACCGAGGACTTCATCAAGGCGTTCATCTTCCCGGGCGGGTGCCTGCCGTCGATCGAGGCCATCACCCGGGTCAGCGGGCGGGCCACCGACCTCGCCCTCACCGACGTCGACGACTTCGGGCTGCACTACGCCGAGACGCTGCGTCGATGGAAGGACAACCTCGACCTCCGCGCCGACGAGCTCCCGGCCCTGGGGCTCGACGACGGCTTCCGGCGGATGTGGGACTTCTACCTGGCCTACTGCGAGGCGGCCTTCGAGGAGCGGGAGATCTCGGTCGTGCAATGCGTGCTGGCCCGACCCGGAGCACGGGTGGCGTCGCTACCCCGACCGGCACGCTGACAGCCGTACTGACACGATCATTGACCTCGGGATGGAGTCCCCGTAGGGTGATCGGTGCCATGTGACAACGGTCACGGCGGACCATCTTCCGGGGGAACCAGATCATGCGAAGCCACACCTTGCGCGCGCTCGTCGCGCTCCTCGCCGTCGTCTTGCTGGGAGCGGTCACCCAGCTCCCCGCCGACGCCGCCACCCAGCTCCGGGTCGGCACGTTCGCCGACGGCATCGCCACCGAGCTCTTCAGCCCGACCGCGATGCCGCCGGGGTCGAACGACTGGTCGTGCCGGCCCAGCAGCACCCATCCCGACCCGGTGGTGCTGGTCCACGGCACGCTGGCCAACGAGGCGTTCAGCTGGCAGGCGCTCTCGCCCATGCTGGCCAACGCCGGGTACTGCGTCTACGCGTTCAACTACGGCCAGAACGGCTCGACGCTCGGCCACCTCTTCGGCCTCACCGACATCGCCGCGTCGGCCGCCGAGCTGTCGACCTTCGTCGACCGGGTGCGGACCTCGACCGGTGCGGCCAAGGTCGATCTCGTCGGCCACTCCCAGGGCGGGATGATGCCCCGCTACTACCTGAAGTTCCTGGGCGGCGCGGCCAAGGTCGCCAAGCTCGTCGGGCTGGCCCCGTCGAACCACGGCACCACCGTGCTCGGGCTCAACGCCCTGCTGAACAACCTGAAGCTGGCCGGCGTGCCGGTGACCTCGCTCGTCGGCTGCGTGTCGTGCACCCAGCAGATCGTGCCGTCGGCGTTCCTCGACGGGCTGAACGCGGGCGGCGACACGGTGGCCGGCGTGCGCTACACGGTGATCGAGTCGAAGTACGACGAGGTCGTCACGCCCTACACCTCGGCCTTCCTCAGCGGAGCGAACGTGCGCAACATCCTCGTGCAGGACCACTGCGCGATCGACTTCACCGAGCACATCGGGATCATCTACGACCCGGTCGCCCTGCAGTACGTGATGAACGCGCTGGGCAACGACGATCCGAACTTCCGGGCCCGCTGCAGCCTGGTGCTGCCTGTCGTCAGCGGCTGACCCCTGTAGCCGCGACGACGCGCCCGCGACCCGTCTCCTCCCCTCAGGGACGGGTCGCGCCGCGTTCGGGGTCGGCCGTTCGGGTCCGCCGCACCGAGCAGATCGCAGTCTGAAGGCTCGGGCTCACGGATGCCGTGAGGCCCGTCCTCCAGAGGTCAGGTCGCGTCCGGGTGATCGAGGGCGCCGAGTATGAGCCACCACGAGGCCAGGCCGTGCTCGCACCACCCGTCGGGGGCCACCAGGCACTCGTCCGGGCACCGGCAGACGCCGTCGGCGACCCACTCGGCGAGCGTGTCGACGTCGGGCGGCGCCCAGCCGCTGTTCCACTCGAACCAGGCGTGGGCGTTGGTGACCGCGTCGTGCGCGTCGGCCGCGTCGGTCGAGGGGTGCACGGCGGTGGCGGCGGTCAGGCCGCGGGGTCGAGGGAGAGCTTGGCCACCCGGACACCACCCAGGTCGGCGATGCGCGACGACGCCACGTGGTCGTGGCCGAACAGGCGGACCCGAGCCGACGGATCGGCCTCGAGGTTGGCCATCCACTGCGAGCGGCCCCGCACCGTCGAGACCAGGACCGAATCGCCGACCCGCATGGACAGGAGCGGGACCGACCGGGGCTTGCCGCTCGATCGGCCCGTCGTCTCGACCAGCACCGGTCCCACGCCGAACGGCAGCGGGTTGCCGAAGCCGGCTCCCACCAGCGGCGCGACGAGTCGGTTGAAGGCCCGGAAGCCGGAGCGGGTGGCGGTCGCGCGAAGTTCGGTCATCTCCGACCCTCCAACCGCGCGCCGCGCCTCGGTTCTTCCCTCGGGTCCCCGTCAGGCCCGACCCGTCAGGCCTGACCGGCCACCTCGGGGTTGCGGGCGGTGAGCGGAGGCCGTCCGGCGAGCACGGCGACGATGTTCTCGCAGCACAGGCGGACCATGGCGGCCCGCGTGTCGAGGGTGGCCGAGCCGATGTGGGGCAGCAGCACGGTGTTGGCGAGATCGGCCAGGCCCGGGGCCAGCGCCGGTTCGTGCTCGTACACGTCGAGGCCGGCGGCGGCGATGGTGCCGTCCCGCAGCGCCGCCACCAGCGCCGGCTCGTCGACCAGCGGCCCGCGTGCCGTGTTGACCAGGATCGCCGTCGGCTTCATGCGGGCCAGGGCGGCGGCGTCGATGACGTGGCGACTGTCGTCGTTGAGCGGCGCGTGGAGCGACACGATGTCGGACCGCTCGAGCAGCTCGTCGAGCGGCACGAACTGCGGGGCCGGGCCTCCGGCCGCGACCAGGGCCTGCTCGGCGTCGAGGTTGCGACGCCGGTTCGTGTAGAGGACCGGCATGTCGAACCCGCTCGCCCGGTGGGCCACCGCCGTGCCGATGGCCCCGAGCCCGACGATGCCGAGCGTGCGACCGGCCACCGGCGCGCCCAGCAGGGCCAGGCCGCTCCACGCCGTCCACTCGCCGCTGCGGGCGAAGCGGTCGGCCTCGGCCACCCGTCGGGCCGTGGCCAGGATCAGCGTCCACGCCAGGTCGGCCGTCGCATCGGTGAGCACGTCGGGGGTGGTGGTCACCACGATGCCCCGCTCGGTGGCGGCGGCGACGTCGACGTTGTCGAAGCCGACCGCCAGGTTGGCCACGATCCGCAGGTTGGGCGCGGCGTCGAGCAGCTCGCCGTCGATGCGCTCGGTGAGCATGCACAGCAGCGCATCGGCCGCTGCGACGCCGGCCAGCAGCTCGTCCCGGCCGGGGGCGGAGTCGAGGTCGCGGTACGTGACATCCAACCCGGCATCGAGCAGCGGCCCGATGCCCGGCTCCGGCAACGAGCGGCTCACGTACACGTGGGGATGCGTCGGCTCCGGCATCGGGGCATCATCGCAGGCGTGTCGACCTCGTCGGCGGTCGCACAGGGGGAACGCACATGACCATCAGCGCCCATCGATCATCGTCCACACCCCGGCGCGGCCGCCGGGCACCGCTGGCGCTGCTCCTCGGCGCCGTGTGCGCCCTGCTCCTCACCAGCTGCGTCACGCCCTGGCTGCAGTTCGGCGGCGATGCCCAGCACCGCAGCAACAACACCAACGAGACGACCCTCACGCTGGCCAACGTGAACCAGCTCGCGCAGAAGTGGCAGATCTCGTTGCCGGCGACCGCCGACGGGGCACCGGTGGTCGCCAACGGGGTGGCCACCTCGAGCGGCACCAAGGACCTCGTGATCGTCACGACCAAGGGCGGGGGCCTGGTGGCCCGCGACCTCAGCAACGGCAGCGCGGTGTGGTCGATCACGTTCGGTCCGGGCACCTGCCACATCAACAACGGCAGCAGCGTCTGCTACACGACGTCGTCTCCGGTCATCGTCGGCGACGCCGTGTACACCTACGGCCTCGACGGCAAGGTCCACAAGGTCGCGCTGGCCACCGGCGCACAGGTGACGACCGGCGGCTGGCCCGTCACCACCACGCTCAAGCCCTGGGACGAGAAGGGTTCGTCCGCCTTGAGCTCGGCCAAGGCCGCCAACGGGCACACCTACCTCTACGCCGTGCACTCCGGTTACCCGGGCGACCGGGGCGACTACCAGGGCCACCTCGTCGCGATCGATCTCGCGGACGGCCACGCCAACGTCTTCAACGCGCTGTGCAGCAACCAGACCGTGCTGTTCCACCCGGCACCGGCCACCCCCGACTGCCCGAAGACGATCGCCGGCGTGTGGGCCCGTCCGGGCACGGTGTACGACGCCGCGAACGACCGGCTCTACTTCACGACCGGCAACGCCGACTTCGATCCGGCCAACCACCACTGGGGCGACACCGTGCTGGCCGTCCACCCGGACGGCACCGGGGCGAACGGCAACCCGATCGACACCTTCACGCCGACCAACTTCCAGCTGCTCGACGACGCCGACCTCGACCTGGGCAGCGTGCTGCCGGCCATCGTCCCCGCGCCGGCGGGCAGCGCGGTGGCGAACATCGGCGTGCAGGGCGGCAAGGAGGGCCACCTCTACGTGCTGAACCTCGACGACCTCAGCGGGCAGGGCGGCCCGGGCCACACCGGGGGCGAGCTGCAGAACCTGGCCGTGCCCAACGGCGGGGTGATCCTCCCGGCGCCGGCGGTGTGGACGAACCCGGTCGATGGCGTGACCTGGATCTTCGTCTGCACACCCGGGCACACCTCCGGCTTCACCGTCGGGCTCGACGCGGCCCACAAGCCCAAGCTCACGTTCCGCTGGCAGAACAGCTCACCCCTGTCGTCGCCGTTCGTGGCCAACAACGTCCTCTACGGGGCCGGCGGCGGCGCCATCGCCGCGTTCGACCCGACGAACGGATCGGCAGCCTGGATCGCCGTCACCGGCGGCACCCACTGGCAGAGCCCCGTGGTCGTGTCAGGCCAGGTGATCGCGGCCGACAACAGCGGCCACCTGACCGTCTACCAGCGTCCCTGACGACCCGGATGCTGACGTCCCGGGCGCGGACTCCGCACCGGGCCCCGGCTCCGGATCGGCGGCGAAGGTCACCGGCGCGCCGAACGCCGCTCGGCGGGCGACCCGGCGCAGGGCGGCCAGCACCGGTCGGCCGATCAGCAGCACGAGGACGGCGTTCGTGACCGCGCGAGGCAGGTCCCACCCGAGGGCGGTCGCCAGGTGGAAGGCCCAGAACCGCTGGAGGTTCTCCACCACCCCCGCCCCCGGCAGGAACGACAGCTGGGTACCCGCGCTGGCGCCGAAGGGCCAGAACCAGAAGTCGAGCAGCAGGCCGTAGGCCAGGCCGGCGACGAAGCCGTAGGCCGCCAGCAGCCAGAGCTCGCGGCGACCCTTGGCCGGCGGGAGGCACCCGGCGAAGTAGCCGACCCAGGCGGCACCGAACATCTGGAACGGCAGCCACGGCCCGACCCCGCCGGTGATGAGCGCCGAGGCGAACATGGTCAGCGCACCGAGCACGAAGCCGAAGCCCCGCCCGAGCACCCGACCCGACGGGATCAGCAGGAAGAACACCGGCTCGAACCCCGACACGCCTCCGGGCAGGCGCAGCGCGCACCCGCACGCGGCCAGCACCCCGAGCAGGGCCACCGCCTTGGCGTCGAGCGCCCCGTCGGCGATCTCGGCCACGAGGATGGCGAACAGCAGCGGCAGCAGGGCGATGAAGATCCAGGGTGCGTCGGCGCTGTGGGCCAGGTTCTCGCTGCCGTGGGGCTGGGCCAGCAGCGGCCACAAGAACGCCACCAACCCGAGCGCCGAGGCGGCGGCGAGCAGCACCCAGGCCCGCGGTCGCAGGCGCAGCGCCCGCCCGTCACCGGTCGGCGGGGCGGTCACGGGACCGGCGGCCGCGGTCACGGCAGCACCCCGGCGAGCGCCTTCTCGACCTCGGCCACCGTGAGCCACGGCTCGGGGGCCAGCACCTTGGCGACCTGCGGGGCGAAGACGGGCGAGTGCACGACGACCTCGCGGGCCGGGCCGTCGGCGACGACCTCGCCGTCGGCCAGCACGATGACCCGATCGGCCACCCGGGCCACGACCTCGACGTCGTGGGTGGCGATCACCACCGCGTGCCCTTCGGCCACGAGTCGCTCGAGCACTCCGATCAACCGGTCCTTGGCCTCGTAGTCGAGGCCCCGGGTCGGTTCGTCGAGCACCACCACCGGCGGCTCCGGCGCCAGCACGACGGCCAGGGCCAGGCCGAGGCGCTGGCCCTCCGACAGGTCCCGGGGATGGGCCTCCGGGTCGACGCCGGGGACGATCGCGGCCAACGCCGCCTCCGTCGTGCCCGCGTCGAGGCCGGCATCGTGGTCGTTGGCCCGGCACTCGGCCTCGACCGAGTCCGCGTTGAGGAGGATCCCCGCGTCCTGGGGGACCATGCCGATCCGACGGATGGCCTCCGCCGGTCGCAGCCGGTGCGGCTCGCTGCCGTCGAGGTCGACCTTCCCGGACTGGGGCGTCCGCAGTCCGACCAGGTGGGAGAGCAGCGTCGACTTGCCCGCGCCGTTGCGCCCCATGAGGGCCAGCACCTCGCCGGCCCGCACCTGCAGGTCGACGCCGCGCAGCGCCACGACCGGCCCGTAGGCGGCGTGCAGCGCCCGGGTCGAGGCCCGCACCTCGCCGGAGCCGGTCGAGCCCGTCGAACCCGGCGCGCCGGACGGGTCGGCGCCGAGCGTCGGGGCCAGCGACGCCAGGCGCTCGCGCAGCGGCGCGGCCGCCCGGCGGGCGTCGCGGATCGACAGCGGCAATGGCGTCCAGCCGGCCAGCCGGCCGAGCTCGACGACCGGAGGGGCGACCGGCGACGACGCCATGATCTCGGCCGGCAGACCCGACTCCACCGGCGACGCCTCCGCCGGGCAGGTGCAGGATGCGATCGGCGTACTGCACGACCCGCTCGAGCCGGTGCTCCGCCACGATCACGGTGATGCCGACGTCGTGCACGAGCCGGGTGAGCGCGGCCAGCACCTCCTCCGCCGCGGCCGGATCGAGCGCCGAGGTCGGCTCGTCGAGCACCAGCACCCGCGGCGACGCGGTCAGCACCGCGCCGATGGCGACGCGCTGCTGCTGGCCGCCCGAGAGCGTCACCAGCGGACGGGACCGCAGCTCGTGCAGGCCGAGCAGGTCGAGCGTGTCCTCGACCCGCCGACGCATGACGTCGGGCGCCACGCCCAGGTTCTCCATGGCGTAGGCCAGCTCGTCCTCGACCGTGTCGGTCACGAAGCCGGCGGCCGGGATCCTGGCCCACGACGCCGACGAGGTCGGCCAGGTCGCGAGGCGGATGGTCCTCGGTGCGACGACCGGCCACCGACACCGATCCGGTCAGGAGGCCACCGGTGAAGCGGGGCACGAGTCCGTTGATGGCCCGCAGGAACGTGGACTTCCCCGAGCCGGTGCGCCCCACCACCAGGCACAGCTCGCCCTCGTCGACGACCAGGTCGATCCCCGACAGGGTCGGTCGCTCGGCCCCCGGATAGGTGAAGCCGACCTGGTCGAAGCGCACGATCGGGGTGGTGCTCACGCGACCACCTCGACCTGATCGCGTTCCGGCGCCGAACTGGTGACGATCGGAGGGTCCCTGGACCCCTGGATCATCACCAGTTGGGGGTTCGGGGGCCACGAAGGCCGGCGGCCGGGGCGCGGCCACCGACGGCAGGAGGGCGACGGCGATGCCGGCCACCGCGACCAGCGGCAGGGTCGGCCAGGTCAGCGGGTAGGCCGGCGGGTTCAGGGCCTGCGGGCCGTCGGGCAGCCGGGCCGCGACGATCATCCCGCCGAGGGCCACCATCCCGGAGAGCGACACGACGCACTCGGCCAGCCGCCAGGGATCGGGCCGGTAACGGGTGCGCACCGCCCGGCGGCCGCCGGCGAACAGGCTCGCGGCCAGGGCCACCGAGCCCAGCCCGAGCAGCGGCAGCCCGAGGGCCTGCGGCGCGCCGGCGTCGAGCACGCCGTACAACCCGACCGCCACCGCCAGCAGCCCGACACCGGTCGTGATCGACGTGATGCGGCGCACCCCGGGGGCGACCGTCGCCCGCCGGCCGTAGCCTCGCGTGTCCATCGAAGCGGCGAGCGCGACCGACCGGTCGAGCGCCCCCTCCAGCACCGGCAGCGCCATGCCCCGCAGGGCCGCCACGCCCCGCACCGGACGACCCCGGAGGCGTCGGGCCTCGCGGATGCGGCCGGCCTGGAGCACCGCCTGGGGCGCGAACGACAGCGCCACCGTGACCGCCACGCCGGCCTCGTAGAGCGCGGCCGGGAGCGCCCGCAGCATCCGGTACGGGCTGCACAGCGAGTTCACCGCGCCGAAGCAGATGAGCACCGCGGCGAGTCGCAGGCCCTGGTTGAACGCCATCGACCAGCGCCTCGAGCGTGACCGGTCCGCCGAGGCTCACACCAGCCATCCAGGACGGCAGCGCCACCGACGGCAGGGTGAACAGGGTCGTGCCCGGCAGCCGCTCCCCGACGAGGATCTGGATCATCATCCGGAACACCACGACGACCACGGCCAGGCGGGCGAACGAGCCGAACGAGCGGGCCCACGGGGCCGACGTGCGCCGGGCCGCCACCACGTAGGCGACGACGCCGATGATCAGGGCGAGCAGGAACGGGTTCGTCGTGCGCATGGCCGCCGCGGCCAGACCTCCGGCCCACAGCCACCAGGCCCCCGGGTGCAGCGCGCGCCGGGTTGCCGGGTGCCGCCGCCACCAGCGGGAGTGGGCACGGGCGCGGGGCCGAGGGCACGGCGCGGTCACGGGGCGGCGCTCACTCGTCCGTACGTCCCCGGAAGCGGGTCGCGGCGCCGGCGCCCAGGGCCACGACGGCCACCGCCACGCCGATCGCGGCCCATGGCAGGCCCCCGCCGGAACCGGAGCCGGAGCCGCCGACGTCGGCCGCGTTCTCGGCCGCCGACACGTCGCCCGTGCTCCCACCGGGGCTCACCGCCGGTGCCCCCGGTCGCCGGATCGGACCCGGCCGCCGCGCCCGGATCGGTCCCCGCCGCAGCCGCACCGGCCGGATCGAACGAGGCGTCGGGCGAGGACGCGCCGGTCGACGTCGGCGTCGACCCGTCACCCGATCCGCCGGATCCGCCCGAGCTCCCCACCCCGCCGGAGCCGCCCGAGCCACCGGAGCCGCCCCCGGACGTGGTCGGGGTGGTCGGCGTCGATGGACCGCACGGGCCGGCCGGGCCCGAGTTGCCGGGCGCGCCGTCGGACGGGCTGGCCGAGCCCTCCACGAAGTGCCAGCCGTCGACCGAGCCGTCCTTGATCGTCCTCGAGGCCGGTCCGATCGGCGCGTACAGCCACTTCGTGGCCGACTGACCGGCCGGAGGCTCCTTGTCGTCGGCGCCGACGGCCTTCCAGTAGCTCCAGTAGCGGTACCTGCCGTTGGGCAGGTGGTCGCCGCAACCGTCCTTGGGGTAGTCGTCGATGGCGCAGATCAGGCCGTTGGCGCCGATGCGGATGTGGGCCTTGCCGAACCGCGCAGCCAGCAACGTCACCCCGTTGCCGCCGGAGTCGGCCACGCAGTCGGACGTGTTGGCCGGTCGGGCCGAGCCCGTGTCGACCGTCCCGAAGTCCACGACCAGCCCGGCGTGCACCTCGCCGGCCGACGCGCAGGATCCCGTCAAGGCCCCTTCCAGCACGCCGGCCCCCGGCCCGAGACCGGCCAGCATCGCCGGGGCGGCCAGCACCACCACCGCCACCAGCACGGCCACCGAGGCGACCCGCGCGCGGGCCGGTCCGGTGCGAGGAGCGGTGCGGTGGGCGATCACGAAACTCCTGGGCAGACGGTGAACCCGAGGAGCGGACCGCGGGCCGGTGGAGGCCGAGCAGCGTGATCCCGAGCTCCACAGTCCGTAGTCCGACGACGGGTGATGGAGCAGTTGACGCCCGGGCGGGTGGTCCGGCTCACGGGAGCGAATCTCGTCCCGTCCACGGTTGCGGGTCAGCGCCGGCTTCGCACCGGCTTTCCCCGTCAGGGCGCATCTGTTGTGGTCAGAGGAGACCACAGGCCCGCGGCGGGCGTCAACCGACGCCGATCGGTGTTTCCGAGCGCGCGGCCGATCCGGCCCGGAGGTTCCCGCACTAGGTTCGGCAGCCATGCAGTCGACGACCCGCGGCCCGGCGATGGCGGCCCCCGAGCGCCACACCCGCACCGAGGACGGGCTCGACCTCCCGTTCCTCGTGTGGCGCCTGCCGTCGCCGCTGCGGATGGTCTCCTCCGCCCTGCTCGGCGGCGGCATCGGGTCCCGCTCGTGGGTGCTCAACGCCCAGGTGGCCCACGGCTACGACCGGCTCGACCCGGTCGACCACCTGCTCGAGCTGGCCGAACGGGTCGGGCTCTCCGGCGACGGCGTGGGCCTGCTCACCGCGGCCGACGTCGACGCGCCGGTGACGAGCACCGACGGCGAGGTGGGGCTGGTCGCCACGGTCGGCGTGCGGGTGCCGACCTGGGCCGCCGCCCCGGTCGGGGCGACCGACGAGGTGTACCCGCCCCGGCGGCAGGCCTACGCACCGGGCACCATCAACATCGTCGCGTTCATGCCCCGACCGCTGACCGACGGGGCGCTCGTGAACCTGGTGGCCACCGCCACGGAGGCCAAGTCCCAGGCGCTGCTCGATCTGGGCGTCCCCGGCACCGGCACCGCCACCGATGCCGTCTGCATCGCCTGTCCCCCGGCCGACGGCGACGCCGGTCAGCCCGCCACCGAGACCGCTCCGGAGCGTCGAGCTGTTCGGCGGGCCCCGCTCGGTCACCGGATCGGCGCTGGCCCGCGCCGTGCACGAGGCCGTCACCATCGGCACGGCCGCCTGCCTGGCCCGTCCCGAGCCGGGCGAGTCGTGATCACGCTGGTGCTCGGCGGAGCCCGGTCGGGCAAGTCGGCGTTGGCCGAGCGCCTGGTCCTGGCCCGACCCGGACCGCTCATCTACCTGGCGACCGGTCGAGCCGACGGCGACGCGGACATGGCCGAGCGCATCGACCGCCACCGGCGCGACCGCGACGCCCGGTTCACGACCATCGAGACGACCGAACTGGCCGCGGCGCTCGACGACGCTCCGCCGCTGCCGATGCTCGTCGACGCCCTCGGCACCTGGGTGGCCGGCCACCCCGACCTCGTGGACGGCCCCCAGATCGACGAGCTGTGCCGGGCGCTCCTCGATCGCTCGGCCCGGGACGCCTTCACGGTGCTCGTGTCCGACGAGGTCGGCCTCGGGGTGCACCCGGAGTCCGCCGTCGGGCGGCGGTTCCGCGACGTGCTCGGTGACGTGAACCAGCGGGTCGCCGCGGCTGGCCGACGAGACCGTGCTGGTCGTGGCCGGACGGGTGCTGCGGCTCGACGACGCCCGCTCCCTCGACGGGCTCCGATGAGGGCGGCGGTCGCCTTCCTCACCCCGTTCGGCGGCGCCCGCACGCCGTCGCGCCGGGCGTTCGACTGGTTCCCGGTCGTCGGGGCCGCCATCGGACTCGTGCTCGGCGGGATCTGGTGGGGCGCCGACCGGCTGTGGCCCCCGCTCGTCACGGCGGCGCTGGTGGTGGCGGCCGACCTGGTCCTCACCGGGATGCTGCACGTCGACGGGCTGGCCGACAGCGGCGACGGCCTGATCGCCCCGATGGACCGGGCCCGGCGACTCGACGTCATGGCCGACCCGACCACCGGAGCGTTCGGGGTGGCCACGGTCGCCATCGTGCTGGTGCTGCGGGTCGCCGCGCTCAGCGCCATCACGCCGGCCCCGCTGCTGCTGGCTGCCATCTGGTGCGCGTCCCGCACGGTCATGGCGGTGATCGCCCGCACGCTCCGCTACGCCCGGCCCGACGGGCTGGCCACCGCGTTCCTCGGGGGCAGTCCGCTGCCGCTCGCGCTGTTCGGCACCCTGCTGGCCTCGGCCCTGGCCATCGCCGGGGGCGGCCACCTGGCCAGCCGGTCGGTCGGCGTGCTGGCCGTCGGCGCCTGCCTGGCCACCGGTGGGCTCGTCGCCGCGCTCGCCCATCGCCGTCTCGGCGGCTTCACCGGCGACGTGCTCGGCGCCGCCGGCGTCCTCGGCGAGACCGTCGCCCTGCTCGTGCTGGCCGCCCGCTGGTGAGCCCCCTCCCCATGCGTCTGAAGGCTCCGCCTCCACGGATATCCGTCGAGCCCCTCCTTCAGACTGGCGATGCTCCCGCTGGCCGGCCCCCGGTGCGCGCCCTCCCCTGACTCTGAAGGCTCCGCCTCACGGAATCCGTGAGCCCCGTCCTTCAGAGTGGCGAGTCGGGAGGGATCGGCGATGAGCTCCCGCCGCGACCGACTCGGACGTCGACTCGGGCGCCACGCGTGCCGGTCGCGCTCGGCGCCGCCCTCGGGGTGCTGCTCGACGCCCGCTTCGGCGAGGTGCCGATCGAGCCCCATCCGGTGGCCGCGTTCGGGTCGACCATGCAGGCCTACGAGCGGCGCGGCTACGACGGCACCCGCGCCGGCGGCATCGTCCACGCTGCGGTCGGGGTCGGCCTCGGCGTCGGGGCCGGCGCGCTCGCTCGGCCGAGGGGTGGGCGCGACCGTTGCGGCCACCTTCGTCGCGGTCGCCGGTCGGGGCCTCGGCGAGGCGGCGGCGCAGGTGGGCGACGCGCTGGCCGCCGGCGACCTCGACCGGGCCCGCCGGTCGGTGCAGTCGCTCGTCGGCCGCGACCCCTGGACCCTCGACGAGGCCGGACATCGTGCGCGCCGTCGTCGAGTCGGTCGCCGAGAACACCGTCGACGCGGTCGTGGCCCCGGCGTGCTGGGCCGCCCTGGCCGGAGGCCCCGGTGCGCTCGGCTACCGGGCCGTGAACACGCTCGACGCCATGGTCGGGCACCGGTCGCCCCGCTACGCCGACTACGGATGGGCCAGCGCCCGGCTCGACGACGGCGCGAACTGGGTGCCGGCCCGGCTCACCGCGGCGCTGGTCGTCGCCGTCCGGCCGGCCGCGGCCGCCTCGGTGCTGACGCGCCGTGCGCCGGGACGCACCCGCCCACCCGTCCCCCAACAGCGGCGTGGCCGAGGCCGCGTTCGCGGCGGCCCTGGGCCTGCGCCTCGGCGGCGAGAGCCGCTACGGCGACCGGGTCGAGCGTGCGACCCACCCTCGGCGACGGCCGCCCTCCTGAGCCGGCCGACATCGCCCGGGCCGTCGCCCTCTCCGCCGACGTGGGCCTGGCGACGGCCGCCCTCCTGACCGCGGCCGGCACCGCGCTCGCACTGTCCCGCTGGTCCCGCTGGTCCCGCTGGTCCCGGTGGAGCCGATGACCGCGCACCTGCCGCCGGCGGGCGAGCACGGGGGCGACGGCCCGGCGGTGGCCGCCGCACTGGGTCTCGATCCGGACGACCTGCTGGACCTGTCGCAGAGCCTCAACCCGTTCGCCGCCGACGCTCGTCCGATCGTGGCCCACCACCTCGACGCGGTCGCGCGCTACCCCGACCCCCGGCGGGCCACCGATGCGCTGGCCGAGGCGATGGCCGTCGCACCCGACCGCCTGCTGCTCACCAACGGCGGGGCCGAGGCCATCGCCCTCGTCGCCGCCGAGCTCCGGGTCGGGCGGGTCGACGAGCCCGACTTCGCCCTCTACCGCCGCCACCTGGAGGTCGACGATCACGGCCCACGCTTCCGCTCGAACCCGCACAACCCGACCGGGCTGCTGGCCGCGCCCGACGAGCGGGCCGCGGTGTGGGACGAGGCCTTCTACCCCCTCGCCACCGGGTCCTGGACCCGGGGCGACCCCGACTCGCTCGTCGTCGGCTCGCTCACCAAGCTGCTGGCGTGCCCCGGCCTGCGGGTCGGCTACGTGCTGGCGCCGACCGTCGACGAGCTGGCGCCGATCGCCCGACGCCAGCCGGTCTGGGCCGTGAACGGGCTGGCGGCCGAGGCCCTGCCCGAGCTGCTGGCCACGATCGACCTGCCGGGCTGGTGCGAGCAGATCGCGCTCGCCCGCGCCGACCTGGTGGCGATGCTCGAGGCACGGGGCCTGACCGCCCGACCCTCCGACTCCCCCTGGGTGCTCGTCGATCTCCCGAGCCCGGCGGCTGGACCGAAGGCTGGACCGGCGGCGCCGCGGACGGCGGAGCCGACCGGTGAACCGGCGGCTGGAGCGGCGGCGGGACTGCGGGGCGCGCTGGCCGGCCGAGGTGTCCTGGTGCGCGACTGCTCGTCGTTCGGGATGCCCGACACCGTCCGCATCGCCGTGCCCGCGCCGGCGGACCTCGGACGGCTGGCCGGGGCCCTCGACCACGTCCTAGCCTCCACGATCTGGCCCTCGTCGGGCCGGCCTTCGACTCCCGCACGGTCGACCGCACCATCGTCCACCCCGCCGACCAACCTGCCTCCCGTCGAAAGCGACCCGTGATCCTCCAACCTCTCCTCGATGCCGTGCTCGTCGACCTCGGCGGCACCGTCGTCGTCGAAGCGCCGGCCGGCACGCCCGTGTCCGACCTCCGGGTCGAGCTCCGCCCCGGCGTGCTCGACGACCTGCAGGCCATCGCCGCCGACGTCCATCTCGGCGCCGTCACCAACACCACCGTCATGGTCGAGGCCGAGGTGCGGGCCCTGCTGGCCGAGTCGGCGTCGACCCCCTGCTCGAGGTGCTGGTGACGTCGGTCGACGCGGGCGCGGCCAAGCCCGACCCGGCTGCGCTGCTCGTGGCGCTCGAGCGGCTCGGGCTCGACGATCCCTCCCGCGTGCTCTACGTCGGCGACCAGCCCACCGACGCGGAGGCCGCCGAGGCCGCGGGCATGCCCTACGCCGACGTCGCCGGCGGCACCATCTCCATGGCGATCAGCTCGTGGGTCGAGCGGGTGGCCGGCAGCCGGTTCGAGGCGGCCCGGGGCGCAGTCGTGCCGACCGACTGCACCGCGTCGACCGACGCCGGCTCGCACCAGGCCCGACTGACCAAGCCGCCCGGATCGCTCGGCCGGCTCGAGGCCGCCAGCATGCAGCTCGCCGCCATCGCCCGCACCTCCCCGCCCCCGGTGCCCGAGCCCGCGGTGATCACGGTGTTCGCGGCCGACCACGGCGTGCTGGCGTCGGGCGTGTCGCCGTGGCCGCAGGAGGTCACCGCGCAGATGGTGGCCAACTTCACCACCGGCGGCGCCGCGGTCAACGTGCTGGCCCGCCACGCCGGAGCCGAGGTCGCGGTCGTCGACGTCGGCGTCGCCACCCCGCTGCTGACCGAGGGCGGGGTGTTCCGCCGTCGGGTGGCGCGGGGCACGGCCGACCTGGCCGCCGGTCCGGCCATGACCCGCACCGAGGCGCTGCTGGCCCTCGACGTCGGCGCCGAGATGGCCGGCCGGGCGATCGCCGGCGGCGCCCGCTGCCTGATCACCGGCGACATGGGCATCGGCAACACCACGCCGTCCGCCGCGCTGATCGCCGCCATCACCGGCCGGCCGGCGGCCGAGGTCACCGGTCGAGGGGCCGGCGCCGACGACGAGATGCTGGCCCGCAAGATCGAGGTGATCGAGGCGCGCTCGAGCGGGTGCAGAGCACCGCCGGCGCGCTGACGATGCTGCAAGAGTTCGGCGGCCTCGAGATCGCCGCGCTGGCCGGCTACATCGTGGGCGGAGCGGCCGGAGGCGTGCCGGTCGATCATCGACGGCGTCATCGCCGCGGCGGCCGCGCTGGTGGCGGTGTCGATCTCGCCCGACACCCGCCCGTACCTGTTCGCCGGCCACCGCTCGGTCGAGCCCGGCGTCGACCGCCGCCCTCGAGCACCTCGGCCTCGAGCCCCTGCTCGACCTCGACCTCCGCCTCGGCGAGGGCACCGGCGCCACCCTCGCCCTCTCGGTGCTGCAGGCCTCGGCCAAGCTGCTGCGCGAGATGGCCACCTTCGACAGCGCCGGCGTCACCGAGAAGTAGCCACCGCCCCCTTCCGGACTCCGACCCTGGATCGCGCCGCGGTCCGCCCTACCCTGGGGCCATGGCCGAGCGGCCGGCGATCGATCCCGTGCTGTGGGTGCGACGCGTGCTGGCCGGGCAGGTCCGCGAGCTGGTCGTCGGGCGCCGAGCCGCCGACCCGCTCGGATCGATCTGGCCGACGCAGTCCGACCCCGGCCTCTTCGGGCCCGACAGCGTCACGTGGCGCATCCACGCCGACAACTCGATGTTCGTCGGCGGCCTGCGGGCGCTGCTGCTGCAGACGATGCACCCGCTGGCCATGGCCGGGGTGGCCGAGCACTCGGGCTACCGCCACGATCCGATGGGCCGCCTGTGGCGCACGAGCGCCTACGTCGGCGGCCACCACCTACGGCACGACCACCGAGGCCCGTGACGCCATCGCCATGGTCAAGCGGGTGCACGGCCGGGTGCAGGGCACCGCGCCCGACGGCCGGCCCTACTCGGCCAACGACCCGCACCTGCTGACGTGGGTGCACCACACGCTGGTCGACTCGTTCCTGCGCAGCCTACCGCCGCTACGGCGCCGCTCCGATCGGCACGGTCGACGCCGA
This sequence comes from uncultured Microthrixaceae bacterium, assembly GCA_963797225.1. Taxonomy (GTDB): domain Bacteria; phylum Actinomycetota; class Acidimicrobiia; order Acidimicrobiales; family Acidimicrobilacustridaceae; genus UBA4742. Next base: position 1,595,293 of record CAWCOO010000001.1, on the reverse strand, counting down.
CCGCTACGTGGCCGAGATGGCGGTGCTGGCCGACGAGTTCGGCGCCGAGCCGGCCGCCCGCTCGGTGGCCGAGCTCCGCGCGTGGTTCCGGGCCGAGAAGCCCCAGCTGCGGGCCGGACGCCAGGCCCGCGACGCCGTGCGGTTCCTCATGTTCCCGCCGCTGCCCCTGATCAGCCGCCCGGCCTACGGCGTGATCGCCTCGGCGTCGGTCGGCCTGCTCCCCCGCTCGGTGCGCCGTGACCTCTGGCTGCCCTCGGTGCCGGCCGCCGACCCGCTCGTCGTGCGCCCGGCCACCCGCACCCTGATGCGCACCCTCGACTGGGTCATGGCCAGCCTCGACGAGGCCCCCGCCGCCTGAGCGGCGCCGGCGGCCGCGCTGTGCCCTACGGCGCCGTCGCCGGGCCGCACGATGGATGCCGAGCCACCCCTCAGGCGGCTGAGGGTCTGTTGAAGCGTGGACCCCCGAGCACGGTGGTCTCCGGTCTCGTATCGCGTCAGGTGCTAGGCGTGGGCGGGGCTGCGGGGGATCGACAGCTCGAGCGCGTTGTCCCGCATGATGCGGCGGATGTCGTCGTCGGCGAAGCCGGGGAGGTCGTCGACGAACGACGCCGGATCGGCCAGGCCCTCGGCGTGGGGCCAGTCCGAGCCGAACAGCACCCGGTCGGCCCCGATGGTCGCGGCCAGGCCGGGGATGTCGTCCTCGTAGTAGGGCGCCACCCAGATGTGGCTTGCGGAACACCTCGACCGGGTCCTCGCCGCCGGGGAACGAGCCGGGCGTCTGGGCGTGGATCTTCGCCATCTTCTTGAGCATCGGCGCGACCCACTCGCTGCCGCTCTCGATGGTCGCGACCCGCACGTTCGGGAAGCGGTGGAACACGCCGTGGCGATCAGCGCGGTCATCGTGTCGGCGATGGCCCGGTCGCTCTGGACCATGGCCTTGAACGGGCTGCGGCGGAACGCCTCGAACTCCGGATCCTCGCCCCAGTCCGCGGCGTAGCGGCCGTAGCCGCTCTCGCCCGAGTGGTACGCGACGGTGATGCCGGCCTCGGCGATGCGGGCCCAGAACGGGTCGTACACCGGGTCGCCGGGGGAACGACCGCCGGTCGGCGCCATGACCGGACCGGCCCGCATCACGATGACCCGGGCGCCGTTCAGCAGCACCCGGTCGAGCTCGGCCACGGCCCGGTCGGGGTCGAGCAGGGTGAACAACGGCGCGGCGAAGATGCGCTCCTCGTAGGCGTAGCCCCAGTCGTCCTCGAGCCACCGGTTGAACGACTCGAACGCGGCGTGGGCGGCCTCGGGATCGTGGATGAGCGCCTCCTCCATGCCGACGCCGAGCGTCGGGAACATGAAGCAGCCCGTGATGCCCTGGCTGTCCATCACCGCGATGCGGGCGTCGCGGATCGCGGTACGCCGGGCTGATCGGGTCGAGCTCGCCGAACGCGGCGCGGATGTCGTCGCCGGCCGTGCGGCCGCGGAAGTAGTCGTCGAGCGAGCCGGGCTTGGCCACCGGATCGAAGCGCGGGTTCGGGATGAAGCGGTTGACCTTGCCCGCCACCAGCAGGCGGGTCTTGCCGTCGATCTCGGCCCACTGCATCGTGCGCTTGCGCATCGACGGCTCGAGGTGACGGGTGAACGCGTCGGTCGCCTCGTAGTAGTGGTTGTCGGCGTCGAACAGCTCGAAGCCCAACTCCTTCGAGCGGTCGGTCGAACGGTCGGCCATGCCAGTCCCCCTGGTCAGCGATCCTGCGGAATGGAACCAGATTACAGATGGGGCTGCGATCCTCCGAATCGGTGGCCCGAGCGGTGTGGAAGGCGCGCCGCGATGGCCACCGGTTCGAGGGAGGATCGTCGGAGGTCAGTCGGCGGTGGCGCCGCAGGTGATGTTGATGGAGGCGGCGGTGATCGGTCCGGCCAGGTCGGACGCCGCGAACGCGGCGACGTTGCCGACCTCCTCGAGGCTCGCCGTGCGCTTCAGCATCGTCGGCGTCACGATCGCCTCGGCGATGGCGTCACGAGCAGGGAAGTCCGCCGGCACCGCTTCGAGCACCCCGCCGGTGTGGAGGGTCACCGCTCGGATGCCGTACTGCCCGAGCTCGGCCGCGAGCTGGCGGCGCAGCGCGTCGACTGCGGTCAGCGCCACGACGAAGCCACCGATCGAGTAGTCCCGCACGGGGCTGCGGCCGCCGTCGCCGCCGAAGGTCAGAATCACCCCTGAGCCCTGGCGGATCATCTGGCGGGCCGCGGCCCGGGCCGTCAGGAACGTCGAGCGGAGGGCGGTGGTGACCGGCTGCTCGAAGTCGCTCCACGTCATGTCGACGAGCGGTGTGCCCTGCACGTCGCGAACGTCGATCAGGTTGAAGCTGATGTCGATGCGGCCCGACTGCTCGACGACCGCGGCGGCGTGCGCGTCGACGGCCTGCTCGTCGAGGGCGTCGACGCTGGCCGTCTCGGCCCGCCCGCCGGCCTGCCGTAGCCGTTCGGCCACCTCGTCGAGCGGCTCGATCCGCCGGCCCACCAGGTGGACCACGGCACCCTCCCGGGCGAAGGCGGTCGACACCGCGGTGCCGATCGCTCCCGCTCCGCCGTAGACGATCGCGACCTTGTTCTCGAGCAACATGCCCCCTTCCTACCCCCGTTCGGCCTACCCCGTTCGGGCTGCCCCGATCGGCCGAACCCGGCCGCACGGTGGCAATGCAGCGGCCGGGCCTCCCGTCGGCACGGCAGACTGCGGTCGGTGGATCCGTTCGATGCCAGCACCGTGCGGGCGGCCTACGACACCGTCGCCGACGACTACGCCGCCGCGTTCGGCGACGACCTGTCACAGCTCGCGCTCGACCGGGCCGTCCTCGAGGCCACCGCCGACCGGGTGCTCCGGTCGGAGCCGGACGAGCCCGTGCTGGAGGTCGGCTGCGGACCGGGCCAGATCAGCCGCCACCTCTCCGCCCACGGCGTGCGGTGCCTCGGGATCGACCTCTCCCTGCGGATGCTCCAGGCGGCCCGGCGGGACGACCCGGCTGCACCGCTGGCCTGCGCCGACCTCCGGACCCTGCCGCTCCGCTCCGGATCGTGCCGCGGCGTGGTGGCGTTCTACGTCCTCCAGCACCTGCCCCGCACCGAGCTGGTCCGAGGTCTGCGGGAGATCCGCCGAGTGCTGCGCGACGACGGGATCCTCACGGTCGCCGCCCACCTCGGGGAGGGCGAGACGATCTTCGACGAGTTCCTCGGGCACCAGATCGAGCCGACCGGCGGGAACCTGTACGGACGGACCGAGCTGCTCGGGTCGCTCGAGCGAGCCGGCTTCGTGGTCGAGGACGAACGATCCCGGGGGCCGCTCCCCCACGAGAGCCAGACCCAGCGGATCTACCTCATCACCCGTGCAGCTGGGTGAGGCAGGCCGCCTGCTCGGGGTCGCCGGGGAGCGGTCCGATGTCGCCCAGGTTCCGGTCCGACGCCGGCGTGATGGTCACGTAGCAGCGCCCGTCGGGCAGCGGCGTGACATAGAACGCGGTCGGCGCACCCTGGCCGACGAGTGCGGTCGGCACCGTGAACGGCTCGTCGGGGAGGTCCTGATAGGGGCCGATGGTGACCTCGCGGGTCGAGGGATCGGCCGGACCGAACACGAACAGGTGCCCACCGATCCGCATCCACCACGGGTGCGGGTCGCACTTGTCGCCGCTCGAGGCGCCGCGGAAGGTCAGCCGGTAGCAGGTGAGCCGCTGATCGTCGGGGCCGAGCGGGTAGCCCGACGGCACCAGCGCGGTCAGCGTGTAGGTGTCGCCGTCGACGGTGCCCGACACGACGTCGACCGGCGTCGCCTCGGGATCGGCCTTGCCCACCTTGCTGTCGATCGACAGGGCACGACGCAGCCGGTCCCACTCCGTGGCTCCGACCGGGTGCAGGTCACGGGCCACCGCCAGCACGTCGTCCCGATCGAGGTCGAGGCCCTCCACGAGGATCCACAGACCGGGAGCCTGCGGCCACGACACCGCCAACCCGCTCGGCCGGCCCTCGTCGGTGAGCTCCATGAGCGTCGCGTCGTGGCCGGCCACGTCGACGGTCTCGGCCCGGTTGTGCCCCGTCGTGGCCACCGGGTCGGTCGGCACCACGCTCACCCGCAGGGGTGCGTCGTACAGGTCGTGCTCGGCGTCGCTCGTGTCGTAGTAGACGATCGCGCCCTGGGGATCCTCGGTCAGCAGCACGGGGCCGAACGAGTCGGGGAGGTGACCGGCCACCCAGTGCTCGGCCGTCGCCGGATCGACGGTCGTCCCGTCGCCCGGCCCGGACGTCGTGCCGGTCGCGTCGGTCGTCGAGGACGATCCGCACGCGATCGATCCGAGCAGCAGCGCGATGCCGACCGTCACCCCCAGGCCCCGCCGGACTCCCCCCAGATCCATGCCCACGAGTCTCCCACCCGGACCTCACGCGGGGAGGTCGCTCGGTCAGGCCAGCTCGCATCGCGCCGTCCGTTGCCGTCCGCGGGGTCGAGGGGTACCGTCGGCCAGGTATGGCGGGCGTCGGCTTGGTCGACGCGCTGATCGGTGGAGGCGGCGATGGACACGCACGGACCACTTGAACGAACGAACCACTGGAATCCCGCGTGGGTGGTGCTCTGGGTGGTGGTCGTGATCGTACTTCTCGGGATGCTCGTGCTCGACGTGTCGTTCTGGCTCTGGCTCCCGTGCGCCGTCGTGCTCTTCGGAGTTCCGGAGGCTCTCGGGATGCTCCGCCCGCACGACGCGTTTCCGCCCCTCACCCAGGTCATTCGTCAGTACGTTCCCCGATGGCTCGCGTTCACCGTGATCTACGGGTTCGTCGGGTTGGCGGCCGGCAACTGGTTCGACGTCGACAACCGTTGGGGAGTAGCGGCCATCGCGGGCGTACTCGGCTGGTTGACCACGCACTTCGACCTGACCTTCGACCATCCCGCAGCCGCCGATGAACGCAAGAAGTACACGTGGTACGCCGAGAAGGTCGGGCTCACGCCGGTCAGCGCATGGCTCGACAACCACCCCTTGCCTCCGACCGCACCGGTCGCACCGGTCGCACCGCTCGCACCGGTCGCACCGGCACCCTGACCGCGGCGCCTCGACCGGCGGCATACTCGACGGGTGAAGATCTGCTTCGTGTGCATGGGCAACATCTGCCGGTCGCCCACCGCCGAGGGGATCATGCAGGCCAAGGTCGATGCGTTCGGGGCCGGGCGCGCCGACGGCATGGCCGCCGCCGTCGAGCTCGACAGCGCCGGCACCGGCGGCTGGCACCGGGGTGAGCGGGCCGACGAGCGGGCCCGGGCCGAGGCCCGCCGCCGAGGCATCGACCTGACGAGCCGGGCCCGCCAGGTGCACGCCGGCGACTTCGCCTACTTCGACCTGCTCGTCGCCATGGACCGGGCCAACCACGCCGACCTGCTCGACCTCGCGCCCGATGCCGCCGGTCGGGCCAAGGTCCGCCTGCTGCTCGAGTTCGCCGCGACCCGCCGGGCCGGCGACGACCTCGACCTGGACGACCCCGACCTCGACGTGCCCGACCCGTACTACGGCGGACCCAGCGGGTTCGCCGACGTGTTCGACCTCATCGACGACGCCTGCGACGGCCTCCTCGCCCACGTCCTCGACCACCACACCGACCCTGTCCCCTCCGAGACGCCGGAGGCGTCGGTGGAGGGACAGGAAGCGCCGGGGGGTCCGGGGGCGTGATGGATCCGGCGATCGTGGAGGCGGTGGGGCTGGCGCTGGGCGAGCCGGTCCGCACGAGCAGACCGATCGGCGGGGGCGACAGCAGCGACGCCTGGCGGGTCGAGCTGGCCGACGACTCGGTCGTGTTCGCCAAGACCGACCCCAACGGCATCGCCGGCCTGTTCACCTCCGAGGCCGACGGGCTCCGCCGGCTCGCCGCCACCGCCACGGTCCGCGTGCCGCAGGTGCTCGCCGTGGCCGACGACGGCGAGCACGGCGAGGCCAGCGACGACACGAGCGGATCGAGCCGCTTCGTGGTGCTCGGGTGGATCGAACCGGGGCGGCCCGACGCCGGCCACGACGCCGAGCTCGGCCGCTCGTTGGCCGCGCTGCACCGCACGACCGCGCCGCGGTTCGGCCTCGACGTCGACAACCACCTGGGCCGGCGCCGGCAGGTCAACACCTGGTGCGACACCTGGGCCGAGCTCTACGGGCGCTTCCGACTGGCGCCGATCACCCGCCTGGCCGCCGACGCCGGCGTGCTCTCGGCCGACACGATCGCCCGCATCGACCGCCTCGTCGAGCGGCTCCCCGAGCTGCTCGGTCCACCCGAGCCGCCCGCCCTGGTGCACGGCGACCTCTGGGCCGGCAACGCGCTCGTCGACTCCGACGGTCGACCGTGGCTCATCGATCCCGGCGGTGTCCTTCAGCCACCGGGAGCTCGACCTGGCCATGATGCGCCTGTTCGGCGGTTTCGGTCCGGGCGTCTTCGCCGCGTACGACGAGGCGTTCCCGCTGGCCGACGGGTGGCCCGACCGCGTCGAGCTGCACCAGCTCTACTACCTCCTGCTGCACACCCTCCACCCGTCGCCGGCCGGCTACCTCGGCGCGGTCGACCACATCCTCCGCCGCTACTCCTGATCCCCCACCACAGACGCTCGCTTCGATCCTGAGTCGGTTTCTGACGCGGCGTCAGGACGCGCTACGGTCGCTCTCCACGGTCGATCGAGGGGGTCGCGATGAAGCTGGGCCTGATGTGGGGCTACTGGGGAGCGTTGCCGCCGCCCGACGTGATCGGCGTGACCCAGGAGGCCGAGCGGCTCGGGTTCGACTCGGTGTGGAGCGCCGAGGCGTGGGGCTCCGACGCCTTCTCGCCGCTGGCCTGGATCGCCGGGCACACCTCCACCATCAAGCTCGGCACCAGCGTCGTGCAGCTCTCGGCCCGCACCCCGACGGCCACCGCCATGGCCGCCATCACCATCGACCACATCTCGAACGGCCGCTTCATGCTCGGGCTGGGCGTGTCGGGACCGCAGGTCGTCGAGGGCTGGTACGGCCGCCCGTCGAACAAGCCGCTGGCCCGCACCCGTGAGTACGTCGAGATCGTCCGCCGGGTGCTGCGCCGGGAGGAGCCGCTCGACTTCCAGGGCGAGTTCTACCAGCACCCCTACCACGGCGAGGGCAGCGTCGGGCTGGGCAAGCCGCTCAAGGCCATCACCCACCCGCTCCGCAAGGACATCCCGATCTTCCTCGGCGCCGAGGGCCCGAAGAACGTGGCCATGGCCGCCGAGATCGCCGACGGCTGGCTGCCGCTCTACTACTCGCCGTTCCACCCCGAGGTCTACGCCGACTCGCTGAAGGGCGCGCCGGACGACTTCGAGATCATCGCCGGGGCCCAGGTCAACATCAACGACGACCTCGAGCAGGCCCTGATGCCGGTGAAGATGATGATCGGCTTCTACATCGGCGGCATGGGGGCGAAGGGCCAGAACTACCACACCAAGCTCATGGAGCGGTTCGGCTTCGAGGAGGAGGCGCTGAAGATCCAGGAGCTCTTCTTCGACGGCAAGCGCGACGAGGCCATCGCCGCGGTGCCCGACGAGTTCGCCGACGCCATCTCGCTGTGCGGCTCCCCCGAGCGCATCCGAGACCGGGTCGCGGCCTGGGACGAGAGCGCCGTGTCCACCCTGCTCGTCTACACGCCCGGCGGCCCCGAAGCACTGCGCCACCTGGCCGAGATCCTGCTCTAGCCCTCGCTGCCCTGCCGATCGCTCGCCCTGGCGAGCCATGCCCTGGAGGCGGAACCACCCATGACCATGACCGACGAGCCGAGCCACCCGACCGACCCGGCCATCGACCTCACCGACGGACCGTTCTACGGCAACGACCCGCACCCGGCGTTCACCTGGATGCGGGCCAACGCGCCCGTGTACTTCGACGAGAACAGCGGCGTGTGGGGCATCACCCGCTACGCCGACGTGCGGACCATCTCCGCCGACCCGAAGACGTTCTCGAACGCCGGCGGCATCCGTCCCAACAACGACCCGCTGCCGATGATGATCGACATGGACGATCCCGATCACCTGCGGCGCCGCAAGCTCGTCAACAAGGGCTTCACCCCCCGCCGGGTCCGTGACAGCGAGGACCGCATCCGCCTGGTGTGCGACTCGATCATCGACAACGTGTGCGAGAAGGGCTCGGCCGACCTCGTGCGCGACATCGCCGCGCCGCTGCCGATGGTCATGATCGGCGACGCGCTGGGCGTGGCTCCCGAGGACCGCGACGACCTGCTGCGCTGGAGCGACGACATGGTCGAGCGCGCTGAGCGGCTCGTCGTCGTCGGACGAGGCGCTCGAGAAGGCGATGAACGCGTTCGTCAGCTACGGCGAGTACTGCAGCGGCGTCGATCGCCGAGCGGCGGGCCACCCCCGGCACCGACGACCTCATGGGCATCCTCGTCGACGCCGAGGTCGAGGGCGAGCGCCTCGACGACCTCGAGCTGATCCACGAGTCGCTGCTCATCCTCATCGGCGGCGACGAGACCACCCGCCACGTCATCAGCGGCGGCATGAAGGAGCTCATCAGCAACCCGGACCAGCAGGCCAAGCTCGTCGCCGACCCGTCGCTGATGACCGGAGCGGTCGAGGAGATGCTGCGCTGGGTCTCGCCCATCCGCAACATGGCCCGCACCGCCACCCGCGACGTCGAGTTCGGCGGCCAGCCGATCCAGCAGGGCCAGAAGCTGCTGCTGCTCTACCCGTCGGCCAACCGCGACGAGGCGGTGTTCGACGACCCGTTCCGCTTCGACATCGAGCGCACGCCCAACGACCACGTCGCCTTCGGCTTCGGCACGCACTTCTGCATGGGCGCCAGCCTGGCCCGCCTCGAGATCTCGGTGATGATCGACCGCCTCGTGACCCGCCTGCCCGACCTCACCCTGGCCGGCGACACGCCCCTGCGCCCCGCCAACTTCGTCAGCGGCTACGAGTCCATGCCGGTCACCTTCACCCCCACCGCCCCCGTCGGCGCCGGCCCCGTCTGACCCGCTCGCGCTTCCCGCTCGCTCTTCCCGAAATCTCCGCGTGAACCCACCGCTGATGTGGGTTGGCGCGTGGAGATCGGATCAGGCGGCCAGTGTTGTCAGGGCGAGCGCTCGGCGGAGTGGGCAGGCCGGCCCGATCGGCCAGCCGGAGGAGCATCGACTCGAGGCGGGAGCGACTCATCTGGTCGGCGTCGGCGCGGCGATCGAGGATCTCCCGTAGCACCCCCACGCCGGAGCGTCCCCGTGCCGCGACGCTCTCGTGGAAGGCACGGACCCCGGCGAAGGTGACGACCCGCCGGCCGGTGAGGTCGTCCAGCGCGTTCTCGACCACGAAGCCCGGCACGACCGCGCCGAGGTCGACGAGGAGGCGCAAGGGGTTGGTGACCGGGATCCCCCGCCGGCGCACGACGTGGTCGGGTACCAGATCGACGCCCCGGTGGACGACGACGCCCGGGAGCCGCGGGCTGCGACCAGCGGCCCGGGTGACCTCGCACACGGGCGCGTCCGGCAGCTCGAGGCCCCACAGCGCGGCGGCCGCTCGATGCGACGCCGCCACCAGGCCGCCGAGCGAGAGGCACGCCGCCAGCAGCTCCTGCTCGAACGACGGCGCCGATCCTCCCACCCGGTAGACACCCCGGTGGATGCGGTCGAGCCGCCCTCCGGAGGCGCGAGCGTGGACGGCCCGCTCGCTCAGGCCGCTGGCCCGGAGCTGGGTGAACGTGACGAGTCCGTGCTGACGAGCAGCGACGGCGGCGATGTTGCGGTCGGCATCCATGCCCGCCAGTTCACTCAGGGGGTGTGACAGTTCCGGATCCGCCCCGCCCCCTCCCGAAATCTGCGCGCCAACCCACCTCCACGGTGGGTTGGCGCGGCGTTTTCGGATGGTTCCCGTCGGGGCTCAGGGCTTGACGAGGCTCACGGCGATGGTCATGCCGTCGGGGGCCCGCTCGGTGCGGGTGGGGTCGAAGCGGTAGCCGAGGGGGTGGTCGAACTCGCACAGGCCCTCGGGGTCGGAGAGCTGCTCGGCCACGACGTGGGCGACGAGCGCGCCCTTGAGCAGCTTGTTCCAGTGGGCCACGGCCACCAGCTCGGGGCGGCCGGCCCGCACGACGGTGTCGAAGAAGCGCACCGACACCACCTTCGACGGTGACGCCGGGCCGCCGTCGAGCTCCGGGACCCAGGTCGCGGCGTGCTCGTTGGGCAACAGGTTCCACACCGTTCGCCCGGCCACCTCGTCGGCCAGCGCGGCGGTCACCACCGGGCGCCACCAGGTCGACAGCTTGCCCAGCCGACCGATCGACGCCCCCATCTTGAGCTTGTAGTCGGGGATGGGATCGCCGCGGCGCGACCACGCCCCACAGCCCGGACAGGATCCGCACCTGCTCGTCGATGCGGCGCCGGACGGCGACCGGCCGTCGTCGGGTAGGCCAGGGCGTCGTAGAGCACGCCGGTGTAGCGCTCGATGGCCGGGAGCGTGGGCGCCTCGGCCACCTCGCGGTTCGCCTCGGTCGCCGCCTCGAGGGCCACGCCCTTGACCCCGAGCAGCTTGCCCCGAGCCACCTTCGACCCCTTCATCGCCCGCGCCAGGGCCACCATCGCCTTGGCCCGCCGCTCGTCGAGGTCGGGGGCCACCATCGTCGACGGCGCCCACGGCCCGCCCGTCCCGCCGGCGGCCTTGCCCTCCGACGGCGGCAGCAGCATGAGCGGAGGGCGGGCCATGCCCAGGTTCTACTGCCTGGGGCTACTGTCGTCGGAATGCTCGTGCAGGTGGGACCGGTGGCTTCGGCCAGCGCCCTGGCGTTCATCGAGTTCAGCCGCACGGTGCTGGACGAGCTCATCACCCGCCACGGCATGGACACGCCCAGCGTCGATCCGGCCATGGCCGACGAGTTCACCCGCGTCCTCGACGAGTGGGAGGCGATCGCCCGCTCGGGCCCCGAGTTCCTATGGACCTCCGAGCGCGACGTCGAGGAGCTCGAGTACCACTTCGTCGCCTACGTCCGGGTCGTGATCGAGGGCGATCCGCTCGGCCGCACCAGCGAGCGGGCCCCCGACGCGGAGCTGCGCCGACCGTTCCGGGTGGCACTGCTCAACGGCACCCTCGCCGCGCTCGAGCGCGAGGGCGGCGGCAGCGCGGCGCTGGCCGCCGAGCTCCGGGCCGACTGGCCCGACGACGACATCCGCTGACCGACATCCGCCGACCAACGGACCGAGGGGTCAGACCCTCGTCACCCCGCGCCGAGGCGGGCGCAGGTCGGCGGCGACGATCTTGGCGACGAAGGCGTCCGAGAGCGGCTCGCGCGACACCATGCGGCGGTAGAACAGCGGGCCGGCGATCAGCGAGGCCTCCACGCTGCACGTCGACGTCGGCGGCGATCTCGCCCCGGGCCACGGCCCGCTCGAGGGCGGCGCGGGTCGCCTGGCGGCGCTCCTGGGTGAACGACCGCTGCAGATCGGCGATGTCGGGATCTCGCTCGGCCGCATCGATCATCGACGTGAGCACGCCGGCCGCGGCCGACGTGGTCAGCGTGCGGGCGAGGCCCGAGAGGGTGATGGTCAGATCGCCCCGCAGGGTGCCCGTGTCGGCCGCGATGCACGGGTCCATGACCGACTCGAGCGCCTCGGCCAGCAGGTGGTGCAGGTCGGGCCAGTGCCGGTAGATGGTGGTGCGGGCCACGCCGGAACGGGTGGCCACCGCCTCGATCGTGACCCGCCCGAAGCCCAGCTCGGCCAGGAGGTCGGCCGCTGCAGACGAGGACGGCCTCGCGGGACCGGGCCACCCGGGGATCGATGCGGACGGGGGCGGTCACGGCCAGACCCTACGGCTCGGGGGCCAGCTCGGGAGCGACCGGCCGGACCTGCGCCTCGGGCTGGCGGTCGATCGGATCGGCGTCCTCCAGGTCGACCTCGATCGGACCGTTGAGCCCCATGACCGGAGCCGGCGCACGGGGGAAGAACCGCAGCACGATGCCGGCGCACAGCAGGGCGACGACGGCGGAGACGATCAGCGCCGTGCTCATGGCGTCGGTGAAGGCGGTGGCGGCGACCGAGTTGAGGTGATCGGCGACCGGGCCGGCCTCCTTGGCCACGTTGAACGCCCCGCCGACCGAGTCACGGGCGACGGCGGCGGCCTGGGCCGGCAGCCCGCCGACCTGATCGGCCATGTTCGACCGGTAGGCCGACGACACCAGGCTGCCCAGCACGGCGATGCCGAGCGCGCCACCGACCTCCCGAGTGGTGTCGTTCACCGCCGAGCCCACGCCCGACTTCGACAGCGGGACCGACGAGATGATGGCGTTGGTGGCCGGAGCGGTCGTGCACGCCATGCCGATGCCCATCACGATCAGGCCGAGCGCCACCAGGCCGTAGTTGCTGTGCGGGGTCAACGTGGCGACGATCAGCATGCCGATGGCGACGAGCGTGAGGCCGAACGCCTGCACCCGGGCCTGCCCGAAGCGCACGACGAAGCCGGCGCTGCGGGGGGCGAAGATGATGAGCATGGCGGCCAGCGGCAGCGTGGCCAGACCGGCGGTGAACGGGCTGTAGCCCAGCACGAACTGCAGGTACTGCGTCAGCACGAAGAACAGGCCGAACATGCAGAAGAACGTGAGGGTGATGGTGGTGGCGCCCACGCGAGAACCGCCGGTTGCCGAAGAAGCTCATCGGGAGCATCGGGTGCGGGTTGCGCCGCTCCCACACGATGAAGGCGGCGGTGAAGATGGCGAACCCGGCGAAGCCGGCCAGCGTGACCGGCGGAGAGCCAGCCCTCGGTCGGTGCCTCGATGATGGCGTAGAGCAGCGTCACCAGCGCGATGACCGAGAGCAGCGGCGCCGATCGGGTCGAGCCGGCCGTGGTTCGGGTCCCTCGAGGTCGGCACGAGGATGTAGCCGGACACGAGCGCCACGGCGACGATCGGCACGTTGACCAGGAAGACCGAGTGCCACGAGAAGTGCTCCAGGAGGAAGCCGCTCAGGACCGGACCGATGGCGGCCCCGGCCCCGGAGAAGCCGGCCCAGATGGCGATGGCCCGGGCCCGCTCGGCCGGGGGGAAGACGTTGGCGAGGATCGAGAGCGTCGACGGCATGACGAACGCGGCACCGGCGCCCATGAGCGCTCGGGTGGCGATCAGCTGGTTCGGGTTCTGGGCGAAGGTCGACAGCAACGACGGCGATGCCGACGGTCAGCAGGCCGAGCTGGAGGGCGCCCTTGCGACCGAAGCGGTCACCGAGGGCACCGGCCGGGAGCAGCAGCCCGGCGAACACGATCGAGTAGGCGTCGACGATCCACTGGAGCTGGGTGGCCGTGGCGCCGAGGTCCTTCTGGAGGGTCGGCAGCGCCACGTTGAGGGAGCTGTTGCCGACCACGACGAGCACGAGGCTGAGGCAGAGCACGCCCGAGGATCGCCCAGCGCCGTTGGTAGATGACGGGATCGATGCCCCCCGTGTCCACCGCTGTGCGGTGGCGCCTGTTCGCTCGCCATGTCCCAGCTCCTCTTCGCTACAGCTGTGTAGCACAGTATTCCGCTACGTCCGCGTAGCGCAAGCGGTGCCAACTGACGCGGCGGTTCGAGACATTCCCTCGCCGGTCCCACGTAGCATCGCCGCCATGTCGCCCTCGCCGCTCCACACCCTCGAGGAGGCGGCAGCGCTGGTCCGTCCCGTCGACACCCTCGGGGTGCCCGCTCGGGCCCGGTCAGCCGTCCGCGTTCCTGCACGCCCTCGGAGAGCGCGACGACTACGAGGACGTCACCATCTTCGGGGCGCTGCTGGTCGACCTCTACGCCTTCTTCACCAAGCCGGGCGTGCACTACCTGAGCGGCTTCTACGGACCGGCCGAGCGCTTCCTGCTCGAGACCGGCGCCGACGTGCAGTTCGTGCCGTCGGACTTCCGCCGCTTCACCCCGATCGCCGAGCGGCTCAAGCCCCGGGTCGTCGCCACCCTCGCCGCCCCGCCCGACGACGACGGCTGGCTGAGCCTCTCGCTGCACGCCGGCGCCACCTACTACGAGACCCTCCGCGCCGCGGCCGACCCCGAGCGCCTCCTCATCGTCGAGACCAACCCGCGCGCGCCCCGCACGATGGGCCTGCTCCCCGACTCGCCGCACCGGGTGCACATCGACCAGGTCGACGTGCTGGTCGAGAGCGATCGACCCATCTTCGTGCTGGCCGACGCCGAACCGACCGACGTCGACCGCCAGATCGCCGAGCACGTCCGACCGTTCATCACCGACGGCTCGACCCTGCAGACCGGCATCGGCGGCATCCCGTCGACCATCGCCCGCATGCTGGCCGACGACGACGGCGGCGACTACGGCATCCACTCGGAGATGTTCACCACCGGGCTCATGCACCTGCACAAGGCCGGCAAGGTCTCGAACGAGCGCAAGGGCCAGTACCCGGGCATGTCGATCACCACCTTCGCGGCCGGCACCGAGGAGCTCTACGAGTTCCTCGACGGCTCCGAGGAGGTGCGCTTCCTCCCGGTCGACATCGTGAACTCCCCCGAGGTCGTGTCCCGCAACCACAAGATGGTGACCATCAACGGGGCCCTCACCATCGACCTCTGGGGCCAGGCCGTGGCCGACACGATCGGCAACAAGCAGTTCTCCGGCATCGGCGGCCACGAGGACTTCGTGTCCATCGCCGGCTGCGAGCTCGAGGACCGGGCGCTGCTGTGCCTGCCGTCCACCGCCATGGTCGCCGGCCAGCGCATCAGCCGCATCGCCGCCGAGCTGGCCGCCGGCGCGGTGGTGACCACGCCCCGCCACCAGCTCGACCTCGTCGTCACCGAGTACGGGGTGGCCTCGTTGCGCGGCCGCACCGTGCACGAGCGGGCCGATGGCCCTGGCCGGCGTCGCCCACCCCGACTACCGCGACGAGCTCCTGGCCCACGCCGACACCCTCAAGTAGCGGTTCGAGGCTGCGACCCTGCGGCGGACCAGGCCGAGGCCGACCCACTGCCGGACCGCTTCCGGTGCTGTCTCGTTTGTCTCGCGTCGCGGTGCCGCGAGACAAACGAGACAGGGTCACAAGCGCGCCGGGGACGACGACCGATGGGTCGGTCGGCGGTTCGTGCGTTCAATGGGCGAGTGGCGATCACCGACGACGGGCTGGTGCGGCTCGAGATGTTGTGGGACACGGTGCCCGCGGACGACGACTGACCGGTGCCCGAGCGGGTTAGATGGGCAGGCCGAGCGCGGCGGCGGCGGCGACGAGCTCGTGAGGGCGCAGCTCGCGGCTGAGCACGAGCTGATCGAGCCGCTCGGCGGTTCGCTCGTCGACGACCAGCGGCCCGCCGGGCTCGACGACGACCTCGGCGTCGGCGTCGACCCCCGTCTTGTCGCCGATGAGCGCGTCGAGCACGGTGCGCAGCGCCAACGTGGGCGGCCGGGGGGCCGGGTGCTCGGGGGCGAACGGGATGCTCCAGAAGTCGGGAGTCTGCATCGAGGGCGCGCCGCCCGGGATGGTGCCCAGACCGTCGGGGGCGACGATGCGGATCTCGGGCTCGCCCGGCCGGCGCGAGCACAGCAGCGACAGGGCCAGCGAGTTCTGGCGCCGGGCCAGCTCGGTGGTGCCGGCCAGGGTCGGTGAGCGACTGATGACCTGCAGGTGCACGGCCGCCAGCAACGCGTGCAGCACGGTCTCCTCGGCGTCGGACACCGCCGGCTCGTGGTGCAGCAGGTCGTGCAAGCAGGCTGCCGGCCAGCAACGGGAACGGCTCGTGGCGGTAGCGCTCGTTGACCAGCCGCCAGCGCGAGCCCAGCTCGCCCGGGTCGGCGGCCGGGCCGACCACCCGGGACCGGTCGGCGACCACCCCGTAGGAGATGCCGACGACCGGCAGCTCGCCGGTCAGGAACGGCTCGATCACCAGGTCGCCGAGGGTGCCGGTGAGGGTGAGGAAGCCGGCCCGCACGCCCGGGTCGGGCAGTCGCTCGATCACCCGGCCGTCGTGGAACCGCTCGAGGGTGACGTCGACCCGGGCGCGGTTGCCGCCCAGGTGCCGCTCGAGGAACTCGGCCAGCTCGGCCGCCACGGACGCCTCGTCGACCGGCGTCCCCGGATCGGGGGCCGGCTCCAGCGGCGGTCCGGCCGGGTAGAGGTCGGGCGTGAACCGGCCCGGATCGACGGGTGGCTCGGGCGCCCGCCGCAGGCGGTCGGCGGCCTGGTCGTCTCGCCTGGCCCCGCGCACGCCCTCAGCAGACATGCGGGAACGCTACTGCTGGGACGTTCCCGGATCGGGAATGACCGGGGCGACGATCAGTTGTGGTGGACGGTGAACTGCACCGTCTTGGAGAAGAACTGGCGGCCTTGGCCGTCGGTCGCCTTCAGCACGTAGGTGTAGGTGCCGTTGTCGGCCGTGCACACGCCGCCGCCGTCGATCGAACCCGGGCACACCGCCCGCGGCCCGCCGCTCAGGTCGGTGCTCGTCGACAGCCCGGGACCGCTGATGGTCACCGTGACGGGCTTGTCCGACACCACGTTCCAGCTGAGGGTGGGGGCCTGGCTGACGCCGCTGGTCACCACCGACGTGCTGAGCACCAGCGTGGTGCCGTCCATCTTGGGGAACGGCACCGCCGTCGTGGTGGTCACGGCCTGGCCGGGGATGGTGATCGTGGCCTGGGGACCCTTGGTCGTGGGGGTCGCGGTCGAGTCGGTCGAGCCGGTGTCGGGCGGAGCGGTCTCGCCGGTGACGGGCACGGTCGTGCTGGTCACGACGGTCGAGGAGGACGACGATGCCGTGGTCGACACGGTCGTGCTGCTCGAGGGCGCGTCGGCGACGAGCGCGGCCTTGTCCGACTTGGACCCGCCCTGGGTCAGCAGGAACCCGCCGATGAGCAGGATCACCGCGGCCACCGCGATGCCGGCGTACAGCAGCTTGCGGTTGCCGCCGGAGCCGGGCTCGTCGCCGCCCGAGGACGGGGCCGGAGCCGGGGCCGGAGCCGGAGCCGAAGCGGTGGACGGCTTGTAGGCCGACGACGGGGTCGGCGACGACACCGTCGGGGCGATCGGCGTGGTCGGGGCGGACGGCGCGGACGGGGCGAAGGCACCGGACGACGGCGCCGCACGTGCGGCCGACGCGGGAGCGGCTTCCTCGGCCGCCGCGCTGGTCGCCCGAGCGGCGGCGGCTGCGGTCGCGGCCGCGGTGGCGGCGATGGCGGCCTTGGCCTTGGCCTTGTCTCGTTCGGAGGAGACGGTGGAAGCCGGTCGGACCAGCGGGTCCCACGGGCTGCTCTCGTCGTCGTCCACGCCGGCATCGGCCGAGGACGGGTCGGACGTCGATGCCCCGGCGGCAGCCGCGGGGGCCTCGACCGTCTCGGGCGCCTCGACCTCGGGAGCGGCGTCGGTCGATGCGAGCGCGGCGGCGGAGGCCGCACCCGCTCCGGCGGCGACCACACCGGCTGCCGCGGCGCCGTCGTCGCGCTGATCGGAGCTGGGCCGGTAGGACACCGAGCCGGCGATCGGCAGGCCGCCCTCGTGCAGGCGGTCGACCACGATCTCCTTGAAACCCATCGGCGCCACGGCCAGCGGGATGGCCTTGAACACGGCCAGCGGGTCGACGCTCAGCTTGCCGGCGTCGCGGCACGCGTCGCAGGTGCGCTGGTGCTCGGCGATCGTGCGAACCGTGGTGGTGTCGAAGCCGTCCGTGCCGGCCAGCGCGGTGGCCAGCTCGTCGTGGGCCGGGGTGCCCTGGCGCCACACGACCATCGACCGCACCACGGCGGTGAGGCCCTTGGGCACCTTGCGTGAGGATGTCCTCGATGGCCTCGGGCGTGAGGTTCATCACCGCGGCGATCTCGGCCGGCGAGAACTCGTGGCGGTGGTGCAGGTCGAGCACGTCGCGGGCCTGGTCGCCCAGCACGTCGGCCGCCTGCCACAGCAGGGCGGCGACCGCGGGATCGGTGGCCAGGCCGGCGGCGTCGGCGCCCCGCACGAGGCGGTCCTCGGCGTAGGGGCCGACCGGCATGTGCAGGTCGACGCGACGATCGGCGGCGGCCACGGCCTCCTGGCGAGCCGCCCGGAACAGCACGACGCGGAACGGGTCGTCCGTCGTCTGCTCGATCAGCCGCCGATGCGTGGCGGCGAAGGTGTTGGCCGAGAGCTCGGCCACGTCGGCGGTGGTGAAGCTGCGGTGGCTGATGCGGTCGTAGACGGGATCGATCCACGTGTCGAACAGCAGGCCGAAGGCGGACGGGTCGTCGGCCCGTAGCAACGCCACGAAGGCGACGTCGCGCTGGTGCCCGCCGCTCAGGCGCGGCCGCTCACCCGGACGGAGACGCCGCCCGCCCCTTGCTCATCCGACCGCACGCTTCGGCCGCTCTCACCGTCAGTCATGCCTTTCCTGTCGGCCGCGCCCCACCTGCTCTTTAGGTTGCCGAACCGGGTGATTTGACTCATTCTCGGCACCGATCCCCCGGAAGTGGCCCGAGCGATGACCCCACGTTGACGCCGCGCGAAATCGTCATCAAATCGTGATCCCCCGGGGGTTCGACGGGACTCTATTGTCTCCCCCTCCTGGGCCCGAATGGTCGGCGCCCCTGTTCGAGGCGGGTCACGATGAGCAAGCGGTGGATGCGGATGGGTGCCGGCTTGGCACCCGCGGTGCTGTTGGCCGGGCTGTTGAGCGCGGCGCCGCTCTCGGCCAGCCCGGCGGTCGGTGCGGGCCGACTGCAGCCGGTCGTGGGGCCTACGGAGCCAGCGTTCCAGCGGACCGACAGCGTGCTGTCACCGCGCCTCAGCCAGCTCACCGACCCCTGCCATGCAGGCCCGTTCGCAGGCCGAGCAGGTCACAGGCGCTCGGGCTCCCGGCCAGCGGTGCCGGGCAGCCTGCTCGCCGGCGACCAGGGCTACATCGTGATCATCGGCGTGGCCGACATGTCCGACGCCACGCAGCAGGCGCTCACCCGGGCCGGCGCCACCATCGGCGCCATCGACCCGGCCCAGACCCGCATCGAGGCCTCGGTCCCGGCCGACAAGCTCGTGGCCGTCGGGTCGGTGTGCCGGCGTGCAGTCGGTGCACGAGGAGCTCACCCCTCGCATCGCCGGCCAGTCCGCAACTCGGACCTCCGACGCCTCGGCGGCGACCGCCGCGGTCGTCGGCCTGCAACCCGGTCGTGACCGAAGGCGACGCCCAGCTCAAGGCCACCACCGCCCGGGCCACCTACGGGCTCGACGGCGCCGGGGTGAAGGTCGGCATCCTGTCGGACTCCTACGACAAGAAGGGCGGGGCCGCGGCCGGCGTCGCCAGCGGCAACCTGCCCGGCCCCGGCAACCCGTGCGGCCACGGCACGCCGGTGCAGGTGCTCCAGGAGCTGCGCACGGCCGGCGGCCACGACGAGGGTCGGGGCATGGCCGAGATCGTGCACGACGTGGCCCCCGAGGCGCACGCTCGCGTTCGCCTCGGCCATGCAACGGCGAGCTGGCCTTCGCCAACAACATCCGCAGCCTGGCCACGGCCGGAGCCAAGGTCATCGTCGACGACGTCACCTACTTCGACGAGCCGATGTACCAGGACGGCGACGTGGCCAAGGCGGTCAACGACGTCACCGCCCAGGGCGTCACCTACTACTCGTCGGCCGGCAACGAGAACGTGCATCGACGCTCGGCGACCGTGACGTCGAGCTCCTACGAGGCCGGCGGCCTACCGGCCGACGGCCTGCCCCGTCATGATCGATACCTCGTCGTCGCTCGCGGTCGACGGCATCTTTCTATGCCGACTGCCACGACTTCGATCCCGTCCGGCGCACCTCCAACGGCGACTCGATCACGGTCGAGCCCGGCGACGAGGTCGATCCTCACCCTCGGCTGGAACGAGCCCGAGTACGGCGTCGCCACCGACTTCGACTTCTTCGTCGTCGACACCTCCACGAACTCCAGATCGTCGGTGGCAGCGTCTTCGACCAGGACCAACATCCGGCACGGCCTTCGAGTACGCCGACCGTCGTCAACGACACCGGCACGTCGCACACGTACAAGATCGTGGTCGCCCGGTACAAGAACGCTCGGCACCCGACCGGCGACACCCCGAAGTTCAAGTTCGTCATCTTCAGCCAGGACACCTACGCCTCACGACGCCGTGCAGTTCCCCACCAGCTCGGGGGGCGACGTCATCGGCCCGTCGACCTACGGCCACAACGCGCCGCTGAGCGGGGCCAGCGTGGCCGCCGTCCCCTACAACGACTCGACCGCCCCCGAGGACTTCTCGTCCCGCGGCCCGGCCACCTACTGCTGGGCGCCGGTCACCGGCACCACCACGCCGGCCGCCGCGCTCGGCGCGTGCCAGACCAAGCCGCTCGACTTCGCCGCCACCGACGGCGGCCTCACCTCGTTCTTCGGATCGCAGTTCGGCCCGTTCTGGCGCTTCTACGGCACGTCCGCGGCCGCACCCCACGCCGCGGCCATCGGCGCCCTCATGCTCGACGCACGGCCCTGCGCGACTCCGGCCCAGATCCTCGCCGCCCAGCGCAGCACCGCGCGCCCGGTCGGCGGGATACGGCGAGGGAGACGTCGGGCAAGGGTCTCCTCGACGCCAACGCCGCGGTCGGGCGCGCTCGCCACCTGTCCCGTCGCCACCGGCGCGCGCTACCACCCGGTCGCGCCCGACGCGCATGCTCGAGAGCCGCAACATCATCGGCAACATCGGTGGCTACACCACGCCCTGGGGCCCCGGCGTGAGCCGCTCGGTCGACGTCACCAACACCGGCGGCTCGGGCGTCCCCGACACCGGGGTGAGCGCGGTCGTGCTGAACGTGACCGTCACCGGCACCACCGCCGCCAGCTTCCTGACCGTCGTACCCGAACGGTGAGCCCGGTGCCGATCGCCAGCAACCTCAACTGGCCGACCAGCACCACCATCGCCAACCTCGTCACCGTCAAGGTCGGCACCGGCGGCATGGTCAACTTCTTCAACAAGAACGGCAACGCCAACGTCATCGCCGACGTCGTCGGCTGGTACGACACCGACGCCAGCGCCCACACCGCGGGCGGCTCGCTCTACACCCCGACGGCGCCGACCCGCATCCTCGAGACGCCGCAACATCACCGGCAACACCGGTGGCTACACCACGCCGTGGGGCGCCGGTCAGACCCGCACGGTCGACGTGACCGGCGTGGCCACCGGCCTGGTGCCCGACGACGCCAGCGCGGTCGTGCTCAACGTCACCGCGGTCGGGCCCAACGTCGGCGGCTTCCTCACCGTGTTCCCTGCCGACGTGAGCACGGTGCCGACCGCATCGAACATCAACTGGAACCCCGGGCAGACCATCCCCAACCTGGTCACCGTCCGGCTGGGCGTCGGCGGCCGGCAACGCGGGCAAGATCAAGATCTTCAACGCGGTGGGCAACGTCGACGTGGTCGCCGACGTCGTCGGCTACTACGGCGCGGCCGGGGCCGACGTGGGCTCGGCGTTCCACGCGCTGGCGCCCACCCGCATCCTCGAGTCGCGCTTCGCCAACGGCAACCTGCAGGGCCAGTGGAGCGCCGGCCAGACCCGCAGCCTCGACGTCACCGACACCCACGGCTCGGGCGTCCCGTCAGCCAGCGTGGCCAAGGCCGTCGTCATGAACGTCACCGTCACCGGCACCGACGACGCCGGGTTCCTCACCCTCTTCCCGGCCAGTCTGAGCACGCCCCCGACCGCCTCGAACCTCAACTGGGCGAAGGGCGACACCGTCCCGAACCTGACGATCACCAAGGTCCGACCCCGCGCCGGGCGACAATGTGAAGATCTTCAACCAGCGCGGCAACGCCTACGTCATCGCCGACGTGGTCGGCTGGTTCGGCTGACGAGACCACAGAGGCAGGACGGTTGGGACGATCGGGACGGCAAGCACTGGAGGATGCGGTCTTCCGCCACGCCTCCACCTGGCCCCAGGTCGCCCGGTGCGCCGAGTCGCTCGGCGCGCACACGGTGGCCGACCGGCTCGACCAGCTCCGCAGCGACGGTGACATCGTCGCGGTGACCATGCCGGCGCTGGCCCACGAGTGGCGGGCCCGGCGCCTCAAGCTCGCGCTCCACGGTGGCCACGACCAGGTGGCGGTGGCGCTGCGCAACGGCGGCTGGCGCGGGTTCGAGCACCCGATCCCCAGCGTGTTCCGCCTCTGCGTGGCCCAGGCCGAGGGGATCGTCTACGACATCGGCGCCAACACCGGCATCTACTCGGTGATCGCGGCGGCCACCACCGACCAGCCCATCTACGGGTTCGAGCCGGTGCCGGAGATCGCGGCCATGGCTCGGGCCAACGTCGAGCTCAACCGGGCTTCGCCCCAGGTGCAGATCCTCGATCGGGCCGCGTCGGATCAGACCGGCACGGCGCCGATCTACGTGCCCGCTCCGCTCGGCGAGACGGTCGAGACCAGTGCATCGCTCGACCCCGACTTCAAGGGCGAGCACGAGCAGATCGTCGAGATCGCCACGACCACCCTCGACGACCACTGGACCTCGCTCGGTCGGCCCGACGTCGGCGTGATCAAGATCGACGTCGAGGGCCACGAGGTGGCCGCGCTGGCCGGCGCCGAGCAGCTCGTCACCACGACCGAGCCGGTGATCTTCATCGAGGTGCTGCGCCACACCGACGAGATCGACGCCTTCAAGCAGCGCCACACCTACGTCGACGTGCGGATGAGCCCGGTCGAGGCCATCTTCGGCGACGAGGTCCGCTTCGACGACTCCGCCTGGAACCACGTGCTGATCCCGTTGCCGTGGGTGGACCCGCTGGCCGACATCGCCACGTCACTCGGGCTGGTGACCACCTTCCTCGGCTCCGACCAGGGCGTGCGCCCGACCTGAGGCCACGGCGTCGTCGTCTGGTCGGGGTCCACCGATCGCCAGCAGGATCGTCCAGCCGGCGTAGGCGCCGAAGGCGAGGAGGGCGAGCACGAACAAGGCCCACGAGCCCAGCGGCGGTCGCCAGCCGGTGCCGTGGAGGAACGAGAAGGCGCCGGTCGGTGCCCCGACGACGTAGCGGCTGAGGGCCGTGGCCCAGGCGAAGAGCTGGACGAACCCGACACCCAGCGACACGACGACGATGCCGACCCGCCCGACCCGGCGCCCGACGTCGCTCGCGACGACCGGCGCGTCGGCGATCATCCACCCGGCGAGGACCGGCACCGCCACGGCCAACGGCAGCGTGTAGCGGCCCTGCCAGTAGAGGCCGATCTCGTGGGCCTGCACGGACTCGATCGCCACCGGCACCAGCACCGCCGCGGCCACTGCGCCGAGCAGGGTGAGCCGACGACGCACGGTCGTGTCGACGACGAGCGCGACGAGCACCACGATCCCGACCGCCCAGAGCCACCCGTGCGTCAACCAGTCGGGCAGGACGGTGTCGAGCCAGCCGAAGAGGCCGATCATCTGCCGGGCCCGGAACTCGACGAGATCGAACGAGGCCGGGAGCGCGTTCCGCAAGGTCAGGTCCGGTCGGGGGAGCCCGGCCAGCGGCGGCGGCGCGAGCACCATCAGCAGGGCGCTGAGCAGCGCCACCACGGCGAGCGCAGCACCGGCGACTCGGGCCTGGGTGTCGGCGAAGAGCTCGAGCAGCCGCGCCCGGGTCAGCGCCGCCACCACCACGAAGCCGACGGCCAGCAGGAAGTAGAGCGGGCTCAACGGTCGTGCCGCGACGAAGCACGAAGCGACCACGACCGCCCGCACGAGCAGGCGGGTCGACGGCGGCCCCCGCCGGGTGAGCAGGTCGAGGAAGACCACGAGGGTGGCGATGGCGGCGGCGATCTCGAGGCCGTTCGGGTTGATCGATCCGGCCAGGAACAGCGTCATCGGGGTGACAGCGAGGACGACGCCCCCCACCGCGAGCCGGGTACGTCCGAGCGAGCGAGCGGACGCCAGCGCCGAGGCCAGGATCGCCGCGCACATCAGCACGCTGCACAGGCGCATCGCGTAGAGGGCTCGGTACGGGCTGAACAGGCGACTCGTCCATCCCACCGCCGCGTAGAAGAGCGGCGGGTAGGTGCCGGCCGGCGAACCGATCTGCACCACGGCCTCGTCGTCGTCGATCACCGGCGTGCAGCTCGCCGGTTGGGAGGGCTTGCCCTTGTAGCACGTGGGCTCGTCGTGCAGCTGGGCGTACTCCTCGGGGACCTTGTCGACCACCTGGGACGGCACCCCGGCCGGGTTGCCGGGTGGCAGGTCGATCACGTAGCCGCGCAGCTCGCCCCGCCACATGGCCGCCGCCTTGATGGCGTGGGCCGGCTCGTCCGGGACGCTCATCAGCGGGCTGGCCAGGGCCCACACGCCTCCCACCAGGCACAGCACCACGAAGGAGATCCACCAGACGGGCCGCTGACGATCGAGGATCGAAGGCCTCGGCCCGTCGGTGAGTGGCATCGGGCGGTGAGGTTACCGAAACGGCTACCGGCCGGGGGTGCACCGGTGCCAGGCTGACCCCCATGCTGCACGTCGACGCCACCGATGACCCCGCCGAGGCGCTGGCGGTGTGCGGGCCGTTCCTCATGAGCGATCCCGTGCGGCACAACGTGGCGCTCACCCTGCTGCACGACCGGATCGCCCATCCCGTCCCCGGCCGCTACTGGTGGGTGACGGACGACGACCGCTCCGGAACCGGAGGCGAGGTGACCGGCTACGCCTGGCAGTCGCCCGCCGGGTTCATGGCCGGCCTGACCCCGACCACCGGCCGAGGCTGCGCACGCGCTGGCCGACCGGGTGCTGGCCGAGGTGCCCGATCTGCCCGGCGTCACCGGCGAAGCCGGCACCGCGGCCGCGTT
Organism: uncultured Microthrixaceae bacterium; assembly: GCA_963797225.1. Taxonomy (GTDB): domain Bacteria; phylum Actinomycetota; class Acidimicrobiia; order Acidimicrobiales; family Acidimicrobilacustridaceae; genus UBA4742. Next base: position 1,570,557 of record CAWCOO010000001.1, on the reverse strand, counting down.
CACCGGCCGGTGGACCGAGCAGGCCGGCACCGGCGCCGCACCGCGGGAGGGCGAGCGGATCTACCGCCTCGACCACGTCGACCCGGTGCCGGCCGCGGCCGGTCAGCCCCGACCGGCCGATCGCGACGAGATCGAGCTGCTCGTCAGCTGGCTCGACGCCTTCCACGTCGAGACCGAGCACGATCTGGCCCTCGATCTCGACACGGTGGTCCGCCTCCGGGTGGCCGAGGGCCTGATGTGGGTGTGGGACGACGGCGGCCCGGTCGCGCTCACCCGTGTGACCGAACCGGTCGGCGGCGTCGTGCGGGTCGGCCCGGTGTACACCCCGCCCGGCCAGCGCGGCCACGGCTACGCCACCTCGCTGGTGGCGTTCCTCAGCCAGCGCGCCCTCGACGACGGCGCCACGGCGCTGATGCTGTTCACCCAGCTGTCGAACCCGACCTCGAACGCCATCTACCGCCGCATCGGCTACCGCTCGGTCGGCGAGGTCCTGGCCTACCGCTTCGACGCGTAGCTCCCCAGCACGAGCGCCCCCGGCCGGAATCGAACCAGCGTGTCCTCTTTAGGAGAGAGGTGCACTATCCACTGTGCTACGAGGGCAGGCCGGCATTCTCGCACGACGCGTCCACCGCCCCGATCGCGATCAGCTCCTCGGCCGCCGACGATCGTCAGTCTTCAGGAGTCGGCGAACGCCGGCAGCCGGTGCGCGGCGGGCGAGATCTGGATCGACGCGACGAGCTGCGGGAGGAGCTGTCGGACCCGGCTCAGGGGATGGCTGGGGATGAGACCATCCCACTCCTCGTCGTCGGACGGCTTTCTCCGCAGCGGCGGCGGCTCGTCGGTCGACCGAGTCGATTCGTCCTGCATCACCACCTCGGGATTGCCGCCGCCGGCGAGGTACTTCGCGACCCAGACCGCCTCGCGCATCCCGGTCGGGCTGCCCTCGTAGCTCTCCAGCCTCACCACCCAGCTGCAGTTGGCGAACGGGACGATGAGCGCTCCGACGTACCAGACACCCGTCTCGCCCTGCCGGGCCTTCGAGATGCTCCACGTGATGGGGGTTCCGTCGGGAGCGGCGATCCACCGGGCCTCGACCAGAGCGGCACCACCGGCCCGGGCGTGGTCCTCGCAGTACTCGGCCAGTCGCCGGTCGTCGCCCACCGGCCGGTAGACGGTCGGTCGCTCCGGGAAGTAGTTCAGCGAGAGGGCATCGCCATCCTGACGCCAGAGGCAACGCTGCTCGTCCTGCCCGACCTTCGGCCATCCGAAGGACTGCACCCGCACCGCTGCCAAGCCGGGCAGCTGGTCACTTCGCCGCTTCCGAGAGAACATCGCCCACCCCCGCGTTGACTCTTGTGACCACCCTACGGGCCATCCCTCCCGATGGCGCCTCAGGGCGCCGCCCCGACACGGCCGCAGGGGTCAGCCGGTGAACGCGGCCGTGGCGGTTACGAGGGCAAGCCGGCATCCTCGAATGCCCCGTCCCCCATCCCGACGCCGTTCCACCCTCAGCCGTCTGCCCACCGATCGCCTGTCTGAAGGACCGAGCTAACGCATTCCGTGAGGCCGGTCCTTCAGTCTGGGTGGGGACGCGGCCAGCCGGATCGATCGGCCGACCCGGCGACCGGCCCGAGGGGTAGCGTCTTGGCACCGTCACACTGGCGACGATCGGCGGAGGCCTGGCATGGCTGACAGGACGGAGATCGAGCGGTGATCCGGGCGTACCCCGACCGGCTGAGCGTCCAGGCCGGCGAGACGCTCAGCCTGCACATCGCCACGGACCACCCCGAGCTGCGGGTGGCGATCTACCGCCAGGGGGTCACGCTCGCGCTGCAGCATGACTACGGCTGGCAACCGGCCCGGACCGTCGGCGTCACGGAGGGCCCACCTGACCAGGCGTGGCACTGGGACGCCTACGACTTCCCGATCGCGGCCGACGCGCCGTCCGGGGCGTACATCGCCATGCTCTGGGAGCGCGACGGCGCCGTCGGTCGTCGAGCCCGACCAGGGCGTCGCCACCTCGGTCGGTCGGTTCGGCAAGGCCCTGTTCGTCGGTGCGCAGCGCCCGGCCGGGCGCCGACGCCACCATGCTCTACCGGCTGCCGATCGCCACCTACCACGCCTACAACTTCAGCGGCGGGGCCAGCCTCTACATCGACCCACCCGGCCGGGTCACCATGCACCGCCCCGGAGGTGGCACCGGCGGGGACATGTCCGACTTCACCGAACCGGGGAAGGGCGACTTCGACGAGCTCGACCAGGAGTCGTCCCGGCAGACCTTCGAGCACTACGACGCCAAGTTCATCCGCTGGCTGGAGGGCACCGGCCACCGGGTCGACTACTGCGCCGACACCGACATCCACCTCGACACCGACCTCGAGCTGCTCGCCCCCTACGGCCTCGTGCTGTCCGTCGGTCACGACGAGTACTGGAGCGCGCGCGATGCAGGCCAACCTCGCGGCCTACGTGGCCCAGGGCGGCAACATCGCCTTCTTCGGGGCCAACACGTGCTGGTGGCGCATCACCTACGACGACGACCTCACCGGCTTCGCCTGCAACCGAGACAACACGGTGACCCGACCCGACGCGACCAGTGGTGGGTCGTGCCCGCGCCACGAGCCCGGGGCCAGCCCCGAGGACTCGCTCACCGGCGTCAGCTACCGCAACGCCGGCGGCTGGTGGTGGCCCGGCCGGCCGCAGATCGGGTTCGAGGTGCAGCGGCCCGACCACTGGGTGTTCGAGGGCGGGGTCGACCCGGAGTTCGGGGCGGCCCAGTCGCTGGTCGGCTACGAGTGCGACGGCGCCGAGCTCACCTTCGGCAGCGGTCCACCGGGCGAGCCGGCCGTGCCGACGTTCAACGGCGGCACCCCGGCCGGCTTCACGGTGCTGGCGGTCGGTCGGCTGGTCGGACAGTGCGCGTTCGAGAACCGCGACCCCGACTCCCTCACCGCGGCCGTCGCCCCGCGGGCCGCGACCATGGGCGTCTACACGGCGGCCGGCACCGTCTTCAACGCCGCGGTCGTCGACTGGGCCAGGGTGCTCGAGGACGGCGAGCCCAACGTCGACCGCATCACCCGCAACGTCCTCGCCCGGCTCGGCGGGGACCCCGCCGCGCTCGGCGGCGTCGACCACCCTGCCCACGACCATGGGCGGCGGGGTCCCGAACCCGCCGATCGCGGTCGCGGCCCTGCCTCCGGGCTCGGGCCCCGCCGCCGCCGGGCTCGCCGTCGTGGCCGACGGCGCACGGCACGATCCGCTCGTGCCGCCTCGACGGTGGCGCCGCGTGCCGGTGCGCAGCTCCTCGGCCCTCAGCCCGGCCTCCGCGACGTCGCCGCGTTCGTCAGCGAGGACGACGGCCTGGCCCACGTCCTCGTCGCGCGGGTCGACGGCACGATCACCGACCTCAGCTTCACCTCGACCGCGGCACCGCGCCCGTCGTCGACCAGCCTGGACCGCTCGGCGACCACCCTGGCGTGGTCGCCGTCTCCGGGTTCTTCAGCGGCGACGACGAGTTCCGCCACGCCATCGTCCTCACCGACGACGGCACCGTCACCGAGATCTACTTCCACCCGGTGCACGGCGATCGGCACCGGCCGAGCTCGGCACGTTCCCGGGAGCGATCGACGTGGCGTCGTTCTTCAGCAGCGACGACGAGCTTCCGCCACGCCATCGTCCTCACCGACGACGGCACCGTCACCGAGATCTTCTTCCACCCCGTCCACGGGCAGGGCTCGGCCGAGCTGGCCACCGTGGCCGGAGCCCGCCGGGTGAGCGCCCATCGGTCCGTCGACGACCCGCACTTCGATCGCCGGGTCGTGGTCACCGCCGACGACGGCCGCCTGCACGAGATCCGGTTCGCGGCGCACCAGCCGATCGTGCGATCGGTGATCGCCAACCCGGGCGCCGACCGTCGACGTGGCCTGCGTGCCCGGCGCCGAGCCACCGGTGCCACCACGTGGTGCTCGCCCGTCCCGACGGCTCGGTCGACGTCCGCTCGTCCTTCTGACGGAACGGGCCGGATCGCACGGTAGGTGTCGCCCGGGTCGACGCGCGCGTGTCGCGGCCACAATGGCGCCGTGGTGGTGGTGAGCGAGGAGCGGTTCGAGGCCCTGGTGGCCGACGCCCTCGATCGCATCCCCGACGCGCTGGCCCGGCAGATGGACAACGTGGTCGTCACCGTCGAGGACTGGCCCACCGCCGACCAGCTCGGCGACCAGCCCGGCACCCTGCTCGGGCTCTACACCGGGCGTCTCGCTCACCCGGCGATCGCCGACCAGCTACAACGGGGCCATGCCCGACGTGATCACGATCTTCCGTGGCCCGATCACGGCCATGTCCGACGACGAGGACGACCTCGTCGACCTGGTCACCACCACCGTGATCCACGAGGTCGCCCACCACTTCGGCATCTCCGAGCGAGCGCGCTCGACGAGCTGGGCTGGGCCTGATGCGCCCGTTCGTGCGCCGCACGCTCGTCGTCGGCGGCGCGGTCGTCGGCGTGCTGGTCGTCGAGCGGCTGCTCGAGCGCAGCCTGGCCCGCAAGGTCCTGGCCGCGTCCGACCCCGACCTCGACCCGCTCTACGACCTGCCGCGCCGACGCCGTCGCCTTCGACCTCACCGCCCACGACGGCGGCACCATCCACGGCGTCGAGCGGGGCCAGGGCCGGCCGCTCGTGCTGCTGCACGGCGTCACCCTGCAGGCCGAGGCCTGGGCGCCGTTCCTGCACCTGCTCGGCGACCACTTCCGGGTGCATCGCCATCGACGTGCGGGGCCACGGCCTGTCGAACCCGGGCACCGAGGGCATCGGCCGGCTCCGCGCCGCCGACGACCTGGCCACGCTGCTCGAGCAGCTCGACCTGCGCGACGCCATCGTGATGGGCCACTCGATGGGCGGCATGATCCTCGGCGAGTTCTGCCGCCACCACCACGACGTGCTCGACGAGCGGGTCGCCGGCCTGGTGTTCATGAGCACGGCCGTCTCCGAGCTCGCTGCTGCCGGCGGTGGCCCCCGCCGTGCTGGCCGGCGCCGGGCGGCTGCGGCAGCCGGGTCGAGTCCGGCCGCCGGGTGCCCCGCGTCATCGGCGACAACGACCGCTCGCTGCTCGTGACCCGCACCGCGTTCGGCGCCCGCCCGTCGGGCGCGGCGGTCGCCCAGGCCGCCCGGCTCGGCGCCGCGGTCGACGAGCGCTACTACCTGCCGCTGTGGATCGACCTGCTCGACTACGACGGCGAGTCGGCCCTCGACACCGTCGAGCAACCGGCCCTCGTGCTGGTCGGCTCCCGCGACACGCTCACCCCGGTGCGCAGCGCCCGCCGCATCGTCGAGCACCTGGCCCACGGCGAGCTCCACGTGCTGCCCGCCGCCGGCCACCAGCTCCTGCAGGAGCGCCCCGCGAGGTCGCCGAGCTCCTCCGTCGACTTCGACCGCCGCCTCTCCGTCACCCCCACCTCCGCCTGAAGGCGGACAGGTGAGCGCAGAAACCCCCTTCCCGGGGCCGGAACCGGGCCGTAGGGTCTCGGCCCCGCCACCCACCGTGGAGGCGGCCGGCCCCGCGCCAGCCGAGGACCAGGCGCTCGTTCCATGCTGCAGATCACCGCGCCCACCCCGGCGCTGCACCTTCGACGATCAGGACTCGCCGACCGACGTCATCGACGCGCTCGCGCTGCGACCGTTCATCACCGGCGAGCACCCGTTCTCCCGGCGCGTCACCCTGCAGCGCGTCCGCCGCGAGGCCACCCTGCTGCCCCCCGACGTCGTGCCCGTGCGCACGGCGACCGACTCCCGCCGCCGCACGGTCCTGGCCCGAGGGCGACGGCTGGATGCTGCTCGTCCAGCGGTGGCGGCCCGACGGCGCCCGCCTGAGGTCACCGCGGTGAGCGACGAGCTGGCCCGCCAGATCATCGACCAGGCGACCGAGGGCGCCACCGAGCCCCCTCCGCCCGAGGACCAGGGCGCGACCATCGGCTTCTGGCACCTGGGTCCCCGAGGGGCGATGCGCCGGGCCCGCACGATCGACGTGTCGCCGTGGGACGACATCCGCCACCACTACAGCCGTCGGCCGGCGGCCGCGCTGTCGCGCCTCATGGCGCTCGACTGGCCGACGACCCGGCCGCCGCGTCGGCGCCTGCTGCTGCTCCACGGGCCGCCGGGCACGGGCAAGACCACGGCGCTGCGCTCGCTGGCCCACGCGTGGCGGTCGTGGTGCCAGGTCGACTACATGCTCGACCCCGACCGCATGCTGGGCGAGCCGGCCTACCTGCTCGACGTGATCCTGGGCGACGACGACGAGAACGACGATCCCCGCTGGCGCCTGCTCGTGCTGGAGGACTGCGACGAGCTGATCCGGGCCGACGCCAAGAAGGGCGCCGGCCAGTCGCTGGCCCGGCTGCTCAACGTGTCCGACGGCATGCTCGGCCAGGGCATCGACCTGATCATCGCCATCACCACCAACGAGCCGCTGGCCCGGCTGCACCCGGCCATCACCCGACCGGGCCGCTGCCTGGCCGAGATCGAGGTCGGCCCGCTCACCCCGTCCGAGGCCCGGGCCTGGCTCGGGCGCCCGGTCGCCACGCCCGACGGCGGCCTGACCCTCGCCGAGCTCTACGCCCGGCGCGGCGACCTCGCAGCTGGTCACCGACGAGCCGGCCGCGCTCTCGACCGGTCAGTACCTCTAGCCCGCGCATCCTCGGCGAACCTGCGTAGGTGACCAGCGCCGAACGGCACGGTTCCTACGCAGGTTCGCGGAGAGGGTGACGATCAGTTGCCGCTGGTGAGGGCCTGGCCGGTCTGGGGGTCGGGGGTGTCCCAGGCCGAGCCGCCGACCTTGCCGCCGAGCTCGGGGCACTCACCGGCGAACGCGCCCCACGTGCACTCCCAGCCGGGGACGATCCAGTCGTGGACCATCCAGATGTCGGTGAGCTCGCGCTTCTGGCCACCGATGGCCTGGCAGTCCTCCTGCGTCATCGACTCGCCGCCGATGACCCCGCCGGACTTGCCGAAGCAGAGGCCACCGTTCTGGTTGTGCTGGTGCCAGCGGTCGTTCGGGCCGGCGAAGCCGTCCGGCGGGCCACCCGGGTGGAACACCAGGTAGCTGAGGCCGACGATCTTGGAGTCGGGGGCGGTGCCGTCGTAGAGCAGCTCGGACGGCTTGGACGGGTCGAACGCCGACGACCAGCGCGATGTTCGTGTAGTGCGCCCCGATGCAGGGGACGAAGGCGGTGGACTGGCGGTAGCCGGCGGCCTCGGCCTCCTTCACCGTCGGGTACTTGTACGCGCCACCTGGCGGGCCTGCTCCTGCTGGGCCTCGAGCGTGATGCGCTCGTCGCTGGGTCAGGTTCTCCTGCAGCGCCGGACCGCGGTGGCTGTGGCCCTCGGCATCGGCGGACGCCTGGCCCTCCGAGCTCGGCGGTCCCGACAGCTCGCACGGCGTCGTGCCGGTCAGCGTGCCGGTGGCGACGTCGCCGTGGGAGTGGCCCGCCGGCGGCGTCGCTGTGGGTGTGCTCCCCGGCGTAGGCCGGCGTCATGGCCAGCGAGCCGACGATGACCGCGGCCGCCGACCGGCAGCGCGGTGAGGCCCCAGAAGAGCTCGCGCTCGAGCGTGCGGCGGGCCAGCGCCGGCCCGAACAGCAGCTCGGCGGCGGCGATCACGACGATGGCGCCCTCGAGGATGGCGCACAGCAGGTCCGGCGTGCCGACGGCCTCGTGGCGCAGCGCGGTCGGGCCGAACGGCAGCCCCGACGAGCGGGAGATCGCCCACGTCACGAAGATGCCGAGGTTGAGCAGCAGGCCGCCGGCCCACAGCCATCGGCGGGGTCGCACGACCACCAGGATCCCGAAGATCACGGCCAGCCAGCCGGTCAGCAGGAAGAACAGCCCGTGGGCCCAGTCCTCGCTCAGGTGCGCCGGCGCGAAGCCGAAGTGGATCGCCGCCGTCGTCAGCGAGAAGGCGCACACCACCCAGCGCAGGCACTTGTCCAGCGTGAGCGGTGCCGGGCCCGCACCGAGCGTGTCGGCCGCGGGTGCATCCATGACATCCCCCATCGCGATCATCCCCAGTTCCCTGCACCTGGCTTCGCCAGGTTGCGCAGTCCGTGCAACCGTAGCCCTCCCGCGTGTCCGGGGTCACGTCAGTTGCCATGATGGGCGGCCGACGACCAGGGGGACGCATGACGATCGACCTGTACGACCCGGACGGCTACGTGGCCGGCCCGCCGCACGAGACGTTCGCCCGGCTGCGCCGGGAGCAGCCCGTGTTCTGGCAGGACATGCCCGACGAACCGGGGTACTGGGCCGTGCTGCGCCACGCCGACGTCGTGCACGTCGCCCGCCACCCGCTGGAGTTCTCCGCGGCCAGGGGCGGGGTCGTGCTCGAGGATCTCGACGCCGATCAGCTGGCGATGATGCAGGACATGATCCTGTCGATGGATCCGCCGCGCCACGTCGAGTACCGGCGCAACGTGGCCCCGCACTTCAAGGCCCGGGTGATGGCCGGCATCGAGGACCAGATCCGGGCCCAGTGCCGCTCGATCATGGCCGACGCCGCCGACCTGGTCGCCGAGCGGGGCGAGGTCGACTTCGTGCACGACGTGTGCGCCCCCCTGCCGACCCAGATCATCGGCGAGCTCGTCGGCATCCCGGCCGAGGACCGGCCCAACATCCACCACTGGGCGGAGCGCATCACCGGCGGCCAGGACGACGAGATCGCGGCCATCGACGAGTCCCAGGGCGACGACGGCTCGATGGAGGGCAGCATCCAGCTGGCCATGTACGCCATCGGCCTGGCCAACGAGCGGCGGGCCGACCCTCGCGAGGACCTGATGACCGTGATGCTGGCCACCGAGGTCGACGGCCAGCCGATGGACGACATGGGCATCGGCAGCTTCTTCGTGCAGCTGATCGTGGCCGGCAACGACACCAGCCGGACGATGCTGTCGTCGGGGCTGCTGGCCCTGCTGCAGCACCCCGAGCAGCTGGCCGAGCTGCGGGCCGACCGCACGCTGATCCCCGGCGCGGTCGAGGAGATGCTGCGCTGGGCCAACCCGCTGCACTACTTCCGCCGCACCGCGGCCGAGGACACCGAGCTGTCGGGCCAGGCCATCGCGGCCGGCGACAAGGTCGCGATGATCTACACCTCGGCCAACCGGGACGAGGACGTGTTCGCCGACCCGCAGGCGTTCGACATCCACCGCAGCCCGAACCCGCACCTGTCGTTCGGCATCGCCGAGCACTTCTGCCTCGGCGTGCACCTGGCCCGGCTCGAGGGTCGGGTGTTCTTCGACGAGCTGCTCGACACGTTCTCGACCATCGAGCTCACCGGCGAGCCCCGCCGCCAGCGCTCCAACCTCAACAACGCGCTCAAGTCCCTCCCCGTCCGCCTCGAGCGCTGACGCAGGCCTACGTCTGAAGGCTCTGGCTCACGGATTCCGTGAGCCCCGTCCTTCAGAGTGATCGGCCACGGCGGCGCGCTGCGGTTTCCTGACGAGGCGTCAGAGATCGCGTTAGCGTCGCCGGCCATGCATCCCCTCGACGAGTATCCGATCCACCAGGCGCCGCTCACGATGGACCGCGTGGTCTCGAGCGACCGCAACGCGTACGACCGCTACTACTTCAACGCCCACGACCGCACGGCGAGGTGTTCCTCGTCAGCGGCTTCGGCATCTACCCGAACCTGGGCGTCACCGACGCCTACGTCACGGTGCGGGCCGGCGATCGCCAGGTCACCGTGCGCATGTCCGACGCCATCGGCGAGGGCGCGGCCGACGACCGGCTGCACCCCCAGGTCGGGGCCTACCGCATCGAGATCATCGAGCCGCTGCAGAGCGTCCGCATCGTGTGCGACACGCCCGAGCTCGGCCTGCAGGTCGACATCACCTGGACCGGCTCGTTCCCCGCCGTCGAGGAGCCGGCCCACGTCATGCGGGTCGGCGTCAAGGCCATCCTCGACGCCTGCCGCTTCGCCCAGGTCGGCACCTGGTCCGGCACCATCACGCTCGACGACCACACCTGGGACGTCACCGACGACACGTGGGTCGGCACCCGTGACCGGTCGTGGGGCATCCGCCCGGTGGGCGAGCCCGAGCCGGCCGGGCGGACCGCGGCCGAGGCCGACCCGAACTACGGCTTCTGGTGGATGTACACGCCGATCCGCTTCGACGACTTCGCCATCGTGCTGATCGCCCAGGAGGACGCCCACGGCCACCGCATCCTCAACGAGGCCGTGCGGGTGTGGCCGGCCGACGACGGTCGCCCGACCGAGCAGCTCGGCTGGCCCCGCTTCGACACCCACTACCGACCCGGCACCCGCGATCCCGATCGGCACGACCGTGTGGTCACCGAGCCCGACGGCACCCCGCTGACCATCGAGATCGAGACGGTGAACGACGGCAAGGGCTACGTCGCCCTCATGGCCGGCCCCGGCTACGGCGGCGACCCCGACTGGGGCCACGGCCAGTGGAAGGGCCGCGACTGGGTCGAGCGCTTCGAGGTCGACATGAACGACCCCGAGCTGGTGGCCCGCCTGCCCTTCGGCATGAAGGACCACGTCGGCAAGGCCACCATCCACGGGGCCGGTGGCGACGCCGTCGGCTGGGGCCTGTTCGAGCACGCCACCGTCGGCGCCCACGCGCCGTCGGGCTTCACCGACTTCCTCTCGGTCGCTCCCGAGTAGGCATGCCGAGCCGCTCGCTCTCCGGCAAGGTCGCCGTCGTCACCGGCGGCGCCGGCGGCATCGGCCGGGGCATCAGCGAGGCGTTCGCCGCCCACGGGGCGACGGTGCTGGTCGTCGACATCGACCGCGACCGCACCGACGCCACCGTGGCCGCCCTCCGGTCGAGCTCACCGGGCAGCTCCGGGTCTGGTCGCCGACGTCCGCGACGCCGGCATCGGGCCGCTCGTCGTCGGCGCCGTGCTCGAGCGCCACGGCCGCCTCGACGTGCTGGTCAACAACGTCGGCCACTTCGTGCACCCGGGCAAGCCGTTCGTCGACAGCACCGAGGACGAGTGGCAGGACCTGTTCGCCGTCAACCTCCAGCACGTGCTGCGGGTGACCCACGCCGCGCTGCCCCCGATGATCGAGCAGGGCGACGGCGGCAGCATCATCAACCTCACCACCGTCGAGGCGTTCCGCGGCATCCCCCACCACCCCGTCTACGCCGCGTACAAGGCCGGGGTCACCCAGTTCGGTCGCAGCCTGGCGCTCGACGTCGGCCGCCACGGCATCCGGGTCAACGACATCGCCCCCGACGTGACCCGCTCGCTGCAGCTGCCCTACGAGCGCTGGCTCACCGAGGACGACGAGGCCCGCATCCCGACCTGGGTGCCGCTCGGGCGGCTGGGCGAGCCCCGCGACGCCGCCGGCGCGGCCGTCTTCCTGGCGTCGGACCTGTCGCAGCTTCGTCACCGGCACCACCATCCACTGCGACGGCGGCACCTACGCGGCCGGCGGCTGGTACCGCAGCGCCCAGGACGACCGCGGCTGGACCAACCGCCCCCGCGACCCCTAACCCTCCTCCTCCCACTGCCGAACCTGTGGCTCCAACACGCGTCCCCACGCGCCAGGGGACCCCAGGTTGCGGGGTGGTGCCGGCCACCCGCTCCCCAGTGCCGAACCTGGGGCTCTGACACGCGTCCCGACACGCCAGCGGGCCCCAGGTTCGGGTGGGTCAGTGCGTGACGAGGCTGTCCGAGCTCGTAGTTAGCGGTCGAGCCAGGTCTGGGTCAGGCGGTTGGCGGTGCCGAAGCCGCCGGGCCCACCGATCGGGTAGGACGGCTGGCCGTCGGGCAGCGGACCCTGGGTCAGGCCCCGCACCGCGTTGTTGGCGACGATGATCCAGTGGCCGCGGGCCAGCCAGATGTAGGGCAGGTCCTCGTTGAGCTTGGTGGCCACGATGCCGTAGTTCTTCTGTCGGATCGTCGGATCGGTGGTGGCCCGGGCGGCCTTGAGGGCGGTGTCGATCTCCGGGTCCTTGTTGCGGGCGATGTTGAGCCCGAGGTTGCCGATGGGAGCAGCGTTGTCGGAGATCCACCAGAGGTAGTCGTAGTCGGGGTCGGGAGAGCCGAACTGCGCCCACGTCGTGGCCTTGTACTTGCCGGTGACGGCGTTGACGATCAGCGTGCGCCTGGTCGACGAGCGTGATCGTCGACCTTCATGCCGGCGGCCTCCCAGTTCTCCTTGAGGAACTGGGCCTGCAGGGTGCCGGCGGCCGTGCTGTCGCTCTGCAGCTCGAACTGGAGCGGCTTGCCCGTGTCCGACTGGTACTGCTGCACGAGCTGCTTGGCCTTGTCGAGGTCGAACGCCGGGTACGGCGCGTCGGTGAAGTACTGGGTGCCCTCACGGAACACGGCGTGGACGGGCAGCGTGTTGCCCTGGTCGACGGCGGCGATGTAGCTGGCCTGGTCGGTGGCGTAGGCCACGGCCTGGCGGGCGGTGAGGTTGTCGAACGGGGCCTGGCCGCCGTTGAGCATCACGAAGGCCTCTTCGGTCTCGCCCTGGTTCTCGACGAGCTGGATCTGGCCGGCGTCGGCCGCCTTGCGGGCCGGGATGACGCCCTCGGGCACCGACGTCGACGCCATGTCGATGTCACCGGCCTTGAGGGCGTTGATCTTGGACTGCGTCTCGGTGATCACCTTGAAGTTCACGCCGTCGAGGTAGGGCAGCTGGACCCCGCTGCTGTCCTTGCGCCAGTACGAGGTGTTCTTCACGGTCGTGACCGAGTCGTTGGTCAGCCACTGCGTCATCTTGAACGGGCCGGTGCCGATGGGGAGCGCCGTGCCGGACTCGTCGGCCAGCGTCTTCGGGCTCGGCACCATGCCGAGCTGGCCGGTCAGCGACGACGGGAACGTGGCCCACGGCGCCTTCATCTTGAACTCGGCGGTGAGCGGACCGGTGGCGGTGACCGTGTCGAGGTCGGCGATGGCCGGAGCCGTGAGCGCCGAGGCCTGGTGCGCCTGGAAGATCGTGGTCAGCACCGACGCGTCGAGCGGCGAGCCGTCCTGGAAGGTGACGCCCTCGCGCAGGGTGATGGTCCACGGTCATGAAGTCGGCGCTGGGTGTGAACGACTTGGCCAGGTAGGGCTGGGCCACGGTGTTCTCGTCGAACGCGGCCAGCGGGTCGTAGATGGCCAGACCGACCTCGGTGCCGTCGCCGGACCACCGGTTCTTCGTCGGGTTCCAGCCGTCGCTCTCGGCCGCCAGGCCGTAGGTGAGCGTGCCGCCGACCTTGGGCGTGCCGGTGTTGGCGATGGTCACGTCGGTGGACGTGCCGCCTCCCGCGGAGCCGGGCGGACCGCTGCCGGAGTCATCGCTCTTGCTGGAGCCGCAGGCCCCCGCCACGAACGCCAGGACGAGGACGATCGCGATCGCACCTCGACGGACCGAGCGGCTGGTCTGCATGGTTCCCCCCAGAATCGTGACGACGAGCCCGTTCATCCTGACCCGATCGGCCTGACGGCGTGCGTCATAGCGATGCATGTTCTATCGATTCCCGGCCGGCCGTGCCGGATCGGTGGCGCGATCGGCCTCGTGGCCTGCCTCCGGGCCCACGTTCGAGTCGAGTCGTCGGGCGATGAAGTCGGCCACGCCGTCGACCACCCGACGGCTCGCGCCCGACCACGGCATGAGGATCGGGAAGACGTGGAACATGTCCGGTTCCTCGATCGCGGTGGTCGGCACCCCGGCCTGCTCGAGCCGCACCACCAGCGTGCGGATCGCGTCACGGAACATCTCGTGGCCACCCGAGGACACGAACGTCGGTGGCCAACCCGACAGGTCCTGGTCGATGCTCGAGACCAGCTCGGAGCTCGGATCGGTGCCGTCGAGGTAGGCCGCGGTCGGGATGTTCCAGGGCAGGATGTCGAACGCCGCGTTCTCCGTCACCGACGGCTCGTCGAGCGTGAGGTCGACCTCGGGCGAGAACAGGATCAGCCCGGCGAGCGGCGGCAGCCGGTCGCCCTCGGCCCGCAGCACGAGCGAGCCGGCCAGCCCACCGCCGCCCGAGTCGCCGGCCACGAACAGCTCGCCCGGCGAGCGGCCGTCGGCGAGCAGCGCCTCGAGCACGTCGACCGCGTCGCACAGCCCGGCCGGGAACGGGAACTCCGGCGCCAGGCGGTAGTCGGCGACGAACACCTCGCACCCCGTGCGGCGGGCCAGCCCGGCCGTGAACGACGCGTACATGGTGGGCGAGGTGCCGATGTAGCCACCGCCGTGGAGGTACACGATCGTGGCGACCGGCTCACGGCCCTTCGGCCGGTACCAGATGCCCGGCACGCCCCCGACCTCCGCCGCGGTCCAGGACACGCCGTCGCGGGCGACCACCGGACGCATGACGACCTGGCAGATCTCGTCGAGCACCATCTCGAGCGAACGGAACTCGGGCACGGGCAGCGACGACGAGTACCCCATGAACGAGCGGATCGTCTCCCGGGTCACCGCCATGACGATGTTCTGCAGAGGACCGCTGCGACCGTGGAGCGGATCACGGAACGGCACCCGGACCATGGCGTTGCCCAGCTGCTGGGCCAGGCCGAACACGTCGACCGCGGCGATCGGCGCCGAAGCAGTGACCACGTCGGGACGGCGGCCCATCACCATCCGGCGACCCTACTGGTCGATGACCCGTCGGTCACGGGGTCGCGGTCAGCCCAGGACCGGCCCGACCGTCAGCCCAGGACCTGTTTGAGGAAGTCGACCACCGCGGGCACCTTCGTCATGGTGAAGTCCTGGTTCAGGTGGCCCTCGTCGGAGTAGACCACGACCCCGTCGATCACCACCGGACAGGTGTCGCCCGGACAGAGCTCGTTCGTCAGGTCGAGCACCGGGATGGCGGGATCGACGGCGTCAGCGCCCTGCTTCTCGGCTTGGAAGTACGGCGTCACCGGGTTGAGGGAGGCATCCTTCGGCATGGCGCAGTCATCGTCGGACTTGGTGGCCAGGCAGTCGATCGGATCCGACGGCAGCTGCGGGGTCGACACGATCCGGCCGATGTGGACGCCCTTGCTCTCGAGCTTCTCCATGTAGGTCTGCTCGGCTTCCTGCCAGATCGTGACCTTCTCCTTCGCGGACAGCTTGTGGTCCGCGAGGATCGTGTAGAAGGAGCTGTTCGAGACGATCACGGCATCGGGGTGCAGCTCGTCGATCAGCGAGTCGTTCTCGTCCCGGAAGTGGTGCAGGTCGGGTCCTCGGTGGTGGCACCGGTCGAGCCGGGGACGGCGACCGGGATGGACGGGCATCGACCGTGCCAGCGGGTGATGACGCGGTAGCCCTGCTCCTTGGCCGCCTCGGCGAACGCGGCCTGCCAGTGACCGGCGTGGGAGTCGCCGATGAGCATCACGAGCTTGCCGCCGTCGAGCTGGCCGTCGAGGCAGTAGTCGATGCCCGACGGGGACTTCTGCTTGAGGCCGCACTGCTTGGTGGAGCGCGCCTTCCGGATGGCCTCGAGGTTGCGTTCGGTGCCGCCCTGCTGGGCGGTGGCGTAGCGCTGCACCCCGAAGGTGCCGAGGACCAGCGCCGAGCGTCACCGTGCCGCCCACCGCGAAGGTGACGGCCGACGATCGGGTCAGCGCCTTGGCGAAGCGCACCCGGTTCTCCACCAGGGTGTAGGCCGCGGTCGCCACCGCCAGCGCCACCAGACGCGGCGGTCAGGCGGATGAAGCGCTTGTCGCGGTCGAAGTAGGCGACGGCCAGCAGGATGAACGGCCAGTGCCACAGGTACCAGGAGTACGACACCCGACCGAGGGCCTGCAGCGGGCGGATCGACAGCACCTGGCTCAGCGGGTTCGCGCCGTCTCCCCCGAGATGATCAGCAGCACCGTGGCGCTCACCGGCAGCAGCGGCCACAGGCCCGGGTAGGGGGTCGTGTCGTCGAGCAGCACCAGCGCCGTGCCGAGGAGGACGACCCCGACCGCACCGGCCGCGATCTGGGCCGGCCGGCTCTTGAGCAGGGCCGGCACCGGGATGGCCGCCAGCAGGCCGGCGGCGGCGAACTCCCAGGCTCGGGAGGGCAGGCCGAAGAACGCGTAGGGCGAGCTCTGGTTCGTGAGGTGCACGCAGAGCCACAGCGACACGACGAACACGATGCCGAAGGCGACCACGAGCACCGGGCGCAGCACCCGGACCCCGGCCCGGCGCGCCGCGAACGCGCCCCCAGGAAGAGGAACGGCCACACCAGGTAGAACTGCTCCTCGACGCCCAGCGACCAGGTGTGGAGGAAGAGGCTGGTGTTGATGTCGCCGCCGAAGTAGTCGGTGGCCTGGCGGGCGAACACGAGGTTCGACACGTAGAGGAGCGCGGCGCGCGCCTGCTCGGCGACCGAGCTCCAGTCGAGGCTGGGCAGGATCAGCAGGGCCATGACGACGACGACGGCGACCATCAACCCCAGGGCGGGCACCAGCCGCCGGATGCGCTTGCCCCAGAAGGAGATCAGGCGCACGGAACTGGTGCGCGACGACTCCGAGAGGAGGTTGCGGCTTATCAGGAAGCCCGAGATGACGAAGAAGACGTCGACCCCGACGAACCCACCGTGGAAGCCGGGGAGCAGCACGTGGTAGCCCACCACCAGCACGATGGCGATGGCCCGGAGCCCGTCGATGTCGCCCCGGAAGCGCCGGTCCTTGGGCGCAGCGGTGGCGCCGTCGTCGACGCTGGCGGTCGGGGCGGTCGGCATCACCGACGTGCTCACGGGCGCATCGTGCGCCGTCCAGTCGAGGTCGAGAGCACCCCCGTCCCCCGGTCCCCTACCCAGAGCCATCGAGTGACCTTATAGGGTCCGTGCTGACGGGTCTCCTCAGGTTGCCGACGAAAGGCCGAGCCGTGTGCTGCATCGTTGCCCTCTTCGCCTGGATCTCCCCTCGCTTCGCGCTGTTCATGGCCTGGCTGTTCGCGAACGACCGCATGTCCGCTGCGTTCGACAGCTTCTGGATCGCCCTCCTCGGCTTCTTCGTGCTGCCGTGGACCACCCTCGCGTGGGCCATCTGCTTCGCCCCGCGGGCTGGGGTCAACGGGTTCGGCTGGGTGGTGGTGGCCTTCGGCTTCCTCATCGACGTCGGCTCCTACACCAGCGGCCGCCGAGCCCAGCGCGATCGCTCCGCCCGCATCTAGCGACCTCGAGCCGACGCGGCCTCAGGGATCTCACCTCGGAGCTACCCGTCGAGCCACTCGTCCAGGACCTCGAGCTCACCGGGCGACAGCACGACCGGGTTGCCCACGCGCGGCGCCCGGAGAATCTCGCTCTGCGAGAACCGGGGGTCGTGGCGGAGCTCGGCCCGCGGGATCGGCTCGGCCAGCACGGTCAGCTCCACCGGCGCGAACGGGCGCTCCTGACGCTGCGCGGCACGATCGATCCACCGGCGATCGTCCACGTCGCCGGTCTGGTCGAACACCGCGCCGGTGATGGACCCCCAGGCCCAGATGCCGGGTGTAGGCCGTCCGCCGGTCGGTCCGGTGACCCACAGGAAGCAGCGCTGGCCGGGCGCGACCATCGCCACACGGGGGCCATCGGCCATCCGCCACGACCCGGCCGGCTCGCCGCTGCCGAGCCAGTCCTCGACGTCCCACATGTCGGGGCGGGCCTTGAAGATCCACGCCGCGATCTCGACGCCGCCGGGCGTCGTCCCGATGCGCTTCCCTGCGGCGGCCATGCCTCGATCATGCCCGCTCCGCCGGTGGCCCCGATGCTCCGCCGGTAGGGTCGTCGGGTGGCGACCACCCCGGGCACGCGACGCCGGCTCTCGGCTGCGGATCGACGGACGCACCTGCTCGACGTCGCCGTCGCGCTGCTGGCCGAGAGCGGGCCCGACGCCGTCACGATGGAAGGCGTGGCCGCTCGCGCCGGGGTGAGCAAGGCGCTCGGCTACCGCTACTTCGACAACGCCGACGAGCTCCTGCTGGCGGTGCACGACCGGGAGATGACCGAGCTCGGGTCGCGGGTGCGAGCCGCGCTGCGGGGGGCCGACACGTTCGAGGCCGGCATCCGGGCGTCGCTGACCGCCTGGCTCGACCGGCTGGCCGAGCGCGGCTCGGTGATCACGATGATCATGCAGGCCGGTCCGGTGTCGGGCCCGGTGCAGGACCGCAGCCGGCGCATGCACGCCACCGTGAGCGAGTTCTACGGCCTGCGCGCCGCCGAGACCTACGACCTCGACCTGCGCACGGCCACCGCCGCGGCCAGCATCCTGCTCACGGGGCTCGACGGGCTGCTCGACTGCTGGATCAACCGGCGCATGCCGCGGCGGGAGCTGGTCGACATCTTCACGACGATGTGCACCGGTGCCTTCGAGGCCCTCGCCGCGCAACCGCCGCTGATCGGCGAGCCCCTCAGCCGCGACCGGGCCTTGCGCCGCGAGCTCCGCCCGACCTGACCAGAGCGCCATGCTCCGTCGGCCTGATCAGTCGGCTGGGCGATCAGGAGCGGACGATCAGGTCCAGTCCTTGGGGCGCTCGCCCTCTTCGGCGTCGTGCTCGGACTTCTTCGCCTTGTTGATCGACTCCTCGACCTCTTCGAGCTCGGCCTCGAGCTCTTCGACGGTGGGAGGGGTGTGGTCGGACGTGTCGCTCATGTCCGGAACCTACTCCCGGCTCCCCACCCGACGCAGATCAACCCCTCCCCCAGACCGCTCCCCCTCCGAAAGTGCCGCCAACCCACCGTGGAGGTCGGTTGGCGCGCAAATTTCGGTGGGGGGCGGGGGTGTCGCCGGCCCGACGTGGGTCAGACGTTGATGTCGCTGACGCCGCCGGTGGCCCACCAGCTGGCGGTGAGCTTGAGGCCGGGGACGTCGGCCCGGTTCTGCATCTCCTCGTAGGAGCGCTTGTAGCCGGTGGACGCGATCTTCCACTCGCCGTCGACCTTCTCGTAGCGGTCCTCGTAGAACGCGGCGCCTCGGATGGTGAGGTTCCAGTCGGTCATCACCACGATGTCGTCCATCGCCCACGTGCCCGTGGCGGTGGTCGGCGAGGTGAGGTCGATCTCGGGCTGGTGCACCCGGTGGGCCGAGAGGAAGGTCTCGGCCCCCATCGACGTGGTCAGGAACTCGAGGATCGCCGCCTTGCCCTCGTAGCGGTACTTGCCTCCGCTGTACGCGGCGACCGCGTCGTCGGTGAAGCACGTCGCCATCTCGTCCCACAGCTTCTGGTCGAGCGTGCGCATGTAGCGGTACTTCACCCGCTTGATGGCCTCGATCTCGATGAGGTCGTTGACGTCCACAGCAGATCCCCCTGGTCGATGTGGCGCTGATGGTAGGCGATCTGACGCCACGTCAGATCGCCTGGGGTCAGGTCGTCGAGCCGTGGACCGCGCCGTCGCGGCGGTCGTACTGGCCGGCCGGGGCCGAGGCCACCATGGTGAACCGCAGCACCTTGCGACCCTTGTTGGCGTAGCCGTGCGGGCGATCGGCCTCGAACAGCACCGACGAGCCGGCCGGCACGACGTGGTCGACGCCGTCGACCGACAGGGTGAGCGTGCCCTCCTGGACGTGCAGCATCTCCCGGGTGCCGGGCAGGTGGTCCTGCGAGGGGTAGCCGTCGCCCGGGCGTCATGCGCCAGTCCCACAGCTCGAGGTGCTCCCGGCGATCGCTGCCGATGAGGAGCTTGCCGACGCTGCCCGGCTTGCCGTGCCACAGCTCGGCCGCGTCCTCGGGACCGACCAGGCGCACGGCCGGCGACTGGCCCAGCTCGACCAGCGAGGCCAGCGACACGCCGAAGGCCTCGGCGATGCGGCACAGGGTGCCGATCGACGGGTTGGTGCGGTTCTGCTCGATCTGCACGAGCATCCCCTTGCTCACCCCCGACCGCCCGGCCAGCTCGTCGAGGGTCCACGACTGCTCGGTGCGCAGCGAGCGGACGTTGCGGGCGACGGTCGAGATGGTGGCGCTGGACGCATCGACCACCTCGGTCGGTTCTGACGGCTGCGGAGGACTCGGTCGGGTCAGTCATTCTGTTGAACCTTTGGTGCAATAGAGCGCTATGCTCGTCTGTTGTACCGGGCAGGTCAGTGTACCGACCGAGCGCCCATCGTCCCACGATCACGACCTGAGCACCCGCCATGACCGCCATCCTCGCCCTCAGCGCCGCCGTCGTCTACGGCACCGCCGACTTCTTCGGCGGCGTCGCGGCCCGACGCACGTCCCCCATGGCCGTGACGCTGTTCGCCCACGTGGTCGGGCTCGTGCTGCTGATCGTCGCGCTCCCCCTGCTGCCGGCCGCGCGCGCCCCGTCCGGTCGACCTGCTCTACGGCGGCCTGGCCGGAGCGCTCGGCGGCGGCGGCGTCATCCTCTTCTACCGGGCGCTGTCGCGAGGCGCGATGAGCGTCGTCGCCCCGGTGGCCGCGCTGTTCGGCGCCGCGCTGCCGGTGGTCGTCGGCCTCGGGCTCGGCGAGCAGCTGTCGCTGCCGGCGCTCATCGGCATCGGCATCGCCGTGACCGCCGTCTACCTGGTCAGCCGCGAGGGCCGCACCGAACCGGCACCCGAGTCGCACCGGGGCTTCGGTCATCCGCTCGTGCTGGCCGTGGTCGCCGGTGCCGCGTTCGGCGGGTTCTTCGTGCTGCTGAGCCGCACCTCTTCGGCCGCCGGGCTGTGGCCGCTGCTCAGCGCCCGCGTCGTGTCGGTCGCCGTGCTGGGCTCGGTCATGTTCCTGTCGGGCCGCTCACTGCGCCCGTCGCCCGGCATCCGCCGCCTGGTCATCGCCGCCGGCGCCGGCGACATGGTCGCCAACATCCTGTACCTGCTCGCCGTGCGCCGGGGCCTGGTCTCGCTGGTCGCCGTCATCGTGGCCCTCTACCCGGCCGCCACGGTGCTGCTGGCCCAGATCGTGCTCGGCGAGCGGCTGCGCAGGGTGCAGACGGCCGGCCTGGCGCTGGCCGCCAGCGCCGCGGTCCTGCTCGCCCTCGCCTGACGCCGGCCTGACCGGCGGCCGGTAGCGGCCGGCCACGGCCGGCCCATCTGGGTCCGACCTGGGCGCGACAGCGAGATTCGTGGCACCATCAGCAGCGATGCTGGATCATCACGAGGAGCGCCAGCTGGCCGACATCGAGGCCCACCTCCGCGACGAGGCCCCCGACCTGCTCGAGCTGTTCGACGAGATCCCCGACATCACCGAGCCGATCGGCGTCGCCGCGCCGGACCACGAGCCCATCGAGCGGGAGACCATCGGCCACACCGGCCACACCACCACCCACCCGGTGCTCAAGAGCATCGTGGCCCTGGCGGCGGCCGTGGCGCTCACCACGCTGGTCACGCTGACCGTCGGGCCCGACCTCGGCGGCCTGGTGGCCGTGGTCGGCCTCTCGATCGCCGGGATGTACGCCTACCAGGTCCTGCGCGGCTGCCCCGGCCTGCGCGATCGCCATCACGACGCCTGAGGTCGGCGCACCGGAGCCGAGCCACCAGGAGGTCGGCGTCGGCCCCTGGGTCGGACCGGTGCCCGACGACCCGCGGCTCGATCCCGACCTGCTGCGCGACGGCGATCGGCGCAACGTCGCCGACCGCTACCGCTACTGGTCCAACGCGGCCATCGTCGCCGACCTCGACACCCGCCGGCACCCGTTCCACGTGGCCATCGAGAACTGGCAGCACGACATGAACATCGGGACCGTCGTGCGCAACGCCAACGCCTTCCTGGCCGCCGGCGTGCACATCGTCGGGCGGCGCCGCTGGAACCGCCGGGGCGCCATGGTCACCGACCGCTACCAGCACGTGCAGCACCACCCGACCGTCGACGACCTCGCCGCCTGGGCCGCCGAGCAGGATCTGCCGCTCATCGGCATCGACAACCTGCCCGGCTCGGTGCCGATCGAGACGGTCGCGCTGCCCGCTCGCGCTGCGTGCTGGTGCTCGGTCAGGAGGGCCCGGGCCTGTCCGACACCTGCCGCCAGGCCCTCGAGATGACGTGCTCGATCGCCCAGTTCGGCTCGACCCGGTCGATCAACGCCGGGGTGGCGTCGGGCATCGCCATGCACACCTGGATCCGCCAGCACGCCGACCTGCCGACCTGACCGCCGACCGACCCCGAAACCGCCCGAACTGGTGGCCCGAACGGTGTGGAAGGCGGCCGCGACGGCGACCAGTTCGGGTGGTGGAGCCGGGTGCTTCGTGAGCGTGATCGGGGGGCGGATCAGTTGCCGTTGGTGGACCAGTGCCAGGGTTCGCTGGCCAGGTTCCGGAACCCGTAGCTGCCGGCGTTGGCGTTCAGCCACTGCCAGGCCGGGTCGCTGTGGCTGCCGATCGTGCTGCCGTTGATCGTGAAGTCGATGGCCAGGCCCTGCTCGTGCATCGACTGGCCCGGAGGGGCGGTCGGGGGATGGCACTGGGATGCGGGCATCTGGTAGATCGCGTAGTCGCTGGTGCCGCAGTGGGCCTTGCGCAGCGCGATCTGCGACGACGAGTCGCGGTAGCCGCCGCCGCCGAGCTTGAAGCCGGCCGCCGACGCCGCGCTCAGCAGGCGGCCGAGCTGACCGGCGATCGAGCTGGCCACGGTGATGCCGCCGACCGTGGTCAGGGAGATGTTGCCGGGCACGGTGATGGGACCCGACGGCCTCCTCCGCCTCCGCCCCCGCCGCCACCGCCGAGCTGGTGACCTTGACGACCTTGGCCGCGAGGGCGGCCTGATCACGGGCGATCTGGTCGGAGAGGTTCTTGTCGAGCGAGGCCAGCGCGGCGGACTCGGCGAGCTTGTCGCTGATGCGCTGGTCGACCTCGTCGGCGACCTTGGCCTGCTGGGCCCGGGCCTGCTTCAGCCCGTCGACCTTGTCGGCCAGCGTGGAGGCCCGGGCCGCCGCCTGGGCCTGGGCCTTGGCCGCCGCGTCGCGGGCGACCTCGAGGGTCTGCTTGGCCGCCTTGTACTGGTCGACCACGTCGAAGTTGTTGCCGTTGGCGACGGTCAGCATCTGCGACTTGGTCACCGCGTCGTTGGCGCTCTCCTGCTCGAACACCTGCAGCGCAGCGTCGCCCGGGCGGGTGCACGTAGGCCTCGACCGCGGCCTCGGCCACCCGACCCTTGAGCTCGTCGATGGCGGCCTGCGCCTCGTCGGCCTGGCGCTGGGCCTCGTCGGCGTCGTGCTGCGCGGCATCGGCGGCGCGCTGGGCGTCGTTGGCCTGGGCCTGGGCGCCCCGGACGTTCTCGTCGAGGGCGTCGAGCGCGGCGTTCACCTGGTCGCTGGTGGCGTTCAGCGTGTCGATCTGGCCGGCGACCTCGGCCTTCTTCTTGCGGACCTGGTCCCGCTGGGTGGCCGGGTCGGTGCTCGAGGCGGCTGACGCGGCCGAGCTAGGCAGAGCCGGGCCGACGAGCGCCGCGCAGAGCGCGGCGATGGCCACGAGCGCGGCGAGCAGGTGCGGGGACGTGCGCTTGTGGATCGGGAGCATGTGGAGCGGGATCCCTCGCTGGTCTCGCTGGTCCTGCCGTGAATCGGAACATCTCAGATCCGCGACAAACGTAACGGTTCCGTAATGTACACCGCCCGCCAGCCCCTGGCACGCCACCCTAGCCGGAGGCCTGCCGACGGGCAGGGACCGGGGCCCGGCGGCGAGCACGGACCGACGTACGCTGCCGACGTGTCCGCTCCCGTCCGCTCCCCTGGTCCCGACCCCGACCACGGGTCGGATCGCGGTCATGCAGACGGTGCAGACGGCGGCCACGGGCCCACCCCCACGCAGGACCACGGACACGATCACGGGCACGGCGTGGCGGCCGGCGCCACCCCGGCCGAGCGGGCACGGCAGCGGCGCGCCCTGCTCATCGCCCTGGTGGCCAACGCCGGCTTCCTGGTGGCCGAGGTCGTCGGCGGCATCGCCTTCAACTCGCTGGCCCTGCTGGCCGACGCCGCGCACATGGCGTCGGACGTGGTCGGCCTGGCCATCGCCCTGATCGCCCAGGCTGCTGATGGACCGACCGGCCACCGCCCGCCACAGCTTCGGCCTGAAGCGGGCCGAGGTGCTGGGCGCCCAGGTCAACGGGCTGCTGCTGGTCGGGGTCTCGGTCTGGATCATCGTCGAGGCGGTCGGGCCGGCTCGACCAACCGGCCGACGTCGAAGGGCGGCGGCGTGATCGTGGTCGCCTCGCTCGGGCTGCTCGTGAACCTCGGCAGCGCGGTCCTGCTCTGGCGGTCACGGGGTGCGAGCCTCAACATGCGGGGCGCGTTCCTGCACATGGCGTCGGACGCGGCCGGCTCGGTGGCCGCCATCGTGGCCGGCGTCGCCGTGCTGGTCTGGAACGCCGACCGGGTCGACCCCATCGTGTCGATCCTCGTGTCGCTGCTCGTGCTGTGGTCGTGCTGGGGCCTGCTGCGCGACACCACCAACGTGCTGCTCGAGGGCACCCCCCGCCACATCGATCCCGACCTCGTGCGGGCCGCCATCGAGGCCGAGGACGTCGGTCGAGGCGGTCCACCACGTGCACCTCTGGAGCGTGGCGTCCGACGAGCCGGCGCTGTCGGCCCACGTCGTGCTGGCCGGCGAGGTCACGCTGCACCAGGCCCAGGAGCGCGGCGACGAGCTCAAGGCGATGCTCGCCGAGCGGTTCGGCATCGGCCACTCGACCCTCGAGCTCGAGTGCCATCCCTGCGACGACCCCCTCGTCGATCCCCACCGATCCAGCGAGCACGCCTGACCGCGTCGGTCAGGCGGTGACGACCTGCTCGATGCGCTCGAGGGTGGCGGCCATGTGCTCGCTTGGTCTTGCCGCCGCCCATGCGCACCATCGGCTTGGTGAACGCCGACTCCTGGCGGATGTCCCAGCTCTCGCTGACCTTGGTGCCGCCGTCGACCGGCTCGAGCTCGTAGCGCCAGATCCGGCCCGCCGACGTGCTTGCCGATGGCGGTCGGCCCGGTGGTCTGCCAGGCGATCAGCCGGTTCTCGTCGAACTCGATGACGGTGCTGACCATCGAGTAGGGCAGGCCCATCTTCATCGACATGCCGAACGAGCTGCCCAGCCCGAGCCGCTCGGACCCGGCCTTGGCGTCGCGCACCGTGCCCGACCCGTCGATCTCCCGGTGACGGCTCGGGTCGGCCAGCAGGTCGAAGATGGCCTCCGGCGGCGCCGGGATGACCCGCTCCACCGTGACCACGTCTGGTTCGCTCATGCCGGCGATCGTAGGTCCAACCCCCGAACCGGTAGCCGATACGTGGTGCGTTCCCGCGCCGCAATGGCCACCAGTTCGGTTGGGGTAGCGATCCGGGGTCAGCCCGGGGAGCGCAGGTGCCAGGCCTTGGGGTGGGTGAAGGCGAGGATGCCGGAGGTCCCCAGGGTGGAGCCCATGCCCGAGTGGCCCCGACCGGACCACGGCAGGCGGGGGCTGACCCGATCGCAGCAGTTCCAGTAGGCGGAGCCGGCCCGGACCTGGTCGAGCAGGGCCGAGGCCCGGGCCTCGTCGACGGCGTAGACGCCGGCGGTGAGGCCGTAGTCGGTGTCGTTCATGAGGTCGAGCGCCTCGGCGTCGTCGGCCACCGCCTGGATGCCGATGATCGGCCCGAAGCTCTCGTCCCGCATCACGGCCATGTCGGCGGTGACCCCGGTCAGCACCGTCGGCGCGAACCACGCGGTGCCCGCCGGCCGGCCCTCGACCCGGGCCCCGCCGGTGCGGACCGTGGCGCCCTTGGCCACCGCGTCGGCCACCTGGGCGTCGAGCACGTCGGCCTGGTCGGGTCGGGTGAGCGGGCCCGAGGTAGGTGGCGTCGTCGGTCGGGTCGCCCATGACGAAGCCCTCGACGGCGGCCACGAACCGCTCGACGAACTCGTCGTGGATCGACTCGTGGACGTAGATGCGCTCGACCGAGCAGCAGCTCTGCCCGTTGTTGTAGAACGCGCCGTCGGCCAGCCCCTCGGCCGCGGCGGCCACGTCGACGTCGTCGCACACGTAGACCGGGTCCTTGCCGCCGAGCTCGAGCTGGACGTGGCCGAGCTGAGGGGCGACCGCCTCGGCGATGCGGCGGCCCGGTGCGCGTAGGAGCCGGTGAAGAACACGCCGTCGAGCGGGTGGCGACAGCAGCTCGGCGCCGACCGAGCCGTCGCCGGCCACCAGGCTGAAGACGTCGACCGGCACGCCGGCGTCGTTCAGCATCGAGGCGATGGCCAGGCCGGTGAGGGTGGCGTGCTCGGACGGCTTGTAGAGCACGGCGTTGCCGGCCAGCAGCGCGGGGACGAACACGTTGGACCCGACGAAGTAGGGGTAGTTCCACGCCGAGATGTTGGCGATGACGCCGAGCGGCTCGTGGCGGATCACCTCGCGGATGCCGGCCTCGGGATCGTCGAGCACGACCTCGTCGGCCAGCGTGGCCGCGGCGTGCGTCGAGGAAGAAGTCGAGGCGGGGCAGCAGCCCGGCCAGCTCGTTGCGGCTCTGGCTGATGGGCTTGCCCGTCTCCGAGGTCAGGAGCGCGGCCAGCTCGTCGGTCTTCTTCACGACCCAGCCCCGGAACGCCCGCAGGATCTCGATGCGCTCCTCGACCGGGCGGGCCGCCCACAGCGGCTGGGCGACCCGGGCCGCCGCGACCTTCTCGGCGATCATCTCGGGCGAGTCGTCGAGCACGTTGGTCAGCAGCTCGCCCGGTGGCCGGGTTCACGACCTTCACGAGGCGACGACCTGCACGCCGGTGGCGGCCAGGGCGGCGGCGGCCAGGAAGTCGTCGATGACCGGCTCGGCCGCGATCTGGTCGGTGTCGTCCGGCGGGCGTGAACTCCGGGTGCCACTGCACGCCGGCCACGAACGCGCTCGCCCGGCAGGCGCACGGCCTCGACGATGCCGTCGCTCGCCGAGACCGCCTCGACCACGAACCCGTCGGCCACGTCCTTCACCGCCTGGTGGTGGACGCTGTTGACGGTGACCCGAGCCGGCCCCCGGGTAGAGGTCGGCCAGCCGGGAGCCGGCGGCGATGTCGATCTCGTGGCGGTTGGCGTCGTAGATGTCCCAGTTGCGGTGGTCGGCCGAGCCCGGCACCTGGGTGGCGATGTCCTGGTAGAGCGTGCCGCCGAAGGCCACGTTGAGGATCTGGATGCCGCGGCAGATGCCCAGCACGGGCTTGCCGGCGTCGTGGAAGGCGTGGATCAGCTCGATCTCGTAGCGGTCGCGCACCTCGTCGCCCTCCCACTGCGGGCGCTGGGGCTCCTCGCCGTAGGTGCGGGGGCAGACGTCGGAGCCGCCCTCGAGCAGCAGCCCGTCGAGCAGGTCGACGTACGTCGTCGATCGCCGGGCCCGGCCGGGGCGGGACGGGGCACCAGCAGCGCGCAGCGCGCCGGCCCGGCCGACCAGGTCGAGCATCGACTCCTCGGCGTAGAGCAGGGTCTTGCCCTTGAAGACCGGTCGTTCCGGATCGGCGTGGAAGAAGCACGCGCTGATCGCCGATGCGCAGCGGCCGGGGTCGCGGCAGGTCGGCGTCGTCATGCGAAGGCCTCGAGGAAGATGCGGCGGAAGTCGTCGCGGGTGACGGGTCGGGGGTTGTTGACGTGGCACGCGTCCTCGAAGGCGACGTCGCACAGCCGCTCGAGGTCGTCGGGTCGCACGTTCGTGTCGACCAGCGAGCGGGGCACCCCGATCTCGGCCTTGAGGTCGGCCAGCCACCGGAGGAAGGCCTCGGGCGTGGGGTCGTCGAGCTCGGCCGCCTGGGCCATCACGACGAACCGGCGGGCCGAGACCTCGACGTTGAACGGCAGCGCGTGGTCGATCATCACCGCGTTGGCCAGGCCGTGGTGCAGGTCGGCCACGGTGCCGAGCGCGTGGGCGGTGGAGTGCACCAGCCCGAGCCCCTTCTGGAAGGCGATGGCCCCCATCATCGAGCTCATCAACATGGCGCCCCGCGCCGTCGAGGTCGTGGGGGTGGGCGACGGCCCGAGCCAGGTGGGCCGCGCCGAGCCGCAGGCCCTCGAGCGCGATGCCGTCGCAGATCGGGTTGTAGCCCTTGGCCAGGTAGGCCTCGATGTTGTGGGTCAGCGCGTCGATGCCGGTGGCCGCGGTGATCGACGCCGGGAGCTCGATGGTCAGCTCGGGGTCGGCCAGCACCGCATCGGCCAGCAGGTGGGGCGAGAAGATGATGCGCTTGACGTGGGTGACGTCGTCGGAGATCACCGCGCTGCGACCGACCTCGCTGCCCGTGCCGGCGGTGGTCGGGATGGCGACGAAGTGCGGCACCGGGCCGATCGGCCGGGCACCGGGCATCTCGTCCTCGTACTCGAACAGGTCGCCCGGGTGGGTGGCCATCAGCGCGATGGCCTTGGCCACGTCGAGCGCGGCTCCGCCGCCGATGCCCACGATCGAGTCGGCCCCGTGCGCCTGGAAGGCGGCGACCCCGGCCTCGACCTGCGACTTCACCGGGTTGCCCCACACGCCGTCGAACGGCTCGGGATCGAGCCCGCCGGCGGCCAGGTTCGCCACCATGTCGACGAAGATCGGCAGGGCGCCGACGCCCTTGTCGGTGACCACCAGCGGGCGGCTCACGTCGTGGGCCCGCAGGTGCTCGACCAGGAGCTGACGGGCGCCGGCCCCGAACGTGATGGCGGTCGGGAAGCTGAACCGGTGCAGCTCGAGGTCGTCGAGGGTCATGCCCGGCATTCTGCCAGTTCGGCCATCCGGCGCCCCCGGTCAGCCGTCCTGTTCGGTCGGTCAGCCGGCCTGCTCGCCCGGTCAGCCGTCCTGTTCGGTCGGGCGGACGAGCACCTCGTTGACGGCCACCCGGCGGGGGCGGGTGACGATGAACGTCACCGTCTCGGCGATGTCGTCGGCCTCCAGGCGCTCGACCCCGGCGAAGCGGGAAGCCATGGTCTCGAGCACCTCGGGCCGGTTGTGGCCGGCCAGCTCGGTGGCGGTGGCCCCGGGCTCGACCAGCGAGACCCGGACGTGGCGCTTGGTGACCTCCTGGCGCAGCGACTCGCTGAACGCGCCGACGCCGTGCTTGGTCATGTTGTAGACGCCGCTGCCGAGGCGCGGCACCCGACCGGCGACCGAGCTGACGTTGACCAGGTCGGCCACCTGGCGCGGCGGCTGCTCGGCCGCCGCCAGCAGGTGGGGCAGCGCGGCGTGGGCGCAGTAGAGGAGGCCGAGCAGGTTGACGTCGATCATGCGCTGCCACTCCTCGATCGGCGCATCGACGACGGGGCCGAGCAGCATCACGCCGGCGTTGTTGACCAGCGTGTCGAGGCGGCCGAGCTCGGCCACGGTCCGGTCGACCGCAGCCTGGGCCTGGTCGTGGTCGGTGACGTCCGCCTCGATCACCAGCGCCGTGCCGCCGGCGCCGCGTATGTCCGCCGCGACCTGCTCGAGCCGATCGGCCCGGCGGGCCACGAGGGCGACCGCCGCGCCCTGCCGCGGCCAGATGTCGGGCGCAGGCCTCACCGATGCCGCTCGAGGCACCGGTGATCAGCGCGACCGTGTCGTTCAGGTGGTTCGTCATCGGGCGAGTCTGCCGGGGCCGGGGCACAATCGCGCCCGTGAGCCCTGCCCCCCCCGACCGCTCAGGAGCGCCCGCCGAACGCTCGGCGACGATCCACGTCGATCGCGCCGCCCCGGTCGAGCGCATCGACCTCGGCGACGGGGCGTGGGTCGACGTCGCCCGGGGTTGGATGGTGGGTGCCGACGAGCTGTTCGCGGCACTGCTCGACACGGTGGCGTGGCA
The DNA here is from genome assembly GCA_963797225.1 of uncultured Microthrixaceae bacterium. Classification (GTDB taxonomy): domain Bacteria; phylum Actinomycetota; class Acidimicrobiia; order Acidimicrobiales; family Acidimicrobilacustridaceae; genus UBA4742. Next base: position 1,540,973 of record CAWCOO010000001.1, on the reverse strand, counting down.
GACCAGCCGCCTGTTCCGCTACGACCACTTCGTCGAGGAGCGCCGCCTCGGTGCCGGCTGGCGATCGGGTCAGCCGCTCCCCCATCCGGCCCTGGCCGAGGCGACCCGCGTGCTGCAGCACATCTACCGGGCCCAGTTCCCCGGCTTCGGGATGATCCAGTACCGCGACGGCCGGGACGGCCAGGCGTTCCACCGCGACACCGACATGAAGTGGCTCGACGACACGATCATCGGCGTGCTCAGCCTCGGTGCCCAACGTCCCTGGCTGCTGCGGCCGAGAACGAGTCGCCACGACCACGGCCCCGGCAAGGGCGCGTCCCACGACCTCGCGCCCGGACCGGGCGACCTGCTCGTGATGGGAGGTCGGTGCCAGGCCGACTGGGAGCACTCGGTCCCCTACCTCCCAGGCCGGCCGGTGGCGACCCGCATCTCCATCCAGTGGCGCTACGCCCGACGCACGGGTCGGCCCTTCCAGGGAGGCTCCTACCGAGCGCCCCTCACCTACGGCCGCGGCTGAACCTCAGATTCGAGCAGGGCCTGCTGCAAGGCGGCCGCAGTCGCCTCGACGTAGGGCTCGTCGAGCAGCGAGCCGGCACCGCTGTGCCCGCCGGCCACCTCGTGCACCTCGATGGCCGGGAGCACCTCGATCCAGCGCTCGTCGCGCCGCAGCCTCCTCGGGTCGACTGTCCACGCCACGCGCCGCCAGGTACACGACCCGCCCGGCGTAGGGCCGGGGCCGGTAGGTGAGCCAGGCCCGACTGGTGGCCGCCTTCACCTCGGCCCCGACGTCGACCGCTCGACCGCTCCGGGAGCGAACCACCTGTCGGGCCCGCCGCAACCGGCGCTTGGCGACGGTGCCAGCCAGCGCGCCACCTCGTCGTCGGCCACGCCGCGTGTCGAACATCACCACGGCCTCGACCGCCGGCCCGCCCTCGGACTCGCCCCGGGGGTCGGAGCCGGCGTCGAGGCGGCGGGCCACCTCCAGCGCGATGGCACCGCCGAGCGAGTGGCCCCCGAGCACCACGGGCCCCGTCGGGATCGCAGCCCGGAGCCGGTCCTGGTAGTGGGTCGCCAGCCCGGCCATGGTGTCGATCGGCGCCTCCCGACCGGATCGGCCCTGCAGGTCGAGCAGCACCACCCGCCGGTCGGGGTCGAGGTGACGGGCGAGGTTGCGGGCGTCGACGACGGGTTGCACGCCGAAGATCGGCGGGATCAGCACCAGCGGGGTGAGCCCGACGTCGGGCCGACCCGGAGCCAGCTCGACGAGCCCGTCGTGCACCCCGTCCCACCCCTGCCCGGCTCGACGGACCGCGGCCACGAGCCGGCGGGGCGTGGGGCCGTCGATCAGGTCATAGGCGCGCACCTCGACCCCGAACTCGACGCCCACCGCGGCGAGCAGGGCGACGGCGACGAGCGAGTGGCCGCCGAGCTCGAAGAAGTCCGCATCGGGATCGACCGCATGGAGGCCGAGGCAGGTCGACCACACCTTGGCCATCCGCTCGACCTCGAGGTCGTCGTCGGGGTCGAGCTCGTCGCGACCAGGACCGTCGGTCCCGTCGATCCGGGAGCCGGCGGGGCCGGCCGATCCGGCCGATCCGGCCGATCCGGCTGGTGCCACTTGCCAGTCCGGCTCCGGCAGCGCGGCCCGGTCGACCTTGTCGTTGGACGTGAGCGGCAGCTGGTCGAGCCAGACGAACCGGGTCGGGACCATGTAGGGCGGCACGATCGAGCGGAGGTGGGTCCGCAGGTCGTCACGGTTCGGGCGCGCCGCCGGGCGCCGGCACGACGTAGGCCACGAGCACGGTGTCGTCGTCGCGACGCCACGGGTGCACGACCACGAGATCGACCGTCGGATGGTGGGCCAACGCCGCCTCGATCTCGCCGAGCTCGACCCGGTAGCCCCGCACCTTCACCTGGGTGTCGATGCGGCCGACGAACTCGAGGCGGCCCGTCGGTGCGGGCCACGGCCAGGTCGCCCGACGCGATAGAGCGTCGCCTGCGGATCGTCGGGGCGAGAACGGGTCGGGCACGAACCGCTCGGTGCTCAGCTCGTCCCGGTCCGAGGTACCCGAGCGCGATGCGGCTACCGCCGACGCAGATCTCACCGGGGACGCCGGCCGGCACCGGTCGGAGGTGCTCGTCGAGCAGGTGCACCGTCGTGTGGGCGATCGGGCCGTCCGATCGGCACCGTCGCCGCGTCCGGCTCGACGTGCTCGACCAGCTCCCAGGTGGCCAGCACCGTCGTCTCGGTCGGGCCGTAGTTGTGCACGAGGCGCTGCGGAGGACCGGCCTCGAGCACCGCTCGCACCCACCTCGGCTCGACCGCCTCGCCGCCGAAGCACAGGTCGCGCAGCGACCCGAACGCGCCTGGGCGCTGCCGGGCGATCGTGTTGAGCACGGCCGTGTTGACATCGAGCGTGGTGATCCGGCGATCCCGCAGGAACGCCTCGAGCCGGACCGGGTCGAGCATCGTCTCCCGCTCGACGACCACCGTGCAGCCCCCGTTCAGCAGCGGCCCCCACACGTCGAAGGTCGTCACGTCGAAGGCCGGCGCGGTGGCGAACGCCACCCGGTCGCCGACGCCGAAGGCGATGTAGTCGCGTGTCGCAGACCAGGCGCACGACGCCACGGTGGTGGACCACCACGCCCTTGGGCGCCCCCGTCGAGCCCGAGGTGTAGATGACGTAGATCGGTGAGCGGGGCCCGACCTCGGTCGTCAGCCGCGGCGGCGTGGGAGGGGCCGATCCGAGACACCCCGTCCGGTCCGATCACGACGGACGCGCCGGCGTCGGCCAGCACCATCGCGGTGCGATCCGGAGGGGACCGCTGATCGAGCGGGACGTACACGCCACCGGCCAGCACCACCGCCGACCATGGCGACCACGCAGTCGAGCGACCGGTCGAGGTCGATGCCGACGGTGTGACCCGGCCCGATGCCCTCCGCCGCGAGCCGGTCCGCGAGCGTCGCGAGCCCGTCGCTCGAGCTCGCGGTAGGTCAGCACCCGATCCCCGTGCTCGACCGCCGGGAGGTCGGCGCGGGTCCGCGCCACCTGCACGAACCGCTCGCCCACGGTCACGTCGGGTGGCCCGAGGGACGACGGCTCGGCGCGATCGGCGTCGTCGGCGCGACCGTCGGCTCGACTCTCTGCGCGGGCATCGGTGTCGGGCCGCAGCGGCGCGTCCGGGGCGGCGACGAGGCGATCGACGTGCCGGACCAGGTCGTCGGCCAGCCGGCGGGCCGCGTCGCGACCGCCGCGATCGACGGGCACCGACGCCTCGACCACGAGCGACGCGCCATCGTCGGCGATCACCAGGCCGAACCCCTCCGCGGGCACGGCCACCGGTACCCGCTCGACGACCACACCGGAGTCGAGCCGCACCACCGGAGACGGCGGCACCAGCTGGACCGTCCCCATGATCGGCGAGCGGGCCCGCCCGTCGCGCTGGCGCGGCATGGTCGCCACCAGGATCTCGCTGAGCGCCACCGCCTGGTGGTCGAGCGCGCTGATGACGGTGGCCCCGGCCCGAGCCATGAGCGTGCGACCGGTGTCGCCCGGACCGACCCGCAGCCGGAGCGGGAGCACCGAGATGCCGCAGCCCACGATGGCCTCGGCATCGGGATGGCGGCGGTTCGTGATGGGCATGGCCAGCACGACGTCGTCTCGGTCCTCGGCGTCGAGCAGGGTGGCCTGCACGGCGGCCAGCAGCGCGGCGAACGTGGTGACCGAGGTCGACCGGGCCACCGCACGAAGGCCGTCGGCCTGCGCCGGCGAGAGGTCGACCCGCACCGGCCGCAGCTCGTCGGGCACGTACCGCGCCGCGTCGTCGTCCCCGGCGATCGACTCGGTCGGCTCGATCGACTCGGCCGGCAGGGGTCGCTCGGCGTCAGGACCGGGAGGCAACGGCGGTGCGAGCACCCGGTGCCACCAGGCCAGCTGGCGGTCCCGCTCCTCGACCGACACCCGGTTGGTGCTCCAGGTCGCCCAGTCGGCGAACGTCGAGGGCAGCGGCGCTGGCGTGGATCCGGCGAGCGACCGCGGCCAGGTCGCGCAGCACGAGGTCGGCCGACGGTCCGTCGATCGACAGGTGGTGCACCGCCAGCACGACCAGGTGGACGTCGTCGTCGAGCACGACGACCGTGACCCCCAGCGGAGGCGACCGACTCGAGCGGGAACGGCCGGCGAGCCGCGTCGGCCACGAGGTTCTGCACCCGTCGATCGACCGCGACCCGCTCGACGCCTCGGAGGTCGACGACCTCGGTCGCCGACGGACCCGGTTCGTGCACGACCTGCACGGGATGGCCGTCGACCATCGGGTACGAGGTGCGGAGCGCGCCGTGGCGGGCCACCACCGCGTCGACGGCGGCCACCAGCGCATCCGCCTCGACCGGACCCGACACCCGGAACACCGTCGGCCGATGGTGCGCGGGGTCGTCGGGGTCGCGCCGGTGCTCGAACCACAGCCCGGCCTGCGTGGCCGTCAGCGGTGCCGGGCCGGGCGGCGCCACCGGCAACCCCCGACGGTCCGACGCGAGCCGGGCGCGCAGGCGAGACGCCGCGTCCACGCCCGATGAGCCAGGCGGCGCGATCGGCATCGAGGGCTCAGGCATCGGGGGACGAGAGGAGCAGCTCCTCGAGCAGCTCGGCCTGGCCGGCGATGGTCGGGCGATCGAAGAAGTCGAGCATCGACACCTCGAGGTCGACCCGTTCCCGCACGAGCGCCAGCAGCCGGGTGGCCAGCATCGAGTCGCCGCCGAGGTCGAGGAAGTGGTCGAGCACCGAGAGATCGTCGGCTGCCAGCACCTCGCTCCACAGCTCGGCCACGAACTGCTCGATCTCGGTGCGCGGAGGGGTCGGACCCGGCCGCGCGTGCGGTGCGCCGCGCTCGCCCTCGGCCGTCGGGCCGAGGCCGAGCCGATCGGCCAGGCCGATCCGCTGCAGACTTTCCGGTCGGACCCTTCGGCAGCTCGTCGAGCAGCACGACCCGACGGGGCACCTTGAACGGGGCCAGCCGCAGCGAGACGAACTCGCGGAGGTCGTGCTCGGCCGGCGACGCACCGGGGACGGCGACGACCGCGGCGCCGATGTCCTCGCCGAGTCGCACGTCGGGCAGCGCGAAGGTGACGGCCTGGGCCACCGCCGGGTGGTCGAGCAGCACCTCGTCGATCTCCCGGGGCGAGATCTTCTCGCCGCCGCGGTTGATGATCTCCTTGAGCCGGCCGGTCAGGGTGAGGTAGCCGTCCCCGTCGAGCCGGCCCTGGTCCCCGGTGCGGAACCAGCCGTCGTGGAACGCGGCGTCGTTGACCTCGGGTCGCGGCGTCGTACCCGGCGGTGACGTTGGCCCCCCGGATCACGACCTCGCCGACCTCGCCGGCCGCCAGCAGCCCGGCCGTCGTCGTCCGAGGATCGCCACCTCGGGACCGGCGGCCCGACCGACCGACCCCGGCCGGCGCTCGCCCGGCGGCAGCGGGTTGACCGCGATCTGGTGGGCGGCCTCGGTCATCCCGTAGGCCTCGACCAGCGGCGCGCCGAAGATCTCCTCGACCCGACCCATCACCTGGGGCGGCAACGACGCCGACGACGACCGCAGGAAGCGCAACGGGCGGTGCGGGACCTCGGTGGGGTGCGACGCCAGCCGGGCGACCAGGGCCTGGTGCATGGTGGGCACCGCGGTCAGCCAGGTGGGGTGCAGCTCGTCGCACCACCCCGGCACCTGCGGGGCCAGGAACCCGGGGCTGCAGATCGCCGAGGCGCCGACGCTGCAGCGGCGCGAGCAGCCCCGCCACCAGGCCGTGCACGTGGAACAGCGGCATCACGATCAGCCCGCGATCGTGCGGGGTGAGGGCCAGGCTGGTCGCCACGTTGGCCGCCGAGGCGGCGAGGTTGGCCCGGGTGAGCGGCACGATCTTGGGCCGGGCGGTCGTGCCGCTGGTGTGCAGCACCAGCCCGACCGCGGGGTCGAACCGGGAGTCGAACTGGCGGCCGGACGCCGGGCCTCCCGCCTGTGCTCCCGGGCGGAGGTCGGCGCCCGTGCAGCTCGACCCGCGCCGGCCGGCGTCGTCCGGGCACGCGGCTCGGCCCGCAGCACGCGCGACGCCGGCCGCCGACGCCACCGCCTCGACGGCGTGCGCCGGGGCGGTCGCCGCGCGGACCACGACGACGGCCCGCAGGCCGAGGTCGGCCAGCTCGAACTCGAGCTCGGTCCGCCGCAGGGCCGGGTTCAGCGGGGCCACCGCGGCCACCGCCGAGATGGCCAGGAACAGCACGGCCAGCTCCGGCCCGTCGGGGCCGACCAGCCCGATGGCGTCACCCGGCTCGACCCCTCGGTCGACCAGCTGCGTCGGCCAGCTCGCCGACCACCGTCGGCCAGCTCGCCGAACCGGCAGCGGCGACCGTCCCGGAGCCAGGATCGCCACCGCCTCGGCCTCGGCGACCGCCCCGGCATCCGGTCCGCCGGCGATGTCTGATCGTCGGCGTCGCTCGTGGTGGTCGCACCCGCCGGTCATGGCCGGGTCAGCGTAGCCACGGCACCGGCCAGCACCCAGGCACCGAACCGGCTCCACCGACCGGACACGTCGCTCGGAGCGCAGCCCCGGCACGTCGCGGCGTCCACGCCCGCGACCGTGAACCAGCCGCCGTCGGTCTCGCCCGTGGCCAGCTCGTCGTCGCGACCGAGCACGACCTCGACGTCGTCGAGCTCGAGCCACACGCCGGTCGCCGGGTTGAGGGCCTTGAAGACGCCTCCTTCACCGAGAACACGACGACCGCGTCGTCGGCCGTGCGCAGGCCGAGCCGGTGCGCTGCTCCGCCGGGGTGACCACCCGTCGGCCACCGCGTCGTCGAGCCGGGCGTCGACCTCCGCGTCGAGGCCCGATGCCGACGACGCGCCGGTCGTCCGACCCACGGCCGGCTCCGGCGTGGGCTTCACGACGACCACCGAGCACAGCCCGTCGGTGTGGGTGATCGACCCGAGCACGCCCGTCGGGCCAGTCGGGCGAGCGATCGGGCCGGCGACCGATCGGCCCCGGCGCCACGCCGAGCGCACCCAGCGCGGCCCGGGCCAGCGTCGCCCGGTGAAGAGCTCGTCGCGCCGGGCCGGCACCGCTCGCGCCACCAGGTCGCGCTCGACGGCGTAGGGCGAGGAGTCGACCAGGTCCGCCGGGCCGCTCATGGTCGACGGGATCGACGCCGGCGGGCAACGTCCGGAAGAGGCTGCGGATCGGCGGCCAGCGCCGGCTCGCGCCCCGTCGGCGGCCACCGCGTCAGATGATCTCGAAGTAGCGGGCCAGCTCCCAGTCGGTGACGGCGTCGGCGTACTGCCGCCACTCCCACTCGCGGGTGGCGACGTAGTGGTCGACGAAGCCGTCGCCCAGCAGCTACGCGCACCGGGTGCCGACGCGGTCGAGCCGGGCGGTGGCCTCCTGCAGGGTGCGCGGCAGCCGCTCGACGCCCTCGACCAGGTAGCCGCTGCCGATGGTCTCGGGCGCGTCGAGGGTGAGGCCCTGCTCGATGCCCCACATCCCCGGCGGCCAGGCAGGCGGCCACGGCCAGGTAGGGGTTCACGTCCGACCCCGGCACCCGCGTCTCGAGCCGGGTCGACGCCGGCGCTCCCCGGGATCACCCGGCAGGCGACGGTGCGGTTGTCGACGCCCCAGGTCGGCGTGGTCGGCGCCCAGAACCCGTCGACCAGGCGCTTGTAGCTGTTCACCGTGGGCGCCAGCAGGGCCAGGATGTCGGGCAGCAGCGCGAGCTGGCCGGCGAGGTACGAGCGGTAGGTGTCGCTCATGCGGCGCGGGTCGTCCGGGTCGTGGAACGCGTTGGTCGACTCGTCGCGCGTCCGGTCGTCGGCCGTGCTCGTCGGCCGGGATGCGTCCAGAGGCTCTGGTGGGCGTGGCCGCTGCAGCCGGGCAGGTCGGTGTTCCACCGGGCCATGAACGTCGGGAGGATGCCGAAGCGGTGGCCGATCTCCTTGGCCGACGACTTGAACAGCACGGCCCGGTCGGCCGCGGCCGAGCGCGTCGCTGTAGAGGATCGCCGCCTCGAGCACGCCCGGCCCGGTCTCGGTGTGCAGCCCTTCGAGCGGGACGTCGAACGCCCGCAGGTCCTTGAGCAGCGCATCGAAGAACGGCTGGTTCTGCGAGTCGACCGCAGGATCGAGTAGCCGAACATCCCCGGCGTCAGCGGCGTGAGGTCGCGGTAGCCCTTGTCCCGCAGGCGTGGCCGGCGTCTCGGCGAAGTTGAACCACTCGAACTCCAGGCCGACCTTGGCCTCGTAGCCGGCGGCCGCCACCCGGTCGATCACCTGCCGCAGCAGCTGGCGGGGGCAGACGCCCGAGCGGCGCCCCGTCGGCGGCCACGAACTCGCCGAGGAAGAACGGCCGGTCGTCCTCCCACGGGATGCGGCGGAACGTCGACAGGTCGATGCGCACCTCGGCGTCGGGATAGCCGCTGCGCCAGCTCGTGTAGGTGGTGTTGTCGTAGCACTGGTCGCTCGAGTCCCACCCGAACACCACGTTGCAGAACCCGAACCCCGCTCGCGGGTGCCGACAGGAACTTGCCCTTGTCGAGGTACTTGCCCCGCAGCACGCCGTCGACGTCGACGATCGCCACCTTCACGTAGTCGTCGGCGCCGGCCTCGAGCTCGTCGAGCACCGCCTGCGGATCGAAGCTCGGTCCTGTGCTGGATCGGGGTTCGGTCACGAGCCGGGAGTGTACGTGGCCGGTCAAACCTCGAACCGGTAGCCCGATCCGAACCCATGGACGCGGACAGGGCTACCGGTTCGGCGGGTTCGTGGTGGCAGCATCGACGGAACGCTCCATGTCGGTTGTGTGGTGGTGCAACTCGTGCAGGGTGTGGCGGCCGACCCAGGCGAGCGAGCGGCTCTGCGACGGTCGGCCACGTGTAGATGCCGGTGCGCTCCCACTCGAGCGAGTCGAGGGCTTCGAGCGCGTCGGCGAACCGGTCAGCGGCGATCACGACCTCTGCGGCGACGACCGTCGGGTCCTGCCGGTTGTAGCCATCGCGCTCGACCCGTTCGTCGCGACCCATCGGCGTGAAGATCGGTGCGTCCTCGCGGAGGGCCAACGCCACCCGAGCCCGCCTGGACGTCGAGCATGTCGCGGACGTGGCAGCCGTACTCGAGGGCGGACCACACCTCGGGCTCCGGTCTCGTGCGGAGCCGCGGATCGTCGACCACGAGGTGATCGGCCAGCGTCCGACCCCAGCGACGGATCTCGGAAGGGAGGTCGGCGACCGCCACCTCGTCGTAGACGAACGCACAGGCGTCGCACCGATCCATGGGCGGACGGTACCGGCGGCATGCGGCGTCGTCCGCCGAATTCGACAGCGGGTGACCGATCGGGTGCGGAGAGAGTTCTCCTGATATTTCAGTGTTTCTGTTGCAGTCGAACATGCGTTTGTGTACGGTGTGGAGGTGAGCTCCTCGACCCCCACCATCGCTGCGTGGCGTCGCTGGCCGACGTCGAGCGGGTCGTCGGGTGGTGGTGCGACCGCGACCGATCCGGCCGTGCACACGGGTGCCGATGCGGTGGTGGCGGTCGAGCGGTTGGCCAGGGTGATCCGCCAGCTGACGGCCAAGCAGGCCGCGTTCGCGGAGCGGGTCGACGCCTGCCGGGCCCACCCGCGGCAGGCCGGGTCGCCCGAGGACTGGTTGGCCCGGCAGAACGGCACGTCGCGTCGGTGACGCGAAGCGGGCCATCGACACCGCCCGCCGGTTGAAGAGCTGTCCGACCACCGCCGACGCGTTCGCCAACGGCGAGCTGTCGTTGGGCGAAGCCGACGCCATCTCCGGTGCCGCCGCGGTCGATCCGGCTGCGGAAGCCGAGCTGGTGGCCAAGGCCAAGACGTCCCACGACCTGGCCGAGACCCGGGAGCGGGCCGACAAGGTGAAGGCGGCGGCCCGCAACGGCGAGGACCCGGCCGAGCGGCGGCGCCGGCTGCGGGCCAAGCGGCGCTGGTCGGAGTTCAGCGAGGACGAGATGAAAGCGGTCGCGGCCCGGTTCGTGCCCGAGGACTTCGCGCTGGTGGCGCCGGTGATCGACGCCTACGCCGAAGCCGATCTTCGAACAGGCCCGCCACGCCGGCATCCGCGACTCCGTTCGAGGCCTACCGGGCCGACGCGGTGCTCGCCGCCCTCGCCGCCGCCGGCAGCGCCTCAGTCGGCCTCGACATCGACCGCTGCCCACCACGACCGACGACTGCGGCGCCAGCCGGCCGAGTCCGACCCTGAGACTGCGGCCGCCGACGCCGAGTCCACCGACACCGAGCTGAGACCTCGCCGACGCTGTTGAAGCGTGCGGCCGAACAAGGTCAAGGCGAACGTGTCGATCCTCGATCGACGGCATCGCCCTCAAGCGGGGCTACGCCACCGCCAACGAGACCTGCGAGATCGTCGGGGTCGGCCCGGTCGACGTCGCCTGGGTCAGCCAGCTCCTGCCCGACGCGCTCGTCGACGTGCTGCGTGCACGACCTGGTCGACATCCGGGCCCACGCCACCACCACCCGCTACCGGAAACGGGCCGTCGAGACCGCCCTCCGAGCCCGAGACCGAAGCTGCGTCGTCCCCGGCTGCAAACGCAGAGGCCACCTCCAGGTCGACCACCGCCACGACTTCCACCTCGACGGCCCCACGTCGGACGCGAACATGCGAGCGGCTCTGCGAGGTCCACCACCACGAGAAGACCCACCGCGGCGCCCGCATCGTCCGCACCGACACCGAATGGCACTGGTACCCGCCCGCCCCCAAGCCCGGCGAACCCGAACCGCCGCCGGGTCGATCCCCTGGAAGGCCCCGATCGGCGAGCACCTCAACCCCTTCGACCTCACCGACCTCCCCCCACCCGAGCGGGCCCGACCTGGGCGACCCTGACGACACCCTGCCGTTCGAGTGAACCCCTCGAACCGGTAGTCCGATCCGAACCCATGAGCGCGGATCGGGCTACCGGTTCGGCAGCAGGCCGACGACGGGTCAGGTCAGACGCCGTGGGCCGTGCAGGAAGGTGAGGGTCGGCGCGTACAGCGTGTTCATGTAGGCGAAGGCGTGGGCGCACTGGTCGGTGGTGAGCTGCTGGGTGACGAGGCCCTCGAACGCGCCTCGCAGCTGCACCAGCTCGGCCTGGCGGGGCGGCACGATCTCGCAGGTGCCGTCGCCGCTGAAGGCGGTCGAGGTCGCGCTGAGCACCGCCGGGCCGGCCGGGAACGAGCCGCCCAGCGGGTCGAGCATGAACGCCGGCGACGCCTGCTGGTAGCGGGTGAAGCACGCGTTGGCGGCGGTGTCCCACACCAGCGACACCGGAGCGGTGCAGCCGAGGTAGGTGGCCCAGCTGCTGGCGTCGGGGTCGATCGAGCTGCCGGTCGCCGCGTACTCGCCGGCCAGGGCGAACACGTCGGTGGTGCCCGAGTAGTTCACGACCGCCTGCACCGTCGAGGCCGGCTGCACGAGCGGCGCGGCCAGCGCGGCCGACAGCGCCAGGTTGCCGCCGGCCGAGCCGCCCCACAGGGCGATCCGGGCCGGGTCGACCCCGTAGGTGGCGGCGTGGGCCTTGAGCCACGACGACCGAGTCCATGACGTCGTAGACCGGGTTCGGGAAGGTGGCCTGGGCGGCCGTGGCCAGCGGGTAGTTCACCGAGAGCACGACGTAGCCGTCGCCGACCAGACGCTGCGCGGTGGCCGACTGGGCGCACTTGTCGCCGCCCACGTGGCCGCCGCCGTGCACGAGCACGACGGCCGGTCGGCTCGAGCCGCCGGTCGACGAGCGGTAGACGTCGGTGTAGACGGGGTTGCCGAAGTCGGTGCCGTACACGACGTTGGCGTCGTAGGTGATGCCCGAGCCCGCCGCCGGGGCGCAGGTCGACGTCGGCGGTCACGACCGACGCCGCCGACCTGGCGGGGCGGCAGCGGGGCCGGCGTCGTGCGGGGGCTGGGCGACGGGCCGAGCTCCTTCTGGAAGAAGGCGATGGTGTTGTTGATCACCGTGCCCGAGGCCGGGGCGTCGACCTGGCCACCGCCGTAGGCCAGGGCGTGGCCGCAGAAGTTGGTGGTCAGGAAGGTGACCGGCGCGCCCTTGGCCTTCAGCGCGTTCACCATCTGCACCGAGTTCTGCGGCTCGACCGACTCGCACCCGGCCGCGGTGTTGCGGCTGGTGACCACGAGCGAGGCCGGGCTGTCGTGGGCGACGTAGGACATCGGCGAGGCGTACTGGGCCTGGGCGAAGCACCCGGCGGACGGTCAGGTCGGCGCAGCCGAGGTACGACGGTGCCGGCGTCGACGTGCTGGGCGTTGGTCGGGTCCCGGTAGTACTCGTCGACGAAGTCGTAGACGCCCGACCAGCCGGCCACCGCCTTCACCGACGCGCCGAGGTCGGAGCGCTGGGCCGAGTAGGCCGCGGTGTAGGCGATGTCGACGCCGGCCGACGTGCCCCACAGCCCGAGCCGGGTGGGATCGACGTTGAACGAGCCGGCGTTGGCCCGCACCCAGGTGACGGCCAGGCGGGCGTCGGCGCGGTGTCGACCGACGTCGCCTTGGTCGCGCGTGGCCAACGGGTACTCGATGGTGAACACCGCGATGCCGGCCTTGGCCATCTTGGCCGACACCGACGTGCCGTCGCACTTGTCGCCGCCGACGTGGCCACCACCGTGCACGAGCACGACCGCCGGCGTCGCCGCGGTGGCGCCGGCCGGCAGGTAGGCGTCGAGGTAGAGGTCCATGTCCTGGTCGACGTCGTGGCCGTAGCGCAGGTTGCCGTACCAGGACACGCCGGTGGCGCGTCGACGGGACAGCACGGCGGCAGGCCCGCGCCGGTGCGCAGCTGCCGACCGCGCCGAGGGTCGGCGGCGGCGCCAGCACCGGCGGCTGGCAGGCCGACACCAGCAGCACGAGCGCCACGATCGACACCGCCACGGCCACAGCGCTCCGGCGGGAGCCCAGGGAGTTCCTGCGGGAGCTGGGGCCCCGCCTCCCCCGGTCGGAACTCGAGAACGGCGCTCGCGCTCGGTCCTCATGACATCGACTCCCCGGTGGCCCGGAGCATCCGGGTTCTCCGCCGCCAACCTGACGGACCCGGGTGTGGGGCGCTTTAACGAAACGTTAGGGAACCGTGATCAGCCCGCGACAAGCCGTAGACCAGCGAGCCGTCGGGCTGCAGGTCGAAGTACTCGACGCCCTCGGTCACGTTGGCCTGGTCGACGCCCAGCGCCACGGCGATCTTGTTCGAGGCGTTGCGCACGACGTCGAGGACGATCTCGAGCGCCTCGGCCGGGCTGAACTGCTCGCGCACCTGATCGACCAGCTCGGCCGAGAACGACGCCGGCTGCCAGACGATGGCGTCGGTCAGCCGAAGGGCGACCTTCTGCCGCTCGGGCAGGCTCGCTCGCCTCGTAGTCGTCGAGGACGTCGATGGCCTGCTCGCCGCCGTCGCTCGACACCGCGCTCGAGGCTGCGGCGGGACTGGCACAGGCGGCAGTCGTGGGCCCGGGCCCCCCGCAGTCGGATCAGCTCGGTCAGCAGCGGGTCGATGGCCGAGAGCCGCCCGACCTCGGTGAGGAACCCGTCGATCGTGCGGCCAGATGCCTTCGCCCTCGCCATCGCTCGCCGGCTCGGCCGCTCGGCATCGGCATCGCTCGCATCGGCATCGGCATCGGACGGCTCGCGAGTGGTCCCCGGGGGTCAGCTCGACGCCGAAGAGCTGGTGGACCGCGGCCACGAGGCGCACGCCGTGGTCGAGCACGTAGAGCGCCTGCACGTACTCGAACACGTCCGCGCCGAGCGCCGCCTTGAGCTCCTCCCGCTGCTCGTCGTCGATGGCCCCGACATCGACCACGAACTGCTCGGCGAACCCGAGGCACGCCCGCTCGGCCGTCGTGAACAGCGGCGAGATCGACCAGGCCGCCAACGAACGCAGCTGCTCGTCGGCCAGCTCAGGAGCGGCGGTGGTCGCGGCAGAGACGTCGTCGGCTTCGGCCTCGGCGCCGTGGACCTGCCCGATGCGCCGACGGGTCAGCTCCACGATCTCGGGGTGGGGGACGGCGGCCACCGCGGCCACCATCCGGTCGAACGAGGCCAACGCCTCGGGTGCGAGAGCGGGCACGTCGACGGTGAGGTCCCAGGTCATGGCGGGTGACGGTACACCGATGGCCCTCGGGACGACCCAGGCGACGGCCGGTCCGACCACCAGGCGACGACCAGGCGACGACCGGCCGACCACCAGGCGACGACCAGACGGCGAGGGGCCGGACCGTTCGTCCGCAGCCGGTCCGCTGGTTAGCGTGGGACCGCCTCGGCGTCGACCGACGTACGGAGGGCCGACGCAGGCAGGGGGAGCACGTGGCCAGGGAGAGGGCATGACCGAGACCGACCGAGCAGGTCGCGCACATCCTGGCCGTCGACCTCGGCACCGGCGGACCCAAGGTGGCGCTGGTCTCGACCGACGGCGACGTCGTCGGCCACGAGTACGAGCGCAACGACCTCATCCTGCTGCCCGACGGCGGCGTCGAGCAGGACCCGGAGCAGTGGTGGTCGACCATCGTCACCGCCACCCGCCGCCTGCTCGCCCGGGGGCTGGTGCCGGTCGACGACATCGTCGCGGTGTCGATCACCACGCAGTGGATGACGACGGTGGCGGTCGGCGCCGACGGACGCCACCTCGGCAACGCCATCAGCTGGATGGACACCCGCGGCGCCCGCTACGCCCAGCAGGCGGCCGGCGGCGGCGTGGTCGTGCCGACCGTCGGCTACAACGCCCGCAAGCTGCGCGCAGTGGCTGCGGGTCACCGGCGGCATCCCGTCGCGGACGGGCAAGGACCCGGTCGGCCAGATGCTGTTCCTCAAGCACGAGCGGCCCGAGGTCTACGCCGCGGCCACGAGCTTCCTCGAGCCCATGGACTACCTCAACCTGCGGCTCACCGGTCGGGCCGTGGCGTCGACCGACACCATCGTCGGCCACTGGGTCACCGACAACCGCGACCTCGACCACGTCGGCTACGACGACGAGCTCATCGAGTGGGTCGGCGTCGACCGGGCCAAGCTGCCCGAGCTGGTGCCGACCGGCTCGATCATCGGCACGCTCACCGAGGCCGCCGCGACCGAGCTCGGGCTGGGGCGCCACGTGCAGGTCGTGGCCGGCACCGGCGACACCGCGTCGGCCGGCATCGGCTCGGGCGCGGTGCGCGACTTCGAGGGCCACCTCTACATCGGCACCTCGTCGTGGCTGTCGTGCCACGTGCCGTTCAAGAAGACCGACATCCTGTCGAACATCACCGTCGCTGCCGTCGGGCATCCCCGGGCGCTACTGGGTGGCCACCGAGCAGGACACCGCCGGCAAGTGCCTGTCGTGGCTGGTCGAGACCGTGCTGTTCCCCGAGGGCGGCATCCACGGCGACGCCCCCGACGACGTCTACGACCAGCTCAACGCGCTGGCCGCCACCGCCGAGCCGGGCAGCGGCAAGGTCATCTTCCTGCC
Organism: uncultured Microthrixaceae bacterium; assembly: GCA_963797225.1. Taxonomy (GTDB): domain Bacteria; phylum Actinomycetota; class Acidimicrobiia; order Acidimicrobiales; family Acidimicrobilacustridaceae; genus UBA4742. The sequence goes on along the minus strand of CAWCOO010000001.1, from coordinate 1,525,497 downwards.
GTGGCTCAACGGCGAGCGCACCCCGGTCGACAACCACCACCTCCGCGGCGGCTGGTACAACGCGTCGATGGCCACCACCCAGGCCGACCTCGTCCGATCGGTCTTCGAGGGCGTGGCCCTGAACACCCGCTGGATGCAGGAGGCGGCCGAGAAGTTCACGAAGCGGAAGTTCGAGCACCTGAACTTCGTCGGCGGCGGCGCCCGCTCGCCGCTGTGGTGCCAGATCATGGCCGACGTGCTCGACCGTCCCATCCGCCAGGTCGCCGACCCGGTGCTGGCCAACGTCCGCGGCGCCGGCTTCTCGGCCGCGGTCGCGCTCGGTCACCTGCGGTGGGACGACATCCCCTCCCGCATCACCATCACCGAGACGTTCCAGCCGAACCCCCGCAACCGCGACACCTACGACCGGCTCTTCGCCGCGTTCGTCGACATCTACAAGAAGAACAAGGGCATCTACGCCCGCCTCAACCGTCACTCGAGACCGAACCACTCGAGAAGAAGGTCTCCCTCATGACCGAACCCAGCCTCCGCGACTACCGCGAGCGCTACCACACGTACTCGTCGCTCCCCACCACCGGCCGAAGCCGCGACGAGGTGCTCGCCGAGATGCGCGAGATGGCCGCGCTCGAGGAGAGCCGATGGGAGGACGGCTACGCGTCGGGCTCGGTCTACAACGGCGACCCCGACCACATCGCGTTCCTCAACCAGGTCTACGCGCTGAACTCGCAGTCCAACCCGCTGCACACCGACCTGTGGCCCAGCGCGGTGAAGTACGAGAGCGAGATCGTGGCCATGACCGCCACCATGCTCGGCGGGGCCGACATCGGCGACGGTCCCGGGTCCGACACCGGCGTGGCCGGCACGCTGTCGTCGGGGGGCAGCGAGAGCATCCAGCTGGCCATGAAGACCTACCGCGACCACGCCCGCGCCACGCGGGGCATCACCGAGCCGCAGATGATCGTGCCGATCAGCGCCCACGCCGCGTTCGACAAGGCGGCGCAGTACTTCGGCATCGAGATCGTGCACGTCCCGACCGGGCCCGACTGGCGGGCCGACGTCGCCGCCACCGAGGCCGCCATCACCGACAACACCATCGTGATCGTCGGCTCGTCGCCGTCGTTCCCCCACGGCGTGATCGACCCGATCGAGGAGCTCAGCGAGCTGGCCCGCTCCCGCGGCATCGGCTTCCACACCGACGCCTGCCTCGGCGGGTTCGTGGTGCCGTGGGCCGAGAAGCTCGGCTACCCGGTGCCGCCGTTCGACTTCCGCCTGCCCGGCGTGACCTCGATGTCGGCCGACACCCACAAGTACGGCTACGCGGCCAAGGGCACCTCGGTCGTGCTCTACCGGTCGATGGAGCTGCGCCACCACCAGTACTTCACGATCACCGACTGGCCGGGCGGGCTCTACGCCTCGCCGTCGTTCGCCGGCAGCCGGCCCGGGGCGCTGAGCGCGGCCTGCTGGGCCGCGCTCGTGTCGGTCGGCGAGGAGGGCTACCTCGACGCCACCCGGCGCATCCTGGCCGTGGCCGACGAGGTCAAGGCCGGCCTGCGCGACGGCTTCCCCGAGCTCGAGATCCTCGGCGACCCGCTGTACGTGATCGCCGTGCGCAGCGCCGACGAGTCGCTCGACGTGTTCCGGGTGCTCGACGCCATGACGGCCCGGGGCTGGAGCCTCAACGGCCTGCACCGGCCGGCGGCGTTCCACCTCTGCGTGACCCTGCGCCACACCAAGCCCGGGTTCACCGAGCGGTTCCTCGCCGACCTGCGGGCCGCCATCGACTTCGTGCGGGCCAACCCGAACGCCGAGGGCGGCATGGCCCCGATCTACGGCATGGCCGACACCATCCCCGAGCGGGGCCTGGTGTCCGACGCCATGCTCGACCACATGGACGGGTGGTACCGGCTGCCGTGAGCACGACCCCGATCGCACCAACCCGACGACGCCGAACCCGATGATCGTCGAGCGGGCCACCGCCGCCGACCGCAACGAGCTGGCCCAGGTGCTGGGCCGGGCGTTCCAGACCGACCCGGTGTGGAACTGGCTCTTCCCCGACCCGAGCACCAAGCTCCGCAAGTCGTCCCAGGTGTTCCAGGCCTACCTCCGCGACTGCCATCAAGGTCGGCGAGGTCTACACCACCCCCGGTCGCGAGGGCGCCGCCCTCTGGAAGCCGCCGGGCAAGTGGAAGCTGGGCAACGCGGCCATCCTGCGCTCGCTGCCGTCGCTGCTGCGGGCCTTCGGCACCCGGCTGCCGGCGTCGCTCGAGATCGAGCGCAAGGTCGAGGCCCAGCACCCGCTGCAGCCGCACTGGTACCTGTCGGTGATCGGCACCGATCCGGCGGCGCAGGGCAAGGGCGTCGGCAACGCGCTCATCCGCCAGGTCACCGACCGGTGCGACCGGGAGGGCCTGCCCGCCTACCTCGAGTCGTCCAAGGCCGAGAACGTGCCGTACTACCAGCGCTACGGCTTCGAGGTCACCGGCGAGACGGTGCTCGGCGACGACGGCCCGACCATCTGGTTCATGTGGCGCGACCCCCAGGTGCCCGACGACCGACCTGACCCACGACTCCCGAACTGGTGACGGTCGGAGGGCCCAGAGGCCCTCAGATCGTCACCAGTTCGGGGTGGTGGGCCGTCGCGCGTCGTCCGTGAGCGTCGGCCAGGGTCTCGAGCAGGGCCGCCCGGCCGCGTCGCCGATCTGGCCGTCGGCCCGCTCCTGGGCCGACAGGGCGATCGTGCGCGACACCGCGATCAGCCGCGCCCTGGGCCCGCAGCGTCTGCTCGAGCGCGGCCCGACCTCGGCCGGCGCCGTCCTCGCGGGGCGATCCGGCGACGATCGCCACCGGCTTGGCGTAGAGGTGCCCCGAGCCGACCATCCAGTCGAGGGCGTTCTTCAGCGAGCCGGGCAGGCTGTGGGCGTACTCCGGCGTGGCGATGAGCACGCCGTCGGCCTGCTCGAGCTGGCGGCGGAGCTCGGCCACCGCCGCCGGGGCGGGCGCTCCGTCGGCCTCGAGATCGGGGTTGAAGTGGGGCAGGTCGCCGGGCGACACCGACCGCACCACCTCGGTGCCCGCGGGGGCCACGGCGACCGCGGCATCGAGCAGGGCCGCGTTCGACGAGGCGGCCTGCAGGCTTCCGGAGATGGCGAGGATCTTCACCGCGACCACAACCCCGGCCCGGCGGGAGTGTTCCCGATGGGACTGATAGCGTTCTCGTCACCACAATGGGAGGTGGGCACATGACGGGCGACCTGGTACCGGCTCAGCCGGTGGCGACAACGATCTCTCGAACCCGACGGCGAGCGCTCAAAGCCGGAGCGCTGCTACCGGTAGTGGTCGTCCTGACACTCGTCGTGTCCTCGTGCCAGCTGATCGGCGGGGCCGGCGGGACGTTCGGCAACGATCCCACCCGAGCCGGCCTGCAGCCCCAGATGTGGGCCGCGATCAACGGCCCCTACACGCGCACACCGACGGCGACCCCTTCTCGACGCGCTGCCTGAACCAGCCGGCGTCGGCGACGACGTGCGACGCCTCGGGAGCCAACCCGACGTTCATCGACGGGGGCTACGTCTACGCCGTCACGGTGGCGCCGAGCCAGGTCGGCTTCCCGGTGACCATCGAGATCTACGACCCGGGCCTGGTCTCGAACTCGACCGCATCGGACGTCGTCGGGCCCTTCGGCGGATTCAACACCTGGTACCAGCTCTTCAACACCACCGGCTCCAGTCAGACGATCTCGTTGGACGCGTCCAACTCGTTGGCCACGCTCGGTCGCTGCTCCGGGGGCACGGGCTCCGCGGTGTTCGCGACCGGCGGCTCGGGCTGGGCCAACGCCTGGTACCCGCTGTGCACCTTCACCCCGACCCAGCCCGGGGTCTATCCCCTCCAGGTCCGCACCAGCGGCGTCCTCGACCTGCCCGACAGCGGCGGCGGTTGGAACGACTTCGCGGTGCGGGCGACGACCTCGGGGCCGACCCGCCCGACGGTCGCGGCCTACGACAAGGAGTCGGTCACCATGGTGAGCGGCTCGAACGGGACCACGTCGCGGGCGTACCTGGCCAACGTCGACAAGTCCCACGCCGGACAGAACCTCGTCCTGCAGGTGTTCGACCCGGGCGACGCGACCAGCGGGTCCGCGCAGCTCCAGGTGCTGGCCCCCCCATCCGGACCGCTCGGCGACACGCCCACGACCGGGACGGCGCTGCCCTGCTCCTTCGGCGGCCCGTTCACCACCCCGGGCACCGCCACGCCGAACACCTCGGCCACGTGCGCCATCACCACCCGGATCAACGGCGGTGGCAGCCCCTACAACAACGGCTGGCTCCGGATCGAGGTGCCGATCCCGGCGAACTACTCGTGCACGACCGACTGCTGGTGGTCGGTCGCCACCACCTTCACGGCCAGCCCGGTGGCCGATCGGCTGACCTACATGGTGGGGTTCCGCACCCCGTAGGTCTCGGCGTCGGCCGGTCAGCCGGCCGCCGTCAGCCGGCCGTCGGTCAGCCGGCCGGGGTGGCGGCGATGAAGGACGCCACGACCGCGGCGAGATCCTCGCCCTTGTCCTCCTGCAGGAAGTGGCCGCCGCCGACGATGGTGGTGTGGGGCTGGCCGTTCGTCCCCGGGATGCGGCGCAGCAGGTGCTTGTCGTTGCCGGCGGTGATGGGATCGCCGTCGCTGAACGCGCACAGGAAGGGCTTGTCGAACTGCTCGAGCACCTGCCAGGCGGCCCGGTTGGCCGCGCTGGCCGGGTCGTCGGGAGTGGTGGGCACCAGCAGCGGGAACTGGCGGGCCCCCTCCTTGAAGGTCTCGTCGGGGAACGGCGCGTCGTAGCCGGCGACGACCTCGGGCGGGAGGTCGGAGGTGCACCCGCCGTTGATGATGACGCCGGTCGGGAAGGTCTCGACCTCCTGGGAGAACTGCTGCCAGGCCAGGAACGCCTCGCCCGGGTGGTTGTCGCCGGTCGGCAGGAAGGTGTTGGCCGCCACCACGCGGGCGAAGCGATCGGGGTGCTCGCCCACGAGTCGCAGCCCGAGCAGGCCGCCCCAGTCCTGGCAGACCAGCGTGACGCCTCTGCAGGTCGAGCTCGCCGAACACCAGCGAGCGCAGCCACTCGACGTGGCGCTCGTAGGTGTAGTCGGTGCGGGCCGCCGGCTTGTCGGAGCGGCCGAACCCCACCAGGTCGGGAGCGATCGAGCGCAGGCCGGCCGCGCTCAGCACCGGGATCATCCTGCGGTAGAGGTAGCTCCACGACGGCTCGCCGTGCAGCAGCAGCACGACCTCGCCGTCGGCCGGTCCCTCGTCGAGGTAGTGCATGCGGAGGGTGCCGCCGTCGAGGTCGGGCACGTCGACGTAGTGCGGCTCGAACGGGTAGCCGTCGAGGTCGGCGAACCGCTCCTCGGGCGTGCGCAGGCTCCATGTGTCTTCCCCCTGGGCATCGCGAGTCGGTGGTCCGAGCCCTGATCGAGCGTCGGGTCAGGCCTCGAAGACCTGCAGGTCCTCGGCGAGCAGCACGGTGCCCGGCGAAGCCCTCGGCCGCCTCGGCCACCCACTCGTCGGCCAGCTCGCTGCCGGGCGGCGGTGCCGGCACCGGATGGGTGAGCACGAGCGTGCCCACCCCGCCCCGGGTGGCGGTGGCCGCGGCCTCGGCCAGGTCGGAGTGGTAGTCGAGCACGTCCTGCAGCCGGGGCAGCGGGATGGCCTCGATGGCCGAGCGGCGGATGACGGTCTGCACGTAGAGGTCGGCGCCGGCGCACAGCGCATCGAGCCCGGCGCACGGCTTGGTGTCGCCGGCGATGACGACCGACCGGCCGTCGTGCTCGATCCGGATAGCCGACGGTCGGGTGCACCGGCCGGTGATCGGTCGGCGCGGCCAGGACCCGCACGTCGTCCTGCTCGAACACCACCTCGGCCGTGCTGGCCGGGTCGAGCCGGGTCGCGCTCGGGATCTCGGTCACCTCGACCGACGGGCTCCCAGGTCAGATCCTCGTGGTGGCCGACCCGGTAGCCGATGTCGTCGGCCATCATCGCCAGCGTGCGGTCGACGAAGGCCTGCGTGCCCTCGGGCCCGAACACCCGCAGCGGGGTCGGCGCCGAAGGACGAGATCCACTGGGTGGTGATCAGGTCGCTGAGGTCGGCGACGTGGTCGCTGTGCAGGTGGGTCAGGAAGACGCCGGCCAGGCCGCCGACGCCGACGGGCACCGCGGCCATGCGCATGAGCACGCCGCGCCCGCAGTCGAAGAGCAGGTCGAGGCCGCCGGCCCGCACGAGCGTGGCGGGACCGGCCCGGTGCGGATCGGGCAGGGGCGATCCGGTGCCGAGCGTGATCGCCTGCACGGCGTCAGCTCCCGGCCAGCTGGCGGTTGAGGGTGCGGGCCATGATGCGGCGGGCCCGGGCGCACCGAGCAGCCCTCCACCGTGCGCAGGAGGTTCCACGCCTCCCAGCTGGTGGACATCGACGACGGCCGGCCAGCAGATCGCGACGCTCGGCCGCCGGGCGGCGGCCGAGCTCACGGGCGAAGACCTCCTCGAGCTCGTCACGCAGCCAGCGGCGGATGTCGGCCAGCCGCTCGGCGACCTGCTCGGAGACCTCGGCGAACTGCAGCGCGGACCGACGCATCGGCGTGATCTCCTCGAACAGGCGGGCCCGCTCGTCGACGAGCGCCTCGATCCGGTCGACCAGCGACCCGGTGGTCGGCACCTCGTGCAGCAGCCCGGAGACCACCTCGAGCTGGCGCTCGATGACCGCCGCGAACAGCGCGTCACGGGTCTCGAAGTGGCGGAAGATCGATCGTTCGGACACCCCGGCCAGCCGGGCCACGTCGGCCATGCTCGGCTGCGTCTCTCCGGCCTGGATCAACACCATGATCGCGTCGACCACGGCGTCACGGTTGCGCTCACGCCGCGCCACCCGCCCGTCGGACCCGTCCTCGATCAGCTCCGACTCATCGGTTCCGCTCGTCGCCATGGTGGTCACCGTAGGTTCTGTCAGTATGCCTGTCAATAGTTTCGGCCCGCGCCCGATACACCCGAACTTGCGGAGAAATAGGGCCGGCTTCCGACAGGAAACCTACGCAAGTTCCGGGGGGGTGGTGACGGGGCTCGGGGTGGTGGTCAGCGGTCGAGGAGGGCGGAGCCGCCGGCATCGTCGAGCAGGTAGCGGGCCACGCGGCGCCCGAGCTGCGTCGGCGCTCGGCGGCCGAGCCCGTCGACGGCGTGGCGGACGACGGTGTGGCCGTCGAGCGAGGCCAGCATCCCCTCGACCCTGACGGTGGTCGCAGCACCGGTACCGGTGACGGTGGCGTGGGCGCCGGCCGGCAGGTCGCAGTCGCCACCGAGCTCGGCCAGGAAGCCCCGCTCGGCATCGAGCGACGTGCGGCTCGGCCGGTGCTCGATGCGCGGCCAGCAGGGCGCGCAGCTCGACGTCGCGCGGCGTCGTCGCCGTCGCGGCACTCGACGGCGAGGGTGCCCTGGCCGACCTGGGGCAGCATCACCGACGGCTCGAGCACCTCGCCGACGTGGTCGAGCAGGCCGAGGCGCTCGAGCGGGGCCAGGGCCATCACGATGGCGCCGAAGCCGGCGGCCTTGGCCAGGCGGGTGTCGATGTTGCCCCGCAGCTCGGCGAAGGTGAGATCCGGGCGGACGCCACGCCAGCTGGGCCCGGCGCCGGGCCGAGCCGGTGGCCACGGTGGCGCCCGGGGCCAGGCCGTCGAGCGTCGAGCCGACCAGCACGTCGCGGGCGTCGGCCCGCTCGGGCACGGTGGCGATGACCAGGCCCGGGCGGCGAGCCCGACGGCAGGTCCTTGGCCGAGTGCACGGCGATGTCGGCCCGGCCGTCGAGCACCGCGGCCTGCACCTCCTTGGCGAACACGCCCTTGCCGCCCATCTCCCAGATCGGGATGTCCTGGCGGCGGTCGCCCAGGGTCTCGACCACCACCACCTCGACCTCGACGTCCGGATCCGACGGCCGCGCAGCAGCGCCGGCGACGTGGTCGGTCTGCCAGCGGGCCAGGGTGCTGCCGCGCGTGGCGGCCCGGACGATCACGACACGGCGACGCGGGCCTCAGAGGTCGAACAGGTCGCGGAGGGCTTCGGCCAGCCGCTCGCCGCGGGGCGTGCCGGCCGCATCCTTCAGCCCGACGGTCGGGTCGTGCAGCAGCTTGGCGACGATGCCCTTGGTGAGGGCCTCGACCGCGTCGAGCTGCTTGGCGTCGAGCTCGCCCAGCCGGCCGCGGAAGCGGTCGAGCTCGGCCGAGCGGATGGCCTCGGCCCGCTCGTGCAGGCCGGCCACCAGCGGGGCGACCTCGCGGGCGGTGGCGACGGACACGAAGCGCTCGAGCTCGTCGTCGAGCATGCGCTGCGACGGCGGCGACCTCGCGGCGGCGCTCGGCCATGCCGGCGTCGGCGAAGGCCCGGAGGTCGTCCATGTCGAGCAGGGTGACGCCGTCGAGCTCGGCCGCCGACGGGTCGACGTCGCGGGGCACGGCCACGTCGACGATGAGCAGCGGCCGGCCGGCCGCGGGCCCGCATCACCCGGCCGAGGTCGCCGTGCTCGAGCATGATCGACGAGGCGCCCGGTGGAGGTGAGCAGCAGGTCGACCTCGGCCAGCGACTCGTTCAGGTCGGCCAGGCGCACGGCCCGACCGCCGAGCCGTCGGCGACGAGGCCGTCGGCCAGCTCGACCGCCCGCTCCCAGGTGCGGTTGGCGATGCGGATGTCGTCGACGCCGGCGGTGGCCAGCGCCCGGACCATGCCCTCGCCCATCTCGCCGGCGCCGAGCACCAGGATGCGGCGTGCCGTCGAGCGAGCCGAGCCGCTCGGCGGCCATGGCCACCGCGGCGGTCGACACCGAGGCGATGTGGCGGGCGATGCCGGTCTCGGTGCGGGCCCGCTTGCCGACCTCGAGCGCGTGGCGGAACAGCAGGTTGAGCGACGACCCGGTCGGTGCCCTCCTCCTGCGCCCGCTCCCAGGCCTGGCGCACCTGGCCGAGGATCTCGGCCTCGCCGACGACCGCGGAGTCGAGCCCGGCGGCCACCGCGAACAGGTGGGCGACGGCCTCGTCGTCGTACTGGACGTAGAGGTGGTCGGCGAAGTCCTCGGGCGGCAGGTAGGCCATCTCGGAGAGGAAGTTGCGCAGGTCGGCGTAGGCCCCGTGGAACTTCTCGGCCACCACGTAGATCTCGGTGCGGTTGCAGGTCGAGAGGACGACGGCCTCGCTGATGTGCTCACGGGACGACGACGTCGTGCAGCGCCTTGGGCAGGCGCGAGTCGTCGATGGTCATCCGCTCGAGCAGGTCGAGCGGGCACGCTTCGGTGGTTCAGACCGACGACGACGACAGACACGCCTGGAGGCGCTCCTTCGCTTCGGCGAGGCGACCCTCGCGGATGAGGTCAAGCATTCCCGAGTCGAGAGCCGGTTGCCAATCAAGGCCCTCGGTCGACCGTCCCAGACTACGGAGGTGTTCGCGCTCCGCGGCGAGCATCTCGATCAGGGTGACGTATTCGGGGCCGAACTCGTCGGCGTAGGTGCGCCGCAGCCACGTGGCGAGGGCCGGGCTGTGGCCGCCCGTGGCGAACGTGACCAGCAGGGGTCCCTGGCGCACCCGGGCCGGCAGGGTGAACGCGCAGTTGTCCGGATCGTCGGCCGAGTTGACCCAGACGCCGGCCGCCTCGCCCTCGAGGAACACCGCCCCGTTGACCGCCGGGTCGTCGGTGGCGGTGATGACCAGCCGGTAGCCGGCGAGGTCGCCCGCGGCGTACGGGCGGCGCTCGATCGTCACGCTCGGCGCCGATGCGGCCAGCGCGTCGAGCTCGGCGCACGACCTCGGGGGCGATCGACGTACGACCGCGTCGGCTTCGAGCAGGCCCCGCACCTTGGCGAGCGCGACCGGCCCCCGCCGACGACCAGGCAGCGGCGGCCGGCGACCCGGAGGTTCACCGGGTAGAGCGGCTCGTCGACCGGCATCAGGCGGCGCTCCGGGCGTCGGCCGTGCGGCGCCGGGTCGGCGGACCCGCCGCTGCTGGTAGAAGCTCAGGATCTGCAGCTCGCTGGCCAGGTCGACCTTGCGCAGCGAGGCGCCCTCGGGCACGGTCACGACCGACGGAGCGAAGTTCAGCACCGCGGTGATGCCGGCGGCGACCAGCCGGTCGGCGATGTCCTGGGCGACGCCGGCCGGGGTGGCGATGATGCCGATGGCGATGTGCAGCTCGGCGGCCAGCGCGGGGCAGGTCGTCGACGTGGTGCACCACGTGCGAGCCGATCGTCGAGCCGACCTTGGCCCCGTCGGCGTCGACCAGCGCGGCCACCGAGAAGCCCCGGTCGCCGAAGCCGCCGTAGTTGGCCAGGGCCTGGCCCAGGTTGCCGACGCCGACGATGACGACGGGCCAGTCCTGGGTGAGGCCCAGCTCGCGGCTCATCTGGAACACGAGGAACTCGACGTCGTAGCCGACGCCGCGGGTGCCGTAGGAGCCGAGGTAGGACAGGTCCTTGCGGACCTTGGCCGCGTTCACGCCGGCCAGCTCGGCCAGCCGCTCGGACGAGATCGTCGACGTCGCCGCCGTTGAGCTCGAGCAGGCTGCGCAGGTAGAGCGGCAGCCGGGCCACGGTGGCTTCGGGGATGCGTCTCGTCCGGGCGGACGGGGCCTGGTCGGGCTTGTCTGCAGCGGCCATGGTGCTGGCAGGGTACGCCCACGTGCACGCGTTCACAAAGTCACGAAGGGGGGCGGGTCGAGCTGCCTGGGTCCCCTCGGCAGAGCGCCGTAGGCTCGGCGGCGATGCACACCGTGCTGGCCGCCACCGCCACCCTGCTCGCCGCCGCGTTCGCCCTGTCGACGCTCGAGCGCTACCTGGCCCGGCGGCAGCCGCCACGAGCTGATGTGGACGATCTCGCTGTTCATGTTCGCCCTCGGGTCGCTGGCGCTGTGGGCCGGGGCGGCCATCGGCTGGAGCGAGTGGACCTTCAAGGCCTTCTACCTGTTCGGCGCCATCCTCAACGTGCCGTTCCTCGCGCTCGGCACCGTGTACCTCCTGGCCGGTCGGCAGCCGGGGCGACGTCGCCGCCGCCACCGTCTCGCTGCTGGCCGCCTTCGCCGCCGGCATCGTGGTGGCCACCCCGATCGTCGGGGTGATCGTCGTCCGACGTGCTGCCGCAGGGCTCCGACGTCTTCGGCCTCGGCCCCCGCATCGCGGCCGGCGTCGGCTCGGGGTCGCCGCGCTCGTCATCATCGGCGGCGCCGTCTGGAGCGCGGTGCAGCTGCTGCTCGGCCGGCGCCGATCGGCCGCCGCGCCCGGCCACGGCCATCCCCGCCGGGCGCCTGGCCGCGGCCAACCTGCTCATCGCGGCCGGCACCCTCGTGCTCAGCGCCGGCGGCCTGCTCAACTCGGTCGTCGACGAGATGAACGCCTTCGCCATCTCGCTCGTGGTCGGCATCGCCATCATCTTCGCCGGCTTCCTGCTCACCACCGTCTCGTCCCCCGCCGTCCGTGGCGTGCGCCCCATCCGCGGCTCCCTCGAACCCGGCCCGACCCTGGCGGCAGCGGAAACGACGCCGCGCGTCGAGTCCAGCCGGGCCTGACCGCAGAGACGACGACGAGCGATCAGCGAGCGCGCGCTCACGTGAGCGGGCGACCCCACGGTGCACCGCAGCTCACTCGACCTGGACTGGTCCCGACGCTTCGGCCGAGTGAGCTGGGACGAACCGCCACGGTGCATGCCAGCACACTCGACGCCGCTGACGGCGAGCGGCGCGTCCCACTCCCCTTCCTCGCGTCGTTCGACCCGCCGGCCCCGATCGCAACGGCGCGACCAGCTCCCGTCCAGCTCTTCGTTCCGACCGCCGCGAGGGCCTAGCGGAGGGCGCGGCGGAGGAGCTTGCCGCTGAGGTTGTGGGGCAGCTCGGTCACGAACATGATCTTCGACGGGCACTTGTAGCGGGCCAGCCGGTCGGTGCAGAAGTCGATGATGTCGTCCTCGTCGGCCGAGACCGACGGGCTCGAGCACCACGTAGGCCTTGACCGCCTCGCCGGTGTGGGGATGGGGCACGCCGACGACCGCGGCCTGCGGCGATCGCCGGGTGCTCGACCAGCACCTCCTCGACCTCGGCCGGGTAGACGTTGAAGCCCGACACGATGATGAGGTCCTTGACCCGGTCGACCAGGAAGACGAAGCCGTCGTCGTCGACCACGCCGATGTCGCCGGTGCGCAGCCAGCCGTCGGGGGTGAGCGCGGCGGCGGTGGCCTCGGGGTCGTTCCAGTAGCCCTTGAACACGTTGGGGCCGCGCACCCAGATCTCGCCGGAGTCGCCGACCAGGGCGTCGGTGCCGTCGGCGTCGACGAGGCGCATCTCGATGCCGGCCAGCACCGGGCCGATCGAGCCGGTGGGGGCGTCGGTGCCGGTGGCCGAGGTCACGACCGGCGCCGTCTCGGTGAGGCCGTAGCCCTCGCTGAGCTCGAGGCCGAGGTTGGCCCGCACCGCGGCGACGACCTCGGGCGCCAGCTTGGCCGCGCCCGACACGGCGAGCCGCACCGACCGCATCGACGACGACACGTCGCCGAGCGCGGCCAGCGCCGACCACATGGTGGGCGGGCCGCTGACGACGGTGACCTCGTGGCGCTCGATGGCCTCGACCGCCGACGACGGGTCGAACCGCTCGATCAGCAGCACCCGTGAGCCGGCCAGCAGGCTGAGGTCGAGCATGACGTTGAGCCCGAAGATGTGGAACATGGGCAGCAGGCCGAACACGACCTCGTCGCTCGGCCTGCTGGCGGGCGCCGGCCGCCTGCACCTGCTCGAGGTTGGCCAGCAGGTTGCCGTGGGTGAGCATGGCGGCCCGCGGGCGCGCCGGCGGTGCCGCTGGTGAACATGAGCACGGCCAGGTCGTCGGCGTCGCGGTCGACGATCGGTGCCGGCGTCGGAGGTCGAGCAGGTCGTCGAGCACCACCGCGCCGGGCAGGTCGACGCCGACGGTCTCGATGACGATCTCGAGGTCGGGCAGGCGCGTCACGGTCGAGCTCGGCGAACGCCGCGGACGCGGCCGGGGTCACCACCACGGCCCGGACGCCGGTGGTGCCCAGCTCGTACTGCAGCTCGGGCGTCGGGCGCCTGCGGGTTGAGCGGGCACGACGACCAGGCCGGCGCCGAGGCCGGCCAGGTAGGACGACCACGAAGTACCAGTTGTTGCCGGCCAGCAGGCCGAGGCGGTCGCCCGGCTCGAGGCCGAGGCCGGCCAGCCCGCCGCGGAGGGCGGCGACCTGCTCGCGCAAGGTGCCGTAGGTGGTGGTCTTGCCCCGGCTGATGAGGGCGACGCGGTCGGCGGGGTGCGGGTCGACGATCGAGGCCAGGTTCATCGCCCGCGCACGTTAGCGGGCCGCGTCGCCGCGTCCGGGGTCCGAGGCCATCTGGTGTCCCGAGGTCACCATTCGCGCGCTCCGTGAGCTTCTCCAGTCGCATCGTGAACTTGCCGATACCTCGGACAGATGTCTCGTCCGCTCCCGCCTCCCGCCGCTCCCGCACCGTCCGGCGGATCGGCCCGCTCCTGCGTGGCCGCCGTCGTCGTCGCTGCTGCTCACCCCGATCCACTCCGCCAGCGCCGGTGGCAACGACGCCGGCGACTACGTCAGCCGGATCAACGCCCTGCGGGCCTCGGTCGGCCGGGCCCCCCTGCAGGTCGACGGCGAGCTCACCGCCATCGCCCAGAACTGGTCGGCCCACATGGCCGCCGACCGGCACGCTGTCGCACTCCGCCAACCTGGCCACCGGCATCAGCGCAGCCGTGGACTAAGCTCGGCGAGAACGTGGGCACCGGCCCCAGCAACGACCCGATCTGGAACGCCTTCGTCAACAGCGCCCACCACTACGCCAACATCGTCGACCCCGACTTCAACCGGGTCGGCGTGGGCGTCGCCTACGTCGTCCAGCGGCACGCAGTGGACCACCCAGCGCTTCATGCAGGTCGGTGGCGGATCCGGCGGCGGTGGCGGCGGCGGCGGTGGAGGCGGCGGGTCGAGCTCGACGCCAGCCAAGTCGAGCACGCCCAAGGCCAAGGCCAGCCCCTCGACCGCCGGCGCCCACCCCCACCACGACCGCCGCCCCCGGCTCCCGTGCCGACCCCGCCGCCGCCGCAGCCCGGCCCGCCGCCCCCCGCCGACTCGGCCCGGGTCGCCGCGGTGCTGACCGCGCTGCACCACCTCTCGACCTGACCGTCCCTCACGGACGGCCCCGGGCGACCGATGGATCTGACGTGACCGGCCGACCTGAGGGAACCACCTGATGGACGCCGCCATCGAGACGCTCGACCTGAGCCGCAGCTTCGCCAGCGGACCCGCGCTCGACGGGCTCACGATCCAGGTCGAGCCGGGCGAGGTGCTGGCCCTGCTCGGGCCCGAACGGCGCCGGCAAGACCACCACCGTGCGGCTGCTCAACGGCGTGCTCGACCCCCGATCGCGGCTCGGCCCGGGTGCTCGGGTTCGACGTGGCCACCGAGGGTGACGACGGTGCGCCGCCACACCGGCGTGCTCACCGAGAACGCCGGGCTCGACGATCGGCTGACCACCCGGGAGAACCTGATCTTCTCGGCCCGGGTGCGGGGCTTCTCCGCCGACGCCGTCGACCCGCCGGGTGAACGACCTGCTCGAGCGGTTCGGCCTGGCCGAGCGGGCCGACGACCTCACCCAGGGCTTCTCCACCGGCCAGCGCAAGCGGGTGGCGCTGGCCCGGGCCCTGCTCCACGACCCCGACGTGCTGTTCCTCGACGAGCCGACCTCGGGCCTCGACCCGGCCGGCACCCGCGACGTGATCGAGCTCATCCAGTCGCTCGCCGGCGAGGGCCGCACGATCGTGCTGGCCACCCACTTCCTGGGCGAGGCCGGACGGCTGGCCGATCGGATGGCGGTGCTGCACCGGGGCCGGCTGCGGGCGTTCGGGCGACCCGACGAGCTGGCCGCCGAGCTGTGGTCCGGCATCGGCGCCGAGATCGACCTGGGCGGCCCGGCCGGCGCCGACGTGCTGGCCGCGTGGTCGCCGCCGTGCCCGGGCGTCACCGAGGTCGAGTCGCGGACCGACCGGCGCCGTCCTGCGCATCGCCGACCGCGACGTGCTGCCCGCCGTGGTGGCCGCCCTGGTCGGCGCGGGGCGAGGCGGTCTACGAGGTCGCGTCGCGGGCGCCGAGCCTCGAGGACGTCTACTTCGCCATCGAGGCCCGGTTCCTGGCCGAGCACGGCGGCGCCGAGGTCACCGACGGCTTCATGCGCGACCGGGTGCCGGCATGACCGCCACCGCCACGACCGTTCCGGAGCCGGCGACCGTCCCGGAGCGGACCCGGCCCGGGGCACGGGACTGGGCCGCCATCCGCCTGGTCATGCGCAAGGACCTCACCGCGGTGCGGCGCAGCAAGGCGATCGTGCTGCCGATGGTCCTGGTGCCGACCGTGCTGCTCGTCGCTGCTGCCGGTGGCGCTCGGCCTGTTCGCCCGCAGCGCGCCGACCGACCAGGTGGCCAACGCGCTCAGCTCGCCGCTGGTGAAGAACCTGGTGAAGCCGATCCTCGACCTGCCCGAGCGCGAGCAGATCATCGTGCTGGTGCTGGGCTACCTGCTCTCGCCGCTGCTGCTGGTCATCCCGCTGATGGTGTCGGCCGTGCTGGCCGCCGACGCGTTCGCCGGCGAGAAGGAGCGGCGCACGCTCGAAGGCCTGCTCTACCTGCCGATCAGCGACCGGGACCTGTTCCTGGCCAAGGTGCTCGGCGCCTTCGTGCCGGCGCTGGCCATCACGTGGGTCGGCGCGTTCGTCTACGCGCTGCTGGTCAACATCATCGGCTGGCCGGTGATGCACCGGGTCTTCGTGCCGTTCACCCAGTGGCTGCTGGTCATGGGCTGGGTCGCGCCGGCGGTGGCCCTGCTCTCGCTCGGCCTGCTGGTGATCGTGTCGTCCCGGGCCCGCACCACGCAGGAGGCCAACCAGCTCGGCGGCGCCGTGATCCTGCCCGCTGATCTTCCTGATCGCCGGTCAGGCGTCGGCGCTGATGCTGGCCCCGCCGCTGGTCGTGGTCGTCGTCGGCTTCATCGTGTGGGGCCTGGCCCTGCTGCTGCTCATGATCAACGGCCGCCGCTTCACCCGCGACCGCCTCGCCACCTCGAGCTGACCTCCGCGGCACCGGCTCGCGTCAGCGGGCGAGGAAGAACAGCTGCAGCACGGCCGCGCCCATGATGACGAGCAGCAGCACGGCCAGCGTGATGGTGGTGCCCTTCCTCATGGCGATCTCCTGGTCGCCCTCATGACGGCATCTCCTGGTCGCCCGACAGGTGGTCGGGGCGGGGCCGCAGCTCGACCGGGGACACGCACGCCGATCGACACCGGCGTCTCCTGGTCGTCGTCGAACGGCTCGAGGTGCACCGCCGCGCCCGGCGGCCAGCCCCAGCTCGGCGGCCGCCGAGCGCTGGTCGAGCGCGACCGACAGCAGCCCGTAGGAGTCGACCACCAGCCCGATCTCGCCGGTGCCGATCTCGCGGTAGGTGGCCACCCGGTGGGCGGTGCGGGACTCGCGCCCGACCCGCAGCCGCAGGCGGTCGCCGAACGCGCTCGATCTCGGACGGGTCGACGTTGAGCTGGGCGTTGCCGTAGCGGTCGACCCACAGCACCTCGGCGTTGAACGTGCCGTCGTCGTCGAGGTGGCTGATCGGCAGCACGCCCGGCATGAGGCCGGCCGGGTCGATCTAGCTCGCCGAGCTCGGTGAGGTCGACGCCGGTGCAGAGCAGGGCGGCGGCCGGGGCGAAGATGTCGCGCCCGGCGAAGGTCGGCCCGGGCGCCGCCAGGTGGTGCTCGGCGTTGGTCAGCTCGACGGCCCGGGTGGCTCCGCCGACCATCGAGACCGCCGGGGCGAGCAGCCCGTTGTCCGGACCGAGCAGCACCGACATGCCGTCGCCGACCTCGACCGCCACCGCCCGCCGCTCGGTGCCGACCGCCGGATCGACGACGGCCAGCACGACGCCCGGGCAGAGGTAGCCGGCGCTGCGGGCCAGGGTCAGCCCGCCGGCCCGGATGTCGTGCGGCGGGCACCTCGTGGGTGATGTCGACCACCGCCACGTCCGGGGCGATCGAGCGGATCACCGACTTCACGACGCCGACGAACTCGTCGTCGAGGCCGTAGTCGGAGAGGAAGGAGATCGTGTCGTAGCGCGGACGCCATGGCACGACGACGCTACCGGCCGAGGTCGTCCGGCCACGAACCCGCGGTGGGCCGAGGCCTCTCGATCCGCCGTCAGCCGTCGTCGGCGTCGCCGCCTCGGCCGACCTTCCAGTAGCCCCGCACGACCGCGTGCGACCGGGGCAGGCCGAGCCCCTCGAACAGGTGCTTGCGGATGCGCCACATGGCGGCCGCCTCCCCCGCGGCCCAGACCCGCACGTCCGCCGTCGATGGCGGTCGGCCTCGACCGCGGTCGACGAGCGCCTCACCCGGCGGCGCGGCCGGGATCGGCGACGAGCCATTGCTCGATCAGCCCCGGGTGCGGCGGGCAGGTCGATGCGGGCCGCCGGGTCGGCGACCTCGACGATCACCCGGACCGCCGGCGGTGGTCGGGAGGCGCCGAGCAGCACGCCGATGGCCGGGAGGGCCGACTCGTCGCCGGCCAGCACCACGTCGAAGGCAGTCCGGGTCGACCGTGTAGCCCCGACCCGTGCCCGCCACCGCGACCCGGGCACCGGGCTCCGACGACCTCGGCCCAGCGTCGACAGCGGACCGGCGCCGTGCAGCACGACCTCGACGTCGAGCTCGAGCGCCGCCGCGTCGAAGCGGACCGGGGTGAGCGTGCGGATGGCCGGCCGTGACCCGTCCGCGTCGAGGAACTCGTTGCCGTTCCAGTCGGGCAGCACCAGCTCGCCCGCCGGCGGGCGGTCGCGGGAGGGGACGAGCAGGCGGACGCTGGCCGCCGGCAGGCCGATGTCGAAGCCCTCGAGCTCGGGGCCGGTCAGCGTCACCCGCAACAGTCGGGGGCTGCGCCGCTCGATCCGGGCGACCTCCACCCGGCGGAACTCCGGCGGCTCCCGGCGGGTGCGGACGGCGGTCACGGCGGCGGAGGGTAGGCCCGTGCCGCTCCGCGGCGGCCGGGCCATAGTGGGACGCCATGATCGCCATCCGGGACGCGGCACCGGGCGACATCGACGCCATCACCGAGATCACCAACGCGCTGATCGCCACGACCACCTACGAGTGGACGTCGACGCCCCACACCGTCGCCGACCGGCTGGCGTGGCTCGACCGGCATCGGGCCGACGGTCACCCGGTGCTGGTGGCGATCGACGACGGTGACCCCCGTGACGGCGCGGTCGTGGGGTGGGCCGGCTACGGCGACTTCCGCGACACGGACCGGTGGCCCGGCTACCGCGCCGGTCGTCGAGCACACCATCCACGTCCGCGAGGGCTGCTGGGGCCAGGGCATCGGGCGGCGGCTGATCGAGGCGCTGGCCGACCGGGCCCGCGCCGCCGGCAAGCGGGCCATGGTCGGCGCCATCGACGGCGAGAACGTCGACTCGATCGAGTTCCACCTGCGGCTCGGCTTCGTCGAGGTCGGTCGCCTGCCGGGCATCGGCGAGAAGTTCGGCCGCCCGCTCGACCTGGTGCTGGTGCAGCTCACGCTCTGAGCGCGCGGCCACCAACTCTGGAGGACGGGGCTCACGGATTCCGTGAGCCCCGTCCTTCAGAGCGTGGGGTTCGAACGGCCGGGGTCAGCTCGATCGGAGGACGAGCAGGAACTGGCCGCCGCCGGGCTCGACCTCGGCGGTCACGGCCAGGTCGGGGCGCAGCCGGCCGATGCGATCGACCAGCCAGGCCGCGGCCTCGTCGCCGTCGGCCTCGGGTCGGGCACCGGGCCACGACCTCCCGGCCGCCCTTGCGCTGCAGCCGCTCGACGCTGGCGATGATCGGGGCCGGGTCGACCACGAAGAGGTGGTCGGGCCACGGCACGACGGCCTCGACCGCGCCCTTCTTGGTGTTGCAGGCCCGATGGGCCAGCCGCTCGTCGCCGGCTCCGATGCCCTTGGCCTTGCCCTTCGACCGGGTCGTCAGGCTGTCGATGCTCGGCCCTCGCGGGTCGTTGACCGACATGTCCGGGTCGACCGGCTCGTCGCAGAGCCAGCACCGCCAGCCGTCGCGCTCGGCCACCTCGTCGAGCCGGCTCATCGGACCGTCGGGACCCGGCGAGCTCGGCGGAGCGGTCCCGGTCGCGGCGACCACGGCGGCGACGATGGCCGCCCGGGTGGCCCGGTCCTCGAGGGCGCGGAGGCCGGCCGCGGTGGTGCCGCCGGGCGACGTGACCGCGGCCCGCAGGGTGGCGGCGTCGTCGTCGGTCTCGGCCAGCAGCCGGGCCGAGCCGAGCAGGGTCTGCACGGCCAGGTCGGTGGCCACGTCGCGGGGCAGACCGACCAGCACGCCGGCCTCGATCAGCGCCTCGGCCACCAGGAAGACGTAGGCCGGCCCCGACCCCGACAGGCCGGTCACGGCGTCGAGCTGCGCACTCGGCGACCCGCACGACGATGCCGACGGCACCCAGCACCTCCTCGGCCCAGGCCAGGTCGTCGGGCTCGGCATGGGTGCCTCCGGCGATGGCCGACGCACCGGCGCCGACGAGCGCCGGGGTGTTGGGCATGGCCCGCACGACCGGGACGCCTCCGCCGAGCTCGGCCTCGATGGTGGCGATGGTGACGCCGGCCGCGATCGACAGCACCCGGCCGACGGCGGCAGCGCCGAGCGCGTGCAGGCTGCGAGCCACCTCGGGCACCTGACCGGGCTTCACCGCCACGATCACGCCCTCGGCACCGGCCGGGGCCTCGGCCACGGTCAGCCCGGGGTAGCGCTCGGCCAGCTCGACCCGGCGGGCCTCGATCGGCTCGACGACCGCGACGTCCTCGGCGGCGGTGCCCAGCCATCGGCCAGCAGCCCGGCGAGCAGGGCCTCTCCCATGCGTCCACCGCCGATGAGCTCGAGCCGTTTCATCGCCGGCACCCTAGTGCCGCGGGTCGGGCCGCTCGCCTGGCAGCCGGGGTCGGTCGGCGGCCCGGGCTCGCCGGGTGCCCGGCCTGCCACCGGGGACGAGGCGGCGACAGGCCGGACGACTCCCGGGAGTCGACGAGGCGGGCGGTGGGCCGAGGCACCTTCCCCGATGCACCCGGGCCGGCCCTCCTCGTCGCCGGCCAACCTAGATCAACGCTGATCGAAAGGCAATGAAAGTTAGGTGCAAGCTTCACTGGCGTCAGCCTCGTGGAAGACGCTGGCGTAGCCGATGCGCATGGCCGGGCGGAAGAACTGCTCGACCCACTGGTAGATCGAGCCGAGCACCCGGTCGAGCTCGCCCGCGGTCGATCGCGTGCACGCCCAGCTGGCCGACGAGGAACACGGCGTCCTCGTCGCCGATGGCGAACGCGGCGCCGTAGAGCTTGAGGTTGCGACGCAGCAGGTGCTCGTACAGCTCGGCGTGGTTCTCGATCGGGCGCCGGCATCACGTAGGTCTCGTACTGCAGCGTCCGCTGGTCGAGGTGGAACCAGACGGTGAACGTCTCCTTCTGCTCGCCCCGCATGCGCACGAACCATCGGCGCTTGCCCGGAGCGTCGCGGTCGACCGCGGCGATGGCCGGGTTCTCGGCCAGCTCCTCGGCCAGCCACTCGTCGATCAGCGCCTCGATCGCGTCGAGCTCGTCGGTCGTTGCGATCTCGTCGGCCATGCCTCATCGTCGCACGACCGCTCGAACCGGTGGCGATCGAGAGGTCCCTGGACCCGCAGACGGTCACCAGAACCGGTTGGGGTCGACGGGTAGGGTCACGCCCGGGCATGGGTGTGCACCACGAGCTCGACGAGCTCCACAGCGATGGGACGAGCGACACGATCGCGACGAGGCTGGCCGAGTGGGCGCGGGTCGACCCCGACCGGCCGGCCATCGACGATGCCGACGGGGTGCTGACCTTCGCCGAGCTCGATCGCGAGGTCGGCGCGGTGGCGCGCTGGTTGGCCGACGAGGTCGGGAGGCAACCCGACCCGGGCGCGGAGGTGGCGCCGATCGGCGTGCTGGCCGACCGGGCCCGCTCGCTGGTGGTGGCATCGATGGCCGTGGCCCGGGCCGGGCTCGTCAGCGCAGCCATGGACCCCTCGCACCCAGCGGCGCGGCGGGCCGCGACGATCGCCGACGCCGGCATCGGGCTGGTGCTGACCGATCGCGACGACGGTCCCCCGGGTGCGGTCGACCTGGCCGAGTGCATCCGCTCCCCCGGCATCGGGCAGGTGCCGGTGCCGCCCAGCCGGCCGTCGAGCATCCTCTACACGTCGGGCTCGACCGGCACGCCGAAGGGCATCGTGTACACCCACGCCGCCCGCCTGGCCCTCTGCGCGTCGCTGCCGATCGACACGTCCGGCCCCGGGACCCGGTGCGGCGTGGTCCACGGCGGCAGCAGCGGCGGGGCCGAAGGCGTGGTGTGCATCCCCCTTGTCGGAGGTGGGACGCTCGTGCCCTACGACATCGGTGAGCGCGGGCTGGGTGAGCTCGGCCCCTGGCTGCGGGAGCAGCGGGTGACGTCGCTGCGCACCGTGCCGACCGTGCTCCGCCAGCTCGCCGACGGGCTCGAGCCGGGCCGACGCTTCGACGACCTCGTGTCGGTGGCGCTCTTCGGCGAGCAGCTGCACTGGGCCGACATCCCTCGGCTCCGCCGGGCGCTGGGCCCGGGCGCGGTGATCCACAACACCTACGGATCGTCCGAGGCCGGCATCGTCACGTCGTACCCGATCGGTCCGGACGTCGAGATCGGTCGGGGGCCGGTGCCGGTGGGCCGCCCGGTGCAGGGCCGGAGCCTGGTCGTCGACGGCGTCGAGCTGGTGGCCGTCGGGGAGGAGACGGCGGTGCCGGGTTCGTACTGGCGCCGGCCCGGGCTCACCGGCGAGCGGTTCGGCATCGACGACGACGGGCGGCGGACCTGTCGCACCGGTGATCGGGGCCGACTCGATGCGGACGGGAACCTCCACCTGGAGGGTCGGGTCGACGAGGTGGTCAAGGTGGCGGGCGTCCGCGTCGACCGGGCCGAGGTCGAGGGCGCGCTGGTCGAGCTGGCCGGCGTCACCGGGGGCGTGGTGATCAGCCGCACCGATCGCCACGGCGACCTCCGGTTGCACGCGTTCGTGACGACCGAGGACCCGACGGTCGAGCCTCGCGACCTGCGGACCGCCCTCGCCTCACAGCTGCCGTCGGCCATGCGGCCCGACACCGTGACCGTGCTGCCCGCGCTCCCCCGACTGCCGAGCGGGAAGGTCGACCGCGCCGCGCTGGCCGGCTCCCCGTCGACCACGACCGGATCGACGACGTCGGCGATCGGAACGACGACGTCGGCGATCGAGCCCCGACTGGCGGCCATCTGGGCCGGCGCGGTGGACCGACCCGAGTCCGAGATCGGTGCCGACGACGACTTCTTCGACCTCGGCGGCGACTCCCTGCGGGCTGTGCGGATGTTCACCGAGATCGACCGGCGGCTCGGTGTCGCCCTCCCGGTGGCCACCCTGCTCCACGCGCCCACCCTGCGGCTCCTCGAGGGCGTCGTGCACGAGCAGCTCGACGGCGGCGACGGCGGCGACCGGGACGGGCGGTCCTCGGTCGTCGAGATCCGCGGCGCACCTGCGACCGGCTCCCACCAGCCAGCCCTGGTGGTGCTGCACGACGGCATGGGCCAGATCCTCGGCGCCCGCCGGTTGGCCCAGCACCTCTCGGCCGACCAGCCGGTCTACGCGCTGGCCCCGTCGGAGCTGTCGGGGCGCCCGACCCCGGCCCGGTCGCTCGAGGCGGTGGCCGCCGAGTACCTGGCCGAGCTGGCCGACCGCCTCCCTCCCGGGCGGTGGGTGCTGTTCGGCCACTCCTTCGGCGGGACGCTCGCGTTCGAGATCGGGCGCCAGGCCCGGGCCTCCGGCCAGGAGGTGGCGCTCGTCGTGCTGGGCGACTCCGTGGCTCCTGGCCGTCCGTCCCCGTGGAACCGGCACGGTTCGGTCGCTCCTGCGGAGATCGTGGCCCGTCGGCGACAGGAGACCCGGGACCTGGCCTGGACCGAACGGGCCCGGCAGGCGACCCGCGGCGCGGCCCGGTTGGCCAACGGAGCCGTGCGCCGGCAGGGTCGTCGGGCCCGGTCGAGCTGGGCGTCCCTGCGCGTGCGGCGGGTGGTCGCCCGTGGCCGGACGGTCCCCCTCGGCCTTCGCGAGCAGCTCGTCACCGACCGCTGCATCGAGATGGCCCGGAGCTACCCGCCGTGGGCCTACCCGGGCGAGGTCGTGCTGGTGGCGAGCCGGAACGGCGATCCGGGGTCGGCCGCGGTGTGGGCCGAGCTGTCGGGGACGTTCCGGCGCGTCGAGGTGCCGCAGGCCCACCACGACATGCTCCGCGAGCCGGGGGTGGAGGCCGTCGCCGCCGTCCTCGCGGTCGAGATCGATCGGGTCGGCACCGCCACCCACCGACCGAACTGATGACGATCGGCGGGTCCCCGCGCCCTCAGACCGTCACCAGAACGGTTGGGTGCTCGGGTCAGGGGAGCCAGTCGGCGCCGCGACGGGCCCAGGGGTTGTCGTCCAACCCGTCCGGCACGGCGATGCGAGCCGCCGCCTTGCTGTAGACCTCGCCGTCGACGGCGATGGACACCACCAGCGTGACCCAGCCGCACCCGGTGATGTCGACCTTGGCCGCGCTGACCTCTCCCGAGATGGTCATGGTGTCGCCGGCCACCACCGGCCGGCCCATCCGCAGGTCGAGGCGGCCGAGTCGGCCGGTCGGGCCGGTCCAGTCGGTGAGGAACCGCTCGAGCCATGCCTGCTGGGTCGGGGTGTCGAGGAACACGTTCGCCACCCCGTTGCGCTCGCGGGCGAAGGCCGGGTCGTGATGCATCGGTCGCCAGTCGCGGGCCGCCACCGCCCCGAGCACGACGTCGGTGACGGTCACGTCGTGCACCAGGTCGGGCAGCCGGTCGCCTTCCACCACGTCGTCGACGTACACCCGACGGTACGGCGACGGCGGCCGGCGGTCGTCGGGCCCCGGATCGACGGGAACTGGCGCAGGGGGCAGGACGCGGTGGCCCGGGGTCGCCGTCCTTGCGGTAGCCGAACCCGGTGAGCGTCTCGATGCCGACCACCTCGTTGCGGTCGTTGGAGTAGTCGACGTCGATCATCCAGAACCGGCCCGGCCCGAACGCGGTGCTCTTCTCGGCGCTGACCGAGCGCAGGGTCTCACCGATCCTCATGACGTCGCCCGGGACGGACCGGGTCGAGGATCGTCAGCGCCGCCGCCGAGATCAGCGCGTCGGGCAGCCCGAACCGCTCCTTCAGATCGAAGTGCGTCGGCAGTGGGGTCGCTCCGTCGGCCAGCTCCGGGTCCCACGCATCGGGCCGGGACCACATCGACAGGGTGCTCGGCGGCAGCGTCGGCCCATCGGTCAGCTCGTCGGCCACGTCGTCGTCCCAGTAGAGCGGGTTCCCGTTCTGCACCGAGGCGCACGACGCGATGGCTGTGGCCCACCTCCGCCGCGAAGTCCGCGTCCCGCACGTGGCGACGGATCCCGACGAGCGAGGCGACCTCGGCAGGGAGGTCGGCGGGGTCTGCCGGTTCGGTCAGCGACACTCGACCAGCGAGCGGGCGGTGAGGTCGGCGTAGAGGCGGCGCAGGCGAGCCGCGGTGGTGGACCAGGTGTAGCTGCAGGCCTTGGTGGCCGCCGCCACCGACATCTCGGCGGCGGTCATCGGATCGTCGAGGATCGAAGCCAGCGCGTCGGCGTAGAGGCCGGGGTCGCGGCTGTCGACCAACAGGCCCGTGCGACCGTGGTCGACGAGGGTGGACAGGCCGCCGACGTCGGCCGCCACGACCGGGGTTCCGCACGCCGCCGCCTCGAGCGCGACCAGGCCGAAGGACTCCGACCGGCTGGGCACGATGCAGGCGTCGGCGGCGCGGTAGTAGGTCGACAGCAGGTGGTGCGGCTGCGGGTCGACGAAGCGCACCCGATCGGCCAGGCCGAGCTCGTCGACCAGGTGGCGGATCCGGGTCTGCTCGGCCGGCCCGTCGACGCCGCTGGCCCCACCGACGATCACGAGCATGGCGTCGGGGTGGGCGGTCGACAGCTCGTGCAGCGCCCGCACCGCGACGTCGACGCCCTTGAGCGGCTGGATGCGCCCCACGAACAGCAGCACCGGATGGTCGTCGAGGCCCAGCGGGGCGAGCGCCTGACGGGCACCGCGCTGGTCGCCGGGCGAGAAGAAGGCGTGGTCGACGCCCGGCGGCACGATCTCGATGCGCTCGGGCCGGGCGCCGTAGAGCGACACGAGCTGGGCCACCTCGGCCGGGCAGGAGGCGAGGATGGCGTCCGAGCAGGCGATGACCTCCATCTCGGCCTCGACCCGACGGGCCGGCTCGGGATCGCCGGTCTCCGCCTTGACCCGGGCCAGCGTGTGGAAGGTCGACACCAGCGGCAGCGACAGCTCGTGCTTGAGCCGGTGGCCGGCCAGCCCGGACAGCCAGTAGTTCGCGTGGATGGCGTCGGTCTCGCCCTCGCGACGGAGGTGGTCGCCGACCCAGTCGGTGTACTCGTCGACGACCTCGGGCAGCTTCTCCTTGACCAGGTCGGTCGGCCCGGCCGGCACGTGCACGACCCGGAACCCCGGCTCGACGTCGACCGTGTCGGGCAGGTCGTCGCTCCAGCGGCGCACGTAGACGTTGGAGTGGACGCCGGCCTGGGCCAGGGCGGAGACCAGCTCCCGGACGTAGACGTTCATGCCGCCGCTGTCACCGGCGCCCGGTTGCGCCAGGGGCGACGTGTGCAAGGACAGGACCGCGAGAGTGCGCACGGCGAGCCCTAACGTCCCGACCGGTCGAGGGATTCCGCCTTCGCGGGCGAGACGATCGGCTCCTCGGCCCGGAACGACCGGTAGATCTGCACCAGCGCCCGCTTCTGGGGCTCGTCGAGGTGGGGATCGCGCCGGATCTCGGCCACCAGGTCGCCGGTGGCGGCGCGAGGCTCGAGGATGCCGGCCCGCT
Source organism: uncultured Microthrixaceae bacterium (assembly GCA_963797225.1). Lineage (GTDB taxonomy): Bacteria > Actinomycetota > Acidimicrobiia > Acidimicrobiales > Acidimicrobilacustridaceae > UBA4742. The sequence continues at coordinate 1,499,469 of CAWCOO010000001.1, read as the reverse complement.
CGTAGAGCGTCTCCGACGAGATCGACAGCGACCGGGCGATCTGCTGCAGGATCTCGGCCGACGGGTGGCGCAGGCCCCGCTCGATCTGGCTCAGGTACGGGTTCGAGATGCCCGAGAGCTCGGACAGCTTGCGCAGCGAGAGCTGGCCGGCCCGGCGCTGCTCGCGGATGAAGTCACCGAGGGCGACACCACGCGCGCTCTCGGACGGATCCGCGGGGTCGGCCATGCTCAGTGGAGGAGGTTGTCGACCGAGGCCTCACCGGTGCGGTACCGACGGGTCAGCTCGGCCTGGAGCGCATCGATGCGGTCGAAGTAGGACCGGCGGCGCTCGGACACGCGGTGCTCGAAGTCGGTGAGGCGATCCTGGAGGTCGACGAGGGTGCGGTCGTCGACCGAGGTGACGTCGCCCACGATGCCGCCACCGACCATGGCGTCGAGCTCGGCCGACAGCTCCGGGTCGATCTCGGTGGGCTCGAGCGTCTGCAGCAGCCGGCCGTTGCCGGGCGTGCGGGGACCGTCGGCCAGGATGCCGGGGAGCTCCTCGATGAGGGTGGCCCGATCGGCCGAGCCGCCGCCGACCTCGCGCCGCACGAGCTCACGGCTCACGATGTCGAGCGGGCCCTGCACCATGCGTCGCAGATAGGACAGGCCGGTCTCGACGGCCACGCACTCGTCGCGCATGGCGTGCAGGTCGTCCATGGAGCGCGACGGCAGGTCGTCGAGGTAGTTCGGGTTGAGCAGCGGGTCGCTATCGGCAGGCATGGTGGCCTCGGTGCTGACGGTGAGGGATCACGCAGAGCGTAGCGGGATTCACGCGAGGTATCCCCAGAGCGCCCACGCCCAGAGCGGTCCGACCAGCAGCAACGTGTCGACCCGCCGCAGCGACGGCGCGCGCGACTCCGCGGTCGGGAGCATGGCCGTGGCCAGGACCTGCCCGAGGGGGCACATGGCCGCGGCCATGCCACCGAACACCCAGGCCGAGGCCCAGTCGAACGGCGGGAACGCGAACACCCCGATGGCGAAGGTGACGACGAGGACGGCGGCGATGCCGGCGATGGGCCCCTCCGCCGGGGTGCTCGCCCCCGTGCCGACCAGGAAGTCGCCCACGTCGTAGGCGCACATCAGCAGCACGAGGCAGATGGCCGCGCCGATCTCGAGCCGGTGGATGACGACGAGGGAGGAGCACGCCAGCCCGACGACGAAGCCGCACCGGAGTGTGAGGCCGGCGTCGGCCAGCACCGACGAGTGACGTCGGCGGTCGGTGGCCGCGCCGGCCAGGGAGGCCACGACGGCGACCACGGCGACGGCTCCGAGCGAGGCGGTACCGAGCGCGGCCGCGAGCGGCATGAGCAGACCGGTGAGCCCGGCCACGATCTGGTGGGGCCGGCGACCGACCCGGCGCCAGGCGGCGGCCGACTGCGACGCGGCGGCGCCGGCGACCAGACCCATCAGCACGCCGAGCGCCCATCCGCCGAGCACCGTGGCGACGATCAGCGCGGCGAGCCAGAGCAGGCCGAGGCGCACACGGGGCCCCTCGACGTCGTAGCCACCGACGAGCCCGGAGGCCAGGGAGCGGGCGAAGCTCTCGCGGGGCGCGCCCGCGCGCGCCGTGCTGGTCACGTCTGTCCTCCGGACACGGGCGGGAGCACCGCGACCTCATCCTCGTCGCTGACGGGGTCACCCGGCTCGGCCGGCTCGCCGTTGCACCAGATCCTGGCCGTGGCCAGCACCGCGGCGAAGCCCTCGCCGTAGCGGACCCGGGCCTCGTCGAGCACGGCGCCCACGGTGGGTCCGGGGACGACATCACGACCGGTGCCGGCCGCTTCGCGAGCTGCCGCGAAGAGACGGAGCGTGGCCATGGCTGCAGAGTACCTGCCGGTCGACTGCCACTTCCCAGCCCGGCGATGCAGGAAGCCGGCGTTCCGGAGGCCACTTCCCGCTTGGCTACGGTGCGGGGGGATGACCCGCATGCTCCTCGTCCGTCACGGCCAGTCGGAGTGGAACGCGCTCGGGCGGTGGCAGGGGCAGGCCGACGTGCCGCTGTCGGACCTCGGCCGGCGGCAGGCCCGGGTGGCCGCGTCGGTGATCGGCACCGTCGACATCATCGTGGCGTCGGACCTCGAGCGGGCCGCCCACACCGCCGCGATCATCAGCGAGACCATCGGTGTCGGTCCGGTCATGATCGAGCCGCTGCTGCGCGAGCGGGACGCGGGCGAGTGGTCGGGCCTGACCCGCAAGGAGATCGACGCCGGCTGGCCGGGCTACGTCGACGACCACAAGCGGCCGCCCGGGTTCGAGGCCGAGGACGCGTTCCTCGCGCGCACCCACGCCGGCCTGGTGCGGGTGCACGCCGAGTACCAGGGCGCCGACGTGCTCGTCGTCACCCACGGAGGTGTGATCTACGCCTTCGAGCGCGAGGCCGGCCTGCCGTTCCAGCGCCTCCCCAACCTCGGGGCCCGCCAGATCACCCATCGGGGCGACGGCATCGACCTGGGCGAACGCCTCGACCTGGTGGCCGACGAGGACGCCGATGATCCCCAGGCCGGTCCGGGCCTCTCGGGTCTCGGCCCGGCGGCCGAGGCCGCTCGACTGGAGTCGATGCGCAACGCCGCGCTCCGTGCCCAGGCCGGGCCCGAGGCCGACATCGATCCCAACGACGACATCGATCCCAACGCGGACTACGACCCCCGGCTCGACGACGACGTCGAGCAGATCTGATGCGCGCCCCCCTCCCCGTCGAGGTCGTCCGCAGCACCCGTCGGCGCAAGACGGTGCAGGCGGTGCTCAGCGACGGGGTGATCAAGGTGCACGTCCCCGCCCGCATGAGCGATCGGGAGGTCGAGGACTACGTCGCCGAGCTCGTGCCGAGGCTGGAGCGGCGGGCCCGGTCCGACCACATCGACCTCGAGCACCGCGCGTCGACGTTGGCCAAGCGGTTCCAGCTCCCGATGCCGCTGTCGATCGAGTGGGCCGAGAACCAGCGCCGGCGCTGGGGTTCGTGCCAGCCGAGCAGCGGGCGCATCCGCATCTCCGCCCAGCTGGCCGAGTGCCCGCCGTGGGTCCTCGACTACGTGATCGTCCACGAGCTCACCCACCTCGTGCACGCCGACCACTCCCCCGCCTTCACCGCCCTGGTCGACCGCTACCCCCGGGCCGAGCGGGCCCGCGGCTACCTGCTGGCCAAGGGCGAGCGCATGGCGTCGCCCGACAGCCCGCCGATCGACGTCGACCTCGACGTGGACGTGGACCTCTACGCCGACGAGCTCGAGGACCACGACCCGCCCGACCCGCCCGATGCACCCGACCCGCCCGATGCGCTCGACCAGCTCGACGGGCTCGACGGGCTCGACGCTCGACGCGGAGGCGATCGACCGGGCCTTCGCCGTCGTCGAGCAGGCCCAGCAGGAGATCGCCGAGCGCGAGGCGGCCGAGCGCAACGGCCAGGGCCAGCTCCCCCTCGGCTGACTCGCGAAACCTGTCATCTCAGGTGTCCGAGAACCGCCCTCCTGGATGACAGGTTCGACGATCTCGAGGCCGGGTCAGGGGCGGGTTGCTCGCCAGGCCGCTTCCTGCTCGCCGAGGGGGGACGCCGGTGGGCCGGCGGCGCGGTACTCGAGCACGATGGCCCGCCACCGGTTGATGGCTCCGAGCCGTCCGAGCACGGCGCTGACGCCCCAGACCACCCGATCGATGAGCACGAACGACGGAGGCATGTCGAGCGCAGCGAGCACGTCGGCGTAGGGACCGCGCACGTCGAGCAGCGAGCGCAGCGCGTCGCCGGTGTAGCCGGGGGTGAACGTGAACTCGTCGTCGAGGTAGGCGCGGTAGGGCGCGCTCACGCACCCGAAGACCTGCTGCGGGTCGAGGCCGTGATCCGGGTCCAGGAACCCGGCGTCGACCATCGCCGCGGTGGTGGCCGGCGCGTCCCGGGCCAGCACGCCGTCGAGCACCTGCATGAGGCTGTGGTGGTCCTCGTCGCCGAGCTGCTTGACGAGGCCGAAGTCGAGGAACGTGACCGAGCCGTCCGGCCCGAAGCGGTAGTTGCCGGGATGCGGGTCGCCGTTGAACAGGCGGGCGGAGATGACCGACGACTGGGCGAAGCGGAAGATCGTCTCGGCGGCGCGCTGGCGGGCCGGCCCGTCGGCCACCTCCTCGAACTCGGCGAACGGCATCCCCTCGGCCCACTCGGTCGTGAGCACGCGGCGGCCCGAGAGCTCGGCCACGACGTCGGGCACCCGCACCGAGGGATGCCCCCTGAAGCGCTCGGCGAACGCGTGCTGGTGCCGGGCCTCGATGCCGTAGTCGAGCTCGTCGGCCATGCGATCCCGCAGCTCGTTGGCCAGCGCCGGCACGTCGACGCTGCGCAGGGTCACCGCCGACAGCAGCCGACCGATGCGCTCGCCGTCGGCCAGGTCGGCCCCGATCGATGCCTCGATGCCGGGGTACTGCACCTTGACGGCCACCGCCCGACCGTCGGCCAGCCGGGCCCGGTGCACCTGCCCGATCGACGCCGCGGCCACCGGTCGCGGCTCCCATTCGGCGAAGATCTCGTCGGGCTCGCCTCCCAGCTCCGACCGCACCACCTCGGCGGCCAGCGACGGCGCCATCGGCGGTGCGTCCGACTGCAGCTGGGCCAGCGCCGCCTGCGCCTCGGGCGGGAGGGCATCGCTGACGAACGACACCATCTGCCCCAGCTTCATGACCGCGCCCTTCATCTGCCCCAGCTCGCGCGGCCGCGTCGGCCGCCGACCGGACGGCGAACCCCTCGTCGAGCTCGGCCCGCCGGGCCTCGTCGGCCCGCACCTTCCTCGCCTTCGTGGCCAGCAGGTCGCGGCTGCGGCGCGAAGTCAGTCCCACCAACCGGAACCGCCTCCGCACCCGGGCCCACCAACCCCTCACCCTCCTCCTCACTCTGAAGGATCGGCCTCCCGGAATCCGTGAGGCGGAGCCTTCAGACATCTTGGGCCACCCGGCCACGATCACCGCAGCCGCTATCTGAAGGACCGGCCTCACCGAAACCGTGAGGCGGAGCCTTCAGACTGCGGGCGGATCGGGGAGGGGTCACGGGAGGTCGGCGAACGTGCCGAGGCGGAAGCCGTACTCCTTCACCGCGTGGCGGACCGTGCCCGACGTGAGCGCGGCCAGCTCGGCGTCCCAGAGGTAGTCCCAGCGGTAGCGCTCGCGAGCCGCGTCGCCCGGCTCGCCGGGGTGGGTGGCCAGCTCCGCCGAGGGCGCCCGGGAGGCCGCCAGCCGGTGCAGGGCCTTGATCATCGACGGCAGGTCGAGGTGCCCGGCCTCGTCGAGCCCGGTCGAGGCCGCCGCGCTCCGCCATCCCCGGCGGCGCAGCTTGCGCTCGAGCCGGCGGGCCAGGGTGCGCACCGTCAGGCCGACCGGCGTGGGCGCGTTCGAACGGGTGACCCGGATGACCTTGATGTCGAACGTCTCGCCCACGTCGAGCACGACGTCGCGCACCATCGGCCAGAGGTGGACGTTCTGGTGGGTGTCGAGGTGGTCGATCGTGAGGCCGGCGGACAGGATGCGCTCGATCTGGGCGCTGAACTCGCGCCGCAGGTCGTCGGGGTCGATGCGGCCGGCGGCGGCCCGGGGCAGGAACTGCTTCCACGACGGCCGCAGGCGGCCCTTGCCGTCGACGAGCGTGGGGATCTCGGCCGCGCTCAGCAGTGGAGGGTCCTCGCCCACCACCGCGAGGTGCGCGCCGATGCCGAGGCGGCGCTCGTCGAGCAGCCACCGCACCGAGGTCTCGAACCCCGGGGCCAGGGTCAGCACCGACGTGCTGGTCACGATGCCGTTGCGGTGCGCGCGGAGGATCCCTCGCGACACCTTGTCGGTCAGGCCGTAGTCGTCGGCGTTGACGATCAGCAGCCGCTCGCTCGCCGGCGCCGACCTCGCCGCCCTCTGGCCCGGCTGGCTCACGGCTCCTGGGGCTCGGACGGTCGGCGCAGCTCGACCGGCAACGGCGTGAGCGACTCGAGCTCGCTGCGCAGCTCGAGCATCTCGCGCACGAGCTGGATGATGACCGCGTTGGACGACAGCGTGGAGACGCCACGGCTGCGGGGGAAGTAGTCGACGCCGAACTGCACGATCTCGTAGCCGAGCCGGCGGGCCCGGGCCAGGAGCTCGACGTCGATGAACGACCCTTCGCTCTTCAGCTCGATGTGGTCGAACACCGACCGCCGGCAGAGCTTGAACGAGAAGTTCATGTCGCGGAGGCGCAACCCGAACATCGTCTGGATCAGGTGGTTGTAGGCGTAGCTGTAGACGAGACGACGAGGGCCTTCACCGGTGCGGTCGAACCGGTAGGCGCTGACGATGTCGGCGTCGTAGATGCGCAGCAGGCGCACGGCCTTGGACACCTCGGCCATGTCGAACGGCAGGTCCGCGTCGGTGTAGAGGATCAGGTCCCCGGTGGCCTCGGCGAAGCCGGTCTTCAGGCTCCCGCCGAGCTTTCGGTTGACCGGGTGGTGGACGACCCGGATGCGCGGATCCTCACCGGCCATCTTGTCGGCGATCACCCCGGTGTCGTCGGTGGAGGCGTCGTCGATGATGAGGATGTCGTAGCTGGCCAGCTCGCCGTCGGCGACGAGGCGGTCCCCCGCGTCGCAGGCGGCCGCGATGGCGCGACGGATGGTCTCCTCTTCGTTCCACATGGGATAGAAGATCGTCAGGGTGTCGAAGTGGGGCTCGGTCATGGCGTCACCGGGGCCGTTCGCGTCGCGGGGATCACGGCGGACATCACGCAAGGTAGTAGCCCCTCGCGTACCCACATGCCAGCAGGGCCAACTGCCGACCACCGCCAGCGGGAGCGATCGCTGGCGAAACCCTGTGCTGCGACCTCGGCTGGGACACGGCGCTCCTCGTCGATCGTCGGCGCGGTGCGCCGCCCAATCCGTCTCCCGCCCGCCAAGGCAACCGCAGACGGTAGCGGGTCGCCCGCCCGGCGCAACCGCGGTGTCGCCGTCACGCGCCGGCCCGGTGCCGTAGGCTCCTCCCATGCCGGACGAACCAGGCTGGTACCCCGACCCGAAGCAAGAGGCCCCGTTCCGCTTCTACGACGGGCGCAAGTGGACCAAGAGCGTCGCCGACCAGCAGCCCCAGGCCGAGCGCGCCGACGACGGCCCGGTCGAGGGCGGGCTCATGGGCCTGCTCGAACACGACCGGGTCAGCGAGCCGATGCCCGAGATCGTCCGGCCCACCACCGGCTACGTCCCCCTCGGCGACCACATCCCGTTGACCGCGCCGACCTGGGGCCCGCTGCCCGACGAGATCGCCGAGGGCACCCCGCCGCCTCCGGCACCCGCGCCGCCAGCTGACTCCGCACCGCAGGCCGACTGGCCGCCTCCCGCGGCGCCGCCTCCCGCGGCCCCGGCCCCACCTCCCGCGGCGCCCGCTCCGGCTCCGCCCCCACCCCGGCTTCGGCTCCGGCGCCCGCCGCGCCACCTCCGCCGGCACCTCCGGCGGCACCTCCCGCGACCCCGGCCGACCAGGCCCCGCCGCCGCCACCACCACCCCCGCCTCCCCCACCACCGCCGCAGCGCTGACGCCTCCCCCCGTGGACCACCCGCACGCCCACGGAGCGCCGGAGTCGCCCGAACCCCTCGATCTGCACGTCCCGGCCTCGATCCACCCCGAGCTGGCCGCGCACTCGGACCTGTACCTGCCGCCGAAGGTGCACCGGATCGGCGAGCGGGTGCACTGCGCCGTCGGCTGGAACCTGGCCAACATCACGATGATCGAGGGCGACGACGGCATCGTCGTCGTCGACACCGGCATGAACGTCGAGCAGGGCCGCGACGTGCTGGCCGAGCTGCGCCGGATCACCGACAAGCCGATCGCCGCCATCGTGCTCACCCACCACCACATCGACCACGTGCAGGGCACGACGTCCTTCGTCGACCCGGCCCGGGCCCAGGCCGGCGCGCTGCCGATCTACGCCCACGAGTCGCTGATGGACGAGTACAGCCAGGAGAACGTGCTGATCGGCCCGATCATGAACGCCCGGGCCATCCCCATGTACAACCTGGCGCTGTCGGGCGACGACGCCGAGGGCATGAACGCCGGCATCGGCCCGGTCTTCGGTCCGGGCCGGAGCGGCTTCGTCCAGCCGACGCACACGTTCGGGCACGACCTCGAGGTGAACGTCGCCGGCATCCGCATGCACATGGTGCACGTGCCCAGCGAGGCCGAGTCCGAGCTGTGCGTCTGGCTGCCCGACGACCGCGTGCTCCTGTCGGCCGAGGTCATCCAGGACCACACCTGCCCCAACCTCTACACGCTGCGCGGGGCCAAGTACCGCGACCCGAAGCAGTGGTACGAGAGCATCGACCTCATGCGGCAGTGGGGCGACGCCGAGCACATGGTGCTGCAGCACGGGCCGCCGGTGTCCGGAGGTGACGAGGTCGCCGACACGTTGCGCAACTACCGCGACGGCATCCAGTACCAGCACGACCAGACCCTGCGCTGGGCCAACCGCGGACTGGCCAAGGACGAGATCGCCGAGCGGGTGCGCCTGCCCGAGCACCTCGAGAGCTGGTCCCCCTGGATGCGCCCGTTCTACGGGTCCGTGCAGCACAACGTGCCGGCCATCTACAACGGCTACCTCGGGTGGTTCGACGGCGATCCGGTCGCCCTCGACCCGACCCCCCGGCGCGACTACGCCGAGCGGCTCGTCCGGCTCATGGGCGGACGGGACGCGGTGCTGGCCGAGGCCCGGCGCACCTACGCCGACGACGACTGGCAGTTCACCGCCGAGCTCACGACCTACCTCATCCGGGTCGACGTCGACGACACCGAGGCCCGGGCGCTGAAGGCCGCCGCGTTCCGCCGCCTCGGCTACGCCCAGATCAACCCGACGTGGCGAGGCTTCTACCTGACCGGTGCGCTCTACCTGGAGGGCGCGATCACCGACGCGCTCGACCAGACCTTCGCCTTCATCGGCCAGGCGCGGGGCGCGCCCGACGTGGCCGGCGGCCTCCCGGCCGGGGTGCTGGTCGAGCAGCTGCCGGTGCGCCTCCGCGGCGAGGACGTCGCGGACGTGCAGCTGTGCGTCGAGCTGGAGTTCACCGACGTCGAGGAGATCTGGACGGTCGAGATCCGGCGAGGTGTCGCCGAGACGCGCGCCGGTCGCGACAGCTCGGCCCGCAACGTGGCGCCGGCGGATGCGTCGGTCCGCGGCCCCCGCACCGCGCTCGGACCGTTGCTGCTCGGCGCGGTCGACGTCGATGCCGGCCTCGACCACCCGGACCTCGTGCTCGGCGGCGAGCGCGCCGACCTCGTGCGCTTCTTCGCGGCCTTCGACGACGTCTTCAGCGCCTACCCGCCGTTCTTCCTTCGCTGACGGGCGCGGGCGCCAGCCCGGAGGCGGGAGAGCAGCTGGTGGGGTTGTCCCCACCACGCGACACCGGGGCACAGGATGGGCGGCAGCCGGTCGGAGGCGGACGATCGACCCATGATCTTCTCCGGCGTGGACCTGTCGATCGTGAGCCTGCTGAGCGGCTCGCTCCCGCTGCTGGCCGGCGTGGTGCTCACCCTCATGTGGTGGCTCGACGACGAGCTCGGCGACCAGCAGCCCGAGCCCGATCCGCCGCAGCCCCTCCCCAACCGGTAGCCCGATCCGGCCCAGGGGCTCGGATCGGACTACTGGTTCGAGCGGTGGGCCCGGCTCGACCAGACCGCGGCCACCTCGTGCCGGTCTGCCGCCTGGTCATCTCGGACGAAGGACACGACGCCGGAGCGGTCGGCGCCGGCGGTGAGGACGGCGACGGGGCGCCCGGGCAGCAGGGGGTGATCGTCGCGCCAGGCCAGGTCGACGCCGGCCGGAGCCTCCTCGAGGATCCAGCGGCCGGTGTCGTTCGGCAGGGGAACCTCGACGGGCGTGCCCACGGGCGCACCCACGGCCGTCGCCGGGCCGAGGGCGAGCGCGGCGCGGCGGGATCGGGTGCGCAGGGCCATGAAGCGGAAGTCGACCTCGTGGGCGCCGAGCGCCACCGCCGCCTCCCGCCACGGGGCGGGCACGTCGAAGTGCGTGTCCCAGCCCCGGCTGCCCTGCATCCACTCCTCGGCCGCGCCGAGCTCCGCAGCTGCGGCTCGCAGCTCGTCGTCGGAGTCGGCCACCAGGTGGCACCAGACCTTGTGGCGGTACGGCACCCGGCCCGTGTAGTCGATGAGTCGGTCGACGTAGAGGGCCACGGCCCCATCGTTGCCCGCCCGCGGCTCAGGCGTGCGCCATCGGTCGCCGATACTGGTGCGATGGCGGTCACCGACGAGCTCACCCCGCCCGAGGGTCCCAACGCCGTCGCCCGACGGCGGCGGCGGACGCGCCTCCGGCGGACGCTCGTCGCGATCGGGACGCTGCTCGTCGGCATCGCCCTGTTCGTGGCGATCACGAGCTTCACCGGCTTCCCCGGTCCCGGACCCGTGCACCGGTTCCCGGCCGCCGACCTGCAGGACCTCGCCGACCGCATCAACGAGAGCCCGTACTGCTCCGACCCGGGGAACCTCGCCGCCGACGGGCAGACCGGACACTCGGAGGCGACGGTCGACTGGGTGCGGTCCCGCGTCCACCTGGCCCATCCGTGGATCGTCCAGCTCGCTCCACCCGACGCCGCCATGGTCGAGAACCCGCCCGACGAGCCCGATGGTCCGCACTCCTTGCCGGCCACCGCGTGCTTCCCCTACCGCACCTCCCCGGCCATGTCCTGACGGGCAGCCGCCACCGCCGGCCCGCTCACTCCGAGGCGGCGACCATCGCGGCGGGGACGTCGAGCACCACGCCCGTCTCCGCCCTCGGAGATCTTCCACAGCGAGGCGATGGCCGAGTCCATGCCGATGCGGCGCAGGACCGGCCGCTTCACCGGCGGCCCGTTCGTGACCCACATCGGCGCGTAGAGCTCGCCGCCCTCTGGCGGCCGGGTCGGTCGCCGCCCGCAGCTGCGGCAGCGCGCCCTGGGCCGCGCTCATGCCGGTCGCCCCGGCCATCGAGTGGAAGAACTTCTGGCTGAACCCTCCGCCGGTCTCCTCCACGCTCACCGCCTGCAGATCGGTGTTCGACAGACCGGGGTGCGCGGTGAGGCTCGCCGCTCGGGCACCGGCGGACTCGAAGCGCTGCTGCAGGCCGAGGGCGAAGTGGTAGTTGGCCAGCTTCGACTGCCCGTAGGCCTTCCACTCGCCGTAGCTGTCGTGCAGGTGGGGGTTGTCGGCGCGGGCGGGCCGGCCCATGTGGCGGGCGGTGCTGGTGACGGTCACGACCCGCGGGGCGCCGGCCCGCAGCACCGACGGGAGCAGCAGCGCGGTGAAGGCGAAGTGGCCGAGGTGGTTGGTGCCGAACTGCATCTCGAAGCCGTCGTCGGTGGCCCGCTCGGGGATGCCCATCACGCCGGCGTTGTTCACCAGCAGGTCGATGGAGCGGTGGGCCTCGGCGATCTGCGCAGCCGCGGCCCGCACGGACTCGAGCGAGCCGAGGTCGAGCGGCACGACCTCGAGCGAGGCGGCGGGCACCGCCGATCGGATGGTCTCGGCCGCGGTCGCCGCCTTCTCCTGGTTGCGGGCCGCCATCACCACGTGCGCGCCGGCTCCGGCCAGCGCCTTGGCCGTCTCGAGCCCGAGCCCGCCGTTGGCACCGGTGACCACCGCGATGCGGCCGCTCTGGTCGGGGATGTCGCTCGTGTTCCAGCTCATGGCGCTGCGCTCCGATCCTCCGAACTGGTGGCCATCGCGTCGTGGTTCCCACGACGCGATGGCTACCAGTTCGGGTGGTGGGTGGTCGGGTGGTGGGTGGGTCAGGTCACGTCAGGTCGGGGAGGGGGAAGGCGTTGGCGCGGGCGACGCGGCCGAGCCACTCGCCGGAGGGCTTGACGACACGGCGCTGGGTGGCCCGGTCGACGTCGATGATGCCGAAGCGGGGGCCGTAGCCGAAGGCCCACTCGAAGTTGTCGAGGCAGCTCCAGTAGGTGTAGCCGCGGACGTCGATGCCCTCGTCGAGGCAGTCGAGCACGCCCTCGAGCGCGGCGGTCACGTACCGGATGCGCTGCTCGTCGTCGTCGGTGCCGATGCCGTTCTCGGTGACGATCACCGGCACGTGCTCGGTGACCTCCCACGCCCGGCGGATGGTGGCCGCCAACGACTCGGGCCAGAACTCGTAGCCCATCGGCAGCACGTCGACGCCCTCCTCCGGAGGCAGGCTCCCGTCGGGCCCGACCCGGTGCCGGCTGTAGGTCTGCACGCCGATGAAGTCGTCGCCCCGGCAGGTCTCGAAGTACACGTCCTCGGAGTGGCGGCGGATGCTCTCGAGCTTGGCCAGCGCGTCGGCGTCGTCGGCCGGCACCGCCTGGTAGTCGTCCATCGAGACGGTGAGGCCGAGGGGGAAGTCACCGGGGCCGGCCTTGATCACGTCGTACGCCTTGCGGTGGGCGGCGATGAAGTTGTCCGTCGAGGCCAGCCACAGGTCGCGGCTGATGATCCCGGGCGGGAAGGCGCCGATCATGTAGCCCGACGAACGCCACCACGTTGGGCTCGTTGATCGTGCAGCCGGTCGTGATCAGGTCGCCGAGGTGGTCGGTGGCCTTCTCGCAGAAGCGGGTGAAGCGGTCGACGATCTTGTCGCCGGCCCAGCCGTCATCGGCCGTCGCCCACATCGGCGTCGTGAAGTGGTGGAACGTGACGGTGGCCTCGAGGCCGTGCTCGTGGCAGGCCGCGCACATCCGGCGGTAGTGGTCGAGCGCGGCCCGGGAGAAGTGGCCCTCCTCCGGCTCGATGCGGCTCCACTCGATCGAGAAGCGGTAGTTCGTGAAGCCCGAGCGCGGCCAGCAGGGCGATGTCGTCGGGGTAGCGGTGGTAGTGGTCGCAGCAGTCACCGCTCGGCTCGACGCAGACCGTGTCCGCCCGGTGCTCCCACTCCCACCAGTCGTTGTTGATGTTGTTCCCCTCGACCTGGTGCGCGGCCGCCGCCGTCCCCCAACTGAACCCCTGCGGGAATGCTCGTGTCATGGGACTGACGCTACGACGCGTACGTTCGCTGGCTTCCGCGACCGAGCCGGCCGACGGAGCCGCGGTTGCCGACGACGATCACGATCATCAGCGCGGCGACCACCATCGAGCCCCACGGGGTGGGCCTCGGTCGGCGGTCCCGAACGTCGCCGCGCCGGCCATCGAGTCGACCCGCCCGAACACGACGTAGTGGCCGGCGCCCAGCACCGGCATGGGGACGGCGACCCGCACGATCCGCTCCTCACCGGGAGCCAACGTCCCGAGCGGGGGGACGGCCAGCGCCGCGCCGCCGGCGCCCGAGCGCCCGATCGCACCGGAGATCGAGACGCCCGTCACCGGCGCCGAGCCGACGTTGCGGACCGAGAGCACCAGGCGCCGCTCGACCGGTCCGCCGAGCGCGGTCAGCACGGCGGCCGACCAGGTGTCGTCGGTCTCGACCCGGGCCGTGACCTCGAGCATCGCGGCGCCGACCGACGGCAGCAGCTCGGGCCCCAGCTCGGCCGCGGACAGCACCTGGCTCCCGGCACGTCGATCGGCACCGTGCGCACGAGGTCGCTCGACGGGGTGCTCACCCGCACGACGCACGGGCACCCGATCGGAGAGCGCACGGTGACGCGCACGGACGCCGGCGCCCGTCGCCGCGATGCCGACCCCGCGCGACCCGATCTGGTCGCAGTCGACCGACCCCCGACGGGCGGCGTCGCCGCACACCGAGACGGTGGCCACGCCGACGGGCCATCCGGAGAGCTGCACGACGACGGGTGAGCCGACCGGTGCGGCACCGGTCGACAGCGTCACGACGGGTCCGAGTCGACGCGATCGGCGGGCGACGCCTCGGCCTCGACGGGGACGGGCACGAGGAGCCAGCACCGTCCGCGACGGCCAGCGCCACGGCCACGACCAGGGGACGGGTCACGGGGCGACCGACCCGGTCACCTCCCACGGCTGCGTCGACGAGCGCCTCGCGCGGACCTCCGGACAGTCCGCCGGTCGGGCCCCCGGCCCACGACCTCGGCCCCGGCCGCCACCGGGACCGGCGGCCCGCCGCCGCCGACGCACGAGCCGGAACACGACGACGGCCACCACCAGCAGGGCCAGCAACAGCCACGGGATGGCCCACGACGAGGCCGAGCGGGACACGGCCTCAGGGGCCGGGTCGACGGTGCCGTCGGCCGAGAACGGCTCGAGCTCCACGGTCCCGGTCACCCGGATCAGCGGCAGGACGCCGGCGATCTTGCCGCTCAGCGTGATCGAGCTGCCGGGCAGGAGCTCGGGGATGTCGTCGGGCTTCGTGCTCCCGAGCCCGATGCCGAACGGGCCGGCCGCCTCGAGCACCTGGTGGGCCGACAGGCGGACGTTGCCGGCGTTGCGCACGGTGTAGGTCATGTCGAGGTCGCCGCCGAGCGGGGCCACCAGGCTGCGGTGGTACTGCGCGTGGACCGAGTCGACCACGAGCGAGGGGTTGAGGGGTCCGGCCACCCGGACGTAGACGCGGGATCCGGTCCGGTGCTCGACCACGGCGGTCGTTGGCCTTGGTCGGTGTCCGCCGGCGACTCGATGGCGGCCACGATGCCGGCGGCGTGGTCACCGGGGCTGGCCCCCGGCGGCACCGCGATCGTGATGCCCGACGCGATGCCCGAGTGCGGCGGGACGATCATAGAGTTCTGCTCGATGGTGATCCACGAGCCGGCGTCGGTCGACTGCTGGTCGCGGCGCAGCAGGTCGAACCCGCCCGCCGGCGTGTTGAAGGCGTCTCGGGCGTAGATGCGGAACCCGAGCTGTTGATCGCTGTAGTTCCACACCGTGACCGAGTCCTGCACGGTGCCCCCGGGGGCGAGCTCGTAGCTCAGGTTGGGCCGCGACCCGGGTTCGGCCGGGTTGTCCCCGGTGGGGGTCAGCGCCCACTCGTTCTGGCGCCGGGCCCTGGGCCGCCGGGCCGTCGGTTCCCGCCAGCGGGTCGTCGCTCGGCGGGGAGCCCTGGGCCCGGGCCATGCCCCCTCCCCCGGCTCCGACCAGCGTCATCAGCAGGAGAGCCGCCAGGACGAGGCGGGTGAGACGGCGGCGGGGCGTGGGCATGTCGATCGATTCCGTTCCGTGGGCAGGAAGCCGAACGGGTGGGACGGTCGAAGGACCGCCCCACCCTTCGGGACCTGCAGGTGTTGGGCGTTGCTATCTGGGTGCTGCGGGGTGGTCGTGTGGAGCTACAGCGCGGTGAAGGTCACCACGGCGGTGTACGTGTCGGCGGCAGCCGACACCGGGATCTGCACGCCGATGGCGGCGTTCAGGAGGCGTAGCCCTGGCCCTGGCCGGCCGCAGCCGACGCAAAGGTGTGGGACACGCTGAGCCCGGCCGCCGGGCAGGACGCGGCGACGGCGGGTCCGGGCGTCACGATCTGCACGTTGGGGGCGATGTTCGACAGCGGCGTTCGCCGTCGGTGCGCCGTAGCCGAAGTTGCAGGCGTCGAAGGTGTTGGCCGGGTTCACGCCGGAGAAGGGCGTGCTCTGCACGTTGACGGTCCAACCGGGGTTGGAGCCGCGGGTGTCGAGCACGGTGACCTCGTCGAAGGCACCGGTGGCGATGTAGTAGGTGCCCGTGGCGTTCAGGGCTGCGGTGCCGAGATCGACGGTGCAGTCCTGCGGGTAGGTGCCCAGCGGAACGCCCGAGCACGACTCACCGATGATCAGCGCGCCCTCGGGGCGGGTGACCTTGATGTGCTGGGTGATGAACGTGGACGTCGGCGTCACCGCAGGCGAGACGGCCGGGACGCTGCTGCCCCCGGGGCCGACCGCGACGACGCTGAAGGTGTACGACGTGCCGTTGGTCAGGCCCGTCACGTTGGCGCTGGTGCCCGAGATGGTCGCCACGCCGCCGGCCGGGGTCGAGGTCACGGTGTAGCTGGTGGCGCCGGGAGCGGCGGTCCAGGTGACCGTGGCCGACGCGTTGCCGGGCGAGGCCAGCACGTTGGTCGGCGGAACCTGAGCGGGGATGGCCGGGGTGACCGTGATCGGACCGGCCGCCGCACCGAGGCCGACGGCGTTGTGCGCCGCGACCGTGAAGGTGTAGGCCGTGCCGTTGGTCAGACCCGGGACGTTCAGCGTGGTGACCGGACCCACCGTGTCGATCGGCGAACCGACCGAAGGCGTCACGGTGTAGTGGTCGATCGCCGAACCGCCGTCACTGGCCGGAGCCGCCCACGACAGGTTGGCCGCGCCGTTGGCCGGCGTGCCCACGAAGGCCGTAGGAGCCCCCGGGACGGTCGCCGGAGCGGCGAAGCTGATGTCGAAGTGCTGGAACTCCTGGCCGGCCGGAGCGACGCCGGCCGGGACCAGGACCTTCAGCCAGACGGTGCAGGGGTTGCCCGGACCACAGGTGATCGTGCCGGGACCGCTGCCGACATCGGCCAGCGTGGACGAACCCACGCCGACCTTGAGGTCGAGGTCAGCCGAGGCGTTCGGCGGAGCGGTACCGACGCTGTTGAAGTTCTGGGTGCCGGGCGACAGGGCCGTCTCGGCGCAGAGGCCGCCCTGGGTGGGGGCCATGTCGGCCGCGTTCGGGATGTCGGACCCGAACTGGCAGATCCGGGCCTCCATGCCGAACACGACGGTGGTGCCGACGGCATCCGCGTGGAAGTGGACGGTCGAACCGTCGACCAGGCCGGTGACCGGGGTGGCCGTGGCCGTGATCGGAAGGGGCGTCGGCGTGTCGGCCGATGCGGACGTGGCGATCAGCGGGAGTGCGACGGCCGCGAGCAGCGTGGTAGCTGCTGCGAACATCGTCATCACCTTTCGCCGGCGTCCAAATGCTGTGGTGGACAACGTGGTCTCCTCTGGGTGGGTGCAGACGGGTGTCTTCGCGTGAGAACGTTGAGTGGGTGCAGATGGGTGGGGACCGTGCGCCGGTCCCCACCCACCCCCACGTCAACGGGTGCTGCGGGTGTGGCTCTGCTCGTGTTGCTGGGTGCTACCGGTGCTGCCGCTGGATCAGGCCGGCGGGTAGAACCGGCAGGACGAACCGGCGAGGTTCGTCGCTCCACCACCCGTGGTGGAGAGCGGGGCGAAGCCGAACGACAGGATCGTCGTGCGCTTCGTGTTGCTGCAGATGGGGCTCTTGGCGCCGGCAGCCACGTTGTCGAAGCCGACCAGACCGCGGGCGGTCGTGTAGTCGGGCGACACGGTGTCGAGCACGTTGAACACGTAGCGGATGCCGTTGAAGTCAGGCGTCGGGTTGTTGAGGACCACGTTGGCCTCGTTCACCGGGGTGGTGGCCGTGGTGCCCGTGTTGTTCTCGTACTGGCCGTCGGTGGTGTTCCACCGCGTCGTGTTGGCGTTGGTCCCGACCCGGGGTCGTCTGACCGATCAGCTTCGCCCCGTTGCGCAGGTCGATGGACGGGTTCAGGTGGTTGTTGGCCTGGAAGATCCACTGACCGGTCGAGAAGGGCAGGATCGCCTTCTCGTGGTCGGCCAGCGCCACCTGCGTGGCCTCGTTCTCCTCGATGCTCTGGTTCACGGCCGGGCAGCTGGCGCTGCTGACGGTCGTGGGATCGAAGCCACCGAGCAGGTCCGAGATGAAGAAGCACCGGGTGCCCGAACCGGCCTGCGGGATGTACCGCTGGATCGGGCCGGAACCACCACCGGGGAGCTGGCTCCAGTCGGTGAAGGTGCAGTTGTAGATCTTCAGCAGGTTGGCCTGGGTGATCGTGCCGGGGGCGGCGAGGCTGGGGCTGACGACGCCGACCGAGTCGAGCGCGAAGGCGTAGTACTGCATGGTCGCCGTGTCCTTGCCGGCCCCGATGCCCCGGGGAGCGCCCGACGAGCGGGCGATGTCGATGCAGCCACGGGGCGAGCCGGCTGCTGCGGTCTCCTCGGCGATGAGCGCGTTGCGCCCGGCACCCGAACCGTTCGGAGCCAGGACCTCACCGGCGCCCGCGGGCGTGTGGTAGGTCTGGGCCACCGTGCAGGTCGGGGCGTCGGCCGGAACGGTCAGCGCGGTCGTCTGCTGGGCCTTGACGTTGTACTGGCCGGTGCCGTTGAGGATGGCGCCCATGACGTCCTGGGTGGTGTCGGAGCCGACGGCCACGATCACCGGCGTCGCCGCGTGCGCGGTCGGCGCCAGGGTCACGAGGAAGGCGGCGGAGCTGGCGAGCGCCACCCCTGCAGCCAGTCCTCGTGTGAGAAGCGATTTCTTCACGTTGATCCCTTCGATTCGTTGGTCAGGTCGATGCGGATGAGGCTTCACTCGCCTCGTCACGATCGACGTGACTCGGCAGGTGCAGTTCTGTCATGCCGAGGTGAACCGAAGAGGCGTCGTCTGGAAACGTCGGGTGAAGAGGTGACGTTGCGCAGGCGAACTGTTCGCGGGCGTTCGCAGTGGGCGACGGGCGCGTCGAAAACCCCTGCTCAGCAAGGGTTTCCTGCTTCAGCCTGAACTCAGGTTCTGGGCCGCGTCCGGTCAGGTCCAAGCCGGCAGCAGCTTGCTGCCGGCCTCGGCCAACAGCACCACGCACACGATCAGTGGAGGGGTCGTCAGGAGGTACGCCGTGCGGGCGCTCGAGCGGCGGTAGAGGAAGATGGCGGCTGCCGCGGTTGCCCCCAGGGCCAGCAGCGCGAGCGCGACGGCGGCCCGCGCCGACGGGTCACCGGAGAGGCCGGTCTGGCTGTCGGTGCGCCCGCCCTGGGGCGTCGGGGGGAACGGCTTGCCGTCCAGCACGGCCACCACCACCACCGCGCGCGACGAGTTCAGCGGCCAGCTGGCGTCGGAGGTGACCAGGGTCAGCCGGTCGTCGTCGGATGGGCCGAACAGCGCGTCCGTGTCGGTGGTGGCGTCCGCGACCGCGTCGGCCCCGCTGCCACCGGTCGCGGTGAGGCCCGCCAGCGAGCTGTTGGCCGAGGTGCCGACCGCGACCGGCACGATCGCCTTGGTGTCGACGGTGTCGACCCGGTAGACGCTCTGGCCCTGCGTGGTCGTCACCAGGATCTCGTCGCCCGTCTGCAGGTGGCCGAGGTCGGCGAACGGCGCGCCGAACATGCCCCGGCGACCGATGACCGCGCTGTTGCCCGGCTGACCCGGAGCGGCCGAGCCGGTGACGTGGCCGGGGCCCTTCTGCGTCTGGCCCGGCGTCGAGCCCTCGACCACCACCTGGCGCAGGTGCAGCGACCCGATCTCGAGGATGGCCACCGGGGAGCCGGCCTCGGGCGCCTTGGTCGGCACCGACAACCCGGCCAGCCCGCTCGTGGCGTTGGCCGCGTTGGAGATCTCGGTGGAGTAGGAGCTCAGCAGCTGGTCCTGCGTCTGCTCCACGAAGAGCGGCTCGAGCGCGTAGAGCACGAGTGCCATGCAGACGAGCACCATCACGACCCACGACCCGACGAAGCAGCCGAGCCGACGCCGGCTCATGGGGGGCCTGGGCGCGACGTCGGGCTCGGCGATCTGGGTGGGTCGGTCGGCTCGAGGCGAGCGCTGCCGCGGCTCGGGCTCCTCGGGCAGCTCGGGCACCTCGGGGCTGTCGATGAGGGCGGTCATGACGTTCCGGGTGCTCGATCTGGCCCGCTCCGGCTCCGCCAGGGGTTCCAGGGTCGGCCGGAGGTGGCTCTCGCGGTGGCGCCCAGCAGGAGCGCGACGCCGATCAGGGCGACGATCGCGGCCAGGGCGCTCGGTCCGACGATGCCGGCCCACCCGGGTACGTCGGTGCTGGAGGTGGCGAGCGCGGCGTCCGCCGCAGCCGCCTGCTCGTTGCCGTCGGTGGACGCCGAGCTCGACGAGCTGTAGGACGCGTTGCTGGCGCCCAGCCCGGACGATCCGCCGAAGCCACTGCCGCCACCGCCCGAGTAGTCCGGAGGCGTGGTCGTCGTCGGCGTGTCGGTGGGCGGCGGGGTGCAGCTCGTCAGGGGGCTGGCTCCGACCTCGGCGATCGCCGCCTTCGCCTGGGCTTGCAGCGCACTTGTCAGCGGCAGCATCCCAGGGCTCAGCTCGGCCTGGCCTTCCGGCCCCACGAGGTAGTCGAGCCACGACGTGAGCAGGGCCTGCGAGTCGGGTCGGGCGGTGCACGTGGCATCGACCAGGGGCTCGGCCGGGACCATCGCGTACTCGACGTAGGTCAGCGGGTAGGGCTGGGTCTGGCCCGCCGGTGCGGTGACGGTCGGATCGAGGCGGAGGATCCCGCTGGCGTCGGGCCGCATGTCGGCGACGGCGGCGGTCATGGTCTCCGGTGTCGGCGCGACGAACTCCCCGGCGCTGTTGCCCAGCGCGGCTCGGGGTCAGGGTGAGCTGGTCGGCGGTGACCATGTCGGCCAGGACCCACACGCCGCCGTAGTCCGACCCCGGCATCGCGTTCAGGGTCTTCGAGAGGAACGCCGAGCTCGAGTACAGGTCGAGGGCGAGGATGTAGGACGGGTCGGCCAGGGCGAGCGACGCGTCGGCGCCGCGCGACTTCCCGGCGGCGTCGCTGTACTTCGGGAGGTCGGGCACGACGAACGCGCTCGGGGCCAGCTGGTGCAGGTAGTTCGTGCCGATCCATGACGTCGACTCGGCCTCGGCCGCCGCCTGCACCGGCTGCGACCCCGACAGGTCGGCGAAGAACGGCGCCCGACGCGGGTTGGCCACCGAGAAGTCCTCGTTGCCGGGCCGGGCGGCGATGGCATCGAGCTGCTCGGCGGTCAGCCCGTCCTTCCCACCAGCGAACAGCGCCGCCGCCTCCGCGGCCGTCAGGTGGGCGGGGTTGAACGGCACCTTGCGGAGTCCGCTCGGGCGGCCGTTGCCGAGGCCGACGGTGACGGCGTTCACCGCGATGGGGACCGCCACGTAGCCGCGACGCGGGCCGGGGGTGGCGGCGTCCTGGTTGAGGCCGACGTCGTCGATGTTGCCCGCCGCGGTGTAGGCGAGATCGAGCGTGCCGGCGTTGAACTGCTGCACGGCCGAGCCCTCGCCGACGAACCCGCCGGTGGTCAGCGCGCCGTGGGAGTCGGGCCGATGGCAGGCCCCCAGGGTCCAGGTCGTCCAGGCGTCGATCATGCGGTCGGAACCACCCGAGGTCACCGCACCGGCGGCGGCACCACCGCAGCCGGCCACCGGGTCGGCGTCCCGGAACGCCAGCGGCTGGGACACGTAGGCGTACGACGCGGTCGGGCCACCCCGCAGCTCCATGACCAGGTCACACGGGTGATCGACGTCGCAGGTGAGTCGGGCGGGCTGATTCGTGTCGCCGCCGACCGACCAGTCGGCGACGCCGACGCCGACCCGCATGGTGATGAGCTCGCCCTCGGGGGTGAGCGCACCGGCGTTCGGCGAGCTGTCGCTGACCACCGCCTGGGCCGAAGAGGAGACCGGAGTCAGGGGGCAGTTGGGCCCGGCCAGTCGGAAGGCCGGATCCTGGGTCGCACCTCCGGTGTAGGTCACCCCCGAACGGCAGATGTGGAGCTCGACGTTGTTCAGGAAGTACTCGGGTGTCGTGGTGAGCGTGACCTTCACCTGCTGGCCGTCGGCCAGCTGGGTCGTCGGCGCGAAGGTGGCGGTCCACGGCCCGTCGTCCGCTCCGGCCGCACCGGTCAGCGGCGACGGGATCGGCGAGATGACCGATCCCGTCACCACCAGCGCGACGAGGGCCAGCAGCCCCCGCAACCGCCGCGACATCAGCGGAAGTACCCCGCGACGTCGGCGATCACGTTGACGGAACCGACTGCGTTGAACACCCGGACCTTGCCGCCGGTCCCCAGCTTCACGGTGACCGCGTTGGGCACGATCTGGTCCGTGGTGAAGTTCAGGCTCGAGCCGAACACCGGCTGGGTCGAACCGGTCGGCCACAGCTGCAGGAACGAGCCGGCGGAGGGGTTGACGATCGTGACGTTGAGGACGACACCGTCGGCATCGGCGGGCACGCCCACCAGGCCACCCATCTGCACGTCACGGATGCCGGCCACGCCCGCGCTCCACGGCGTCGAGAACGCACCCACGTTGGTCGCACCCGAGCGGGAGTCGAGCACCCGACCCGGGACGATCGGGAAGAACGCCTTGCCCGACCCGGACTTGTAGTAGCCGCTGACGTCGGCGATGACGTTGACGTTGCCGACCGCGTTGAAGACCCGCACCTTGCCGCCGGTGCCGAGCTTCACCGTCACCTGGTTGGGGACGATCTGGTCCTTCTGGTAGTTCAGGCTCGAGCCGAACACGGGCTGGGTCGACCCGGTCGGCCACAGCTGCAGGAACGAGCCGGCCGTCGGGTTCACCACCGTCACGTTCAGCACCACGGCGTCCGCATCGGCCGGCACACCGGCGAGGCCGCCGATCTGCACGTCACGGATGCCGGCCGCCCCCGGGCTCCACGGCGTGGAGAACGGACCGACGTTGGTGGCACCGGAGCGGGAGTCGAGCACGCGACCCGGGGTGATGGCGGTGAAGCCGTCGCCCGCGCCGGTGCCGTAGTAGCCCGACACGTCGATGATCACGTTGACGTTGCCGACCGCGTTGAAGACCCGCACCTTGCCGCCGGTGCCGAGCTTGACGGTGACCGCGTTCGGGACGATCTGGTCCTTGGCGAAGTTGAGGCTGGAGCCGAACACCGGCTGGGTCGACCCGGTCGGCCACAGCTGCAGGAACGAGCCGGCCGTCGGGTTCACCACCGTCACGTTCAGCACCACCGCGGTGGCGTCGGCCGGCACCCCGACCAGCCCGCCGATCTGCACGTCACGGATGCCGGCCACACCAGGGCTCCACGGCGTCGAGAACGGCCCGACGTTGGTGGCACCCGCCCTCGAGTCGAGCACCCGACCGGGCACGAGAGGGTGATACAGCGACCCGGTGTCGCTGCTGACCGGGGTCACCGCGGTCGAAGCGGAGGACGACGGGCCGTCGCCGATGGCGTTGTGGGCCTTCACCGTGAAGGTGTAGGGGGTGCCGTTGGTGAGCCCGGTGATCGTGCAGCTGAGCGGACCGGTGGTCCAGGTGCAGGTCTTCGCGCCGGGGGACGAGATCGCGGTGTAGCTGGTGATCGCCGAGCCGCCGTTGCTGGCCGGAGCCGTCCACGAGAGGGTGGCCTGCGCGTCGCCGGCCGAGGCCGAGACCGCCGTGGGCGCGCCCGGGGTCGTGGCCGAGCCGGCGTAGTTGATCGGGTAGGACTTGAACGCCTGCCCTGCCGGCAGCGCGGTGCTGGCCGGGACCACGAGCTTGAGCACGAGCTTGCACGGGTGGGTCTCGTCGCAGGTCAGCGTGACCGTCGAGCCGTCGCCGGGATCGAACGACGACGTCCCCTTGCCCAGCTTGAAGTCGAGGTCGGCCGAGCTGTTCGGCGGCGCGGTCGCCACCTGCACGAAGCCGTCGGAGCCGGCCGACAGCGGGTTGGCCTGCGGGGTGCAGCTGAGGCCCTGGGTCGGGCTGAAGTCGGCGTTGTTGTCGATGGTCGAGCTGCCGAGGCAGATGCGGGCCTCGACGGCGAAGATCGAGCTGGTCGGCGCGTCCACGTGGATGTGGGCCACCTGTCCGTCGACCACGTTGGTGAGGCCGGTGGCCGACACCGTGACCGGGATGTCGCCCGGCGGCGTCTCGGCGGAGGACGGCGCGAGCAGCGCGGCGAACGTCGCCGCGATGAGGGCCAGGACGACCAGGATCCGGGTCGAACGGGTGCGGGTCGAGCGGGGACGTGCAGCTGCAGGCAAGGGAGAGCTCCCAGTGGAGATCGTCGGACGGCGAGCGGGGTCAGCTTCCCGGGTGGACATGGATCGGAACTGGCCCGCACCTGACCCACCGGCCAACCGGAGGTGAACAGTTCGGGCCGTTCAGCCCGACGCCAGGATCCGCCTCCGAAGGACGGGCCTCACGCCTTCCGTGACCCAGGTCCTTCAGACCGACGACGCGCCCGCGACTGAAGGACGGGGCTCACGGGTTCCGTGAGCCAGGTCCTTCAGACTGGGAAGAGAAGTCAGCCGTAGGAGAGGTCGAAGGTCTCGAAGCCGAAGCCGTTGGGGATCTGGAGCCGGACGACCAGGGCGCACGGGTGGCCCGATCCGCAGGTGATCGACACGCCTGTGCCGTCCTGCATCTGGTAGGCGCTCGTGCCCGTGCCGACCCGGAAGGAAAGATCGAGCGAGGTGTTCGGGTCGGGCGCCGCCTGCTCCACGAACGCGTCCGAGCTCGAGCTCAGCGGCGCGGCGATGCACTGCCCACCCTGGGTCGGCGCGTAGTCCGCGCTGTTGTCGATGGAGGGATCGGCCTGGCACAGCCGGGCGTCGGCTCCGTAGATCTTCGACCCGCTCTTGGCCTGGACGTGCACGGTCACCGTGTCGCCGTCGGAGAGACCGCTCTTCTTGTTGACCTTCACGTCGAGGGGCAGGGACTTGACGGGCACCATGATGCTGTTGCCGTCGGTGTTGGTGGCGCCGGTGGTGCCGACCTCATCGCCCGACGCCAGGGTGGTGGACGAGGTCGCGCCGCCGTCGCCCCCGGCGGTGGACGTGGTGGTCACGCCCGCGCCGGCCGAGGAGCTGGTGCTCGAGGGGACGGTCGTGTCGGTGGTGGCGGACGACGAGCCGTCCGAGCCGCGGGTGGCCACCAGGACCACGATGACGAGCAGGAGCACGGCGGCCAGCGCGGCTCCGGCCTTCTGGATGGAGCTCACGGGGACCTCGGGGAGTCGGACGAGCGCCGCGGTCGGCGCAGGAGGATGGCGGGGACGAGCAGGAGGGCGAGGAGCAGCACGACCGGCAGCAGGTCGTTGCGCGAGCTGCCCGGCCGGTCGTAGGCGAGCGGTGCCGGGTCGCGATGGTCGGTGCTGCCGCCGCCCACCGCCTTCACCGAACCGGCGGCACCGGCCGCCACCTCGGTCGCCCCGTCACCGGCCGCCGCCGTCGTGCCGGTGCTGCCGCCCGAGTCGTCGCCGCCCTTCGGCGCCAGGTTCACCCCGTTCCCCTGCGGGTCGGGTGGTGGCGTCGGGCCGTTGATGGGGCCCTTGAACCGCGGGTTGGCGCAGTTGTCCGGGGTCAGCTGCTCGGGGGCGGAGCCGACCATGCGGCCGATGGCGTTGGCCACCTCCTGCGACAGGTTGGGTGGCAGTGGCGAGTACCCGATGTTGGCCATCTGGATCTGGCCCTCGCAGGCGATGTAGCGCAACCACTTCGAGAGCGTCTCGGAGACCCCGGGGTTCGAGTACGCCCCCTTGCACGTCGGCCGGTCGCCGGCGGGGGCGCACTGGGTGACGATGTAGCTGTACGCCGAGATCGGGTAGGCGTCGGCCTTCGCGCTGTTGTAGACGCCCGACAGCTCCTGGCTGAGGTCCGGGTTGAGGTGGGCGCCCTCGAGCGCGGACGAGATGTTCTGGGCGTACGGCAGCGTGTACGCCCCCGACGCGTTCTGGATGCGGGCGGTCGTGGCCTTGTAGTTGATGGCGAAGGAGAACTCGTCGTAGCCGATGCTCCACATGCCGGTGTTGCTGGCGATGTACTGGGCGATCTGATCCGATCCCTGGAAGGCCTGCGTCTTCGGCGCGAACCCCGGTGACTGGTCGAGCGAGAGGATGCGTACGTTCGTCGGCAGCTGGTTGCGACCGGCCCACGCCGCGAAGTCGGAGGGATCGGTCTTCTGCACGAAGTCGTAGAAGAGCGCCGTCGTGCCCGACTGGCCGGAGCGGTACACGACGTTGATGGCCTCGTCGGGCAGGACCAGCCCGCTGTTGTCCGCGCTGATGGCCGGGTCGCTCCACCGGCTGATGTAGCCCATGAAGATCTTGGCCACGGTGAGGCGCGACAAGCGCAGGTAGTCGACCGGCTGGTTGGCCTTGTCCTTGACCTTGTACATCATCGCCACCGCGCCGGCGACGTCGGGGATGTACTGGTAGCCGCGGTTCGGGTCCGACGACTGCAGCGCCGAGAACTCGGCCTCGGTGCCGGCGAAGTCCGTCTGGTTGGCACCGAAGGTGGTGAGGCCGGCCGGCGAACCGACCTCGGCGTAGTTGACGCTGAGCCCGTTCGTGCGGGCCTCGGCCGTCCAGAGCTTCATGGCGTTGCCGACGTAGGTCGACCCGGACCCGTTGATCTTCGCCGGGTCGGCGCTCGCTGGCGACGGGGTGACGCTCCACAGCAGGCCACTCACCGCGAGCAGAGCGAGCCCGACGCGCACGAGCCCGCGACGGAGGTCGGGAGGCGAGTCATCCGAACTGGCCCTGCACGTAGCTGAGCGTGCGCGGGTCCTTCGGGCTGCGGAAGATGTCCGCGGTGGCTCCGTGCTCGACGATGTGGCCGGGCTGGTTCTCCTCGGCCAGGAAGAAGGCGCAGTGGTCCGACACCCGCTGGGCCTGCTGCATGTTGTGGGTGACGATCACGACCGTCACGTGGTGGCGCAGCTCGTGGATGGTCTCCTCGACCCGACCGGTCGAGGTCGGGTCGAGGGCCGAGCAGGGCTCGTCCATGAGCAGCACGTTGGGCTGCACGGCCAGGCTGCGGGCGATGCAGAGCCGTTGCTGCTGACCGCCGGAGAGCGCGCCGCCCGGCTTGTCGAGTCGGTCGCGCACCTCCTTCCAGAGGCTGGCCCGCACGAGCGACTCCTCGACCAGCGCGTCCTTGTCGTCGCAGCCGAGCCGGGCCAGCTTGAGCCCGGCCAGCACGTTCTCGCGGATCGACATGGCCGGGAACGGGTTCGGCTTCTGGAACACCATGCCGACGCGCAGGCGGATCAGCTGGGCCCGCATGCCGGGGGCGTAGATGTCCGCCCCGTCGAGCAGGATCTGCCCGTCGAGGGCCGCACCCGGGATGAGCTCGTGCATGCGGTTGAGCATCCGCAGGAACGTCGACTTGCCGCAGCCCGACGGTCCGATCAGCGCGGTGACCTCGCCGGCCTCCATGGTGAGGTCGACGTCGTCGAGCACGAGGTGATCGCCGAACCAGGCGCACGCGCCCCGGGCCTGCAGGGTGGCCGCCCCCGGCGGAGGTCCGCCGGTCAGGGTCACCTCGTGGGCCCGCTTCGGCGCCGCCGGAGGCGACGGGGACGGTGGCGGTGGCGGTGGGGTGGCGACGCTGGTCATGGGGTGTCTCCTGCGGACGAGGAGGCGCGCCGCAGGGAGCGACGCGGCGCAGACGTGCGCTTCGAGCGATCACGTCCGATGAAGCGGGCGATGACGAACAGCACGAGCACCAGGACCATCAGCACCATGGCCCCGGTGAAGCCCCGCGAGATCGACGCCGGATCCGGCTTGCGGATGTTCTTGTAGACGAAGAGCGGCAGGCTGTCCTGCGGTCCCGAGAACGGGTTGGCGTTCATGTAGTCGTACCCGAACGCGGTGAACAGCAGCGGCGCGGTCTCGCCCACGGCGCGGGCGATCCCGAGCACGACGGCGGTGCTCATGCCGCTCTTGGCCGTGGGGAACACGACGGACCAGACGGTGCGGGCCCGCGACGCGCCGAGCGCCAGGCTGGCCTCCCGCAGCCCGTCGGGCACGAGGCGCAGCACGAGCTCACAGGTCCGGGTGATGGTGGGGAGCATGGTGATGGCGAGGGCCAGGCTGGCCATGAAGCCGTTGAAGCCGAACAGGCCGCCGCTCTCGCCGAAGTTCAGGATGAGCGCGGCGTAGATGAAGAGGCCGGCGATGATCGAGGGCAGCCCGCTCATGGCGTCGACGAAGATCCGAACCGGTCGTCGCAACTTGGAGCGCGACTCGTTCAGGAACACGGCGGCCGCGAGCGCGAGCGGGAGCGACCAGAGGAGGGCCAACCCGACCTGTTCGATCGTGCCGACGATGGCGTGCGCGCCGCCACCGGCGCTGGCCGCCTTGGTCGGATCGACCCCGGTCTGGTCGTGGACGAAGAAGTCGAACCGCAGCGCCTTGCGGCCCTGGTTCAGGATGTAGCCGATCAGGAAGACCAGGGGGATGAAGACGACGATCGCCGCGGTCAGCACGACGACGGTCATGATCCGATCGACGGCGACCAGGCGACCCAGGCGCTCGGACGTCACCACGGCGTAGAGCAGCAGGAACGTGACGTAGGAGCACAGCGCGAACCCGAACAGGCTCGCCCCGGTCGTGAACCGGTAGAGGATCAGCCAGTTGAGGCAGAGGGCGCTGGCGGCCGAGCCGAACAGCGTCCACCGATCCTCGAGCGTCGTCTCGATCGGCCGTCGCGCCCGCGACGGCTTGGCGGGAGGCCGGCGCGGACCCGACGATCCGTCACGCAGGTCGATCTCGGAGCCCGAGGCGTCGGTCGTGGTGTCGGTCGTCGTGTTGGCGCCGGCGTCGTGATGGGTGGCGGTCACAGCTCGACGCCCACGCCCGAGCGGCTCTTGCTCACGACCACCGACGCGATCATGTTGGTGGCCAGCGTGATGGCGAAGAGCACCAGCCCGCAGGCCATGAGGGCCGAGACCGTGAAGTCGTCCGAGCCGGCCCGGTTGGCGATGAAGCCCGAGACGGTGGCGCCGCCGTTCTGGAGGATCTTGATCGACACCTCCGGCACCTGCGGCAGCAACAGGGCGACGGCGATGGTCTCACCGAGCGCCCGGCCGAGGCCGAGCATCGACCCGCCGATGATGCCGCCGCGGCCGTAGGGGATCACGACCGTGCGGATCATCCCCCAGCGGGTGCCGCCGAGCGCGAGCGCGGCCTCCTTCTCGCCCGGAGGCGTCTGGGAGAACACCTCGCGGACGATGGCGGTGATGATCGGGAGCACCATCAGCGCCACCACGATCCCGGCGATGAAGATCGAACCGATGAACCGGGCGTCCTCGTCGGTCTTGAAGAAGGGGATGAACGACAGGTGCGTCGACAGCCACTTCGAGACCGGGATGATCTTGTCGCTGAGGAACAGGAAGCCCCAGATGCCGAACAGCAACGACGGGACCGCGGCGAGCAGGTCGACGATGCCGGTGAGCCACTTGCGGGCGCTGGCGCCCGCGTACTCGCTGATCGCCAGCGCGGCGAGCACGCCCAGCGGCACGGCGAAGGAGATCGCGGTGAGCGCCACGAGCACCGTGCCCATCAGCAGGCCGAGCACGCCGACGCGCGGCGGGCTCACGTCGGTGCGGAACTCGGTGCGGCTCAGGAACTGCCACGGCCCGGTCACGGAGATGGCGTGCGAGCTCTGCACGACCAGGAAGACGCCGACCAGCGTCAGCAGCACCAGCACCGAGATGCCGGCGGCCATCGTCACGAGGTTGAACGTGCGATCGGCCGAGGAGGGGTCGTCGTGGACGAGGCGGGGGGTCCTCGTCGGGGGCGGCGCGCCCGCGCCGGAACCCGGCACCACATCCAGTCCTACGCTGGCCAACTGCGCCACCTGCTCCTGTTGCTCGAACGGTCGGGGGGCCACGTGGCCGGTATCCGCTGTCATTCACGCAGTCCACCGCCCGTCGTTCAACCAATGGCGGCCCAAGAGCAGGTGAACGCTCGGGCCCGACCCATGAACCCCCGATGAACGACCCGAACTGGTCTGCGCACTCATGGTCGGGGCCGTCCGAGCCGATGGACTGAGGTCGGCGGGAGAGGAGCGGGAGTGCTGACCGAGGGAGGCTCGACGGACACCTGGACCTGCTCCGGCTGCCACGCGCCTCACCAGACCGACCCGTTCTGCACGAGCTGCGCGATCTCGGCTCCGCACCGAACCCGCGCTCCGGCCGGCCCGGCGTGGTCGGCTCCCGGGCCGGGCGGCCAGGTGGGACCGGTACGGCCGAGTCGGTCGATCCCTCTCGCCGGCGGCCTCGCGGCGCTGGCGATCCTCGTCGTCCTGATCCTGCTCGTCGTCGGCCTGTTCCAGGACTCGAGCCCGAGCCGGGTGCAGGACCCAGCGTCCACCGGCGCGACCACGACCTCGACCTCGACCATCGGCCCGACCCCTTCGACCGCCGAAGCAGACCCCGACAGCACGGTGTTCCCGCCGCTCCAGGCGACCTTGCCACCCGAGCTCAGCGCCACCCCCGACGACCCGCACGTCCTGATCGATCAGGCGACCGCCGACAGGGTGGTGAGCGTCCGCTGTGCAGCACGGTGCACTGGGAGTCCACGACGACGCCGTCGGCCGGCCACACGATCTTGCAACCAGCCGACCAGTCCGAGTACGGACGACAGCTCCCTCCGGGCGAGTACCTGTCGGTGCACAGCCTCGGGCTGCGCCAGACCTGCTTCATCACCGCCCGCGCCGGGCCCGGCGTCCTGGGCCAGGCCGGCGGGCCGTACGACCTGACCGGGGTCACCGCCGCCTAGCGTGCCGCGTGGATCCGGCTCAGGCCGGGCGGAGGGTGGCGCGCAGGGTCTCGAGCCGCTCGGGGACGACGGCGTACCAGACCCACCGGCCACGCTTCTCACCGGTGACGAGGCCGGCGTCGGCCAGCACCTTGAGGTGGTGCGACACGGTCGGCTGGCTCTTGCCGACCGGTTCGACCAGGTCGCAGACGCAGGTCTCGCCCGACGGCGCCGACGCCAGCATGCTCAGCAGCCGCAGCCGCACCGGATCGGCCAGGGCGGCGAAGCCGCGGGCCAGCTCGAGCGCCTCGCCCTCGTCGAGGGCGTCGACCAGCACCGATGGGCAGCAGCCGTCGCCGTCGACCGCCGCGACCGGGATGCGCTTCGGGTCGATGCGGGTGGACGTGCGGGCCATGTCGGCCTCCTCGGATCACGGAACGACGCCAACAATACATTGACGAATGTCGATGGGTTGGCTACCGTCCCATCGACGAACATCAATCTATCGGAGAGCGAGGCAGACATGTCCCGAGTGCAGCTGGCCCTCAACGTCGACGACATCGACGTGGCCGTCGACTTCTACTCGAAGCTCTTCGCCACCGCGCCGGCCAAGCGGCGCCCGGGCTACGCCAACTTCGCGGTCGTCGAGCCGCCGCTCAAGCTCGTGCTCATCGAGAACCCGGGCTCGGGCGGCACCCTCAACCACCTCGGCGTCGAGGTCGAGACCACCGAGCAGGTCGGCGCCGCCCAGCAGCGGCTCAGCGACGACGGCCTGGCCACGGCCGTCGAGGACGAGGTCACCTGCTGCTACGCGGTGCAGGACAAGGTGTGGGTCGACGACCCCAGCGGCACCCCGTGGGAGATCTACACGGTGCTGGCCGACGCCGAGATGCCCGCGGCAGAGCTGCGGGTGCTGCACCGATTCGGCGTCCACGGGGGCGTGACCGACCGGGTCGATCCCCCACCGGCTCCGATCCACCTGGCCCGGAGGGCGGCGGCCGAGTTCATCGGCGCCGCGCTCCTGGTCGCCGCGGTCATCGGCTCGGGCATCGCTGCGCAGCGCCTGTCGCCCGGCGACACCGGGCTGCAGCTGCTCGAGAACGCCTTCGCCACCGCAGCCGCGCTCGCCGCCATCATCCTCACCATCGGCCCGGTCTCCGGAGCCCATCTCAACCCCGTGGTGACGTTGGTCGACGTGGCGCTGGGCCGACGACCTGCGCTCGACGCCGCCGCCTACCTCCCGGCGCAGGTCGGTGGGGCCGTGTTCGGAGCGATCGTGGCCAACCTCATGTTCTCGCTGGCCGCGGTGAACACCTCGACCCACACCCGCACCGGAGGCGCCGTCTGGCTGGGCGAGATCGTGGCCACCTTCGGGCTGGTCCTCGTGATCTTCGGCATGAGCCGTGGCGGCGATGGCCGCTACATCCCCTTCGCGGTGGCCGGCTACATCGCCGGCGCGTACTGGTTCACCTCGTCGACCAGCTTCGCCAACCCGGCGGTGACGATCGGGCGCACCCTCTCGAACACCTTCGCCGGCATCGCGCCGTCGAGCGCGCCGGCGTTCGTCGTCGCCCAGCTGGTCGGCGGCGCCGTCGGTCTCGGCGCCGTCCTGGTGCTGTATCCGACGCCCGCTCCTGATCCGCTGGAGGTCTCTCCCCGGTGACCGCTCCCGAGGTGCTGTTCGTGTGCGTGCACAACGCCGGGCGATCGCAGATGGCCGCCGCTCTGCTCGACCACCACGCGGCCGGGCGGGTCGTCGTGCGCTCGGCCGGTAGCGCGCCGGCCGACGACCTCAACCCGGCGGTGATCGAGGCGATGGCCGAGGTCGGCATCGACCTGCGGGCCGCGGGGCTCGACCCAAGCCGATCACGGAGGCCGCCGTCCAGGCGTCCGACGTCGTCATCACCATGGGCTGCGGCGACGCCTGCCCGATCTTCCCCGGCACCCGCTACCTCGACTGGCAGCTCGACGACCCTGCTGGTCTCGACGTCACCCACGTGCGCCCCATCAGAGACGAGATCGACCGCCGGGTCCGCGCCCTGCTCGCCGAGCTCGCCTGAACGTCCGCAGAGGAACCCCTCAGTCCCGCTCGAAGCAGATCGCCGCTCGCCCGACGGCCACCACGTCGTCGGGCCCGACCACGTGGCCGTCGGCGATGCGGAGCCCGATCGAGCTCGGCGACGCCCCATCGCCGAGCAGCCGGTTGACCAGGCCGGCCACCACCACCGGATCGGTGGTGAGACGGCCGAGCCACTGCTCCGCGTGGCCCCGGTGCCAGATCGCCGCGGTGCGCCCTCCATCGAAGTTCGCTCGCCAGCTGGCGGGCGTGAGCACCACAGGCCGACCGTCGAGCTCGTGCCAGCCGACGACGACGCGGAGACGTCGCTCGGTGCGACGACCCTCGAACTCGAGCTCAGCCAAACCGCCGATCGCTCGGCCGACCACGCTGCGCAGGGCGACCCGCATCCCGGCGTTGAGCACCCGCACCACGGCATCGGGTGGGCGGCGGTCGATGACGGGGGCGGTCATGATCGGGTGGCGTCGCGGATGGCCTGGTCGACTCCGCCGACACCCTCGTCGAGGGGCTCGAGGTAGAACCGGGCGGAGGAGATCTCGGGCCCGCTCACGCCGAAGATGATCACGCCGGCCATGCGATGGGCCGACCCGTCGGCCCGGGTACCGGACATCGCCCACTCGCTCCAGACCGCATCTCCGTCCACCGCCGTCGATCGCACGGTGGCCGCCACATCGGGGACCGCCGCGAAGATCTGCTGCCAGTTGCGGCGCACCTGGTCGCGACCCGAGAACCCCCGGGCCGGATGCGCCGGGCGTCTCGTTGCGGTAGTCCGACGCGAAGCACCCCACCAACCCCTCGAGGTCGTGCGCGTTCGTCGCGTCGACGAGGCGGTCGATGACGCTCTGAGGTGTCGGGTGCAGGTCCATGGGAGCCCATCCATTCGGTACAGGTCACCAGCATCTAATATGACCACTATCGATCCAGATCGCGCCTCCCGTCAAGGGCCCTCGGACCTACCGCTCGCCCCGACCGCGCCGAGCAGGCCCGACGCACGCGTGATCGCGTGCTCGACCGCGCCGTGCAGCTCTTCGTCGCCGGTGGGTACGGGCCGACGACGATGGAGGCGGTGGCGACCGCCGCCGGGGTCTCGGTCGAGACGGTCTACAAGGCGTTCGGCACCAAGGCCGGGCTGGTCCGGGCCATCCGTGACCGGGCGCTGCTGGGCGAGGGGGAGGTGCCGGCGGAGCAGCGATCCGACGACGCCCGGGACAGCACCACCGACCCCGCCGCGGTCATCGAGGCCTGGGTCGGGCTGCAACTCGAGGTGATGCCGCGCGTCGCGCCGATCCTGCTCGTCGTCCGCTCGGCCGCCGATGCCGACCTCGAACTGGTCAGCCTCCGCGATGAGCTCGATGACGCCCGACTGCGGCCGGATGGAGGAGAACGCCCGGCACCTGGACGAGCGCGGCGCCCTCCGCCCGGACCTGTCGGTGCATGAGGCGCGCGACGCGATGTTCGCCCTCAGCTCGCCCGAGCTCTACGACCTGCTCGTGCTGCGCCGCGGCTGGTCGCTGGCGAGCTACGGCACCTTCGTGACCCGCGCCCTGACCGCCGCGCTCCTCCCCTGAGCCCGCTGAACTTCCCGCGAGTGACCGGGGCCACTGGTCGATCGGGGCTTCGGCGGGGTCTGAGAGGATGGCGGGATGCAACGTGCCGTCGACGACCTGATCGCCCTGCTCGACCTCGAGGCGATCGAGGTGAACATCTTCCGGGGGCTGAGCCCCGACGTCGACGCCCAGCGCGTGTTCGGCGGGCAGGTGGCCGGCCAGGCGCTGGTGGCCGCGACCCGCACGGTCGACAGCGACCGCCGCGTGCACTCGCTGCACGCCTACTTCCTGCGCCCGGGCGACCCCACGGTGCCGATCCTCTACGAGGTCGACCGCATCCGCGACGGTCGGTCGTTCACCACCCGCCGCGTCGTGGCCATCCAGCACGGCAAGGCCATCTTCAACCTGCAGGCGTCGTTCCACATCCACGAGAGCGGGTTCGAGCACGAGGCGCCCGATGCCGCTCGACGTGCCGCCCCCCGAGTCCATCCCCGACTTCAAGCAGCGGTGGGAGCCGTGGGCCG
Organism: uncultured Microthrixaceae bacterium; assembly: GCA_963797225.1. GTDB lineage: Bacteria > Actinomycetota > Acidimicrobiia > Acidimicrobiales > Acidimicrobilacustridaceae > UBA4742. Next base: position 1,465,173 of record CAWCOO010000001.1, on the reverse strand, counting down.
AGATGCTGGGCGAGTGGTACGAGCGCGACCGCCCGATCGACAGCCGCACGATCGACTGGCAGCCCCGCGACCGGGCCCGCCCGCTGCCCCCGCACCAGAAGGTGTGGCTGCGGGCCGACGGCGACGCTCCCCGACGATCCGGTGCTGCACAACTGCATCATCACCTACGCCTCGGACATGACCCTGCTCGACACCACCCTGCTGCCCCATGCGGTGGGCGCGGTCGAGACCAACCTCGCCATGGCTAGCCTCGACCACGCCATGTGGTTCCACCGCCCCTTCCGCGCCGACGAGTGGCTGCTCTACGCCCAGGAGACGCCCGTCGGCCTCGGGGGGCCGGGGCACCGCCACCGGCTCGATCTTCACCCACGACGGCCACCTCGCCGTCACCGTCGTCCAGGAAGGTCTGCTCCGAGTCTCCCGATGAGCGCACCTCGACGATGACCATGCCGAAGACGACGCCGATCGACCCGCGCCGGGCTCGCCGCAGTCGCGGTCGTGCGTCGCGCTGGTCGCCGGCGCGTGCGGCGCGGACTCGTCATCGAACAGCAACCGCACGACCGTCACCTCCGCCCCGGCCGGCGGTGCCACCGGCTCGACGACCGAGGGCGGAGCCGGTGCCGGGCCCACGGCCATCCCCGCAGGTGGCGCTGAAGCTGCATCGAGGTCGCCTCGCTCGACACGCCGGTCGACCTCACCGCCCGGTCCGGCAGCGACGACCTCTACATCGCCGAGCAGGGCGGCAAGGTCCGACGCCTGCAGGTCAAGCGCACGACCGACTCGAAGACGAACGTGATCACCAAGACGATCGGCTCGGTCGACTCCGGGTCGGTGCTCGACCTCAGCGACGAGATCTCCACCGGTGGCGAGCGGGGCCTCCTCGGCATCACCTTCTCGAGCGACGGGCGCAAGCTCTACACCGACTACACCGACACCGACGGCAACACCCACGTGGTCGAGTTCCCGATGGACGGCGACCGGGCCGACACCCGCAACCGGCGCGAGCTGCTCGAGGTCGACCAGCCCTTCCCGAACCACAACGGCGGCCGCCTGGTGTTCGGGCCCGACGGCTACCTCTACATCGGGCTCGGCGACGGCGGCAGCTCGGGCGACCCCAACGGCAACGGCCAGAACACCCAGGCGCTGCTCGGCAAGATCCTGCGCATCGACCCCGAGGCGCCGACCGACGACAAGGCCTACGGCATCCCGGCCGGCAACCCGTTCGCGCGACGGCAAGGGCGGCGCACCGGAGGTGTGGCTCTACGGCGTGCGCAACCCGTGGCGGTTCTCGTTCGACCCGAGCAACGGCGACCTCTGGATCGGCGACGTCGGCCAGGACCTGATCGAGGAGGTCGACCAGCTGCCGTCGTTCCTCGGCCGCGACGCCGGCAAGGGCGCCAACCTCGGCTGGAACGAGATGGAGGGCTCGAAGCCCTACCAGGGCGGCACCGCGCCCGCCGGCGCGATCGCCGCCGGTGTTCGACTACCCCCACAGCGGCGGCAACTGCTCGGTGACCGGCGGCTTCGTGTACCGCGGCGTCGGCGATCCCGGACCTCGCAGGGCGTGTACGTGTTCGCCGACTACTGCGTGGGCGACATCCGCGGCCTGCTGGCCCGCAACGCGGTCCGCCTCGACGAGCGGTCGCTCGGCATCCCGGTGGCGGCGGGCAGGTCACGTCGTTCGGCGAGGACGCCGACGGCGAGATCTACGTGCTCAGCGCCGCCGGGCCCGATCTACCGGATCGAGCCCGCCTGATGGACCAGAATGACCTGATGGCAGACGGGAGCCCGCGGGGGGCCATGGGCGAACGACCGAGCAGACGCCGATCGCGTCGGACGAGCGATCCGTCGGTCGACGCCGAGCCGCACCGGCCTCGCCGGGCCACCCGTTGGCGGGGCGGCCGCCGGCTGAGCACCGGGCCACGAGATCTACTGGTGGGTCGAGATCGGCATCGTCCTGGTGTTCGACCTCATCTACGAGTCCGTCCGCAACATGAACCACAGCGGCGAGCTGCGGGCCTACGACAACGCGGTGCGGGTCATCGACATCGAGAAGTTCTTCGGCCTCTACCAGGAGCCCAACATCCAGCACTGGGCGCTCGGGCCAGCGCTGGCTCGTCATCGGCTCGAACTACTTCTACGGCTCGCTCTACATCGTCGTCACGGTGTCGGCCCTGATCTGGCTCTACCGCAAGCACCCCGACTCCTATCCCCTGTGGCGCAACACGCTGCTGGTCGGCACGCTGCTCGGGCTGATCGGGTTCGCCACCTACCCGCTGATGCCGCCCCGGCTGCTGCCCACCATGGGCGCGTGCCGGCTACTCGGGGTTCCACTTCGTCGACACGCTGGTGAAGTACCCGACGTTCTGGTCGTTCGACTCGTCGGCCATGAAGACGATCTCGAACCAGTACGCGGCCATGCCCAGCCTGCACTGCGGGTGGTCGCTGTGGGCCTGCGCGGTGTTCCTACCCCGGGTGAAGTCGTGGTGGGCCAAGGCGCTGGCGCTGTTCTTCCCGGTGGCGACGATCTCGGTCGTGATGCTCACCGCCAACCACTACTGGCTCGACGCGGTCGGCGGCGCCATCATCTTCCTCGTGGGCTACGGCGTGGCCCGGCTGGTGACGCGGGCCGGGCGGGTGCCCAAGGGCGCCGGCACGGCCGAGGCCGAGCCTGGAGGCCCGTCAGCCCGTAGCGGCGATGGGGCCGGCGCCGGCGCTCGTAGCCGGTGGCGGCGTCGGCGCCGGCCGGCGCCCATGAGGTCGATGGCCCGGTGGTAGGTCGCCACGTTCATGCCGACGACCTCGCGCCAGTCGACCCGGGAGGGGACGGCGCGGTTGTGGGCCGAGATGGTCTGGCGCAGCTCGGGATCGCGGACGAGGCGCAGCAGCTGGGTGACCATGTCGCGGTCGCTCTGGGCCAGCAGGCCCTCCTGCCCGTTGGCCACGAACTCGCGGATGCCGGTGCGGGCCTTGGCCACCACCGGCAGGCCGGCGCAACGGGCCTCGAGGGCGGCGATGCCGAAGGACTCGAGGTTGGCCGGCGCCACGAAGACGTCGGCCCGGGAGAACTGCTCGCGGATCTCGTCGCGGGTGAGCCGGCCGACCAGCTCGGACGACGCCGCCCAGGCCGTGGCGGGCCATGTACTTCTCGAGCGACGCCCGCTCGGGGCCCTCGCCGATGATCACCAGCTCGATCGTGCGCCCGGCGGGGAGCTGCTCGCGGACCTGGCGGATCATCTTCAGCAGGTGCAGCGGGCGCTTGCGCGGCGCCAGCCGCATGACCGAGACCATGGTGACGTGGTCGAGGTCGCGCGGGCACGGGCGTGACCCGCCAGGCGTCGTTGTCGATGCCGTTGGGCAGCACCTCGACGGCGACGCCGGGCCCGGCGATCTTGCGGATCGGCGCGGCGGCGACGTCGCTCACCGACGAGAGCACGACCGGCCAGTCGGCCCAGTGGAAGCCCTTGTCGAGCAGGTTGAACACCGGGGTGGCGTAGCTCCAGAGGCAGTGCGTGGTGATGACGCGTCGGGATGCCGGCGGCCTGGGCGTTGGCCGCGCCGATGAAGGCCAGCGGCGAGGCGATGCCGCCGGCGAAGTGGGCGACGTCGACCTGCTCGCGGGCGCAGCAGCTCGCTGACCAGGCGGAACGTGGCCGGAGTGAACGGGATGTCGAACGGCAGCAGCGGCACGTCCATGCGGTGCACCCGGACGCCGTCGACGAGGTCGGGGCCCGGCGTCGGCGTGATCACGACGACGTCGTGGCCGGCGAGCTGGAGGTTGCGGGCCAGGTCGTGCACCTGCATCTCGATGCCGCCGAGCCGCGGGACGTAGCAGTCGGAGACGAGGCCGATCTTCAGCGGGCGGTCGGTCGACGCCGGGTCGGGATCGGCATCGTGGCCGGCTCGGCCTGCGGGTCGGTGCGAGGTCGGTTCGCTGAACGCCATGCCGACCCTCCCCCTGTGCTCTCGCAGGCTCGCCCGCGCCGGTCTCGCCCGGCCGGAATCAGCCGCCCACGCTAGCGCCTCACCCCACCGCCACCCCTACCAGGGGTCTGGGGGGTGTTGGCTCCGGTCACCGCCGGTGGTCGCTCGGTGGTCGGCGGGTGCATCGATTTCCGGACCGCGACGAATTCGTCGCGTCGCGATCGCTGGCGGCACGTGACCCCGCCTCGACCACAGCCACCCCCACCCTCCGCCAGCGACCCTTCGGCGACGAATCGGTACCGAATCGTCGCTGAAGGGCACGACTGACGCAGGCTCCGAGCCATCGTCGACCGTTCGGGCGAGGTCGGACCGGTTCGTCACGACTGATTCGTCGCGAATCGCAGGTCTCGCTCGTCGGTCGATTGCGTCAGGCCGAGGCGGGGTGCCAGTCGGGCGGGCCGATGACCGAGGCCTCGGCGCCGAGCCGCTCGACGTACACCAGGTGCAGCGCCTTCCACCGGCCGTCGGGTCCCCACGGCCACTCGGCGTCGTCGAGGTCGCAGGTGAGCCGATCGATGCAGGCGTGCCAGCCGGCCGCGTCCCGCGCCGCCTTGCCGACCTCGTCGAAGCGGTTGACGAGCCGCAGCTCGCAGCCCCCGTCGTCGATCGGCGTGAGCTCGATGGCCACGATCTCGTCGCCCCAGCGGAACTCGAACCGCTCGAACGGATCGAACGCCAGCACCTCGCCCTCCATCGGCGGCGCCTCGGCGAGGGGAACGAGAACGACAGCGGCGCGCCGGCCGACCGCTCCCCGTCGATCGTGGTCGGGAACCAGACGGCCAGGTGCTCGGGTTCGGTGATCGCCCGCCACACCTTCTCGACGGGATGGGGTGTGCGGCGCACGAAGGTCAGCGTCCAGCGGCCGTCGCGCTGGTCGAGGGTGCCGAGCTCGTCGTCGGTGGTGGCATCGGTCATGGGTCAGCTCCTCGAATGGGGGTCGGGCAGGTGGACGATCAGTCGGGCATGGTGTCGAGGTGGCGCTCGAGGGCGTCGAGGTGCGAGGCCCAGATCACCCGGTAGGGCTCGAGCCACTCGTCGATCTCGCGCAGCGGCTCGGTGCGCACCCGGTAGAGGCGTCGCTGCCCCTCCGATCGCGACTGCACCAGCCCGGCCTCGCGCAGCACCCGCAGGTGCTTCGACACCGCAGGCTGGCTGATGGTCAGCTCGTCGACGAGCGCGCCGACCGGCCGCTCGCCGTCGCGCAGCACATCGAGGATGCGCCGCCGGTTCGGTTCGGCCAGCACGTCGAACGCCAAGGTCATGCCCGAAGCATGCCGTCTCAGTTATATATCTGTCAAGACATCTTTGCCGGCGACACGGCACGCGTCAGTCGAGCTCGGCCAGCACCTCGCCGATGATCTTGGTCGCCTGGTGCGCCGGGAGCGGCTCGCCGCCCTCGGCCTCGGCGACCTCGGCGGCGAAGTCCTCGACCGAGTGCACCCCGCCGACCAGCACGTGGCGCAGCGCCTCGCCGCTGGCCTCGGGATCGTCGAGCGCCGTCGACCGCCGGCGCGACCTCGTGGTCGGGCGACGACGGCCACCGCGTGCACGACCGCCATGGCCTGCTCGCGGCCCGACGCGGTGGAGACCGCCGGGGCCCGATCGGGGTTCTGCTGCAGATCCCACTCGGCCAGCGCCTCGTCGTAGCCGCCCTCGCCCGGGTGCAGCACGCGGGTCGGACGCGCTGCCGGAGCCGGTCGCTCGTCGCCGTCGACGCGCCTCGTCCGCGCCGGTCTCGTCCGGCGCGACCCGTTCGGGCGCCACCGGGACGACCAGGGTGCCGTCGTCGTTGCGAACGATGTCCATGGGAGGTGCTCCTCGTGCGATGGTGCCGGCCGGTCGGCCGAACCGTCGGTACCTACCCGGCCCCGGCGCCGACCATGTCCGCGACGTCCGCCCACGTTCGGCCACATCCGGCCGGCTCGCGCCGCCACCGCCGCGATGGCCGGGCCCCGCCGACCGCTGGGGCAAGATTGCAGCCATGGCCCAGACGCTCGTGTGCTTCCACGCGCACCCCGACGACGAGGCGCTGCTGACCGCGGGCGTCATGGCCGCGGCCGCCGCCGACGGCCACCGGGTGGTGCTGGTGGTGGCCACCCGCGGCGAGGTCGGCCAGGTGGCCGGCGACTTCCTGGGCGACGGCGAGACGCTGGCCGACCGCCGCTGGCACGAGCTGGCCCGCTCCGCCCTCGAGCTCGGGGTCCGCCGCCTCGAGTGGCTCGGCTACGCCGACTCGGGCAGCGGCGACCCGACCTCCGAGCCGGACGCCGACCGGGCCGGAGGCCGAGCCGAGCCCGGCGATCGGACCGATCCGGAGGAGTCCGGCCCGGCCCAACCGTTCGCCCACGCCGACGTCGAGGCGGCGGCCGCGCAGCTGGCCGAGATCCTGAAGGAGGAGCACGCCGACGTGCTCACCACCTACGACCCCAACGGCGGCTACGGCCACCCCGATCACGTGCAGGTGCACCGGGTCGGCCGGCGGGCCGGCGAGCTGGCCGGCACGCCGATCGTGCTCGAGGCCACCATCAACCGCGACCTGATCCGCATGGGGGCCGACCTGGCCGGCTCCCTCGGCGTTCGAGCTGCCGCCGGAGTTCACGCCCGAGCTCCTTCGACGCCTGGTACACCCCGGCCGACGAGCTGACCCACGCCGTCGACGTCCGGCCCCACCTCGCAGCCAAGCGGGCGTCGATGGAGGCCCACGCCAGCCAGGCCACCGGCGCCGACCCCGGGTCGACCCGCAGCTTCGAGTCGTTCCTCTCGCTGCCGCCCGACTACTTCGAGCTGGCCTTCGGCACCGAGTTCTTCGTCGACCGGGCCCGTCCTCCGGGCATCGCCGCCACCGACATCTTCGAGCCCCGGCCGTCCTGAGCCGCTCGTGGCCGACGACCCGACCGACGGCGCGACGCCCCGACCCGACCCGCCGAGCCCGCGGACGACCGTCGACCGACCCGATGGCCGGCGTCAGCGCCGAGCTGCACCGCAAGTCGCGCCGGGCGCCGGGCGCTCGAGGGGCTGGTCTCGGTGGCGGCGCTCGTCGTCATGTTCGCCCTCGTGCTGCCCAAGGTCACCGGCTCGACCTACCACGACGTCGCCCACGAGCTCGACCGCCTGACCTCGGCCGAGATCGGCACGCTCGGCGTCGTGTGGGCCATCGGCATCGCCGCCTACGCCGGCGTGCTCACCGCCGTGCTGCCGGGGCTGCGCCGCGTGCAGGGCGTCGTGCTCAACACCGCCACGAGCGCGGTGTCCAACGTGGTGCCGTTCGGCGGCGCGGTCGGCGTCGGGCGCGACCTACGGGATCAACCGGTCCTGGGGCTTCGGCGCACCGGCCATCACGCTCGCCATCCTGGTCTCGGGCGTGTGGAACGTCTTCCTCAAGCTGGGCCTGCCGGTGATCGCCCTCGTCCTGCTGGTGTTCGCGGGCGAGGCGACCAGCGGCCTGGTCATCGCCGCCGCCGTCGGCTTCGTCGCGCTGGCCGCGTCGGTGGTCGTGCTCACGCTGGTCATGCGCAGCGAGCAGCTGGCCGCCGGCGGTCGGCCGCCTCGCCCAGCGCGTGGCCAGCTGGGGTCTCCGCACCGCCCGCCGCCCCGATCGCACGGGCATCGAGCAGGCCGTGCTCGACTTCCGCCACCGCAGCAGCGGGCTGATCTCCCGCCGCTGGCCCCGCATCACCTTCTGGATGCTCAGCTACTCGCTGCTCCAGTTCGCCCTGCAGCTGCTGTGCCTGCGCTTCCTCGGCGAGACCACGCTCAGCACGGTCGAGGTGTTCGCCGGGTTCGCGTTCGGCCGCCTGCTGTCGACCATCCCGATCACCCCGAGCGGCGTGGGCTTCGCCGACACCGGAGCCGTGGCCTCGCTCGTCGCGTTCGGCGGCGACCCGGCCATCTGCACCGCCGGCGTGCTGCTGTTCACCGGGTTCATCTTCCTGCTCGAGATCCCGGTCGGCGGCGTCGTCGTGGATCGTCTGGGCCCGCATGAAGAGCTGGCGCCGGCCCCCGGGTTCGATCCCGCAGCCGGACTTCTCGGCTGCCGTCCTCCTAGGCTCCCGCCGTGGAGACCCAGAACCTCACCCTCGACCACCCCGACGGCCCGATGCGGCTCTACGAGGCCCGGCCCGACGGCGAGCCCGGTCCCGGCGGCGCGGCCCGTGGCGCGGTCGTCGTGATCCAGGAGGCGTTCGGCGTCAACGAGCACATCGAGGACGTCACCCGCCGCTTCGCCGACGCCGGCTACCACGCCGTCGCGCCCGACCTGTTCCACCGGGCCGGCGGCGGCACCGCGCCCTACGACGACTTCGCCAGGTGCTGCCGCTGTTCGAGGGGCTCGACGGCGACGACGCGCTGCTCCGCGACGTCGACGCGGCCCTCGCCCACCTCCACGCCGCTGGGTGGACCGACGACCGGATCGGCATCGTCGGGTTCTGCCTCGGCGGCCGCATCAGCATGCTGGTCTCGCTGCGTCGGCCGCTCGGCGCCGGGGTCGGCTTCTACGGCGGCGGCATCGTCACCGCCCGCTTCCCCCAGTTCCCGTCCGCTCGTCGACGAGCTGCCGACGCTGACCGTGCCGTGGCTCGGCCTGTTCGGCGACCTCGACGGCGGCATCCCGATCGACGACGTCGAGCAGCTGCGCGCCGCGCTCGACCCGCTGCCGGTCGACACCGAGATCGTCCGCTACGCCGACGCCGACCACGGCTTCCACTGCGACGTCCGCGGCCTCCTACAACGAGGCCGCCGCCCGCGACGGCTGGTCCCGCACCCTCGCCTGGTTCGACACCCACCTCGCCCGGTAGCGGACTCGCCCGACGACGGGCCCGCTCGGTAGGGTCCGGCGATGGCTCGCATCCCCACCGCTCCCGTCGTCGCCGGCTCGCTCGTGGCCGGCTACCTGGTCGCCCGCGAGACCGGCATCCGCCCGCTCGGCGGCGCCGTGCTGGCCGCCGGCGGCGTGTGGGCCGACCCGGTCGTGGGCCCGTTCGAGCGGGCCGGCCACCGCCGGTGTCCTGCTCGGCACCTACCTGCTCGGCTTCGGCGCCTCGCACCCGCTGGCCAAGAAGATCGGCGCGTGGCCGGCGGTGCTCACCGCCGCCGGCGTCTCCGGCCGGCGCGGCCTGGTTCCTCGCCGACCGCCGCTCCTGACCCCCGGACTCCCCCACACCCGCCCCCGATCTTGCGAAGATCCAGGTCGGCTTCCGGCGCCGATCTACGCCGGGTCGGTCCCGCCGGATCGGTCCTCAGCGGGTCGGCCGCTCGATGCAGGCGGCCGGCGCGCAGCAGCACGACGGCGGTGGCGACGATCCAGGCGTCGCCGAAGGCCAGGCCGAGCCGCTGGAACAGCCCGTGCGCGGGGCCGGGCAACGTGGCCAGCAGGCAGACCGCCGCACCGACGCCGCCACCAGCGACCAGGTCGCGGCCGCCGTGCGACCGTGGCGCCGCAGCTCGACCGAGCCCAGCGCCGGCGCGAGGGCCAGGCTCACGTAGCCGAGGGTGGCGAACGCGCCGTGCAGGCCGTCGGTGCCCCGACCCAACGGCACCGCAGCCACGCCGAGGGTCGCCAGCCCCGGTCACGACCAGCGCGATCCATGCCCGGCCCGGCAGCGCCGCCCGCAGCCCGAGCCAGCCGTAGAGCGGCACCGCCATGCCGAACACGACGAACCCGAGCGGTCATGATCCACCGGGTCGACGCGCCGACCGCGGCCAGCTCGGAGATGGCGTCGCTCACCGCGCTGTAGCCGTCGGTGGCCAGCCCGCAGCCGATCCACGCGCCACGAACGCGACCGGGCCGACGATGCCGAGGACGGCGCCCGGACGGGATCGACCGGTCGGGGGCAGCGGTCAGCCGACCGTCGAGCGCACGACCGCGGCGAAGCGCTCGAGCTCTCGGGCCGGGTCGTCGCCACCCGGGTGGAACACGACCTCGGTGGCGCCCTGGGCCGCCAGCTCCTCGATCCGCGGGGCCAGCTCGGCCGCGGTGCCGGTGAGGGTGAGGGCGGTGATCGTCTCGGCGTCGACCACCGGACGGTCCCACTCGTTGACGCCGACGAGGTGCTGCTCGTGCACCCGCAGGTGGCGCTCGTCGCTCGGGGAAGGCGTCGATGCGCTCACGCCACTCCTGGCCCGCCGGGCAGCGCCTCGGGCATCCCCATCTCCCACAGGGCGTGGTACATCACGGCGGCGCCGGGACCGGCCGCGGCCACCGCCCGATCGCCACCGGCGTCCTCGCCGTCGTCGAGGACGGTGCCGTAGACCAGCACGGCCGACCAGTCGAAGCCCGACTGCGGCTGACCGACCGAGAACACGCCGTCGCCGATGCGATGGGCGATCTCGACGCCCTTGGGGCCCATGGCCGAGACCACGATCGGCACGTCGACCGGGCGCGACGCCGAGAACCCGTCGGGATGGATGAGCTGGATCTGGGCGCCGTCCCACGGGACCGCCTTGCCGGCCAGCAGCCCACGCAGCGCCTCGACGTAGTCGACCACCTCGGCCCACCGCAGGGCGCGCTGGCCCAGCACGTTGCGGCCGGTGAACCCGGTGCCGATGCCGAGCGCCACCCGGCCCGGCGCCAGGTCGACCAGGCCGACGGTGGCCGCCGCGGTGACCATCACGTGGCGCAGGCTGGGCACCAGCACGCCGGGGCCGAGGCCGATGGTCGACGTGCGATCGGCCGCCCGTGACAGCGACACCCACACGTCCGGGTAGAGGGCCGGCGAGTCGTACATCCAGGCCCGGGCGTAGCCGGCCTGCTCGGCCGCGACCACGAGGTCGGGGGCCTGGGTGGAAGGGGCGAAGCCGCAGGAGAGTTCCATGGGCTCAGCCTGTCAGATCCCGGCGCGGCCAGGGCCCGGCCGCGACGTCAACCGCGATCCGATGGAACCGATCGGCCGGCGGCGACGTCAAACGTCGTGGGCATGGGCGAGCGAGACCAGCGCACCGGCGGAACCCGTCGGCGCGCCCGACTCCGGCACTTCGTCGTGAGAGGCGGAGCCGTGCTGGTGGCCGCGGCGACTGCTGCTGCTGGTCGGCCCGTTCGAGGTCGGACCGCGTCCGACCGAGACCGAGCTGGTGGCCGCCGGCCTGCCCGGCGACCGATCCGGGTGGCGGTGATCGGCGACTCGCTGATCTCCGAGTCGACCGACGAGCAGCGCGACGAGCTCGAGGCGCGTGGCTACGAGGTCGAGGTCCGCGGCAGCCGCGGTCGGGCCATGAGCACGCCGTGGATCCAGCGCGCAGGTCCTGGCGGCCGCCGCGGACCCGAACATCGACATCGTGGTGGTGGCCACCGCGGCCAACGACAACCTCGGCAACTCGGCGCTTGCCATCGAGCTCGGCGACGCGGTGGCGCTGGACGCGTACCAGCAGCAGCTGCGGTCGACGCTGGGCCGGCTCGGCGACCGGTGCGTCGTGCTCGTCGATGCCCGCGACGTCGCCAACGGCTGGTTCGCTCCGGGCTACGCGCCGAAGACGAACGCCGCGCTGCGCGAGGTCGCGGCGAGCCGCCCGCGCACCGAGGTGGTGGCCTGGTCCGACATCTCCCGCTCGCACGGTCGGGAGTGGTTCGCCTGGGACCTGGAGCACTTCAGCGGCCGCGGCCGGTTGGCTCGCCCGACCGGCGCGGTGGCCTACGCCAAGGCCATCGCCGACCGCGTCGACCGCTGCGCGGACCAGGTCCGCGGCTCGTAGCCGACCGGACGGACCGATCCCCGCGCCTCAAGCGGCGTGCGATCCCGATCCCGTGCGCTCGCGAGAGCTGAGCCCTCCCCAGGTGCCGACCTCGTTGCCGTCCTGACCGAACGCCAGGCACTCGGGGCGCACGTGGCACGTCAGGCAGATGCTCTTGCCCCCGCGGGACTTGACGCCCTGGGTCGGCACGAACAGCGCCGTCCCCATCCCCCGACAGGCGGCACGGGCGTGCCACTCCGGTCGGGCCAGCAGCGTGCTCAGGTGCTCGGCCAGCGTCTCGTCGCTGACGATGCAGTCGTACAGGTCGGTCGTCATCGGTCCACCTCAGGTCGGAGCACGCTCCGACCGACGGGGCCGGAGCGGAGCCGGCGCCCTCGCGACGCCGGCTGGACGCAGCGTCGCAGCCGCGGTCGCGGTCGATCCAGGGGCGATCGATGAACTCCTCCCGAACAGCGGGTGACCGCCGGGCGAAGCATCGTCGCCGGGCACAGATGCGGGCCGATCGCACGAGCTCGTGCCGGTACCTTGCCCCCATGACGTGGACCTTCGCGTCCGCGGCCGACGCGGGACAGCGCATCGTGGTCGAGATCCCCCCGCACGCCGTGGCGCCCGCCGACGCCGGAGCGGCCGGACTCCTTCCCCGGACGGGCGGCGCGATCGCGGTGTGGTTCGTCGTGCTCGCCATCGGCCTGATCGTGGTCGGCGCGGCGCTCGTGCTGTCGGGCCGACGCCGCGCTCAGAGCCCGGCGAGCACCGCCGCGGCGAACGCCTCGGGAGCCTCGACCATCGGGTAGTGGCCGACGCCCTCGAGCCGGGTGCGGGCGGCATCGGGACGGCGCTCGACCAGCTGGTCGGTCATCTCCCAGATCGCGATCGGGTCGAGGTCGCCCCACACGATCGTCAGCGGCGCGGGGTGCGACTCGATCGCGCCGGTGAAGCGGTGCTCGAACTGGCGGCGCTCGTCGAGGTAGCGGATCACCCGGGGCAGCAACCGGTTGCCGCCCTCCGAGCGCGATCAGCTCCGCCTCGGCCCGCACGTGCTCGGGGTCGGGCGACGACGCCGGCGATCCCTCGGGGGCCATGGTGTCGACCAGCGCCCGGACGAGCCCGTCGACGTCGGCACCGACGCCCTCGGGCAGCTTCTCGTCGGGCAGCGACGACAGCAGCTGCTGGCCGGCGGTCAGGTGGGCCATGCCGAGGTAGATGCTGCCGTTGCTCAGCACCCGTCGACGGACCCCGAAGCCGAGCGTGCCGTCGATGCTGCGGGCCAGCAGCTCGCCGCCGACCGAGTCGCCCATGTCGTGGGTCAGCAGGTCGACCTCGGCGATGCCCAGCTCGGCCAGCACCGCCTCGACCACGTCGGCCTGGCCGTACAGCGAGTAGGCGCGGTCGGGCTTGGCCGACAGGCCGTAGCCGGGGAGGTCGAGCAGCACGACGCGCCGCTCGGCCCGCAGCGCCGGCAGCACCTCGCTGAAGTCGACCGACGACGTGGGGAAGCCGTGGATGACGAGCAGCGGCGGCGCCGTCGTCGCCGCTGCAGTCGAGGCCACGTCGATGACGAAGACGTCGTCGTCACCGACCCGCTGCACGTGGCCGAGCGCCCGCCACCCGTCGATGATCTCGGCGGCCGAGGTCGACCCGGTCATGAGCCGGTCGGGCCCGACGCCTGCTGCTCCTTGATGAAGGCGATGAGCCCCTCGACGTCGCCCTGGTCGACCCCGCCCTCGGCCTGCGTGTAGTAGGTCTTCACCCACCGGTCGATCTCCGGATCGGTGAACCCGTCGGCCCGCAACCGGCTGCGGGCCTCGTTGGCCAGCAGGCGATCGCCCTCGATCTCCTCCTCGGAGAGCTCGGGCGTGGTGAGGCCCTCGGCCTCGGGGTTCTCCGGGTTGAGGTCGTCGGTGTCGCTCATGGCGTCAAGGTAGCGCGGGGTCAGCCCGTCGAGAGCCTGCGGCGCCCGGTGCTCGTCGAGCCGATCGGCCGGGCGACTGGCCGGTGTAGCCGTCGCCGTAGGTCCAGTCGGGCTGCTTGTCGCGGTGGCGCTCGTCGAGGATCGGCGTGCCGTCGTCGATCGTCCGCAGCTCGGCCACGAGCGCGGGCTCGACGCCCGGGATGCTGCGGTCGAGGTGGCCGTCGACGAGGTCGCCGAACCGCTCGAGCAGGCTGCCGACGACGACCTCCTGCTGCGAGGCCAGGAAGCAGCGGGCGCCGTCGGCCACGGTGGCGACCCGCTCGCGGATCTGGATCAGGTCGCGCTCGTCGGCGGTCGACCGGCTGAGCTTGCCGAGCAGGTCGGCCAGCACGAGCCCTCCCTGCTTGCACGGCGTGCACTGGCCGCACGACTCGACCGCGAGGAAGCGGGAGGCCCCGGCCACGACGGCCACCAGGTCGTCATCGTCGTCGTAGACGATGAAGCTGGCCGAGCCGAGCCCGCTGCCGATGGCCGCCATGTCCTCGTAGGTGAGCGGGGTGTCGAGCTGGTCGGGCGTGATGAGCGCGTTGGTCACGCCGCCCATGACCGCGGTGATCGACCGGCCGGCCTGCATGCCGCCGCCGATCTCCTCGATCACCTCGCGCAGCGGGGTGCCCATGATGAACTCGGCGACGCCGCTGTGCTGCACCCGCCCGGTGACGGTGCACACGATCGTGCCGGGCGACTGGTCGGTGCCCTCGGTGCGGAACCACGAGCCGCCCCGGGCGATGATGCCGGGCACGTTGGCCAGCGTCTCGACGTTGTCGACCAGGGCCGGCGGCGCGACCGCTTCGGAGCCCGGCCCGGCCATCTCGACGTGGCTCGACTGGCCGCTGCCGGACCCGAGGTCGGCGGCCTGCTCGACGACCTCGTCGACGCCGCGGCGGAACGGCGGCGCGATGCGGGGGAAGGGGTAGCGCCCGTCGATGGTCTCGAGCAGCGCGGTCTCCTCGCCGTAGAGGTACTCGTCGGGGCCCTCGAAGACCACGATCTCGACGCCCTCGCCCCAGCCCGGCGGCCTGCACCTCGGCGATGGCGTCGCGCACCCGGGTGACCACCGGGACCGAACGAGCGCTTGAGCCCGAACACGATGCGGTCGGCGCCGACGGCCCGAGCGGCGATGAGGGCGCCCTCGATCACCTCGTAGGGATCGAGCGACAGGATCGTGCGGTCCTTGAACGTGCCCGGCTCGCCCTCGGCCCCGTTGACGACGACGGTGGTCGCCCTCGAGGCCCGACGCGTTCTCGCGGACCGTGCGCCACTTGATGTGGGTCGGGAACCCGGCGCCGCCGCGGCCGCGCAGGCCGGACGCCTCGAGCTCGTCGATGATGGCCTCGGGCTCGACGGACAGGGCCACGTCGATGCCGCGGCCCCCTCGTCGCTGGAGGTGCTCGTCGAGCGATCGGACCGGGGAGGGCGGGAGGACGCGGTGCACGACAGTCATGGCGGCGAGTCTTCCTCAACTCGCGTCGAGCTGTCAGCCCACGGGGCCGGGACCGTCGGCCGAGGACGGATCCTCGAGGTGGCCGGCCGCGACCGCGTCGTCGATCAACCGGTGAGCCGCGCTGCCAGAGATCCGGGGAACCGACGGCGATGTGCTCGTTGCGGGCCCGCACCCGGTCGGCGGTGATGCCGTGCTCGCGCCAGACCGCGCCCTCGGCCGCGTGGTTGAGCATCAGCGGCGACAGTCGGTCGAGCGCCGCCGCGAAGCGCGCCTCGATCGTCTCCCGCGCCTCGAACTCGTCCCACAGGGCTCGGAAGCGCGCGGCCTGGTCGTCGGGCAGCAGGCCGAACAGCCGGGCGGCCGCCGCCTGCTCGCGCTCCGCCTTGTCCTCCTGGCCCACCTCGTCGTAGACGAACGTGTCCCCGGCGTCGATCTCGACGATGTCGTGCACGATGACCAGCTCCAGCACGCGCCGCACGTCGATCGGCTCGGCCGCGTGCTCGGCCAGCACCATGGCCATGAGGCTGAGGTGCCAGGAGTGCTCCGCCGTCCGCTCCCGCCGCGATCCGTCCGCCAGGGTGCCGCGCCGCTCGACCTGCTTGAGCCGATCCATCTCGAGGACGAATGCGAGCTGGGCGTCGAGCCGGTCGCGGTCCCCCGCGGACTCGGCGACGGCCGGATCCGGCGTCACCCGGTCACCAGTGGCCGAGGGTCGGCAGGTCGGGACGATCGAGGCGGCCGAAGAGCCAGGCCAGCTCGTCCCGCTCGTCGAGCGTCCCGGGCGCGGGGGCGCGTCGCACCCGGTCGGCAGGCGCGAGGCGAGGCCCGCGCGCTGGTGGGGCAGCCACACGGACACGAAGTCGTCGGACCAGTCACGGTGGGTCGGATCGCCGGGACGGCCGATGTCGATGAGGTGGATCTCGACCTCGAGCCACCGCCGACCCGGGCAGCTCGGACAGCGGCCGCTCGCGACCCGGAGAGGTCGCGGGTGCGGTTCGGCCACGCGGTCGGGCGGCACGTCGGACCAGGCCGCGTCGACGGCGGCGGACGTCGGCGGCGACGTCGGCGACCAGCTCGGCGGCCGGAGCGGTCGGCGCCGGCGTCGATGGCGCCTGATCGCTCGGCCGCGCCGCCCGGGTACTGGTCGACCACCTCGCCGGCCAGGGCGCCGCGGGTGCGCAGCAGGTGGCTGTCGGCGTTGCGGGCCACGTGGGTCAGCAGGTGGCCGATGCTCCAACCGGGCAGCCGGCTCGGGGCCCGGGCCTCGTCGTCGGTGAGGCCCGTGATCACCTCGTCGAAGCGGGCGTGGGCGTCCGCCACGCGGGCGATGTCGGCGATCGGACCGGGTTCGGGACGCTCGTCGTCGGTCATCCGGCGGACCCTACTTCCGGGCCGGTCTCGGCCCGTGTGGGGTTTCGGGCCCCGGATTCCGGTACCCTTCCGCCTGCGCAACGGTCACTCGGACCACGCGCTCAAGTAGAAGAGAAGATTCGTTGACTACAGGCACCGTGAAGTTCTTCAACTCCGAGAAGGGCTTCGGCTTCATCTCCCGTGAAGAGGGCGACGACGTGTTCGTCCACTACTCCAACATCCAGGCCACCGGCTACAAGACCCTCGACGAGGGCCAGCGCGTCGAGTTCGACGTCGCTCCGGGCCGCAAGGGCGAGGAAGCCCAGAACGTTCGCGTGATCTGAACGTTCCGCAAGGATTTCGTCGAGCCGCCGGCCTCCGTGCCGGCGGCTTCGTCGTTTTCGGACCAGGCCCCAAGGCGGTCCGACCTTGCGGGGCAGGCGTCGCCGTTGACGCGCGGCGCCCCGCAAGGTCGCGTTGCCCGGGGGGCTCTGTGCCCTCCCGGCCCGGTGGACAGGCGCGGTCAGGCCGGGGGGCAGAAGAGCTCGAGGGCGATGTTGTCGGGGTCGCGGAACGACAGCCCCGAGCCGTAGCCCGCGTCGACGATGCCGCCGTGCGCCACACCCAGCTCGTCGAGCCGCATCGCCCAGGCCGCGAGCTCGTCGCGGTCCGCGCAGCCGAAGGCGATGTGGTCGAGGCCCGGGCGGCGCTCTTCGAAGTCGTCCTTGGACACGAGGTCGGGGAAGCCGTGCAGCCCGAGCAGCGTGGCCCCGAGCGGGAACACGATGTGACGGAAGGGACCGGTGTCCTCGTCGAGGATCGGCTCGACGCCGAACACCATCGAGTACCAGGCCTCGCTCTCCGCGAGATCCGTGACGGTCACCGCGACGTGGGTGATGGCCGGGTTGGTGGTCGAGAGGACCATGTGATGAAGCTCCTTGGTGAGGTCGTGCATGAGGGATGGATCGGCGAGGTCGCGCCGATCCGATCGGTCGCGACTCCCCCGCGTCGCCCTGCCTCGTCGAGGCGGGGTCGGCACTGACTACGTCGTCGGCTCGCTCACCGGTTCGGGGTCAGCCGTCACACGGTCGGTGACGAGCCCGCCAGCGTCGCGATCGCGCCGGCGCGGGCGACGCGGGCCGCGCGGTCGAACGGGTCGAGCGAGCCCGAGGCCCGGCAGAGCACGCGGGCGCCCTCGAGCAGCACGACGAGCAGCGTGGCCACGTCGACAGCGGTCGATCGGTCGATGTCCAGCGCCGACGATCCCTCAGGCGACCCGGCTGCGGTGGCCTGGCTCCTCGACGGCGACGTGGTGGCCGACGCCGGCCCGCCCGCCCCTGGGTGGGATGCGCCCCGCCGATCGCTGTGGCTGGTCAGCTTCGCGGTCGACGACGTCGACGCCGCGGTCGGGCGAGCCGAGCAGCTCGGTGGACGACGGGTGAGCACGATCGCCGGCCCGTTCGGCGACGTGGCCGTCGTGGTCGACGACCAGCAGGCGGCCTTCGCGCTCACGGCCGACGCCGCGGTCGGACGCACCGTGCCCTAAGGTGACACGAACGTCAGATCCGGCGCAGGTGCGTCGGGCGCATCCGGGGGGAAGCGACTGGTGGTTGGACGGCGCACGCCGAACCGACGAGCGACGCGCCGCGACGTGGCGATCGCGCTCGGCCTGGTCGTCCTGCTGCTGGCCGGCCGCGTGCGGGAGCGATCCGCCCCGGGCCGGCAGCGCGGCGTCGACCGGCAGCGCCGTCGACGCCTGCGACTGGCCGATGTGGGGCCAGAGCCTGAGCCGGACGTTCGCGGCGCCGTGCGAGAGCGCCATCTCGAAGGCCACCGTCGGCGACCTGCAGCAGACGTGGTTCTTCAACACCGACGACGTGGTCACCGCCAGCCCGACCGTCGTGGGCGACACCGCGTACGTCGGCGACTGGTCGGGCACCTTCTACGCGCTCGACACGGCGACCGGCCGACCTCGCTGGACGTTCCAGGCCGACACCGACCCGGAGGTGTACTCCGGCCAGATCGTCTCGACCGCCGCGGTCGAGTCGGTCGGCGGCGTCGACACCGTCTTCTTCGGCAGCGGCCGGACGCTGCACGCGCTGCGGGCCGACACCGGCGAGCCGCGCTGGTCGTTCCAGGTCGGCACCGCCGACGCCGGCGACGCCACCGAGATCGAGTCCTCCCCCGCGGTCGTCGACGGCAAGGTCCTCTTCGGCATCGACGTGCACAACCAGCCGGGTCACCGCGCCGGGCTCGTGGCGCTCGACGCCGCGACCGGTCGCCAGCTCTGGCAGTTCGATGCCGAGCAGGGCGGCGAGCCCAAGGGCTGCGGCGACGTGTGGTCGTCCCCCAGCGTCGACCGGGACCGGGGCCTGGCGTTCATCGGCACCGCGAACTGCCCGGCGTCGCCCGACGGCTGGGGTCCCTACACCGAGGCGATCATCGCGGTCGGCCTGAGCGACGGGAAGCCCCGCTGGTCCTACCAGCCGCACCCGCCCAACAACGACGACCTCGACTTCGCCGGCGCGCCGAACCTGTTCTCGGTCGACGGCCACGACCTCGTCGGGCTCGGCAACAAGGACGGCACCTACTACGCGGTCGATCGCGACTCCGGCGAGCTGGTCTGGAAGGCGGTGGCCACCGGACCGGGCCTCGACGAGAAGGGCTCGAACTTCTCGACCGGCGGGTTCATCGCGCCGACCGCCTACGCCGACGGCACGGTCGCCGGGGGCACCGCCGTCGGCCCTGCGCCCTACCTGCACGCCATCGACGCGGCGGACGGCTCGATCCGGTGGCAGTCCTCGCGCGGTGCAGGCCACCTACGCGCCGTCGCTCATCGTCGACGGCGTGCTGTTCAGCGGCGGCAACGACTTCACCCTGCGGGCCTTCTCGCTCGACACCGGCGAGGTGCTCTGGTCCCACGAGATGAAGGGCGTCGTGGCCGGCGGACCGGTGGTGGTCGGCGACAGCCTCTACGCGGTGGCCGGCATCCGCGAGCCGGGCGGCGACGGTCAAGAGCGAGAACAGCGGCGTCTACCGCTTCGACCTGGCCGGCTCCGGGCGGCGGGGCGACCACCGGTCCCGGCCGACACCTCGACGACCGAGACCCGAGCCAGCGGGCCTGGCCCTCGAGCCGACGACGCAGACCTGCGTCGGCAGCCCGTGCGACCTGTTCACCGCGGGCATCACGCTGCGTCCTCCCCCGGCCGGCCTGCAGCCCCAGGCCGAGCTCGAGATCACGACCGACCCGTTCCGGGTGACCATCCACGCGTCGGGCCTCGGGCAGCCGAGCCAGTGGCTGCAGGCCGGGCAGCCCGGCGGCCGACGGCGGGGGCCACGGTGTTCGGCCTGTTCATCTCCGAGAGCGACGACAACCCGGTCGGCGGCGTGCTGTGCATCCTCGACGCGTCGGGGTCGTGCACGGCCGACTCGCTGCCCCGGCTCACGCCCTACAACCGCATCTCGCTCATCGCCCTGCGAGGGCCCCGACGTCGGTGCCCGACCGTCTCGGACGGCCCGCGCCCGCCTGCTCGCCACCACCTCGTTCACCCCGCCCCTCACCCCTGCACCCTGACCCGACCCTCCGACCCGACCCCGACCTGGAGATCGCCCCGTGCGCCACCCTCGCCTCGTCCCCGCCCTGTGATCGCCGCCGCCGCTGCTGCTGGTCGCCTGCAGCTCGTCCAAGAGCTCGGACGTCGGGCGCGTCCACCGGCACGACCGCCCCGGCGGCCTCGCCGATCGTGTTCAACGGGCAGGGCAACAACCTCGACGCCTACGCCTCCCAGCCGCCGTTCACCCACCAGCGGGTGATCACGACCATCGCCGACGACCCGAACGGCCTCGACATCAACGCCCAGATCTGCTTCTTCCCCGACGGCTCGGACCGCTTCGTCGCCGGTGAGGACGCCGGCCAGACGACCGGGCGCACGCAGGGCTGGGGCATCTTCCAGCTGAGCGGCCAGGCCATCGGCGAGCTCGGGGCGAAGGAGGTCGGCAAGCTCGTCCCGACGTTCCAGGGCAGCAAGGACAACGCCGAGAACTACGGCTGCGGGTTCCTGTCCGACGGGCGCATCGTGACGACCGACGTCGGCAACCAGGCCGAGGGGCAGGGCGACGGGCAGCTCATCGTGTGGTTCCCGCCGTTCGACACGTTCGAGGTGCCGTACTGCAAGGTCGACATCGCCATCGCCACCGCCCAGAGCATCTGGGTCGACGACCAGGACCAGGTCTACGTCGCCTCGGCCCGACCGCCGGCGTTCGGCGGGCAGTCCGCGGGAGTCTGGCGCTACACGGACCTGCCGACCAGCCCCGACGCGAGCGGCGGGTGCGGCCAGAAGGACGGGACCGGAGCGCCGCAGGCCGACGCCTTCCACAAGGACCTCTTCATCGCCGGCGGGCACCAACGACCTGTCGACGCCCGCCGGCATCGCCGGCGCACCCGACGGCCACCTGTTCGTGAGCAGCGTGATCAACGGCGTCATCAACGAGTACGACGCCGACGGCACGTTCGTCCGCACCGTCCTGCGGCCGCCGGCCGGCGAGAGCCTGGGCCCGAAGCCGTACTCGACCGGCACGCCGCTCGGCATCGGCGTGGGACCGGACGGGACGCTCTACTACGCCGACATCGGCATCGTGAACGGGCCCGACGGCATCGGTCCGGGCGACCACGTCGGCACGGTGCGCCGCATCGTGTTCTCGGACGACGCACCGCTGGCCCCGCGAGACGATGGCCACCGACCTCGACTTCCCCGACGGCATCGGCGTGTTCATCCCCGGCACCTGATCGGGGGTCGCCGCCCGGCGGCCGCGGCCAGAGCGCGACGATGGGCCGATGATCGCAGCGTTCTCCATCACCCCCCTCGGCGTCGGCGACTCGGTGAGCGCATCGGTGGCCGACGCCGTGCGCCTGGTCCGCGACAGCGGGCTGCCGAACGAGACCAACGCCATGTTCACCAACGTCGAGGGCGAGTGGGACGAGGTGATGGATCTGGTCAAGGCCTGCGTGATGAAGGTGGGCGAGTCCGCGCCCCGGGTGAGCGTCGTGATCAAGATCGACCACCGACCGGGCACGACCGACGGACTGCACCACAAGGTCGAGGCGGTCGAGCAGCGACTCGCCGAGGGCTGACCGGAGCGGTCCGGCGCCCCAGACGCTCGATGCGTCGGCGACGCGACGAATTCGTCGGATCGCCACCGCTGGCGACGCGTGGCGACCCCTGTCCGGCAGCGACCCCGACCCTCCGCCATCGACCCTTCGGCGACGAATCGGTACCGAATCGTCGCTGAAGGGCAGCCGATGCTCGGACCGATTCGTCGGGCCGATTCGTCGGGCCGATGCGAAGGGGCCGATTCGTCGGATTCGGGAAGGGCCTTGACCTCAACATTGGTCGAGGTCTTAGGGTGACGACATGCCCCTCTCCACGCCCATCGACGCAGCCCGAGCCGTCTCCGCACTCGACCCGGCCGACCTCGGCGATCCGGCGGCAGCTGCACCGTTCGCCGACGCTCTCCGACGCGGAGCTGACCGACGCGGTCGCCCGCGTGATCAGCCTGCCCAAGGCCGAGCCGGCGGATTCGTTCATCCTGCACGCGCCGCTCGAGCTGCTGGCCCGATCGGCCCTGCTCACGCTGGTCGAGCCGGACGAGCGCGACGCTGGCCCGTCGGCGGATGCTGTGGCTCGGCGCCACCTACGCCGCCGCTGGAGACACCGCCGTCCCGCGCCGAGACGGACGCCCGATCGTCCGCCGCCGACGGGCGCTCGCCCGTCGCGCTGCTCGAGCGACCTCGAGTCGGCCATCGACCGGGGCGACCTCGAGGGCGCCGAGGTGGCCGCGGCCACGCTGGCCGACATCCTCCCGCCGGCCGACCTGGGCGCGGCGCTGACCGACGTCGTGCTGCCCCGGCTGTCGGCCGCGGCCCACGGCAACATCTTCCTGTTCCAGCTGCCCCGCATCGCACCGCGCAGCCGGGCCGCCGGCGAGATGGCCCGCGGCCTCGTCCGTGAGCTGGCCCGCTACCCCGACTGGAACCTCACCTGGCACCTCGACCGCGCCGGGCGCCGCCGACCCGCCGGACGCACGTCGACGCCGGAGCCGAGCTCGTCGACGTGCTGCTGCGCCCCCGTTCGCCGGGACCGCTCGACTCCAACTTCATCTTCCCGACGATGGCGCTGGTCGAGCAGTCGGGTCTGGCCGCCGAGCTGCTCGACGGCCCGACCCGCGCGATCGGCCTTCGGTCCGCCCGCCGATCGCTCCTGCGGGTCGCGGCCTGGTCGATGCTGCAGGACGACCCCGACCACGCCCCGTACGGCTGGACCCACTGCCTGACCATGCCGCAGGCCGCGCTCGGCATCGCCCCCGACGCCCAGGACCCGGCCGACGCGGTGGCGGTGGCCGCCACCTACGTGCTCGGCTTCCGGTCCACCTTGGGCTCAGTCGCGCTCGACCCGCACTGGTCCCCCGAGCCGCCCGACCGACCTCGACCCGGCGGCCCTCCTCGCCGCGCTGGCCGGCACGCCCGACCAGGCGGCGGCGGCCGCCTGGCACGCGCCCGATGCCGCGGTGCCGGCGCTCGTGGCCCGGCTGGCCGCCTACGCGGCGGCGCACTCCGACGCCCACCTGGCCAAGTACACCGTCGCCTGCCTCGACGCGGCCAGCGCCGATCCCGAAGCCGCACCCGTCTACCGAGCCGCAGCCGCGTTCCTCGGAGCCTGGTGGCGGCAGCTGCCGAGCGACGACCCGCTGCTGCCCTGAGCCTGACCGGCTGCTCGGCGCTCGGTGACCCTGGTCACGAGCGCACAAGAAAGGCGACACCGATCAGCTCGGCGCGGTTCACAACCGGGAAACCCGGATGACCGACCCCGACGCGATCGTCGTCTCCATGGACCTGCAAGGAGAGTTCCTCGGAGCCGTCGAACGAGTCGTCGTGAGCCCCTCGGCGGGGGTCTTCACGCCGGTGCGCGACCCGCCTTCGACGGTCGAGATCGGGGCGACCCTCGGGTTCGTCCACGCCAACGGCACCGCCACCCCGGTGATCTCGCCCTTCGAGGGCCACCTCGTCTCGGTGGTCGCGTCCGAGGGTGAGCGGCTCACCCCGCACCAGCGGGTCGCCTGGCTCCGCGCCGCCTGACCACTCCAGCCCAGCACAGGGGCCGGTCCGCCGAACGGGGCGGGCGCACGTAGCCTCCGGTCATGGTGCGGAGCCGATGATCGACTGGCTGTTCCGCAACCGCCAGACCGGCGAGATCACCATCGCCCAGGTGCCCAACGCACCGCTGATCGTTTTCATGGTGGCGGTGGCCGTCCGCTTCGTCTTCCATCCCTCCGGCTGGCCGGGCACCGTGTCGGCGCGGTCGCCACCCTGGCGATCCTCGTGTGGGCCGGCGACGAGATCCTCCGTGGCGTGAACCCCTGGCGGCGCATGCTCGGCGGTGGCGTCCTGGCCTTCACGGTGGTCGGCCTGCTCCTCCGCTGAGGCCGGCCGAGCGCCCCGCCACCGCACGTCCCGGGCGGCACCGGTGCGGCCGCGTATCGTGCGGCCATGCTGACGCGCTGGGTGCCGGGCCTCGCCATGGTGCGCAGCTACCAGCGCGCCTGGCTGAGCAAGGACCTGGTGGCCGGCCTGGTGCTCACCGCACTGCTCGTCCCGCAGGGCATGGCCTACGCCGAGCTCGCCGGTCTGCCCCCGGTCACCGGGCTCTACACCACGGTTCTGGCCCTGCTCGCCTACGCCGTGTTCGGACCGTCACGCATCCTCGTGCTCGGGCCGGACTCGGCGCTCGGTCCGCTGATCGCGGCCTCGCTCCTGCCGCTGCTGGGCGCCGACGGGGACCCGGCCAAGGCGGTCGCACTGGCCAGCGCGCTCGCCCTGCTGATGGGGCTCGTCTGCGTGCTGGCCGGCGTGGCCAAGGTGGGTCGGGTCGCCGAGCTGCTGTCCAAGCCGGTCCGCGTCGGCTACCTGAACGGCATCGCCGTGGTCGTCGTCGTCGGGCAGCTCCCGAAGCTGTTCGGCTTCAGCACCGACGCCACCGGGCTGCTCGATGAGATCCGCGCCTTCTTCGACGGGGTCCGTGACGGCAACACCGTCGGCGCGTCGCTCGCCATCGGGCTCCTGTCGCTGGCCGTGATCCTGGGCTTCCGACGATGGCTGCCGAAGGTGCCCGGCGTGCTGGTGGCGGTCGTCGTCGCCACGCTGTCGGTGGGCGCGTTCGACCTCGTCGCCCACGGCGTGAAGGTGGTCGGCGAGGTGCCGGCCGGCTTCCCGACCCCGGCCGTCCCCCGCGTGTCGTGGACCGAGCTGCGGTCGCTGGCCATCGCGGCGGTCGGCATGGCGTTCGTGACGCTGGCGGACACGAGTGCGCTGTCGCGGAGCCTGGCCGCCAAGCGGGGCGACGACGTCGACCCCAACCAGGAGATCGCCGCGCTCGGCACCGCCAACCTGGCCGCCGGGCTGTTCCAGGGCTTCCCGGTCAGCGCCTCGGCCTCGCGCAGCGCCGTGGCCGAGGACACCGGCGCCCGCACCCAGCTGACCGGCGTGGTCGGCGCCGCCGCCATCGTGCTGATCCTGGTGGCGTTCAACGGCATCGTGGCCGACCTGCCGAACTCGACGCTCGCCGCCATCGTGATCGCCGCCGCGCTCAGCCTCTTCGACCTGGCCACCCTGCGATGGCTGTGGGAGGTGCGCCGCTCCGAGCTGATGCTCTCGGTGGCCGCCCTGCTCGGCGTGGCCCTGGTCGGCGTGCTCGAAGGCATCGTGATCGCCATCGCCCTGTCGATGGCCGACTTCGTGCGACGGGCCTGGCACCCCTACGACGCGGTGCTCGGTCGCATGCCGAACCAGCGCGGCTACCACGACGTCGACCGCCACGACGACGCCGTCCAGATCCCCGGGCTGCTCGTCTACCGCTTCGACGCCCCGATCTTCTTCGCCAACGCCGACGTCTTCGAGCAGAGCGTGAAGGCCGCCGTGGCCGACCGCCCCGAACCGATCGCCTGGGTCATCGTGGCCGCCGAGCCGATCACCGACATCGACACCACCGGAGCCGACATGCTCACCGACCTGCTCGGCGATCTCGAGCGGCGAGGGAACCGACCTGGCGTTCGCCGAGCTGAAGGGTCCGGTCAAGGACATGCTCCGCCGCTACGGGCTCTACGACCGGGTGGCCGACGACCGCTTCTTCCCCACCCTCGGCACCGCCATCGACGCGTACCTCGAGCACTCCGGCGTCGACTGGGACGATCCCGCCGATCCGGCCTGACCGTCAGCTCAGGCCGCCCTGGCCGTCAGCTCGAGGCGAGGTCCTGGGAGGTGAACAGGCTGCGCACGGTGAGGCTGGCCTCGGTGAGCGCGGTGTGGTTGCCGCCCGAGCGGTCGATCACGCACAGCACCTGCTCGACCTTGGCGCCCTGCTCGCGCAGCTGGTCGGTGGACTGCACGACCTGGCCGCCGGTGGTGATCACGTCCTCGACCACCAGCACCCGTCGACCGTCGACCGTCGCCCCCTCGGCCAGCTTCGTCGTGCCGTAGGGCTTGGCCGCCTTGCGCACGAACGCCGCGGGCAGGCCGGTGACGAGCGACAGCGCGGTGGCCACCGGGATGCCGCCCAGCTCGAGCCCGGCCAGCACCTCGGTGCCCTCGGGGATGAGGCGGGCGGCCTGATCGGCCACCGCGGCCAGCAGCACCGGGTCGGCTTCGAAGAGGTACTTGTCGAAGTACTGGTCGCTGATCTGACCCGAGCGCAGCTCGAAGCGACCGGTCAACCGGCAGACGTCGTTGATGCGGGTCGCGAGCTCCTGTCGGTCCACCCACCCAGTCTCTCGCGCCCGTGCCCCGAGCACCGCAATGGCCGCGTGGGTACAGTCCGCGAGGTGATCGCACAGGCGCCGTTCGGGCGTACCGGGACACCAGAGCTCGCGCACCGATCTTCGGGGCCGCGGCGCTGGGATCGATGCGCCAGGAGCGGGCCGACGAGGTGCTGGCCCTGCTGCTGCGCCACGGCGTGAACCACATCGACACCGCGGCCAGCTACGGCGACTCCGAGCTGCGGGTCGGGCCGTGGATGGCCGAGCACCGGTCGACCTTCTTCCTCGCCACCAAGACCGGCGAGCGCACCGGCGACCGGGCCCGGGCCCAGCTCGAGGCATCGCTCGAACGGCTGCAGGTCGACCACGTCGACCTCATCCAGCTCCACAACCTGGTCGAGCCCGACGAGTGGGACGTGGCCCACGGTCCCGGCGGCGCCGTCGAGGCGCTGGCCCGGGCCCGCGACGAGGGCCTCGTCCGCTTCATCGGCGTCACCGGCCACGGCAACCGCATCGCCCGCATGCACCTGCGCAGCCTCGAGCGCTTCCCGTTCGACTCCGTGCTGCTGCCGTTCAGCTTCGTCGGCCTGCAGGACGACGCCTACCGGGCCGACGTCGAGGAGCTGCTCGGGGTGTGCGCCGAACAGCAGGTCGCGGTGCAGACCATCAAGTCGATCGCCCGTCGCCGCTGGGCGCCCGACCACGACGGCCCTCGCTTCAGCTGGTACCAGCCGATGGAGGACGAGGGCGCCATCACCCGGGCCGTGCAGTGGGTGCTGGGCCACCCGCAGGTCTTCCTCAACACGTCGAGCGACGCCCGGCTGCTCGGCCTCGCCCTCGACGCGGCCGAGGCGATGGGCGCCGACGGGTTCGCGCCGCCGACCGACGAGCGAGCTGCAGGCCGACCTCGACGCGCTCGGGGTCGAGCCGCTGTTCGACGGCGCCGAGCTCGAGCGCATCTGACCCCGATCGACCGCCCCGATGGGCATCAGGCGGGCGTCAGGCGGGCACCGACGCGCTCCAGCGACGACAATGGCGCCGTGAGCTCCCAGAACCCCATCGACCGGCTCTTCGGTGCCGTCGTCCCCCGGGCGGTCGACGCCATCGACGTCGACAGCGTCATCGGCCAGGTCGACATCGACAAGCTCATCTCCGAAGTCGACATGGACAAGGTCCTCGCAGCGGGTCGACATCCAGAAGCTCATGGAGCGGATCGACCTCGACGCCCTGCTCGAACGGGTCGACCTCGACCATGCTGCTGCAGCACGTCGACGTAGACGCACTGATCTCCAAGCTCGACGTCGACGGGCTCATCAAGCGGGTCGACATCGACGGGCTCATCCAACGGGTCGACGTCAACGGCCTCGTGCAGCAGGTCGACGTCGACGGCCTGATCAAGCGGGTCGACGTCAACGGGCTGGTCCAGCAGGTCGACGTGGACGGCCTGATCCAGGGCGTCGACATCGACGGGCTGATCAGCAAGGTCGACGTCGACGCCATGATCGGCCGGGTCGACATGCCCGAGCTCGATGAAGCGGGCCCAGATCGACCAGATCGTCAGCAACGCCAGCCGGGGCGTGCTTCACCCGGCTGCTCGACGCGGTGCGCCGCCAGCTCGCCGGCGTCGACCTCGTGCTGATCGGCGTGGTCAACCGCCTCTTCCGCCGGCCCCGCGAGGTCCTCACCATCCAGGACGGCACCGTCACCGGTCGGCTGGCCGGCGGCATCACCCGCCTGGCCGCCTGGGGCATCGACGCCTTCACCATCGCGCTCTCCTACAGCCTGCTGGTGGCGCTCGGGCTGTTCCTCGTTCGGCCTCTTCACCGGCGACGACAACATCAGCGCGAGCAACTCCGAGCTCTGGTACGGCCTCGGCTACCTGACGTTCGGGTTCCTCTACTACTGGATCGGGCTCACGCATCACCGGTCGATCGATCGGCAAGGGACTGATCGGGCCTGCGCGTCCTCGGCCCCAACGGCCATCCGATCACGCCCGTCCGGGCCGCGGTCCGCATGCTCGTCTACCCGCTCAGCCTGATCCTGTGGATCGGCCTGATCCCGATCGTGACCGGCAAGCGGCGCCGGGCCCTGCACGACTGGGCCGCCGGCAGCACCGTCGTCTACGACTGGGGCGACCGCCCGAGCGAGCTCCCGGCGCCGGTCACCCAGTGGCTGAACCGCCACGACGTCGACGCCGGCCCGCCCGAGACCGTGCCCGCGGTGTCGACCCTCACGCTGGCCACCTCCGACGGCGAACCGGCCACCCCGACGCCGGCCAAGCCGGCGCCGTCCGCCACCGCGTCCTGACCGCCACCGAACCGGTAGCCCGATCCGGACCCATGGGTCCGGCGCGACTACAGGTTCGGGTGGCTGACCTCCGGATCGGTCAGGACGCAGGGTCGAGCAGCACCAGCGGGATCTCCCGCTCGGTCTTGGTCTGGTAGCCCGCGTAGTTCTTGTACTTGCTCGGTCACCATCGGCCACAGGCGGGCCCGCTCCTCGGGCGTGGCGACGCGTGGCGATCATCGGCCGCTTGGGCGCGCCCTTCAGGCTGACCTCGACCTCGGGGTGGTCGCGCAGGTTCAGGAACCAGGCCGGGTGGGTGTCGTCGCCGCCCCGGGACGCCACCACGACGATGGTGTCGCCCTCCTGCACCGGTGAGGTGAGCATCACCGACCGGGGCTGGCCGCTCTTGCGGCCGATCGTGGTGAGCTCGACGCACGGGCATGCTGCCGGCGTCCCACCCGAGCTTGCCGAAGCTCACCTTCTGGACGGTGCGGTGCAGGGCGTTCATGGTCTTCAACACGGCATCGCTGGGCATCCCCCGACCCTACGCCCGCTCGACGGACCCGGTCCCGGGTTCTCCGTGGACGATGATGTCGGCCCATGGGGGCACCGATGATCGCCGCGTTGAACGCCTGGTCCCTCGTGGCCGTGGCCGCGGCCGGCGCCGCGTGCGGGCTGGTCAACACGATCGCCGGTGGCGGCTCGCTGATCCTGTTCCCCGTGCTGCTGCTGGCCGGGCTGGCGCCCCTCGACGCCAACGTGACGAACTCGGTGTCGACCTGGGCCGGCTACGTCGGTGGCGTCGGCGGGTTCCGCCACGAGATCCGGGCCCAGCGGCGCACGCTGCCCCGGCTCGTGGTGGCGACCATCCTCGGCAGCACCACCGGCTGCATCCTGCTGCTGGTCACCCCGTCGGCCGCGTTCGACGTGGTCGTGCCGTTCCTCGTGCTGATCGCCACGGCCATGACCGCGGTGCAGCCGTACGTGCAGCGACGGCTGAAGGAGCGCCCGGCCGACCACCCCCAACCGGGCGCCGCCGCGGTCATCTCGATCTTCGTCGCCACGATCTACGGCGGCTACTTCGGCGGAGCGCTCGGCGTGATCGTGCTGGCGGTGCTCGGCCTCACCATCCGCGACACCATCCGCAACCTCACCGCGTCGAAGGCGGTCATCTCGCTGGTCGACGCCTCGGTCAGCGTGATCATCTTCGGCTTCTTCGGCCCGGTGCACTGGGTCTACGTCGCCGTCGCCGCGCCGACGACGCTGCTCGGCGGGTGGCTCGGCGCCCACGTGGCCCGCCGCATGAACGAGCAGGTGCTGCGGGGCTGCGTCGTCGCGCTCGGCCTGATCGTCTCGATCGCGCTGTTCATCCGGCTCGCTGAGGTCAGCGCGCCGGCGCCGGTACGGTGCCGGCCCATGGCGACGAAGCGCTACGTGGCCCTCCTCCGCGGGATCAACGTCGGGGGCAACAACCTCATCTCGATGCCCGACCTGCGGGCCGCCTTCGAGGAGCACGGCTGCACCGACGTCGCGCACCTACATCCAGTCGGGCAACGTGGTGTTCGCGACCGACCGTCCGGCCAAGGGCCTGGAGGACGAGATCGAGGCCATGCTCGAGCGCCGCTTCGCCATCCCGCTGCTCGTCGTCGTGCGATCCCACGCCGCAGCTCGCGCAAGATCGTCGACGCAGGCGCCCGACGGGGTTCGGCCAGTCGCCCGACACCTACCACTCCGACGTGATCTTCCTGAAGGCCCCGCTGACGCCGGCGCAGGCGATGCAGGTGGTCGAGCTCCGCGACGACGTCGACCAGGCGTGGACGGGCACCGGCGTCCTCTACTTCCAGCGGCTGAGCGCCCGTCGCACGGAGAGCCGCATGAACCGCATCGTCGGCACCCCGCCGTACCAGCGGATGACGATCCGCAACTGGCGGACGACCACCACCATCCTCGGCCTCCTCGACGAGCGGGCCGGGTAGCCGCCGACGGGCGACGTCAGCAGGCGCCGGGTCAGCGGGCGTCGAGGTAGACCCAGCGCCGGTCGACCCGGGTGAAGCGGCTCACCTCGTGCAGCACGCCGGGCGGCCGTCGCGCTCGTGGTGGGCCCGGAACTCGACGGTGCCCTCCTCGTCGAACGGGCCGCCCCGATCGCGTGGCCACGACCTCCAGCTGCACCCACCGCAGCGTCGGGGTCGAGCGCGATCGACCGAGGCCGGGTCGACGGATGCCAGGACTCGCGCAGGTAGGCGTCGTCGACCCACCGCGTACGCGGCTGTAGCGGCTGCGCATGAGCTGCTCCGCGGTCGTGGCCCGGGCCTCGCCGCGGTGCAGCCGCCCGCAGCAACGGTCGTAGGTCTCGCCGGTGCCGCACGGGCAGCGGGCCGGACCCGGATCCGACGCCCCCCGGTCAGCCGATCTGGCGATCGTGGCCCTCCCAGAAGGGCGCCCGCAGGTCCTTCTTCAGCACCTTGCCGCTCGGGTTGCGGGGCAGCGCGTCGACCCAGTCGACGCTGGTCGGGCACTTGAAGCCGGCCAGGTTCTCGCGGCAGTAGGCGATGAGCTCCTGCTCGGTGACCTCGATGTCGGGCGCCCGCACGACCATCGCCTTCGGCGTCTCGCCCCACTTCTCGCTGGGCACGCCGATCACCGCGACGTCGGCCACCGCCGGGTGCGACATCAGGACGTTCTCGACCTCGGCCGGGTACACGTTCTCGCCGCCCGAGACGATCATGTCCTTCACCCGGTCGTAGAGGTAGAGGTAGCCGTCCTCGTCGAAGTACCCGGCGTCGCCCGACCGGAACCACCCGCCGGGCCGGATGGCCTCCTCGGTGGCCTCGGGCAGGTTCCAGTAGCCCTTCATCACCGTGGCGCCCCGCACCCAGATCTCGCCCACGTCGCCGACCGGCACGTCCTCGCCGGTGGCCGAGTCGACGACCCGGATCTCGCTGACCGGCGTGGGCAGGCCGGCGGCCCGGAGGCGGTGCCGGTTGGGGCCGTCGGGGTCGTGGTCCTCGGCCGGCAGCAGCACGACCGAGCCGGTGGTCTCGGTGAGCCCGTAGGCCTGCATGAACTTGCACCTGAAGGTGCGGATCGAGTCGGACAGCACCTGCTCGGAGATCGGCGACGCGCCGTAGAGGAAGTAGCTGCAGCGCCGAGAAGTCGCGGTCCTCGACCCCGGGGACCGCCACCATGAACTGCAGGGCGACGGGCACGAGGAAGGCGTGGGTGATGCGCTCCCGCTCGATGATCTCGACCAGGGCGGTCGGGTCGAGCTCGCGGACGATGACGTTGGTCGCGCCCACCGCCAGCCCGGCCAGCGCCCAGCCGCCGCCCCCGATGTGGAACAGGGGCATGGCCACCAGGTTCACCGAGTCGCGGTCGAAGCCCATGAGGTCGGGGTACAGGTCGAGCCCGGCGGCCAGGTTGCGCCTGGGTCAGCTGCACGCCCTTGGGCCGGCCGGTCGTGCCCGACGAGTAGAGCTGGTAGGCGACGTCCTCCTCGGCCTGCGGCGCCATCGGGTCGTCGGCCGGGTGGGCGTCGCGCCATTCCGCGTAGCTCGGGAACGGCGAGCCCGAGCCACCGATGACGACGATCGTCGTGCCGGGCAGGTCGCCGACGATCTTCTCGACGACGGGCACGAACTCCTCGCCCACCGCGAACACCTTGGCCTCGGCGTCGGCGACGATCACCGCGATCTCCGGCGGGGCCAGGCGGAAGTTCACCGGCGTCGGCACCGCGTTGAGCTTGGCCGCGCCGTAGAAGAGCTCGAGCTGCTCGGGGCTGTTCTTGTCGAGGTACGCGACGTGGTCGCCCTCTCCCACCCCCGCCGCCTTCAGCGCCTGCGCGACCCGGCTCGACCGCTCGTCGAGCTCCCGGTAGGTGAGCTGCTCGTCACCCCAGCGCAGGGCCGGGTGATCGGGCTGCTCCTTGGCCCAGTGTCGGATGAGGTCAGCGGTGGTCATCAACTCGGGGCCCCCTGGCGAGCGTGCGATCTGCCGTCCCAGCAACCCGCCCACTCTTGCACCGGTACTCCGGGCGTGCTCGGCCGAGCCCGCGGACGACGTGATGTGGACCGTCCGCGGTCGGCCCGGTCCTGAGAGAGTTCTCCTGATGTTTCAGATGTTTCTGTTGCAGTCGAACGTGTGTTTGTGTAGGGTGTGGAGGTGAGCTCCTCGACCCCCACCATCGCTGCAGTGGCGTCGCTGGCCGAGGTCGAGCGGGTCGTCGGGGCGTGGTGCGACAGCACCGATCCGGCGGCGCACACGGGTGCCGATGCGGTGGTGGCCGTCGTGCGGTTGAGCAGGGTGATCCGCAAGCTGACGGCCAAGCAGGCCGCGTTCGCGGAGCGGGTCGACGCCTGCCGATCGCATCCCCGCCAGGCCGGGTCGCCCGAGCAGTGGTTGGCCCGCCAGAACGGCACGTCGCGTTCGGACGCGAAGCGGGCCATCGACACCGCCCGCCGGATGAAGAGCTGCCCGACCACCGCCGACGCGTTCGCCCACGGCGACCTGTCGTTGGGCGAAGCGGATCTGATCTCCGGTGCCGCGGCGGTTGATCCTGGGCGCGGAGGCCGAGCTGGTGGCGAAGGCCAAGAGGTCCCACGACCTGGCCGACACCCGCGATCGGGCCGGCCAAGGTGAAGGCTGCGGCCCACAACGGCGAAGACCCGGCCGACCGCCGCAGGCGCCACGCGGGCGAAGCGACGCTGGTCGGAGTTCACCGAAGACGAGATGAGCGCGGTGGCAGCCCGGTTCGCGCCCGAAGAGTTCGCGCTGGTCGCGCCGGTGATCGCCGCCTACGCCCAACCGATCTTCGAACACGCCCGTCGGGCCGGCATCCGAGACTCGTTCGAGGCCTACCGGGCCGACGCCGTCTCGCCGCCCTCGCCGCGGCCGGCACCCTCGTCGGCCTCGACATCACCGACGCCACGACCGGCGGGACTGCGGAAACGGCGGCCGAGTCCACCGACCCTCAGATGGAGCCGGCCGACCTGGTGCAGGTGCGGCCGAGCAAGATCAAGGCCAACGTCTCGATCCTCATCGACGGCATCGCGTTGAAGCGGGGCTACGCCACCGCCAACGAGACCTGCGAGGTCGTCGGGGTCGGCCCCGTCGACGTCGCCTGGGTGCAGCGGCTCCTGCCCGACGCGCTCGTCGATGTGCTGCTCCACGACCTGGTCGACATCCGGGCCCACGCCACCACCACCCGCTACCGAAAACGGGCCGTCGAGCACGCCCTCCGAGCCCGGGACCGAAGATGCGTCGTCCCCGGCTGCAAACGCAGAGGCCACCTCCAGGTCGACCACCGCCACGACTTCCACCTCGACGGCCCCACCTCCAGCGCGAACTGCGCACGACTCTGCGAGGTCCACCACCACGAGAAGACCCACCGCGGCGCCCGCATCGTCCGCACCGCCACCGAATGGCACTGGTACCCGCCCGCCCCCAAACCCGGCGAAGCGGAACCACCGCCCGCGTCGATCCCCTGGAAAGCCCCGATCGGCGAGCACCTCAACCCCTTCGACCTCACCGACCTCCCCCCACCCACCCTGCCGTTCGGCTGAGGTGTCGGGGCGACGCTCACCAGTCGAACGACCGGAGGATGCGGGTGCTCAGCCGCTCGACCCGATCGGGGCGGCGGGCGCTCTCGAGGAACACGCAGCGCAGCGACTGGCAGGCCAGCATGAAGGCGGCGACGTCGTCGGGGACGATGGCGTCCACCGTTCCGGCGATCACCTCCGCTGCTTCGGGCTCGGCGATCGCAGGCAGCACCCGGGTCCAGAAGTGCAGGTGCACGAGATCGAAGCGCCAGTCGCCCGGGCCGCCGATCTCCCAGTCGATGACCCCCACCACCTCGCCGCGCTCGGTCAGGCAGTTGCCGTGGTGGAAGTCGCCATGCACGACGGTGGCCTCGAGCAGCTCGGCGTCGGCGGCGCCTTCGAGCGTCGCGGTCATCACCTCGGAGAAGCCCGGCCCGGCCGCCGACTCGGGCAGCGCGGCAAGCCAGCGCTCGGCGGCCACCCGGGCCTCCAGCTTCCAGGCCCGTCGGCCACCGGCATCGCGGTCGTGGAGCATCGCCAGATCCACCAGCTGGCTGGCGAGGGCGCCGTCCAGTCGGTCGGGCACGACGCCCGGCAACACCTCCTGCAGGGACCAGACCCCCGCGTCGACGTGGCCGGTACCGACGTAGTGGGCGGCGGGATACCCGTCCGACCGGAGCAGCTCCGCGGTCGCCGCCCCGGCGGCCCACACGGTCTCGAGGTCGAGATCCGGTGCGACCTTGAGCACCAGGTGCTGACCGTCAGCGCGCTCGACGAGGCTGGCCCCGAACAGGCCGAGGTCGAAGGTGCGCACCACCGTCACCCCGAGCTCGACGGCCACCTCGTCGAGCAGCGCCGACGGCGGGGAGGGGCCCATGATCAGGCCCGGTCGAGCATGCCTCGTGCGTAGTTGGCCTGGCCGCCGTGCTGCACCTCGTCGTCGGCGATGCTCACGAGCCGCACCCCCAGGGTCACCGGCGGGTCCCACCGCTCGTCGACGATGCGGTCGAGGTCGGCGGCGGTCACGCCCTCGAGGTAGCTCCGGGTGCGGGCCGCCACCGCCTCGTAGTAGTCGAGCAGCGCGCCGGACCCGTCCGGGCGGATCGCGGCTACCTGCTCGGGCGAGTGGCCGTACCCGCTGTTCTCGGGGTCGGCGTCGACCCCGAACCGGGCGGCGAAGTCACCGGTGCACCACAGCTGATCGGCCTCGAGCAGCTCGGCGATGTGGCCGTCCTCGACGCGCGTGCAGGTGCCACACCAGCCAGCCGATCGGGTTCGACCCCGGCGCCGGCGCCATGGCCAGCTGCTCGGCGTCGAGCCCGTCGACGGCGTTGTGCACGTGCTCGGACACCCGCCCGAACACCTCGATCAGGATCTGGTTGGTCTCCACCGTGGTCCCCCTCCGGCTCGTTCCGCTCGGCCCCCAGGGAGCATGGTCGCACATCCGGCCCTATTCGCGACCGGGAGCCTCCTGCACCGACCACTTGTTGCCGTCCGGGTCGGTGAAGTAGACGAAGCGCCCCCACGGGTACTCCACGATCTCGGACACCTCGAC
The DNA here is from genome assembly GCA_963797225.1 of uncultured Microthrixaceae bacterium. Classification (GTDB taxonomy): domain Bacteria; phylum Actinomycetota; class Acidimicrobiia; order Acidimicrobiales; family Acidimicrobilacustridaceae; genus UBA4742. The sequence goes on along the minus strand of CAWCOO010000001.1, from coordinate 1,429,558 downwards.
GCCCCGACCGGTCAGCTCGGCCCGGGCCACGTCGACGTCCTTCACGCACAGCTGCACGCCCTCCACCGAACCGGGAGCGGCCTCGGTGATGCCCTTGCCCAGCACGATCGAGCAGCCCGAACCGGGTGGGGTCAGCTGCACGAAGCGGATCTCGTCGCTCACCGTGTGGTCGTGGTCGGCGTTGAAGCCCACCTGGTCGACGTAGAAGGCCTTGGCCCGGTCGACGTCCGTGACGGGGATCGCCACCAGCTCGAGCGTCCAGTTCATGTCCGTGCTCCTCGTGTCGGGGTGCTGCTCTCGGGTACGAACGTCATCATGCGCCCCCAAACCGGTCAGGGAATGACCGGTTTGAACGAGATCGACGTTCGACCCTCCGTACCCCGTGGAGACGACGGGCCGTGCTCAGCGATCCAGGTCGAAGAAGCGGCGGACGCGGGCCGAGCGGCGGGGCACGATCCGCACGACGGGGAGCGAGAAGAACAGCGTCGAGACGCTGCCGTAGCGCTCGTAGACCACCGGGTTGAGCTCCATGGCCACGACGATCGCTCTGCCGATGATGAAGAACCACCCGAGCGTGACGACGGTGGTGCCGATCGCGCCGTAGAGCTCGCCCGCGCTGGTGAAGCGATCGGGGAGGTACAGCTCGCTCACCGCGTGCAGCGCGGTGAGCACGCCGGCCAGCAGCACCGCACCGGGCAGCAGCGCCCCCGGGTCATCGGTGCCCCGGGGCAGCAGCAGCGAGACGACCAGCCAGGCGACGGCGTAGATGAGGAACGCGGGGCCGAGCGACAGACCGGCCGCGGCCAGGCCGAGGTCGACGCGGGCCCGGTTCACCAGCAGCGCCACCAGCCCCATGCCGCAGACGAGCCCGGCGATGGCACCGACGACCCGCAGCGACGCCTTCCGCTCGATCGGCAGACGCCAGGCGTTGCTGCTGGCCGACAGCAGCACCCGGCTGAGCGACCGGCCGGTCGTCGCCAGGCCGACCAGCCCGACGACCGTGATGAGCCACGGCCCGCTCCCCGACTGCTGGAACGCCCGGCGGATCTGCTCGCCCAGCCCACCCGAGACGCCCACCGTGTGGTTGAGCTGGTCGGGGTCGATCCGATCACCGACGAACCCGGCGACGCCGACGACGACCAGCAGCAGCGGCACGAAGAACAGGAAGAGCCGGAAGGCCAGCGCGCTGCCGACCATCGAGCCGCCGGCCTCGGTGTCGCGCTGGAACAGCGACACCCCGAGCCCCACCACCGGCACCGACTCGTACCGACGCAGGCGGGCCTGGATCCGCCCCTTCACAGGTGCTTGTTCCGCTCGAGCCACTTGAGGGCGAAGAAGCCCCAGATCGGGGGCAGGTAGAACGTCGACAGCCGGTACATGAGCACCGCGGCCAACGCCGTCTCCTCCGGCATGCCCGCCCGCACCAGCCCGAACGTCAGGCCACCCTCGACCACCCCGATGCCGCCGGGGATGGGCAGCACCCCGGCCAGCAGCGAGACGCTGATGTTGATGAAGATCAGTTCCGTCAGGCCGATCGAGAAGCCCATCGACGCGGCGAAGGCGCCGAGGGCGAGCGCGAAGAGCACGTCGCTGGCCAGGTTGCCGCCGAACAGCATCCCGAGGCGACGGGGCGATCGCAGCCCGCGCACCGCGCCCAACGCCTCGGAGGCGAGCTGGCGCACCCACCCGACGATCCGGCCCCGCCACGACCGCAGCGACAGCAGCACGATGCCGGTGATGACGCCGATGGCCACGATCACGAGCAGCAGGCGGGTGAGGTCGATCGGCACCGCGTTGTCGAGGTCGAGCTCGAGCGACGCCGGGGTCATGACGAGGATCCCGAGCAGCAGGACCATCTGCACGATGAACCCGGCCACCCCGTCGAGGGCGCCGACCGCGAGCGCCGAGCCCGACGGCAGGCCGTGGCGCTGGAAGAAGCGGATGCTGACGCCGATGCGGGCCGCGCTGGTCGGGACGGCGAGCCCGATGTACGACAGCGCCAGCTGCAGCGCGTAGACGGGGCGCAGCGGCAGGCGCGACGGAGCAGCGCCGAGCGTGGCCGTCGCCTGGGCCAGCCGGGTCAGCTGGGCCAGCACGAAGCCGACCACGACGAACCACCAGATCGCGTCCCCGATCTGGTCGCCCAGCAGCGCGAAGTCGACGCCTCCGACGGCTCGCGACAGGGCCATGAACGCCACGATCAGGAGCACCACCTGGATGACCGAGCTCCACGACACGCGGCGCATCTGCTCGAGCTCGGGTGCCTCGACGCCGGCCAGCTCGGCGGCCCGGTCGCGGAACGGCGTCGAGGTCGATCGTCTCGTCGCGGACCGCTCGCCGCTGTCGGGGCGTGAGGGTGGTGACCTGCACGAACGGCAGCACCGCGGCCAGCCGCTCGGGGCCGAGGTGGTCGAGCGCGACGGCGAGCGCCGGCTCCTCCCCCACGGCCAGCACGGTGGCGACGAGGGCCTGGGCCTCGTCGGTGCGCAGGCGCGGGTCCGACGGGGCGACCGAGCCGCCGCGGAAGTCGATCAGCCCGAGCACGGTCGCGGGCTCGACCGACGGCTGATCCGACGACGGCTGATCCGACGACGCGTGCTCGGAGGGAGCGGGGCCGAGCACGAGGTGGCCGTCGTCGATCTGGCCGTGGGTGACACCGGCGCCGTGCAGGCGCTCGAGCACCTCCCACAGCTCGCGGCCCCGGTCGTCGGACCACTGCTCGGGGGTGGCGGACAGCGGTCGCCCCCACGGACGCAGCACGAGCAGGACGTCGTCCTCGACCGTGGCGCCGGCGGTGACCACCCGGGCGGTCGGCACCCCGGCCTGGGCCGCCAGCAGCGTGAGGAACGCCTCGTGCTCGACCTGCTGCAGGCGACCGACCGAGGTGGGCGAGCCGGCTTCTCGGTACCAGACCGTGCGCCACAGGGTCGTGAGGAGCTGGGTGTCGTTGGCATCGCGCCCGAAGACCTTCACGACCAGCGGTGCGCCGGAGGTGTCGATGGCGTCGACGAGGAACACGCCCTCGCGCTGGCGGTCAGCCGCCCCGACCGATCGGGTCGGCACCCCGAGGCCGGCCAGCGCCACGACCACGTCGTCGAGGCCCGGGCGACCGCGGCACGAGCCGAACACGAGGTGCACGACCGCCGCCGCCATCGTCCCGATCACGACGCCGGCGATCGCGCCGGTCGGGGTCGACGCTCCCAGCAGCACCGAGGCCAGCGCCGCCAGCGCGACCACCCAGCGGTCGACGCGACGGGCGGGCTGGCTGAGGTGGGGCGACGCGGTGATCGCCACCGCGGCCGGGATGCTGAGTCGCAGGGGCGCGAACCACGCGCCCGCGATCCGCAGCGCGCCGGTGAACGTCGGCCACGCGTTCAACGCCGCCCGCTCGACCACCACCGCGATCACGAACGCCACCGCCGCGGCCAGGACGAGGTCTCGCAGCAGCGAGAACCGGCGCCGGACGACCGTGGCCACCAGCAGCCCGACCGCGGCCAGGCCGAGCAGGTCGATCAGCAGCCGCCAGAGGCTGTCGAAGGTGCTCGGCACCGCCCGGGCCAGCGTGGTCAGGGCCCGCTCGTACCCGGCCTGGGGCACGGCCACGAGGCTGAGCAGCGCCAGCAGCACCACGGCGACGAGCAGCAGGATGACGTCGGTGGCGCGCCGGGCCCGGGGCTCGTCGACCCCGCTGGAGAAGAGCCGAGCCCGCCGGCGGGCCAGGGGCGTCGCGGTGAGCTGCTCCTCGGGACCCATCGATGCGGAGTCTGGCACGGGGCATCGGCCGAGGACGGACCTCACGTTCCGGCGTCTGGCAACGTTTACCCCGATGTGACCCCGCCACCGTTCGAACAGGTCCTCGACGAACACGGCCCGACCGTCCTGCGCGTCTGCCGGGCCCTGCTCGGCCCGGTCGACGCGGACGACGCGTGGTCCGAGACGTTCCTGTCCGCGCTGGAGGCCTATCCCCGACTCCGGCCCGACAGCAACGTCCGGGGCTGGCTCGTCACCATCGCCCATCGCAAGGCCATCGACCAGCTGCGGATGCGGGGCCGGGCACCCGATCCCGACCGACGAGCTCCCCGAGCCGGCCGACGACCGAGGACCTGGCCATCGATCCCGACACCGACCTGTGGGACGCCCTGGCCGCGCTGCCGTTCAAGCAGCGGGGCGCGGTGGCCTACCACCACCTGGCCGGGCTCCCCTACGCCGAGGTCGGTGCGCTGCTCGACAGCAGCGAGGCCGCCGCCCGGCGCTCGGCGGCGGACGGACTGGCCAACCTCCGCAAGACCTACTCCCCCCGGTCGACATCAGGTTCGACCCGGACGACGACAGGACGCTCCTCATGATGACCACCCGCTCCCGCTCCGATCGCCAGCTCGTCGCCGACCTCCTGGCCGACCCCGTCGGGCCGGACCTCCCCTCGATCACCTCCGTGACGACCTGGTGGCGCAGGGCCGCCCGGGACGACCTGCTCGACGTGTCGTACCGCGTCGTCGACAGCCCCGTCGGGCCCCTGCTGCTGGCCGCCACGCCGGCGGGCCTGGTGCGGGTGGCGTTCCAGCTCGAGGGCCACGACGAGGTGCTGGGACGGCTGGCCACCGACGTCAGCCCCCGCATCCTGCAGGCTCCGGCCCGGCTCGACGACGTCGCTCGCCAGCTCGACGAGTACTTCTCCGGGGCTCGGCACCGCTTCGACGTGCCGGTCGACCTGCAGCTGGCCCACGGCTTCCGCCGCACGGTGCTCGACCACCTGCGCGACATCGCCTACGGCTCGACCGCCAGCTACGCGTCGGTCGCCGCGGCATCGGGCAGTCCAGCCGCCGTCCGAGCCGTGGGCTCGGCCTGCGCCCACAACCCGGTGCCGGTGATCGTCCCCTGCCATCGGGTCGTGCGCAGCGACGGCACCATCGGCCAGTACCTCGGCGGCACTGACGCCAAGCAGATGCTGCTCGACCTGGAGGCCGCGTGATCTCGGCCGTGGCCGACCTCGCCTGGCCCGCTCTCGTCGAGCAGCTCGACGACCTCGGATGCGCGGCGACCGACGCCGTGCTCACCACGGAGGAGTGCGCCGAGCTGGCCGCGCTCTACGACGACGACACCTTCTTCCGCTCGACCGTCGACATGGCCCGCCACCGCTTCGGCCGGGGCCAGTACCGCTACTTCGACCGACCGCTGCCGGAGCTGGTCGACCGGCTGCGGGCCGAGTTCTGGCCGCACCTGCTGCCGGTGGCGCGGAGCTGGGCCGAGCGGCTGGGGCGGGACGCACCCTGGCCGGACTCGCTCGACGAGTGGCTCGACCGCTGCCACCAGGCCGGCCAGTCCCGACCGACGCCCCTGCTGCTGCGCTACGGCCCCGGCGACTGGAACGCGCTGCACCGCGACCTCTACGGCGACCTCGTGTTCCCCCTGCAGGTGGTCATCGGCCTCGACCGTCCGGGCGTCGACTTCACCGGCGGCGAGCTGCTGGTCGTCGAGCAGCGGCCGCGCTCGCAGTCGCGGGGCACGGCGCTGACGATCGAGCAGGGCCACGCCGTCATCGTCACCACCAGCGAGCGCCCGACCCCCAGCACCCGCGGCTGGTCCCGGGCCCCCGTCCGCCACGGCGTCAGCGTCGTGCGCGGCGGGCAACGCCGCACCCTCGGCCTGCTCTTCCACGACGCGGCATGACCCCTGATCCGCACGACCCCATGACCCCGCCGCCCGCGACAGACGGTCGATCCGGTGGGAGCTGGTCGGGGCCGACGGTCGACCGTTCGCCAGCCCGACACCGGGCACCCTCGGCGGCCATCGGCGCACGAAGGTGTACGGGCGGCTCGACTGCCCGACCGCGCTCCGCTACCTGGCCAAGGGCCAGTACGCGGCCCACCGGGTGTTCTTCGCTGACGAGGCGACCGCGGTCGCGGCCGGCTACCGACCGTGCGGGAGCTGCCTGCCCGACGAGTACCGCGCCTGGAAGGCCAGTCGGGGTCAGGACTCGTCGGGCGTGACGTAGGAGCGGCGGGCCGGATCCGGGGGATGGCGGAGGCCCTGCAGGTCGTAGCCCGGTGCCCGGCGGAGCGGAGCGATGCCGTCGAACGGCGCCGCGCACTCGTCGGCCACGAAGAAGGCGTTGATGCCGGCCAGCTCGGCGTGCACGAACCGGTAGCCCTTGGACCGACCCAGCCCGACCAGCGCCTCGATCGACGCCCCGAAGTAGTCGGTGCGGTCCCACGGGCCCTTGCCCGTCGGCTCGACCAGCGCGCGTCCCGGTTCGATGCCGGCGTTGTACTCGATCACCACCACCCGCGGCCGGAACCGCTCGATGGCCTTCCACACGTGGTGGTCCTGCCCGTCGATGTCGATCGAGAGCAGGTCGAACGCCTCGGGCACGCCGGCCCGGTCGAGCAGCGACTCGATGTTCGCCGGGGTCACCATCGAGCACAGCGCGGTGCAGGTCTGCGGGTCGAGCCGGGCGGACAGGCGTGCGTGCTGCTCGGGGTCGGCCTCGATGTAGGCGCCCCGCCAGCCGAGCACCTCCCGCAGGAACCGGGTGTTGCCCTCGAGCCCGTCCTCGGCGCCGAACTCCACGAAGTAGCGATCGCCGGCGCCGATGCGGGCGAAGATCTCGGCCAGCACGCCGTCCTCGCCGTTCTGGGAGAAGACCCGCAGCTCGGCCGCGCTCAGCGACCCGGCCCGGTAGCCGTGCCGCCGGTCGAGCTCGGCGATGCCGTCGTACAGCAGCCGGGAGTCGACCCGACCCTCGCCCTTGCGCAGCTCCCGGACGGTCGGCTCGGCGACGTGGGCACCGAACCTCGACAGCTGCCTCGACGCCCAGCCTCTCGCACGCGTCGGCCACTGAGGTCATCCGCCGATCCTAGGTGGGCTCCCCCATCCGCCTTCCCACCCGGGCGCTCACCCGTGGTGGGCCCGACGCCGTCGGATCGGCTGGGCCAGACTTCGAGTCCATGGCCGAGCCCGCGTCCGCCGACGACCTGTACGGGGTGGACCCGGCCGACTTCATCGCCGCCCGCGCCGCGCTGGCCCGCCGACTCCGGGCCGAGGGCGATCGCGACGAGGCCGCCCGCGTGGCCAAGCTGCGCCGACCGCCGCAGTCGACGTGGGCCCTCAACCTGCTGGCCCGCACCGATCCCGATCGCATCGACGCCGTGTTCGCCACGGCCACCGCGCTGCGCGACGCCCTGGCCGGTGACGGCGCCGACCGGCGTGAGGCGCAGGCCGACTACCGCGCCGCCATCGATGCCGCCGTAGCGGCGGCGGCCGCGCTGGCCGACGTCACCGCCGACGACATGCGCAACCGCATCCGCACCAACCTGCTGGCCGCCGGCGTCGACGAGGACCTGGCGCTCGCCGTCCAACGGGGCGTCCTGCCCGACGACCAGGAGGCCCCCGGCTTCGGCGGCTCGCCGACCATCGGCCCCATCGCACCCCGAGCCGACCGCCCGTCGGCGCCCCCGAAGGCCGGCAAACCCGCCAAGACCGCCAAGGCGGCCACGGCGGCCGCCAACGAGGCGGAAGCCGGTGGCCGCGGCCGCCCGGGACGCGGCCGAGGCCGCCGCGGCCGCGGCCGCCACCGAGGTCGAGGAGCGGGCCCGCGCGTCCAGGGCGGCCGAGGACGAGCTGGCCCGCAAGCGGGTGGTCCGGAAGCGAGCCGAGCTCACGCGAGAGCTCCAGCGGCTGGAGAAGAAGGCTCAGCGGATGGAGGAGCAGGCGGTGACGGCCGAGGAGCGGGCCGCCTTCGCCCGCCAGGGCGCCGACGCCGCCGCGGCCGCCGCGGCCGAGGTCGCCGAGCAGATCGACCAGCTCTGAGCGGCTCCGACGCTGACAGCGGGTCAGTGGCCGGCGATGGCGTGGGGCACGTAGAGCTCCTCGAGGCGGGCGATCTCGTCGGAGGTGAGCGTGAGCTGCTCGGCGGCCAGCGCGTCCTCGAGGTGGTGCAGCTTGGTGGATCCGACGATCGGCGCGGTCACCCCGGGCTTGGACAGCAACCAGGCCAGCGCGACCTGCGGCGCCGTCACTCCCCGCTCGCCCGCCACCTCGACCACCCGATCGACGATGTCGTAGTCGACCGGGTGGGTGTAGAGGTACTCGGCGAAGCCGTCGGTCTCGGCCCGCGCCGTGAGCTTGTCGCCCCCACGGGTGCGGTTGCCGGCCAGCACCCCACGGGCCAGGGGGCTCCACGGGATCACGCCCACGCCCATGTCGAGGCACTGCGGGATCATCTCCCGCTCCTCCTCCCGGTAGAGGAGGTTGTAGTGGTCCTGCATCGACACGAACCGGGTCCACCCGTGGGCGTCGGCCACGAACTGGGCCTTGGCGAACTGCCAGGCGTACATGCTGCTGGCGCCGATGTAGCGCGCCTTGCCGGACCGCACGACGTCGTGCAGCGCCTCCATCGTCTCCTCGATCGGGACGTTCGGATCGAAGCGATGGATCTGGTAGAGGTCGACGTAGTCCATGTCGAGCCGGGCCAACGAGGCGTCGATGCCCGAGAGGACGTGCTTGCGCGACAGCCCTCCGCCGTTGGGCCCGGGCGTCATCGGCATGAACACCTTGGTGGCGACCACCATCTCGTCGCGTGACAGCAGCTTGGGCAGCACCCGGCCGGTGAGCTCCTCGCTGGCGCCGTGCGAGTACGTGTCGGCGGTGTCGAAGAAGTTGATGCCGCCGTCGACCGCGGCGCGGATGATCGGCTCGGCCTTGCTCTCGTCGAGCGCCCACGCCCGCTCGGGATGGGCGCCGAAGCTCATCATCCCCAGGCAGACCCGAGAGACCCGCAGACCGGACGCACCGAGGTTCACGTACTCCATGGGGCGACCCTATCCAGACCGACCGATCGTCGGATGGTCGTGCTCGCCGGTCAGGCCGCGGGGTCGGCGGCCCAGGCGATGGCCTCGTCGAGGTCGGCCCGGGCGAAGTGCTTGGCCTCACCCGGCGTCATCCAGCCGAAGAGGTGGATGAGGTGGGTCATCCAGTCGATGTCGGCGACGATGGCGATGCGCTTCCACATGCGGAGGTGCTCGACGCCCATCTTGAGGTCGGCCCACAGGGCGCCCCCCGACAGGCCGTCGAAGTCGTCGAACACCAGCAGCACCCGCACCCCGCCGGCCTTCGCTGCCTGCTCGACCGCCGGGAGCAGCACGTCGCCGTAGTCGGACGCGTGGAGCTTCCCCGAGAGGTGGAACCCGATCACCCCGTCGGGTAGGTCCGTCATGGGCTCGATCATGGGTGCCAGGCTATCGACCGCCTCCCTCGCGGTTCAGCACGCATTCTGAAGGACCGGCCTCCCGGATTCCGGGAGGCCGGTCCTTCAGAGTCGTTCACCCCGATGTCGCCGATCCCGCGGGCCGAGGCGGGCACGATGGAGGTTGAACCACCGGTGAGGTGGCCGGACGTCCATCGTGGAAGGGACCTCGTCGATGCCTGACGAGCTGGAGACCATCACCTGCCAGGACGCGGCCGCGTGGGACGCCTGGCTGGCCGCCAACCACGGTCGGACCGAGGGTGTCTGGGTGCAGGTCGCCAAGAAGGGCTCCGGGGTCGCGTCGGTCACGAACGACGAGCTGGTCGACGGCGGCCTCGTGTGGGGATGGATCTCGGGCCATCGGAAGTCGCTCGACGAGACCTGGTTCCTGCAGCGCTACACGCCGCGCCGGCCCCGCAGCAACTGGTCGGCCGTCAACGTCGCCAAGGTCGAGGCGCTCACCGCGGCCGGTCGCATGCGCCCGCCGGGCCAGGCCGAGGTCGACGCCGCCAAGGCCGACGGCCGCTGGGCCCGCGCCACCCGGGGCTGACCCCGAACCCTCGGAACGGGCCGGTCGACCAGCGCTCGGACTGGTAATGCAAGTGCCTCATGTGTGATCGTGGTGGGTCGCCGAACCGGTCGTCGAACCTCAGGGGGAACCATGCACGATCTCGTGATCCGAGGGGGCCGGGTGGTCGACGGGACCGGTGCGCCGGCCCGCACCGCCGACGTCGCCATCGACGGCGACCAGATCGTCGAGGTCGGCCGGGTCGCCGACCGCGGTCGCCAGGAGATCGACGCCGACGGCGCGCTCGTGGCGCCGGGCTGGGTCGACGTGCACACCCACTACGACGGGCAGGCCGTCTGGGACGCCGAGATGGCCCCGTCCGCGCATCACGGCGTGACGACCGCGGTCATGGGCAACTGCGGGGTCGGCTTCGCGCCGGTGCGGCCCGGCTCCGAGGACTTCCTGATCGAGGTCATGGAGGCCGTGGAGGACATCCCCGGCACCGCGCTGCACGAGGGCATCGACTGGCAGTGGGAGACCTTCGGCCAGTACCTCGACGCGCTCGCGACCATGCCCCGCACCATCGACCTCGGCACCCAGGTGCCCCACGCCGCGGTCCGCGCCTACGTGCTCGGCGAGCGGGCCCACGAGGACGACCTCACCGCCGACGAGTACGCCCGCATCGCCGAGGTCGTGGCCGACGGCGTGCGGTCCGGGGCGCTGGGGTTCTCGACCTCCCGCACGATCCTGCACCGCTCGAAGCACGGGTACGTGCCCGGCACCTTCGCTGTCGACGAGGAGCTGTCGGTCATCGCCGACGCGCTCGCCGACGTGGGCCGGGGCCTGTTCCAGTTCGTCTCCGACGATCGCGAGGAGCTGCCCGACCGCGAGGTGATGGAGGGGCTCGTCCGTCGGGGCATCGACGTGACCTACTCGATGGCGCAGACGCCGAGAGCCCCGAACGCGTTCCGCGAGTCGCTGGCCGACGCGGCACGGATCAACGACGTCGGCGGGGCCCGCATCGCGCCCCAGGTCCCGGCCCGCCCGACCGGCATGCTCTTCGGGCTCAAGAGCTCGTTCCACCCGTTCGTGGCCCACCCGACCTTCCGGGCCCTGCACGGGCTGTCGCAGGCCGAGATCGTTGCCCGACTCCGCCAGCCGGAGGTCCGCGACGCGCTCCTCGCCGAGCAGCCCCGCACGCAACAGAAGTCAGCCGAGTACCTGGCCACGGCCTGGCACCAGATGTACCGCCTCGGCGTCGAGCCCGACTACGAGCCGACGCTCGAGTCCAGCGCGCTGGCCACCGCCGCAGCGCGAAGGTCGCGACCCGCAGGCCGTCGTGCTCGACTGGCTGCTCGAGGACGACGGTGACGCCCTGCTGTTCTCCCCGCTCGGCAGCTACGTCGACCACGACCACGAGGCCATCCGCGAGATGATCCTCCACCCGTCGTCGATCCTCGGGCTGAGCGACGGCGGAGCGCACTGCGGGCTCATCTGCGACGCCAGCTTCCCCACCTACCTCCTCACCCACTGGACGCGCGACCGCACCCGCGGGCGAGCTCATCCCGATCGAGCATGTGGTGCACAAGCAGACCCAGGCCACCGCCGTCGCCTACGGGATCACCGATCGGGGCGTCCTCGCCCCCGGGATGCTGGCCGACGTGAACGTGATCGACCACGACGCGCTGCGCCTGCACCGCCCCCGGATGGTCTACGACCTGCCCGCCGGCGGGAAGCGCCTGCTGCAGGACGTCGACGGCTACCGGGTCACCATCAAGTCCGGCGAGACCACGTTCGTGGACGGTGCGGTCACCGACGCCCGCCCCGGCCGCACCCTCCGCGCCACCGACGACGGCGTCATCCGCACCTGAGCTCGGTCGGTCGGCGCCCGACCTGCAGCCGCTCCATCATCTCGGTCATGCCAACCTCCCCGCGCTCGGCACCTACGTCTGCAGCCTGATCATGACGCAGCTCCGGGCCTCTGACCACGGCGCGCCAACTCCGACGCACATCGGTCGCGGCGGTGGGACCCTGGGCGCCATGACGGAACACCACGTGACCGACGCGGAGCTCGACCAGCTCGTCGAGCTCATGGCCGAGGCCGCCTCCGCCTACATCGCGGGCGAGATGCGGCACTACTTCGATCTGATGCGACACGCCGACGACTTCACCCTGATGGGTCCCTTCGGCGGGGAGACGAGCCGCGAATCGGACGTCTCCGAGGAGCGCATCGCCGAGCTCGAAGCCGTGTTCCGGGGAGGAGAGGCCACCCTCGAGGTCGTCGAGCGGTACGCCTCCGGCAACCTGGCCGTGCTCGTCGTCGTCGAGCGGCAGCACGGCCTGGTCGGCCCGTACCCCGCGCAGGACTGGTCGTTGCGGGTCACCCTGGTGTTCCGCCGGGAGGAATCCGGGTGGCGGCTCGTGCATCGCCACGCCGACCCGCTCGTCCACCCGATCACCTTCGACCAGGTCGCCGATCTGGCCCGCGGCGAGGAAGCCCTGCCGCCGCGGGTCGTCCTCGGCGCCTGCAGGCGGGCGGCCAGACCCGACCCGTGACGTGCCTCCGCTAGAGGTCGAAGCGGTAGACGTTGGTCTCGCGGAGGGTGAAGCCGATGCGCTGGTACAGGCGGTTGGCCGCCTCCCGCGAGGGCCGAGAGGTCAGGTCGACCGTCCGGCAACCGGCGGCGCGGGCGCGGGCCAGCGCGGCCTGGTTGAGCGCCTCGCCGACACCCCGGCCCGCGGGCCGACTCGTCGACCACGACGTCCTCGATCCACGCCCGCAGGCCGGTGGGGATGCGGAAGATGGCGAGGGTGAGGCTGCCCACGATCTCGCCGGCCCGATCAGGGTCACGGGCGATCAGCAGCACCGACGCCTCCGACCCGGCCATGGCGGCCAGCTCCTCGGCGGTCGGCGGGGGGTTCGACTTCGACAGCTGCGGGATCAGGCGGGCGAAGGCCTCGACGACCTCAGGCGTGGCCTCGTCCGCGCCGGCGACCTCGCTGACCTCGACCTCGGATCCGGTCGACGGGGATGAGCTGGACGACATGGCCGACACCGTAGACGCCGCCCCGAGTCCTCCCGGCCGCCCGCGATCCGCGTGAACGGTCACTCGTCGCGGCAGAAGCTGGGCGATGCTGGCCGCCGTCTCCCGGCTGATGTCGGGACAGGCGAGCGAGAACACCTCGGTGCCGTGGATCGTGCCCATCACCTGGCGGCACCGGGCCGCCACGCCGGCCTGCAGCAGCATCCGGTAGAACTCGATGCCCTCGTCCCGCAGCGGGTCGCACTCGTTGACGCTGATCACCGTCGGGACGAGGCCACGGACGTCGTCCACGGTGGCGAACGACGGCCAGGCGAGGGGGTTGCCGTTCTTGAACTCCTCGATCCCGTAGGCCATCGCCCCGCGGTTGTTGTGCAGGTCGAGCAGCAGGCCGTTGTTCTCGCTCGACGACGGGAACCGCTCCTGGGGCCACGCGCCGGCGATGTAGGGGCACATGGCGTAGAGGCCCCGGATCAGGCCGAGGTCGCCGTCCTGCTTGAGCTTCAGTCCGGTCGCCAGCGTGAGGTTCCCGCCGCCGCTCTCGCCGGCCACGATGATGCGGTCGGCGTCGATGCCCAGCTCCCCGGCATGGTCGTGCACCCACTTCAGGCCCGACACGCAGTCGTTCAGCCCGGCCGGGAACGGCTCGACCTCCGGCGCCGACGACGGGGTCACGCAGTTGCGGAAGTCGACCATGGCCACGGCCACGCCCTGCGCCGGCGATGATCCGACCCCACGACCGGTACATGCCGTCGAAGCACGACATCGACTGCATGCCACCACCGTGGATGTAGTACACGCAGGCAGCGGCCCGTCGCCCTGGGGCCGGATGAACTGGATCTTGATGGTGTTGCCGTCGGGCGCGGACGTGAGCTCGAGCGTGCGGATGTCGAGCCCGGCCGACGGCGCGACCGTCTCGTCGTCGAGGATCTCGAGCATGGCCCGGGTCTGCTCCTGCAGCGCCACCGCCTCGGGCCGGGAGACCTCCTCGAGGATCTCCTCACGGCTGGCCACGTCGGTCTGCGGCAGCTCGGGGAAGGCGTCCATGAGCGCCTTGATCCGAGGATCGATCCGTGGATCGTCAGCGATGCGTCCCATGTGCTCCCCCTTCGAGACCCGGGACGGGCTTCGTCCCGTGCAGCTCACGCGAGCTGGACGAAGTCTCGCACGGCCCTCCGCCCGCTGCTCGGGCCTCGTCGACCCAGGGTCAGGGTTCCGGGGCCAGGGTCAGGGTTCGGGGGCCGGAGACCGGTAGCCTCGATGGATGGCCGGTGACCACCCCCGTCCCAGCAACCCGATCCCGACCGGCGACCACGTGCGCTGGCGCGGCCACCCGGGCCTGACCGGAGGGGTGCTGCTGGTGGCGTTCGAGGGGTGGAGCGATGCCGGCGATGCGGCGTCGACCGCGGTCCGCTACCTGACCGACCAGTGGGAGCTCGAGCCGTTCGCCGACATCGACCCCGAGATCTTCTACGACTTCTCGGTGACCCGACCCCGGGTCGAGCTCGACGACGACCTGCAGCGCCAGATCGTGTGGCCCGAGCTCACGTTCTCGTCCGGGCAGGTCGCGTTCGGCGACATCGACGGCCTCCGCGGCGGCGGGCCGGCCGCCACGCTCATCGGGCGCCGAGCCCCAGCTGCGGTGGCGCACGTTCACCGAGCAGGTCATCTCGGTGGCCCGCACCCTCGAGGTCGACCTCGTCCTCACCCTCGGGGCCCTCCTGGCCGAGGTGCCCCACAGCCGTCAGGTCTCGGTCTTCGCCACCTCCTACGACGACGACGTGGCCAAGGGCCAGGGCCTGCAGCCGTCCCGCTACGAGGGCCCGACCGGCATCACCGGCGTGCTCCAGACCGCCTGTCGTGACGCCGGGCTGCGGTCGGCCGCGCTGTGGGCCGCAGTGCCGACCTACGTCCCGGCGGCACCGTCACCCAAGGCCGCGCTCGCCCTGATGCGCCGGGTCAGCGAGCTGACCGCACCTGCCGTTCGAGCCCACCGAGATCGCCATCGCGGCGGCGTCCTACGAGGCCCAGGTCGACGAGCTGGTGGCCGACGACGAGGAGACCCACGAGTACGTCGCCCAGCTCGAGGAGCGCTTCGACCGCGGCGCGGCCGACCCGTTCAGCGACGAGGAGAGCCTGGTCGACGAGGTCGAGCGCTTCCTCCGCGAGCAGCCCGAGTAGCCAGGTCGTGGCTGCCCGCCACCGATCAGGCGGCGAGGTGCCACCAGGGCGACGGGCCACCGGCGTTGCGCACGGCCTCGCTGTCGATCGTGGTGGACGCCGGCGAACCCGACACCGGCGACGACTGCGTCCGGGCCTGACCCCGGCCGTTCACCACGAAGGTGCCCGCGGTCGGCGCGGTCTTCGAGCACGGTGCCGGCCACCGGGAACATCAGCAGGTGGTTCCGCAGGCGGTCGCTGCCGGCCTGATCCAGCGCGGCCACGTCCACGTCGACCCAGTTGGCCGTGCTCGGGATCGGGGCCGTCGTCGAGGTGTAGATCGGGCGCGCCGCCGGCGACGATGTACACCTCGCCGCGCTGCTGACCCACCAGCACCGTGCCGTCCGCCGGCCGGTAGCGCAGGTGGTCGACCAGCCCGGTTCCGGCCGACTCGATGGCGGCCGAGTCGATGTCGGTCCAGGTCGCGCCGGCGACGATCGGGTCGGTGGTGGAGGTGTAGATCGGCGCGCCGCCGGCGACGATGTACACCTCGCCCCGCTGCTGACCCACCAGCACCGTGCCGTCCGCCGGCAGCTTGGCCAGGTGGTTCCACGGGCCGCGCCTGGCCGGCCCGGTCGATGGCGTTGGCGTCGATCACGGTCCACGACTTCGTGCCGATCGGGGCCATGCTCGAGGTGTAGATCGGGGCGCCGCCGGCGACGATGTAGATGGCGCCCCGTTGCTGGCCCACCACGATCGTGCCGTCGGCGGGCACCGCCCGGAGGTGCGACCACACGCCGCGACCACCGGCCTGGTCGATGGCCTTCGAGTCCACCCAGGTCCACGTCTTGTTGGACGGGATCGGGGCGACCGTCGAGGTGTAGATCGGCGCGCCGCCGGCGACGATGTAGACCTCGCCGCGCTGGGCCCCGACGAGGATCGTGCCATCGGCGGGCGTCGTCGGTAGCGAGTCGATGTAGGACTGGTCGACCTGGATCGGCTCCTGGTTCGGGAAGGGCTCCCACGTCGACACGTAGATCGGCGCGCCGCCGGCCATGCGGTAGACCGCGTGCTTCTGGGCCGACACGATGAAGGTGCCGTCGGCCGCGATGTCGGGTCCGGTCGTGGTGCCGGCGAGCTGCGTGAGCTGGGTCCGCGAGCCGTTGAACCGGGAGATGTCGACGTTGCCGCCGATCCCGGGGACCGAGCCGGTCGACGTGTACTGCCAGAAGGTGGCGGAGGGCCAGGCCCCCATGGGCGAGAGCGGCGGGGTCCACTGGGCCTGCCACAGGTAGTAGGTCTTGAACGCCGTCGTGCCGGCCAGCGCCGATCCCCAGAACGACGGGCCGCTGTAGATCATCGGGCGGCGGCCGGTGAGCTGCTCGGTGGTGGTGAGCCACGTGCGCGTCCACGCGATGAGGTCGGTCGGGGCCAGCCCACCGGTCACCTCGAGGTCGAGCACCGGTGGCAGGTCCAGCGGACCGCGCAACGAGCGGACGGTCGCCGCGTAGGCCCGGGCCTGGTCGGCCGCGGTGCTGACCGGCAGCTGCGGCTGGGCGAAGGCGTAGGCGCCGCGGTAGAGGCCGACCGCGGCCGCGCCGTCGAAGTCGCGGCGGAACCACGGGTTGACCGAGTCGACCCCCTGGCTGGCCTTGACGAACGCGAACTGGTGGCCGGCGTCGCGCACGGCCTGCCAGTTGATGGCCACGTCGTTCGTGTGCTGCCAGTTCGACACGTCGGGCCCGGTCGGGCTCCCGGCGCCGAAGCTGGACGTCGTGGCGCCACCGGCGGCGCTCGCCGCGGTGACGGTCGCGGGCGCCGCGGTCGCGGTGGCGGCGAGCGGGGCAGCCAGAGCGGCGGTGGCGCAGAGGAGGATGGCCAGGGAAGTGGCGAGCAGGGAACGACGGGGCATGACAAGGGCAGCCATCGACCCGTCCTCGACAGAACTGGAGCGATTGGTGTCGGTCGCGTCCGGTCGCGATCGCTCGCGGCGCTCGATGGTCTCGATGGGGGCTCGGGTGATCGTGCGCCCTCATCGAACGCTCATCTCCCGGTCGCCGGATGCTCATCGCCGGCCCCTACGTTGACGCCATGGTTCGAGAGCGGTCAGCCCATCAGGTGGTCCGGGTCGGTGCCTTCGCGATCGGCATGCTGCTGCTCATCACCGCGTGTGCCAGCACCTCGGCGACTGACGCTGCAGGATCGTCCTCGACGTCGACGTCGTCGACGTCGCCGGTCGCGGACGATGCGGCGGCCGGCTCCACCTCCACCGGTGCCTACTCGACCGGGAGCCAGTCGGTGAGCTGGGACGTCGACGGCGTCAGCCGGACGGCCGAGCTGGTGGTGCCCGCCGATCTGACCGGGCCGGCGCCGTTGGTCGTGGCGTACCACGGCCACGGCGGATCGGGTGCGACCTTCCAGAAGAAGATGGACGTCGAGGGCCTGTGGCCGCAGGCGATCGTCGTGTACCCCGACGGCCTGGTCGGCCACAAGGGCAAGACCGACCCCGAGGGCGTGCGCACCGGCTGGCAGCAGGTGGCCGACGACGAGGGTGGTCGCGACCTGCGGTTCTACGACGTGATGATGGCCGACCTGCGCAGCCGGCTCCCGATCGACCCGCAGCGGATCTTCGTGATGGGCCACTCGAACGGCTCGGCGTTCACGTCGCTGCTGCTCAACACCCGGGGCGACCAGATCGCCGCCACCGCCAACATGTCGGCCCAGCCCGGGCGCTTCCTCGACACCGATCCGGTGCGCTCCATGTTCATGAGCATGGGCGAGCAGGACCCGATCGTCCCCTACGAGAACCAGAAGCAGTCGATCCCCCTGGCCGAGGCCAAGCTCGGGGTCGACCCGGCCGCCGCCACCGTCGACGGCTACCTCCGCCTCGAGACCGGCCCCGGCAACCTCGAGCTGGCCACCTACGTGCACCCCGACGGCCACGAGGTCCCCGAGGCGGTGCCGCCCCTGGTGGTGGCCTTCTTCCAGCGCCACTCCCTCGCCGACGGCCACCCCTGACCCCGGCCGTCGATCCGGGCGACCCGCCGATCTGGGGCGTCCGCCGGCCAGGGGCCCGAGCCCGGTGAGCCCCCATGAACCGCCACGGTCCACCACCGCACACTCGACCCCGCCCGGCCCGGCCCGAGCCACCCGGTGAGCCCGCATGAACCGCCACGGTGCTCCACCGCACGCTCGACCCGTCAGGCGGCGAGGGACTGGTGGCGGCCGATGTCGAGGAGCACGCCGATCGCGTAGTCGGGGTCGGTCACGAGCTGGTGGTAGGTGAACCGGGTGACCTCGTAGCCGTGGCGCTGGGCGAGATGATCTCTGGCCTTGTCGCGCTCGAAGTCGGCCTCACGGGTGTGCCACAGACGGCCGTCGGCCTCGACGATGCGACGCCAGTCGGGGACGAGCTCGTCGACATCGCTGCGGCCCGTCGGGCCACCACGGCAGCGGCGCCTGGGACTCGTGCGGCGGCAGACGAGGGTCGTCCAGCACCGCCTTCAGCGCCCGTTCGAGCTCGTTGGCCGGCGGCATCTTGCCCGACCGACTCGTCGTCGAGCACGGCGCGGACGGTGACCAGCCCACGGGGATGCAGCGGATCGAGCCGATCGGCCTCGTCCCGCAGCGCCTCCATCGAGGTGACCCGCCTGACGACCAGGTCGTGCACGAGGTCACGAACACCGTCCCGGCCCAGCTCGACGGCGAGGTCGAGCACCATGCGCTCGATCCGCGTCGTCCGGATCCCCTGCACGACGATCGGGTCGACGAGCTGCCGACGGTGCACGCGAGCGACGGAACTGCGGCTCGACGACCCCGGCTCGACGGTCAGGTCGATGCGCCCGGGCCGGAACCCGGGCACCTGGTGGAGCACGCCCGATGACCGGTGCGACAGCACCGACCCAGACAGGCTGAGCTCGGCCGCCTTGGCCTGGCGCAACCACGTGAACGGATGCGTCGCCAGCGCGTAGACGCCCCGGTCGAGCCGTACCCAGCCCGATGACGCAACTCGCCGGGTGATCATCCGGTTGGTCATCCCCACGTCGATGGCCTGCTGTCGGTGGAAGACACCGTGCTGGCGACGGGCGATGGCCTCGACGGCCCGGTCGGGATGGATCTCGTTCATGGCCGACCATCCTGCCGACGGGGTGTGACACTTCGCCGCCGACCCACCCCGATGAGCAGAGACGAACCGCCACGGGCCATCACTGCACACTCGACCGACGAATCGGTACCGAATCGCCGCCGCCAGCCCAACGAGCAGAGATGAACCGCCACGGGCCAAGGCTGCACACTCGACCGAAGGGCCCCACCCCCACCGGCCCAATGAGCAGAGACGAACCGCCACGGGCCACAACTGCACACTCGACCGACGAATCGGTACCGAATCGCCGCCGAAGGGCAGCTCCGACGACAAGAAACGGTCGGCGGGCGCGAGAAGAACGGGCGGCGGGCGCACCGAGACGGCGGCGGGCGGCTCGGGTCGTTACGGGCGGCGGGCCATGGGGGCGTGGCGGGGCCAGGGGCGGGCCAGCTCGAACAGGCGGGCCAGGCGGAGGACGACGTCGTCGGCGTGGCGGCGGCCCATGATCTGCAGGCCGACGGGCAGTCCGGCGGCGGTGAGGCCGGCCGGCACCGAGCAGGCCGGGTTCCAGCACAGGTTGGCCAGCATGGTGAACGGCACGTTCATGGCGCCCCAGGCCTCGCCGAACCGCGCTCGCATGTCGACGCCGGCGATGGTGGCGGGGGGCGGCCCGGCGGCGGCGAACGCGGGCACCGCGGTGGTCGGCGTCAGCAGCACGTCGATGCCGTCGTCGGGGTCGAACATCGCCGCCACCTCGGCCTCGAGCCGGAGCCGCCGCAGTGCCGGGGCCACCAGCGTCGGCAGCGTGCGGTCGGCCGTCGTCTCGAGGACGTGGGCGGAGTACGGCGTCAGCTCGCCCAGCCGGTCGGGGTAG
Organism: uncultured Microthrixaceae bacterium; assembly: GCA_963797225.1. Lineage (GTDB taxonomy): Bacteria > Actinomycetota > Acidimicrobiia > Acidimicrobiales > Acidimicrobilacustridaceae > UBA4742. The sequence continues at coordinate 1,409,650 of CAWCOO010000001.1, read as the reverse complement.
GCGTCGGTCCCGGCCACGTTGATCCACCGGGACAGGTCGCCGGCGCTGGTCCAGGCGTCGACGGGGTCGGTCAGCTGCACGTCCAGGTCGACCAGCTCGACGCCGGCCGCACCGGCCAGCACCTCGGCCGCCGCCCGGGTCAGCCGCGCCACCTCGGGATCGACCACGGCGAACCCCAGGTCGAGCGACCACGCCGACCCGCAGTCCGGCGACGTCGAGCGCCTCGATCGCCTCCTCGTAGGACACCGCCGGGCGCGGGCAGCGAGGTGCGGTCGGCGTCGTGGGGACCGGCGGTGACGTCGAGGTGGCAGCGCCGCGTCGCGCACCGTCGTCGCCATCACGCCCGACGACCGCGGTCTGGGCCGGATCCGCGGTCGGCTCCGGGATGCGACCGTAGCTCGGCTTCAGCCCGACCAGCCCGGTGAACGCGGCCGGGGTGCGGGTCGATCCGCCGCCGTCGCTGCCGGTGGCGAACGGCACCAGCCCGGCCGCCACCGCGGCCGCCGATCCCCCGCTCGACCCGCCCGGGGTCACGGCGAGGTCCCACGGGTTGCGGCGTGACGCCCGACGCCTTCGGTTCCGGGTGAACTGCAGCGTGCCGAACTCGGGCGCCGCCGTCTTGCCGATCGGGATGGCGCCGGCCGCCCGCAGCCGGGCCACGTGGATCGAGTCCGCGCTCGACCGGCGGCCTCGGTCGACGAACAGCATCGACCCGTGCGAGGTGGGCATGCCGGCGCAGTCCTCGAGGTCCTTCACCCCGAAGGGCACGCCGGCCAGCGGGCCGACCGTCCTCGCCCGCGGCGATCGCCGCGTCGACCGCCGCGGCGCCTCGGCTCGGGCCCCGTCGAGATCGAGGTGCACGAACGCGTTGAGCTCGCCGTCGTGCGCGTCGATCTCGGCGATGCACCGCTCGAGCAGCTCCGACGCCGAGTACCGACCGAGCCGGATCGGCCTCGGCCGCCTCGCCCATCGACGGCATCTCGCCGATCTCGCCGTGCCGCTCCCGACCTCGTCGTGCTGCTCCATCACGATCCGCCCGGTCTTGTCCGCCGACGCCGCCAGATGTTCGCGCTCAGGGGTTCTCGGTGCGCCAGGTCGGGTTGCGGGGCTCGTCGTAGACCACGTCGACCGGCTCGCCCCGGATGGCGGCGAACGCCAGCTCGCCCCACGCGCGGCGCCGGCGATCGGCTCGGGCAGCGCGTCCTGGGCGAACCACCCGACGCCGTCGGTCTCGAGCGGATGGGCGTCGAGCGTCCCGCCGACCGCCCGGCAGTGGAACACCAGCGAGTAGAGCGGGATGCGGGTGAAGCCGAGGCGCAGGCCGTCGAACACGGCGATGAGCTGCACGACCTCGCACTCGATGCCGGTCTCCTCGTGCACCTCCTTCACCGCCACCTCGCTGGCCGAGTAGCCGATGTCGGCCCAGCCGGTCGGGTAGAGCCAGATGCCCGAGTCGGCCCGCTTGATCAGCAGGATCTCGCCGGCGTCGTTGCCGACCACCGCGCCCACCGCCACCTTCGGCGTCTGGTAGCCGGCCACGCCGTCGCCGACCGAGTGCATCCACTCGTGCACCAGCTCGTCGATCGAGAAGTGGCTGCCGGCCGCCACCCGCATGTCGGCCGCGACGGCCAGCACCTCCTCGAACCGCTCCCGCTCGTAGAGGTTCTCGGTGAAGCCGAGCCCGGTGCGGGCGATGCCGGCCAGCGCCTCGCTCCACCGGACGAGGTCCTGGGGCGTCGGCGGCGGGCCGCCGGATCGGCCGGCGCCACGCACCGGATCCGTCGGCGATCGGCCATCAGAGCGACCCGATGATCGAGCGCTCGATCTCGACCAGGTAGTCGGGGTCGGTGACCTTGGCGCCGTCGGAGCCCCGCACGTAGAACGCGTCGACGACGTCCTGGCCCATGGTCTGCACCTTGGCCGAGCGGATGTCGAGGTCGAGCTCGGCGATGGCCCGGGTGATGCTGGTAGAGCACCCCGATCGCGTCCGGGGCCCGCACCTCGACCACCGTGGCGTGCTCCGACACCTCGTTGTCGAACGTCACCGACGGCGCCTGGGGCTGCTCGGGCGAGCGCGGCGGACCGGGCGTAGGTCCGGGCCCGCTCCCGCAGCCGGGCCTCGAGGGCGAGCCGGCCGTCGAGCGCCTTCTCGAGGTCGCGCGACGACCCGGTCCCAGGCGATGGTCGGACCGAGGCTGCTCTCGACCCGGAACACCTGCAGCGCCATGCCGTCGTCGTTCGAGTAGGCCGCCGCCGACAGCACGTCGAGCCCGTTGAGCGCCAGCACGCGCGGCCGCCCGGCTGAAGAGCCCGGTGCGGTCGGCGGTGATCACCGTGAGCCGGTCGTCGAGGCCCTCGCAGCACCCGGGCGCCCTCGGCCATGACGGCGAGCTGCTCGTCGGTCGGGAAGCGTCACCATCGCGATCTCCTCGACCGCGCCGCCGCTGAGCAGGTGGGCCGTGCGGGACACGAGGATGCCCAGCAGCTCGGCCTTCCAGTCGCTCCACGCCGCCGGATCCGGTGGCGATCGAGTCGGCCTCGGTCAGCGCGTCGAGCAGCTGCAGCGACCGCATCGAGCCCGACCCGGTTGGCGACCCAGCGGATGGTGCCCTCGTCGGACAGGTCGCGCCGGGTGGCGACGTCGGGCAGCAGCAGGTGGTCGCGCACCATCTCGGTGAGGAGGGCGATGTCGTCGCCGTCGTAGCCCATGCGCTGGCCGATGCGGGCGACGACCTCGATGCCCACGGTCGATGTGGTCGCCGGGGTAGCCCTTGCCGATGTCGTGCAGCAGGGCGCCCACGACGAGCAGGTCGGGCCGGTCGACCCGGTCGACGAGGGCCGACGGCGTTGGCCGCGGTCTCGCACAGGTGCCGATCGACGGTGAAGCGGTGGTAGGCGTTGCGCTGCGGGCTTGCTGCGCACCGGCTCCCACTCGGGCAGGATCCGCACCCACAGGCCCCGCTGGTCGAGCGTCTCGATGACGTCGATGGCCGGCCGGCCGGTGAGCAGCAGGTCGGCGAACAGGTCGCGGGTCTCCTGGCCCCACGGGATGGCCAGGTCGGGCGACTCGGTGGCCAGCCGGTCGAGGGTCGTGCGGTCGATGCGGGCGTCGGCCTGGGCCGCGGCCACCGCCACCCGCAGCACCAGCAGCCGGTCGCTCGGCCGGGTCGGCCGCGGCGGTGATGCACACCCGGCCGTCGCGCAGCACCACGCCCGGGGCCAGGTCGCGGTCGCGGCGACATGCGCCAGCCCGAGCGGGCCCTTGAGCGACGAGTCGACCCGCTCCCACACCTCGTCGCTCGTCCAGGCGATGGACCGGGCGGCGGCGCTGACCGCCGCCATCATGTCGTCGGCGTCGTCGTAGCCGAGCGCGTCGGCGACGGCGTCCTGCTCCTCGAGCAGCAGCCGGTCGCCGGCCCGACCGGTGCGCCGGTGCAGCTCGACCCGGGCCGCGAAGCAGCACGTCGTGGTTGTGGGCCAGCGTCTGCGTCGTCGCCCTGCAGCATGACGGCCTGGGCCTCCTCGGCCCAGCGGATGGCGTGCACGTCGCGCAGGCCACCCCGGCCCTCCTTCAGGTCGGGCTCGAGCAGGAAGGCCACCTCGCCGGAGCCCTCCTGGCGGATGGTGACCCGCTTGCTCAGCTCGCCGAGCCACCGCTTCGACCGCTTGCGCCACAGGGCCAGGGCCCGGGCGCTCAGGTCGTCGGTGAGGGCCGGGTCGCCGGCCAGGTGGCGGACCGTGACCAGCGACGTGGCGGTGTCGAGGTCGTCGGCGGCCAGCGCCATCGCCTCCTTGATCGTGCGCACCGAGTGGCCGAGCTTGATGCCCTCGTCCCAGATCGGGTACCAGATCCGCTCGGCGATGGCCCCGATGCCCTTCAGCCCGTCGTGCAGCAGCAGCACGTCGAGGTCGCTCGACGGCGCCAGCTCGCCCCGGCCGTAGCCCCCGACGGCCACCAGGGCGACGCCGTCGGCTCCTGACGACGCCTCCCGGTAGAGCCCGCGCAGCCAGTCGTCCACGAGGTCGCAGTAGGCCCGGCGACAGCGCCACCCCCGTGACGGAGGTGTCGGCGAAGAGGTCGGCGCGTTCGAGGCGGGGGGCCATCTGGAGTTCCTAGCAGGCGAGCGGCCCGTCGGGCGCGATCCGGCCGGGCGATCCGGTCAGGACATCAGATCGCGTCGGCGCCCTGCTCGCCGGTGCGGATGCGGATGAAGCGTCGGCACGTCGGTGACCCAGATCTTGCCGTCGCCGATCTTGCCGGTGCGGGCCGCGTCGGCGATCAGGTCGACGACCCGATCGACGTCGGTGTCGTCGACCGACCATCTCGATGCGCACCTTGGGCAGGAAGTCGATCGTGTACTCCGAGCCCCGGTAGGTCTCGGTGTGGCCGCCCTGGCGGCCGAAGCCCCGGACCTCGGCGATGGTCAGCCCGGCGAGCCCGGCGGCCTTGAGGGCCTCCTGCACGTCGTCGAGCTTGAGCGGCTTGATGATCGCGGTGATGAGCTTCACTGGGCATCCGTTCTGTCAGGTACGGCGGGCAGGTCAGGCTCGCGACGCGGCGACCCGGGCCGCGGTGGCCAGCGGGTCCCACACCGGGGAGAACGGCGGGGCGTAGGAGAGGTCGGCCACGAGCAGGTCCTCGGCGGTCATGCCGGCGGTGATGGCGACGGCCAGCGTGTCGATGCGCTTGGCCGCGCCGTCGCCGCCCACGATCTGGCCGCCGAGCAGGCGACCGGTGCCGACCTCGACCACCAGCTTGACGGTGAGCGGTGCCGCGCCCGGGAAGTAGCCGGCCCGGGTGGTGCTCTCGATGGTGGCGGCCACGGCCCGGAACCCGTCGCGGGCGGCCTCGGCCTCGGTCAGCCCGGTGCGGGCCACCTCGGTGGCGCAGATCTTGGTGATGGCGGTGCCGACCACGCCCGGGAACGTGGCGTAGCCGCCCCCGATGTTGATGCCGGCCACCCGACCCTGGCGGTTGGCCACGGTGCCCAGGGCGACGTGGACCGGCCGCTGGCTGACCAGGTGGAACGACTCGGCGCAGTCGCCGGCGGCCCAGACGCCCTCGACGTTCGTCTGCTGGCGGCGGTCGACCTTGACCGAGCCGCGGGCGCCCAGCTCGATGCCGGCGGCCTCGGCCAGCTCGGAGTTGGGGCGGACCCCGAGGCCGAGCACCACGAGGTCGGCCGGCGATCGGCACCGGCGTCGGTGTGCACGGTGCCGGGTTCGAAGCCGGTGACCTCGACGCCGGTGCGGACCGTCACCGAGTGGCGGTCGAGCGCGGCCTCGACCAGCGCGGCCATGTCGGGATCGAGGGTGCGCATCACGTGGGCGTTCGAGTCGACGAGGGTGACGTCGGCCCCCCACATGACGAAGGCCTCGGCCATCTCCAGCCCGATGTAGCCGCCGCCGACGACCACGACCCGCTGGCAGTGGCTCTTCTCGGCGAAGGCCAGCAGCTCGGCGCCGTCCTCGAGGGTCTGCACGCCCCGCACCTGCTCGCCGTCGGCGCCGGGCAGGTCCGGCAGCGAGGGTCGGGCACCGGTGCCGATCAGCAGGTGGTCGAAGCCGATGCGGAAGACGCGGTCGTGCCCGCGGTCGTGGACCTCGACCTGGCGGCGGTCGAGGTCGATGCCCTTGACCTCGTGGCCGATGCGCACGTCGATGCGGTTGGTCTCGCGGAGCTCGCGGGGGGTGCGGGCGACGAGCGCGTCGACGTCGGCGACGTCGCCCGACACGAGGTACGGGATGCCGCAGGCGCTGTAGCTCGTGCGGGAGCCTCGCTCGAACGCCACGATCTCGAGGTCGGATCGCAGCCGGCGGGCGTTGGTGGCGGCCGTCATCCCCCCGGCGTCGCCACCGATCACCACGAGTCGCTCGGCCATGGGGGGCGAGGCTATCGGTTGGGCCTGTCGATCCCCGTCAGCCCGGCCCTCGCGTCAGGCCAGCAGGCCGGCGAGGTCGGCGAAGAACGCCGAGCGGGCCAGCACGCGGTCGGCCCCGGCCCGGCGGGCCTCGGCCAGCTGCTCCCGGTCGACGTGGCTGCCGAAGCCGAGGACGGTCGGGCGCGGCTCGAGCGCAGCAAGCGCGGGCAGCACGTCGGCGATGCCGGGCCGGCCCAGGTCGACGACGACCAGCGGCGCCCGACCGCTCGCTGCCGTGGCCGAATCGACCGCTGCGACCAGGTCCTCGACCCGGCCGACGAACGAGGCCCGACCGGAGGCCGCGGCCGAGACCTTCGAGCGGTCCATCAGGTCGGGGACGAAGGCCACGATCGCCGAGCCGGTCGGGGGCGGATCGCTGCGGGAGGCGGTCATCGTCGGCCCTCGCGTCGGCGCCGGGCCAGGTGGACGTGGGCCTTCGCCGCGCCCCACGTGAGCCCGGGTTCGTGCAGCGCCGGGTCGAGGTCGGCGAACGAGGCGGGCGTCAGGTCGTAGGGGTCGTCGGGGAACTGCCGCACGGTGAAGGGGTCCCGCTCGACCTCGGGCACGCCGGCCTGCTCGAGCACCGCCGTCGGGTAGCGGACCGCGCCCCGCACCAGGGCCAGCGGGCTCGTCCGCTGCTCGTCGATGTCGGCCAGCAGCAGGGCCCGCACCCGGGGACCCACCTCGGCCGCCGCCTCGAACCCGGCGGCCTCGGCTGCCGTCCGCACGTCGGGATCGACCTGCCCGCGGTAGGCCACGACGATGCGCTCGACGCACCCGACGACCCATCCGGGCAGCGCGACCTCGATCCCCTCGGCCAGCGCCTCCGCGTAGCGGGCCAGCGCCTCGGCATCGCGCGGATCGTCCGTACCGGCGTCGACCGGATCGTCGCTCGGCTTGGCATCGTCGGGCATGGACCCCCATGCTGGCCGATGTGCACCGACCCGAACGCATCGAACCCGGTCCGGGCCAGGAGTCGGTGTGGGACTACCCCCGGCCGCCACGGGTCGAACCGGTCACGAGCCACGTGGTCGTCGAGCTCGGCGGCGTGGTCGTTGCCGACACCCGGTCGGCCGTCCGCGTGCTCGAGACCAGCCAGCCGCCGGCCTACTACCTGCCGCGCGATGACATCACCATCGGCCACCTGGTGCCCACGCGCACGCGGACCTGGTGCGAGTGGAAGGGCGAGGCGTCCTACTTCACCGTCGAGGCCGGCAGCCAGCGGGCCGTCGACGCGGCCTGGACCTACGTCGATCCGACGCCGGGCTTCGAGGCCCTCGCCGGCCACGTCGCGTTCTACGCTCAGCTCATGGACCGCTGCCTGGTCGACGACGACGTGGTGTCGGCCAACGCCGGCTCGTTCTACGGCGGATGGATCACGTCGAAGGTCGTCGGCCCCTTCAAGGGTGAGCCCGGCACCCGGCACTGGTGATCGGGCCCGGTGCGATGATGCGGCGGTGAGGATCCGGGTGCTGTCGGTGTTCGAGGGGGTCGTCTACCACTGCTGGTCCTCCGACACCACGAACCCGTGCCGCCCGGTGCTCGAGGTCGAAGCCGTGCTGCGGGAAGGCGACGCCGACGCCACCAGCGGTCCCCTCCTCCTGTCGGTGGCCGACTACGTGATCATGGCCGGCGGCCTCGACATCGCCCGTCCCTGCCTGCGGGAGCTCGACGCCCACGGCCGCATCGTCGAGCACCTCGGCGCCCAGCACATCAGCTTCCCCATGTGGACCCGCGTCGACCCCGAGACCGATCCGCTTCCCCGGCCCGACTGACCACCGGCCGAACCTGTAGCCCGATCGCGGACCTCTGGGTACGGCTCCGACTACCAGTTCGGGTTCGGGGGCCGCTTCGGGTTCGGGCGCGCGGGAGGTGAGGGCGGCGCGGATCACGAGGATCCACGCGATGCACGCCACGGTGGCGACGAGGACGGTGACCGGCATGGCGCCCGGGCCGAGGTGGTCGAAGAGCTGGCCGATCATCCACGGGAGGGTGAGGCCGCCGATCGCGGATCCGGCCACGAACCACGACGTCGCCGAGCCGGTGAGCGGGAAGTGGTCGCCGACGTAGGCGAGCATCGTCGGGTAGAGCGGAGCGATGGCCACGCCGAACAGCACGGTGCCGGCCCACACCGGCGCGGCCCGCCCGCTCGACAGGGCCAGCACGGCGGCCGCTCCGATCGAGAGGGCTCCGGCCACGGCGAGCATCCGGCCCGACCCCATCCGGGTGGCGGCGCCGACGGCGACCATCCGCCCGAGCAGGAACGATCCCCAGAAGGTGGCGTTGAGCGCGGCCGCGGTGGTGTCGCCGCCGAGGTGGATCGCCTCGGCGTAGGTGTGCACCCAGCCGGCGAACCCGATCTCGACCCCGACGTAGAGGAAGAAGAAGACGCTGACGATCAGCAGCGTGCGGCGCGACGCCGCCTCGCCGCTCGGGTGGTCCGCGTGCAGCAACGGCGGCGGGCTCGGCCGCAGCAGCGCCCACACCCCGACCGCCGCGGTGGGCAGGGCCATCGCGAACGAGGCGGCCACCAGGTCGCCGCGAGAAGAGAGCGACCACGCCACCAGCACCGGGCTGGCCAGCGCGCCGATGCCGAAGCACAGGTGCAACCCGTTCAGCGCCGCGCCGTCGGACCCGCCCCGGCGCCACACGAGCAGCGTGTTGCCGCCGACGTCGGCCGCCCCGGCGCCCAGGCCGACCAGCGCGAACAGCCCGCTGAGCAGCACGAGGTCGTGGGCGTGGGGGATGGCCAGCAGCGCGGCCGCCATCAGCAGAAGCGCCGTCCCGAGCACCCGGTGCCCGAAGCCGCGGTCGTAGAGGTTGCCGCCGACGATCGAGCCGACCAGGTAGCCGAACGCCTGCACGGTGAACAGCACGCCGATGGCGCCGAGGGACGACCCGGTCTGGTCCTGCAGGTGGGTGAGCGCGGGCCCGATCAGGCTGAAGCTCAGCCCGAGGGCGAGGAAGCTGGCCAGGTAGACGAGCGACCGCGCCGATGCCGCCCTGACCACGGGCCTGAGGATCGGCCCGCTCCTCGGCGAAGCTCTGGGCCTCGACGATCGCGCCCGGACCGAGATCAGCCACCGAGATCAGCCAACGGGGTCAGCCAAGTGCCTGGTTGAGGTTCCCCGACCGCAGGCCTTCGAGATCGAGCGTCACGTAGCGGTAGCCCGCGGCCCGCACCGCGTCGATCACCTCGGTGCGCAGCACGAGCACCCGGTCGAGCGCGTCGACCGGCACCTCCAGCCGGGCCAGGTCGCCGTAGTGGCGCACCCGCAGGTCGACGAACCCGAGCGCCCGCAGCGCGGTCTCGGCCCGCTCGACCGTGCCGAGCACGCCCATGGTGACCGGCGTGCCGTAGGGGACGCGCGACGCCAGGCACGCCGCGGCCGGCTTGTCCCACGTGCGCAGGCCGAGCTCGCGCGAGGCGGCCCGCACGTCGTCCTTGGTGAAGCCGGCCTGGACCAGCGGGAACACCGCGCCCCGGCCCGACGCGGCCTGCTGCCCGGGCCGGTGGTCGCCGAGGTCGTCGAGGTTGACCCCCAGGGCCACGACCGCGCCCTCGGCCTCGGCCAGGGGCAGCACCGCGTCCATCAGCGCGTCCTTGCAGTGGAAGCACCGGTCGCCGTCGTTGCGCTGGTAGGCCGCGTGGGTCATCTCGTCGGTGTGCACCTCGATCCAGCGAAGCCCCCACTCCTCGGCCAGCGCGGCGCAGTCGTCGTGCTCGAAGCCGGCCAGCGAGGGCGACACCGCGGTGACGGCAGCGGCCCGCTCCGGGCCGAGCACGTCGTGGGCGACCCAGGCGAGGAAGGCCGAGTCGGCGCCGCCGCTGAACGCCACGACCACCCGGTCGAGCGCAGCCAACCCGTCGCGCAGCTGCGCCAGGCGATCGCGCGGCGCGGCGAGGTCAGCCATCGAGCGGGCTCAACTGCCGGTGACGCCGATGCGGGCGAGCAGCTCGTCGATGGGCGCCACCATCCCCGTGTAGAACGGCCCGAACTCGGCGTAGTTGGCCGACGCCCGGTCGAACCGCATCGTGTAGACGACCTCCTTGAGGTCGTCGGGGTGCTGGCCGAACAGGGTGACGCCCCACTCGTAGTCGTCGAGGCCGGCCGACCCGGTGATCACCTGCAGGATGCGCCCGGCGAAGGTCCGGCCCGACGCGCCGTGCTCGTACATGAGCTCCTTGCGCTCGTCGTACGGCAGGGTGAACCAGTTCTGCTCCGGCTCGCGGCGCTTCGACATCGGGTAGAAGCACCAGGCCGGCTTGTCCTCGGGCGGGAGCTGGGGGTGCAGGCGGGCCTCGCGCATGGCCTCGGGCACGCCCTGGGCGTACTCGCTGATCTCGGTGAGCGACACGTAGGAGTCGACGACCTCGAGGCCGGCGTTGGTGAGGTCGGCCTGCAGGCGGCGGAGCTGCCACAGGTCGGTGCCCAGCGCCATGAAGGCGAGGTCGGCCTTGTGGCCGAGGATGGCGACGGAGATGACCTGGTCGCCGTCGGCCTGGGCCCGCTTGACCGCCGAGACGACGGCCTCGGCATCGACCAGCGGGGTCGGCTTGCAGAAGAGGTGGAGCACGCCCCAGCCGACAGCCGGGGAGACAGCGGACGTCGCGGGTTCGGTCACGCCCGGAGTCTACGGGCGCCTGCACGGACAACCCGATTCGGCCACAGTGGCATCGACGCCCGTCCCGAACGGCGTCGCCGTTGACCTGCACAGGAGGAGATCCCCATGCCACTCCGCGACACCGCCCCGCTCGGCGCACCCTGCTGGATCGACCTGATGACCTCGGACAAGGACGCCAGCCGGGCGTTCTACGGCGACCTCTTCGGCTGGACCTCCGAGGACGCCGGCGAGGACTACGGCCACTACGTGAACTTCTCCCGCGACGGCGTGCAGGTGGCGGGCTGCATGGACAAGCAACCGACTCGCCGATCCCCGACGTCTGGAGCGTCTACCTGGCCACCGCCGACGCCGACGCCACCGCCGCGGCGATCGGGCCGCTCGGCGGCCAGACCATGTTCCCGGTCATGGACGTCATGGACCTCGGGCGCATGTCGATGCTGCTCGACCCGGGAGGCGCCGCCATCGGCATCTGGCAGCCCGGCCTCCACAAGGGGTTCGGGGTGCTGGGCGAACCGGGCGCTCCCAGCTGGTTCGAGCTGCACACCCGGAGCTACGACGACGCGGTGAGGTTCTACCGCGAGGTGTTCGGATGGGACACCCACACCATGGGCGACGAGCCCGAGTTCCGCTACACCACCCTCGGCGAGGGCGACGACGCGCTCGCCGGGATCATGGACGGCACCGGTCACCTGCCCGAGGGCGTGCCGTCCCACTGGGCGATCTACTTCGGCGCCGACGACACCGATGCCACCGTGGACCAGGTCGCCAAGCTGGGAGGGTCCGTCCTCGACCCTCCACAGGACACGCCCTACGGTCGCCTGGCCGTCGTGGCCGACTGCAACGGCGCCTCGTTCCGCCTCATGGGCCCCAACGTCGCCTGACCCGGACCGTACGCCGGCGGCGAGCGCGCTCCAGGGGCCTCAGGGCCAGGTGACGGCACCGCCGGGGAGGTCGCGGGTGAGTCCGGCCAGGCGACGGTTGGGCTCGGCGAAGTGGTCGTCGAGCCAGGCTCGCAGCTCGCCCTCGATCGCCCCGGCGGACCGTGCCGTCGTCGGTTGCCCCGGTTCGTGATGGCGTAGGTCGAGAGGTCGAACCGCGGCAGCCCGAGGAAGTCGCAGGTGCGGTCCAGCACCGCAGCCGGGTCGTCGAAGAGGTCCTCGCTGCGCAGCACGAGCAGCTGCTCCGGACCGAACGCGTCGACCCACCACTCGAGCTGGTCGGCGTAGCGGCTGCGGGCCAGGTAGCCGTGGGAGATGAAGCGGTTCCGGGTCTGGCGGTCGCCGGCCATCATCTCGAAGCCGTCGCCGGCCCGCTCCGCCTCGGCCTGCAGCGCGTCGGCCGAGGTCGAGGGACTCGCCGCCCCACCACCGCTGCCACCGGTACTGGCTCCACACCCGGTCGATCGGCTCCCGCAGCAGCACGATGATCCGCGCCTCGGGCACCACGGCGTGCAGGCGCGCCGCCGCCTCGGGATGGGCGAAGTAGTTCGGCGTCGACTCTCCGCAGATGGCCCGTTCGCCGTCGTGAGCCGGCGGCGGCCGCAGTCAGCGCGGATGCCGTGGGGAACCATGAGCGGTACCAGCGCTCGCCCTTGTCGAGGTTGTGCTGGCGATCGACGAAGTGCACCTCCTTGATCTGGGCCGCCACCACCAGCGGGTGCTCGACGAGGTAGCCGTAGAGCGAGGTGGTGCCGCACCGCGCGGCGCCGGCGATGACGAAGTCGGGCAGCACGCGCGGCTCGACGCGGTGGCCCGTCGGCCGAGCCGGGCGGCCCGGTAGGTGAGCCGGTTGCCGCCCGGAACGCTCACTCGCTCGGACGTGCTCACGGCCGATCGCCCCGGCGACCTCACGACGGAGCCCGGTCGATCGACGCGAGCACGTTGTAGTCGGGCACCTGCGAACCCGGCTCCCGGTGGTCCGGGCCGGTCGGCAGCAGCACGTTGCCCTCGGGCCAGTGGACCTGGAGGCTCCGGCGGGACAGGCGCACGGTCTTGAGGTGACCGGCCATGATCCCGAACTCGGACCGCACCACCACCGGGTCGCCGTCGGCCAGGCCCATCGACGCGGCCTCGTCGCGGTCGATGTACACGGCGTCGCGACCGGCGCCGGTGAGCGGATCCTTCTCGGCCAGCACCATGGAGTTGAACTGCTTGCCCCGTCGGGTGGCCACCGTGAACATGCCCTCGGGCACCTCGTGGCGGGGCGGCACCACCGGCGAGAACCGGGCCCGCCCGTCGGCGGTGGGGAAGATCCCGCCCGCGCACAGGTGCCGGCCGCCCCACTGCACGCCGTCGCCGGTCGTGGCCAGGCGCTCGATGCCGGCGTAGAGCGGCACGACGTCGGCGATCTCCTCGCGGAGCGCCTGGTTGTCGGGCCAGTCGAAGGCCGCCTTCAGCTCGGGCCGCACCCGGGTGGCGACGTCGGCGAAGAGCCGCCACTCGCTGCGGGCCTCGCCGACCTGCCGGGGGATCTCCGGGCTGAAGACGATGCGGCGCTCGGTGGTGGTCTCGGTGCCGCCGCCCTCCTGCTCGTAGCGGGTGGCCACCGGCAGGAGGATCACGTCGTCGCCGGGCACGAGCATCTGGGAGCTCAGGAGGATGTCCTGGTGCACCCGCAGGGGCACGCGGTCGAGCGCGGCCTCGACCGCAACCGGGTCGGGCAGCACGTCGAGGAAGTTGCCGCCCGAGCTCCACAGCACGTCGAGGCCGCCGGCCGCCGCGGCCTCGAGCATCTCGGGCGCGGTGAGGCCGGGGTGGTCCGGCACCGGGAAGCCCCAGGCGTCGGCCAGCTCGTGCGCGGTGCGCTCGTTGATCTCGGTGCCGCCGGGGAAGGCGGTGGCGTAGGCCCCCATCTCGGCTCCGCCCTGCACGCCGGAGTGGCCCCGCAGCGGCATCAGCCCGGCGCCGTCGCGGCCGACGTTGCCGCGAGCCAGCCCGAGGTTGACGATGGCCCGCACGCCGTCGACCGAGCTGCGGTGCTGGGTGATCCCCATCGACCACAGCAGGATGGCCGCGTCGGCTGCCGCGTACTCGTCGACGAACTCCTCGACCTGGGCCCGGGTCAGGCCGGCCTCGTCGAGCAGCTCGTCGAGGGATCGCGAGTCGAGGTCGGCGACCAGGTCGTCCCATCCCTGCGTGTGCGCGGCGACGAAGGCCTGGTCGACGGCGCCCCGCTCGATCAGCAGCTTCAGCGCGGCGCAGCCGAACGCCACGTCGCCGCCCGGCCGCACCGGCACGTGCAGGTCGCACATCTTCGTGCCGAGCAGCGCGGACTCGGCGTTGGACGGCACCCAGTAGCGGTCGAGCCCGGGCTCGAGGTAGGGGTTCACGACGACGACCCGGCAGCCCCGCAGCCGGGCCAGGTAGAGGTACTTCATGAAGACCGGCTGGTTGTTGGCCGGGTTGGCGCCCCAGATCACGACCAGGTCGCTCTCGATCACGTCCTGCAGCGAGCACGTGGTGGCGGCCACCCCGATGGTCTGCTTCAGCCCGAGGGTCGACGGCGCGTGGCACACCCGGGCGGCCGAGTCCACGCCGGCGATGCCCATGGCCCGAGCCGCCTTGCCCGCCGTGTAATAGACCTCGTTCGTGATGCCACGGCTCGTGAGGTAGAGCGCCGAGCGGTCGGGCCCGGCCTCGGCGATGCCGTCGGCGAGCGCGGCCAGCGCCTCGTCCCAGCCGATCCGGTGGAAGCCGCGGTCGCCCCGACGGCGGCGCATCGGGTGGCCGAGACGACCGAGCGCCCGCAGCTCGGACCCCGACCGCGCCCGCAGCGCCTCGGCGTCGGCCAGCACCTCGGGGTCGAACGGGTCGGCCGTGTTGACCTCGAGCAGCCGCAGCCGGGTGGTGCACAGGTGCACCCCGTCGATGGTCCAGTCGTGCAGGCCGGCCACGCCGAGCGCGCACCCGTCGCAGACCCCCTTGGTCAGCACGTCCCACGCGTACTTGGGGTGCGAGCGGTTGACCCACGCCACCTTGGCCATGTCGCCGTAGTGGTTCGGTTTCTGGTGCCCGAGGCCGTTGGGGGCGGCGCTCACCCACAGGTCCGGGCGGACCCTCCGCTGACCGGGGCCGCGGCGAGCGCTCATGACGACACGCGCTCGGGGGCGTAGACGTTGACCCGCTCGCCCCGCACGAACCCGGCGAGCGTGAGCCCGGCCCGGCGGGCGGTGGCCACCGCCAGCGACGTCGGGGCGCTGACCGCCACCAGCGCCGAGAACCCGGCCGCCCACGCCTTCTGCACGATCTCGAAGGAGGCCCGACCGCTGACGTACAGGCCCAGTTCGCCGGCCGGCAGCGAGCCTTCGAGCAGCAGGTGGCCGACGACCTTGTCGACGGCGTTGTGGCGGCCGACGTCCTCCCGCACGACCAGCGGACGGCCGTCGAGGTCGAACGCGGCGGCCGCGTGCACCGCCCCGGTGAGGTCGAACAGGCCCTGCTCGGCCCGCACCCGATCGGGCACCGCGGCCAGGACGTCGAGCGGGATCGGCGTGGTGCCGACGAGCGGGTCGAGCCGGTCGGCCAGCTCGTCGAGCGACGTCGAGCCGCACAGACCGCACGACGACGAGACCGTGCCCAACCGAGGGGTCGGGGTGGGCGCCAGGCCTGCGGTGTCGACCGAGACCACGTTGAACTCGGTGTCGACCGCGGAGCCCGTGCCGCAGTAGCGACACCCCTGCACCGGCGCCGAGCCGAGCAGCCCGTCGGTGAAGCAGAAGCCGACGGCCAGCTCGAAGTCGTGACCCGGCGTGCGCATGGTCGTGGCCACGAGCACGTCGTCGAGGTGGATCGACATCGGCTCCTCGACGATCAGCTCGTCGGGGCCGCGGGTGCGCGCTCCCCCGTCGAAGCTCGTCGTGAGCACCGTCTCGGTGCGGCCCCTGGACACGGGGCGAGGCTACCGCCGAGGCCCGGACGCGAAGAGGGCGGGAGGCTGCGAACAGCCTCCCGCCCTCTCACGTGCGTGGATCAGAAGTCGTCCATGCCCCCGGGCATGCCGCCGCCGGACTCTTCGGGCTTGTCGGCGATGACGGCCTCGGTGGTGAGGAAGAGGGCCGCGATCGAGGCTGCGTTCTGCAGCGCCGAGCGGGTGACCTTGGCGGCATCGATGATGCCGGCCTTGACCAGGTCCTCGTACTCGCCGGTCGCGGCGTTGAAGCCCTCGGTGGCGCCGTCGAGGTGACGGACCCGCTCGACGACCACGCCGCCCTCGAGACCGCCGTTGGTGGCGATCTGCTTCAGCGGCTCCTCCAGGGCGTGGGCCACGATGCGGGCACCGGTGGCCTCGTCGGCCGGGAGGTCCTTGGCCACGTCGAGCACCTTGGCCTGGGCCCGCAGCAGGGTGGTGCCGCCGCCGGCGACGACACCCTCCTCGATGGCGGCCTTGGTCGTGCTCACCGCGTCTTCGATGCGGTGCTTCTTCTCCTTGAGCTCGACCTCGGTGGCCGCGCCGACCTTGAGCACGGCGACGCCGCCGGACAGCTTGGCCAGTCGCTCCTGGAGCTTCTCGCGGTCGTAGTCGGAGTCGGTGTTCTCGATCTCGGCCTTGATCTGGGAGACCCGACCGTTGACGTCGTCGTTGCTGCCGGCGCCCTCGATGATGGTGGTCTCGTCCTTGGTGACCACGATCTTGCGAGCCTGGCCGAGCAGGTCGAGGGTGGTGTTGTCGAGCTTGAGCCCGACCTCCTCGGTGATGACCTGGCCGCCGGTCAGCACCGCGATGTCCTGCAGCATGGCCTTGCGACGGTCGCCGAAGCCGGGGGCCTTGACGCTGACCGAGTTGAAGGTGCCGCGGATCTTGTTGACCACCAGGGTGGCCAGGGCCTCGCCCTCGATGTCCTCGGCGATGATCAGCAGCGGCTTGCCGGCCTGCATGACCTTCTCGAGCACCGGGAGCAGGTCGCGCACGGCGCTGATCTTCGAGCCGACGAGCAGCACGTAGGGGTTGTCGAGCGAGGCTTCCATGCGCTCGGGGTCGGTGACCATGTAGGGCGAGATGTAGCCCTTGTCGAAGCGCATGCCCTCGACGAGATCCATCTCCATGCCGAAGGTCTGCGACTCCTCGACGGTGATCACGCCGTCCTTGCCGACCTTGTCGATGGCCTCGGCGATCATCTCGCCGATCTCGCTGTCGGCCGAGGAGATGCCGGCGACCTGGGCGATCTGGCTCTTGTCCTCGACCTCGACGGCGACCGAGCGGATGGACTCGACGGCGGCCTCGACGGCGGCCTCGATGCCCTTCTTGAGCGACATCGGGTTGGCGCCGGCGGCCACGTTGCGCAGGCCCTCGCGGACCATCGACCAGGCGAGGACGGTGGCGGTGGTGGTGCCGTCACCGGCGACGTCGTCGGTCTTCTTGGCGACCTCCTTCACCAGCTCGGCGCCGATCTTCTCGAAGGGGTCCTCGAGCTCGATCTCCTTGGCGATGGAGACGCCGTCGTTGGTGATGGTGGGTGCGCCCCACTTCTTGTCCAGCACGACGTTGCGACCCTTCGGGCCGAGCGTGACGCGCACGGCGTCGGCGAGCGTGTTCATGCCCCGCTCGAGGCCACGGCGAGCTTCCTCGTCGAATTCGATGATCTTTGGCATCCGGCAGATTCCTCCGTTGGGTGGCAGCCAGCGGCTGCCGCTTTCGTCGCTGCGTCTGATGACGCCGGGGTTAGCACTCTCAGGTGGAGACTGCTAACAGGGAACCAGATCGATCCCCGGACCGCAACCCGGGTGGGCGATTCTCCCCTCCGATCCGCCGGGCGGCACGGCGTCACCGGTGCACCGACGAGCCGCTACGGGAGCAGGGTGGCGACGATCGGCTCGACCAGGGGCTGGGCGTAGGTGGCGAACGCGTCGGTGAGGTGGTGGCTGTCCGCGTAGACGAGGTGGCCGTCGATCTCGAGGCGGCAGTGATCGGCATCGCACAGCACGTCGGTCAGGTCGAGTGTCGGTGCGCTCGGGTTCTCGGCCATCACCTTGCGCTCGACGTCGAGCAGCGGTTCGGAGATCGCGAGAGCCTCCGACCGGGTCCGCTCGCAGACGGCGATCTGGTTCAGCCGAGCGATGCAGTCCACGGCGTTGATCGGCAGCGTCGGCTCGTCGAGGATCATCCCGTAGGGGATGCCCCGCTGGCGCAGGTCGCCGATCATCGAGCGGACGCCCGCCTCCCAGACCACGCCTTGCTGGGCCTTGATGACCTTCGTGCCCTGGTCGTCGACGAGGTGGTCCCGGTTGCCGCTCCACACCGCGAGGAGCACGGCATCGGGGTGGAGCGCATCGAGCAGGCGGACGTCGCCGAGCTGCAGGCTGAGGCAGAGGACCGTCTTCTGATGGCCCTTCAGGGGATCGATGATGTTCACCGGGTACGGCGGGCAGCCGTTGTGCTGGCGGACGTAGAGCTTGATGTGACGGTCGCGGGCGATCTGGTCGATCGTGCGCCGCCACTGCCCGGCGTGGGAGTCACCCAGCAGGAGGAGGCTGCGGGTCGGCGTTCAGGTCGCCGCCCACGCAGTACGTGTCGCCGTCCGGACTCTCGAGGCCGTCCTTCGGGCAGCTGTCGTCTTCGCGCGTGTGCAGCTCGTCGACGGTGACCTTGATGCGCTCCTGCAGCGAGGACCCGGCCGGCGCCTCGAAGTCGGCAGCGGTGAGGATGTCACCCCGATGCCGTGCCAGGGTCTGGGGCTGGACTGCCCAGGCCAGCGCGACGACCAGCACCGTCACCACCGCGCCGAACGCGAAGGTGCGGGCGCTCGAGCGGGCGATCCTCGGCGTGAAGCGCAGCGGGGTCTCGAACCACCGGTAGGCGACCCACGCAACCGGCAGCGCCACCAGCGCGGCGGCCAGCTTGTACGCGGTCCGGTCGCGACCGACGGCGATGGTGAGCAGGACGATCGCCGGCCAGTGCCACAGGTACCAGGAGTACGACACGCGGCCGAGCCACTGCATCGGTCCCACCGAGAGGCCACGGCTCACCGGACCGGCCTCGACCGTGCCGGCCCAGGTCTCACCGGCCAGGATGAGCAGGACCGTGGCCGACACCGGGAGCAGGGCCCAGAGCCCCGGGTAGGGCGTGGCGTCGTCGAGCAGCTTCAACGCGGCGAGGAGCAGGAGCAGGCCGACCCCGGCCAGGATCGTGCGGGCCGTGACGCCCCGGAGGAACCGCGGGACCGGCAACGCTGCGAGCAACCCGGCCACCGCGAACTCCCACGCCCGGGAGGGCAACCCGAAGAAGGCCCAGCTGTTGCCGTCCGCGGTGAGCGCCAGGTTCAGGGCCATCGACACCACGAACACGACCCCGAACACGAGGATCAGCAGCGATCGCCGCTCGGCCGTGGAGGTGCGGCGCCGACGACCGACCACCGCCCACGTGGCCAGGGCGAACAGCACCGGCCACACCAGGTAGAACTGCTCCTCGACGCCGAGCGACCAGGTGTGCAGGAACGGGCTGAACGAGATGTCCGTGGTGAAGTAGTTGCGGGCCTGCGACGCGAACAGCACGTTCGACACGTAGAGGCTGGCCGCCGCGCCCTGCTTGGCGACGTCGCCGAGCTGGTACAGCGGGACGATGAAGTACGAGGCCACGAGCGTGACGGCCACGACGAGCGCGAGAGCCGGGACGAGCCTCCGGATCCGCCGGGCCCAGAAGCGACCGAGGGCGATGCGACCGGTCCGCTCGCCGCTCGCGGAGCAGGTTCCGGGTGATCAGGAACCCCGAGATGACGAAGAACACGTCGACGCCGATGAACCCGCCGTGGAGGTGCGGGACACCGGCGTGGTAGGCCACCACCAGGAGGATGGCGATGGCCCGGATGCCGTCGACGTCGCCTCGGAACCAGCCGGGTTCTGCCGCCTTCGGTTCGGGAGCCGCCGGCTCGAGGGTCGTCGTGGCCAACCGATCGCTGTCCTGTTCTCCCCCAGGGGTCGCGGATCCGCACACGCCTGCGCCGAATGCTGTTGGATCGGCGGAGGGTAGCGGCATGTGGCGGGCCGGGGGCGCTCGTACGACCCCACGGCGGCGTGCTCCGGGCCCGATCCGGGGTGCGGGCCTCGCCGGGTGCGCCAGCTAGCCTCCGGCGATGGCCACGCCGGGTTCGCACGTGATCGTCATCGGCGCCGGGGTGGCCGGGCTGGGCAGCGCGCTGGCGCTGTCGCGGGCCGGCCACCGGGTCACCCTGCTCGAGCGGGACGCCACCCCGCTGCCGGCCGACCCCGACGCCGCGTTCGAGTGGGACCGGCGGGGCGCACCGCAGGTCCGCCACTCCCATGCCCTGCTGGCCCGGCTCCGCAACCTGCTCCGCGACCGCTTCCCCGACGTCCTCGACGACCTGCTCGAGGCCGGTGCCACCGAGATGCGCTTCGCCGACAACCTGCCCGTGGAGATCACCGATCGGGAGCCCCGCCCCGGCGACGATGATCTGGTGGCGCTCGCCTGCCGGCGCACGACGTTCGAGTGGGTGCTGCGCCGGGTGGTGCTGGCCGCCGAGGGCGTCGAGCTGCTCGACGGCACGGTGGCCGAGAGCCTCGTCGCCACGCAGGGCACGGCGGGCGCACCGCCGACGGTCACCGGCGTCTTGACCACCGCCAAGGGCCAGCCCGCTCGCACGATCGACGCGGACCTGGTGGTGGCCACCGTCGGGCGCCGCTCGGCGGTGCCCCGCCTGCTGTCGAACATCGGCGTCGACCCGGCCAGCACGTCCGAGGACACCGGCATCGTCTACCTGTCGCGGTTCTACCGACTGCTCGACGGGGCCGAGCTGCCCGACAGCGATGGCCCGATCGGTGGCGACCTCGGCTACCTCAAGTACGCGGTGTTCCAGGGCGACAACCGCACCTTCTCGGTGACGTTCGCCTGCGCCACCCACGACGACGAGCTGCGCTCGCTGCTCATCCACGATGCCGGCTTCGAGCTCGCGGCGGCCACGCTGCCCACCACGCAGGCCTGGGTGCAACCCGACCGGGCCGAGCCGATCACCGAGGTGCACGTCATGGGCGGCCTCCTCAACCGCCGGGTCGACTTCCTCGACGACGCCGGTCAGCCGATCGTGCTGGGCTTCCACGCCGCCGGCGACGCGCACACGTGCACCAACCCGCTCTACGGACGGGGCTGCTCGCTGGCGATGGTGCAGGCCGCTCTGCTGGCCGACGAGCTGGCCGCCCACCCCGACGACCCCGTGGCCCGCTCCATCGCCTACGAGCAGGCCAGCCGGCGTGAGGTCCTCCCCTGGTACCGGGCCTCGGTCAACCAGGACCGCCTCAACCGGGCCGAGGCGCAGCCGAAGCCGCAGGTCGAGGCGCCCGCCGACGCCGCTTCGGACCCGTCCGACGACCCGGCCACGACCGATGATGCCGCCGCCATCGAGAAGGCGTTCATGCGCGACCTGATGAAGGACGGCCTGATGCCGGCGGTGCGCACCGACGCCACCGTGTTCCGGGCCTTCGTGCGCTCGTTCAACCTGCTCGACCCGCCCGAGGCGATCATCACGCGATCCCGAGGTCGTCGGCCGAGTCATGACCGCCTACCAGGACCGCGACCAGCGGCCCCCCGAACCCCCGCTCGGCCCGCCGCGCCACGAGCTGCTGGCCGACCTGACCGCCGTCTGAGGTGACCATGCCCAAGCTGATCTACTCCGCCATCACGTCGCTCGACGGCTACGTGGCCGATCGCGACGGCAACTTCGACTGGTCGGCCCCCGACGAGGAGGTGCACGCCTTCGTCAACGACCTCGAACGGCCGATCGGCACCAACCTCTACGGCCGCAAGCTCTACGACGTGATGGTCTTCTGGGAGACCGCTCCGGATGAGGACGAGACCTCACGCGCCATGATCGACTTCGCCGAGATCTGGCGCGGCGCCGACAAGGTCGTCTACTCGACGACCCTGGACGAACCCGCGACCACCCGCACGCGCATCGAGCGCACCTTCGACCCCGAGGCGGTCCGCCGCCTCAAGGCCGAGGCGTCGGCCGACCTCTCGATCGGTGGTGCGCACCTGGCGGGCCAGGCCATCCGGGCCGGCCTCGTCGACGAGCTCCACCTGTTCGTCAACCCGATCGTGGTCGGAGGGGGCATCCCGTGGCTGCCCGACGACGTGCGGGTCGAGCTCGAGCTGCTCGACGAGCACCGCTTCACGGGCGGGGTCGTGCACCTGCACTACCGCGTGGTGTCCTAGGCGGTTCAGCCGCCGGCGACGGCCTGCATGATCGACACGGTCGCGCCGTCGGGGACGGGCGTCTCGAGCCCGTCCATGAAGCGGACGTCGTCGTCGTCGACGAACACGTTGACGTAGCGCACGAGCGCCCCGCTGTCGTCGAAGAGCTTGTCGGAGAAGCCGGGGTGCTGGCTCTCGAGCGCCGACAGCACCTCGCTGATGGTGGCGCCCTCGACATCGACCTGCGCCGAACCCGAGGTCATGGTGCGGAAGACGGGGGGGACGCGGATGGTGACGCTCATCGGAGTTGCTCCTCGGTGGAGACGGCCAGCAGGACGCCGGAGAGCGTACCGGCCGCCGCCACCGACCCGGTTCCCCCACCTCACCCCCGTCTGCCCCGAGTCTGAAGGACCCGCCTCCCGGAATCCGATAGCCCCGTCCTTCAGACGCGGCGTCGGTGGGGGACTTCTGACGTCCGCCTTGCCTCAGCCGTGGCCCGCGGGTGACCATGAGGGCCGTGCCTCCGACCATCCTGCGGACCTTCCGCGCCGGCGAGTTCGACCCCGCTCGACTGGTCGACGAGAAGGGCAGCCAGGTCATCTCCGTCTGCCTGCCGGCGCGCGACGAGGCCGAGACGGTGGGCGCCATCGTCGAGAGCATCCGCGTGGCGCTGGTCGAGCAGGTGCCGCTGGTCGACGAGATCCTCGTCGTCGACGACCACTCGGCCGACGACACGGCGCGGGTCGCCTCCGCCGCGGGCGCCACCGTCCTGCAGGCCCAGGACATCCTCCCCGAGTACGGCGCCGGGCACGGCAAGGGCGAGACGTTGTGGAAGTCCCTCTACGCCTCGCGGGGCGACATCATCGCCTGGTGCGACGCCGACGTCCGCGACTTCGACCCGATGTTCGTGGTCGGGCTGGTGGGACCGCTGCTGGCCCGCACCGACCTGGTCTTCGTGAAGGGCCTGTACGAACGCCCGTCGCAGCTCGGCGCCGGGCGGGGCGGGCGGGTCACCGAGCTGGTCGCCCGGCCGATCGTGTCGCTGCTGTTCCCGCACCTGGCCGCCATCGTGCAGCCGCTGGCCGGTGAGTACGCCGGGCGCCGCGAAGCGCTCGAGCAGCTGCCGTTCGTCGAGGGCTACGGCGTCGACCTCGGCCTGCTGATCGACATGGCCGACCGCTACGGCCTCGACGCCATGGCCCAGGTCGACCTCGGCAGCCGGGTGCACCGCAACCGCCCGCTCGACGAGCTGTCCCCCCAGGCCACCGAGGTGCTGCAGACCGCGCTCCGCCGGGCCGCCCCCAACCTCATCGGGCCGTCGGCCGTGCTCGTCCGACCCGGGCTCGAGCCGCTCGAGGTCGACGTCACCGAGCGGCCACCGCTGGTCGACGTTCCCGGATACCGCCGCTCCTCGGCCTGATCCGGCGCAACTGAGCCGAACGCTCGGAAAAAAGTTCGACGTAGGCCTAATGACCCAGGCCGATGGGCCGATTGACCCACTGGGCGTGAGATGTCTCCCACGCCGCAGAACTGCTGTCGACCTTCGGAGCTGATCGTGCACGACACCATCGACCTCCTGGACGCCCACACGAGGCTTCGCCGCCAAGAAGCTGCGGCTCGCCGCGATGCCCGCATGGCCGAGCTCGTCGCCGAGCTCACCGGATGCTCCCCCTCCGGAGCCCGCCACGCCATCGAGGACATCGACCTGCGCGACCACGATCCCCTCGCCGACGTGGCCCGGGCCATCGTGGTGACCCGCCAGCCGAGCCCGATCCGGGCCACCGGCTACCTGCGGGTCAGCTGACGGGCTGACCCTCTCACCGGATCCGGGCGCGTTCGGCGCTTCCTGTCAGCGCAGGTGACCGAAAACGTGCGGATCCGGTGACAGGAAGCGCCCTGGCAGGTCGTCAGGCGTGGATCGGAGGGACCCGGTCGGCCCACGGCGCGGCCGACTCGAGCTGGGACGCCACCCGCAGCAGCAGATCCTCCCGACCGGGCGCGGCCACGAGCTGCACACCGATGGGCAGGCCGTCGGCGCTCCAGTGCAGGGGTAGCGAGATGGCCGGCTGGCCGGTCGTGTTGAACGGCGCCACGAACGGGACGACCGACGCCGAGCGGAACAGGCCGGCCAACGGGCTGTCCTCGGTAGCGGCCATCTGGCCGAGCACGAGGGGTGGTTCGGGCAGGGTCGGGGTGAGCAGCAGGTCGTGGCCGTCGGCCCAGAACGAGGCCATCCGGCGGGTGAACCGGCTGAACACGGTGGTCGCGTCGATGTACTGCGAGCCCGTGATCGTTCGACCGATGGCCGCTGCGGCCCAGGTGCCGGGCTCGACCCCGGCCTCGGTCACCGGTACGCCGGTCATGGTGCCGATGGCCTCGAGGTCGGCCGCCGTCCAGGCCGCGAACGCGTTGATGAAGGCGGAGGAGAACTCGGCGCTGGCGGCTTCGTCGTCCCACACGTCGGGCCGGCCCTCGTGGACGTCGTGGCCGAGCGACGCCAGCAGCTCGGCTGCGGCGTGCGTCGCGGCGACGCAGTCGGCGTGGGTCTCGATCGTGGGATCCGGAGCGACCCAGGTGAACCCGATGCGCAGCCGACCGGGGTCGGCCCCGAGCTCGTCGACGTAGGGGCGGGCTGGGGGCGGGGCGGTGTAGGGGTCGCCCGGCATCGGCCCGTGGACGGCGTCGAGCACCGCCGCGGTGTCGCGGACGGTGCGGGAGACGACCAGTCGGGCGACGTTGCCACCCCAGGCCTCGCCCAGCTCCGGGCCGAGGGAGTTGCGCCCCCGCGACGGCTTGAGCCCGACCAGTCCGCACTCGCTGGCCGGGATGCGGATCGACCCGCCGCCGTCGCCGGCGTGGCCGACCGGCACCATGCCCGACGCCACCGCCGCGGCCGACCCGCCGCTCGAGCCGCCGGTCGAGCGGGTGGGATCCCAGGGGTTGCGGGTCGGGCCGTAGAGCTCGGGCTCGGTGGTGGGCTGCAGGCCCAGCTCGGGCGTGTTGGTGCGACCCACGAACACGAAGCCGGCCTGCCGGAACTTGGCCGTGAGGTAGCTGTCGGTGGCGGGGACGAACCCGACGTCCTTCAGGTGGCGCATGCCGCCGTGGTACGGGGCGCCGGCCTGGTAGCCGTCGAGGTCCTTGAGCACCATCGGCACGCCACGGAAGGGCCCGTCGGGCAGGTCGCCGGCGGCCTCGGCCCGGGCCTGCTCGAAGCGCTCGTGGATCACCGCGTTGAGCTCGGGGTTCACCTTCTCGATGGCCGCGATGGCGGCATCCACCAGCTCGATCGGCGACGCCTCCCCCGACCGCACCAGCGCGGCCTGGGCGGTGGCATCCATGCGGGACAGATCCTCGGACACGTGCACTCCCCCTTGCTTCGTCCTGCTCGTCGGCCGGTCACGCTACCCGTGCGTCTCGTGCGACCTGTCCTCCGCGCGACGTCCGACGCGCCGCGGAAGGGACAGGTTCACGCCGTGTTCGGATCAGTCGGCGCGGGCGAGGTGGTCGGTGACGACCGCTTCGATGCACCCGAGGACGTCGGCCATCGACCGCTCCTCGCCGAAGCGGTCGACCAGCGAGATGGCGTCGACCCGCCGGTCGACGCCGTCGAAGCACCGGCCGGCGAGCGCCAGCACGGGGATGCCGAGCTCGCCGGCCATCCCCACGATCCCGCCGACGACCTTGCCGTCGAACGACTCGGCGTCGATGAAGCCCTCGCCGGTGATCACCAGGTCGGCGTGCTCGAGCCGATCGAAGAGCTCGACCTCCTCGGCCACGACGTCGAAGCCGGAGTCGAGCCGGGCGCCGACCGCCGCCAGCGCTCCGGCCAGGCCACCGGCCGCACCGGCCCCCTCGAGCTGGCGGACATCGACGCCGTGCTCCTCGAGGTAGACGTCGGCCAGCCGCTCGAGCCGGCCCTTGAGCAGCCGGACCTGGGCGTCGGTCGCCCCCTTCTGGGGCGCGAAGAGCTCGGCCGCGTCGACGAAGCCGGTCCGCACGTCGCAGGCCACGATCAGCTCGATCCCCCGCAGCCGCTGCAGCGGATACAGCCCGCGCAGCGCGCCCAGGCCCCCGTCGGTCGTCGCCGAGCCGCCGACGCCGACCAGCACCCGCCGGGCCCCCGTCTCGACCGCCTCGGCGATGAGCTCGCCGGTGCCCGTGGTCGTGGCCCCCACCGGGTCGTTCCCCTCGGCGCCGCCGGCCAGCGACAGCCCGGAGGCCTCGGCCATCTCGATGACCGCGCGGCGGCGGTCGAGCCGCCAACCGGCCTCGACCGGCTCGCCCAGCGGACCGGTGACCGTGCTGTGCCGGTTGGCCCCACCCAGCACGGCCAGGGTGCCCTCGCCCCCGTCCGCCATCGGGCAGCGGTCGCAGGTGTGGCCGGCCGCCTCGACGGCGCGGCCGATGGCCTCGGCCACCTCGGCCGCGGTGGCGGTCCCCCTGAACTTGTCCGGCGCAGCGACGACGTGCACCCCGCCATCTTGGCCGCCCCGCGTCGAGGCGGCCGGCGCCCCGAAGCCGGTCGACGCCGTCGCCGATTCGGTGGGGCGACGATTCGCCACCGATTCGGTGGGGCGACGCTGGCATGATCCGGGGGTGAGCACCCCGAGGCCCTCCCTGCCGGACGATCGACCGATCGTGCTCGTGTCGAACCGGGGGCCGCTGTCGTTCCGGCTCGACGACGACGGCGAACCGGTCGCCCGGCGCGGCGCGGGAGGCCTGGTCTCGGGCCTGGCGCCGCTCGTCGCCGGCACGGACGCCACCTGGCTGGCCGCGGCCATGACCGACGGCGACCGGGTGATGGCCCGCCAGCCGCTGGTCGAGGCGGAGGGGTTCCGGGCCCGGCTGCTCGACATCGACCCCGGCGCAGTTCGCCATGGCCTACGACGTGGTCTGCAACGCCACTCTCTGGTTCCTCTACCACGGGCTGTTCGACCTGGCCCGGCGACCGCGGTTCGACCATCGCTTCACCGAGGCGTGGGAGGCGTTCCGCCTGGTGAACCGGGCCTTCGCCGAGGCGGTGGCCGAGAGCGCCCCGGACGGAGCCGCCGTGCTGGTGCAGGACTACCACCTCAGCCTGGTCGGGCCGCTGCTGGCCGAACGACGACCAGACCTGCGCACGGTGCACTTCAGCCACACGCCCTTCGCCGGGCCCGACCTGCTGCGGGTGCTGCCCGACCGGTTCGCCGAGGAGCTGCTCGAGGGGCTGGCCGGCCACCACGCCTGCGGGTTCCACTCGGCCCGCTGGGCCGACGCGTTCGTCGCGAGCTGCGAGGAGATCATCGGGCGCACGCCGACGACGTTCGTGTCGCCGCTGGCGTCGGACCCCGACGACATCCGCAGCGTGGCCGCCTCCCCCGCGTGCACGACCGCGTACGAGGACCTCGACGGGCTGCTCGGCGACCGGTTGCTGCTGGCCCGGGTCGACCGGATCGAGCTCTCGAAGAACATCGTCCGGGGGTTCCACGCCTACGACGACCTGCTGCAGCGGTACCCCGAGTGGCGCGAGCGGGTGGTCTTCGGCGCCTTCGTCTACCCGTCGCGGGAAGGGCTGCCCGAGTACCTCGCCTACCGCCAGGAGGTCGAGTCGGTGATCGAGTCGATCAACCGCCGGTGGCGCACGCCGACGTGGGAGCCGATCCTGGCCGACCTCTCCGACGACTTCCCCCGCTCGGTGGCGGCCCTGTGCCGTTACGACGTGCTGCTGGTGAACCCGATCCGCGACGGCCTCAACCTCGTGGCCAAGGAGGGGCCGCTCGTGAACCGCCACGACGGCCTGGTGGCGCTCAGCCCCGAGGCCGGCGTCTGGGACGAGCTGGTCGGCGCGGTCCGACGGGTGCACCCCTACGACATCACCGGCACGGCCGATGCGCTGGCCGCCGCCCTGGCCACCCCCCGATCGGAGCGAGCGGCCGAGTCCGCCGAGCTCCGACGCCGGGCCGAGGCCCGCACCGCCCGGGACTGGCTGGCCGGCCAACTCGCGGCCGCGGAGTAGCTCAGCCGTCAGCCCACGAGCGCAGCACGGCCGGGTCGACCTCGGCATCGACCAGGACCAACTTCGTGCGGCTGGACGAGCCCCGCACGATCTTGATGTGGGCTCGCGTGGTTCCAAGTTCCTCGGCCAGGAACTGGAGGAGCTCGGCGTTGGCCCTACCGCCATCGGCCCGCGCCCTGACCCGGATCTTCATCGACGGTCCGAGAGGGCCGACGACCTCCGTCCGGCGCGCCCCGGGTTGCACTCGGAACTCGAGCACCCACGCTCCCTTGATCGGACGGGCCCAGGGCATGTCGGCTTCCGGCCCTGACGTCATCAGTCGGACGCAGGCCCGCAGGCAGTGCCGCCATCGGCGGGCGGTTCGAACGGCAGCGTGTCGTCGGGTTCGGGGTGGTCACGTCCGGGCGCGTCGGGTGGGGGAAGGTCGGTGAGGTCGAAGGGGTTGAGGTGCTCGCCGATCGGAGCCTGTCCAGGGGATCGACCCTGGCGGCAGTTCGGGCTGGCCGGGCTTGGGTGCGGGCGGGTACCAGTGCCATTCGGTGGCGGTGCGGACGATGCGGGCGCCGCGGTGGGTCTTCTCGTAGTGGTGGACTTCGCAGAGCCGGGCGCAGTTCTCGCCGGAGGTGGGCCCGTCGAGGTGGAAGTCGTGGCGGTGGTCGATCTGGAGGTGGCCTCTGCGTTTGCAGCCGGGGACGACGCACCTTCGGTCCCGGGCTCTGAGGGCTTTGTCGACGGCCCGTTTTCGGTAGCGGGTGGTGGTGGCGTGGGCCCGGATGTCGACCAGGTCGTGGAGCAGCACATCGACGAGCGCGTCGGGCAGGAGCTGCTGCACCCAGGCGACGTCGACGGGGCCGACGCCGACGGCCTCGCAGGTCTCGTTGGCGGTGGCGTAGCCCCGCTTGAGCGCGATGCCGTCGATCAGGATCGAGACGTTGGCCTTGATCTTGCTCGGCCGCACCTGCAGCAGGTCGGCCGGCTCCATCGGAACGTCTGCGGACTCGGCCGGCGGCGCCGCAGTCGCGGTCGTGGGCGTGGCAGGGGTGACGTCGAGGCCGATGAGGGTGCCGGCCGCGGCGAGGGCGGCGAGCACGGCGTCGGCCCGGTAGGCGTCGGTGGAGTCGCGGATGCCGGCTTGGCGGGCGTGTTCGAAGATCGGTTGGGCGTAGGCGGCGATCACCGGCGCCACGATCGCGAAGGCTTCGGGCGCGAACCGCGCCGCCACCGCGGTCATCTCGTCTTCGGTGAACTCTGACCAGCGCCGCTTGTCCTGCAGCCGCCTGCGACGGGCGGCGGGGTCTTCGCCGTTGTGGGCCGCAGCCTTGACCTTGCCGGCCCGATCGCGGGTGTCGGCCAGGTCGTGGGACTTCACGGCCTTGGCGACCAGCTCGGCTTCGGCGGAGGGATCGACGGCGGCGGCACCGGAGATCAGATCCGCTTCGCCCAACGACAGGTCGCCGTTGGCGAACGCGTCCGCGGTCGTCGGGCAGCTCTTCATCCGCCGGGCGGTGTCGATGGCCCGCTTCGCGTCCGAACGCGACGTGCCGTTCTGGCAGGCCAACCACTGCTCGGGCGACCCGGCCTGCCTCGGGTGGGCCCGGCAGGCGTCGACCCGCTCCGCGAACGCGGCCTGCTTGGCCGTCAACCTGCGGATCACGCTGCTCAACCGCACGACCGCCACCACCGCATCGGCCCCGGTGTGCGCCGCCGGATCGGTACTGTCGCACCACGCCCCGACGACCCGCTCGACGTCGGCCAGCGACGCCGCTGCAGCGATGGTGGGGGTCGAGGAGCTCACCTCCACACCCTACACAAACACACGTTCGACCGCAACAGGAACAACGGAAATATCAGGAGATCCCTCTCAGCGTGAGGGTGACCACCCTCCGCTCAAGGGAGCGGCCAGCGCCTCGAGCACAGCCAGGGAACCGGTGGGACCGTCGACCACCAGGTCGGCCCGATCGAGCAGGGCGGCGGCACCCTCGGCCGAGCGCACCCCGATCCGCAGCGTCGTGAGGCCCATCTCGGCCAACCGGTCGAGTCCGTCGAACGCGGGGAGGTCCCCCACGTCGTCGCCCAGGAAGCAGACCGATCGCAGCAGGGGCACTCTGACCCCCTCGACCTCCGGAGCGACGAGGTCGAGCAGCGCAGTGCCCTTGTCGACGTCGATCGGAGGGTGCAGCTCGAACGACATCCGGGCCGGGCGGACGGTGAGCCCGGATCGGGCGGCCTGCTGCTCGGCCCAGGCCCGCACGTCGGCCTCCCGCTCGGGTCGACCGCGGTAGTGAAGCGTGAGCGACAGGCCCTTGGCCTCGACCCTCATGCCCTCTGGTCCGTGCGCCTTCGAGCGGGACGCGATGTCGTCGACCGCCTCCCGCCAGACCCCGCCCAGCGGGTGGTCGCGCCGCTCGCCTCCGACGATCGTCTCGAGCCCGTACAGTCCGGCCAGCGCCAGCCGAGCCGACAACCCCGGAGGGGCCTCGGCACCCGACATCCTCGACTCGAGGAACGCCACCGGCCGACCCGACAGCACGCCGACCTGGGCGTAGCGGTCGGCCAGCACGCCGAGCACCGCCAGCACCCCGGGGACGGCGACCGCGTCGGCCGGCTCGTCGACGATCTCGGAGAGGGTGCCGTCGAAGTCGGCGAAGATGCCGCTCGACAGAGGATGGCCGCGCAGCTCGGCCAGGTCGGTCGAGACGTCGGGCACCGATGTCACCCGGTGGTGTCGGTGCTTCCCGAGTCGGCGCCGGCGGCCGTGGTCGTGGGAGCAGTGGGCTTGTCGAGCTTGCCGTCGGTGCCGATCACGACCAGCACGGTGGCTCCCTTGAGATCGGTCACCGGCGACGGGTTGGGCAACGGCTGCACGATCGCCGGATCGAGCCCGAGGTCGGTGGCGACGAGCGCGCCCTGCCCGGTGTCGCCGGCCACCACGTAGACGGCGGTGGCCGTCGTCTGGGGGGCGTTGCCGGTGATGGGAGCCGGGAACCCCTGGTCGGTCAGCACCTGGG
Organism: uncultured Microthrixaceae bacterium; assembly: GCA_963797225.1. Lineage (GTDB taxonomy): Bacteria > Actinomycetota > Acidimicrobiia > Acidimicrobiales > Acidimicrobilacustridaceae > UBA4742. The sequence continues at coordinate 1,378,961 of CAWCOO010000001.1, read as the reverse complement.
CGACGGTGCCGGCGGCGCCCTTCTTGCCGCTGCCGTTGGCCACGAACACCTTGACCGTCGCCGGCGTGACCTGGGCCTCGGTGGTGTCGGTGGTGGGGACGTCGCTGCCCTGCGTGTTGCCCCCCGAGTGGGCCTGGTCGGCCGAGTCGCTGGCGGTGACGAACCCCTGGTCGTCGTCGAAGCCCTTGGCCAGCAGCACCCCGCCGATGATCAGCGCGGCGGCGACCAGCACGGCCCCGATGACGGTGGCCCGGCGTTCATCGACAGGTTCGGAGTGCGGGGCTCCCGAATGGTCCGGCGAGGTGGGTTCGGTCACCGGCCCGGGTTCTCGGTGGCCTGGAAGCCCTCGTGACGGGCCCGGCGACGGCGGTCGCGCAAGCGGCGGAGGCGGCGGACGACCAGCGGGTCGTAGGCGTAGGCGTCGTCGGACTCGAGCAGCTCGTTCAGGATCTCGTAGTAACGGGTGGCCGACAGCTCGAAGCGCTCACGGATGGCCGCTTCCTTGGGGCCCGACTCGGTCCACCACGAGCGTTCGAAGTCGAGGATCGCCCGGTCGCGTTCGGTCAGGTCCATGGGCGGAACTGTGCTGCACCGGCCCCTCCATTGCAAGGACCCTCCCCCACCTGCACCGGGACCCACCCGGCGGCGATCGCCCGGTCGGCCTATTCGGTTCCCAGGCGGTCCGGCAGCGACCATGATCACCGGATGGCCGTGATCGACGTCAACGGGGTCTCCTACGCCCACCCGGGCGGCAGCGAGCTGTTCCACGACGTCAGCTTCCGGGTGGCCAGCGGTCGCCATGCCGCTCTGATCGGCCCGAACGGTGCCGGCAAGACCACGCTGCTGCAGCTCATCGCCGGGCCCGGACAGCCCGGCCGATCGGGCGAGCGGGGCGAACGCCCGAGCGAGGGGTCGATCTCGGTCGACGCGTCGGTGCAGCTCATGCCCCAGGCCATCGGGACGGGGCCCGGCAGCGGCACCATCCGCGAGCTGCTCGGCCGGTTCGGACCCACCCGCCTGGCCGAGGCCGCAGCGGCGCTCATCGCGGCCGAGCGGGCCAACGACGCCGAGCCCACGGAGGCGACGGGCATCGCGCTGGCCGAGGCCATCGGCACGTGGGGCGAGGTCGGCGGCTACCACGAGGAGGCGCGCTGGGACGCGTGCTGCCAGCGGGTGCTCCGCCAGACCTTCGACGAGGCCCGCGACCGTCCCGTCGCCGAGCTGTCCGGTGGCGAGCGCAAGCGCCTGGTGCTCGAGTCGCTGTTCGCGTCCGACGTCGGGATCCTGCTGCTCGACGAGCCCGACAACTTCCTCGACCTGTCGGCCAAGCGCTGGCTCGAGCAGCAGATCGCGGCGTCGCCCAAGACCATCCTCCTCATCAGCCACGACCGCGAGCTGCTCTCGGCCGCGGCCGACACCATCGTCATGCTCGAGGGATCGAGCGCGTGGGTGCACCCTGGCGGGTTCTCCACCTTCGACGAGGCCCGGACCGCCCGCAACGCCGACCTGGCCGCGTCGCGGCGCCGGTGGGAGGACGAGGAGCGGCGGCTCTTCCACTACTACAAGCTCATGAAGGTGCGGGCCTCGGTCAACGACGGCAACGCGGCGCGGGCCAACGCGGCCGAGTCGCGCTGGGAGCGTTGGGTGAAGGCCGGGCCGCCGCAGGCGCCGCCGACCCAACGGGCGCGTGCACATGAACCTGGCCGGCGCCGGGTCGGGCCAGCGCGTGCTGCAGGTCGAGGGGCTCGAGCTCAGTCGGCCTGACCGAGCCGTTCGACGTCGAGGTCCACGCCGGTGACCGGGTGGCCGTGCTCGGCCCGAACGGCAGCGGCAAGTCGCACTTCCTCCGGCTCCTGGGCGGCGACGACACCGTCGAGACGACGGGCACCTGGCGCCTCGGGGCGCGCGTGCACGTGGGCCTGTTCCACCAGACCGACGAGGTCGAGTGGCTGCGGGGCCGCACCCCGATCGAGAGCCTCGCCGACCTCGACCTCTCACCGCAGGCCGCGATGGCGGCGCTGGCCCGCTACGGCCTCGAGGACGGCGCCGATCGTGACTTCGACACGCTGTCGGGCGGCCAGAAGGCGCGCCTGCAGGTGCTCGGGCTCGAGCTGCGGGGCGTCAACCTGCTGCTGCTCGACGAGCCCACCGACAACCTCGACCTGCTCTCGGCCGAGGCGCTCGAGCGGGCCCTCGCCGGCTTCGAGGGCACCGTCATGTGCGTGACCCACGATCGCTGGTTCATGCGCGCCTTCGACCGCTACCTCGTGTTCGACCACGACTGCTCGGTCAAGGAGGTGCTCGAGCTCGACTCGGCCCTCCACCTCGTCACCAACGACGACGCCTACCCCTTCCGCCGGTCCTCGGTGAAGGACCTCACCCGCGCCACCACCTGACCCGCCGATCCGTTCTGCCTCGAACCCGAACTGGCTGCCATTCCGGTACGGGTTCCGCACCGCGATGGCTACCAGTTCGGGTGGTGCTAGAGGGTCAGGCGGCGGCGCGGAGGGCGTCGGCGTGGCCGGCGCAGTCGTAGACCTGGCCGTCGTAGGTGGACGGCAGCGCGCCGTTCGTGGAGGCGTTCGTCAGGGCGGTGCACGAGCTGCGGACCGCCGTCATGATCTGGCTGGCGGTGCTGTTGGCGCCGCCGAACCCTCCGGCTCGGCCGGTGCCACCGTTGCCTCCCGTGCCGGGGAACCGTCCCCCGTTGGGCGGCGTGAAGGTCCCGCCGCCTGGCGGCGTGAACCGGCCACCGGCCGGGGGCGTGAACTGGCCGTTGCCGCCGGCGCCGGGGAACCGACCTCCGCCGGCTCCGCCACCGAAGGCGCCCTGCGTCACCAGGAAGTAGCGGACCTCGCCGGCCGCCACCTTGTCGGCGGTGGAGGCCACGGTCGCCGCTGGGTCTGAGCCCTGGAAGCCACCGAGCGCCATGACCGACAGGTCGTCGGCCGCGATCAGGTCGGACGCCTGCATCGAGCTGACCGTGACGAGGTCCCAGGTCTCGCCGGTGTTGGCGCCGCGCAGGAACTCGGCCAGGCCGTCGGCGTTGCTGAAGCCGTTGGAGCCGAAGGTGCGCCCGGCGGTGCCCTCACGAGGACCGGCCTGGGGCAGCGTGGCGTTGAGCGAGGCCGCGGTCGTCTCGTTGGCCGCCCACGCGGCCGGCGTGACCAGCAGCCCGACCAACGCGATCGTCAGTGCGGCCAGCACCCAGTTCCACTTGCGCACGATGGCGGCCATGACCAGACCCACCACCGCGGCCAGCACGAGGCCGACGAGCAGCGGCTTGGTCCAGCTCTGGAAGTCGGGCGTGCGACCGATGAGCGACACCTGCAGCGCGGCGGTGCCGACGATGCCGACACCGGCCACCGCCAGCCAGGCGACGTGCTTGCGGGCCTGGGCGACGAGCGCCACTCCCCCGATGCCGATCATGGCGCCGATGGCCGGAGCCATGACGCTCGTGTAGTAGCTGTGGAACGTGCCCTTGGCCAGGCTGAACACCACGGCGTAGAGCGCGAACCAGCCGGAGAAGAGCAGGACGGCGCTCAGCCGCCTCGAGTCCCGGCGCCAGGTCCAGAGGGCGACCAGCCCGGCCAGCACGGCGAGGGGCAGCAGCCAGGCGATCTGCGCCCCGACCGCTTCGTTGAACAGGCGACCCCACCCGGGGGTCCCGCCGAACACGCCGCCCAGGCCACCGAGGGCGCCCCCGCCACCGCCGCCTCCGCCCTGACCGCTGCCGTCGACCCGGCCGAGGCCGTTGTAGCCGACGACCAGATCCCACACGGTGTTGTCGGTGCTGCCGCCGACGTACGGCCGGGCTGACGCCGGGGTCAGGTCGACGACGACGAGCCAGGACGCCGACACGACCAGGACCGCCAGCCCGAACACGGCCAGCCGACCGATGCGCTCGCGCCACCGGCAGCGCGAGCCGACCGCGATGGCCAGCACGAACGCCGGGCCGGGGATGAAGGCGGCCAGCATCTTGGTGTTGAAGGCGATGCCGATCAGCACGCCCGACGCGATCAGCCACCAGACCCACTTCTTGCTGTCGAGGGATCGCAGGCAGGTCCAGACCGCGGCCAGCAGGAAGAAGATCATGAACGGCTCGGGCAGGTTGAGCCGGTTCACCGCCACGTTGATCGGGCTGAGCGCCAGCACCAGCGCGGCGATGGCGGCGGCGGTCACGCCGAACCAGCGGCGCACGATCGTCCACAGCAGCCCGACGGACGCGGCGCCGAACACCGCGCTGGGCAGGAGCAGGCTCCAGGTGCTGAAGCCGAAGGCCCGCACGCTCAGCGCCTCGAACCACATGGCGACCGGTGGCTTGTCGACGGTGATGAACCCGCCCTGGTCGAAGGCGTTGAAGAAGAAGTTCTTCCAGCTGTCGCTCATCGCCCGCGAGCCGGCCGAGTAGAAGGTGTTGCCGAGGCCGTTGTTCGACAGCGCCCAGGCGTTCAGCCCGAAGGCCAGCGCCATGAGGGCGAAGCAGATGACCCGCGGCCACACGCCGCCCTTCGAGACCTCGATGGCCGGCTCGTCGGGAGCGGCCTCGGAATCGGCGGTCCTCACGAGCGGCTCGGTCGGGATCGTCATCACGATCGGGCTGCCGTCCTCGGGCCGGTAGGGCGGCTCCGCCGGCGGCTCGGTCGGAGGGAGGTCGCCGAAGGTCGTGCTCATGGTCGATGGGTCCTGTTCGGGTTCAGCAGACGGACGACGCCCCGGAGGTCAGCCCACGCGGTGGACCACAGCCGCACGCGCGAGTCGGGATCCTCGACCCAGTCCACGGGGATCTCGAGGACGCGCAGGCCCCGGCGTTGGGCCACGGTGATGAGCTCGGTGTCGAAGAACCAGTCGTCGTCCTCGATCTCGGGGAGCAGCTCGTGGGCCACCGAGCGGGAGATCGCCTTGAAGCCGCACTGGGCGTCGCGCACCCGCACGCCGAGGGCCACGTGCAGCAGCGCGTTGTACCCCCAGGAGATGACGCCGCGCTTGGCGCTGCGGTGGACGCGGGCGCCCGGGACCCGCCTCGATCCGATGGCCAGCTCGCTGTGGCCCGAGATCACCGACGACACCAGGGGCAGCAGGGCGTCGAGCCCGGTGGAGAGATCGATGTCCATGTAGACGAGGTACGGCGCCGGGCTCACCGACCACCCGGCCTTGAGCGCCCGGCCCCGGCCCCGCTCGCCGAGGTGCATGGCGAAGACCTCAGGGTTGGCGGCGGCGATCGACTGGGCCTCGATCCAGGTGCCGTCGGTGCTGGCGTTGTCGACGATCGTGATGCGCCACCGGAACGGGAACGTCTCGGTCAGGTAGCGGCACAGCCGGGCCACGCTGCCGCGCAGCACGTGGGCCTCGTCGAACACGGGGAGGATCACGTCGACGACGGGCTCACCCCGCTCCACCGAGCGGCGGGTGCCGGGGACAGAGCCGGGGACGGAGGAAGGACGGAGTCCGGACACGGCGGTCACGTCGCACACTCTGGGTGACCCTCGTGAACGGAGGCTGAGCCCTCGATGAGAGTTTCCTGTGAATCGACGACCCGAAGTGGTCGGGCGCAGGGGAGCTCAGGCCGCGCCGGCCGGGTCAGTGCGGGTCGATCAACCCCGGGAGCAGGGGGCGCCGAGCGAGCGGTCGCCGCTCGACCAGGGCGCCGAGGCACCCGCGGGCCAGAAGTCGCCGGTGGCCTGATCCTGCTCGTAGGTCACCGGCGCCGGCTCCCCATCGGCGATGCGGGCGACGGCGTCGAGCAGGCGATCGACCTCGGCCGGCGTGACGGACAGGCCGGCGCTGGCCCGGACGGCTCCGGGGATGCTGCGACGGTCGCCGGCCAGGACGTCCTGGCGGTAGCGCTCGATGAGGTCCTGGGGCAGGTCGAGCAGCCGGATCAGGTAGGGGTGGGCGCAGAAGCAGCCGTGGCGCACGCCGATGCCGAACTCGGCCGAGAGGCGGGCCGCCACCAGCGCGTGGGGCAGATCGGCCACCTCGAACGTCGCCACCGCAAGCGTCGCGACATCGAGCGGTGGGCCCAGCAGGCGCACCCCGTCGATGGCGGCCAGTCCGTGGCGCAGGCGGGTGGCCAGCTCACCCTCGTGGGCGATGATCGCGTCCCACCCGATGCTCTCCAACCCCTCGATCGCGGCGCCGAGCGCGACGGCGCCGATCACGTTGGGCGAGCCGGCCTCCTCCCGCTCGGGCGGGTCGGTCCACACCACCTCGTCGAGATCGACCAGATCGACCGCTCCGCCACCAGCCAGGAACGGGTCACCCTCGGTGAACGTCGACCGGGGACCGATCAGCACGCCGGCACCGAACGGGGCATACATCTTGTGACCGCTCCAGGCGATGAAGTCGGCGTCGGCCGGCATCGGTCGGTGCGCGGCCAGCTGCGCCGCGTCGACCAGCACCGGCACGCCGCGGTCGTGGGCGGCGACGATGATCTCGTCGATCGGCGGCAGCCACCCGGTGACGTTGGTGGCGCCGGTGATGGCCAGCAACGATGGTCGGGCGCCGCGGTCGAGCACGGCGATCACGTCGTCGGTGGTGAAGGTGCCGTCGGGCCCGCACTCGACGAAGCGCCGACCGGCGCCGGTCCGGGCCCAGGGCAGCAGGTTGGCGTGGTGCTCGGCCACGGTGGTGACGATGACGTCGTCGGCGCCGAGGCGCAGCCGGTAGGCCAGGTGGTTGATGGCCTCGGTCGTGTTGCGCACGATGATCGCCACGTCGTCACGACCGTCACGGCGGGCGAACCGCAGGGCCGCGGACCGGGCCTCCTCGTAGGCCGCGGTGGCCATCTGCGACTTGTAGCCGGCGCCCCGGTGCACGCTCGAGTACCACGGGATGAAGTCGACGACCCGATCGGTCACCTCGGCCAGCGACGCGGTCGACGCCGCCGAGTCGAGCGACAGGTAGGGCCGGGCCACGCCGTCGACGCAGGGCACCTCGAGCGTGTCGCCCACCAGCGAGAGCGGCAGGGACGTCATCGGATCCTCCACAGGGCTCGGGTCACCACCCGAGGCTACGGCCGAGCCGTGGACCAGGGCCCGGTCCCTTCAGAGCGGCGGGGTGCGGGGCCGGAGCCGGACCACGCCTTGCAGCGCGTCATCGATCTCCACCAGGTGGCCGAGCCGCCGCAGCTGCGCGTCGTCACGGGCCAGCGCGGCCAATCGCACCAGGTCACCGAGGAGCGCCTCGAACTTGACGTCATCACCGTCCCAGCAGGCGATGAGCGCATCGAGGGTGAGCGCCCGCATGTCCTCGCCGGCCTGCAGGAGGTCCCGGAAGAGCGGACCGTTGGGCCACCGCCGGAGCAGCGCGGCGGCCTCGTAGCTCGTCGGCGGGCGGGGGTCGTCGGTCGGGGCGATGATGCCCGACGGGTTCGCCGGGTTCGGCTCGGCGATGCCGGAGTACCCCGACAGGAGCTCGACCACCTGGCGCCGGACCTCGCTGAGGTCGGCCCCCAGGTGCTCCAGCACCTGCGAGGCCACGCCCTCTCCCTCGCGGATGAGGCCGAGGAGGATGTGCTCGGTGCCGATGTAGTTGTGCCCGAGCTGCAGCGCCTCTCGCAGCGCGAGCTCCAGCACCTGCTTGGCCCGAGGGGTGAAGGGGATGTGGCCCGCAGGCACCTCGCCGCCGCCCTGGCCGATGATCCTCTCGACCTCAGCCCGGACCGCGTCGAGCGAGATGCCGAGCTGCACGAGCGCCCGGGCCGCGATCCCGTCCTGCTCGTGGATGAGCCCGAGGAGGATGTGCTCGGTCCCGATGTAGTTGTGGTTCAGCAGGCGCGCTTCCTCCTGCGCCAGCACCACGGCCCGACGGGCCCGATCCGTGAACCGTTCGAACACCTAGCCAGTATCCGGCATCGACCGGCCCTGCGCCCGACGCCCGGCTCGGATCGAACCGCAGGTCTACGGTCGCGGGGTGGTCGCTGACGGAGAGCTCATCGGCTTCATGCGCACCATCTGCGCCGGCGAGCGTGCGGGGGCGGCACGCGCGCTGGCGTCGACGCCGGCCCTGGCCACGGCCCAGGTCGCCGTCGGCACGTCCCGCGCCAGCTCGGGGGAGTTCTTCCTCGAAGGGTGCGCGGCCTACGTGTACGCGGGTCACACCGCCCTCCACGTCGCCGCCGCGGCCTACGAGATCGACGTCGCCCGCGCACTGGTCGCGGCGGGGGCCGACCTCCGGGCGCGGAACCGTCGCGGCGCCGAACCCCTGCATGAAGCGGTCAACGGCGAGCCCGGGTCGCCGAGGTGGGACCCTCCGCGACAGGCGGCGATGGTCGCCTACCTGATCGAGGCAGGCGCGGACCCGAACGCAGTCGCCGCCGGGGGCGTCACCCCGCTGCACCGTGCGGTCCGCAACCGGTGCTCGGCCGCCGTGCGCGTGCTGCTCGACCGCGGGGCCGACCCGCGTCGTCCCAACGACGCCGGCTCCACCGCGATCACCCTGGCCGGCCAGACGACGGGGCGAGGTGGGAGTGGGAGCGCCGAGGCCAAGGCAGAGCAGGCCGAGATCGTCGCCATGCTCTCCGCCGTGCTCGGCTGATCGCGCAGGACCCGGGTGATCATCGTGAACGTAGGCTCTCGCGATGCCATCGCCGCTTCCCCAGGACGAGCCCGTCCGGCTGCAGGAGCCCCAGGCGGTCCTCACCCCGCTCACCGCATCGGCGATCTTCCTCGTCGCCACGATCGACGACGGCGCCGAGGACGTCGTCCGCGACCTCCTCGGCGACCTGGCCGGGCTCGAGCGAACCGTCGGGTTCCGGGTCCCGACCGCAGGGCTCGCGCTCGTGACGGGCGTCGGCTCGGACGCGTGGGACCGACTGTTCGGCGGACCTCGGCCGGCCCACCTCCACCCCTTCCACGAGGTGCAGGGCGCTCGTCACCACGCGGTCTCGACGGCCGGCGACCTGCTGTTCCACATCCGAGCCGAACAGGCCGACCTGTGCTTCGAGCTGGCCTCGCAGATCATGGACCGCCTCGCCGGTTCGGTGACCGTCGTCGACGAGGTGCACGGGTTCAAGTACTTCGACGACCGCGACCTCCTCGGCTTCGTCGACGGAACCGAGAACCCGACCGGTCCGGCCGCCACCCGCGCCGTCACGATCGGCGACGAGGACCCGGACTTCGCGGGCGGGAGCTACGTCATCGTCCAGAAGTACCTCCACGATCTCGACGCCTGGAACGCGCTGAGCGTCGAGGATCAGGAGCGGGCGATCGGTCGCAAGAAGCTGTCGAACGTCGAGCTCGCCGACGACGTCAAGCCGAGCAACTCACACGTGGCGCTGAACACGATCGTCGATGCCGACGGGGTCGAGCGCCAGATCCTTCGGGACAACATGGCGTTCGGCGCGGTGGGGCGCCGAGAGTTCGGCACCTACTTCATCGGGTACGCGTCGACGCCCGAGGTGATCGAGCAGATGCTCGAGAACATGTTCGTGGGAGATCCCCCGGGCAACCACGACCGCGTGCTCGACTTCTCTACCGCAATCACCGGCAGCCTGTTCTTCGTGCCGACCGCCGAGCTGCTCGACGACCTCCCGCCTGAACCCGGTGGCGGGGCCGAACCCGGCGGGGAGGCCGAACCCGGCGGGGAGGCCGAGGCGGATGGCGCTCCATCATCTGGAGCGCTGGACATCGGCTCGCTGCGGGGGTCGGACCCCGAGCACGCCGAATGACACCCATGTAATCTGGCGACCCCCGGAACCCACGGAGGTTGCTGTGTCCCCCTCGCCCGATCGGGCCTTCGTGCGCACGATCCTCGAGCACGCCGTCGACCACCCCTGGCGGATCCAGCACATCGGCCTGCTCTCGTTGCGGCTCGACGACCGGCGCGAGCAGCGCCTCCACGTCTGGGATCCCCAGGGTTGCGTGGATGATCCGCCCATCCACGACCACCCCTACGACTTCGTCTCCACCGTCATCGTCGGCGAGCTGACCAACACCCGCTACGTCGAGAGCCCGAGCGGGGCGGACTACTGCCGCGAGCGGTACATCCTGGGCGACGAGGACGATCGCCGCAGCGACGCGATCCGCCTGGTCGGCGCCTCGACCACGCTGGGCCCCGGCGACCGCTACGAGCAGCTGGCCCCCGAGCTGCACGACAGCCGCCAGACCCCCGGAACCACGACCGTCATCCGGTGCACCTGGCGTGAGCGCCCCGAGCTCACCGTGTGCCGCCGGCCGGGCGCCTCCTGGGTCTCCAGCGAGGCCCGACCCGCCACCCCGCAGGAGATCACGCGCATCACCACCGCCGCGCTCGACCGGTTCGGCACCGATCGAACCTGGGGCCGAACGTCAGCTGGTAGACCGTCGCCAATGGCAACCACCGCAGACCGGGAGGATCGGCGATGAGCCTCGAATGGGAGCAGATCAGCGTCGACGCACGCGACCCGGCGGCGCTCGGCCGATGGTGGCAGGAGGCCCTTGGGTGGGTCGCGGTCGACGAAGGCGACGAGTTCGAGATCCGGCCTTCACCCGACCAGGTGCCCGGGCTGCTCTTCATCGCCGTCCCCGAGGCCAAGGAGATCAAGAACCGACTCCACCTCGACCTCCGCCCGGACGATCGCGACGCGGAGGTCGATCGTCTGATCGCGCTCGGCGCGACTCGGGTCGACATCGGTCAGGGCGACACGTCGTGGGTCGTGCTCGCCGATCCCGAGGGGAACGAGTTCTGCGTGCTCTCCTCCCGGGTCGACACCGGCAGCTAGAGCCGGGTGCTTCGGGTGGCGGCGTGCAGATCGGGTCGACGGTGCTCGCGGCCGGCGTGCTGGTCGCGGCGACCGCCCAGGTCCGGCGCGGAGCGAAGCCGGACCTCGCGGAAACGCTGAGTGGATTCGGATGGGAGGTCGACCTGACCTCCTCGTGCCTTCGACGCCATGGCCCCACCCGGGCTCGGACGCACGCGGTGGCGTAGCCTTCGGTCGTGAATGTGCTCTCTCGGATCGCGCGTCGCGTCGCGCGATGGCTGGGCTCCCCACCGATGGAGTCGGTCCCACGGGAATGGCTCCACTGCCCGATCTGTGATCGGGAGCTGGCCGGCCGAGAGTCGGCCGGTACCCGAATGCCGGGCTTCGGCTGGATCGATCCGACGCGCGACGAGCTGATCGCCAAGTGCCCGGTGCACGGTCACCTGCCCTTCAACGACCCGACCGCTCCGCGACCACGACGCAAGGCGCTACCCGAGCGCCGGCGCTGATCCCGCCCGGACGATCGCGAGGGTGCATCCGTGTCGCAGCCCTGGCTACCCGAGGCGCTCGTGGGGCGCACGGTCGCGCGGGACCTCGTGCCGTGAACCGTCACGCGGTGACGTCGCGGCGGGCGAACACCAGGCAGGCGATGGCACCGGCCACAATCGCGTAGACGGTCGCGGTGAGGAGCGCCCTGCTTGCGCTGATCTCACGCGTGCCACCGGCCACGAACGCCTCGAGGAGCAGACCCGGGAACACCCTGACGGCCGGCGTCCACGCGTTCTGCACGAGGTGCTCGAACGGTCCCGCCCAAGCGATTCCCACCGCCAGCGCGAGCGGGACCGAACGCAGGAGCACGGCGAGCGTCATGCCGAGCACCGCGTAGGCAGCGATCCACACCATGACTGCGGCGAAGTCGGTGATCGCAGCACCCGCCGCGTCGAGGCTCGTCCACGCCTGGGTCGCGACGTCGCTGCGTGGCGCGAAGACATAGGCCGCAACCCAGGTGAGCGCTTCGGTCGCGGCCAGTGCGACTGCGGCGAAGGTCAGGATCGCGAAGAGCTTCCCCGCGAGGAGACGCACGCGCCGCGGCTGACGCAGGAGCATCGTGCGGATGGTGCCGCGAGAGAACTCGGCGGCGGTCAGGCCCACGAACACGACGAAGAGGAACGTCCCGGCGAACGAGGCCGCTGTCCGGAAGACCTGGGTGCCACCGCCTGCCCGACCGAGATCTGCGACGGTGAGGGCGCGATCGGCGCCCGCTTGCGCCACCGGCTCGGCCGCAGCGAGCACGATCGCCGCTCCGCCGACCGCGAACACGATGACGACCAGGGTGGTGAGCACCACGACCTTGCGGCGTGTCAGCTTGACCAGTTCGGCGCGGTAGGTGCGATTCATCGAACATCTCCTTCGAGGAGGCTGAGGTAGTTGGCTTCGAGCGAGGGGCGTCGGACGTGGAGCTCGGCGAGCACGATGCCGGCGGACGCCGCCGACCGGTTCAGCGAGACCGCTACGTCCTTGGGATCGTGACCGTTGACCGAGACCACGAGCTGATCACCCTGACGCCCGGCGACCAGTCCCGCGGCGCTGACGATGTCGGCCAGCCGGAGCAGCTCGTCCTCCTCGGCCGGCGCGAGCAGGATCTCCACCTCGGCCCCGGCGGTGAACCCTGCCGCCTCGCCGGCGTACACCAGCCGGCCCTGATCGATGATGAGCAACCAGTCGCTCACCTGCTCGAGCTCGCTCAGGATGTGGGAGGACACCAGGACGGTGCGGTTCTCGGCCGCCAGGCGGGAGAGCAGGTCACGCATGTCGCTGACGCCGGCGGGGTCGAGCCCGTTGGTGGGTTCGTCGAGGATGAGCAGCGCCGGATCGCAGAGCAGCGCGGCGGCGATGCCGAGACGCTGCTTCATCCCGAGCGAGTACTCCCCGAACCGGTCGCTCGCTCGATCGGTGAGGTCGACGAGCTCGAGCAGCGCCGGTATCCGGGCCTCGTCGTTGGCGCCCAACCGGGCGAGGACCCGCAGGTTCTCGGTCGCGGTCAGGCCGGGCCAGAGCGCCGGGCCCTCGACGAGCGCGCCGACCTGGCCGAGGTAGCGAGCGGGTCGGTCGAGCGGTTCGCCGAGCACGGTCCCGCTTCCTGCGGTCGGGCGAACGAGCCCGAGGAGCATCGCCATGGTCGTGGTCTTCCCGGCACCGTTCGGGCCGATGAAGCCGGCGACCACGCCGCGCGGCAGGTCGACGGTGAGACCGTCGACGACGGTGCGCCGGCCGTATCGCTTGGTCAACCCCTCGATGGAGAGGACAGTGGTGGAAGTCATGGGCCCCAGCATGAGGACCCCCTGCGTTCACGTCGTCAGGTGCAGGACGACACTTCCCGCTACGTCGCCGGGCGTACCAACCCCGACTGGTAGGCGAACACGACGAGCTGGGCGCGATCACGGGCGTGCACCTTCACCATCGCCCGGCTGACGTGGGTCCGAGCGGTGGCCGGGCTGACCGTCAGCTCGGCGGCGATCTCGTCGTTGGTGAGGCCCTGAGCCACGAGGGCCACCACCTCACGCTCGCGGTCGGTCAGCATCGTCATGGCCGGCGAGGTCAGGTCCGGGCGAGAGGGGCGGGACGCGAACTCCTCGATGAGCCGACGAGTCACGCTGGGCGAGAGCAGCGCTTCACCGGCGTAGACCTCGCGAACGGCGCGCACGAGATCGGCAGGTTGGGTGTGCTTGACGAGGAAGCCGCTGGCACCGAGGCGCACCGCTTCGAAGACGTACTCGTCGAGCTCGAACGTGGTGAGCACCAGGACCTTCACCGACGCCAGGAGATCATTCCCGTTGATCTGCCGGAGCGCCTCGAGACCGTCCATCCCCGGCATGCGAACGTCCATGAGCACGACATCGGGGAGGAGGGCAGCCGTCAGGGTCAGCGCCTCGGCACCGTCGTCGGCCTCGCCGACCACCTCGACATCGACCTCGGCCTCGAGCAGCATCCGGAAGCCGGCCCGCACCAAGGGCTGGTCATCGGCGAGCACGACCCTGATCACGGCAGCCTGATCACGACGGGATGGGCCACGACGCCCGCACGGTGAACCCGCGACCCGGTCGAGGCGCGGCATGCAACGTGCCGCCGGTGGCCTCGGCTCGCTCGCGCATCCCTCTGATGCCCACGCCCGTGCCGGCGGTCCCCGTCGTGCCCGGCCCGTCGTCGGTGACCTCGATCGTCAGGTCTCCGGCCTCGACCCGAACCGTCACCGCGGTCGGCGCGGCCCTCCCGTGACGCATGACGTTGGTCAGCGACTCCTGCACGATGCGATAGGCGGCGGTGCCGACAGGATTGGGGACCGCATCGAGGGGGCCGTGCTGCTCGAAGGTGACGGGCAGGTGGGACTCGCGCATCGAGGCGACCAGTGCGGGGATCTGAAGGAAGCCCGGGGTGGGGGCCAACGCGGGACCGTCGGCCTCGCCCTCGCCCTCGCTGCGCAACAACGCGAGCATGGCCGCCAGTTCGTCGAGCACCTCGGCGCTGGCCCGCTGGATGACGGTGAGCGCATCCTTGGCGGCAGCCGGCCTCCGGTCCACCACGTGGGCGGCCGCGCCGGCCTGGACGTTGATGGTGGCCATGGCGTGGGCCACGCTGTCGTGCAGGTCGCGGGCGATGCGCAGCCGATCCTCGGCGACCCGGCGTCGGGCCTCCTGCTCCCGGGAACGCTCGAGGTAGCGAGCGCGGTCCTCGAGCTCGGTGAGGTAGCTGCGCCGGTTGCGAAGCGCTTCGCCGAGGAATACCGCCGCTGCCGACCATCCGATGAAGACGAGGTGGAGCACGAGCGCATCGGAGCCCGCAGCCAGGCCGGCCAGGACCAGCACCGAGGCCAGCGCAACGGCGCCGATCAGCGCAGCTCGCCTCGTCGATCGCCAGCTCAGGAAGAAGAGGCTGATCCAGGCCGTGACGAAGATGGGGCCACCGACGTAGTGACGCAGCAGATACGTCGCGAGGACGACCGCGACGACGCCGACCGCCACATCGGGTCGACGCCGGCACAGCGCCAGCGACGCCCCCGCCAGGCAGATCAGCACGTAGCCGAGGGCGTCGAGCTCGTGGTTCGACCCGGTCGGATCGATGTGGCTGGTGGCGAGCAGCATGAACGCCGTCGCCAACAACGCCGCCGCGACATCGACCGCCCACCCTCCGCCCGGGTACCTTCGCCCGCCACTGGTGGCGGCGCCGGCCCGGACGTGGTTGACGATCATCGCCTCCACGGTACGGCGGCCCGCCCACCCAGCACATCCGTCGCGGAACGCAACCTCCCGCTACGCCGCTCGACGTAGGGAGGACGACCTCGCCGCTCGCGAGCGTGGAGCCCGAGGTGGGATTCGAACCCACGACATCCGCTTTACAAGAGCGGCGCTCTGGCCAACTGAGCTACCCGGGCGGGTCCGACTCAGCCTAGATGGGCGCCCGCAACGGGTCAGCGGCCCTGGGGCTCCCACTGGAAGGTCCGCACCGCGACGACGGCGGCCACGACGCCCCAGATGGCGAGCACGCCGACGTCCTCGACGCTGAGTCCGGTGGAGTGGTGTTCGATGAAGGCGGACTGCAGGCCGTTGGCCAGGTGCGCGAGGGGGAACAGCCGGCCGATGTCGCGGAGCCAGTCCGGCAGCTGCGACACGGGGATGAACACGCCGGACACGAACGCCAGCGACACCGTGGAGAACGGTCCGATGGCCGACGCGGAGTCGGCCGTGGTGGCCACGCGGGTCAGGGCCAGCCCGATCGCGCACATGGTGGCGGTGCCCAGCAGCGTGTAGACGACCACGCCGAGGACGGCCGGGCCGTCGAGGCGCAGGTGGTAGAACGCGACGCCCATCCCGACCAGGACGGCCACCGTCACCGCAACGGTCACGATCGACTGCAGGATGAGCGCGGCCAGGTAGATCCAGGCCGGCATCGGGGTGCCACGGAATCGCTTGATGATGCCGCGCTCCCGAGCCGTCACGACGGCGATGAGCAGGCCGCTGTAGCCCGACAACATGATCGAATAGGCGACGATCCCCGGCGTGAAGTAGTTCGATGCCGACACGTCCGAGCCCTGGAACGTGGTGCTGCCGCTGAAGATGGCGTTGAACAGCAGCAGCAGGACGACCGGCATGACGACGGTGAACACCATGGCCCGCGAGTTGCGGAGGAAGCCCACCAGGCCGTAGCGCGTCTGGCTGATGAGCAGCGCCGAGTCGCTCATGACCCGGCCCCCGCGCCGCCCGCGCCGTCGTCGGCGGCCGACGACCCCCGCTCGTCGGTCGAGGTCAGCCGCAGGAAGATGTCGTCGAGGGTCGGGCGGTCGACCTCGAGGCCCCGCAGCTCCACGCCGGCGCCGTCGGCCCAGCGGAGCAACGCGTAGAGGTCGCTCTGGGGAGCGGTGCTGACCAGGCGGACGGCTCCGTCCTCGATGCTGGGCGTGGCGCTGAGCGCGGCGGCCACCGTCGACAGCCCGGCCGTCTGGTCGAGGCGGAACGTGACGACCGCGGTGTCGCCGTCGCCGGCCGAGAGCTCGGCGGTGGTGCCCGATCCCACCACGTCGCCGGCCCGCAGGATCACCAGCCGATCGGCGAGGTGCTGGGCCTCGTCCATGTAGTGGGTGGTCAGCAGGATCGTGGTGCCGGCGTCGCGGAGGTCGCTGATCGTCGACCACATCTCGCGCCGGGCGGCCGGGTCGAGGCCGGTGCTCGGCTCGTCGAGGAACAGCAGCTCGGGCTGGCCGATCAGGCCGAGCGCCACGTCGACCGCCCGCTTCTGCCCACCCGACAGCCGGCCGATGCGCTCGTCCGCCTTGGCGGTCAGGCCGACGCGGGCCAGGGTGGCGTCGACGTCGGCCTGTTCGGAGAAGTACCGACCGAACTGCGTCACCGTCTCGCGCACCGTGTAGAGAGGGTCGAGCTCGGACTCCTGCAGCACGATCCCGATGCGCTCCCGCCAGGACCGGGTGGGGTGCGACGGGTCCGCGCCCAGCACCGACACCTCGCCGTGGTCGCGGGGTCGGTAGCCCTCGAGGATCTCGATGGTGGTGGTCTTGCCGGCGCCGTTCGTGCCCAGCAGCCCGAAGATCTCGCCCTTGGCCACCGTGAAATCGATGGCGTGCACCCGCTCGACGCCGTCGTACGACTTGCGCAGCCCACGCACCTCGATGGCAGCCGGGCCGGGATCGGTCATCGCCATTGCTTAGCCGAAGAGCGATCCCACCCGCCTCGAAGATCCCGACCAGCCGATAGCTTCCCGGCATGAGCATCCTCGGCAACCGCGTGCTGCGTCGGGAGGACCCGGCGCTGCTCACCACGGGTGGCACCTACGTCGACGACATCGACGTCCCCGACGCCGCCTTCGTGACCTATGTGCGATCCACCATGGCCCACGCCCGGCTGAGCGGCATCGACATCAGCGAGTGCGCCTCGATGCCCGGCGTGCTGGCGGTGGTGACCGCTGCCGACCTCGACCTGCACGACCTGCCACCGGCCACTCCGGCGATGGATCAGTCGATGGCCCGCCCGCTGCTCGCCCGTGACGTGGTGCGCTTCGTCGGCGAACCCATCGTGGCCATCGTGACCGAGCGCCGCGACCAGGGCCCCGATGCGGCCGAGGCCGTGTTCGTCGACTACGACCCCCTGCCTGCGCTGGTCGATCCGGAGCAGTCGCTGAACGGCGGGCCGAAGCTGTTCGACGGGGCCGAGTCCAACGTGATCTGGTCGATCGACGCCCGCAACCGGGTCGCCGACTTCTCCGGGTGCGACGTCGTCGTCAGCCAGCGGATGGTCAACCAGCGCATCGCCGCCTGCCCGATCGAGGGACGCACCGCGGTGGCGTGGTGGGGCGAGGACGGCCGGCTCACCCAGTACCAGAGCTGCCAGGGCGCCCACCCCGTGCGCACCGCCATCGCCGAGCTCTACGAGCTCGACCCGGCCGACGTGCGGGTCGTGTGCCCCGACGTCGGCGGCAGCTTCGGGGCCAAGGCCGGCGCCACGCCCGAGCTGCTGCTGCTCGGCGAGCTGGCCCGACGCGCGGGTCGCCCGGTGCGGTGGTTCGAGACCCGCACCGAGAACATGACCGCCATGGGCCACGGCCGCGGCCAGGTGCAGGACGTCACCATCGGCGGCACCCGCGACGGTCGCATCACCGCCTACGCCATCGACGTGCTGCAGGACGCCGGCGCCTACCCGGGCATGGGCGCGCTGCTGCCGTGGATGACCCGGATGATGACGAGCGGCGTCTACGACCTGCAGAACGTCGGCTTCTCGTCGACCTCCGTCGTCACCACGACCACCCCGCTGGTCGCCTACCGGGGCGCCGGCCGGCCCGAGGCCGCCGCCGCGCTCGAGCGGGCCGTCGATCTGTTCGCGGCCGAGATCGGCATGGATCCGGCCGACGTCCGCCGGGCCAACGTGCTGCCGCCCGACGTCTTCCCCTACACGACCCGCACCGGCACCGAGTACGACAGCGGCGACTACGCCCGGGCGCTCGACCTCGTGCTCGAGTCCGCCGGCTACGCCGAGCTGCGGGCCGAGCAGCAGCGCCGCCGAGCGGCGGGTGACACCCGCGTGCTCGGCATCGGCCTGTCGGTCTACGTCGAGGTCACCGGCGGTGGCTCCGAGTACGGCGAGGTCGAGCTCCGACCGGATGGCTCGGTGCTGGTGAAGACCGGGTCGAACCCCTACGGCCAGGGCCACCACACCGCCTGGGCCATGCTGGTGAGCGACCGGTTGGGCATCCCGATGGAGCGCATCGAGGTGATCCACGGCGACACCGACCTCATCCCCACCGGAGGCGTCACCGGTGGCTCCCGCTCGGTGCAGCTGGCCGGCGCGGCGGTGCACGATGCGGCCGGGAAGCTGCTCGAGGTCGCCCGTCAGCGCGCCGCCGACCTGCTCGAGGCGGCCACCGACGACATCGTCCTCGACCGTGACGAGGGCCGGTTCCACGTGGCCGGCACCCCGACCATCGGGCTCGGGTGGGAGGAGCTCGGCGTCGAGGGCCTCGATCCGCTGGGCGGGCTGAGCGACCTGGCCGACGCCAAGGCCACGTTCCCGTTCGGGGCCCACCTCGCCGTGGTCGAGGTCGACACCGAGACCGGGCGGGCCGACCTCGTCCGCATCGTGGCGGTCGACGACGCCGGCCGCATCCTCAACCCGCTGCTGGCCGAGGGCCAGGTGCACGGCGGGCTGGCCCAGGGCGTGGCCCAGGCGCTGTTCGAGGAGATCCGCTTCGACGACGACGGCAACCCGCTCACCTCGAACTTCGCCGACTACGCCGTGGTGTCGGCCACCGAGATGCCGATGTTCGAGCGGGTCCCGATGGAGACCCTGACCCCGCTCAACGAGCTCGGAGCCAAGGGCATCGGCGAGTCGGGCACCATCGGCTCGACCCCGGCGGTGCACAACGCGGTCATCGACGCGCTGGCCCACCTCGGGGTGCGCCACATCGACATGCCCGTGACCCCCGAGAAGATCTGGCGGGCCCTGTCGAGCGACCCGGCGAGCTGACCGGAGCCGGCGTCAGCCGGTGGTCGTGCTGGTGCCGTCCCCGGCCGTGGTGGTCGTGGCGCTGCTGAGGCTGGTGCAGTCGTCGATGCGCACCGACCCGTCCGCCTGGGTCGAGCTCGACCCGAAGTTCCACTGCAGGGTGGCGATGGCAGGGATGGTGTTCAGGGGCACGCGGTAGCTCAGCGTGTTGCCCGACACCGTGACCTGCGCCGACAGCCCGGTGGTCGTGGCCTGGCCGCCGGGGGAGGCCAGCGGCGCGAAGTTGGTGAGCTCCAGCACCCACTGGCCGCCGGCATGCTGCTCGGCCCGGATCTCCCACGAGTAGGCCGGTGCGCTCATCGCGCCCTGGAGCAGGTCGAAGAACGGCTCCGGCGCCAGCGAGATCGGGCCCGCTGTGGTGAAGGTCACCGCCAGCGCGTCACCGTCGACGTGCGCCTCGGCCTTGACGAGGTCGATGCCGGCCGGCTCGGTGAGCAGCTCGGTCTGCTTGGCCGCGTCGATCACGTCGCCCTTCGGGTCGTCGCAGGTGAACCCGGTCGACTCCGGCAGCGTGTTGCCGGGGCCGACGGTGCTCGGCGTCGAGCTGTCGGGGCCGCTCGAGCTGCAGCTGCACCCGGTCATGATCGCGGCAAGCACGGCCACGCTCGCGAGCGTGGAGCGAAGACGACGGGTCATCGGGACAACCTTCCTCGGGCCACCTCGAAGCAGGCGAGCGCGCCTGCCGCAGCCACGTTCAGCGAATCGATCCGCCCCTTGAGCGGGATGTTGGCCACCGCATCGCACCGCTCGCGCACGAGCCGGGAGAGCCCCGAGCCCTCCGCCCCGAGCACCAGCGCGACCGGATCGGCGGCCAGGCGCAGGTCGAACAGGGGCTGGTCGCCGGCGGCGTCGAGGCCCACGACCCAGACGCCGGCCTGCTGCAGCTGGCGGATCGCGGTCGGCAGACCGCCGACCAGGGCCATGGGCAGGTACTCGACGGCGCCCGCCGCGGCCTTGGTCACGGTCGGGGTCACGTGCACGGCTCGATGGCGAGGGAGCACCACGCCGGTCACGCCCGCGCACTCGGCCGAGCGCAGGAGCGCGCCCAGGTTGCCCGGATCGGTGACGCCGTCGACCAGGAGCAGGAACGGCTTGCCGCCCCCTCGGGCGCGACCATGTCCTCCAGCTCGGTCTCGGGGAGCTCGGCCGCCTTGGCCAGAACGCCCTGCGGCGCCTCGGTGCGAGCCTCGGCCAGCAGCTTGGCCTTGGTCACGTCGCGCACCGGCACGCCCACGCTCATGGCCAGCTCGGCGATGTCGTCGAGCACCACGGCGTCGTCCATGTCGTTGGCCACCCAGACCTCACGCACCCGTCGGGTGCCGGCCAGCAGCAACTCGCGCACGGCCTGGCGTCCTTCGACCTGCTCGCCGCCGAGGCCGCGGGGCGCGTTCTGCCGGCGTGGCGCGGCGGGCCGGTTGGTGGCCCGAGCGGTGGCAGCCCGCTTGGCCGCGCCCGGGCGATCGGCCTTGCGGACGGACTTGGCCGCGTGCTCGGCGGCGCGGGCGGCGATGGCCTTCTCGGCCGCCGCCGACCGGGGCTTGGCCTTCGACCCGGGGGCGCCGGAGCGGCTCTTGGCCCCGCCGCGGCCGGCGTCCTTCGACCCCGATCGGGGTGCAGCGCGCCGGGAGGATCCGCTCTTGGACGAGCCGGCCGGACGACGGGAGGACCGCGCCGGGCTCATCGGGACTCCACCAGGGCCACCGCGTAGCAGGCGATGCCCTCGTCGCGACCGATCGCACCCAGACCCTCGGCCCGGTTGGCCTTCACCGCCACCGGCGCTCCGACCGCCACGCTCAGGCGGTGCTGCATGTCGGCTCGGTGCGGTGCGACCTTCGGGGCCTCGAGCACGAGGGCGCAGTCGAGGTTGACCGGCTCCCAGCCCTCGCCCCGGACCCGGGTCGAGACCTCCGTCAGCAGCATCAGGCTGTCCGCGCCGGCCCACCGGGGGTCGGTGTCGGGGAAGTGCTCGCCGATGTCGCCCAGACCGGCGGCGCCGAGCAGCGCGTCAGCGCAGGCGTGGGCCACGACGTCGGCGTCGCTGTGGCCGACGAGGCCCTGGGCTCCCGGCGAACACCACGCCGCCCAGCGTCAGGACGCGCAGCGGATCCGCGCTCTTGGCGTGCACGTCGAACCCCAGGCCTACTCGAATGGACACCCCGGAAAGCTAGTGCCTGCCACCCACCGTTCTCGGGCAGCCCCCTCCGCTCCCTCACCCACCCGTCGCCATCCGTTCTTTGTGAAGTTCTCTACGCATGGGCGAGCGAACGTCACAGAGAACGGCGAGGGAGCGGGGCGGCGGTCAGCCGAAGTGCAGGCGGGCCACGCCCAGGTCGTGGCGGGTGGTGATCTTGAGGTTGGTCGCCTCGCCGTCGACCACCATGACCGTCCCGCCGACGGACTCGACCAGCGCGGCGTCGTCGGTGGCGTCGGGGTCGCCCTCGTGGGCCCGGCGGAGCACGCCGGCCCGGAACGCCTGCGGGGTCTGCACGGCCACGAGGTCGTCCCGGTCGAGCGTGCCGACGACGCAGCCCTCGTCGATCTGCTTGATGGTGTCGGTCACCGGGACGCCGGGGATGGCGGCGTCGGCGCCGGCCAGGACGGCCTCGATCACCGACTCGAACAGCTCGGACGACGCCAGCGGCCGGGCGCCGTCGTGGACCACCACGATGTCGCAGTCGTCGGGCACCGCGTCGAGGCCGCGCCGCACGGAGTCAGACCGCCGCTCGCCCCCCGCCACCACCAGATCGGCCATGGGCTCGGGGTCGTCGACGTGATCGGCCCCCACCACGAGCACCACGCCGTCGGACACCGCCCCGGCCCGGGCCAGGGAGAGGTCGATGACCCGCCAGGGGCCGATCTCCTCGTACTGCTTCAGGACGTCGGGGTCGTAGCGCCGCCCCGACCCGGCGGCCAGCACGATCGACCAGGTGCTCACGGCCGGTCCTTCCTGGTGGGTGCGGCGGCCATCGGTCAGGCGAGCGCTTCGTCGAGCTTGGCCTCGGCGGCCTCTTCGTCCACGTCGATGGCGAAGGTCAGTTCGGACACGAGGATCTTGCGGGCCTCGGCCAGCATCCGCTTCTCGCCGGCCGACAGCCCGTTCTCCCGCTCCCGGATCGACAGGTTCCGCACCACCTCGGCCACCTGGTACGGGTCGCCCGACTTGAGCTTCTCCTGGTGGTTCTTGAACCGTCGCGACCAGTTGGTCGGCATGCGGACCTCCTTCTTGCGCAGCACGACGAAGACCTCCTCGACCTCCTCGTCGTTGATGACCTCGCGCAGACCGATCTCGTCGGTGTTGTCGGCCGGGACCTTCAAGGTGAGCTCGCCGTAGGTGAGTCGCAGCACGAGGTAGTCGCGCTTCTCGCCGTTGAACTCGATGGTCTCCCGGGCCTCGACCGTGGCGGCACCGTGGTGCGGGTACACGACCTTGTCACCGACATCGAACGCCATGGTGCTCCCGGGTGGATCGAGGGGCAGATCCAGAGCGTGGCACAAACGCGCCGCGAGGGACGGCCCCCGCGCGGCAGGAGCGGTGCTGCCCACGGCCCGTGGCGTGGCGAGCGTCACCCCGCACTAGCATCTCGGCGATGCCGGATCGAGGACTTCTCCGCGCGGTCGAGTTGTTCGATGGGCTCGAGCCGTCACAGATCGACACCATCGCCGACGCGGCCACCGAGCGCTCGCTCAGCCGCGGCGACGTGCTGTTCACCGAAGGCGAGGAGCCGACCGAGCTCTTCGTCGTGGTGTCCGGCCGCATCGCCATCGCCAACAAGTCGATCGACGGGCGCGAGTCCGTCCTCGCCCTGATGGAGCGCGGCGACCTCTTCGGCGAGATGCCGCTGTTCGACGACCTCTCCCGATCGGCCGAGGCCCGGGCCCTCGAGCCCAGCGAGGTCATCGCCATCCCCTACGACCCGTTGCGCCAGCTCTACGAGTCGCAGCCGTCGCTGCTGTGGAAGGTCGTGGCCCTGCTGGCCGGCCGCATCCGCAACACCGACGAGGCGTTGGCCGACTCCGTGTTCCTGGATGTCACCGGACGCACCGCCAAGCGCCTGCTCGAGCTGGCCGGCGACGCCGACGAGTTCTCGCTCCCGATCACCCAGGAGGAGCTCGCCGGCATGGTCGGCGCCTCCCGCGAGCGGGTCAACAAGGCCATCGCCTCGTTCATCCGGCTCGGCTGGATCGACCAGGTCGACCGCCGCTACCGCATCACGAACCGCGAGCAACTCGAGCGCCGCGCCCGCTGATCCCGGCCGACCCCGGCGCTGCGCGTCTCAGCGCGGCGTCTCCTGGGTCAGCGCCTGGGTGATCGTGTCCTGGTTGGCGGTCGTCCATACGACCATGGCCTGGATGGCGAGGTGGTCCCCTCGGTCGGCCAGCACCCGATGGCGTTCGGATCCGGCCGCCGAGTTGCCGACGATGTCGTCGACGCAGACCGCCATGCGGGCCAGCGCGGTCGCCACGATCGCGGCCCGGTCCGCGTCGTCGAGGCCGTAGGCGTCGAGCACCTCTCGCCAACGACGACCGATCTCCCCCGGATCGCTCCCGGGCACCGGCTCGACGAACGACCAGCACAGGTTGGCCACGTCCTCGATCCGCCGACCGGGCCGGGCCTGCTCCCAGTCGATCAGGCCGACCGGGCGCCCATCCCGCACGACGACGTTGCGGGGCTGCAGGTCGTCGTGGATCAGGCACTCGGCGCCGTCGGCGAACCCCGTGGCCAGGGGCGCGGTCAGGTCGTGGAGCTCCCGCACCATCCGAGCCAGCGCGTCGAGATCGATCTCGGTGGCATCGGTCGGGCTGTCACCCTCGACCCACGAGAGCACCTCGAACCCGTCATCGATGCCGCGGGCGCGGGTGCCCATGTCGCCCCGGCCGCCTCGAGCCGTCGCAGCACGTCGAGCACCAGCGCCGTGTTGGGCCGCACGGGCCGCCGGACGGTGTCGCCCTCGCGGTGGGGACCATCGCTCATGCCCCATCGTCGCACCCGAGCTCGAGCGATCAGGCGCTGGTGGCGTCGAGGTGCTGCAACAGGTCATGGGCGGCCAGCTCCACCTGCTTGTGGCGCCACTCCGACGCGCGGTACACGCAGGCGATCAGGCCCGAGCGGTGGACGCGCCGCAGATCGCCGTACACGAACGCGTAGCGCGCCTTGGTCTCGTCGTTGGCCCCTTCGGTGAGCCCGAGGTGCCACTGGGCGTACTCGTCCCAGGAATGGCCTTCGAGGTACGCGTTCTCCTGGTCGGCGGACGGCTGCGACGCTCCCCAGTCGCTGTCGAGCACGTACTGGCGGGCGTCGATCAGGTGGCGGGCATGGGCCACGGCGGCGGGGTTCACCTCATAGGTCGCCATGGGTCGGACTCTGGCACGGTCGCGCCGACCATGACGGCGGAAACCCGCCGGTCGGGCCGGGTGGCGCGGGCCATGATCGCGGGGCCGCCCGGACCGCCGGGCCGATCCCAGGGGGTCCCATGACGCTCACCGACACCTTCCGAGCGCTGCACACCGACGGCCTGTTCGTGATGCCCAACCCCTGGGACCGCGGATCGGCCCGCATCCTGCAGGAGGTCGGCTTCCGTGCGCTGGCCACCACGAGCGCCGGGTTCGCCCGATCGATCGGCAAGAACGACCAAGAGGTGACGCGAGACGAGCTCGTCGCGCACGTGGCCGAGCTCACCTCCGTGCTCGACATCCCGCTGAACGTCGACAGCGAGCGGCTGTTCCCCGACGACGCGGGCGGCATCACCGAGACCGTCCGCCTGCTGGCCGAGGCCGGGGCCGCCGGCTGTTCGATCGAGGACTTCCGCCCGTCGACCCGTTCGATCCTCCCGACCACCGAAGCCGCCGACGCCGTCGGCGAGGCCGCCGCAGCCTGCCGCCAGCACGACATGGTCCTGACCGCCCGCTGCGAGAACCTGCTCTACGCGGCCGGCGACCTCGACGACACCATCGCCCGGCTCATCGCCTATCGCGAGGCCGGCGCCGAGGTGCTGTACCCGCCAGGGCTGGTCGAGGCGGCCGACATCACCCGGGTGGTCACCGAGGTCGGCGCCCCCGTCAACGTGCTGGCGTTCCCCGGCTCACCACCGATCGACCGGCTCGCCGAGCTGGGCGTCCGCCGCGTGTCGACCGGCGGCGCGCTCCAGACCAACGCCTACAAGGCCATGCGCCACGCCGCCGAGGCCCTCCTGGCGTTGCAACCCGACTGACCCCACCGTGAGACCCCGGCGGTCAGGGCTGGTTGAGGAAGGCGATGGCCCGGGCCCAGGCGTCCGCGGCGTCCTCGGCCCGATGGGTCGGACGGGACGGGTCGTGGACGAACCCGTGGTCGGCTCCCTCGTAGATCACGACCTCGACGTCGGCCGCCTGCAGGTCGGCGATGTGGTCGAGGGGCACGTACGGGTCGACCGTGCCGACCAGCTCGAGCACGGGGCACGACCCGGGAGCGGTGGCGAAGTCGATGGCGTCGGACTGGGTGTCGCTGCGCCAGGCCTCGGGCATGCGGATCATCCCGTAGAACGACACCGCCCGGTGGAAGCGACCCGTGGCCGACGCCTTGAGCGACCACATGCCGCCCAGGCAGAACCCGAGGACACCGACGGTGTGCATGCCGGTGGCGTCGGCCGCCTGCACCAGGGTGGCCATCTCGGCCAGGTCGTCGAACCCGCCGACCGCGCCCATGCGCTCGTCGAGCGGCATGTCCTCGCGCCCGGGGAACGGCTCGGGCGACACCACGACCCATCCGTTCTCCTCGGCCAGCCGCTCGGCCATGGTGTCGAACAGCGGGCGGAGCCCCATGATGTCGGGGCACAGGACCAGACCCTGGATCGGGTCGCCGAGGGCGGGACGGGCCAGCTCGGCCGGCGTGCCGTTGGGCAGTTCGATGCGCATCCACTCGTTCTAGCCGAGCGGCAGGCCGGGCTCGCCGAGGGACTCAGCTGTAGCGGTCGAGGATGCTGGACTCGGCCAGCTTCGACAGCCCTTCCTTGATGGTCTTGGCCCGGGTGTCGCCCACGCCCTCGACGTCGTCGAGGTCGTCGATGGTGGCCCGCATGATCTTCGACAGCGTGCCGAAGTGGTCGACGATGTGGTCGACGATCGGCTCGGGGATGCGGGGGATCCGCGACAGGAGCCGGTAGCCCCGGGGCTGCAGGCTCAGGTCGAGGTCGCCGGCCCCCTGGGGCAGGTGCAGCACCGCGGCGACCGTCTTGAGGTCGAGCAGCTCGTCGGTGTCGAGCTCGGCCAGCGTGGCCATGGCCTCGGCCAGGGGCCAGTCGTCGGCCTCGTTGAAGTAGTCGCGCATCACCATGCGCCGCTCGTCGCCGATGCCGCCGAGCACCTCCTCGAGCTGCAGGCGGACGAGGCGACCGTCGGCGCCCAGCTCGACGATGTACTCGTCGATCTCCTCGGCGATGCGCATCAGCATCTCGGTGCGCTGCAACAGCACGACCACGTCACGCAGCGAGACGATGTCCTCGACCTCGAGCTCGGACAGCGCGGACGACACCTCGTCGAGCCGGTTCTTGTAGCGCTCGAGCGTCTGGAGGGCCTGGTTGGCCCGGTCGAGCAGGCGGGGGATGGGCTCGAGCGGGTGCTTCTGGTCGCCGACGTAGCAGGCGATGATGGCCATGTCCTCCGACACCGAGATCACCGGCACCTCGATCGAGCGGGCCACCCGCTCGGCGGTGCGGTGGCGGGTGCCCGTCTCCGAGGTGGGGACGTTGGGGTTGGGCACCAGGTGGACGTTGGCCCGGGCGATGCGGCTGGCATCAGGCGCCAGGATGATGGCGCCGTCCATCTTGGCCAGCTCGGACAGGCGCTGCGGGCTGAAGGCGGCGTCGAGCAGGAACCCGCCCGAGCAGATGTTGAGCACCTCGGGCCCGTCGCCGATGACGATGAGCGCACCCATCTTCGACTGCAGGATGCGGTCGAGGCCTTCCCGCAAGGGCTTGCCCGGCGCCACGGTGCCGAGCGCGTCGAGCAGCGCGTCACTTCTCCGGCGAGCCACGGACGGAGTGTAGTCGTCGACCCTGCGATGCCGGGAGGGCGGAGACCGTGCTCAGCGCACCGCCCGGAGGGTCTCGGCGGCTCGGGGACGGGCGGTCGGATCGGCGGCTGCGGCCAGACCGGCCAGGTGCACGGCGTCGAGGAGGTCGTCGGCCCGCAGGGCGGTGATGCCCGGCGGCGGATCGGGTGCGAGCCGGGGGACGATGGCCGCGGTGAACCCCAGCCGGGCCGCCTCGGCCAGGCGCCGCTGGCTCTGCGCGACCTGCCGGAGCTCGCCGCCCAGCCCGACCTCGCCGCACACCACCATGTCGGGTGGCAGCGGGCGACCGACCCCGGCCGACGCGATGGCCAGGGCCAGACCGAGGTCGGCCCCCGGCTCGCGCACGACCACCCCGCCGACGGCCAGCGCGTACACGTCGGCCTTGTCGACGCCGATGCCGGCCCGCCGGTCGAGCACGGCCAGCAGGAGCGACAGCCGCCCCGCGTCGACGCCCTGGGCCGACCGCCGGGGCGACGGGA
Source organism: uncultured Microthrixaceae bacterium (assembly GCA_963797225.1). Classification (GTDB taxonomy): domain Bacteria; phylum Actinomycetota; class Acidimicrobiia; order Acidimicrobiales; family Acidimicrobilacustridaceae; genus UBA4742. The sequence continues at coordinate 1,351,190 of CAWCOO010000001.1, read as the reverse complement.
GGCTGGACCCCACCACCAGGGCCTGGATCTCGACCAGGAGCGGACGATGGCCCTCGATCGTCGGCACCACCACCGAGCCCGACACGCCCGGGCGACGGTCGGCGAGGAACAGCCCGCTGGCGTCGGGCACGGGCGACAGTCCGGTGTCGGTCATCTCGAACAGCCCGAGCTCGTCGGTGGAGCCGAAGCGGTGCTTGGAGGCGCGGAGCAGGCGGAGGGCGTGGTGGCGCTCGCCCTCGAACGCGAGGACCGTGTCGACCACGTGCTCGAGCACCCGCGGCCCGGCCAGCCCGCCGTCCTTGGTGACGTGGCCGACCAGCACGGTGCTGATGGCCCGGGCCTTGGCCTGGCGCACCAGGCGAGCGGCGCACTCGCGCACCTGGGCCACCGAACCGGGGGCCGAGGAGAGCTCGGGCTCGTAGACGGTCTGGATGGAGTCGACGATCAGCAGGTCGGGCTTGATCTCGTCGAGGTGGGCCACGAGGTGGGGCAGCGCGGTCTCGCTGGCCAGGTAGAGGCGGGGGGCGAGCGTGCCCAGCCGCTGGGCCCGCAGCCGCACCTGCTGCTTGGACTCCTCGGCCGAGACGTACAGGACGGTGGCCCCCGACGACGCCACCGCCGACGCCACCTGCAGCAGCAGCGTGGACTTGCCGATGCCCGGCTCGCCCCCGACCAGGGTCACCGAGCCGGGGACCAGGCCCCCGCTGAGCACGCGGTCGACCTCGGTGAGACCGGTGGAGCGGGGCTGCCACTCGTCGGTGTCGACCTCGGCGATGGGGACGGCCCGGTCGATGGACGCGCCCAGGCGCGACGCCACCGGCGTCGGCTCGTCGAGCTCTTCGACCAGGGTGTTCCACTCGGAGCACGACGGGCAGCGGCCGACCCACTTGGGGCTGGCGCCCCCGCACTCGGCGCAGCGGAAGATCGAACGGACTTTCGACATGGCCACGACCCTACTCAGGGGGTGTGACACCGTCGCGCACCTGTTCGCCGCCCCTGACCTGGGACTGCTCCCCGGCGGGCCCGCCCGGGCACCCTAGGCTCGGCCCATGCACGACATCGTCCACGAGCTCACGATCGACGCCTCTCTCGACCAGGTCTACGCCGCGGTCTCCACCGGACCGGGTCTGGCCCGCTGGTGGAGCAGCGACGTGTCCCTCGAGAGCAGCGCGGTGGCGAAGCGCCCCGACCGAACCGAGCGAAGGCGACGTGCTCAGCGTCGGCTTCGACGACCGGGCGGTGGTGATCCGCCTGCGCATCGACACGCTCAACGGACCCGAGGACGAGGGTCCCGCGCTGGCCCACCTCACCTGCATCGGCGGGCCCGAGGAGTGGCCCGACACCCAGATCGCCTTCCGCATCGAGCCAGAGGGCGAGCCCGGGTCCTCCGGCTCGCCCGGCACGACCGTGCGCTTCTGGCACGGCGGCTGGGAGTTCGAGGACGGCGCGCTCCCCCGCTGCAGCTTCCAGTGGGCGATGTACCTCGACGCGCTGCGCCGGTCGCTCGAGTCCTAGCCGACCGACGCCACCGAGGCCGACGCCGCCGGTGCTCCCTGCGCGGCGAGCCGGTGGTCGCGCGGGCTGATGCCCCGCACCCGCTTGAACGCTGCGCTCAGGGCGAACGGGCTGCCGTAGCCGACCTGCTGGGCGACGGCACCGATGGTGGTGTCCGGCCCGCAGAGCAGGTCCGCGGCCAGCGCCAGGCGCCACGAGTCAGGAAGGTCATCGGCGGCTCCCCGACCAGCGTCGTGGAACCGCCGGGCCAGCGCGGCCCGTGACACGCCGACCTCGGCGGCCAGCGCGGCCACCGTCCAGTCGTGGGCCGGGTTGTTGAGCAGCAACCGCAGCGCCCGGCCGACCACCGGGTCGCCGTAGGCCCGATACCACTCAGGGGCGTCGTGGCCCGCTCGGGCGAACCAGGCCCGGAGCACGGCGATCAGCAGCAGGTCGAGCAGGCGGTCGAGCACGGCCTCCTGACCGGGTTCGTCGCGGGAGATCTCGTCGGCCAGCAGGGCCACCAACGGGCTCTCCCAGGCGTCCGCCGCCAGGGCGACACGGCGGGCAGGCCGTCGAGCAGGCGGGCGCTGAGCTCGCTGCGGTGCTGGTAGGTGCCGGTGAGCAGCACGGTCGACCCGGTCGGGCTGTTGCCCCACGTCCGCACGCCGAGCGCCATGGCCTCGACCAGCGGCTCGCCGGTCAGCGTGGTGCAGACCTGCCCGGGGTGGATCACCACCTGCGGCTCGCGGCCGGGGTCGTCGGCCACCGAGTAGTGCCCGGGGCCCCGCACCAGCGCGACGCCGCCGGCGGACAGCGAGACCGGCCCGCCGTCGTCGGGGACGATCCAGGCCTCCCCCTGCACGACGGCCACGAGGGTGAGCGGAGCCTCGTCCTCGATCCGCAACGACCACGGCGGATCCATCACCGAACGGAGGAGGAAGGCCTCCCGGGCCCGGGGTCCCTCGAGCAGGCTGGCAAGCGCATCCATGCCCGCATCGTAGACGCTTGCACATGGATCGTGCCTTCTGAGCCATGGATCATCTCATCAGGGAGGCGTTCACTGGAGCCATGACCTCCCTCACCCGCACCCTCACCATCGGCACCGCCGTCGGCTCCGGCCTCGTCGGCGGCGTCCTGTTCGGCTTCTCCACCTTCGTCATGCGTGCGCTCGACCGCCTGCCGGCCGGCGACGCGATGGCCGCCATGCAGTCGATCAACCGCGAAGCGCCCAACCCGCTCTTCATGGCCGCGCTGTTCGGGACCGCGGCGGCCGGCGTCGCGCTCGGCATCTCGGCCCTGCCCCGGTTGGACGAGCCGGTGGCCCGGCTGCAGCTCACCGGCAGCGTCCTCTACCTGGCCGCCGTCGCCATCACCTCGATCTACCACGTGCCCCACAACGACGCGCTGGCCAAGCTCGATCCGACCAGCGCGTCGGCCGCGGCCGAGTGGGTCCGCTACTCCTCGGGATGGACCGCCTGGAACCACGTGCGGACCGCTGCCGCCGTCGGCGGCGCGATCGTCCTGACCGTCGCCGCCGGCGTCCGCTGACCCCGCCGATCGATCCCTACGGCTGTCGCACCGGGCGGGGCGGGCGGGGCTGCTTCGGTCGATCTGCTCCCGCGGCCCGACGGCGGGCGGCGCGCTGGCGCAGCCACAGCAGCACCGGCACCGCGATGAGGATCACGGCCAAGATCAGCAGCACGTTCACCAGCCCCGTGGCCCGCGACGACGTCACCTTCACCGGCGTGGGTTCGGTGTCGGCCAGCGACGGCGTGTACACGTGCGAGGCGCCGGGCACGGTCACGGTGATCTCGACGTCGACCATGTCCGACACCGGCCGGCCCTGGTCGGCCTCGATCTGGGCGATCGTGCCGCCCAGCCCGTCGGCGCCGAGCGACTGGTCGAGCTTGGCGTCGCTGAAGGTCTCCAGACCCTTGGTCAGGTCGGCCGAGCCGGTGACCGAGTAGCTGGTCGACAGGGCCGACGAGCTCTTCTTCACCGTCCACCCGCCGAACGCGCCGTCGGGACCGTTCACCTCGTCGAGCACCGCCATGGCGCCGGCGGGGTCGGCGAACGGCTTGGTGGCCCGCACCCAGGTGTAGCCGTCGGCCTCCTTGGTCGGGTCGGTCACCGTCCAGCCTGCGGCCTTGAGGTCGTCCACCCGCAGCTGCGAGCCGAGGTCGCCGGCCTTGGCCACCGCCTCGTCGTCGAGCCCGACGGCCACCTCCACCGTGCCCGATCCGTCGGCCTTCACGGTGGTGTGCACCTGCAGCTTGGCCTGGCAGGCGCCCAGCACCACCACCAGGACGAGGGCCGCGAGCACCCGCAGCGGGACGCGGAGGAGCGGAGGGAGGGCGGGTCGCACGCCGGGGAAGGTAGCGCCTCACCACCGCCGGCCCGAATCGCCGGCCCCGCACCACGGGTCCGAAGACGGCAGAGCCCCCACACGATCGCTCGCGTGAGGGCTCTGTCGGACAGGATGCCTGGGAATCGCTCCCCGGGCCTCCGCCGTCTCGAGGGGCGGGCCGCCCCAGACTGCTACTCGGTGGGCGGTCCGGCTTCGGCCAGCTCCATGGGCGGCGGCTGGAAGCCCTCCACCGCCTTGAACGTGATGACCATCTCGCCGGTCTCGGGATCGGGCTCGGCGTCGACGATGATGTTCTCGCCGGCGCGGAACTCCTTCCAGAGCAGGCGCTCGGACAGGGCGTCCTCGATCATCCGCTGGATGGCTCGGCGCAGCGGCCGGGCGCCCAGCGTCGGGTCGTAGCCCTTGTCGCCGAGGAGGGTCTTGGCCGCAGGGGTGAGCTCGAGCCCGAGGCCCTGGCTCTCGAGCTGCTTGGTGACCCGCTTGATCATGAGATCGACGATCTCGGTGACCTCGGGCTTGCTCAGCTCGTGGAAGACGATGGTGTCGTCGATGCGGTTCAGGAACTCCGGGCGGAAGTGCTGCTTGAGGGCGTCGTTGACCTTCTCCTTCATGCGTTCGTAGGAGACGGCCTCGTCGGCCTTCGAGAAGCCGAGGTTGGCCTTGCGCAGGTCGGCGGTGCCGAGGTTGGAGGTCATGATCAGCACGGTGTTGCGGAAGTCGACCGACCGGCCCTGCGAGTCGGTGAGCCGGCCCTCTTCGAGGATCTGCAGCAGCGTGTTGAAGACGTCCGGGTGGGCCTTCTCGATCTCGTCGAACAGGACCACCGAGAACGGCTTGCGCCGCACGGCCTCGGTGAGCTGGCCGCCCTCCTCGTAGCCGACGTAGCCGGGGGGCGAACCCACCAGGCGGCTGACGGTGTGCTTCTCCATGTACTCGGACATGTCGAGCTGGATGAGCGACTGCTCGTCACCGAAGAGGAACTCGGTCAGCGTCTTGGCCAGCTCGGTCTTGCCCACGCCCGACGGGCCCAGGAAGATGAACGAGCCGCTCGGGCGCTTCGGGTCCTTCAGGCCGGCGCGGGTGCGGCGGATCGCCTGGCTGACGGCCTTGATGGCGTCCTCCTGGCCGATGACCCGCTTGTGGAGCTCTTCCTCCATGCGGAGGAGCTTGGCCGTCTCGGCCTCGGTGAGCTTGTAGACCGGGATGCCCGTCCAGATGGAGAGGACCTCGGCGATGGACTCCTCGTCGACCTCGTCGAACAGGTCGATGCCCGAGTCCTTGATCTCGCGCTCCTTGAGCTCCTTCTCGGCGAGCAGCTCCTTCTCCCGGTCGCGGAGCTTGCCCGCTTCCTCGAAGTGCTGGCCCTCGACCGCTTCCTTCTTCTCCTGCACGACCTGGGCGAGCTGGTTCTCCAGCTCCTTGTAGTCGGGCGGGGTCTCCATGCGCTTGATGCGCAGGCGGGAGCCGGCCTCGTCGATCAGGTCGATGGCCTTGTCGGGGAGGTGGCGGTCGGAGATGTAGCGGTCGGCCAGGTTGGCCGCGGCCACGAGCGCCTGGTCGGTGATGGTGACCCGGTGGTGCGACTCGTAGCGGTCGCGCAGGCCCTTGAGGATCTCGATGGTGTGGGCGACCGACGGCTCCTCGACCTTGATCGGCTGGAAGCGCCGCTCGAGGGCCGCGTCCTTCTCGAGGTGCTTGCGGTACTCGTCGAGCGTGGTGGCGCCGATGGTCTGGAGCTCGCCACGGGCCAGCATCGGCTTGAGGATGCTGGCGGCGTCGATGGCGCCCTCGGCGGCACCGGCCCCGACCAGGGTGTGGAGCTCGTCGATGAAGAGGATGATGTCGCCGCGGGTCTTGATCTCCTTGAGCACCTTCTTGAGGCGCTCCTCGAAGTCGCCGCGGTAGCGGCTGCCGGCCACCAGCGCACCCAGGTCGAGGGTGTAGAGCTGCTTGCCGTGCAGGGTCTCGGGCACCGAGTCGGCGGCGATGGCCTGGGCCAGGCCCTCGACGATGGCCGTCTTGCCGACGCCCGGCTCGCCGATCAGCACCGGGTTGTTCTTGGTGCGGCGGCTCAGCACCTGCATGACGCGCTCGGTCTCACGGGCCCGCCCGATGACCGGGTCGAGCTTCTTGTCGCGGGCGAGCTGGGTCAGGTTGCGGCCGAACTGGTCGAGCACGAGCGAACCCGACGGGGTCTGCTCACCGGACCCGCCCGGCGTGGAGCCGGCCTTCGGATCCTGGCCACCCGGGCCGGAGTAGCCCGACAGCAGCTGGATGACCTGCTGGCGCACGCGGCTGAGGTCCGCGCCGAGCTTCACGAGCACCTGCGCGGCCACGCCCTCGCCCTCACGGATGAGGCCGAGGAGGATGTGCTCGGTGCCGATGTAGTTGTGGCCCAGCTGCAGCGCCTCGCGGAGCGACAGCTCGAGGACCTTCTTGGCGCGCGGGGTGAAGGGGATGTGGCCCGACGGCGAGGAGCCGCCCTGGCCGATGATCTCCTCGACCTGGCTGCGGACGGCCTCGAGTGAGATGCCGAGGGACTCGAGGGCCTTGGCGGCGACGCCTTCGCCCTCGTGGATGAGACCGAGGAGGATGTGCTCGGTGCCGATGTAGTTGTGGTTGAGCAGGCGAGCTTCTTCCTGCGCAAGCACGACGACACGACGGGCCCGGTCGGTGAATCGTTCGAACAAGGAGTTCCTCCCGGAGAGGGCTCCCACGGGGTGGGAAAGGTGTTCCGAGTGTAGCCACCCGGTTCGCGAACACTGCGCCGGGGGACCCACCCATCGGCACCCCCGCCCGCTCAGGTGAGGTGAACCCTGGCCGAGATCGCAGAACGCACGGTTTCCTGTGCTCTCGCCTGCCCGCCTAACGTGGCCTGGTGGCCTCGCCCAACCCGCTCCTGCTGCTCCCCACGCTGGCCGACGACCTCGGTCGGGTGGAGACCCAGCTCCGCCAGTCGGTGCAGGCCGAGGACCCGTTCCTCACCGAGGTGGCCAGCCACCTGATCCTCGCCGGGGGCAAGCGCGTGCGCCCGGCCTTCGCGGTGACCTCGGCGGCGACCCGGGAGCTCGTCATGGGCCCGGCCACCCCCGAGGTGATCTCCGGAGCCGTCTCGGTCGAGCTCGTGCACCTCGGCTCGCTCTACCACGACGACGTCATGGACGACGCCACCACCCGGCGCACGGTCGAGAGCGTCAACGCCCGCTGGGGCAACCTCAAGGCCATCCTGGCCGGCGACTACCTGCTGGCCCGGGCCTCGGAGATCGCCGCGTCGCTGGGCACCGAGGTGGCCGGCCTGCTGGCCGCCACCATCGCCCGGCTGTGCGAGGGCCAGGTGCTCGAGCTGCAGCACACCTTCGACGTCGGGCGCACCGAGGAGGCCTACCTCGCCTCGATCGACGGGAAGACCGCGTCGCTGCTGGCCACCGCATGTCGCATCGGCGGCATCGTGGCCGAGCTCCCCCGACCGGTGATCGAGCAGCTCACGCACTTCGGCCACAGCTACGGCATGGCCTTCCAGATCGTCGACGACATCCTCGACGTCGTCGCCACCGACGAGCAGCTCGGCAAGCCGTCGGGCCACGACCTGGTCGAAGGCGTCTACACGCTGCCCGTCCTGCGGGTGCTCGCGGGCGGCGGCTCCGACGCCGACCGGCTCGGCGAGCTGCTGGGCCGGCCACTCGAGGGCGCCGGGCTCGACGAGGCCCGCTCGATCGTGCGCAGCAGCGGCCAGGTCGACGCGGCCCTCGCCTCCGCCCGCGGCCACGCCCACCAGGCCGCGGCCGCCCTCGCCGAGGTGGCCGACACCGAGGCCGGCACCGCACTCGTCGCGGCGTCGGACCACCTGCTCGAGTCCGTCCGGGTCGCCGCCGGCCACTGAGCCGGCGCGCCTAGGCGGGGCAGCCGGGGAGGGCCTCGTCGGTCAGCTGAGCGAGCCAGTGCTGACCCATCGTGGTCGGGTGGACGAGATCGCTCAGCATCGGGCCGTACGGCTCCCCCACCGCGAAGTACTTGATCATGGCGTCGTCCCAGTCGATCAGCCTCCAGAGCCCGAGCCAGGCGTACAGACGGATGTGGGCGTTGAGCTCGCGGGCTGTGTCGTCGAACGCCGCGCTCTTCCCCGATGTGCTGATCGTGACCGCGAGGCGACACGTCGGCGCCGTGAACTTCGCCATCAGCGCGTCGAAGTCGGCGACCACGTCCGTGTCGTCGAGCGAGGCGTCGTTCGTGCCGAGGTTGACCACGACCGCCCACGGGTGCGTCGCCGCCACCGTGTCCGCGACGTCGTCCATCTCATGGATCTCGGCGCCGTAGACCCCGTCCACCGTCACGGCGTACCGGGGGTCGAACCGCCCGTGGATCGCGCCCGAGCTCATCGCGGTGATGGAGTCGCCGACGAAGGCGAGCGGCCGGCACGCCCCCGTCAGCAGGAGCCCGAGAAGGGCCAAGGACCGAACTGCACGTCGTCTCGCCATGATGCTCTCCGTTCGCCCGGTGCATCCCGATCGACGACGTCGCGGGTGACCGATCCGCCCGTCGAGGCGCGAGTCGATGAGCCCGACGGCCGCACGCGGTCGAGCACACATCTGAGCGGCGCCGATCTGCGCCGATGCCGCCTACCTTCCTTGTCGCCCGCCCCACTGCTTCCCGTCAGCCCGGGAGACCGGTCCTGCGGTCAGTTCCCAGTGGAGCACCTTCCAGCAAACGCCCGGGCCCTCCACCGGTCAAGAGAATCTCGCTCCACGCAGGATCTTGTGACTCAAGTTTGATCGGGTTGATGACGAGGTGATCACAAGCTCTGGCGGTCAGAGCACGACCCGGTGGGGGGAACCATGTCATCGCAGAGTCCTGTTCGAGGCCGCGTGCTCGTCGTGGCGATCATCGCGGCACTCGCGCTGCTGGTCACGTCGTGCGGCAAGTCCGGCAACGGGCAGGCCGCCGGGGGCTCCGGCAACGACGGCGCCGCCAGCAGCGAGGGCGTCGCGGTGGACGGCGGCAGCCTCGTGGTGGCCGTGGCCGCCGAGACCAACGGGTGGAACCCGGCGCTGGGCCAGTGGGCCGACGCCGGGAGCATGGTCGGTTCGTCGGTGCTCGAGCCGCTGGCGGCCATCGGGCCGGACAAGAGCGCCAAGCCCTGGTTGGCCGACTCGTGGATCGCCGACGAGACGTTCGACCGCTGGGTGATCCACCTGCACCCCAACGTGAAGTTCCAGAACGGCGAGGACTTCAACGCCGACGTGGCCAAGAAGAACATCGAGTTCTACCTGCACGGCACGCTCTCGAAGATCGCGCTCGAACCGATGATCGCCGGCGTCGACGTCATCGATCCGCTGACGATCCAGGTCAACCTCAAGCAGCCGTGGGGCGCGTTCCCCGGGGCCTGGATGATGGGCAACTCGTACATGATGGCGCCGGCGATGCTCGACTCGGCCGACAAGGGCGTGGCCCACCCCATCGGCACCGGGCCCTTCACGTTCGACAGCTGGCAGAGCGGCACGTCGTTCAAGGTCAAGAAGAACCCGAACTACTGGCAGGCGGGGCTACCCCACCTCGACTCGATCGAGTTCCGGGTCATCCCCGACGAGACCTCGCGGGTGGCCGCGCTCACGAGCGGTGACGTGAACATGATCCTGACCACCCGGGCGGCCGACGCGACCGACCTGGCCAACACCGACACCGTGGTCAAGGACTGGAGCACGGAGAACACGTTCGTGATGACGAACACCTCTCCGCAGCTCAAGGGCAAGGACAACCCGCTGGCCGACCCCGACGCCCGCAAGGCACTGGCGTACGCGACCGATCGCGACGCGGTGGCCAAGCTCATCGGCGAGGGGATCGAGATCCCGACGTCACCGTGGTCGCCCAGCAACCCGTGGGGCATGCCCGACGACCAGAACGGCTACGTGAACTTCGACCTCGATCAGGCCAAGGCCGAGGTCGAGGCGTACAAGAAGACCACCGGTGCGACGTCGCTGTCCTTCACGCTGTCGGGTCTGCCCGGCATCGACGACATCAAGGTGCTGCAGCTGCTGCAGAGCCAGTGGAAGGACGCCGGCATCGAGGTGAACATCGAGACCCTCGAGCAGACGGCGTACATCACCAAGATCGCGACCGGCGACTACCAGGCGGCCTTCTTCCGCAACTACGGCTACGCCGACCCCGACAGCGACTTCAGCTTCTGGTCGTCGACGACGGCGAAGGGTGCCGGCAACCTCAGCATCAACTTCACCCAGTACACGACGCCGGCGCTGGACAAGGACGTGAACACCGGCCGCCAGAGCGGCTACGTGAACGTGCGCAAGGACGCCTACGACGACCTCGTCCACCAGCTCAACGCGGCGACCACCAACATCTGGCTCTACCGCACGCCGTACTCGATCATCGCCGACCCCAAGGTCATGGGGTTCGCCAAGGCCAAGGCGGTCGGCTTCGGCAACTTCCAGCCGAAGACCTGGTGGGGCGATCTCTGGCGCACGACGAGCTGACCGACGCCTTTCCTGACGTCGATGTCAGGCCTTCGCGGTCACCCTCCGTCGACCGATCGGGACCGACCTCACCGCAGGTGACCGCGGCGTAGTCCGTCCAGCCCAATCCGCTCAACCTGTCGAACCGGGTGCCGATGGACCCCACCTAGGACGGAAACGTCGAAAGGTGGGGGGAACCACCATGGTTCAAGACCACGATCACTTGCAGCACCCGTCGGTGCGCAGTCGCCGGACGCCGCGGCTCCTCCTCGCGGTGGTCATCGCGCTCGCGCTGCTGGCCGCCGCCTGCGGCAGCTCCAAGAAGTCCGACGCCGACGGCGTCGACCGCGTCCGACGGCAACACCGGGGCCGTCGACGAGGGCACGCCGGTCGACGGCGGCAGCCTGGTCATCGGCATCGCCGCCGAGACCAACGGCTGGAACCCGGCCACCAACCAGATCGCCGACACGGGCAGCCTCGTCGTCTCCTCTGTGCTCGAGCCCCTGGCCACCGTCGGCGAGGACAAGTCCGCCAAGCCGTGGCTGGCCGACTCGTGGTACGCCAACGAGACCTTCACGAGCTGGGTGATCAAGCTGCACCCCGGCATCAAGTTCCACAACGGCGAGCCGTTCGACGCCCAGGCCGTCGTCGACAACCTGGAGGCCTACAAGACGGGCACGCTCTCGAGCCTGGCCCTCGCCCCCATGCTCGGCGACTCGGTCGTGATCGACCCCCTCACCGTGCAGGTCAACCTGAAGCAGCCGTGGGCCGCGTTCCCGAGCAGCTTCATGGTCGGCGGCTCCGCCTTCATGATGGCGCCGGCGATGATCGCAGCCGGCCCCGACGGCGACAAGCACCCGGTCGGCACCGGGCCCTTCGTGTTCGACAGCTGGGAGGTCGGCGGGTCGTTCAAGGTGAAGAAGAACCCGAACTACTGGAAGCCCGGGCTCCCCCACCTCGACTCGATGGAGTTCAAGATCATCCCGGACGAAGGTCCTCGGATGGCCGCCCTCCAGAGCGGCGACGTCAACATGATCCTGACCTCGACGGCCGCCCCGGCCAACGAGAACGAGGGCTCCTTCACGGTGGTGAAGGACTGGACCTCCGAGAACGTCTTCATCATGACCAACACCGGTCCCCAGGTCGGCGGCAAGGCGAACCCGTTGTCCGACCCGCACGCCCGCAAGGCGCTCGCCTACGCCACCGATCGTCAGGCGGTCGCCAACCTGGTCGGCGACGGCGTGACGATCCCGACGTCGCCGTGGGCGCCGAGCAACCCGTGGGGCATGCCCGACGACCAGAACGGCTACGTCGACTACAACCCGGACCAGGCCAAGGCCGAGCTGGCCGAGTTCACCAAGGACACCGGCCAGACCACGCTCTCGTTCACCCTCTCGGGCCTGCCCGACGTGGACGGCACCCGCGTGCTGCAGCTGCTGCAGAGCCAGTGGAAGGACGTGGGGATCGACGTCAAGATCGAGACGCTCGAGCAGACCGCCTACATCACCAAGGCGGCGACCGGCGACTACCAGGCGGCGTTCTTCCGCAACTACGGCTACTCCGACCCGGACATGGACTACTACTTCTGGTCGAGCTCGACCGCCAAGGGCGTCGGCAACATCAGCATCAACTTCACCCAGTTCACGACGCCGGCCCTCGACGGGTCGCTGACGACGGGTCGCCAGAGCGGCTACGTCGACATCCGCAAGAAGGCCTACGACGACCTCACCCGTGAGCTCAACGGCGGCTTCACCAACATCTGGCTCTACCGCACGCCGTACTCGCTGATCGCCGAGAAGCAGGTGCGGGGCCTCAACGTCCCCCGCACGATCGCCTTCGGCAACTACGAGCCCAAGACCTGGCTCGGAGACCTCTGGCGAGCGCCGAGCGACAGCTGATCGTCGAGCGGGCGAGACCTGATCACCAGGACAGATCCACGGCTGGTTCGAGCGGCCGGAGCGGTCAGCCGCGGTGATCGGCAGCGGACGGCCGGGCTCCCCCAGGAGCCCGGCCGTCCGACATCCACTGCCGAGGCCCGAGACTGCACTGCGTAGGCTCGGGTGATGGAGGCGCGGCGGGTCGACGAAGCCCAGGCGGAGCTCGACCGGGGCCTGCTCGTCGGGGTGGCGGCGTTCCGGTGGGCGACCTGGGTCTGGATGGCCCTGGTCGGTGCGATCGACGCGTCCAACGACTCGTTCGCCCATCCGTGGGCCGCCCTCGTGCTGATCGGGCTCGCGCTCGCGTTCACGGCGTGGGCCACGGTGCTCGTCCGCACCCACCCGGCCACGCTGCTGCGCCCGACCGTCCTCGCGCTCGAGCTGGCGTTGGCCGGGGCACTGGTCTTCGGTGACCAGTGGGTCTACGGGAGCAGCCACGCGCAGTCGCTGGGATCGGCCTGGCCGCTGGCGTCGGTGCTGAGCGTGGCGATCGTCGGGGGCGCGTGGGCCGGCGCGGCAGCTGGCTTCACGCTCGGCGTGCTGCACTGGCTCGGCGACCTGGCCTTCGTCGCCGGGCGCTGGACGGGTGACCGGGCCCTGGGCGCCTGGGGCACGGTGGTGCTGTTCACCCTGACCGGAGGCGTGGCCGGCTTCGTGGCCACCCGGTTGCACGACGCCGAGCGCCGGGTGACCACCGCCCGCGCCCGGGAGGAGGTCGCCCGGACCCTGCACGACGGGGTGCTGCAGACGCTCGCCGTCGTGCAACGGCGCTCGCCCGATCCTGATCTCGTCGACCTGGCGCGCGAGCAGGAGCTCGAGCTGCGTGAGTTCCTGTTCGGGTTCGAGCCGGACCGATCGGACCTGGGCCCGGCGCTCCGCCACGCGGCCTCGAAGGCCGAGCGCCACCACGACCTGCGCGTGTCGGTGATCCTCGGCGACGAGCCCAAGGTCGGCGACGACGTCGTGCGGGCGCTGGTCGGGGCCGTCAGCGAGGCGCTCACCAACGCGACCAAGCACGGCGACGCGACCCACGCCACGGTCTACGTCGAGCAGCCCGACGAGGGCGGCCTGTTCTGCTCGGTCAAGGACGACGGTCGCGGCTTCGACGACACCGCCACCCCGGAGGGCATCGGGATCAGCCGATCGATCCGGGGTCGCATCGACGACGTCGGCGGGCGGGTCGAGGTGGACGGTCGCCCCGGCCGGGGGACGGAGGTGCGACTGTGGGTGCCGTGAGCGGCGATCCCCCGAACGAGCCCGACGACGGGCCCGACGACGGACCGGACGACCGGCCGGCGGGCACCGACATCGCCCGCCAGGTGCGGGTCGTGCTGGTCGACGACCACCCGATCTGGCGATCCGGCGTCCGTGCGGACCTCGGCGAGCTGTTCCACGTGGTCGGCGAGGCCAGCGACGCGGACGAGGCCGTCGAGGTCATCACCCGCACGAAGCCGGACCTCGTGGTGTGCGACCTGCACATGCCCAACGGCGGCGGCATCAAGGTGGCCCGCACCTGCGGCGAGCAGACCCGGATCGTGATGCTCACGGTGTCCGAGGCCGAGCGCGACCTGCTCGACGCGGTGGCCGCCGGGGCCCAGGGCTACCTGGTGAAGTCGACCCCGCCCGACGAGCTGCGCAGCGCGCTCTGGCGGGCGGCCAACGGCGAACCCGTCTTCTCCCCGGCCCTCGCCGCGCTCGTGCTCGGAGAGTTCCGGCGCATGTCCCGGACGGAGGGCTCGACCGACCCGCTGTCGCCCCGCGAGCGCGAGGTGCTGCAGTACGTCGCCCGCGGCCACACCTACCGAGAGATCGGCGAGGAGCTGTTCATCTCGACGAAGACGGTCGAGAACCACGTCCGCAACATCCTCGGGAAGCTCCACCTCAACCGGAAGCAGGAGCTCATCCGCTACGCGCTCGACCACGGCATCGACTGACGACCCGGCGACCCTGCCGGGCCGGGCTCACCGGTGGCGCTGCAGCTGCTGGTTCAGCCGCGCCGCCTGGCGCGTCTGGTGGTCGCGCTCCGCGAGGTTCGGTGCGTTCCGGGCAGCCTCGGCGTAGAGGCGGGCCGCGAGCTCGAGATCGCCGTTCTTCTCGTGGAGGTGGGCGGCCACCGCGTCGCGCCTCGGCACGTCTCCTTCGACGGCGGCGAGGGCGGCCAGCCCGGCCGGCGCACCGTCGGCCTCACCCACCGCGACCGCGCGGTTGAGCCGGACGATCGGGGTGTCGGCGAACCGCAGGAGCTCGTCGTACCACTCCACGATCTGCACCCAGTCGGTCTCCTCGACGCGCGGTGCATCGGCATGGAGCGCGGCGATCGCCGCCTGCGCCTGGTACTCGCCGAGCCGGTCGCGGGCGAGCGCCGCCCCGGCCAGGTCGATCCCCTCGACGATGAGCGCCGTGTCCCACAAGCTGCGGTCCTGCTCGGCCAGCGGCACGATGCTCCCGTCCGGTCGGCCGCGGCTGCGCCGGCGGGCGTGGTGCAGGAGCATCAGGGCGAGCAACCCGTCGACCTCCGGATCGTCCACCAGGGACGCCAGCTGCCGGGTCAACCGGATCGCCTCGGCGGCGAGGTCGACGTCGCCGGAGTAGCCCTCGTTGAAGACGAGGTAGAGCACCCGCATGACCGTGCGCACATCCCCGGAGCCGTCGACACCGGCTCGATCGACACCGCCTGGATCCACACCGGTCCGGCCGACGGTGCGCTTGGCCCGACTGATGCGCTGGGCCATCGTGGCCTCGGGCACGAGGTAGGCCTGGGCGATCTGGCGGGTGGTGAGCCCACCGACGGCCCGGAGGGTCAGCGCCACCGCCGACGACGGCGTCAGGTCGGGGTGCGCGCACAGGAAGTAGAGGCGCAGCGTGTCGTCGGCGCTCGGGACCGTCCCCGGAGGCGGTTCGGTGTCGAACCTGATCTCCCGGTCGTGGCGCGCCGCCTGCGACCGGGTCAGGTCGAGGAACGCTCGCCACGAGACCGTGATGAGCCACGCCTTCGGATCGGCGGGTGCCTCGTCCTCCCACGCCGACAGCGCTCGGATCAGCGCCTCCTGCACGGCGTCCTCGGCCGTCGCGAAGTCGGCTCCGCGACGGACGAGGACGCTCAGGACCTGCGGGACGAGCCGACGCAGCTCGACGTCGTCCACGATCAGTCGGTGACCGTGGGCGGCGCGGTCAGGAAGGGTCGGACCTCGAGCCACTCGTGGATCGGTTCGCCGCCGGCTCCCGGTGCGGCCGACAGCTCACCGGCCAGCTCGATCGCCCGCTCGCGGCTGTCGACGTCGATCACCATCCATCCTGCGATCAGGTCCTTCGTCTCGGCGAACGGCCCGTCGGTCACCGGCGGGCGCCCCTCGCCGTCGTAGCGGACCCACATGCCGTCGGGCGACAGCGCCTGTCCGTCGACGAACTCGCCGCTGCCCTCGAGCCGACCGGCGAAGTCGTTCATGAAGCGGATGTGGGCTTCGACCTCGTCGGGCTTCCACTGGTCCATCGGGATGTCGTTGGCCGGAGCCGGAGCGCCTCGGTAGTGCTTGAGCAACAGGTACTTGGCCATGGGGTTCTCCTTGGTTGATGTCGGCTCGTTCGGCCGATTGCACCCCTGGGACGGAGCAGGCCACGACTTCTCGACATCGTCGCCCGATTTCGGCGAGAAATCTCGCGACCGCGGACGCGGACGACCACGACCGCCGGCGATCCGCCGGCCCGCCGGGGCGCTAGTAGGCCGGAGAGACCCGGTGCATCAGGCCCACGAAGCCGTCGGCCCACATGGCGTAGGTGTCGGCGTTCGGGTGCCAGCGATCCGCGGCGAGGAACACGGACCAGGGAGTGCCCCGGGGCGGCCGCGTGTCGATGGCCAGGTAGTGCGCGCCGTGCGCGCCGGCGAGCGCGCGCACCTGGCGGGAGGCCCGGCGGCCGGCCCAGCCGGCCAGGCCCCGCAGCGGCTGGCCCATGGCCGTGACCGCACCGATGTCGGGCAGGCCCACGGCCACGACGACCGCACCCGTGGCCACGAGCGCCTGCAGCATCGCCGCGTACCCGGCCCGGAAGCGCCGCGGGCTGGTCAGGCTGGCCACGTCGTTGGAGCCGACGGTCAGCACCGCCACCGAACCCGGAGCGAGCCGGTCGACGGCCAGCGGCAGCTGGTGCTCGGCCACGTCCGCCGCGCAGGCTCCCGGCAGCGCCAGGCAGGTGAGCGCCACGGAACGGCCGAGCGAGGCCCCGTAGAGCGAGGCGGAGCGGGCCGGGAACGCCTGATCGGCGGTCTCGGCCCCGACCCCTGACGCCAGCGAGTCGCCGAGCCAGACGATGTCGAGCGGATCCTGGGCGTCGCCGACCACGGAGCGCAACCCGTCGAGGCCGTGCGGACCGGGGACCTGGGGCCGCTCGGTGGCCCAGAGCACGGCCCCCTGGATGGCGGGGACGGCTGCAGCCACCGCGGTACCGGCGGCGAGGCAGCCGCCGGCGACGCGGAGGGTCCTGGAGCTGATGCCGGCGAAGGTACCGCGCCGGGCACCGTGACGGGCCGCGCCCCTGGTTCTGGTCGCGGTGGCCGCGCTGGTCATGGGTCGATCCTCTCGATCCCGGTTCTGTACCGCCGGCGATCGCCTCAGGGATCGACCATCGGACCCCTGAGCTTGAGCGGGTTCGCGGCACCGGCCCGCTCCCGCGGTCGACCGCGCTCAGGCGTCGACGATGTCGCGCCCGAAGGGCCAGAGGGCGAGGGTGCTGAGCTTGAACGCCTGGACCCCGAACGGGATGCCGATGATCGTGATGCACAGCACGATCCCGGCCACGAGGGTGGCGATGAAGATGCCCCAGCCGAACAGCACGAGCCAGATCACGTTGAAGACCAGCTCCAGCACGCCGCCCCCATCGGGCGTCCGCCTGACCGTGCGGCCGAAGGGCCACAGCACGAAGCCCGCCAGCTTGAAGGCCTGGATGGCGAACGGGATGCCGATGATCGTGATGCACAGCACGATCCCGGCGAGGGCGTAGCAGAGGGCCAGCCACAGCCCGGCGAAGATGAACCACAGGATGTTGCCGACCGTCTTCATCGGGACAGTCTGGACGACGACCGCCGAGCGTGCTCGACCCGGACCTGGGGAGGTCCCCGGGTCCGTCTGGGGGGTTCCCCGGGTGGTTCGCCGCCGCCGCCGGGCGGAGCGTGGAGGGATGCCGACACCGACGAACGTCCCCTTCCGCCCGACCCTGGATCCCCGTCCCCCTCCGACTGGAGGTCCACCCCCTCCGCCGGAGGGCCCGCCGGCCGCTCCGACTCCTCCGGCGGATCGGTCGCGGGCGGGTGCCACCTGGGTGACCGCCACCGGCGCGTTCCTGCTGCTGGTGGCGGCGGCCGTCTTCGTGGCCGTGCAATGGGATCACATCCCCGATGGATTGAAGCTGGCGGTCCTGGGCACGCTGACCGGTGGGTTCCTGCTGGCCGGGCGGCGGCTGCGACCGGTGCTGCCGGCCACCGCCGGGGTGCTGTACCACCTGGGCGCGTTCTTGCTGCCGGTCACCAGCGCCGCCGTCGTGGTGACCGTGGACGTGGGCTGGCCGACGATCCTGCTGATCGAGGGCCTGGTCGCGTCCGTCGGCTTCGCCGTGCTCAACCGGGTCGAGCGCTCGGTGGTGCTCGACTGGGCCACCGTGGCCGGCGTGGTGGTGCTGGCCGCCGGCATCGGGGCGACCACGCCCGTGCCCGCTCCGCTCGCGCTCGTCGGGTTCGCCGGCGTGGCCGAATGGCGACGGCGGCACGGCGCCGCCATCGCCTGGGCGATGGTGGCCGGTCTCGGCCCGGTGATCACCGCCGCCGCGCACCTGCTGCTCACCGGTGGCCTGCTCCGGGCGGACCACGGGCCGAGCTCGAACGTGCTCGGCGTCCTCGACCGGCTCGGCCTGACCCGCACGGGCGTGGCTTCGCACAGCGCCACTGCGCAGCTGGGATCGGTCGGCGTGCAGGTCGTCGCCGCGGTCGTGGGCCTCGGTGCCGGCGCGGTCCTGGCCCGCAACGCCAGTCGTCGGCGGAGCCTCGAGCTGGTCGTCGTGGCCGGGCTCTCCGTGCTCGTCGGGCTGGGCAACGGCTGGTCGAGCCTGGGCGTGTCCGGTCCCACCGACCTCGTCGGGGTGGCCGGGCTGTTCCTGCTGATCGAGCTCGGCGCCTGGGCGACGGCCGGGGACGACTTCTGGGCCCGGCCCGCCCGGGTCGTGGCCGCGGCCGTCGAGGTGCTGATGGCGGTCGTGACGACCGTCGGCGCCCTGGCCGGGCTCGTCGTGGTGGCCGCCAGCGACCCGACGACCACCTCCTCGCTCACCGCCGCCCGCGGCAGTTCGATCGCCCGATGGCTCGCGCCCGACGCCGTCGTGCCCGTGATCCTGGTGGCCACCGCCCTGGCCGTCGTGGCCTGGCTGGTCGCCGACCTCCGCCGGCGGACCCCCGACCGCACGCCCCCGGGCATCGCCCTGCTCGTCGGCGGCGGGTGGCTGCCGGCCACGATCGCCGCCTCGGCGACGGCGCTGGCCGGGCTGGCGCTCGCCACGTCCTCGGCGCTCGTCGTCGGTGTCGCCGCCGTGGCGATCGCCGCGCTGCTCGTGCTGTCGGGCCGGCCGGGCGGCCACGCCCTCGCCGTGATCCTGGCGGTGCCGGCGCCGTTCCTGATCGGTGACCGCCCGGTGCTGGTGGTCGCCACGGCTGCGGCGGCGACCGTGATCCTCGCCGCCGCAGCGGTGGTCCGCAGCCGGGTCGTGCGCGACGAGCTCGAGGGCCAGTCGGTGTGGCTGCTGGCCGGCGCCGCCTGCCTCCCGGTCGCCAGCGCCATCGGCGCCGGCTCCGCCCGCTTCTCCCCCACCGAGACGACGCCGGCCACCATCGCTGCGCTCCTGTCCGTGGCCGTCCTGTGGATCGGGGCCCTGGTGCTCGACCGGGCCGGGTCACCGGTCGAGCACGGACCGCGCCTCGACGAGGTCGGCCTGGTGCCTCGGGTGGCGAGCGCGCTCGCCCTCGTGGCGGCGCCGCTGCTCGGGCCCGGCGGGGTGGCGCTGGTGGCCGGCGCGCTCGCGATCCTCACGCTGGCCGACGCCGGCCTCCGGCGCCGGTGGTGGATGGCCGTGCCCACCGGACCGCTGGCCTGCATCGCCGCCGGGGCCACCACGCTCTGGGCGGGAGGCACCCTGGGCCAGACCGCGCTCGCGGTGCTGGCCGTGGGAGCGGCAGCCACCGCCGTCGACGCGCTGGCCATCCTCCGCACCCCGGTCGGCCGGCCGAGCCTGTGGTCGATCCCCCTCTGGTGCGCGCAGGGTGCATCGGTGATCGGGGCCGCGACCCTGGCCAGCGGGGATCGCGGCGCCTTCGGCACCGTGCTCCTCGTCAGTGGCGCCGTGGTGCTGGGCTACGGCGTGCGCCTGCACCGCAGCGAGGTCCAGGCGCTCGGCGGCGGCGTCGCCACCATCGGCATCTGGCTGCACCTCCTCGACCACCACGTCACGGCCACCGAGCCGTACCTGGCGCCGGTTGCGCTCGCCCTGGTCGTCACCGGATGGCAGGTCCGGCGCTCCGCCACGGTCAGCTCGTGGGTGGCCTACGGGCCGGCGATCTCGCTGCTCGGCGGGGCGGCCCTGCTCGAACGGCTGCACGACGGAGCCCCGGTGCACGCCCTCGTGGCCGGGATGGTGGGGCTGGTCGCCGTCGTCGTCGGCGGGCGGGAGCGCCTGATCGCCCCGCTCGTGCTGGGCACCGGCCTGCTGGTGGCGCTCGCTGTCAACGAGTCGCTGGCGGTCACCGCCGGCGTCCCGACGTGGGGCTGGCTGGCCCTGGGCGGCTCCGTGCTGGTGGCCTCGGGCATCGCCATGGAGCGGGCCGAGACCAGCCCGATCGAGACCGGCCGCCGGGTGGTCGACGCGGTCGGCGAGCGGTTCTCGTGAGCCGCGCGATCGGTGCCGGTCGATCTGGCGGGTCCGGCTGATCAGGCCGGTACGGGGACGGAACCGAGTCGGTCGAGGAACTCGACGACCGTGCGGTTGAAGGCGGCACCGTGCTCGAGCATGAACCCGTGGGCGGCGCCCCGGATGACCACCAGCTCGGCGCCGGGGATCTCCTCGGCCAGCTCCTCGCTGTCGCCCATCGGCGTCAGGATGTCCTGGCTGCCGACGAGCACCAGTGTCGGCACGTCGATCGACCCGAGCTCGCCCCGCAGGCTGTCGTCCATGGCCAGGATCGCCCGGACCTGGGCCACGAACGCATCGGGCGACCCGGTCATGGCCAGCGGCCCGACCAGCCCGACGGCAGGCCAGAACCGGCGCAGCGAGCGGGGCCCGATCAACCAGCGCACCGCGGTGCGGGCGAAGGAGCCCATGCCGTCGGCCTCGGCCACCTCGGCCCACTCGGCCAGCAGCTCCCGGCGCCACTCGTGGTGGCGGCAGGCCGTGCAGGCCAGGACGAGCGAGCGCACCCGTTCGGGATGCCGCACCGCGATCACCTGGGCGAGGATCCCGCCCATCGAGGCGCCCATGACGTGGGCTCGGGCGACCCCGGCCGCGTCGAGCACCGCGAGGGCGTCGTCGGCCATGACCTCGAGGTCGTAGGGCCCGGGCGGATGGTCGGAGCGACCGGCGCCCCGGTTGTCGAACACGATGCAGCGGAAGCGGCCCGACAGCGCCCGCCGCTGGCGCAACCATCCCCGGCTGTCGGCCCCGAGGCCCTGGATGAGCAGCAGCGGCTCGCCATGGCGCGCGCCGAACACGTCGTAGTGCAGGCGGGTGCCGTCGGCGGCGATGGCGAAGGCCATCAGCTGGTCGACCGCCGGCTGTCGGTCACGAGGTGCTGCAGCGCCACGCGGGTCGCCGCCGCGAGCTCGACCGGGTCGCTGTCGGACGGACGGCGGCGGGTCGCCAGCGGGCGGCCGAACCGCACCGTCCACCACCGTCCGAGCTCGAGGCCGAGCACGGCCACCGGGATGATCGGGGCGCCCGCGGCGAGCGCGGCGGCGATCGGCGCGACCGGCACGGGACCGACGTGGAACGGGTGGAACACCTCACGGCCGAGCGGCACGCCGACGAGCTCGCCGGCGCGCAGCAGGCTGCGCAGGTCCGCCGGGTGGTTCGGCACCGCACCGAGCCGGCGGGCCAGCGGGGCGAAGGGGGCGATCGGGCCGAGCGACGGCGGCAGGTCGGTCACCCGCAACGGGCGATCGGTCGAGCGCGACACCGCGGCGGCGAGCACGGCGGACTCCGACAGCCCGACCCGGCGGTTGTGCACCAGGAGCGCGGCCCCGATCTCGGGAACGACCTGCTCGCCCTCGAAGCGGATCGACCAGCGGGCCCGCACCAGGGGCGCCACGGCCCGACGGAGGTCCCCGTCGAGGCCCCACTCGTCGACCGCGAACCGACCGGACAGCCGACGGGCGACGATCGACCCGAGATCCTCGTGCTGCAGGTCGGGATCGAGCGCGGCCAGGTCGGCGTCGACGACGGTCATGCCGCCTCCAGCCCGGCCTGGCCGGTGGCGGGGATGCGCACGATCTCCGACCACGCGTAGAGCTCCTCGCAGACCTCGGGCGTCGTCCGCCGCGGGCGCACGCCCAGCAGCTCGCCGGCCCGGCTGCCGTCGGCCACCCGACCCCGGGTGAGCAGCTCGAGCATGTGGGCGGGGATGGGAGCGCCGGCCAGCTCGCTGAAGAGCCGGGCCGACTGCCAGCCCAGCATCGCCGTCGGCACCGGCAGGCGCCGACCCAGGCGGGCCGCCTGCGAGGCCGTCACCGCGCCGCCGCCGACCACGTTGACCGGACCGTCGTGGGGTCGGCGCAGCGCGGCCAGCAGGGCGGAGGCGGCGTCGTCCTGGTGGAGCATCGAGAACGGCGGGTCGCCGAACGCCTGGAACGGCACCGCCGGCATGCGCAGGTAGCGGCCGAGCGGGCTGGGGAACGACGGCCCGACCAGCGGGGCGAAGCGCAGCCGGGTCACCGGGATGGCGGCGTGCAGTCCACCTTCCACGCAGACGCGCTCGACGTGGAGCAGCTGGTGGCCGAACGGGCTGGTCGGGTCGGGGCGGACGTCCTCGTCGGGCCGCATCGGGAGCCCTACGGCGACGGCCGTAGATCTCGATGCCCGAGCGCACGACGATGCGGTCGAGCGAGCCGGCGTCGACCGACGCCCTGACCGCGGTCAGCGTGCCGGCGGCGGTGCGCTCGACGGCCGAGCGGGGGCTGCTGCGGGCGTAGGGCTCGTAGACGCCGAGGTGCACCAGGGCCGTCGGGGCGAAGGCGTGGATCAGCTGCTCGGCCCGCTCCCGGTTGCGGGGGTCGACCCGGTGGAACTCGGCCGGATGGCGCCGTCGGGGCGGGTCGATGTCGAGGCCCATCACCGCCTCGACCCGGCCGTCTGCGCCGAGCTGGTTGGCCAGGCGCGTGCCCAGCTCTCCACCCATCCCCGTGATCAGCACCCTCATCGATCCCGACCGTAGCGCCTGGTGGTCGTCACCTGACGGAGCGTCAGACTCCCTGATGCCGGTCCCGGCAGCTCGGCCCGGTCCAGGCCCGCGGAGCGTCAGGCCCCATCGGTCCTCGATCGCTCGTGACGCTGTCTCGTTTGTCTCGCGCCGACCGATCCGCGAGACAAGCGAGACAGGGTCACAAGCGTCGGGGGAACGGCCTCCGACCTCGGGGCAGCCCGCCTATGGCGTCTGCCGATGCAGGTCACGCGGGGAACGAGGTCACCTCCCTGATGTTCGCGGCGCCGGTGAATCGCCCACCCACCGCTCGAGCCCGATCGCGAAGCCACGGTGGGGCGGCATGCCATGGCGAAACGCCTCGAGCCAACCCTCGAACGGTGCAAGCGGGTGGCCCTCGAGCGCGATCACGTAGTCGTCGAAGCGGTGCATGCGCTGCCCGCCGGTGACCAGCTCCTGCCCCCGGAACGGGCGATGGGATCACACCCGAGTTTCCGGCCTTCGTGGCGCAGCCGCGGAGCCTCAGACGTTCTTCTCGTAGACGAGGCGGAGGCCGTAGAGGGTGAGCCAGGGCTCGCAGCGCTCGATGTACTTCGACAGCGGCGTGATGAGCCCGGCCAGCCCGCCGGTCGAGACGATGGTGCACGTCGCCGAGCTCGTCCTGGATGCGCTCGCACAGGCCGTCGACCTGGGCGGCGAAGCCGTAGACCGCGCCGGACTGGATGCACTCGACGGTGCTCTTGCCCAGCACGCTGCGGGGCTCGACCAGCTCGACGGCCCGGAGCGCGGCGGCCCGACCCACCAGGGCGTCCATGCTGATGCCGATGCCGGGGGCGATGGCCCCGCCGAGGTACTCGCCGTTGGCCGACACCGCGTCGCAGGTGGTGGCCGTGCCGAAGTCGGCGATGATCGTCGGTCCGCCGAAGAGGTCGTAGGCCGCCACCGCGTTGGCGATGCGGTCGGCGCCGACCTCCTTGGGGTTCTCGGCCAGGATGGCGATGCCGGTGCGGACGCCGGGCTCGATCATCACCGGGTCGAACTCGAGGTAGCGGTCGGCCAGCAGGCGCAGGCTCTCCTTGACCCGCGGCACGCCCGACGACACGGCCATGCCGTCGATGTCGTCGAGCGTGAAGCCCCGCAGCGCCAGGAACCCCTGCAGCAGCACGGCCAGCTCGTCGCCGGTGCGCTCGGCCTCGGTGGCGATGCGCCAGTGGTCGACCAGCCCGTCCTCGGGCCGGGAGTGGGCCTCGTCGCCGTTCTGGCAGCGGGGACGAGGTCGAGGTCGTAGAGCCCGACGACGGTGTCGGTGTTGCCGGCGTCGATGGCGAGCAGCACGGGATCTCCAGGGGGTTCGTAGGAAGGTGGTGCGGAGCGGTCAGGGCGGGATCGCCGGTCAGGCCGGATCGATGTCGAGGCCGATGTCGAGCACGGGAGCGGAGTTGGTGAGGCCGCCGACCGAGATCAAGTCGATGCCGAGTCCGGCGTAGCGCCCGACGGTCTCGAGCGAGATGCCACCCGAGACCTCGAGCAGGGGACGACGACGCCCGGTCGACGCGGCGTGGTCGTCGGCCAGCTCGACGCAGGCCGAGACCTCGTCGGGCGACATGTTGTCGAGCAGCACAGCGTCGACGCCGGCGGCCAGCGCCTGGTCGAGCTGGTCGAGCCGATCGCACTCGACGTGGACCGTGCGGGCCGGCCAGCGCTCCCGGGCGGCGGCGACCGCGCCCTCGATCCCCATGTGCGCGAGGTGGTTGTCCTTGAGCAGGATCCAGTCGGAGAGGTTGCCGCGGTGGTTGGCGCCCCCGCCGGCGCGCACGGCGGCCTTCTCGAGCGAGCGGAGCCCCGGCGTGGTCTTGCGGGTGTCCCACACCTGGGCCGTCCGGGTCGCACCATCGGCCATCTCCGCGATGCCGGCGGCGTCGACGAAGCGGCGGGTCGTGGTGGCGATGCCCGACAGGTGGCCGAGGAAGTTGAGGGCGGTGCGCTCGGCGGTGAGGATCGACGCCAGCGACCCCTCGACGGTGGCGATGGTCTGCCCGGCGACGACGGCATCGCCGTCGGCCGCGGCCCACGACCAGCTCGACCTCGTCGTCGACCTGCACGAACGTCTCGGTGGCGCAGGCCCGGCCGGCCAGCACGCCGGGCGTGCGGGCCACGAACGCGGCCGTGGCCTGCAGGTCGGCCGGCAGCAGCCCCGAGGTCAGGTCGCCCAAGGGCGTCAGGTCCTCGGCGAGGGCCCGGGTCACGGCCTCGACCACGGCCGAGCGGGGTGGTTCGAGCACGCTCACGTCAGCTCGACCCCGTGACGTCGCCGCCCAGCACGATCCGGCACCGGAACGCGGGGTCGGTGTCGGGGAAGTCGGACCGGGTGTGCGCGCCGCGGCTCTCGTGACGGAGGGTGGCGGCCGCCAGCAGCGCCCGCCCGACCTCGACCAGGTTGGCCAGCTCGGCCACGGTGGTGAGGCCCTCGCGGTCGCCCTGGCGGGCAGGGTCGGGCTGACCGACGACGGCGGGCAGGCTGGCCTCGATCTCGCGCAGGACCCCCGTGGTCGCGGCCAGCGACTCGGCGCTGCGCAGCACGCCGGCCCCGGTGGTCATCGCCCGCTGCATGCGGTCGCGGGCCGCGGCCAGCACGTCGGCCACCGACGCGGCCCCGTCGCAGCCGTCGAGCAGCGCGGCTCCGGTGCGTTCGGTGGCGGCATCGTCGAGCAGCGGTCGCCCCGACCTCCACCCCTCGGCGAAGGTCCCGCCGATGGTGGGCGCCTCGACGGCGCGGCCTTCGAGCACGGCCCGCATGGCCCCGGTCGATCGGGCCGAGGTGCGTCCGGCCTCGATGGCCTCGACCACCCGGGTGCCGAACACCATGCCCTCGAGCAGCGAGTTCGACGCCAGGCGGTTGGCGCCGTGCACGCCCGAGCACGACACCTCCCCGGCCGCCCACAGGCCCGGCAGCGACGCGGCCCCGTCGAGGTCGGTGACGACGCCGCCGCACGAAGTAGTGGGCGGCCGGGGCGATCGGCAGCCAGTCGATCGCCGGGTCGAGGCCCGCCGGCGCGCAGCGCGGCGCTGATCGTCGGGAACCGCTCGTCGAACGACTCGAGCCCGGTGGCGTCGAGCCAGAGGTGGTCGACGCCCTGCTCGAGCATCCGTCGGGTCATCGCCCGTGACACCTCGTCGCGCGGCAGCAGCTCGTCGACGAAGCGCTCGCCCTCGGCGTCGCGCAGCAGCGCGCCGTGGCCGCGCAGCGCCTCGGACAGCAGCGGGCGGGGCATCTGCGGGTGGTGCAGGGCGGTGGGGTGGAACTGCACGAACTCGACGTCGGCCACCGCCACGCCGGCTCGCAGGGCCATGGCGATGCCGTCGCCGGTGCTCTCGACCGGGTTGGTGGTGACCGCGAAGAGCTGGCCGGCGCCGCCGGTGGCCAGCAGCACGTTGGCGGCCCGCACCTCTGCAGCGCGCCGTCCGCGTCACGGGCGATGACCCCGCGCGCAGCGGCCGCCCTCGACGAGCAGGTCGAGCGCGAACGCGCGCTCGTGCAACGACGGCCGCCGTGCGCCGCACGGCCTCGACCAGCGCCCGCTCGACCTCGGCGCCGGTGGCCGCGCCGCCGGCGTGGACGACGCGGGCCAGGCTGTGGCCGCCCTCGCGGGCCAGCTCGAGCTGGCCCTGCTCGTCGCGGTCGAACATGGCGCCGAGGGCGATCAGCTCGTTGACCCGGCCCGGGCCCTCGTCGACCAGGACCCGCACCGCGTCGGAGTCGCACAGCCCGGCGCCGGCCGTGAGCGTGTCGGCCAGGTGGAGGTCGGTGGAGTCGGGATCGTTGGCCAGCACCGCGGCCACGCCGCCCTGGGCCCACCGGGTGGTGGCCTGGTGCAGCTCGCCCTTGGTGAGCACGCCGACCCGCATGCCGTGGATGTCCGCGGCCCGCACGGCGGCGGACAGCCCGGCCACCCCGCTGCCCAGGACGAGCAGGTCGAGCGGCTCGCCCGTCGGGCGGCACCGGATCGGTCACGCGATCGCGCCGCGGCGGGCCAGGCCCGAGACGGAACCTGCAGGCCGGCTCGCGGGGTCAGGCCCACTGCGGCACGCCCTGGTCGAGGACGGCGACCTCGTCGAGCTCGACCGGCCGGTTGGCGGTGTCGACGTGCACGACGCGGGCGCGTAGTCGTCGAGCTCGGCGTCGTCGTAGTCGCCGTAGGTGATGATGATGACCCTGTCGCCGGGCTGCACCAGGCGGGCGGCGGCACCGTTGAGGCAGACGTCGCCCGGCCCGCCCGGGATGGCGTAGGTCTCGAAGCGGGCGCCGTTGTCGATGTCGAGCACGTGCACCTGCTCGTGCTCGCGGATGTCGGCCAGGGCCATCAGCTCGGTGTCGAGCGTGATCGAGCCGACGTAGTGCAGGTTGGCGTCGGTCACCGTGGCCCGGTGGATCTTCGACTTCATCATGCGTCGGTGCATCGAGTGTCTCCTGGGTGCTTGGCGCCCGTGCGGGTCGCCGTGCCGGGGCGTCTGCGAGCCCGCAGATCAGCCGTGCTCGGGAACGAGCACGCCGAGGTTATCCATCAGTCGGGGCCGACCGAAGCGAGCGGCGGTCAGCAGGCGCAGCTCGCCGCGCAGCACCTCGGGTCGGGCCAGCGTGGCGACGTCGACGACCTCGACGTAGTCGAGCTCGGCGGTCGGCTCGGCGGCGATGATCGCGGCCACCAGGTCGACCACGGTCGCGGGATCGCGCTCGCCGGCCACGATCGCCGCCACGCCGGCCTGCAGCGCCCGGTGCAGCACGGGCGCGGCGGCCCGCTCGTCGGCGCGTGAGGTAGACGTTGCGGCTCGACATGGCCAGGCCGTCGAGCTCGCGGACGATCGGGCAGCCGACGACCTCGACCGGGAACGACAGGTCGGACGCCATGCGCCGGACGATCGCCAGCTGCTGGAAGTCCTTCTCGCCGAAGTAGGCCCGGCACGGCCCGACGATGTTGAACAGCTTGGCCACCACGGTCGCCACGCCGGCGAAGTGGGTCGGCCGCGACGCGCCCTCCATGGTGGCGGCGAGCTCCGGGACGATCACCGACGTCGCCGTCGGGCGCGGGTACATCTCCTCGACCGACGGCGTGAACAGCACGTCGACCCCGGCCGCCTCGGACCGGGCCGAGTCGGCGGGCAGGTCGCGGGGATAGGTGCTCGAGGTCCTCGCCCGCCCCGAACTGCAGCGGGTTCACGAAGATCGACGCGGCCACCACGTCGCACTCGGCCCGGGCCCGCGTCATCAGCGACACGTGCCCGTCGTGCAGGTAGCCCATCGTCGGCACGAACCCGACCGTCGCGCCCTCGCGCCGCGCCGCGTCGAGCACGCCCCTCGTCTCGGCGATCGTCGTCGTCACCCGCATCCGCGCATCCTGCCCGCTCCCGCCCCCCGACGCCCACTCGGCCCGCCTCCGACCGCGCCACTCTGAAGGACCCGCCTCTCGGTATCCGTGAGCCCGAGCCTTCAGAGTGCGGGAACGCGCGTCATTCTTCGACGAGGCGGCGGGCGAGGGCGACCATGGCCTCGTAGGACGCCCGCTCGGAGGGATCGAGGGCGTCGAGGGCGGCCAGGTGGCGGTCGATGGTGGCCCAGTCGCCGCGGGCCGCCGGGCCGGTCAGCGCGGCCGCCGGACCGAGCTCGGCCACGTTGTCGACCGTGGCCCGCACGAGGTCGAGGTAGGCCTCGAGCGGCACGCCGGCCGAGGCGGCGACCCGCTCGGCCTGGCCGAGCAGCGCGACCAGGTGGTTCGAGGCGATCACCGCGGCGGCGTGGTACGCCACCCGGTCGGCGTCGGCGAGCTCGATCGGCCGCCCGCCGAGGTCGTCGACCGCTCGCCGCACCAGGTCGTCGCCGGCCACCGCGAACCAGGTGCCGCCGATCAGCCGCTCGGCGCCGACCTCCGGGGTGGGCAGCGCGACCAGCGGGTGCAGCGCGCCCCGTCGCTCGTGGGGGGCGAGCACGTCGAGGCCGAGCGACCCGGCCAGGTGGGCCACCACCGCGCCGTCGGGCCGGGGCTCGACGGCGGCCGCCACGTCGGCGATGGCCGCGTCGGGCGTGGCGATCACCAGCAGGTCGACGCCCGCCGCGGCGCCCGACGACGTCGTCGCCCCGACCCAGGATCGGGCCCACCCGCCAGCCGGCCTGGGCCAGGGCGAGGGCCAACGAGCGACCGGCCCGCCCGCCTCCGATCACCCGCAGCGTCGGCACGGCGGTCACGGACCTACGGCTTCAGCGGTCCGACCCGGCGGACCCGACCCTCGGCCCGGTCGTTCCAGTCGTCGGGCACCACGTCGGGGGCCAGGTCGGCGAGGGGCGCCATCACGAAGCGGCGCTCGGCCATCCGGGGATGCGGGATCACCAGGTCGGGGTCGTCGACCGGTCCGGACTCGACCCACAGCACGTCGACGTCGAGCGTGCGGGGACCCCACCGCTCCTCGCGCACCCGGCCGGCCGCCGACTCCAGCCGGTGGCACACGCCGAGCAGGGCGTGGGGGGTGAGGTCGGTGTCGAGCTCGACCACGATGTTGAGGTAGGCGTCCTGCCCGCCGGGACCGCCGACCGGCTCGGTCTCGTAGACCGGCGACACGGCCGTCACCCCGGAGAGCGACCCGACGGCGTCGCGCAGGTACGCCTCGCGATCACCCAGGTTGGAGCCCAGCCCGAGGAAGGCCCGCACTCAGCGCGTCGCGCCGGATGCGGACACCCGACGTCTCGAGGTGCTGGGGCACGGGCGGCCGGAGCTTGCGCACCGTGACCGTGACGGCCGTGGCCCGCGGGTCGTCCAGCACGACCTCGGCGATGCGGGCCGACAGCCGCTCGAGCAGCGCGAACCGCTCGGTCGTGATGACGTGCTCGACCGCCGCGGCGATGGCGCCGTAGTCGAGCGTGTCGTCGAGCTGGTCGGTGCGCCCCGGGACCGGACAGGTCGGCCTCGACGTCGAGATCGACCTCGAACGGCTGGGCCCGCTCCTGCTCCTCGGGGAGCGCCCCGCAGTACCCCACGGCCCGCAGGCCTCGCAGCTCGATGACGTCCGAACCGGTCGGACCGACCGGCCTGGGGCGCGTCGCTCATGGCCGAGACGACCCGGACGCCTAGAGCGCGGCGGCCACGGAGACGAGCTCCCGACCGACCGGGCCCAGCTGGCGCTGGGTGATCTGCTCGACGACCGAGATGGCTCGGGGCCCGGTGTCGATGAGGCCGTCCCACAGGAGGTAGCCGGCGACGGTGCCGCAGATGCGGTCGCCGAGCTCCTCGCCGTGCATGAGCACCTTGGTGCCCTGGGTCAGCAGCGACTTGATCTCCGGGCAGCAGCTGGCCCAGCAGCGCCGGCGCGTCGTCGTCCCCGCTGAAGGGCCGATGGCGCCAGGTGACGCCCAGATCGTCGTAGTTGTGCAGGTTGTGGGGCGACGGGATCAGCGAGATGACGCAGCCGAACCCCTGCTCGCGGATCCAGATGATCTCTTCCTGGCGGCGGACGCGGCGGTGGTTGGCGCCGTAGCCGCCCGGTCTCTCGCACACGGCGAGCTGATCCTTGATGATCCAGTGGAAGTTGCGGGGCTTGATGCCCTGCGCCCACTTGCCCTTCATTGCCACGGGGCTCATGCTGCCACGACTTTCGCTGCCTGGAGGGATGCTCGGACATCGTGCACGCGGATCATGGCTGCGCCCTGGGCCATGGCCCACGTAGCCGTGGCCAGCGAGGCCTCGAGTCGATCATCGGTGGGTACGGGTTCGGCCACCCCGTCGGATGCGGCCAGCAGCCGTCCGAGGAAGCCCTTGCGACTGGTGCCGACGACGCACCGGGTAGCCCAGGGCGACGACCTCGTCGAGGTGGCGCAGCAGGCTCAGGTTGTGCTCGTCCGTCTTGCCGAAGCCGATGCCCGGATCGACCCAGATCTCGGTGACCCCGGCCTCGGCCGCGGCCGCGGCGTGCTCGGCCAGGAAGGTCTTGACCTCGGCGACCACGTCGTCGTAGCGGGGGTCGACCTGCATGGTGTGGGGCGTGCCCTCGCCGGTGCATCACGACGTAGCCCACGCCGAGCTCGCCGGCCACCGGCCCGAGCGTGGCCGAGACGTCGTTGACCAGGGTGGCGCCGGCGGCCGACCGCGGCGCGGGCCACGGCCGGCTTCACGGTGTCGATCGAGAGCCGCACCTCGCCGGCCAGCGCCTCGATCACGGGGATCACCCGGCGCAGCTCCTCGGCCTCGTCGACCGGGTCGGCGCCCGGGCGGCTCGACTCGCCACCGACGTCGACGATGTCGGCACCCTCGGCGATCAGCGCCCTCCCGTGGTCGACCGCCACGTCGGCGTCGAGGAACCGACCACCGTCGGAGAACGAATCGGGCGTCACGTTGAGCACGCCCATCACGAGAGGGATCACGAGCGCGGGAGGGTACAACCGCCCGTCAAATCGAGGAGGCCCTGGCGCTCAGAGCCCGGTGTTGATGAACTGCATGGCCTCGAAGCGGGTGGCCGTGTTGTCGCGGAACAGGCCCCGCACCGCCGAGGTGATGGTCGACGAGCCCGGCTTCTTGACGCCCCGCATCGACATGCAGAGGTGCTCGGCCTCGATCACCACGAGCACGCCCTTGGGCTGGAGGGTGCGCTCGATCTCGTCCGCGATCTGGCTGGTGAGCCGCTCCTGCACCTGGGGTCGCTTGGCGTAGGCGTCGACCAGGCGGGCCAGCTTCGACAGACCGGTGACCCGCCCGTCGTTGTTGGGGATGTAGGCCACGTGGGCCTTGCCCATGAACGGCACGAGGTGGTGCTCGCACATCGAGGTCAGCGCGATGTCGCGGACCATCACCATCTCGTCGTGATGGGCCTCGAACTGCACCTCGAGGTGGTGGTGGGGGGACTCGCGGAGGCCGGAGAAGATCTCGTCGTACATGCGGGCGACCCGAGCCGGGGTGTCGAGCAGGCCGTCGCGGTCGGGGTCCTCACCGATGGCGATCAGGATCTCGCGCACCGCAGCCTCGATCCGCACCAGGTCGACCGGGCCGAGGTCGGAACCGTCGGGCCGGGGCGGCAACGTGCGGCTGGGACGGGGCCGCTCGGGCTCGTCGAACGGCGGGACGTCGAACGTGTCGCTGATGGTGTCGTCACTCATGGTCCGCTCCGGAGAGTCCCTGATCGAGGTACCGGCCGAGGCTACTGGGCGCCTCTCCGGATCACGAAGGTGGGGAAGGCTCGCAGCCCGCGCTCAGGCGTGTGGAGCGGAGCGCAACAGCACCACCGACCCGCGCCAGATGGGCGAAGCCCGTCCGCAGCGAGCTTGCGAGCGAGGGCACAGAAAGTCGCTCCGCTCCGCACGCCTGATCCTGGCTGCCGCTATTCCGCGGTGTAGGCGTGGATGGCGGGGAGGTTGCGGTAGCTCTCGGCGACGTCGAGGCCGTAGCCGACGACGAACTCGTCGGGGATGCGGAACCCGACGTAGCGCAGGTCGGGCTCGACCTTCTGCGCACCCTCCTTCAGCACGAGGGCGCACACGTCGAGGCTGGCCGGGTCCCGGCCCCGCAGGTTCTTCAGCAGGTAGTTGAGCGTCAGGCCGCTGTCGACGATGTCCTCCGACCAGGATCACCCGACGATCGGTGAGGTCGAGGTCGAGGTCCTTCACGATGCGCACGACGCCGCTGGTCTTGGTGGCGCTGCCGTAGGACGACACCGCCATGAAGTCGAACTCGACCGGCAGGTCGATGGCCCGGGCCAGGTCGCTCATGAACATGAACGCGCCCTTGAGCACGCCCGACCAGCAGCGGGCGGGACCCGGCGTAGTCGACGGTGATCTCCCGGCCCATCTCGGCGATGCGGGCCTGCAGGTCGTCACTTGACACGATCACCCGACCGACAGCGGGATGGTCGTCGATGAAGCTCGACACGAGGGGGTCCATGCGGGCCAGACCCTACCGAACCGGCGACGAGCCGGGGACCGGGGGCGGAACCAGTCGCAGCCGGCCCGCGGTGCGGGCGACACGCCACCCCGATCCCACGTCGGTCGCCCGCTGGTCGAGCCGGGCCACGGCCAGCACCCGTTCGACGGTTGCGCCGTCCGGAGGATGGCCCTCGGGTGAGCAGCTGCGCAGCCACGTGCGGATCGCGGTCCGGGCCAGCGCCGCCGGGGCCTCCGCCAGCGCCGCCGCATCGGCGACGTCGAGCGCGCCGGCCTGCGCGCCCAGCAGGTCCGCCGCCTCGCGGAGCAGGCCGGCCTGGCGGGCCAGCACGGGCACCACGTCGCGTCCCGGCGACCTCGTCCAGCAACGGCAGCACCTCGTGGCGCACCCGGTTGCGACGCATCGAGCGGGTCGTCGTTCGACGGGTCGTGCACGGGGTCGAGTCCGAGAGCGGCGCACAGCGCGACCGTCTCGGACCGGCGCAGGGCCAGGATCGGCCGGCGGTCGTCGGGGGCCATGGCCGCCAACCCGTCGAGACCGGCGCCGCGCAGCAGGTTCAGCAGCATCGTCTCGGCCTGGTCGTCGGCGGTGTGGCCGAGCAGCGTCCCTTCGGGGAGCACGGCGTGGCGGGCCGCCCGGGCGCGGGCCTCGAGGTTGGGTCCGGCCCCGACGTCCACCCGCTCGGCCACCATCGCCACGCCCAGCGCCTCGGCCACCTGCGCCACGACCTCCGCCTCGTCGGCCGAGCCGTCGCGCAGCTGGTGGTCGACGTGGACGGCCGTGACCTCGCACCCGGCGGCCACCGCCAGCACCAGCAGGGCCAGCGAATCGGGACCGCCCGAGACGGCGCAGGTCACCGCGGTGCCCGGCGGGGGGAACCGGCACCGGGCCAGCAGCGGGGCGGCCAGATCGGGCAAGGCGTCGAGCGCTCCCGCCGGGCCCACGTCGGTCAGACCCAGCCGGTCAGGCGGTCGATGATCAGACCGCGAGGGCGGGGGCGACCCGGTCGATCCACAGCGGCGGCTCGCGGATCTCGACCAGCGTGGGGAGCATCTCCGGACGCTCCCACGCCCGGGCCAGGAGCTCGGGTCCGCCGGCCTTCTCGACCGCCTCGATGAACGCCTCGCCCTGCGCGTACTGGTTGAGCTTGGCCTCGAGCCCGATGAGCTGCTGCAGCAGCTTGGCCGGCCCGCTGGCGTTCTGCCGGCGCTGGCGCAGCACCCGGGCGAACCGGTCGGCGCTGGGGATGAGCCCGTGGCCGGCCCGATCCATCGTGATGTCGCCGTGGCCCTCGAGCAGGCTCATCAGCCCGCTCACCTGGTCGAGCACCGCCCGCTGGTCGGACGACGCGACCAACGCCATGAGCCCACCGTCGGCCAAAGGGTTCTCGCCACCGCGGACGGCCTCGGTGACCCGGCTCAGCGCTTCGAGGAACCGCTTGGGATCGGGATCGACCGAGTCGAGGGTCTGCTCCACCAGGCCGAGGAAGTGCGGCCGCATCCACTCGACGCCGGTGAACTGGGCCCGGTGGGTGACCTCGTGCAGGGCCAGCCACAGCCGGAACTCGCGGGGCGGGAAGGCGAACTGCTTCTCGAGCGCCAGCACGTTGGGGCCGACGTAGTAGACGAGGTCCTGGTCGAGCGGGGACTCCTCCTCGATGATCAGCAGGTCGTACTGGCCGAGCACGCGGGTCGACATCCAGCCGAGCATCATGCCGACCTCGGCCCCGGCGAACTTCTGGGCCAGGGGCGACAGCGGGTTGGCGTCGAGGCGCGGACCCAGCTTGTCGATGATGGGCCGGAGCAGCCGCTGGAACGAGGCGACGTTGGCGCCGATCCAGCCGGCCCGGTTGGTGACGCGGGCCCGGGCCGGTCCGGCCAGCGACACCAGGCCGGTCTCGGCCGCGACGAGCGCCTCGGCCTGCGCGGTCAGCTCGGCGAAGTCGGGTTCGAGCGAGTCGTAGTGGTACGACTCGCTGAACGGCTCGCGGCCGGCGACCCGGACGGCGACACGCTGTGCCAGCTCCCAGTCGACGGCCCCGGACATCGGTCAGTCCTTCGGATAGCGGGGAGCGACGACCTTCTTGACGTACATCACGCCGATGCCGGCGATCAGCCCGATCGCCGAGAGGACGAGGAGGGCCGAGATCCAGAAGGTCCAGACGTGTGCTGCGAGAACGACCATGGCGGCGATCTTAGGACGGCCCGAGACCCACACCACACTCAGGGCGGCTGGCCCCAGGCGCGACGGCGGCGGCGAGCCTGCCGGATCGGCTCATGCCGCCGGCGAGGCGACCGCTGCGGCCGGCCCGGAGGTGGGGGCGGGAGTCGGGTCGGCGACCATGGTCAGGGAGCCCTCGACCGGGCGCACGTGCACGGTCGAGCCGGCCTCGACCCCCAGCCGTTCGGCGGTGTCCCGGGTGACCTGCACGAAGGCCTCGGTGCCGTCGACCACGATCTCCACCCGCACCTCGAACCCGAGCCGAGCCACGCGAACCACGGTGGCCGCCGTGGTCCCCGGAGCCGGATCGTGCAGCAGCTCGAGGTCGTGGGGCCGCACGAGCGTGTCGCCCAACCGGGTCACCGGGCCGAGGAAGCTCATCACGAAGGCGTTGGCCGGCTGGTCGTAGAGCTCGTCGGGCGTACCGACCTGCTCGACCCGGGCGTTGGCCATGACCACGATGCGGTCGGCCACGTCCATGGCTTCCTCCTGGTCGTGGGTGACGAACACGGTGGTGACGTGGATCTCGTCGTGCAGCCGGCGCAGCCACGTCCGCAGCTCCTTGCGCACCTGGGCGTCGAGCGCGCCGAAGGGCTCGTCGAGCAGCAGCAGCTGCGGCTCGACCGCCAGCGCCCGGGCCAGGGCCATGCGCTGGCGCTGGCCGCCCGAGAGCTGCGACGGCAGCCGGTCGGCGAAGGCCTCGAGGTGGACGAGCTCGAGCAGTTCGGTCACGCGGGCCTTGATCTCGGCCTTGGGACGCTTGCGGATCTCGAGCCCGAACGCCACGTTGCGGTAGACGCTCATGTGCTTGAACGCCGCGTAGTGCTGGAACACGAACCCGACGTTGCGCTGCTGGGGCGGCTGGTTGGTGGCATCGGATCCGTTGATCTCGACCACACCCGAGTCGGGCACCTCGAGCCCGGCCATCACCCGCAGCAGCGTCGACTTGCCGCCGCCGCTCGGGCCGAGCAGCGCGGTGAGCGAGCCCGACGGGATGTCCACCGAGACGTCGTCGAGCGCGACGAACTCGCCGAACTTCTTGGTGATGCCGCGCGCTTCGATTCCCATGGTCAGGGCTCCTTGGGCCGGAAGAGGTTCATGATGAGCAGGGCCAGGATCGCGAGCGCAGCAAGGGCGAAGGCCACTGCGTAGGCGTCGGCCTGCTTGAAGTTCTCGAAGCTCTGCTCGACGTAGAGCGTCGCCGTCTGGGTCTGGCCGACGACCCGGCCCGACACCACGGCCACCGCACCGAACTCGCCGAGGCAGCGGGCCAGCGTGAGGATCACGCCGTAGGCGACGCCCCACTTGATGGCGGGCAGCGTCACTCGTCGGAAGGTCTGGGTCGGGGTGGCCCCGAGCGTGGCCGCGGCCTGCTCCTGGTCGGTGCCGATCTCCTCGAGGATGGGCACGACCTCACGCACCATCAGCGGGAGCGACACGAACGCGGTGGCCATGACCATGCCGGGCAGGGCGAAGATGATGTCGATGCCCTGGTCTCCGAAGAACGAGCCGATCGTCGTCTCACGGCCGTAGACGAGGATCAGCGACAGGCCGACCACCACCGGCGACACGGCCAGCGGCAGGTCGATCAACTTGTTGATCACGCCCTTGCCCCGGAAGTCGTGGCGCACCAGCAGGAACGACGCCACCATGCCGAAGATCGTGTTCAGCACGACCGCGCAGCCGGCCACGATGAACGTCACCTGGAACGCGTGCAGGGCGCCGTCGGTGGTGAGCGCCTTCCAGACCGGGCCGATGCCGTTCTCGAACGTCCGGTAGAAGACCAGGCCGACGGGGATCACGAGCAGGAACGCCAGGTAGGTCAGGGCGATGATCCGCATGATCCAGCGCCCGGCTCGTCCCTCCCCCGCCCGTCGGTCACGCTGGACGCGGCGGCCGCTGCCTCGCGAGCCGTCGCCGGATCCGGCCGACGCATCGGCATCGACGGCGCGCTCGGTCGCCACGCTGCCGGGTCGGATCTCGGGGGCAGCCACGGACCGGTCAGTCACGGCGCACCGCCCATCGCTGCACGAGGCTCAGGCCCACCAGCACGAGCAGCGACACGACCAGCAGCACCGTCGAGACCGCCGCCGCGCCGGCCTCGTTGTCGCTCTGGATCTGGTTGAAGATCTGCACCGGGGCGACCTGCGTCTTGAACGGCAGGTTGCCCGAGATCAGCACGGTCGAGCCGTACTCGCTGATGGCCCGGGCGAACGAGAGGGCCGTCCCGGCGAAGATCGCCGGCACCAGGTTGGGCAGGATGATCCGTCGGAACGTCGTGAACCGGCTGGCTCCGAGGGAGGCTGCGGCCTGCTCCATCTCGCGGTCGATCTCGAGCAGCACCGGCTGCACGGTGCGCACGACGAAGGGCAGCGTGACGAACAGCAGCGCGACCGCCACACCGAGCCGGGTGTAGGCGAGGCTCAGGTGGATCGGGCTCTTGGCGCCGTAGAGCGCCAGCAGCACGAGACCGGCGACGATGGTGGGCAGCGCGAACGGCAGGTCGATCAGCGCGTCGACGATGCGTTGGCCGGGGAACGAGTCGCGCACCATCACCCACGCGATCAGCGTGCCCATCGCCGCGTTCACCAGCGCCACGAGCAACGACAGGACGATCGTGAGCTTCAGCGCCGAGAGCGCCTCGGGCGTGGTGGCGTTGTCCCAGAAGTCGGCCCAACCGCCACCGACGCCCCGCCACACCAGCGCGGCCAGCGGGATCACCACCAGGAAGCTCAGGTACATGGTGGCGATGCCGAGCTCCACGCCCGTGCTCACCCGCCGCTTGCGACGGGCGGCCGGACGCGGCGGTGCCGCCGGAGCAGGCTCCGGCGGCACCGTCAGGACGGAGGTGTCACTTGGTGGCAACCGCTACGCCGTTGTCGGTCTCGATGATGGCGACGATGCCGGTCTTGGTGTCGAAGAACTTCGTCGCCACGTCGGGCCAGCCGCCCAGGTCGTCGATGGTGAACAGCCCC
Source organism: uncultured Microthrixaceae bacterium (assembly GCA_963797225.1). GTDB lineage: Bacteria > Actinomycetota > Acidimicrobiia > Acidimicrobiales > Acidimicrobilacustridaceae > UBA4742. The sequence goes on along the minus strand of CAWCOO010000001.1, from coordinate 1,313,374 downwards.
GAGGGCGTCGGGAACTGGTCGTCGGGCACGACACCCGGGACGACCGGCCGGTAGCCGTTGTCGGCGAAGATCTTCTGGGCTTCCGGCGTGTAGACGTAGTCGAGCCAGGCCTTGGCCACCGTCGGGTTGCCGTTGTCCGTGGTGATGGCCGCGGGGTTCTCGATCAGGATGGTCTGGTCGGGCACGACGTAGTCGATGTCCTGGCCGTTCTGCTGGGCGAAGATCGCCTCGTTCTCATAGGAGAGCAGCACGTCGCCCTTGCCGCTGGTGAAGGTCTGCAGGGCCTTGCGACCCGAGTCGTCCTGCACGACCACGTTCTTGAACATGTCCCGCAGGTACTGCGTGGCCTCCTCCGGGGACTTGCCTTGCTCGATCTGCGCGCCGTAGCCCGCCATGATGTTCCAGCGGGCTGCGCCCGACGAGAACGGGTTGGGGGTGACCACCTCGACGCCCGGCTTGGTGAGGTCGTCCCAGGTCTGGATGTTCTTCGGGTTGCCCTTGCGCACCACGAAGACCACGACCGACTTGGTGACGAAGCCCTTGTACTGGTTCTTGTTCCAGTCGTCGGCGACCTTGCCGCTCTTGACGAGGCGGGTCATGTCGGTCTCGAGCGAGAACGCCACGTAGTCGGCCGGCTGGCCGCCGTCGACGGCCCGGCTCTGGTCACCGGACGCGCCGTAGGACTGGTTGAACTTCACGCCCTTGCCCGCCGGCGTCTTGTTGAACGCGGCCTCGATGCCTTCGTACGCGGCCTGCGGCGTCGAGTAGGCGACGAGGTTGATGTCGCCCCCGGCGCCGTTCGTGCCGTCGGTGCTGCCGCTCGAGGTGCTCTTCGAAGAGCCGCAGCCCACGGCCACGATCGCCATGGCCACCGCCACCGCCCCGATGGTCAGACGTCGCCTGGTTCCGATCCGCATGCTGCCAGCCCTCTCCCTGGTCCTGGTCTCGCCGGGCAAGACCACAATTCCGACTAAGTTCATCGACTTTGTAGAACAGGTCCTCCATAATTGCAAGTGATTCGATGAGAAAGATCGCAATTGGTCGGGGCGGGCCCGCGTCCGCTCGGTCCCGGCTCGACCCGACGAGACGGGCTATACAGCGCTAGACCTATGAGACGCCAACAGACGACCTGAGCGACCGACGTGGAGGGTGGTGACATGGCCGGGACGGCCCGGATCCAGAACCCGTACCGACCGGGGTTCAACCAGGCACCGGTGACGCTCGGAGGCCGCACCGAGGTGGTGGAGGACCTCGTCGACGCGCTGGAGATCGCCGCCATCGACCACCGCATGCCGCCCCCGGTGATGCTGGTAGGGCCGCGTGGCGTGGGGAAGACCGTGCTGCTCGGCGAGCTGGCCGACCTGGCCGGTCGTCGGTTCGGCTGGCCCCGGGTCCACGTCGAGGTGCGGCCGGGCGCGCCGTTCACCGACGACCTGCTCCGGTCGATCGAACAGGTCCGTCTCCTGATCGAGCAGGCCGGTCCCGGCGGGCTGCGGCCCGACGGCGAGCGACCTCACGGCCTGCGGACCGAGTCGGCCACGATCCGGGCCCAGGTGGTGGGCGTCGGCGGCGAGGTCCGCTTCGCCCGCCCGACCCCGACCGACCCGCAGCCGATCGACCTCCCTGATGCGCTTCGCCGCGCTCGCCCACCTGGCCATCGACCTCGACACCGGGTTCGTCCTCACGATCGACGAGATGCAGCTCGCCGACCGCACGGAGCTGGCCACGCTCGCGTCGCTCCTGCAGGCCGGGGCCGGCGAGGACTGGCCGATCGCCACCGCGGGCGCCGGCCTGCCGGTCATGCGCCAGCCCGAGCACGCCGTCACCTACTTCGAGCGGGCGACCTGGCACGAGCTCGGCCTGCTCGACCCGCAGGAGTCGATCGATGCCCTCGAGGGCCCGGCCGCCCAGGCCGGGCGGCCCCTCGACCTCGACGCGGCCGAGCGGCTCGCGCTCGAGGCCGGCGGCTACCCCTATGCCATCCAGGTCTACGGCCACTACGCCTGGCGGGCCTCCGACGGCGCCGACCGCATCACGCTCGAGGCGGCGACGTCAGCCTGCGACCGGGCCGGCCGGGCGCTGGCCCAGGGGCTCTACGCCGGTCGGTGGTCGGCCGCCAGCCCCACCCAGCGCACGTACCTGGCGACCGTGGCCCGCCTCGTCGTCGACCAAACGCCCGCCACCGGGCGGGCCATCGCCGACCAGCTCGGGCGCACGACGCGCCAGCTGTCGTCGGTGCGCAGCGACCTGCTGAAGCAGGGCACGTTGACCATCGACGGCGACGAGCTCCGCTTCACCATCCCCGGCATGGCCGAGTGGGTGCTGGAGCAGCCGTCGCCCCAACGGTGACCGCGCCGGAGCAGTCGGTCAGACGTCGGTGGGCTGCTCGTCCTGCCGCTCGAGCTGCAGCGCGATCTTGCGCTTGAGGGAGTCGGGCACGTCGTCGTGGCAGCGTCGGGAGATGACGATCCGCAGCTCGGCCTCGAAGTCGAAGGCCTCGAGGCAGGGGTTGCAGTCGTCGAGGTGGCTGGCGATCACCGACCGCTTCTCATCCGTCAGCTCACCGTCGATGTAGACGTAGAGCTCCTTGAGCGCCTCCTCGCACGCGGTCGACGAATGATCGTGCTCGTGCTCGTCATGGTCGTGCGCAGCAGGCGATGCGTCGTCGGTCATGTCAGCTCAGCGGTCTCACTCGGCGAGCGCCGGCGCGGGTGCGTCCGGCGAAGGGTTTGGGTCTTCCATGCCATCGGGGACGAGCCCTCTCTGGCTGGCGAAATCGAACAACCGCTTCTGCAGGGCCTTTCTTCCCCGATGGAGGCGGCTCATCACCGTTCCGATCGGAACGTCGACGATCTCGGCGATCTCCTTGTAGGAGAAACCCTCCACGTCGGCCAGCAGCACGGCGATGCGGAACTGCTCGGGCAGCGACTCGATCGCGTCCTTCACCTCTTGGTCGGTGAAGAAGTCCATCAGCTCGTCCTCGGCGCTGCGACCGGCCGCGACCGCCTCGAGGCCGCCCAGCCGGCGGTAGAGGTAGAGGTCCTCGGCCTCGTCGAGCTCGGTCTCGTCGGGGCGTCGCTTCTTCGACCGGTACGAGTTGATGTAGGTGTTCGTGAGGATGCGGTAGAGCCAGGCCTTGAGGTTGGTGCCCTCGGTGAACCCGCCGAAGCCGCGGTAGGCCTTGAGGTAGGTCTCCTGGACGAGATCCTCGGCGTCGGCCGGGTTGCGGGTCATGCGCAGGGCCGCGGAGTAGAGCGGGCTCATGTACTCCATCGCCTGCTCGGCGAAGTGGGCCTGGTCTGCCATGTGGACGCCAAGCCTACCCGGGCCACCCGGCTCGTGACCCCGGGATCGGAGGTCAGGCCACCGAGGATCGGCGTCGAGCGTTCCGCACGGACCCGGTCGCCTCGAGCGATCGGCGGTCGCTCACATGGGTCGCGATGTTGCCGATCGTGTCCACCCACAGGCGATTGGCCCGGCACCAGTCGACCACCGCTTCGATGAGCTCGGGAGTCGTCGTCTCGGGATCTGCCTCGGGCCCGATCTCGTGGCCTCCGAGAACCAGCCAGGCACCTTCGTCGAGGGTCGACTCGAGGAGCGGCAGCAGGTCGGCGAACGTGCGGTTGTCGCTCGCGACGCCCATCAGGCGGGCCAGATCACATCTCTCGGGCGAGTTCGACGCGATGTCGTTGAACGAGCGGGCCGCCAGGAACCAGTCGGCGATCAGGGGGACGTAGCTCCGAGTGTCCATCCCCCGCCCCACCCAGGTCTCTCCGCACGGATAGGCGAACGTGCTGGGCTGGACCCCAAGCACCTCACCGATCCAGCGGTCCGCGTCCGCGATGTCGGCGGCGAGGTCGTCCAGGCTGAGGTCTTCGATCGCATGGCCCCGGTCGACCCACGCGAAGTTCGCGCTGCACGGGTGCGTGGTCGTGTGGTTGCCGATCTCGTGGCCGACCGCGACGATCCTGCGCCAACTGGTCCGGAGCGGCTCGACGTTGTGGGGCAGCACGAAGAACGTGGCCAGCACGCCGAGGCGAGCGAACGTCGGAGCGCCCACCTCCACCTGTGAGGGTCGCGTGTCGTCGAATGAGAAGCTGAGTGCTGCCCGGCACTCGTGGGGCCACATCGGTCTGGTCGTCCGTTCTACTGCGCCGCAATTGCCTTCGAGGGCGCGGTGCGCCTGGATCACCACGTACCCACGACCCGCCGTCGGTAGTCGTGTGCGCCACGCGGGCGCTGGGACCCGGACGACCTGGAGCCCGAGAAGGGAATCGAACCCTTGACCTGCTCATTACGAGTGAGCTGCTCTGCCGACTGAGCTACCCGGGCGGGCGGAGGGAGGTTAGCAGCGCGCCCCGACAGCCCCGGAACCCGATGGCTCCACAACCCGAACGGCTGCAGAGCCCGAGATGAGAGCGGGCCCGCCGGCGCCGAGGCGCGAGGCGGGCCGGGTCCCTGCGAGGAAGAGACCCGGCCCGTCTCGGTGACCCGGGCCGCAGCCCAGGGGTCGAACGTGTCGATCAGACGGCGGACGTGCGCACCTCACGCCGGACCGTGGTGCGCTGCACCGCGAAGAGCCCGGCGACGACCATCACCGCGCCGACGAGGATGGCCATCCACCCGAGGCGGTCCGAGAGGACCACGTGCTGCACGGTCGGGTTGGCAACCACGATGACGAAGCCGACGATGGCGTAGATCGCGCCGACCACCAGCTTGCTGGCCCGATCGCGCGTGGCGGCGGCGATGAGCCCGATCACACCGGCGGCCAGCACGGCCACCGCCACCGCAGGGGGTGAAGCGGATGTTCGGCCACCGTCACGGCCGGAGCGTCGAAGCCGTTGCCGGACCAGTCGATCTTCGGCCACCGCGAGCAGGCCGACGATCGTCGGTACGGCGGCCGCGACCAGCGCGAGCACCCGAGCCAGCACGTTGAGCGCCGAGGCATCCTTCGTCGTCACCTTGTCGACCAGGCCGACGTCGCGGCGCTGGCCGTCGATCTCTTCGCGGGTGTCGGGTTCCCGCTCATGCAGCAGCATGTCGAGCCATCGTCTTCTCCTTCGTCGGGACTCCGGATGCCGGTGGCACCCGTCGATCCGTTCGTGAAGAAGACGTCTACCCGGCCGCGTCGCAGACAGACCTCGGCACGATCGACGGTCAGTGGGCAGGGAGCACGCAGGCGGCGTCGACGCCGAGCACGTGGTTGAGCCGGCCGAACGCGATCCACGAGCCGATGCACATCGACAGCTCGACGATCTCGGCGTCGGTGTAGGACGCGTGCATGCGCTCCCAGAACGCCTCGTCGGTGTCGAGCGAGAGGTGGTCCGCGGCGAACCGCTCGGCGTACTCCGCCGCCAGCCGCTCGCGATCCGACAGCGACGCCGAGGCCGCGGGGTCGCGCCAGTTCTCGACCTCGCCGTAGAGCGACTCGTCGACGGTCTCGCCGTCGCGCTCGGTGCGCCAGTCGAGGCAGAACATGCAGTGGTTCACCTGGGCGATGCGGGCCCGGGCCGACTCGAACTCCCGCAGCGACAGCGTCGAGTGCGCGTACACCGCGGCCGAGTAGTTCGCCGCCGCCGGTCCGATCTTGGGCACGACCTCACCCCACAGCCAGGCCACGGGCTCTCGGTCGGCGGGCAGTTCGATGCGGAGCGTCATGGTTCCTGACGGTACGTCAGGTCCCGCACCCTGTCGAGCAACCGGTCCCCCGTCTGCGCAACCTGTCATCTCACGCGTCCGTGTTCGGACATCGGACCTGACAGATTCGGCGGAAGGGGACGATCAGGCGGCGGCGCCGAGGCGGAGGAAGAGCGCCTGGAACTGGAGGGTCTCGTTCGGGTTGCGGAGCAGGCCCTCGGACGTGGCCTGGATGGCGTCGAGCGCCTCGACCAGGGGGGCCGGGCGGCTGCTGACCGCCAGCTCGTCGCGGTAGTGACGGGCCAGGACCAGCAGGCCGAAGCGGAGCTCGTCGATCCGCTGGCGGCGCTGCTCGCGCTTGTGCACCTCCTCGAGGGCCTTGCGGCCCGACCCGCGCTCGCCGAGCTGCGCGACCCGCTCCTCGAGCACCTCGACCTCGGCGGTCTGGCGCTCCCGCAGCGGCGCGGCGGCATCGTCGATCATGGCGAACAGCTCGTCGACCAGCCGCGTGGCGCGTGCTCCGGTGCCGTCGAGCTGGCCGGGCACCGCGGCCCACGCCGCTCGCCGCAGGGCGAGCCGCGGGTCGGTGGCCAGCAGCCGGGCCCGAGCCAGGTCGCCCGACGCGGCCGAGGCGACCTCGGCCGCGATCTCCGGCGATCGCGCCCTCGGCCACCAGCCGCTCGATGATCGCCGAGTCGGGCACGGGACCGAGGTCGATGCGCACCGCCCGCGAGGCGATCGTGACCAGCTCGGCCGGGATGTGCTCGACCAGCACGACGAAGAACGTCCCGGCCGGCGGCTCCTCGATGATCTTCAGCAGCTTGGCCGGGTTGCCGGGCTGGATGAGGTGGAACTCGTCGAGCACGAGCACCTTCCGGTCGCCCTCGATCGGCGCCAGGCTGGCCCGCCGGATGATCTCGTCGGTCTGGGCCGCGCTGATGGCCGCGCCCTCGCGCTCGACCACGACGAGGTCGGGGTGCTGCTCGGCCAGCGCCAGCTTGCGATGGCGATCGGCGTCCTCGCCCTCGCTGCCCTGGCTGAGCAGGTCCGCCGCGAACGCGGCGGCCAGGGCCCGCTTGCCGCTGCCCCTGGGGCCGACCAGCAGGTACGCGTGCACGGGCGCCTCGGCCGCGGCGCGCAGCTCGGCCACGGCCCGGTCCTGCCCGACGATGGCCGCCCACGGATCGATCACACGGGGAGTTGTAGCCGCTCCCGCACCGCCTCGCGGACCGTGGCCTCGACCTCGTCGATCGATCGGCTGCCGTCGACGACGACCCAGCGCTCGGGATCGGCCGAGGCCATCTCGCGGAACCCGTCGGCCACCCGCCGGTGGAAGTCGGGGCCGAGCTGCTCGATGCGATCGAGCTTGGCCCCGAGCCGTCCGGCGGCCACCGAGCCCGGCACCTCGAGCAGCACCACCAGGTCCGGCCACCGGCCCCGCATGGCCCAGTCGGACAGGCCCCGCACCTCGTCGACCGGCAGGCCCCGCGCGTAGCCCTGGTAGGCGATCGAGCTGAACGCGGACCGGTCGCTCACGACGTGGCGGCCGGCGTCGAGCGGCGGGCACCACGACCTGGCCCAGGTGCTGGGCCCGATCGGCGGCCATCAGCAGCGCTTCGGCCCGATGGTCGAGCTCGACCGTGCCGGGGTCGAGCAGCAGCTCGCGCAGGCGGGCACCGATCTCGGTGCCTCCCGGCTCGCGGGTGAGCACGCCGTCGAGCGCCGCGGCCAGGCGCGTCGCCTGGGTGGACTTGCCGCCGCCCTCGCCCCCCTCGAACACGATCCACCGGCCTCGCGACGAGTCGGCTGCCGGCGGGGTGGGGTCGGTCACGAGCCGGTGCCGCGCGCGACGGGTGCAGGCCGGCCGTCGCCGCCTTCGACCGCTGCCCGGAGCGCACCGAGTGCAGGGCCAGCACCGCGGCGCCCATGATGATCAGGGCGGCCAGCCACAGGGTGAGCCGCACGCCGGGGATGGCGATGGTGAACCGCCCGACCTCGATCGCCCCGCCGAACCAGCTCTCCGACAGCCCGTTGAGCAGGGCGGCCAGCAGCGGGCCGGCCACCATCGAGATGAGCACGCACAGCCGCACGAGCGTGTTGAGCGAGCTGAACACCCGGCCGCGCAGCTCGTCGTCGACCTCCTGCTGCAGCAGCACGAAGCCCATCACGTACACCGGCCCGACCGTCACGCCCATCAGCCCGACGAACAGCGTGGCCGGGCCCAGGCTCGAGGTGCAGGCGGCGCAGGAAGAGGAACGCGCCGGCCAGCAGCAGCGAGCCGGTGAAGACCCGGGCCTTGGGCAGGCGCCTCTGCATGGCCGACACGCCGACCGCACCGATCGCCACCCCGAACCCGAGGGCGGTGGTGAACAGGCCGTAGCCCGCGGGCCCGGCCCCGAGCACCTCGGTCGAGAAGACCGCACCGAGGGGGATCAGCATGCCGCCGCCGATGAGCCCGCACGCCAGACCGATGTTGACGGCCCGCACGGTGTGGTTGAGGAAGATCTCGTGCCAGCCCTGCTTGAGCTCGTCGAACATCTGCCCGAGCCGACGGCGGGCCTCGGCCTCGGGATCCGCGGCCGCGGCCCGGCGGCGCCGGCCGATCACGAGCGTCCGCACGAGCAGCGCCGACACCACGAACGTGATGGCGTCGACGTAGAACGCCAGCGCCATCTGGTCGAGCCCGAGGAAGTCGAGCGCGGCGATCGACGTCAGCCAGGCCGACACGCCGGCCAGCAGCGCGAACAGCAGCGAGGCGAACGGGAACGTGCCGTAGGCCGCGGCCAGCGAGAGCGAGTTGGCCGTCGTCAGGTGATCGGGTGGCACGAGGTTGGGGACGATCGCCTCCTTCGCCGGCGACCACAGCAGGGTCAGCACCTCGAGCACGAGCGACGCGAGCGACCAGCCCGATCAGGTTGTGCACGAACGGGAGGCACACGATCACCGCGGCCCGACCCGAGGTCGCAGCCGATCATCACCTTCTTGCGGTCCCACCGGTCGACCAGCACGCCGGCCAGCGGTCCGAAGAAGAAGCCGGGGACGATGCGGGCCGCCATGACCAGGCTGATCGCGCCGGCGCCGGCACCGGCCTCGTGACCACCGATGCCGGCGGCCAGCAGGATGATGGCCGAGAAGCCGAGCCAGTCGCCCGGTGGCCGACACGACCTGCACGAGCCAGAGCCGGAAGAACTCGCTGCGAGCCGAACAGCCGGACGTGCCAGCCCGCCCGTTCCTCGGTGACCATCGGCTCGCCGGGCGGCCGCCCGTCCACCGCACCGCGTGGGTACATCTCCTCGGTCTGCTCGCCGGCCCGGAGCGGCGGACTCGCCCGTCGGCTCGCGACTCGCCCGGGTCGTCGTGACGTTCGCCCGGACCCGACCCGTCGCGCAGGTCGACGACGGCCTCTTCCCCCGCATCGCCGTCCGCTTCGCGGTCGCGCTCGAAGGCGAGGATCACCTCGAAGACCTCGCTCGCCGGCCCGCGCCGTTCGGGATCCTCGTCCCAGGTTCGCTCAGGGCGCAGCACGGCCACGGTGCGAGACGATAGAGCCGTCAGCGACCGCCGCTGAGCTTCTCGGTGTGTCGATCGGCCCGACCCGGGGCCCGATGGCGGGTGCCGCCGCCTGACAGGGCGTCGTTCAGAACGGCTCGTCGACCGGACCGGCCGTCGTCGCGGCCGATGACGCGACGTCGGCGGTCGGGCCTTGGCCGCGGCCTTCTTGGCCGGCGCCTTCTTGGCGGCCGCCTTCTTCGCCGTCGCCTTCTTGGCGGTCTTCTTCGTCGACTTCTTGGCCGCCTTCTTGGCCGCCTTCTTCGGCGCCGGACCGCGGTCGCGGCGATCCTGCAGCAGCTCGGAGGCCCGCTCGTCGGTGATCGTCTCGACGTCGTCGGCCTTGCGCAGCGAGGCGTTGGTCTCGCCGTCGGTGACGTAGGGACCGAAGCGGCCGTCCTTCAGCACCATCGGCTTGCCGCTGACCGGGTCGACGCCCGAGCTCGCGGAGCGGCGGCTTGGCCACCTGGCCGCGCCGCATCTTGGGCTGGGCGAAGATCGCCTGGGCGTCGGTCGAGGCTGACCGTCAGCAGCTGCTCCTCGGTGGAGAGGCTGCGGCTGTCCTTCTTGCCGTCGGGCGGTCAGCTTCTGCAGGTAGGGCCCGAACTTGCCGTTCTGCGCGGTGATCTCGACGCCGTCGGTCGGGTCGACGCCGACGACCCGGGGCAGCGAGAGCAGCTCGAGCGCGTCGTCGAGGGAGATCCGCTCGAGCGTCATCGTCTTGAACAGCGACGCCATGCGGGGCTTCACGTCGCTGTCGTCGTCGTAGTCGCCGAGCTGGACGTAGGGCCCGAAGCGGCCGCTCTTGGCGTAGATCGGCAGGCCGGTGGCCGGGTCGTCGCCGAGGACGATGCCCGCCCTTGGGCGCGGCCAGCAGCTCGAGCGCCTTCTCGACGGTGAGCTCGTCGGGCGCCAGCGCGGTCGGGATGCTGGCCGTGTCCTCGCCCCGGAGGAGGTAGGGGCTGTTGTCGCGACCGGGCTTGGCCACGATCAGCACGCCGTCGGGGTCGAGCCCGATCGGGATGGCGTTGACGGCGGCCGCGTCGATGTCGTCGAGGCGGGTCGACGACCTTCTCCTTCAGCCCGCCGGCTCGCTGGCCGTTGGGGTCGGCCGGGCCGAAGTAGAACTCCGACAGCCAGGGGACGAGCTCCTCGTCGCCGCCGGCGATGTCGTCGAGGTCGTCCTCCATGCGGGCGGTGAAGGCGTAGTCGATGAGGTCGGGGAAGTGCTGCTCGAGCAGGTTGACCACCGCGAACGCCTTGAACGACGGCACCAGCGCGGTGCCCTTCTTCCAGACGTACTCGCGGTCCTGGATGACCTTGATGGTCGACGCGTAGGTGGACGGTCGACCGACGCCGAGCTCCTCGAGCCGCTTGACCAGCGAGGCCTCGGTGAAGCGGGCCGGCGGCTGGGTCTCGTGGCCGTGCGCCTCGATCTCCCGGGCCGACAGCGGCGTCGCCCTCGGCGAGCGGCGGCAGCTGGCGCTCCTGCTCGTCGGCGTCGTCGCCCTCGTCACGGTCGACGACGTAGGCCAGTCGGAAGCCCTGGTGGGTGATGATCGTGCCGCTGGTGGCGAACTCGACGTCGGCCCAGCTGAACGTGTCGCCCGAGGTCGCGGTGGACCCGGCCAGCGCCAGCGCCGCCGAGGGCGTCGGGTTGGCCGCACCGAGGCGCACGGTGACCGTCTCGCCGGTGGCATCGGTCATCTGCGACGCGATCGTGCGCTTCCAGATCAGCTCGTAGACCTTGGCGTCGTTGGCGTTGACCTCGCGGGCCACGTCCTCGGGCGAGCGGAACGAGTCGCCGGCGGGGCGGATGGCCTCGTGGGCCTCCTGGGCGTTCTTGACCTTCTTGGCGTAGGTGCGGGGCGCGTCGGGCACGTACTGGGCGCCGTAGCGCTCGGTGATCTCGCGGCGGGCCGCCTGGAGCGCGGTGTCGGACAGCGTGGTCGAGTCGGTCCGCATGTAGGTGATGTAGCCGGCCTCGTAGAGGCTCTGGGCCGAGCGCATCGCCATCGACGCCGACAGGCGCAGCTTGCGGCCGGCCTCCTGCTGGAAGGTCGAGGTGATGAACGGGCGCGGCCGGGCGGCGGCGGTACGGGCGGCGCTCGACGGAGCGCACCCCGAAGGAGACGTCGTCGGCTCCGAGCGCGGTGGCCAGCGCCGCGGCCCGCGGCTGGTCGAGCGCCACCACGTCGCCGCGGAGCACGCCGTCGTCGCCGAAGTCCTTGCCGCTGGCCAGCTTGCGTGCCGTCGACCTGCACGAGCGACGCCGAGAACGTGCGACCGGCCGCAATGGCGTCGGTGGCCGTCGCCGCGAACTCGCCGTCGAGGTCCCAGTAGCCGGCCGGGCACGAACGCCATGCGCTCGCGCTCGCGATCGACGACCAGGCGGGTCGCCACGCTCTGGACCCGACCGACGGTCGTGCCCTGCCCGACCTTCTGGCGGGCCGCGCTGGCGAGCGGGCCGTAGCCGTAGATGCGATCGAGCAGCCGGCGCGCCTCCTGGGCGTCGACGAGGCGGCGGTCGATGTCGCGCGGGTTGTCCATGGCGTGCTGGATGGCCGCCGGGGTGATCTCGTGGAACACCATCCGCTTGACCGGCATCGAGGCCGGCGGGTTGAGCACCTCGAGCAGGTGCCACGAGATGGCCTCGCCCTCGCGATCCTCATCTGTCGCGAGGTAGAGCTCGGTGGCGTCCTTCATCAGCTTCTTCAGATCGCGGATGCGGTCGCGCTTCTCGGGGCTGACGATGTAGAGGGGCTTGAAGTCGTTGTCGACCTCGATGCCGAGGATCTCCCACTGCCGCTTGGCCGACTCCGGGACGTCCGCGGCACGGGCCGGGAGGTCACGGATGTGGCCGACCGACGCCTCGACCACCACGTCGCCGTCGAGCGCGTCGGAGTCGTCGAGGAACCGTTGGATGGTCTTCGCCTTGGCGGGCGACTCGACGATGACAAGGGTGGTGGCCATTGCGGAAAGGTTGAGAGCACGCGCGGCGTCCTGTCAAACCTTTCGTCAGAAGGGTTCGAGCGGCCCAGGCCGTCGACCCTCGTGGGATCGGCCACCGACTCGCGCCCTTTCGGCCCGTGGCGGGTTGACATTGCGGATGCTGTTAGGCAGACTTACCGACGTGATGGTGTGCCACTGCGAGGCAGTGAACGACGTTGCGATCCGGGCCGAGATCGCCGACGGCGCGCTCGATCCCGAGACGCTCGCTTCGCGCTGCGGCGCCGGCACCCGCTGCGGCGGCTGCATCACCGTGGTCGAGCAGCTGCTGGCGCAGTTCGGGCTCGAAGCCGAACCTGTCGCGGCCTGACGCACCGGGTTAGCCTCACGGCATGCAAGGTGACCCCGCGATCATCGAGATGCTCAACGAGGTGCTGACTGCCGAGCTGACGGCCATCAACCAGTACTTCATCCACGCCAAGATGTGCGACAACTGGGGATTCGACCGGCTGGCCGAGAAGATCCGCGACGAGTCCATCGACGAGATGAAGGACGCCGAGGCGCTCATCGAGCGCATCCTCTACCTCGACGGCGTGCCCAACCTCCAGCGGCTCGGCCCGGTCATGGTCGGCGAGACGGTCCCCGAGCAGTTCGACCTCGACCTCGCCGTCGAGGTGGCGGCGGTCGAGCGGTACAACCGTGGCATCGCCCTGGCCGTCGAGAAGGGCGACAACGGCACCCGTGAGCTGTTCGAGCGCCGCCTCGTGGGCGAGGAGAGCCACGCCGACTGGCTCGAGAGCCAGATCGAGCTGATCCGCCAGGTCGGGGTGGAGAACTACCTCGCCACCCAGATCCACGACTGACCGGCTCGCACGCCGTCACGCCCTTCACGCCCAGCCTGGGCCCATCCCTCGGAGGTTCCGATGGCGGGTGACACTCCCTCCATGGCCACGACCGACGTCGACGACACCGCATCCCCGACCTTCGAGCGCCGCCCCTGGGGCACCTACACGGTCCTCGACGACGGCGACGACTGCAAGGTCAAGCGCATCACCGTCGACCCCGGCCAGCGGCTCAGCTACCAGAGCCACGCCCGCCGGGCCGAGCACTGGGTGATCGTCGCCGGCACCGCCACCGTCACCCTCGACGGCGCCGAGATCGTCCTCCGGCCGGGCCAGGCCATCGACATCCCGCTGCAGGCGGCCCACCGGGTGGCCAACCATGGCACCGACGAGCTCGTGTTCGTCGAGGTGCAGCTCGGCGACTACTTCGGCGAGGACGACATCGTCCGCTACTCCGACGACTACGGCCGGGTGGAGTAGCCACCAACTCGCAGGAGCTCGCGAGCCCGCACGCAGCGAGCTTGCGAGCGAGGGCACAGCTAGCTGCGCGGCGCGCGGTAGACGACGAGGCGGACGGCGGTGCCCGCTTCGCCGGAGCGGATCTCGGCCTCGTCGGCCAGCACCCGCATGAGCGGGAGGCCCAGGCCGTGCTCGTGGTGGAGCCGGGCCGGGTCCTCGACCTCGGGCAGGTCCTCGAGATCGTCGGGCGAGAACCCGCTCCCCTGATCGAGCACCTCGACCTCGATCTGGTCGTCGCCGAGGTTGCAGCGGATGACGATGCGCTCGTCCTGATCGAGGTCGGCGTGGGCCTCGATGGCGTTGGTCGTGGCCTCCGACACCGCGATCCGCAGCGCGTCGATGCGCTCGTCGCGGAACGTCGGCTCGACCGCGGCGGCCGCCGCCACCACCTGACGGGCCAGGCCCAGGTACTCCGCCCGGGCCGGGATCTCCAGCCGCACCTCACCCATCGGCGATGACCTCCCGGCGGCGCGGACCGCGCCGACCGCGAGCGCGCGCGGCGCACGTCGGGGTGCAGCTCGATGATCTCGTCGAGGCGGGTGATCTCGAACAGCGCCCGCACCCGGGGCACCGCCCCCACCACCATGAGGTCGCCGTCGTGGGTGCGGCAGCGCTTGAGCGCACCCACGATCACGCCCAGGCCGACCGAGTCGATGAAGTCGACGCCGCGCAGGTCGATGACCAGGTGCGACCGGCCCGCTCCGATGAGGCTCACCACCTGCTGGCGCAGCCGGGGCGCGGTGGCCAGCTCGAGCTCGCCTGTGACCGCGACGACGGACCAGTCGTCGCACGTGGGTCACGTCGAGAGCGAACAGCACGACGGCAGGCCTCCCAGGAGCCGGGTGTCGGCCTGACGCTACCGCAGGCGCCCCTCTGGCTCCTGAGCCCTGGCGAGCGAGGCACAACCGCTCCATACTTCAGCTCTGTAGTTACGTCGCCGCAACTCCTACACTGGTCCGAACCACCTGTCCTGCCTCCGCTCGCGTGAGGACGTCCCTTGGCGATCATCGCCTCCTCCCATCTCGACGACCTGCTGACGTCGCTGGCCCACGACCCGCGCCTCGTGCACCTCGAGCACCTGCCGGCCCGCGCCGGCGCGGTTCGGCGAGCTGGCCACCCCGCTGGCCGAGCGACCTCCGCGCCCGCCTCCCGGTCGAGCGCTTCTGGAGCCACCAGGCCACGGCCATCGACCTGGCCCGCGGCGGACGCTCGGTCGCGGTGGCCACGGGCACGGCGTCGGGCAAGTCGCTCTGCTACCAGGTGCCGATCGCCGAGGCCGTCGGCAGCCCGGTGCGCCCGGCCACCTCGCTGCTGGTGTTCCCGACCAAGGCCCTGGCCCAGGACCAGCTCCGGGCGCTCACCCGGCTCGAGGTGCCGCGGCTGGTGGCCGCCACCTACGACGGCGACTCGGGCCCCGAGGAGCGCACCTGGGTGCGGGGCAACGCCAACGTGCTGCTCACCAACCCCGAGATGCTGCACCACGGGATCCTCCCCCACCACGGTCGCTGGGCCACGTTCCTCATGCGCCTGCGCTACGTCGTGATCGACGAGCTGCACATGCTGCGGGGCGTGTTCGGCACCCACGTCGCCCACCTCCTGCGCCGCCTCCGCCGCCTCTGCGCCCGCTACGGCTCCGACCCGACCTTCATCTTCTCCTCGGCCACCATCGGCGAGCCCGGTCGGCTGGCGTCGGAGCTCTGCGGCCTCGACGTGGCCGAGGTGACCGACGACGGCTCGCCCCGGGGCGAGCGCCGCTTCGTCCTCTGGAACCCGCGGGCCCTGCTCGATCCCGGCCCGGACCTCAAGGTGCTCCCCGGTGGCGACCCGCCGGACATCGACCTGACGTCCGGAGCGGACGATCGAGGCCGTGGCCGAGCCGACCGCCGGAGCCGACGCTCGAGCCCGAGCGGGCGCCGTCGGCCAACCGGGAGACGGCGGTGCTCGTGGCCGAGCTGATCCGGCGGGGCCATCGCACCATCGCCTTCTGCCGCAGCCGGAAGGGCACCGAGCTGATCGCGGCCGAGGTGCGGCGGCGGCTGCCGGTCGAGCTGGCCAAGAAGGTGCGGCCCTACCGGGGCGGCTACCTGGCCGCCGAGCGCCGGGAGATCGAGGGCGAGCTGTTCGGCGGCCACCTCCGCGGCGTGATCGCCACCACCGCGCTCGAGCTCGGCATCGACGTCGGCGGGCTCGACGCCTGCGTGCTCAACGGCTTCCCCGGCACCATCTCGTCGATGTGGCAGCAGGCCGGGCGGGCCGGCCGCGAGGCGCAGGAGTCGATCGTGATCCTGGTGGCCGGCGACGACCAGCTCGACCAGTGGTTCATGGCCCACCCCGACCAGGTCTTCACCCGCCCGCCCGAGCCGGCGGTGATCAACCCGGCCAACCCCTACGTGCTGCACGCCCACCTGGCCTGCGCGGCGCACGAGCAGCCCCTCGGCCACGTCGACGAGCGGTGGTGGCCCGGCACCCTCGACGAGGGCGTGCGGGCCCTGGCGCTCGACGACCGGCTGAAGATCCGGGACCGGGGACGGGGCTCGGTGCGGGTGCCGCTGGCGGTGTGGGCCGGTCGGGGCTGGCCGACGCCACGGGGTCGGCCTGCGCAGCGGCTCGAACGACGAGGTCCGCATCGCCACCGCCGACGGCACCCTGATCGGCACCGTCGACCGCGGTCGGGCCTGCTCGCTGGTGCACCCGGGCGCCGTCTACCTGCACCAGGGCCAGTCCTACCGGGTGGGCGAGCTCGACCTCGACGACGGGGCGGCCATCGTCGAGCCGTTCGACGGCGGCCAGTGGACCCAGCCCCGGTCCGAGACCGACATCACCATCCTCGGCGCCGAGGCCGACCGACTGGTCGGGCCGCAGCGCCCTGGCCGTCGGATCGGTCCGGGTGGTGTCGCGGGTGATCGGCTACAAGCGCTTCGACTCCTACACCGGCGAGCTGCTCGGCACCGAGGCGCTGCACCTGCCGCCGGGCGAGCTCACCACCCGGGCGTTCTGGTACACGATCGACGACGACCTGCTCGACGACGCCGGCATCGATGCCGGCGGCCGTGCCCGGCACGCTGCACGCGGTCGAGCACGCGGCCATCGGCCTGCTCCCGCTGTTCACCATCTGCGACCGGTGGGACGTCGGCGGCGTGTCGACCCCGCTGCAGGCCGAGACCGGGCTGCCCACCATCGTGATCTACGACGGCTACCCCGGCGGCGCCGGCATCGCCGAGCTCGGCTACGCCAGCGCCGACCGCCACCTGCAGGCCACGCTCGAGGTCATCGACGCCTGCCGGTGCACGGACGGCTGCCCGTCCTGCGTGCAGTCGCCCAAGTGCGGCAACGGCAACGAGCCGCTCGACAAGCACGGAGCGGTGTCGCTGCTGCGGGCCCTGCTGGCCGCCGACTGATCGGCGGTCACTCCCGCCGCATGGTCGCGCTGGCCCGCAGGTCGACGTCGGGGACGCAGCGCACCCACCAGTGGCGAGCTCGGTGCGGGACGCGGTAGCGCACCGCCACCTCGACGGTGCCGTCGGCCGACGGTCCGGACCTCGACGTGGAGCCGGCCGGGTCGAGTGACCCGGCTCGGGCCGCGGCCCGTTCGATCGCCGACCGGTCGTCGGGGCCGACCACCGCGGCGGTCCGGACCGCCTCCCGGGCCGCGCCGGTGACGAGCACCTGCTCGCGCACGACGAGGCCGACCTGCACCACGAGCAGCAGGGCCAGCGCGACGAGGGGGAGCGCGAGCGCCAGCTCGACCGTCGACTGGCCGCCGTCCCCGCGTCCGCTCGCGCTCCTCGCCCTCGCCGGCTCACTTCACCGAGCCGAGCACGCTGCGACAGCACGGCGTCGAACAGCTTGCCGATGGCGCCGGACTTGGAGGCCCAGGTGATCAGCAGCGCGGCGATGGCCGCCGCGCCGAGCAGCACGAGGGCGTACTCGGCCGTGGTCTGGCCGGCATCGCCCAGGCCCCGGCGCGGCGGCGGACGTGTCGGCTCGGTGGGGATGGAGGCCGCCGCGACGGCGGAGCGTCGGGTCGATGGCCCGTCGGCCGGCGAGGACGGCGAGGACCTGCAGGTGGACGAGCGGTCGGAGCATGGAGCTCCCCTTTCTGCGGAACGGTCGAGGACGATGGACGTCGAGGGCCGCCGCCTCCCAGGGCGCGCGGTCAGCGCGGCAGCTGGGGGACGGCGGCGAGCAGCAGCGGGACGACGGCGAGCAGGACGAACGCCGGCAGCACGCAGAGGACGAGGGGGAAGAGGAGCTGCACGGGCAGGCGTCGAGCCGCCTCCTCCGCCCGGCGACGACGCACCATGCGGGCCTCGACGGACAGCCGCTCGAGCACGGGCGACCAGCGGGATCCCCGTAGCGCTCGGCCGCCGCCAGCGCGCGCCGCGAGCGGGCGGACCGGCGTCGCCGCACTCGGCCAGCCCGTCGAGGGCGTCGGCCAGGCGCTCGCCCCGAGCCACGCGTGCCGGGACCCGGCGCAGGTCGTCGCCCACCCGCCCGTCGAACCGCGCCGCCACGACCGCGCACCGCCAGGTGGACGTTGAGCCCGGCCCCGGCGGCCAACCGGAACAGCTCGACCAGGTCCGGCGCCTCGTCGACCAACCGGTCGTCGCGGCGGCGCTCGGCCGAGCGAGCCGCGCGCCCGGCACCACGCCCACGTGGCGGCTCCGACGACGACCGCGGCGGCCGGATGCCAGAAACCGGCCACCAGCGCCGGCGGTCGACCGCGACCGCCAGGCGCCGGTCGAGCGCCTCGTCGGGCGGGCGTCCGAGCCGGCGGCGCGTCGTCGCCGCGAGCCGCGACCAGCCGGTCGGCCAGTGCGCCGAGCGCGGCGGACGGGCCGGCCGTCGGTCGACGGCGTCGATCTCGACCGGGCCCGTGGGGCGGGTCGGGCCGGCCAGCCGCCGCACGGTCGCTCGCACCGGCGGGGCGGGGGGCCAGCGCCAGCACCACGGCCAGGCCGACGAGCACCGGCGCCACGACCGCCGGGTCGGGCGAGGTCACGTCACCCCTCGCACCAGCGCCGCCATCCACCAGGCGCCGGCGGCATCGAGCACGACACCGCCGAGCGATGCAGGCGACGCCCGAGCGGCGAACCGAACAGCACCAGGAGCAGCCGATGGTCCGCGGTGGAGGCGGCCACCAGGAACAGCGGTGGGCCGAGCACCATGACCGTCGCGCTGGCCCGGGCCTGCGAGGACAGGGCCCGCACCTCCCGAGCCAGCGCGGCCCGATCCCTCAGGCCCGACGCGGCCGCATCGAGCGACCGGGCCGGGACCCCTCCGAGCTCGGCGCCCAACGCCAGCGCCGTGCCGGCCAGCACGCGGGGACGGGACGCGGACGCGGCACGCCACCGCTCGAGCGCGTCGACCACCGGAGCCCCGGCTCGGATGGACGCCAACGACCGCTCGAGATCGTCGACGGCCTCGCCGGGCGGGAGCTCGGCCACCGCCTCCGCCAACGCACCGGTCAGCGACGCGCCGGACCGCAACGACCGGGCCACGACCTCCAGCACCCGGGCGTGCTCGAGGGCGGCTGCTCCCGCCGACGGACGGAACCCTCCACATCGGACCCACCACCGCCGAACCTGTCGCACGCGCGACGTCACCGACGTCGCGGCTGGGACAGGTCGGGCACGGGGAAGGCGATCGCGGACGGCGGCCGGGCGGTCGACCCGCGGTCGCACCGCCGAGAGGCCGACGACCCCGATCAGCACGATCACCGCGAACCTCACGGCTCGACCCACTCTGCGCACGGACCGCCGGCGGCGGGCGAGCGGGGCGCTCGACGAGTAAGCGCCGCGAGCCGACCGTCGTCGAGCAGCGAGCGCACGCCGAGCTCACCGTGGAAGACCTGGCCCACCTCCGCGACGTCGACGACCCGCCGACCGGTCGGGGTACGGGCCACGTGGACCACCAGGTCGACCGCGGTGGCGATCTGCTCGCGGACGACGGCGTGGGGCAGGTCGACGTCGCCCATCAGCACCATGGTCTCGAGGCGGCGCAAGGCCTCGACCGCGCCGTTGGCGTGACAGGTCGACAGCGAGCCCTCGTGGCCCGTGTTCATGGCCTGCAACATGTCGAGCGCTTCACCCGAGCGGACCTCGCCGACCACGATGCGGTCCGGCCGCATGCGCAGGGACGCCCGCACGAGGTCGCGGATGCGGACCTCGCCGGTTCCCTCGGCGTTGGCGGTGCGCGCCTCGAGCCGCACGACGTGGTCACCAGGTAGCCGGAGCTCGGCCGCGTCCTCGATGGTGATCACCCGCTCGCCGGCCGGGATGCCGGCCGCGAGCGCGTTCAGCAATGTGGTCTTGCCGGCTCCGGCTCCCCCGCTCACCACGATGTTGCTGCGGGCCCGCACGGCCCAGGCCAGGAGCGCGGCGGTGCCCGGGGACGCGACGTCGTCGAGCTGCACCGGGCGGGTCGCGAACCGTCGGATGGTCAAGCACGGCCCGTCGACCGCCAGCGGCCGAACCACGGCGTGGACGCGGGACCCGTCCGGCAGCCGGGCGTCGACCACGGGAGAGGACCGATCGACGTGCAACCCCAGCGGAGCGACGATGCGTTCGACGATGAGCAGCACCGCCGGCTCGGAGAGCACGAGGTCGGTGGGCGAGACCTGGCCGTCGCGATCGATCCAGACCCGACCGCCGCCGTTGACCATGACGTCGGTGACGCGCGGATCGGCCAGCAGCGGTTCGAGCGGGCCCAGCCCCAGCGCCCGGGCCAGCACCGCCTCGGTGACCGCCTGGACCGCGGGGTCGTCGAGCAGCGGTGAGTCGAGCCGCACGAGCGCGGCCACCTGACGGACGGCCTCGGCCCGGTCGTCCGGCTCGAACGGCTCGACCCGGTGCAGCACCTGGTCGTGCACCCGGCTCACGAGCGCGGCCAGCGGCGGGGCCATCATGCGGCCCGACTCAGGGCCCGCTCGAGCGAGCGGGGCAGGCGGGCGACCAGCAGCCCGGCGTCGACCGCCCGGGCCACCGCAGGATCGACCAGCACCTCCGCCACCACCGGCGCGCCCAGGACCTCGTCGACGTCGTCGCGATCGAGCGCCCGGCCCGGTTCGACCAGCAGCACCACCCCGGTGGGCTGCAACGGGGCCGCCACCGCCCGCCGCAGCGACAGGTAGCACGGTCGGGTCACCAGCAGGCTGGCCTCGGCCGCCGCGGCCAGCATGGGTCCGGCCGGGTCGGAGGACGGCCCGGACCACGTCGTGACCCCGGCATCGACGACCACCGATCGGCTCTCGGCCGCGAGCACCCCGACCAGCACCTCGGCCCGGTCGGCCGGACCGAGCGGACCGCGGCCCCGGGGCACGACCGACAGGCCCGGCGTGACCGCGACCTCCAGCCGGTTGAGCCCGTCGGCCGGGACGGAGCGGCCCGCCGCGAACCACCCGGCCAGCCCCGGGCCGTCGGGTTCGGGCAGCCCGAGCGCCGCCGGAGCATCACCGGCCAGGTCGACGAGCAACGCTCCCGACGTCGAGCGGCGGGCGAGCACGAGCGCCAGCGCCGCCGCCACGACGGTCGTTCCCGAGCCACCCTTCACCGACCAGCACACCGCGAACACGGCACCCTCCCGACACGACGACGGCACGGGGGGAAGGAGTGCGACCGGCGGCCACGGAGGCGACGTCATCGCCGTCGACCGGCAACCACAGGGGCGGGGTCGGGAGGGCGGGTGGCCGAACGTAGCGTGGCCCCGACCGTCCCTCAAGGGGCAATCGGCGAGGTCATCGGAGCCGACCGCGGGCCCGCGGGTGTGGCCGATGCCGCAGGACGGTGCGCCACCCCCGCGATCGGGCGCCCGTAAGCTCCCCCGCATGGAGGCCGCCTTCTTCGACCTCGACAAGACCGTGATCGCGAAGGCGTCCATGGTGGCCTTCGGGCCGCCGCTCTACCGGGCTGGCATGATCTCGCGGTGGCTGGTGGCCCGTGCGCTCTGGAGCCAGTTCGTCTTCCAGCGGGTCGGCGCCGACGAGGAGCAGATGCGGAAGTTCCGCGAGTCCGCCCTGCGCATCACCCGCGGCTGGGACCAGGCCCGCATCAGCGCCATCGTCCGCGACACCCTCACCGAGGTCATCGACCCGATCGTCTACGACGAGGCGCTCGAGCTCATCCGCGACCACCAGGCCGCGGGTCGGCGGGTGTACATCATCTCCGCCTCACCGGAGGAGATCGTCACCCCTCTGGCCCTGTACCTCGGCGTCGACGAGGCCATCGCCAGCCGGGCCCGGCTCGACGACGACGGCCGCTACACCGGCGAGGTCGAGTTCTACAGCTACGGCCCGTTCAAGGCCGACGCCATCGTCGAGGCGGCCCGGCTGCACGACATCGACCTGTCCAGGTCGTACGCGTACTCCGACTCGGCCACCGACCTGCCCATGCTCGAGATCGTGGGTCACCCGGTGGTGGTCAACCCCGACCGGGAGCTGGCCCGGGTCGCGCGCGAGCGCGACTGGGAGGTCCGCCTGTTCCGCAACGGGGTCCCGCTACGGGAGCGGGTCAGCATGCCGCCCCCCGGCCGCACGGCCGCCGGCGTGGCCAGCGTCGCGCTGGTCATCGGGGGTGTCGCGGTCGGCTGGTGGCTGCTGCGCCGTCGGTCGCGACGACCGACGGCCGCGCCCGGACGCGCCGATCAGCTGCGTCGAGCCGCGCGAGGCCTCGAGGCCTCGGTGCGGTCGACGGGTTCGACGATCAGGCGTCCTGGAGCTTCTTCACCGCAAAGGCAGCAAGGGCGACGACGACGATGAGGACGAGGAGCTTCTTCATGGGCGGCAGCATAGGCCGCCTCCCGGGGACCGTGTCGAGGGCGCCCGTCTCGGCCTGACTCCGAGATCACCGGTCAAGGTCGGGCTCCCCCGCGCCGACGAGAACGACATCGCCGCCTCCACCACCGTCTCGAACGGCACCTTCGCACGCACGCTGTCCGACCGGGTCGAGGTCAGGCTCGACGAACCCACGCTCGCGCTCGCGTACCGACGCCTGCACCGCAAGGCCGCAGTGATCGCCGCCTGGTACGTGCTCTCGTACGTCCTGATGCTCACGGCCACGGGATGGGTCGAGGGCGTCTTCGCCTGCATCTCCCTGGCGTTCGCGATGGCCGCGGTCGGGTTCAACATCCAGCACGACGCCAACCACAACGCGTTCTTCCCAGCCGGTGGCTCCAAGCGGCTCACCTTGGCGAACCGCACCGCCGGGTGGTCGATCCACGCCATCGGCGCCAGCTCGTCGCGATGGATCGACGGGCACGTGTTCGCCCACCACGGATCGCCCAACGTGGTCGGCCGGGACGCCGACATCGAGCTGCGCCCGTTCGCTCGATTGGCTCCCGGCCAGGCCCACCATCCGTGGCACCGGCTGCAGCACCTGTACCTCTGGCCGCTCTACGGCTTCACCGCCGTGTCGATCATCGTGGCCGACGTCGTGAGCACCATCGCCGAGTCGTTCACCGGCGACCGTCGGGGCCGGCGGCCGACCGCGCACGACTACGTCGTGCTCATGGGGACGAAGTCGATCTTCCTGGCCGCCATGCTCGGCGTGCCCCTGCTGCTGCACCCGGCGTGGGTCGTGGCCCTCGGGGCGGCCGCCGTGCTGACGATCACCGGCATCCTCCTCGGCATCGTGTTCCAACTGGCCCACGCCGTCACCGAGGCCGCGTTCTGCGAGGACGGCAACCGGCCCGAAGGCCGCTGGCACGAGTGGCAGGTGCGCACCAGTGTCGACTTCTGCCACGGCGACGGTGCGGTCGATCGGGCGCTGACCTGGTTCACGGGTGGGCTGAACTACCAGACCGAACACCACCTGTTCCCCCGGCTGCCCCACACCGCGTACCCGTTCGTGGCGCCGATCGTCGCCGAGATCTGCGCCGAGCACTCGATACGCCACCACGTGCAACCGAGCCTGGGCCTGGCCCTGCGGTCGCACTACCGCCACGTGCGCGAGCTCGGCCGCCCCCTGCCCGCCTGACCCGAACCACCATCGGCGAACGTTGTGGAGTTCGCGTCGGATGTCGTGTCGTTCTCCACAAAGAACGGAAGCGCTCGAGGGGGTTCGGCGCGGTTCGGGAGGGTGCGCGGCAGCCTACGATCGACGGGTGCTCGCCCACCTGCTGCTCGGACTGCTGGCGACCCTCGTCGTCGTCTGGGTCGTGCTGGCCTGCGTCCTCTACGTCGCCTCGCCCGACGCCGCGTCGGTCGGCGAGGCCGTGCGGCTCATCCCCGACGTCCTCCGCCTGGTGGGGCGCCTGGCCCGTGACCCGTCGCTCAGCCGCGGCATCCGGGTCCGGCTCTGGCTGCTGGTCGCGTACCTCGCCCTGCCCATCGACCTCATGCCCGACTTCATCCCGGTGCTGGGCTACGCCGACGACGTGGTCATCACCGCGCTCGTGCTGCGCAGCGTCGTCCGCCGGGCCGGCCCCGACGCCGTCGTCCAGCACTGGCCGGGCACCGAGGCCGGCCTCCACACGCTGGGCCGGGTGTGCCGCCTCGACGAGCTCCTCGCCCCGACCGACCGACCGACCGACTGACCGACTGACCGACTGACACGCACCGCTCCATCGCCCCCTCTTCGAAACCTGTCAGCGAAACCGGCCGAAAACGGACCGATCGGATGACAGGAACGGGGTTGCTCCCGAACCTGTCAGCGAACCGGCCGAAACGGACCGATCGGATGACAGGAAGGGGTGCTCCGCGTCGCCCTCAGGCCGAGGGGGTGGCCACGTCGGGACGGGGCTCGGCCAGCTCGGGCTCGTCGGTGTCGGTCCGATCGCCGGGGAACACGAGCCGCACCCACGCGCCCTCGGGCGGCGTGCCGTTGCCGGCCTCGATCGTCGCCCCCTGCGAGCGGGCCAGCGTGGCCGCGATCGAGAGGCCCAGGCCGGTGCCGCCGGTGACCCGGCCTCTGCGCGGTGTCGGGGCGCACGAACCGCTCGAAGGTGACCGGCATGCATCGACTGCGGGAAGCCGGGCCCGTCGTCGGCCACGGTGAGCTCCGCGCCCGCGCCGAGCTCGCGCACGGTGACGGCCACCCGGGCCGCGGCGTAGCGCTTGGCGTTGGTGACCAGGTTGAGCAGGATCTGCTCCACCCGGTCGGGGTCGGCCCACGCCCGAGCCGACGCCGGCGACCTCGACCGGCGCGCCCTCGGTCAGCAGCCGGGCCACCCTGCTGGCCGCGGCGCCGAGGTCGACCGATCGTGGGTGGAGCGCCAGCTCGCCCGATGCGCGACCGGGCCAGCACGAGGAGGTCGTCGGCCAGCCGGCCCAGGCGCAGGGTCTCGTCGAGCGCGCTCTCGAGCGAGGCGACGACCTCGTCGTGGTCACCCGGTCGGGCCAGCGCCAGCTCGAGCTCGCCCCGCAGGATCGAGATCGGCGTCCGCAGCTCGTGGCTGGCGTCGTCGACGAACCGCCGCTCGTGGCGGACCGCCCGCTCGACCCGGTCGAGCAGCTCGTTGATGGTCGACGGCCAGGTGGGCGATCTCGTCGTGGCTGTCCGGCACGGCCAACCGCCGGTCGAGCTCGTTGACCGAGATCTCCTCGGTCTGCTCGGTCATGCGCCGCACCGGTCGCAGGGCGGCGCCGGCCAGCAGCCAGCCGCTGCCGGCGAGGGCCGCGATCATCAGCGGGCTGGCCACCAGCAGCGAGAGCGCCAGCTTCTCGCGGGTGTGCTCGTAGCTGTCGAGCGAGGTGCCGACGATCGAGCACCCGCGGCTCGCCCGCCACGATGATGGGCCGGGCCAGCAGCCGGCTCGTGCCGCCGAGCGCCTCCACGTCCACCTCGAAGATCCGGTCGCCGTCGAGGTGGCTCAGCTGGTCGACGGTGAGCGCCGACCCCTCGAGCCCGGGCCCGAGCTCGGTGAGGTCACCGCGCCGTCGAGCGCGACCACCTGCACGAACCGGTCGCTGATCGGGGACGTCGCCCTCCTCGTCGGTGGCGATCTCGGTCAGGTCGTCGGCCCGGGTGTGCAGGCCCCGGTCGACCGACGAGAGCAGTGCCGCGATCGAGCACGACGTAGAGGGCGGCCACGAGCACCAGCATCATCACGGCCGACCCGACGGCGAAGAGCACCGCCAGTCGGCTGCGCAACGAGGTCGGCAGGATCGCCACCGACACAGCGTACGGACGCGACCGCGTGGGTGTCAGGCGCCACCGACTTCGGGTGCGACCGCGTCGGCCGGCGGTGAGCCGACGGCGGTGAGCCCGGCGGGGCGGCCGTCGTCGTCGATCCGCAGGCGGTAGCCGACGCCCCGCACGGTCTGGATGTCGGCCCGGCCGAAGGGCCGATCGACCTTCTCCCGCAGGTAGCGCACGTAGACGTCGACCACGTTGGACCCGCCCTCGTAGGCGAAGTCCCACACGTGCTCGAGGATCCGCGACCGCGAGAGCACCTCGTCGGGGTGGCGCATCAGGAACTCGAGCAGGCCGAACTCCTTGGCCGACAGGTCGATGCGGTGGTCGCCCCGGTGCACCGCGTGGGTGCCGGGGTCGAGCCGGAGGTCGCCGACCTCGATCACGGTCGGGCGCTCGACCGGACCCCGCCGGGTCAGCGCCCGCAGCCGGGCGAAGAGCTCCTCGAAGGCGAAGGGCTTGGTGAGGTAGTCGTCGGCGCCGGCATCGAGCCCCCGCACCCGGTCCTCGACCGAGTCGCGGGCGGTCAGCATCAGCACCGGCGCCCACCGGCTCTCGGCCCGCAGCGTGTGGCACACCGCGAACCCGTCGGGCTCGGGGATCATGGCGTCGAGCACGATCGCGTCGTACTCCTGCTCCCGTGCCGCCCACAGCGCCTCGTCGCCGTCGCGGGCCACATCGACCGCGTAGCCCTCGCGTTCGAGGCCACGGCGCACCAGGGCCGCCATCTTCACCTCGTCCTCGACGACCAGCACGCGCACGGCCGCAGGGTAACGCCGCCCTCATGAGGCGAAGATGAGAAAACCCCCACCGCCTCTCATCGTCGTCTCATCGGGGTCGTGCCAAGGTGCTCGTCGAAGGGCCGCTCGTGCCCGCCCCCGGGAAGGACGGTTGACGCCCTACCCGATAGCGAGCGGTTTCCATGGCCGTCGGCAGCAGGTCCGTCCCCAGCCGGACCTGCTGCCCGGCCGCACTTCCGGGCGTGCCGGCGAGCCGTCGGCGGCCGGGCGGGTCCGTCAGTTGCCCGTGTCGCCTGACGTGTCGATCCGGTCGATCGAGTCGATCTTGCAGGTGAACTGACCCGACGGCTGGATCGCAGCCGGTGGCGGAGAAGTCGGCGGTCTGGCCCGGGTCGACCGACGACGACGATGCCGGAACCGGTCGTGAACTGGCTGCCGTCCTGCTTGAACTCGACGGCGATCGTGTACGAGCTGGAGTGCGAGCTGTTGTTCTTCACCGTGCCCGGTGACCTGGGGGAACCCGCCGGCTGGTTCGTGCTGCACTTCCAGTCGGCGGCCAGATCGTCCTGCGGGGGGTGCTCGGTGTTGAAGCTGCTCGAGCTGATGCCGGTGCGCTGCCTCGACCTTCTTCTGCGGCGTCGAGCTTGGCGTTCACGGTGTCGACGCCCTTGTTGACCACGAACGCGAGCAGGATGAACGTGCCGACGCCGAGCACGAAGATGACGACGCAGACGATGAGGAAGGCCTTCAGGCAGCCGTTGCCCTTCTTCTCCGACGGTGCGCCGACGGCCATGGGTGCCGGCGCCATGTAGCCCCCGGCCGGAGGCGTCATCATCGGCGGTGGGGTGCCGGGAGGCGGGCACGGGGGGAACGCCCGTGGGCAGGAGGGGTCATGCCCGCCGCGGCCATGGGCGGTGAGGTCACCGGGACGGGCTCGGTCGGGGGTTCGAGCGTGGCCGGCGGCGTCTCCGTTGCGAACGGCGGAGGGGTGAGCGGGGCCGGGGTCACCGGTGCGACCTCGGCCGGCGTCACCGCCCCGGGCTGGGCGACCGTGGGTTCGGCCGCGACCGGCTCGGGAACGGCGGGCTCGGCAACGACGGGCTCGGACGCCACCGGCTCGGCGGGGGCCGGCGGCTCAGGGGTGACCGGTCCGGGCTTCTGCTCGGGCGAGTACCACTTGCCGTCCGAGGCGATCCACCATCCCGGACCCTGCGATGTGTCGCTCATGGCCGGACCTCCCTCGGCGCGCGAACGCGCCATCGTAGGCACGACGGGCGCGCTCGACCCGGGATCAGCCGGCGTGTGGCGCGGAGCGATGGGAGGTGGGGTCAGACGGCGAGCAGGTCGCGGGCGCCGGTGTCGCTCGACGGGTGGCGCAGCTTCGACATGGCACGCGCCTCGATCTGGCGGATGCGCTCACGGGTGAGGTTGAAGTGCTCGCCCACCTCTTCGAGGGTGCGGGGCTCGCCGCGGTCGAGGCCGAAGCGGAGCTTCAGGATCTCGCGCTCGCGCTCGTCGAGCGGGCCGAGCAGCCGGGCGATCTCCTCGGGCAGCAGCGCGGTGGCGGCCACCTCGAAGGGCGACTCGGCCGAGCGGTCCTCGACCACGTCGCCCAGCTCGGCGTCGCCGTCCTCGCGGAGCGGCTCGGAGAGCGAGAGGGGCTCGGCCGCGAAGCGCAGCGCCTCGGTGACCTTGTCCTCGGGCATCTCGACCTCGGCCGAGAGCTCGGCCAGCGTGGCCGGGCGCCCGACTTGAGCTCGAGGCGGGCCCGGGCCTTCTGCAGGCGGGCCAGCGTGTCGCCGGCGTGGACGGGCAGGCGGATGGTGCGACCGGTGTTGGCGATGCCGCGGGTGATGGCCTGGCGGATCCACCAGGTGGCGTAGGTCGAGAACTTGAAGCCCTTGCGCCAGTCGAACTTCTCGACGGCGTGCATCAGGCCGAGGTTGCCCTCCTGGATCAGGTCGAGCAGGGGCAGGCCCGAGGCCTGGTACTTCTTGGCGATCGACACGACCAGGCGCAGGTTCGACTGCACGAACGTGCGCTCGGCGTCCTCGCCGGCGCGCAGCTCACGGCGCAGCTCGCGCTTGCGGGCGGGCGTGATGGCTGCCGCCGGCCTCCATCTCGACGCGGGCCGCGGCGCCGGCCTCGATGGCCTGGGCCAGCCGGACCTCGTCGTCCTTGGTCAGCAGGGGGTACTGCCCGATGTCGGTGAGGTAGAGCCGGACGAGGTCTTCCTCGTCCCGTTCAACGCGCTCCTTGGGCAACATGCACCTCTTCGTTCACAGGGAAAGCCGGGGGGCCGGACTTTGGCGGTGGGAGGCTGCAGCCGGGCCGTAGGGAGCGGTCGACGGGTGCAGCGAAGGGAATTCGAGACCCTGGACGGGCTCGAGGACGACTTTCACGATACCGAGGCGGTCAAGGGGCACCACCTCGCGTTCCCGGATCGCCACACGATGGTCCAGTAGGCTCACCCTTTCTCATCGGCTCCTGGCCGACGAACTGCAGGGTTTCATCTCACGCTCCGCGCGATTCTCCCGGGCGAGGTCCCCGTGTCCGACGATGTCGATCTCACCCTGGTGACCCTCACCTTCGACGCCTCCGACGCCGAGCGCCTGGTGGCGGTCTTGGCCAAGTATGTGGTCATCAGTCGAGGCCAGCCAGGGTGTCGCAACATCGATCTCGCCGCGTCGGCAACCATCCCAGGACGCTTCGTGGTCATCGAGAAGTGGGACAGCCCGGAGGCCCAGCGGGACCACTTCGATTCGGCGGCCATGGTTGACATGGCGCGGTCGTGCGAGGGCCTGCTGACCGGGCCCCCGCAGTCGATCTTCTCGACGCGATCAGCGCCCACGACCTCAACTGACGGGCAAGATCCGGCCCGCCCGACCAGCGCGGTCAGACGAGACGGGTCAGGCGCGCACCGCGGCGGCGTCGTCGGACAGCCGGGTCGACGTCCGCCCAGGTGAGCCCCGATCCGGTCCACAGCCGCTCGAACGCGGCGTCGGCGGCGTCGGTGAAGCCGTGGCGGTTGCGGAAGCCGTAGAGGCGGCGCTGGCGCTGGCTCTCGTAGCCGAGCTGCTGCAGCCGGCCGACCGCGTAGACGTCCCAGGCCACCCGGTGCGGCAGCGGCATGTCGGCGTCGTCGGGCGGATCGCCGAACGCCGGGTCGAGCCGGTCCTGGGCCTGGAGCAGCAGGCGGCCGACCACGTCGATCACCGCGTGCTCGCTGAGCTGGCGTGGGTGGCGAGGGTCCTCGAAGGCGCCGCCGTCGATCGACAGCCGGATCGGGTCGAGCGACTCGACGTGGGTGCGGGCCAGCGGGACGGCCTCGTTGACCTCGATGGCGATGTCGGCGCCGGCCAGCCCGATCTGCTCGGCCACCCGCTCGACCGCCGCGACGATCTCGTCGTGGTCGAAGAGCACCATCGTGAAGGTCTCGGGTGCGACGGTGACCGCCATGTCAGCGCCCACCGGTGCCGGCATCGGCGTCGGCCGCCACCTTCTCCTGGAAGCGCGCCAGGTCGCCGCGGGACTCCCTCGAGAGGTCGGCGATCTCGTCGATCTCGGCTCGCTGTCGAACCCGGCCAGCTCCCGGAACCGGCGGGCCAGCTTGATCGGGCTGTCCTCCTCCTCGCCCCGGACGCCGCCGAGCGAGAACAGCTTGTCGACGACTCGCTGGAACTCGAGGGCCCGCGACCGCCGGTCGGGATCGTCGGCGGTGAGCCGGCGCAGCCAGTCCGAGCCCATCTTCACGTGGGTGACCTCGTCGGCCAGCATCCAGTCCTCGCAGAACTCGAGCACGGGGTCACCGGACTTCATGCCGAACTCCCGCATCGTGTTGAACACGTCGATGGCCAGCCCCTCGAGCGCCCGGTTGACGCCGGTGAGCCGCAGCACCGGGTCGGGGTTGCACGCGGCCTCGTAGAGGAAGACGGACTCGGCGAACTCGCCGATGTCGGTGCCCATCCAGTCGCCGAGCTTCACCGAGATCTCGCAGTGGCGGGCTTCGTCCCAGCACTGGCGGGCCATGTCGAGCTTGAGCTCGAACGGCGCCTCGTCGGGGCCGGTGCCGGTCGGGAAGTCCCAGCAGGTGCGACCGGCGCCCTCGAGGGCCTGGATCTCACCGGTGAAGATGCCGTGCATCAGCGAGCGGGCCGCTTCGGGGCCGTCGGCCCGCTCAGGGCTCAACGGCGCACGCTGGGCTCGCTTGTCCGCCGGCAGGGCCGCCAGTCGCGGGTCGCTGGCCCGGGCCATGAACGAGTTGCGCACGAAGCGCTCGTCGCGGGCGAGCTCCTCGGGCGGCAGCGCGTGCCTCATGCCGACACCTCCTCGTCTGCCGGCTCATCTGCCGGAGCGACCGCTCCGCCGATGGAGCCGGGACCGGCGATGCCGCCGGCCGCGACCATCAGCTTCTCGAGCGAGGCCTGGTGGGCGGCGGCCCGATCGACCTCGTCCGGGGTCTCGATCAGCGACTGGATGAGCATCTCGCCGTCACGCCAGTCCTCGAACTCGTCCTGGAGGATGAACTTGAGCGAGCGGATCGTGGGGGCGTCGGTGATCGTGCTCGTGTTGTTCAGGTGGTACGTGTACGCCGCGATCTTGTGGGGGATGAGCACCCGGTAGACGCCGACGAGCTTCTCGATGGTCAGCTCGGGGGCCTCGGGCTCGGTCATGGCGTCGATGAAGGCGACGATCTCGTCGTTGGCCGGCTCGGTCAGGCGCTCGGGGTTGATCTCGCGGAGCTCGGGCAGGCGCTTGTGCCAGAGCTCGGCATGCCAGGCGTGGTGGTAGCAGTGGGTGCCGAGGCGCATCTTGACGTCGAGCTCGGGCACCGTCGCCACCCACCCGCCGAGGACCTCGAACAGGCGCGTCTCGATCCACTTGTAGTTGCCCACCCGCCGGGCGGACTCCTCGACGGTGAACGAGCCCGGCAGCTCGCGTCGATCCCACGGCGCAAACGCGGCTCGGGCCCTCTTCGGATCGGACATGTACATCCCCCTGCTTCCGGTCGCCCCCGGGTGTCGGGGATTCCGACACGGGACTGTATCGGTCGACCCCTCGCCGCGCCGGGCTCCAAATGACGGAGCCGTCACCTGCGGGAGGTGGCAAGGTGGGCCATGGCCGCCGGTTGGAGGTTCGACGAGCTCGCCCATGCCGGGGCCGAGCACCTCGACCCGAGCTACGTCGCGGGCTACGACCGGAAGTCGGGCGACGATCCGGTCGACGACGTCGCCGTGCTGCAGTCGCGGGGGCTCGGGCCGAACTGGACCGTGGTCGACCTCGGCGCCGGCACCGGCCGGTTCACCCTCGCCGTCGCACCGCACTGCGCGCGGGTCATCGCGGTCGACGTCTCCGCACCGATGCTGGCCGCCCTCGACGAGGCGGCCGGTCCCGCCGCAGCCGGGCGTCAGGGGGCAGCCATCGATCTCGTGCGCGCCGGGTTCCTGACCTACGAGCACGACGGGCCGCCGGCCGACGCGGTCTACAGCCGCAACGCGCTGCACCACCTGCCGGACTTCTGGAAGGCGGTCGCCCTCGAGCGGCTGGCCGGCATCCTCCGACCCGGTGGGGTGCTGCGCCTGCGCGACCTGATCTACGACTTCGCAGCGTCCGAGGCCGACGCCGCGATCGAGGAGTGGATCGACGGAGGGGTCACCGATCCGGCGGACGGCTGGACCGGCGACGAGCTGGCCGAGCACGTCCGCACGGAGCACAGCACGTTCCGCTGGCTGCTCGAGCCGATGCTCGACCGGGCCGGCCTCGACGTGGTGGACGTGGCCTTCCGCCGCCGCGTCTACGGCAGCTACACCTGCATCCGCCGCTGATCCCTAGACCGGGCCGAGGTGGACCGTGTCGTTGAACCCGCGGAGCACCCAGCGGTCGGGGGTGACCACGAGTCGGGAGATGGAGGCGTTGTCCGCGCCGACGAAGGCCCACGGCCGCGACCCGGTGGCCTGGGCCAGCACCTCGCCGATCACGCCGCCGTGCACGACGACCGCGCACCCGCTGGTCAGGATGGGCCGCGGCGATCCGGTCGATGCCGGCCTTCACCCGGGCCCCGAACACCTCGGCCTTCTCGGCCCCGGGGATGGCGTCCCACCGCTGCTCGGTGAACATCTGCACGACGATGGGATCGCCGTCCGCGACCTTCTGGCGGAACAGCTCGCCCTCCCAGTCGCCGAGGTGCACCTCTCGGAGGTCGGCCTCGACGATCGGCGTCAGCCCGAGGCGGGCGGCCAGCGGCGCCGCCGTCTCTTGGGTGCGCCGCAGCGTCGTGACGTAGATGGCCTCGATCGGCTCGGTGCTCAGGCGCTCGCCGACCAGCTCGGCCTGGGCCCGACCCTCAGGCGCCAGCGCCGGGTCGCCGTGGCCGTCGACCAGCGGGAACGAGCTGCCCTCGACCAGCGGCTCGGACTCGCCGTGGCGCACCAGCACGAGCTCGCAGCCTCCCGGCGGCGTCGTGAAGCGGCTCTGGCGGAACACTCTCGGCTCGGGCATGGCCGCCGAGCGTACCGACCGTCCCGAGATCGCTCGACTTCACCGAACTGGTAGCCATCGCGGTGCCCCTGGCGCCCGTCTGGGCCACCAGTTCGGGTCGGGCGGGGGTCAGGCGCGGTAGCGGTTGGTGATGGGGAGGCGGCGGTCCTTGCCGAAGGCCTTGGTGGTGATCCGCACGCCGGGCGGGGTCTGGCGGCGCTTGTACTCGGACAGGTCGATCAGGCGGACGATCCGCTGCACGAGGGCCGGGTCGAAGCCGGCCTCGACGAGCTCGCCGGCCGTGCGGTCCTGCTCGACGTAGGCCTCGATGATCGGGATCGAGCTCCTCGTACGGAGGGAGGCTCTGGTCGTCGCGCTGGTCGGGGCGCAGCTCGGCCGACGGCGGCTTGGTGAGGACGTCCTCGGGGATGAGCTCGCGGCCGGCGCGGTCGTTGCGGTCGCGGCAGAGCCGGTAGACCAGCAGCTTGGGCACGTCCTTGATCACCGCGAAGCCGCCGGCGGTGTCGCCGTAGAGGGTGCTGTAGCCGACGGCGCTCTCGCTCTTGTTGCCGGTGGTGAGCACGAGCCAGCCGAACTTGTTCGACAGCGCCATCAGGGTCACGCCCCGGATGCGCGACTGGAGGTTCTCCTCGGTGAGGTCCGGCTCACGACCGTCGAAGCTGGGCGCCAGCATCTCGCCGAACGCGGTGAACGCCGGCTCGATGGCGATGACCCGCCGGTCGATGCCGAGGTTGTCGGCCAGGCGCTCGGCGTCGGTGATCGAGTGGTCGCTCGAGTAGCGCGACGGCATGAGCACGCCGTGCACGCGGTCGGCCCCGAGCGCGTCGACCGCGATGGTGGCGACGATCGACGAGTCGACCCCGCCCGACAGGCCGATGACCACGTCGCCGAACCCGTTCTTCGTGACGTAGTCGCGCGTGCCGAGGACGAGCGCCTCGTACACCTCGCGGTCCGTCGCCGAGCGGCGGGCGCGGCGGGCGCGACCACTCGGGGCGCCGGCACCGCCTGCGCGGCGGACACCTCGACGACCGCGGGCCGCCGCACCGTCGCCGGGTCGGGGCCGTGGCGGCACCTCGACGTCGGTGACGAACACCGTCTCGACGAACTGGGGCGCTCGGGTCACCACCGAGCCGTCGCTCGTCGACCACGATCGAGCCGCCGTCGAAGACCAGCTCGTCCTGGCCGCCGACGAGGTTGACGTACACGATCGGGCAGCCGGCCTCGGTCGCCCGGGCCGCGAGCATGCGCTCCCGCTCGACGACCTTGCCCGAGTGGTACGGCGAGGCGTTGAGGTTGACGATCAGCTCGGCCCCGCTGCGCCCGACGTCGGCCACCGGACCGTCGGCCACCCAGGCGTCCTCGCAGATCGTGGCGCCGACCCGGACGCCGCCGATGAGGAAGAGGTCGCCCGTGTCGGAGCCCTCGTCGAAGTAGCGACGCTCGTCGAACACCTCGTAGTTCGGCAGCTCCCGCTTGCGGTAGGTGCCGACGATCCGACCTTCCGCGCAGACGGCCAGCGCGTTGAACAGCGATCGCCGGCCGGACCGTCGCCGACGCGCGGTCGACGAAGCCGACGAGGGCGGCGCACCGGCCGGTGGCCGCGGCCACCCGGTCGAGCGCCTCGAGGTTGTCGGCCACGAACCCCGGCTTCAGGAGCAGGTCCTCCGGCGGGTACCCGGTGATCGAGCAGCTCGGGGAACGCGACCAGGTCGCAGCCGTCGGCCTCGGCGGCCTTGATCGACTCGATCAGGTGCTCGGCGTTGCCGTCGAGGTCGCCGACCACGAGGTTGAGCTGCGCCAGGGCGACGCGGAGGCTGGCCATGGCGAGAGCCTACGGGTCGCCATCGGCCCGAGACGAAGCCCCTTACGGCTCCTACGCTGGCCGCGTGACCGGGCCGGCTGCTGGAGCGAGACGCGAGCTGCTCGACGCCGCGATCGAGCGCAGCGCGGCCCCGGTCGCGGGCCAAGGCCGGCGTCGACCAGCTCGTCGAACGCCGGCCGGACGTGGCGGCGCGGCTCGTCGAGGAGCCGCGAGCTGGGCGACCGGGTGGTGGCGGTCATCGCGGCCAGCCGGTCGCTCACCCGGCTGCTCACCGCTGCTCCGTCCGACCCGCTCGCCGACGGCGGCGACCCGTTCGACGTGCTGGCCGACCTCGATCGCCGGCGGCCCGTGGACGACGCGCACCCCGAGCGCCTGGTCCGGTGGAAGCAGCTCGAGTACCTGCGCATCGCGGCGCGCGACCTCACCGGGCTCGACGACCTGCCCGAGGTCGGCGCCGCGCTGGCCGGCGCTGGCCGCCGACGTCGTCGGCCTCGGCCTGCGAGCTCGCCGGCGCCGAGGGCCTGGCCGTGATCGGGATGGGCAAGCTGGGCGGCGCCGAGCTCAACTACTCGAGCGACATCGACCTGATGTTCGTCGGCGACGGCGCGCCCGACGCGCTCGAGGCGGCGGCCCGCGACGGTCATGGGCCTGGCCGGGCAGTCGTTCCGGGTCGACGTCAACCTGCGCCCGGAGGGCCGCGACGGCCGACTCGTCCGCACCATCGAGAGCTACGAGGCCTACTGGGACCGCTGGGCCGAGCCGTGGGAGTTCCAGGCCCTGCTCAAGGCCCGGCCCGTCGCCGGCGACCGCGTGCTCGGCCGCCGGTTCGAGGCCACCGCCGCCCGCTGGCTGTGGAACCACCCGTTCGAGACCGAGGACCTCCGCTCGCTGCGGGCCATGAAGGCGCGGGCCGAGGAGCTGGTCGCCCGCCAGGGGCATGTCGGATCGCGAGCTCAAGCTCGGGCCCGGCGGCATCCGCGACATCGAGTTCACGGTGCAGCTGCTCCAGCTCGTGCACGGCCACGCCGACGCCGGCCTGCGGTCGCCCACCACGCTCGTGGCCCTCGCCGAGATGGGCGAGGCCGGCTACGTCGACCCCGACGACGCCGCCCGCCTGGCCGACGCCTACCGGATGCTGCGCACCGTCGAGCACCGGCTGCAGATGGTCGACGAGCAGCAGGTGCACGCGCTGCCGACCGACCACGACTCGCTCGACCACCTGGCCCGGGTGCTCGGCTACCGCGACGCCACGGCGGGCACGGCGGCCGAGCAGCTCGACGCGGAGCTGCGGCGACGGCGGCTCGGCGTGCGGTCGATCCAGCAGCGCGTCTACTTCCGGCCGCTGCTCGAGGCGTTCGCCACCGGCGAGGGCGCGCTGAGCCCCGAGGCGGCGGTCGCCCGCATGACGGCCTTCGGGTTCACCGACGCCAAGCGCACCCAGGCCGCGGTGCGCGAGCTGACCCGGGGCCTCAACCGGTCGAGCCGGCTCATGCAGCAGATGCTGCCGCTCATGCTCGACTGGCTGTCGGCCTCCCCCGATCCCGACCTCGGCCTGCTGCAGCTGCGCAACCTGCTGACCGGACCGCAGCGCCAGACCACGCTGGTCGAGGCGTTCCGCGAGTCGCCCGAGTCGGCGCAGCGCCTCAGCGTGCTGCTCGGGACGAGCCGGCTGCTCGGCACGACGCTGGCCCGCAACCCCGACCTCGTCGTGCGCCTGCCCCGACCCCGACCGGCTGGCCACCCGGCCCCGCGACGAGCTGGTGTCGTCGGCCGACCAGGCCATCTCCTGGCGGGCCGACCGATCCGAGAAGCAGGAGGCGCTGCAGCGCTGGAACGACCGCAACCGCTTCGGCGTGGCGGCCCGCGACCTGCTCGGCGCGGCCGACGTGCACGTGGTCGGGCGCGACCTCAGCACCCTGGCCGAGGCCACGGTGCAGGCCACCCTCGACACGCTCGAGCCCCAGGTGCCGTTCGCGGTGCTGGCCCTGGGCCGCCTCGGCGGAGCCGAGCTGAGCTACGCCAGCGACCTCGACGTGATCTTCGTGTTCGACGGCGCCGGGGCCACGGCGCTCGAGGAGGCCGACCGGGTGGCCACCGCGCTGATGCGGTTCGTCGGCGGATCGACGCCGGCCGGACGCATCTACGAGATCGACGCGTCGCTGCGACCCGAGGGCAAGCAGGGATCGGTGGCCCGGAGCCTCGACGGCCTACCGCTCCTACTGGGACAAGCTACGCGCTGGTGTGGGAGCGCCAGGCGATGCTGCGGGCCCGGCCGATCGCCGGAGACCTGGCCCTCGGCCGGCGGCTGCTCGACGACCTGGCGCCCGCGCATCTGGAGCGGGCTGACCGCGGAGGACGCCCGCGAGATCCGTCGCATGAAGGCCCGGATCGAGCGGGAGCGCATGCCGGCCGGCGAGGACCCGGCCTTCCACCTCAAGCTCGGCCGCGGCTCGCTGTCCGACATCGAGTTCACGGCCCAGCTGCTGCAGCTCCAGCACGGCGTGGCCGCCACCGGCACCGGCCAGGCCATCGGAAGGCTGGTGGCCGCCGACGCCCTCGACGTCCGACGACGCCGAGCTGCTGCTCGAGGCCTACCGCTTCTGCGAGCAGACCCGGAACCGCTGGTACCTCGTCAACAGCGCACCCGGCGACGCGCTGCCGAGCCGACCCGAGGAGCTGCTGTGGCTGGCCCGCTCGCTCGACCTCACCCCCGCCGGGCTCCGCGAGCGCTACCGGCGGGTCACCCGGCGGGCCCGCACGGTGGTCGAGCGCGTCTTCTACGGCCAGGCCTGACCGGCTCGGGCCCCACTGCTGGCGGCCGGGGTGGCGACGCGGCACCGCCCACCAGGCGGAGAGCCGGCGGGC
Source organism: uncultured Microthrixaceae bacterium (assembly GCA_963797225.1). Lineage (GTDB taxonomy): Bacteria > Actinomycetota > Acidimicrobiia > Acidimicrobiales > Acidimicrobilacustridaceae > UBA4742. The sequence goes on along the minus strand of CAWCOO010000001.1, from coordinate 1,275,825 downwards.
GGTGCGTTCTCGTCGATCGGTTGGGCCGATCGGGCGAAGGGAGGACCGGGCGGGCTCAGCCGCCGGTGGTGGTGCCGGGCGACGTCGGGGCCGAGCCACCCGTGCTGTCGGTGGTCGACGGCGCCGCGGTCGTGTCCGTGGTGGAGGGTGCCGCCGTGGTGTCGGTCGTCGACGGCGCCTCGGTCGTGGACGGCGCCTCGGTCGACGGCGGGGCCTGATCGGCCTTCGCCTTGGCTCCCGCCTGGCCCCACACCTTGTTCACGAAGTCGGTGACCCGTTGCTGCAGGTTCCCCTTCATGGCGTCGGCCCGGGCCTGGTCGAGCTTCTTGTCAGCGACCCGCTTGTCGATCTTGCCGTCGATGGCGCCGACGACGTCACCGACGATCTTCTGCGGGTCGACGCCCTTCTCGGTGGCGACGTCGGCGATGGACTTGCCGCTGCGCAGCTCGGTCATCAGGTCCTTGGGCGCCATGCCGAGGTCGTTGGCGATGCCCTCGACCAGCTTCTTGCCGAGGTGCGGCCGCTTGGCCCATGCCTCCTGGCGCTTGGCCTGCACGCTGCCCTCGACCGCGTTGGCCTGATCCTGGGTGATGGTGCCGTTGCCCACCAGCTCGTCGAGCGCATCGCTGAGCGGCCCGGCCTTGTCGGCGCCCTTGGTGTGCCCGGTCACGGCCGCGCTGACGGCGCCGACCGGGTTGAGGGCAGCCACCCCGAGCGATCCGATGCCGATGGCGGCGACGAGCGCCGATCCGACGAGGAGCTTTCGCATGGAGGACCTCCGAGAGCGAGACAGGAGTCGCACGGGGACGACGGAGACGACGCCGACCCGACGACGCCGATCACCCTGACCCGAAGATGTTAGGAACCTGTGAGGAAGTCCTTAACGATCCTCGCAGGCCGATCTGCTACATTTTCCGTAGCAAGAAGTTGCGAGAACGTATCAACAGTGGGCAAGATGCGGGGACGATCGCCCGCCATCGATGGGATCCCCGACATGACCCGCTTCGACCAGACCACCACGCTGCGGCCGATCCCCGCCGGTCCCGTCGACGGGCCCCGGCTGTTCGAGATCGATCTCGATCCGTCCTGGAGCTCGCTCATCGGGATCCACGGCGGCTACATGGCCGCGGTCTCCACGCGAGCAGTCGAGCTGGTCGCCGAGGGCCGCTCGGTGCGCACCATCACCACGAGCTTCCTGCGCCCGGGTCGCGTCGGGCCGGCCGAGGTCGCCGTCGACGTCGTGCGGACCGGCCGGTCGCTCAGCACCTTCGCCGTCACCCTGACCCAGGACGGCCGCACACTGGTCACGAGCCGCGTCACCGCGGTGGTCGACGTCGACGGCGAGCGGTGGGAGACGCCGTCGCCCGTCACTCTGCCGCCGCTCGAGGAGTGCCTGCCGCTGGCGCCGCCGGAGGGCGTGCGCCACTTCGAGCAGGCCACGGCCGTGCTCGACCCGGCCTTCACCCCGTTCAGCCACGGTCCGGTCGCCCGGGTCGGAGGCTACGTCCGGCCGCTCGAGCCCCGTCCGATCGACACGGCGTGGCTCGTGATGATCCTCGACTGGTTCCCGCCGTCGCCGTTCACCCGCAACGACCCACCCACCGGCGGCGTGAGCATCGACTACACGGTGCACGTGCACCGCACGCTCGACCTGCTCCCGCCGGCCGACGTGGCTCACCGGCGTCTTCCACGCCGACCAGAGCACCGACGGCCTGGCCCTCGAGCACGGCACGATCCGCGACCCTGAGGGTCGGGTGCTGGCCGAGTCGTTCCACACCCGCTGGACCGCCTGACCTCCGCACCGGCTGCGATCCTCGTGGCCGGTGCCTACCGTGCGGCCATGCGTCGATCGGATCGGACCGACGCCATCGGGACCACGAGCGGTCGGAGCGACTCGCCGTCGGCGGGCTCGGTGCCGTGGCGGTGCTGCACGCCGCGTGGGCCCGTGGTTCGACCTGGCCCGCAGCCGACCGCCAGCAGCTGGCCGATCTGGTGGTCGGCCGGCGGGCCTCCCGAGCCGACGGGGGCTTCCCCGACGCCCGGGCGAGCTGGGCCGTGGCCGTCCTGCTCACCGGAGCGGCCGGCCTCACCGCGGCCCGCGCCGGTCTCGTGCCGGTCCCCGGTGGCCGCTCCTCCTGGCCGGTCCGGGTCGGGACCGGGGTCGTCGCGTCGGTCCTGCTCGCCCGGGGCACGGGCGGACTCGTGGTGTCGGCCGTCGACCTCGTCCCGACCACTCCGGCGTTCCGCCGCTGGAACCTCAGGCTCTACTCGCCCCTCTGCCTCGCGCTCGGCGGCGCCGTCGCCGCCGTGGCACGCAGTCGCGTCGTGCCCGATCGCTAGAGCGGTGCCGATCCTCAGCCGGCGAGCACGGGCGTCACCGCCACGGCCTCGGCCACGGGTGACGGGTCGGCAGCATCGGTCGTCGTGGGGCTCGCGACGGTCGGGTGGTCGAGCTGCTCGACGTCGGGCCCGGGCACGAGTCGGTGTCGCCGCAGGGGAGCTGGAACCGCTGGAAGAAGGACCAGGCCAGCTCCGTGGCGCTGATGTCCATGGTCGTGTAGCCGACCACCGACGCGATCGCCTGGCTGAAGGTGCTGCCGGGCCAGGCGTGGCCGCCCCCGAGCACGATGTAGAACTCGACGTCGGCACCGGCCGGGCAGTCGTACACCCGGTGGATGACCTCGTCGGTCACGTCGGTGTCGGTGGCGTCGGGGTCGCAGCCGTTGCGCGCCGGCCCAGCTCGCGACGTTGGCCGGGAACCCGGCGCCGTCCAGGTCGACCGGCCCATCGCCGAGGTTGAACGGCAGGATCGGATCGGCCGTGCCGTGGAACGTGATCACCGGCACCGGCCGGGTCGACGGGCACGGCGTGTCGGCCAGGATCCCGGCGACCGGGTGCCACCGCGGCGAAGCGGTCCGACATCTTGCAGGCCAGGAGCGACGTGAAGAACGCGCCGTAGGACAGGCCCGACGCGTAGACACGGGACAGGTCGATGCAGAGGTCCGACTCGATCTGGTCGAGCATCGCGTGCACGAAGTCGAGGTCGAGGTTCGGGTCGGCGGTGACGTCGGCGTCCCACCGCACCGGGTTGAACCGCCCCTGCGGGAAGGCGACCGCGAAGCCCTCACGCTCGGCGACCGGGCTGAACGCGCTCATCAGCGTGTGGATCTGGGCCCCCTCGGCCAGGCCGTGGAAGTCGAGCACCAGGGGGATGGGCGTCGTGCCGTCGTGGGCCGAGGGCGTCGTCCGCAGGTACCACCGGGCCAACCCGTCGACCTCGATGTCGTGGTGGATCTCGGTCTCGGGCCCGGCGGTGCTCACGCCGCATCCGGCCGACGGCACGGCTCCCGTCGACGCCGCCGCGGCCGGGATGACCTGGCCGATGCCGGAGCCGACTCGCGAGCCGGCCACGACCGTGAGCGCGGCGGCCAGCGCGAGCACCAGCAACGCTCCCCCGAACGCATGCCTGATCCGATGCGGTGCGTGGCCTGCGGTCATCGTCTTCGTCTCCCCGGTCGTCGTGGTGACCGGCCACCGGGGCCAGGTCGGGCACAAGAATGGCCAGGTTCCGGCTGCGGCTCAACCGAGCCGTCGAGGGCTCGCGCGATCAGCGCCCGACGTAGGTGGGGTCGCGCTTCTCCAGGAACGCGGCCACGCCCTCACGGTGGTCCTCGGTGAGGAACAGCTCGGCGAGCGACGCCGAGACCCAGCGGCCGAGCTCGTCCCAGTCGGGGTCGAGGGCGAGCGCCAGGCCCTCCTTGAGCCGCTGCACCGCGAGCGGCGGGTTGGCCGCGATCTCCTCGGCCAGCGCCATGGCCGTCGGGAGCAGCTCGTCGTGGGGCACGACCCGTGACACCAGGTGCAGGTCGGCCGCGGTGGCCGCGTCGATGATCCGACCGGTGAACAGCAGCTCGGCCGCGGTCTCCCGCCCGACGAGCTGGGCGAGGCGACCGAGACCGGCCACGTCGCAGTTGAGGCCGCGCTTCACGAACAGCTCACCGAAGCGGGCCCGGTCGGAGGCGATGCGGATGTCGGCCATGACCGCCAGCTCCATGCCCCAGCCGACCGCCGCGCCGTTCACCGCCGCGATCACCGGCACCCGGGTCCGCAGCAGCGACCCCGCGGTCGGCGTCAGGCGCGGCTCGGCGCGCAGGCCCGAGGACATCTCTGGGCCGGCGTTCGCCAGGATCTGCTTGACGTCGTCGCCCGAGCAGAACGCGGGGTCGGACGCCGGTGATCACCAGGCAGCGCGCCTCGGTCGAGTCGACGGCCTCGGCCAGCTCCGCGTAGGTGGTGTAGGTGAGCGCGTTGCGGGCCTCGGGCCGGTCGATGGTGATCAGCCCGACGTGGCCGACGGTCTCGTAGGTGATCTCGGTGAACTCGGTCATGGCTCCCCCTGGTCGAGCGATCGGGTGATCAGTTCGAGCAGCGTCGCGTGCGTCTCGGCGTCGGCCGCCGCGATCAGGCCGCCGACGTCGGTGTGGATGGGACCGCCCCCGAGGTTCGTGACCGTGCAGCCCGCGCCGGCGCAGATCGCCAGCCCGGCCGCGAAGTGCACCTCGACCGGACGATGTCGGCGCCGGCACGGCACGCGGCGATCGCCTGCTCCCTGTCGTCCACGAAGGAGAACCTAGAGCGTGCCGCCCGGACGCGTGGGAGCGTCGCCGGGACACGTAGGGTCAGGGCTTCCCACGACGAGAGGGGACCCGGTCATGGGTACCAACCAACGGTCACAGATCACCATGAGCGACGACGAGATCGCCGACTACATCGCCCGCAGCCGCACCGCGACGATGGCCACGATCGGCGCCACCGGGCAGCCGCACCTCGTGGCCATGTGGTACGCCGTGATCGACGGGCAGATCTGGTTCGAGACGAAGGCCCGATCGCAGAAGGCCGTCAACCTGCGCCGCGACAACCGGATCACGTGCTCGATCGAGGACGGCCTGACCTACGACACGCTCCGGGGCATCTCGATCGAGGGCACGGCGGAGATCGTCGAGGACCCCGACGCCATCTGGCAGGTCGGCGTCAACGTGTGGGAGCGCTACAACGGCCCCTACAGCGAAGAGGTCAAGCCGCTCGTCGAGTTCATGCTCAACAAGCGCATCGCCGTGCGGGTCGACGCGGCCCGCGTCCGCTCGTGGGACCACCACAAGCTCGGCATGGACCCGATGCCGATCGCCGGGTCGACCGCCGTGCACCTCGACGCCGGGCGCACCTGACCGCAGCCGCCTGACCGCACCGCCTGACCGCAGCTGCCTGACCGCAGCTGTCCTGAGCGCACCCGCCCGGGTGCGCGGTCGCAATACGCTCCCGAAGCCATGTCCGACACCACCGCGCCGGCCGGCGCCTGGGGCGCCGACACCGCCGGGCCGACCGACCCGAAGCGGTGGATCGCCCTCGTCATCCTGTCGAGCTCGCTGTTCATCATCGTGCTCGACAACACGATCCTGAACGTCGCCGTCCCGACGATCATCCGCGAGTTCAACACCACGGTCTCGGCCCTGCAGTGGGTGATCTCCGGCTACTCGCTGGTGTTCGCCTCGCTGCTGATCAGCTTCGGCCGGCTCGGCGACATCTTCGGTCGCCGCCGGCTCTTCTTCTTCGGGGCGACGCTGTTCGCCATCGGCTCGCTGATCGCCTCGCTGTCGCAGTCGGTGACGCAGCTGTTCATCGGCGAGTCGCTGCTCGAGGGCATCGGCGCGGCCGCCATGCTGCCGGCGACGCTGTCGATCATCTCGGCCACGTTCAAGGGGCGCGAGCGGGGCATGGCGTTCGCGGTGTGGGGCGCGGTGGCCGGCGGCGCCGGCGCGCTCGGGCCGTGGGTCGGCGGCATCCTCACCACCTACTACTCGTGGCGATGGGCGTTCCGGATCAACGTGGTCGTCGCCCCGGTGGCGATCATCGCCGCCATCTTCTACGTGCACGAGTCGCGCGACGAGCGGGCCAGCGGGCATCGACCTGGCCGGTGTGCCCCTGGTGACCCTGGGCCTGGCCTCGCTGGTCTTCGGGATCATCGAGGCCGGGCGCTACGGCTGGTGGCGACCCATCGGCGACCAGTCCATCGGCGGCTGGGACTGGCCGATCCACGCCGTGTCGATCGTGCCGGTGGCCCTGGCCGCGTCGGTGCGTGTTCCTCGCCGCGTTCGTGCTCGTCGAGATGCGCCGGGCCGAGCGCGGCCGACCGGTGGTGTTCGACTTCCGCGACCTCGTGCACCGCGGCTTCCGCTACGGCCTGATCAACACGACCGTGCTGGCCATGGGCGAGTTCGGCGCGTTCTTCGTGCTGCCGATCTTCCTGCAGGCCGGCCTGCACCTCAGCGCGGTGCAGGCGGGCACGTGGCTGCTGCCGGCCGGGGCCATGGCGTTCGTCGGCGGCGGCATCGGCGGACGGCTCAGCCACCGCTTCGGCCCGAAGTACGTGATCACCGTCGGCCTGGCCTTCGAGGCGGCCGGCATCTGGTGGTACGTGCTCGCGTTCTCGCCCCACACGACGTTCTGGCAGCTGCTGCCCGGCCTGATGCTGCACGGCATCGGCATCGGCTTCGCCACCAGCCAGCTCACCAACGTCGTGCTCAGCGACATCCCGCCGCAGAAGGCGGGCTCGGCCTCGGGCGCGGCGGGCATGGTCCGCCAGGTCGGCACCGCGCTCGGCATCGCGCTGATCGGCGCCATCTTCGTGGCCCAGGCCACCACCAACGTGGCCGACGGGCTGCTCAAGGTGCCCGGCCTGCCCGAACAGGCCCGCCAGGAGATCGTGGCCGGGGTGAGCGACGGCATCGGCGGCGGGGCGGCGCCGCCGTCCGACGCGCCGCCCGAGATGGTCGCCCAGGTCAGCGCGGTGGTCAGCGACGCGGTGGCCGACGCGTCCAAGCCGGCGGTCGCGTTCGCCGGCGTGGTCGTCACCATCGGCGCGCTGCTGTCGCTGCTCGTGCCCAACATCCCGCCCGAGGCGGAGATGGTCGCCGAGAGCGAGTGGGGCGGCGCCGAGGTCGTACCCGACCCGGCAGGCGAACCCGAGCCCGACCCGACGTCCGCCTGAGCACCGCGGCGCCGTCAGGACCTCCGGGAGTACGGTCCCGCGCCATGGCCTACTTCGCAGTGGAGCACCGGGGATCGATCGCTCTCGTCACCTTCACCCGCCCGCCGCGCAACCTCATGTCGATGGCGGCCATGACCGAGCTCGAAGCGGTGCTCGGCGGCTGGCGACCGACGAGTCGGTGCACGTCGTGGTGATCACCGGCGGCGTGCCCGGCTACTTCGTCGCGCACGCCGACCTCGACGACCTCCTCCGGCTGGGTCGGGGCGAGCCGATCGAGGGCGATCCGGGGAGCTGGCCGCGGACGTTCGCGCTGCTCGACGCCATGCCCCAGCCCGTCGTCGCCGCGATCAACGGCCAGGCCTGGGGCGGCGGCTGCGAGCTGTCGCTGGCCTGCACGCTGCGGGTCGCCGCCGCGTCGGCCCACTTCGGCCAGCCCGAGGTGGTGGTCGGCATCATCCCGGGTGCCGGCGGGACCCAGCGGCTCCCCCGCCTGATCGGCGCGGGCCGAGCCGCGGAGCTGGTCCTCTCCGGACGGGTCATCCAGGCCGACGAGGCCGAGCGCATCGGCCTCGTCGAGGCGGTGCTGCCCGACGAGGGCTTCGTCGACGCCGCGGTGGAGTGGGCCCGGCGCATCGCCGACCAGCCCCGGCACGCGGTCGTCGCGGCCAAGCGGGCGCTGCTCGACGGCATGAAGGTCCCGCTCGACGAGGGCCTGGCCATCGAAGGCCGCTACTTCCTCGAGTGCCAGACCGCGGCCGAGACGCTCGCGGTGCAGCAGATCGCGGCCGACCGGTACCGCGACGCCGACGACGACGACCACGTCGAGCTCGCCTGATCACCGCGGGGCGGATCCGACCGACGGCCGTCAGAGGCCCTGGCCCCGCACCATCCCGCCGTCGACGAGCAGGTCGATGCCGGAGACGAACGACGCCGCGTCCGACACGAGGTAGCCCACTGCGGCGGCGACCTCGGTCGGCTCGCCGAGCCGACCGAGCGGCGTGCCGGCCAGCATCCCCTGCATCATCGGCTGGTGCTCGAGCTCCTGGCGGCCCATCGGCGTGTCGATCAGGCCGGGAGCCAGCGAGTTGACCCGTCCCCCGAGCGGACCCCACCGCAGCGCGGCACGACCGGCGGCCCGGATCACGCCGCGCTTGGCCAGCCCGTAGGCGAGCCCGCTGTCGGTGATGACGCTGGTCGCCCGGTCGAGGAAGTCGTCGGCCCCGGGATCGTCGATCAGGTCGTCCCACTCGGGCTGGGCGAACGGCGCGATCTGGTAGGCGGCCGACGACGAGAAGCACACCGCCGCGGAGCCCGGCACGACCAGGCCCTCGAACGCCTCGAGGAGGAGATGCGTGCCGAGGAGGTCGACCTCGAACACCCGGCGGGCATCGCCCATGGTGGGCGAGATGCCGGCCGCGTGCACCAGCGCCCGCAGCGGCCCGTGGCCCCGGACCTCCTCGACCAGCGCGGCCACGTCCGCCGGGTCGGCGATGTCGCACGCCACGCCGACGGTCCCGTCGATCGACGGCGCGGTCAGGTCGACGGCGACGATGACGTCGGCGAGGTCGCGCAGCTCGTCGACGCAGGCGCGGCCCATGCCGCTGGCGGCTCCGGTGATGACGGCGGTCGTCATGTGGTCCTCGCTCGTGGGTGGGGTCGGTCCGGTAGGGGCCGACCGGTCGACGGTTGCTAGGGCGACGGCTCGAGCCGGGCGATCGCGTCCTCGATGAACGCGATGGTGGTGTCGTGACCGGCGGTGACGCCGAGCGCCTCCTCGAGCGTCAGCACCTGGGTGAGGCCGGTCATGAGGAGCAGGGCCGCGATCGGGGGCATCTGCTCCTCGCTGACGCCGCGCGCCTGGAGCGCGGTCGGTCAGGGCCTCGAGCTGCGCGGCCCGGAACCGCTCGGCGTAGCGGGCGATCTCGGCCCGGATCGCCTTGCGGTGGTTGGCCAGCGCCACGAACTCGATGTTGAACGCGGCCCCGCGGAGCTCGGCGTTGAGCTGCCACAGCGCGTGCAACGAGCCGTCGGCGGCCACCGCCCGCTCGATGCGGACCACGTTCTCCTCGGCCCGACGTCGGAACACCTCCAGGAACAGGTCGTCCATCGTGCGGAAGTAGTAGTGGACGAGCTGCGGCTTGAGTCCGGCCTTGGCCGCGACCCGCCGAGACGTCACCGCCGCGTAGCCCTCGTCCAGCAGCAGCTGCTCGGCCGCGTCGAGCAGCTGGGCGCGGGTCTTGGAGTCCTCGGACCCGATGCGGCGGGGTGAGGGGGCGGTCGTCACGCGGACACCATGCCATGCCGATGCCCCGGCCGATCAGGCCGGCAGGCGCCGCCGACGCGGTGCACGACGCAGATCAGATGTACATCCCGCCGTTGACGCCGATGACCTGGCCGGTGATGTAGCTGCCGTCGTCGGAGCACAGGAACGAGCAGGCGCCGGCGATGTCGTCGGGCGTGCCGGCCCGGCCGAGCGGGATCATCGGAGCCGACGATGTCGACGCCGGGGAAGTCGCCGGCCGCGACGGCCTTGTCGACCATCGGCGTGTCGACCAGGCTCGGCGGGATCGTGTTGACGGTGATGCCGCTGCGGGCCAGCTCGACGGCCAGCGCCTTGGTCAGGCCGATGACCCCGCCCTTCGACGCCGCGTAGTGCGCCATCCGCGGCGCACCCGACTGGGCGCTCGACGACGAGATCGTGACGATGCGGCCCCAGCCGGCGGCGACCATGTCGGCCACCGCGGCGTGCACGCAGGTGAACGTGCCGGTCAGGTTCACCGCGATGATGCGGTCCCAGACCTCGGGGGTGATCGAGAGCAGGTCGTCGAACGACTCGATGCCCGCGCTGGTCACGAGGATCTCGACCGGCCCCAGTGCGGTGCGGACCTCGTCGAACCCGGCATCGACCGACGCCCAGTCGGCCACGTCGACCTCGACCGCCAGCGCCGTGCCGCCGGCGGCGGTGAGCTCGTCGGCCGCGGCCTTGGCCGCCGCGCCGTCGCGATCGAAGATCGCCACCCGGTGGCCGTCGGCCACGAACCGTCGGGCCACGCCGAGGCCGATGCCGGAGGCACCGCCGGTGACGACGGCGACGCGGCTCATCGCCCGGCCTCCGCGTGCGGAGGCGCGTCCACCGGGTCGAACTCGAGGTGCACCTTCGTGAGGCCGCGCAGGATCCACGTCGGCTCGTAGTCGAACCGGCGCGCCCCGGCCGGGCCGTGGTGCTCCTCGGACAGGCGGATGTCGTGCATGCGGTCGAGGATGCGCTCGAGGCTGACCCGGCCCTCGACCCGGGCGAGCGGGCCGCCCGGGCAGGAGTGGGCGCCCCGCCCGAACGCCATGTGCGCCTGGGCGTTGGGTCGGTCGATGCGGAACTCGTGCGGGCACTCGAACCGGCGGGGGTCGCGGTTGGCGGCCCCGTTGAGCAGCATCACCGGCGTGCCGGCCTTGATGTCGACGCCGGCGACGTTGGTCGATCGCTTGGTCAGGCGGAAGTCGGTCTTCACCGGGCTCTCGACCCGCAGCACCTCCTCGAGGAAGTCGGGGATGAGGCGGTGATCGGCGCGCAGCTGGTCCTGCAGCGTCGGGGTGCTCGGCCAGGTGCTTGAGCGCGGCGGCCAGCAGCCGGGCCGTCGTCTCCTGGCCGGCGGCGAACAGGAACGTCGCCGTGCGCACGACGTTGATCACCTCCGGCATCGAGCCGTCCGGGTAGGTCGCCAGCGCCAGCTTGGTGAGCACGTCCTCCCGGGGCTCGCGCCGACGGTCCTCGATGTACTCGGCGAACTCGGCGTCGAGCCACGACAGCGGGTTCTCGCCGACGCTGCCCTCGGCACCGGCGCCGACCTCGCCGACGGTCTTGCCCAGGCCGAAGCCCTCGCGGAAGCGCTGGTGGTCCTCCTCGGGCACGCCGAGCACGTCGGCCACCACGAGCATGGCGAAGGGCTGGGCGTAGGCGCTGATGAACTCGCATCGCCCGTCGGCCACGAACTCGTCGAGCTGCTGGTCGGCGAGGCCCCACATGAACGCCTCGTTGTCCTGCAGGCGCCGGGGCGTGAGCAGCCGCATCAGGATGGCCCGCTCGCGGGTGTGGTCCGGCGGGTCCATCGTGACCATGTGCTCGTACATCGGCAGCTGGTCGCGGTACTCGGCGACGATGTCGCTGACGTCGTCGCCCTCGAGCGGCACGGGGAACGTGGCGTACGGGCCGATCACCGAGTTGCACGACGAGAACGTGTCGGTGTCCTTGTAGATCTCCCACGCCTCCTCGTAGCCCGTGACCGCGACGACGCCGAGGTGGGGCAGCGGCAGCACCGGGCACTCCGAGCGCAGCTCGTCGAGGTAGGGGTACGGGTCCTCGACCAGGGACTCGTCGGTGAAGTAGTCGATCGTGGTCCAGTCGCTCACGGCGTGGCTCCCTCGGTGAGATGCTGTGCGCCTGCACAGCATCGGCTGGGCGATTGCTTAGCACCGGGCCGGCCGGCCCGGCAAGGTCCCGACGGCGGCGTCAGGCCACCTCGGATCGGCCAGGTCGGATCAGGCCAGATCAGGTGCGTCCGGCGCGTGCGGCGGGCACGACGCCCCGGGGCAGCGGCAGCGGGATGTCGGCGTAGGTGATGATGCCGGGCGGGGCGGCGACGACGCGGGGGATGGCGTTGACGGCCGGCATGGCGGTCATGATCATCCCGAGCACCATGAACTCGGCGAACGTGGTGGCCTCGAAGTCCGGCGGCGGCAGGTACTCGACCTTCACCCGCACGGTGGGCAGCCCGTCGACCCGGATGACGTGGCCCTCCTCGATCGGCCAGTCGCGATCGAGGGTCTGACCCTTCTTCCACCGCACGTTCAGCTCGACGACGGTGCTTCCACCGATCCGCCCCTGCCAGCTGGCGGCGACGCCGGCCACGCAGCCCGCGTCGATGGTCCACGAGTCCATGACGACGTCCTCGGTGGTCGCCGCGTACTCGGCCTCGCACACGATCTCGTCGAGCTCGACGCCGAGCGCGTCGGCGACCAGCGCCACCGCCTCGCCGAACACCGCGGTGCCGTCGGCCGCCATGCCCGGCAGCTCGGGGTCGTCGATCGGCCGACCGAACCCGCATGGGAGCTCGGTGGCCGGGGAGTCGTAGAGCGTGGTGTCGGAGCCCTCGTCGATCGTGATCTTGTCGATCCGGTCGCAGATGCCGGCGGTGGCCAGGCCGAGCAGCTCGACGAAGCCCGGGCTGATCCCGGAGCCGAACATCGACGAGCCGCCCCGCTCGCACGCGTCCGCGATGCGGTCGCGGTCGGCGCCGAGACCCCGGCCGTTGATGAAGGCCGCGGTGCTGACGACGTTGGCGCCCGATTCGAGGATGCGGACGAGCTCGGACGGGTCCTGCCACATCGGGTTGTAGATGACGCAGTCGGGCCGCAGGCGCCAGCAGCGCGTCGATGTCGTTCGTGGCGGCCACGCCGACCGGGTCGATGCCGCAGAGCTCCCCGACGTCGCGGCCGACCTTGTCGGGCGACCAGGCGTAGCAGCCGACCAGCTCGAGATCGGGGTTGTCGACCACGGCCCGCACGGACCGCTGACCCACGTTCCCCGTCGTCCACTGCACCACTCGGACGGTCATCGGCGGTCTCCCCTTGACGTGCGCGCATGCGATCAGATCCTCCCCTTCGGTCGGCCGCGGCATCCTCCCCGGACCCGCCGTCCCGACGTGCTGAGCACATGCCTAGCACGGACCGCCGGGGGTCAGGGACCGAGCAGCGCGGGCGCGAGCGCGCGCCAGTCCGCCAGCGGGATCTCGTCGTCCGGACGGATGACCTGGATGCAGACGTGGTCCGCGCCGGCGTCGCGCAGCTCCCCCACCCGACGGACGATCGTGTCCTCGTCGCCCCAGGCCACGATCGCGTCGACCAGCCGGTCGCTGCCGGCATCGGCGAAGTCGTCGTCGCCGAAGCCGAGGTCGCGCAGGTTGTTCGTGTAGTTCGGCAGGGTCACGTAGATCGCGGTGTGGCGCCGGGCCGTCGCGCGAGCGGACGACGGGTCGCGGTCGAGCACCACAGCCAGCTCGACGGCGATCGTCGGGTCGGGGCCCAGGATCTGGCGCGCCTTCGCGACGTGCTCGACCGGCACGAAGTACGGATGGGCCCCGGCCGTGCGGTCGCGGGCCAGGCCGAGCATCTTCGGGCGGAGCGCGGCGAGCACGCGCGACTCCGCCGGGAACGGCTCGGCCGCGCCGTCGAGCCCGTCGAGGTACTCGACCATCTTCGAGTAGGGCTTCGTGTAGCGACCCGGCTGCCCGCTGTCGATGAGCGGCGCGTGGCTCGCCCCCAGGCCGAGCATGAACCGGTCCTTCCAGTCGTCGGTCCAGCCGGATCGCCGGGCGGCGACGTCGGCCGGCTCGTGCATCCAGATGTTGAGGATGCCGGTGGCCACGCCGGTGCCCGACGTGGCGCCGAGCAGCAGCTCGATCGAGCCGAGGACGTCGCCGCCCACGTCGGGGATCCAGATCGCGGTGTAGCCGAGCGCGTCGACCTCCGCCGCCGCGTCGGCGATCGCGCCCGCGTCGCCGTAGCGCAGGTGCCCCGACCAGATGCCCGTGCCTTGCAGTCCCATGCGATCCTCCGAGTCGATCCGAACCCCGACCACCACGTCTGAAGGCTCCGCCTCTCGGAATCCGTGAGGCCGGTCCTTCAGAGCCGTGGTGCTGCCATTGTCTAGGTCAGAGCGGGACGATGCGCTCCAGGACGACCTCGTGGGCGAGCGGTCCGGTGACGAACTCGGCTCCGGCTTGGCGGGTCGGCACCGGCGACACCTGCAGCAGGCGCCAGCCCGCCCGCAGAGCCTCGGTTCCGGTGCCGTAGGGCGGAGCGCCCTCGAGGTCGGCGTCGCGTCCGGCGCCGTCGTGGAACGACCACCCGACGACGCGGCCGTCGAGGTTCGAGTCCTCCAGCCACAGGAACAGCACCTGCTGGCGATGGGTGTCGGGGTTCATGCCAGCTCCGCCCGCAGCTCCTGGCGGGTGAGGTACCAGTCGACGTCGAACTGGTCGTCGCCGGTGAGGTAGCGCCACAGCCGGGCCCGGTTGCGCAGCTCGAGCCGGAAGTCGGCCTCACCCATCCACCGCTCGCGGTGGCGCAGCAGGCCGGCGATCGAGTCCATGCGGAACCGGGCGAAGATGTGGTCGCCGGGACCGCTGTCGAGGGCCACGAGGTCGCTGGTGTCCCACTGGCGGACCTGCGTCGTGGTCGGGTTCAGCCGGATCTTGTACATGAGCCGCGGCCGGTCACCCGGGTTGGCCATGCCGCGGTGCCACATGCCGTGGTGGAACACGAGGATCGACCCGGCCGGCCCGGTCCACTGCCGCTCGCCCAGCAGGTGGGTGTAGCGGCCGATGTCGGTCTCGTGGACCCGGCGCAGGTGGGTGCCGGGCACGAACCCCGTGCCCCCGCCGTCGGGAGCCACCTCGTGGGGGAAGTAGAAGACCTGGATGTCGAACGGGGTCAACGGGTCGACCATCGCGTCGCTGTGGAGGTGCTGCTGGAAGGGGTCGTGCGCCGGGCGCAGGTGCACGAAGTCGTGGTCGAACACCGGCGCCTCGCCGGCCAGCGACCGGATCGCGCCGGCGACCACGGGCGACCGCAGCACCTCGCCGATCGCCGACGGCGGCGGGTAGACGGCGTCGAGCGGCTCGCCGGAGCCCGGGGCGGCGACGCGGGCCTCGGTGCCCCACGTCGCGACGATCGCCTCGAGCTCGGCCGCGGCCCGCTCGTTCATCGCATCGGGGATGACGGCGGGAAAGGCCAGGAAGCCCCGGGCGACGAACGTGGCCACCTGGGCGGAGGTCAGCAGGATCGGGTCGGCGGCGTGGTCGGTCACGGCGGACATCTCGGTCATCGGATCAGCTCCAGCTCGGCCCAGAGGGCGTCGGGCACGGTGGCGGTGGCGCCGGCCACGTCGGCGGCCAGCTCCTCGGGCGACCGGATGCCGACCACCACGGCCGAGACGGCCGGCTGCCTCAGGGCCCACTGGAGCGCGGCGGCGGCCAGCGGCACCCCGGCCGCGCCGCAGGCGGCGTCGAGTCGAGCGACCCGCTCGGCCACGTCGTCGGGGACGGCGCCGTACTCGTAGGTGGCGTCGGGTCCGGGCGCAGCCAGCACGCCGCTGTTGAACACGCCGCCCAGCACCACGCCCACCCCTGCTTCCTCGCATCGGGGCAGCAGCACCTCGGTCCCCGATCGATCGAGCAGGGTGGCTCGACCGGCCAGCAGCACCAGGTCGAGATCGACCTGCTGCACGAACCGGTCGAGCATCTGCCACTGGTTCATGCCGGCGCCCACCGCCCCGATCACGCCCTCGTCGCGGAGGCGGAGGAGGGCCGGGAACGCCTCGTGCCGCGCCTGCTGCTCGTGGTCGTCGGGGTCGTGGACGAGCGCCACGTCGATGCGATCGGTGCCGAGCCGGACGAGGCTCTCCTCCACGGAGCGGCGCACGCCGTCGGCCGAGAAGTCGAACACCGGCGCCAGGTGCGACGCCGGATCGCCGGCGGGGAGGTCGAAGATGGATCCCCCCGGCTCGGTGGCGGGCCGCAGGAGCCGGCCGACCTTCGTGCTGAGCACGTAGTCGCCGCGGGGCCGTCCGGCCAACGCTCGACCCAGCCGTCGCTCGGACAGCCCGTGGCCGTAGAGCGGGGCCGTGTCGAAGTAGCGGATGCCCGCGTCCCAGGCAGCATCGACCACCGCAGTGGCGCCGTCGTCGTCGACCGCGGTGTAGAGGTTGCCCAGCGGCGCGCACCCCAGGCCGAGTCGGGTGACCTCGGGGCCGCGCCGCCCCAGCCGGCGTCGGCCGAGGCGCACCGATCCGGCGGCCTCGATCACGCCGCCCCGCCCATCATCGGCCCCGCCACCGGAGCCGGAGCAACCCCGAGGCTGGCGGCCACATGGGTGGCCATCGCCCGTAGATCCCTCGCCAGTCGGCCCAGCGTCGCCGGGTCGGCACGGGGCGCGAGCAGCGTGAAGCTGGCCGCGGTCGGAGGCTCCCCCACCGGCGACGCCGTGGCGACGGCCACGCACACCACGCCCTCGATGACCTCCTGGCGGTCGTAGGCGACGCCCTCGGCCCGGATGGCATCGAGCTCGGCAGCCAGCGCGCGACGAGACCCGATGGAGTGGCGCGTGCGCCGCGGCAGCGGCCCGGCGCCGTCGAGGCGCGCCGCCAGCTCGTCCGCGGGCAGCGAGGCGAGCATCGCCTTGCCGGTGGCGGTGCACGTGGCCGGGAGGGCGTGGCCGGGGGTCGAGGCCAGGCGGACCGGCTCGGTGCCGTCACGGCGCGCCAGGTACACGACGTCCAGGCCGTCGCCGAGCTGCGCGAGCTGCGCCGTCTCTCGACGGCTCCCGGGCTGGGCGTCGCACGCCTCGAGGAACAGGCCGACCTGGTCGACGCCGGCCAGGTACGCGGCGCCGAAGCGGGCCAGGCCGGAGCCGAGGACGTAGCCCGCGGCGCGCACGCGGAGGAGCTGCTCATCGACGAGCACCGCGCAGAGGTTGGCGACCGACGACTTCGGCAACCCGAGCTCCCGAGCGATGGCGCTGATGCCGAGCGGCTCGGCGACGTCCGCCAACAGGTCGAGCACCGCCACCGCCCGGGTCACCGCCGGGACGAGCGAGCGGTCCGCGTTCACGCCCACTCGCTCCCGGTCGGGTAGGTGAGCGCGTCGAGCGATGCCGGCCAGAGGTCGGCCGAGTAGCCGGGCTGGTCCGGCAGCACGTAGCGCCCACCCCGCACGACGGCGGGATCGACGAAGTGCTCGTGCAGGTGGTCCGCGAACTCGGTGGTCCGGTCGTCGAGCGACCCGGACACGCAGACGTAGTCGATCACCGAGAGGTGCCGGACGAGCTCGCACAGCCCGAGGCCGCCGGCGTGGGGGCACACGGGGACCTCCGAGGCCGCGGCCAGCAGCAGCACGGCGAGCACCTCGTTGACCCCGCCGAGCCGGCAGGCGTCGATCTGGCAGTAGTCGATGGCCTCGGCCGCCAGCAGCTGCTTGAAGATCACCCGGTTGGCGGCGTGCTCGCCGGTCGCCACCCCGACCGGGGCGACGGCGCGGCGGATCGCCGCGTGGCCGAGGATGTCGTCGGGGCTGGTGGGCTCCTCGATCCAACGGAGATCGAACGGCTCCAGGTGGCGCATCCACTCGATCGCCTCGTCGACGTCCCAGACCTGGTTGGCGTCGGCCATGAGCTGGAGGTCGCCGATCTCCTCGCGCATGACCTCGCAGCGCCGGACGTCCGACGCGACGTCGATGCCCACCTTCGTCTTGAAGCTGGTCCACCCGTCGGCCAGTGCCTCCCGGCACCGCTGCCGCACCGTCTCCTCCGAGTACCCGAGCCAGCCCGCCGAGGTCAGGTAGGCGGGATAGCCGTCCCGCTCGAGCTCGGCGATGCGCGCCTCGCGTCCCGGCCGCTGGGCCCGGAGGAGGTCGAGCGCGCGGTCGCGGTCGACCATGTCGGTGAGGTACCGGAAGTCGACCTGGTCGACGAACTGCTCGGGCGTGAGGTCGGCGACCAGCCGCCACAGCGGCACGCCCGCCTCCTTGGCCCACAGGTCCCACACCGCGTTGACGAGGGCCGCGGTGGCGAGGTGGATGACACCCTTCTCCGGCCCGAGCCACCGGAGCTGACCGTCGTTGGTGAGCCGACGCCAGAAGCTGGCACCTTCACCGGCCAGCTCGTCGAGCGGACGGCCCACCACGAGCGGGGCCAGGGCTTCGATGGCCGCGCAGCAGAGGTCGTTGCCCCGACCGATGGTGAAGGTCATGCCGACGCCCTCGTGAGGTCCGTCGGTCTCGAGCACCGCGAACGCGCCCGAGTAGTCAGGATCCTGGTGCACCGCGTCGGACCCGGCCAGCGTCCGCGACGTGCGGGCCCGGACGTCGACGGTGCGCACACCGGTGATGCGGGTCATGCCGTGCCAACCCCCTCGGCCCCGGTTCCGACTGCGTTCAGCCTGCTGAACATCGTCCGAGATGCTAGCCGGGCCTGGGATCGGTCTGCGATGATGTCGCGGCGCGCACCGAGGGGTGGGCAGGATCGAGGACGGCATGGCACGAGTGGTGATCGTGACGGGCTCGGCCGGGGGCATCGGGACCGCGCTCGTGCGCCGGTTCACCGATCTCGGCGACACCGTCGTCGGCCTCGATCTCGTCGACGGGCTCGACGTGCGGGACCCGACCGCCTGCGCGGAGGCGTGCGATCAGGTGGTCGCCGACCACGGGGCGATCGACGTGCTGTGCAACAACGCCGGCACCAGCGCCGTCGGCGACGTCGTCGCCGCGACCGCGGCCGAGTGGGAGCACGTCCTCGGCGTCAACGTCGTCGGCGTGGCCAACATGAGCCGGGCCGCGCTGCTCCACATGCGGCCCGCCGGCCACGGGGTCATCGTCAACACGTGCTCGGTGGTGGCGTCGGTCGGCCTCGTCGAGCGGGCCGTCTACTCGGCATCCAAGGGCGCCGTGCTGGCGCTGACCCGGGCCATGGCGGCCGACGAGATCGCCCACGGCATCCGGGTCTGCTGCGTGTCACCGGGGACCGTGGCCAGCCCGTGGGTCGAGCGGCTGGTGGCCGCCACCGACGATCCCGAGGCCACCTACGAGGCGTTGCGCCGGCGCCAGCCGATGGGCCGCCTGGTCGACGTCGACGAGGTCGCCGCCGCGGTGGCCTACCTCGCCGCCGACACCACCGCCACCACCGGCGCCGACTTCCTGCTCGACGGCGGGATCACCGGCATCCGCCTGGTCGACTGAGCCGGAGGACCGGCATGCCCACCACCGGTCGGCTCCGCGTGGCGCTCGTCGGCGGGCCCATGTACGACCACCTGTACGAGCTGCTCGACGCCGACGAGGTCGAGGTCGTGGTGCACGCCGACCACCCGACGCTCAACCGGCGCGTCGCCGAGCTGCTCGGGGCCGGCGAGCGCCTCGACCTGCTGGCTACCCACTCCAAGTACGCGCCCTCGCAAGCCGAGTGGCTGCGAGACCTCGACGACCTCGTCGAGCCCGACGTGGTCGCTCCGCTGGCCGCGCGCGCCGTCGATCTCTGCCGGGTGGAGGGCCGGTTGCTCTCGCTGCCGCGACTGATCGACGTCCGCGTGCTGTGGGTGCGCCGTGATCGGCTTCCCGAGGTTCCCGCGACGTGGGACGACCTGCTCGCGCGCGGCATCCGCTTCGGCTTCCCCGGGCGCGAGTCGGGCCTGTTCGGCACGTTCTTCGAGCTCGTGGTGGGGGCCGGCGGCCAGCTCTTCGATGCCGACGGGCGACCGACCATGGCCACCTCCGAGGCCGAGGCCGCCGTCGCGACCCTGTGCCGCCTCGCCGCCCAGGCGCCCGACGACCTGCCGGAGTGGCACTACGACCAGGTGGACGAGGCCCTGCTCGGCGGTCGGGTCGATGCGGCCGGTGCCTGGCCCGGGGCCTGGGGCGCCATCCGGGCCAGCTCGGTGGCCGAGCACCTCGAACCCCACCCCTATCCGGCCGGCCCCGTCCGCTGGGTCAGCTACGCCGGCTGCCACTCGTGGGCGATCCCGGCAACCTGCGGTGACCTCGACGGGGCTCGCGCACTGCTCACCCGCCTCGCCGGCCGGGAGGCCCACGCCCTCGACGCCGCCGGGGGCTCGATGTGCGCCCACCGTGCGGCACTGGCCGGCGTCGTGGCCGACGACCCCGTCGACGCGCGCCGCCTGGCCATCACCCGGACCACCATCGACGACGCGATGATCACCTACCCGGCCCTGGCCGCGTTCCCCGTCATCGAGGACGCCGGCTGGCAGGCGATCAACGCCGCGCTCCTTGGCGACCTCACCCCGGCCGGGGTCGCGGCCCGGATCCAGCAGGTGGCCGAGCGCGTCCACGGGTCAGGCCGGGCGGGAGGACCTCGGCCGGCTCGGTGACGCGGGCGGCGGCGGCGCATCGGCCTCGACCGCGGCGATGACCATGCCGATGAGCCACTGGAGCGCCTCGGTCGCCCGGTCACCGTCGAAGGCCCAACCCGAGACGAGCCGCTCATAGGACGGCAGGTTCCACAGCACGTCGAGCAGGGCGGCCGCCGTCTCCTTCTGCTCGTCGGTCCACTGCGGGGCCGCCGCCTCGACCGATCGGCGCAGGGCTCCCTGCCGGCGCTCGATGACGGCGTCGAAGGTCGGGTCGGCCGGCAGGTGCGGCTCCGAACGCACGGCGAACCCGTGCAGGGACGCGAACACCAGGGCCGCGACCTCGGGCACGTCGTCGAGCGTCACCTCGTCGTAGCTGACGCCGGCCTCCTCCTCGAGGCGGTCCATCACCGCGTCGCGCAGGTGCCGTTCGGTCGGGAAGTGGCGGTACACCGTGCGCTCACCGACGCCGGCCCGTTCGGCGACCGCCCGGAACGTCACCTCGCGCCAGTCCCAGGTCGGGAGCTCGCGCACGAGCTCAGAACCGGCGGCGACCACGCGCTCGCGGGTCTCGGCGGCCTGCTGGCTCCGCTTCGGGCTGTCGTAGGAGCGGCGCCCGCTCCGTGCCTCGTCCCCCGACGCGCTCGTCGCCACGACTGCGACCCTACTGCTCAGGCGTCGGCGCCGACCTCGTCCAGCTCGAGCCCGGCCACCAGCGCCGCGGTCATCTGGTCCCGGAAGCGCCTCGCCGTCGCGGCCTGGGCCCGAACCGCGTCGGCGCCGTGGTACATCCCGGGCTCGACGTAGAGGTCGCAGGGCACGCCGGCGGCCCGAAGCCGTTCGGCGTAGTCGACGTCCTCGTCATGGAACAGGTCGAGATCGCCGACCCCGACCCAGGCCGGTGGCAACCCGGCGAGATCCTCGGTCCGGGCCGGCGCGGCGTAGGGCGGCGCGTCGGCGTACCGCGGCGGGTGACCGAGGTAGGCGGTCCACGCGAAGCGGTTGGATGCCGGCGTCCACACGAAGGCGCCACGGCCCCCGTGGTCGGCCCGCAGCACGGTGCGGTCGTCGAGCATCGGGTATTCCAGCAGCTGGAAGTGGATGTCCGGGCCTCCGCGGTCTCGCGCCATCTGGCTCAGCGCCGCGGCCAGGCCCCCGCCGGCGCTGTCGCCGCCGACCGCGATGCGGGCCGGATCGACGCCGAGCGCATCGGCTTCGTCGTGGAGCCATCGCAGCGCGGCGTAGCAGTCGTCGAGGCCGTCGGGGAACGGATGCTCGGGTGCCAGCCGGTAGTCGACGCTCACGATGAAGAGGTCGAGCTCGTCGGCCCATCGACCGCAGACCGGGTGTCCCTGCTCGGGCTCGCCGAGCACCATGCCGCCGCCGTGGATCCACAACAGCGCCGCGGTGGGCCTCGGCCGGTCGGCCCGCTCGTAGGTCACCAACCGCAGCTGTGCTCCCCCGTGGGGGGTGAGGGTGCGGGACCCGACCTCGACCCTCGGTGGTGTCGGCGGCACCGGTGCCGGCAGCGACCGCACCACGCGGAGGACGGCCTCGCTGCGCAGCGACAGCGGGAGGTAGAGCATGGGCGAGCGGAGGTCCGCCACGACCGGCTCGACCGAGGGCCGGCGCCGCAGCACCGACCGGGCGACGGCACCGGCGGCGAGCAGGGCTCCGGCCGGCACCGCCAACCGACGCAGGCGACGAGGTCGTTCACGGGTACCGCTCACAGCTGGTGCTCCTCAGGTCAGGTCAGTCAGTCGGTCGGTCGGGCACGTCGCCAGCATCGCAGCCTCCGGTCGTCGACGCGTCGAAACGACAGGGGCCGGCCGACGCGCCATGCTGGGCCCGCACTGACCTACGCCCGAAGGACTTCACACATGCCTGACGCACTGATCATCGACGCCTGCCGTACGCCCCGCGGCGTCGGCAAGCCGGGCAAGGGCGCGCTGGCGCACCTGCACCCCCAGCACCTCGCCCGCACCGTGCTCGAGGCGCTGGCCGAGCGCAACGACTTCGACACCGCCGACGTCGACGACGTCGTGTGGGGCACCAGCTCGCAGGTGTGCGAGCAGAGCGGCGACCTCGGCCGCATGGCCGCCCTCGACGCGGGCTACGACGTGCGGGCCAGCGGCATGACCCTCGACCGGTTCTGCGGTTCGGGCATCACCGCCAACAACATCGCGGCCAACGCCATCATGGCCGGCATGGAGGACCTCGTCATCGGTGGCGGCACCGAGATGATGTCGCTGCCCAAGAAGGGGCTGCTTCCGATGGGCGCCAACAACGCCCACCTCCAGTCGATCCACCCCCAGTCCCACCAGGGCGTGTGCGCCGACGCCATCGCCAGCATGGAGGGCATCTCGCGCGAGTCGCTCGACGCCCTTGCCGCCGAGTCGCAGGCCCGCGCCGCCGTCGCCATCGCCGAGGGGCGCTTCGACCGGAGCCTGATCCCGGTGCTGAACCTCGACGGCACGGTGGCCCTCGACCACGAGCAGTTCCCGCGCCCGGGCACGACGGCCGAGTCGCTCGCCGCGCTGGCCCCGAGCTTCCCCGCGGTCGCGGACTACCGCCACGAGGACTTCCCGACCTTCCGCGAGCTCATCAACCAGAAGTACCCCGACCTCGACATCCAGCACGTCCACCACGCCGGCAACTCCTCGGGCGTGGTCGACGGTGCCGCCGCGGTCCTCATGGCCAGCGAGGGCTACGCCGAGGCCCACGGCCTGACACCCCGGGCCCGCGTCGTCGCCACCTCCAACATGGGCGACGACCCCACCCTCATGCTCAACGCGCCGGTGCCCGCGATCCGGAAGGTGCTCAGCCGAGCCGGCCTCACGCTCGACGACATGGACCTGATCGAGATCAACGAGGCGTTCGCGGTGGTCGTCGAGAAGGCCATCCGCGACCTCGAGCTCGACCGCGCCAAGGTCAACGTCAACGGCGGCGCCATGGCGCTCGGGCACCCGATCGGCGCAACCGGAGCCATCCTCATCAGCACCGTCCTCGACGAGCTCGAGCGCACGGACGGCCGGTACGGCCTGATCACCATGTGCGCCGGCGGCGGCATGGCCCCCGCCATCATCATCGAGCGCCTCTGAGCCCAGGAGCGGTCTGCCGAAACCTCTAGATGTATGGTGCGTCCGTGGACGTCCCCCACACCTGGCGGCCGACGGGCTGGTTCCAGATCGGCTGGTCGAACGACTTCCCCGGCGACGGGCGGGCCGTGCCGCTCCGGTACTTCGGCGAGGACCTGGCCGCGTACCGGGGCGACGACGGCGAGCTGCACGTCGTGCAGGCCCACTGCCCCCATCTCGGCGCGCACATCGGGCACGGCGGGAAGGTGCAGGGCAACTGCGTGACGTGCCCGTACCACGGGTGGTCGTGGGGGCCCGACGGCACGAACGTGTCGATCCCGTACCAGGACGAACCCAACCGCTCGAAGACGTTGCGGGTGTGGCCGGTCGTGGAGCAGTACGGCTCGGTCTACCTGTGGCACCACCCCACCGGCGCCGCGCCGACCTGGGCGATGCCCGACGTCTTCCTCAGCTTCCCGCAGTTCGAGACCGACCCGGCCGCCTACTACGAACCGATGACCGCCAAGGCCGAGCGCGAGCCCGTGCACCCTCAGGTGGTGGCCGAGAACGGCCCCGACAGCATGCACTTCGCCTACGTCCACCACGCGTCGGTCACCCCGGTGTCGCTCGACTGGCATCCCGACGGTCCCATCTGGAAGTTCCTCACCGGGCTGGCCCAACACGCGCAGCGACGACCCGGACGAGATGATCCTGAAGATCCACAGCTGGCTCGCCGGCCTCGGCGGGTCCCTGACCGCGTTCGACGGCGTGCAGCAGCACCGCCTCACCTTCACCGTCACCCCGGTCGAGCACGGCGTGTCGGACCTCTTCTACACGGTGTGGTGGCCCCGCATCCCCGGTGACGATGCGCCCCTGCCCCCGCCCGACCTGCAGGAGCGGATCGACGAGGAGTTCCTCTCGACCATGGAGGACGACCTCGAGATCTGGCGCTACCAGAAGTACGTCGAGCACCCCGCGCTGGCCAAGCAGGACGCCAAGCCCTACAAGGCGCTCCGCAACTGGGCCCGCCAGTTCTACGACGAACCGCCGGTCGGGCCCGGCTGAGTACAGTCCGGCGCCATGGAGTACGAGCAGATCCTGAGCGAGGCGCGCGACGGCGTGGTGGTCCTCACCCTCAACCGGCCCGAGAAGCTCAACGCGTGGACGCCCCGCATGACGACGGAGCTGGTCCACGCCATCGAGGCGGCCGACGCCGACCCGGCCGTCGGGGCGATCGTGGTGACCGGCGCGGGCCGTGGCTTCTGCGCGGGGGCCGACATCTCAGAGGTGTTCGACGCGCAGATCCAGGGCGACGGGAAGGCGGCCACGCCGACCCACGACTGGGTCGAGGTGGTCCGGGCGTGCAAGCCGATCGTCGCTGCGGTGAACGGCCCGGTGATCGGCATCGGCCTCACCATGATCCTGCCGTTCGACCGGATCGTGGTCGCCGAGGGAGCCCGGCTCAGCCTGCGGTTCGTGAAGATGGGCGTGGTGCCCGAGCTGGCCAGCAGCATGTACCTGCCGATGCGCTGCGGATGGGGCGCGGCGTCGGACCTGATGCTGTCGGGCCGCACGGTCGACGCGGCCGAGGCCGTGGCCCTGGGTCTGGCCGACGAAGTGGTCACGCCCGAGCGCCTGGTCGAGGCGGCCATCGAGCGGGCCCGCTCCTACGGCGAGAACCCGGCACCGTCGTTGCGGTGGATCAAGCAGCTGCTGAGCGAGAACGCCAACGAGACCGACGCCACCGAGGTGCAGCGCCGTGAGGTCCGCCTCCTGCGCCAGGCCTACGCCACGCCCGAGCACCACGAGGCGGTGGCCACCTTCCTCGCCCGGTCGCGGTCCCGGCCGACCTGATCTGACGACCTGACCCGGCCGATTGGGCCCCGACCTGACGTGACCTGACCGAGGTCGGGCTCAGGCGGTCGGCGCCGCCAGCTGCTGCGCCCACGCCAGGAGCGTGTCGACGTAGAGGTGTTCGTCGGCGCCGTGCAGCGAGTGCGGCATCGTCGGCAGGCTCACGTACTCGAACGGCCGGCCGGCGTCGGTCACGAGCTGGCGGACGCGCTCGATCTGGAGGTCCGAGATCGCCCCCATGAGCGACCCGCTGGTCTCGTCGATCGTGCGGAAGTGGTGGGTGAACAGCACCGGCACCTGCACCGCCGAGAGCATGCGCTGGTGGTCGCAGGCCGCGGCGACCGATCCGGTCCAGAACGCACGGCCCCACTCGGGGTCGTACTCCTTGAGCGCCTGGGGCGGTTCGCTCGAGCCGGCGCCGAACGCGCCGGCCACCATCGACAGCCAACCGGGGAGCTCCGTGGGCGCCGCTGCGGCCATGCCGTCCCAGTCCCCGATCGACCACTGATCACCGAGGTACTTCGCCAGCAGCGCGAACACCGGTCCGATCGACTGGCCGATGCCCTGACCGATCGCGGGACGGATCTCCGAGGCGAACAGCGGAGGGTCCTCGTAGTAGGCGCCGACCACCTGACCCGGCCGGGCGTACGCCGACAGCCACGCCGAGAGGACACCGCCCGACGACAGGCCGGCGACGATCGTCGGTCGTCCGATCACGCCGTCGATGAAGCGGACGAGGTCGTTGCCCATGAGGTCGAGCGTGTAGCGGCCGGGCGTGCGGGTCGATCGTCCCTGGCCCCGGAGGTCGACCGCGAACGCCTGGAAGTGCTCGCCCAGCAGACCCAGCGCCTTCTCGTAGCCCCACCACGACTCGGTCTGGCCGGGGATCAGCAGCAGGGCTGGCTGCGAGGCGGCGCCGATCGTCGCGTAGTTGAGCTGGACCTCACCGGTGTCGAACAGTTGCTCGTCGAAGGCGTGCGCGACGTAGGTGGCGTCCGGGGCGTGGGGCCCGAAGGCGTTCGCGAAGGTTCCCATCAGTCGGCTGCTCCTGGGATTCGTTGTCGGTCGTCGACGGGCTCCGGAGGAACCGGGACGGAATCTAATTTCTGGGACGTCAGACGCGACGCCGCTCCGCGAGGCCTTCCAGTCGCTCGACGCGTCCTACGACCAGCACCGCGACGAGATCAAGGCCGCGTTCGAGGTCTTCCGGTCCGCCACCACCATGGAGCGGCCGCAGGGGCTTCGACCGTGGTCTCGATGTGCACCTCGGCGTCCTCGGGCGGCTCGTAGGGCGAGTCGACCCCGGTGCAGTTGGTCAGTTCCCCCCGCTGGGCCTTGCGGTAGATGGCGGCCGTGCTCCGGCGCCATCTCTGATCGCCTTCACGCCCGACCGAGCTCTCGCCTAGCGGAGGAGCGCGGCGGCGTGGCGGGCGATCATGCGGTCCTCGTCGGTCGGCACCACCAGCACCTCGATCGGACCGAGGAACTCGAGCCCGGCGGTGATCTCGGAGCGCACCTCGGTCAGCGTGCTCACCGATGCCGCCGGTGAAGACGAGCGTGTCGAGCCCGCCGAGCAGGGCGGCGTAGGCGCCGATCTGCTTGCGGATCGTGCGGCAGAAGATCCGCACCGCCAGGGCCGCCCGCTCGTCGCCGGCCGCCCGATCGGCGAGCAGGGTGCGCATGTCCGGCGACGAGCCCGACAAGCCGAGCAGCCCGGACTCGTGGTTCACCAGCTCGTCGAGCGTCGACGCGTCGTAGCCGCGCTCGGCCAGCAGGTGCACCAGCACACCGGGGTCGAGGTCGCCGGACCGGGTGGCCATGACGATGCCGCCGGTCGGGGTGAAGCCCATCGTGGTGTCGACCGAACGGCCGTCGCGGATGGCGCACATGCTGGCGCCGGCGCCGAGGTGGGCGAGCACGGCCCGACCGAGCCCCGGCGCGCCCACCTGCCCGACGACGTACTCGTACGACAACCCGTGGAAGCCGTAGCGGCGCACGCCGTCGAGCCACAGACGCTCGGGCAGCGCGAAGCGGGCCGCCTCCTCGGGGATGGTGTGGTGGAACGCGGTGTCGAAGCACGCCACCTGGGGCACGTCGGGGAAGGCGGACGCGGCGGCCTCGATGCCGGCGATGGCCGCCGGCTGGTGCAGGGGGGCGAGCGGGACGAGCGCCCGGAGGTCGTCGAGCAGGCGGTCGTCGACCAGCGCGGGACCGACGTGCGTGGTCCCGCCGTGCACCACCCGGTGGCCGATGACGTCGGGGGCGGGGACGTCCGCGGACCGCAGGGCGTCGAGCGCCTGGTCGGCACCCCCGCCCTCGGTCGACCAGTGCCAGAGCTCCTGCTCGTCACCGGGCCGCGGGCCGACGGAGAACACGGCGACCTTCACCGTGGACGATCCGGCGTTGACGCACAGGACCACGCACTCGGTCACCCCGGCCACGTCCAGTTGCGCACCTCGGGCATGTCCTCGAGGTGCTGGCGCACGTAGGCGTGGTGGCGTTCGAGCATGTCGTCGCAGTGGGTCGACAGCTCGGCCGCTCCCGCCGGCAGTCGCCTCGACCGTCGGAGCGCCTCTCCGGCCAGGTGGTAGCGGCTCATGCGGTTGAGCACGACCATGTCGAACGGAGTGGTCGTGGTGCCCTGCTCGCGGTAGCCGCGGACGTGGAAGCGGTCGGTGTCGACCTGGCCGTGCACGAGGGCGTGCACCGCGCCGCCGTAGCCGTGGAACCCGAACACCACGTGGGTGTCCTCGGTGAAGTGACCCACGAACTCCCCGGCCGACATGCCGTGGGGGTGGTCGTTGGCCGGCATCAGCTTCATGAGGTCGACGACGTTCACCACCCGGAAGCGCAGCTCGGGCACCCACTCGCGGAGCAGCGCGGCGGCCGCCAGGATCTCCATCGTCGGGATGTCGCCGGCGCAGGCGAGCACCACGTCGAGCGGCTCGCCGGCCTGTTCGGTGCCGGCCCACGCCCAGGTGCCGAGGCCGCGTGCGCAGTGGGCCGCAGCCTCCTCGACGGTCAGGTACTGCAGCTCGGGCTGCTTGTCGATCACGACGAGGTTCACGTAGTCGTGGCTGCGGAGGCAGTGGTCGGCCACCGAGAGCAGGCAGTTCGCGTCGGGCGGCAGGTAGACGCGCGTGACCTCGCCGCGCTTGGTGATCAGGGTGTCGATGAGCCCCGGACCCTGGTGGCTGAAGCCGTTGTGGTCGTTGCGCCAGCAGGTCGACGTCAAGAGGATGTTCAGCGACGGGATCGACCGCCGCCAGGCCAGGGACCGCGACGCCTCGAGCCACTTGGTGTGCTGCACGGTCATCGAGGCGGACACCATGGCGAAGGCCTCGTAGCTCGCGAACACGCCGTGGCGGCCGGTCAGGGTGTAGCCCTCGAGCCAGCCGTGGCAGAGGTGCTCGCTCAGCACCTCCATGACCCGTCCGCCGGCCGACACGTGGTCGTCGCCCGCGACGTTCCGCTCCACGAGGCAGCGGTCGGTCTGCTCGAACACCGCACCGAGCCGGTTGGAGTTCGTCTCGTCCGGGCAGAACAGCCGGAAGTCGGCCTGCTCGGCGTTGTCCCGGTAGATGTCGCGCAGCAGATCGCCGAACGGGCGGGTCGACTCGTGCAGCACCGCTCCGGGCCTCGGCACCTCGACGCCGTACTGGCGCCAGTCGGGCACGTGGAGGTGATGGGGGTCGCGCCCTCCGTTGGCCTGCGGGTTGGCGCCCATCCGCCGCTCGCCCGACGGGGCCAGCACCGCGATCTCGGGAGCGAGGCGCCCGTTCTCGTCGAAGAGCTCCTCGGGGCGGTAGCTGCGCATCCATCCGTCGAGGATCGCGAGGTGCTCGGGGTTGGTGCGCACCTCCGCCACCGGCACCTGGTGGCTCCGGAAGGTGCCCTCCACCGCCAGGCCGTCGACCGTGGCCGGGCCCGTCCACCCCTTCGGCGTGACCAGCACGATCGCCGGCCATCGGGGCAGCGTCACCTCGCCCGTCGCCCGGGCGTCGTCCTGGATCGCCCGGATCGACGCCATGCAGCGATCGAGCACCTCGGCCATCTCCCGGTGCAGCACCCCGGGGTCGTCGCCGGCGACCACGTGCACCTCGTAGCCGTGACCCTCCAGGAGCGCGCGCACGTCGTCCATCGGCGCCCGGCCCAGCACCGTCGGCCCGCTGATCTTGTAGCCGTTGAGGTGCAGCACCGGGAGCACCGCGCCGTCGCGGCGAGGGTCGAGGAACCGGATGCTCTTCCACGACGCCTCGAGCGGGCCGGTCTCGGCCTCGCCGTCGCCGACGACGCAGGCGACGATCAGGTCGGGGTTGTCGAACGCGGCGCCGAACGCGTGCACCAGCGCGTAGCCCAGCTCCCCGCCCTCGTGGATCGAGCCCGGGGTCGGCACGCTGACGTGGCTCGGGATGCCGCCGGGGGTGGAGAACTGGCGGAACAGCCGCTGCAGCCCGACGAGGTCGGGCGAGACCTCGGGATAGACCTCGCTGTAGGTCCCTTCCAGGTAGACGTTGGCCAGCAACGCCGGCCCGCCGTGGCCCGGGCCGGCGACGTAGATCATGTCGAGGTCGTCACGACGGATGACCCGGTTGAGGTGGGCGTAAAGGAAGCTCAGGCCGGGCGAGGTCCCCCAGTGCCCCAGCAGCCGGGGCTTGATGTGCTCGGGACGCAGGGGTTCGAGCAGCAGCGGGTTGGCCTGCAGGTAGATCTGGCCGACCGTGAGGTAGTTGGCCGCGCGCCACCACGCGTCGATCAGGTCGAGCTCGGCATCGGTCATCGCATCAGGGGTCACCACCAGAAGCTGCTACCACTCTGGCGATCCGTCCAGCATCACGATCACACGACCTTCCCGACCACTCTGAAGGACGGGCCTCACGGGATCCGTGAGGCCGGTCCTTCAGACTGGGCCCTACGCTCGCAGGCGGTCCGGATCCGGGCCCGGTCGATCGGGAGGGCAGAGCGCTGGAGCAGACGGAGCACGTCAGGGTCGGAGTGCTGGGCGCGGGTGTCATGGGCGCGGGCATCGCCCAGGTGATGGCGATCGCGGGCCACCAGGTGGCCTGCCACGACGTGGCCTCCGACGTGCTGGTGAAGGCCCGCGAGCACGTGGAGACCGGACGCTTCGGCGTCCGCGGCGCCGTCGAGCGGAAGCTCCGGCCATCGGGCCCCTACGGCATGACCCGCGGCGCCTCCTCCGGCTGGACCTAGGTCCTCCAGCCACGACCCCGCCTGTGTGGTTCGTGTCCACGTCTGGCTCTGATCGCCTCTTGTTTTTAGAATGAACCATTCATTATTGTGACGAGATGCCACCCCGTCGCAAACCCGAACGTCTCGTGATGATCGTCGACGCCGCGACCGAGGTGTTCGCCCAGACCGGGTTCGCCGGGGCGCAGATGGTGGACGTGGCCCGCATGGCCGGCGTCTCGGTGGGCACCCTCTACAACTACGTGGAGGGGAAGGGGGCGCTCCTGCTGCTGTGCGCGGAGCGTCCGTTCGTCGACATCACCGACGGTCGTACGCTCCCGGTGCCCACGCCGGATCGGGTCGAGATGGTGGCTCGTCTCGACGAGACGCTCGAGCGCCACGTGCGCGTGGCGGCACTGGAACGAGCGCTCGCCTCCCCGCTGCGTCCCGCGGATCTCGAGGTGCAGATCGCCGACATCGTGGGTGAGCTGTTCGACCTCATCGCCGCGACCCGGGTGGCCGCGGATGCCATGGAGCGCAGCGCCCGCGACGCGCCCGATCTCGGGACGCTGTTCTACCGCCGGGTCCGGGTCGGGTTGCTCGACCAGCTGGTCCGGTACTGCCGCAAGGTCCACAAGGTGACCCCGCTGTCCCCACCACTGAACCCCGATCTCGCCGCCCGCTCGGTGCTCGAGACCGTCACCTGGTGGGCTCGCCACCGCCACCGCGACCCCGCGCCTCCGAACATCGACGATGCCATGGCCCGCCAGGTCGCCGTCACGCTGGTGTCCGCGATCCTGATCGATCGAGCAGCCGCGCCGTGAGGTGGAGACGCTCGAGCGTGGCCCTGCCGCTGGTTGCCGCCCTGCTCGTCACGAGCTGCGGCTCGACCCCGCGTGGCTCGTCACCGGCGACCGCATCGCCGTTCGCATCGGAGGGCGATCGGAGGATCGTGCCCATCGACCAGCCGACCCTGGACGCCATCGCCGACCGCTACCGGCAGGCCTGCGGGTCACCCGGGGCGGCCGTCGGTCTCCGCACCAGCGACGACACGGCGCACTTCGGGATCTCGGGCTCGTTCGCACCCGGTGTGGTCCTCGACCGGGACAGCCAGTTCCTCGCCGGCAGCGTGACCAAGCTCTTCGTCGCTGCCACCGCGCTCCAGCTGATCGCGGCCGGCGAGCTGTCGCTCGACGAGACGGTGGACCACTTCCTCCCCGACTGGCCGCGAGGCGACCAGATCACCGTGGCGATGCTGCTGGGGCACCGCAGCGGGATGGGCGACTTCGGGAACGACTTCAGCACCCAGCTGCGGGACCTCGTGCTGTCCGACCTGCACCGTGCCTATAGCTACGACGAGGTGCTCGACCTCGTCCGCGCCATCCCACCTGTCGCAAAACCCGGGTCGACCTACCACTACAGCAACGCCAACACCATCGTGCTCGGCGCCGTCCTCCAGCAAGTCACGAAGCGGTCGCTGGGCGAGCTCATCCGGGCCCGGCTGATCGACCCGCTCGGCCTGACCCGCACGATCTACGGGCCTGACGACCTCGATGCCGCCGACAAGGTGGTGTTCCACGGGCTGTTCGACATCGCCGGCGACGGGAGTCCCATCGACATCGGGCCGTTCCCCCGCACCGCCGCGCTCACCGTGGACCCGGCCGGCGCCGGTCTGTTCAGCTCGCTCCCCGATCTGCTGACGGCGACCCACGCGCTCTTCGCCACCGACGATGTGCTGGCTGCACCCCAGCGCGACCAGCTCACGAGCGCGGTCAGCACCCTCTCCGCAGCCGACCTGCTCCTCGACGACCGGTTCGTGATCCGCGGCCATGGCGGCGCCTCACCCGGAGCGCAGACGATCGTCGCCTACGACCAGGCGCACGACGCCACCGTCGCGGTCTGGTGCAACCGCCTCGACCCTGGCGAGCACGAGCTGCTCCCCTCCGTGGTCGCCGCCAACGAGCTCTTCGAGCTCGCCGAGCCCTCCGGCCCGTAGCCGGCGGTGGCTGCGGCCCGTCCTGGATCAGGCCTTGGCCCGACGCCGCTTCGCTCGTGGCGGGGCGGCCTCGACGGTGGGCACCGCCGGTCGGAGCGCGAGGTCGGCCATGCGCTCGAGCACGGTGGGATCGTCGATGCGCTCGCCGTAGAGCATCGCCCGCTGCAGGATGATGCCGGGCCCGAAGTCGACCCTGAGGTCGAGGTCGGGGTCATCCTCCCCCACCACCCGGGCGATGAGCCCGCGTACGTGCGACCGCATCTGGCAGAGGGCGTTGTCGCGCAGGGCCTGCAGGATCTCGGGCTCGTCACGCCCCACCGCCAGGCAGCCCGGGAGGAGCTGGCCGCCGTCGCCCTGGAGCCCGTCGGTCATGCGGGCGTAGATCGTGACCAGGTCGGCCCGGACGTCGCCGGTGTCGGGAAGGTCGACCGACTTGGCCCGGAGCGCCTCGACGAACAGCGCCTGCTTGGTCGGCCACCGTCGGTAGATCGTGGCCAGGCCGACGCCGGCGCGGGTGGCGACGTCCTGGATGCGAAGCCGGTCGTAGCCGCTCTCGTCGACCAGGTCGATGGTGGCGGCGAGGATCGCCGAGGAGCGATCGGTCGCGAGCGGACGGCCGCGGCGGGGCGCGTCGGCGACCTCGTCGGCCGGATCGTCCGGCTCGGGGCCGAGCTCGGGGTCGAGCTCGGGATGGAGGTCGGGGCCCGACGATCGTCGAGCTGTGACGGGTTTCATACCGCTCCAAACGAGAACGGGGGTTGCAGGAATCGCAGACCCCTCAACATACTGAAGCCTTCATTTCCGAAAGTGACCAGTACCGGATTGGAAGGCCCCCCAATGGTAGACGTCTCGACCCCACTTTCCGAGCCCGGGACACCGGCGCTCTCCTCCCGGCGGAGGACCATGGTGCTGGCCACCATGTGCCTTGCGCTCGTCATGGTGATCAGCGGTGTCTCCATGCTCAACAACGCGCTGCCGAGCATGGCCGAGACCCTCGGCCTGAGCCAGAGCCGCCAGCAGTGGGTGATCGACGGCTACACCGTCGCCCTGGCCGCCCTGCTCCTGCCGGCCGGCGCCATCGGCGACCGGTTCGGACGGCGTCGGGCCATGATCGGCGGCATCATCCTCTACGGGCTCGCCATGGTCTGGGCCGCCACTGCCGGCTCGGCCAACGTGCTCATCGCCGCTCGGGTCGTCGCCGGCCTGGGCGCCGCGTTCATCATGCCCGGCACCCTGTCGACGATCACGAGCGTGTTCCCGCCCGAGGGCCGGGCCCGAGCGGTCGGCATCTGGGCCGGGTTCGCCGGAGCCGGCGGCACCATCGGCCTGTTCATGTCCGGTCTGCTCGTCGACCACTTCTACTGGGGCTCGGTCTTCGTCGTGACCGCGGTCCTGTCGGCGGTGACGCTGGTGGCACTCGTCGTCATCGTCCCGAGCACGAAGGCAGCCGAAGAGGTCGGTCTCGACCCGGTGGGCGCGGTCCTGTCCGCCCTCGCCATCGCGGCGCTCGTGGTCGGCATCATCGAAGGTCCCGACCGGGGGTGGAGCGATCCCCTGACCGTCGGAGCGCTGGTGGCCGGGGTGCTGCTGCTCGGTGCCGTCGTGGTCTGGGAGCTGCGATCGTGGGCCCCGATGCTCGACCCCCGGCTGTTCCGCCACCGCGGCCTGGCCACCGGGTCGGCGGCCATGTTCCTCCAGTTCCTGGCCATGTTCGGCTTCTTCTTCGTGAGCGTGCAGTACCTCCAGCTGGTGCTGGGCTACGGCGCCCTGAAGGCGGCCGGCGGCCTGTTCCCGATGTCGATGGTGTTCGTCGTGATCTCCCCGTTCGCGGCGACGCTGTCCCAGCGCTACGGCCTGAGGCTCATCGGCGGCACGGGACTGGCCATCGCCGCCGGCGGGTTCGCCATCCTGCTCACCGTCGACGCCAACAGCGGCTACTGGCTGTTCCTCGCGTCGTCGCTGGTCCTCGGCCTCGGCATGGCGCTGGCGATGACCCCGGCGACCAACGCCATCGTCGCCTCGCTGCCCCGGGCCAAGCAGGGCGTGGCCTCGGCGGTCAACGACCTCAGCCGCGAGCTGGGCGCCGCGTTCGGCGTGGCGATCATCGGCAGCGCGTTCAACACGGGCTACCGCAACAGCATCGACCAGCACCTGGCCGGCCTCGACGCGGAGACGGCCGCGCTGGCCCACGAGTCCCCGGCCACCGCGCTCAACGCCGCCTCGAGGATCGGCCAGGGCGGCGAGCAGCTCGTCGCCCACGCCAACGCGGCGTTCATCACCGGCCTGCGCGCCGCGCTCGTCGTCAGCGGCGCGGCCATGCTGCTCGGCGCGGTCTACGTCGCCCTGCGGGCACCGAACCGCAACGAGGAGATCCTCGAGGACGAGCTCGACGCACTCGACGGCCCCGGGGTCATCGACCTCGACGAGCTCCCGGAGCTGGCGACCACCACGTCGTGAGCCGCCCGGTCGACGATCGGCGCTGATCCGCCTGATCAGGCCGGATCAGTGACCGGCTCGCCCGAGCCCGTGGTCGGCGACCTCGACGAGGTCGCCGGCCGCGAGCCGTCGGCGGGCCAGCACGTCGGAGAGGATGTCGACGTCCTTGCGGAGCAGAGGAGCGGCGAACTCCGCGAACGAATCCATCGAATCGAAGCCGGCGCGGACTCCGAACGAGAAGCTGTTCCCGCTCCCCCTCGAGACGATCGTGGTGAGGGCCGAGCGGTCGACCCCGAGTGCGGCGGCCAGGGCCAGGGCATCGTCGGCCAACGTCACCTGCGCCATCATCAGCGCGTTGTTGACGAGCTTGGCCAGCAGTGCCGTCCCGAGCGGTCCGACGTGGAGGACCGGGTCGCCATAGGTGGCGAACACCGGGCGGATCCGCTGGAACTCGTCGTCGGTGCCCCCCACCATGACGACGAGGGTTCCCGCCTCGGCCGCGGCCGGCCCGCCGCTGACCGGTGCATCGACGAGCGAGGCGCCGCGCTCGGCCAGCCGGGCGGCCAGCAGATCGCAGGTCGTCGGGTGGATCGTGCTGTGCACGGCCACCGTGCTGCCCGCCGTGATGGACGGGAGCATGGCGTCGACCACCTCGACGACGTCGTCGTCGTTCACCACGCACAGGCAGATGAGATCCGACGCCTCCGCCAGCTCGGCGGGCGTCGCCGCGAACGAGGCGCCGGAGTCGGAGAACGCCTCGAGCGCCTCGGGCCGCCGGGCCCAGAGCGTGGTGGGATGTCCGCCGCTCGCGATCTGCCGGGCCATCGGACCGCCCTGCAGGCCCACGCCGACGAAGCCGACCCGCGTCATCGCCGACTCCGATCCTTGACCCGATCGTCGGCCTGATCTGCGGCCTGATCGGCGGCCTGATCTCGGATCGCGGCCTGACTCGTCGTGGCCTGGGCGGCTGGGTCGCCGACCGCGGCCCGCTCGCGGAGGAGCCGCTGCTGCTCGCCGTCGCCGTGGTGATCACCCGGGCGCGGCGGCAGCGCGAACCCGGTGTAGGCCACGCGGCGCTCGCGGCTCGTCGGGTGGGTGGAGCGGTGGAGCGCGCACGACATGTGCACGGTGAGGTCGCCGCGATCGGCGCGCAGGCTGACGCTCGGCAGGTCGAGGCCATGGTCGACCTGGACGCTGGCGATGTTGGCCCGGTGCGAGCCGGCCATGACGTCGAGTCCACCGTGCGCCTCGTCGACCGGCGTGAGGCAGATGCCGACCGTGAGCCCCGAGCAGTACATCGAGTGGCCGCCGCGCTGGCAGTCCTTGTGCCACGGCAGGCAGACGAGGCCGTCGATCGAGCCGACCTTCTTCACCAGCCCCTCCGCGGTGACGTCGGCGAAGTGCTCGCCGAACGGATCGCCGGGTCGGTGCCCGTCGCCGAGGAGCTCGCCCACCGCGAGGTACCGAGGGTCGATGAAGAGGTCGCGCAGCGTCGGCGACTGCTCGGCGAAGTCCAGGATCCGACACGGGTAGCGCTCGCCGTCTGCGGTCGACGCCCACCACGACCGCCCGTCGGACGGACGGGCCCCGCCGATCGCGTCGGCCAGGTCGGCGTCGATCGCGTCGATCTCGTCATCGGTGAACACGCCCTGCAGCAGCAGGAAGCCCGCCTCGGCGAGGAAGTGCGCGGCCTCGGCCGGCCGGTCCCCGAGGCGGAACCGCTGATCGAGATCGAGCGGGCGCGCCGTCGATGCCCGCGCAGGTCGACGTCGCCGGGTCGGTACACGCCCCGGCCGTCGAGCGCCGAGCGGAGCACCGCATCCCACGCCCAGAACGCCGGCGTGGGCCTCGCCTTCGGCCTCGACCCGCCCGGCGATGCCGAGGCCCATGGCCGTGCGCTTCTCGTGCACGAGATCGGCGAAGGCGTCGGCGTCGAGCGACACCAACGGTGTCGTCGGGTCGCGACCGGCCACCACCTCGAGCGCCCGGTCGCCTCGGCGGAGGGTCCGGACCTCGCCGTCGACGGCGATCGCGAGCGGCGGGAGGTCGAGCCGCTCGGCATCGGATGCGGCCCGGGCCCCGTTGCGTTCCATGGCGCGAAGCCACTCGGTCGCCCAGAACGTCGCCGCATCGACCGGCTCGGGCCGGCCCACCGCACGGGTGCGGGTGTCGACGCTGCGCACCGGTCCTCGCGCGTCGGTCGTCGCTGGCACGTCGCACTCCCCCTGGCCGTCAGCCGCGCCGGCCGACCCGATTGAGTCATCCGTCTGCAGAGTAAGACAGTTGACCTACTCGCGCAACGGCCGTTAGGTTCGGTCCCACGGAGGACGCAGCCTCGGGAGCACCCTCATCAGCGCGCCGAACCCGAACGGAGATCGCGTGAGCGAGTGGATCGATCGCGACGAGCGCCAACGCGTGGCGCAGGCGGAGTACGAGCACATCATGTGCTCCCCGGCTCCGACCGCCATCAGCGCCTACATCGACGCCGGCGTGATCGGCTTCGTCTTCGGCGAGATGTGGCGCCGCGGCGTGCTCACGCCGCGAGACCGGCGATGGATCACGCTCTCCTGCGTCGGCATGGCCGACGCCGACACGCCGATGGAGACCCACACCTACGCCGCCCTGAAGAGCGGAGAGGTGACCAAGGACGAGGTCGACGAGTTCCTGCTCTTCTTCGGCACCCAGGCCGGGTGGCCGAAGGGCTCGGCCATGCTCGCCCACGTGTTCGCCGCCCTGGCCAAGATCGCCGAGGAGGACGGCGAGCCGATGACGTTCGCCTCCTTCGTCCCGTGGGCCGACCCGGTCGCCGACGACGTGCGCCGGGCCCGGGGCCAGGCCGCGTACGAGGCCGTGCACGGCGCCGCGCCCGCACCGCCCGGACACCGCGTTCCAGGGCGTGGCCGACCTCGACTACCTCTACGGCGAGATCTGGACCCGCGACGAGCACCTCAGCCGACGGGACCGGCGGCTGATCGCGATCTCGTGCTGCGCCGCCATCGGCATCGACACCGAGACGA
Organism: uncultured Microthrixaceae bacterium; assembly: GCA_963797225.1. Classification (GTDB taxonomy): domain Bacteria; phylum Actinomycetota; class Acidimicrobiia; order Acidimicrobiales; family Acidimicrobilacustridaceae; genus UBA4742. Next base: position 1,238,309 of record CAWCOO010000001.1, on the reverse strand, counting down.
CCGACCAGCTCGAGTCGGCCCTGCGCAGCGGCGACCTCACGTTCGTCGAGCTGCAGGAGGTCGTGGTGCACATCGCGGTCTACCTCGGCTGGATCGTGGCCCGGCGCCTCGACCAGCTCCTGGTCGACGCGGCGGCGAGCACCGGTACCGGCGGCTGACGGATCGGACGGGCGACGCCATGGCGACCTCGGGTTCGACGATCGGGACGGCGTCCTCCACGAAGGAGCCCTCGTGACGACCGCCGAGCGGTTGTTCGCGCAGCACGGCATCGACGGCGTGTCGATCCGCCAGATCCTGCAGGCGGCCGGCGTCGCCAACAACTCCGCGGTGCAGTACCACTTCGAGTCCAAGGCCGGCCTCGTCCGGGCGATCTTCGACCACCGGGCCCCGTACCTCGCCGAGCGACGGCGGCTCCTCTGGGCGCAGGCGCCCGCCCGGTGACCTTCGGGCCGGCGTCGAGGCCCACTTCCTCCCGGTGGCCGAGCTGGCCGAGCTCGAGGAGCAGCCACTACATGACCTTCCTCGAGCAGCTCGACCTCCGTCGTTCGGCCGAGCACCCGTTCCACCAGCTGCCCGAGGACATCCGCCATCGCTACCGCGACTACGAGGATCGGATCGGCGCGCTGCTGCCCGACGTCCCCGAGCCGGTGCGATCGCGCCGCCTGCTGCAGGCTTCGGGCCTCTGCCTCCACGTGTGCGCGGTGCGGGAGCGGGCCCGGCAGCGGGGCGACGAGCAGATCCCCCTCGCCCTCCACGTCAACGAGCTGCTCGACCTGCTGATCGGCGTGCTCACCGCGGAGGTCTCGCTCTCGACACGAGCCGCGCTCGCGCAGGACGCACTCGGGCCGAGCTGAGCCGCGTACGGCGGCCCACCGGCACCACGATGGATTGCTGGCCACCTGATGGGTGGCTGGGCGTTCATCGTTCGGGTGCTGGCGGGCATCAGCCGGACTCGATCGGGGTGGGCCGTCCGGGGTCCGGGGTGAGCGTCGGGGTGGTGGTCGAGGTTCCAGGGGGTGAGGTGGTGTCCGATGGGGGCGGTCATCGGGGGTGTGGTGGCGGGGTCGGTGCCGGGTGGCCACCACTGCCAGGTGGTGTCGTGGCGTTGGAAGGTGGCGTGGCGGTAGGTCTTGTCGTCGTGGTTGGCGTTGCACATGCCGTGGACGTTGGCGACGGAGGTGTCATGGGTGTCGGCGTAGTCGCTGATGTGGTCGAGCTCGGAGATGTCGCGGTGGCATCGGGGGACGGTGCAGTCGCGGTCGCGGACGCGTACGGCCAGATCGACGGGTCGGGTTCGGTGTCGGGTTCGGGTGGCGTAGGCCCGTATGTCGACGCTGTCGTGGATCAACATCTCGGTGTGGATGTCGGGTAACAGGGTCTCGATCCAGGCGACGGGGATGGTGCCGATGCCGGGGATCTCACAGGTCTCACCCGGTGCCGCATAGCCCCGCTTCAAGGCGATGCCGTCGACGAGGATGACCAGGTTCCAGTTCACCTTCGGGTCGAGGCCGTCGGCCTCGGCGATCTCGTCGCCAGGGGCGAACAGGCGACCCTCGACAGGCTTGGACGGGCGTGGCGCAGGCGGCGCAGCCGTTGCGCGTTGGCGCTGCTGTCCGGCCGTGTGCTGGGCGAGCAGGCCGGCGGGTGCCGGCGGCGAGGGCGGCGAGGAAGGCGTCGGCCCGGTAGGCGTCCCAGCCGTCACGGTCGCCGTCCTTGTGGGCCTGGGCCACTCGGGCCTTCAGATGGGCGTCGAGGATCGGCTTCACGCCGGCGAAGGCGGCGGGGGTGAACTGGCCTCGGATGGTCACGTGGCCCTCGGGACTCTCCCCGATGCGCAGGCTCCGGCTCTTGTGCAGTCGAGCCTGGCGGGCCGCTTCGTCCTCGGCGGATCGGGCTGCTCGGCGGGCCTTGTCGGCCGCGGTGCGGGTCTCGCGCAGATCGTGACGAGCCTTGGCCCCGGCCAACAGCCGCGCCTCACAGCCCGGATCTGCGGCGCCGCCCCCGACACCGCATCGGCCTCGTCCGTCGAGATCTCGCCCGACTCGAACGCCGCCCTCGTCGTGGGACAGCCCTCCAGTCTCTTCGCCGTCTCGAGCGCCCGAGCCGCTTCGGCCTTCGACGTGCCGTTCAACGTCGCCAGCCAGTCGGCCCCCGAATGGGCCCGCGCCGCATACGCGTTGCACTCCTCCGCCCGCCGGGCCAACGACAGCTGGGCCGCCTCGAACCGACGGATCACCACCGCCAGGCGCTCGGCCCCCCGAGCCGCATCAGCACCCGACAGCACCGCCGGGTCCAGCGCCGTGCACCACCGCTCACCCACCACCTCGACCAGGTCCAGATCCACGACCTGGTCGGTGGCGGCGGTCGAGGTCATGCGAATACGCTACCCGAACAACTGTTCCAAGCACAATCAGCTAGCCGTAGAACTTGTTAGTTATTCTCCTTTCAACCGCTATGCGAGAGAAGGAGCATCGCGTTCTACGCGATGCAGGCTCACCGATGTCCTCACGACGCATGAGCGGAGTCGGCGACCGCGGCCCGGTACGCCGCTCGGATGGACGCGCCGTCGACGGACGGATCGGGTTCGACCACCGTGCCCCGGCCGAGACCCCAGGCGGCCGCGACGTCGGCGAAGGACGCACCAGTGAGCACCACGGCGGCCTGGACCGCGGCGCCGAGGGCGACGAGCTCGTCGGCGTCGGGGACCAGGACGGGTCGACCGGCGAGATCGGCCACGACCTGGCGATAGGCGGCGCTGCGGGCGCCTCCGCCGACGAGCACCACTCGACCGTCGGCGCCGGGGAGGTGATCGGCGCCGTCGAGGAGGTTGGCCACGACGCCCTCGATCGCGGCGCGGGCCAGGTCCTCGCGTCGCACGTCGGAGCGGATCCCCGAGAGCACACCGGTGGCCTGCGGCCGGTTCGGGGTCCGCTCCCCGTCGAGGTGGGGCACGAGGACGAGCCCACCCGCGCCGGCGACACCGGCCCGCGCCAGCTCATCGAAGCCGGCAGCCTCGACGTCGAGCAGGCGGGCGATGGCGTCGGTGACCTTGGTGGCGTTGAGCGTGCAGACCAACGGGAGGTGGCGCCCGGTGGCGTCGGCGAAGCCGGCCACCGTGCCGGTCTCGTCCGCGGTCGGCTCGTCGCCCACACAGAAGGCGGTCCCGCTGGTGCCGAGGCTGAGCGCCAGGTCGCCGGGCCGGAGCCCCAGCCCGAGGGCGGCGGCCATGTTGTCGCCGGTCCCGGGCCCCACGACCATGCCCTCCCACTCCCCTGCCGGATCGGTCGGACCCAGGACCTCCGGCAGCATCTCGTCCCACGGCCGGTCGCCGTCGACGAGGGCGAGGAGGTCGAATCGGTAGAAGTCTTCGCTCGGCGACCACCACCCGGTGCCGGATGCGTCACCCCGGTCGGTCGTGAAGCCGCCGGTGAGCCGCCCGGTGAGCCAGTCGTGGGGCAGCAGCACGCGGGCAACGCGGCGGAACCGGTCCGGCTCGCACCGACGCAGCCAGCGGAGCTTGGTGATCGTGAAGCTGGCCACGGGGACGCTCCCGCACGCCGTCGCCCACGCCGGCGCACCGAGCTCCTCGACCAGCGCGTCGGCATCGGGTGCCGACTCGGTGTCGTTCCACAGCTTGGCCGGGCGCACCACGGCTCCGACGGCGTCGAGCACGACCAACCCGTGCTGCTGGCCCGCGACGGCGATGGCCGCCGGTCGGTTGGCACCGAGCACGCCGGCCTCGGCACAGGCGGCCTCGAAGGCGGTCCACCACTGCTGCGGATCCTGCTCGCAGCGTGGTGGCGTGGTCGGTGGGTGCGGGGCCCGGCCGGTCGCCACGAGCACCCCGGTGTCGGCGTCGCGGACCTCGACCTTGCACGATGACGTCGAGGAGTCGACCCCGGCGACGAGGGGCATCAGCGAACGCCGAGCAGCAGCTCCGTCACGAGCTGGTCGAGCCGCTCGTGGCCGTAGCCCTGCGCGGCAAGCCCGTCCTCGTCGAACGTCGCGGTCCGCACGGCGGCGAGCGGTCCGGTCGGCTCGGCCAGCTGCTCGGCCTTGGCGGTCCGCAGCGCGGCCTGGATCTCGGCGTCGTCGCGCATGCGCTCGGCCTTCGCCTTGAGGATGAGATAGGTGCGCATGCACCCGGCCGCGAACTCCCAGACCCCATCGGTGTCCTCGGTGCGGTAGGGGTGGGCATCGAAGTGGCGCATGCCCTCCCAGCCGGAGTCCTCGAGCAGCCGCACCAGGTAGAAGGCGTCGCGGATGCCCTCGGAACCGAAGCGGAAGTCCTGGTCGAACTTGCCGATCCGCTGGGCGTTGAGGTCGATGTGGAACAGCTTCCCCTGCCACAGCACCTGGGCGACCCCGTGGGTGAAGTTGAGGCCCGACATCGTCTCGTGGGCGAACTCGGGGTTGAGCCCGACCATGTCGGGCCACTCGAGCGTGCCGATGAACGCCAGCGCGTGACCGACCGTCGGCAGGAAGATGTCGCCGCGGGGTTCGTTGGGCTTCGGCTCGAGCGCGATGCGCATGTCGTAGCCACGCTCGCGGATGTGCTCGCAGCAGAGGTCGACCGCCTCCTTGTATCGATCGAGCGCGAGGCCGACCTCCTTGGCCGCGTCGGCCTCGACGCCCTCGCGACCGCCCCACATCACGAACACCCCGGCCCCCAGCTCGGCCCCGAGGTCGATGGCGTCGAGGACCTTGCGCACCGCGAAGCGCCGCACGGCGGGGTCGTTGGCGGTGAAGGCGCCTTCCTTGAACACCGGGCGGGAGAACAGGTTGGTCGTCGCCATGGGCACCTTCATGCCGGTGGCGTCGAGCGCCTGGCGGAACCGCTTGAGGATGGTCTCCCGCTCACCGGGCGACGATCCGTTGGGCACCAGGTCATCGTCGTGGAAGTTCACGCCGTAGGCGCCGAGCTCGGCCAGGCGGCGCACCGACTCGACCGGATCGAGCGGAGGGCGCACCTCGTGGCCGAACGGATCCCGGCCCGGGTTGCCCACGGTCCAGAGACCGAACGTGAACCGGTGCTCGGGGCGAGGGGTCAGATCATCGGCCATGGTGGCGCTCCTGTCAGGCGGGTCGGGCGGATCGGATCGGGCGTCGGGATGCGACGACGGTGGGGTCGGCGAGGACGGGGTCGAGGGCCACGGTGGCGGCACCGACCAGCGCGGCGTCCACGCCGAGGGTGGAGGCCAGGACCTCGCACGGATGCCAGCGAGCACCCAGCGTCGTGGCCGCGAGCCGGCCGGCGACGTCGGCGGTGAACGGCGGGCCCAGCTCCGCGAAGGTCCCGCCCAGCACGATCGCCTCGGGATCGAGCAGGTGCACGACGTTGCGCAGCGCGGCGGCCAGCGCCGCAGACGCGACCGCGGGATCGGCGAGCCGGTTCTTGCCGACGACCGTCTCCAGGCAACCCCGGGCGCCACAGGTGCAGGTGCGCCCCTCGGGGTCGACGACGAGGTGACCCAGCTCGCCGCCGAAGCCGTGCGCCCCGCGGGTGAGCCGGCCGTCCGTGACGATGCCGGCCCCGATGCCGATGCCGCCGGACACGTAGACGAACGACGAGCGCCCCCGGGCGGCCCCGAACCGCTGCTCGGCCAGCGCGCCGAGGTTGGCCTCGTTGTCGGCCGACACGGCCACGCCCTCGGGCAGGCCGATCCGGGACGTCACCTCTGCCAGGTCCGCGTCGAACCAGTGCAGGTTGGGGGCGACGTAGAGCTTCACCGCTTCGGTGTCGACCAGGCCGGGAACTGCGAGGGTGGCCCCGACGCAGTCGATGCCGAGCGCATCGGCCTCGGCGACCACCGAGCCCACGACCTTGCGAAGCCTCGTGACGACCCGGCCGGTCGACAGGTCGCGGTTGTCGCCGTCGCGGCGGTGGCGTGACCGGACCGTCCCGGTGAGATCGACGAGGCAGGCCGCCACGTGATCACCGTCGATCTGCAGGCCGAGGCCGCCGATGCGGCTGCCGCTGGCCGCGACCGCGGTGGCCGGCCGCCCGACGCCGCCGTCCCTCGGGGTGTCGAGCTCGGCCACGAGCTCCCGATCGAGAAGGTCGGCCACCAGCGCAGATGCGGTGGCCTTGGTCAGGCCGAGCTCCTGGGCGAGCGCAGCGCGGGACCGGGGCCCTTCGCGCACCAGCTGGTGGAGCACGAGCGACAGGTGGTGGCGGCGGACGTCGCTCACGTCCATCGCCGCCCCGGTCGGCCGGCGGCTCACGGCGCGAGGGGGAGGTGGACGGCGGACGGATCGTGGGCGTGGGCCGAGACCTCGAGGACGACGTCGGCCGGGTCCGGAGGGACGCGCCGCCGCCGGTCCGGGTCCCATTCGGCGAGCGCATCGAGCGCCACACCCACCTCCACGTGGGTGGTCGCGCCGGCCGGTACCTCGACCACCGCGAACCCGCTGAGGAGCAGCTCACCGGCGTAGGTCCCGGTCCGGCGGCGCCCGTAGACCTGCACGACGTGGCGGCCGTCGCGGCGGCCGGTGTTGCGCACGGTGACCCGCAGCCGGGCGTTCGTGTCGGTGACCTCGACGACCTCGGCCGACGCGATGACGTAGCTCGTGTAGGACAGCCCGAAGCCGTGCGGGTAGGCGGCGTCCACGCCCAGCCGGTCGAGCAGCCGCTGTCCGTGGAACCGGTCGTAGGTGATCGAGGTGGCGTCCCGATCGAACGACGGGAGGTGGTCCTCCGAGGTCGGCACCGAGAAGGGCAGTCGACCCGACGGGTTGTGCCGGCCCGACAGCACATCGGCCAGGGCGTGCCCGCCCTCCATCCCGGCGTACCACATGACCACCACGGCCGGGACGAGCTCCCGCCAGGCCTCGGACAGCACCGCACCGGCGGCCACGATCGCCACCACCGTGTGCGGGTTCGCACCGGCGACGGCGCCGATGATCTCCTCGTCCACCGGCCGCAGCGCCAGCGAGGCCCGATCACCGCCTCCCATCCCGGCGGCCATGACCGGCGTGACCGCACCGGCCTGACCACCGGCGTCGGCGTCGCCGTCGGGCCGCGACGGGCCGAAGGAGAAGCCCTCGGGCATCGGCGGGAACAGGGCGAGCAGCTCCGGACGGGTCATCGTGTCCATGCCGACGTACTCGCCCTCGTCCTCGGCCGTGAACCCGGCCACCACGATCGCCACGTCCGCGGCCCGGGCCGCATCGGCGGCGGCCACCGGGTCGTCGTCGGTGATCGCGATGACCGTCGCCTCCGGCCAGGCGGCCCGGATGCCGTCGAGCGGCGTGACGTGGCTGGGCGCCCGCACGTTCGAGGAACCGTGGTCGCCCAGGTTGGCGGCGTCGGCCAGGCGGCCGATCACCGCGATCGTCCTCACCTCGGCCGCGATCGGCAGCACCGGCGAACCGTCGACCGGCTCGTTGCGCAGCAGCACCATGGACCGGGCCGCGGCCTCTCGGGCCAGGGCGCGGTGCTCGTCGCTGGCCATGACCTCGGGGCCGACGTCACCGGCTTCACGGCGGGCGTAGGAGCGCAGCTGCGTGGCCAGGATCCGAACGCCCGAGCGCTCGACCGCCGCCCAGGACGTCTGCCCGGCATCGAGCTGCTCGCGGAGGTGGGTCGCACGCTGCTGGGCGAACGGCTCCTCGAGATCCATGCCCGCCTCGAGCGCGGCGGCGCCGTCGCGCATGCCCCAGATGAAGTCGGTGGCGGTGATGCCCTCCCAGCCCCAGAGGTCGCGCAGCACCTCCGTCAGCAGGTACGCGGTTCTGGCCGGCCCACTCGCCGTTCACCGAGTTGTACGACGCCATCACCGCGCTCGGCGCCCTCGTCGAGCGCCCGCCGGAAGTGGGGCAGGTACACGTCGTGCAGCGTCGCCTCGTCGACCTGGACGTCGACGGTGAACCGGGCGTTCTCCATGCTGTTGAGCGCGTAGTGCTTCACGCACGCCATCACGTACCGCTCGGTGCCCCGCACCAGGGCCGCCCCCATCTCGCCGAGCGTGTGCGGGTCGTCGCCGTAGGTCTCCTGGGCCCGTCCCCAGGCCGGGTGGCGGGGCAGGTTGATGCAGACGCCCCCGAAGAAGTTGCCGCCCTGGGCCCGGATCTCGCGACCGATCGCCCGACCGATCTGCTCCTCGAGCTCGACGTCCCAGGTCGCGCCCCTGGCCATCGAGACCGGGAACGCCGTCCCGTGCCCCGACACGCATCCCCGCGGACCATCGACGAACCGGGTGCCGGGCACGCCGAGGCGGGCGACCTCGCCGTGGACGTAGGGGTGCCGGTTGTACCCCTCGCCGCCCATCATCGAGCGCAGCCCCTCCCAGAACGGGGTGTCGCCGTCCAGCAGGCCGAGGCGCTCGTCGTCGGTCAGGCGGTCGTAGATCGTCTGCGCCTCGGTCACCGCGGAGGCGCCGGCGCGCACCGCGTCGACGGCTCGATCGAACATCCCGGCGTCGTCGCTGCGGCTCTGCGTCCTGTCGTCCCCCGTCAGCACCATGATTAGTACAGTACCTAAACTAATCGGGCGGGAACAAGGGTCGGATCCCCGCACGGCTCCGTCAAGCGGGGCCTGCGGACGTCGCCGGATCGGAGCAGTCGTGGGCCGAGATCGCCCGCTCGGGGCAGTGCTGCACGGCATCGCGCACCGCCGCCTCGTGCTCGGCCGGCACCTCGTCCACCAGCACGGTGGCGTAGCCGTCGTCGAGGAGGTCGAAGACCTGCGGGCAGAGGCTCCAGCAGACACCGTGGCCGCGGCAGCGGTCGGTGTCGATCTCCACCTTCACGAAGCCGCTCCGCCGACCGGGGTGAACTCGATGTGCAGCTGGGTGAGGCCGCGGAGGATGAACGTCGGCACGTACCGGTACCGTCGGGCCCCGACCGGACCGTGGTGCTCGTCGGAGATGCGGATGTCGGTCGTGCGGTCGAGCAGGCGCTCGAGGCTGACCCGGGCCTCGGCCCGGGCGAGCGGCGCACCGGGGCAGGTGTGGATGCCGCGGCCGAACGCCAGGTGCATGCGGGCGTTGGCCCGCTGGCTGTCGAAGGTGGCCGGGTCCTCGAACCGGCCGGGGTCCCGGTTGGCGGCCGCGTTGACGAGCATCACGGTGGTGCCGGCCGGGAGGTCGACGCCGCCGACCGTCGTGGGCGTGCGCGACAGCCGGAAGTCGCCCTTGACCGGGCTCTCCATCCGCAGCGTCTCCTCGATGAAGTTCGGGATGCGGTCGCGCTCGGCCCGCAGCTGCTCCTGCAGCTCGGGTTGCTCGGCCAGGATCTGCACGGCCGAGCTCAGCAGCCGGACCGTCGTCTCCTGGCCGGCGGCGAACAGGTTGGACGCGACCCGCACCACGTCGATGACCTCGGGTGTCGACCCGTCGGGGAACGTGGCGGTCGCCAGCCCGGTCAGCACGTCGTCGCGCGGGGAGCGGCGGCGGTCCTCCACGTACTCGGTGAAGCGCTGGTACAGGTACTCCAGCGGGGTGTGGGCCAGCTCGGCCTCGGTGGTGCTGCCGATGGCGCCGGTCGGCTTCTCGCCGTGCAGCAGGGCCTGCCGGAACCGCTCGTGGTCGTCCTCGGGCACGCCGAGCAGGTCGGCGATCACGAGCAGGGCGAACGGGCTGGCGAACTGGCCGATGTACTCGGCCCGCCCGTCGGCGAGGAAGGTGTCGAGCTGCCGATCGGCCAGGCGCCACATGAACTCCTCGTTCTCCTTGAGACGCTTCGGCGTGATCAGGCGCATCAGGAGGGCGCGGTGGTCGGTGTGCACCGGCGGGTCGAGGGTCGGCAGCTGATCGCTCATGGGCAGCTCGTCGCGGTGCTCGAGGATCAGGTCGGTGATGTCGTCGCCCTCGATCGGCACCGGGAAGCCGGGGAAGGGTCCGGTGACCGCGGTGCAGGACGAGAAGGTCTCGGTGTCGTTGTAGATCTGCACCGCCTCGTCGTAGCCGGTGATCATCACCACGTCGTGGTGCGGCTCCCGGCGGACCGGGCACTCGGCTCGCAGGGCCTCGAAGTACGGGTAGGGGTCGACCAGCAGCTCGCTGCCCTGGAAGAAGTCGATGGCGTCGAAGTCGGTCAAGTTCGCGGTCCCCTCGTGCAGAGATGTGGTCTCGACCGACGAGCAACGGTCGACCACGCGAAGTCTCGCGCGAGCAACCCTCAGCCGGGTCAGAGCAGGTGGGCGAGGTCCCGGTAGGGCTCGAGACGACGGTCGTCGCGGTCGAGCTCGGTGACGAGGATGTCGATCTGCTCCCACTCGAGGCCGACGGCGAACGCCGTTCCGCCGAGCTTGGAGGAGTCCACCGCGAGCACGACCTCGCCGGCGTGGGCGGCGATGCTGCGCTTGACCTCGGCCTCATCGAGGTTCATCTCGAGGGCCCCGCTCGTCTCGTCGACGGCCGCCGCAGAGGTGAAGAACGTCTGCACGGCGAACTGCGTGGCGGTGCGGCAGGCGACCGGGCCGACCAGGCTCCCGGTGGACGGCTCGAGCTCGCCGCCGGTGAGGATGGGACTGACCGCCGCGACGCCCTGCAGGGCGGTGAAGGTGTCGGGGCCGTTGGTCAGGACCGTGAGCTCCCGAGCCGTCCCGAGCGCGTTGGCCAGTCGCATGACCGTCGAGGACGCGTCGAACGCCACCGCCCCGGTGGCCGGGACCAGGCCGGCGAGCTTGCCGGCGATCCGCGACTTCGCCCGCGCCGCGATGTCGTGGCGCTCGGCGAAGGACAGCGGAGCGATGGCCTTGGCCCCGCCCCGGACCCGCCGAGCGGCGCCGCGCTCCTCGAGCTCGATGAGGTCGCGCCGGATGGTCATCTCGCTCACCGACAGCGCGTCGGCCGCCGACGCGATGGTGACGAACCCGTCCGCGTCGAGCCGTTCGGTCAGCCACCGCAGGCGCTCCTCGCCGGCGACCGTGCCCTGCACGTTGCTCATCCGACGCCTTCCCCGCGACCAGCCGAGCGTTCGGCAAGCCGATCGGTGCCTTCGGCAGGGACGGGCGTGCGCATGGGCGTCATCATGGTCGACATCTCGCCGCTCTCGATCGATCCGCGTCGCTTGACCCGGCTGTGCGTTGCTGTGATAGTTCCCAATACCTTACATTGAGGAGCGGGATGACCTCCTTCGACACCATCGCCCACGAGCTCGATCGACAGGCCATCGAGCTGCCGTCCTGGGCGTTCGGCAACTCGGGCACCCGGTTCAAGGTCTTCGCTCAACCGGGGACGCCGCGCACCCCGAGGAGAAGATCGCCGACGCCGCCCAGGTGCACCGGCACACCGGGCTGGCCCCGTCGGTGGCGCTGCACATCCCGTGGGACCTCGTCGACGACTTCGACAAGCTCGGACGCCACGCCGACGACCTCGGCGTGCGCCTCGGCACGATCAACACCAACACGTTCCAGGACGACGACTACAAGCTCGGCAGCCTGTGCCACACCGACGAGCGGGTCCGGGCCAAGGCCATCGCGCACATGCACGACTGCGTCGACATCATGGACGTGACCGGCAGCCGCGACCTGAAGGTCTGGCTGGCCGACGGCACGAACTACCCCGGCCAGGGCGACCTGCGCGATCGCCAGGACCGCCTGGCCGACTCGCTGCGGCAGGTCTACGCCCGCCTCGGCGACGCATCAACGGCTCGTGCTCGAGTACAAGTTCTTCGAGCCGGCCTTCTACGCCACCGACGTCCCGGACTGGGGCACGTCCTACGTGCAGTGCGTCGAGCTCGGCGACCGGGCGGTCGTGTGCCTCGACACCGGGCACCACGCGCCGGGCACGAACATCGAGTTCATCGTGATGCAGCTCCTGCGGCTCGGGCGGCTCGGCGCGTTCGACTTCAACTCCCGCTTCTACGCGGACGACGACCTGATCGTCGGCGCCGCGGACCCGTTCCAGCTGTTCCGCATCCTCTACGAGGTCGTGCGGGGTGGCGGCTACGACGAGGGCAGCGACATCACGTTCATGCTCGACCAGTGCCACAACATCGAGGCCAAGATCCCGGGCCAGATCCGCTCGGTGCTCAACGTGCAGGAGATGACCGCCCGGGCGCTGCTGGTCGACCGCGACGGCGCTGGCCGAGGCCGAACGGGCCGGCGACGTGCTGGCCGCCAACGGCATCTTCATGGACGCCTTCTACACCGACGTGCGCGCCGACCTGGCCGACTGGCGCACCGAGCCGCGGGCTGCCCGCCGATCCGATGGCCGCCTACGCCGCCAGCGGGTACGGCGAGCAGATCGTCGCCGAGCGGGTCGGCGGCACCCAGGCCGGCTGGGGGGCCTGAGGTGCCTGAGCTGCCGCAGGTGTCTGAGGTGTCTGACGGGCCGGAGGTTCCTGAGGTCGAGCTGCTGGCGCGGTCGAACCGGCTCGGCGCCGACCCGAGGAACACGAACTACGGCGGGGGCAACACCTCGGCCAAGGGCACCGAGCATCGACCCGGTCACCGGCGGCGACGTCGAGCTGATGTGGGTCAAGGGCTCCGGCGGCGACCTCGCCACGCTGACCGACACCGGGCTGGCCGTGCTGCGGCTCGATCGGCTGCGGGCGCTGGTCGACGTCTACCCCGGCGTCGAGCGGGAGGACGAGATGGTCGACGCGTTCGACTACTGCCTCCACGGCAAGGGCGGCGCCGCACCGTCGATCGACACGGCGATGCACGGGCTCGTCGACGCGCCGCACGTCGACCACCTCCATCCCGACAGCGGCATCGCCATCGCCGCCGTCGGCCGACGGCGAGCAGCTGACCAAGGACATCTTCGGCGGCGGGTGCTCTGGGTGCCGTGGCGCCGGCCCGGGTTCCAGCTCGGGCTCGACATCGCCGCCATGAAGGAGGCCAACCCGGAGGCGATCGGCGTCATCCTCGGCGGGCACGGCATCACCGCGTGGGGCGACACGAGCGACGAGGCCGAGGCCAACTCGCGGTGGATCATCGCCGACGGCGCAGGCCTTCATCGACGCCCACGGCCGTCCGCGAGCCGTTCGGGTCGCCCGTCGCCGAGCGGGCCGCCGCTCCCGCCCGAGGAGCGGCGGGCCAGGGCTGCTGCGCTCGCCCCGCACCTGCGGGCCGTCGCCTCCCGGGACCACGTCACCGTCGGCCACTTCGACGACTCGGACGTGGTGCTCGACTTCCTGGCCGGCGAGCGGCTGCACACGCTCGCCGAGCTCGGCACCTCGTGCCCCGACCACTTCCTGCGCACCAAGGTGAAGCCGCTCGTCGTCGACCTCCCGTCGTCGGCCTCGGTCGAGGAGGTCGTCGAACGCCTGGCCGAGCTCCACGAGACCTACCGGGCGGACTACGCCGCCTACTACCAGCGCCACGCCACCGCGAGGCTCGCCGCCGATGCGGGGCGCCGACCCCGCCGATCGTCCTCGTGCCGGGCGTCGGGATGTTCTCCTACGGCATCGACAAGCAGACCGCGCGGGTGGCCGGCGAGTTCTACGTCAACGCCATCAACGTGATGCGCGGCGCCGAGGCGGTGTCGACGCTACGCGCCGATCTCCGAGCGGGAGAAGTTCCGCATCGAGTACTGGGCGCTCGAGGAGGCGAAGCTCCAGCGCCTGCCCGCGCCCTCGCTCGCATGCCGGGCGCATCGCGCTCGTGACCGGCGCGGCCAGCGGCATCGGCAGAGGCCATCGCCGCCCGGCTCGCCGCCGAGGGCGCCTGCGTGGTCATCGCCGACCTCGACCTCGACCTGGCGCGAGGCGACGGCGGCCGAGCTCGGATCGACCGACGTCGCTGTCGGCGTCCAGGTCGACGTCACCGACGCCTCCCAGCTGCGGGCCGCGGTCGACGCCGCCCTGCTCGCCTTCGGCGGGATCGACCTCGTCGTCAACAACGCCGGCCTCTCGATCTCCAAGCCGCTGCTCGAGACCACCGAGGACGACTGGGACCTCCAGCACGACGTGATGGCCAAGGGCAGCTTCCTCGTCTCGAAGGCGGCCGCCCAGGTGATGATCGACCAGGGGCTGGGCGGCGACATCGTCTACATCGCGTCGAAGAACGCGGTCGTTCGCCGGACCCGACAACATCGCCTACAGCGCGGCCAAGGCCGATCAGGCCCACCAGGTCCGGCTGCTCGCGGCCGAGCTGGGCGAGCACGGCATCCGGGTCAACGGCGTCAACCCCGACGGCGTCGTGCGGGGCAGCGGCATCTTCGCCGGCGGCTGGGGCGCCCAGCGGGCCGCCGTCTACGGCGTCCCCGAGGAGGAGCTCGGCGCAGTTCTACGCCCGACGGACCCTGCTCAAGCGCGAGGTGCTCCCCGAGCACGTCGCCAACGCGGTGGCGGTCATCACCTCCGACCGAGCTCAGCCACACCACCGGCCTGCACATCCCCGTCGACGCCGGCGTGCGCCGCCGCGTTCCTCCGCTAGCCCATGCCGAGCCGAACCTTCGCCGCGGTCGACATCGGTGCCTCCGGCGGACGGGTCATGGCCGGCATCGTCGACGGCTCGCACACGGTGCTGCGCGAGGTGCACCGGTTCCCGAACGGCGCGCGCGACGTCGACGGCCACCTCCGATGGGATCTGACCGCGCCTCTACGGCGAGGTGCTCGACGGGCTCACCCAGCTGGCCCGCGAGTGGCCCGAGGTCGAGTCGATCGGCATCGACACCTGGGGCGTCGACTACGGCCTCCTCGACGTCGACGGGAGCCTGATCGCCGAGCCGATCGCCTACCGCGACGAGCGCACGACCAAGGTTGTCGACGACGTCCACGACCGGATCACGCCCGCCGAGCTGTTCGCGATCAACGGCCTGCAGTTCCTGCCGTTCACCACGCTCTACCAGCTCGAGTCCGAGAAGCGGTCGGACGCGCTGGAAGCGGGCCGTCTCACGTCGTGCTCCTCCCCGACCTGATCGCCTACTGGCTCACCGGCACCCTGCGGACCGAGGCGACCAACGCCTCCACCACCGGGCTCGTCGACGTCGCCACCGGGGCCTGGTCCACCGAGCTGCTCGAGCGGCTGGAGATCCCCGCCGAGCGGCTGCCGGCCATCGAGCAACCAGGGACCGTCCGCGGCCCGGTCCGGCCCGAGCTGTGCCGCGCCCGGGGTTCCGCCCCGGCACGGTCGTCACCACCGTCGGATCGCACGACACCGCGTCGGCCGTGGCCGCCGTCCCGTCGGCCGGCGAGCGCTTCGCCTACGTGGCCAGTGGCACCTGGTCGCTCGTCGGCGTGGAGCCGCCGGCGCCGATCCTGTCCGGAGCGGCCCGAACGGCGAACTTCACCAACGAGCGCGGCGTCGACGGCCGCATCCGGTTCCTCCGCAACGTCGGCGGGCTCTGGCTCCTGCAGGAGTCCCTGCGGGCGTGGGCCGAGACCGACGAACCCCCGGAGCTCGGCGCGCTCCTGACAGAGGCAGCCGCCCTTCCGCTCTGGTGGACCCACCATCGACGTGGACGTCCCGGAGCTCGTCCCGCCGGGCGACATGCCCGACCGGATCGCGACCGCCGCGGCCGCGCAAGCGGGCGCGCCGATCACGACCCGCCCGCAGGTGGTCCGCGTCATCGTCGACTCGTTGGCCGAGGCCTTCGGCGCCACGGTCGCCCGGGCCGTCGCGCTCACCGGTCGAGAGGTCGACATGATCCACATCGTCGGCGGAGGTTCGCAGAACCGCCTGCTCTGCCAGCTCACCGCCGACGCGGCCCACGTACCCGTCACCGCCGGACCGGTCGAGGCGACCTCGCTCGGCAACGTGCTCGTCCAGGCCCGCGCCCACGGTGCGGCCCCTCGCTCGCTCGACCAGATCCGCGCCGACCTCGCGACCGACCGACCCTCGAGCGGTTCGATCCACGACCCACCTCGGAGACCCTGTGACGCCCGCGCAGTCCCTCAAGCAGTCGATCGAGACCCTTCGATCCGTCGTTCGGTTCGGCACCTTCGAGACCGACCCGGTGCAGCGACGGCTCCGTCGGGCGGCATCGGTCGCAGACCTCCGTCGGATCGCCCGGCGGCGGCTCCCGGGCGGCGTGTTCGACTACATCGACGGCGCCGCCGAGGACGAACGCACGCTGGCCGCCAACCAGGCGGCGTTCGCGGCGCGTGACCTACCGCCCGCGGGTGCTGCGAGGCCTGGGCGAGGTCGAGACCGGTTCGACGCTGCTCGGTCGTCCGCTCGCGTACCCGCTCGTGCTCGCCCCGACCGGCTTCACCCGCATCGCCGACCCGGCAGGCGAGCTCGCCGTGGCGCGAGCCGCCGAACGAGCCGGGCTGCCCTACACGCTGTCCACGTTGAGCACCCGCTCGATCGAGGAGGTGCGCGACGTCAGCGCCGGGCGTCTCTGGTTCCAGGTCTACGCCTGGCGCGACCGCGGCCTGGTCAAGGAGATGATCGATCGGGCTGCGGCGGCTCGCTACGAGGCGCTCGTGCTCACGGTCGACACCGCGGTGTTCGGCCGTCGCGAGCGAGACGTCCGCCGCGGGTTCTCGCTGCCCCCCACCATCGGTCCACGGACCCTGGTCGACGGCGCGCTCGCATCCCGGCTGGACGTGGGCGTTCGTCCGCAGCGAACCGATCCGATTCGCCAACGTCGTGGGCCGTGACGTCGGCGACGGCGCCTCGCCGGTGAACCTCTCGGACTACATCAACACCCAGTTCGACCCGTCCCTGTCGTGGGCCGACGTCGACTGGCTCCGATCGGTCTGGGACGGCCCGATCGTGCTCAAGGGCGTGCAGACCGTCGCTGACGCGGTGCTGGCGGCCGACGCCGGCGTCGACGCCATCGCGCTCTCGAACCACGGCGGCCGGCAGCTCGACGGCGCGCCGGCCGCGTTCGACCTCGTGGCGCCGGTCGCCGATGCGGTCGGTGGCCGGATCGAGATCATCTGCGACGGCGGCGTCCGCCGGGGCAGCGACATCCTCAAGGCCGTCGCCGCCGGCGCCACGGCCGCCATGGCCGGCCGGGCCTACCTCTACGCGCTCGGGGCGGCCGGCGAGCCGGGCGTGGACCGCGTCCTCGAGTGGTTCGGGGCCGACCTCGTCCGCACCATGAGCCTCGTCGGTGCCGCATCCATCGCCGACCTCGACCGATCGCTCCTCGACCTGCCGACCGAGCCGGAGGCGCACTCGTGACCTCGACGCCCACCACCCCATGACCGAGCCGACCCCCGACGTCCTCGATCTCCGCGTCGAGCACCGCGACCCGTTCGGGATCGGCGTGGCCCGGCCGCGGTTGTCGTGGCGCACGGCGATCGACGCACCCGGCTGGCACCAGCGCTCCTACGAGATCCAGATCGGTGACGGGTCCGGCGACGTCCGCACGTTCGGACCGGTCGAGTCCAGGGCATCCGTGCTCGTCGAGTGGCCGGCCGAGCCGCTCGGTTCGCGGGAGCGGCGCACCGTGCGGGTGCGGGTCACCGGCGACGACGGCTCGGAGTCGGACTGGAGCGCCCCGCTCGACGTCGAGGTCGGGCTGCTCGAGCCCACCGACTGGACCGCGGCGTTCGCCTCGCCAGAGGTCGAGCAGGAAGCGACCTCGTTGCTCCGCCACGAGTTCGAGGTCCCGGACGACGTGGTCCGCGCCCGGCTCTACGTCACCGCATTGGGTGTCTACGAGCTCGAGCTCAACGGCCGGCGCGTCGGCGATCACGTGCTCGCCCCCGGCTGGACCAGCTACCGCCACCGGCTGCATTACGACACGTTCGACGTGACGGAGCTGCTGCAGGCCGGGCCCAACGCGCTCGGGGCGCGGCTCGGCGAGGGGTGGTACCGGGGCCGGCTCAGCTTCGGTGGTGGCACGCGCGACCTCTACGGCGACCGACTCGCGCTCCTCGCCCAGATGGAGATCACCAGCGAGGACGGCACGGCCACGACGGTGACGAGCGACGGATCGTGGCGGAGCGCTCCGGGTGCCACCACCCGGTCGAGCATCTACGACGGCGAGGACCACGACGCCCGCCTCGAACCGGCCGGGTGGTCCGACGTCGGGTTCGACGACCGGTCCTGGGATCCGGTCACCGTGATCGATCGCGACCGCTCCGACGATCGTGGCTCGCACCGGGCCCCCGGTCCGTCGCATCGAGCGGGTCGCCCCCCGCTCGGTCACCACCTCGCCCTCGGGGCGCACGATCGTCGACTTCGGCCAGAACCTGGTCGGCTGGATCGGTCTGACCGTGAACGGACCCGAGGGCACCGTGATCACGCTGCGCCACGCGGAGATCCTCCAGGACGGCGAGCTCTGCACCGAGGTGCTGCGCGCCGCCGAGGCCACCGATCGGTACACGTTGCGAGGTGGCGGGCCCGAGACCTGGGAGCCGCGGTTCACCTTCCACGGCTTCCGCTACGCCGAGATCGACGGCTGGCCCGGGTCGCTGACCGTCGATGACCTCGAAGCCGTCGTGTGCCACTCGGACCTGCGCCGCACGGGTTGGTTCGAGTGCTCGGACGAGCGGGTCAACCAGCTGCACCGCAACATCGTGTGGGGGATGCGAGGCAACTTCCTCGACGTGCCGACCGACTGCCCCCAACGCGACGAGCGGCTCGGGTGGACCGGCGACCTCGCCGTCTTCGCCCCGACCGCGAACTACCTCTACGACACGGCTGGCTTCCTGGAGTCCTGGCTCGCCGACCTGGCCGCGGAGCAGAGCGACACCGAGGGCGTCCCGCTCGTGGTGCCCGACGTGCTCCGCTACTTCTTCCCCATCGCCATCTGGGGCGACGCCGCGATCGCGGTGCCGTGGTCGGTGTTCCGGAGCCACGGCGACCTCGGGCTGCTGCGCACGCAGTGGGCCAGCATGCGGTCCTGGATCGACCTCCCCATCGCTGCGTCTGGCCCGGACCGCCTGTGGACCGGCCGCCAGCTCGGCGACTGGCTCGACCCGGCCGCGCCCCCCGAGAACCCGGCCGCCGGACGCACCGATCCGAAGCTGGTCGGCCAGGCGTGGTTCTGCCAGATGCTCACGGTGATGAGCGAGATCGCGAGCCTCCTCGACGAGCCGTCGGAGGCGGAGCGCTACGCGACCCTCGCCGCCGAGGCGCGAGCTGCGTTCGTCCGTGAGTACGTCACTCCCTCGGGTCGGCTCGTGTCCGACTCCGAGACCGCCCATGCCCTCGCCATCCGCTTCGACCTGGTCCCGCCCGGGCCGCAGCGCGATCGCATCGATGCCCGCCTCGGCCACCTCGTCCGCACCGCCGGTCACCACATCACCACCGGCTTCGCCGGCACCCCGATCATCACCGACGCACTGTGCGACAGCGGTGCGGTCGACGACGCCTACGCTCTGCTTCTGCAGGAGGAGCCGCTGTCGTGGCTCTACGCGGTGACGGTGGGGGCCACCACCGTCTGGGAGCGCTGGGACGGCCTCCGGCCCGACGGTTCCCTCAACCCGGGTGAGATGAACTCGTTCAACCACTACGCCCTCGGCAGCGTGGCCGACTGGCTGCACCGCTCGGTCGCCGGCCTGGCTCCCGACGCGCCCGGCTACCGGCGGCTGCTCGTCCGGCCTCTGCCCGGCCCCGGCATCACCTCCGCCGCGGCCCGTCTCGACACCCCGCACGGTCGGGCCGAGGTGAGCTGGCACCTCGACGGCGACGAGCTCGAGCTCCGAGTGGTCGTCCCGCCCAACAGCGACGCCGAGGTCCACGTACCTGGCTGGTCCGAGCCGGTCGAGGTCGGATCGGGCACCCACACCTGGCGGTCCGCCGTGCGGGGCGCGGTGGACGAGACGTCGATGGCGCCTGTCCTCGACTGATCGCCGACGGCGCTTCAGGCGGGCCCTTCCCCGGCCTGCTCACCGGGGTACACCAGGCCGATCTGCGCACGGATCTCGTCCATGGTCCGAGCCAGCCGGATCGTCTCGTCCAGCGTCATCGTCGGGCTCTCGGTGAGGCCGGCGGCGAGGCACCGGTGCACCTCTGCGATCTCGAACCTCAGCCCGTTGCCCTCATAGGAGCCGTCGATGCGCTCCTCGCCGGCCGGGGAGTTGACGGTGATCGATGTCGGGCAGTGCATGAACGCCGGAAGGCGGATGGACCCCTCCGAGCCGGAGATGCGGGCTGTGCAGCTCAGGTTGGCCCGCAACCCGGCCTTGATCACGCCGAGCGTGCCGGACGGGTGGTGCAGCACCGCCGCGACCAGCTCGTCCACACCGGAGTCGCCGATCACGCCCTCGGCCGCGATGTCGTCGGGCGGCCCGAGCACGAGCGAGCAGAGCTGCAGTGGGTAGATCCCGAGATCGAGCAGCCCACCCCCACCGAGCTCGGGATCGAACAGGCGGTGGGTCGGATCGAACGGCCGGTGGAAGCCGAAGTCCGCCTCGACCACGACCGGTTGCCCGATCCGGCCCGACGCGAGGACGTCTCCCAGCGCCACGTAGGCGGGGAGGAAGCGGCTCCAGATGGCCTCCATCAGGAACAGTCTGCGCGCTCGGGCCGCCGCGACCATCCTCGCGGCGTCGCCGGCGTGGAGCGCGAGCGGCTTCTCGCACAGCACGTGCTTGCCGGCCTCGAGCGCCATGAGGGTGTCGACCAGGTGACGGGAGTGCGGCGTGCCGACGTACACCGCGTCGACCTCCGGATCGTCGGCGATCGCCTCGTAGGAGTCGTAGTGGCGCGCGATCCCGAAGCGATCGGCGAAGGCGTCGGCTCGCTCGGCCGAGCGCGAGGCGACGGCCACGATCGTGCCGCCGTCGACGAGCTGCATCGCCTCGGCGAACCCGGTGGAGATGCCACCCGGCCCGAGGACGCCCCAACGCACGGTCTCGGTCATGGCTCAGAGCTCGAAGGATGCGCTGGCGAGGCTGGTCTGGTTCCGGACGTGGTCGTTGAGCGACGCACGGTCACGCCGCTCCTCGTCCTCCGTCCGCTGGCGGCGCTGGTCGCCCGGGCGGGCGGCGAGGTCGAAGCCGGTGTAGACCACGCGGCGCGAAGCCGACACCGGTGGTCGACTCATGTGCATCGTGCACGAGCAGTGGACGGTCACGTCGCCGGTGCTGGTCGGCAGCGGCAACTTCGGCAGGTCGAGCCCATCGGCACCGAGCGGCACGACGTTGGCCCGGTGGGAGCCGGCGACCACGCCGAGCTCACCGCTCTCGGGCCCGGCGCCTGTCACCGAGATGCCCACCACGAGCCGGCTGCAGTGCCGACCGTGGCCGCCCATCGAGCAGTCCTTGTGCCAGCTCACGTCGGAGATCCCCTCGACGACGTCGACCTTCTTCAGCAGGCCCTCGGCCGAGTCGCCGTGGTCAGGGTTCTGTTGCCGGTAGTCGTCTCCCGAGAGCATGCCGATCCGCGTGAACCGCTCGTCGTGCAGCAGCGTCCGCAGCGCCGCCGACCGCTGGTTGAAGCCGAGGATCCGGGACGGATACCACTCGCCGTCTCCGGTCCGGGCCCACCACGAGGCGCCGTCGTCCTGCTCGGCGGCGGCGACCGCGTCGTCGAGGTCGGCCGACACCGCGGCCATCTCCTCTTCGGTGAAGACCGCAGTGAGGTGGAGGAAACCCGCTTCTCCGAGGAAGTGACCGATCTCGTCGGGGTCGTCGTCCGGCCGGAACGAGCGGTGCAGGTCGAGTGGCCCGCCGGCTCGATCCACGAGGGTCACCGAGCCCCGCTCGTACACGGCACGACCGTCGAGCAGCGTCCGCAGCACGGGCTCCCACGCGACGAAGTCGTCGACGGATCCGGACGCGATGGCTGCTCGTCCCGTCATCTGCACCCCGAAGGTGGAGACGACGTCCTGGACCAGATCGGAGAACGCGTCCCGGTCGAGCACCACGACCAGATCTGCCGCGCCACCCTTCTCGACGACGAGGCCCTCGTCGTCGACGGGTCGCAGGGTGAGGCGCGCACCGTCGACGTCGAGGGTCAGGGGCGGGAGCCCCAGCCGCCGGGCCGAGCGTTCGGCCTCTCGACCATGGGCATCGACGAGCCCGGGAGCGAGCTCGTCGACGAAGGTGTCGACGTCGACCGCGACCGGGTCGACGTCGGCTCGGGTGCGTTGATCGATCGAGGTCATGTCATTCCCCCTGGTCGTGAGCTTCAGGTCGAGGTCATGCCGCGGATCGCGGCCATGATCGTCTCGCCCAACCGGTCGTGGTCGGGGAGCGGCACGTTCGCCGCCTCTCTCATGCCGATGCCGGCCGTGAGCGCGGCGATGATCCAGGCCGACGACTCGGCGTCGTGCACCTCACCCATCGCGTCGCGGATGCGCTCGTGGCGGTCGCGGTAGAACGCCGCGAGGCCGGCGGCGACGTCGGGGTCGTGGCGGGCCGCGGCGGCGGCATCGACCTCGAGCAGGCGCACCTGCCGCCCGCCGGCGTCGTACATCAGCCCGACGCCGCCGCCATCGTCGGCGGCCGTCGCGTCGAGGAAGCCCGGCTCGTTCTCGCGCGCGGCGAGCTTCCACCGGATGGCCTCGACCAGCAGCTGGCCCTTCGAGCGGAAGTGCCCATACAGCGCGCCCTTCGTCAGTCCGGCGACGGCCGCGATGTCGCGCATCGAGACGGCCTCGTAGCCGCGCTCGATGAACAGCTCGGCGGCCACGTCGATCAGCAGCTCGCGCGTCCGCGCTGCTTTCGGCGTGCGCGGTGCCGGCGGCGGGACGAAGCGCGGGTGCGAGGTCGAGGCCGTCGATGGCCTGCTCACGAGGTTCGGCCTCGGCGACGGCAAGAGGACATGACCGGAATGTACCACTGGTTTATAGACCAGTGGTACAAATTTCCTCAGCGGGAGAGGATGGTGACCGCCGCGGTGCCGGGGGCGCCGTACACCTGCGCGTAGCCGACGCGCGGCTCGCCCGGCACCTGGCGATCGCCGCCGGTGCCGCGCAGCTGGTGCACGAGCTCGTGGACCTGGCGCAGCCCGGACGCACCGATCGGCTCACCGTTGGCGATGAGCCCGCCGTCCGTGTTGATCGGCAGCGGCCCGGTGATCTCCGTGGCGCCGTCGGCGACGAGCTTCTCCTGCTCGCCGTCCGCGCAGAAGCCGTTCTCGGCCATGTGGATCACCTCGGCCCCCGCGTCGGTGTCCTGCAGCTGCACGACGTCGACGTCTTCGGGGCCGATCCCGGCCTGCTCGAAGGCCGCTCTCGACGCGTAGACCGTGGGCGACACGTCCTCGACGACGGGGGACGACGTCGTGGACACCTCGTACGCGCCGTAGTTCCGGCTCCGCAGCGCAGTGGCCTTCACGTACACCGGCGTGTCGGTGTACTGGCGGGCGATGTCGGCCCGGCACAACACGAGCGCGGCGGCCCCCTCGTCGGGGGCGCAGAACATCTTCGCCGTCAGGGGGTAGTTGAGCATCGGCGACGCGAGGATCTCCTCCTCGCTGATGGCCGACCGGCGGAAGGCGTTCGGGTTGAGCACGCCGTTGCGGTAGTTCTTGGCCGCCACCCGGGCGAGCGTCTCGTGGGAGATGCCGTGGTCGTGCATGTACCGGTTGATCTTCATGCCGAAGAACTTGGTGGTGGTGAACTGCCCGTTCTCGCCGTACCAGGCCGGCACGTTCGTCAGCGTGGGATCGACCTTGAACGCGCCGCGCGGGTGCTTGTCCATGCCGACGGCCACGACGATGTCGCCGTTGCCGGCCACGATGGCGTTGGCCGCCTGCTGCGTGATCGCCGCGCCGGTGGCGCAGGCGTTGAACACGTTGATGAACGGGATGCCGGTCAGGCCGAGCAGGCCGGTCAGCGGGTCGGCCTGCGCGACCTCCCAGCTGCCGCCGAACGCGGCGTCGACGTCGCTCCAGGCGATGCCGGCATCGCGGAGCGCGAGCTCCGCCGCGTCGGCGCCCATCTCGAACGCCGACTTGTCGCCGTGACGGCCGAAGGGGTGGAGACCGACTCCGATGATCGCAACGTCGTCCATGTCAGCTCCTCAGCTGCTCGTTGGGGCGAAGGCGAAGGTGACGATCTCGTCGCCGTTCGCGTCCGTGTAGAACGGGACGATCTGCAGCTCGACCTCCATGCCGAAGTCGAGCAGGGCCGGATCGTTCACGGTGAGCCGCGATTCGACCCGCACGACGTCATCGAGCTGCACGAGCCCGACGCCGAACGGCACGAACGACGCTCCGGTGGGGTCGTCCATGTAGTCGACCGCGGGAGGGAACCCCTGCGTGGTCCACGAGACGAGCGTTCCCCTCGTGGGCAGCTCGAGCTGCGCCATCGCCGACGCGCTGCAGCGGGGGCAGCGTGACTGCACCGGGAACGTGACGGCCCCGCAGCCGTCGCAACGGCTGCCGAGCAGCCGGGGCTCCTCGGAGGGCCAGGTGAAGAGGTCCGCGATCGGCTTCTGCATGTCCGAACCCTACCTCCCGAAATATCTAGATGTCTCGGCCGCAGGGCCGTCACGCATCGGAGGTCGCAGACGACGCATCCGATGTGGTGTCGCCGGTCGACGCTCGTTTCGAGGCGGTGATGGCCTGACGCACCACGTCCTCCACGTGATCGTGGTCGATGCCCAGCGCCGCGCCGATGTGGACCGCCCAGATCTCGGCCCGCAGGTTCGTCTCGAAGTCGAGCTGGGCCCGCAGATCGGACCTCGCCGCCTGTCGGTTCTGGCTGACCATCACGAACGTGGAGAGGAAGATCGCCTCGAGGCTGACGATCATCGTGAGCAGGCCGAACGGGAACGGGTCGAACTTCACCGCGGCCCCGATCAGGCCGACGTTCACGAGGATCCAGATCAGGAACCACACGGAGTGCAGGTAGACGAACTTCAGCGATCCGGCGAACCCGGTGACCCGGTCGGCCACGTGGTCCTGGGCCACCTTGATCGACTGCCAGATGTCCGACTCGTTCTTGACGTGGTACTGGGTCTCGGTGAACAGCTGGCCATCGGCCGCGCCATCCTCCGCATCCAGGGCCCGACAGGCGGCGCAGGCCAACGGCGAGCGAGCGGCATCGGCGACATCCGGAGTGGTCATGGTTCCTCATCTTCCGCGGGACGGGGTCCCGCCGTCGCCGTCCATAGGAGCAGATCGACGGGCCGATCCGTGGTCACCGAGGCCAGTCGATGTCGGGCCGACCCGGCTTCGGCCCCTCCTTGCCGATTTGGCAAGGGACGTTGCGGTCCTGCCAGTTCGGCTGCACGATCGTCACGGCCCCGACGCACGACGGGGCGAGTCGACAGACGAGTCGAGGAGGCGTGGTGACGGAGAGGTTCGACGAGGCCTACTGGGAGTCGCACTGGCGGCAGGCCGGCGCGCACCGGGCCGGGCCGGAGATGGCCCCGAACCCGTACCTCGAGCGGGAGACCAGCGGCCTGGTGCCGGGCACGGCGCTCGACGCTGGCTGCGGCGAAGGGGCGGAAGCCCGTTGGCTCGCGACCGCGGGCTGGCGGGTCACCGGGGCCGACATGTCCCACGAGGTTCTCACCCGCGCCGCCGAGCACGCCGCCGGAAGCCCAGCCGCGGACGGGGTGCGATGGGTCGAGGCCGATCTCACCGCGTGGGAACCGGGCGAGCAGTTCGACCTCGTCACCACCCACTACGCCCACCCGGCGATGTCGCAGGTCGCGTTCTACCGCCGCATCTCGGACTGGGTCGCCCCCGGCGGCACCCTGCTGATCGTCGGGCACCTCCACCCTTCGCACGCCACTCACCCAGGTCAGGGGCAGGACCACGGGCACCATCCGCCCGAGGCCTCGGCCACCGTGGCCGGCATCACCGCCGTCCTCGACGCCGCTCGTTGGGACGTCGTCACCGCCGACGAGCAGACCCGCGCCCTCAGCGACCGGGACGGCCGCTCGGTCGCGCTCCACGACGTGGTCGTCCGCGCGACCCGACGCCCCTGAGCCTGCGAGGCCGGCCCGAGGGCGGCGACGACCTGAGCCATGGCGTCCTCGATCGACCGTCCGTTGTCGATCTCGATGCTCTCCGGCCACGGGTCGGCGACCTCCGCGAGCCAGGCGGCGACGACCCGATCCGCGTCGGACGGGTCGCCTCCGACGGCCTGTCGACCGTCTCGGCCTTCCTGCCCGAAGACATCTTCGTAGACTCCCTGACGATGGACGTCGCAGCTCGCGCAGAGCTCCTCCACGAGACGGCCGATCGGCATGGCGCGTTCGAGGCCGTCGCCCCACCCCACGACTGGTGGGACTGGTACGCGGCGTACATGGACGCCCGAGAGGACGGCGCCACGCCCGACGAGTCGGCCGCGGCCGCCGGGCGCTACATGGCGGAGGTCAAGCACATCGTCGTCCCGCCCACCTGACCGTCGAACCGGCTCGCGGTTCGACGCAACCCCTCCAAGGAGCGGCATGGAGTTCCTGGTCACCATGACGACGCAGGTCCCCGACGGCACCCCCGACGACGCGGTCGCGGACATGCGAGCCCGGGAAGCAGCGCGTGCGAAGGAGTTGGCCGACGACGGCCACCTGCTCCGCCTCTGGCGACCACCGCTGCAGCCCGGGGAATGGCGCTCGATCGGCCTGTTCGCCGCCGACGACGAGGTGGCGCTGGAGAAGGTCCTGGCCTCGATGCCGCTGCGGGTGTGGCGCACCGACGCCGTGACCCCGCTGTCACCTCATCCGAGCGATCCCGGGCCTCGGCCCCCGGCGTCCTGAGGGATGGCCCGGCTCCTGTCCGTCAACGTCGGCCTGCCCCGAGATGTCGAGTGGCAGGGCAGGACGATCCGCACCGGGATATGGAAGGAACCGGTCGAGGGGCGGCAGATGGTGCGTCGTCTCAACATCGACGGCGACGGGCAGGGCGACCTCGCCGGCCACGGCGGCGAGCATCCGGGCCGTGTTCGTCTACCAGGTCGAGTCGTACCGCTACTGGGAGCAGCAGCTCGATCGGCACGACCTCACCTACGGGCAGTTCGGCGAGAACTTCACCGTGGAGGGCCTGGCCGACGACGAGGTCTGCATCGGCGATCGGTACCAGATCGGGGAGGCCGCGTTCGAGGTGACCCAGCCGCGGGTGACCTGCTACCGGGTCGGTGTCCGGATGGACGAGCCCCGCATGCCGTCGTTGCTCGTCTCCCACCATCGTCCAGGCTTCTACCTCCGGGTGCTGCAGGAGGGGACGGTCCGGGCCGGCGACGAGATCACCAAGTTGGTCACGGGCCCCGAAGCCATGACCGTGGCCGAGCTGGACGGGCTGCTCTACCTGCCACGTCATCCACGCCGCGACCTCGCTCGGGCCCTGCGGATCCCGGCGCTCAGCGAGGGATGGCGCGAGTCGTTCCAGACGCTGCTCGATCAGCGACCCGGACGCAGGGAACCAGGCGCTCAACCCTGCCGCGGGCGCCCGCCCGGCCTGGCCCGGGTTCCGTTCGTTCACGGTGGCAGCGCATCGATCGCGAGAGCGCGAGCGTGATCTCTATCCACCTCCGCCCGAGCGAACCGGAGCCGCACGACCCTGCGAAGCCCGGCCAGTTCGTCACCCTCCGGCTCCACCCCGACCCCGCCGGCCCTCCCCTGCTGCGGAGCTACTCGCTCTCGGGTCCGACCGGAGACGGCGACCTCCGGATCAGCGTCAGACGAGAGCCGCACGGCGCGGCCAGTGGCTATCTGCACCGCACGCTCCGCGTAGGTGACGCCCTCGAGGTCGCGGCTCCGAGGGGCACCTTCGTGCTCAGGCCCGGCGAGCAGCCTGTGGTCCTGGTCAGCGCCGGCGTCGGCGCCACGCCGGTGCTGGCGATGCTGCATGCCTTGGCCGAGGAGCGGTCACCGAGGCAGGTCTGGTGGATCCACGGCGCCCGCAGCCGGGCCGAGCACAGCTTCGCCCGCGAGGTCGACGACCTCCTCGGCGTGCTCCCCGACGCCCATCGGCTCGTCTGCTACAGCGAACCGGGCTCGCACGACCGGGTCGGACAGGACTTCGACGTGCGAGGCCACCTCACCGGCCGCACCTTCGACGACGCCGCAGTACCGACCGACGCCGCCGTCTACCTCTGCGGCCCCGGGCCCTTCATGCACGAGATCGGTGCGGCGCTCGCCGCTCGGGGCGTCACCCCCGACCGGATCAACCGGGAGGTCTTCGGTCCGAGCGACGCGAGCGCTCCCGGCATCGTCGGCGCCGTCGCTCGACCGCCCCACCCGCCCCGCGGGGCAGCCGGGGTCGGGGCCGGCGGTCTCGTTCAGCCGCAGC
Source organism: uncultured Microthrixaceae bacterium (assembly GCA_963797225.1). Lineage (GTDB taxonomy): Bacteria > Actinomycetota > Acidimicrobiia > Acidimicrobiales > Acidimicrobilacustridaceae > UBA4742. The sequence goes on along the minus strand of CAWCOO010000001.1, from coordinate 1,210,324 downwards.
AGCCTGACCGTCCCGTGGGACCCGGCGTTCCTGAGCCTGCTCGAGCTGGCCGAGGCCTGCGACGTTCCGGTGAGGTGGTCGTGTCGCAGCGGGGTCTGCCACACCTGCGAGACCGGCGTGCTCAGCGGAACGGTGAGCTACCAGCCGGAGCCGGTCGAGAGCCCCGGTGCGGGCAACGCGTACATCTGCTGCTCTCGACCCGAGACCGAGGTGATCCTCGACCTCTGACGAGCACCCGCGGAGGATCCTCCGAGGGCACGTTCCCTAACCGAAGGTGAACACGTAGGCGTCGACGCCCGCCTCCAGGAACGTGACCTCGAACGTGGACTCGCGGATCGGGCGGGCCTGGCGGATCAGCTGGTACAGGCGAGGTTCGGCCACGGTGCCGAAGCCCTCGGCGTCGACGTCGAGCCCGTGAGCAGATCCGGGTGGTCGACCGTCGAGGAGCACCCGGAACCGCGACGAGCCACCCCGCTCCGCCGCCCCCATCACCAGGTGGACGTCCCGGGAGCTGAAGCGGAGCACGATCCGCCCGCCGGCGTCATGCGACGTGACCGCTTGGTGGCCGACCGTCCAGTCACCCGCGAGCGCCCAGCGGTTGAGCCGCACTCGAGTGGGGGCCTCGTAGGCGTGGCGGTGGTCGTGGACCGCGCCGCCCGGCGATGCGAAGCGGTCGGCCCGGTCGTGTCCGAGGTAGGTCTCCGGCGTCCGGAGGTCGGCCCAGTCGGCCGCCGCTTCGACACCGGTGCCCTCGACCTCGACCGCCCCTCGTCGTTCGCCGGGCGCTCCCGCTTCGTCGAGCAGCTGTTGGATGAGGCCCTCCGCCTGGTCGTAGTTCTCCTCACCGAACGACCGGTAGCGAGCTCGACCCTGCACGTCGACGAAGTACAGGGCCGGCCAGTACTGGTTCTCGAGGTCTCGCCAGATGGCGTAGTCGTCGTCCCTCACGATCGGGTAGGTGATCCCTGCGTCCGCGGCCGCCCGGCGGACGTTGAGGACGTCGTTCTCGAAGGCGAACTCCGGCGTGTGCACCCCGATGATCGTCAATCCGTCAGCCCGGTAGCGCGCCTCCCAGGCGCGGAGGTGCGGGAGGGTGCGTCGCCAGTTGATGCACGAGTACGTCCAGAAGCTGACGAGGACGACCCGGCCCAGCAGCCCGGCCGACGTGATCGGCGCGGTGTCGAGCCACCCGGTCGCCGCATCGAGCGACGTCAGGTCGCCGACCGTGGCATGTGCGGCTCCGCGCAGGGGGTGGGGCGCTGGCTTCAGCATGGTGCACCGTCGCTCGACCGTTCGATCGTCAGGGGTTCCGTGCTGCCCAGGTTCGCGCCAGATCGCCGCACCCGCACCAGGGCCGACCACTGGTGCCGCACCCTGGTCATCGAGGGTGGAGCCACCCGGCCTGGCCGGAGCCGACCTCCGGCGCGCCGAACGGCGGCTGCCCGGGGTGCTGCTCGAACCGGACCAGCGGCCCGGTGGTGGGGCGCCCGTCGGGACCGACGACGACCGTGCCCCGCTCGCGGAAGTGCGGATGCTCGAGCATCTCCCGCTGGGTGAGCACGGGCGAGGCCGGGACGTCGTGGCGACCGAGCCGGTCGAGCGCGTCGGCCTGGGTCAACCGGCTGATGGCGGCGGCGATCTCCGAGTTCAGCTCGTGGACCCGACGGTTGCGCTCGGCGTTCGCGAGCGTTTCGTGGGCTCCGAGGTCGAGCGCTCGGCACAGGCCCACCCAGAAGTGGTCCTCGTTCATGATCCCGATGGCGACATGGCGGTCGTCGGCCGTCGGGAACACGCCGTAGCCCGGGGCCCCGTTGAGCGGAGCGTCGAGGTCGACCATCCGCACCGCGCCCACCGGTCCGACCCAGGTCGCCAGCACGTCGGTGACCGAGACGTCGATCCGCTCGCCGCGTCCGTCACGTTGCGCGCCGAGGCAGGCGACCGCGATGGCGAAGGCCGCCGCCACCCCACCACCGAGGTCGGAGATCGGGATCGTCGGTTCGCGCGGTTCGCCGCCCCGGGGCCGCATGGTCCCGGAGTACGCGAGGTAGTTCACGTCGTGACCGGGCAGGTGCGCGAGCGGGCCGTGCGCCCCGAAGCCACTGACCGAGCAGTAGACGATCGCCGGGTTGCGGTCGGCGACCACCTCGTAGCCCACGCCGAGGCGGTCGGCCACCCCCGGTCGGTAGGACTCGACGAACACGTCGGCCTCGGCGGCGAGCTCGAGGCATCGCGCCCGGTCGTCGTCGCGCTTGAGGTCGAGGACGATGCTGCGCTTGCCGGCGCCCAGGATGTCGAACAGGTCCGGCATCGACCGCATGGGATCGCCGCCCGGCGGTTCGACCTTGAGGACGTCGGCTCCGTGCTCGGCGAGGAGCTGGGTGGCGTAGGGGCCGGGACGCCAGACCGTCAGGTCGAGGACCCGCAGGCCGTCGAGCCGACCCGGCATCATGCGACGGGCTCCCCGACCGGTTCGACGTAGAACTGCGTCGCCCACCGTCGGAACTCGGTGACCGGCCGCTCGTTGGGGGCCAGCGCCGGCGACGGCTGGTAGCGCTTGTTCTCCCAGATCGGGATGTCCTGGCTGAACTGGCGGTCGACCTCGGCGCCGAACGCGGTCCCGATCTTGGCCCCGAGGTCGTCGCCGGCCTCGTGGAACAGGGTCTGGCGAACCTCGATCTCGCCGTTCTCGAGCGGCCTCGATGCCGACACCAGCGTCACCGTGCTCATCAGCTCGAACTTCACGACACCGATGCCGGGCCCGTAGCTCGACGACTCGATGGCGCCCTCGAACTCGCCTCGGGCCGTCTGGAACGACTGCTTGCTGCGCACCACCCGCAGCGGCCCGTCGATCTCGATGCTGCCCATCTCGCCCATCTTGGACATGCCGTGGACCGACACGAAGTGAGCCAGGTCGACCGCGTTCTCGGCCAGCTCCTGCCACACCGTGTTGATGTGGCGGGTGAAGCGCATGCACTCGACCGCATCGTCGGCCACCGCCTCGGGGACCTCCCACATCGGGCCGACCGCAGGATCGGGGTGGTACCAGAAGATGAGGTGGCGGTTGCGCACCGACGCCGGGTACGTGGCGACCCGCGCCTTGCGGTTCGGACGATCGGCGTAGGGGATGGCGACGTTGGCGCCGTCGCCGTCGAAGCTCCACTCGTGGAACGGACAGACGAGGCAGCCCTCCTCGACCCGACCTCCGACGCCGAGGTGCGCCCCGAGGTGGGGGCAGTACGCGTCGAAGACGTGCCAGTCGGTGCCGTCGTTCCACGCCACCAGGTCGCGCTCGACCGCTCGGAACGCGAACGGGACCGACGCATCGATCTCGTCGAGACGGGCCACCGCGAACCACCCGATGGGCAACGGGAACGGATAGCGGTTCTGCGTCATGTGGGCTCCTGGGTGCACCGGCCGGGGTTGAACTTCGATTCAGTGTAGTGAACCTCCGCCCGCTCTCTCGGGTGCAGCCGATCGGCTCGTCACCGCATGGGACGCACGGAGGCGGAGAGGCAGGGATCACGGCGGCGTTACTCTGACGCCGTGCCGTCGGAGGTCCCGACGGCGTTCGGGAGCGTCCATGTCCTACGCAGTCGATTTCACCACGGTCTCGACGGTCGGCGTCGAGTCGTCTCCGGTGGCGCCGGCGCTCGCCGGCCTGCGGGCCAACGAGGCCCGCTACTTCAAGAACAAGTACGACCACGTCTTCACCGTCGAGCCGGCCGCCGAGGCCGCGTCGGCCGTCGACTGGGTGCACCGGATCCTCGAGGAGGAGCGGGGCATCGTCATCGCCTCCCCGGCGTTGGAGGCGACCGAGTTCCAGGTCGAGAACATCCGCATGGCCTACGTGTTCTACGAGAGCGGCCTCTCCATCAACGTGATGTACACCCTCGACGGCGACAAGCCCAAGCGGGCGGTCGGCTTCAAGCTCTCCGAAGGGATGGACGTCCCCGACGAGCTCGAGGCGTTCAAGTTCGCGCGGCAGAAGTCGAAGCTGGCCGGGACCATCCGCGGCTCCTACTTCGTGATCAAGGGCGAGTACTGACCGCGCCGAAGGCGCTGGCAGGGCCCTGGCAAGCGTCGGACTACGGCGTGGGGACGGGATCAGGCAGCGTCCCCGGGGTCGAGCCCGGCGGGGTCGACGGCTCGGCCACCGGTGCGGTCGAGCAGGTGCTGGTCGGGGTGTGCCCGGCCATGATCTCGGCGAAGAACGGGATGACCGCGGGGACCGCCCGCCACCCCACGAGGCCGTGGTCGATGTCCGCGTACCGGTGGTACTGCACCGACTCACCGCTCGCGCACAGCTTCTGGACGAAGTCGTCCGTGGTGGCCGGCTTGACCAGCGCATCCGACTCGCCCTGCGCCACCAGCATCGGTACCCCGACGGGCGACTGACCGGGGGTGTTCTCGGTCAGCAACGTCGCCCACGGCTCGATCTTCGTGGGGTCGCCGAGGAAGAAGTTGCCGACCAGCGGCTCACCGACGGCGTGGATCTCCTTGGTCTCCGTCAGCAGGCAGTACGGCAGCATCTTCGGCAGGGCATCCCGCGCGGCCGGGGTCAGCACGTTGTCGAGCGTCAGCCCGGGCACCGTGGACGCGTACGCGCGCTGGTAGGCATCGAAGGCGTACGCCCCGATCGTCACGCCGGAGATGTCGTCCATGTGGTCGACCATCAGCTGACCCAGCTCGGCCGCGGGCGCGGCGACGGCCACGCCCTTGACCGCGAGCTCAGGGGCGTACTGCTCGGCGATCTGCCCCGCGAAGAGGGCCGCCTGGCCTCCCTGCGAGTGGCCCCACAGCAGGACGTCGGTGCCGGCGTGGGCGTCCTCCAGGTTGCGGGCCGCTCGCACGGCGTCGAGCACGTTGCGGCCCTCGGTCTGGCCGATCAGGTAGCTGTTGGGGCCGGTCGCGCCCATGCCGGAGTAGTCGGTGGCGGCCACGACGTACCCCTCCGCGAGCAGCTCGTGGTAACCCTCCATGAGCTCGAAGGGATCGGTCATCACGGAGGGTCCGCACGGCGGCTGGGAGCCGGTCGTCGGATGGGCCCACGACACGACGGTCCGCCCGTGTTCCGGCGCGGGACCGGTGGGCACCACGACGGTTCCCGACACACCGATGTCGACCCCGTTGAGATCGGTGGAGTGGTAGAGGACGCGCCACGCCTCGGCGCCGTCGGGCGCCCCCAACAACCGCTCGCTGCGGATGAGCGTGCCCGGCGCGGCGGCGGGAAGCGGATCGGGCAGTGAGTCGAACGTGCCCTCGGTTCGGTGTTCGAGCTCGTCCTCGGCGCCCTGGCGCCCCGCGGAGCACGCACCGGCGACGAGCCCCAGCACCACGACGACGCCGGCGACCGACCGACCACCCCGCCGCGATCGGGCGGGAAGCGGTCCACGAGGCGGGCCGGAGCGACGCGAGCAGCGGAGTGGACGAACCATGGCCGGACATCGTGCCTCAACCGCCGCCCCCATCACCGGCACGGGGTGCGCACGCCGTCGGCCACCAGCGGCACGGTCAGTGCGTCACGGCGGACCGGCGTCGACCGAGATCGACTTCGTGTGCAGGTACGAGCGCAGCCCCTCGGGGCCGAGCTCGCGGCCGTAGCCGCTGGCCTTCACCCCGCCGAACGGAGCAGCCGGGTCCATGCTGTAGCCCTGGTTCACGCCGACGGTGCCGGCCTGGACCCGTTCGGCCAGGGCGACACCGCGGTCGATCTCACGGTTCCTCCTGATCGAGGAGGCGTTCGGCGTCGAGGTCGGCCATGCCGACACCATCGCCGTCATCGAGCGCGAGATCCACGCGCTCGAAGGCGCTCGCCGCCCGTAGCCGGCCGGTTGCCCACGAGTGCTCAGCCGCACGCCGGCGCCCCGCGTAGCGTTCGGGCATGACGTGCCCGAACCTCCTGCTGGTGATGACGGATCAGCAGCGTGCCGACTCGCTGGGGGCGTTCGGCAACCCGGTGACCAGCTCGCCCCATCTCGACGAGCTGGCCCGTCGCGGCACGATCTTCACGAACGCCTACGCGGAGCACAGCGCGTGCTCCCAGAGCCGGGTCTCGATGATGACCGGCTGGTACCCCCACGTCGCGGGGCACCGGACCCTCGACCACCTCCTCAAGCCCTGGGAGCCGAACGTGCTCGCGACGCTTCGTTCGGCGGGCTACCACGTCGCATGGGCCGGCGTGCGCGGCGACACCTTCGCTCCGGGTGTGACGGCGGCGTCCACGGACTTCTTCGGCTTCACGGTGCGACCGTCGCTCGAGGCGGTCGCCGCCCCGTACGCCGTGCACCATCCGGAGGACCATCCGCTGCGTCACGCCCACCACGCCGGTCGTCTGGCGGGTGAGCAGCTGCTGACCTTCGACGAGGCCGCCGTCCAGACCGCGGTCGAGCTGCTCGGCGACGGCCTGCCCGAGCCGTGGGTGCTGTACGTCACGCTGATCGCCCCGCACCCGCCGTTCGCTGTCGAGGAGCCGTGGTACTCGCTGCACGATCGCGACGACATGCCCGAGCCGGTGCCGTTCGCTCCCGGCAAGCCGGCCTTCATGGCGGCGCTTCGAGCCGAGACCGGCCTCGACCGGCTCGACGCGCGGGACTGGGCGGAGATCACCGCGACCTACTACGGCATGGTCTCGCGCCTCGACGAGCAGTTCGGCCGCGTCCAGTCCGCGGTTGCCCGTGCCGGATCCGCGGAACGAACCGTGACGTTCTTCTTCGCCGATCACGGCGAGTACCTCGGCGACTTCGGGCTCGTCGAGAAGTGGCCCTCGGGACTCGACTCCTGCCTGCTGCGCAACCCGCTGATCGTCGCCGGGCCAGGGGTGGCCGAAGGGCAGGTGCACGACGGCCTCGTCGAGATGATCGACCTCCCGGCCACGTGGTGCGAGCTGGCCGAGACCGAGGTGGGTCACGTCCAGTTCGGCCGAAGCCTCGTGCCTCTGCTCGGCGACGCGATGCAGCCCCATCGTGACGAGGCGTTCTCCGAAGGCGGCTTCCGACTCGAGGAGGAACCCCAGAACGAGCGAGCCGACGATCATCACTACGCGCTCAAGGCGAGGCTGCAGCACGAGCATCCCGAGCTGGTCGGGCGCGCCGTTGCGCTGCGCACATCGGACTGGACCTACGTCCGCCGGCTCTACGAGGACGATGAGCTCTACGACCGCCGCACGGACCCGAACGAGACGTCGAACGTCGCCGCCGACCCCGCGAGCTCCGATGTCGTGGCCGCGATGCGCAACCGGGTCCTCGACTGGCTCCTCGAGACGAGCGACGTCATCCCGATCGCCCGCGACCCTCGCATGGAACCGGCGATCCGCGACCAATTCCTCTGAGCGACCGCCCGGGTCAGGCTGCCGCCCCGGGCCCGGGGAGCACCTCGACGTCGGCGGCGTGCATCGACTCGCCGCAGTGCGCGCAGCGCAGGTCCACGTGGCTGATCTGACCGCAGGCATGGTGGCGGTAGAGGACCGGTGGGCCGGCCTCTCCGGCGAGCCACCGGTCGCCCCAGCCGACCATCACCATCAGCAGGTCGACCAGCTCCGTCCCCTTGTCCGTGAGCACGTAGCGGTCGCGCGGCGGGCGCGCTTCGTACTGTTCACGCTCCAGCACCCCGGACTCGACGAGCCACTTCAACCGCTCGGTCAGCACCTTGCGGGAGATCCCGAGCTCGGCCTGGATCTGCTCGAACCGGTCGATGCCCACGTACACGTCACGCAGGATCAACGGCGACCACGGTTCACCGATGACGTCCAGCGTGCGGGCGATCGAGCACGCCATGTCCCCGAACCGTGTGCGCTGCATGGTCGTCCTCCGACGAGTGGGTTCCCTGAAGGAACGGATGTGTGCTACGGTCACGCTACCCCGTTCCTTGAGGGAACGTACCACTCGAAGCTACAGGAGGAGACACCATGTCCATGACCAGCACGCAGGCCACGGCCGCCGCACCTCGCGCTCCCTCAGGGAGACCTTCGGCTCCTGGAGACCGACCTCGCCCAGCAGCTGCTGCACTCGTCGATCCCCGCCCGGCTGGCGTTCGTCGCCGCCGACGGCGCACCTCGGGTGGTCCCGACGTGGTTCGAGTGGAACGGCGCCGAGATCGTCATGGCCACCTACGTCGCCGGTCCCGACGCCGGCATCCGTCATCCCGCCGCCCGCCTCGCGGCCCTGCGGACCAACCCGGCCGTCGCCTTGACGATCGACACCGACCAGTTCCCGCCCGAGTGCCTCACGATCCGCGGACGGGCCGAGATCGACGAGGTCGACGGCCTGGCGCCGGAATACGTCGCGTCGGCCCATCGCTACCTCGGGCCGGACGCGGCCGCCGAGATGCTCGCGGCGATGGACCGACCCGGGAACGGTGCAGGCCCGGATCGTGGTGCGCCCGACCTGGGTCGGGCTGCTCGACTTCGCCACCCGCCTGCCCAGCCCGCTCGGCGGCGTCTGAGCGCACCGGGGGCGGGGCGACGTCGCTCTCCTCTTGTGGGTAGAGACCTCCAGCGAGAGCGAATGACCGAGGAGGTCGAGATGGGAACCCTCATAGCGACGACGCAGGCCACCCTCGACGGCGTCATCGATCCGGTCGGCGAGTGGGTGCAGCCCGAGGGCGACCACGGCGTCTACTCGTTCGAGCGCCAGGCCCGTTCCGGCGGCCTGGTGCTCGGCCGCAAGACCTACGAGGGGCTGGCCGGGTTCTGGCCCAGCCAGACCGGCAAGTGGGCGGACATGGTCAACTCGCTGCCGAAGTACGTCGGGTCCACCACGCTTTCGGGCGACATCCCGTGGAACGCGACGCTGCTCGAGGGGGACCTCGAGGACTCGATCCCCGAGCTGAAGGACGAGGTCGCCGGTGACCTGTTCATGCACGGGAGCGGGGCGTTCGCCTACGCCCTCGCCGAGCGAGGGCTCATCGACGAGTACGAGATCTACCTGAACCCGCTCGTGTGGGGTGAGGGGAACGTCCACGTGCTCGGCGACCGAGGGACGATCCGCATGGAGCTCGAGGACGTCAAGCGCTTCGACTCGGGAGTGGTGCTCCTCACCTACCTCCCCGTCCTGAGTGGCGAGACCGGCTAGGCCGGCTGCGGATCGGTCGGTTGTGGCACGACCTCTTGCGTCTCGCCCTCGACGTTGAGGTGCGGGAGCCATCCGAGCCACGACGGCAGCCACCAGTTGCGATCGCCGAGCAGCTCCATGGTGGCGGGCACGAGCACCAGCCGGACGATGGTGGCGTCGATGAGGACGGCGACGGCGAGCCCGAAGCCGATCATCTTCAGCACCCGGAGATCGCCGAGGACGAAGCTGCCGAAGATGCAGATCATGATGGCGGCCGCCGCGGTGATGAGTCGGGCGGTGTGGGCCAGCCCGTGGGCGACGGCGGTGGAGTTGTCGCCGGTGATGTCGTACTCCTCCTTGATCCGACTCAGCAGGAACACCTCGTAGTCCATCGACAGGCCGAACACGATGGCGAACAACATCATCGGGATCCAGGCCTCGATCGGGCCGGCCTTGCCCACGCCGAAGACGTCCTTGGCCCAGCCGAACTGGAACACGGCGATCATCACGCCGTAGGCCGCGCCGATCGACAGCAGGTTCATGATCACGGCCTTGAGCGGCACGAGCAGCGATCGGAACACGACCAGGAGCAGGAGGAAGCTCAGGCTCAGCACGGCGACGAAGAACCACGGCAGTCGAGCGCCGAGCTGATCGGCCAGGTCGATGCCGAGCGATGTCTCGCCGCCCACGTAGGCCTGCACGCCCGATCCGGCGGTGGCCGCCGGCACCACGTCGTCGCGGAGGTGGTGGACGAGCTCGGTGGTGCTGGCGTCCTGCGGCGAGCCCGTCGGCTGCACGCTGATCAGTGCCGCGGTGCCCGCCTCGTTGGTCACGACCGGGCTGACCTGCTGCACACCCGGGGCGGCGGCCAGGTCGGCGGCGAGCTGCTCGACGGCGGCCTGCTGCTCCGGTCCGTCGATCTCGGCGACCACGAGCAGCGGCCCGCTGCTGCCGGGGCCGAAGCCCGTCGGCCAGCAGGTCGTAGGCGCGACGGGTGGTCTGGCTGGTCGGGTCGTTGCCGGCGTCGGCGACGCCGAGCCGGAGCGCGAACACCGGCAGCGGCCAGCACCAGCAGGATGACGAGGCCGGCGAGCGCCGCGGTCCAGGGCCGGCGCTGCAGCGTCTCGGACCAGCGCACCCACATGCTGTCCTTGGTGACCTCCTGCCGCTTGGCGTTGGGGAGGGCGAACTTGTCGATGGTCTGGCCGACGAACCCCAGCACGGCCGGGAGCAGGGTCACCGAGGCGAGCATCACGATGAGCACGGCCACGGCGGCGCCGGTGGCCATGCCCCGGATGAAGCTGAGGCCGACGACGAAGAGGCCGAGCAGCGAGATCACGACGGTGCAGCCCGCGAACAGCACGGCGCGGCCCGAGGTGTTGATGGCGTGCACGACGGACTCGCGTGGGGTGCGCCCCTCGTGCAGCGCATCTCGATATCGGGTGACGATGAAGAGGGCGTAGTCGATGCCCACGCCGATGCCGATCATGGCGGTGACCTGCGGCGCGAACGACGGCACGTCGAGCACGTGGGCGAGGATCTCGACGATGGCGAGGCCGATGCTGATGCCGGCCAGCGCGGTCATGATCGGCAGGCCCATGGCGAGCAGCGAGCCGAAGGCCACGAGGAGGATGACGACGGCGGCCAGGATGCCGACCACCTCGCTGGCCGGCATCGTCTGCTCGACGAACATCGGGCCACCGAGCTCGAACTCCACCTTGTCGTTGCTCGCGTCCTTCACCAGGTTGCGCATGCGCGCCGCCTCGGCGATGTCGACGTCGTTGGCGCGCTGGTCGAACTGGATCTCGGCGTAGGCGATCGGCTGCGTCGTCGAGACGAAGCGCTGGTTGGCCGGGTTGTCGTCGAACGGCGTCGCCACCGCGGCGACGTGGGGCTGCTGGGCTCAGCTCGTCGAGCACCGGCTGCACGATGGCCAGCACCGCGGGATCGGTCGGCGACGCGCCGTCCTTCACCCGCCAGACGAGCTGCCCGGTGTCGCCGGGCCGGTCGAAGTCCTGGCCGAGGATGTGGAACGCCTTCGCCGCGTCGCTACCGGGGAGGTCGAAGGTCTTCTGGAGGCTGCCGCCGGCGGCCTGGCCGGCCACGCTGAACCCCACGATGGCCACGATCCACAGCGCGAGCACGAGGCGCCGACGGTCGTAGCACCACCCTGCGAAGCGGACGAGCCCGCCGGGCCGACCGGGGTCCGCCGCCCGCCGTTCCTCCGCTGATCCGCTCGTCTACCTGTTGAGACATGTGGCGCTCCGTTCCGGGGTTTCGGGGGCATCATGCCGAACTGAACCGGTCACCTCGACGACCGGTTTCGCCAGCCTCCTTCGTTCCACCATCGAACGACGGAGCAGCGGGTCGAAACGTGACACCACGCTAGGCCCCGATCTGCGAGCGCCGCCCCTGGGACATCGCGGCTCGAGCCTGTCCCCGGCCGCTCATGCGCCGCTCCGGCCGTGACCGGCCAGCAGACCTCGGTGACGGTGTCGGTGAGGTAGTGCTCGCGGATCGGACCGGCGCCACCGATGCCGCGCTCGGCGACGGCGGTGCCGAGCACGCCGTACGCCTGGTCGAGGTCGGCGAAGGATCCGGTGTAGGTGAGGACGGCGAAGGTCGATGCGGCCAGTTCGACCACCCGGTCGCCTTCGCCGCTGACCGGGACGAACGCGGTCACGTCGCCCTCGCCCTCCTCGAAGAACGCGTCGGTGTAGAGCGCGCCGGAAGCGGCGACGACCACGAGCCCGTCGAGCTCCGCGGTCGCGTGCAGCTCGGCGAGCGCCGGTTCGAGCCACGCCGCGCAGTCGTCCAGCCGGACCGATGCGGTCGTCTCGCATACCCGCGTCGACCGGGAGTCGGCGGATCTCCACCGGCCCGCTGGACGAAGCCTCACCCGCGAGGAGCGACTGCAGGCTCGCGACGCTCGCCTGGGTCTGCTCCAGCTGATCGTGCAGCCGCTCGAGATGCGTGAGGATGGCCTGGTTGCGGGAGGCGAGGTCGGGCGCGTCGAGGACCGCCCGCACCTCGTCGATGCGGCATGTCGAGGTCGCGGAAGCGGCGGATGGCCTGGGCGGTCGCCACCTGGCCCGGCTCGTAGAAGCGGTAGCCGCTCGACGGATCGATCGGTCGCCGGTTCGAGCAGCCCGACGTCGTGGTAGTGACGGAGCGCCTTCACGCTCAGATACGTCATCTTGGAGAACTCTCCGATCGAGAGGCGAGCGTCCACGGTGCCCAGCATCGCTCACGCCCCCGCCAGCGTGCGGGCGATCGCGTCGGCGCCGAGATCCATCATCCCGTCGATCATCGGCGCGATCTCGTCCGGGAGGACGTCGGTCGTCCAGCGGATGATCGAACCGTCGCCGTCAGGCACGACCTCGACGACGGCCTGCTGGTGAGCGGCGCGAAGCGGGCTTTCGATGACCGCGTACACGAGTCGGCGCCGATCGTCGTCGAGCGAGACGAGCCGTTCCTGTGCGACGGCGCCGTTGACGAAGGTCACCGTGCGCACGTCGTCGGTGAGCTCGGTGTCGGTGACGAAGCCGGCGGCGACGCGCTCGTGGACCGCGCCGAAGTCGCGCAGCGCCTCCCACGCCTGCTCGGGGGTGGTCGGGACATGGATGGTCTTGTGGATGGAAGCCATGCTCGCGATGCTCGACCCTCCCGCGGCGGGAGGGTCAAGGGATTCTTCGGGCACGACCGCGTGCGCGGGCCAAGATCGCGGGAGGAACGTGTGACGGGCATCGGCGGCGTCTTCTTCCGGTCTTCGGATCCCGAATCGCTCGGCCGTTGGTACGCCGAGCATCTCGGGATCAACGAGGTACCGCACAGCTACGGGGGCGAGGTGTGGACCCAGGACGCGGGACCCACGGTGTTCGCACCGTTCGGCGCTGATCACGAAGGGCCGCCGCTCGGTCCGTCGGGCTGGGGTGTCAACTTCCGGGTCGCCGACCTCGACGCCATGGTCGGGCAGCTGCGCGCCGCCGGCGTCGACGTCGAGGTCGACGCCGAGACCTACCCGAACGGCCGCTTCGCCCAGCTCAGCGATCCGGAGGGCAACGCCATCCAGCTCTGGCAACCCGCCTGACCCACCCGACCCAGCGGGCGCCACCTCGCCCGACCTGTCCCGCGCGACGCCGGAGACGTCGGTGGCGGGACGGGTTCGCGTCCCTGCGGCTCGTTCAGACCACCGAGCCGAGTCCCTGCGTCGCCTCGTCGGGTGGGCGGTCGGGGAAGCGGTCCATGCGGCCGAGGGCGGGGAACAGGAACGTCCAGGCGCCGACCACGCCGAGGGTGGCCACACCGCCCAGCACCACGGCGCCCGAGGTGCCGAGGAGCTGCCCGGCCACGCCGGACTCGAAGGCACCGAGCTCGTTGGACGCACCGAGGAACACGGACTCCACCGCCATGACCCGGCCCCGGGCCGGGCTGGGCGTCACCAGCGGGACCAGCGTCGACCGGATGAAGACGCTGACCGAGTCGGCCGCGCTCGAGCAGCATCAGGCTGACGAACGCGACCGGCGAAGTTGCGGGTGAGGCCGAGGACCACGGTGAAGGCACCGAAGAGCGCGACCACGAGGAAGAGGTTCCGGCCGATGTGGCGGCGGACCGGTCGGATGCTGAGCGCCACCGTGACGATGGTGGCCCCGATGCCCGTGGCGGCCCGGAGCCAACCGAGGCCGACCGCATCCACGCCGAGCCGGTTCTCCGCGAGCGACGGGAGCAGCGCGACCGCGCCGCCGAAGAGCACCGCGAAGAGGTCGAGGGAGATCGCGCCGAGCAGCACCGGGTTCCGGCGGATGACCCGCAGACCCTCGAACGCCTCTCGGAACCGTCGGGCGCGGGTGGACGGCGTCCCGCAGCTCGGCGGTCGTCTCCGCCTCGTGGTCGGGTGCCTCGACGGTGCCGACGATCGATTCGGCCGCCCTGCTCTCGTCGGCCAGGTCGACCAGCGCGGCACCGTCGACGTCGGTGCGACGAGGCCGCATGCACGAAGCGGTCGGGACGAGGCCGTGCGAACTGGACGGTCACGGCACCGGCGCCGCTCAGGGCGACGCACAGCACGAACGGGGCGCCCGGCCCGACGAGGTAGAGGAACCCCGCGATCACCGGACCGACGATGAGGGCGATCTGCCAGCCCACCGACGTGAACGCGATGAGGCGAGGAAGTCCACCGTCGGGTGCGATGTCGGGTGGCATGGCCCGGATCGCCGGCGACGCGAACGCCCGTGCGGTGCCGTATGTCGCGACCAGTGCGAAGATCGGCCAGGTCGCGGTCCGGCTCGGAGGTCGCGTACAGAGCGATCGAGGCCGAAGCGACCAGCTGGCCGGCCATCGCCAGGCCGGCGACGCGGCGCCGATCGAAGCGGTCGGCCACCGTCCCGGTCACGGTCATGAGGACGAACGCGGGGACGAACTCGGCCAGGCCGAGGAGGCCGAGGTCGAGGTCCCGGCCGGTCAGGTCGAACAGGAACTTGCCCAGAGCCGTGAGCTGGGCGACCGACGCCATCGCCGAGAGGAGGCTCGTGAGCAGCAACGCGACGACCGCCCGATCGGCGAGGAGAGCTCGAGCTGACGGGGCGGGGTCGGCCACGGCGGCAAGCTATCGACCGACGCGCGCCCCGCACGACCGCGAACCCGTTGGTCTGCGTCGCGTGGCTCCTCCTAGCGTCCCGGCCGTGACGCTCGCCGCCGTGCCCGAAGACCATCAGGACGCCGCCGACGCGGGACTCGACGCGGCGTTCGGTCCCGGTGCGGTCGCATCCGTCACGCCGGTGGTCGGCGGGGCCTCGGGCGCGCTGGCCTATCGCGTCGAAGTCGGCGCCGGGCCTCACCTGTTGCGGATCGAGGCGATCCGGGGACCGATGCGCAACCCGCACCAGTACGAGTGCATGCGCATCGCCGCGGAGGCGGGCATCGCCCCACCCATCCGGTTCCTCGACGAGCACACCGGCGTGCTGATCATCCCGTTCATCGAGGAACGGCCGCTCGCCGACCACCCCGATGGGCCGGTCGGCGTGGCCACCGCTGGGGCGACGCTCCTGCGTCGCCTCCACGACACGCCGCGGTTCCCGGCCCACGGGGACCACTTCGAGAACCTGACCATGCTGCTCGGGCACCTCGCGACTTCGGGGGGCGTCGCGCCGGGGCTGCTCGACCGGCAGATCGAGGGACTCGAGCGCCTCCGGTCCGCGTTACCCGTGGCGTCCCGACGAGCACTGCTCCGCGCACAACGACCCGAACCCGGCCAACCTCCTCTACGACGGCGAGCGGCTGTGGCTCATCGACTGGGAGACCGCCAGCCGCAACGACCCGTACATCGACCTGGCGACGATGGCCGCACACCTGGCGCCGACCCCGGAGCTCCGCTCGCCGTTCCTCGGGACGTGGCTCGGGCGAGCTCCGGAGCCGCTCGACGAGACCCGCCTCGCGCTCATGGGCCTGGCGGTGCAGCTGTGGGTCGGGGCGATGCTGCTCATGCTCGCTCCCGACCCGGCGAACCCCGTCCACACCGACCTGTCCGCTCCTTCGATCGACGCGTTCATGGCCGGCTTCGCCGACGGCACCTACGTGCCCGGCGAACCGGCCACCACCATCACCTTCGCCAAGGTCATGCTGCGGGCCTTCGCCGACGGCATGGCCGACCCGCACACGGCGACGGCGCTCGCCATCGCGGCCGCAGGCTGACAGAAGAGCCTCCGGTGGGTCGGGGCGTCGCTCGGTAGGGTCCTTCCATCGAGTCGCAGTGGTCGACGCACGTGGAGATCGACGGTGAGCGAGCCCCGAGACACCCGGACCGGCAGCATCGAGATCGACGTCGAGGCCGATGCGGCCTTCGCCATCCTGGCCGACCTCCGGCACGTCCCGTTGTGGGCACCGGCCTTCGCGGACGTCGTCGAGCCACGGGGAGGCGACGAGGTCGAGGCGACCAAGGACGGGCGGCGCTTCAGCCTGCGGTTCGTCACCCGGGCCGACAGCCGCACGATCGACTTCCTCCGCCCGATCTACGCCGACCGCGAGAGCGGTGCGTCGATCCGCGTGCTGGGCGGACCGCAGCGGGGCTGCGTCGTGATCTTGACCCTGCCGATACCCCCGGGGGCCGACGGAGCCGCGGTGGAGGAGACGCTCGCGGTCGAGCTCGCGTCCATCGCCGCGCTCGTCGAAGATCCGCCCGGCGCCTGATGGCGCTGGAGGTTTTCTTGCCTGCACCGAGGAGAACCGAGCCCGACCCGGTTCGATGGGATGCGGCTCGACAGGTCGGACTGCCTGAGCCATCGTGATGCACTGAGCCGAGTAGGAGGAACGTGGACATGAGCGAGCGCACCGAGACGGCGATCCTGGCCGGAGGCTGCTTCTGGGGCATGCAGGACCTGATCCGCAAGCTCCCAGGAGTCGTGTCCACCCGGGTCGGCTACACCGGCGGCGACGTGGCCAACGCCACCTACAGGAACCATGGCGGCCATGCCGAAGCCATCGAGATCACGTTCGACCCCGAGAAGACGTCCTATCGGGACCTGCTCGAGTTCTTCTTCCAGATCCACGATCCCACCACGCTCGATCGCCAGGGCAACGACATGGGCACGAGCTACCGGTCGGCGATCTTCTACCTCGACGCCGAGCAGCGACGGGTGGCCGAGGACACCATCGCCGACGTCGACGCCTCGGGACTCTGGCCCGGAAAGGTCGTCACCGAGGTGACCGCGGCCGGCCCGTTCTGGGAAGCGGAACCGGAGCACCAGGACTACCTCGAGCACTACCCGAACGGCTACACCTGCCACTTCCCCCGCCCCGGGTGGGTGCTGCCCCGACGGAGCGAAGCCATCGGCTGACACGACGGTGCGGTCGCCCGTTCGGCCGTCGCGACCTCGGTCGAGCGTCGGTGTGGCTCCATCAGAGGCCGTGGCAGACCGTGTTCTGGAGCTGCGTGCTCGACAGGGGCCCGGACGAGCCGCGGAGCGTGTAGCGGTCGGGTAGGAACAGCAGGTGCCGCACCTTGACATGGCTCGCGACCAACGCCGGCGCGAGGTTCCCGGTCTTGGGGTCCCGCGTCGTGCACGACACCAGCTCGTCCGTGGTGGTTCCCACGAACGCCGCGAACGTCAGGGAGAAGGCCACCACGGCGACCACCGCGGCAGCGGCGACGACCGGCCACCCCGAGGTCTGCTCCGGCATCGACGTGGTGCCGGGCCGCCGCACCGGCTCCCCGGTCCCGTAGGGGCCATAGGCCCGGTGGTACGCCTCCACCAGCTGCTGCTGGATCTCGAAGTCATCGCCACCATCGAATCGACGGCGAGGCAAGGGCAACGCCTTCTTGCCCGTCGAGCTCTTCAGCAGGACACGGGCGCGGATTCCATCGGTGGCTGACAGCGACGTCACGGACGTCCATGCCGTGAGGCGTTTGCCGACTGACACTCCACTCGGCGCGAGCCGCACCGCGACACGGCGGGCGATCAGGTAGCCGACGATGAACACGACCACGCTCGCGTCGAGGTACAGCACCGACAACCTGCCGACCAGCGCCTGCATGTCGATCTTCCTGGAGCCGTCGGAGTAGCCGCCGCCGTTGCCATCCGGCACGACGAGGAGCAGGATCGCCGCCTGCGACATCCACAGCGCCCGAAACACCGCCTGACGAGTGGTCGGGCGCAGCACGACGACGCCGCCAGCTTGGAGCGGTGCGGGTTCCGCAGGTACGCCATCGACTCCGGTCGCCGGTTCGCCGGCCGGGATCGAGTCTTGGGTCCAGGCCGCGCCCTTCGGTGCTCCCATGGTCGCGACGCCGTCTGGTGTGGCAGGTGGTGGCAGCGCCGACGTCGGCTCAGGCGTCACACCGAGCACGACGATCCCAGTGATCTTCGGTCGTCTTGCGGTGGTGCCGCCGGGCGGTCACCTCAGCGGTCAGCTCGTCCCGCAATCGTTCCGCAGGGACGGAGCTCCCGGCGTTCATCATTCGGCTGGCCGACCAGAAGCTCATCCCTTCCGGGGCGATCATGCCCAGCACCACGGGCCTGCGACCGGTACGGCAGAGCGCCACCACCGAGATGTACCCGTTCTGGCCTCTGCGGTCAACGACCTCGAACGACGCTTCGTCGAGCGGCACCCTGTGGGTCCGCAACTTGACGACGGTCACGACGTCGCCGTCGATCCGGACCCCGATCTGGCGGCTGCGCCCAGCCGCGCCGACACCGAGTGCGATGAGGACCAGGCCCAGCAACACAGGTCCTACATGGCCGGCCGACGCAACGAGTGCGATCACTCCGAAGAGACCGAGCAGGCCCGCGATGATGTAGGCGCCGATCCGGTCACCGCTTGCCCGACGGAACGGGCCCTTCGCAGTTGCTTCCACCCTGATCCCTCCCGACTGGGATCTCAACCCACCTCGCCTGGATGCGTTCCACCCGCATCGGTCCGGACCACGCCGGCCGGACATCCTGTGCCTCATCCCGGTGGTCGGAGACACCTCGTCGATGCTGGCAGTGCCACCGTACGACCGCGAGGACCGAACCGCACCTGCTCGTGGCCTGGCGCGGCCGTCGGCTCTGCATCGGTCACCGGAACACCCGGTTGATGTGGATGCCCGTCCAGAACCACTCGGAGTTGCCGGGCATCCCACACTCGAGGATGACGAGCTGACCAGCTGCAACCTCGATGGTGGCCTTACCCGACCTCGACATGTAGCACTTCACCCCGATGGCGTGACGTCCGGGTTGCAGTGGTACCCGTACGATCGCGCCGTTGGCAACGGCCCCGACCTTCTCCTCGTCGACGAAGATCCGGAACGGCTGGCCCGACGAGTTGAACGCCTTGCGGCGCCGGACCTCCAGCAGCTCTGTTCCCGGCGGATCCGGCAACGCCCCGTCGACCGACTCAGTCACCGCGCTCCACCGCCCCTGGGCTCGACAGACCGAGTCGCACGCAGCTGCGTTCTGAGGCCGCGGTGACCGCTCACCCGCCTCGATCATTCCACAGCGCGGCCGACCTGGCCCGAGAGCTGGCGCCGCGGCGAGGTCGTAGCAGCACGAGTGGGGTACGCCGCGCCCCGGCGGTCACCGAACCATCCGCTGACCCGAAGGCGGGCAGTCCAGAGCGAGCACACGCGCCAATCCTTCGGCGGTACCCGTCCTCGACCGGAACCGACGCAGTGCCGCATGATGGACGAACGTCGCTCCGCGGCATCCCGACAACAGTGCGGATGGCCCATGGAGCCGGCGTGAGGTCCGTTTCTAAGCTCTCGCTGCTCGAGGTTCGCTCGGGCAGGCGATGAAGGGCGGGAACGATGAGTGATGCTTCACAGGGCGCGGGCTGGTGGATCGCCTCCGACGGAAAGTGGTATCCACCCGAGCAGGCGCAGGGCAACCAGCCGCCGGCGCCGCCTCCGCCGACCGCGGTGACGCCTCCTCGGTCTCCGGCTCCGCCGACGGGCGCCCCTGCGATGCCCCGGCCCCCGACGACCAGCACTCCCGCGGCGCCGCCGCCCTTCGTCGGGTCCGTGCCTCCGCCAGGCCCGACCACTCCGTATGCGCCGGTCGAGGCCGAGCAACCAGGTTCGGGTCGGCCGAAGTGGCTCATCCCGGTGCTCGCGTGCAGCGCGTTGTTCCTCCTGGTCATCGTGGCCAGCGCTCTCGGCGGCGGCACCAAGAAGAAGGACGACACGACTGCGGCCGCCGCGTCGTCGGCGACCGTCACGACGGTCGCCCCCACGACCACCGAGGCTCCCACCAGCACGGCTGCGCCCACGACTGCCGCTCCGACCACCGAGGCTCCCACCACCGAGGCGCCGACGACCACGAGCACCGCTCCCCCAGCACCAGCCGAGTCACTCAGCCAGACGAACGCCCGAGAGTCAGCCCAGTCGTACCTGGAGATGCAGGCATTCTCACGGGCTGGCCTCATCAAGCAGCTCTCCTCCTCCTACGGGGAGGGCTACTCCGCCGCCGACGCGACCTACGCCGTCGACTCCCTGAACGTCGACTGGAACGAGCAGGCCGCCAAGGCGGCGAAGCAGTACCTGAGCATGCAGCCGTTCTCACGAGCCGGCCTGATCGAGCAGCTCGAGTCCTCGTACGGCGAGGGCTTCACCCACGCTCAGGCCGTGTACGGCGTGACCGCGGCGGGACTCTGACATGCGCATCGAGTACACGCCGAACGGAACCGCTGGGTACAGCTGCCAGCTGATCGGCGATGCCGGGCTCGGGGTCACCGTCAGCTGGGTCGAGGGCACCACCGAGGCTCAGGTCACTCCCGACGGGCTCCCTTCGCGAGCGGCCGTGGCCGCGGTGGAGCGGTACGCGAGCCACGAGTACGAGCGAAGGCGAACCCGGGACGTCACAGAAGCGGAAGCATCACGCGACAGGAGGCCTCGAAGTGGCGCGAAGCCGCGGAGGACGTCGGCGCACTGCTCGAGGACCTCACCGATGACACCGAGACGGGCTGGTGCTCGGACTGCATGACGAAGTCGGATCACCGACTCGTCCGCTCGAGGACGAGGTTCCGAACTCGGCGGTACGTGTGCACCGGTTGCGGCTCGCCCACCGGCTGGTGCGACGTCCCCAAGTGTCGCAACTTCGCCGACCGTGGCGGCGGCCCGTCAGAACGATCGCGGTTCTGCGCCGAGCACAGCCACCGGATTCCGTCGTTCGAGAAGCTCGAAGATCAGGTCGCCTCGCTCGACGAGTACCTGCCCTGGCTCGAGTTCGAGCGGTTCAACGCTGCGCAGGTACTCCACGATCGCGGTGGCATCGGTCGCCGGTCTCGCCGTCGTCGGCCCCCTGGCCTTCGTCGCTGCGCCAGCGATCGGCGGCGCCATCGGAGCGTACGTGGGACTGTCCGGCGCGGCCGCCACCAGCCATGGACTCGCGCTACTCGGGGGCGGAGCTCTTGCGGCGGGCGGTTACGGGATGGCGGGGGGAACCGCAGTGGTGACCGCCGTCGGCGCGGGTTTGGGCGGCGCATCCGGAGCGAGCGTGGCGAACGCCTATGTCCGAGCGGACAAGTCGTTCGGCTTCGAGAAGGTGGCTGACGGGGACGCGACGACGGTGATCTTCGCCAACGGCTTCCTCTCCGAGGGCAAGTCCGGTTGGGGTGGATGGGAACGAATCGTCGCGAGAGCGGTACCCCGACGCGACCGTGTATCGGTTGACCTGGGGAGCCAAGGAGCTCAAGTCCCTGACGTCACTCCTCGCTCCGGCGGCCGGCCCGCTGTCGGCGAAGGCCGCGGCAGCCCTTGCGGCCCAAGCCGCGGAAGGAGCGGGCAGCCTGCTCGGGCCGCTGGGTGCCGTCTTCACCGCTGCCGGTCTCGCCAAGAACCCGTGGCACGTGGCCAGGACGCGGGCCTCGATGACGGGAGCGGTGCTAGCCGACGCGATCGTGCGCGCAGACCTGCGCTCTGTGGTGCTCGTCGGCTTCAGCTTGGGCGGCAGGGTCATGACGGCGACGGCCGAGTCACTGGCGACACGCAAGAAGGACGGCCCTCGGATCCAGACGATGCACCTGCTCGGCGCTGCTGTCGGAACCGGGCGGCCCTGGCCCTCCATCGAATCGGCCGTCGATGGGAGCATCCACAACTACTACTCGTCGAACGACAAGATCCTGAGCGCCCTCTATCGGGTTGCCGAAGCGGGGAGGATGTCGATTGGCTGCGAAGGCATCCCGTCGGCCTCGCGGAAGGTGAAGAACATCGACGTCTCCAAGGTGGTCGCTGCCCATCAGGACCATCTGCAGGCCGTCTCGCTTCGCTGATCCCTGAAGCCGAGGAAAGCCAGCCCGATGCGCCCGAAGCACGCGAGTCGCCAGGTCCGTTGCCCGATGTTCAACTCGTGTTCGGCTCCCGGCCATGCGCAGGTCGTTAAGGTCCGTCGAGTGGACGACCTGGCCACAGCTGCCCGAGAGGCTCACGCCACCGCGTCTCGTTCCGAACGGGCCGTTCGGTGACGAAGTCCGCCGCGAGAGCGATACGCCGCGCGGGGTTGTTCCTGGAGGGACCGCTGGCGCTGCGAGCGCTCGAGTCGTACACGTCATCCGGTCGGTACACCGGCGCGTGGTTCGAGAGCGCCGGTCGACCCAGCGACCCGGCCACGGGAGAGCCCGTCGACCCGTCACCGAGTCGGTTCAGCATCGAGGATCTGTCGTCGCTCGCCCTGCTGGATGCCGGGCTCCAGCCCAAGACCATGATCGAGCTCCTCGACCGCAACGCCGAGATCGCATCCCTGCTCGGTCGCATCGACCCATCGCTGACCCTCGCCGATGCCCCCGATCCACGAGACGAGAGCGAGGGCCCGTGGGTGCCGGCCAGCCAGCTGTGGAAGGTGCTGCGCAGCGTTCCCCAGGTGGGGCGGACTCGCGCGTCGAAGCTCTTGGTGCGCAAGCGGCCGCATCTCATCCCGACGTTCGATCGTCACATCGCCTCGGGGCTCAGGATGACGAAGCACGACAACGACTGGCTGGTCATGCAGCAGGTCGTCCGAGCGCACGCCCAGCGCCTCGCCGAGCTCCACTTCGAGCTCCAGGCCGCCCAGCCCGGCGAGGGTCGAGTCAGAGGTCTCTCGCAGCTCCGGGTCCTCGACATCGTGATCTGGATGCGCTCCCACGGCGCCGCCGGGTGCGACTCGGATCTGCTGCTCGAGCTCCACTCGGACTGATGGCGCGGGGTCCCATCGAGGAGCGTTCCGCCAGATCGCGCTCGGTTAGCCTCTGCCACCGATGAGGGTGCCCGAGCGGTGTCTGGCCGAGCTCCGGGAGCAGGGCTACCTGGTGTTCGAGGGCTTCCTGGGGACCGACGAGCTGGCCGCGGCCCAGGAAGCGCTCTGGCTGCACTACCCCCGCCCGGAGGAGTACTTCGCCGATCCCACGGCTCACGCCTGGCTGGCGACGAGCCAGTGGGACGGCATCATCACGGGTCCGTGGCGATCGTGGGATCTGAACCGCCTGGCCTTCCATCCCGACCTCCTCGACCTGGCCGAGCGGTTCCTGGGCTCCGTCGACCTGCGGCTCTACGACGCGGAGCTGTGGGCCAAGTACGCCGGTGCCGCCGACTACGACCAGCAACACCACCGCGACCTCGGCAACCACACCCTCGTCGTTCCCAAGCGCTCCGACCCGGCCACGCAGATGACGAGCTGGATCCTCCTCTCCGACGTCAGCGAGGAGGACGGCCCCACCAAGGTGGTGCCCCTGTCCGACGGCGAACACGTCCCCTACTGGCCCGACACGCTCGACGGATCGGCGAACGACTACGTCACGAACTACCTCCCGGCCGGCGCCTTCGCCGAGGAGGAGATCTCGGTGACCGGGCCCGCGGGGACCCTGTTCTCGTTCCGGACCGACCTGGTGCACCGTGGATCGCGCATGACTGCCGCGCGATCGGCCCGGTTCACCCTCCTCGCCCACTACGACGTCTGGGGACCGCGCTGGACGGGCCGCATGGCCTGGCCCACCCACTCGCTCAGTGCTGCCTGGGGCGAGATGATCGAGCGAGCCACGCCCCGGGAGCGATCGCTGTTCGGGTTCCCGGCGCCGGGCGACCCGTACTGGGACGAGCAGACCCTGACCGACACCCAGGCGCGCTACCCCGGAGCCGACCTGACGCCCTACGGCCACACGTAGCGCCCACGGCCGGCGCGGCCTCGGTACCGTGCGGCCATGAACCCGGGAACCAGCGAAGTGATCCGGTTGTGGCCGGACGGACCACCGACCCAGATCGACGACGTGCCCGATGAGGTGGAGTTCGAGGTCCCCGATGGCATCGCCAAGGGGACGACGTTCGTTCGCAACATCTCCGAGGCGGCGCTCACGGTTTTCACGCCGGCCGACGGGACGGCCAACGGCGAGGCCGTCATCGTGGTGCCGGGCGGCGGATGGACCATCAACGCGTGGACGCACGAGGGGCTCGACGTCGCCAGCTGGTTGACCGACCTCGGCTACACGGCCTTCGTGCTGAAGTACCGGGTGCAGGCGACCGACCCCGACCCGGCGGCGTTCGCGGCGATGGCGGCGGCCACCGATCGCGCCCTCGCCGCGCTCCCACCGTCGGCCAAGCCGCGGGCGATCGCCGATCTGATCTCCAGCGAGTCCTACCTCGAGGCGCGGGCGGCGTGCGCCGACGACGGCCGGCGGGCCATCGAGGTCGTCCGGGCCGAAGCCGACCGGTTCGGCATCCGGGCCGACACGCTGGGCATGATCGGCTTCTCGGCGGGCGCGTTCCTCGCCGTCGACATCGCCGTCGATCCCCGGGCTCCGCAGCTCGCCTTCATCGCCCCGATCTACGGCGGCGAGACGCGAGGCGCGCCGGTCCCCGACGACGCCCCGCCGCTGTTCACGGCCGTCGCCCAAGACGACGTGCTCGTCAGGATCGTCGAAGGGCTGCACGCCGACTGGTCCGACGCCAACCGCTCGTCCGAGCTGCACGAGTTCGCCCGTGGCGGGCACGGCTTCGGCATGGTCGAACAGGGCCTCCCGTCGGACCGCTGGACCGACCTCTTCCTCGCCTGGCTCCGCGACCTGCGCTGACCGTTCCGTGCCCCCTTCGACCCCCGCCGTGTCGAACTTGCGGGGCTCAGGACTGCATGTTCGACGCGTGCCCCGCAAGCTCGAGAGCATCAGTGAGCCGCCGCGACCTGGCGGGGCTGAGCACCGAAATGACTACGCGTGCCCCGCAAGTTCGGACCGGTGGCCCGATCGATCGTCGCCGAGCGGTCATCGACGAGGACGGTGCGACTCAGGCGGTGACGTCGCGCCGATCGAACCAGATCGCGGCGGCCACTCCGGCAGCGACGAGGTAGACGGCGGAGAGCACCACGGCACGGCTCATGCTCACCTCGGTCGTGCCGCCCTGCGCGACGACGGTGAGCATCTCGCCGGGTAGCCACGTCCCCGTCGAGTGCACGATCGCGATGACGATCCCCTCGATGGGCAGGAGCCACGCGAACCCGACGATGACGGCCGCGACCGATGATCGGAGCACCAGACCGACGATCGCCCCGACCGTGGCGTAGCCGACGACGGCGAGCAGCAGGTCGCCGAGCGCTCGGGTGAGGTCGCCGATGCCGGTCGAGGAGCTCCACGCCGCCGTCGGCACTCCGCGGACGTGGGCCATGGCCAACGCCACGAGGCCGGCCACGACCGCGGCCACCGCGACGGTGGCCACCATGAACGCGACCACGGCGAGGTACTTGCCGGCCAGGAACGCCAGCCGGCGGGGCTGGCGGACCAGCAGCTGACGCAACGTTCCGAGGCTGAACTCGGTGGCCACCTGGGACGCAGCGATGCCGAAGGCCACGATGCCGACCAGCACCACCGCTCGGCTGATCCCGTGGATCAGGCCGTTCGGCTGGGCCAGCTCGTCGAGGCTGGGCAGGCCGCCCGGGTCGTGGCCTCCGTGGCGGGCCTGGCTGAAGAGCAGGACCACGAAGAGCGACGCGGCGGCCGACAGCCCGACCACGGTGCCGACCAAGAGCGTCGGACGGCGGAGCTTGACCCACTCGCTGCGGACGGCTGCCCAGATCATCGGATCTCTCCCACGGTGGCCGCGGTGGCCAGTTCTCCGGACTGCATGCCGGTCAGCGCGAAGTAGGCCGCCTCGAGGCTTCCCGCCCGCTCGCTGAGCCGCACCAGGGTGATGCCGGCGGCGGCCGCGAGGCGGTTCAGGTCAGCGGCCCAGTCGAGGTCGGTGTCGATGACCAGTCCCCAGCCGTCGTCATCGAGGCGAGCGGATCGGCCGGTCGCACGGATCAGCTCGAGCAGCGGCGCGGACTGGTTCGGCAGCTCCGGTCGGGCGACGAGGTCGAGACCCTGCGACTCGCGCAGCTGCTGCACGCCACCCTGGTAGACGAGCTGCCCCGATCGGATCATGACCAGGTGGTCGCAGATCTGGTCGATCTCCCCGAGCAGGTGACTGGAGACGAAGACGGTGATCCCGTCATCGGCGAGGGAGCGGATCAGCGCCCGCATCTCGACGATGCCCGCCGGGTCGAGACCGTTGGTCGGCTCGTCCAGCACGAGCAGAGACGGGTCGGCGAGCAACGCCGACGCGATGCCGAGACGCTGCTTCATCCCCAGAGAGAACCTCCGGAAGGGCTCATCGGCCCGGTCACCGAGACCGACCCGATCGAGCACCATCTGGATGCGGCCGGCGGGGATGCGACCGAGACGAGCGAGGACCAACAGGTTCGAACGAGCCGACAGCTGCGGGTAGAACGCCGGCGAGTCGATGAGGGCGCCAACTCGGTCGAGGTAGCGCGCCGGGTGGTCGAGCGGCTCGCCGAGCACGACCCCAGACCCGCTGGTCGGTCGGACCAGGCCGAGCAGCATGCGGATCGTGGTGGTCTTGCCGGCCGCGTTCGGTCCGACGAACCCGCTCACCGACCCGACGGGGATGGCGATGTCGACCGCGTCCACGACCCGTCGCTCGCCGAACACCTTGCTCAGCGCGGTCGTCTCGACCGCGAGGCCGGAGGTGGGAGTCGCCACGGGGTCCTCTCGATGGGCATGGGATCGGCGGATGCCGAGGCACGAGGGCCGGAACATACCGACCGAGACATGAGCAGAGGATGTGAACGCCGGCGACGGACGAAGTTCTCGCCAAACCTTTACCTGGCCCTGGCCGGACGGCCGCGAGGTGTACGCGTCTCGCAACCCCTGTTCGGGTCGCACGCGCCGGCCGATCTCTGGTCAGTAGTACCAGGGATACGCGGACCAGTCGGGGTCACGCTTGGCGAGGAAGGCGTCACGGCCCTCGACGGCTTCGTCGGTCATGTACGCCAGCCTGGTCGCCTCACCGGCGAAGACCTGCTGGCCCACCAGCCCGTCGTCGATCAGGTTGAACGAGAACTTCAACATGCGCTGCGCCGTCGGGCTCTTCCCATTGACCTTCGCGCCCCATTCGAGGGCGACCTTCTCGAGCTCCGCATGATCGACCACCCGGTTGACCATGCCCATCTGGTGAGCTTCCTCGGCGGTGTACTCCTCGCCGAGGAAGAAGATCTCCCGGGCGAACTTCTGACCGACCTGACGGGCGAGGTACGCCGACCCGTACCCACCGTCGAAGCTGCCGACGTCGGCGTCGGTCTGCTTGAACCGGGCGTGCTCACGGCTGGCCAGGGTGAGGTCCGAGACGACATGCAGGCTGTGGCCGCCACCGGCGGCCCAACCCGGGACCACGCAGATCACGACCTTGGGCATCATGCGGATGAGCCGCTGCACCTCGAGGATGTGGAGGCGGCCGAAGCGAGCCGGGTCGACGGTTTCGGCCGTCTCACCCTCGGCGTACTGGTAGCCGGACCGTCCCCGAACCCGTTGATCACCGCCGGAGCAGAAGGCCCAACCGCCGTCGCGCGGCGACGGACCGTTGCCCGTCAGGAGGACGCAACCGACGTCGCTGGTCTGGCGAGCGTGGTCGAGCGCGACGTAGAGCTCGTCGACGGTGTGGGGCCGGAAGGCATTGCGCACCTCGGGCCGATCGAAGGCGACCCGAACCGTCCCTTGGTCTCGGGCGCGGTGGTAGGTGATGTCGGTGAAGTCGAACCCGGGGACCGCCTGCCACGCCATCGAGTCGAACAGCTCGGAGACCATGCTCGATCCTCTCTGATCCGGGACGCCCGGATCCTAGGTGGGCCGCCACCGCCCAACGCCCGATCGGCGGACTCGATCGATCCTGAGAAGGTGCGTTGACCGATCTATTCTCTCAGAGTATTCTCTGAGAGATGAGTCTCGTGCCGTTCGCGTTGTTGGGTCTGCTGGAACGGGAGCCCAGCCATGGATACGACCTCAAGCGCGACTACGACGCCTACTTCGGGCGGGGTCGGCCGGTTCCCTTCGGTCAGGTGTACGCGACGCTCAGCCGACTGGTGCGCGACGGCAAGCTGACGGCGGGCGACGTCGAGCCGGGTTCCGGTCCGGACCGCCGGCGCTACGCGATCACCCAGCAGGGCATGGCGGCGGTCGAGTCGTGGCTCGCCGAGCCCGTGGCACCCGAGCCGCACCTGCAGAACGTGTTGTTCGCCAAGGTCACGCTGGCGCTCATGCTGGACCGCCCCGCTGACCGCTACCTCGATACCCAGCGCGCCGCGCACCTCCAGCGGATGCGGGAGCTGACCGAGTTGCGCCGGAGTGGCGGGGTGATCGATGGCCTGCTCGCCGACCACGGGTTGTTCCACCTGGAGGCCGATCTGCGGTGGATCGACGTCACCGCAGCTCGTCTGTCCAGTCTCGCCGAGGAGGTGCGACCCGCATGAGCGCAGACCCGCACGAGTCCGCCGACCGGCACCAGGGGTGCCTGATCGAGGCGCAAGGTTTGGTGAAGTCGTTCGGCCCGACACCAGCCCTGCGCGGCGCCGACCTGTCGGTTCGGGCCGGGGAGATCGTGGCCGTGATGGGTCCGAGCGGGTCGGGAAAGTCGACGCTGCTGCACTGTCTGGCGGGGATCCTCGTGCCCGAGGCAGGTTCGGTCTCCTTCAGCGGTCAGCGGGTGGACGTCATGGGCGAGACCGCCCGCAGCGCGCTGCGGCGCGACCGGTTCGGATTCGTGTTCCAGTCCGGCCAGCTCGTTCCCGAGTTGACCGCCCAGGAGAACGTTGCCCTGCCCTTGTTGCTTCGCGGGGTCCGCCGATCCGACGCACTCGAGCAGACTCGAGCCTGGTTCCAACAGCTCGACATGTCGGGTCTCGAGGGGCGCCGCTCAGGCGAGCTGTCGGGAGGGCAGGCGCAGCGGGTTGCGCTGGCCCGGGCGATGGTCACCGGCCCGGATGTCGTCTTCGCCGATGAGCCGACCGGGTCGCTCGACTCGCTGGCGGGCGAACACGTCATGGAGCTGCTGGTGGCCGCCTCACGGGACCAGGGCACGACGGTCGTGCTGGTCACCCACGATCCTCGGGTTGCCGCGTACGCCGAACGCGAGGTCGTCGTACGGGACGGCCTGGTGCGCACGCTGGCGGGCGATCCGGTCCGGTCGTGATCCGACTCGGTGTCCGCCTGACGGTCAGCGGGGGCCGGGAGGCGCTCATGCGTCTCGTCGTGACCGCGGCCGCGGTGGCGATGGGTGTCGGTCTGCTCCTGGTCACCTTGGCCGGCATCAACGCCGTCCAGGCTCAGGACATGCGCACCGCCTGGCTCGCCACGTCGGCCCACAACCTGCGACCCAGCGTCGATGAGGCGACATCCGACCCGTTGTGGGGCATCGTCGAGCTCGACGACTACCGCGGCACCGCCATCCAGCGGGTCGATGTGGCCGGCACGGGTCCGCACTCGCCGGTGCCGCCAGGGATCCCCGGCCTGCCCGACGCCGGGCACTTCTACGCCTCGCCCGCCCTCACCCGCCTCTTGCGCTCCACTCCGGCCGACGAGCTGGGCGACCGCTACCCCGGCCAACAGGTCGGCACCGTCGGGCCCTCGGCGCTCGCGTCCCCGACCTCGCTCGTCATCATCATCGGCCACAGCGCCGCTGAGCTCTCGCGAACCCCAGGCGCCCACGAGGTCCGAAGCTTCGAGACGGCGCCGCAAGGCACCCCCGGAGACCCGCACCCCGACCGGATCGAGTTCATCCTCGCGGTGGTGGCTGGCGCACTGTTGCTGCCGGTGCTCATCTTCATCGGCACGGCCACCCGCCTGGCGGCCGCACGGCGCGAGCAACGGTTCGCCGCCATGCGCCTGGTCGGCGCAACTCCTCACCAGGTGTCGATCATCGCGGCCGTTGAAGCCTGCGTCGCCGCCGCATGTGGCGTCGCCGGCGGCTTCAGCCTGTTCCTCCTGGTGCGGTCACCCCTCGCGGCGGTGCCGTTCACCGGCCAGCCGTTCTTTTCGGGCGATCTCTCGCTCGACCTCTCCGACGTCCTCATCATCGCGATCGGTGTCCCGATCGCAGCCGCGGTCGCGGCGCGCCTGGCCCTGCGACGGGTGCAGATCTCCCCACTCGGCGTGACCCGACGGGTCACGCCCCCCGCCCCACGCGCATGGAGGGTGATCCCGCTGATGCTCGGCCTGGCCGAGCTCACGTTCTTCGTCGGTCGCAAGCCGACCACCACCGCGGGCCAGATCCGTGCCTACGGCACCGGCTTCGTGCTCGTCATGGTCGGACTCGTCATCGCCGGACCGTGGATCACCATGGTGATCTCCCGCATGCTGGCCCGCAAGACCGGGCGACCGGCCGTGCTCATCGCCGGGCGACGCCTCTCCGACAACCCCCGGGCCGCGTTCCGGGCGGTCAGCGGGCTCATCGTCGCGCTCTTCATCGCGACCGCGACCGTCGCGGTGATCACCACCGTGGTCGCGTACCACGACGCGTCCACCGGAGGTGCTGCCGGCCGCGACATCTTGTACGAGGAGCTCTCCGGGGGTCCGCCATACACGTCGGCCGACAGCGCGAACACCACCTCGGCGAACGCGCTCGTGGGCCAGCTGACGTCGATCCAAGGCGTCCGAGCCGTCACCGTCATCCGCTCCGACCCGCGGCTCGTCCAAGGCCCCGGCCCCGGCACGGGACTGATCTCGTGCGCGCAGCTCGCCCAGATGCCGACCCTCGGCCGCTGCGCGCCTGGCGTAGCCGTCGCGTCCATTCCCCACGGCTTCAACTCCGGCAGCGGCGTCGCCGCTCACCCCACAGGAGCAGCATCCACCTGGCCGGACGCACACATCCCGGCCGACCAGCTCGACCAGCTCCCCGCCCAGGACCTGTACATCGACAGCGGCGGGAACTCCGCCACGCTCGAGCAGGCTCGAACCACCATCGAGGTCGGCTTCCCGAACAGCAACATCCCCAGCACGGTCGGCGACATCAGCCCCGGCAACGCGCAACTGCTCGCCAGCTGGCAACAACTCGCTGACGTCGTCATCATCGCCAGCCTCGTGATCGCCGCCTGCAGCCTCGCGGTGAGCGTCGCGTCGGGGCTCGTAGAACGCAAGCGGCCGTTCAGTCTCCTGCGGCTCACCGGCACCCCATTGGGGGTCCTGCGGCGCGTCGTCGCGCTCGAGGCCGCCGCCCCGCTCACGGCGATCGCCGTCCTGTCTGCAGCCACCGGGCTGCTCGCCGCCCAGCTGTTCCTGAGATCGCAACTCAGCGAGACGCTCCAACCCCCCGGGCTGCACTACTACCTGATCGTCGCCGCGGGCCTCGTCGTCGCCCTCGGGATCATCGCCGCCACCCTTCCGTTGCTCGAGCACATCACCGGACCCGAGGCGGCGCGGAACGAATGACAGAGGGTCATGGACGGTCGACGTCGAGGCGGCGACCGGCGAGGCTGGCCCGCAGATCGTTCAGATGGGCGAGGCTCCCCTCGGCGGCACCCTGGTCGCTCGCCGCAAGGCCGAGCACGAGCGCTTCGATCAGGACGAGGGTGGCCGTGTGGCTGGCGAACAGCCCCGGGATCCCCCGACCGCTCTCCAGGACGAGCTCGACACGGTCAGCGAGCTTCGCGGGACGCTGGTCGGTGACGAGGATGACGCGGATCCCGAGGCTGGCGGCATGGTCGAGGAGCACCAGGACGTGCGCCTGCAGTCGACCGTACGCGAGCACGACCACCGCGTCGGTCGGCTGGAGGCTCAAGAGCTCGTCGGCGAACGACGTCCCCATCTGGGTCATCGAGCTGCTCGGCCGTCCGATGCGGCCGCAGAGCAGCTGGCCGTACTGAGCAAGGGCGGCCGATGGCCCGATGCCTCGCCACACCACCCTCGTGCTGGCACCCAGTATCCCGACGGCCTCGTCGAACATCTCGGGGGTCACGCGGTCGGCGAGGACCTGTAGCCCGGCCAGATGGTTGGAGATGGTGCGCGCGAGCACCTGGTCGGGAGGGGTGTCCGCGAGCGTGTCGCGGAGTCGCTCGGCCAGGGGAACGTCGGTGTAGCGGTTGGCGAGCGACCGGCGGAGCTCTCCGAGGCCTGGGTAGCCGAGCGCCTGGGCGGTTCGGATCACCGTCGCATCGCTCGTTCCAACCCGCCCTGCGATGTCGGCGGCGCTCAGAACCAGAGCCTCGGGTCCCCGAGCTCCAGGAACTCGGCCACGCGGCGTTCTGCGGGTGCGAGCGCAGCGACCCGCTCCGGATCGAACACCACGGGACCTTGATGTAGCATGGACTACCCTCCGAGACGTTCGGTAGTGTACTCTACGATCATCCGGATCTGGAGGATGCATGGCCAACCTCATGTTGTTCCTGGCCGCGTTCCTGGCTTCGGCCGTGGAGATGGTCGAGGCGCTCACCATCGTGTTGGCCGTCGGAGTCACCCGGGGATGGCGATCGGCGGCCTGGGGAGTCGGTCTCGCGGGGGCCGCGCTGGTGGTGATCGTCATCGTGTTCGGGCCAGCCATCACCCGCCTGCCCATCGATGCGCTCCGCGTCGTTGTCGGTTCAGTCCTCCTGATCTTCGGCCTGCAGTGGTTGCGCAAGGCGATCCTGCGGGCGAGTGGTTTGAAGGCCTTGCACGATGAAGATGCGATCTACGCGGCGGAGATCGACGAACTGCGCGCCGCCCGCGGGCCACGACTGGTACGCGTTCACCGTCGCCTTCAAAGGCGTGTTCCTCGAGGGCCTCGAGGTGGCCTTCCTGGTCGTGACCTTCGGTGGCGCCCAGAACAACATCCCGCTCGCCGCCGTGGGAGCGCTCGCCGCGCTGATCGTTGTCGTCATCGCGGGGGCGCTGGCGCACGCACCGTTGTCTCGGGTCCCGGAGAACACCCTCAAGTTCGGAGTCGGCATCATGCTCACGTCGTTCGGCATCTTCTGGACGGCGGAAGGGGCCGGCGTGGACTGGCCTGGCAACGACCTGGCGATCCTGGGCGTGGTGCTCGCCGTATCGGTTGCGTCTCTGGGCATCGTCGCCACGGTGCGACGGCGAGCATCCCTCGCCGGTCCGGGAGCGATGGCATGAGGTGGATCCTCGGCTTCGGACGGTTCTGGTACGCCTTCATCGTTGGTGACGACTGGACGATCGCCGTAGGAGTGATCGTCGCCGTGATCCTGACCGCGGCGGTCGCCCACCTCGGGCTGACGGCGTGGCCGGTCCTGCCGATCGCCGTCATCGGCGGACTCGCCTGGTCGGTCAAGCGGGTCCCCTCTCCGCCACCCCACTCGCCCTCGCGTGACGCCGGCGGCGGTCCCTCGCTATGACCCGCACGACACGGGTCCTCGTTCTTGTTCGCCGACATCTCACGCGCTCGGTCGCCGCGGTGTAGATGGCGTTCCGTGCCGATCAACCTCCGTCCCGGCGGTGGCTCGTCGCCGCTGCCGTCGTCGTGGTGGCGTCCCTCGGAGCGTTCGCGTTGATCGCCGAGGACGTGCTCGACGGCGGCGGCCTGATCTCCCACGATGAGGCCGTCCTGAGCTGGTTCGTCGCCAACCGCTCGGAATGGCTCATCACCGCGGCCAGATGGGTCAGCACGGTCGGCGGGTTCGCCGGGTTGTGCATCGCAGCCGTGGCCGCCGGCGCGGTGCTGTGGTCGCGGCACGAACCGCGGAGCCTCGCCGTAGCTCCACTGCTGGCGCTGCTGGTCGGTGGGCTGGCGTCGTTCACCGCCAAGATCGTGTTCGGCAGGGAGCGACCGCCCATCACCGTCCATGAGACGACAGTCGGTCTGGCGTCGTTCCCCTCAGCGCACACCACCGATGCCGCCGCGTTCTTCTGGGCGCTCGGTCTCGTGCTCGCGCTGACCGTGGTCCGCCGATCGGCGGCGAAGGTGGCGGTGGTCGCGGCCGCCGCGGGAGCGGCCGGGGTCGTCGGACTGAGCCGCCTGGTGCTCGCGGTGCACTGGCTCTCCGATGTCGTTGCCGGCTGGGCGCTCGGCACGGCCATCGCGACCGCGACGGTCGCGGTCGCCTGGGTCCTCGCGAGCGGCACACCGGGGAGCCGACCCGATCCCGCGATCGAAGAAGGTCGGCCCGATCCCGCTGATGGCCTCGCCGATCCTTGACCCAGGCCGGCGAGCAGTCAGCCCTGTCCGACCGGTTGGCCGTCTCCGGCTGACGGCTCGACAGCCTGCAGGTGGCTGCCGTAGAAGGTCAGGTAGCCAGGGACGTGGGCCCGCCAGTAGGTGCGGTCGTGGCCGCCAGGTGTGGCCGACACCCCTACCTGTGGCAGCGCGGCCGCGGCAAAGGCCTCGACGTCGCCCCGCAGCGGGTCTCGGGAACCGACGTCGAGGGTGACGGTGACCTCGGCCAGATGATCGACGAGCGTGCTCGTCGCGTCAGCCGGCGACATCACCGGCGAGTGCCCGCCCGCGGCCGTGAACAGGTCAGGTCGAATCGCGACGGCGAGGATCGCGATGCGGCCTCCTCTGGAGATCCCACCGACGGCGCGGCCCCAGCGAGCTGCGATCGTTCGATACGACTGGTCGGTCCACGGTACGAGTTGGTCGACGAGCCCGTTCACGAAGCTGTCGGGAATGCCCGGCCCGCCGTCGGGCATGACGATGATCATCGGTCCGATCCGGCCAGCGTCGATGGCTGCGTCAGCGGCAGTCACGACCCCGATGTCGGGCCACTGCGACGCGTCAGTGCTCGCCCCGTGCAGGAGGTACAGCACCGGGAACGACCGGTTCGGTTGGCTGGCGTAGCAGGCCGGGAGGTACACGAACCCCTTCCCGGCCGCAGCGTCGCCGAACGGCATCTCGGCGTCGACGAGCGATCCGGATCCGCGGCACTCGACACCGATCGCCGGCGAGCTGTCCGCCGTGACGGGCGCGGTCGTGGTCGCCGGCGCGGTCGCGGTCGTCGGCGTGGTCGCCGGACCATCGGCGGCGGCGGAGGACGGCGGAGGACGACCGCAGCCGAGCACGGCAAGAGCGGCCGCGACGGTGATGCAACAGCATGCGGTCAGCTTGCCCGCGGGAGGTCGATGCGTTCGCAGCGCAACCGGGCGTCGGTCGGTGCCTCGACGTAGGGTCCGCCGGCGGACCAGCCGCAGCGATAGTGGTCGACGCGGCGCTGCGCATCCTTGCACCGGCGCGACACGATGGTGAGCCGAGTCTGCAGGCTCGCCTGCAGCAGCGTGATGCAGGCGAGCCTCTCGTTCGCTCGATCCCGGCGCGCTCGCTCCCGGGCCACGTCGTCGGGGTCGTCGGTGATCCACCAGGCCTTCAGATGCTGCAGCGCACTCATGGGATGTTCCTTCGATCACACCCAGCCTCCGTTGTTGCCCATCCATCAGGCCACGACGTCCATGAGAGGCTGCCTCGGCCTGTGTATCGGTTTGGCAAAGGTTCTGCGAAGCCCGACGTTGCGCACGGACACGACTGCGACCGCAACATTTGCCGCATCCATACCCGGACGACCCTCGTCGGCGTCGACCGCCCCCTACCGTCGAGATGTGGTGCTGCCAGTCGTGGATCTCCGAGCCTTCGTCGGTGCCCGCAGACGGCGACTCCACGTGCTGGTCGTGTCGGCCATGGCCGGCGTCGCCTTCGCGGGCGGCTGCGCGACGACGGCGCATCACGATCCCGGCGCCGCCTCCCCTGCCCCGGCAGTGGATGCCTCAGGCACCTCGTCGCCTGCGGACCCGATGACCACGACCACCCTCGATCCCGGTGTGCTGCCCCAGACTCCAGACCGGCCGAGCTCTGGCGGCGCAGCGATGTCCGCCGGCGGCCAGGTGTTGTGGCAAGCCGTGGTCGCGGACGACGCGACGCCGGCCATGACGTTCTTCTTCCCGCTCAGCGCCTACCGGCAGGTCAAGGACGTGAAGGACCCGACCGCCGATTGGCAGAACCGGCTGGTCGCCGCGTTCGGTCGCGACATCCATCGCCTGCACGGTCAGCTCGGCTCCGGCTCGGTCACCTTCGTCGGCCTCGACGTCCCGAGCGGCCAGGCCACCTGGGTCCAACCGGGGCAGGAGCACAACAAGATCGGCTACTGGAGGGTCTACGGATCGTCCCTGCGCTACACGGTCGGCGGGGCCGCGAGGTCGATGCCGATCTACTCCCTGATCTCCTGGCGTGGCACCTGGTACGTCGTGCACCTCGGGCCGCCGTGACCTCGGGTTCGTTCAGGGCGAGGGCGGCCCCGCGGTCAGCAGCGTGATCCGCGTGTGTCCGCGGTGAGGCGTTGCCAGGAGGCGGGCACCCTCGGCCTCGGCCAGCGAGCGGGCCAGCGCCAGCCCGATGCCCGAGCCGGCCGCGTCCGGCGATCGCCGGAGGAACAGGTGGTCCAGATCGCCGGACGGGAGGTGCCCCTCGTCCTCGACGTCGATGGCCACCCCACCTGCCACCCGACGGGCCCCGAGGGTGACCGAGCCGCGTCCGTGCTCGGACGCGTTCGACATCAGCACCTCGAGGATCTGGCGCAGGGCCGGTTCGGAGACGGTGATGGACTCGACGCCGGGTTCGATGTGCAGCCGCAGCGGGCGCCCGACGGCAGCCAGCGGGCCGTGCCAGGCCCGCTCGACCTCGTCGAGGACCCGCACCGCCGACACCGACTGGGGGCTCCGGGTCGTGTCCCGGGCAAGCGCGAGGAGGTCGTCGATGGTGCTCTCGAGCCGGTCGACGTCCTCGAGGGACTGGCGGAGCACCGCCGGGTCAATGGTCCCTGGATGGGCCAACGCCGACTCGAGCCTCAGCCGCAGCGCGGTGACCGGCGTCCGCAGCTGATGGGACGCGTCGGCGCTGAACGCCCGCTCCCGTCCCAGAACATCACCGAGGCGAACCGCAGTGGCCTCCACCGCCCGCCCGGCCTCGTCGATCTCGGCCACGCCCGACGGCTCGACTTACCCGGCCGAGTCAGTGTGCAAGGCCCGACGCGTCCGTCGGCTGACCTCAGGAGGCGCACAACTGTGAACACCACCCGCAAGGCCGCTCTCGCCGCGCTCATCGTCGGTGGCAGCGTCGTCGGTGGAGCAATCGGTGCCACGCTCGTCGGCAGCGCCGGCGCGCAGTCGAGTCCCGGGAGCACCGTCGCGACCACCGATACGGGAACCGTCGAGACGCCGACCTACAACACCGACCCCGCGCACGAGGCCGCCGAGAGCCCCGAGCGCCAGGCCGCCGAAGCCGCAGGAACCGCCGGGGTCGGCCACCGCGAAGGCCACTCCAACACCGACCCCGCGCACGAGGCCGCCGAGAGCCCGCAGCGCCAGGCCGCCGAGGCGGCGCAGGACGCCCAGACCGGCGCGACCACGACTACGGGCGGCTGATCCGAGGGGACCCGCCAGTTCACTGGGCCATCTGTCGGACGCAGGCGGCATCGTCGAGGGTCCAGATCGTCATCCGGTCGATCTGCCCGTCCTGGTGGTAGCAGGCCTCGAGGATCCGGCCGAAGGAGTACCTCGACGGCGAGTAGGTGTTCCAACCGTCGATGCCGGAGGTCGAGGTGTCGACGACCACCACGGGCGGGTGGGCGCGCAGATCACGGTTGAAGATGGCCCACCGTGACCGGTAGGGCTCGACCCGCTCGGCATCGATCGGTGGGTGAGAGCGATCGGCCCACTTCCCGGTGACGTAGCCGACTGACAGGAAGCGCTGACCCGGCAGCCGATGGGACCGCCAGTAGACCTCCGGGAGCGCGCCCCATACGAGGATCCGGTCACGGGGCCCGCTGTGCGCGTCGATCGCCGCCACCAGTTCCGGTCGGACCTGCGACGCGTCGGCGATGCTCGTCCAACTCGACACCGTGCACACTGCCGCGACTGCGGCCGAGGCGAGGAGCAGCCGGCGGATGGCCAGACCGTCGCTCCGCCAACGCGCCGGCGACCACGGCGCCGAAGGTGCAGCGGACCACACCAGCCCGGCCAGGATCGCCAGCGGGGGGACGAAGAGCTGGAAGTAGTGCGCGATGAACCGCAAGCCGGGCACCACGGCCACAGCCGCCCCCGCCAACCACACCCAGACCACGGGATCGACCGAGCTGACCTGTGAGCGGCGTGACCAGATCGAGGTGAGCGTCGGCAGGTGGAGCACCGCGAACATCACGACGACCAGCCCCAGCATCTCGAGGATCCGTGCGACGTCGACCCGGCCGCCGATGTAGTCGCCGGTGTCGGCCCACGCCCATCGCCACACCGAGCCCACCCCGAAGGGGAAGGCGACCACCACGACCGTGGTGACCAGCCCGACGGCGACGGCTGCCCCGTTCGACCACCGACGGTTCGACCGCCAGACCTGCCAGCCGACCGGAGCGAGCATGGCGAAGAACGGCTGCTTGATCATCCCCGCCAACGCGACGAGTGCCCCGACCGCCATCCACCTCGCCACGCGCCGCCAGCCCGGCGGCTGGCGCAGGCTGGTGGCCACGAGCACCGCCGCCGTGGCCGGCAGCAGCGCGAACACCTCGAAGTTGGCGGCCTGACCGTCGGCCGGGAGGAACGCGACGCTGCCGAGCACCACCAGCGCGCCCGCCAAGGCGCCGCCACGTCGATCTCCGCCGAGCCGGACCGTGAGCAGCACCACCAGCACGCCGGTCGCCGCGATCGCCAGCGCGACCGCCAGGCGCAGGGGTCGCAGGTCCTCGCTCCCGAACACCGCCTGCGGCAGCGAATAGAGCCACGGCAGCAGCGGCGGCTTCCGATCGACCGCATCGATGTACAGGCGCCCGCCCCGACCCATGGTCGCGCCCATGGCGGCCAGGTAGGACTCGTCCACGTTGTACATGCGGGCCGACAACAACCCAGGCGCGCGGGTGAGCAGAGCCAGCGCGGTCAACGCCGCGCTCACCGTGCCCACCCACCGGCGGTTCGTCGAACCCGGTCCGCTCGACACGACGAGCGGGGCGCTCAACGCCGAGATCGATCGGCTCGACGGCACTCGATCCGGCCGAGGCCCATCTTCCATCTCCTGTGTGCCCACCCAGCTCCAGCTGCCCAGGGGAGACATACACCCCCGAAGATGAGAGGAGGCTGTGAACTCCGATCGCCCGGCCAACGTGTCCGACGTAGATACTTCGGAGGTACGCAAGGCGGACGAGAACGGCGAGGTCAGACCTCTTCGAAACCGCTAGGGGAACTGCGGGCAGGTGGCCTGGCGAGGGCCGAGACCGGGCAGGTACCGGGCCCACTCGTCGTCGGTGAGGTTGCGGCCGGCCAGCCGGCACGCCTCCTGACGCCACACGTCGGGGTCGACCGACAGGAGTGCCCCGCCGGCCGGGGTCGAGGTTCCGAGGATCGTGGCGTCCGAGTTGAAGACGGGTCCCGTGAAGGCGTTGATGGCCAGCATCGGACCGACCGGCTGGTGCGTCGCCCCGTCGATCAGGCGCGCCTTGTGCCCGACATCAGAGACGACGACCATCGAACCGTCAGGGCTGAAGGCCAGCCAGGTGATGGCGTCGGTGGTGACCTGCACGGACGGACCCATCGGTTGTTCGGTGTCCATGTCGACGAAGGAGACGGCCCCGCCGTCCGCGATGGCGAGGGTGTGCCCGTCCGGCGAGAGATCGGCCCCTACGGGCGCCCCCGCCCAGTGGGTGAAGCGGGAGAGGTCGCGCACATCGGGCTGCGGGCGGTCGAGACCCTGGAACAGCACTGCGTGTCCGCCGTCCGCCGCCAGCAGATCACCGCTCGGGGAGAACTCGAGCGCATCCACATAGTCGGTGAGCACGCTGTGCAGGATTCGGACGTTCCTCGTCTCGAGGTTGACGAGTGCCACCTCTCCCCTGCGGCCCCCGACCGCGATCGTGTGCATGTCGCGGGAGAAGACCGCGTAGACGGTAGCGAAACCGAGGTCGTACGGATCCCCGACCGGCTGACGCGACGCCACGTCGTAGAGCTGGAGGAACCCGGCTCGATTGACGACGGCGATGCGATCGCCGTCGTAGTAGCTGGCCGCGAACGTCGCCGGGTAGGGCAGCGGGTTCTCTGGGGCGGGGCCGGGCGAGAGCTCCGGGCCCAACGGCCTGAGCGTCGTGGCGTCGTAGAGCGTCACCCCGTCGGCGAGGTCGGGGGCGGCGACGACCTGACCGCCCGGCAACGGGAACACGTAGGCCGGTGGTGCACCGGCCAACGAACGGTACAACCCCGACTGACCGTCGAAGGCCCAGAGCGTGGTCGGGCCGCTCGAGCCTCCGACCAGGATTCGTCCGTCGGCGGTGAAGCGCGGGCTTGCGGTTCCGGTCTGGACGTCGAAGGGGGCGCCGACGGGCAGGAGGGTCCTGACGTCCAGCTCCTGCACGGTTCCGGTCCCTCCGATCACGAGGCGCGATCCATCCTGGTTCCAGACGACCTCGCCCTTTGCCCCGGGCCCGAGTTCCGAGGTCGTGTCCCGGTCGAGATCGAGGATGGTCGTGCCTGCCGACACGGTCGCGACGGCCAGACGATCGCCGGTCGGGCTGTAGCGAACCGACCAGACCGGACTCTTCACCGTCAGAGGTGCGCGCGTGGCGCCGGCGGTCGCAACCTCGTCGAACTCGACCCGATCGTCGTCCCCTCCGGTGACCAGAACCTTCCCGTCCGGGCTGAAGGCCACCGCCGTCACCGACGCGGTGTGGTCGCCATAGACGAAGGGAAGGGCCTGTCCCGTCGCCGTGTCGTAGACGCGCACGGAATCGGAGCCGTCCCGCTTGGCCGGGTCGCCCGGAACCCCGAACGCAGCGGCCAGCAGGCGGCCATCGGGACTGAACGCCAGGTGGCCCGGACCGACGCCGTAGCCCCCCTGGTCGACCGGGATGAACGGACGCAGCCGAGGGTCGCGGACGTCGTCGGCGGTGTGGATGACCGGCCCACGAGGCCCGCCGTCCGGATCGACGAACACGATCGAGCCGTCGGCCTGCCCGATGGCGGTCAGGCCGCCCGGACCGACGGCCATCGATGTCGCACCGACGGCCGGAAGATCGGCCATCGGCGAGCCGTCCCGCAGGTCCCACCGCTCGACGCGACCTGCGGTCACGACCAGGGCCGTTCCGTCAGCCAGCGGGGCGACGTCGGAGACCGACGACGTCGGGAGTGTGAGCACTCGCCGGGGCTCCTTCAGCAGCGCGTCGAGGATCGCTCCTCGGGTCGCCGGGTCGTCTCGCAGCCGGTCGGCCTCCAGAGCCAGGAGGGCGCCGAGATAGCGATCCTCACCCTGCAGGGACTTCGACTGGGCCACGAGGCGATCCGCGGTGGCGCCGAGCGATGCGGCGCGTGTGGCCGCCGCCTCGTGGTCGGCCCGGTTCCGCTGCACCACGGCCACCGTGCCGGCGATCAGGGCGATGACGAGCGCAACGACCGTCGCCCCGAGGAGCTGCCGCAAGCGGCGATGCGACCGTTCGAGCGCCGCGACCTGTTCGAGCTCGCTCGCCCGGCGAGCGTCCTCCCGAGCGCGACTGGCGGCCACGAAGTCGATCTCGAGCGCGTTCAGCTCGGCGGTGCTGCCGCTGCGCTCCAACCACTCGTCGGCGATGGCCAACCGAGGGCCCTGGTACAGCTCGGTGGGCTCGAAGCCGAGTCTGCGCCAGTCCGCGGCGGCCTGAGTGAGGTGGCGGTGGATCCGCCGCCCACCGCGGTCCTCGGCCAGCCAGGTCTGGAGGCGCGGCCACTCGCGCAGCACCGCCTCGTGCGCGACCTGCACCGTCTCGTCGTCGATGGTCACGAGCCGCGCGTCCGCCAGCCGGCCCAACACCAGATCGGGGACAGGACCGTCGGCCGACGCGGAGAGCTCGTCGAGCGACACCCGACGCGCCGCCTCCTCCCGCCCGTCGCCCACGTCGGTGAGTCGCATGAACAGCTGGCGGGCCCGAGCCTGCTCGGACGGATCGAAGTCCTGATAGACGGTCTCGGCGGTGTGGGCGATCGCGCCTCGCGCTCCGCCCGTCTCCTGGTAGCCCGCCACCGTGAGCGTGCGGTGGGTTCGGCGCTTCCAGGTCTCCAACAGGGCGTGGGAGAGCAGGGGAAGCGCACCGGGCTGGCCGCTCACGTCCTGGAGGATGAGCTCGACGACACCGGGCTCCACCCGGAGACCGGCGGCACCGGCCGGACCGGTCACTGCCGCCCGCAGATCGTCAGGCTCCATCGGCGACAAGAGGAGCGACGTCGAGCTCAGGGCGCGCGCCAGGTCCGGCATCGTGGCGCAGTGACCGTAGAAGTCGGCGCGGATCGCCAGCACGACCGACACGCGGGCCTCAGGGCGGTGCAACGCGCCCAGGAGCAACGCGACGAACCGGGAGCGCTCGCCGGCGTCGGCCGTCTGGGTGAACAGCTCCTCGAACTGATCGACGACCACCGCGAGCCGGGCGCCGGGCCCCAGGACGTCGCCCGCCAGGTCGGCGAGGGCGCACGGATCAGCGTCGAGGAGGTCGAGGACCGCCGATGGCGAACGCCCGAACGCCGCCGCGAGCCCCGAAGCCAGCTCCACCATCGGGTGCGCGG
This sequence comes from uncultured Microthrixaceae bacterium, assembly GCA_963797225.1. GTDB lineage: Bacteria > Actinomycetota > Acidimicrobiia > Acidimicrobiales > Acidimicrobilacustridaceae > UBA4742. Next base: position 1,168,037 of record CAWCOO010000001.1, on the reverse strand, counting down.
AGGGGACCATGACGACGCTCACCCACGGCCCCTCGCTCGTGCGGTCGCCATCTCGCAGCGCAGCCACCACACCGGCCCGTACCAATGAGGACTTGCCGCTTCCGGACGGCCCCACCACGGCCACGAGAGGCGAGTCCATCGCTCGGCTCACGAGCTCGTCGATCAGCTTCTCGCGACCGAAGAACGTGGCGCGGTCCTCGACCTCGAACGAGGCCAGGCCCTTGTACGGGGGGCACGCATCGGCCGGGTCGTCCAGCTCGTCGTCGGCCGGTGCGACCTCGGCGCCGTTTCCCTCTCCACCGGAACGCATCGCCGGAAGGTCCAGATCCGGGTCCTGGGCCACGATCGCCCGCTCGAGGCTCCGGAGCTCCGGGCCGGGCTCGATCCCGAGCTCATCGATCAGGTGGCTCCGTGCCCGCTGGAAGGTGCGGAGGGCATCGGCCTGGCGGCCACAGCGGTACAGCGCCAGCATCAACATGGCCCACCGCCGCTCGCGCAGCGGGTCGGTGGTGACCATCGCCTCGAGCTCACCCACCAGCTGCGCCGACTGACCGCGGGCCATCTCCGCCTCCACCAGGTCCTCGGCGGTGACCCGTCGGAGCTCGTTGAGCCGAGCAGCCTCGGCATCGGCGACCGCCCAACCCTCGAGCTCCTCGAGCGGCGCACCCCGCCACAGGTCGAGCGCCTCCTGGAGGCAGACGACGGCATCCTCCTGCCGACCGGCCGCCCGGCGTCGCGACCATCGCGGACCAGCCGATCGAAGGCATCGGCGTCGACCGTCACCTGGTCCGTCGCCAGCCGGTACCCGGGGGCCCGGGTCTGGATCACCTCTGCGCCGAGCGCCTTGCGCAACCGCAGGACGTAGTTCTGAAGCGTCTTGCCCGCTGATCGTGGTGGGTCGTCACCCCAGAGCGCCTCGATCAGCCGATCGGTGCTGACGACCTCACCGCCGCCCAGCACCAGGGCGACGAGCACCACTCGCTCCAGCCTGCTGCCCAGACGCAGTGGACCATCTCCCGCCGTCACCTCCACCGGGCCCAAGATCCGCACGTCCACCGACCCAGACGTTAGTGAGCATTCGGCGCTGCGACCCCGGAGCGACCAGCGGTGGACCGCCGCCCGACCGGCGGCCGCGATGCTGCGGATCTCGACCGATCCCCGATCGAGATCCGAATCAGGAGAAGGAACCATGCTCAAGAACCTGACCCGCCGCGGTCTCGCGGCGGTCTCTGTGTGCGTGGCCGTGTGCTCGATGGCCGCCATCCCGGCTTCGGCGTCGCCGGTCCGGGCCCCGCGATCCCACCAGAGGGTGATCCTCACCGGGACCTGGTCCGATCCCGGGGGTGCGATCACCTCGGTGACGCCCCAGGGCGCCGACTACCTCGTCGGGCTGGCCGGATCGACCACCACGGTCGGAGGCCTCGTCGGCCAGAGCGCGTACACGTTCCAGGCGGTCTTCGACCCGTCGGCCAACACCACGAAGGGCACCGGCCACGAGACCTTCACCGCGTCGCTGGCGAACGGCGGGAGCGGTCACCTCGACTTCGACGAGTACCTCCAGGTGAACGGCGACGGCTCCACCGTCGTGATCGGCGTCATCGTGGGCGGCGACGGAGTTTTCCTCAACGCCCACGGGGCAACCCTGTTCACCGGCACCACCATCGATCCGACGACCTCCAGCGCCGCCGCCGGCAGCTACTGGCTGTGGATCGACCTGGGCCGCTAGCGGGAGCCAGCGACCTGTCCCGTCAGCGACGCCGGCGATGTCGGTGACGGGACAGGTCCGTGGTCGTCACCTTCGACCCGAAGGCACAGTGCATCGTCCAGATGGCCGAGGTGTCGCCGAGTCCCGTCCGAAGAAGGATGCCGGTTCGACTGGCCTGCGGTTACCTGTCGTTGCTTGTTGTCAGCCGGCTCTCGTTCCGGCCGCGACGAGCATCTCGCACGGTCCTATGAAGCTGCCGGCGTCGTGGTCCTCGAAGGCGCGGAGCGCGTCTTCGATCTCGGCCCAGGTGTCGTCCTGCTCGGCGGGGTCGAGGCCGGCGAGCATCTGATGGAGCGCGCCGAACGACTCGCGCTCGAACCGGACGCACTCGGCGGCGGAAGGCAGCCGGAGCGGCGACTCGACCAAGGCCGTCACGATCTCGGTGAAGCCGGCGACGGCGAACGCGTCCTCGATGGCACCAGGCGCAGCGAGGCTGAACGGTCCGGGCTGACCCGGCGCAGGCGCCGGAAGGTTCGCCCGCCGACGGATGATCCCCACCGGGATCGAGAAGAACCCGTTGCGGTCCGGGCTCGAGTACACGACCGCAGCGAGGCGACCGCCAGGGCGGAGCGCGCGCCGGGCACCGGCGAGCGCGGCCTGTTGGTCCGGGAAGTAGATCAGCCCGACTCGAGAGATCACGGCATCGAACGACTCGCCCGCCATCTCGAGCTGCTCGCCGTCGGCGACCTGGGTCCGGACCTGGGTGAGGCCGAGCTTGCGCGCCTCCGACGCCGCCAGTTCGAGGATCGCGGGGGCGATGTCGGTCGCAAGCACCGTGCCATCGGGACCGACCCGTCGAGCCGCGGCGATGGTCTGGCCACCGGCCCCAGCGGCGATGTCGAGCACGTCAGAACCCGAGATCACTCCGGCCTGGTCGAGCATCGCGTCGGTCGCGTCTCCCAACCACGCCTCGATGAACGGGCCCCAGCGGTGCCACGGCTCCGCCGCCGCTTGCCACTGCTCCCGCGTGGTCGCCTTGTACTTCTCCGCGTCGAACGCGGGAGATGCATTGCTGATCCTCGTGCTCATAGGTGTGCTCCTTGTCGACTACTCGAGTTCGATCCAGCCGCGGAGCTCGTCCGCGGCCACGGTGTCGAGAAGGGCGGGGTGATCGTCGCTCATGTGACCGCGGATGTTGGCGATCACCTCGTCGTCGGTCACCCCCCGGGCGACGAAGCCGCACTCGCAGCGAATCACGCGGGTCGAACCTTCCATGGCTGGCCTCCCTGACACTGACGTTGTTGTACGGGCATCGTCTTGGACCTACGTTGCAGAAACCTTGGAGCCCCACGTGTCTCGCATCCAGGTCTGCGGACCGATCATCGTCGAGCTCGACGGCCGACGCATCGAAGACGCGCTCCCGAGCCGCCAGGGACGCCTGCTGTTCGCCTACCTCGTGATCAACCGCTCACGCCCCACCCCTCGCTCGCAGATCGTCGACGCGTTGTGGCCAACTGGAGGACCGGAGGACGCCGACGCGGCCCTCAGTGCACTCCTCTCCCGCGTCCGCAAGGCGGTCGGGCCGTCGCGCCTCGACGGGCGCTCCACCGTGCGACTGTTCCTCGCCGACACCGAGGTGGACATCGAGACGGCCGCCGAGGCGATCCATCGAGCCGAGTCCGCCGTCGTGCAACACGAGTGGGAGCGGGCCTGGGCCGCGGCCCAGGCCGCGCTCTTCATCGCTCGGCGAGGCTTCCTCCCCGGCGAGGACGCCATCTGGATCGATCAGGTCCGCCACCGTCTCGAAGACCTCCACCTCCGGTCGCTCGAGGCCTACGCGTCGGCCGGGCTCGGACTCGGCGGCACCGAGCTCGCCGCCGCTCGCGAGGCCGGACGGCTCCTCGTGGAGCTCGCGCCGCTTCGCGAGAGTGGGCACCGCCTGCTGATGCGAGCCCTCTGCGCCGAGGGAAATCGAGCCGAGGCTCTTCGCTCCTACGAGCACCTCCGGGTGCTCCTCTCCGAGGAGCTCGGCATCTCGCCCAGCGAGGCCAGCCAGCGCCTCTACGAGTCGCTGCTGCATGAGCCGACCTAGGCATGCGACGGAGCAGGTCTCAGGCCGGGTCGGGGAGCGGGACGAGCCAGTCACGTCGGATCGGTCGAGACCGCAAGTGCCTGGGCCGGGCCCCCGTGTCCCCGCCGGGCGCGGTCTTGACGCCGGCCAGGCGCCAGGACCCGAGCAGCGACCATGTAACGTGCCGCAGGCGAGTGAGGGCGGAAGGGGCGATGGATGTTCAGGTGGAAGCGGGCTACCGCGGCGTTGGCCGTCCTCGGTGGCGTGGTCCTGGTGGCCTCGAGTTGCGTGGTCAACGGATCGTGGACCCAGGTGGCCGTATCGGCGCCGTCCCGTGACCCGTTCACGCCGGCAGCCTTCACCGAGGTGTCGTGTCCGACGACGTCGTTCTGCGCCGCCGTCGGCTCGGGCACGGGGGCGGTCTGGGCCACGTGGTCGGGAGGTGCCTGGTCGGTCACCGAAGGGCCCACAACCGACTCGGAGCACCATCACGTCAGTTGCGTCTCCGCCACCGAGTGCCTCGTGTCTCGGGAGCAGTTCTCCTCGGAGACCGGAGGTTTGGTCGGCGCGGTTGACCTGTGGGACGGCTCCACTCTGAAGCCGGTGTTGGACACCCCGTCGGAGCCGCTCATCTCCTGCACGACCGGCGGCTTCTGTCTCGTTGCTGACTACGGCACCGCCTGGACGTGGGACGGTTCCAGCTTCACGATCCACCAGATCGAGCCGTGGGGATTCCAGAGGTTGTCCTGCGTCTCGTCGTCGTTCTGCATGGCGATCGGCGCGTCCAACGCGGCGGAGGAATCCGGCTCCGAGGTGCGGATCTGGAACGGCAGCGACCTCACACCCATCTCCGTGCCGGACAGCCAGCCCGGCGCACCCATCGGCTACCGGGACGTCTCCTGCTTCTCGGCGACGTTCTGCGAGGTGGTGGGGTCGACCCACTCGCAACCGTTCGAGTTCGCGCCGGCGGTCGCAGCGCGGTGGGACGGCACCTCCTTGACCGCCGAGGCGCTGCCGCCGAGCGCCACCCACATCATGTCTTCGGTGTCGTGCTCCTCGAGGTTCAGCTGCGTCGCCACCCACGACTTCTTCTTCACGCCGCAACCACCGTCCGCGTACGCGACCAACGGCATCAACTGGTACGAGACGCCACGTCCACCCGCACCCTCGCCCACCTTCGACCGCTACATGGACATCGACTGCGTCCCCAACACCAACTGGTGCATGGCCGTCGGCTCCGGCCGCTCAGACAACACCAACAGCTACATCGCGGCCAGCTACCACTGGGACAACCCCTGACCGCGTGTCCTTCTCGAGCTGCGGCACCGGGGTCATCAGAGCCGCAGAGCGCGCCCGGTCAGCCTGGTCGTGGGCGTTCCATTGATGAACGAGGAAGCGACGTTGGCCAATAGATCTCTTGCCGGCGAACTCGACACGCAGCGCCGATCGAGCGCCCTCGCGGTGGCCTCGCTCGTACTGCTGCTCATCGCCGCCGGCTGCGGTTCCACCGAGCCCGACCCTGCACCGATGACTGACGTCGCCACCCAGGTGAGTGATGTCGAGGTCGAAGGCGCGTTGGCCGACCTCTATGACTCGGCCGTGCTCGTCGAGTCATGTCTTCATGGAGGGTCTGGGTGCCGTTCCGAAGTGGCCGCCTTCGCTGAAGCCGGACGGACCGCGGACGCGGTCGTCGCTGCCAACCCGCGAGCAGCGGCAGTCGGTGGGCAGGATGCAACGACCTTGGCTGACGAGGTGGCGGCCTTGTTCGACTCAGACACGGCGTTCAGCCACGCGATGGCCGAGTTCGAAGGATGTGCCGGGGGTGGGTGCGATGGGCTGGAGACGGCGCTGCACCTGGTAGCGGGGCGTACTGCAACCGACGCACGCAACGCTCTCGCGATGGTGTGCTTCCGACCGGCGTCAGGTGGCCACACCGTGTGTTCTCTGACGGTCGCCGCGACGACGACTCGTCCGACCTGAAGGGCACCTGACAAGGCATCCGGGCAGGCAGGGTGAGCTCATTGTTGGCCTATGCTCCTGCGTGAACGCGCACTGAGCGCGTGGCGGAGGGCGATCCGTGAGAGCGGCAGCGGCGATCGGCGAACCTAGGGACTCGGTGCAGCCTGTCGATGACGGTCTCGTCATCGATCTTCGTGAGCCTCGATCCAGCGAACGAGCGATCCCGTTCTTCGCCGGACTCGATGGGCTCCGCGGTGCAGCCGTCATCGCGGTGCTGTGCTTCCACGGCGGTTTCGCTTGGGCGACCGGGGGCTATCTCGGTGTGTCCACGTTCTTCACGCTGTCCGGCTTTCTGATCACGTCGCTGCTCCTCGCCGAAGCGCACTCGGAACGCCGCATCGATCTGAAGGGGTTCTACGGACGGCGGCTCCGTCGGCTCCTCCCTGCCAGCTTGGCAGCGATCGCGCTGGCCGCCATCTACGCCGCCGCGGCGGGGTCGGACGCCCAGCAACGCAACATCGGTGGTGATGTGACGGCCGCACTCGCCGACGTCGCCAACTGGCGCTTCATCCTGCAGCGGGTCTCCTACGGCGACATGTTCGCCGGACCATCCCCGCTGCTCCACTTCTGGAGCCTCGCGATCGAGGAACAGTTCTACCTCGTGTTTCCCCTGATCATCGTGGGTGCTGCGGTCGGGAGGCGCCGAGCACCCATGGGCCGACACCGCGGCGCGAGTGTGCGTTCGCGCCGGGTGATCGGGATCGTGGCCGGGCTCATGGTTGCGTCACTCGCGGTCACCCTCTTCGTGGGGTACACCCACGACCGCATCTATTTCGGCACCGAGACGCGCGGCTTCGAACTGCTCGCCGGGGCGCTCCTCGCCGCGGTCTTCGCAAGGCGCCGGCTCCTCGATCGCCCATGGAGTGGCAGGGCGACGCCCGCTGTCGTCGGTGCCGGTGCCGCCGCCGCTGCAGTCTGCGTCGCACTCTGGGTCACCGCGACCCAAGACAGCGACTGGATCTATCGGGGCGGGTTGGCCGGCTACGCCTTGGCCAGCTGTGCGGTGATCGCGGCAACGGTGGCCGGCCGCGGCCCGCTGCACGCCACACTGACCACACGTCCCTTGAGAAGGGTTGGAGAGCTGTCATACGGCCTCTACCTGTTCCACTGGCCAGTCTTCTTGTTCTTGGACCGAGCTCGCACCGGGCTCTCGATCTGGCCCCTCTTCCTGCTGCGCATCGCGATCACCGCCGCACTCGCGGTCATATCGGCCCGGATCATCGAACAGCCGATCCGACAGAAGCGCCTCACCATTGCCGGGCGCGGACCAGCCACCGGCCGACTCCTCGGCATCGGAGCCGCCGTCATCGCCGTCGTGCTGCTCGCCGGAGCGTGGACGGTCACCCGCAACGCTGCCCCGCCGCTCATCGACTTCGCCGCGCTCGACAGGAGCGTGGCCAACGCCGAAACACCGTCCTCCTCCCCGTCGCCCTCGAGCGCCGAGGACTTGCGCCCAGCGCGTGTCGCGGTGTTCGGCGACTCGACGGCTGCGACGGTGGCCGGCGGACTCGCGATGACCAACTCGGAGCAGCAGCTGGTCACCGAGGTACGAGGCAAGGCCAAGCTCGGCTGTCCGCTGGGGCGAGGTGGACAGATCCGGTCGCGCTCCGAACATCTCCAAGCCAAGGTCAGCGCAGACTGCAGTGACTGGGCTGACCAGTTCGCCAGTGAGATCGACGGCCACGACCCGGACATCGCCATGGTCCTCTACGGGCCATGGGATGTGCTCGATCGCAAGCTGCCCCACGACAACACCTGGCGAGGCTTCGGCGACCCGACGTATGACGCCTTCATGCGATCGGAGATGCTCACTGCCGTCGACACCCTGTCGAGCCGGGGTGCCCTCGTCGTGTGGTTCACCACTCCTCCCGTCCGCGACGACCAAGCTCGCACCGATCGCTTCAACGAGCTCATCCGAGAGCTGCCAGCCGAGCGGCCCGGCAAGGTGGTCACCCTCGATCTTGCTGGATGGGTTGCGTCAGTCGGTGACTCCAAGGAGCTACGACCGGACCATCTCCACATCACTCCCGACGCGGCGGCAGGGATGTCCCGTGAATGGCTGATCCCTCAACTGCGGTGGCTGTGGGTCTCCTGGGTTGCACAGGATCCACATCGCTCCGTGCTCGATCCGAGCATCGACACCACCCTCGATCGCAGCGACGATCTCACCAAGCCCGACTGATCCACCCCGTACCTCAGGCCACGCTCGGTGCTCTCGTCGCCGACGCCACCCACCCACCGCCCGGTGGTGGGCATCGGTCACATCTGGCGCGAACGGACCTGTTGCGGCGCACTGCCGGGTAGACACCCTGCGGTCCTGTTGCACTCCTCAAGGTCGTTCGTGGCAGACCGATAGTTCTACGTCGCGCCCTTCGACCCAAGGTGAAGTCCGTTGTCGAGATCGAACCGCCGGGGCAACATCGAGTTGCGCCGTCGACACCTGCGGCAGGTCGTTGCGGTCGCGCTCGCGATCGTCCTGGCCACGGCCTGCACTGCGGCCCACGCCACGACCCACTCGACTGGAGTCGCCGGAGACGGACACGTCACCATCGTCGGCGACAGCCTCACCCTTCTCGGCGCACCTCAGATCGAGGATGGATTGCATCAGGCCGGCTGGCTCGTGACGGTGGCTGCGTACCCGGGCCGCACCACCGGCGACCAGGCCGACTGGCTTCGAGTGGCAGCCGATCGACACAACCAGGCGACCGTGGTGGCCCTGGGAACCAACGACGCACTTGGCCTCAGCCGAGGACATCTCACGCTCGATGACGCCCGCACGGCCATCGTCTCGGCGCTCGACCGCTTCACTGACCAATGCGTCGTGTGGGTGATTCCTGACCACGACCCCGAACGCCGCGGAGCGAATCGAGGCAGCGACATCGACGCCATCGTGGTCGGCTACGCCGCCGACCATGCGAACGTCCACGTGGCCGACATGGCAGCTGTTCTGGCCGCGCACCCCGAGTACCTCGGCCCCGATCAGGTGCATCTCACTGACGCGGGCTCGGGTGCGTTGGCAGACGCCATGGCCAACAGCCTCGCGGCCTGCCGCTGAACGAGCGACGTCCACCAGGCTGCCCGCATCGCTCGTCGTCGTCGAGACATCACCCTCGACTGGCTGGACCCGTCATTTCCGGCTCATGCGCGTCAACTGCAACGCGGGATCCTCCGAGACCGGCTCGCCGCTGAGGACCGCCAGGTCGATCGTGTCGCCGTGCAGCACCCCTCGTGCGTCGATGCTCGAGCCATCGAGACCGATGATGCTCACGGTCGAACCGTCCTGGCGCCAGGTGCCCGCCGGAGCCTGGAGAGGCATCGCCGCGGCCACCGCATCCGGGTCAGACCAGATCTTGGTGAAGAGGCCCGTGGTGCCGCCCACGCTGTAGGCCCGGCTATCCGGAGCGAGATAGATCGCCAACGGCATGACCTCGGGATAGCGCCACAGCCCGACGGCCACCTCGTCCACAGGTGCGTCGGCCGCCTCCGTCACCTTCGGTGCGGCCGTGGCGTTCGCGCCCGCGACAGTGGATTGGGAGCTGCAGCCGGCCAGCATCACTGCGACCGCGGCGAAGGAAGCAGCGACCAGTCTGAACGGCCGAGGTGCGGGCGCTTCGCAGCGGCCATCGACGTGAAGAGCCGGAACCGGTGAGGAGTCGAGCAGCTTCTCCGTGCAGGCGGGCGTGATGGGTTCCATTGGTGGCATCTATCCGGTCGCCGTGTCGCATCGTGAGAGCGGGAGCGCTGTCGAGCCGTCGATGTGTCCCGTCAGAATTCCACGGATCGGCCGTCGTTGCATCGTTGGTCGCGTCGATACCCCTTCAACAGGGTCTGCCTGCGATGTACGGCTCCGCACTGCGCCGACTACTACGTCTTGCGTAGCATACGCCGGACGTAGTACAACGATCGCATGACAACGCGCGAGAGGCACGGACTGCGACGACTGAACGATCCGCCGCTGCTGATCCTGACCAGCCTGGCCAGCGGCCCCAAGCACGGGCATGCGCTGGCCAAGGACATCGAGGAGGTGGCCGGCGTCAAGCTCGGCCCCGGTGCTCTCTACGGCGCGATCACCCGCCTCGAGGAACGAGGGCTGATCGAGCCGCTGGAGTCCGAGGACCGGCGGCGGCCGTACCGGATCACCGACGCGGGTCGAGCCGCACTCGCTGACGCAATCGTCGAGATGCGCCGGATCAGCGACGTCGGAGCCGCCCGACTGGGACTGCACACCGAGCCATCGTCATGACACGGCGGACATCGCGGTCGCGGGTGCTGCGGTGGTATCCCCGGGCGTGGCGTGAGCGCTACGGCGACGAACTGCTCGCCCTCATGGAAGACACCTACGGCGATCAACCGCTGACCGTGCGGACGCGTTGGTCGATCGCCCGAGCAGGACTCATCGAGCGAGCGCGGGGCGGCGGCTGGTTCGGCCACTCCACGACCCCCGCGGATCGAGTGCGCGCCGGCGCGCTCGTCGTCATGGGCGCGTGGACTGCGCTGGTCATCGCCGGATCAGCGTTCGCGAAGGTGTCCGAGCACTACACCAGCTCCTTGCCGTCGACCTCGTCCGCGGTCGCCGATGGCGCGTGGCGGACCGTCCAGGCAGCGGCCGGCGCCGCCACGATCGCCGTGCTCCTCGGCGCGCTCGTGGCCGTGCCGGCATTCCTTCGGGCCCGACGCGACCGGCGACTCGGCGACCTCCGACGCCACGTGATCGGGGTCCTCCTCGCCTCGGCATCGGCGATCACCGCCACCATCGGCTTGGTGGCGTGGGCGCACACGCAGCCGTCCGCAGCACGCGAGACCGGAGCAGGGCTCTACGGCGCGGCGTTCGTCGCCTGGGCGATGCTGGCGGTACTGCTCATCGTGTCCTGGTCGACGTTGGCAGTCGGGCTCGCTCGTCGGGTCACCTTCACCTCGGCGGAGCTCGCAGCCGAATCGTTGCTGGCCGGAATCGTCACCTTGGCCATCGTGGTGATCACCGCGGCCATCGTGCTCTGGTGGCGAACCATCGCCACGACGGCGCCGTGGTTCTTGCACGGAGCGCCGGTCGGCGAGCGCGAATCGGGATTCGACCTGCGCCTGTGCATCATCGTCACCGTGGCAGTCGCGTCGCTCGCCACCGCCGCCTACGGCGTGGCTCGCATGTCGAGGGCCTGGACGGAGATCCGGACCGCGTGAGCAAACTCCTCCCGGACGAGCCCCGGGGATCTGGACTGCTGCAGCCGGTCGAAGCCGATGTCGTGGGTGTGTTGCTGGGTGCGCTCGGGGCCCGAGTCCTGTTCGCGCTGGGTTGTTCTCCCACGAGGAGCGTCCTGCCGTCGTGGCGGCCGCGCTCTTGGAGGAGACGTCCAGGGTGCAGACATCGACCTCGGACCGCCGCGCAAGGGCATCTGCGCCTTCGACCTCGAGACACGATGTCGGCAGGTGAGATGGAGTGGCCCGACCTCAGCTGGTCGGCGGCAAAAGCACCGTGTCGATGACGTGGACGACGCCGTTCGAGGCGACGATGTCGGTCTCGACGACCTTGGACCTGTTGCCCTGGCCATCGGTGAGGATCACATCGCCGCCGTCGGTGGAGACGGTGAACGTGGCGCCGTTCACCGTGGTGACCGGTCCGGGCTCGACGTCTTTGGCCATGACCTCACCGGCGTGACCCATTGCCCCCTACCAGGACGGAAGGACGTCGCTCCAGCGTGCCGCAGCGAGGAGGCCCATCGAGGTTCCGGTGTCCACCCGGCCGAGACGGTGACGTCGTCGGTCAAGTCTCGACGGTCGTCGCCACCGCAACGAGGCTCGGTCGTCTCGGCGCGGAGCTGAACCCGAAGCGCACCGGAGGCCACAGATCGGCCAGGTCACCGAGATCGTGGCCGTCGAGGGTGCCGGCGACGCCGGCCACTCTGTGTTGGTCCGTGGCGCCGTACCACTCCCGCCGGCCATGACGGCTGGTCCCGCGCGTCCGCACGCCCCTCACGACCAACGCCGCGAGGGGGTCGACGAGTGCGCACCACGTCGTCGACTCGGCCACCGCCGTCGGCATCAGGTGCAGGAGCCACCCGAGCGGCGAACGACGACCGATCGAGATGCAGACCTGCAGATCTCTCGCCGAGAGTCGGAACGTCGTCGGCGTGAGGGTCGCGTCAACCGCACAGATGTGGACGCGATCGAAGGAATAGGTCTCGGACACGAACTCGGCGATCTCCCGCGTGGGTGCACGCAACGATCGGAGGCCGTCGGGGTCCTCCACCATCACATCGGTGAACGGTCCGAACGGCGACAGCGGCCAGTGGCCGATGACGACTCGACTTCCGATCGTCGTACCGAATCCACAGATGTGACCTCGGAATCGATGCCGACGACCAGCGTCGGCCATGGACGCATCGGGGCTCATGACGCCCCGACCCTGTCACGACGTGTCGTCCGGTGCCGGGTCGTAGCCCGCGACCGAGGATCGACCGGTCACACCAGTGATGGGTAGAGCGCAATGAGGTCCTGCGACAGGGCAGCACGCACGTGGTGGCTGGTCTCGTCAGCCAGGATCTCCAAGATGCTCGCGATCGTGGCATCGATGATCGGGGCAGATGGCGCGCGCACTCACTGATCGCGACCTCGCCGACGCACTGCTCGAGTAAGGGGTCGAGAACGCCCTCTCGCTCCTCGACGCCACCTGACCGGGCCGGCTCACGTTGCGTCTCCTTCGGCGGCGCAGCTTCGAGCGGTCCTCGCCAGACATGGTGAGCTCGAGCCGCGCGTGCACGAGACCGACGACTCCGACGGAGGCACACGCCGACCCAGGGGGTGCCACCGCATGACCGCGACGACGGGGCCGAACCAATCCACTGGGGCCTTCCTGCACCCCACCGATGCATCTCGGAGCCGACATGGACCAACTCGGTGAAGCACTAGCCAGACACCACCAGCGTCTGAATGAGATCCTGGCCGTACTCGGCCGGTACGGCTTCGCCGCGTGGGCCGAGCGGGCGGCCTCGCTCCCGAACACCAGAGTGGGCCAGCGCTCGACCGCCTGACCGCCCGTCACGCCGGCGGGTCGTTCCAGACGTAGGTCAGCGTTCCGTGGACGACCCTCGTCGGGAGGTGCATCAACCGGCTGTCGGGCGCCGCCGGGCCGGACCGCCGCCGGCCGGTAGCGACGTCGAACGTCGCGCCGTGCCAGGCGCACACCAGCTCGTTCTCGCAGCGCTCGAGCGGACCGCCGAGGTGGGAGCACACGTTGGCCGTGGCCCGGGGCGTGCCGTCGGCGAGGTAGACGAGCACCTCACGACCGAAGAAGTCGACCGTGACGGTGCCGTCCTCGGGGATGTCGTCGACCGCGATCAGGGGTTCCTGCATCACACCACCGCCTCCGTCGCCTCGACCGGCAAACCGGCGCCGATCCAGTCCTCCTTGCCGCCCTTGTAGGTGCGGACGTCCGAATAGCCGAGTGCCTCGAGGCGGCCCGCCGCGATCTCCGAGTTCCGGCAGGTCACGCCGGTGCAGTAGGTGACGATGGGCGTCGCCCGGTCGGGCACCAGCACCGGCGCCAGCGCGTCGAGGTCGTCGAGCGGCAGGTTCTCCGCCCCCGGCAGGTGCTCGGCGTCGAAGTGCATCGGGGGGAGCGCCTCGAGCAGGACGACGTCACCGACCCGCAGCGCCTCGTGGAGCTCTTGTCTCGAGATGGTGGTGGACATGGTTCCTCCATATGTGTGCGGACGCACGCACTTTAGGTGCGTGCGCACGCATTGTCAATGGGCTAACGTCCGTCGTTGTGCCCGCCGCGACGAACCCGGACGACGACGTCGTGCGGGCCTGGTCCGGCCTGCTGCGCCTCCACGCCCAGCTCGTGCCGATCCTCGATCGTGAGCTCGAACGAGCGACCGGGATGCCGCTGCGCTGGTACGACGTGCTCCTCGAGCTGAACGCGTCGCCGGGTCTGCGGCTGCGCATGCTCGAGCTGAGCGACGCCGTGGTGCTCAGCCGTACGCGCGTGAGCCGGGTGGTCGACGAGCTCGTCGCCGCGGGCTACGTGACTCGCATCCCGAACCCCGACGACCGCCGCTCCGCCTTCGCTGAGCTCACCGCGCCCGGGCGCAACGCCTTCCGCAAGGCGGCGCCGGTCTACCTCGACCTCATCCAGGAGCATGTCGGGACGCGCGTCACCCGGCGGGACGCCGCCGAGCTCCGGCGCATCCTCGACCGGGCCCTGTAGGTCCGGCGCGGTCGGGCGTCAGCCGCTACGGGCGGCGGGTGGCCGGGGCCACTGCGCCGGCGCGGTCCCGTAGCCGCCGAGCGGCGCGGGCCAGGCCAGCGGCCTGCCGAAGGAACCGGGAGGAAGGACCGCGGTCGCCGACGCGCCGTCGGTCGGGACCTCGGTGATCCACGGCCCGGGATCAGCGGCGTCGGCGGGGGTGGTCGGGGCGGGTGCTCGTGCGCCGTCGGCCACCGTGGTCAGCCACCGGGCGGTACGGGCGAGGGAGACCCGCCGGACGTACGAGCCGCCGACCTCGGTCTGGCGGGCCAGGCCGTCGAGGGCGGCCGCCGCCGCGAGGTAGCCGGTGGCGTGGTCGAGCAGCTGGCAGGGCAGGGCACCCGGGACGCCCTCGGTCGATTCGGTGTCGGCGATGCCGGTGGGCGCCTGCACGACGCTGTCGAACCCGCGACGTCCGTGCCACGGGCCGGTGTGGCCCCACGCCGCGAGCGACACGACGACCAGCCCGGGATGCCGGTCGACGAGGGCGGACTCCTCCAGCCCGAACCGGTGCAGCGAGCCGGGCCGGTACCCGAGCACGACGACGTCGGCCGCCGCCACCAGGTCGGCCAGCCGACCGGTGGCGTCGTCGTCGAGCGCCAGGAACCCGCTTCGCTTGCCGAGGAGGGTGTCGGCAACCGCACCCGGGGCCACGTCTGGGCGGTGCGGCGGGTCGATCCGGAGGACCTCAGCACCCAGCGCGGCGAGGTAGCGGGTGCAGACCGGGCCGGCGATCACGCGGGTCAGGTCGAGGACCCGCACGCCGGTCGCGGGCAACTCGACCTGGGGGCGGCGCCGGGGCGGCGCTCCCGGCTCGGCCGCCACGCCGACGAGCGGTTCGTCGGCCACCGCGGCGCCTTGCGGGTGCCGCCCCCACACCCCCGGCGTGCGGACCGCGGCAGCGATGCCCCCGGCGTCGAACACGTCCCGCTCGAGGTCCTCGGCCGGGCGTTCGGCGATGGCGGCGCCGACCTCGCCGGGGTCGTCCGACGTGCCGGTGACCGATAGGAGCGCGTCGCGGTGCCACGGGTAGTTGGCGTGCGTCCGGACCCAGCCGTCGGCTGCCGGCCAGAAGCGCGACAACGGCGCGAAGGTCGCACCGGCCTCGATGGCGCCGACTCGGAAGAACCGTTCGCTGCGGACCGCCAAGGCGACGTGGCGACGGTCGAGGCTCAGCCGCTGCGGCGCCCCGCCACGGACGAGGTGGAGCGCATGCGCCGCCCGCAGAGCGGTCGCCACCGACGCGACGGCGATCGCCTCAGTGGGGAGCTGGGACGGCAGGTGTCCGCCCGGCCCCTCGAGCGCCACGTCGGCGGCCGGGCGGCTGACCGGGCTGCCGTCGGACACGGCCTCCCAGGCCACGGCCATCGCGTCCGGAGTGACGTCCACCCCGTCGGCCGGTTCGGGGGCCGGGGTCCGGCCGGGTGGCGTCATCGCCGGACCGGTCGCCGATCGGCCACCACCGGGTCGGCGTCCGCCGTGCGGCAGGCGCGCCCCCCGTGGTCCGTGCCGCCGAGGTGGCTCCTCCACGAAGCAAACGGGCAAGGAAGAGCACGGCGGCGCCGACGACGTGGTCCTTCGACCAACGCAGCTCGACGCCGACGCTCGCCGCAGCCGTGGAGGAGCAACTCGACTGGGCCACCGTCGTCGGTCAAGAGGTCCGTGACGGGACCGGTTCGCGCTCTCCGCACTGCTTGACGTTGCTTCTCGTTAAATGTCGTAGTACAGGGCGGGTCAGGTCTGTGACCTGCGCTTCTGCGGTGCTCGACGATGTTCATGGCACGACCATGCCACAGGCCGTCGAGGAGCTACCGAGACTGACGAGACCGGACGGACGCATCGGCACCCTCGCCGGATCGCACGGGGCACGCCGATATGAAAGCGTCTCCTATTCCCCTTATGAGACACCCCTATCGCGGCGGTGCCCCATAGAGGTAGGGGTATGGACTGCAGGTGAACCCGACCTCGTTGCCGGCGGCGTCCAACGCCATGATCCACCAACTCACGTGAAAGGTCACGTTTTCCGGTACGACAACAACGAGAACAAAAGGAATCCCATCCCAAGGATCGACTTGGCCCCGGTGGACTTGGTCCCGTCCCAGACGGTCCCGAACGACGTCCCCGAGCTGAACGGAAAGAATTCGTCCGCCTCGATCGGAGAGCGGATATCCGAGTTCGTTACCTCGAATCGAAGCGTCACGGCTGTCGGAGCTGGATGCCACATGCTGCCAGCATTGCCCGACCCGTTCCCACCGCTACTGATGTGGCCGGGCCCAAGATCTACACCGACTGGACACCAGAAGGCGCCTCCCCCGTTTGCAAGGGTCGAGCTCGCGCCGTAGCACCCCGACGTCGCAAGGATGAACGCGGCCGCGAGCACGATCGTCGCCAGCCGCCGAGTGTGCCTAGAACCGCCATTGGTTCAATCCTCTCGTCCCACCGGATACATCTTGCGCGGCCCGGCCAGCCGTTCATCGCCCGGAACGACAACCTCGAACCGTGTTTTGATCCTGAGCGCACTGACCGGCCGCCGCATCAGAGAAGCCCCTATTCCTAGGATGTGGAACGCCGATCGACATATCGGTGCTGTGGTCGGGTATCCCATAAGGCTGGGTCTGAGGCGTTCGGCGAGTGACCCCGAGCCTCTTCGGGGACGCGGGTCGCGCGTGCGTCCAGCTCGGCGGTCAGTTCTTGAAGTCCGTGGGGGTGATGCGCCGAGCACCGCGGCGGGTTTGGGGTTGCGTCCGGCGGCAGAATGGCACGGATCACTCCAGGGGGATACCCACATGGTCGATCTCCAGGTGTTCGAGCTAGCCGATGGCCGGGACCTGGCTTGGCTCGAACTCGGTTCGGTAACGGGAGCGCCAGTCGTTGCACTGCATGGCTCGCCCGGTACCGGACACGACTTTGATGTGGTCGCATCGGTCGCCGCGAGCTGCGAGGTACGACTGCTCGCCGTCGATCGGCCGGGGTACGGGCACAGCACGTACGACCCGAGGCGTTGCTACGAAAGCTTCGCGTCGGACATCGCCGAGTTGACCGGACATCTGGGGCTCGATCGGTTCGGGGTCTTGGGCTGGTCGAGTGGCGGACCGAACGCGGCTGCGTGCGCTCGGTTCCTGGGTGATCGTCTTGTCGGCTGTGCGATCCTTAGTGGCGTCGCTCCTCCCGAGGCTGGCGTGTCGAACGATGAGAAGCCGCGTGTTGTCCGGGGGGGGCGGCGTCTCGGGCTGCTCGCGCCGCGATTGTCCGGGGCCGTGTTCGAGGTTGGTATGCGACAAGGCCAGCGCGACCCGGACCAGGCGCTGGACTGGCTGTTGAACCAGCTTCCGCCTTGTGACGCTGCGGTCATCGATCGTCCCGAGATCCGGGCTGTGGTTCGTGCCGGTCTGGCGCGACCCCTGTCGGCGACGGCGGGCCGTGCGGCGACGCGAGACCTTGTCTTGGAGTCGCAACCATGGGGCTTCGCTCTGTCCGACATCGACGTGTCGGTCCACGTGTGGCACGGCGACGCAGATCGAAACCTCGCCCTCGCGAACGGCACTTATCAGTCCCGCGAGATTCCTGGAGCGAGATTCCATCTGCTGCCCGGCGAGGGCCATTGGCTCTTCGTGGACCATTTCAGCGAGATCTTGGAACCACTTCGCTCCTCGTCGTGAGTCGGCGACCTGCCCCCGATGACCGGGTCCGTGACGCTTCTCGCGTCGGTCGGATCGGTCCTCGTGTCGGGGCATCTGCGGGTGTCCGCTCAGGTCCGGTCGGGCTACGGTCCGTCGGCTGAGGCGTCTTGACGGTCGGAGTCGCCATCATGAGGGAGGTCAGCCCGTGGGGAGATCTGTCGGGACGGTTGGGCGTCGGTCGGTGGTGGCGATGGCGTTGTGCGCCGCAGTGCTCAGCGTGGGGTTGTCAGCGTGTACGACTGGAATCGTGTTCACGGTGACCTCCACTGCCGACGCGGTCGACGCCGTTCCGGGCGACGGATCGTGCGCTACGGCTGCGCATGAGTGCACGTTGCGGGCCGCAGTTCAGGAGGCGAACCATGCCGCGCAGCAAGTGCGGATCGTGCTGGCGCCGGGAGCGCGCTACTCGCTGAGCATCATGGGCGCCGACGAAGACGCGGCAGCGACTGGTGACCTCGACGTCGCGACGACGGTGACGATCGAAGGCCACGGTGCAACGATCGACGCGGGCAACATCGACCGGGCAATCGAGGCCGTGGGTGCTGCGGAGCTGACCATCGACCACCTCACCCTGACCCACGGTTCCGCCGCCGCTGGCGGTGGCCTGATGGTGGACCGCTCCGCCCGTGCCGGTCTCGATCACGCCTCGGTCACCGACAACCTGGCCACCGGCACCATCATGTGCACCCACATCGACGAGCTCAACATCGACCTCGGCTGCTCCACCTCCTATGACGGCTTCATCGGAGGAGGCGGCATCTACAGCGCAGGCACCCTGTCGATGAACGCCTCGACGGTCAGCGACAACCGGGCCGCGATCGACGCGTCGGGTTGCCACCAAGAACCGTTCGTGTTGAAGGCGGTCACCTATACCGCGACGGTCTGTGTCTCCAGCCAAGGCGGAGGGGTCACGAGTTGGGGGCACCTGGGGATCGTGAACTCGACGATCAGCGGCAACCAAGCCGGGTCGGCGACCGGTCAGGTCGATGCCGGCGGCTCCGGTGGTGGGATGTTCCTGGCGACCACCTCTTCCCTCACGTCGTCGGTCGTGTTGTCGACCATCGCCGACAACCGCGCCGACCATGGTTCGGCGCTCGACGGTCCAATCACGCTCGAGTCGACGATCGTTGCCAGCACAACTGGAGCTGCTTGCACCTCGGCGACCGACACGGCTTCGCACGACTGGAACCTCGGCAGCGACGACACCTGCGGACTCACCCGCAAGCACGACCACGCCTCGACCGACCCGCAGCTCGGGCCGCTCGCCGACAACGGAGGTGCGACCCTGACCCACCTGCCGGCCCTCACCTCACCGGCCGTCGGGGCCGTCGGGCGCGGCACGCCGGGCCTGTGCGACGGCACGATCCCCGACCAGAGGGACCTGGCCCGTCCATCCGGACGCAACTGCACGATCGGATCGGTCGAACACCAAACCACCGACCCTTGACCTCTCCGATCAACCTTGGGTTGCCCCAGTTGGATGCTCCTAGGGGCTGTCGAGGGCGAGTTCGTGGTGTGGGAGGTGGTTGTAGAGGTCTCGGGCGATGTAGCGCTTGAGGCAGCGGAAGGCTTCCTTCTTGGTCTTGCCGTCCTTCAGCCGTCGGTCGATGTAGGCGCGGGTGTCGGGGTCGCAGACCATGCGGGTGATGACGATGTGCCAGAGCGCGGAGTTGGCTTGGCGGTCCCCGCCGCGGTTGAGGCGGTGCCGTTGCTGTTTGCCGCTGGACGCGTCGATCGGGGCGGTGCCGCACAGGTGAGCGAAGGTCGCTTCTCTGCGGAGACGGCCGGGATTGTCGCCGGCGGCGACCAGCAGCGCTGAGGCGCTGTCGGTGCCGACACCGACCTGGGCGATCAGCTCGGGTGCGGTCTCGGCGACCAGCACGGCGAGGATGGCGGCGAGCTCGGCGATCTCAGCCTCGAGCGCGATGGCCCGGCGGGCCAGCATGTGCAGCGACTTCTTGGTCAGCGAGGTGAGGTCCCGGCCGGTGCCGGGCCGATGGCCGCCGGCCTGTGCTCAGCCTCAAGCTGCTGCACTCACGCAGCCGCGGTGGCAGTTAGTCCTCGGCCGCTCACCGACCGACACGATCGCCACCGGGCTCCGGCAGGTGTCCCCGACGGCCGGCTCGGTGGCGCTGTTGGTCCAGGGAGGGTCGGTCTTTGGAGTGTGTAGACGACTGACGGGTGTGGCCGGGGGTCTCGCCCACCGGAACCTTCGATCAGTCGATGGATCCTGCCGGGACGACCCATTCGCAGGGTTGACCGGTCACCTTCGCGATCTTGTCGAAGTCCTGGTCGTAGTGCAGCACCGTCAGCCGCTCGCTCTCAGCTGCTGCGGCGATGAGCAGGTCGGGGATCTTGCGACCTCGTTGACTCTTCGACGCGAGGTGGCGTTGGATCTGCTTGGCCCGTTGGACGTGGTCAGCGGTCGTCTCGACCAGTGCGAGCACGTCGAGTGCCCCCGTCAGCCGGTCCCACTCTCGGGCGTTTCGGGCTGAGTACCCCACCTCGAGGTCGGAGATGCCCGCACGCGCCAGGCGGCCGGCCTCTGCCAACGGCTCCATCGCGGCGCGAACGGCTGGGATCCCGAGTCGCTTGAGGACGCTCGTGTCGACGAGGTGCGTTACCGCCACGCATCCTCGCGATCGCCGAGATCGGCGCTCGCGAGCGTGTCCAAGGCTCGCGACACGCGTTCGTCTCGCGACGAGGCGGCCCGGCGGAGCGCTTCGTTGACTGTGTCCTTCAGCGTCGCCGTTCCGAGCTCGGCCCGAGCCGCGCCCAACGTGTCGTCGTCGATGTCCACCAGATGCTTCGTCATCCACTCAGGATATACAGTCCTCGCTGCATATATCCAGAGACCTCACCGTGAGCCATCCAAACGGAACCTGTCCCGGCAGCGACGCCGGAGCGCACGCTGATGCGACAGGGAGAGGGTCGTTCGACCGGGTGACTTCCGCCTCGACACGTCGCTCAAGAAGGGGCTGCGCACCCGCCACGTCCAGGTGCGGTACGCCGCGTCCACTGCCTGACCCCCGTCGATGGTCGGCCGCCGGGTGGTAGACATCGGCATGGACGACCCCGCGGGTGACGCCTGGTTGCGCTGGACGGCCACGCTGGCCTCGTTGTCCGAGCGGCTGACGGCCGACGACTTCCCGGTCGACCCAAGAGGCCGGGCCGAAGGGATCCGGCACCTGGCCCGCCAAGCGGATCTGGCCCTCCAGGGCGAGCTGGAGCACGCCGACGCCCGCCATCCGCGCCTGCACCGCTACGAGCTGCCGTGGTCGCAGTGGGGCGCGCCCAACCCGGACAACGTCTACACCCGGTGCGCCATCGATCCGACGGCCACCTACGTGCTGCGAGGCCGGGTGGACCGACGTGCACGAGGCCCTGTTCTCCCTCGTCGAGGGGGACATGCACCTCGACGAGAGCGGGGTGTTCGCCGAGGTCGCGCTGACCGACATGGCTGTCGGCGAAGGCGGCGACTTCGAGCTGACCATCGGCCCGGTGCCGGTGCCCGGGAACCACCTGCCGGCCGCTCCAGGCGCTCGACTGCTGCTGATCCGCCAGTACCTCTACGACTGGGCGACCGAGCCGGTGGTCTCCTTCTCGATCGAGCGCACCGACCTCGCCGGCGAGCCGTCACCACCACCGACTCCGGTCGGCGTGGCCGCCGCGCTCGACCGGGCCGCCACGTGGGTCGAGCGGTCGATCGACTACTGGGCGGCCTACATCGCCGCCTCACGGGACCTGCTCGACCACAACACGTTCACCGCGCCCAACACGCCGCCCGGCGGGGCCCCGAGCATCGCCTACGGCGGCGGCTGCTGGGACCTCGGCCCCGATCAGGCGCTGCTCATCGAGCACGACGTCCCCGACGCGAACTACTGGAACTGGTCGATCCACAACCTGCACTGGTTCGACTCGGGCGCGTGGGACGAGCGGCTGATGAGCTGCAACGGCCGCCAGGCCCACGTCGACGACGACGGGAAGGTGCGGGTGGTCGTGGCCCACACCGATCCCGGCGTACCCAACTGGCTCGACACCGAGGGGCGGCCCCTCGGCATGGCCGTCTACCGCTACGTCGGCGCCCGCACCCGCCCGCAGCCCACCGCGACGGTGATCGGGCTCGAGGAGGTGCGGGCCGCGGTCGGCGCGGCGCACCCGACCGTGTCGCCAGAGGCTCGACGGCGCCAGCTCGCCGATCGCTACCGTGCCGCCCAGCGGCGCTGGAGCTGAACCGCGCCATGCCGTGGACCCCGCCACCCGCTCCTGCCTGGGTCGACCGCCTGAACGCCCACGGCCCGGCCGCGGGTGGCGCCGAGCACCTCGTGTCGCTCGACTCGGATGACATCGTCGGGGCCGCCCAGGCCTCCACCGGGCTCACGGACTTCGGAGGCGACTCCTGGCGCCCGCACTTCGAGGTGCTGCTCGAAGCGCTCCGCACCGAGGCCCACCTCACCCTGGCCGGCCGGCTGGTGGCGCGCACCGAGCTGCTGCGGGCGCTGCGTCAGCGACTGCTGCTGGCCAGGACCTGGGCCGCCGACCCGACGCATCCTGGACGAGGAGATCGTCGAGCCGATCTTCGTCGTGGGCACCGGCCGGTCGGGCACGTCGATCCTGCACGAGCTACTGGCCCTCGATCCGACCAGTCGGACGCCCGCCACCTGGGAGCTGCTCCACCCGGGTGAGGCGCTCGGCCCGTCGACCGACGACGCCCGGCGCCTCGGCCACGACGTGCACGTGTTCTGGGCCGATCTGCAACCGTCGTACGAGTCGATGCACCACAACGACGGCGACGAGCCCAACGAATGCATCTTCGCCACGATGCTCGAGTTCCTCTCCGACCAGTGGGGCGGCACGTACGAGGTACCGACCTACTCGGCGTACCTGGTCGCCGCCGACCAGACCGACGCCTACCGGTACCATCGCAAGGTGCTGCAGACGCTGCAGCGCCGCCGGCGCGGCGATCGATGGGTGCTGAAGGCTCCGAGCCACCTCAGCCAGCTCCGCACGCTCTTCGGGGTCTACCCCGATGCCCGGGTCGTGCAGATCCACCGTGATCCGCTCAAGAGCGTGCCGTCGACCATCAGCCTGATGGGGACGCTGCGGTCGATGCGGTGCGAGTCGGTCGACGTGGACACGCTCGTGCCCTGGGTGTCCCTCGGGTACGCCATGATGCTCGACGACACGGTGGCCGCCCGCGACTCGGGTGAGCTCCCCGACGACCGCTTCGTCGACGTGCGCTACGCCGACCTGATGGCCGATCCGAGCGGTGCGGTGGGTCGGATCTACGACGAGCTCGGGTTGTCCTACGGCGACGACCTGCGGGCCGCAACCCGCGACTACGTGGCCGACCGCCCGAAGGACGCGTTCGGCCGCCCATCGCTACTCGCTCGCGGACACCGGCCTCGACCCGGCCGAGGAGCGGGGCCGGTTCGGCTCCTACCAGCGCCGCTACGACGTCCCCGACGAGGTCTGAACTCCGACTGTCACCGCTCGGCAGTGATGTCCTTGTTCTCGGGGACGAACTGGCTGGCGACGAACGTCGCCCCCTGGGGGTCCTCGATCACCGCCATCCGGGCCCAGGGCGCGTCGAACGGACCGTCGACCACCTTGCCACCCAGGTCCTTCGTCTTGGCGACGGCGGCGGCCACGTCATCGACGCCGAAGGTGACGTTCCAGTGCGCAGGCGTGGTGGAGTCACCGCCGTCGATCGGGTTCACGGCGGCGACGACATCGATGAACCCGTCGGGAGCGGCCATCTGGGCCATCCGCTCGCGGGTGCCGGGCGCGATCTCCTCGAGGTGATCGCCATAACCGGGCAGCGTCCACATCTCCCCAGCCGGCAGGGCGAGCGCCTTCCAACCGAACACCGCGCCGTAGAACGCCTCGGCCCGCTCGAGGTCGCGGGTGGCCAGGCCGTTGAAGTTCAGCGAGCCGTGCTCGTTCACGACCTGCGCTCCCTTGTGCGCCTTCGGCTGCCAGAGGCAGAACGACGCGCCCTTCGGGGTCGGTGATCACCGCCATGCGACCGGCCTCCATCACGTCGAAGGCCTCCATCGCCGAGCCACCGGCATCACGAGCCGCAGCCGCAGCCCGGTCGACGTCGTCGACCCAGATGTAGGTGTTCCACGCGGCCACCGGCGGGGCGCCGTCCGGGACGGATCCGACGGCCGCCACGTCACCCCCGCGGATCCGGCCGATGTGGTAGCTGCCTCCGGAGCCCTCGGGCATCACGTTCTCGAACTGCCACCCGAACAGGCCCCCGTAGAACCGGACCGCGGCGTCGGGGTCCGGCTGGTTGGTGTCGATCCAGCAGGGCACGCCAGGGATGTAGCCATCTCGTTCGGACATGGTGTGTCTCCGATCTCGTCTGTTCGTCAGCCTCCCTACCTACCGCGGAGAACCGGTCACCATGTGGCCGGTTCAGCGCAACTTCTCTACGAAAGAGAAGCCCGTGCATCCACGGCGAGGGGCACGCGCGATCGCGCGGAGTACACGCCGGAGGAGATCGATCGCTATGTCGAGGAGTGGTCGCAGGAGGGCGCGGCAACTGGGATGATCAACTACTACCGGTCGTCGGTGCGGCAGTCGCCGAAGGCTGCCGAAGCGGCGCTGCGGCCGATTTCGGCGCCCACACTCGTGATCCGGGGCGAGCGCGACAGCTATCTCGGCTCCGACCGGTCTCAACGCCGGCCCGTGATGCTTCTCGGGGCGCCGAGGAGCGCCAGGGTGTAGGACCAGTGGATCCCACGGGTGCAGCGGCAGATTCGTCGAGGCGATACTCGAAGTCGACAGCCGGTCGTGCGCGGCGTGGGGCCACAGGCCGCGGAGACGATCCAGGGCATACCGAGAGGACACGATCATGAGTGACACCACGACGTCGAGCACCGAGACGGCCGTCCGCCCGTTCCGGATCGACGTTCCACAGCACGAACTCGACGAGTTGCGACGCCGCATCGAGGCGACGCGCTGGCCAACCCGGGAGCTCGTCGGAGATCGGTCCCAGGGGGTGCAGTTGGCGGCGACGCAGGCCCTCGCCCGCTACTGGACGACCGAGTACGACTGGCGGCGGTGCGAGGCGCGACTGAACGAGCTGCCCCAGTTCAAGACCGAGATCGACCTGCTGGACATCCACTTCATCCATGTGGAATCGCCCCACGAGGACGCGTTGCCGTTGATCATGACGCACGGCTGGCCGGGCTCGGTCATCGAGCTGCTCGAGACCATCGGACCACTCACCGACCCGACCGCCCACGGCGGACGCCCGGAGGACGCGTTCCACCTCGTGCTCCCGTCCATCCCCGGCTACGGCTTCTCCGACGAGCCGACCGAGCTCGGCTGGGGCCCCATCCGCATCGGAAAGGCCTGGCACGAGCTCATGGGGCGCCTCGGCTACACCCGGTACGTCGCCCAGGGCGGAGACGTGGGCTCCCAGGTCACCGACGCCATGGGCCGCCTGGGACTCGACGGTCTGCTCGGCATCCATACCAACCTGCTCACTCCGGCGCTGGGCGACCCCGAAGCCCTGAGCGCGTCGCCGCCCACCGAAGAAGAACGCGCGGCCCTCGACCAACTCGACACCTTCCATGCGTCAGGCACCGGCTACTTCGTGGAACAGGCCACCCGACCGGAGACGATCGGCTACGCCCTCCTGGACTCACCCATCGCCCTGGCGGCCTGGATCATGGATCACGACACGGACAGCTACCAGAAGATCGCTCGCGCCTTCGTCGACGGACAGCCCTCGGGCAACCTCACCCGGGAACATGTCGTCGACAACATCACGCTGTATTGGCTGACCGGCACCGGCGCCTCTGCAGCCCGCTCGTACTGGGAAGAAGGGCAAGAGAACGCTCGTGCCGCCGGCCAAGGTCCCACGCCCGTCTCGATCCCGGTCGGCTTCACCACCTTTCCTGGAGAGATCTGGCGGACCCCACGCAGCTGGGTCGAGAACGCCTACCCCAACGTCCCCATCTACTTCAACGAGGTCGACAAGGGCGGCCACTTCGCCGCCTGGGAGGAACCGCAGCTCTTCTCCGAAGAGCTCCGCGCCGCCTTCAGGTCGCTGCGCTGACCGACTCCCGTCGACCTGACGAGACCTGCACGCCTGGTCTGGTCCCGTCGCGCAAAGGTCAATCTCAGGTCTCGGCGTGCGACGGTGAGCGAGCGACGAGGGGGAACTGAGCTGTAGATCTCGGAGGACCCCCGTTCATTCGGTCAGGTCTGGCGCGAGGACGCCGCGGCGTCTTCAGCTCGGCGGTCGGGTCGTCTGCCCGACCTCGATCAGATGGCCGTCGGGATCGCGCAGATAGCAGCGGATCTCGGTCTCGTGCACCTTCGGGCGCGTCAGGAACTCCGCCCCGCGAGCGCTCCAGTCGTCGTACACGGCGTAGATGTCGGCGACTCGGAGGTTGAGGAAGCTGCTCGTCCGATCCAGGTCCGTCGGCGTCTCCAGGACGACGGTCGGCTTGTCGTCGGTGGGCCCGCCGCCGACGTTGATGATGATCCAGCTGTTGGACAACGCGACATAGGTGGGCTCACCGTGGCGGACCGTCTCGCCTCCCAGCACCTCGGTGTAGAACCGACGCGAACGCTCCACGTTGTCGGAGACGATGAAGTGGGTGACGACGATGCCTTCGCTCGGCGAGGGGAACTCGGCCATGTCACCAGTGGGGCTGAGCACGGGTCACGGCGACGGTGGACACGGCGGCTCCTTGGCTCGGGCGGGGTTCGCTCCCGCAGGGAGTCTGCACCGAACCCGCTCGGTGTGCGTCCGATTCTGGCTGCGCCCCCGCGGCGCACGATGAGTGGGTGCTGCTGCACGGTGCGCGCGCCGTTCCCAGATCCCGGTGCGGCCGACGCGGGACGGTGCGATGATCGCAACCCGCCGTCGGAACAGAGGTCGTCATGAGCACCGTAGATGCCAGCACCGGAGGCGCAGCCACCAGCTCCGAGGCGGGGACTCTGGATCTGAGACTCGAGGTCGTCGTCCTGCCCGTGTCGGATGTCGACCGGGCCAAGGACTTCTACACGACCAAGTTGCGCTGTCGGCTCGACGCCGACTTCTCGGGAGCCGACGACTTCCGGGTGGTGCAGGTGACCCCGCCCGGCTCGAAGTGCTCGATCATCTTCGGCGCCGGCCTGACATCGGCCGCACCTGGCTCGACCCGGGACCTGATGTTCGTCGTCGACGACATCGAGCAGGCACAGGCCGAGCTCGTCGCCCGCGGCGTCGAGATGAGCGACGTGTTCCACGACATCGGCGGGGTCTTCCACCACGCCGGCACCAATGGACGCGTGCCGGGACCCGACCCCGAGCGCCGCACCTACTCGTCGTTCGCGTCGTTCAGCGATCCCGACGGCAACGGCTGGATCCTTCAGGAGATCACGACGCGACTCCCGGGTCGGTAGCGGCCGGGAAGAGAGGGGAGACGCTCATGGACGTCGCCGCCTTGGCGGACCTCCTCCACGAGACCGCCGATCATCACGGCGCCTTCGAGGAGGCCGCCGACAAGCACGACTGGTGGGACTGGTACGCCGCGTACATGGACGCCCGTCGAGCGCGGTGAGGCTCCCGAGCAGGCGTCCTCCACCGCCGGGCGGTACATGGAGGAGGTCCGACATGTCTTCCGTCGGTGAAGCGGCGCCGACGGCCGCACCGGAATCGACGGCTGAGACCATGGCGACGGGTGCGCTCTCCCACTGGCAGGGGATGAAGCGCATCCTGGTCGCCACCGACGGGTCCCTGACGGCCACCGACGCCATCGGCTTCGCCATCGACTTCGCTTCCGCGCCGCGACGCGGAGCTGATCTTCGTGCACGTCGTGCCGACCATCGACGTCGCGTCGTCCGTCGCATTCGACGACCCCGGCATCGCCGTCCCGCACGAGCCGACCGAACGTGACCATGTGCTGCTCCAGGAGGCGCTCGCCGTCGCAGTCGAGCACGGCGTGAACGCCACGGCCGTGCTGCTGGGCGGTTCCACAGCCGACGAGATCGTGGCCCACGCCGAGGCCAACGACGTCGACCTCATCGTCATCGGCTCCCGCGGGCGCGGCGCCGCCTCCAGCGCGCTCTTCGGCAGCGTGGTGCTGGGCGTGCTGCACGCGGCGAAGCAGCCGGCCCTCGTCGTCCGGTGCGCGACCGGTCCGCACCCGCTCGCCGGAGGGCTGTGAGCGAGTCGAGCGCATGAGCCGACTGCCTATCGCCGACTACGCGCTGCTGTCGGACTGCCGAAGTGGCGCGTTGGTGAGCCGGGGCGGCTCGATCGACTGGCTGTGCCTCCCCAGGTTCGACTCGCCCTCCGTCCTCGGGCGGATCCTCGACGACGCCGCCGGACATTGGGCGATCCGACCGGCCGACGGGACGAGCTTCGAGTCGAGCCGACGCTACCTCGACGGATCGATGGTGCTCGAGACGACCTTCACGGCCGCGGGCGGCACGGTCACGCTCACCGACGCGCTGGTGGTGGGGCGCGACGAACGTGGTCACCAACTGGGGGCCAGGGCCGTGAATGCCCTGATGCGCCGGGTGGTCGGTGTCGCCGGGTCCGTCGAGATGGTCGTCGACTACGCACCTCGGCCCGAGTACGCGACCGTCACGCCGACGTTGCTCCCGCTCGACGGAGGCGTGGCCGCAAGCACCGAGACCATGGCCCTGGTCCTGTCCTCGACGGTCCCGCTCGACACCGAGGCGGCCACCGCGTCGGCGCGCTTCACCTTGGGACCGGGAGACTCGGCCGAGTTCGCGCTCCAGTACGCCGCGTTCTCCGACGAACCGCCCCGGGTCTGGTCGGGTCCAGAGATCCGCGACCGCCTGGCCGAGACCACCGAGTCGTGGCGCACGTGGTCGGGGTTGCACCAGAACTACGAAGGCCCATGGGCGGATCTCGTCCACCTCAGCGGCCGCGTGCTGTACGGGCTGACCTACTTCCCGACCGGTGCGATGGTGGCTGCACCCACGACCTCGCTCCCAGAGGTGCCGGGTGGTTCGCGGAACTGGGACTACCGCTACGCATGGGTGCGCGACGCGTCGTTCACGCTGCAGGCGTTGTGGGTCGCCGCCTGTCCCACCGAGGCCGACAAGTTCTTCGACTACATCGCCCGGGCGGCCACGGCCCAGATCGGACCGGAGGCCGAGCTCCAGATCATGTTCGGCATCGAAGGCGAGCGCGAGCTCCCCGAGCGCGTGTTGGATCATCTGTCCGGCTGGCGCGGGCAGCGCCCCGGTGCGGGTCGGCAACGGCGCGTGGGATCAACGCCAGCTCGACGTCTACGGCGAGCTGCTCGCCGCCGCCCATCGCCTGCCCGACCAGATCGACCGGCTCGGCCGTACGTCGCGACAGTTCCTCGCCGGCCTGGCCGACACGGCGACCGAGCGGTGGCAGGACACCGATCGCGGCATCTGGGAGACCCGCGGCGAGCCCCGCCACTTCGTCTACTCCAAGCTCATGTGCTGGGTGGCGCTCGATCGGGCGATCGCCCTGGCCGACCGGTTGGACGCCGTCGAGCGCGTCGAGCCGTGGAAGGCGACCCGTGACCTGATCGCCGACGCCATCATGACGCAGGGCTGGAACGAGGACGTCGGCGCCTTCACGCAGTCGTTCGGCAGCACCGAGCTCGACGCCTCCAACCTGATGATGCCCATCGTCGGCTTCATCCCGGCCACGCACCCGCGGATGCGGTCGACGATCGACGCGATCGCGACCCAGCTCAGCGACGAGCACGGGTTGATCTACCGCTACCGGGCCGAGGACGGCCTCGACGGCGACGAAGGGACCTTCCTTCTGTGCACGTTCCTTCTGGCGCAGGCCCAGGCGCTGGCAGGCGACCTGGAGCGTGCCCGGATCACCTTCGAGCGAGCCGCCCGGTACACGAACGACGTCGGCCTCCTGTCCGAGGAGGTCGACGCCGGCAACGGTGAGCTGCTCGGCAACTTCCCCCAGGCGTTCAGCCACATCGGGCTGGTGAACGCAGCGTGGGCGATCAGCGAGGCCGAACGTCTGGCTCACCCACGCGGGCCGAACGCCGAACAGCCCGCGGAGCAAGCCCCGTAGGCCCAATCGAGAGGTGGCCATCCATGCGTCCAGACATCGTCCCCGGCGGAGACTTCCCGGATTACGCGCTGCCGGACCAGACCGACACGGTGCGCACGCTCAGCGAGCTGCAGGGTCCGGACCCGATGATCCTGACGCTCGCACGCGGCCACTACTGCCCGAAGGAGCACCAACAGCACCTGGACCTGGCCGCCATCCAGCCGAAGCTCGGGGTGGCCTACACCCAGATCGTGACCATCGCGACCGACGAGCACCACGAGCTGCAGGAGTTCCGCGCCTCGGTAGGTGCCCACTGGCCCTTTCTCTCCGACCCCGGACGCATCGTCCAGCAGGACCTCGACATCAAGGAGTACACCGACCCGGATCACGACCCGATGATCCCGCACACTTTCGTGCTCAAGCCGGGGCTGACCATCCACAGCATCTACAACGGGTACTGGTTCTGGGGTCGCCCATCGATCGACGACCTCTGGCGAGATCTGCGCGCCGCGACCAGCGAGATCCGCCCGGACTGGGACCTCAGCACCCCGGGGCTGCGCGACGCGTGGGACGCGGGTGACCACTCGCCCTTCCACGGATGGGACCGGCCGTCTGGCGAGCGCGGACGGCAACCAGGATGAGCAGGCCATACGACGACACCCGAGCGACCCCGCTCGTCAGTGGTCGAGCGGAGGTCCCGGCGGCGAATGCCGACCCCCGCAAGCCGTCGCGATCGTGACAGGCGGGTCGAAGGGCATCGGGGCGGGGATCGTCGCCGGCTACCGAGAGCTCGGTTGGGCAGTCGTGGCCACCGCTCGCACGATCCCGCCGAGCGATGACCCCGAGCTGTTCACCATCGAGGGCGACCATGTGCACGATCGCGGAAGCACAGGGTCGTTCACACCTCGGAGTCGTCCCAAAACGGAACCTGTCCCGCCAGCGAGCATCGGAGTGCACGCTGGAGGGACAGGTTCGAAGTCTTTGCCGTGACATGTCGCGACGACGAGTCAGATGTCGTAGTACATGGCGAACAGGACGTGTGACCTGCACGTATGTGGCTCCTGAATTGCTCCATGCCACGGCCATGCCACAGACCGCAGAATGCGCGGCTTCGGTCCCGGCCACGTACCCGCGCACCACACCGCTCAGCCTGCTTCTGATTCACAAGCTCCGATCGTGAGTTCGTCTCTCGTCATTCGCTCCGCGATGAAGTCCAGTTCAGGGCAGCGGGGAGGTCGAGGCTCGTGCGGATCGAGGTATCTTCAACGGCCACGAAGAGGCCACTTCATGGCAGATCCTCGGTTGTGCTGGTCGTGCCGGATGGCAGTCGGGTGAGCGAGACCAGCAAGTCGGCATCGTCGGAGAACTCCGTGGCGTGCTCGAGCGCCAGGCCCGCCGCTCGTGGCCGGTCGCCGGCCACGACGAGGGCGGCGATCTCGACGACCTGGCGCGCTCGTCGGGCCGTGGTGCGCGACTGCTGTTGCGCTCGGGTGATGTGGTCGGCGGCCGTGGTGGTGTCGCCGACACCGGCGGCCATGACGGCGAGCAGGGCGTGCTCGATGGCGAGGTGGGTCATGTCGCCACCTTGCCGGTGCGCGGCTGACTCGCCGCTGACCTCTCGCTGACGATGGTCAGTGAGAGGGGTACCGTCCAACCATGCACATCGGGTTGCTCGGCGAGCTCGAAGTGCTCGATGACGAGGGACGGCGCACGTCGCCATCGCGGGCGCCAAGCTCCGAGCCCTCCTCGCCGTCCTGGCCCTGCACGTCGGGCGGGTCGTTGCGGCCGAGGTGCTGGTCGAGGACCTGTGGGGCGACGACCCACCGGCGGCGGCGCGGAACGGTTTGCAGGGCCTCGCCTCCAAGCTCCGTCGGGCCTTGGGGTCGGCCGACCTCATCGTCATGCGCGGCGACGGCTACGCCCTGGACCTGCCACCGGAAGCCACCGACATCGTCCAGTTCGAGCAGCGGGCCGCCGAGGGTCGTGCCATGGCCGCGACCGGTGAGCTGGAGGAGGCCGTCGACCGGCTGGCCGACGCCGATGCGCTGTGGCGGGGAGCTGCCCTGACTGACTTCGCCTACGAGGACTTCGCCTCCGCCGCCATCACCCGGCTGTCCGAGTCCCGGCTGGCCGTGCTGGAGGAGCGCCTCGGCATCGAGCTCGAGCTCGGCCGCCACCAGCGAGTCATCGTCCAGCTCGAGGACCTCGTCGCCGCCCATCCCTTGCGCGAGGGGTTCCGCGGGCTGCTGATGCTGGCTCTGTACCGAGCCGGCCGGCAGGCCGACGCCCTCCGGATCTTCCAGGAGGGCCGCCACCTCCTGGGCGAGGAGCTGGGTCTCGAACCCGGGCCCGACCTCCGTCGGTTGGAGTCGGCGATCCTCACCCAGGACCCCTCGCTGGACCCTGACGCTCGCGCCGGTCGTGGCCCCGGTTGCCGTGGCGGGGTCCCGCTCGAGCATCCCCGAGGCGCTGACCCCGCTGGTCGGGCGCGACTCCGAGCGGCGCGACCTTGCCACCCTGATGGCCGAGGAGCGGTTCGTCACCCTGGTCGGGCCGGGAGGGGTGGGCAAGACCCGGCTCGCCCTCGAGGTCGGGCGCGCCGCGGCCGAAGATCTGAGCCTGGGTGGGTGCCTGGTGGAGCTGGCTCCCGTCGGCGACCCGGCCGGTGTCGCCCCGGCGATCGCCACCGCCCTCGATCTGCCCGACCCGAACCGGTTGGCTGAGGTGATCGGCGAACGGGACGTGCTGATCGTGCTCGACAACTGCGAGCACGTGATCACGGCCGCCGCCGAGGTCGCCGAGGACCTGCTGGAGCGCTGCCCGGGTCTGCGGCTGCTCGCCACCAGCCGCGAAGGACTGCGCGTCGGGGGCGAGATCATCTGGCCGGTGCCGCCACTGGCGCCCGACGACGCCGTCCACCTCTTCGAGGCGCGGGCCAAGGCCGCCGGGGCGACGACGGCGCTCGACGAGCACGATCTCATCGTCGACATCTGCGCCCGACTCGACGGTCTGCCGCTCGCCATCGAGCTGGCGGCCGCCCGCACCCGGGCGTTCCCGATCACCCAGATCGCCGCTCGGCTCAACGATCGGTTCCGCCTGCTGACCGGTGGCTCGCGCACGGCCCTGCCCCGCCAGCAGACGCTGCACGCCGTCGTCGACTGGAGCTACGAGCTGCTCTTCGACGACGAGCGGCGCGTCTTCGAGCGGATCTCGGTGTTCCCCGGTGGCTGCGACCTGGCGACGGCGGAGGTGGTGTGCGCCGATGAGACCGTCGCCTCGGCCGACATCGCCGACCACCTGGGCGCGCTCGTCGACAAGTCCCTGGTGGTCGCCGTGCGAGTGGGCGACGGGGTGCGGTTCACCCAGCTGCAGACGCTGGCCGAGTACGGCCGCGAGCGGCTCGCCGAGCGCGGCGACGCGGTGCGCATCCGCGACGCCATGGCCCAGCACTTCGCGGCGCTGTGCTCGCACAGCGCCGAGGCCTTCACCGGCGACATCCAGCGAGCGTGGCTGACGGCGATCGATCAGGAGCACGACAACCTTCGAGCTGCGCTCGACTGGGCCGTCGCCACCGACGACGCCGAGACGGCGCTGATGATCGCCGGCGGCGCGGCCTGGCCGCACTGGCTGACCGGCCAGGTGGTGGAGGGCCGGCGCTGGCTCGACGACGCCTTCGCCTGCGGAGGCGAGGCCCAGGAGACGCACCCGGGCGCTTGGCGTTGACCGGCCGCGGCCTCCTCGACTTCCTCGCCGGCGCCATCGAGCACTGCGATGACGACCTGGCCGCCGCCCTCGAGATCTTCGAGCGCCATCGCGACGACGCGTCGATGGCGCTGGCCCATTCCTTCTACGCCGAGCAGGCCGCCGTCCTCGGCGACCTCGACGAGGCCCGCCGCCGCCGGCAGTCCGTGCTCGACTTCTACGGCGAGTCGCCCGACCGACCCGTTCGCGATCGCGGCCCGCGATCTACTCGCAGGCGAAGCTGGCGATCCTCGACGGCGATCTCGACGCCGCGGAGCGCCACTACCGGGCGGCGACCGAAGGCTTCGGGCGCCTCGACCGGCCGGTCATGAACTCCGATGTGCCTCGGCGATGGTGGCCGACTTCGACGAGCGGGCCGGCGACTACCCGGCCGCCATCACGACGTTGGAGGCCGCGATCGCGACCAACGAGTCGCTGCTCGGGGGGTTCACCGGGTCGCTGCAGGCTCGCCTGGGCTGGGTGCTGCTGCACGACGGGCAGGTGGCTCGGGCCGAGGTGGCCTACCAACGGTCGCTCGACGCGGCCCGCCGGGTGCGCCACACTCATGGTGCTGTTCGCGGCCCAGGCCGGGATGGCCGTCCTGCACCGGCTCCACCGCCGTGACGACGCTGCCGTCGAGGCGGCCACCGAGTCGCTGGAGCTGTACCGGGCCCACGGGTTCCGCCAGTTCCGGAACCGCATCGACCCCAAGACCGACCTCCAGACCGCCGCCGCGGTCTGCTACGAGGTGCTGGCCGCCATCGCCGCCGAGCGGGACGAGCCCGAGCGGGCGGCGACCCTGCTCGGGCAGGCCGAACACCTGCGGGTCGATTCGGGCGTCGAGGTACCGGCGTTCCTGCAGGAAGACGTCGGCGAGGCTCGCCGGGCGGCGATGGCGGCGCTGGGTGACGACGCCTTCGCGGCGGCCTTCGAGCGGGGCCGCCACGAGGAAGCAGTGTCGTCACCCGCCGCAGCGCTCTGAATCCGGCCTGACTCCGGGACGTCAGCCCCAGCGCGGCACCAGATCAGCGCCCTCCTGGATGGTGATGAGGTCCCCGCACGCTGCGGGGCCTCACCCAGGAGGATCTCGTGAGCGCATTCCTGTATCGCCTCGGTCGCACCAGTGCCCGGCACCCGTTTCGAGTGCTGGGCATCTGGCTCGTGGCCGCCATCGCCATCGTCGCCCTGCAAGGCGCAGCGGGAGGCCAGTGGGACAACAGCGAGCGGGTGCCCGGCGTCGAGTCCCAGCACGCCGCCGACGTCCTGAACGACCGGTTCCCGAGCCAGGGCGGCCTGTCCGCCCGCATCGTGCTCCACACCGACGAGGGGCGACTCGACGACCCGGCCATGGCGGCGACGGTCGAGCAGGCTCGGGCCCAGCTCGCCGCCGGCACCGACGTCGCCGGCGTGACCGACCCGTTCGCAGTGGCGACGCCCTCCGTCAGCGCCGACGGGCAGACCGCCTACGTCGACGTCACCTACGCGGTGGACAAGCTGACGGCCACGCAGCTCGATGACGCGCTGGCGGTCCGCGACGCGGCTGGCGACGCCGGCGTGCAGGTCGAGCTCACCGGTGACCTCGCCCTGCTCGCCCAGGAGACGCCGAGCAGCGAGCTGATCGGCGTCGCCGTGGCCATCATCGTGTTGCTGCTCGCGTTCGGCTCAGTGGTGGCGATGGGGCTGCCGATCGGCACGGCGCTGATGGGCATCTTCGTCGGCGCCGCCAGCGTCGGCATCCTGTCCGCCTTCCTCGACGTGCCGGAGTTCTCCCTGATCCTGTGCGCCATGATCGGCCTCGGGGTGGGGATCGACTACGCCCTGTTCATCGTCACCCGGCACCGCCAGCACCTGCACGAGGGCATGAGCGTCCAGGACGCCGCCGGCACCGCCGTCGCCACCGCCGGCCAGGCCGTGCTGTTCGCCGGCACCACCGTGGTGATCGCCATCCTCGGCCTGTTCCTCGCCGGCCTGCCGGCCATCAGCGGGATGGGTGCCGCCGTGGCGCTGGTGGTGACCGTCTCGATGATCGCGGCGATCACGCTGCTGCCTGGGCTGCTCGGCCTGGCGGGGACGAAGATCGACAAGCTGTCGATCCACCGCAAGACGTACGTCGAGAAGGCCCCGGAGGAGACGGTCGCCGGTCGTTGGGCCCACCACGTCGGGAACCACCCGGTGCGGTACGCGGTCGCCGGCCTGGTGGCCATGTGCGCCATCGCCGTCCCGGCGCTCAGCATGCGGATCGGCGTGCCCGACGACGGCAACGCTCCCACCCACACGACCCAGCGCATCGCGTACGACCAGCTGGCCGCCGGCTTCGGGCCTGGGTTCAACGGCCCGATCGTGGTCGTCGTCGAGCTCCCCTCCTCCGGCGGACCGGCGGTCGCCCAGCGGGTCCACGACGCGGTGGCGGCTGACCCAGGGGTCGCGGCAGTGACCGAGCCGGTGCTCAACGCCGCCGGTGACACCGCCGTGCTCACCGTCAACCCGACCACGGCGCCGCAGGACGCAGGGCACCGACCAGCTCGTCCGCCACCTCCGCTCCGACGTGCTGCCGGCAACGGTCGAGGGCACTGCGGCGACGGTGTCGCTCACCGGCCAGGCGATGGTCACCGACCTGAGCGACCGCATCACCGAGCGGCTGCCGATCTTCATCGCCGCGGTCGTGGCCATGTCGTTCCTGCTGCTGATGATCGTGTTCCGGTCGATCCTCGTGCCGCTCAAGGCGGCGCTGATGAACCTGCTGTCGATCGCCGCGGCCTACGGCGTGCTCGTCGCCGTGTTCCAGTGGGGCTGGGGTGCTCGAGCTCATCGGCCTGCACAGCACGATGCCGATCAACCCGTTCCTGCCGCTCATCATGTTCGCCATCCTCTTCGGGCTCTCGATGGACTACGAGGTGTTCCTCCTGTCCCGCATCCGGGAGGAGTACGTGGCGACCGGTGACAACCACGAGGCCGTGGTGCGGGGCCTGTCGAGCACCGCTCGGGTGATCACGTCGGCCGCCCTCATCATGATCAGCGTGTTCGGAGCGTTCGTCCTCGGCGACGACCCGAACGGCAAGCTCTTCGGCGTCGGCCTCGCCGTCGCCGTGCTCATCGACGCCACGCTCGTCCGCATGGTGCTGGTGCCGGCGACCATGAGCCTGCTCGGCCGGGCCAACTGGTGGCTGCCGGGTTGGCTCGACCGGATCCTCCCGCACCTCGACCTCGACGCCGCGCCGAGCCTGCCCGAGGCCGCACCGGTGCCTGAGCCTGAGCGGGAGCTCACGACCGTC
Source organism: uncultured Microthrixaceae bacterium (assembly GCA_963797225.1). Lineage (GTDB taxonomy): Bacteria > Actinomycetota > Acidimicrobiia > Acidimicrobiales > Acidimicrobilacustridaceae > UBA4742. The sequence continues at coordinate 1,131,273 of CAWCOO010000001.1, read as the reverse complement.
TGATCGGGCTCCGGATGCCGCCCCGAGTACATCTGGGAGAGGCCCTCCTCGGGATGTCGAGGAGGGCCTCCTCCGTGTCGCGCCGCTGTCAGTGGCGCAAAGGTTGAACGGGCGCACACGACGACCAGCGTTCCACGGTTGGCGAGAGCGTCCTGGTCCCGGCGTTCTGGGGCGGGCGGGGAGGACGTGCTACCAGCCAAGGGTCTGATGATTGTGCTTGGCGGCTAAACCGCCTCCTCCACCAGATAGAGCCCTCGCCCGGCATTGACGATGCCCAACTTCAGCTCGGGCACCCTGGGATGGCCCACCCCGCTGAATCGGATGACATCTCCGGTCCGAAGTCCATCGATCCCTGGTTTTGGATCGCCGAAATGGTCCAATGTCACCGGACGGGACGAGGCCTCGGCGAATGCCTCGCCGCTCAGCTGGACACAACCCCACCAAGGTTCATTGCTAAACCCGACTTCCCCCCTCTCGTCGTCGACATAGAAGCGGGTCATCAGGGCGGTGATCGGTGCGAGAACAGTGTCGTCACTGAGCGTCACCTGTCCCGTCACGTCGAAGGACCTCAAGTGGTGAAACGGCTCATCGTTAGGACCTGCCACGGCTTGATCGTCGCAGGTCGTCAACGTCCGCGCTCGGCATACAGTGACCGTGGCAGAAGGGCCGGTCTGCCTTGCAGCGAGGGTGCCTCGGTCCCGGCGTTCAGGGACAGTCCGTCTGGCGATGGAATCGTCCTCAGCGGCTGAAGGCCCACGAGACCATCAACGGGAACTCGTCGTACCAGAACTGGCCGCCGTGTTCTCCCTCTCGCTTCTCGATCGCGACGTCGGCGCCCATTGCGCTGAGTGCGTCGGCCCAACTGCTTGCGTTGTCGAGGAACCACTGCTCCTGCCGCCCGCCGACCAGGTAGGTGCGTGGAACAACGCTCGGCCACGCGCTGCTCGCCGGCGTGAACCCGCCACCGGGGGACGCGCAGAACACGACACCGAAGATCTCCGGGTGGCGTAGCCCCATGGCGAGTGCCAGCTCGCCACCCAAGGAGGCTCCCCACACGGCCGTGCGCTCAGCCGCCAACTCGACGTCCAGAACCGACCGTGTCCAGGCGCGCACGTCCTCAACGAAGAACCGCTCGAACGCCTTGAAGTGCTCGCCCCCGAACGATTCCACGTACTCGCGGAGGCGGCCCTCGTCGTCCGCTAGCCCATGGACACCGACGATCATCGTCGATGGCCGCTCGCTAGAGCCCTCGAGTGCGCTGGCCAGCCGCTCGGTGTGCCATCCGCCGTCGGCGGCGAACACAACTGAACCCGGAGTGCCGGGCGGAACATACGCCGTGCCGGTTCGGCCGCCGTCGAAGGCGAACTTCTCGGTGACGAGCGATCCTCGCAGCGAAGCCATCCGGCCATCCTCTCGCTTCCACCGGTGTCACGTTCGGAACGCTCAACGTTGGCGGCCGCATCCCGAACGTGCGCCTCTGAGCCGGCGTTCTGAGGCAGTCGCGCGACCTGGGTTTCACGCGGCCAGTAGGTCTTTGAGGCCGCCGATGTCGATCAATCGGAGGAACATCGCTGAGCCCTTGCGAACTCGTAGTGAGCCACCGCCCTCGACGAATCGAGCTCGGGCGGCGACGAAGAGGTTGAGAGCGGCGCTGTTGCAGAACGTCACGCCGGTCATGTCGACGAACACATTGGTGTTCGGGTCCATGTGCATGAGGTAGCCGGCGAACGGGTCAACCGAGGCTTGATCGATTTCCTCGGGGGGCCGGCAGAAGAGATCTGAGCGCTCGAGGCGGGCGGACGCGTTTGCGCGTGTGCGATCTGCGGGTGTGGTCACGGGACCTCCCAAGCCAGGGCCTTCAGCTTGGAGGTCGACCGACCGCGGCTCAGGATACTCCGAGGGGGCCCGACTAGCCCCGGTCAGGGCACCGATCTCGGTTCGGGCTCGACCAAGAGTTCCGACCCGAGGAGGGGGTCGAACGGCGCCCGGTCCCCGCGTTCCGGGGCAGTCAAGCGCTGAGCGAATCGGGCCAGGGTCCGCACTCCCGACGGTCTGCCCTCCGGCTCGCCCCGACCCGCGCTCGTGCTCAAGTTTCAAAATCCCTGCTTTTTCGACTCCGCGTTGACTTCGTCTGTTCAGTGTCAATAGGTTCTCGGTGCGGTTCAGGAAGTGCTTCACCCCGGTTGGTGCGAACTGAGGAGAGGTAGATGATCGAGCCAGTGGAGTTGCCGACGGTCGCCCTGGTGGCGTTCGAGGGGGACCTCGAACCCCACGAGTGGGCGCAGTTTCGAGACGGCATTGTTGACGCGGCCACCGTGGGCATCACCGAGGTGGTGCTTGACCTGAGCGGCGTGACGTTCTTCGACTCGCATTCGATCCGAGGACTGCTCGGTGCCCGATCGATCCTTCTCGACAGAGGCGTGACGATCGCCTTCGGGCCGGTCAGTCCGTTGGTCCGGCGGATCATCGAGGTAACGAAGCTCGACCAGGGGATCCCGTCCTACCCGGCTGCGCCGTAGCGCTAGAGGGACCCGTCACCTGCGCCGGTTCGGCTTGCCGGATCGTCAACCTCGAACCACACCACCTTTCCATCGTCGTGTATCTGGGTGACCCCCCACGAGTCCGCCAGGGCGTCGATCAGCCTGAGACCTCGTCCACCGGGCGCAGCGATGTCGGAAGACCGCCGCACGACCGGGTCGCTCGACTCGTCGTGGACCTCTACCCGGAAGCTCTTGCCCCGACGAGACACGCAGATTTTCACCTCCGTCCCGGCGTGGATCACCGCATTCGAGATCGCCTCACTCGCGAGCACTTCGATTGAGCGGTCCCCGTTCGCCGACGGCCCGGCGCCAAGCTGATCCATGGCGCTGACGACGAAGCGGCGGGCTGCCGAAATCTCCTCAAGTCGCGGAGAGATGGTCTTTACGAGAGTCTCGTGGTCATCCACCATGCGGATTAGCTGCCCGGTTCCACATGCAATAGACCTCCGGTGTTGGGCCCCACGAGCCGGAGCGGGACATCCCGAACGGGCCGATCTGGGGCGGTTCGATATGGAGTGCGGATCAGCTCTCTCAGTCCGATTCGTGGGTCCGTTGCCGGTGCCGCACCAGGGCGGGCAGAGCCGCGAGGTCCTTGGGTCGGCCGGCGACGGTCTTGGATGCGATGACGTCGTCGATGGCCGCAACCGGGACGGGATGACCGAGCAGCTCGATCGTGACCGCGTGCACTGCAAGGTGGCCGTAGCCACCGCCGGAGGGCTCGAAGGTGATGTCGAGTTCGCCGGCATCACACAGCAGAGTCCACACGCTCGCCCGAGCCAGAGACTCGGGCTCGTGGAAGAACGGCGGCCCACCGTCGAAGGCGTCGGTGCGGATTCAGCGCGTGCAACTCCGTCAGCACCTCTGAGAGTCGGCCCAGGTTCTCTCGATCGGCTGCCGGACAGACGTCGACGTCGCGCGTCGGCGGGAGATCGGCCACTCGTGGAGCTCAGCGGCGTAGCCGCCGATGATCACGTACGCGACCCGGTGGCGGTTCAGCACCTCGACGATGCGCGCTGCGTCGACGTTGTCATTCATCTGCGCCGAGCCGCCTTCCGCTTCCGGCCGGCACCGACCGCTGCCAACCGCGCCCGCTGTCGTTCGTCCCACTCGTCCTGCTCTGCGCGGGTCCGCAACTGTTCCCGCGCGGCGAGCACGTCGTCGTGGTCGTCATACGGCTCGAGGTGCATCCGCAGATCGAACCCCGCCGCCTTCAACAGCTTCAGCAGCGTCGGCAGGGTCGGCTGGCGGCGGTCGTGCTCGTAGGCCGAGATCATCGTCCGATCGACACCGGCACGGGTCGCCAACTCCTGCTGGCTGATCCCGGCCTGCAGTCGCGCCAGCTGCAACAACCCGGCCGCCGGCGACGGCAGCACCTCGTCTCGAACCCGAACCGACATGTGCACGATCGTACACGCATACAGTCGTTCACGTGCCCGTGCGCCCAAAACGCGACCTGTCCCTCCAGCGAGCACCAATGCGCACGCTGAAGGGACAGGTTCGAGTTCTTTGCGGTTACTTGTCGTTGCTTGCCATCAAATGTCGTAGTACATGGCGAACTCGTAGGGATGCGGCCGCAGGCGGATGGCATCGATCTCGTTCTTGCGCTTGTACTCGATCCAGGTCTCGATGAGATCGTCGGTGAACACGCCGCCGGCCTTCAGGTAGTCCTGGTCGGCCTCGAGCGCGAGCAGCGCCTCGTCGAGCGACGCCGGCACCTGCGGCACCTGGGCCAGCTCCTCGGGCGGCAGGTCGTAGAGGTCCTTGTCGACCGGGGCCGGCGGCTCGATGCGGTTGGCGATGCCGTCGAGGCCGGCCATGAGCATGGCCGAGAAGGCGAGGTACGGGTTCGACGTGCTGTCGGGGCAGCGGAACTCGATGCGCTTGGCCTTCGGGCTCTTCGACGCCAGCGGGATGCGGCACGACGCCGAGCGGTTGCGCTGGCTGTACACGAGGTTGACCGGCGCCTCGTAGCCCGGCACCAGGCGCTTGAAGCTGTTGGTGGTCGGGTTGGTGAAGGCGATCACCGAGTGGGCGTGGTGCAGGATGCCGCCGATGTACCAGCGGGCGATGTCGGAGAGCCCGGCGTAGCCCGCCTCGTCGAAGAACAGTGGCTCGCCGCCCTTCCAGAGCGACTGGTGCACGTGCATGCCCGAGCCGTTGTCCTCGAAGATCGGCTTCGGCATGAACGTGAGGCTCTTGCCGGCCTGCCAGGCCACGCCCTTGAGGATGTACTTGAACGTCATCAGCTGGTCGGCCATGCGCAGGAGGGTGTTGAACTTCATGCCGATCTCGCCCTGACCGCCGCTGGCCACCTCGTGGTGGTGCAGCTCGGTCTCGATGCCCACCCCGTGCAGCGCAGCCGCCATGTCCGAGCGCATGTCCTGGTAGTGGTCCATGGGCGGAACCGGGAAGTAGCCCTGCTTGGTGCGGGGCTTGTAGCTGAGGTTCGGCCCCTCGTCGGTGCCGGTGTTCCAGATGCCCTCGACCGAGTCGACGAAGTAGTACGACGAGTTGCCGGTGGTGTCGAAGCGCACGTCATCGAAGATGAAGAACTCGGGCTCGGGCCCGAAGTAGGACGTGTCGGCGACGCCGGTCGAGCGCATGTAGGCCTCGGCCTTGGTGGCCACGTAGCGCGGGTCGCGGCTGTAGCTCTCGCCGGTGACCGGGTCGGCCACGAAGCAGTGGATCACCGCGGTCTTCCGCTTCATGAACGGATCGATGTAGGCGGTGTCGGGATCGGCGATCAGCACCATGTCGGATTCCTGGATCTCCTGGAACCCTCGCACCGACGAGCCGTCGAAGCCGTGGCCATCGGTGAACTGGCCCTCGTCGAGCACCGACGCCGGGATGGTCACGTGCTGCATGACGCCGGGCAGGTCGATGAAGCGGAAGTCGACGAACTCGCACCCCTCGCTCTCGACCATGGCCAGTACTTCTTCGGGAGTGCTCTCGGGCACGGTTCCTCCAGGTTGTCGTGAGCAGCAGGGCTTGGCAGGCGAAGTCGGATCCCAGCGGAGTGGACACTAGTCACCAGATCCCGGCCGCTGCCCGGGTCCGGAATCGCCGAGGGGGAGCCACCAGCGGCGGCTCCCCCTCGGGTCATGCGGGTGGTGCAGGTCGCGAGACCTCTAGCTCTCGGCCAGGGCGCCGCAGCAGGTCTCGACGATGAGTCGGGTCACCGTGTAGGGGTCGCAGTTCGAGTTGGGACGACGGTCCTCGAGGTAGCCCTTCTGCTCGACCTCGACCTGCCACGGGATGCGCACCGAGGCGCCCCGGTTCGACACGCCGTAGCTGAACTCGGTCCAGGGGGCGGTCTCGTGCAGGCCGGTCAGGCGACGCTCGACGCCCGGGCCGTAGTTGGTGATGTGCTCCTCGGCGTTCTTCCCGAGCGCCTCGCACGCCGCGATGATCGGCTCGTAGCTCTCGCGCATGGCCTTGGTCGAGAAGTTCGTGTGGGCGCCGGCACCGTTCCAGTCGCCGGGGATCGGCTTGGGATCGATGGTCACGGCCACACCGAAGTCCTCGGCCACGCGGTGGAGCAGGTAGCGGGCGATGTACATCTCGTCGCCGATCTGGGGCGGGCCGATCGGGCCGATCTGGAACTCCCACTGGCCCATCATCACCTCGGCGTTGGTGCCGGAGATGTTCAGCCCGGCCTCGATGCAAGCGGTGGTGTGGGCCTCGACGATGTCACGGCCCCAGATCTCGTTCGAGCCGACGCCGCAGTAGTACGGGCCTTGGGGACCGGGGTAGCCGCCGGCCGGCCAGCCGAGGGGGTAGCCGTCCTTGAGGAAGGTGTACTCCTGCTCGATGCCGAAGATCGGCTCCTGGTCGGCGAACTTCTCGGCCGCCGCCGCGCAAGCGGCGCGGGTGTTGGTGGGGTGCGGGGTCATGTCGGTGAGGAGCACCTCGCACATGACCAGCTTGTCGTCTCACCGCGGAGCGGATCCGGGCACACGAACACGGGGCGCAGCACGCAGTCGGACGCCTTGCCCGGGGCCTGGTTGGTGCTGGAGCCGTCGAAGCCCCAGATGCCGGGCTCCTCGCCGTCGGCGATGACCTTGGTCTTGCTCCGGATCAGCGGCGTGGGCTCCCAGCCGTCGATCCAGATGTACTCAGCGCGATAAACCAACGAAGGCTCCCTGATCAGGGCGGCTCGGGGCCGCCGGGTTGCGGCGAACGTGTCGTTCGAGGTGCACGGCTGCACCCGGGGGTTCGTGCAGCCGAGGTCAGGCTTCCAGCAGGCAGTTTCTGAGCTGTTGCCCGTTTGTGAACGCTTGGTGAACTGGACGCCCCTCCCGATTTGGGGTCCGGATGCCATGCCAACATGGGGCCATGGAACGCCAGCAGGACTACGTGTTGCGCACGGTCGAAGAGCGCGGGGTGCGCCTGATCCGCCTCTGGTTCACCGATGTGCTCGGTCAGCTCAAGTCGGTCGCCATCTCGCCGGCCGAGCTCGAGAACGCCTTCGAGGAGGGCATGCACTTCGACGGCTCGGCCATCGACGGCTTCTCCCGGGTGCAGGAGAGCGACGTGCTGGCCAAGCCCGACCCCAACAGCTTCGAGCTGCTGCCGTGGGCCAAGGGCGACGACCCGTCGGCCCGCATGTTCTGCGACATCCTCAACCACGACGACACGCCCTTCGAGGGCGACCCCCGCCAGGTGCTCAAGCGCAACCTCGACAAGGCCCGAGAGCAGGGCTTCTCGTTCTACGTCGCCCCCGAGATGGAGTTCTTCTACTTCGCCGACGGCGACCCCAGCTCGGCGCCCCAGCCGCTCGACACCGGCAGCTACTTCGACCTCACCACCGCCGACGTGGCCAGCGACCTGCGCAAGCGCACCATCCACATGCTCGAGGCCATGGGCATCCCGGTGGAGTACTCCTTCCACGAGGACGCCCCCAGCCAGCACGAGATCGACCTGCGCTACACCGACGCCCTGTCGATGGCCGACAACGTGATGACCTTCCGCCTCGTCGTCCGCGAGATCGCGCTCGAGCAGGGCGTGTACGCCACGTTCATGCCCAAGCCGCTCGGCGGGGTGCAGGGATCGGGCATGCACACCCACATGTCGCTGTTCGAGGGCGACACCAACGCCTTCCACGAGCCGGGCGACCCCTACGGCCTGTCCAAGGTGGCCCGCGGCTTCATCGCCGGGCTGCTCGTGCACGCCCCCGAGATCACCGCCGTGACCAACCAGCTGGTGAACTCCTACAAGCGGCTGATCGCCGGCTACGAGGCGCCCGTCTACGTCACGTGGGCCCGCAACAACCGCTCGGCGCTCGTCCGGGTGCCGGTCACCAAGTCGGGCAAGCAGTCGTCGACCCGCGTCGAGTACCGCTCCCCCGATCCGGCCTGCAACCCCTACCTCGCCTACTCGGTGCTGCTGGCCGCCGGGCTCAAGGGCATCCGCGAGGGCTACGAGCTCCCGCCGGAGGCGTCCACCAACGTGTTCCAGCTCACGCCGGAGGAGCGGGCCGCCGAGGGCATCCGTCCCCTGCCCCAGTCGCTCAGCGAGGCGCTCGACGTCATGGAGCAGTCCGAGCTGGTCGCCGAGTGCCTCGGCGAGCACATCTTCGAGTGGTTCCTGCGCAACAAGCGATCCGAGTGGGCCGACTACAAGACCCACGTCACCCAGTTCGAGCTCGACCGCTACCTGCCCAACTGGTGACCGCTGGTGGTCGAACGACCACCCCGGTTTCCTTTCTGACCATTCGTCTGATCTGCTAGTCATTCCCGCAAGCGCCAGCGCTTCGAGCCCGATCTGAGAGCCCGCCCTTCCGATGGAACCCCTGCTCCTCTATCCCGACCCGGCCCCGCCGGAGCTGGCCCAGGCCCTCGACCTGGGTGGCTTCCCATGGAAGTCGGTCGCCGACGAGGCCGCGGTCGAGCGCAACGAACCCGACGACGGGTGGGCCGGTGCGGTCATCTGCGCCGACATCGATCCCGAGGGCGCCTTCGCCCTGTGCCGGGCCATCCGCAAGCGGGACCTCCCGCTCGAGCCGGTGCTGCTGCTGATCTCGGGCACCCAGCTCGGCGACCTCGAGCTGCGCGACGACCTCTTCGACGACTTCTGCCTGGCGCCGTTCCATCCCCGTGAGCTCGAGGCCCGGCTCAAGCACCTGTTCTGGCGCACCGGTCGGGGCACCCGGCCCGAGCTCATCGAGTACGGCGACCTCGTGCTCAACCTCGAGACCTACCAGGCCGCCATCTCCGGCGAGCCGCTCGACCTCACCTACATGGAGTACGAGCTGCTGAAGTTCCTGGCCTCGCACCCGGGCAAGGTCTTCACCCGCGAGACGCTGCTCTCCCGGGTCTGGGGCTACGAGTACTACGGCGGGGCCCGCACGGTCGACGTCCACGTCCGACGCCTGCGGGCGAAGCTCGGCGAGGAGCACGCCAACCTCATCCAGACCGTGCGCTCCGTCGGCTACCGCTTCGGCCAGTCCCGCTGGAGCCTCTAGCTGGGGACGAGTGCAACGCCCGCCGGTAGCGGATGGGTGAGCAGGATGGCCTCTCGAACTGCGTAGGCCTCGTCGCCGACCCTGAGCGTGAGCACGAGGGACGTGCGGTCGGTCGAGATGACGACGTCCTCGGTCGGCACGGTCCCGTCGATCTTCACCCGGAGCCAGCAGTAGATCCAGATGGAACAGGTCATCCGATCGCCGGTCGGGAGCGTTCCGGCCCGGTCGATCGCCTCGATCACGGCGGGCGGCAGGCCGATGATCAGCGTCGGACGATCCCCGATCGTCGCGTGGGCCGAGGCGCTCGTCGGTGTCAGCACGACGCCGTTCAGCACGGTGCGGAGGTCTCCGGCCATCACCATGGCCGCCAGGTCTGCGGCCCAGTCGACCTCGGCCGGGTCGTAGCTACCCCCGAGCGACAGCGCCTGACCCGAGTCGCAACCGAGGTAGGGCTGCAGGTCCTTCTGGTCCAACGGCGTCACCTCGACCGTGCGTCCGAGCGCCCCGAAGCGCTCGTGCAGGACCGAGGCTGCCGCAGCCAGGGTCGAGTCGTCGACCTTGGACACGAGGCAGACCTTGCTGGTGCTGACGGTGTACGACGCACTCGGCACGTTGGTCGACGATGCCGTGGTCGTCACGGTCGTCGACGCCGACGGGGCGGGTTCGACCCGTACCAGCGTGACCCCCAGGAGCGGGTGGGTCAGGAGGGCCGCCCACATCTGGGCGTCGGCTTCGTCGGTGAAGCCAGGAATGGCGATCTCCATCCTGTCGGCCTCCTGGCTGACCTTCCGCATCACCGCCGCCGACGGGTCGAGGAGGGCCCCGCCCGACTCGACACCGATGAAGGCGTGGTCGCAGCTCGGCGACGCATCGAAGCAATCGGTGGTGCCGTCGAGATACGCCTGGGAGGCCGCAGGCGTGAGCGTCAGGTCGGTCTGGTAGCCGCCGCTGAGCGACGAGGAGCTGCCGGACTCGACCGCCGGCGGGGTCGGCAGGGAGATGGGCGGCTCGACCGAGAGGCACTGCGGCGGTCCGACGATCGCCGAGGTCCAGAGCGCTGCGCTGCCGCCGGCATCGCAGTGGAGCGGGTCCACCGGACCCACCACGGTCCGCAGCGTGAAGCCGCCGGGAGCGGTGACGAGGGTGTCGAACCGGTCCGCCGCGATCGCGGTCGAGGCCGAGACGGTGACCTCGCTGCCGTCGACCTTCACGACCGCGTCGCCGGCCGAGGCCCACCGGAACCGGGCTTCGATCGTCTGCTCGAGGCCGTCGGCAATCCCCTCCTGGGGGTCGACGAGCCGGTAGGTCGCCACCGAGAACGCACCGGGGAGATCGACGCCCTCGCCCACGAAGACGCCCTGGTCGTCGTCACCGCCGCGAGCAGCACTCAGGGCCAGGCCCGCGGTGCCGAGCACCAGGATCGCCAGCACGATCGCACCGGCCTCGAACAGGCGGCGCCGGCGGCGCAGGGAACCGGCCCGGCGCTCGATGGCCTCGATCGGCGACGGGGGCGCCGTCGGGCGGTCGCGAAGCTCGGTGGCGGCTCGCTCGAGCTGGCTCATGGGGAGACCTCCGTGGACTCGGCCGGCTGGGTCTCGTCGTCGTCGAGGAAGCGGGCGAGGGCCTTGCGGGCATCGGACAGGTTGGAGGCGACGGTGCCGCGGCTCACGTGCAGGGCTTCGGCGATGTCGGCCTCGGGCAGGTCGGCGACGTAGCGCAGCACGATCGCCGTGCGCTGCCGATCGGGAAGCGCCCGCACCGCCTGCCACACCTCGTCGTCGAGCGGGTGGTCGTCGACCTGGCCCGGGCGCGGCCCATCCGGTCGAGCGATCCGCCGCTCGGTCTCGACCCGCGCCGCATCCGCCGCCGCAGCTCGTTGAGCGCGACCCGGTAGGTCCATCCCCCGGGTGAGGCCATCTTCGACACGCGTGGCCAGCGGGCCAGCGCCCGGGCGAAGGCTTCGTCGGCCGCATCGGCGGCCACGTCCTCCCGGCCCGACAGCGCCGCCAGCGACCCGATCAGCCGCGGGTGCTCCCGCCGGTACCACGCCTCGAACTCGATCCCGCCCCCGTCGTCCATCCGCCCCTCAAGTCACCAGCGCCCCGCGATGTTGGGTCCCGGCCCAAACCCCGAACCTGTGTCGGATCCTGCCCGGGCCAGGCGCCGGATCGGGCTACGCGGTTCCGCGGAATGGGTGCTCCCACCATGCCCGGCCGAAAACGGCGAGGGCCTCCCCGAAGGGAGGCCCTCACTTCACGAGATGTGAGCAACTCAAACGAGCTTGACGTCCTGCGCCTGCTCGCCCTTGGGACCTGCGGTCACCTCGAACTCGACGGCCTGTCCCTCTTCGAGTGAGCGGTACCCGGTCGACTGGATCGCGCTGTAGTGCACGAACACGTCGGGGCCCCCCTCACGGGAGATGAAGCCGTAGCCCTTCTCGGCGTTGAACCACTTGACGGTACCGGAAGCCAATCCGATCCCCTTTCCTGACTGCGGGGTCGGTGATACCGGGTCCCTGCTGGTTTGCTGTAACGGCGGAAAGGGTACATGCACAGACAAAGCCCGTGCGCAATTCCTGTCCTCGCGGGGTCTGTGCGCTACTTGCCGAGCTCGAGGAACTCGCTGTCGACGAACTCGGCGTCGACGTCGTCCTTGAGCAGCCAGCCGAGGCCCGCGGCGACGCCGGCGAGGCTCATGATGATGATCACGGGCAGGATCAGCAGGACGATCACGATGATGACGGCTCCGGCGACCATCCCGTCATCCAATCACGCCGGACGGGGTCGAGCCAACCACGGACCTGCCTCCCGGTGCCGTTCAGACCGACGCTCAGGAACCGACGTAGGCCCAGGCCTCGATCTCGACCAGGGCGACGAACGGCAGCTCGGACACGGCGAACGCGGACCGGGCCGGATAGGGCTCGTCGAACAGCTCGGCGTAGGTGTCGTTCATCAGCGGGTAGTCGCGCATGTGGCGCAGGAACACGGTGGTCTTGCGGACGTCGGCCAGCGTCGCGCCCTCGCCCTCGAGCAGCGTCGGTCATGTTGGCGATCGCCTGGCGGAGCTCGGCCTGGACCCCTCCGGCCACCATCTCGCCCCCGTCGAGGCCGATCTGACCGGACACGATCAGCCAGTCGCCCGCTCGCACGATCGGGGTGTAGGGCGGGGCCATGGCAGATCTCCTGGTCGGTGCGGATCGGGTGACGCCCGATCTTGCCAGGTCGCCCCAGACCTCCCGTTCTGGTGGGTCAGCGGGTGGGCGGAGGGGGATGCCGGTGGGCCACGCCGGGGGAAAGCCCTGGTGGCGCCAGACCGCGGCGGCAACGGCGGCGAACACCGCGTCGGAGCCGTTGACCGGCGGGCCCGAGGCCGGCTCGATCTCGACCTCGATCGCCGGGGTGTCGATCGCCCGCGGCACGCCGAACGAGCGGATCGTGAGGTCGTGGACCTCGCCGGCCGCGTCGACCGCCAGCCCCTCCGACGTGACCCAGCCGATGGCCATGTGGGCCGCGCCGATGGCGTAGGACCGCAGCACGACCTCGTCGAGCGGGTCGCCGCAGGCGAGGCGGATCCGCACGACGACCTCGCCGTGCTCGTTCGGCTCGACGCATGGCCTGGGCCACGGCTCCGTCCGGGCTCTCGACCCTGATCGGCTCGTCCGACCCGACGGCACCGGTGGCCGACGCGACCGCGGCCCGCAGCACCTCCGCCTCGGCCCATCCCGCAGCCCGGGCCGAGGTCGACGTCGGAGGACCGGGGACGTCGACCTCCTCGACCTCGAGCCCGGGTGCAGCCTCGGCGAGCGGCTCGGCGACGCCTGGTGTGCGGACGACCCGGACGACCCCGGTGCCGTCGGCCCGGAGTGCCCGCCGCCATCGGGCGGCCGCTTGGCGCCGAGCACGACCGCGTCCTCGCGGGAGAGCAGCACCCGCACCGGCCGACCGTGCTGGTCGGCCAGCTCGCGGGCGACGGCCGCCGACCGGCGAGTCGACCTTGCCCCCGAACGCGCCGCCGTTGGCCAACGGCGACACCGGCTCGCCACCGGGTGCGCACCACGAGGCGTCGGTCTCGAGGTAGGCCGGCTCGACCCACGACGTGCGCAGGGTGACGGCCCACTCGCCCTCGGGCAGCTCGAGCGGCGGGACGGTGTCGGCCGTCGTGCGCCGGCCCTGCACCTTGCCGCTGGCCAGCCGGGCCGCGGCCAGGGTCTCGCCGACCGCCCAGCCGCCCGAGCCGTCGGGCACGGCCACCAGCGCATCGGCCGGGGCGGTGTCGGCCGCGAAGCCGGCCCGCCCGAGCGCCACCTCGGCGCCGACGTGCTGCACGCGTGCGCCCTCGATCGCGGCTCGTCGACCGGCGGCCACGAGGTCGCGCTCGGCCGACCTCGCGGCGTCCCGATCTCGACCGCCGCCTCGTGCGCCGCGGGATCGACCGCCGCGGCGTAGGCCTCGACGATCGTGCGCCATCCGGTGCAGCGGCAGAGGTGGGCCTGCAGCGCCCGCTCGACCGCGGCCCGGTCGTCGGCGGCGACGCCCTTGGCCCGCAGGCCCTCGAAGCGCATGATGATGCCGGGCGTGCAGAACCCGCACTGGCTGGCCGCCGGTGGCCACGAACGCCTCGGCCCAGCCGTCGAGCGATCTCGGGCGCCAGCCCGTCGAGCGTGGTGACCGCCCGGCCGGCCACCCGCCGCACCGGGGTCACGCAGGCCACCCGGGGCGCGCCGTCGACGAGCACCGTGCAGCAGCCGCACTGGCCCTGCGGGCTGCAGCCGTCCTTGGCGCTCGTGATCCCGAGCTGCTCGCGCAGCACGTCGAGCAGCGACGAGCCCTCGTCGGCCACGACGACCTCGACGCCCGTCGACGACCAGCGGCGATGCCGGTCACCGGCGGCCGGCCGAGCGCTCGGGGGATGAGGGGCGATGGTGGCGGATCACGGCTGGAGGATAGGTTCAGCCTCCATGCAGCCGGAACCTGGCCCCGCCTCGCGTCGCCGCCGTCCACCGGGCCGATCGTGTCCCGGCGCTCGGTGCTCCTGGCCGGAGCCGGCCTGGCCGGCACCGCCTTGCTGGCGGCGTGCGGCTCGAGCAAGAAGTCCGACGGCGCGCTCGGTCATGTCGCTCGACCCAACGACACCGAGCCAGACAGGCCTCGCAGCTGCAGGCCATCTTCGACTTCCAGAACCCGTACCTGATCACCGGCAGCCCGCAGCGCCTGACCTTCGGCATGCTCGGCCCCGACGGCAGCTACTCGGCCACCGTGCCCGACACGCTCAGCTTCCAGATCACCAAGGACGGCAACGCCACCACGCCGGTCAGCACCGTCTCCAGCCACACCGACGGCGTGCCGATCGGCTACTTCCCGCTCATCACCACGTTCGACACCGCCGGCAACTACCAGGCCGTGACCACCATCGACGGCAAGCAGTCGACCCAGGCGTTCTCCGTGTTCGACCCGAGCGCCACCAAGCTCGTGCCGATCGGGGCGAAGATGGTGCCGGTCGAGACCCCGACGGTCACCGACGCCAAGGGCGTCACCCCGATCTGCACCCGGCCGTCGGGCACCTGCCCGTTCCACACCCAGACGCTCACCCAGGCCCTGGCCACCGGCAAGCCCACCGCCCTGCTGATCTCCACGCCGGAGTTCTGCCAGATCGGCGTGTGCGGGCCGGTGCTCGACCTGCTGATCACGGCGGCCGGCCAGCACCCCGAGATGCAGTTCGTGCACGCCGAGGTCTACACGAACGCCGAGGCGGTCAAGGACCTGCAGGCGGCCACGCTGACCCCGGCCGTCGACGCCTACGGGCTCACCTACGAGCCGTCGCTCTACGTGGCCGACGCCACCGGCACGATCGTCGACCGGCTCGACTACATCTTCGACGCCACCGACCTCGACGCCTCGCTCTCGAAGGCGGCCTGACGCGGCCGAAGACGACCGATGCCGCCCGCGAGGCGGCATCGGTGCGATCGCGGTTACGCGCCGCGGGTGCGGCGGGTCAGCTGAAGGAGTTGCCGCAGCCGCAGGTCTTCTGGGCGTTGGGGTTGTCGATGGCGAACCCGGCACCCTGCAGGCCGTCGCTGTAGTCGAGCGTGGCCCCGTTGAGCAGCTGGGCGCTGGACGGGTCGACCACGACCTTCACCCCGGAGTACTCGGTGATGAGATCGTCGCCGTCCTTGTCGGTGTCGAAGAACATCTCGTAGCTGAAGCCGGAGCACCCGCCGGGACGGACCGCGACGCGCAGCATGAGCTCGTCGTTGCCCTCCTGGGTGATGAGGTCCTTCACCTTGACGGCGGCGTTGTCGGTCAGTGCGATCACGGATGGTCCTCCTGGGTGCGGTGCGACATGAGCAGGCTAGCGGGAACGGGCGAAACGGGGCACTTCAGGGGGCGGATCGGGCCAGCTCGACCTGGCAGGGCGTGCGGTCGACGAGGGGGTGGAAGCGGACGACCTCGGCCCCGCCCAGCTCGCCGACGAGGCCCTCGACCAGGCCGCAGTGCAGGCGGCACACCAGGTCGGGATGGGCCTCGGCCAGCGTCGCGGAAGGGGCAGTGGGCGAAGGCCATGACCGCGCCGTCGTCGAGGTCGACCACCTCGGGGTCGAACCCCAGCCGGGCCTGCTCGACGATCAGCGCCTCGATCGGCTCGGTGTCGTCGGGCCAGGCCCGGGCGTCGGCCCGACCCTGGTCGCGGCCGGCGTCGGCCAGCTCCTCCGGGTCGAGGCCGGCCTCGCCGGCGGCGGCCAGCAGCACCCGGGCCAGCATCGGGAACGGCGACGGCTCGAGCCCGAGCGCCGGCGCGTCGGCGGCCAGCGAGTAGAGGTGCTGCGGCCGGCCCACGCCGCCGCTGGCCTCGCTGCGCACGTCGAGCAGCCCGACGTCACGCATGCGCTCGAGGTGCGGCCGTACGGTGTTGACGTGCAGATCGAGCACGTCGGCCACCTCGGCCGTCGACAACGGCAGCGGCGATCGGGCCAGCTCGAGGTAGATCGCGTACCGCGTGTTGTCTCCGAGCGCCTTCAGGATGTCGAGGCGTGGTGTGGCGGACGGCACCAGACAAGATTACACGGCCGATCCCGGTAAAATGCCTGCTCGTGCCCCTTCCCACCGCCTCACGACATCATCGAACTGCTCCGCGGCGTCATCGACCCCGAGCTGGGCAGCGACATCGTCGAGCTGGGCATGGCCAAGGGAGCCACGGTGTCGCCCGACGGCGAGGTCGTCGTCACCATCGCCCTGACCACCGCCGGCTGCCCGCTGCGGGCCCAGATCCAGCGCGACATCCGAGCCCGGGTCGAGTCGCTGCCGGGCGTGACCAAGGTGACCCTCGACTGGACCGAGCTCACCCCCGACGAGAAGGCCGCGGCCATGGCCAAGGCCCGCTGGAACGTCAAGGAGAACGCCCCCGACACCATGATCCCGGCCACCACCCGGGTCATCACCATCGCCTCGGGCAAGGGCGGCGTCGGCAAGTCGTCGGTCACCGTCAACCTGGCCGCCGCGCTGGCCGCCACCGGCTTCACCGTCGGCGTGCTCGACGCCGACATCTGGGGCTTCTCGATCCCCCGCATGCTCGGGCGTCGAGGGCCGGCTCGAGGGCTCGAAGACCGGCGAGAAGAAGATCGTCCCCAACACCAAGGTCGTCGGGGCCGGTCGGCTCGAGGTCGTGTCGATGGGCCTGCTCGTCGACGACGAGGAGTCGGCGCTGATGTGGCGGGGCCTCATGCTCAACCGGGCCGTGCAGCACTTCCTCGAGGACGTCGCCTGGGGCGACCTCGACTACCTGCTCATCGACATGCCGCCGGGCACCGGCGACGTGCAGATGGGCCTGGCCCGCATGCTGCCCCGGGCCGAGATGATCATCGTGACCACGCCGGCGGTCAGCGCCCAGAAGGTGGCCATCCGCGCCGCCAACATGGCCCGCAAGAGCTACCTGCGCATCGCCGGGGTCATCGAGAACATGAGCTCGTTCCAGTGCGACCACGGCACCGAGTACGCCCTGTTCGGCTCGGGCGGCGGCGAGACGCTCGCCCGCGATGCCGGCGTGCCCCTGCTCGGCCAGATCCCGATCGAGGCCACCGTGGCCGCCGGCGGCGACGCCGGCGAGCCGATCGCCCTCGGCGACGGCCCCGCGGCCGAGGCCTTCCGGGCCATCGCCCAGCTCATCGTCGACGAGGCCGTGCCCCCGGTGGCCATGGCCGGCTGCTCGGCCCGCATGCTCGACGCCGCCGTCGCCGCGCTCGACGCCAAGGACGCGGCCGCCGCCGCGGCGCCACCGGCTCCCGCCCCCGCCTGATCCATCACCAGTTCGGGTGGTGGTCAGGCCTCGGGCGG
This sequence comes from uncultured Microthrixaceae bacterium, assembly GCA_963797225.1. Lineage (GTDB taxonomy): Bacteria > Actinomycetota > Acidimicrobiia > Acidimicrobiales > Acidimicrobilacustridaceae > UBA4742. The sequence goes on along the minus strand of CAWCOO010000001.1, from coordinate 1,113,943 downwards.
GCTCGGTGCCGCGTCGGGCACGTCGGGTGCGTCGGGTGCGTCGGAGGAGGCGGCGCGGCGAGCCGAGATGAGGCCGGGCAGGGCGGCGACGCCACGGGTCGGCGAGAAGGCGTCGCTCTCGGCGGTGAGCCGGGCGTCGTCGGCATCGGTGAGGTCGAGGTCGGCGGCGGCCACGTTGGCCTCGAGCTGCTCGACCGAGCTGGCTCCGGGGATGGCGACGACGTTGGGCCGGCGGATCACCCAGGCCAGCGCCACCTGGGCCGGGGTGGCCCCGTGGGCGGCGGCGATCTCGCGCAGGGCGGTGAGCAGGGGCTGGGCCCGCTCGAGGTTGTCCGGCAGGAACAGCGCGTTGTTGGCCCGCACGCCCGGAGGCGGCGGGTTGTCCACGTCGTAGCGACCGCCGAGCAGGCCCTGGGCCAGCGGGCTGTAGGCGATCACGATCCGCTCGTTGGCCTGGGCCCACGGCACGAGCTCGATGTCGGGCTTGCGGGCCGCCAGGCTGTACTGCACCTGGTTGGTGAGCACCCGACCACCCAGCAGCCGCTCGGCCAGCCGCCACTGCACGAGGTTGAAGTTGCTCACCCCGACGTGGTCGACGAGGCCGATCTGCTGCAGGCGGCGCATGCGCGCGCATGGCCGGCCGGTTCGGGAACAGCGGGTTGGGCCAGTGCACCTGGTAGAGGTCGATGGTCGACACGCCGAGGCGGGACGGCCGACTCGACGGCCCGCCACTCGACCACCGGCGAGATCGGCACGATCGGGAACACCTTCGAGGCCACGAACACCTGCTCGCGCCGCGAGGCGATGGCCTCACCGACGATCCGCTCCGAGGCCCCCATGCCGTAGATCTCGGCGGTGTCGACCAGGTTGACCCCGAGGTCGAGCGCCCGGTTGATGATGGCGGCGGCCGTCGTGCGGGCGTACTCGGGTCCGTAGCCCCATTCCTTCGAGCCGAACTGCCAGGTGCCGACGCCGATGGCCGAGACCCGGGCTCCGTTGACCTCCACGTAGCGCATGCCCCGAGACTACGGGAGCACGATCGCTCAGGGACTCGGCGCTCGGCTCGGGCAGGTGTCGAGGGCGTCGGAGATGATCTGGGCGTACTGGGCCTTGCCCTCCTCGTTGGGATGCAGGCCGTCGAGCACCACCGGCTGGCGCTGCATGTAGCCCTTGGTGACGATGGCGTTCCAGTCGGCGATGTGCTTGGCGTTGGCGAACAGGAAGTCGTTGAGCGCCGACGCCTTGGCGTTGTAGACGGGGATCGTCGTGTTCTTGTTGATGGTGGCGAAGGCGACGCACGCATCCGGGAACTTGGCGGCCATGTCGACCAGGCCCTTCTCGGCGTCGGCCAGCGACACGCCCTTGACCGCGTCGTTGGTGCCGAGGTTGATGAAGACGTAGTCGGGCGACGACTGGGCGGCCTCGCTGGCGCCGTCCTGCTGCTCGGCGATCGTGCGCCCGTCGTCGGCCACGATGGTGACGTTGTACCGGTCGCTCAGCGCCTCGGTGAGCACGTCCGCCGAGCGGTGGGTGATCGAGTCACCGATGAGCACCAGGCTGGGCAGTCCGTTGTCGGTGGTGGTGGGCCCCGCCGGGGTGGCCGAGGAGTCCGAGCAGCCCGAGAGGGCGACGGCCAGGATCGCTCCGCTCAGGAGCAGCGCGGCGAACGACGGCGCTCGCGGGTCGACGGCCGGTGCGCCGGGCGCGGGAGGTCAACGCACGCGGAACCCGCGCAACGCCTCGGGCAGCTCGCCCTTGACTCGTTGGCCGACATCGAGTTCGGCCGCGGAGCGTCGTTGCGTCGCGGGTGCCGGGGGGACCATGCAGGACTCATCGGTCGAAGCTCCCCCGATATCAAGGCCGAGCCCCCGGAGCACCAGCCGGCACCCCCACTCGGTCTCGATCGACATCGACTCGGCCGGCCCCTCGTAGAGATCGATGACGACGCCGTCGTCCCCCGGGTAGCTGGCCCGCAGGTACGCCGGGGCGAAGACCTCGACGCCGGCCACCTCGCCGACGCGCTCCTGGTCCGGACCCGGCCAGAAGTCCTCGTAGAGGAACGGTGCGGTCGACTCGCAGCACCCCGTACCGAGGGTGATGGTGAGGACGCCGCGTCGACTGGACCGAGCCCGCCGGACCACGCCAGCCGCGGCATCTGTCGCGCTGACCCGCATGGGCGGTCATGCTAGGGGCATGCGCCGCCCCAGGGTCATCATCGCGATCCTGCTGGTCGGAGCGCTCGGCCTCGCCTCGTGCAGCGGCACGTCGACCGGCACCGAGGTCCGCTCGCACGAGCCCCGCGATCCCGTCGACCGGGAGGCCGTGGGGCCCGACGGTGCTGGCCAACTCCTCGCTGGGCACCGACCTGTACCACGCGCTGGCCGGACGCAACCAGAACTTCGCCTTCTCGCCCTACGGCGTGTCCGTCACGCTGGCCATGGCCGGCGCCGGGGCGGAAGGCACGACGGCCGACCAGCTCGCCACCGTGCAGCACGTGACGCCCGGGGTCGATCTCGACGCCGGGCTCAACGCGCTCGACCAGATGCTCGACGAGCGATCCGGCGAGCAGACGAGCGAGGTGCGCAAGGGCCGGGTGGCACTGGAGATCCCGGTCGCCCTCTGGGGCCAGAAGGACACCCGGTTCGAGCAGCCGTTCCTCGACACGCTCGCCCGCTCGTTCGGCACCGGGATGCGGGTGGTCGACTTCCGCTCCGACCCCAACGCCTCACGCGACGCGATCAACAGCTGGATCCGGGACCAGACCAAGGGGACCATCGAGGAGCTCGTCCCCCGCGGCGCGATCACCGACACCACGCGGCTCGTGGCCACCGAAGCGGCCGCGCTGCAGGCCCCGTGGGACATCCCGTTCGACGCCAGCCTCACCGCCCCGGCGCCGTTCACCCTTCGAGACGGCACCACGACCCGGGCCACCATGATGAGCGTGGCCGCCCCCACCGGCCTGCTCTACGCCAGCAGCGACGGGTGGCAGGCCGCAGCCCTGCCCTACCTCGGCCGCCAGCTCGAGATGATCGTGCTCGTGCCCGACGCCGGGCGCTTCGACGAGGTCGAGGCCGGCTTCGACGGGCCCGAGCTGCAGCGTGTGGTCGGCATGATGCGGTCGACCTCGCTCGACCTCCAGCTCCCCCGGTTCGCCTTCACCACCCAGGGCGATCTCGACGACCCCATCTCCGAGATCGGCGCCCCGACGGCGTTCAACGTGAGCCAGGCCGACTTCACGGGGATCACGACCGACGAGGCCCTCGCCATCTCCGAGTTCCCCCACCAGGCGTTCCTGTCGGTCGACGAGGAGGGCACCGAGGCTTCGGCCACCACCGTCATCCCCTCCAAACCCCCGGCCCGGCCGGTGACGACCACCACCCTGCGGGTCGACCGCCCGTTCCTCGTCATGGTCATCGACCGCCCCACGAGCGAACCCCTCTTCCTCGGGCGAGTGATGAATCCAACTGACTAGATCTCGGCTCGCAAGCTCGCCTCTCTGTGCCCTCGCTCGCAAGCTCGCTGCGGGCGGGCTTCGCCCATCTGGTGCGATTCGGTGGAGCTGCTCCGCTCCGCTCCGCACGCCGGGCACCGGCCTTCACACCAGCGGTCGCAGCGTCGCCGTGGCGTAGAGGCGGGGAGTGTCGGACCCTGGCGATTCGGGTTCGGTCATCCAGAGGCTGAGGGAGCCGTCGGGGTGGTCGACGGTGGCGATCTCGACGGGTCGCCGCGTTCGATGGGCAGCCGGTACTCGAGCTCGGCCCGGAAGGGCGGACGCAGGCTGCGGCGGGCGGCCAGCGCCTCCTCGACCATGGCCCAGGTCGCGGCGTTGTTCACGTGGCCGAGCAGGTCGAAGTCGGTGAAGCGCACGGCCCACGGCAGGCGATCGGCGTCGGGCGGCACGTCGGAGGGGTGCTGCAGGCGGGCCGACACGGTGCGACCGGCCGCGGCCGAGCCGTAGATCTCGTGGAAGTCGACGGGCAGCGGCGTCGGACGGCCCGACTCGGCGTCGAGGTGCACCCACAGCGAGACGGTCTCGATCGACGCGCCCTGCTCGCCGGTGATCGACACCCGACGCTCGGCCCACCGGCCCACCGGAGCCCGAGCAGAACGTGCGTCAGGGTCAGCGGCTCCCGGAACCCCGGCGTGACGTGGACCTCGACCGCGGTGCGCCGGGCGACCCAGGCCATGTCGTTCTCCAGACCGGCATCGGTGGTGTCGTCGCTGGCGATGTCCTGCACGTAGCGGGCGATGGCGTCGAGCCGCAGCCGGCCGCCGGGGCTGAGGTCGCCGAAGCGGGCCGGCCGGGTGGTGACGAACCGACGGCCCTCGGCCGGGAGGTCGAGCAGCCGGTCAGCCCCGGGTTCAGCCATGGCGAGGACCCTACCGAAGTGCTCGGATCCGGCCGGAGAACGCTCGATTCCCGACCAATCCCGAGTTTTGTGACGTAAATCAGTTGACGGACCTCGGAGCGACATGGTGCGATGGTCCCCGCTGCACGCGCCACCTTCGGTGGGCGTGCAGGGGGAAGCAGCACCAGCACGATCCGACCACTCGCAAGGGGAACCCTCTGATGAAGCGCACGCTCGCCACGGCAGGCCTCCAGGCCAACGCCGCAGCGCCGCGCCATCACGCGGGTTGCGCCATGGCCGCCTACCCGTGGCACGTCGACGAGTCGATCCGACCGGTCAACCAGACCTCGGCCGACGTGTTCGACACCTCCAAGCCCTCCCGGCGCCCCAAGGAGTCTTCGCCCTGAGCCCCCGCTCACACGAAGAGAAGCACTCCGAAAGGCCGCCGGGATTCTCCCGGCGGCCTTTCTGCTTTCTGGGGCCACCTTCTCGCCGGGAGCACCGCAGCACCCGCACCACAGCAGCACCCGACCAGACCACCCCCGACCGACACCGAACATCCAGAGGCCGCCTTTCGGAGAGGCCGGCCGCACAGGAAGGGCAGCCCACATGTTGGCGCCGCTGAGCAGTGAGCAGTTGAACCAGGACTGGTGGGACGAGGCGCAGTGCCGTGACGGCGAGGCGTCGCTGTCCGGTGTGTTCTTCTCGGAAGAGCTCCAGGACATCGCTCGGGCCAAGTCGATCTGCGCCGGTTGCCCGGTGATGAACGAGTGCCTCGAAGGCGCGATGGTGCGGCGCGAGCCGTGGGGCGTCTGGGGCGGTCAGCTGTTCCTCAACGGACGGATCCTGGCGACCAAGCGGCGTCGGGGCCGCCCGCCCAAGAACCCCCGTCCCGAGGACTTCCTGCCGGAGATCCCGATCCCCGAGCACCTGCAGTCCCAGGTCCGGTTGCGCACCGCGTAACCACCACTCCTCCCCCGACGTCCGCCCGCAGCAGTTCGGCCGGGCCGGCGATGGGGAGAGGCCCATCTGCCCCGGAGCACGCCGGGCCGCCCGTCCCCCCGGAGCGGCCCGGCGCCGGGGCCTCACCACCACTCGACCCGTACACTTCCCGCCGTGACCATCGTCGCCATCGACCACGTGCAGCTGGCCATGCCGCCCGAGCGGGAGGCCGAGGCCGTCGCCTTCTACGAGGCCCTGCTCGGGCTGGTCAACGTGCCCAAGCCCCCGCACCTGGCCGTGCGGGGCGGCTGCTGGTTCGAGGGTCCCGGCGTGAAGCTGCACCTGGGCGTCGAGGCCGACTTCCGACCGGCCCGCAAGGCCCATCCGGCGCTGCTCGTCGACGACCTGCCCGACGCTGGCCGTACGGCTCGAGGCCGCCGGCCACGAGGTGCGGGTCGAGGGCGGGCTCGACGGCTACGACCAGCGCTACGTCGACGACCCGTTCGGCAACCGCCTCGAGCTCCTCCAGCCCACGACCTGACCCGCCCCACCCCACTCTGAAGGACCGGCCTCACGGAATCCGGGAGGCAGAGCCTTCAGAGTGGCGGGCGGTGGCCCGCTGTCGCTGGCTGGGGACCCGGCGGTACCGTCGGGGAGCCGTTCCGGCGCCCTATGGAGACCCTGCCCAGCGACGATCGCGCCCCGAACCCGCGTCCGGCCCGGGCGCGCCCCGTCGACGGCTGCCCCGTGGGGTCTGGTTCGCCATCGCCCTGGCCATCGTCGTGCTGGGCATCGCCGCGTTCCAGGCCGTCGGCAGCCCGTCGTCAGGGTCCAAGGACGACGTCGCCCAGCTCGACCCGAACCTCACCGAGCCCGTGAACCCCCTGCTCCCCACTGCGGGCGCGCTGGTCGGCAAGCCGTTCCCGGACCTCGCCCTCATCCGCTTCGACGGGTCGCCGGTCTCACTGGCCGACTACGCCGGGAGGCCCGCGGTCGTGAACTTCTGGGCCGTCAACTGCGTGCCCTGCCGCACGGAGATGCCCGCCCTGGAACGGGTGCACCAGGCGGTGGGACCGAGGTCGCGTTCGTGGGGGTCGACAGCGGTGACAACGTCGAGGGCGGACGGCCCTTCGCCGCGCAAGCCGGCATCACCTACGACCTCGTCAGCGATCCCCAGTCGAAGCTGATCGGCGAACTGCAGAGCGCCCTGCTGCCGACCACGGTGCTCGTCCGGGCCGACGGGACGATCGCCCGCATCCACAGCGGCGCGGTCTCGGCCGACGAGCTGCAGAACTGGATCCAGCAGGACCTGTTGTCGTGATCGACGCTCCGCTCGCCTACGCCTTCGGGGTGGGCATGGTGGCGACGGTCAACCCGTGCGGGTTCGCCATGCTCCCGGCCTACCTGTCGTTCTTCCTCGGGTTGGAGGAGGCCGACGACGACACGCGGGGCAGCGTGCTGCACGCGCTCGTCATCGGCTCCACCGTCACCGCCGGGTTCCTGGTGGTGTTCGGGCTGCTGGGCATCCTGCTCGACGGGGCGCTGAGCTCGCTGCAGGACTGGCTGCCGTGGGTCACCATCGTGCTCGGCTTCGCGCTGGTCGGGCTCGGCATCGCGCTGCTGGCCGGGCGATCCTTCGCGCTGCGCATCCCCACCCCGCGCCAGCGCGAGGGCAGCCAGCTCCTCTCGGTGTTCGTGTTCGGCGTCTCCTACGCCCTCGTGTCGCTGTCGTGCACGATCCCGCTGTTCATCGCCGCGGTGGCACCGAGCTTCACCGACGCCAACTTCGCCTCCGGTGTCGCCGCTTTCCTGGCCTACGGGCTGGGCATGGGTGTCGTGCTGATCGCCCTGACCGTCGCGCTCGCGCTGGCCAAGCACTCGCTGGTACGGAACCTTCGCAAGGTGCTGCCCTACGTCTACAAGATCTCCGGCGTGCTGCTGGTGGTGGCCGGGCTCTACGTCGCCTACTACGGCTGGTACGAGCTGCGGGTGCGCACCGGGGAGACCTCGGGCGGGGGCGCCGCGCAGGTCGTGTTCGACTGGAACGCCTCGATCAGCAACTGGGTGCAGCAGGTCGGCCCGGTGCGCCTCGGCATCCTGCTGGCGGCCGCTGTCGGCGTGGTCGTCGCGCTCACGATGGGCACCCGGCGCCGCCCCGAACCCTGACCCGGCGGGCAGCGGTACGGTCGCAGGGCATGTTCGACGAGCTGCTGGCGCATCCGGGGGTCGAGGAGATCAGCACGCTCCGCTCGTCGTTCGGGTTCATGGCGTTCCACGGCGGATCCCTCGAGCAGAAGACCGACGCCATCGCGCTGGCCGCCGCCGAACGGAGCGGGGCCTCCGTGTACGCCGTCGTGCAGCCGCCGGGGTTCCGGTGGCACCTGCCGTCGACCGAGATCGATCCGGCCCATTCGCCGTTGCTGGCCGCGTTCCTCGACCACGTCGAGGTGGCCGTCGCGGTGCACGGGTTCGGCCGACCGGACATGTTCACCACGCTGCTGGTCGGCGGGCAGAACCGCGACCTCGGCCGCCACGTCGGGAGTCCGGTTGCAGGGCGCGCTCCCCGACTTCGACGTCGTCGACGACCTCGACCGCATCCCCCGTGAGCTCCGCGGCCTGCACCCCGACAACCCGGTCAACCGGCCCCGCCACGCCGGCGTGCAGCTCGAGCTGCCACCCCGGGTCCGCGGCCTGGGGCCGTTCTGGGCCGACTTCCGGGCCGAGCACGGCGACGACGCGCACCCGCCCCACACCGAGGCGCTCATCGCCGCCCTCGCCGACGCCGCCGACGCCTGGTCGCCCCCACCCTGACCTCAACCCGTTCTTTGTCGAGTTCGCCACGCCCTGCGACGCGAACTCCACAAAGAACGGGAGGGGTGTGGGGTCGGTAGCCTCCTGCGCCATGGAACTCCGCGTGTTCATCGAGCCCCAGCAAGGGGCCACCTACGCCACCCAGCTCGCCGTCGCCCAGCGGGCCGAGGAGCTCGGCTTCGACGCGTTCTTCCGTTCGGACCACTACCTCAAGATCGGGGCGATGAGCGGCCTGCCCGGCCCCACCGACACCTGGGTCACCCTCGGAGCCATCGCCCGCGAGACCTCGACCATCCGGCTCGGCACCCTGGTCTGCTCGGCGACCTTCCGGCTGCCCGGTCCGCTCGCGGTGGCCGTGGCCCAGGTCGACGACATGAGCGACGGGCGGGTCGAGCTCGGCCTCGGCGCCGGCTGGTTCGACGACGAGCACACCGCCTACGGCATCCCGTTCCCGCCGCTGGGCGAGCGCTTCGACCGGCTCGAGGAGCAGCTCGAGATCATCACCGGCATGTGGCGGGCGCCGCTCGACTCGCAGTACTCCTTCGAGGGCCGCCACTACACGGTGGTCGGCTCGCCGGCCCTGCCCAAGCCCGTGCAGGCCGGCGGCCCTCCGATCATCATCGGCGGGTTCGGGCCGAAGCGCACCCCCCGTCTGGCGGCGCGCTACGCCAGCGAGTTCAACGTGCCGTTCGCCCGGGTCCCGGACTTCGCCGATCAGGTCGGGCGGGTCCGTCAGGCCTGCGAGGAGATCGGCCGCGACCCGGGCGACCTCATCTTCTCGTCGGCCCAGGTGCTGTGCTGCGGCGAGTCCCACGAGGAGCAGGAGCGGCGGGCGGGCGCCATCGGCCGATCGCTCGAGGACGACCTCAAGGTCAACGCGCTCGCCGGGTCGCCGGCCGAGGTGCTCGACACCATCGCCGCGTTCGCCGAGGCCGGGGCCCAGCGGATGTACCTCCAGGTGCTCGACCTGAGCGACCTCGAGCACCTCGACCTGGTCGGCGAGCAGGTGCTGCGCCTGCTGCCCTGAGCCGTCGAGCCGGTCAGGGCGAGAGCCGCTCGATGATCCAGCCCGCCGCCGCCGCGACGTCACGCCGGTAGCGGATGCGGTCGTGCAGCCGGGACGGCCGGCCCTGCCAGAACTCCCACTCGTCGGCCGACGATCCGGTAGCCGCCCCAGTTGGGCGGCCGGGGCACCTCGACCCCGTCGAAGCGGGCCTCGACCTCGGCCACCCGGGCCTCGAGCTCGGCCCGGTCGGCCAGCACCGAGCTCTGCGGCGAGGCCCACGCCCCGATCTGCGCGCCGCGGGGCCGGGTGGCGAAGTAGTCGTCGGAGGCCTGGGTCGACGTGCGCTCGGCCCGACCGGCCATCCGGACCTGGCGCCCGAGGATGTTCCAGGGGAAGCAGACGGCGACCGATGGGTTCTCCTCGATCTCCTGCCCCTTCTGGCTGTCGTAGTTCGTGAAGAACGAGAGCGCGTCGGGCGACCAGCCCCGCAGCAGCACGTGGCGCGACGACGGGCGTGCCGTCGGCCGTGGCCGTCGACAGGACCATGGCCTCGGGCTCGTGGATGCCGGCCTCCCGGGCCTCGGTGAACCACCGACCGAACTGCACGCCGGGGTCGGCGTCGACCTCGTGCTCGGCCAGGCCGTGGGCCTGGAACTGGGCCCGGAGCGCGTCGAGATCCATGGGCAGAGTCAACCGCCCGCCGTCAGGAGATGTCGAACGAGAAGATCGTGGCCGACACGAGCAGGGCCAGCACCGTGAGCACGACCCCGATCACGACGATGATCACGGTGCGCACGGTCTCGCTGCGGGTCAGCGACGTCAGCACGCCCGTGAAGCCCGATGCCGCCGTGGACGAGCGCCAGCACGAGGAAGGCCCAGTCGAACACCCGCCACCCGGTCGAGTGCCAACGGTCGACGAAGGTGGCCACCCCGAAGTCGCCGGCGTCGTGGGCGATCCAGATCGACCAGAGGTGGATGGGCAGCGCGATCACCAGCAGCCAGGCGCTGACCTGCAGGGCGTGCCAGGCCCAGCTGCGCACCTCGGTCTCCGGCGAGGCGGCGGACGCTCCGTCGACGACGGGGCGGTCATCGGAACGTCTCCGACACCCAGGGCCCGACGATCATCACGCCGGCCGGGATGGCCAGCGCCCAGGTCAGGAACAGCACGCCGGCCCGCAGCCGGACGTCGTGGCGCCCGAGCGGTCGGAGCCACCTCGACCAGCAGGCGCCGCAGCCCGTCGAAGGTGTGGAACAGCGCGGCCAGCACCACCAGGGCCAGCACGATGCGCCCGCCGATGCTGTGCACCAGGCCGGCCCAGCGGTTGAAGCGGTTGCGGTCGCCGATGCCGACGAGCACGAGCGACAGCACGAGGACGTAGGCGAACACCACCACGCCGGCCACCGCGCCCCAGCGCACCCGGCGCCGGGCGACCGGCGGCGACTCCATCCCCGGAGCGACCACCGCTCAGACCGCCCGCGGCCCGATGCGTCGTGGCGCCCCGCATGTAGGGCCACAGCACCTCGGGCAACCGCACCGAGCCGTCGGGCTGGCGATGGGTCTCGACCAGCGCGGCCCAGACCCGGGGCACGGCCAGCGCCGACCCGTTGAGCGTGTGCACCATCTCGGTGCCGCGCCCCTTGCCCTTGTCGTCGCCGTCGAGCGGGCGGGGGCGGTAGCGGATGTTGGCCCGGCGGGCCTGGTAGTCGCCGAACCACGACACCGACGACACCTCCAGCCACTGCCCGACGCCGGGCGAGAAGACCTCGATGTCGAACGAGCGGTGGTGGGACTGGCCCATGTCGCCCGTGCAGATGTCGAGGATGCGATGGGCCAGGCCGAGGTCGCGGATCAGCCCGACACCCCGCTCGAGGATCTCGTCGAGCATGTCGGGGGCCTGATCGGGCGTGGCGTAGGCGAGCAGCTCGACCTTGTCGAACTCGTGGACCCGCAGCAGGCCACGGGTGTCCCGCCCGGCCGAACCGGCCTCGCGCCGGAAGCAGGGCGAGTAGGCCATCAGCCGCTTCGGCAGCTCGGCCTCGTCGAGGATCTCGTCCATGGCCACCGAGGTCAGGGGCACCTCGGCGGTCGGGATGGCCCAGAGGTCGTCGCGCTCGAGGTGATAGGCGTCGTCGGCGAACTTGGGGAGCTGGCCGGTGGCGGTGAGCGTGCTGGTCAGCACCAGGCTCGGCGGCCGGATCTCCTCGTAGAGGTCGGCGTTGCGGTCGAGCGCGAGCTGGCAGAGCGCCCGCTGCAGCGTGGCCCCGGGACCGCGGAACATCACGAACATCGAGCCCGAGACCTTGGCCCCCCGCTCGAGATCGAGGATGCCCAGCTCGGCACCGATGTCCCAGTGGGGCACGCGCTGGTGCTCGAGGTAGCTGTCGGCGTCGACGTCGTCGGTGCGGACGATGACGTTGTCCTGCTCGCCGGCCCCGTCGGGCGCGTCGACGGCCGGCACGTTCGGGATGCGCAGCAGCAGGTCGCGGAGCTCGGCCGAGACCACACCGGTCTCCTCGTCGAGCACCCGCTCGCGCTCGCCCAACGACTTGCTCTCGATCTGCAGCACCTCGGCCGCCTCGACCTCGCCGTCGCGTCGGAGCAGGCCGATCTCCTTCGAGATCTGGTTGACCCGGGCCCGGATGTCGTCGCGCTCGGCGGCCAGCTCGCGCTGGCGCTCGTCGAGGGTGCGGACCCGCTCGAGCGACGAGAGGTCGTCGCCCCGCCGGGCCAGCCCGGCCCGGACCACGTCGAACTCGGTGCGGAAGCGGCGGACGTCGAGCATGGCAGCAAGTTACTGTGCCGCTCCCCGCCGACTCGACAGGGTTGCGTCGGGCGGTTGGGATCGGGGCCATGAGCGGCGGTAGCGTCCGGGCGTGTCGTCGACCCCCGCCGGCCCTGCGATCGAGGTCGACGGGCTCACGATCCGCTACGGCGAGCACACCGCGGTCGACGGCCTGTCGTTCGTGGCCGCCCCGGGCACCGTGGTGGCCCTGCTCGGGCCGAACGGTGCCGGCAAGACGTCGACCGTCGAGACCCTCGAGGGCTACCGGCCGGCGACCTCGGGGCGGGTCCGCGTGCTCGGCCTCGACCCCGCGACCGACCACCACGAGCTCACCCGCCGCATGGGCGTGATGCTGCAGGACGGGGGCATCTACACCGCAGCCCGTCCCCACGAGGTGCTGCAGCTGTTCGCGTCGTACTACGACGACCCCGTCGATCCCGACGAGCTGCTCGAGCGGGTCGGCCTGGCCGACCATCGCCGATCCACCTGGAAGAGCATGTCCGGGGGCGAGCAGCAACGGCTGTCCCTGGCCCTCGCCCTGGTCGGACGACCCGAGGTGGCCTTCCTCGACGAGCCGACCTCGGGCATCGACCCGAGCGGCCGCCAGCTGATCCGCCGGGTGATCGCCGAGCTGCGCACCACCGGCGTCACCGTGCTGCTGACGACCCACGACCTCGACGAGGCCGAGCGGCTGGCCGACCACGTGATCATCATCGACCACGGGCGGGTGCTGGCCGCCGGCTCGCCGGCCGAGCTGACCTCCTCGGGCCAGCGCGACGAGATCCGCTTCGGCGCGGCGGCCGGGCTCGACGTCGTCGCGCTCGGGTCGGCCGTCGGGGCACCCGTGGTCGAGGTGGCCCCGGGGGAGTACCGGGTCGACGGCGAACCGACCCCGACCGCCATCGCCGCGCTCACCAGCTGGCTGGCCGAGCGCGACCTCGCCCTCGGCGACCTCCGGGCCGGCCGCCAGCGCCTCGAGGACGTGTTCCTGCGACTGACCGAGTCGGCCGCCGCCTCCGAACCGGTAGCCGGATCGGAACCTCTGGGTACCGATCGGGCTACCGGTTCGGGTCGGCGAGCTCGTCGGCGAGGACCGGGACGACCAGGGCGACCAGGCGGGGCGGGACGATGAAGGCGTACGCGGCCCAGACCCGCATGGAGCTGTCGCTCAGCCTGCGCCAGGGCGAGCAGCTGCTGGTCAGCATCGGCATCCCGCTGCTGCTGCTGGTGTTCTTCTCGCTGGTCGACGTGCTGCCGAAGCCGGCGGGGGTCGACGATCCGGTCACGTTCCTCGCCCCCGGGGTGCTGGCCCTGGCGGTCATGTCCACCGCCATGGTGAGCCTCGGCATCGGCACCGGGTTCGAGCGCCAGTACAAGGTGCTCAAGCGACTGGGCAGCACGCCTCTGGGCCGACCGCGCCTCATCGCCGCCAAGGTCACCATGGTGCTGGCGATCGAGCTGGTGCAGGTGATCGTGCTGGTGCCGACCGCGCTGGCCCTGGGGTGGGATCCGGACGGCCGCATCGCGCTCGTGATCCCCGCCTACCTGCTCGGCACCGCAGCCTTCGCCGGCATCGGCCTGCTGATGGCCGGCACCCTCAAGGGCACCGTGACGCTGGCCGCGGCCAACGGGCTCTACCTCGTGCTGCTGCTGCTCGGCGGCATGATCATCCCGCTCACGAAGCTGCCCGCCGCCATCCGGTTCGTGGCCGAGCTGCTGCCCGCCGCACCGTTGGCCCGGCTGATGCAGGCCGCGTTCGACTCGTCGGTCTCGGCCCGCCCCCACGACTGGATCGTGCTCGTCGTCTGGGCCGTCGCCGCGCCCATCGCCGCGGCCCGCCTCTTCCGCTGGGAGTGACCCCTCGAGCGCCGTGCGCTCAGGGCCGGGGGGCAGAGTCGACCGATTCCTGAGGGCCACCCACCATCAGCGCGTGCTCGTCGACGTCGATGATGCCGAGGCGGTCGGCCTCGAGGTGGCGGGCGGCCCACGTGAAGAACATCGTCGTGATGATGACCCAGAGGTAGACCACCTCGAGCAGCTTCATCACCATGCCGGCGATCACCTGGTCGTCGAGGGCGCTGATGCCCCACAGCCGGGGGTCGTGGTCGTAGACCGTGTAGACGACCGAGTCCGAGTTGGCCAACCACGCCGCCGGCAGCGTCGGGAACACCGACATCAGGAACAGGTAGACCATCTGCCCCGGCATCGACAGGCGGTACTCGACCCACGGCCCGCAGATCGGGATCCACATCACGAACGCGGCCGACACCATGACCACGTGCACGGAGAAGTGGAACGGACCGTTCTGCACCGCCGTGGTGACCATCCACTGCCAGTGCGTGAGCAGGTTGAGCAGGTTGAAGATCACCAGCGCCGGCACCGGCTTGGCCAGGCGCGACAGCACCTCTTTGCCCCGTCCGTCGTCGCGGACGACCAGCCGGGCGAGCCACTCCGGCGTGGCCAGCCAGAACAGGGGCGGCACGATCATCGTCAGCAGCAGGTGCTGCAGCATGTGGGCCGAGTAGAGGCGCTGCTCGGCGATGTCGTGCAGCGGCCAGTCCGCCGCGACCCAGAGCACGGCGACCCCGGCGATGAACGCCACGGTCTGGCGGGTGCGGAACGGCGCGGTGCCGGCCGGCACGACCTTGGGGCCGACCACCCGACCGGCGTAGACCCGCAGGGCGATGGCACCGCTGATCAAGAGCCACACCTCGGGGTGCGGCTGCCACCGCCAGATGGGATCGGCGGCGGCCAGGATGCTCATGAGGTCAGTGCTGACCGGCCTTGAAGCCGTGGAGCATCAGCATCGCCGCCACGTAGACCGCGATGGCCAGGGCGACGCCCGAGTAGAACAGCCGGGTCAGGATCGGCTTGTCGAACTTCAGGTGCATGAAGAAGTAGGCCACGGTCCAGAACTTCACCGCCATCAGCAGGAGCAGGAAGAGCACCAGGCCGAACCTCTCGCCCCAGTTCCACAGCGGGAAGCCGGGGGCCGCGTAGGTGGCGATCTCGAGCCCGGTGATGAAGGCCAGGGCGATGGCGACGAGGACGTACTCGACCTCGCGGGGGTAGTTCTTGCGGGCGCCGTCGAGGAAGCCGGTCGAGATCGTCTTCGAGCGGTCGGCCGCGGATCTGGGTCTCCATGGTCACGAGCTCCTAGGGGATCAGATAGACGACGGCGAAGATGACGATCCACACCACGTCGACGAAGTGCCAGTAGAGGCCGATGGTCTCGACCGTCTCGGATCGGTGCTCGGGGATCTTGCCCCGCAAGGAGAGCAGGACCAGTGTCACCAACATGATGATGCCGACGGTGACGTGCACGCCGTGGAACCCGGTCAGCGTGTAGAACGCCGACGACGAGCGGCTGGTCGTGTAGCCCATGCCCTCGCCGACGAACACGGTGAACTCGTAGATCTGACCGGCGATGAACGTGGCGCCCAGCAGCGCGGTGGCGACCAGCCAGGTGCGCAACCCGATGGTGATCGCCCCGCTCGATGGCGGCGACGGCCAGCACCATGGTCAGCGAGCTCATGAGCAGCACGAACGAGCTGACCGAGGTGAACGGGATGTCGTAGACCTGGTGCGGAGCGGGTCCCTGCTCGGTCGAGATCGGCGTCTTGTAGAGCAGGTAGGTGGTGATGAGGCCACCGAACAGCAGGCACTCCGACGCCAGGAAGATCCACATCCCCAACTTGGTGTTGGAGATGCCGGTGTTGGTGTCGTGCTCGATGTGGGCGTGGCGCGCCACGGCATCGTGGTCGACGACTGCGGTGTCAGCCAACGGTCTCGACCTCCTTGTCATCGTCAGCGGCGCCTTCGGTGGTCGCATCGGCGTCGGCCGGCAGCTCGCCGCCGGCGTCGGGCTCGTGGTGCTCACCGTGCGCGCCACCGGGGGCGTCCGGCGGCTCGAGCGCCCAGCCGTAGATGGCGGTCACGACGATGGCTCCACCCACGGCGCACAGCCAGAGGCTGTAGATGAGCCCGTAGGCGATGATCGGCAGGCCGAAGGCCAGCACGATCGGCCAGTAGGACGGCGACGGCAGGTGCACGTCGGTCGAGTCGCCCTTCTGGGCGACCTCCTCGATGGTGTGGGTGCGCACGAGTCGGTGATCCGGGGTCTCGGCGTACTTGCGGTACCAGAAGTCGTCGACGCGGGTGACGGTCGGGATCGGGTCGAAGTTGTACTCCGGCACCGGCGACGGGATCATCCACTCGATCGTGCGTGCATCCCACGGATCCGGGCCCGGGGGCGGCAGGTGCTTGGCCTTGGCCTTGCTGTAGAAGATGTTGAACAGGAAGAACGCCACGCTCGACGCCAGGGTGAAGGCGCCGACGGTGGCGACCTTGTTCCAGATCTCGAAGCCGTAGCCCGCGTCGTAGGTGTAGATGCGCCGCGACATGCCCTGCAGGCCGAGGATGTGCATCGGCCCGAACGTGAGGTTGAAGCCCAGCAGCATGAACCAGAAGTTCCACTTGCCGAGGGTCTCGTTGAGCATGTAGCCGAAGAGCTTGGGCCAGTAGAAGTACATGCCGCCCATGAAGCCCAGGAAGGCGCCACCGAAGAGCACGTAGTGGAAGTGGGCGACGATGTAGTAGGTGTCGGTCTGCTGGGTGTCGGCCGGGGCGACGGCGTGGGTCACGCCCGAGAGGCCACCGATGGTGAACATCGTGACCAGGCCGATCGAGAACAGCATCGGGGTACTGAACTTCAACTTGCCGCCCCACATGGTGGCGGTCCAGTTGAGGATCTTCACGCCGGTGGGCACCGCGATGAACATCGTGGTCAGCGAGAAGGTCGTCACCGAGATCGGGCCGATGCCCGACACGAACATGTGGTGGGCCCAGACGCCCCAGCCCATGAAGCCGATGGCCACGCCCGAGAACACGATGAACGGGTAGCCGAAGATCGGCTTGCGGGAGAAGACCGGCAGCATCTCGGACACGAGACCGAACGCCGGGAGGATCATCAGGTACACCTCGGGGTGACCGAAGATCCAGAACAGGTGCTCCCACAGCAGCGGGTTGCCGCCGGACTTCACGTTGAAGAAGTTGGCGTCGAAGAGCCGGTCGAACATCAGCAGGAACTGGGCGGCGGTGAGCACCGGGATGGCGAACAGCAACAGGAACTGCGTCACGAGGGTCATCCACGTGAACACCGGCATGCGCATGAGCGTCATGCCCGGGCACCGCATGTTGAGCACGGTGACGATCAGGTTGATGGCACCGGTCAACGAGGCGATGCCGGTGATGATCAGGCCGAGGTTCCAGAAGTCGATGCCGTGGCCCGGCGAGAAGATGACGCCGGAGTTCGGTGCGTAGTTGAACCAGCCGCCGTCGGCTCCGCCGCCGAACAGCCAGCTCGAGTTGAGGAAGAGGCCACCGGCCAGGAAGCACCAGAAGCTGAACGCGTTGATGCGGGGGAACGCGACGTCGCGGGCGCCGATCTGCAACGGCATCAGGTAGTTCGCGAAGGCGGCGCCGATGGGCATCACCACCAGGAACACCATCGTGGTGCCGTGCATGGTGAAGACCTGGTTGTAGAGCTCGGCCGACAGCAGCTTGCCCCGCGGGGCCCACAGCTGGGCCCGGATCAGCAGGGCCTCGGACCCGCCGATGAGGAAGAAGAACATGGCGGCCGAGCCGTACATGATGCCGATCTTCTTGTGATCGACGGTGAACAACCAGTTGCGCCACGGCCGCTTGGGCTTGACCGGCCGGGCGAACACGCCGAGCGGCTCGAAGTCGGCGGTGCCGCCGCCGGACGGCAGCGCAAGGGGTCCGGATGGAGTGGGCTCAACGAGGGCCATGGGCGTGCTCCGTGACAGCGGCGACGGATCGCGTGGGGGTGCGGGGGCGGAGAGGGATCACTTGAGCGTCTTGAGGTAGGCGACGAGCTGATCGATCTGGGTCTCGCTGAGGTTCAGGTTGGGCATGCCCCGCAGCAGCGGCACCCCGTCGACCACGGTCGGCGTGGTCGCGTAGGCGGGCTTCATCTTGGGCGGGTTGCGCAACCAGGCCTCGACGGCCGGGTCGTTGAACACGTACGGCGCGCTGTCGCCCCCGACCAGCGCACCTCCCGGATTTCCTGGCAGCGAGATGTCGGCCGCGTCGCCGCCGGGATCGGCCGCGGTGGACGGATCCGGGCCGTAGACGTTGAAGATCGAGCCGGCGAAGGTGCCGCGGGTGGCGAAGTGCGTCAGGTCGGGCGCGATGCCCGAGACGAGCTGCGCCTTGACGCCCTTGTCGCCCTCGACCTTGTCGTTGTTGACCCCGTTGATGAGGTGGCACGAGGAGCAGAGCTGACCGACGAAGACGTTCTTGCCCAGCTCGGCCTGTGAGCCCTTGGCCGGCTCGACCGCGGTCTTCTGCTGGTTGGCGATCCAGGCGTCGTACTCGTCCTGGGGCACGGCCCGCACGAGCATCCGCATGTTGGCGTGGGACAGCCCGCAGAACTCGGTGCACTGGCCCCGGTAGACGCCGGGCTCGGCGGCCTCGAGCTTCCACGGGTGGGTCTGGCCCGGCACCGCGTCACGCTTGCCGTTGAGGGCCGGGATCCAGAAGCTGTGGATCACGTCGTTGGACGTGACGTGCAGCTCGACCTCTCGGCCGACGGGGATGATCAGCTCGGTGGCGGTGGTGACGTCGCCGGGGCTGGTGAAGGTGCCGTCGTGGTCGACGTCGTAGTGGAAGCCCCACCACCACTGCTGGCCGTAGACCTCGACCTGGATGGCCTCGGGCGCCGGCTTGTTGAGGTCGATCAGGGTCAGCACCGTGAAGACGCCGACGGCGGCCAGCACCACGGCGGGCAGCAGGGTCCACCCGATCTCGAAGGAGGTCTTGCCGTGCAGCTGCACCGGGAAGTGGTCGTCGTCCTCGCCCTTGTCGCGGAACTTCCAGGCGATGAACCCGATGCCACCGATGACCCCCACGAACACGAAGGCGGCGATGGCGAAGACCGGGTTGACGAGATCTTGGATCGAGTGGCTGAACTTGCCCTTCGGGTCGAGCGTGGTGAGCTCGTGGCCGACCCGACCGCCCCAGATGAACTCCTTGGTCATCAGCAGGAAGACCATCGTGATCGTGAAGATCACGAGCGCGACGAGCACACGCTGGAGCCACTTGCGGAAGGTCGAGGTCCGCGGCGGCAGATCCTGGGGGGACGACATCGACTCTCCTTCGGAGGCCATCGGTCAGTTGCCCTCGCCGGCGGGAGCCTCTTGGCCGGCTGGCTCGATCTCGTGCTTGTGGAACTCGCGGTGGCCCAGCGCGGCGCCGACGATGCCGCCGACGACGATGGCCAGGCCCAGCCCGAAGACCAGCAGCACGATGATCGATCGGCTGATGCGGGGCTTGAGTGCGACGCCGATGGCGCCGAGCAGGAAGACCAGCGCGACGACGCCGAACACGGCGGCCGAGGACTTGGTGTTCGGCAGCGCGAGCAGCACGCGGGACAAGCCGATGGCGACGATGCCGATGAGGATGATCGACAGCAGCGGCACCCGGATCGGCTCGACCATCTGCTGGTAGAGCTGCACGTTGGCCCGCTCGTCGCCGGTGGCCCGCTCGGCCCAGGCCCGCAGGGTCCACATCAGGATGGCGGCCGCGAGGGCGATGCCCCCGGCGATGGCCAGGTTCTGCGAGCTGATCGACAGGCCGATGAGCACGACTGCGAGGGCGAAGACCGACGCGATCGGCCAGTAGTTGGCGCCGATCGGGGCCCGGGTGAGCGGGGCGGCCTCGAGGTCGACGACCTGGGCGACGGCCGACGCGTCGGCCTCCCGGAACGCGGTCAGCACGATGCCGACGAAGCTGGCGGCCACGGCGACGCCGAGCAGGACGCTGTAGGCCAGGTGGTCGCCGATGCCGCCCTTCCAGCCGATGCTGAGCGGACCGATGACCCGGTCGATGATCGGATCGCCGTCGTTCGTGCCCAGCGCGGCGACCATGGCGCCGACGACGGCGGCCACGGCGAAGCCGATGTAGAAGCGGAAGCTGACGGGGATGGCTCGTGAGCGCAACATGGGTTCGGGCCTACTTCGTCACGAAGATCGAGATCCAGATGAGCGCGTAGATCGCGACCATCGAGTGCCAGTAGAAGGCGGCAGCGGTGATGCCGTCGTGCTGCTTGCTGGTGAACTCGCCGGCCAGCGCCCGGAACCCCATGAGGATGATGAACACCATGGCGCTGATGACCATGGCGATGTGGGCGCCGGAGATGGCGTAGATCAGGACGCCCGGGATGGTGGAGACGTCGGCGTGGATGAGGGCGTAGAGGTAGCCCATCTCGACGATGTAGGCGAAGGCCAGCAGCAGCGTGGTGCCGAGGGCGAGGTAGGTGTTGGTGCGGTCGTCGTTCTTGATGGAGACGACCGCCCACTGCATGGTGACCACCGAGATGACCAGGGTGGCCAGCGCCATGTTGGGCTGGGTGAGCGGGATGATGACGCTGGTCGGCAGCCAGCTGCCCACGGTGACCAGGTTCTGGGCCCGCTTGGCCAGGTAGATGCCGATCAGCCCGGCGAACAGCATGGCGATGCCGGCGATGGTGAACGCGGTGCCGATGAGCAGCACGCGGGGCCGCTCG
The DNA here is from genome assembly GCA_963797225.1 of uncultured Microthrixaceae bacterium. Lineage (GTDB taxonomy): Bacteria > Actinomycetota > Acidimicrobiia > Acidimicrobiales > Acidimicrobilacustridaceae > UBA4742. Next base: position 1,093,465 of record CAWCOO010000001.1, on the reverse strand, counting down.
AGCGGCGGCGGCTCGACCGAGCCGGGCCCCGTGTAGGGAGCGATGTCGGCGGCGTGGTCGGTGGTGGTGACCGTGGCAGCCATCAGGCAGCACCCTCCGGGTCGGCGATGTCGAGCAGGGGCTCGGCCGAGCTCACCCGGGCGAGCTCACCGAAGTTGCCGGCGACCGGCGGCGAGGCGGTGGCCCACTCGAGCGTCTGGCCCACGCCCCAGGCGTCGTCGGCCAGCGCGTCGCCGTCGCCCTTGGTGCCCATGAGCAGGGCGACCACGACGATCAGCACGGCGATCAGGAGCACGGCGACCCCGAAGGCCGACAGGCCGTTGAGGAACTTGCCCGAGTCGGCCAGCGCGTCGGCCTTGATGGCGAAGCCGAAGATCATGAGCGGGAGCCCGGCGACGAGCGCCCCGACGAGCCCGACGAGCGCACCGAGCTTGGCCAGCGCGTCGTTGGCGAAGCGGCCGAAGATCTTGGGCGCCCAGTAGACGAGCCCGCCGAGGGCGGCGAGGGCGACGGCGCCGACGATCAGCAGCGCGTGGCCGGTGGCGTAGGGCGGGGTGGCGAGGCTGTTCTCGAGCCACTGGCTGTTGTGCAGCTCGAGCGGCCGGATGACGTAGACCGCGCCGCCGAACACCGCGAGCAGCAGCACGAGGCCCGACGACAGGGCGTAGAGCAGCGGGCTCTTCAGCAGCGGCTTGCCCGACCGCAGGGTGGTGGCCCAGCCGCCGAACAGGACCAGCAGCGGCAGCAGGGCCAGCACGCCCATGGCGGTGTAGAGGGCTTCGCTGGCGACGTCGGGGACGAACGCCGGCTGGGCCCAGGCGCCGAAGCTCAGCACGCCGAACGCTCCGATGGCCGCTCATCATCACGCCGCGGAGCGGCTGCCGGTTGCCCGACAGGGTGGCGAGGATGTCGCTGATGGCGCCCAGCGCCGGGATGGCGACGACGTAGATCGTGGGCTGCCCGAACGCCCAGGCCAGCTGGGCCCACTCGGAGCCGCCCAGCACCGTCCCGGTGCCGTAGTGGTGGTCGATGTAGGCGAGCAGGACGTTGGCCAGCAGCACCGGCAGGGTGAAGAGCCACAGGCTGCAGGCGACCACCATCGACCACGAGAACAGCGGGATGCGGCTCATCCAGAGGCCGGCGGTGCGCATGCCGATGATGGTCGACGAGCAGGCAGATCGAGGCCAGGCAGATGGCGGCGATGATGAAGGCCAGCGCCATGAAGCTGAGGTCGACGGCCTTGGCTCGTCCGCCCCCGGGGCCGCCGTTGATGGCGTAGCGCGGCGATCAGCATGCCCGACCCGAGCACCCAGCCCCAGAAGGCCATGGCCGCGGCCCGGGGGAAGGCGACCGTGCGGGCGCCGACCTGGAGCGGCGCGACGTAGGTGGCGATGCCGATGAACAGCGGGATGGCGAACAGCAGCACGAGCATGACCTGCCCGAGCGTGGCGACCTGGTCGACGGTGTCGTCGGGGAGGAACGAGCTGGACACGTCGGCGTGGAAGAGCGCCACGAGCACGAGCCCGGCGATGCCGAACAGGAGCGACAGGACGATCCAGGCCCGGCCGAGGGCCTTGTGGTCGCCGGTGCCGATGAGGCCGGCGAGGCCACCGGGTTCGTGGTCGGCGAGCCCGATGAACCGCTCGGGGTCGGCCGTCGCCTCAGGGGCGGGAGCGGCTGGTCTGGTCTCGGTGATCGCCATGTCAGTGAAGGGGTGACCTCGCCGTCACCAGCGGGCGCGATCGGCGCCAGGCGTGGGATCACACCCGGTGTCGATCAGGCTGGCAACGCCTGAAAAGGGGACGGATAGGGACTCTACACACCACGTGACGGTCGGCTGAAACCCCGGCACGCTCACACCCCGTGGCGCACGACGACGTCGAGTGCCATGACCGCGAACAGCACGGTCAGGTAGGTGATGGAGAACGTGAACATCCGCATCGCGACCTTCGGCGACTCGGTGCGCAGCACCTCGACGGCGAAGTACGTGAACGTCGCGCCGAGCACGAGCGCGGCGGCCACGTAGAGCAGCCCCATGCCCGCCACCGGGGCGAACACCAGGGTGAGCGCCCAGACGACCAGGGTGTAGCCGAGCATCTGACGGGCGGTGGTGCGGAACGAGGCCACGGCCGGCAGCATCGGGACGTCGGCCGCGGCGTAGTCGTCCTTGTAGCGGATGGCCAGCGCCCAGAAGTGGGGCGGGGTCCAGAAGAAGATGACGGCGAAGAGCACGATCGGCGCCCACGACAGGCTGTCGGTGACGGCGGCCCAGCCGATGAGCACCGGGGCGGCGCCGGCGGCCCCGCCGATGACGATGTTGCTGCTCGAGCTGCGCTTGAGCCACAGGGTGTAGATGAAGACGTAGAAGAGGCAGGCGGCCACGGCCAGCACGGCGCTCAGCAGGTTGACCAGCGCCCACAGCCACAGGAACGCCACGGCCTCGAGGGCGACGGCGAACACGAGGGCGTGGCTCGGCTCGATCAGGCCCGGTGACCAGCGGACGGTTCTGGGTGCGCTTCATCAGGGCGTCGATGTCGCGGTCGACGTACATGTTGATGGCGTTGGCGCCGCCGGCGGCGAGCGTGCCGCCGATGACGGTGGCCGCGATCAGCCAGAGCGACGGGATGCCCCTGATCGGCCACGACCATGGTCGGCACGGTGGTGACGAGGAGCAGCTCGATGATCCGCGGCTTGGTCAACGCCACGTAGCCACCCACCCGGGAGCGCAGCGAGGGATCCATGGTGGCGGCCATCGGGGGCGATCGTATGCGGGCCGGACTCGGCGTGAACAATCGCCCCCGTGGTTGCCCCGAGCCGCCTCCCGGGCGCCCGTACACTCGGCGCCCGTGCGCGTCGGTGTGGTGATCCTGCCCAACCACCGGTGGGCCGACGCCCGCCCGATCTGGCAGCAGGCCGAGGCGCTCGGAGCCCACACGGCCTGGACCTACGACCACCTCACCTGGCGGGACCTGCGCGACGGGCCGTGGCTGTCCGCGCTGCCGCTGCTGACCGCGGCCGCCGGGGTCACCACCACGCTGCGGCTCGGGACGCTGGTGACGTCGCCGAACTTCCGGCACCCGGTGACGCTGGCCAAGGAGGCGATGACGCTCGACGACATCTCCGCCGGACGCCTGACCCTGGGCATCGGGGCCGGTGGCGTCGGCTGGGACGCCGAGGCCCTCGGCCAGCAGCCGTGGTCGCGGGCCGAGCGCACCGGTCGGTTCGCCGAGCTCGTCGACCACCTCGACCGCCTGCTGACCTCGCCGGCGACCGACCGCCTCGACGGCCGCTGGTACCAGGCGGTCGACGCCCGCAACCTGCCGGGCTGCGTCCAGCAGCCGAGGCTGCCGTTCGCGGTGGCCGGCGGCGGTCCCCGCGCCCTCGAGGTGGCCGCTCGCCACGCCCAGGTCTGGGTGACCTTCGGCGATCCGCTGCGGGCGGCCGAGCTCGACGACGCCGGCTGCCTCGACGTGGTGCGGCGCCAGTCCGCCGAGCTCGACGACGCCTGCGAGCGGATCGGGCGCGACCCGGCCACCCTCGACCGCCTCTACATGGAGGGCGCCACCGGGGAGCCCTGGCTGCAGTCGGTCGAGGCGTTCGCCGACCTGTCGGGCCGCTACGCCGAGCTCGGCTTCACCGACCTCGCCCTCCACTGGCCCCGCCTCGAGCCGCCGTACCGGTCCGACCCCGACGTGTTCGCCGCGATCATGGCCACGGTGAACCGCTGACCACCCCACCGGTGGCTGACCGTTCGACGTGACGGACGATCGTCGACCGGCGATTGGGGGCGGCGCGAACCGCACCCGTACCATCGACCCGTGCGACTCCCCCGCATCAGCCCTCGCACCTACCGGTGGATCACGCTCGCCGCGCTGCTCGCCGTCGCCGCGATCGTCCTCACCGGTGCCGCGGTCCGGCTGACCGGGTCCGGCCTCGGCTGCTCGGACTGGCCGGCCTGCAGCGAGAGCCAGTTCGTCGACGTGTCCGGGTTCCACCAGGCCATCGAGCAGCTGAACCGCCTGTTCACCGGAGCGATCTCGGTGGCCATCGGCCTGGCCGTGCTCGGCTCGTACGCCCGCTCGCCCCGCCGCCGCGACCTCGTGTGGTGGTCCTGGGGCCTGGTCGCCGGCCTGGTCGGCCAGAGCGTGCTCGGCGGCATCACCGTCCTGACCAAGCTCACCCCGCAGATGGTGATGGCGCACTTCCTGCTGTCGTCGATCCTCGTGTGGAACGCGGTGGTGCTCCACCACCGGGCCGGTCACGCCGGCACCCCGGGTGCGGCGACGGTCCCCACGCGGGTTGTGGCGCTGAGCCGGGTGATGGTCGCGGCCGGCTTCGCCGTGCTGTGCACCGGCACCGTCGTCACGGGCACGGGGCCCCACGGCGGCGACGAGAACGTCACCCGGCTGAGCTTCGAGATCGAGACCGTGGCCCGGGTCCACAGCCTCACCGCCTGGCTGTTCCTGGCCATCTGCGTGGCGACGATCGGGCTGGTCCTCCGGGCCGGCGCCAGTCGCCAGGTGGGGACGGGCGCCACGATCCTGGTCGCCGCCATCCTCGTGCAGGGGGCGATCGGCTACACGCAGTACTTCAACGGGGTGCCACCCGGTCTGGTCGAGGTGCACGTCGCCGGGTCGGTCGTGGTGTGGATAGCGGCGCTGTCGTTCCACCTCGGCCTGTTCGCCCATCCCGAGCCGATCGAGGTGGAGACGGCGCCGCTCGACGCGGCGGATCACGTGCCCGCTCCGGCGTCATGAGGGACAATCTTGCGATGCTGTCCCCCGCCGCGACCGCCGTTCCGGTCGAGGCTCCCATCGAGATCGAGGAGCCCTTCGACGACACCTCGACCGACCCCGACCGCCCGTGGGTGGTGATCGTCTGGAACGATCCGATCAACCTGATGGACTACGTGACCTTCGTGCTGCAGAAGCTGTTCGGCTACTCGCTCGAGAAGGCGCAACGGCTCATGCTCGACGTGCACGAGAAGGGCCGGGCCACGGTGTCGAACGGATCACGGGAGAAAGCGGAGCTCGACGTGTTCCGCCTCCACGAGCACGGCCTCTGGGCCACCATGCAGCAGGACTGAGCCCGTGCCCCGCCGCATCCCCTGGCCTTCCGGATGGGGCCCCCGCCCGCTGGTCGAGCCCGTCGACGGCGGGTTCCGGGTCAACCTCAGCCGCATCGAGCAACGGGTGCTGCAGCAGGCGTTCGACGACCTCCGGGTGATGATCGTGAACGACGACCCGTCCACGAAGCGCCTGACCCCCACGGCCTACGTCGACGATCCCGCGCTCGACGAGGAGTACCGGCGGATGGTCGGCGACGACCTGCAGGCGTCGCAGCTCGCGGCGTTCGACGTGGTCGAGCGCTCCATCGACGGCTCGACGGTGAGCCGCGACGAGCTCGAGTCCTGGATGCGATCGGTCAACGCGGTCCGGCTGGTGATCGGCACGCAGCTCGACGTGGGCGAGGAGATGGTGCGGGTCGACAAGACCGACCCGGACTACCCCCGCTACGTGGTCTACGACTTCCTCAGCAACCTGCTGGCCTGGATCGTCGACGCCCTCCAGTCGACCCCGCCCCCCGAGCCCCCGACCGACCCGACGAACCCCGACCGGTAGCCCGATCCTGACCCAGGAGCCCGGATCGGGCTACCGGTTGGTGACGAGGGTGGGCGTGAGGCGCTTGGTGGCGCGCTCGGTGTCGAGCACGGCGCGGAGGCGATCGGCGACCGCGGCATCGGTGGCGACGCGGTTCGTGCGCTCCTCGGGATCGGCCGTGAGGTTGTGGAGCTCCCACTGCGACGCGATCGGATCCTCGCCGTCACTCGGCTCGGCGTCGCCGCCGTCGGGATCCAGGCGGTCGTAGTAGCGGATCAGCTTCCACAGCTCGACCGCTCCCCCGCCACCGGTGTCGAGCCGGGCGATCACCGATTCCACCTTGGCGGGAGGACCGACCGCCTCGAACGGCTCGCCGGTGAACCGGTTCGTCGTGCGCAGGCCGCGGCTGATCTCGTCCTCGGTCATGAAGTAGAGGGGCGCGTCGACCGCGTCCGCCGCGATCGATCCCGTCAGCAGCCCGCTCAGGTCACGACCGACCAGAGGTTGCGTCTCGACGTGGTGCTCCGCGACCCCGGCCGCCAGCTCCTCGACGTCCGCGCCGACGAGCCCGAGCAGGGTGGGAAGCAGATCGACGTGGCTGGTGGGTACGTCGAGACCTCCCGAGCGACCGTCGATGCCGGGACCGCGCACCACGAACGGCACCCGCAGGGCCTCGTCGTAGCCGTTGTGCCACTTCTGCTGCAGACCGCCGTGCGCGCCCAGGAGGTCGCCGTGGTCGGAGGTGAACACGACGATGGTGTCGTCGGCCTGCCCCGACGCCTCGAGCGCGTCGAGGATGCGCCCGATCGCCACGTCGACCAGCTCGTGGAGCCAGTAGTAGAAGCGGCGGTAGGAGAGGTCGGCCGGCTGGTCGTAGAGCATGCGGGGCCAGGTGTCCCGGAACAGGCCCTGCGCCGTCGGGCGGTCGTCGAGCGAGTCGGCCTGGCTGGGCGCGGCGGCGACGTCCGGCACGGAGTCCGGCGTCGGAGGGAACCCCAGCGCCTCCCAGCCGAAGCCGGAGAAGGCGATGTCGTGCGGGTTGACCAACGACGCGACGGTCATCCACGGGGCCTCGTCGCGATCCTCGGCCAGCTCCACGAAGAGCCGGGCGACCTGCTCGGCGAAGATCGGGTCGCGGACGATGCCGGTGTCGGCCGGGTCGGGGCCGTGGGGCTCGCGTCCGATCCACCCACCGAAGCCAAACGGGTCGAGGCGGTCGGCCCGGCGGTACGCGTCGACGACCCCTCCGACATCGGAGCCGTCCCGGAGGTTGGCTCGCGGCGCGTCGTGCGTGCCCGGGGTGAGGAGGTCGGCGTGGGAGATGTGCCACTTGCCGCGGTAGTGGGTGCGGTAGCCGGCGGCCCGGAACCAGTCGCCCATGGTCGGAACCGTGTCGGGGTCGAGCCACCTCATCGTCGGGTCCGACGCCGCCTTGGCCATGCCATCGGTGTTGGTCACCCCGTGCAGCGACGGGTACTGCCCGGTGAACAGCGTGGCCCGGCTCGGCAGGCATGCCGTCGACCCGACGTAGTGGCGGTGCAGCTCCAGCCCGCCGTCCCGCAGCCGCTCGCGCGCCGGCAGCTTCGTGCGTCGGTACTCGGCCAGCGTGGCGTCCTCGTACGGCGGTGGGTACCGCTCCTCGTCGGTCATGATGAAGAGCACGTTCGGCCGGACTTCTGACATGAGCACTGACATTAGTCAGACGTCGACCGGCCTGACCCGATGCGTCGTGAAGGTCGGGTCGGTCAGGTGTCGTCGGGCGTGGGGGTCGAGCCGGCGTCGACCAGCGCGGGCTGCTCGGTCGGGATCCCTCCGCTGAAGACCAGCGCGACCAGGGCCAGCAGGGCCAGCACCGAGAGCGCCGCCCGCAGCGCGTTCAAGCGTGCCGTGGTGTTCTCGTCGACGATGGCATCGGCCGTCGCCCCGGTCACGCCTGCGTCGTTGAGCGCCGCCTCGAGGTCGGCGTCGGACACGAACGGGACGCCGGCCGCCAGCTGCACCTCGGCCGAGGAGCTGACCTGGGCGGGCACATCCGGGTTCTGCTTCAGCCCGGTGAGGAACGAGGCGGTGAGCGCCGAGATCAGCACGGCTCCGGCCAGCGCGGTGCCGATCGAGGCACCCAGGTTCGTCACCGTGTTCTGCAGGCCACCGACCTCACCGCTCTGCTCGTCAGGGACAGCGGAGACCGTGATGCTCCCGAGCTGCGAGGCCAGGCATCCGATGCCCAGGCCGGCCAGGAGCATGGGCCAGGTGACGATCTCGGGACCGGCGCCGATGTCGAGCAAGGCGATCATCACGGCGATGCCGGTGAAGAAGAGCAGGAACCCGACGCGGACGACGCGGCGGGGCGAGGCGGCGGGCAGGAACTTCGGTACCCCCACCGCGGCGACGAGCAGGGTGATCGACAGCGGCAGCAGCCGCACGCCGGTCGCCATGGCCGAGAGCCCGAGCGCCACGGACAGGAACAGCGGCACCGCGAAGAACATGCCGGCCTGCAGCAGGTACTGGAAGAAGAACGCCAGCAGTCCCGAGCGGAAGACCGCGATCTTCAGCATGACCGGGTCGATGAGCGAGGACTCGCCCCGAGCGACCCGCCGCTGCTCCCACAGCACGAAGCCGTAGAGCAGGAGTCCGCCACCGAGCATCAACCAGATGACGGGCGACAGCCCGAGCCACTGCGGGGCATCCAGCTTGGCCTGCACGAAGCCCCACGAACCCGACTTCAGCACGCCGTACACCACGAGCCCGAGACCGAGCGCCGAGAGCACCGTGCCCACGTAGTCGAGCCTCACCCCGGACTCGGCGGGGCTGTCCGCCATCCTCCGGGTCATCACGAGGATCACCCCCACGATGATGACCTCGCTGACGAACACCAGTCGCCAGGAGAGGTAGGTCGTGAACGCACCGCCGATCAGCGGACCGGCGGCGACGGCGATCGCACCGGCCGACGCCACCAGCCCGTAGGCCCGAGGCCGTTCGCTGCGACCGAAGTTCGACGCGACCAGACCCACGACGGCCGGCATGATCAGCGCCGCACCGAGGCCCTCGAGCACCGACCAGCCGAGCATCAGCACCGCGAGGTTCGGAGCGAGGGCAGTGGTCGTCGACCCGCACGCGTAGATCACGAGGCCGATGGCGAAGGCCCGCTTGCGCCCCCACATCTGGCCGAGCTTGCCGCCGGTGATCATGAAGGCGGCCATGACCAACGTGTAGAAGGTGATGGCCGTCTGGATGCCGGTGACCGTGGTGCCGACGTCCTTGGCCACCGTGGCGATCGAGACGTTCATGACCGAGCTGTCGAGCGTCATCACGAACTGGGCCGACGCCAGCGTGAACAGGATGCCGCCGGCGGCCTTGGCCTGCGTGCTCGTCTCGGTCACTGCGCTACGTCCTCCGGGTCGCCCTGCACGAGAGAACAGCAGAGCAGACAGCGCACCGTCGTGCCGTGATCCGGCCCCGGAGCGAGGAAGCCGACCTGCGCGATCAGGCTCCAGCGGGGCCGATAGCCGACCCGCCGGCGTACGGCGCGAGCCCGGATGCACCGAGCACCGACGCGAACCGGGCGACGTCGACGGGGGCGCGCCCGCCCATGCCGTCACCGGCAGGGGTGCCGATGTTCACCCACCCGAGGAGCTGCTCGGAGGGAGCCATGCCCAGCACCTCGCGCAACCCGGCACCGTCGCCCCAGTTGGTGCTCTTCCACATGGCGGCGAGGCCGAGGCTGTACGCGGCCAGCGCCATGGCGTAGCCGGTGCACGACGCCGACGCGACCTGCTCCCAGACCGGCACCTTGCCGCCCTCGACCGGGGCGGCGATCACCGCGATCAGGCACGGGGCGACGTAGGCCTTCTTGCGGACCTTCGCCTCGAGCTCGGGTGGGAGGTCGGGACGGCCTTCGAGCGCCGACGCGGCCAGCCCATCGGCGAAGCGGTCACGACCGGCGCCGTCGATCACGACGAACCGCCACGGCCGCAGCGTGCCGTGGTCGGGGACGGTCGTGGCGGCCTGGAGGATGAGGTCGAGCTCGCCCGGTGTCGGGCCGGGGGCCCCGGGGACCGACACGCTGCGCCGGTCGAGCAGCACCTGCAGCGCCGGGGGCACCGGGTCGGTGAGGGTCGAGGACATGCAGGGCTCCGAGCGATCAGGCGGGGTGAGGGAGGCGAAGCTGTTGACGCTACCGACCACCGATGCCGATCCGACCCGTCAGGCAGGGTCATCAGGCAGCCCGACAGGCGGACCCTCAGATCACGCTCGTGGCCAGCAGCACCAGGGTCAGCGCGGCCACGGCCAGGCGGTACCACCCGAAGATGGCCAGGCTGTGCCGCTGCAGGTAGGTGACCATCCAGCGCACCGCGATCACCGCGGACACGAACGCCACGACCACCCCGATCAGCGGATTGATCACGCCGTACGCGTCGACCATCTCGCCGCCGTGGCGCAACAAGCCGTAGGCCGTCGCCGCGGACACCGTGAGCAGGCCGAGCAGGAAGCTGAACTCGATGGCGGCCGACAGGCTCAGGCCCACGAGCAGCGCGGCCAGGATCGTCACCATGCTGCGACTGGTCCCCGGCCACAGCGCCAGGCACTGGGCCGCACCGATGATCACGGCCTGGCGCACGGTGATGGCGTCGAGCGACGTGCCCGGGGTCTCGCTGTTGAACCGCTTGGCGAAGGCGAAGATCACGAGCGCGCCGACGATCCAGGCCGCGACCACGGGACCGACCTTGAGGAGGTGGTCCTCGATGAACTGGCTCCCGATGAAGCCGACGATGGCCGCGGGCACGAACGCGATGGCGATGGCGATGAGCGATCGGCGGCCACCCGGGTCCTTGCCGACGGCGCCCTCGGCCATCCGCCGCAGGCGCCCGAAGTAGAGGACGACGACCGCGCCGATCGCGCCGATCTGGATGGCGATCGTGTAGGTGTCGGCCGCGCTCTTGGTCGCCGGCGTCTGCCCGATGTCCATGATGCGCTCGGCCACGAGCAGGTGCCCCGTGGAGCTGATGGGCAGGAACTCGGTGACGCCCTCCACCACCCCGAGCACGATGGCCTTGCCGGTGGTGAGCTCGGCCTTGGCCTGGGCCTGCTCCTCGGGGGTGAGCGGCGCGGACGAGGCCAACTCTGTGGCGGCACGAGCGGCGTTCGACGCCGACGGTTCCGACATGAAGGCCTGGGCGGCGGCGCCCATGACGAAGAGCCGGGCGACGAGCACGGCCGTGGTCAGCACCAGGAAGCCGGCGAGCAACAACCGTCGGGCGCGGTCCGAGGTGTGGGGGGGCCGGGTGGTGGCCATCAGCCTTCGGGTCTCCTCATGATCGGGTCCAGCGTCGTGTCGACCGACGGGACCCGTCGGCTCAATGCCCCGCCGGGGAGCGTAGGCGCTGCATCACCTCTCGCCGGCACGACACGGCGATCAGGTGGCCTCCTCCGTCGATCACGGTGAGGGTCGACTCGGGGATCCGGTCGTGCAGCTCGTCGGCCCAGGCCTTCGGCACGAGCAGGTCCTCGGTGCCCTGGTAGAGGTCCACGGGAACGTCGACGTCCTCGGGCCGGAACCCCCAGGGCGCGGCGTAGGCCAGGTAGTCGTCGACCGCGCCGTGCACGTCGACGACGCCCTCGGCCATCACCTGCGGGAACCACCCGCCCAGTGCGGCGAGCGAGCCGCGGTCCCGCCCTTCGAGCTGGCCGGCCGAGAGCTTGATGAGCCGACCGGGGGCCCGCTCGGCCAGCTGCCTCGACGCCCGGAAGTAGGCGCGAGCGACGACCGGGCGGCGGGTCGACCAGGTGACGAGGCGCCGATCGAGCTCGTCGAGCTGCTCGAAGACACCCGGATCGTCGAGCGGCAGGCATCCGGCGATGACGGCGGCACGGGTGACCCGGTCGACCCGACCCACCGCGGTGGCCAGCGTGTACTGGCCGCCGGCGGACCAGCCCATCACCGCGAAGCGATCGACGCCGAGCCGGTCGAGCAGCTCGGTCAGGTCCTCGGTGACCCAGTCGAGCTGGCCGTGGCCCGGCTTGCGATCGGAGAGGCCGACGCCCGGGCGGTCGGGGGAGATGACGCAGACGCCGAGGGCGAGCGCATCGGCCGCGTTCGGCGCCACGTCGTTGCGGCTGACCAGGCCTCCGTGGCAGTTCACGATCACGGCGCCGTCCGGGTCCCCGAAGGCGGCGTACCCGAGCCGTCGACCATCGGCCAGCGTGATGACGTGATCGGTCGCCTCGTGGTGGCGGAGGTGGGCCATCGGCCGACGGTAGCCCTGCGAGCCCGGGACCGACCTGGCCCCGGGCGGTAGGTTGGGCTGCTCGATCTGGGCTGTGAAGAGACGAGGGCATCCGTGAGCACGAAGAGGTCCACGGCAACCACGACGGCGAAGGACAAGGCCGACAAGAGCGTCAAGGCCAAGGCGGCCAAGCCCGAGAAGGCGGCCAAGCCCGAGAAGCCCGCGAAGCCGGCCAAGCCCGAGAAGCCCCAAGCGAAGCCGAGAAGGTCCGGGCCTCGTCGGTCGGGGAGGCCCTGGTCACCGCAGCAACGATGCACGAGGCCGCCGAGTTGGCCAACCGGAAGCGAGCCAAGACCGGTCCGGTGCAGCGGCCCGAGCGGCACCAGGCCGGCAAGGCGCTGCGTCAGCAGGTGCCCCGCGCCTGGCACGCGGCCTGGGAGCCGGCTCCCGACCGCCGGGACCCGATCGCCATCCTGCAGGAGCAGGCCGAGAGCCGACTGCCCGATCTCGTCCCCATCCGCCATGGACGCATGGCTTCGTCGCCGTTCGCGTTCTTCCGGGGGGCGGCCGCGGTGATGGCCGCCGACCTCTCCACCACGCCTGCCACGGGCATTCAGGTGCAGGCCTGCGGCGACGCCCACCTTGTGAACTTCGGCATCTTCGCCACGCCGGAGCGACACCTCGTGTTCGACGTCAACGACTTCGACGAGACCCTCCCCGGCCCGTGGGAGTGGGACCTCAAGCGGCTCGGCGCCAGCATCGCGGTGGCGAGCAGGGAGAACGGCTGCAACCGCGACGACGGCGACGCGGCGGTCATGTCCGCGGCCGACGCCTACCGGCAGCGCATGTACCAGCTGGCGACCATGCGCACGCTCGACGTCTGGTACTCCCAGGTCGACGTGGACGAGGTGCTGACGATGGTGCAGGCGATAGAGGGTCCACCCCTCGGGCAGATGGCGGAGAAGACCATCGCCAAGGCCCGCACGCACGACACCCTGGCCGCGGTGGCCAAGCTGACCGAGATGGTCGACGGGCAGCGCCGCATCACCGACCACCCACCGCTCATCGACCACATCGCCCTGGCCAACGCGGCCAACCAGATCCGCATGCTGTACGAGGGGTACCTCGCCAGCCTCTCCCCCGAGCTCCAGATGCTCATGAACCGGTTCGAGATGGTCGACGTCGCCCGCAAGGTGGTCGGGGTCGGCAGCGTCGGCACCCGCTGCTGGATCGCGCTGTTCGAGGGCGGCGCCGACGACGACCCGCTCCTGCTGCAGATCAAGGAGGCCCAGCCGTCGGTGCTCGAGCGGGAGCTCCACCTCGACTCGATCTACCGCAACCACGGCGAGCGGGTCGTGCACGGCCAGAAGCTGATGCAGGCGGCCAGCGACCTGTTCCTCGGGTGGTCGCTGAACCCCGCCACCGGCGTCCACTACTACTGGCGCCAGCTGCACGACATGAAGGGCTCGGCCAACGTGCCGGCGATGAGCCCGATGCAGCTGGCCGGCTACGCCCGCATCTGCGGCTACACGCTGGCCCGGGCCCACGCCCGCAGCGGCGACGCAGCCATGATCAGCGGCTATCTCGGATCAGGTGACACCTTCGACCGTGCGCTCGTCGCCTTCTCCCAGGACTACGCCGACCAGAACTCGCAGGACTACGAGGAGATGGTCGAGGCGATCCGGACCGGCCGCATCGAGGCCGCCGCGGGCGTCTGAGGACAGTCCTGTCGTGCCGGCTGCCAGGCCGGGAGCTCAGGCCGGGGAGTCGGGCTCGAGCGACTCGCGCGCCAGGGCCGCGGCATCGTGGTCGATCGGGGCGCGGGTGCGGGCGTCGCTCCCGCTCCGCAGGAGCACCAGCGCGGCGACGGCCAGCACCGCACCGGCGGCGAACGCCCCCCGGTAGCCGGCAACGGCGGCGACGACGCCGAGGATCAGCGCGCCGACGCCCTGGGAGAGGTCGAAGAAGCTGCTGACCGTGCCGACCGCCGAGCCTCGCTCGGTGGTGCCGAGGCCGGTGAGCGCGAGGGTCAGCATGGCCGGGTAGAGGAAGGACATCCCGACCGAGAACACCACCGTGCCGGCATAGAGGCCGGCCGGGCTGGCCAGCACCGCCATGATCAGCAGGCCGGCCGCGGCGGTGACCGTGGCGATCGATCCGGCCAGCAACGGGCCGATCCGATCGGGCACCCGGGCGCCGAAGATGCGGACGCCGAGGATGAGGCAGCCGTAGAGCAGGAAGACCGAGCTCGAGTCGTCCATCCCGATCTGCTTCACGTAGAGCGGGACGAACTCGGTGAAGCCAGCCAGGCCGATGAGTCCGAGGAACAGCACCGTCCCGGGGGCGAGCGCGGGGCGGCTGATCAGCGGCGGCCGCTCCGCACCGGGCGGCAGCTCGGCCGCCGGCGTCACGGTCTCGCGGGTGCAGAGGCCGATGACCGCGGCCAGGAACGCCAGGCCGGCCGACACGATCCACACGCGATCGAAGTGGTCGTCGGCCAGCATGACGTTGCCGAGCAACGGGCCGAACGCCAGCCCGCCGTACACCGCGACGGACCAGTAGCTGATGGCCTCGCCGCGGCGGTCCTCGGGGGAGAGGTCGGTGATCATCGACGCCGCGCCCACGAAGAACGCGGCCTCGCCGATGCCGGCGAGCAGCCGCACACCGACGAGCGAGATCAGGCCCGAGGCCAGGATGTAGAGCAGCCCGGCGGCACCGACGATCACCGCGCCACCGACGATCAGCACCCGCCGACCGACCCGGTCGCCGATCCTCCCGGCGAACGGTCTGAGCAGCACGGCGCCGACCGCGAACGCACCGACGGCCACGCCGACCGCGACGTTGTTGCCTCCCAGTTCGTCCTTGACGAAGACCGGCACCACCGGCAGCAGCATGCCGAGCGCCAGGAAGTAGGACAGCCCTGACGTGACCACCAGTGCGAACCGGAGCGTGAGCAGGCGCGGCGGCGCGTCAGGGGTCAGCCGATCGGTCATCAGGGGTTCGAGCCTACGGGTCGACCGCCCGTCTCCTCTCCGGAGTTCCGGCCCGGATCGGGAGGGCCGGCGGGTCAGTCGGCGGAGGCGCCGAGCCGGGCCCACCGCAGGCTGAGGTCGTTGCACTCCTCGCACACCGACTCGGGGATGACCCCGAGGCGCATGAGCAGGGCGAACACCTTGCACCCCATGCAGAACCCGAGCAGCGACTCCAGCGCGGCGAACAGGACCAGCACGGCGATCAGCCCGTAGGCGACCGTGGGCTGGTCGAACCCGTAGTACGCAACCGTCGCCGACACGGTGAAGATCGCACCGATGGCCTGGGCGAAGCGCTTCGGCGGTCCGGGGGTGAGCCGCTCGGCCACGGGCAGCCGGGGCGTGCACCCGGGTCACGAGCAGCCCGAGCGGGTCGAACCTCGGCCCGGCGGCCACGCGGAGCAGGAACCCGATCGCCATCAGCGGCAGGAGCCACGGCAGCCGGAACACCAGGCACGCCAGACCCATGAGCAGGACGCCGCCAGCCACCAGGCGGGCGGAGACCTCGTTCACCGGGTTGGGGAAGGGAGCAGCTCGGACACGGAAACCAGACTAACCCGGTCGGGATTTGTCGGAAACCTGGCCACCCCTCACCTCGCCACCGGTCGGGGGTCTTGACCGGGTCAAGTCGCGTGCCCATCTCTCCACGATGCCCAGCTCCACCGCGATCCCGACGACGCCGGCGCCGTCCCCGGTGGCGGCCCGCAGCCGGCTGGCGATGATCACCGCGCCGGCGGCTTTGCCGAGGGGGCATCGCCTCCGTCTCGCTGCGGGAGATCGGGGCGGCCGCCGGCCAGCGCAACAACTCCGCCGCGGAGTACCACTTCGGGTCGAAGGCCGGGCTGGTCGAGGCGATCTTCGCCCTCCGCATGACCACCATCAACGAGCGTCGGGTCGTGGCGCTGGCCGAGCTCGACGGGGCCGCCTGGGGGCTCGACGTGCGCGGGCTCGTCGGCGCCTACGTGCGCCCGCTCGGCGTCGTCGTTCGACGACACCGAGGGCGAGCGCTGGTACCTGCGGTTCCTGGCCCGGGTGGCCGGCGATCCCGATCTGGCCACGCAGGGTCCGGCGCGGCGCCCGTTCACCACCGGCCTCGACGAGGTGCTGAGCCCACTCGACCGGGCGCTGGTCGACGTGCCGGCGCCGATCCGCGGCGAGCGGCTGGTCGCCATGGGCACGTTGCTCGTGCACACCCTCGCCACGCTCGAGGCCGGCGAGCACGACGCCGACGTCCTCGCCCTGCTCACGGCCGACCTGATCGACATGGCCACCGCCCTGGTGACGGCGCCCGTCTCCTCCACCACCCGCGCCCTGCTGCGCGTCACGTGATCCACCTGCTCCTGACCGAACCCCGCACCCGAAGGACCGACCCGCCATGCCCAAGCTGATCGCCGGCCCCGTCCGCCTCCACCGGCTGCCCGACGGCGTCGAGAGCGAGCCGTATCGCTGCTTCACCGTCACGCCGCTGAGCCCGACCATCGGCGCGGTGCTCGGCGACATCGACCTCCGTGGCCCGTTCGACCACCGACACCCGGGCCGAGCTGCACCGCGCCCTGCTCGAGTGGAAGGTGATCTTCTTCCGCGTTCAGCACCTGAGCGGGCCCGAGCACCGGGACTTCGGTGTCCATGTGGGGCGAGCTCGAGGTGCACCCCTCCCCGCCCCAGGGCGAGGTGCCCGAGGTCGTCCGGTTCGAGAAGGGCGTCGACGAGAAGGGCTACGAGAACATCTGGCACAGCGACGTCTCGTGGCGCGAGGTGCCGTCGCTGGGATCGGTGCTCCGAGCCATCGAGGTGCCCTCCTTCGGCGGCGACACCCTGTGGTGCGACATGTACGCGGCCTACGAGGGCCTGCCCGCGGAGGTCCGCGATCGCATCGACGGCCTCGACGCGCTCGACGACTTCTCGACCTCCTTCGGCGCCCTGATGGAGCCGACGTGCTGGCCGAGATGCAGCAGCGCTATCCCGCGGTTCGCCATCCGATCGTCCGCACCCACCCCGACACGGGCCGCAAGCTGCTCTACGTCAACGCCATCTTCACCACCCACATCCCCGACCTCGACCCCGCCGAGAGCGACGCGCTGCTCGAGCGGCTCTTCGCCCAGGCGCGGGCGCCGGAGTACCAGTGCCGGTTCCACTGGGAGGCCGGTTCACTGGCGTTCTGGGACAACCGCTCGACCCAGCACTACGCCTGCTCCGACTACTACCCCTCCGTGCGGGTCATGGAAGTGGGCCACCATCATCGGCGACCGGCCGGCCTGAGGCCCCGAACCCGTGGGCCGGTCAGCGAGCGGCATCGGCGGGGAACGCGGTGACGCAGACATCGTCGGCCTCGGTGGTGGTGGCGCCGTCGGTCGAGAGCACCACGCGGACGCACCCGTCCTGTCCGCCGGCCGAGAACTGGTAGTCGATGATCGCCTCCGACGGGTTCGGCGAGGCGGGGACCGTGTAGTTCGCGACCTTGGCCCCGGCGACATCGGGGATCATCGCCCGTGCCGGCCGGTCCTCGCCCTCGGCCCACTGCTCGGTCAGCTCCCTGGCCCACGCGGCCCGGAACGCATCGACGTCGATCGTGGCGCCGGCCGCCTGGGCCTCGACCTGCACCCTGGTCCTCGTGTGGTCGAAGTCGTCACGGCGGCGGGCGCTCACGATCATCCCGACGACCATCAGGCCTCCGAGGACGACGACGAGGATCGTGACCCGGGCCCCCTTGCCCAGACCGCGCTGATCGTCATCCGCCGACGGGCCCGACGAAGCCCACTCGGTCACCGACGTGCGCCCGAAGCCATGCCGTCAGCGTAGGTTCAGCGACCGGCGAGCTGCTCGACGACCGGCGTGAGGTCGACGTGGGCCGGCTCGAACACCGCCACGTAGGACACCCCGAACCGCTCGCGGCGCTCGACGAGCTGCTCGACCATCTGCTGATGGGTGCCGAGCAGCAGGAACGGGCTGTCGAGCAGGTCGTCGACCGTCAGCGCCGGGAACTGCTCGGCCAGGCGCTCGGCCTCGGCCCGCCGGTCATCGCTGACGATGACCACCTGCACGAGCACGTTGAGCTCGAGCTCGTCGAACCGCGTGCCTTGGGCCGTGGCGCGCACCACCGCCAGGCGGTCCTCCAACCCGGCGGCGGAGAAGTGGCTCAGCGCGACGTCCGACGTGCCGTGCACCTGGTGGAAGCCCGCGAACCCGACGATGTCCGCTTTCTCGGCGGCCAACCGCAGCAGCCGGGTGCCGTTGCCGCCGATCAGCAGGGGCACGGGTGACGGCGGGACGGGGAAGCACCTGTGCCCCTCGAGGCGGTAGTGCGCGCCGGAGTGGGTGACCGTCTCACCGGCCAGCAGCCGCCGCACGACACCGACCGACTCGACGAGGCGCCGTGACCCGGACACCCGCGTCGAACCCGAGGCCGACCTCGTCGTACTCCGACTTCATGTGACCGGCGCCCATGCCGAGCTCGAACCGACCACCGGTCAGCGGGTCGAGCGTGGCCGCCTCACGGGCCAACCAGGCCGGGTGGTGGAAGTCGTTGTTGAGCACGAGCGTGCCGAAGCGGAAGGTCGAGGTGATCTGGCAGCCGACGCCAACGGGAGCATCGGCGGGTACATGTCGGTGAGGTGGTCGGCCACCAGCAGCGTCGAGTAGCCGGTGGCCTCGGCGGTGCGGGCCAGCTGCCGCCAGGCCTCGGGCTCCCAGGAGGCCCGGCAGCTCACACCGAACCGGAACGGTCGCGTGGTGGTCACCCCCCGGACGGTAGAGCCCCTCCCCTCCGTTCTTCGTGAACTTCGCACCGGATGGGCGGGCGAACTCCACAAGAAGCGGTCAGCAGCGACCACGGGCTCGGTCTCGCCGCCCCTCCGCTAAGGCGGTTGCATTGTCCTACGATCACCGGCGTCCACGACGAGGAGAACCCCAGGATGACGATGAGCTTCGACGAGGCCGTGGCCACGGTGACCGCACCGGGGCAGATGTTCTCGGTGGTCGAGACCGACGTGCTGGGCCGGCCGACGAAGATCTACGAGAACGCCATGCCGTCGCTGCGATCGCTCTTCGACCTGGCCCGCACCCGGGAGGGCACGTTCCTCGTCTACGAGGACGAGCGACTCGACTTCGCCACGGTCATGAGCCAGGTCGACGCCATCGCCAGCATGCTGGTCGAGCACTACGGCGTGAAGAAGGGCGACCGGGTCGCCATCGGCATGCGCAACTACCCGGAGTGGATCACCGCCTTCGCCGCCATCACCTCGATCGGGGCCATCGCCGTCTCGCTGAACGCCTGGTGGACCGTCGAGGAGATGCACTACGGCCTGGAGGACTCGGGCACCAGCGTGCTCATCGCCGACCAGGAGCGGGCCGAGCGGGCCGAGGGCGCGTTCGACACCCTCGGCGTCCGCACCGTGGTCGTGCGCTCGACCGGCACCCTGCCGCCCGGAGCCGACCGCCTCGAGGACGTGCTCGTCCCCGGCGCGCCCATGCCGGCGGTCGACATCGACCCCGACGACGACGCCACGATCCTCTACACGTCGGGCACCACCGGCAACCCGAAGGGCGCGGTGTCGACGCACCGGGCGGTCGTGCACGGGGTGCTGGCCTTCGGCTGCCGGGCCGCGGTGAACGGGCTGACCAACCCGCCGACCGGCGAGCCCCACCCCTACCCGACCTCGTTCATCCTCGTCGTGCCGCTGTTCCACGTGACCGGCTGCGTGGCCGTCATGCTCAGCTCGTGGCTGGCCGGCGCCAAGCTCGTCCTCATGTACAAGTGGAGCCCCGAGCGGGCGCTCGAGCTGATCGAGCGGGAGCGCATCACGAACTTCGTCGGCGTCCCCACCATGTCGTGGGACCTGCTCGAGTCGCCCGACTTCGCCGACGCGCGACACGTCGAGCCTGCTGGCCGTCGGCGGCGGCGGCGCCCCCGCCCCACCCGAGCTGGTGCGTCGGGTGGAGAGCAACTTCAGCAAGGGCCGGCCGCAGATCGGCTACGGCATGACCGAGACGAACGCCTACGGCCCGGGCAACACCGGCGACGACTACGTGCGCAAGCCCAACAGCAGCGGGCGGTTCGTCCCGCCGATGGACGTCAAGATCGCCGGACCCGACGGCGCGCCGCTGCCGGCCGGCGAGGTGGGCGAGATCTGCTTCGCCGGACCCACGCTGATCCGCGGCTACTGGAACAAGCCCGAGGCCACCGCCGAGACCATCGTCGACGGCTGGCTCTACAGCGGCGACATCGGCCGGCTCGACGACGAGGGCTTCATCTACGTCGAGGACCGGGCCAAGGACATGGTCATCCGGGCCGGCGAGAACATCTACTGCGCCGAGGTCGAGGCCGCCATCTACGAGCACCCCGCGGTCTACGAGGCGGCGGCGTTCGGCATCCCCCACGAGCGCCTCGGCGAGGAGCTCGTCGCCGCGGTCCTGCTCAAGCCGGGCGCCACGGTGACCGCCGAGGAGCTGCAGGCCCACGTGGCCGAGAAGCTGGCCTCGTTCAAGGTGCCGTCGAAGGTGCTGTTCGTCGACGAGCAGCTGCCCCGCGGCGCCACCGGCAAGATCCTCGAGCGCGAGCTGCGCGACGCGCTGCTGGCCGACAGCTGAGCCTCGAGCCGCCGATCTCGGTCATCAGACGGCCAGATCGCCAAACCGGCAACCCCGGCCGCGTCAGTTGCGATCGAGCCCCGTCACCCACGGCTCCAGCAGGTCGACGAACGAGGACACCTCCGCGGTCGGCGACTGGATGCCGAACGCGCTCAGCTGCACCCGCAGCGTGGGCCGGACGGCCACGCTGGCCCATCGCAGGTCGGACGGTACGGCGTTGACCGGGGCCACGGTGATCCCGAGACCGGCCGCGGCCAGCTGGATCGCGGTGTCGACCTGGCGGGTCTGCACGAGGGATCGGGGCTGGAACCCCGCCTCTGCGCACACCTGACGCACGTACTGGTGCAGGCCGTGATCGGCGTCGAGCATGATCCAGGGCTCGTCGGCCAGGCGGTGCAGCCGCACCGTGCGGCCGAGCCGGGCCCGTAGCTCCGGCGGCACCACGACCACGTAGCGCTCCCAGCCGATGGGCTCGACCCATCCGCTGAACGACGGGTCGGGCACCCCCACCCCGAGATCGACGACGCCGTCGATGACCGCCCGCTCGAGGTAGCGACGACGGACGTACTCGTCGATGCGCAGCTGCACCCCGGGCCGGGTGGCGTGCCACAGGGAGACGGCGGGCGGCAGCACCCACGTGGCCACCGTCGCAAGCGTGCCGACGGCCAGGCTGCCGGGTCGGCCCTCGGCCAGATCTCGGGTGGCGGCCACGCCCTGTTGGCCGACCTCGAGCAGCCGGCGAGCGGCCCGGGCCAACGTCTCGCCGGCGGGGGTGGCCGTCATCCCACTGCGGCCCCGCTCGAGCAGCGGTCCGCCCATCCTCCGCTCCAGCAGGGCGATCTGGCTCGACACCGTCGGTTGGCTCACGTGGAGCACGGCCGCGGCCTTGGTGATCGAACCGAGGTCGAGCACGGTCACCAGGTACTCGAGCTGGCGGAGGGAGAGGTCACTGGAGAGCTCGGCCATAGAGAGGCTCTATGTTGCCCCAGGAAACATCGCGTGGATACACGAGCGGCGGGAGACCAAGATCCGCCCATGGCCGCGACGCTTCCTCACGGGAGGCCGGGTGATCGACCCGGCCACCCAGACCGACGTCCTCGCGGACGTGCTCGTGGTCGACGGCGTGATCGCGGCCATCGGAACCGGTCTCCTGGCCGATCAGCCCGATCTCGTCGCCACCGACGTCGAGCAGATCGACTGCGCCGGCCTCGTGGTCACCCCGGGTCTCATCGACCTGCACGTCCACGTCATGGCCGGGCTCGGCGACTTCTGCGTCGAGGCCGACCAGGTCGGGGTCGGCATGGGCGTCCCCGTGCTGGTCGACGGCGGCACGTCGGGTGTCGCCACGTTCGACATCAGCCGCCGGGCGGTGATCGACCACCCGGACACCCGCACCCGGGTGCTGGCCTTCATCGATCCGAACCAGCTCTACCTGGCCACCAAGGACTTCATCTGCCACAAGCTCCTGATCGCCAACGACCCGAACAACATCGACATGGAGTCGCTCGAGGAGTCGCTCGAGCGCGACGCCGACGTCGTCATCGGCCTGAAGGCCCGGGCCTGCCACACCGGTGATCCCGGGCACTCGCCGTTCCTGGCCGCGGCGCAGCAGGCCGCCGGCGACAAGCCGGTCATGGTGCACCTCGGCCGCTTCCCGCACACCCCGGTGATCACGCCGACCGCGCTGCTCGACGCGCTGCGGCCGGGCGACATCATCACCCACGCGTTCCGAGGCGCCGGCGGCATGCTCGACCGGGACGGCAAGGCGGTGCCCCAGTTCCGCGATGCCGTCGACCGCGGCGTGGTCCTCGACATCGGCCACTCCGGCACCGACTTCCGGTTCCGCGAGGCTCGCCGCCTGTTCGACCAGGGGTTCCGACCCGACACCATCTCGACCGACCTCAACATCTTCAACATCGGCGGGCCGGTTTTCTCGCTCTCGGAGAACATGACGAAGATGCTCGCCCTCGGGATCGAGCCGGTCGACGTCATCGCCATGGCCACCTGCAACATGGCTCGGGCCATCGGCCGGCTCGACGAGCTCGGCACGCTCGAGGTCGGGCGATCGGCCGAGATCTCCGTGCTGCGCCTGCGCACCGACGGTCCGTTCCCGGTGTCGGACGGCCACGAGACGATCGAGTCCGACACCGCGGTCGAGCCGGTCGGGTGCATCCGGGGAGGCACCTGGTACCCGACCCCTCCGCTGCCCACGTTCGCCCAGGCCGGCACGACCTGGGACGACATGCCCGACGACCTGGACTGGTGACGCGCGAGTAGCTGCCTTCTGGACGCAACCCTGGTCGACCTGGTTGGCCGCCACGACCGGTCGGCCAGGGTTGCGTCGAGAAGGTAGGCGATCGCTGTGACACTCGGGCTCGACCGCCGGCCATCCACCACCCCGAGCTGGTGAAGGTCTGAGGGTCCCTGGGCCCTCGAAACATCACCAGTTCGGCGGCTTCCGGGTCGCAGTACCCTCGGGCGATGACCGCGCGGACGGTGCTCACCACCGGCGCCAACTCGGGCATCGGGTTGGCCACGACGCTCGAGCTGGCCCGTCGGGGCCACCGGTCGATCGGAACCGTGCGGTCCGAGGCGAAGGCCGAGGTCGTGCACGACGCGGCGGCCGAGGTCGGCGTGGAGGTCGAAACCGTGCTGCTCGACGTGACCGACGCCGAGCGGTGCGCCGAGGTCATCGCGGAGGTGGGGCCGGACCTCTACGGGCTCGTCAACAACGCCGGCTACGCGCTCACCGGCGCCATCGAGGACATCACCGACGACGAGGCCCGGCACCTCTTCGAGACGATGGTGCTCGCGCCGATGCGCCTGTCGCGCCTGGCCCTGCCCGCGCTGCGCGCCAACGGCCGAGGTCGCATCGTGAACGTGTCGTCGATCGCCGGGCTCGTCAGCTCGCCGCTGGCCGGCTGGTACACGGGGACGAAGCACGCGCTCGAGGCGCTCACCGACTCGCTGCGGATCGAGGTCGCCCGTGACGGGGTGCAGGTCGTGCTGATCGAGCCGGGCGGGTTCAAGACGGGGATCTGGGAGGACATGACCCGCGACATCGAGCGGCACGCCGACGCCGGCTCCCGCAACACGACCGCCTACGAGCGGTCGTTGCGGATGCAGCGCCTGATCGAGCCGATCATGGGGAGCCCGGAGCACTGCGGCCGGCTGATCGCCGACGTGCTGGAGTCACGCCTGCCCCGCGACCGCTACCTCGTCGGGCTCGACGCCCAGGCCATGCGCCTCGGCGACCGCCTCACCCCGAACCTCCTGCAGGACCGCGTCCTCCGCCTCGTCCTCGGCCTCTGATCTTCAGCCCCGATCCGCCCATCTACGAAACCTGTCAGCCGAACGGGCCATTTCCGGTCATCTTGGATGACAGGTTCCGGCCGTATTGAGATCGATTCCCTGTTGAGATCGATTCTTGGTATCGTTTCCGCATGGCCGCTCCGGATCGGGACCTCGCGCTGGTGCTCGACCAGGTGACGGTCGATTACGGCGCCGTCAACGCGCTGACCGACATCACCGGGTCGGTCGCGCCGGGGCAGTCGGTGGCGCTGATCGGGCCCAACGGCTCGGGCAAATCGACCCTGCTGAAGGCCATCCTCGGACTCGTCCCGCTGCGCAGCGGACGCATCGAGGTGCTCGGCCACGACCCTGCCGCGGCCCGCTCCGGCGTGGCGTACGTGCCCCAGCAGGAGTCGCTCGATCCCGAGTTCCCCGTGTCGGTGCACCAGGTCGTGCTCATGGGTCGCTACCGCGACGTCGGCTGGATCCGCCGGCCGGGCCGGGCCGATCGAGCGGCCGCCCACGCCGCTCTCGAGCGGGTCGGGCTCGATGCCCGCTCGGCCGATCGCTTCGGCACCCTGTCGGGCGGCCAGCGCCAGCGCGTGCTGATCGCACGGGCCATCGCCCAGGAGGCGCGCCTGCTGCTGCTCGACGAGCCGTTCAACGGCGTCGACGGCACGACCCAGGAGCTGCTGCTCGGGGTGCTGGCCGAGCTGCGGGCCGCGGGGGTGGCCATCGTGATGTCGACCCACGACCTCGCGGTCGCGCATGTCGCCTGCGACGAGGCATGCGTGCTCAACCGGCACCAGGTGGCGTTCGGCCCCGTGCAGCACGCGCTCACGCCCGATCACCTGCGCCAGGCCTACGGCCCGAACGCGCTCGCGCTGGTCGGCGACGGCGCCATCGTCGCCCACGAGCACTGATCCGACGGCCTCGCCGTGCGCATCCTGACCGAACCGTTCCACTCCGGGTTCATGCAGCGCGCCCTGATCGAGGCCGTGCTGCTGGGCATCGTCGGCGGCGTGATCGGCGTGCACGTGGTGCTCCGGCGCTTGGCGTTCATGGCCGATGCGCTGACCCACACCGTGTTCCCCGGCATGGCGGTGGCGTTCCTGTTGAGCGGGTCGCTCTACCTCGGCGCGCTCGTCACCGGCGTGGCCAGCGCCGTGCTGCTCACCATCCTCACCCGCAACCGGCGCATCACCTCCGACGCGGCCCTGGCGATCCTGCTCACCGGCTTCTTCTCGGTCGGCGTGATACTGGTGTCGCGCAGCCACTCGTTCACGGCCGACCTCACGGTCCTCCTGTTCGGCCGGGTGCTGGCGGTCGACGCCGCCGAGATCGCAGCCACCGCGGCGACCGGCGCCTTCGTGCTCATCGTGCTCTGGCTCCTGCACAAGGAGCTCGTGCTGCCGCTCGTTCGACCCCGAGGCGGCCGCCGCGCTCGGCTACCCGATCGGCACGCTCGACCTGGTGCTCAACATCCTCATCACCCTGGTGGTGGTGAGCGCGGTCAAGGCGGTCGGCAGCGTGCTGGTGATCGCCCTGCTCATCACGCCCGCGGCCACCGCTCGGCTGCTCGTGCGCCGTCACGTCGGAGCGATGATGGCCGTGGCCGCGGTGGTGGGTGCGGTCGGGGGATGGCTCGGGCTCGTGATCAGCTACGAGGGATCGGTGCACCACGGGTGGCGCCTCGCGTCCGGGGCCACGATCGTGCTGGCGCTGACCGCGCTGTTCCTGGTGGCGTTGGGAGCAGTCGCCATCGTCCGCCGCCGGGCCCACGCCGCGCCGGACGACCGGCTGCCGCCGCTCGGGCACCTGCACCTCGATCCCCACGAGCCGCTGATCGACGACAGCTTCACCATCGGATCGGGCGCATGACGACCGTGGCCGCCTTCGCCGCGCAGTCCTCCGGCCTGCTCCACACCTTCGACTCGCCGCTCATGCGGCGCGCGCTGCTCGAGGCCCTGATGGCCGGGGCGCTGGCCGGGGTCGTGGGGGTGCACGTGGTGCTCCGTCGCCTCTCGTTCTTCACGATGTCGCTCACCCACGCCACCTTCCCCGGCCTGGTGATCGCGGAGATCATCGGCATCAGCCTGTTCACCGGCACCGCCGTGTTCGGGCTCCTGGTGGTGGCGCTCATCGCCTCGCTCTCGCGCGTGCGCAGCCTCGACTCGTCGACCGCCACCGGCGTCGTGCTGGCCGGCGGCTTCGCGCTCGGGGTCGTGCTGATCTCCTCGCAGCCCGGGTTCAGCAAGGACCTGACCGCGTTCCTGGTCGGATCGATCCTCACGGTGTCCGCCACCGACCTCGTCACCACCGCCATCGCCGGTCTGGTCGTGCTGGCCGTGCTCACCGCGTTCCACAAGGAGCTCGTGCTCGGCGCGTTCGACCGCGACGGCCTCACCGCCATGGGCTACCCGGTGCTGGTGCTCGACCTCGTGCTGCTCGTCGCCATCGAGCTCACCGTCGTCACCACCATCCCCGCCGTCGGCACCATCCTCTCGGTCGCGCTGATCGTGGCCCCCGCCGCGACGGCGAGGCTGTGGACCGATCGGGTCGGCCCGTCGATGGCCATCGCCGCGGCCGTCGGCGCCACCTGCGGCGCGCTCGGCCTGGTCGCCTCGGACCGCTGGACCGTGGCCGCCGGCCCGACGATCTGCGTGATCCTCTCGCTCGTGTTCGCCGCCTCGGCGCTCGTCAGCCCCCGGCACGGCTGGCTGGCCCGCTACCGGGCTCGACGCCAGGCCCGACCGGCTTCGGTGCTCCGACCGCAGAGCTACGGTCTGGCGCCATGACCTACAGCCTCGTGCTGCTCCGGCACGGCCAGAGCACCTGGAACCTCGAGAACCGCTTCACCGGCTGGTACGACGCCGACCTCACCGACCAGGGTCGCACCGAGGCGGCCGCCGCGGGGCAGGCCATGGCCGACGCCGGGGTCCAGCCCGACGTGCTGCACACCTCGCTGCAGGTGCGGGCCATCCGCACCGCGGAGCTCGCGCTCGACGCGATGGGCCTGTTGTGGCTGCCCGTGCGTCGTCACTGGCGCCTCAACGAGCGCCACTACGGCGCGCTGCAGGGCAAGGACAAGAAGCAGACCACCGACGAGCACGGCGCCGAGATGGTCAAGGTCTGGCGGCGCAGCTACGACGTGCCGCCGCCCCCGATGTCGGCCGACGACCCCGACAACCCCCGCTTCGACCGCCGCTACGCCGACCTGGCGCCCGACGTCATCCCCGACACGGAGTGCCTGGCCGACGTCGTCCGCCGGATGATGCCCTACTGGTACGACGCGATCGTTCCCGACCTCGGCGCCGGCCAGACCGTGCTGGTGACCGCGCACGGCAACAGCCTCCGGGCGCTGGTCAAGCACCTCGACGGCATCTCCGACGACGACATCGCCGAGCTCAACCTGCCGACCGGCGTGCCGATGCGCTACGAGCTGGGCGACGACTTCCTGCCGATCGACCCGAGCCTGCCGATCGAGCAGCGCTACCTCGGCGACGTCGAAGCGGCGAAGGCCGCGGCGGAAGCCGTGGCCCGCCAGGCCGGCTGAGCCTCCACCGCCGGCCCCTCCGCAGCCAGCGCCCAGGGCGATCGAGACGATGACCACCGCGTCGCTGCGACTCACCCCGTTGCAGGTCCGTCGTCTCGCGTACCGCGGCCAACGGCTGTCGGGCCGACGCGCCGGGAAGGACCGGGCCTCGCTGCTGCAGCTCGTGCACGACCTCGGGTGCCTGCAGATCGACCCGGTGTCGGTGGTGGCCCGCACCCAGCTGCTCGTCACCTGGAGCCGGGTCGGCCGCTTCCGGCCCGAGACCCTGCGCCGGCTACAGGAGGTCGACCGCTCGCTGTTCGAGTACTGGGCCCACGCCGCCTCGCTCGTGCCCAGCTCGGACCTCCCCATCCACCGCTGGACGATGCGCCGGGCGTTCTCCGGCGACCGGGTCCGCGACCGCCGGGTCAGCGAGTGGATGGCCACCCACGACGACACCCGGAGGGAGGTCATGGCCCGCCTGGAGGCAGGAGGGTCCGCTCCGCACCCAGGACCTCAGCCCGCACGCCGTGCGCCCGTGGGAGAGCGGCGGGTGGACCGACGAGCAGACCATCGCGCTGATGCTCGAGATGCTCACCGTCACCGGCGACGTGCTCGTGTCCCGGCGCACGGGTGGCACCCGCTGGTGGGACGTCGGCCGCCGCTGCCTGCCACCCGGCGCGCTCGACGATCCCGACGGCGAGCTGTCCGAGGAGGAGGTCGTGCGGCTCGCTGCGCTCCGGGCGGTGCGGGCCCTCGGCGCGGCCACGCCCGTGCAGATCAACCGGCACTTCACCCGCCAGCGCTACCCGCACCTCGCCGACCGGCTGGCCGAGCTGGTGGCCGACGGCGTGCTGGTGCCGGCGACCGTCGAGGGGCTCAAGGGTCGGTGGTACGTGCACGCCGACGACGCCGCCACGCTCGACGACCTCGCGCCGGCCCGGCTCACGCTGCTGTCACCGTTCGACAACCTCATCTGCGACCGCGACCGCACCGAGGCGCTGTGGGACTTCCGCTTCCGGCTCGAGATCTACACCCCGGCGGCCAAGCGCCAGTACGGGTACTACGTGCTACCGATCCTCGACGGCGACCGCCTGGTCGGCCGCATCGACGCCGCGCTCGACACCGGAACCAACCTGCTGGTGGCCAAGTCGGTGCACCGAGAACCCGGGGTGCGCCCGTCCGCCGCTCGCACGGCCCGCGTCCGCCGCCGCTTCGAGGACCTGGCCCGCTTCGTCGGCGCCGACGGCATCGACGACGTCACCTCGAGCCTGTCCTGATCGCGGACCGCCTGACCATCTGACCGGCCGGCGAATCCCCGAACTGGCAGCCCGTGGCATCCAGAGACCACGAGCCACCAGTTCGGGATCCACGGGGCGGGGGAACCCCTGGCTGGCAGTGGAGCGATGGTGGGCAGGAGCGGGAGGGGTCAGGCCTCCCGGGCGTCGGACTCGGAGAAGCCGGCGCTCACCGGCGCGCTGGCCGCCTCGGCCTCGAGCAGGTAGCCGCGGGAGCGGACCGTCTTGATGGCCAGGCCGAGCGGGGCGATGCGGCGACGGAGCCGCAGCACGTGCACGTCGAGCGCGTTGCGCCCGGGGGCGCCCTTGGGCCAGCCGGTCCGCGAGAGCTGGTCGCGGCTGACCACGGCGCCGTAGCGCTCGATCAGCGCCGACATCAGCCGAGCCTCGACGGGTGGCAACGAGACCCAGCCGCCGCCGAAGCGCAGCAGCCCGTCACGGTCGAGCTCGGGCAGGTCGTCGCGGTCCGCGCGGTAGCGGGCGGCCAACCCCTCGACCCGGGCCCGGACGTCGGCCTCGTCGGCCGGCACCCGGATCCAGTCCTCGAGCAGGTCGGTGCACTGCGGCGCCGGGACGCCCCCTTCGACGAGGAGCAGCCGAAGCCGACCCTCGTGTTCGAGACGCTCTCGACGCTCCTGTTCGAGCGGCCACCGCAGGAGCACGACATCCATCGGCGGAAACGTAAGAGACCAATATTTCCTGACTGTTTCGCCCGGGTGAACTGTCACTCAAAGGGTCCAAAAGTGACGTCGGGCACGCCCGCGCGACCGGCGTCGAACTAGGCTCCGCCCCCATGGCGAACCGTCGCGAACGACTCGAGGAGCTTGCCTCCGTCCCGCTCTTCCGCTCCAGCTCCAAGCGGGAGCTGGAGAAGATCGCCAGGGCGGCGGACGAGGTGGTCGTCGAGGCGGGGCGGGTGCTGGTCACCCAGGGCGAGATCGGCCGGGAGTGCTACGTCATCGTCAGCGGCGAGGCGTCGGTCAGCCGGGACGGCAAGGAGATCGCCCGTCTGGGCCACGGCCAGCCGATCGGCGAGCTGGCCGTGCTCGACGGCGGCCCCCGCACGGCCACGGTCACCGCGGTGTCCGAGCTCGACCTGCTGGTGATCGGCCAGCGCGAGTTCTCGGCGCTGCTCACCGAGGTGCCCGGCCTGGCCCACAAGATCATGGTCAACCTGGCCGAACGGGTCCGCGAGCTCGACGAGCGCGTCTACGGCTGAGCGACCGATCCCGCGCCCCGGGCGCTGATTCCGTCTGGTGTCTGGGCCGCGACTACCTTCAGGGTCCGTATGAACCGTACGCGCGGCAACGCTTCCAAGCTGGTCCTCGGACCTCGGCATCGGCTTCGCGATCATCACCCTGCTGTCCGGGATCTCCGGTTGGGTGTTCGAGGACTCGCAGGTCGACCACTCGTCGATGACCCGTGAGGTCTTCGAGGGCATCCCGACGCGCCCTGATCACGATCTTCTACATCGTCGTCCCGATCCTCATCATCTACGGGGCGGTGCTGTTCACCCAGCGCACCAAGAACTGGGAGCGGGGCAAGCCGGACAACCGGGCCACCACCGCCAAGAACGTCAAGAAGCGCCTCAAGGACTTCCGTGCCGGCGTCTACATGCAGACCCTGCTGCGCGATCCGGCGGCCGGCATCATGCACTCGCTGATCTACTTCAGCTTCCTGGTGCTGCTGGCGGTCACGACGATCCTCGAGATCAACCACCAGCTGCCGACCAGCATGAAGTTCCTGCACGGCGGGGTCTACGAGGGCTACTCGCTGGTCGGCGACGTCGCCGGCACGACGTTCCTCATCGGCGTCGTCTGGGCCGGCGTCCGCCGCTACATCCAGCGGCCCTACCGGATCCGCATCAAGACCAAGCCCGAGCACGCGGTGATCCTCGCCGTGTTCTTCAGCTTCGGGGTGACCGGCTTCCTGACCGAGGCCTACCGCATCGCCATCATGGGCCGGCCCGACGTTCGAGAAGTGGTCGGTCATCGGCTACCCGCTCTCCTACCTCATCAAGGACACGTCGCACCTCGAGGGCTGGCACACGATCTGGTGGATGGTCCACGTGGCCACGTTCTTCGTGTTCCTGTCGATCCTGTCGGTCACGATGCTGCGCCACATGTTCACGTCGCCGCTGAACATGTACCTGCAGGATCGAGAGCGTCCCAAGGGCGCGATGAAGCCGATGCCGAACCTCATGGAGACCGAGCTCGAGAGCTTCGGCGCCTCCACCATCGAGGACTTCACCTGGAAGCAGCTGCTCGACACCGACGCCTGCACCATGTGCGGTCGTTGCACGAGCGTCTGCCCGGCCCACGCCACCGGCAAGCCGCTCGACCCCCGCGAGATCGTGCTCAAGACCGGCGAGGTCATGGCCCGCACCGGCGACCCCAAGGTCTCGACCCCCATCGGGCTCGACGGCGACATCACCATCGAGGCCGACTCGGTGTTCGAGCGCATCACGCCCGAAGAGGTGTGGTCCTGCACGAGCTGCAAGGCGTGCGACGAGATCTGCCCGGTCAACATCGAGATCCTCGACAAGATCCTCGACATGCGCCGCTACCTGTCGCTGATGGAGTCGAACTTCCCCACCGAGCTCGGCAACGCCTACCGCTCGATGGAGAACACCGGCAACCCGTGGGGCATGAGCCAGGCCGAGCGGGGCGACTGGGCCGACAAGCTCGAGGGCATCGACGTCATCGACGGCACCGACCCGTTCGAGGCCGACTACCTCTACTGGGTCGGCTGCGCCGGATCGTTCGACGACAAGAACAAGAAGGTCAGCACGGCCATGGCCAAGCTGATGCAGCGGGCCGGCATCTCCTTCGCCATCCTCGGCCCGTCGGAGATGTGCACCGGCGACCCGGCCCGGCGCTCGGGCAACGAGTACATCTTCCAGATGCTCGCCATGCAGAACATCGAGACGCTGAACGGCATGGGCGTGAAGAAGATCGTCACCCAGTGCCCGCACTGCTTCAACACCCTGATGAACGAGTACCCGCAGCTCGGCGGCAACTACGAGGTCGTGCACCACAGCCAGTTCCTCGAGTGGCTGATCGACACCGGCAAGCTCGACATGAGCGAGGCCCGACTCGACGAGCGGATCGTCTACCACGACTCGTGCTACCTCGGTCGCCACAACGACGTCTACCTGTCGCCCCGCAAGGTCATCGGTTCGCTGGCCGGCGTCGAGATCGTCGAGGCCGAGCGCAACGGCACCAAGGGCATGTGCTGCGGCGCCGGCGGGGCGCGCATGTGGATGGAGGAGAGCATCGGCAAGCAGGTCAACGTCGAGCGCTCGCAGGAGCTGATCGCCACCGGCGCCGGCCGTGTCGCCACTGCCTGTCCGTTCTGCTACATCATGATCGACGATGGGGTGAAGAGCCAGGGCCTCGAGGACGAGGACCTGAAGGTCGCCGACATCGCGATGCACCTGCTGGAAGCCCTCGAAACCGGCGAGCGAAAGGCCGACCTCGTTGCTGAGACGGTCGAAGACTGAACGAGCCAAGGGTGACGCCGACACCGGCGCCACCACCTTCGGCGTGCTGGTCGTCAACGACGACGAGGACGCCTGCGAGCTGCTGTGCCGGGTGGTGAGCCACACCGGTGCCGTCGCCTTCCGGGCCCACAGCCCCGAGGGCGCCATCGAGGAGCTGGCCGAGCACCTCGCGTCGGTGCAGGCCGTCGTGCTCGACTTCACCAAGGGCACCGCCACGAGCTTCACGGTGCTCGAGACCATCCGGCACCGGCCCGACCTCGGCGACCCGTGCGTGATGATCATCGCCACGACCAACGCCAACCGCAGCCTGGCGTTCGACTCCGGCGTGGACGACTTCCTGACCCGGCCGTTCCACGTCGACGAGTTCACCAGCACCCTCGGGCAGATGCTCGGCCGCACGCCGGAGGAACGTGAGGCCCACCGTGCCGCGCAGACCGCGGCCTCGGGCGGACTCCAGGACGTCGACCTAGAGTCGTAGCCGTGCCCGGTGACCGGAGCGGAGACGAATCCCCGGATGACGTCACCGCGAGGATCCTCGAGGCGGCGGGCGGCATCTTCGCGAACCAGGGGCCCGACGCGGTCACGATCAAGTGGATCGGGCTCGAGGCATCCGTCCCGCCGGAGACCGTGCTCGAGCGCTGGCCCGACGTGCCTTCCGTGCTCGGCGCCGTGCTCGACGACATCGCTGACCAGTTCGGGCGCTACGCGTTGCTGCCGGTCAGCGACCACAACGCGCTCGCGCGGGTAGCGCTGGTCGACCGCTACCAGCGCATCGTGGCCCGGGCGCTGCTCGACGGCGTGAACCCGGCCACCTTGCAGCGATCGTTCCCGGTGATCGAGCACCTCGTGCGGCGAGGCGTCGACGAGCGAGGCGTCGACGAGCGCACGGCCCGCTACCGGGTGAGCCAGATCTACGCGCTCGAGTGGGGCTGGCGGCTGTTCGGCTCGCACCTGCTGCAGGTGTGCGGGCTGCAAGAGGAACCCGACGAGAGCCACTCGGCCCAGCTGCTCGCGCTCGAGGAGCAGATCAGCTGGATCCGCACCCTCGACGACTGACTCTGAGCCTGATGGACCGGCGCCGCAGGGCTCAGCGCGACGGGTCGCGGCCGGTGTACGCGAGCAACTTGTCCTGTGCGGTGGCGTCGTCACCCACCTCGATCTCGGGCTTGAACACGCCTTTGCGCTGCTCCTCGGTGAACGAGCCGTGCACGGCATCGAACGCCTGGGCCGCAAGGTCCGGCGGCATGGTTGCGTCCTGACCGGTGGCGGTGGCCAGATCCCATCCATGGAGCAGCTGATCGCTGAGGGCGATGGACAGCGAAGGACCCGTCTTCTCGATGACCCCGGGTTGGCTGAAGGTCTCGATCGTTCGGAGGCGGCCCCCAGCGAAGTCGGCCTGCGGGTCCGGGCCGAGCAGCTCGGGCGGTTCGGCCCCCGGTGGTTCGGCTTTCACTCCCCTGGCGGCGCTCAGGAAGTAGCGCTGCGTCTCGAGCATGTGGTTCAGCAGGGTGCGGACGTCCCACTCGTCGCACGGGGTCGGCGCATCCAGGTCATCGGCTGCTCCGGCCACCTTGGTGAGGGTCCACTCGCTGGCGCGGGCGTACGAATCGAGCACGTCGGTTGCCATGACACACCTCCAGAATGCGTTCGGCACCTGGTCCCTACCCGATGCGGGAACCGGCATGCCCGACGCCGACGACCACCCGAACTGGTAGCCCGACCGGTGCGACCACCGCACCGTCCCGGCCGCCCGTTCGCCGTCCGACCGCGCTCAGTCGGTGCGGAAGTTCTCCCAGTAGCGGCTCGGGCGCGGGCCCCGCTGGCCCTGGTACTTCGAGCCGACCTCGGCCGAGCCGTACGGCACGTCGGCCGGGGTGGTCATGCGGATGAAGGAGATCTGCCCGATCTTCATGCCGGGGTAGAGCGTGATCGGCAGGTTGGCGACGTTGGAGAGCTCGAGGGTGAGCTGGCCGTCCCAACCGGCGTCGACGAAGCCGGCCGTCGAGTGGATCAGCAGGCCCAGCCGGCCGAGGCTCGACTTGCCCTCGAGCCGGGCGACCAGGTCGGTCGGCAGCGCCACCCGCTCGAGCGTCGACCCGAGCACGAACTCGCCGGGGTGGAGCATGAAGGTGTCCTCCTCGGCGATCTCGACCAGCTCGGTCAGGTCCTCGAGGTTCTGCTTCACGTCGATGTGGCCCATCGTGTGGTTGCGGAAGACCCGGAAGTAGCGGTCGATGTGGAGGTCGACCGACGACGGCTGGATGCTCTTGGGCAGCAACGGGTCGATCACGATGCGCCCGGCGTCGAGCTCTTCTCGGATGGTGCGGTCGGAGAGGATCACGCCGGGGGACGTTAGTTCGTCGTGCGTTCACACCGAGCAGGGGCGGTCGACGTCGGGAGTTCGTAGGGTGGGGCCATGGCTCCGACCGGCCTGCTCGTCGACATCGACGGCGTCCTCACCGTGTCGTGGCGTGCGCTGCCCGGCGTGGCCGAAGCGGTGCACGAGCTGCGCGGCGCCGGCGTGCCGCTGCGGTTCCTCACCAACACGACGAGCCAGTCGCGCGCAGCCATCACCCGCCTGCTCGTCGAGGCCGGCGTCGACGTGGTCGAGGAAGAGATCCTCACCACCACCGCGGTCACCGCCGCGCATCTGCGCCTGGAGCATCCGGGCGCGCGCTGCCTCCTCCTGAACAGCGGTGACGTCGAGGCCGACCTCGCGGGCGTGCGCGTCGTCGACGGGGCGGATCTCGGAGCCGTCGACGTGGTGGTCATCGGCGGGGCCGGGCCCGAGTTCTCCTACGAGGCCCTGAACCGCGCGCTCCAGGCGGTCGTCGACGGTGCTGCGCTGGTGGCGATGCACCGGAACCTGACGTGGCGCACCGACCGAGGCCTGCAGCTCGACGGCGGGGCGTACGTCGCCGCGCTCGAGCAGGCAAGCGGCGTCGAGGCCACCGTGATCGGCAAGCCGGCGCCGACGATGTTCCGGCTCGGGCTCGACTCGATCGGGATCGCTCCCGAGGACGCGGCCATGGTCGGCGACGACCTGGCCAACGACGTGCTGGCCGCGCAGGCCGTCGGGGTCACCGGCGTGCTCGTGCGCACCGGCAAGTTCCGCCCCGAGGTGCTCGACGCGTCACCCGAGCAGCCCGACGTCGTGCTCGACTCGTTCGCCGATGTGCCGCCCTGGCTCGACGTGGTGTGAGGGTCGCGCGCCGCTCTAGGATGTGCGCTCCCTTGCGGGTGTAGTTCAGTGGCAGAACATCAGCTTCCCAAGCTGAGAACGCGAGTTCGACTCTCGTCACCCGCTCCACACGGTTCGACCTGTGTCCGCAGGTCAGACCCGGTGTCATCAGCTTCTCGGTGCCATCGACGCAGGTGCCGATGGCACATCCATGGCACATGCCGTGCACCGTCGGACGCGATCGACAGACCGCTCCTGTGCGCACGGTCGCCAGTCAGAACGCGAATGCGCTGGTCAGCGGGTTGGGCCTGGTGGCTCAGGTTCGCCTCGTCCAAGGGGACCGGCTTGTCATCAGCTTGCTCTCATCTCGAAGCTGACTACGGAGTCGGTCGCCAGATCTGATGTCGTAAGACATGGCGAACAGGGCCGCTGAGCTGGGGATTTGCGGTTCGTGGCAAGGTTCATGCCACAGCCATGCACCGGCGAAAGAATGGGTCGATCGGTGCCTCTCTTCAGGGTCAGCCACAGACCGATGCTCCGCTCCCAGGTGAGGCTGGCAGTCCGATGACTTCCCAATCCAACGGCCCCCTGCCCGGCCCGATTCGACTGCGTGACGGGACGACGGTCCTGCTCCGTCCGATCGAGCCGACCGATGGTCCGGCGCTCGTTCGATTTCACGAGGGCCTGAGTGACCTGACGAGTCACCGCAGGTTCTTCAACGTCCACCCCCACCTGTCGGCGGCCGAGGTCGTCCGCTTCACCACCGTCGATCACGTCGATCGTGAGGCCTTGGTCCTGATCGCGGGTGGCGACATCATCGCTGTCGGACGGTTCGATCGCGAGCCCGGCAGTCCCACCGCCGAGGTCGCCTTCGTCGTGAGCGACTCCTGGCAGGGCCGCGGAGCGGGAACCCTGCTGCTCGTCTACCTCACCAACTGGGCTCGCCAGATCGGGGTGAGCCAATTGGAGGCGGACACGCTCAGCGACAACCGCGAGATGATCCACGTGTTCAACCGTTCCGGCATCGTCACCTCGACGCAGTACGACCAGGGCATCCTGCACCTGACCCTCACGCTCGATGACGGGCCGCACGTTTGATACGAACAGCCGTCCGTCGAGGACGCACGCTGGGCCGAGAGCGACTCAGTTGACCTCGGCGGAGTGGTCCCAGTAGGGCCTGCGAAGGTCTCGTTTGAGCACCTTGAGGGCACCGGAGAGCGGGAGTGGGTCGGAACGGAACTCGATGGACTTGGGGACCTTGTACCCCGCGAGGAGCCTGCGCGCGTGCTGCTGCAGGCCCTCGACCGACGGTGCTGCACCTGTCCTGGGAACCACGATCGCGTGCACCTGCTCACCCCACACCTCGTGGGGAACACCGATGACCGCGACCTGAGCGACATCGGGGTGGGAGGCGATCGCGTTCTCGACCTCCACCGAGTACACGTTCTCCCCGCCCGTCACGATCATGTCCTTCACCCGATCGACGAGGTACAGGTAGCCACGGTCGTCGAGATACCCCTCGTCACCGGTGTGGTACCAACCGCCTGCGTAGCTCGATTCGGTCAGTTCGGGCCGATGCCAGTACTCACGCATGAAGTTGCCACCCCGAGCGCAGACCTCGCCGATCTCGCCGGTGGGCCTCGATCCACCCGCCGCGTCGCGGATGCTCAGGGTCACGCCCAGGACCGGGCGACCGGCGGAGCGCAGAACGGCCCCTCCCGTTCGATGATCTTCGGCGGTCAGGAAGGTCAGCACCGACGCGCACTCGGTCATCCCATACCCCTGACACAGCTGAACATCAGGTAGCTCTCGCATCACCCGCTCGAGCAACGCGGACGACATCGGCGACGCTCCGTAGACGAGGTCCCGCAACGATCGGAGCCGCTCGGGGCGGAACTCGGGGTGGTCGAGGACCATGGCGATCATGGTCGGGACCATCATCGTCCAGTCGACTCGATGCTGTTCGATCGCATCCAGGACCGCCGGCGGGTCGAACACGGGCACGAAGACCGAGGTGGCGCCGATGGCGGGTATCCCCAACACGCCTCCCATCGATGCCGCGTGGAACATCGGCGTCTGGTGCAGATACACGCGGTCCTCGGTGAAATCGAGGGCAACGGCGATGTGATAGAGGTTCAAGAGCTCGGCGCGACTGTCGAGCAGCACACCCTTCGGGACACCCGTCGTTCCACCGGTGTACATGAGCACGACCGGATCCTCCTCGTCCGGCTCGGGCGGAACGACCGACGAGCCGCAGGCGAGGAGATCCTCGTACCCGACGTCATGGGGAACGGCGCTCTCGCCGATGACAACGATGTGCTCGACCGCCAGATCTCCTTCGACGGCTCTGACGGCATGCACCACGTGCTCGGCGAACAGCGCATCGACGAAGATGACCTTGGTGCCCGAGTCCGCCAGGATGAACTGCAGCTCCTGCGTGCCGAGACGCAGGTTGAGCGGGTTGATGATGCCGGCGCCCAGGAACCCGGCATGGTAGAGCTCGAGGAACTGGTGGCCGTTGGCCGCCATCACGGCAAAGCAGTCAGGGCCGGTCAGGCCCAACTGGCTGTGCATCGCGTCGGCCAGCCGCAGCACCCGGTCACCGTGCTGGGCGTAGGTGCCACGGTGGTCGCCGTCGATGATCGCGACCTTGTCGGCGTAGCGCTCGATCGCGGGGAGGAACGTGCGGTGGAAGATCAGTTCCTTCATCGCCCGACTCCTTCCCGAGGGCTCCGGTGCGGGTTCGCCCTCATCGTGATGCCGCAACCAGTTCGTCGATGCCAGCCGTGATCCCTCTTGCGACGATGTCGATGTCGGGCGTGGTCTCGGCGTCGCCGGTGACGCCGAAGCACAGCCACCCGTTGTAGGAGAGCACGGCGGTGCCGACTCGGAGGCCATGGCTGATGGGCACATAGGGCCGGTGCTCGAGCATCTCGCGACCCAGGCAGTACAGCGGGAACTGCGGGCCGGGCACATTGGTCGTCACGGTGGCGACCGACCGCAAAGGATGGCTCCGCAGCACCCGCATCAGAACTCGCGTGGTGTTGCCGACGAGCATCGGCGGCACCAGCTCGGCGAAGGAGACCACGGCGCTGCCGGCCTCGGGCATGTGCGACGCCTTGAGCTCCGCCATCTGTGCATGGACAGCCGTCAGGCGTTCGACCGGGTCGGCCAAGCCGACCGGAAGGTCACAGAGCACAGCCGAGACCCGGTTCCCGGCATCAGCCTCGCCGTCGCCCCGTACCGAGACCGGCACGAGCGTGCGCAGCTGAGCCGTCTCGAGGTCTGCGCCGTGGGCCAGCAGCAGTTCACGGTGGCCGTTCGTGACTGCCGCGAGCACGACGTCGTTGACCGTTCCCCCGAGGCTCTTTCGGATCAGGCGCACATCGTCGAACGACACCAGGGAGTGCGCCCACGACCGGTCGGGTCCGATCGAGCCGGCGGCATCGAACGGTTGGGTCGAGATCGACCGCCGGCCGAGGCGAACGAGTCCCAGTCCCGTCTCGCAGAACGACTGCAGCATCCTGACCGGGTGGGCCAGGCGCACCGGCAGCTGGCGGGTCCGACCTGCCACATCGCTGAGCAGTCCGGCCCACGCGTCGAATGTCAGGGCCGCACCAGACGGCTCGGTCGTCGGCGTCCAAGGCGCGGCTTCGAGCAGGACGGGGTCGGGATCGACGTCGAGCAGGGCTTCGAGAAGGCCGACCCCAGCGAGGCCGTCGACCATGCAGTGATGCACCTTCGACACGAGCGCCCAACGGTCATGGGGCAGTCCGCGCACGATCCGCACCTGCCAGAGCGGCCGGTCCCGATCGAGCTCCTGCGACATGATGCGGCCCATCAATCGACAGACGGCCGCGTCGTCAGCGGGTTCGTCCAGCGCGGTTGAGCGCACATGTTGGTCGAGATGGAAGTGCGGGTCGTCGACCCAGACAGGTCGGCCCAGCTCGAACGGCACCGACCGCGCCCGCTGGCGGTAGCGCGGGACGAGGGCCAGCTTCGACTTCAGAAGATCCAGAATCGCTTCGTCACTCGGCGGTGGTCCGTCGAAGACCGACATCCCACCAAGGTGCATGTGGGAGATGCCGTCTTCGAGATGCAGGAACTCCGTGTCGAGTGCACGCAGGCGATCCATGTGGTTCCCCGATTCGCGCTTCGCGGCACCAATCGGCGCCTAAGGCTGGAACTCATCGTCGACCCTGAGCCGATCACCCGGTAGGGCCAGAGGTCCGCGATCGCGTGTCGTCCCACGATCGTCGGGCACTCGGTGACCACGAGCGGCGTGGCGGTGACCTTCGGCCCTATCCCAACCGCGACCGCGTCCTTACTGTTCGAAAGGAACTCACCCAACTCGGAGGCTCCACCATGAAAGCGCTCGTCTACCACGGTCCCGGATCCAGCTCGTGGGACGAGGTCCCCAAGCCCGAGATCGCGGCGGACACCGACGCCATCGTCCGAGTGGACGCTACGACGATCTGCGGCACCGACCTCCACATCCTGAAAGGTGACGTGCCCGCCGTGATCGCCGGCCGGATCCTGGGACACGAAGCGGTCGGGACCGTCGACTCCATCGGTGCAGGCGTGAAGCACATCAAGCCGGGTGATCGCGTGCTCGTCTCGTGCGTGTCGATGTGCGGGGCTTGCCGGTTCTGTCGAGAGGGACGGTTCGGGCAATGCCTGGGCGGCGGAGGATGGATCCTCGGCCACAAGATCGATGGCACGCAGGCGGAGTACGTCCGGGTTCCGTTCGCCGACAACTCCACCTATCTCGCGCCCGACGGCGTCACCGACGAGGCCCTGCTGATGCTCGCCGACATCCTCCCGACCGGCTATGAGGTCGGGGTCCTCAACGGTCGCGTCGCCCCTGGCGACGTCGTCGCGGTCGTCGGAGCAGGCCCGATCGGGCTGTCGGCCATCATGGGCGCCCGTCTGTACAGCCCGTCGCACATCGTCGCCATCGACCTGGCCGACAGCCGCCTCGACGCGGCGAAGCAGTTCGGGGCCGACATCGTCATCAACAACGGGCGAGAGGATCCGGCCGAGGCGATCGCGCAGCTCACCGACGGCTTGGGCGCCGACGTCACGATCGAAGCGGTCGGCGTCCCGGCCACCTTCGAGCTCGCTGCGGCCTTGGTTCGGCCCGGCGGCCACGTCGCCAACATCGGTGTCCATGGCGAGCCCGCGACCCTGCAC
Organism: uncultured Microthrixaceae bacterium; assembly: GCA_963797225.1. Lineage (GTDB taxonomy): Bacteria > Actinomycetota > Acidimicrobiia > Acidimicrobiales > Acidimicrobilacustridaceae > UBA4742. Next base: position 1,053,026 of record CAWCOO010000001.1, on the reverse strand, counting down.
CTCGAGGATCTGTGGACCAAGGACGTGACGATCACGACAGGACTGGTCGACACGTCCTCGACTCCGACGCTGATGCGCCTGTTGCGGGGCCAGCAGCTCGACGCCGGCCGCTTCGTGACCCATCGGTTCGACCTCGACGAGTTCGAGGCCGCCTATGACGTGTTCACCCGGGCTGCCGACACCGGAGCCCTCAAGGTGGTGCTCACTCGCAGGGACGAAGCGAGCTCATGAACCGGGGCGCCGGATCAGGCCCGTCGGCACCGATGACCGTTGTGGTCATCGGCGCCGGCGCGTGGGGAACGACGCTCGCCTCGTTGGCCGCGCACGCCGGCGACGGTGATCGCACCGTCCTGTGGGCGCGCGAGCCCACCGTCGTCGAGGCCGTCAACGCGTCGCACACGAACCCGGAGTTCCTCCCCGATGTCGAGCTCTCGCACCGTCTGACAGCGACGAGCTCGGTCGCTGCTGCGGTCGAGGGTGCTGACGCCGTGATCATGGCCGTCCCGTCGCAGTTCTTCCGATCGGTGTTCCGAGAGGCCGCGCCGTTCTTGCCGTCCCGTGCGCCTGTGCTCAGCGTCGTGAAGGGCATCGAACGGGGCTCGCTGCTGCGCATGACCGAGATCGTGGGCCAAGAGTCCTCTCACGATCCTTCCCTTGTCGGCGTCCTGTGCGGACCGAACGTGGCCCGCGAGGTCGCCGACGGGCAGCCCGCAGCCACCGTGATCGCCCTGGGTGACGGCGTCTGGGCAGCGCGCCTCCAGCAACGCTTCATGAGTCCGACGTTCCGGGTGTACACGAACACCGACGTGGTGGGCTGTGAGGTCTCCGGCGCGGTCAAGAACGTCATCGCCATCGCCGCAGGGGTCGCGGACGGACTCGGGTTCGGTGCCAACACCAAGGCCGCGCTCCTCACGCGCGGACTCGCCGAGCTCGCCAGACTGGGGACCGCCCTCGGCGGTCAGCCCCTGACGTTCCTCGGCCTGGCCGGCAATGGTGACCTCATCGCCACCTGCAGCAGCCCCCGGAGCCGCAACCACCGCGTCGGGGTCGAGCTCGGCAAAGGACGATCCATCGAGGAAATCGTCAACGACCTGCACGTCGTCGCCGAAGGCGTCGAGACCGCTCCCGGTGTGCTCGCCCTCGCCGAGCGGGCGGGCGTGGAGATGCCGATCGCGGCACAGGTCAACGAGATGCTCCGCGGTGAGCGTCGCCCGGAGGAGGCGCTTCACCTCCTCATGGAGCGCGAAGCCCGACCCGAGACCGATGCCAGGCGAATCGCCTCGGCCCCCGTTGCGTAGGCCAGCAGCCAGACAGCGCGGTCCCTTCCGGCGATAGCCTCACGGGCATCGGGCATGGGCTCTGCCGCCGTCATGGGGAGGGTGGGCGAGATCCCGGTCCGCAACACTTCCTCGAGGATCGGGCAGCTGCATGGCCGTAGGGTCGGACTTCTCCGATGCGCTCGGCGAGGGCTTCCTCTGGTCGTTGCTCGACGCGGCCCCGGACACCATCCTGCTGGTCGATGATGCGGGCCGGATCGTGTTCGTCCACGAGCACGGAGCCGAGCTCTTCGGCTACTCGCCTGCCGAGCTCCTCGAGTCCTCCATCGACGATCTCCTGCCGCCGGATCTTCGAGCGGTGCACCGCGCCCACCGGACCCGCTACCGGGCCGAACCAGCCGTCCGGGCCATGGGCACCGGCCTCCTGCTGCGCGGTCGCCGAGCCGACGCGAGCGAGTTCCCTGTCGAGGTCAGCCTCAGTCCACTCGTGATCGGCGGCGACACCTTCACGGTGGCCGCGGTGCGCGACGTCAGCGATCGCGTGCGCGCCGAGGACCATCTGCGGCGGGTGTTGCACACCCTGGATGCCAGCGACGACGGGGTCTTCATCTTCGACGCAGCCACCTTGCAGTACTCCTACGTCAACGACGGCGCCGTACGCCTCACCGGCTACTCCCACGAGGAGCTGTCCGCCATGACGCCACTCCACCTCAACTCGACTGCTCGTGAGCTCGACTACCGCCAGATCATCGAGTCTTTGGGCGTCCACCCTGACCAGGCGGTCATCCGACAGACCTCCATGCTGCGCAAGGACGGGGTCGAGATCCCCGTCGAGAAGACCTACCAGTCGGCTCCAGCCGGCCGCGACGGGACGAAGTGGATCGTGGCCCTCGCACGCGACAGCTCGGCGCGGCTCGACGCGGAGGATGCGCTGCGCCGCAGCCAGGAGGCGTTGCGCGACGCCCAGCAAGTGGTGGCGCTGTCCGAGGATCGCCAAAGGATCGCTCGCGACCTCCACGACACCGTGATCCAACGGCTGTTCGGCGCCGGCCTCGACCTGCAGGCCACCGCGGCCACTGCCGATGCCGAAACCCGGGACCGCCTGGAGGTCACGATCACCGATCTCGACGAGACGATCAAGGAGCTCCGAACCACCATCTTCTCGTTGCAAGGCCCATCGTCGGTGGCGCCGGGTGGGGTGCGGGGTCGGTTGCTCGACGTCATCCGTGAATCGCGATCGACCCTGGGCTTCGAGCCCCGCCTCCAGTTCGACGGCCCGATCGAGACGATGGACGACGTCATCGTCGACCACCTGGTCCCGTCGTTACGCGAGGCCCTCTCCAACGTCGCACGGCACGCGAGCGCCCGTCGTGTGCGCGTTGCGATCTCCGTTTCCGCCTCGGTGACGTTGCTGGTCATCGATGACGGATCGGGCATACCCGAGGAGGTTTCCGGCGGCGAGGGTCTGACAAACCTCGCCGCCCGCGCCGCCGATCTCGGTGGGACCTTCGAGACAGGCCCGAGACCAATGGGCGGCACCCGCTTGCGGTGGCAGGTCCCGTCCGATCGATCGATCGCGGCCGCCACGAACGCGGACCGGCCGACGCCAGGACCACTCACCTCCTAGATCGGCTCCTCCACCACCGGCAGGTGGCGCACGGCGTACACCGCGGCCTCGGTGCGTCCTGACATCCCCATCTTGGCCAGCATGTTGGAGACGTAGTTCTTGACCGTCTTCTCCGCGAGGAACATCTCCTCGGCGATGCGCCGGTTGGTGAGTCCCTCGGCGATCAGGCTGAGGATGCGTCGTTCCTGGTCGGTGAGGTGCTTGAGCCTCTCGTCCTGTGAGCTTCGATCGCGAAGCCGGTCGAACACCTTGGCCGTGAGCTTCGGATCGAGCAGGGACTGACCGGCGGCCACGGTGCGGACCGCGCTCACGAAGTCGGTTCCGCGGATCTGCTTCAGCAGGTAGCCCGAGGCGCCCGCCATGATGGCGTCGAACAGCGCCTCGTCATCGGCGAACGAAGTGAGGATGAGGCACTGGATCTCGGGGTGGTTCGATCGGATCTCGCGGCACACCTCGACCCCGTTGCCGTCGGGCAACTGGACATCGAGAACCGCGACGTCAGGGCTGGTGGCGGGGATCCGGCCGTAGGCCTCCTCCGCTGATCCCGCCTCGCCAACGACCTCGATGTCATCGCTCGCCTCCAGCAAGCCCCGAAGGCCACGCCGAACGATCTCGTGGTCATCGAGCAGGAAGACGCGGATCATCGCACTCATCTGACCAGGTGTACCGCGACCTCACGGGCCAACTGCGCACCCCAGGCCCTGGCCCGGGCCTGCTCACCTGGTTCGAGTCGGTTCGCCTTGTCCACCACGAAGCTCTCGGCGGGAACCACGACCTCGATCCCGTGATGGCGCAGCTCGCGCCGGATGCGCATGGACGCTCGACCGGTGACCAGCACCGGGAGCGCCACCCGGGTGTCGAACGCCGCGCCGCTCATCGAGAGCTGACCGAACGTGTCGAACCACTCGCGCAGGCCGGGTCCGCCGGCATCGGCGTCCACCGTCAGTACGTTGTCAGCCTTCGCGGTCGCATCGACTGCCGCGTGGCGGGTGGCGGGGCGACTCATGCCGTGTGCATGGGTCGGACCGCCGACCACGAGCAGGTCGATGCCTTCGAGGAGCTCGGGGTTCGCGCCACTCACCGGTACGACGAGGACGTCACCTGGCGACCCCAGTCCCGAGCCGATGGCCTCAGCGACCTCGCGGGTGTTGCCGTACATCGACTCGAACACGACAACCGCTCTCATGGCGAACCCTTCTGGTTGTGGTCAACCCAGCCTGACGAACCGGCGAGGTCGTGAACAGGGCCGAAGGTCACCGACCGGGCGCCGATCAGCGCAGGACAGGGAAGCGCTGCACGATCGGGAGCTTGCTCCACAGCCGGCCGAGGCCAACGGTGTCTCCGGCGTGCATGAGGGCGAGCCCGATGAGCGTGACGGCATAGATCAGGTGATCGTCGACGAACGGGTTCGTGGCGATGGGAAGCGAGGCGGCCCACATGAACACGAGGAGCAGGGCGCCGCTGGCCGCCGCGATCCGCATGCCCACCCCCAGGATCAGCGCCACACCGATGGCGAGCAGCCCGACCATGAACAGCCAGTCAGCCGGCGTTCCCGCGATCGAGTGGAAGATCCCGGCGAAGGGCCCCTTGACCCCGGTCAAGAAGCCGGTCGATGGGGAGCCGCCGTTGATCCAAGCCTTAGCCGACGGTGTGGCGTGATCGAGCCCCACTAGCTTGTCGATGAACGCCCACAGGAACACGAAGCCGATGCTGATGCGCACCAACGCGAACGCGTAGCGGGCCGCCAGGTGCTCTCGTGTCTCGGCAGCTGGGCTGGACACGACCTCGATGTCGGGCCTGGGTGCGGCGGCAGACAGCGTGACGGTCGGGGGGGTGGGGGGTGCATCGAGGAGCGACATGGGCACGCCTTCCGGGTTCGTGAGGACCGGGTCGGCCGCTCTCTGGCCAGGATGAACCTCGGATGGGATGTGGTCTGCGGGCCGATTGCCCTGATCAATGGGACTTAGGTCCCACACGAGCGGAAGGCTTCGGCACCTTCGCCTCTGGGCCGGAGAAGGACGGCATATCTCCCGGATCCCCAGCGCCCCGACCCCCTCGTCACGACCCCACGTCCATCCCTGTCGCACACGGGAGTGAAGAGAACACCGCTGATCAGTGGCGCAACCACGCCTGCGGTCGGGCGTCCTGAGGCTCGCCGATTGCCTGTCTCCCCATGGCACAGGGATGGCACATCCACCGTCAGCCGGTGTCGTTCGAAGCGGTCCGGCCCTTCGCGGGAGAGCAGCTCAGCAGTCCGATCTCGTTCGAGTCGGTCCCGCGCTCCAGCCTGATTCCGGTTCCCAAGCTGGGAACGCGAGTTCGACTCTCGTCACCCGCTCTCCAGCAGAGATGCCCAGTCAAGAGCGGGCGGTCGCGCGCGGTCTCAGGTGTCGAGGACGAGGTTGAGGTCGGCCAGCTTGTCGGGGTCGAGCACGGTTTCGGCGTGGACGACGCGCCCCTCGCGCACGGTCAGCGTTCCGAAGATGACGACCCGGCCGTCGTGGACGCCGACGACGGAGGGGTTGCCGATGCCGGGCACTGACAGCAGGGTGATCGACGAACCGGGACCGTTGAAGCGCATGCCGATACGGGCCATCGCCTCGCGGCCAACGACGGCAGGCCCGTGCCGGCGTCGACCGTAGCCCGGCAAGTCGATGGTCTCACCGACCTCGACACCGATATCGACATGGGTCGTGCAGTCCGGGTCGATGAGGGCGAGCAGGCCCTCGAAGTCGCCCGTGGAACACGCGGTGATGAACTGCTCGGCCACCCGGTGGGCATCGGTAGCGTCAGCGGGGACGCAGTCCGGATCGGTGGGGTTGATGGTGCGGCGGGCGCGGCTGGCGAGCTGCCGGCAAGCCGCCGGGCTGCGGCCCAGGATCTCGCTCACGGCGTCGAAGCTGTAGCTGAACACGTCGTGCAGTACGAACGCGATGCGCTCGGCCGGCGTCAGCTGGGTCATCACGATGTGCAGGGCCAGCCTGACCTCATCATCCAGCGTGATGCGATCGGCCGGGTCCATAGCCGGGGCCGGCGGATCGAGGTCGTGCAGCGAGGTGCCGCTGCGCCGCTGCCGGTCCGCGGAGCGGAGCCGATCGAAGCACAAGCGGCTCACGACGACGGTGAGCCAACCGCGCACGTCGGCAATCTCGTCGAGGTCCTGGTCGACGAGACGGGCGAAGGCTTCCTGCACGGCGTCCTCGGCCTCGCTGATGCTGCCCAGCACCCGGAAGGCGACGTTGAGGAGGTAACGGTGGTGATCACGCCAGGCCCGACCCAGTCGAGCGTCGAACTCGAACTCGAACTCGGCGGCATCGCCCATGTCGTTCCTCCAGTTGGTCAGGCTCGCCGAGCCGACGCGCCATCCCGACCTACAGCTTGTCCTACGACGAACGACCAGGCCGGAATGTGACGTGGCGCCGGTCGCACCTGCTCGGGTGTCACATTCCAAGGGGGTCAATCGTCGTTCAGGAGAGAGGGCATTCGACGGCTCTCGCTCGGAGGTTCTCCCGATGCCACACGACTTGCGGCACGTCGATGCCACGGAGCGAGCGAGCCCGTTCGCCCGGTTGTACGCCGCGATCGCGGCCACGCGTGTCGCCCGGGTCATCTCCCGCCACCTGAACTGGAAGCTCGATCCATGGCTGCTCCGACTGAGCGGAGGTCGGTTCTCGACCACGCTCGTGTTCCCGACCCAGGTCCTCGAGACCACAGGTGCGAGGAGCGGTGAACGCCGCCGCAACGCGGTGATCTACTTCCATGACCGCGACCGAGTGATCATCGTCGCCTCGAACGCCGGAGCATCAAGGCACCCAAGCTGGTATCACAACCTCCGAGCGCACCCTGAGGTCATCTTCGCGGGCGAGCCCATGAGGGCCCGCGAAGTCCGTGACGCGGCCGAGCGGGCACGGCTCCAGCAGATGGCCGACCGGGTGTTTCCGGCCTTCGCGAACTACCGCCGTGACGCAGCTCGGGTCAACCGCCAGATCCCGATCATCGAACTGATCGGCGGCGCCCCGGGCGCCGAGTAGCGAGGACCCGAGACGCCGGGCGACCCGACAACCGTCGCTGTTGAATGGAGATGAAGATGAAGATGATCACACCCGGAATCGATCACATCGCCCTAACCGTGCCGGACCTGGACGCACAGGTCGACCGCCTGACGAGCGAGTTCGGTCTGATGGTCGAAGCCCGCTTCGAGGGGTTCGCGCTCATGACGGACCCCGTGTCCGGACTGAAGCTCGAGCTGGGCCGCTCCGAAGATGCGCAGGTCCACTTCCGGCACTTCGGCTTCCGTGCCGACGACGTGGACCGCGCGCACGACAGTCTGGTCGAGGCGGGGATGGAGACCAGCGAGGCGCCCCACCGTCGCGAGTTCGCCCGCATGTACACCTCGTTCCTCAAACAACCGGGCGTCGTCGAGGTCCAGCTCGTCAAATATGACTCCGCCAGCGAGGAACCAGCGCCCGGCTGACCAGTCGTCACAAGGGCAGGCCGGACTCGACGTCAGGGTCGACGGCAGTGGGAGCGGAGATCAGCAACAGCGATCGAGCGAAGGGCTTCTTGGCGAGATTCGCGGGGGTGTGGCCCGGCCCTGCCGCCTCGATCGCAGGGGAGATGACTTACACCTCACAGAATATGTAACGTCTCCTCCCATGGAGATCGGGTACACGCCGGAACAGGACGCGCTCCGCAGCGAGCTGCGGTCCTACTACGACCAGCTCCTCGACCCCGAGACCGTGGACGAGCTCTCCCACGGTCACGGCATCGGAGAGGCAACCAAGCGAGTCTGGAAGCAGATGTGCTCTGACGGTTGGGCCGGCATCGGCTGGCCGAAGGAGTACGGCGGCCAGGCCCGGGGGGCGGTCGACCAGTTCATCTTCTTCGACGAGTCGATGCGGGCCCATGCGCCCGTCCCGATGCTCACGCTCAACACCGTCGGACCGACGATCATGAACTACGGCACAGACTGGCAGAAGGACTTCTTCCTTCCGAAGATCCTGGCCGGCGACATCCACTTCTGCATCGGCTACTCCGAACCTCAAGCCGGGACCGACCTTGCCGCCCTGCAGACCCGTGCCGTACGCGACGGCGACGAGTACGTCATCAACGGTCAGAAGATGTGGACGTCCCTCGCTGGTGGTGCCGACTACTGCTGGTTGGCGGTGCGCACCGATCCCCAGGCGAAGAAGCACAAGGGCATCTCGGTGATCATCGTCCCGATGGACACGCCCGGCATCACCCTCCAACCGCTGCAGCTGATGGGTGAGCACGACATCAACGCCACGTTCTTCGACGACGTCCGGGTGCCCGCCAAGTACTTGGTGGGCGAAGAGAACGGTGGCTGGGGGCTCATCACGAACCAGCTGAACCACGAGCGGGTCACGCTCTGCTCCAGCGGCATGCCCGAACGGCACCTGGCCGACGTGCGCCAGTGGGCGCAGCAGACCCTGATGCCCGACGGATCCCGGGTCATCGATCAGGAGTGGGTGCAGCTCAACCTGGCCCGCGTGCACGCCCGGCTCGAGTTCCTCCGGCTGGCCAACTGGAAGGTGTCGTGGTCGGCCTCGACCAAGTCGCTGCAACCGGCTGACGCGTCGACCGTCAAGGTGTTCGGCACCGAGTTCTACCTGGAGGCGTACCGCCTGCTCATGGAGGTCCTCGGACCCCGTGCCTACCTCAAGGGCGACGCGCCCGAGTCGATCCTGCGCAGCCGCCTCGAGAGCGGCATCCGCGGATCGATCATCCTGACCTTCGGTGGCGGCACCAACGAGCTGCAACGCGACCTCATCGCCATGTTCGGCCTCGGGTTCCCCCGATCTGCCCGCTGACCGCCCGCACGAGAGAGACGAACGACGACATGGACTTCTCCTTCACCCCCGACCAAGAAGAGCTGCGCGCGCTGGCCAACCGCGTCCTCACCGACCGCTGCACGCAGGAGCACCTGAAGGACGTGGCGTTCGGCGACGGCTCGACCGGCGTCGACCTCGCCCTGTGGTCCGAGCTCGCCGAGCTGGGGCTCGTGGGCATCGGGTTGCCCGAGTCCGCCGGCGGCGGCGGGCTCGGGTTCGCCGAAGTGGCCATCGTGCTGCAGGAGGTCGGCCGCACGGTGGCACCGATCCCGGCGCTGCCCGTGATGGCGATGGCCGGACCGCTGCTCGCCGAGCATGCCCCCGACCAGCTGGCCGGTCTGGCATCGGGCGAGCGCATCGTGACCGTCGCCCTCCACGAGCTGGTGGGCAACGTGGAGAGCCCGACGGTCGAGGCGACGGGCGACACCATCACGGGCGTCAAGACCAACGTCCCCTTCGGCACGGTGGCCCACGCCTTTCTCGTGTCGGCGGTCGACGGCATCTACCTCGTCGAGGCCGATGCCGTCGGCGTCACGGTCGAACGCCAGGACGCGATCGACGACATCCCTGACGCCCTCGTCACCTTCGACGGTGCGATCGCGGTGAAGATCTGCGGCCCGGGGAACCTCGAGTCGCTGATCGCCCACGGGCAGGCCGGCCAGTCGATGATCATGGCCGGCGTCACCGCCAAGTCCGTCGAGCTCACTGCTGCATACGTCAAGGAGCGGGTGCAGTTCGATCGGGTCATCGCCACCTTCCAGGCCGTTGCGCAGCGCGCCGCCGATGCCCGCATCGACTCGGAGGCCATCCACCTCACCGCCTGGCAAGCAGCCATGCGGATCAACGACGGGCTGCCCGCCGCCCAGCACGCGGCCTCGGCCAAGTACTGGGCGGCCGAGGGCGGCAACCGCGTCGCCCTGGCCGCGACGCACCTGCACGGCGGGGTCGGCGTCGACCGCGACTACCCGCTGCACCGCTACTACCTGTGGTCCAAGAAGCAGGAGCTGTTCCTCGGCGGCGCCACCCAGAGCCTCCTGCGATTGGGCAAGATGCTCGCCGACGAACCCGTGCCCGCCTGATCCTGACGGTGGTCAGTGGCCCAGCGTGGCCACCGCCGGCGCCAGCCATCGCTCCAGATACCCACGAAGGTCCTTGCCGCGCCTCGGCGGTCGGCCGGGGTCGAGCATGAAGGACTGGACGACGCGCACGATCGTCTCCACAAGCTCGCTGAGCTCGGTCGGCGTCAGCCACTCGGACAGATCTGCCACCGGCATCCGGTCGACGAGGGCGCGACCGAACCCGATCGAGAGCGGCGAGGTCACACCCACGGCGAACAGGCTGGACCGTCCTTCGGTGAGCATGAGCCAGAGGTAGGGCTCCGCCGGCAGCTGCTCGAGAACGAGGGCTACCGTCTCGACGACGTGGTCAGCCAACGACATGGGCCTCTTGCGTCGATGCTGATCGACGCGATCGAGGAGACCCTGGGTGGACTCGATCACGACCGCGATCAGGAGCAGCTCGGTGCTCGGGAAGTACCGGTACACGGTCGGTCGTGCGATCCCCAGTTCACGAGCGACATTGGCGATGCCGATCCCGACGCCGTCACGATCGATGCAGGCCCGCGTGGCGATCAATATCCGCTCGCGGGCCTCGTCGTCGCTCGCCGGCGGACTGCCCGACCATCCTCGGGTCCTCATGCGTTGTGCGCGCGTTGGCTCGACACCCCGCGCGCATAGCACCTCGGGCGACCGGCTCCGCGCCACCGCCCTCGTGGCGCCTCAGGCGACGATGCCGGCATCATGCAGTTCGGCGACGCGGTCGCCGTGCCCGAGCTCGCGAAGGATCTCGTCGGTGTGCTCGCCCAGCGACGGCGCGCACCCGCCGAGCGCAGCAGGCGTGCCCGCGAACTGGGTTGGGTGGCGCGGGAGTCGCGCGGGACCGACGACAGGGTGGTCGAAGTCCTCGAACATGCCGATGGCGATCGCGTGGGGGTCGTCGACGATCTCGGCGGCCGAGAGGATCATGGCGAAGGCCACTCGTTCGCGCTCGAAGCGCTCGGTCGCTTCGTCCTGGGTGAGGTTCGCGGCCATGGCGTAGCACATGTCGATGATCGGCTCGAGCACGTCACGGTTCTGACGGCGCTCGGCGATCGTGGCGATCCGCGGATCGTCCCAACCCTCGACGTCGAGGGCCTTGCACATGCCGGCGAAGTCCGCGTCGGTCGTAGGGACGACGATGCCCCAGCCATCGGCGAACGCCATGGGTGAGAAGCCGGCGTTGAAGCTCGAGGGCATGGTGCCATCGGAGTCGAGCAGCACTTCGTTCCCAGCGGACTCGGCCCAGAGGAACGAGACGCAGGCATCGGCCATGCCCATCTCGAGGTGCTGGCCACCTCGGCCCGTGGCCCGGGCGAACAGCGCGGCGGTGATGGCCTGGCTCGCGTAGAGGGCACTCACCTTGTCGGCGGCGTTCTGATGCAGGAAGATCGGCGGTCCATCGGGTTCGGCCTGGTTGGAGGCAAAACCGGCGTACGACTGGATCGACGTGTCGTAGGCGCTCCGGTGGCTGTAGGGACCGAGCGGGCCGAAACCGGAGATCGACGAGTAGACGACGTCGGGGTTCACCGCGTGGACTGCGTCGTAGCCAAGGCCAAGCCGGTCGATCACACCGGGCCGGAAGTTCTGGATGACGACGTCTGCGTCGGCCGCCAGCTCGAGAACGAGTCCCTGTCCGACGGTCTGACTGAGGTCGACCGAGATGCACCGCTTCCCCCGATTGCAGGCTACGTAGAACGCGCTCATGCCGTTGATCGCGACGCCGACCCACCGGGCGATGTCCCCGATGCCCGGGCGCTCCACCTTGATCACATCGGCCCCTTGGTCGGCGAGCAGCGCCGCCGCGTAGGGTCCGGTCAGGGCAATCGAGAGATCAAGGACCTTCACCCCAACGAGCGGGCCCGTCCTGGCATCGGCTGCGGACTCGTCGGCCCCTCGGGTCGGCGGGTCTTGCGTCATGTCGTTCACTCTCCCGTTGCGAGCCAGCTCGCCTTGTGGCACCTGCTCGGCCGAGTGGAGACGTTACGCCACGACCGATATGTACCGCCGGGTACCTGATGCCCGGGAGTGTGGCACTGGCCGAGGCCAAGGGTGAGCGCTACGCCGCGTGGAGGTCGCCGCGCTCGAAGCCGACGACGAGGACCGCGACGAGATGATGGCCGTGGCCGCCTTGATGGAGGCGCTGCGTGCTCCGCGGTGACATCTACCGGTTCAAACTGCCGAAGGGCGTCGGACACGAACAGCACGGGACCGCTTCGGGGTGGTCGTGCAGGCGGACGAGTTCCTTCCACGCTCGGTGGTGATCGTCGCTCCGACCTCGCGCCGCGCCCGACCTGCGTCGTTCCGTCCAGAGATCGATGTCGACGGCTCGACCACACGAGTCCTCGTCGAGCAGGTCGGAGCGGTCAACACCCAGCGCCTCGGAGAGCTGTCCGGCCACCTGAGTCCAGAGGAGATCTGGGGCGTCGACGAAGCGCTCTCGACGGTTCTCGGGCTTGATTGATCGGCGCCTCAGGGTGTCCCCCCATGGCCGCCGTGTGACACACCACACGAAGCCGGACGGGATCCTCCCCGCAGAAGGGACGTTGCATCGTCGGGGTGTGCGGACTCGGGACTACGGTCCGAGCCGTGCAAGGTGACCAACCTCCGCTAACCGACACGGAGGCGATGATCCTCCGAGCGGTCGACTGGCATTGGACCCTCGCCGCAATGGCGGACGCGTTGGTCGAACAGACCGGCATGGGCTGGAGTGAACTCGAGCCCCACCTCCAGTGGCTTGCTGGAATGGGACTGGTCGAAGTTGGAATGGCGCAGTCGCAAGGACCCACCCCGTGGGATCCGCCCCTGGAGATGGGGGTTGCGTGCGTCACGGCTGCAGGGCATGCACGGGCGCGTCGCCTGGCGAACTAGACGACTCCAACAGCGGGCGAGTGTGCCCCGATGCCCGGCTCTGGGTCCCTGCCGAGCAGAGCCACTTCGGTCTCGGGTCCGTCTGATGCCTGGAGACGTTGTGCGGTCGGCGGTCAGCCGGTAAAGGTCGGCGCGGTGGTGATCACTGGTCGAGCGGACGACGCCGACGCCGGCGTCGTGGTCGTGGTCGTGGTCGTGCTGTCGATCGTGGTCACGGTTGTGGGAAGACTCGCAACGACGTCGAAGCTGGTGTCCTGATAGGTGAAGTCGATCACCTCCGGAGGTATCCCCGGAGGAATGGCCGAAGGCCTCGCGTCCGGGGGCACGCTCGTCAGGCAAGCGACGGACACCTCGTAGTGGCCGACCTGGTCGGGGACGAAGGTGATGCTCCAGTTGCCATCGGCAAGGGTGATGGAGAAGATCAAGATCTGGTCGCCCGTCGGCGGGGTCAACGCCGCGAGGGCGCTGGACTGGGGCGGCCTCTCCGCCCCGCACTCACCACCCGGCAGGTTGCTGATGACCACGGGCGAGTTGATCAGAATCGGCGAGGTCGGACTGACCGCGAGTCCCGGGAGAACGGCCGCCCCTGACACTCCAGCCTGCCCGGTCATGACCGCGACGACACCGAGGACCAGCAACCAACGACGGACGCTCATCTCGCCGCGCCGGCCTCGGGGTTGGCGTCCGTGAAGTAGCCGAACACGTCGGCGAGGACGCCGACGTCACCGAAGGCGTTGTAGATGTCGATAGGCCCGTCGGACTGGGCGCATCTGCTCAGGGTCCATACGGGAATCATCACCAGGTTCGGCGCAGTCTGGTGGCGTACGAACTTCAGGTTCGAGGCGAATGGGACCGACCAGGCATCGTCGCGGAACACGGTCAACCACCCGCACGCGTCGCGGACCGTCGCCTGCACGGCCGGCAACAACGGCAACGAGATCGTGCCTGGCTCGCCACCGGAGGCCGACCCGGCCAAGCCCCAGCCCATCAACCCCGCCACACACCCAGCCAAAGCAAAGTCCGTCGCATCGCGCCCCCTGAGTCGACCGCCAGCCTTCCACCCCCCACACCGCCGCGCCACGAACTCCCCCCGGAGCCCGAGACCCGCCGCCTTCGCGATCTCCGGCCATCGCGTCCGCCCGAGTGGCGTCAGAAGTTGAAACGGGTCAGGCCGCCCGGCTCTACGCCCAACACGACTGTCGCCGACCGCGGCGCGATGCGATAGAGGTTCCACGGCGGTGGACCTTGTGATGGCGCGTTGAACGGCGCGGTGATCGCCGACCCACTCTCATCAGGTTCTGCCGGCCAACCGGAGTCCGCCCACGCTTGGGCGGCGCGAGCCACCATCCCCGCGTCGGTCACCCGAGCTGCATCGCCCTCGATGACGACGTCTGCGTCGCGGATCGAGACCGCCATCGAGCAGCGCGGCTCGCGTTCGACGTTGCGGCACTTCCGGGTGCCCGCGCCCGTCTGAAACCAGAAGCTGCCTTCCAACCAGAGGGCACCGACAGCGGTCACATGCGGGCTGCCGTCCTCGTTGACCGTCGCGAGCCACGTCGAACGAGCGTTGTTCGCATCGGGAGTCGGCGCCGACCCCGCGTCGAGCTTGTCGACGATGGCGTCCCAATCAACGGGTGGAAGCCCGTCGGCAGCACCCAGGTTTGTCGTTTCCATCGCACATCTCCGTTCGTAGCCGCAGATCCAGAAGATCGGTGTTCATCGATCTGTCTCCCTTGTCGGCTCCTCTGGTCCTACCCCCGGGTGCTGGCCGCCAGTCATGAGGGAGGCGCCCTGTGAACCAGACCGCCATCCAGCGGGTAGGGAAACGTCTCGTGGACACGGCACCCATCGACTCCGTCTCTACACCTGACCGGTTGTGCTGCTACGGCCAGTCTGCGGCTGACATGCCGTCGGCGTGACCGGGGGGCCATTGCACGAGTTCGATCCGGTTGCCGTCCGGATCGGCGATCCACGTGGTCTGAAAGGTCTCCGTGCCGTCGGGCGAGGTCGGCGATTCGGCGTCGATACCGTGGGCGGCGAGCTCGCCGAGGGTGGCGTCCATCGAGTCGACCTGGATGACCAGGTGGCTCAGCCGGCTGCGGTCGCCGAGGTCGGCCCCGTCCGGGTCATGGACGAGCTCGATGGTGACGAACTCGTCGTCGGGGAGCTTGATCATGGTCAGGTGCCCCAGGTCGGTGTCCGGGACATCGCCCACCACCTCGTAGCCGACCGCGGTGTAGAACGCGAGCGAGCGGTCGCGGTCGGCCACCCGCAGACCGAGGTGCAAGGTCCTCATCAGGTGTCCCCCAGCGGTCGGGAGGTGTGGACCATGGTGCCGCTCGGGAACGTGCGGGCCTCGACGACCTCGAGCCGGAGCGGCTCGCCCAGCGCCGCGAACAGGCTGGTTCCATGCCCGATCACGACCGGATGGATGACCAGCCGGTACTCATCGATCAGGCTCTCCCGGATCAGCGAGCCGACGAACCGGGCGCCGCCGTGGGCCACGATCACGCCACCCGTCTCACGCTTGAGCCGGTCGATGTCCTCCGCCAGCTCGCCGTTGGCGATACGACTCTCCGCCCAATCGGCCCGGGTGAGCGTCTTGGAGAAGACGACCTTGGGGATCTCGTTCATCACATCGGCGTAGACCCCGGTGCCCGTCGGCCACACCGTGGCCATCGCCTCGTACGACACCCGGCCCATGATGTGGGTGCCGGCCTCTCGCAGTGACGCCTCCTTCCACGACACCAGGTCGTCCTCCTCCGGGGGGAGACCCCAGTCCTCATAGCCCTGCTCGCCGTGGACGAAGCCGTCCAGGGTGACACCCATTTGCAGCACGACCGGTCGCATCGGGGATCCTCTCTCGTCGGTGGCTCGTCAGCGAGGTTGGTCCAGTGCCGAGGTGGTTGCCACCGCGCCGAGCCGAGCCCATCGCCGACGAACCCGCGACCTGACCTTCAGTTGCGCACCTGCTCGAGCAGGCCCATGTCGTCCCGGCACGCATCGCCGAGGAGTCGGCTGAACGCGGCCAGGTCGTCGTCGGTGATGTTGATCTTCGGGAAGACGAGGACTCCGCGCCGGTCGTAATAGAGCTCGTCGTCAGCCACCAGTGCTCCCCCTCGAATGCCTTACGATCAGTCGAGGAGGCTCCGGAGCAGCGCCGTCGTGCGCTCGATCGAACCGCGCCGGTCCTCGCCCACCGGGAACACCGCAGCCCAGATGTCGGTCGCACCGGCATCGAGCAACGATTGCAGCTGCGCGGTGACCGAGGCCTCGTCGCCGACGATCGCGGCGTCGGCCGGGGTATCGGCACCGCCCACCTCGAGGATGCGCTGGTAGTTCGCCATCCCCGCGTACATCGTCGAGGCCGCGACCGCGGCCGACCGAGCTTCGCCGTCGTCGTCGTGGACCGCGACCGGCAGGCCGGCGACGACGCGCGGCGCCGGCCGCCCCGCCGCCGTCGCGGCCGCGGTCAGCCGGGGGACGACGTGCTCGCCCACCGCCCGGGCCGGCGCCATCCACAGGATCGTGCCGTCGGCGACCTCGCCCGCCACGCGCAACAGGCGCGGGCCCAGCGCCGAAACCAGCAGCGGAACCGGGTGGGCGGGCGCCACCGCTCGCCCCGAGCTGTGGGCGCTCCAGTCCTCGCCGTCGACGTCGACATCCTCGCCCCGCAGCAGCGGGCCGAGGATGCGCAGGTACTCCTCGGTGCTGCGTCCCGGGTGGTCGTAGGACAGCCCGTAGACACCCCGTACCAGCGGCTCGTGCGAGGGACCGACCCCGAGCGTGAAGCCGGACCGTCCCATGGCCGCGGCGACCGATGCAGCCCGAGTTGGCCTGCAACAGGGGGTGGCACGGATAGGTCTGCAGCACCGCCGTGCCCACCTCGATCCGTTTCGTCGCCCGTCCGGCGATCGCCATGGGCACGAGCGGGTCGCCACCCACCACGCTGGCGTACCACAGCGACGTGAACCCGTCCGCTTCGGCCCGTTCGGCCTGGTCGACCATCTTGTCGACCGTCGACGCGCCCCCGGTCAGCCCGATGCGCATCAGCCGCCCGCTCCAGACGACGTCGCGGTCAACGGTCGCTCATAGGACGGGTCGGTGCCGTCGCGGCGACCGCGCGCATAGCCCTGGGCCACGAAGTACTTCGACTGCAGCAGGCGAGCATCGGCGGTGTACGCGAGCTCGACAGTCGCCCGCCGCAGCGCGATCCGCCACTCGCCGTTCTGCCGTTCGAGGCGGTCGAGGTACCGGCCACACATCACGGTCGCCGTCGACTCGTCGGGGCTCAACAGCGTCACCATCACGTAGCTCTCGGCGTGAGCCACGTCACCGTCGATCTCGCACAGGTGCGTGGTCACGTTGTGCAGGTGGTTCGCCGACGTGGCCGCGTGGACCCCGTTCACCCACGCCGCATAGGCGGCGCCCGAGTTCACCGTCGCCCCGTGCTCGTCGACGCCGTCGGGCCAGTAGGTGCTCGTCAGCAGCGATGCGTCGTGGCGATCGCAGCCGCGAGCGTGTCGGGCGATGCAATCCGCGATCTCCGCCCGGTCCTTCAGCTCCTGGACATCGCGGCGGAGCTGGACGAGGTCGTCGTCAGTCATGCTCGTTCCTCCTATGCTTTACGTCTGTACAGCATGGCACGGTGAACGGGCAGGCACCGTCGCTGCCACCATGTCCCCAGCGACGGCACGGAGGAAGCCCATGGCCTCGACACGTCGGATCGGTGCCGAGACATCCAAGACCCGGGACACGCTCCTCGACGCCGTCGAGAAGCTCATGTTCAGCGACGGCTACGCCGCGGTCACCTACCGGGCGGTCGCCGCCCAGGCCGGCGTCACCTCCGGCCTCGTGCAGTACTACTTCCCGACACTCGATGACGTCTTCCTCGCCGCGATCCGCCGTCGCTCCGGCCAGAACCTCGAACGCCTCGCCGCCGCGCTGCACGCCCGACCCGACGAACCGCTCCGCGTGCTGTGGGACTACAGCCAGGACGAATCAACCGCCGCGCTCACCACCGAGTTCCTCGCCCTTGGCAACCACCGCAAATCGATCCGCTCCGAGATCGCCCGCGTCACCGACCAGGTCCGCAAGCTCCAGCTCGACGCCCTGGCGAGCCGCACCCCCACCGCCAATGAGACACTCGACGACCTCACACCGGGCGCGCTCCTCTTCCTCATCACTGGCATCCCCAAGCTCATCCGACTCGAAGAAGGCGTCGGCTTGAAGACTGCCCATCGCGACATTCGTGACTTCCTCGAGCGCTACCTCGACAACGCCGAGCCTCCCCGCAACAACACGCCGCGAAGTGGTCGAGCCAAGGCGAAGTGATCGACGTATCCGCGGTCGAGCGCATCGGCCATCAGGCCGACCTCGTGGGTGCCGGCGCGTTGGACGAAGGCGACGAGCATCTCGGAGAACTGCTGCCGGCCTAGGTCAACAGGGTCGTTCCCACCGATCTCCGACATCTGACCGGACACCCCGAGGTGATCGGGAGCCACGGCGACGCCGGCGGCGTGCCGCTGCGGTAGTCGACACGACATCGTGAGCCGCCCATCGGACGCGGAACTCGTCGCTTCTGGTCGAGAGCTCGCCGAAGGGAGGGGCTGCCAGTACCCCTATCAACGTCCACTCCCTGAGCCAGGCGCACAGGCGTAGAGGTGGGTACATGTCAGTGATGCTCGCCTCCCCTCGTACTCACCCCGCTCGGACGCTCGGGTCCGCACGAGCCTGAGGCATCACCGAAACCACTTCCAAGGAGCTGAGACATGATCCTCCACGACACCTACACCCTCTCGAATGGCGTCGAGATCCCGAAGATCGGGCTCGGCACGTGGTTCATCGACGATCACGACGCCGCGCGGGCGGTGCGCGACGCGGTCGCGATCGGCTATCGCCACATCGACACCGCGCAGGCCTACGGCAACGAGGCCGGCGTGGGCGATGGCGTCCGCGCGTGCGGTGAACCGCGGGATGAGATCTTCGTGACCTCGAAGCTCGCCGCCGAGACCAAGTCCTATGACGAGGCGGCGGCGGCCATCGACCAGTCGTTGGCGACGACGGAACTCGATCACCTCGACCTGATGCTGATCCACAGCCCGCAACCCTGGGACGAGTTCGGCGACGAAGACCGGTACTTCGACGGCAACCGTGAGGCATGGCGCGCCCTCGAAGACGCCCACGACGCGGGCAAGCTGCGCGCCATCGGGGTCTCCAACTTCCAGCAGCCCGACATCGACAACATCGTCACCTCGTGCCGCGTCGCACCGATGGTGAACCAGCTCCTCGCCCACGTCGCGAACACGCCGACCGACCTCATCGGCTACTCCCGGGAGCAGGGGATGCTCGTGGAGGCATACTCGCCGATCGGGCACGGTGAGCTCTTGAAGAACCAGCAGGTCGCTGCGGTGGCCGATCGGTACGGCGTCTCGGTGCCGCAGCTCGCCATCCGCTACACGCTGCAGCTCGGGTTGCTCCCGCTGCCGAAGACCGCGAACGCCGAGCACATGCGATCCAACGCCGACGTCGACTTCGAGATCACCGAAGCAGACGTGGACACCTTGCAGAACATCGAACGCATCGACGACTACGGCGACGCCAGCGTCTTCCCCGTCTATGCCCGCTCTTGACGCTCCCGCCACCGCCGCTCAACCACGAGGAGACACGCGATGACCGACATCATGTCGAGGGAAGCCCAGGAAGAAGTCGACGGACCCCCGGAGCTCTTCACCGGCCGGGTGACGATCCGCGGCCAGTTCTCTCGCGAAGATCCGTCGCGGGTAACGGGCGCGATCGTGACCTTCCAACCCGGCGCCCGCACGGCCTGGCACTCCCACCCGCTCGGCCAAACCCTCGTCGTCACCGAAGGGGTCGGCTGGACCCAAGTCGAAGACGGACCGGTCGAGGAGTTCACCGCAGGGGACATCCTGCTGTGCCCGCGAGACCGACGCCATTGGCACGGAGCGACACCTGATTCCTCCATGACGCATGTCGCCATCCAGGAAGCGCTCGATGGCACGAACGTGACCTGGATGGCGAAGGTGTCCGACGACGAGTACCTCGCCGGCCGATCCGCCGGGGATTCGTGAGCGCGAAGCTCCTACAAGCGGAAACGGCTGGGCAAGTGGAAACGGCTGGGCGCCGATCGAACGTCGCTGTCCGGCTCAGCTCGCCGGCCGCCCACTCCGACAGAGCGGTCAGGCTCGTGCCGTCAGGTAGCGGAAGACGTTGTCCTGTCGGTAGGTGCCGTCGGCTGTGCGGTTGCCGGCGAAGGCACGGGTCAACGCTCCACGGGTGGCCGCCACCCCGGAGTGGCGGATGGCGTTCCGGGCTGGTCCCGAGCTGAGCTGTGTGCGTACGGCAGTGGCGAGGTCGGGGTAGATGAGCGGGTTCGCCACGTCCTCGACGGAGAGCGGGTCGAGCCCGGCCGAGCTGGCCAGCGCTTCGAGCTGGCCCGGTTCGCTCCACACGATCGAGCCGGGCGCGGCCGGAGGCGTCGGAGGCATCAGGGGTCCCATCTCGGCGAACATCACCCCGCTCTCGCAGTCCTCGGGCGGACCCCACACGAGCACGCTGATCACACCGCCGGGCTTGGCGACGTGGCTCATCTGCTTCAGTACCGCGACCGGATCGGCGGAGAACTGCAACGAGTTGAATGCCGTCACGACGTCGAAGGAGCCCGGTTCGAACGGCAAAGGCTCCTCGATGTCGCCCACGGCCAGCTCCGCGTCGGGGACCCGTTCGCGTGCGATGTCGACCAGCTCGGCGGTGGCGTCGATGCCGGCGACGGTCGCGCCTCGTCGCGCCGCGAGCAGCAGCGCGAAGCCCCCGCCACAGCCGACGTCGAACACGTGGCTGCCCGCGGTGACGCCGGTCGCGTCGAGCACGGCTTCGTAGAACGGCGTGCACATCGGTTCGTTGTAGTCCGCCCAGTCGCGGGCCCCCGGACCCCAGAGCTCTGCCTGCGCGCTTGCGGTTCCCATGACGTCTCCTCCATGTCGGGGCGGCGCCTGCGCCGCTTTCGTCGACATCTTGAAGATCCGCCCGCACGGTGGCATCGGTCGATGTACGTATCGACCTACGTAACGCCACCGATGACGCTTCGGGGGCGGGCTGCCAAGCTGGACACCATGCCGGAAGTCGTGTGCCCTGTGCTCGTCGGGCGCGTGGAGGAGCTGGACGCGCTGCAGCGCCTGTGGGCTTCTGCGGTCAGGCACGGTGGCGTGGTGTTCGTCACCGGGGAGGCGGGCATCGGCAAGTCACGCCTGGTTCGTGAACTGGTGAGCGAGGTCGGGCCATCCGATGTCGTCGCGTCGGGCCGCGCCGTCCCCACCGGCACGGCCGAACCGTTCCGGCCCATCGCCGAGGGGTTGATGCAATGCATGCGCGGCAGCGCCGTCGTCGCCGATCCTGATCTGGCCCCGTGGCGCCCGGCGCTCGGTACGATCCTGCCGCTCGCGGAGCCAGCTGCCCACGGCGAGTCGCTTCCGAGCGCGGCACGCGGTGAAGCAGTCGTGCAGCTGCTGGCCAGGTTGGCGCCGGACGGGCGGGCGTTGTTCGTGTTGGAGGACCTGCACTGGGCAGACGGGGACACGATCACACTGCTCGAGTACCTCGCCGACAACCTGTTCGACTCGGGCGTGCTCTGCGTCGCCACCGCGCGCTCCGAACCGGCGACCCCGATCACCGAGTTGATCCACCGCCTCGATGCTCGCCGGGTCAGCACTCACCTGAGGCTCGCGCGACTCGAGGAGGACGAGGTCGCGGCGATGATCCGAGCCTGCGGCCATCCCGCGTCGCCCGACACCGTGGCACGTGTGCTGCGGAACTCGGACGGGGTGCCTTTCCTGGTCGAGGAGTCGCTGGCCGCTTCTGGCGTCCCGGAAGCGTTCGCGGACAGCGTGCGCCTGCGCATGGGGGTGCTCGACAGCGACGAGCGGGCCGTCCTTCGAGCTGCCGCCCTGCTGGGACGACGTTTCGACTGGCGCGTGCTGGGCGCTATCACCGAGCTCAGCGACGAGTTGGTCGCGGCGGCGCTCGCTCACGGGGTGCAATCGCAGCTCCTCGAGGTCGACGGCGTCGCCTTCTCGTTCCGCCACGAGCTCACGCGCGACGCTGTCTCGGCCGACCTCTTGCCCCCTGATCGCGTCGCGTTGGCAGGGCGTGCGCTGGCCGTCCTCGAGTCCGAACAGCACGAACCGGAGGGAGCGGACACCGAGCTGGTCGCCTCCCTCGCCGAACAAGCCGGGGCGCGCCATCGGGCCGGCACGCTCCTGCTCGCCTCTGGTCGCGCCGCGCTCACACGAGGGGCATTGGCGACCGCGATCGACACCCTGGGGCGGGCGAGCGAGCTCGTCGGGACATCGGGCGAGCGCCAGCGCGCCGACGATCTGCTGCTCGAGGCGTTCGCGCTGGCCGGTCGGCTCGACGAGGCGCTCGTCATCGGTGAGCGGTTGATCGCTCGCGGTCAGCCCGCCGACAAGGACGAGGCAGCGGCGCGAGCTGGTCAGCACCTCAACCTCTCGCACGCGGCGATCGAGGCGACGCGCTGGAGGGTCGCCCGGCACCATCTCCAGCTGGCCACGGGTCTGCTCACCGAGCTGCCCCTCTCGGATCAGCACGGTCGCTGTCTGGTCCTCGAGGCCGAGATCGCGATGGCAGGTGGCGACGTCGATCGTGCACTTGCCCTGGCGAACGAGGCCCGCACCCTCGCGTCAACCGAGACGGTGCGTTGCCAGGCGGCGATGGTGCTCGGACGTCTGGCTCGCGCCTCGGATCTCGACCAGGCCAGGATGCTCTTCGAGGAGGCACTGACCATCGCCGACGACGGCGGACTGGTCTTGTCGCGGCTGGGAGCCCTTCACGAGCTCGGCACCATCGACATGCTCGACCACGCCGGCACCGAGCAGCTCGCCCGCGCTCGGGGGCTGGCCGATCAGCTCGGAGCGCTCAGCACCAGCGCGGTCATCGAGCTCCAGCTCGCCGCAGCCAACCTGTTCCGCTTCCAGATCGAACCGGCGCTGTCACATGCGCTCGACGCGCTCGAGCTGAGCAACCGCCTCGACCTCGGCAAGATACGCGCGACCGCGCTCGTGTTCTTGGCGGAGGTTCACGCGTTGCGACGCGATCACCTCGAAGCGACAGCCTGCGCGGCTCGAGCGGAAGCAGCGGCGCCCGGAGACGCCGAGATCGAGGGAAGCGCACGCGCCGGAGTCGATGGTGTGCTCGCCCTGCTCGATGACGACACCGACGCCGCGGCTCGCCACCTCGAACGCGGTGCCGCCATCCTCGCCCCGATCCCGACAGGACCAGCGCACTACCTCGGCCTCCGGCTGCTTCTCCTCGCCGCCTCCGACAACGCGACGGCGCCAACGGCCATCAAGGAGGCGCGGGCGGCCGGCTTGGGCGTCAACCGCATCAACCGCGGGTTCCTCGGATACGCCGGAGCGATCCTCGCCGGCCGCGCCGGCGACCGGGCGGGGGCTGACGAGCTCGCGATCGAGGCCGATAGGGAGTTGCGCCACTACCCCGTCTGGGCCGACATCGCCCGGCTCTACGCCAGCGAACCCGCACTCCAGCACGGGTGGGGCCGACCACGCGCCTGGCTTGGGGTTGCCATCGAATCCTTCGAGCGTGCCGGCCTTGATCCGCTGGCCGACCGCGCCCGACGACTCCTCGACACGCCCACCGATGCGCAGCGCACCCAGCTCGGCATCACCGACCGAGAGGCCGAGGTGCTCCGTCTCGTAGCCGACGGCCTCACCAACCGCGAGATCGCCGGCCAGCTGTTCATCTCGTCCCGCACGGTCGAGAAGCACGTCGAGTCACTGCTCCGCAAGACCGGCGCTCGCACCCGCACGCAACTCGTGCCGTTCGCGGCGACCACCCGATGACTCGTTCGCGCCGCCATACGCAGCAGCCGGTCCCGGGCCTCTTTGCTCGAGTCAACCGCCAGATCCCGATCATGACCTCGAGCCTAGGAAGAACCCCCGGATCACCGGATGCATTCGGGCCCCGAGGGCGCGGTCCCGGCCCAGGTGGGTAGGGGTCCGGCATGGCACAACCGACAGCAAACCCAGATCCCGAGGACGCCGATCTCAGGGTCACGGTGCGGCAGGCCCACCGGGAAGGGGCCGACACCGCCGGCCTCGATGAAGCGGTAGCGGCCTCGAACGACAGCGTGGCCGAGGCGCGAGAGATGGCCGAGGAAGCCGACGAGCACATCCAGGCGGCGCGCCGACAGCTCGACCTGGACAGGGAGATGAGCCCCGAGCGCGGCCGGCACTTCTACGAGAGCGGATCGGAGCACGCGGAGCTCGACGACCAGTCCATCGCCCCACCCGGCTGACCGACAAGGCACTCGCCGATGACATCGCCGACAACGTCGGCGATGTCGGTGACTGGCCGGTCACCAGCGACCGGGCTGCGCGACGTCCCGGAAAGCCTGACCTCATGCGATCGAGCGGATGCGAGCCATATCGGCGTCGTGATCGTCCCGGGTGTCGGGCGTCACCAGCACCATGCGCATCATGAGGTTGCCCTGCAATCGCACCAGCCGCGACCCGAGCGTCGCCAGGTACGAGACGCCCGCGCGCGGATCGACGAACGTTCGTGGGCTGATGTTCGTGGCGGCTTCGGCGACGTTGCGCACCAACTCGGCGGACGTCGGCTGGGCGGCCCAGAGGTTGCCGACGGTGCCCTGGGGACCCTGCATCCCCGGGATGCCTGCAGGGCCGCGAGGACCGGCCGGCCCCTGCTCCCCCTGCGGACCCTGGACCCCCGGCACGCCGCGCGGTCCCGCCTCCCCGCGCTCACCCTGGGGACCCTGCTCCCCCTCGGGGCCCGCCTCGCCAGGAAGACCGATGACCCCACGCTGGCCGCGCTGGCCGGGCAGGCCAGGTTCACCGGTCTGGCCGGGCGCGCCCTGCCGGCCTCGCTCACCTCGGGGACCCTCCGCGCCCGTGGGGCCCGGCATGCCCTTCGGTCCCTGCTCGCCGGGGCGGCCCGTCGAACCGACCTCACCCTGCTCGCCCCGTTCGCCCTGCGGGCCCTTCTCTCCTCGCTCGCCGCGGGGGCCGCGCTCGCCCTTCGGGCCCTTCTCACCCCTCTCGCCCTGGGGACCGCGTGCACCACGAAGCCCCTTGTCGCCGGGTTCGCCGGGTGCACCGCGCGGTCCGGTGGGGCCCTTCGGGCCGCGGTCTCCAGGAGGCCCCGGCAGCAGGACCTCCTCGACCACGACGATGTCCTCGACGACGCCGACAGCCGGGGCATCGGCCTCCACGAGCACCAGGTCGTCGTCGACCTGCAGCTGCGTCTCGCCGGCGCCGCGCCTCGGCGGCCCTGCGGTGCGGGCGGCTCGAGCGCTGCTCTTCCTCTGTGCCATTCGGGATTCCTCTCTGCGACAGGTTCGGGGGATCCGCCACGACGTACCCCCGGTCGACGCTCCCTAGATGTACTCCGCTGAAATCTGCGCTCGCTTCGACATGAGGGAGAAGCAGAATCTCCGGGCTCTCTCGGCGTGGGCCGCTGCATGATCGGGCCGGAACTGGGTAACCACCCCGCATGCCGAAGACCAACTCCATTGCCCGCTCACTCAACGACCTCGGACTCGCCGCCTGGTTCGGGGGCTCTCTCATGGGCGCGATCGGACTCAACCAGGCCGGGGCACGTGCGGCCCGCCCGAGCGAGGTCACCGCCGTCGCCGGTCAAGGGTGGTCGGCGTGGACGCCGTTCAACTTCGCTGCCATCGCCGCGCATCTCGGCGGCGGTCTCGTGTTGACCTTCGCGAACAAGGGCCGGATCGTCTCGCAGAAGGGCGTGGCTCCGATCACCGTGGCGCGGACCGGTCTGACGCTCGCCGCCCTGGGTGTCACCGGCTACGCCAGGATGCTCGGCCAGACGGTGATCGACAACCCCGACCAACCGTCGGAGGCGGGCACGGAGCCGACCGACGCGACCTCCGACGAGGTGGCCGCGGCAGAGCGCAAGCTTCGCCTGCTCCAGTGGGTCATCCCTGTGGCTACGGGCTCACTGATCGTCCTCAACGCGAGGATGGGTGAGCAGCAGCGCCCGACGTCGGTGATCTCCGGGATCGTGCACCGGGTGCAGGGTTGACCGCCGCCCGGTCGATCAACGTCGGAGCGCAACGACGATGACCAGCCGTGGGCGAGTGGGACCGCGGTCGGGCACCGGGCTCAGAGCGTCGGCAGCCGCTGGTGCCGGCCGACCAGTTCGAGGAGCGGGTCGCCGCGCTCGGCCAGCCGGTCGGCGATGTCAGTGATCGTCCAGCGGTCGGGCCGCAGATCGGGATCGTCGAGCTCGTCCCACCCGATCGTCACCGAAACCGGAGCACCGATCGCCGGCCGCGCGCTGAACGGCGCGACGAGCGTCTTGTTGATGGCGTTCTGGGTGTAGTCGAGCCGGATCAGACCCTCCCGCCTGGATCGCTCCCACTCCCAACTCACCAGCTCCGGCACCGTTCGACCGATCGCCCGAGACACCTGCTCCACCCACGCCCGGGTCTCGTCGAAGCCGTAGGCGTCGGCGACGGGCACCCAGATCTGGACGCCGCGCTGGCCGGTGACCTTCGGACAGCCCTCGACCCCGAGGTGGTCCAAGGCCACCCGGTACAGCCGGGCCAGCACGAGGACGTCCTCGAAGGTGGTCGCCGGCCCCGGATCGATGTCGATCATGGCCCACGTGGGTCGGTGCACGTCGGGCAGGCGTGACGTCCACGGGTGGAGCTCGATGGCACCGAAGTTGGCCGCCCAGGCCACGGCCGCAGGCCGGTCGAGCACGAGGTAGCGCTCGGTCTCGCCGGGATCGGCCTCCCTCGTTCGTTCCAGCGCCTGATCCAGTGGGGTGCGTGGTCGGGAGCCGCCTTGTGCCAGAACCCGGGCCTGTCGACCCCGTCCGGGTAGCGGTGCATGTTGATCGGCCGATCCGTGAGGTACGGCAGCATCGCCGCGGCCACGGTGGCGTAGTCGCGCGATGAGGTCCCTCTTGGTCAGCGCCGGGCTGCCGCGGCCCGCCGGGAACAGCACCTTGTCGAGGTTGGTCAGGCGCAGCTCATGCTCGTCGAACACCCACGTGCCGCTCCGGCCGAGCGAGACCAGCGCATCCATCTCCTCCTCTGTAGGGAGGGCCCACGTCCGCTCGACGTCCGCGAGGACGAGGTCCTCGCCACCGGCGCGGGTCCACCGGGCCGTCGGGGCGGCCGCCACCTCGTCGTTGGTGCGGCCCGTCTTCACCGAGGAGGGGTGTGCATCGGGGTCCCATCCGGACACGGCGTGCGCGTCGTGCTTGTGGATCAGGAGCCACTGCTCCTTCTGCCCGGAGGGAGGGCCCCGCCGGACGAGCGCGAAGCGGCCGGCCAGCTTCTCCCCCGAGAGATCGAAGTGAAGGCTGCCCGCCTCGACCGCCTCGAGCGGGTCGTCCGCGTCGGCCAGCGACCAGGTCCCCCAGTCCCAGACGATCACGTCACCGCCGCCGTACTCCCCCTGGGGGATCACGCCTTCGAAGTCGAAGTAGTCGAGCGGATGGTCCTCGACGTGCACGGCCAGGCGTCGAACGTCGGGATCGAGCGTTGGACCCTTCGGCACCGCCCAGCTGACCAGCACCCCGTCGACCTCGAGCCGAAGGTCGTAGTGCAGCCGCCGGGCTCGGTGCCGCTGCACCACGAAGCGGTCACCGGCCGGGCCGGGCGGCTCGGTGCCGGCGGGTTCGGACGTGACGTCGAAGTGCCGCTTCTCGCGATACCGGGCGAGCCGTTCGTTCCAGCCGGTCGCGACCCTCGTGGCCATGCGCGGTTCCTACCCAGGCACACGGATCGGTGCTCAAGGCGCCTCCGGACCGGGCCGAAGACCTGCGCCATGGACCTCGTGACCCTGCGCACCGCCCTCGAACAGCGCGTGGACCGCCACCACGACCTACTGCCCCGAGGACTGGGGCGAGCACGACCCGGCCTGGGGCCAGTGCGCCGTGAGCTCGGTCCTCCTGGCTGAGACCTTCGGGGGCGAGCTGCTGCAGGGTACGGCCGAGCTGCCGTCCGGGCAGCGGACGGCCCACTACTGGAACCGGATCGAAGGCATCCACGTCGACCTGACCTGGCGGCAGTTCCCGGTCGGCACCACGCTCACCGATATCGCAGCCGCGGCTCGGGCGACCTTGATCGCCAACCGTTGGATGGAGAGCCGCTACCAGGAGCTGCGGCACAACGTCGAGCTCGAGCTGGCGGCGATGCCGTCGTCGCCAAGTTCGTCCGGTGGGCTCGCGGCCGTCTGAGGGTCGGCCGCCGTCCCCAGCCGGTCACGATTCGGGACGGACCCGGCCTCGACGACGGGGATGGCGAGGAGCCGCAGGCTCGCGTGGTTGCGACGGGCATGGCGCCGCACCTGGTCTAGGCGCCGGGCCGAGCGGGCAGATGGGGCCGCATGTCAGAACGCGAACGCGACCGCCCCGATGGCCGACCTGACGAGCGCAACCGGACCATCCACGCCGACCGGGCCGACTCCGCACCTTCCGCCCTCAGCTCGGACCGAGGGGCGTCGAGGATGCCCTCGGGACCGACCGAAGCCCCGGGCAACAAGGGGTGGGACGCGCCGGAAGCGGAGGCTCCCGAGAGCCTCGAAGGCGCCATTCGAGGTGCCGGTGATCCTCAGAACGGGGCGCCCATCTACCCCGGCTCGGAGGACGACGGCCACCGCGCCGACGCTCAGGATCGTAGGAACCTGAACGCCTCCGAAGGAGTGAACGAGGACGGCGTGACCACCGATGAGCCTCTTCCCGGCGAGAGCCCCCCGGCACAGAGCCGCCAGGCCCGCGCCGATGCCAGCTCGCCTCCGGGTCTTTCGGCCGTCGGCGACGAGGGTGCGCTCGACGAGGCGCCCGAGCCCAACGAGCCGGCCTGAAGGTCGGCTCGGCTCCGGCGCTTGCCTGCATCTCGCGGGACGCCTCTCCTGACCCGGCCACGCCGACGTGGCATCGTTCCTGCGACGATCTGCGGCCGGGACCGGACGCGAGACGGCGAACGGAGGCGGGAGCGTGATCACGGAAGACGACCTGCAGGCGCTGGTCGAGGCGGTGCGGATCGCACAGGTTGCGTTCGTGAACGGGAGGTTCGACCCCCTGTTCGACGTCAGCGAAGGGACGATCTTTCCGCCCATGGGCGGCGGCGCGATCGGCGGCCCGGGCTTCACCGAACTGAGTGCCGGCTTCGCCGCGCAGTTCCATGACGGGGAAGCTGAGATCGACGTGGTTCAGACGATCGTCGCGGGTGATGTCGTGTGCGTGGTGCAGGTCGAGCGCAACATCGTGCGCTTCGGCGACGGAACCGACAGGGTCCCGTGGAACCTGCGGGCGACGATGGTGTTCCGTCGTGACGAGAGCAAGCCGGCTGGCTGGACCATGCTCCATCGCCACGCCGACCCCTGCGTGAACCACCTCGGGTTCGACGGCTCGCGCGCGCTCATGGCGTAGTCAGTGATGCAAGGCGTCGATCAGCGCCCGCCGCTCACGTCGATGAGCGCGCCGGTGACGTACGAGGCGGCCGGCGAGCACAACCACGCGATCAGGTTCGCGACCTCCTCGGGCTCGCCTCCCCGACCGAGCGGGATGGTCGATCGCAGCTGCTCGATCCGCTCGGGCCTTCCTGCCCGGGCGTGCACCTCCGTCTTGATCAGGCCCGGCCGGACGGCGTTGACGCGAATGCCGTCCTCGGCCACCTCCCGGGCCAGACCGATGGTGAAGCTGTCGATCGCGCCCTTCGATGCGGCGTAGTCGACGTATTCCCCGCGCTGCCCAGTCGCGAGGCCGCGGACGAGACGTTGACGATCGCTCCACCGTCGCCACCCGCCCGAGTCGACATGCGCCTGATGGCCTCACGACTCGCGATCAGCGTCCCCACCACGTTGACCGCCATGACCCGCTCGATCCTCTGAGCCGACATCGCCTCGACCCGGCTCTGCTCGGCCACGATGCCGGCGTTGTTCACAAGCGCCGCAGGTGCACCGAGCACGTCGTCGACCTGCTGGAACAGCCGCACGATGTCGTCCTCGAGCGCCACGTCGCAGCGCACGGCGATCGCTCGGGCACCGCGCTCTCGGCAGCGTGCGACCACCGCGTCGGCCGATGCCGGATCAGCGCGATAGGAGATCACGACATCGAAGCCGTGCTCCGCCAGGAGGGTCGCCGTGCTTGCACCGATCCCACGACTGCCTCCGGTGACGATCGCGGTCGGTCGCATCCGTTGAGCCTACGAGGCCGGTCGACGCCAATCGGTCGAGGAGGTCATGCCCGACGGGCGGGCTCGGCCGTGTGCCCAGTGGCCCCGTAGCATCGACATCGAACAGGAACGAGGCCCTCATGTCGCGCAAGCTCAGCTTTCCGGTGTTCGACGCGGACAACCACATGTACGAGACGCCAGAGGCGTTCACCCGCCACCTCCCACCGGAGGCGGAGGGGCTGATCAAGTACGTCCAGGTCAACGGGCGGACGAAGATCGCCATCAAGAACACCATCAGCGAGTACATCCCCAACCCGACGTTCTCCAAGGTCGCCCCGCCCGGCGCCCAGGAGATCGAGTTCCGGCTGAAGAACCCGTCGTCGAAGACGAAGCCCGGCGACATCGAGGTCGCGCCGCCGCCTCGCTACATCGAGGCGCCTCCTGCCTTCTTCGCACCGGAGCCACGACTGGCGCTGATGGACGAGCTGAGCATCGACCGCGCGGTGATGTGGCCGACGCTGGCCAGCCTTCTCGAGGAGCGGCTGAGCGACGATCCCCGAGGCGACGCACACGATCATCCACGCCCTCAACCGGTGGATGCTCGAGGAGTGGACCTTCAACTACGAAGGACGCATCTTCGCCACGCCCGTCATCGCCATGAACATCGTGGACGAGGCCATCCGTGAGCTCGAGTACGTGGTCGGCAACGGGGCCAAGGTCGTGCTCATCCGTCCGGCACCGGTTCCGGATCTCAACGGTCGCCGCCGGTCGTTCGCGCTGGAGGAGTTCGATCCGTTCTGGCAGAAGGTCCAGGAAGCCGGCGTGCTGGTGGGCATGCATGCCTCCGACGACGGTCAGCAGCGCTACGAGAACGAGTGGACCGGTCGCTCCGACGACGAGTTCCTGCCCTTCAAGCAGGAGTACACGGCCTTCGACGTGCTCCTGACGGGCCGACCACCGCGGCATCAGCGACGTGGTCACCTCGATCATCGGTCACGGGCTGGCCAACCGCTTCCCCGACATCAGGTTCATGCCCGTGGAGAACGGCAGCGCCTGGGTCCGCCCGCTGGTGCACCGGATGGAGAAGGTCTACGACCACACGCCGACGCTGTTCGACGGAAGACCCGGTGCAGACCCTGACCCGGTCGTTCGTGATCCACCCGTTCCACGAGGAGGACCCGATGGGCCTCATCGACCTGGTCGGCATCGACAACGTGGTCTTCGGCTCCGACTACCCCCACCCCGAGGGGCTGTTCGATCCCGTCACCTGGGTCGACGAGCTCGAGGGTCTGCCCGAGGCCGATCAGGCCAAGGTGATGGGCGGCAACCTGGCCCGGCTGATGAAGGTGGCCTAGCGGGTTCTGCCGGTCGACAGGATGCTCCGCCCACCAGCGAGCGGAGCAGCCGCCGGGTCGTCGGAACCACCGGCGGACGGCTTCGCTCGGTGCGTCTAGGAACGATCGCCGCCGGGCGAACCGGTGGTGGGCAGTTCACCGCGCTCGGCACGGTGCGCGACCCAGAGGTCCTCGGCCGGCCACTGCTCAGCCCACTCGGCGGTGACGATGTCGTAGTACGCGTGCGTGCGCGCCTCGGCTGGGGGATAGAGCTCGTGCAACGCGTCGATCACGAAGCCGGCAGCCCGCAGCTCCCGGATCCAGTCGCCATGCCCCGGATGCCACTCGACTCCGCCGCCCGACCACTCGATGCGGAACAGGTCGCGCTGGGGTCGCAGGAGTCGGTCGCCGGCCAAGCCTTCCTCGGCGGGGACGCACAGACCGGCGAGCACGCTGTTGGTCAGGAACACCAGCCGACCACCGGGGCGCAGTAGCCGTGCTGCCTCCGGCAACCACTGGCGCGGATCGCACCACGGACCAGCGCCGTACTCGCTCACGACCAGGTCGAACGCTCCCGTCCGGAGCGGGACGCGCTCGGCGTCGGCCTCGATCAGCGGGAACCGCAGGCCGGACCGGTCCTGGTTCCGCTGCGCGCTCGGCGAGCTGCGATCGGCTGAGATCCACGGCCACTGGCGTCGCCCCGGCGCGAGCGAGACCCGCGGAGAGATAGGCGGTACCGCAGCCGAGCTCGACGGCGGTGACGCCACCGACATCGTCGAGCACCCCGAGATCGCGATCAGGGATGTGGAACAGGCCCCACCTGATCTCGGCGTCATCCCAGCGAGCGTCCGCCTCGGCATCGGTGAACTGCTCGTTCACCAGCGACCAGAGCGCTCGGTTCCGTGCAACAGCGGGATCGCTCTCCACGGCCCCATCCTCCCCTACTTGTCGTGATGACCCTCGGGGCTGGGCTCGAATGAGCAGGTGCGGGTGGTGCCGAGCTTCACCGGGCCGGGGTCAGCTCGAACACGGGGTGGCGGGGGGCCTCGGCGGCGATGGCGTCGTCTGACGATCTGGCCGTGACCTCGACGTATCGGCGGACGAAGAACCGCGCTGGCGTCGACAGGTAGCGACGGAGGATCGGGACGGCGTCGGTGGTGTCGAGCTCCCGTGCGTCGAAGGTCTGGTGGTCATCGCCGCGTTGCAGCTCGACGCGCCCGATGGCACGGGCGTTGCGGACCCAGCCGACGTCGCCGAAGGGCGACACCACCCAGGAGTGGTCCTCGTCCAGGACAGGCACGACGGGCGTGGTCCGGGCCTGGCCGGTCCGACGCCCGTGGACGGTCAGCAGTCGCATGAAGCTCGGTCCGCGGCCCTTGCGGAGCACACGGGTGAGCATCGCGTTGGCCCGCCGCTGCACCCAGGACGGCCGGTACTCGCGGCCCGTGGGCGAGGGGCGATCGCCGGTCATCGAGGATCGTCGAGCGGTGGACTGATGAAGCTGTACTGCATGCCCGCGATCCGCAGATCACCCTGGTCGGGGACCACGGTGAACGACACGCGTGTGTCGGGCGGCGTGGGGTCGCCGGCGTGGTCGCCGACGGCATGCTGGTGGGCGACGACGAGGGCGGCATCGCCGTGGCGGCGAATCGACACCTCGTCGAGCGCGAGCTGCTCGTATTGCAGGCCGTGCTCGAAGCGACCGAGCCAAGCCGGCTTGTCGAGCACGAACCCCACCGGCCCGATGCCGACGAAGTCGTCGGCCAACAGATCGTCGAGCGTCGTGGTGTCGCCTGTGCGCTCGGCACCGGTCCAGGTGTCCAGCAGGTGGTCGATGTCGTTGGTCATCGGAACTCCTCGGTTGCGGTCAGGCTAAATGATAGACATCGAATGCTTCGATCTCTATCAATCTGCAGACGTCCCGAAGATGAACGCGGGCAACGGGCCGGACAGCCTCCGTCGCGCGCCGCGGGGCCTACGGCGGGGTGCAGACCACCCCGACGCACTGCGGCTCGGCGTTGCGGTTGGCCACGTTGCCGCCAGCGTCGGTGATGATGGTTCCTGGCGCCGTGCCGGTGACGTCGATGCCGAGGCCGGCGTTGCGCACCGCGTGGTTGTCGCCCACCGTCCACACGCCACACGCCAGGGCGATGCCGTCTCCGCTGCTGCGCAGCACCGTGTTGCCTTCGATCGTGCCGCCGCTCCGAGAGCTCGTGGAGCACGGCTGGGATCGGATGCCTGAGCCGTTCCCGTCGAACCGGTTGTTGGTGATGGTGGCGCCGTAGCTGTAGTTCGGGACCGACACCGCGGTGTCCCAACCGAGGAAGCGGTTGCCATCGATGCTGACCGGGAAGGTTGCACCCATCGCACCGAGGCCCACCGCGGTCCCACCCTTCGAGCTGCGCACGCTGGAGTCCACGAGCGAACCGCCGCAGAACGATTGGAAGACGACGGTGGAGTCGAAGAGCCGCGACCGGGAGATCACGATGCCCGCTTCATCGCAGTTGATCGTCATGTTCCGGAGCGTGCTGTTGGTGAAGCCGATGCCGCCGCTGACCGCTGACCCGGCAAATCCTCCGCGGAGGGTGCTGTTGGTCACCGACACCCCGGAGCCCAGGTAGGCGGACATGGAGGTGTGGGTGGCGACGATCGTCGAGCCGTCGATCTCGACCGAACCAATCGGCCGGCAGCCAAGGCAGTCGAAGCCAGTGATCCCGTTGGTGGCTCGAATGGTCACGCCGTGCACCGACGTGACGTCCTCCAGCACCAGGATGCCGGTCGTGGTGTCGAGCAGCTGGACCCCGTCGACCCGCACATGGTGACGGGGGGAGCCAAACGGGCCGGACACCTCGCTGGTGTAGTCCTCCACACCGGTCACGAACCCGACCACCTTGCCCGGGCCCACCACCGCGGCCGTCGACCCGAACGGGCCGTCGATGATGACGCCCTGCCCGGTACCGGTCGTGGACCGGATGGTGTGACCGCCCAGGTTCAGCGTGGTGTCGGTGCCGACGATCGTCACCCCGTCGCCGCTGCAGCGAAGGTCCCTGATCAGGATCGCATCGCTGCTGACGGTCTGGCCGCACGAGCTGACCGGCACGGCAGTGGAGGCACCAGCCGGCGACCCGGTGGCCGCCTGGGCGACCGAGGTCACGAGAGCCGCGATCGCCGCCACCAGCACCGCCGTCCGGCCGTACCGTCGAGCGCCTCCACCCATGTCCCAACCTCCCCGGGCATTCCTCCGGTTGCCCATGGTTGCACCGCGCGTGCCCAGCTACACGTGGCCCCTGGACTCGGACGACGTCGGAGGGGCTCAGTATCCTGCGCAGCTGTGGCTCCGATGAACCAGCGTGTGCACCGATTGCCGGGAGCGACGGCGACCGCCGACGAGGTCGTGGCGGCCATGGACCGCGACGGCTACTGCGTGGTGGAGCACGTGCTGCCGCCCGACCAGGTCGCCCCGATCAAGGCCGACCTCGAGCGGGTCCTCGAGGACGTCCCCTACGGGCGCAACGACTTCGAGGGCCACCAGACCAAGCGGCTCTACAACATCTTCGCCAAGACCCGCGTGCTCGACGACGTGGCCCTGCACCCGTTGCTGCTCGGCGTGCTCGACCGGGTGCTCGGGCTCTACCAGTTCTCGGCGCCGGTCGGGATCCAGATCGGACCCGGCAACCCTGCGCAGGTCATCCACACCGACGACAGCGTGTACCCGTTGCCGTGGCCCCACGACGACGTGGTCGTGAACTCGATGTGGGCGTTCGACGACTTCACCGAGGCCAACGGCGCCACCCGGGTCGTGCCCGGAAGCCACCGGCGGCCGATCGGCCGGTCACCCCGACGACATGACGACGATCTCGCTGGAGATGCCGGCCGGTTCCGTCGTGTTCTACCCGGGCACGGTGCTGCACGGAGGAGGAGCGAACACCACCGACCGGCCCCGGCTCGGGGTGATCCTCGAGTTCGTGTCGGCGTGGATCCGCCCGCAGGAGAACCACGTGCTCGGCGTGCCGAAGGCGGTGGTCCGCCAGCTGCCGGAGCGCCTGGCCGAGCTGCTCGGGTACAACGTCTACCCGCCCTTCATCGGCAACGTCGACGGCCGCCACCCCCGCAAGTACCTCGCCGACGACGCCTGATCGCGGCACTGCTCGGTGATCAGGTGAGGCCGGCGCGCAACAGGTCGGCGCGCACCAGGGGCGGCACGTAGCCGTCGGCCTTCCGGGCCGCGACCTTGGCCGCTTGCTGCTCTCGCAACGCCGTCAGCGTCTCGAGGAACGACGGGTCGCTCGCGAGCACGTCGGGAGTGGCGAGGAGGGTCAACACGCGGAGGGTCTTCGGGAGGAGCGTGGGCTGGGTGGCCCCGACGCGGAGGAGGTCCTGCAGGGTGAAGCGTGGGTCCTGCGGGTCGATGTCGGGCTCGGAGCGCAGGGCGTCGCCGTCGACCGCGAAGCGGTACCACGGCTCGATCTCGCGAGCCGAGGCGTCCTCGTAGGCGAGCGCCCGGGCCACCGGGTCGGTCGGGTGATCCACGAACGAGTCGCTCAGCAGGACCGCCTGCACCATGGCGAGCGAGCAGCCGCGGCCGTAGAGCGGGTTGGTGGTCGTGTGCGCGTCGCCCAGCGCGTGGAACCCGATGACCCGCGGCCGGCCCTGCGCGTCGAGGAACTCCCGCTGCCGGTTGATGAGCCCTCCCATGGCGTGCACGTCGGTCATCGGCGTCGCTGACGCCGGATCGGTCATCGTGTCGATGCCGGGCAGCAGCCGGCACACGGCATCGAACGGCGCCGGCTGCACCAGGTGGCGACGGAGCTCCCCGTCCGAGCTGTCGACGGCGATCGTGATCGAGAACGTGCCGTTGTCCGCCTCCACGCACGAGTAGCTCAGCCCGGCGCGCCGGCTGGCCGTCTGCACGACGCCCGCCGGCAGCGCCTGGCCCGGTCGCAGACGGTAGAAGCGGGTGAGGTAGGTGATGCCGGTCGGGCTCACCACCTCGGGGATGACGACGCCGTGGGGCTCCAGCCATCGGACGAGGTCGCTGCGCGGGCCGCTGCTCGCGACCACCGCGTCGGACCGGATCCTGCTCCCGTCGTCGAGCTCCACCCCGACGACGATCGGCGGCCCGTCGGCGTTCGCCTCGTCGGTCAGGAGGGACCGCACGCCGATGCCGACGCGGAGGTCGACGAGCGGCGAGCGCAACGTCGAGTACCGCAGGACCCACTCGTAGGTCGTCCGGCGCGCCGCGATGACCTTCAGGTCGTCGATGTCGCCGCGGAGGTCCTCCGGGAGCATCGCCCCGAGGTCGTGCTCCACCGCGCCTGCCGCCCGGAGGTCGACCAGGACGTCGGGGAAGCGGGACTGCAGCACCTGGTGCAAGCGGGCCGCGAAGCCGTGGGAGTGGCGCACCTGCGGGGCGCCCCGCCGGTCCCAGTCGAACGCGGCCTCGACCGAGTCGGGCATGGCGGTGTCATCGCGCTCGACCAGCGTGACGCGATGCCCGGCACGGGACAGCGCCAACGCGGCTCCCAGACCGCCGATGCCGGCGCCGACCACGACGACGTGCGGGAGCGGAGCGGGTGTGACGTCTGATGGTCCCAACGACGAGCCCTCCCCCGATCGCGCCCTCCATTCCTAACAGGTACGTCACCTGCGGTCAGCTGCACCTCCGCACGCCCACATGGGGCAGGATCGGCCCGTGCGATTCTCCATCAGCTCCGCCTTCATGCACTTCCCCGAGGTCCTGGCCCTCGCCCAGGCCGCCGACGAGATCGGCTACCACGGCATCGCGCTCTCCGATCACGTGGTCAACCTCGAGGTGCTCGAGACCGCCTATCCCTACACCTCCGACGGCGCTCGACGGTGGGAGCCCTTCACCCCCTGGCTCGATCCATGGGTGACGGTCGGCGCCCTGGCGACCGTCACGCAGCACCTGCAGCTCTTCACCAGCGTCTACGTGCTGCCCATGCGCAACCCCCTCGTCGTCGCCAAAGCCGTCGGCACGGCTGCGGTCATCTCGAACAACCGGGTGCAGCTGGGCATCGGCACGGGCTGGTGCGAGGAGGAGTTCGATCTCCTGGAACAGCCCTTCGCCGGCCGGGGCCGCCGCACCGACGAGATGATCGAGCTCCTCCACGCCCTGTGGCAGCCCGGCTGGGTCGAGCACCACGGCGACCTCTACGACATCCCGCGCCTCGAGATGACCCCGGTCCCGACCGAGCCGGTGCCCATCTTCGTCGGAGGCATCTCCGACGTGGCGATGAAGCGAGCAGCTCGCCACGACGGCTGGCTGGGTGACTACCTCACCATCGCGGACGCGATCGACGCCCGCACCAGGCTCGACCGCTGGCGGGCGGAGTACGGTCGCGCGGACCAGCCCTTCTCCCTCGTGGCGCCGCTCACGGACGCCGCCACTCCGGACGACTTCCGCCGGGCCGAGGACGGGGGCGTCACCGACGTGCTCACCATGCCGTGGGCCTTCTACGGCCACCGCGACGGTTCCCTCGACCAGAAGATCGAGGGCCTGGCCCGCTACTACGAGGAGATCGTCGTGCCGGTCAACGACCGCTGAGCCCCACCCACGAACCGGTAGCCCGATCCGAGCCTCCAGGTTCGGTTTTGGCTACAGGTTCGGTCGGTGGCGCGTACGGTGGCTCGGCGATGGCCACGCACTTCCGCACCTGCCCGTTCTGCGAGGCGATGTGCGGGCTCGAGATCGAGACCGACGGCCTGCAGGTCACGCGGGTGCGCGGCGACCGGGCCGACGTCTGGAGCAAGGGCTTCCTGTGCCCCAAGGGCGCGTCGATCGGCGAGCTCCACCACGATCCCGACCGGCTGCGGGCCCCGATGGTCCGCACCGGCGACGAGTGGCGCGAGGTCGGGTGGGACGAGGCCTTCGCCCGCTGCGAGGAGCTGCTCGCCCCGGTCGTGGCCGAGCACGGGATCGACGCGGCCACCGTCTACATCGGCAACCCGAACGTGCACAACTACTCGCTGAGCCGCTACGTCGGGGCCATCCCGGGCTTCGGCGGCGTCAAGGTCATGTGGTCGGCCGGCACCGTCGACCAGTGGCCGAAGAACCTGGTGTGCGCCCAGCTGTTCGGCGGGGCGTGGAAGATCCCGATCCCCGACGTGGCCAACACCGACCTGCTGGTCGTCATGGGCGCCAACCCGCACGCGTCGAACGGATCGCTGCTGTCCTACCCGGACCTCATCGGCGAGGTCGCCCGCATCCG
This sequence comes from uncultured Microthrixaceae bacterium, assembly GCA_963797225.1. Lineage (GTDB taxonomy): Bacteria > Actinomycetota > Acidimicrobiia > Acidimicrobiales > Acidimicrobilacustridaceae > UBA4742. The sequence continues at coordinate 1,014,518 of CAWCOO010000001.1, read as the reverse complement.
CGAACGCGGCGGCCGCACCGTCGTGATCGACCCCCGCCGCACGGGCACGGCCGAGCGGGCCGACGAGTGGCTGCCCGATCGTGCCCGGCACCGACGCCGCGCTGCTGCTCGCCGTGGTCTCGGTGCTCGACGACGAGCGGCTCGTCGACCTGGGCCGCGTCGAGGGTCGGGTGCGAGGCGTCGACGAGGTGCTGCTGGCGGCCCGCGACTTCTCGCCCGACGTCGGTCGCCGCCGTGGTGCGGCATCGACGCCGAGCGGATCCGCCAGCTCGCCCGCGAGCTGGCCGGCGCCCGCCGGGCCGTCGTCTACGGCCGCATCGGGCTGTGCAACCAGGAGTTCGGCACGCTGGCCTCGTGGCTGGTCGAGGTGGTGAACATCCTGACCGGGCACTTCGACGCCGAGGGCGGCTCGCGCTTCCCCCGGCCGGCCATCGCGACGCTGTCGTCGACCGCCAAGCGGCGGGGCCCGATCACGACCGGCCGCTGGCGCACGCGGGTGCGGGGCGCTCCCGAGGTGATGGGGCAGGCGCCGCTGTCCTGCCTGGCCGAGGAGATCGACACGCCGGGCGACGGCCAGATCCGGGCGCTCATCACCATCGCCGGCAACCCCGTGCTGTCGGCGCCCGATGCCGGCCGGCTCGACGCCGCGCTCCCCCAGCTCGACGCCATGATCAGCATCGACAACTACCTCAACGAGACGAGCCGCCACGCGCACGTGATCCTCCCCGGGCTCTCGCCGCTCGAGCAGCCGCACTGCGACGAGGAGCTGTGGGCCTTCGCGCTGCGCGGCGCGGCCCGCTGGTCGCCGGCGATCTTCGAGGCGGGCGACCGGCCCGAGGAGTGGGAGATCGCCCTGCGGCTCGGGGCGATCCTCGGCGGCACGCCCGCGGCCGAGGTCGACGTCGACCTGCTCGACGACCTGTGGTTCGACGCCCGGGCGGCCCGCCACGGCATCGACCCGGCCACCGTCGACCACGACGGGCGCCGCGGCCCCGACCGCATCGTCGACCTGACCGCTGCGCACGAGCCCGTGGGGCGACGGCTACGGCGACGACCCCGGACGGCCTCACGCTCGAACGGCTGAAGGAGCACCCCCACGGCGTCGACTTCGGCCCGTCCGCCGCCCCGCTCGACGAGGTGCTGCGCACCGAGTCGGGCGACATCGAGCTGGCCCACGACATCTTCCTCGACGACCTGCCCCGGCTGCAGCAGCCGCATGACCGAGCCCCGGCGCGCCGCTGGTGCTCATCGGCCGGCGCCACGTGCGCTCGAACAACTCCTGGATGCACAACCTGCCGGCGCTGATGCGGGGTCGTGATCGCGCCACGCTGCTCGTGCACCCCGACGATGCGGCGACCCGTGGGCTGGCCAGCGGGGACGAGGCCACCGTCACGAGCGAGGCCGGCTCGGTGACCGCCACGGTCGAGGTGAGCGACGAGATCTGCGCCGGCGTGGTCAGCCTGCCCCACGGCTTCGGCCACAGCCGCCCCGGCACCCGCGCCTCGATCGCGGCCCAGCGGCCCGGGCCCGAACACCAACGTCCTGGTCCCCGGCCACCTGGTGGACGACCCTCCGGCAACGCCGCCGTGAACGGCGTGCCGGTCGAGGTCGCCCGGGCCTGACCGCGCCAGACGACCGTCGGCTCACACGACGGCGATGGCGTCGATCTCGACGAGGACCCTGGCGGCCAGGCCGGCGACGACGTGGACCGTGATGGCCGGCGGCGGATCGGCCGGGTCCCAGATCTGCTGGAAGGCCGCGACCCCCTCGTCGAACGACTGGCCCTCCACCACCGCGATGGTCCAGCTGACGATGTTGGCCAGGCTGGCCCCCTCGCTCTCGAGGATCGTCGCCAGGTTGCGGAACGCCTGGCCGGCCTGCTCCCCGACCGTGGGTCCGACGACCTGACCGTCGGCGTCGACCCCGTCCTGCCCGCCGATGTAGATCGTCTTCGTCGGCTGCTCCACGACGACGGCCTGGCTGAACGCAGGGCTGCGATGGAGCCCCTCCGGGTTGATGTGGCGCACGCGCATGGCGGGTCTCCTGTGGTCGGCTCGGGGACGATCAGGTCGTCGACCCTAGGCCCGCCTCGGTCCGGATCTCCCGTTGCGCCGGTCGCGGACTTAGGTTACGTTACGGAACAGAATGACCCCCGGAGCCACCACCACCTCGACCCCCGCACCGTCCGCGCCCTCCGGTGTCACCGGTCGCCCCCGTGACCCGCGGATCGACGACGCGGTGCTGCGGACAACGCGGGAGCTGCTCGAAGAGGTCGGCTACCTCCAGCTCACGATCGGCGCCATCGCCCACCGGGCCGGCACGAACAAGCCGGCCATCTACCGGCGCTGGCCGACCAAGGCCCACCTCGTGCACGAGGCGGTCTTCCCGGCCGAGGGTCCCGACGTCATCCCCACCGGCGACGATCTGCGCGACGACATCCGCGCGCTCGTCGGCATCGGCGTCGAGCTGCTCGGCCGACCGGCGGCGCGTGCCGCGCTGCCCGGCCTGCTGGCCGAGATGAGCAGCGATCCCTCGTTGCAGGCCGACGTGCTCGGACGCTTCGCCGACGGGACCTGGGGCTGGCTGCAGCAACGGATCGAGCGGGCCATCGAGGCCGGTGAGGTCCGAGCCGGGGTGCAGAGCACGACCGTGCTCGAGCTCATCGCCGGTTCGACGCTCGTGGCCACCATCCTCCGACCGGGAGACGACATCGATCCCCGAGTGGGTCGAGGACATCGTCGAGGTCATCGTCCGAGGGATCGCACCGTGAGGTGCCCCTCGTCCGTCCACCGGTCGGCGCGCGTCTGCCGCCGACCCGTTCCATCAGGAAGCAGGCAGGCAGTGGATCTCGGTCTGAAGGGCAGCGCCGCCGTCGTGACCGGCGGCAGCAAGGGCATGGGTCGGGCGATCGCCGAGGCGTTCGCCGACGACGGGGCGAAGGTGGCGATCCTGGCCCGCGGCTCCGACGCCATCGACGAGACGGTCGAGGAGCTCAGCCGTCGGGGCAGCCCCGATGCGGTGGGCCTGTCGGTCGACCTCACCGACCCGGCCGCCATCGACGACGCCTTCGCCACCCTGGGCGAGCGCTGGGGTTCGGTGAACAGCCTCATCAACACCGTCGGGCCCGGGCGACGGCCACTTCGAGGACCTCGACGACGCCGGCTGGGACGCCACGTTCCAGCTGGGGCTGATGGCCGCCGTCCGCTGCACCCGCTCGGCGCTGCCCCTGCTCCGCTCGGCCGAGTGGGCCCGGATCGTGAACTTCGCGGCGCACTCGATCCAGCGGCAGAACCCGCGCCTCGTCGCCTACACGGCGTCGAAGGCCGCGGTCGCCAGCCTGTCGAAGAACCTGGCCAAGAGCCTGGCGCCCGAGGGCATCCTCGTGAACACCATCAGCCCCGGCACGATCGTGACGGCCAGCTTCACCGAGGTGCTCGCGCCGATCCTGCAGGCCGAGGGGCTCGACGCGACCGACCCGGTCGACGTCATGACCTGGATCGCCAACACGTTCCACCAGCCCGCCGACCTGGGCCGGGCCGGCACGCCGGAGGAGATCGCCAGCATCACCGTCTACCTGGCCTCGCGGCGCAACGGCTACGTCACCGGAGCCAACGTCAACGTCGACGGCGGCTCGGACTTCATCTGACCGAACCGCGTGCCCGCCGACGCGTCGGGCCGACCGAGGGGGATCGACATGGAGATCGACCAGCTGGTCGACACCGCCTGCGCGCGGGCCGGCTGCGGACGACCTCGGGCGAGGACACGTGGCGCGAGGGCCTCGAGGTCCTCGTCCGATCGCTTGAACGAGGAGGCCGCGCTCAACGAGATGGGCGTCGGCGCCATGACCGACCAGATCGTCGGCTACCTGGTGAACCGGCTCGAGGTCGAGCAGTGGTACGCGCAGCACCCCGAGATCGACGAGCAGGAGATCGTGGCCCCGCTGTTCGGGCTCGGGCTTCCCCGCACCGGCTCGACCGCGCTTGGCGTACCTGCTCGCGCAGGACCCGGCCCGGCGCTCGCTGCGCACCTGGGAGGCCAGCACGCCGTGCCCGCCCCCGGAGACCGCGACCGAGCACACCGACCCGCGCATCGCCGAGGCGCAGGCCGGCATCGACTTCACCAACGAGATGTTCCCCGGGTTCGAGGGGATGATCCCGACCTCCGCCACCGGCCCCCAGGAGTGCCTGCTGCTCATGGCGCTCGACTTCCGGTCGCTGATCTTCGAGGGCATGACCCTCATCCCGACCTACACCTCGTGGCTGCTGCAGTGCGACATGGAGCCGGCCTATCGCTACCACCGGCGGGTGCTGCAGCTGCTGCAGTGGCGCTGCCCACCGGAGCGGTGGTGGCTCAAGACCCCGGCCCACATGCTCTCGATCGACGCTCTCGACGCGGTGTACCCCGACGCCCGGTTCGTCATGACCCACCGCGACGTCGGCAAGGTGCTGCCGTCGGTGTGCGCGCTCTACGACACCTTCTCGAGCATCCTCACCGATCGGCCGCGACCCCCTCGCCATCGGGGCCCGGAACGTGCGACGTGTGGCGCACCGCGCTCGAGCGGCTGATCGCCTTCCGCGATCAGGGCAACGAGGATCGCTTCCACGACCTGCGGTTCGAAGCGGTTCAGCGCGAGCCGATGGCCCAGGTGGCCCAGCTCTACGCCGAGCATGGGCGACGAGCTCAGCGACGATGCCCGCCAGCGGATGCAAGCGTGGTGGACCGAGAGCTCGAAGGACCGATCCGGACCGCATCGCTTCTCGGCTGAGCCGTACGGGCTCGACCTGGCGACCATCCGCGACCGGTTCGCCTTCTACACGGAACGCTTCGACGTACCAGTCGAGCACGAGACCAGAGGAGCACCCGCATGAGCACGATCTTCGTCACCGGCGGAACCGGACTGACCGGCGGCAACGTGTGCCGCCAGCTGATCGAACGGGGCGACGAGGTGCGCGCGCTGGTGCGCAGCCCGGAGGAGGCCGCCGCGCTGGCCGCCATCGGCGTCGAGCTCGTGCCAGGGCGACATCGCCGACGCCGACGACGTGCTCCGCGCCGCCAAGGGCTGCGACGCGGCGATCCACACCGCCGCCCTGCTCGGCGGGGCCAGCCAGGACCTGGCCGACTTCGAGGCCGTCAACGTGGTGGGCACGACCAACGTGCTCGACGCCGGCCGGGCCCACGGCATGCGCCGGGTGGTCGCGCTCAGCACCGGGACCTTCTTCGACATGAGCTACGCCGGGCCGGTCGAGGAGGCTCCGCTGCTCGACGACCCACCGGACGACCCCTACACCGTCACCAAGCTGGCCGCCTTCCGCGAGGTCCACGAACGTGCGGCCGCCGGCGAGGACGTGCTGACCTGCCACCCGGGCGCGATCTACGGCCCCGGCGTCGTCTCGCGGCGGGCGCTCCACCCGACCAGCTTCAACGCCATCCTGCTTGGCCTCGATCCGTGGCCGCATCCCGATGTTCCTCGACTTCCCGGTGACCTGGGTGGCCGCCGACGACGTCGCGTCCGGCTCGATCGCAGCCCTCGACCGCGGCGTGGCCGGCGAGCGCTACTGGCTCGTCGGCCGACCCGAGGACACCATCAGCACCGCGGCGGGATGCAACCGGGCGTGCGAGCTGGCCGGCGTCGACCACCGCGTCGACGACCTCGACTACCGCTCCGATCCCGGAGGGCCTGACGGCCGCGTTCGGGCCCACGCTGATGGCCATCGCCGAGGCCGCCGCCGCCCAGGACCGGCCGCAGCGGTCGTCGGTGAACCCGACCAGCGAGCGCCTCGGCTACCAGCCGATGAGCCTCGACGACGGGCTCGAGCTGCTCATCGCCTGGCTCCGCGAGCTGGGCAAGATCTGAACCACGTCCGCGATCCCGCCGAGAGAGGCCGACGTTCCATGCCCATCGATCCGTCCGACATCCTGCTGACCGGCCGCGTGGCCGTCGTGACCGGTGGCGGCTCCGGCATCGGGCGAGGCATCGCCGCCGGCCTCGCCGCGTTCGGCGCCTCGGTCGCCATCTGGGAGCAGAACCCCGAGACCTGCGCCGCGGCCGCGGCCGAGATCGGCGGGCTGGGGATCCCCACCGACGTGCGCGAGAGCGACCAGGTCGACGCCGCGCTGGCGCAGACCGCCGCCGAGCTCGGTCCGGTGACGATCCTGGTCAACAACGCCGGCGGCGTGTTCATCTCGCCGCTCCTCGAGACGCGCGAGAAGGGCTGGGACGCGCTCTACCGGGCCAACCTCCGCCACGTCCTGCTGTGCACCCAGCGCGTCGCCCAGGGCATGGTCGACGCCGGCGTCGGCGGCAGCATCACCAGCGTCACCTCCATCGAAGGGGTCCGGGCCGCGCCCGGCTACGCCGCCTACGCCGCGGCCAAGGCCGGCGTCATCAACTACACGAAGACCGCCGCGCTCGAGCTGGCGCCCTACGGGATCCGGGTCAACGCCCTGGCTCCCGACATCACCCTGACCGAGGGCATCCGCGCCGTCGCCCCTCCCGGCTCCGAGGAGCGCTTCGGCCACACCGTGCCGATGGGCCGGGCCGGCCACGTCGACGAGATGGCCGGCGCCGCGGTGTTCCTCGCCTCGGACCTGGCCAGCTACGTCACCGGCCAGACCCTCCACGTCGACGGCGGCACGCACGCCGCCGGCGGCTGGTACCACCACCCCGAGACCGGCGAGTACTCGCTCGGGCCCACCGACTGACGCGCGGCACGCCGACCGACCGGCGCCGCACTCCACCACCCGAGAACCAGGAGCACCAGATGGACGAGTCCACCCAGAAGGTCGTCGACGGCACCGCCTGGAGCGAGTTCTGCGACCTCCTCAAGGACGCCGGCCAGATCATCCTGGCCGACGGCAACCCCGACGACCCGCTCGACCGGGCCGAGGGCTTCCGCATGCTCACCCGGCTGCTCCGCGGTGCCCTCGAGTCCAAGCTCGAACACGGTCGACCGACTCAACCCGAGCTCATCTGCACCTGCCACGAGACGATCAAGATCGTCGGCGAGAACCCGGACAACCACTACCTCGGGTCGTCCCTCGACGGCACGTACGACTACCGGGTCTGGGGGAGGCGGGGCGACGCCAAGTGGATCAGCTTCAACCTCTTCTCGGGCGCCGGGTTCGGCGGGGGCGGCCCCGGTACCGGCGCGACGCTCCACGAGGAGCAGATGCACATCGAACCCGATGGCACGTTCGAGGTGATCATCTCCCAGCGCGAGCACCCCGGGAACTGGCTGCGGTCGGAGCCCGAGACGCGGTCGCTGGCCCTGCGCCAGACCTTCCTCGACAAGCGGCACCAGCAGCACGCCGAGCTCCACATCGAGCGCATCGACGAGCGCGCCGGCACCGCGCCGGAACCGCTCACCCCCGAAGAGCTCTACCACTCGCTGATCTACGCCGGCCTCTACGTGCACGGGCGTGGCCCGCATCGGCGCCGAGTGGGCGACCCGTCAGTCGCAGTGGCCCAACCAGTTCACCGACGAAGCCGAGCTGGCCGAGACGGACAAGTTCAAGGATCCGCAGATCAAGTGGCACCAGGCCTACTTCGACCTCGATGACGACGAGGCGCTCGTCGTCGAGGTCACCCCGCCGCGCTGCGAGTACTGGATGATCGCCCTCCACAACCACTGGATGGAGACGCTCGACTACGTGCACCACCAGGCCACGCTGAACTGCCACTCGGCCCAGCTGGAGGACGACGGGAGCGTGCGGTTCGTCATCGCCCACCGGGACCCGGGCGTGCCGAACTGGCTCGACACCGCCGGGCATCGACGGGGAACCATCGGCGTGCGGTGGGTGGGCCCCGATGTCATCGACGTGCTGCCGTCGACCCGGGTCGTCCCGGTCGACTCCCTCACGAGCTGACCGCGACGAATCGCGGGCGGCAAAGGTCGAGGTGGTCACGCAGGTGGTCGGCCAGGTCGCTCGTGTCCTCGCCGGCGCCGGCGATGTAGCTCGAGCGCCGTGACCGCAGCAGGTTGCCCCCGAGGAGGTAGAGGCCGGGCGCATCCCTGACGACCCCGCCGTCGTGGCCGATCCGACCCTTGCGATCGAGCACCGGCACGTCGAGCCATGAGAGGTCCCGTCGGAAGCCGGTGGCCCACACGATCGTCCCGATGCCCTGCCGGCGCAGGTCGAGGTCGAGCACCGCGTCGTCGGGCAGGCGGATGGGATCGGGCCGGTCGTGCGGCTCCGTCACGTCGACGTCGTGGCCGCGGGCCCAGTCGTCGAACCGGTCGAGCAGGCGCGCCATCTTCAGGTCGGCCAGCCGGCTGGTGTTGGCCAGACCGCCCGAGAACTGGGCGACGCCATCGCGCAGCGAGCCGAGGCGACCGACCACCTGCACCCCGAGCGCGGCCAGCGTGCCCAGGTCGATCGACCGGCGCTCGGGCGTGCCGATCAGCTGTGGGGACGGCAGGTGGCGGGCTCGCACCAGGTCGTCCACCTCGTCGTGGCGCTCGTCGAGCACGCCGGCCACCTCGAGCCACCAGAAGATGTCGTGTCCGCGGTACGTGCGGGGCATCCGCACCTGCTCGCCCGCCGCGATCGTCACCGGCCGGCCCGATCGCTGGATCTCCTCGGCGAGCTGCACCCCGGTCGCCGACGCGCCCACCACGAGCACACCGCGGTCGTCCAGCTGCTCGGGTGACCGGTACGTCAGGGGCGTGATCATGGCGATCGACGTCGGCGCTCCCTCCGCCACCGCCGGCACCGCCGCCAGGTTGGCCGGCCCGCTGGCGAGCACCACCGATGCACAGGTCCACGCCCCGCGGTCGGTCGCCACCGAGTAGCCGCCGTCGGTCGCGGCCACCCGGGTCACCGTCGTGCCCGTCCGCACCGGCGCGCCGACGACGGCGGCGTAGGCGCGGATCGACGCGGCCACCTCGGGCATCGTCATGAAGCCGTCGGGGTCGTGGCCGCCGTCGGGCGCTCCGGGCAGTCGGTTCTCCCAGTTGGGGGTGAGCAACCGCAGCGAGTCCCACCGCTCGGTCCGCCACGAGCTCGCCACCTCGCCGCGCTCGAGGACCACGTGGTCGATCGAGCGCTCGGTGAGGCGGCGGCTCATGACGAGCCCGGCGTGGCCGGCCCCGATGATCACCGTGGTGACGTGCATCAGGTGGCTCTCGCTCCGGCTCAGAGGTCGACCGAGACGCGGACGTCGGTCGGGTTGGTGATGACGTCGAACACCGCCGAGCGCTTCTGGGACTGGGCGACCAGCGCCTCGATGTCCGCCGGCGTCGCGTCCGCGTCGATGCGGTAGCGCACCGAGACGGCGTCGAAGCCGTTGCGGACGTCCGGGTCGGCGCCGAGGATGCCGAGCACGTTCATGCGGCCCTCGACGGTGGCGCTCACCGAGCGGAGCTGGATCCCGCGCATCTGGGCGACGGCGGCCACGCCGGCCGTCAGGCAACCGGCCAGACCGGCCAGCACCAGCTCGACCGGCGTGGCCCCCCTGTCCTGGGAGGCGAAGACCTCGGGATGATCGGTGTCGAAGTCGAACGCCTGCCGGTGGGTGTGGTCCTGGCCGAGGCCGGAGAACCCCTCCACGGTGGATCGGCTGTAGGTGCCCTCCACCCAGGAGTTGGTGGCCCGCCAGGTGAACTCGGCGGCCTCCGGTGCGTCACGGAGCGCGTCACGCGCTCCGACCAGCGCCTCGGTGTTGACGCCGTTGTCGACGGGGTTGCTGGTCATGGTCATGGTGATGCCTCTCTGTTCGGAGCGCGACGGTCTCGTCGAGCCCGGGGGGTTGGTGCACTGGCCGGTCGGCCAGGTCGGGCGCCGGGATCAGCCGGCGGGTTGGGATGGGCCGAGCCGCACCGGGAGCTCTGCGAGCCCCCGCAGGACCAGCCCGTCGCCGTGCGACCAGTGCAGGTCGTGGCGATCGACGGCCAGACGCAGCTCGGGGAAGCGGGTGAGGAGCGCGGTCAGCGCCACCCGTCCCTCCAGTCGGGCCAGCGGTGCGCCCAGGCAGAAGTGCGCGCCGTGACCGAACCCGAGATGGGGATGGCTCGGGCGGGCGAGGTCGAGCACGGTGGGATCGTCGTGCACGGTCGGGTCGTGGTTCGCGGCGCCGAGGGACACCAGCACCTGGCGGTGGGCCGGCACCACGACGCCGTCGAGCTCGACCGGTTCGGTGGTGACCCGGAAGGTGGCGTGGGGCACCGGAGCCGAGAAGCGGATCAGCTCCTCGACGGCGGCGGGCATCAGTGAGAGGTCGCCACGCAGCATCCGCAGCTGCTGCGGATGGTCGAGGAGCGCGACCACACCGTTCCCGATCAGGCTGGTCGTGGTGTCGTGGCCGGCGACGATCAGCTGGAACAGGCTCGACCGCAGCTCCTTCTCGGTCAGCCCTCCGGTCTCGCCGGTGGCCTGCACCAGCACCGAGGTCAGATCGTCTCGCGGGTCGGACCGGTGGGCGGCGACGAGGTGCTCGAGGTAGGCGACGACCGCGTCCGAGGCGGCCACCACCTCGGCCGGAGCGGAACCGCTCCACGGCTGGAAGAGGGCCCGGAACGCCCGGTGCAGCTCGGGGCGATCGATCTCGGGCACCCCCATCAGCTCGCTGATCACCGAGAAGGGCAGCGGCAGGGCGAAGCCGGCCACCAGATCCACCTCCGCGTCCGGCCCGGCCGACGCGAGCTCGTCGAGCAGCTCCTCGGCGATGCGCTCGATCGAGGGTTCGAGCGCGGCGATCCGCGTGGGTAGGAACGCCCGGGCCACGACGCTCCGCAGCCTCGTGTGGTCGGGAGGGTCGACGCTGAGCATGTGGTGCGCGAAGTCGGGGCCGGGAAGTCCCTCGGCCACGACGTCGGGGTCACCGTCGAGCGCGGCGACCATGTCCTTGGAGATCCGAGGGTCTCGCAGCGCCTGACGGGCGGCGGCGTGCCCGAGCACGAGCCAGGCATCGTGGCCGTCGGCCAGGCGAACCTCCTGGACCGGGCAGGAGGCTCGCATCGACTCGAACAGCGGGTAGGGGTCGTCCCGGACGGCGCCGTCCCAGCCGCCCCAGGCGACGGTCGTGTCAGCCATCGACGTGCTCCTCCCAGAACCCCGAGCACAGCAAGGACATGCGCTCGATCCGGCCGGTGGTGCCGGTGGCGGCGTACACGTGCTGCTCGACGATCATCGACTCGACGCCGAGGCGCTCGCCCTTCAGGCGCAGGCGCCAGGTGAGCTGGAGCAGCGCACCCACCTGGCCCACCGTGGCGTCGGCGACCTCGAACCGCTCGACGTCACCGAACCACCGCTCGAACTGGGCGCAGATCTCCGACGACCCCTGCCACTCCCGGAAGCCACGAGGGAGCAGCGCGGACATCGTGGCGTCGGGGTCGAGCGCCTCGTCGAACCGCTCGAAGTCGTGCGCCGTCAGGGCATCGAGCACGATCCCGGCGACGGCGAAGTGCGGTGAAGCCGGAGGAGTCGAGGTCTGGGTGGAGTCCATGGCTCGGTTGTACGCCGAGTGCACCGGACTGTCATCGGGCAACCACCCGATCTTTGGTCAGATCGTTCGCTCAGGAGTCGAGCGGTTCGACCAGCCCGTTCTGCATCGCGTACAGCGCCGCCTCGGTCCGGGTCGCGCACGCCGAGCTTCGTGTAGATGTGCTCGAGGTGGGACGACACGGTCTTGCGGCTGATCGTCAGGTCGGTGGCGATCTGCGGGTTCGAGCAGGCCACGGGCGAGCAGCACCAGCACCTCGACCTCCCGTCGGGTCAGTCCGGCCGGGAGCGCGGCCCGGCGGGGCACGCGGTGGCCCGCCGCGGTCAGCACCGCGCCGACGGCATCGCCGTCGAGGCGCCCGTGGCGGACCTCCTCGTGCAGCATCGCCGCCGCGGCATCAGCCGGCGAAGGCCGGACGATGGGGCCGAGGCTCTCGCAGCGCGTGGTAGACGTCGGCCGCGGCCAGCAACCGCGACGGCATGGCGATCGAGCTGCCCGTGAGGCCGTGGGGGTAGCCGCTGCCGTCGAGTCGTTCGTGGTGCTGCGCCGCGCACGCGACGACCGGAGCCAGCGCGGGGACCCGGGCGAACATCCGCCGGTCAGGTACGGATGGGTCCGGGCCCGCTCCTGCTGGGTGACCGACCACGGCTCGGTCGCGTCCCACACCGCGCTCGTCACCCCGACCATCCCGACGTCGTGGATGGCCCCGGCCCGCACCAGGTTGCGCACGTCGTCGTCCGCCATCCCTGCCGACCGGGCAGCGTCACCCACCAGCTCGGCCACCCCCCGGGAGTGACCGCTGCGCAGCGGCGACTTGAGGTCGGCGAAGTCGCCGAGGGCGAACAGCGCGGCGTCGAGCTGCTCGGCGGTCAGCTCCTCGCCCAGCCGGGGATCGAGGTCGATCACCTGGTCCCAGGCCTGGAAGGTGCCGATCCCGGCGAGGATCACGTCGGGGCTGGCGCAGAAGCAGTCGACGAGGCCCGGGTCGAACTGCGTACCTCGACGGGCCGTGGCGACCTCGACCGCGGCGTCGATGCCCCCTCGGTCGTGGAAGGCCTCGATGCTGTCGGCCAGGTGGACGAGCCGGATCGCCGGCGCCAGATCCGCGTGCCCGACCCGGCCGGGCACGCCTCGGCCGTCCCAGCGCTCGAAGGCCTGGACGAGCGGCACGCACACCGCCTCGCCCAGTTGCAGCCGGTCGGCGAGCTCGCTGGCGGACTGGCAGTGCGACTCCATGACCTCCTGCACCGAGCGGCCGGCCGTGGCCAGGAACTTGCCGACCATGCCGACCGCGCTTGAGGCGTGACGATGCCGTGGCCGAGGTGGCGGGCGATGAACACCGCCATCGTCAGGCCGGCGAGGTCGTCGTCGTGGCTGTCCGCGTAGAGCGTGGTCTCGTCGCCGAACAGCTCGGCCAGCTCGCTGGTGTCGGTCGCGCAGGCCACCCAGGTGAGCAGCGACGTGTAGTAGGTCGCGGCGCTGACCTCGGGTCCGACGCTCGGCGGCCTCGGCCAGCCGCATGGCGATCACGGTCTGGCGCAGCACGCGCTCCATCGGTCGGCCCATCCCGAGGTCGGACACCAACGACAACGTCGCCACCAGCTCCGACAGCTTGACCGGCTCAGAGGTCATCGGCGGGATCCTACGACGACCACCTCTGACCCACCCCGACCAGGCTCGCGCCCGACCGACGACGACGACGACGATCAGGCGGTGGGCGAGGTTCCCAGCGTGACCGCAGCCTCCCGGTGCAGTCGGCCGAAGTTGTAGTACGCCGCGCACGCACCCTCCGACGACACCATGCAGGTCCCGATCGGCGTCTCGGGGGTGCAGGCGGTCCCGAAGACCTTGCACTCCCACGGCTTGATGACGCCCTTGAGCACCTCTCCGCACTGGCAGGCCTTGGGGTCGGCCACCCTGATGCCGGGCAGATCGTGGTGCTTCTCGGCGTCGAACTCGGCGAACTCGGGGCGCAGGCGCAGCGCGCTCTGGGCGATGAACCCGAGGCCCCGCCACTCGAAGTGCGGTCGCAGCTCGAACACCTCGGCCAGCACGCGCAGCGCGGCGGGGTTGCCCTCGTCACGAACCACCCGCGTGTACTGGTTCTCGACCTCGCACCGACCGTCGTGCAGCTGCTCGAGCAACATGGCCACGCCCTGCAGGATGTCGAGTGGCTCGAACCCGGTGGTGACGAGCGGCTTGCCGTACTCCTCGGGCACGAACCGGTAAGGCCGGTTCCCCACGACCGTCGACACGTGGCCCGGCCCCAGGAAGCCGTCGAGGCGGAGGTCCGGGGAGTCGAGGATGGCCTTGATCGGCGGGACGATAGTGACGTGGTTGCAGAACACCCGGAAGTTGGTCACGCCGTGAGCCCTCGCCCGCAGGAGCGTCACCGCGGTGGACGGTGCGGTCGTCTCGAAGCCCACCGCGAAGAAGACAACCTCCCGATCGGGGTGCTCCTCGGCCAGGCGGAGGGCGTCGAGCGGGGAGTAGACGAACCGCACGTCGGCACCGCGGGCCTTCGCCTCGAGCAGGTTGCCCCGGCTGCCCGGCACCCGCATCATGTCGCCGAACGACGTGAAGATGGCACCTGGCGTCTCGGCCACCGTGATCGCATCGTCCACCCGCCCCATCGGGATGACGCAGACCGGGCACCCCGGCCCGTGGACGAGCTCGACGTTGGCCGGGAGGATGTGCTCGATGCCGTGTCGATAGATGGTGTGGGTGTGGCCACCGCACACCTCCATGAACTTCACGTGGTCGTCGCCCGCGAGCTCGGTGATGCGGCGAACCAGGATCCTGGCCGCCACCGGGTCGCGGTACTCGTCGACGAACCGCATCAGACCTCCCACGCCCGGACGGCGGCGGGTGGCTCATCGGCGGCGCGTGATGCCATGAGCAGGCCGACCTCGTCGTCGAAGATCTCGCCCATCATCTTCAACGACGCGAGGGCGAGCGCTGCTTCTGCCTCGTCGATCTTCGACATGGCGAAGCCGACGTGGATGAGCACCCAGTCACCGCAGCGAAGGTCCTCGTCCTCGAGCAACCCGATGTTGATCACCCGGCCCACACCGCTGACATCGACGCGCGCCAGGTGCTCGTGCACATCGAGGAGCTCCACGACCTGACCGGGGATGCCGAGGCACATGCGATCACATCCTCCTCAGGCGCCGATAGCGGTTGATGTCGGGGATCGAGCGCACCACCCAGAACAGGGCGATCAGCACGACCAGGGAGAGCACGATCACGGCGAGCAGCCCGATGATCTCCATCTCTCACATCCTCTTGATGTCGAGGTAGCGCCGGACGTCGGGCCAGGCCTTCAGCCCGGCGACGACCCCGCCGGCGACGAGCGCAACCAGCAGCAGGCGGCGGATCATGTCGGTTCCTCCGATCGTTCATCTGGGGACAACAGGTCGGCGAGCACGCCGTCGATCAGGTCGAGAGCCGGGCCGACCGCGGCCTCCACCACGTCGGACAGCCCGATGCCCTGGTCGAGGACGGCGGGCTGGCAACCGACGACGAGCACACGACTCACCGAGCCACCGAGGGCGGCCAGGGTGCCCAGCACCACCGCCGGGCTCATCGAGTGCGCGTCGACGATCGGCTCCTCCCCGTCGACCGCGGCGGGGGCCATGGCCGCCTCGGGCTCGAAGAGCACGACCGTCCCCGGAGCCTCACCGAGAGGGACGGCATCGACGAGGAGCAGCACGTCATAGCCCTCGAGCAGCTCGTAGGCGAGGTGCAGGCTGCGGATGCCGAAGTCGGTGACCTTCACGCCCTCGACGCCCGCGCCCCGCTCGGCCATCTGTCGCACCACCTCGACACCGAACGCATCGTCGCCGAAGAAGATGTTCCCGATGCCGGCCACGAGCACCCGGGCGCGTGCCACCTCGGCCTCGACCGGACGTTCGACCGGTGCGGTCGACGCGCTCATCCCACGACCTCGATCTCGTCAGGGAAGAAGAACAGGTACCGGCCCTGCCACGCCAGGGCCTCGGTGGCCGGGTCGTCGTCGACGCTCACCGCCACCTGCTGCGAGCCGTCGACGTCGTGGAACACGCCGGCGACGGTGGCCGTCAGGCCCGCGAGGAACACGTCCTGCGCATCGGACCGACGGGATGGTCGGAGCACGACGCGCGTCCCCTTGGCCACGTCGACGCCCGAGATGCACACGTGGTCGGTCCACGGATCGACCTCCGCATCGACCGAGGGGTCCCACCAGGACTTCTCCGGTGCAGGTGCCGGACCGGCGGGAGGAGCGGCCGGCGGGGTCGGGGACGGCTCGGGCCCGATCGTGCGCATGGCGCCGTGCAGGCGCTCCCAGACCTCGGGCGGCATGGTGTCGCACCGCTCGACGATCGCCGCAGCCCGGGCATCGGTCCCGCGGGCCTCGGCCTTCTCCTCGTCGGTCAGGGTGAGGATCCGGAGGGCGAGGATCTCGTCGATCTCGGTGGAGTCGTAGAGGTCGCCCTGGCTCTCCGGCGCGATCACGGGATGGTCGTAGAGCGTGATCGGCGACGACAGCATGACGTCCTCGCCCGTTGTCGGATCGGCCACGAGGACGGGGAAGGTGCCCTCGTTCCTGCAGCCCTGCACCGCATCCCTGGCATCGGGCGACGGATCGAGCAGCGAGGCGAACCGCCCGCCGTCGACCGCCAGCAGCGTGTGCACGCCGAGCAGTGACCGGGCGATCGCCTCGTCTCGGCCCGCTCCCTCCCCTGACCAGGTCGACGTGTTGCCCACACCGACCGTGAGCTGTAGCAGCGGGCTGTAGCCGGCGGCCCAGTCGACGTCGACGTGGAGCACCCCTTCGAGCTGCTCCTGCCGGCGCACCACCCGACCGACCACCTCGCCGCTCTCGTCCACGACGTCCTCTGCAGACGACCCGGCCTCGAAGGAGAACGGCACCTCCCGGTGCGCGCCGTCGGGGGGCATCAGACCGGTACCGGCCAGGTCCACGACCCGCTCGACGGCCTCGTCCCACGGCACCCAGTGGACATCGTCGACGTCGAGCGACTCCACCTCGACGAAGGCCCCGTCGACCGCCGCCTCGATCGTCCGGCGTTGTACGTGCAGGAAGCGCACGCGGACCGTGAGCTCCGCTTCGGGTCCCGCGTCGACCACGCATTCGGTGCGGAGGTGCCATCGCTCGGACCCGTCAGCCTCGGCCCACCGGCGCGGGGCGAGGACGCCGAACTGCCATCGCACCTGGTTCTTGGCCGCCGAGGCCCTGTAGGGATAGAGCACGTAGCCCTCGTAGAGGGTGGCGTCGGCCACGGATCGGGCGCCTCGGAAGCGGTCGAGCGAGGTGGTCGAGGTCATGGCTGGCCCGCCTCCTTCAGCAACCGCTCGATCGTGTGGTCCCACGTCGTGAGGCCACGGGCGGCCTTGAACCGGACCAGCCCGTCGAGCGTCTCGCGGTCGAGCCGGAGCCAGCCGCAGTTGGGGAAGTGGAGGTCCATGGCCTCCCGCCACACCCCCAGCGGGAGGCGGAACGACGCTTCGTCGCTCCAGGACACGGGTCGGGCGGAGAACCCCCCGCCGCCGACACCGATGCCGGGCCCGAACGCCGTGCCGGAGAAGAGCAGGATCAGGGGGATGTCACCGTCGAGCAGCCCGTGGAGGTAGCGGACGCCGGCGACCTCCATGTCGTAGCTGCACGGCACCGCCAGATCGATCTCGGTCGCCCCCCGGAAGCCGGTGACCATGGTGGCCACGTGGGTCCACAGAAACGGTCGCAGCGAGTCGCCCCACTGCGACGTCTCGCCGAAGAGCTCGAAGAGCCGCTCCTCCTCGTCCGGCGCGTACGTGCGCCGCTGTGGCTCGATCCGGATCTGGCACTTGAGGGACACGGCATGGACCGGCTCGTCGCCCTCGGCGGTGATGCGGATGCGAAGGTCGATCGTCGGAGCCGCGGCGAAGGGCTCGGCTCGAGCACCGACGACCTCGAAGCCGAGACCCGCGCTCATCGGTTCGCACCTGAGGGGGTCGCCCGGTCTCGCACCCGCGAGAAGAACGCGTCGAGCGAGGCGTGCGCTTCTTGGCCGCCGTCGAACCCCCGCCAGGTGCGCCGGAGCTCGCCGACCAGCTCGTAGCACCAGTCGATCGGCACGAGGTAGCACTCGGGCGCCGCCGATCGGCGCGGGTCGGTCCGGATCAGGAACGCCTCGACGTCCGGCTCGATGTCCTCGAGTGCCGGATTCGCCGTGACGATCTCGGCCCAGGTCTCCAGCGAGAGGAGCGACTCGGTGGCCCCGGCCGGCCCTGGGTAGAACGCGCACACGCGCTGGAGGTTCGAGTTCACGAAGAAGAACGCGACGCACACCGGGATCTGCAACGCGTCCCACTGGGCAGGCGTGAAGGACAGTTCGTCGAAGGCGAGGCACCGGGTCGGCACCGCCCGGAAGTGCCCGCCTCCCGCTCCGCCACCGGTGAAGAGCAGGTAGCAACCTCGACACGCACACATGAGCCTGCGGGACTCGAGGTCGACGATGTGACCGTGCTCGTCCGAGACCGGCTCGTTGCACATGTCGCAGATCTCCCCGGGCGCCGGGACCGGAGCTGCCGTCGCCGCCGTCCGGCGGATCCGGGCGAGGACCGCGAGCGGATCGGCCGTGGTGCTCATCGCAACGCAGGCTCGGCCGGGCAGGAGTCATACGTGGGCTTGGGCACGAGCGCGACCGGGATCGACGTCCTCGACGAGGTCGCGGGGCCGCCGGGGTCGGCATCCGTCGCTTCGTCGACGTCGATGATCAGCACCTCGGGCGCGACGGCGATGATCGCCTCCTCGACGGCGTTCTGGAGCGTCGACGCGGACGACGGGCAGCCGTCGCAGCTGCCGAGCAGCCGCAACCGGACGGCCGAGGCGTCCACGTCGATGTCGAGCAGCTCGACATCGCCACCGTGCGACGCGAGCAGCGGGCGCACCGAGTCGAGCGCCTGCTCCACCCGCTCGGCCAGACCAGCGGGATGGAGCCCGTGGATAACCAGGAGGCTGGCGACCAGCTCGTCCGCCGCAAGCACATCGAGGGCATCCGGAGCGATCTCGTGCACCAGCTCGATCACGCGAGCCAACCCGGCGCCATAGAGCTCGGTCACGAGGCGCACCAGCTCCTCTGCCCGTTCGGCCGATCGGGGGTCCGGGGAGGCCCGGGCCGCGTCGAGCAGCGATTCGATGCGGTTGCCGACGGCGAGGAGGTCGGTCACGCCAGCTCCGCGTGGGCCGCCTGGGCCGGCGAGTGCATCTTCTTCAGCACCTTGCCCTTGCCGAGGTACATGTGGACGCCACAAGGGAGACAGGGATCGAAGCTGCGGACCGCTCGCATGATGTCGATCCCCTTGAAGTTGTCGGGGCCGTTCTCCTCGAAGATCGGTGTGTTGACGACAGCGTCCTCGTAGGGTCCGAGGGTGCCGAAGCTGTCCCGGGGGTTCGCGTTCCACGGCGTGGGCGGATAGGGGTGGTAGTTGGCGATCTTCCCGCCCTTGATCACCATGTGGTGGGACAGCACGCCTCGAACGGCTTCGGTGAAGCCGCACCCGATCCCCTCGTCGGGCACCTCGAAGGGCTCCCAGGTCTTCGTCTTGCCGGCCCGCACATCGGCGAGGGCCAGCTCGATGAAGTCCAGCGCGGCCGCCGCCGCGTACGCCTGGAAGTAGGTGCGGGACCGATCGCGCTCGATCGTGTTCGACCACTGCGGGATCTTCCACTCGAAGGTGACCTCGGGCTTCAGCGCGGTGCGGGGGAGGTGGATCTCCACGCTGTGCCCCGTGGCCTTGAGATGGTCGGTGTTCACGAGCCCCGACAGCGCCGTCGACCAGAGACGAGCGAGGGGGCCGCCCCCGGTGTCGAGGGCGAGGTGATCGGTGCCGTCGAACCAGCGCGGCGACATCACCCAGCTGTAGTTGCGGTCGAAGTCCCGCTTCTGCGGCTTCGGGTTGGTGTGCTGATTCCAGGGGTGGCGCCGGTCGACGGGGTTGCCGAGCGGATCGTTGGTGACGAACATCTCCTGGTCCTCCCAGTCGTCGTAGAACGACGAGCCGAGCAGGATCCGGATGCCCAGGTTGATGTCGACCAGGTCGTTGGTGACGAGGTTGCCGTCGACCACGATCCCCGGAGTCACACCCATGGCCCGGCCCCACCGGGTCATGTCCCGGTAGTCGAAGTTGCAGACCGTCGGGTCCTGGAACGCACCCCAGCACCCGAGCAGGATGCGACGGCGCCCGACCTCCTCGTAGCCGGGCAGCGCCTCGTAGAAGAAGTCGAAGAGGTCGTCGTGCATCGGTACGACCCGCTTCATGAACTCCACGTACCGCATGAGGCGGGTGTAGTAGTCGGTGAACAGCTGGATGGTCGCGGTGGTGCCGACCCCGCCGGGGTAGAGCGTCGACGGGTGCACGTGGCGCCCCTCCATGAGGCAGAACATCTCCCGCGTGTAGCGGCTCACCTGCAGCGCCTCACGGTAGAACTCGCCGCTGAACGGGTTCAGCGACCGCATGATGTCGCCGATCGTGGCGTAGCCGTGCTCTCCGGCGTGGGGCGACTCCGTGCGGTTCGCCTGCTCGAGCACACCCGGGTTGGTCTCGGCGACCATCTTCTCGCAGAAGTCCACCCCGACCAGGTTCTCCTGGAAGATGTTGTGGTCGAACATGAACTCGGCCGCTTCGCCGAGGTTCACGATCTGCTCACCGAGCGCCGGCGGGGTCACGCCGTACGCCATGTTCTGCGTGTAGCACGAGCAGGTCGCATGGTTGTCGCCGCAGATGCCGCAGATCCGGCTCGTGATGAAGTGGGCGTCGCGCGGGTCCTTGCCCTTCATGAAGATGCTGTAGCCGCGGAAGATCGACGAGGTGCTGTGGCACTCGGCCACGACCCCTTTGCCGAAGTCGATCTTCGTGTAGATGCCGAGGCTGCCCACGATGCGCGTGATCGGATCCCACGACATGTCGACGAGCGTGCTCTCGCCGCTGTCCCGGGAGGTGCTCGGCTTCGTCACCGTCGTCATCGGTCCTACCTCCGGGTCATCTCGTAGCCGGATGTGAGCTCGCTCCCCTTGACCC
This sequence comes from uncultured Microthrixaceae bacterium, assembly GCA_963797225.1. GTDB lineage: Bacteria > Actinomycetota > Acidimicrobiia > Acidimicrobiales > Acidimicrobilacustridaceae > UBA4742. The sequence goes on along the minus strand of CAWCOO010000001.1, from coordinate 994,018 downwards.
GCCACTTGGGTTCGTCGTTCAGGGTCTTCTGGGTGATGCGACGCAGGCGCTTGATCACCGCGCCGTAGCCCCGACTCGCCTGCGTCGACACCTTGCCGCCGGGCGGCTCGTCCATGAAGGGCATGAACTTGTCGGGGAACCCCGGCATGGTGCAGCCGATGCAGATCCCGCCGACGTTCGGGCAGCCGCCGACGCCGTTGATCCAGCCGCGCTTCGGCACGTTGCAGTTGACGACCGGCCCCCAGCACCCGAGCTTGACGATGCACTTCGGTGAGCCGTACTCCGTGGCGAAGTCGCCCTGCTCGTAGTAGCCGGCCCGGTCGCAGCCCTCGTGCACCGTCTGGCCGAACAGCCACTGCGGACGGAGCCGGTCGTCGAGCGGGATCATCGGGGCCTGGCCGGTGGCCTGGTACAGCAGGTAGAGGATCGTCTCAGAGAGGTTGTCCGGGTGGGTCGGGCAGCCCGGCACGCAGACGATCGGCAGGCCGGCCTTCGACCGCCACCCCCATCCCAGGTAGTCGGGCACGCCCATCGCCCCGGTCGGGTTGCCGGCCATGGCGTGGATCCCGCCGTAGCAGGCGCAGGTTCCCGCAGCCAGCACCGCCAGGGCCTTCGGCGCGAGCCGATCCAACCACTCGCTCGTCGTCATCGGCTGGTCGGTGTCGGGGTTGTTGCCGAACCCGCACCAGTAGCCCTCGGCCTTGATGGACTCGTTGGGTATCGACCCCTCGACGACCAGCACGAACGGCTCGAGCTCGCCCCGGTCGGCCTTGAAGAACCACTCGATGAAGTCGTCCGCGCCTCCGACCGGCCCGCACTCGAAGTCGATGAGCGGCCAGTGCACGGCGATCTTGGGGAGCCCGGGGAGCGCGCCGAGCGCGATCTCCTCGATGCTCGGCTGGGTCGCGGCGGTGAGCGCGACGGAGTCGCCGTCGCAGCTCAACCCGGCGTTGATCCACAGGACGTGGACGAGCGGCTCGTCATCGGCGTCTGCCGACGGCGCTCCAGATGTCGGGGATTCGATCGTGGACATGCTCCCCCCAAGGTCCTCGTGGCAGGCGAACGTGCGCCTCGGAGAGAGGGATACCTCTGTCCCACGGAGCCCTCAATGGATGCGTTTTGCACCCATCGCACGAACGCACCAGCACCGGTAGAACGGAGTGGTGCACGAGATGGCGATCACCCAGAGCGTGGTGGAGGCCGTGGCCGATCGCTGCGCAGGCCGTTCGGTCGAGAAGGTGACGCTCGTGATCGGCGCGCTCTCGGGCGTGGTGCCCGATTCGGTGAGCTTCTGCTTCGAGCTGTGCACGATGGGCACCACCCTCGAGGGCGCGACGCTCGAGATCGTCGACGTGCCCGGGCGGGCCCGATGCCGCACGTGTGCCGAGCTGGTCGAGCTGCCCGACTTCATCGCGCTCTGCACCTGTGGGAGCGCCGACCTCGAGATCGTGGCCGGCGAGGAGCTCTCGATCCGGAGCGTGGAGGTCGCGGTCTGATGTGCGCGACCTGCGGCTGCTCGGACAACGGGGCCACCGTCACGGACCTCGACCACGGGCACGACCACTGGCATCCGCACGAGCACGAGCACGACCATGCGCACGGGCACGACCACGAGCACGACCATGCGCACGCACGACCGACGGTCACCGAGACCGTGGGGCTCCAGCAGCAGGTGCTGGCCCGCAACGACCTCGCCGCCGCCCGCAACCGCGGCTGGTTCGAAGGTCGGGACATCCTCGCCCTGAACCTCATGAGCTCGCCGGGGTCGGGCAAGACGACGCTGCTGGTGCGCACGATCACCGACCTCGCCGGCGCCCGGGAGGTGTCTGTCGTCGAAGGCGACCAGGAGACGGTGCTCGACGCCGAGCGCATCCGCGCCACCGGGGCACGGGTCGTGCAGATCAACACCGGGAGCGGATGCCACCTCGACGCGGAGATGCTCGCCCGAGGGGTGCAGGTGATCGAACCCGCCATCGGATCGACCGTCCTCATCGAGAACGTCGGCAACCTCGTCTGCCCGGCGCTCTTCGACCTCGGTGAGTCCGCTCGCGTCGTGATCATGTCGGTGACCGAGGGCGACGACAAGCCCCTCAAGTACCCGCACATGTTCCGCAGCGCCGACCTCCTGCTGCTGAACAAGGTCGACCTTCTCCCGTACGTCGAGTTCGACGTCGACCGCTGTGTGGCCGACGCTCGCCGGCTCAACCCGCAGCTCGAGGTCCTCGTGGTCTCGGCCACCCGGGGCGACGGGCTCGACCGGTGGTACGAGTGGCTGTCCGTCAGAGGCGAGCCGCGGCCACTGCAGCCTGCCCGAGGCTGATCCCCCCGTCGTTGGCCGGGACCGTGCGGTGCAGGAGCACCTCGACCCCAGCGTGGGTGAGGGCACCCTCCACCACGTCGGTGAGGCGGGCGTTCTGGAACACCCCGCCGGTCAGCACGACCGTGTCCAGTCCGTTGCGGTCGGCCACTTCGAGCACGAGGGCGGCCGCCGCGCTCCCGATGGTCTCGTGGATCCTCGCCGCCACGATCTCCGCTGCCTGGCCGGCCCTCACGGCGGCCACCACCTCGACGACGAGCTGGCGCGGGTCGAGCAGAGGTAGGCCACCCGATCGATCGATCGGCATGGCGTCGGGCCACGGCGATGTCGCTGTTCGATCGATCCGCCGGGCCAGGGCCTCGAGCTCGATCGAGGTCTGCGCCTCGTAGGTCGCCACCGTCCGCCCGGTGACCAGCGCGCCGACCGCGTCGAACAGCCGCCCCATGCTGGAGGTGACCGGGCCGCCGCCGGCGGCCACCACTCCCTGCACCGCCGCCCGCGTCGCGTCGGTCGACACCAGGCAGGGGTCCGGGGCGGGCGCAACCGGCCGCCGCGAGCCACGCCTCCGCCATCCGCCAGGGCTCGCGGATGGCCGACGTTCCCCCCGGCATGGCGATAGGGCGGAGATGGCCCGCCCGCTCGGAGGTCCTCAGGTCGGCGACCAGCACCTCGCCACCCCACAAGGAGCCGTCGGTGCCGTACCCGATGCCGTCGAAGGCCAGGGCCACCACCCGATCGGTGCGACCGTGCTCGACCAGGCACGAAGCCACGTGCGCGTGGTGGTGCTGCACCCCGATCAACGGCAGGCCGAGATCGTCGGCCACCTTGGACGACAGGTACTCGGGGTGGAGGTCGTGGGCCACCGCCTCCGGCTCGATGTCGTAGAGGTGGCAGAGGTGGTCGATCGCCTGGAGGAACGACTCGTACGTGGCGAGGTGCTCGAGATCGCCGATGTGATGGCTCGCCACGACGTGCTGCTCGCGCGCCACGGCCACCGTGCTCTTGAGCTCGGCGCCCACGGCGAGGATCGGACAGGGCGTGGGACTAGGGAGGCGAACGGGGGCCGGCGCCAGGCCCCGCGACCGACGGAGCACCTGGACCCGCCCGGGGACGGCCCGCACCACCGAGTCGTCGCAGCGGATGTGGATCGGACGGTCGTGGGTGAGCAGTCCGTCGACCAGCGGGCCGAGTCGCTCGATCGCGTCCTCGTCGGTGTGGGCGATGGGCTCGTCGCTCAGGTTGCCGCTGGTCATCACGAGCGGACGTCCGACGGCCGCGAGCAGGAGGTGGTGCAGCGGGGTGTACGGGAGCATGAGCCCCAGCTCGCCCGACCCGGGGGCCACGCCGGGGGCCAGCGCACGGTCGGCCGGCCGCCACCAGCACCACCGGCCGGCTCGGGCTCGACAGGACCGCGAGGGCGTCGTCATCGAGGTTCGCGAGCTCGCGGGCGGACCCCTCGTCGGCCACCATCACAGCGAACGGCTTGTCGTCGCGGTGCTTGCGGCGGCGCAGTTCGGCGACGGCTCGCTCCGACGTGGCATCGACCGCGAGGTGGTAGCCGCCGATCCCCTTGACCGCGACGATCGAGCCGTGGCGCAGGGCCTGTCCCGCGGCCACCAGCGCGTCGTCACCGGTCGACTCGGGCGAGCCGTCCGGACGGCGCCACGTGAGGCGCGGTCCACAGGCCCGGCATGCGTTCGGTTGGGCGTGGAAGCGACGATCGAGCGGATCGTCGTACTCGGCCTGGCACGCCGCGCACATCGTGAACGTCGCCATGGTGGTGGCCGGGACGGTCGTAGGGCACTCGCTGCACGATCGTGTACCGGGGACCGCAGTTGGTGCAGTTCGTGAACGGGTACCGGTGGCGACGATCGTTCGGGTCGAGCACCTCGGCCAGGCACGCCGCGCACGTGGCGGAGTCCACGCCGACCGGCGCCCGCGCCATGCCGTCCGCATCGGTGGGAGCGATGCGGAAGCCCCCGCTCCCGATCGGCGGCAGGCCGACGTCGACCGACACCGACTCGACCCTCGCCAAGGGTGGCGGGTCGTCGGCGAGCACCTCGACCAGGCGATCGAGCAGGGCCGGATCGCCCTCCACCTCGATCAGCACCCCCGCGCTGTCGTTGCGCACCCAGCCGTCGAGCCCGAACTGCACCGCCTGGCGGAACACGAACGGCCGGAAGCCGACGCCCTGGACCGTCCCGGTGACCCTGATCCTCCGGCGTTCGGCCTGCTCCGGCTCCGGCTCATGTGCGGGGTGCGGGCGCATGGGGCTTCTCAGCAGATGCGGGGCAGCGGGTCGCCGACCAACATGTCCACGATGCGGGTGCCGCCGAACGACGTGCGCAGCACGACGATCCCGGCGGGATCCGCGGCCACCTCGCCGATGCGGGCGGCCGCGCCGCCGAGGGGATGGGTCCGGAGGGCATCGAGACCGGCGTCGGCCTCGACCGCCGGCACGACCGCGACGAGCTTCCCCTCGTTGGCCACGTAGAGCGGATCGATGCCGAGGAGATCGCACGCGCCGTTCACCGCCGCGTTGATCGGCAGGCTGGCCTCGTCGAGGACGATGGCCAGATCGGTGTCGTGCGCCAGCTCGTTGGCCACGGTCCCCACCCCGCCACGGGTCGGATCGCGCAGCCAGCGGGTGCCCGGCGCGGCGTCGAGCAGCGCGGCGACCAGGCCGCCCAGCGCCGCCGTGTCGGATCGGATGTCGGTCTCGAGCTGGAGGTCGCCCCGAGCCAGCATCACCGCCATGCCGTGGTCGCCGATGGTCCCTGACACGAGGAGGACGTCACCGGGCACGACCAACTCGGGCCCGAGCTGCCGATGGGTCGGGATCGTTCCCACACCGGTGGTCGTCACGTAGACGCCGTCGGCCGCACCGCGCTCCACCACCTTGGTGTCGCCGGCGACGATCCGCACCCCGGCGGCCGCAGCGGCGGCGGCCATGTCGGCCGAGATCGAACGGAGCTCCTCGATGGCGAAGCCCTCCTCGACCACGAACGCCGACGCGATCCAGCGAGGCACGGCACCGGCGACGGCGAGGTCGTTGACCGTCCCGTTCACCGCCAGGTCGCCGATGGAGCCGCCGGGGAACCAGCGAGGCCGGACGACGAAGGTGTCGGTCGTGAACGCGAGCCGCTCGCCCGACTCGAGCGCCAGCGTCGCCGCATCGGGCTGCGGACCGTCGCCGGAGCCGAACGCGTCGAGGAAGACCGAGCCGACCAGCGCGGCCGATGCCTTGCCACCGGCGCCGTGGGCCATCGTGACCATCTCGTCGTGCAACCGGGGCTTGCGGCGACGATGGGCCTCGATGCGCTCGAGCACGCGTCCCTCCCGATCACCGGGAGGCGAGTCGGTTCGATCAGGCATCGGCGGCGCTCCTGGCCAGATCGAGGTGCACGGCCCGCCACAGATCGAAGGCCAGGGCGGCTTGCGCCTCCTGGATGCGATGGACGCTGTCGGACGCGACCACCAGGCACCGGTCGAGCCCGGCCCGAGCCATCTCGCCACCGTCGTACCCGGCGAGCCCGACGGTCAGCACGTCGATCCGGCGCCGCCGCCTCGAACGCGACGATCAGGTCCTCGGAGTTTCCGCTGGTGGAGAAGCCGACCGCCATGTCACCGGGTCGAGCGTGGGCGAGGAGCTGTCGGGAGAACACCAGGGAGAACCCGACGTCGTTGGCCAGCGCCGTCAGCACGGCGCTGTCGTCGACGAGGCACTGCGCCGGGAGGCCCGGCCCCGTGGGCGGGGTGGCGAACAGCGCGGCCAGCGTCGACGCGTCGGTGGAGCTGCCGCCGTTGCCGAAGGTGAAGAGCCGGCCGCCTCGACGGAACCGATCGGCCATCGTCCTGGCCGCGCGGTCGACCTCGCCTCGGAGGCGGTCGGAGGTGGCGGCCCGGAGCTCGGCATTGATCCTCACCTTGGCGGTGACCGAGGCGCCCAGGTCGGCCAGCAGCGCGTCGAGCTCCGCGCCGTCCGACTCGATCCCCGGCTCCATGAACGGGTACAGGAAATCGGTCATCGCTCCCCCACCTTCGCGATGGCCGAGCCGGCATGCACCAGGACCAGGTCGTCGCGGACGAGCGGGGCGACCAGCGTCGCGTCCACCCGTTCGACGTCCCCGCGCCGTGCGCACATCGGCCTCGAGGCCGTCGGCCGTCGGCCCGATCACCTCGCCCAGGTGGCCCTCGTCGCGGCAGGTGATGCAGACCGCCTCGTCGTCTGCGGCCTCGACCAGCAGTCCAGGATGCTCGAAGCACACGTGGGTCAGCTCCCAGAGCATGTGGTACCGCAGCACGAGTCGGCCGTCGAACGGCGCCGAGCCGTCCGGGTCATCCACCCGGATGAGCACGTCCGCCCGGGCCTCCGGCGGCTGCGGGCCAGCCGCGATCCACAAGGAGGTGACGCCCCAGGCCGGGGTTCGCTCTACGAGGTCGGCCACCACCGGATCGTGGGTGGCGCTCACCGCGACCACCACGTCGCCGGGCCGGGCCACCGCTCGCACCGCGGCCACGGGGTCGGGAGCGTGGATCGCGACGGCCGGGACGGCGCGCGTGCCGACGATGACCGGGTGCACGAACTCGACTGCGACGTGACGGGCGTGTTCGGGCCACCGGGGCGAGAGGCACCACATGGTCGCGCCCGCCGCCAGGCGTCGAGCCAGGACCAGCGCCGCCGTCGGCAACACCTGGTCGGAACTCAGCTCGGGACCGATCATCTCAGCCTCCAGACTCCGCTTCGCGGGTCGCCTGGCGAGGGTAGGCCCGAAGCGCAGACCGTGCTCGTCGACGTCGACCAGAGGGTCGCCGCGACGCTCGAGCAGTCCGACGCGGGATCTTCGAGCGACATGGAGCTACGGTCCGACGTAGCCACCCGCCGGCCCCGCTCATGGGCCCCGGGGGCGACGCTCGAGGAGTCCCCATGACTTCCGACATCGCACGCAACAGGTCGACCGACCCGCGCCACTGCCGGTTCGACATCGCGCCGCCCCGGCACTTCATCTACCCGGGCCTGCTCCTGCTGCTGGCCGAGGAGCCACGGCACGGCTACCGCCTCGTCGATGGCCTGCTCCGCTTGGGCTTCGGACCGGTGAGTCGGCCCAGCGTCTACCGCGCCCTGGCCGACCTCGACGCCGACGGTCTCCTCGAGTCGTGGGCCGCAGAGCCGACGGCGGGCTCGACCCGCCACATGTACGGACTCACCCCGGCCGGCCACCGCCGCCTCGACGAGTGGATGGCAATCGTCATCTCCGAGCGGGACGCGCTCGACCAGGTCGTGAAGCGCTTCGACGTCGTTCGCGGCGCGGCCGACCTGGTCCGGGCCGATCCGACGTTCCCACGGCGGCCCGGCTGACGACGCCGATCAGGTTGAGCAGCATGATCTTCGACTCGACGGGATCGCCACCCCCTGCACCGTGACCGGCCGGGTCAGCCAACGACCGTTCGCCGGGGACGGGGCCTCGTAGGGCTCGTTCCAGTGCACCGGCTGCTCGTCGCGCATGTGCTTCCACACCGGATGTGGCTCCGTGTCGATCGCGTAGTCGAACGGGTCGAGGTAGATCGGGTCGGCGCCGAGGGCGTCAGCAGTCATCCGTTCAGCTACGCCAGAGCTCGCCGAACCACGTCTTCGGGTTCGAGTAGGTGAACGGGACGGCCCGCGCCCCGTCGAGGCCGTGCACGTCCTTGGCCGCGATGAGGGAGAACGGGTTCCAGTAGAGCCAGATGTTGGTCGCCTGCTCGTTGATCTGGTCGACGACCTGGTCGTAGGCGGCCTTGCGGGTGGCGGCGTCGCCGCTGACCCGGCCGGTCCGGATGCCCTCTTCCATCGCCGCGTTGGAGAACTGGGTCAGGTTGATGTTGATCGCCGCCGTAGCCCCCGATGGTGTCGGCCGACCAGAAGTAGTGGAACTGGTCCGGGTCGGGCGCGTTGTAGATCTGCAGGATCGACGTCTCGTACTTGCCGCTGACGAGGTTGCCGATGAGTGCCGATGCCTCGACCGCCTCGATGTCGACCTCGATGCCGGCCTCCTGCCACTGGCTCTGCACGAGCTGGGCGATCCTGGTGGTGTCGACGTCGGCCGCCGACGTCAGGGTGACCTTGAGCGAGCTCTCCCCCGTGTCCGACTTGTACTGCTCGACCTCGGCCTTGGCCTGGTCGACGTCGTGGTCCGGGTAGTTGTTCTGGTCCTCGGGGCGGCCCCACGGGCTGTCGGGCGCGAACGGCGAGGTGGGTGCGTCCACCCCCTCGCCGACGACGGCCGCCACCGCCTGGCGATCGGTGGCGTAGGCCAGGGCTCGCCGGGCGTGGAGGTTGGCCATCGGGTTGGTCTTGCCCCCGAGGTCCGCCGTCGTGTTGACCGCGATCATCTCGGGTTCGGTGTGCCAGGCCTTGATGACCTGGTACTGGCCGGCGAGCGAGGTCGCATCGCTGGCGCTCGTCGTCATCATCATGTTGAGGTCGCCGGTCTGGAGCGCCGCGGCCCGGCTGGCGTTGTCGGGGATGACCTTGAAGTCGATCTGGTCGAGGTGCGGCTGGCCGGCCTGCCAGTAGGTGGGGTTCTTCTTCACCGTGATGCCGGTCGACGGCTCCCAGTGGTCGAACATGAACGGGCCGGTGCCGACCGGGTGGGCACCCCCGTGGTCCTCGGAGGCCAGCGACGCCGGCGCCATCATCACCGCGATCTGGCTGTCGAGGAAGCTGTTCGGGAAGGCGGCCCACGGCTGGGTCAGGTCGATCTTCAGGGTCTGGGCATCGACGACCGACACGCCGGTGAACAGGCCCTTGACCGCCTGGCCCGACACGCCACCGTTGACGCCGTCGTCGATGCTCCCCTTGGCCGCCGCCGCATCGAGCTTCTCGCCGTTGTGGAACACGACGCCGTCGCGCAGCTCCACGGTCCAGCTGTCGAAGGTCGCGTTCGGGGTCCACGAGGTGGCGAGGAACGGCTGCGCGTTGAGATCGGCCCCGGTGGAGGCCAGCGGCTCGAGCATCGACGGCAGGATGAAGCTGCGTGCTCTCGGCCGGCGACGTGTAGTGCGGGTTCCATCCCGCCGTCTCGGTCGTCACGCCGATGACCAGGCTGCCGCCGTCGACCGGCGTCGCCTCGGACCGTCGAGTCGGCCGACATCGCCGCTGCTGCCGCTCGACGACGAGCCGCAGGCGCCGGCCACCAGCGCCATGACCGCCAGCAGGCCGACCAGCGCCGCTCGGCCCCGGCCCGCTCGCACCCTGGTTGCGACTCGCGTCTGCTCGTCCATGTCTCCCACTCCCCACGTTGCGGATGATCGTGCGCTGTCGGTCAGCGACCATGGAAGGTCGGGTCACGCTTCTCGAAGTACGCCGTCATGGCCTCGACCATGTCCTTGGTCGTGTAGCAGACGTGCTGGCTGCGGGCCTCGTCCTCGAGGGCCTGGTCCATGGTGACGGCCGTAGCTGTTGTTCAGCATGCCGCTTCGACAGCGACAGCGCGATCGTCGGCCCGTCGGCCAGGCGGTGGGCCCAGGTGTCGGCGACCTCGTCGAGCTCGTCGACCGGCACCACCCGGTTGACCAGCCCCATCGCCGCCGCCTCGGCGGCCGACAGCGGTGTCGCCGAAGAAGGCCAGCTCCTTGGCCTTCTGCAGGCCGACCAGCCGGGGCAGCAGCCAGGAGTTGCCGCCGTCGAGCGCCAGGCCCCGCCGCGGGAAGATCTCGATGAGCCGGGCCCGGTCGGAGGCGAGGACCAGGTCGCACCCGAGCGCCAGGCCCGAGGCCGACGCCGACGGCCACGCCGTCGATCTTGGCCAGGGTCGGGATGGGCAGGCGGTGGAGGCGCAGGATGATGTCGCCGACCGTCCGCATCTCGATGACGATCGGCAGCGCCATCGTCCCGACCCGTCACCGGACAGGTCGGCGCCCGAGGAGAAGTTCCCGCCGGCGCCGGTGAGCATCAGCGCACGGTCGTCGGGGTTGGCCGCGATCTCGGTCAGCGCCTCGTCGAGCTCGTCCCAGCTCTGGCGGTTCAGCGCGTTCTTCTTCTCGGGGCGATCGAACGTCAGGGTGACGAGTCCCCGGTCCCGGTGCACATCGACGACGCGCAATTCGCGGCCCCCCTACAGGCGGTCCTCCCGGGCGCGACGCCGAGAGGAAATATCTAAAGGTTATAACATAGCTGCCGGCGACGGCGCCAGGAAGGCGGGGCCTCACGGAGCCACCTAGTCTCTCCGACCATGACCACGTACGAGACCCTGCTGTGCGAGATCGACGACGGCGTCGCGCTCGTGACCCTCAACCGGCCGGAGGTCCTCAACGCCTTCAACCCGACGATGGAGGCCGAGCTGGCCCAGCTGTGGCAGGCCCTCCAGCACGACGACGACGTGCGCTGCATCGTGCTCACCGGCGCCGGCGACCGGGCCTTCTGCGTCGGCATCGACCGCGACGCCACCATCGGCGCGGCCGACGCCAGCGACGGCCACCTCGGCTACTCGACCCCGTGGGTGTTCGACGATCCCGGCGCCCGGGTCGGCCCCAAGGCCAACGAGCTCTGGAAGCCGGTGATCGGGGCCGTCAAGGGCATGGCCTGCGGCGGCGCGTTCTACATCCTCGGCGAGACCGACTTCATCATCGCCGGGCGCAGCGCCACGTTCTTCGACCCGCACGTGACGTTCCAGATGCCCGCCGCCTACGAGCCGATCCACATGCTGCAGAAGATGCCGCTGCAGGAGGTGCTGCGCATGTCGCTGCTCGGCGCCCACGAGCGGATGAGCGCGCAGCGGGCCTACGAGGTCGGCCTGGTGTCGGAGGTCGTCGACGACGACAAGGTGATCGAGGCCGCCATGTGGGCCGCGGCCGCCATCGCCTCGGCCTCGCCGCTCGTGATCCAGGGCACCCTGCGGGCCATCTGGATGGGCAACGAGGTGCCCCGCTCCCAGGCCCTCGACCTGTGCTCGCTCTACACCCGCATCGGCATCGACCCCGTGGCCATGCAGGCCGGCCAGGCCGAGTTCGGCACCGGCAAGCGCATCGAGTGGCGCACCCGCTACCGCAGCCGCGTCGCTGCGACCGCGGCCGCGAGTACAGTCCGGCGGGGGGGCGGTGCGGCGGAGGACCTCGCCGAAGGGCACGCCCTGGTCGGGGTTGGGCTCGCGGGGCAGGCCGAGCGAGCGCTCGCCGACGATGTTGCGCTGGATCTCGTCGGTGCCGCCGTAGATCGACGACGCCGGCGCGAACATGTAGGCCTGCGTGAACCGGCCGCCCTCGGGGCCGTCGGGCGCGCCGAGCATGCCCGCCGGGCCCAGGATGTCGAGCGCGATCTCGGCCGAGAGCTTCATGATGCGGGTCTGGGCCAGCTTGCCGATGTTGGCGACCGACTGGCCGCCGCCCCGCGCCGCCTCGGCCTTGCCCCGCAGCGCGTTCCAGGTGCCGACGTTGGTGTAGGTGACGAGCTGGGCGATCTTCTGGCGGATCATCGGGTCGTCGGTGCGACCGAAGCGTCTGCGGCCAGCTGGCGGATGTCGTCGACCGTGAGGGTCTTGTCGCCGCCCGGCACCGGGTCGAGCACGGCGTCGCCGGCCCGCCGACCGATCGTGCCGCCCTTCGGGCCCGGGCTACGGGAAGCCGGCGTGGCCGCCGCCGGCGCCGATGCCGCTGCGCTCGAAGAACAGCGTCGTCTGGGTCACGGCCCAGCCGTTGCCCTGGCCGCCGATGAGGTCCGCGTCGTCGCACCACGGCGTCGTCGAAGAACACCTCGTTGAACACGGCCTCGCCGGTCATCTCCCGCAGCGGGCGGATGGTGACGCCGGGCTGGTCGAGCGAGAACGCGAACCACGAGATGCCGTGGTGCTTGGGCACGTCGAGGTCGGTGCGGGCCAGCAGCATGCCGTAGTCGGACTCCATGCGCCTGGCTGCTCCAGACCTTCTGGCCGTTGATGATCCAGCGGTCGCCGTCGCGGACGGCGCGGGTGGTGAGGCCGGCCAGGTCGGAGCCGGCGCCCGGCTCGCTGAACAGCTGGCACCAGGCCAGGCTGCCGTCGAGGATCGGGCGGACGTGGCGCTCGATCTGGTCGGGCGTGCCGTGCAGCAGGATCGTGGGCGCCGCCATCATCAGGCCGAGGCCGCCCGGCGGCCGCAGCGCGCCGTAGGCGCCGAAGGCCGAGCGGACGATGGCCGACGAGCGGCGGGACAGGCCCGCGGCCGCCCTCCTCGACCGTGAGGTGCGGGGCGGTCCAGCCGGCGTCGGCGACCTTGCGCCACCACTCCCCGACCTCGAGGTCGGGGTCCCAGTTGCTCGTCGAGCCAGCTGCCGGACCTCGTCGCGGAGCTCCGCGTTCGACAGGGCCGGCTCGGTCGCGACGTCGGTCACCTAGCGCCTCCGACCCGAGCAGCTCGAGGCAGTTGTCCCGCAGGATCTTCCGCATCTCGGCGTCGGTGAAGCCGTCGAGCTCCTTCTCGAAGTCGAGCGGCTGGGCCAGGCCCTCGCCGTGGGGCCAGTCGGACCCGAACAGGATGCGGTCGACGCCGATCAGGTCGGCGAGGGCGTGGAAGTCCTCCTCGCAGTACGGCGTGGTCCAGACGTGCGCCCGGATGGTGTCGAGCGGGTCGTCGGCGAAGGCCCACGGCGTCTGGTTGGCCTGCTTCTTCAGCCGCTTCACCAGCAGGGCCAGCCAGTCGGAGCCGTTCTCGATGCTCGCCACCCGCAGCGTCGGGTGGCGGGTGAACACGCCGTGCACGACCAGCGAGGCGATGGTGTCGTGGATGGCCCGATCGGACACCAGCACGCGGCTGAGGACGTCGGCGATGCCGAAGCCGAAGGTGGCGCTGCCGCCCCACGGCGCCGCCGCGAACCGGTTGTACCCGCTGTCGCCGAGGTGGAACGCCACCGGGACGATCGCCTCGGCCAGCCGGGCCCAGACCGGATCGTGCAGCTTGTTGCCGAGCGAGCGGGAGGTGCCGTTGGGGCCGGGCACCGGAGCCGGGCCGGATGTGCATGATGCGGGCGCCCCGCTCGATCAGCGAGTCGAGCTCGGCGCACGCCGCGTCGGGATCGGCCAGCGAGAGCATCGGGGCCGCGATCAGGCGGTGCTTGTAGTCGAAGCCCCAGTCGTCCTCGAGCCACCGGTTGAAGGCGGACAGGCGACGCCATGGTGGCCGGGATGTCCTCGCGGAGCGCCTCCTCGATGCCGCAGCCCAGCGTCGGGAACAGCAGCGCGGCGTCGAGGCCCTGCGCCTCGACGACCTCGACCCGCTCGTCACGATCGCGGTACTCGGCGTGCATCGGCTCGGTCTGCATCAGCGTGGCCGGATCGACCCCCTCGGGGATCTGGCCCCGGAACAGCGGGTCGAGGCAGCCCGGGCACGATGATCGGGTCGAACGTCGGGTTGGGCACGAAGTTGTTGACCTTGCCGCCGACCAGGAGCTGGGTGCGCTTGCCCTCCTGCACCGGACGCACGCCCCGGGTCTTGAACTTCGGGTCGAGGTGGCGGGTGAACGCGTCGATCGCCTCGTAGTAGTGGTTGTCGGCGTCGATCGGATGGAAGTCCATGGCAGCTCCTTCGCGCAGGACTGTGACAGTATCAGTTTCCGAATCCGGATGTCCCACTGTCCAATTCCAGCCAACGCCCCGCACGGCGACCGCCGGGGCGATCCGGGCCGCCGTGGCCCGACGAGGGAGGACACTCGTGACCACACCGGCATCCGCGACCGACTGACAGGAGATCACCGGAGGATCAGGGAGCCGATCCGGAGTGGAGCGTCCCACGGCAGACGGACGCGGTCTGCGAGGGCAAGGTCGCGATCATCACCGGGGGCGCCTCCGGCATCGGGCTGGCCACCGCCCGCCGCTTCCTCGCCGAGGGCGCCTCGGTCGTGATCGGCGACCGTGACCAGGACGCGCTCGACGTCGGCGCGGGCCGAGCTCGGCGACGACCTCGGCATCGAGCGGTGCGACGTCACGGTCGAGGCCGACGTCGAGCGCCTGGTGGCGGCCACCGTCGAGCGCCACGGGCGGCTCGACATCGCGTTCGCCAACGCCGGCATCGGCTCGAACGGCCGGCTCACCGACGCATCGCTCGAGGAGTTCGACCGGGTCATCGACGTCTGCCTCATCGGGTCGTTCCTCACCATCAAGCACGCGGCCCGGGCCATGGGCGACGGCGGCTCGATCGTGGTGACCACCAGCCTCAACGCGGTCCAGCCCGGCACCGGCATGGGCGCCTACTGCTCGGCCAAGGCCGGCGCCGCCATGCTCGTGCAGGTCGCCGCGCTCGAGCTCGGCCCGGTCGGCATCCGCGTCAACGCCGTCGCCCCCGGGCTGATCCGCACCCAGCTCACCGACGCGATGTGGTTCCTGCCGTCGCTCGTGGCCGAGTTCGAGGAGAACACGCCGCTCGGTCGCCACGCCGGGCCCGACGAGGTCGCCAACCTGGTGACGTTCCTCGCGTCGGACGAGGCGTGCTACATCTCGGGCTCGCAGTACCTGGTCGACGGTGGCGCCCACACCAAGCGCTACCCGGACATGCTCGCCGTCCTCGACCCCCGGTGACCGGTCCCGGCTCCACATCCGGCCCGCTGCGCGTCGTGCAGTGGGCCACCGGCACCGTCGGTCGCTTCGCCGTCGAGGCCATCGTCGGCCTCAACGGGCTCGAGCTCGTCGGCGCACGGGTGTACAGCGACGACAAGGCCGGACGGGACGTCGGGGAGATCAGCGGCATCGGTCCGGTCGGCGTGACGGCCACCACCGATGTCGAGGAGATCATCGGCCTCGATGCCGACTGCGTCCTCTACGCGGCGCAGGGCGAGATGGACCCGCTGGGCGCGCTCGACGACATCTGCCGGCTGCTGGCGTCGGGCAAGAACGTCGTCTCCACCGCGGTCACCGGGCTGATCTTCCCGTCGAGCCTCGGCGTCGAGGTCACCGATCGCCTGACCGCCGCCTGCCTCGCCGGCGGCACCTCGTTCCACGCCACCGGCATCGAGCCGGGTTGGGCGGCGGAGGTGCTGCCGCTGACCCTGTCAGGCCTGTCGCGTCGGATCGACTCCGTGCTCGTGCAGGAGCTGATGGACTACTCGACCTACGCCAGCCGCGACATGTTGGTCGACATCATGGGGTTCGGGCAGCTTCCCGAGACCGACGTGCCGATGGCCGACGCCGACCTGGTCGGCGGCACGTTCCGGGGCCCGGTCATGCTGCTGGCCGCCGGACTCGGCGTGGAGATCGAGGAGTTCCGCTACGTGCGCCAGGTGGCCACCGCGGCGACCACGTTCGACGTGGCGGCCGGCACCATCGAGGCCGGCACGGTCAGCGCGCAGCGCTTCGGCTACGCCGGTCTGGTGGGCGGTCGGCCCGTCATCACCGTCGAGCACATCACCCGCCTGGGGCCGGACCAGGCCCCCGACTGGCCCCAGGGGCGGGGCTGGCGGGTCGAGATCGAGGGCGCGCCGTCGATGACGATGGAGGTCAACATCGCGGTGCACGGCGAGGACGAGACCGCCCAGGGCTGCCTCGGCACCGCCATGCACGCGGTGCACGCCATCGCCCCGGTGTGCGCGGCCGAGCCCGGCATCGTGACGTTCCTCGACCTGCCGATGATCATCGGTCACGGTGTGGTCGGCTCCCTGGCCTGACGATCAGCGGACCGCCGCGGCCACCGGGCCGCCACGGTCATCGGGCCGCTTGGCCCTCGGCCGCGATCAGCGCCTGCAGGCCCGGCCTTGTCGACCTTGCCGGTGGCCAGCATCGGCACCCGCTCGGCCGACGCGCACCAGCACCCAGCTCCGGGGCACCTTGAACGAGCTCATGGCCTGTCGGGCGGCGGCGTCGACCTCGGCCAGCGGTGCGATCCTCGCCGACGACGACCACCGCCCCCACCGCGGCCTCGCCGCCGGCGCCCTCGACGTTGGTCACGTAGGCCTGGCGGACGAAGTCGATCGACCGCAGGCCGGCCTCGACCTCGGTCGGGTAGACGGTGGCGCCGCTGACCTTGAACATGTCGTCGGCCCGCCCGGCGTAGAAGAGGTAGCCGTCGGCGTCGACCGACCCGAGGTCACCGGTCGGGTAGTACCCGTCGGGCCAGGAAGGTGTCCTCCCGGGTGCGGCCGCAGATGCCGCGCATGAGGTTCGGCCCCCGCAGCTCGATCACGCCCTGCTCCCCGGCCGACCGAGCGCCTCGCCGGACTCCGCGTCGGCGATGCGCACCTCGACGCCGGCGAACGGCCGGCCGCAGCTGCCCCGCGCGCCGACGCCGGCAGATCGGTGTCGAGGCGGGACCCGGCGTAGGGCCCGAACGTCTCGGTCATCCCGAACAGGTTCGCCCGGCGTGCCGGGTGCGGCCCGCAGGTCGGCGGGCAGGACCGCGTCGAGGCTGCCGGCGCGCAGCGAGCTGAGGTCGGCGTCGGCGAACGGTCGGATCGGACGCGATCCGCACGGCCTGGTCGGGCCAACCCCGGAACAGCGTCGCCCGCTCGCGCTCGAGGAAGCGGATGGTCGATGCCGGGGTCGGGTCGGTCTCGGTCAGCAGCGTCGCGCCGGCCACCAGCACCGACAGCAGCCCACCGCCGAAACCGCCCATCCAGAAGAACGGCATGGGGATGTAGAGCCGGTCGCCCTCGCCGATGCAGCGCACGGGCAGGCCCGCCGCGGTGGCCCGGATGGCGCCGCCGTGCGTGTGGACGACGCCCTTGGGCGTGCTGCGGCTGCCCGAGGTGAACATGACGACCAGGTCGTCGGCCGGGCGCACCGACCGCTCCAGCGCGGCCGCGAGCGCCTCGGGCGCCGTCGCCTCGGGCAGCGCGTCGGCCGACCAGACGTGCCGCAGGTTCGGGAGCCGAGGCGTGGCGCGGCGCGCGAGGATGCCGGGGAGGTGGGCGTCGAGCTCGTCGAGGTAGCGACGGCCGCGGTACTCCGGCTGGGCGATGAGCGCGGACGCGCCCGACGGTGCGGAGCTGCGCCTCGACCTCGGGCGGGCGCAGCAGCGTGCTCAGCGGCACGAGCGTGGCGCCGATCCGCATGATCGCCACCGAGGTGACCGCCCACTCGATGCCGTTGGCCATCAGCAGCGCGACGCGGTCGCCCTTGTCGACGCCGCCGGCCACCAGTCGCCGGCTCAGGTCGCGGCTGCGGTCGTCGAGCTCGGCGTAGGTCAGCACGTCGTCGTCGTGCACCATGCACGGCGACCGTGCCGTGTGCGCTCGACTCGCGGCGTGCGCGATCAGCGCGGGCAGGGTCGATCGGACACGGTTCAGCGGTCACCGAGGAGGTCCTTCAGCGCTCGGGCATCGAGCTTGCCGCTCGACATCATCGGGACGTCGGCCTCGCGTCACGGCCCGCATGATCTTCGGCACCTTGTAGGCCGACAGCCGGCCGGCCAGGGCGGCCCGCAGGTCGTCGAGGTCCTGTTCGCCGAACGGCCGGCCGTCGGGCACCACGACGGCGGCGGCCACCAGCTGGCCGGCCGCCTCGCTGTCGACGCCGGTGACGTGGGAGCGCAGGCCGGCCAGCTCGGCGATGGCCGCCTCGACCTCGCGGGGCGACACGTTCGCGCCCCGCGTCTTGATCATGTCGCCGAGGCGGCCGACGAAGTAGAAGAGGCCGTCGTCGTCGACCCGCACGAGGTCGCCGGTGCGGTACCAGCCGTCGGGCTCGAAGACCTCGGATCGCTCCCGCCCGTAGTAGCCCTCCATCACGAACGGGCCCCGCAGCCACAGCTCGCCGGTCTCGCCCGACGGCGCAGGGCGCGCCGGTCTCGGGATGCATCACCTCGGGCCTCGAACCCGGGAGCCGGGTCGCCCGAACGACCCTCGCTGGTGCTCGGGTAGGTCGTGCTCGTCGCCCGACAGCAGGCAGACGCTGCCGGCCTCGGTCATGCCCAGCATCGAGTGGCGCAGCTCGGGATCGGCCGGCGCCACGCCCGGGCGGCAGGATCGGCCACAGGTTGCCGCGCCGGATGGACGTCAGGTCGCGACCCGGGAACGACGGGTCGTCGGGCAGGTGGGCGACCGACTGGGCGAAGCCGTTGACCAGGGTCGGCTGCTCCCGCTCGAGCAGGTCGAGCACGCCGGCGGCGGTCGGCGCGTTCGAGCACACCAGCCGGCCACCGGCGACCAGCGTGCCGACCAGCGCGAACGCGAAGCCACCGATCCAGAAGAAGGGCGAGTTCGAGAACAGGATCTCGTCGGGCCCGACGGCCCGGACCTGGTTGAGGTTGTCCAGGTGGCGGATCAGCGCGCCGTGGGTGTGGATCACGCCCTTCGGCGCGCTGGTCGAGCCCGACGTGTGGACGATGACCATGCGGTCGGCCGGCGTGACCTCGGCCTCGGCGGCGCGGAGCACCTCGTCGCCGATCGAGCCGGCCGCCTGCAGCAGCGAGCGCCACCGTCCAGCCGTCGGCCGACGCCGGCGACGGGTGCCGCGAACCTGATCGAGCGCAGCGTCGGCACGGACGGCGCCATGAGGGGCGGCTCGGACGAGAGGTCGAGCTCGGGGATCGCCGCGCGGAGGGTCACGTCGTAGCTGGTGCGATCGGTAGGACGTCGACGCTGAGGAGCACCTCGACGTCGGCTCCCGCCAGCAGCCCGGCCAGCTCCGACGGCGGTGGAGAACGTGCTGAGCGGGAGCGTGACCGCGCCGATGCGGGCGGCGGCCAGCCACGCCACGACGAAGTCGCTGCCGTTGGGGTGCAGCACCGCGACGTGGGTGCCCTTGCCGGCGCCGGTCGCCATCAGGCCGCGGGCGAGCTCGGCCGAACGGGCCTCGGCGTCGGCGTAGGTCAGGACGTCGTCGTCGCAGACGACGAACGGCGACGGACCCCGCGCGCTCGGCCCGTTCCCGCAGCAGCTGCCCGACGGTCAGCGGCAGGTCGTCGTCGGCCCGGATCGTGGCCGACGTCATGGGCACCCGCCGGGGCGACACGGTCGGGAGGTTCGCCCGGTCGCCGGCCACCGCCAGCATCGTGGCCTCCGCGCACACCTTCTCGCCGAGCAGCAGCCGGGCGTGCGACTCGATCCGATCGCCGTCGACCGTGCGGGTGATGTCGAACGTGAGCGGCGTGAGCAGCGGCGTCGGGCGGCGGTAGCGCAGCTGCAGGTCGGTGGTCTTGCCGGCCACGCCCACATCGCAGTTGTGGTGCTGGATCACGCAGTCGAAGAACACGGCGAGGAAGCCTCCGTGCACGATGCCGGGCGGTCCCTCGAAGACGACGGGGAACTCCACCGAGCCGTGCGCGCCGGCGTCGTCGACGGTGATCTCGTAGAGCGGGAAGCTCGGGTTGAACGCGCCGATGTCGCGCGCGTGGTCGACGTACACGCGGCCGTCGCCCTCGGCGTTCGCGCCGACCCTCGGAAGGGGCGAGGGCGGCACCTCCGACGCGAGCACCCGCTCGACGTCGAGCAGGTGGTCGGTCAGCTCCCGGACCGTGCGGCTCGGGCCCTCCTGCGCCTGGGCCAGGCTGGTCAGCCGCCGGAGCACGGCCGCCAGCTCGACCGTCTCGTCGAGCGGCTCCTCGCCGAACGTCCACCGCACCTCAGCGACCCCTCGGCAGACCGAGGATGCGCTCGGCGATCAGGTTGCGCTGGATCTGCGAGGTGCCGGCCGCGATCGTGTACTGCAGCGACCACAGGTACTCCTGCACCGCGTCGCTGGTGGCGATGTCGTCGACCTCGGCCCGCCCGATGACCGGCCGGCCGATCACCCGCATGGCCAGCTGGGCGATCTCCTGGCTGAGCTCGCTGTAGCGGAGCTTCACCGCCGACCCGATCGGCGCCGGAGCACCGGTGGCGTCGGCCTCGGCGATGCACATCTGGGTCATGCGCCAGAGCGCCTCGACCGCGGCTTCGACCCGACCGACCTTCTCGCGGAGGCCGTCGGAGTCCCACGCGGTGCCGTCGGCCGTGCGGCGGGCCTGGGCCAGCGCGACGAGCTTCCGCACCTGGGCCCGCATCGTGATGATGTGCTGCGCGAACGCGGTGCCCCGCTCGAAGCGGAGCGTCACGTTGGTGACCCGCCAACCGTCGTTCTCGTCACCCAACCGGTTGGCCACCGGTACCCGCACCTCGTCGAGGAACACCTCGCAGAAGTGGCTCTCGCCGTCGAGCGTGCGCATCGGTCGCACCTCGATGCCCTCGCTGCGCATGTCGAGGATCAGCCACGAGATGCCCTTGTGCTTCGAGGCGTCCGGGTCGGTGCGCACCAGCAGCTCGCAGTAGTCGGCCACGTGGGCCCGGGTGCTCCAGATCTTCTGGCCCGACACGACGTAGTCGTCGCCGTCGCGCACCGCACGGGTGCGCAGCGAGGCGAGGTCGGAGCCGGCGGACGGCTCGGAGAAGCCCTGGCACCACACGTCGTCGCCCCGCAGGATCCGCGGCAGGTGGAAGCGGCGCTGGTCGTCGCTGCCCTCGGCGATCAGGGTCGGGCCGGCGTGCATCATGCCGACGAAGTTCACGCTGATGTACGGCGCTTCGGCCCGGGCGTACTCCTCGAGGTACACGAGCTGCTGGGTGATGGGCAGGCCGCGGCCGCCGGCCTCGACCGGCCAGGCCAGCCCGGCGTAGCCCGCGTCGTAGAGCTTGCGCTGCCACGCGGTGTCGTAGGCCCGGCGGGCCGGCCAGTCACCGGGCGGCGGCGGCGGTCCGTGCACGGGGACCTCGGCTTCGAGCCAGGCCCGGACCTCGCGTCCGGAAGGCCTCGTCCTCGTCGGAGTAGCGCAGGTCCACGGCTCAGGCCGCCTCGGCGTCGTCTCGAATGCGGCGGCGCGTGACGCCGAGGAGGTCGACCTTGCCCGAGTCGGTGCGGGGCAGCACGTCGACGATCCGGATCTCGGTCGGCAGCTCGTAGGGCGCGAGCCGGGTGGCCAGGTGGTCGAGGAGGTCCTGCGTCGTGATGTCCGCATCGGCCCGCCGGAGCTCGACCAGCGCCACGGGCACTGCGCCGAGCCGCTCGTCGGCCCGACCGATCACCGCCGCGCCGCGCACGTCGGGGTGCGATTCGAGCGCGGCCCGCACGTCGTCGGGTCGCACCTTGAAGCCGCCGCGGATGATGGCCTGGTCGGCCCGGCCCAGGATCCAGAGGAACCCGTCGGCATCGATCCGGGCCAGGTCGGTGGTGCGCATCCAGCCGCTGCCGGCGCCGAGTTGGCCGGTCTTCACCTCGAGCAGGCCCACCTCGTCCGCGGCCGAGCACGTGGCCGTCGTCCTCGTCGACGATGCGCAGCTCGCTGCCCGGGTGGGCCCGACCGACGCTCCCCCGCTTCTCCTTCCAGTGCTCGGCGTGGTCGGTCAGGTTCCAGCCGGCGACCGGTCCGCCGAACTCGGTGGCTGCGAACGAGATGAGCACCGGGATGCCGTACTTGTCGAAGAACGCGTCGGCGTCGTCGGGCGAGAGCGGGGCGGTGCCGCACACCACCGACCGGATCGAGCTCAGCTCGGCCGGGTCGAGGTCGGCCTCGAGCACCATCCGCAACGCGGTCGGCACCAGCGTCGAGGTGCGGGGGTGGTGGCGGCGCACGGCGTCGTACCAGCCGTCGACGGTGAACCGCTCGAGCAGCGCCATCGACCGGCCGTCGTTGACCGACAGCAGGATGCGGAACAGGCCACCGAGGTGCACGAGGGGCGAGTTGACGAGGGCGACGCCGGACGCCAGCCGGGTGCGGGGGGCCTTGTCCTTCTCGTAGTACTTGGCGCCGAGCAGCACCCGTTCGAGCGTGTCGTAGGTGAGGTCGATGCGCTTGGGCACGCCGGTCGTGCCGCTGGTGAGCATGCGCACCGCGACGTCGCCGGCCCGGTCGCGAGGCGTGCTGCTCGGGTCGCCGACCACCTTCGGATCGAAGCCGAGGTCCTCGATGGCGGCACGGGGCACGTCGGACCGATCGTAGACGAGCGCGTCGAGGTCCTCGGGGCTGCCGACGACGAGGTCGAGGTCGAGCCCGGCGATGTCGTCGCGGGTGCGCTCGATCCCCGCTCGACGGGTTGATGGTGACCACGCAGCCGCCGGCTCGGAGCACGCCGAGCAGGGCACCGACGTGCGCCGGGCGGTTGCGCAGGATGATGCCCACCTCGCCACCGTGCGGGCCGACGAGCGCGGCGACGGACTCGATCGTCGTCCCCAGTTCGCCCCACGTGTACCAGCGCCCCTCGAACTCGAGCGCCGGCGCGTCCGGGTCGATGGCCACGATCTCGGCGATCCGGGCGGAGAGCGCGTTCGGGGTCAGGCCGGCGATCGGGTCGGTCGTCTCCGGCACTAGCGGATCCTCGGATCCGTGCGAGGCGGTGGGTGCTCGGCCACCTCGGCCATGCCGATCGGGTTGGCGATGCGGGTGTAGATGAGACCCTGCTCCATGGCCACGCGGTAGGGCTTGTCGAGCGACTCCCAGATGGCCCGCACCGTGCCCTGCGTCGCGACCGACGGCTTGGCCGCGATGCCCGCCGCGATCTCGTGGGCCCGTTCCCACAGGTCGGCCCGCTCGACCACCTCGGTCACCAGGCCGATGCGCAGCGCGGTGTCCGCCGAGACCCGCTCGTCGTTGCCCATCAGCGCCATGCGCAGCGTGTCGCCGAGGCCGATGCGGCGCATCAGACCGACCGGCTCGAGCGCGGAGGCCATGCCGAACGTCACGTGCGAGTCGAAGAAGGTGGCATCGGTCGAGCAGATGACGACGTCGGACTCGTTGACGAAGTAGAAGGCGCCGGCCGTGCAGATGCCCTGGACCGCGCAGACCACCGGCTTCCAGACCTTCTGCCACTTGGGGCTCAGCAGCTCGCCCGGATCCTCGTGGTTCCAGATGTCGTCGGGCTGGCCGTAGGACTTGCTGGTGTCGAGCCCGGCGCAGAACGCCCGGTCACCGGCGGCCCGCAGCACCACCGCGTGGACCGACGGATCGGTCTTGACCTGCGACCAGACGTCGCGCCATCTCCTCGCACATCTGGCGATCGAAGGCGTTGAGCACCTCGGGCCGGTTGAGCGTGATGGTGGCGACGTGGTCGGCGCCGACCTCGTAGAGGATCGTCTCGTAGGCGAGCGCTCACTGGCACTTCCATTCGGGAGCGCGCTTCTCCATGAACGCCTTCGGGCCCTCCTGCGCGTCGTCGGTGCGCACGACGCGCTCGCGGTAGGCCTCGGCCATGATCTCGGCCTCGTGCAGCGGCAGGTCGAGGCCCTTGCGGATGGCCAGGCGGGTGCCCCGCACCGCCAGGGGCGCGTTGCGGTTGACGATGGCGGCGATCTCGTGGGCCCGCTCGAGCAGGCGATCGTGCTCGACCACCTCGGTGATCAGCCCGAGCTCGTAGACCCGCTGGGCGCTCAGCCGCTCGTGCTTGCCCATCAGCGCCAGGCGCATCGTGACGTTCAGCGGCAGCACCCGGGCCAGACGCACCATCTCGCGGCCCGAGACCAGCCCGATGCTCACGTGCGGATCGAAGAACTCGGCCCGGTCCGACGCGATCGAGATGTCCGACGTGGTCACGAGGTCGAGGCCGGCACCGCAGCACAGGCCGTTGACCGCGGTCAGCACGGGCTTGGTCATGGTGCGGAACGGCGGGGTGCCCTCCTGCGGCGCCTCCCACTGCGGGTAGGTCGTCAGGTAGGGATCGTCGTAGATCACCCGGCCGTCGGGCGAGATCTCCCCGACGTCGGCACCAGCGCAGAACGCCCGCCCGTTGCCGGTCACGAGGAGGATCCACACGTCGTCGTCCCGCTCGGCCGCGTCGTAGGCCTGGCGCAGCTCCTCGACCATGGCCGGGCTGAGCGCGTTGAGCTGGTCGGGGCGGTCGAACGTGATGGTCGCCACCCGATCGGACACCTCGTAGGTGATGGTCTCGAAGGTCATCCGCTCCTCGTGCTCCTCGGTCTAGCGACCCTGGTGGTCCGGCGTGCGGCGTTCCGTGAACGAGGCCGGGTCGGTGACGAGCTCCTCGGCGGCGGAGTCGAGCTGGTCGTCGGGAACGCACCGGTGGATGATCCCCCACTCGGCCGCCTGTGTGCCGCTGACCTCGGTGCCGAGCATCAGGATCTCCTTGGCCCGGCCCACGCCGACGAGCCGGGAGACGAACCAGGTCGCGCCGCTGTCGGGCGTGAAGCCGGCGCGGGCAGAAGCCGGGGCCGCTCGACGTCAGGACCACGACTCGGTCACCGGGCCTCGCCCGCCAGCGAGGCGCTGATGGCCAGGGCGTGGGAGGACGACGAGCCGAACGACTGCTCGAGCACCCAGGCCCGCTTCAGCAGGTGGTTGGGGAGCATGTCCCAGGTGAACCCCATGCCGCCGAGCACCTGAACCGCGGCCCGGGCGTTCTCGACCGCCGCGTCGCCGGCCAGCAGCTTGGCCGCGCTGACCGAGCGCTCGACGTGGCCCACGTCCGGGTCGTCGAGCACCGCAGCCGCCGCGTAGGTGGCGCTGCGAGCCAGCCCGGTGCGGACGAACATGTCCGCCATCATGTGCTTCAGCGCCTGGAAGGTGGCGATCGGCTGGCCGAACTGCTCCCGCTCGAGCGAGTAGTCCCGAGCCACCGTCAACGCCGCGTCGGACACGCCGAGCAGCATGGCCGCAGTCAGCACCTGGGCCTCCAGGCGCATCCGTCGGGCCCGGTCCGCGTCGGCGACCTGCGTGCCGGCAGGCAGGTCGGCGAACCGTGCCACCGGGGTCAGCGGGTCGAGCGGCTCGAGCTCCTCGAGGGGCGGAAGGTCGGCGCGGTCGATGGCGAACACGCCGTCGTCACGGAGCACGAGCAGCACGTCGAGGTCGGCCGCGTGCTCGACGAGGATCGGCTCGCCATCGAGCGCGGCGGTGGCGTCGTAGCCACCGACGATGGACGCGCCGCCGGCACCGGCGTCGAGCACGGTGGCGCCGAGCGCCGACCAGAGGATCGGCCCCTCCACCAGGTGCAGCCCGAGCTGCTCGAAGACCACCGCCGCCTCGATCAGACCGAGGCCGAGCCCGCCGTCCGACTCGGGCACGAGCAGTCCGAAGACCCCGAGGTCGGCGAGCTCCTGCCACTGCTCGATGGTCAGCCGCGCGCCCTCGCGCCCGCCGATCGCGTCGAGCGGGTAGCGCGCCGAGCAGAAGCCGTCGACGGCGTCTCGCAGGGCCACCTGATCGTCGTCGAGTCGAAAGTCCACGGGTGCGAGGGGCCTCGGGTTCGCCTGAAATGTCTAAAGGTTATAGCGTAAGGCTCGCAGCGGAGCACGGCAATGCAGAGAGGATGCCCGCGTGACCGACGAGCGTGTGCTGATCGAGCGTGACCTCGACACGGGGATCGCCCGGATCAGCCTCAACAACCCCGAGCGGCGCAACTCCTACGACCCGGAGATGCGCGAGCAGCTGGGGCGCTACCTCGACGACATCGCCCTCGACGACGACATCAAGGTCGTGCTGCTCCGAGGCGAGGGCGGCGTGTTCAGCACCGGCGCCGACATGGGCAACGCCTACGCCTGGTACGGCGACAAGGACAAGGACGACGGCACGGGCGAAGCGCCTTCGCCACCCAAGCCCCGGCGCCCCAGCCAGCGCCGCCGCCTCTCGGTCGACCGGAAGATCTTCGACTTCTACCACGACTTCCTCGGCTACTCGAAGGTCACCGTGGCCGAGATCAACGGCTACGCGCTGGGCGGCGGCTTCGAGCTGGCGCTCATGTCCGACATCTCGGTGATCGGCAAGAGCACCCAGATCGGCATGCCGGCCACCCGCTTCCTCGGCCCCGCGCTGGGCACGCTCCACATGTTCTTCTACCGCCTCGGTCCCAACCTGGCCCGGCGGCTGCTGCTGACCGGCGACACCATCCCGGCGTCCGACCTGGCCCACCTGTCGGTGTTCACCGAGGTCGTCGACGACGACGGGGTGCCGGCCCGGGCCGACTGGTACGCCCGCAAGATCGCCCGCATGCCGGCCGACGGCCTGGTCATGGCCAAGGAGGCGTTCCGCCTGGTCGAGCAGATGCAGGGCTACCAGGGCGAAGAGGTGGCCAGCTACCTCTTCCACTCCTACGGCACCAACCTCCAGTTCGAGGAGGGCGAGTTCAACTTCGTGAAGACCCGGGCCCAGTTCGGCACCAAGAAGGCCTTCGAGCTCCGCGACGAGCACTTCGACATCCCCGAACCCTGACCAGCTCGACACAGGTCCTGCAGCAGAACGTGCCGTCTTGTGTCATGATGACACAAGACAGGAGGTGCGCATGGACACGAAGACGACCCGACTCCCGGTCGACCTGATCGAGGCCGCCGAAACATCAGGCCGCGAAGAGCACCGATCGGCTGCGAAGCAGCTCGAGCACTGGGCTCGGTTCGGCATGTTCTTCGACCGGCAGACGAGCGCGTCGCACCGACGGATCCAACAAGCGATCGCCGGTGAGCTGACCCTCGGCGACCTCGACGAGAACGAGCGGGTGGTGGCCAACGCAGCCATCGATGCCGCGATCTCCACGGCGGCGAACGAGCTGTCGTTCGCCGACCGCCTAGCGGCTCGTGGCGTGACCACCGTCGTCATGGACGACGAAGGACGCATGGTTCGCCGACGCCCGGATGGATCGACCACCGTTCTGTGAGCCGCCTGGATCTCGTCGTGGGTCCCAACGGTGCAGGCAAGTCGACGTTCGTCGAGTACGTCCTGGCCGACGCCAGGCCCGGAGCGCCGTTCGTCAACGCCGACGTGATCGCCGCCGAACGGTGGCCGGACGACCAGCTGTCCCACGCCTACGAAGCAGCTCAGGCTGCCGAAACCGCCCGAGAGGCGCTCATCGCACGCGGAGAGTCGTTCATCGCCGAGACCATCGCCTCTCACGTGTCGAAGGTGGACCTCGTACGCCGGGCCCAGGACGCCGGCTACTTCGTGCACCTCGTCGTCGTTGCCGTGCCTGAGGACTACTCCGTCGCCCGCGTCATCGCCCGCGTCGAGGCCGGAGGACACGACGTTCCCGACGACAAGATCCGCTCGCGATGGCGGCGCCTGTGGGACAACGTGGTCGCCATGATCGAGTTGGCCGACAGCGCGGAGGTGTTCGACAACGCGGGGCCGAGCCCTGTCACGGTCGCGACGTTCGTCAGGGGGAACATCGTCGGAGCGCCCCGGTGGCCTGACTGGGCCCCGGAACCCCTCACCGGTCGGTGGCCGATCCCTGACGCGATGCGCTGACCCGACGGCTCGAGGTCGATGCCGCTAGGGCTGGCGGCCGACGAAGGCCATGAGCTTGTCCTGCACCGGCGCGTCGTCGGGCACGTCGACCCGGGGGCCGTACTGGCCGCTCTGGCGCAGCATGTCGTCGAGCGGCAGCATCCCCTCGTACATGCCGGCGACCTCATCGGCGTCGAGCGTGTCGTCGAGGCCGGCGGCGCGGGCGAGGTCCCACGTGTGCATGAGCACGTCGCCCATCACGAACATGGCGATGGCCTCGTCCAGGGGGTGGGTGCCGGCCTGGGGGTGCACGAACATCTTGTCCGCCGTCGCCGGGTCGTCGAGCACCGCCTGGAGGTGTCGCTCAAGGTGAGCCAGGCGCCGAGGGGATCGTCGTCGACGGACGGACCGGTCGGGAAGACCAGGTCGGACCCGCTCGACACCATGGGCGGCACCCACTCGACGAGGTGGCGCACGACGTCGCGGGTGGTCCACTCAGGTACGGGCGACTGGTTGTCCCACGCGTCGTCGGGAACCTCGGACACGCGCTGCGTGAAGGTGCCGGCGATCCGGCGGTAGCGATCGGCGATCTCGGTCATGGTCGGTCCTCCTGGGTGAGCAGTCGTTCGATGCGGTTCAGGCTGTTCTGGAGGCCGCCCTCCATGCCCGATGCGAGGTGGTCGTCGCGACGGGCTCGAGTGGTGTGCAGCACGTCGATCGTGAGCGTGGTGACGCCACTGGACTCGGCGAACGTCACCGTGTTGAGCGTGGCGCCGTCGGGGTTGGCCTCGAACAGCTCGGTCGAGACCAGGCGGGCGTCGGGCACGACCTCGCGGTACTCGCCGCGCCAGCCCATCTCGGTGCCGGTGTCGTCGTCACGGGTGACGTAGCGCCAGCTGCCGCCGACGCGGAGGTCGATCTCGCACACGACCAGCGGCTGCGACTCGTAGCCCCACCAGCGCCGCACCAGGTCGGGAGTCGTCCACGCCGCGAACACGAGGGGGGCGGGAGCGTCGAAGGAGCGGGTGATGACGATGTCGAGGTCGCCGCGCGGCTCGATCGACCGCGCTGCCGAAGCGGTTGGCCAGCATCAGCCCTGCTCCGGCTGCAGGTCGGCGAGCACGCCGTCGAGCCGGTCGAGCCGGTCGTTCCACTCGGCTTCGAACCGCGAGACCCACTCGTGCACCGGTCGCAGCGCAGGGCCGTTCAGCCGGTACAGCCGCTGGCGGCCGTGGGATCGGCAGCGCACGAGGTCGACCGTGCGCAGCACCGACAGGTGCTTGGAGACCTGGGGCTGGGTCAGCGAGAGTGCAGCCACGATGTCGCCGACCGGCTGCTCGCCGTGGGCCAGCACGCCGAGGACGTCGCGCCGGGCCGGCTCGGCGATGGCGTTGAAGACGTCGGAGGTGGTGGCGGCTCGGGACACGCCGACATCATATGCCGATATCAGAATGTGTCAATGCTGACCTGCAGCGGTCCATGAGCCTGGGACTACCGTCGCCGGATGGAACCTCTCGACCTGCTGATGCGCACAGCCACCGAGTACCGCACCCGGCTCGTCGCGGTGCCGGCCGATCGCTGGGAGGAGACGTCGGTCTGTCCCGACTGGAGCGTGAAGGACGTGGCCGACCACATCGTCGGCGGCAACCGCTTCGCCGTCGCCCTCCTCGACGGGGCCAGCACCGCAGACGCGATCGGCGCGGCGCAGACGGGGAGCTTCGAGGGCGACCCGATCGAGCTCTTCGACGAGACCGCCGCCGCGCAACTCGCCGCGTTCGAGGCGGACGGCGCGCTCGATCGGATCGTCCACCATCCGGCGGGCGACATGCCCGGTGCCGCGTTCATCGGGTTCCGCGCCGGCGACCTGCTGCTGCACGGCTGGGACCTGGCCCGATCGACCGGAGGCGACGAGACGCTCCCGAGCGACCTGGCCGAGGCGATCCACGCGGTGTACCTGCCCACCTCCGAGACGGCGAAGGCCATCGGCATCTTCGCCGACACCGGCACCCAGGTAGCCGACGACGCGCCGACCGACCAGCGCCTGCTGGTCCTCACCGGGCGGGCCTGACCCAGGCCTGACCCGACCTTCTGATCAGGACGGCGCCACGGCGTGCTCGGCGGCGGCCTTGGCCCACTGGTAGTCGGGCTTGCCGGTCGGGTGGCGTCCGATCGTCTCGGTGAACGCGAACGCCCGCGGCGCCTTGAAGCGGGCGACCGACATCGCCGAGAACTCCCGCAGCTCGTCGCCGCCGACCTCGGCGCCCGGCGTGAGCTGCACGACGGCCACGACCTCCTGCCCGAACCGCTCGCTCGGCCGGCCCACGACCAGCACGTCGACCACGTCGGGGTGACGGAGCAGCGCCTGCTCGACCTCTTCGACGAACACCTTCTCCCCGCCCGTGTTCACCACCATCGAGTCCCGCCCCAGCATGCGGATCGACCCGTCGGGCTCGAGCTGGCCCCGATCGCCCGGCACCGAGAACCGCTCGCCGTCGACGATCGGGAAGGTCTTCTCGGTCGCGTCCGGGTCGTTGAGGTAGCCCATCGGCACGCGCCCCCGGCGGGCGATCCACCCGATCTCCTCGTCGCCGGGCTCGAGCACGCGCGAACGATCCGCCGAGAGCACGGTCGCTCCCGCCGCCCCGGCCAGGTTGGCCATCTTGAAGGTCTTGCTCATCGCCCCGAACGCCATGCCGCCCGTCTCCGAGGCGCCGTAGCCGTCGACGACGGTGACCTCGGGGATCAGCTCGAGCAGCGCCTCCTTGTTCTCCATGCTGGTCATCGCGCCACCGGTGCCGATGCGCACGCAACGACCTCAGGTCGTACGAACCCCGGCGCAGCTCCTCGACCATCGGGCGGGCGTACGCGTCGCCGACGATCGACATGAGGT
Organism: uncultured Microthrixaceae bacterium; assembly: GCA_963797225.1. Taxonomy (GTDB): domain Bacteria; phylum Actinomycetota; class Acidimicrobiia; order Acidimicrobiales; family Acidimicrobilacustridaceae; genus UBA4742. The sequence goes on along the minus strand of CAWCOO010000001.1, from coordinate 963,743 downwards.
TCACGTGCTCGCGCTCGGCGACCCGCAGGATCTCGGCCGCGTCGAACCGCTGGCTGTCGTCGTGCATGACGACGGTCGCGCCAGCGTGCAGACCGGCATAGGCCGTCCACTGCGCGGCGGCGTGCATGAACGGCGGAGCCGCGAACCAGACCTGCGGCTCGGCCAGCAGCGCCAGCTCGATCGTCTCGACCGTCGTCTCCTCGCTGCCGCCCATGGCCGCCACGAAGATGTCGGCCTGGCGCCAGAGCACGCCCTTCGGCGCGCCCGTGGTGCCACCCGTGCACACCAGGTAGAGATCGTCGCCCGACGGCGTCGGCAGGCTCGCGCCCCGACCGGCCTCGATGGCGTCGGCCATCTCGGTGCTGCCGTCGAGGGGGGCGACGCCCGACCCGTCGTCGATGTCGATCAGCACGACGTCGGACCCGGCGACGGCATCGGCGATCAACGGACCGAACGACCGCTGGTAGATCACCGCGCCGGCGCCGAGCATCCGGAAGAGGTCACCGATCTCGGTCGAGTTGTACTGGTGGTTGACGTTGAACGGCACGGCACGAGCCCGGTAGCAGGCCAGCATCGACTCGACGTACTCGGGCCGGTTGTGCATGACGAGGGCCACGGGCACCTGGCCGCACTCCCAGCGCTCGAGCCCGTCGCGCTCGCGCTGCAGGCCGATCGAGCGGCCGACGAGGAAGCCGGCCAGGGCCTTCGATTGGTCGGCCACCTCGCCCCAGGTCCGCCGGACGTCCTTCCACACGAGCATCTCCCGGGTGGGGACGGCCTCGGCGATCACGTCCTGGATCGCGGCGAGCGACCATTCGATCGTCATGCTCCAACCTCCCTCGAACGGCCGACGTCGACCCGGCTCGTCATCGGAAAAGTCTAGATCTTTTCCACCGGGCCCGATCGCCGTCACGCACCCCGGGCTTCGAGCTGGGCCGCGAGCGCGGTGCTGATCAGGTTGTCGTAGCCGAAGTCCGTCGGAACGAGCCCCATGCCGTGGAGGAGCTTGCCCATCCGCAGCATGATCACCGTGAAGCGGAAGCCGGCCAGCAGCTCGAACCAGCCCGAGCGCCTCGGTCGATCGGCCGGTGAGCTCGGACCAGCGATCGGCGGTCGCCGCGCTCGATGGGAAGCCAGGCAGCCGACGGCAGTCCGAGCCGATGGTCAGCGCGTGATCGGCGAACAGCCACCAGCCGAGGTCGAGCAGCGGGTCGCAGATGCTCGCCATCTCCCAGTCGAGCACCGCCGCCACCTCGAAGTCCCGGTAGATGAGGTTGCTCAGGCGGGCGTCGCCCCACGCAAGGGCCGGGCCCTCGGCCGGCGCGTCGGGCGCGGACGCTCGCAGCACGTCGAGAGCACGCCGGGCCAGCGGGAACGGCTGGTCCTCCTCGGCCCAGATCAGGAACCGCTCGTAGAGGTCGAGCTGCGCGGCGAGCGGATCGGGCGGGCGGGCGAGTCCGGTCCCGTCCAGCAGCGCCGGGTCGACCCGATGCACCGCGGCCATGGCGTCGATGCCGCTCCACCAGGCCCGCTCCTGGTCGGCGGGCGAGGCCTCGTGCAGCCACCCGCTCCCCGCGTAGGGCGGCGTGTCCGACGGGATGTCGCCGGCCACCCGGGTCATGATCCAGAACGGCTGGCCGAACCAGTCGGTCGAGGCCTCGAACCAGTGCACCGGAGCGATCGGCACGGCCGACCGCTCGCCGAGCGTGCGCATGATCTCGTACTGCATCGAGAACGTGTCGTCGGGGAACACCGAGTACTCGGCCGGCGCGATGCGGGCCACCAGCTCGTGGGCCTCGACCTCTCCATCCTCACTCCAGCGGGCGTCGAACAGGATCGTCTCGTTCGACCACCCGGTCGTACCCGGGATGGTGATGTCGTCGACCTGCACGTCCTCCAGCCCGGCGCCGTCGGCGAGCCACTCCTCCAGCCGGCGGGCGGTGGCCGCCGGGTCCCGCTCGCAGCACGCTCACGATCCGCCGAGCCGCTCGGGGATCGATGAGGATCTTGGCGTCGGTCGGGCTGCCGACCAGCCGGTCGAAGGCCGAGTCGAGCCGGTCCAGCCCGACGGTGTCGGTGACCAGCCCGGCTCGGGTCGATGCGCCCGTCGGCGAACGCGGCGATCACGGTCTCGAACTCCTCGGGCCGGTAGTAGACGGCGAAGCCGATCGTCACCTCCTTCAGGAGGGCCAGCATCGGCAGGTAGGGATCGGGCTCGGCGCACACCCCGGCCACCACGATCCGACCCTTCGTCGGCGACCGCGTCGATGCAGCGGTCGAGCAGGCCCGGCTTGCCGACGCAGTCGATGACGACGTCGTAGCCGCGACCCAGCTCCTCGGTCGTCGGATCCACCACCTCGGTCGCCCCGAAGCTCTCGCTCATCGTCCGGCGAGCGGCCACCGGGTCCGACACGACGACCCGGGCCGCGCCGAGCTCCGCGGCCCACCGCGCGGTGGTGAGGCCCACCGGTCCGGCGCCGATGACCGAGCACCTGGTCGCCCACGCCGATGGACGCGGCCCGAGCCGTGTGCAGCCCGACCGCGAAAGGCTCGACCAGCGCACCGAACGCCTCGGGGAGATCCGCCGGCACCTCGAACGACAGCGCCGAGCTCACGACGGCGTACTCGGCGAACCCACCGGGACCGCCGCCGAGCCCGATCAGCCGGGCCTGCGACGCAGTGCGCGACGTCGCCGGCCCGACACCAGGCGCAGGTCCCGCAGGAGAACACGGGGAGCACGGCCGCTCGGGCGCCCTCGTGCCAGTGCGCGTCGGCACCGGCGCCGACGGCGACGACCTCGCCGCAGAACTCGTGGCCCATGACCGTGCCGCCCGGCATCATCGGCCGGGCCTTCAGGTCCGAGCCGCAGACGCCGCAGGCCGTGACCCGCACGCACCAGCTCGCCGGGCCCGGGAGTCGGGTCGTCGACCGACCTCGACCTCGAACGCTCCGTCCGGTTCCGATCACCGCTGCTCGCATGTTCGCCTCCCCTGTCGTCATGGTCATCTGCCGGCCGGGCCCGCGGATCGCCAGGCCGAGCCTTCAGTCCGTGTGGTCACCGTCGCTGCCGGCGACGCCGGCGGCCCGTCCGACCAGGCGGTCGATGGCGGCCGGCTCGACGGCCGAGCTCGGCCAGCACCTCCCGGGTGTGCTCGCCCAGCCGCGGCGCCCGCCAGCGCGGCGACGGCGCGGCTCCGCCGAAGTCGGCCGGCGTGGCCAGCATCCAGCGGGAGCCCTCCTCGTCGGGCACCTCGACCACGCCGCCGGACGCGTGGAACTGCTCGTCGCCGAGCAGGTCGTCGATGGTGTTGACCGGCGCCCAGAAGAGGAGCGGCTCCTGGTCGAACGCCTCGGCCCACTCCGCTCGCGTGCGGGTGGCGAAGATCTCGTCGAGCGCGGCGATCAGCTCGCGGGCGTTGACGAAGCGGTCCGCGGCCGTGGCGAACCGGGGATCGTCGATCCACTCGGGCCGGCCGACGGCCCGGGCCAGGGGCGGCCAGTGCCGATCGCCCTCGAGGCCGACGATCCAGAACTCCTGGTCGTCACCGGCCTTGTAGTTGTTCACCGACGGGTTGCCCATCGTCTCGTGCACGCCGACCGCGAGGGTGCGGCCCCAGAGCAGGGCCACGTTCACGTCGAAGCCGATCGTGTAGGCGCCCTGCCGCAGCAGCGAGGTCGAGACCACCTGGCCGCGGCCGGTCGTGTGCCGGGCGAAGAGCGCGGCGCTGACCATGGCGGCTCCGGTCATGGCGACGCGTGTGGTCGCCCATGCCCGCCCGCTGGAACGGGAGCGGTCCGCCCGGTGTGCGCAGCGACGCCGCCATCCCCGACCGGGCCCAGAAGGCCGCGATGTCGTAGGCCGCCCGATCGGCGTCGGGTCCCTCGAGGCCGTAGCCGGTGACGATGGCGTAGACGAGGCGGTCGAACCGCTCGGTCAGCGTGTCCGGGCCGAGCCCGAGCCGGTCGAGCGCCGCGGCGCGGATGTTGGTGACGAACACGTCGGCCCCGGCGATCAGGTCGAGCGCGAGCGTCGATGCCCTCCGGGGTGGAGAGGTCGAGCACGACGCTGCGCTTGCCCCGGTTGTCGAGCTCGAAGACCGGGTTGTCGTCGAGCGTGCCGCCGAGCATCGGGCCGAAGGTGCGCGCCGGGTCGCCGGCGAACGGCTCGATCTTGACGACGTCCGCGCCCCAGTCGGCCAGCAGGCCGGACACGCCCGGACCGGCCACCCACACGCCCGAGCTCGACCACCCGGACGCCCGTCGAGCGGCCCGCTCACGGCTGCACCCCGTCGCAGAGGTCCATGAGCGCGTGCACGTCGGCCAGCGACCGCAGCGTGCTGTTGAGGTGGGTGCAGGTCGACGGACCGACCAGCTCGGCTCGCACCCGCCCGGCCAGCTCGTCGACGGGCGATCCCACCAGCCCAACGGCGCCGGCCGACGCCGACGGGCATGCCTGCCACGGCAGTACGCGCGGGTCGACGTCGATCGCGCGTCAGGGTGCCCGTCGGCCGGTCGACCTGCGCCTGCACCAGGTACTCGTGCATGACCATCTCCTCGTCCTCGCTCCGATAGGAGTCCCGGAGATGGGACCGTACGTCCACGACGCCATCGCCGCGGATCGACGGCACGACGTCGAGGGACCGCAGGCGCCGCACGGTGCCGACGGGCGCCGCCGCGATGGCGTGCCACCGATCCGGACCCGCGGTGATCGGGGCGGCCGGCGGACCGAAGGGCACCGCCGTCACCCCGTCCGATCGCAGCAGCTCGACGATGACGCCGCCCCGGGCCCAACCGGCGCACACGTCCTGCTGCGCCTCGGCCCGTGCGGCACCGTCGCCCGTCACGCCGAGCCGGCCCTGGCGCAGCGGCGCGTAGCCCGACACGAGGAACGCGCCGTTGAGGTCCTCGAGCACGCTGAACAGCAGCGACCGCCGAGCCGCCTCCTCCGGCATCGAGTCGACCAGCGATCGGCCCAACCCCCGGCGGACGTTGCGCCCCTCCAGCACCGGTCGGGCCTGAGCCGCCGAGCCGCCGGCGACCGACAGGATCTTCCCGGTCGCGCCGTCGACGACCACGATCAGGTCGACCTCGTCGACGATCTCGAGCTGTCCGCCGACCTTCCCGTCGAGTTGGCGCACGTCGCGGGCGCGCACGTCCGCGGTCACCGGGTCGACGAAGCCGCCGGCGTGCAGCAGGTCGGTCGAGGTCGTGCGCCGCACCGCGCCCGGCGCGAGCTCGGGCGTCTCCTCCAACGATCGCCAAGGTCCCGGCGCCGGTTGCTCGTAGGTCGTCACCGCGGCAGCCCGCAGGCGCGCTGGGCGATGATGTTGCGCTGGACCTCGCTGGTGCCGGCGTAGATGGTCATGCCGAGCGAGAAGCGCAGCGCGTGCTCGATGCGGCCGTGCGCGGAGCGCGGTCGGGATCGAGCCGGCTGCGCAGGGCGTCGGGCCCGACCAGCTCGGTCAGCTGCTCGGCCTGGCGCACCATCGCCTCGGTGCCGAACAGCTTGGCCATCGGCCCCTCGGCCACCGGCACCTGGCCGTTCGACCTCCATCCAGGTGACCCGCTGCTCGAGGAGCTGGGCCACCTCGAGGTCGGTCGCCGCCCGGCACAGCCGCTCCTGCACGTCGAGGTCGTCGATCGGCCGCGCCCCGACGCGGTCGGGCTCGGCCGCCCACGCCTCGGTCTCCTCCACCAGGCGGGCCAGGTGGGGGCTGAACGCGTACGAGTGCTCGTCCTGGAGCGCCAGCATGAGCGCACCCCAGCCGCCGTCGACGTCGCCGATGCGCCACCGGTCGGCCAGCCGCACCTCGCTGTAGAACGTGATGTTCGTCCGCTCGCCCGAGAGCGTGTAGACGGCCTGGACCTCGACGCCCGGGCTGATCGAGCGGCACCAGGAACGTGGTCAGCCCCTTGTGGTTCGGGACGTCGGGGTTCGATCGGGCCAGCAGGAACACGTAGTCGGTGACGTGGCCGTTGGTGGTGAACATCTTCTGGCCGTCGATGACCCACTCGTCGCCGTCGCGGCGGGCCCGGGTCTGCACCGCGGCGACGTCGGAGCCGGCCTCGGGCTCGCTCATGCCCGAGGGCGATGGTCAGCTCGCCCCGCATGGCCGCCGGGACGATCTCGGCCCGCAGCTCGTCGGAGCCGACCTGCTCGATCACCCGGGCGACCATCGTCGTGGTGGCCAGCGCGTAGGTCGGCGACTCGGCCTTGGTCAGCTCGTAGTCGAGGACGTGGCAGGTCGAACGGGTCGAGGTCGGCGGCCGGCGCCGTCGGGGTCCCAGCCCGGGGCGACCCAGTCCCGCTCGGCCATGCGCCGCGCGCGAACCCGGCGTCGTGGGACTCGCCGCTCGCGGTAGATCTCGTCGTCGAGCTCGGGGGGCAGGTTGGCCGCGAGGAACTCGGCCACCTCCCGGGCCGACCGTCGTGCGATCGCTCGGACCAGGCGAAGTCCACGTCAGGCCTCCTGTCCGTAGCGGTGGGCGGCGGCCCGGCGGTAGGCGGCTCGGGGATCGCCCCACACGCGGGCCCAGCCGCGGGCCCGCCGGTAGTAGAGCTGCACGTCCTGCTCGAGCATGAAGCCGTAGCCGCCGTGGACGTGCAGCGAGCGGTAGGTCGCGTCGCGGGCCGTCTCGGACGCGAAGGCGAAGGCCATGGCGGCCAGCTCCGGCCGACCGGTCGGGCGCGCGCCTCGGCGCTCCACGCCGCCTTGCGGGCCAGCAGCCGGGCGCCGTCGAGCGCGGTGGCCGAGTCGGCCAGCGGGTGGGAGATGGCCTGGAACGTCCCGATCGGCACGCCCCACGCGCTGCGCTCGACGGCGTACTCGGTCGCCATCTCGTGGGCCCGGGCGCCGATGCCGACCAGCGCGGCCGCGGTCAGGGTCAGCCACTCGTCGATCGCGGTCTCGTACAGCGACCGGGCCTCGTCGCCGCCCGGCGATCTCGACGGCGTCGTCGCCCACGACGAGGTCGGCCAGCGGCAGGCCGCCGAGGTTCGTCCACCGGTCGCCGGTCCTGCCCGTCGGTCGGCACGACCAGCAGCCGCTCGCCGTCGAGCGCGACGCACGACGTCGGCGATGGCGCCGGCCGGCACCAGCGGGAGCGCGCCCGCCAGCGGCCGGGCGCAGCGCGAGGTCGTGACCAGCGCCGTGCCGGCCAGCGCCGCCTGCGAGGACCTCGGCCGCCGCCGGCGACGCCGGTGGCCGCCAGCAGCCGGGCCGCGACCTGCGACTCGATCACCGGCGCCGGCGCCACGAAGCGGCCCACGACCTCGGCGACCAGAGCCAGGTCGAGCAGCGAGGCGCCCCACCCGCCGGACGCCTCGCCCACGCGCCATCGTGGTCGATCCGACCTCGACCAGGCGCTCCCACAGCGCGGGATCGTGGCCGAGCGGCTCGGCGGCGCGGACCCGCTCGGGGGCGGCCTCCTTGGCGAACAGGTCGGAGAAGGAGCCGACCAGCTGCTCCTGCTCGTCGCTCAGCGCGAGATCCATCGGTGGGCGTCTCCGCGTGTCGTCGGCGGAGCGGAAAGTCTGACATACATGTGAGTACAGTGTCGTTACCGACGTCTCGCCAGCGGGACTCGACGCAGTCGTGCCACCGAGGAACCAGGGGACGACCATGGCCGCAGCTCGACTTCGCCGTGTTCGACGCGGACAACCACCTCTACGAGACCGAGGACGCCCTCACCCGCCACCTCCCGCCCGACCACGCCAACCTCTTCCGGTTCGTCGAGATCAAGGGCCGCAAGAAGCTGGTCGTGCGCAACGTGCTCACCGAGTTCATCCCCAACCCGACCTTCGAGGTCGTGGCCCGCGCCCGGTTCGCACATGGCGTTCTACGCCGGCCAGAACAGCGAGGGCCAGACGCTGCGCGAGCTCACCGGCAAGCCCATGGCCTGCGCGCCGGCGTTCCGCGAGCCGACGGCCCGCCTCGAGCTGCTCGACGAGCAGGGCATCCACGCCGCGCTCGATGTTCCCGACGCTGGCCAGCCTCGTCGAGGAGCGGCTGCGCGACGACCCGAACCTCACCCAGGTCGCCATCCACGCGTTCAACGAGTGGCTCCACGACGACTGGACCTACGACTACGAGGGCCGCATGTTCGCCACGCCCATCGTGAACCCGTGCCTGCTCGACGAGGGCATCGCCGAGCTCGAGCTCCTGCTCGAGCGCGGGGCCAGGGCCGTGCTGCTGCGCCCGGCGCCGGTCAGCGGCCTGCGGGGCCTCCGCTCGCCGTTCCTCCCCGAGTTCGATCCGTTCTGGGCCCGCATCCAGGAAGCCGGCGTCGTCGTCGCGCTGCACGCCTCCGACAGCGGCTACCAGGACTACCTCAACACCTGGGAGGGCACCGAGGGCGAGTACGTCGCCTTCCGCCCGCAGACGTTCGCGGCGGTGGCCGACGGCGGCCGGTCGATCCAGGACGCGCTGGCGTCGGCGATCTGCCACGGCATGCTCACCCGCTTCCCCGGCGTGAAGCTGCTCAGCGTCGAGAACGGCGGCAGCTGGGTCGGCACGCTGCTCGACCACCTCACGACCGCCTACAAGAAGATGCCGCAGGAGTTCCCCGAGCACCCGATCGAGGTGTTCCACCGCAACATCTGGGTCAACCCGTTCTGGGAGGACTCCGTCACCGGCCTGGTCGACCTCATCGGCGCCGACCGGGTCTGCTTCGGGTCCGACTACCCGCACCCCGAGGGCCTGGACGATCCGATCGCGTGGGCCGGCCGAGCTGGGCGACACGCTCGGCGGCCGACACCGAGCGCATCATGAGCACGAACATGTTCGAGCTGATGGGCCTGCCGATAGCCGGTCAGGGCGTGAGCACGCTCTCGGGCAGCAGCCGCTTGGCCAGCTTGCCCGTGGGCAGCCGCGGGCAGCTCGTCGACGAACACGACCGACCGCGGGCACTTGAACCGCGAGAGCCGCTCGCGGCAGAACTCGATCAGCTCCTGCTCGAGCGCACCGGTGGCGTCGAGTCCCGGGCCCGTGGCCGGATCGGCGAGCTGGACGACGGCGCGGACCGACTCGCCCATCTCCGGGTCGGGGACGCCCACCACCGCGACGTCGGCCACGCTCGGGTGGCAGCACCAGCACGTCCTCGATCTCGCGCGGATAGATGTTCACGCCGCCCGAGATGATCATGTTCGTCACCCGGTCGGTCAGGTAGAGGTAGCCCTCGTCGTCGACCCGGCCCATGTCGCCGAGGCTGCTCCACCCGTGCGCGTCGAAGGCGCTGGCCGTCTTCTCGGGGTCGCCGTGGTACTCGAACGTCATCGCGCTCTCGAACCAGACCTGACCGACCTCGTCGGGGCCGAGCTCGGTGCCGTCCGCGTCGACGATGTGGACCGGCCCGAGCAGCGACTTGCCCGACCGAGCCCGGGTGGGCCAGCCACTCGTCGGGGCCGATGGCGCAGAAGCCGGCGCCCTCGCTGCCCGAGTAGTACTCGTGCACGATCGGGCCGAGCCACTCGAGCGCGGCCCGCTTGACCTCGGGCGGGCACGGCGCCGCCGCGTGCACGACGACCTGCAGGCTCGACAGGTCGAACCGGTCACGCTCGGCCTCGGGCAGCTTGAGCAGCCGCACCAGGTGGGTGGGCACGAACTGCACGTGGGTGACCCGCTCGGCCTCGATCATCGCGAGCGTCTCGATCGGGTCGAACCGATCCATCACCACCGCGGTGCCGCCGAGTCGGTGGACCCCGTTCGTCCACCCGGCCGGCGCGGCGTGGTACAGCGGCGCCGGCGAGAGGTAGACCGAGCTCTCGCCGAACCCGTACAGCCCCGACATCAGCGTCGCCGAACCCGGTGGGCGCGCCGATCGGCCCACCCGTGACCGGCGGCTTGATCCCCTTCGGCCGGCCCGTGGTGCCCGACGAGTAGAGCATCCACGAGCCCTCGCACTCGTCGTCGACCGGGCCCGCCGGCTGGGCGGCGAGCGCGGCCTCGTAGTCGTCGAAGCCGTCGACCGTCGCCGCCGACCACGAACCGGCGGCCGCCGAGCGTCGCCGAGTCGCCGAGGCGGTCGAGCACCGGGCCCAGGTCGGCCGAGGCCACCAGCGCCGTGGCCTCGCAGTCGTCGACGATGTACGCGGCCTCGTCGGGGGCCAGGTGCCAGTTGATGGGCGTGACGTACAGGCCCGGTGCGCATGGCGCCCCACGCGACCTCGAGGAACTCGGCCCGGTTCTCCAGGAGGATCGCGACGTGGTCGCCCTTCCGCAGGCCGATCGACCGCAGCAGGTGGGCCACCCGGTTCGAGCGGTCGTCCAGCTCCGCGTAGGTCAGCCGCCGGCCCGGGGCCACCACGGCGACGCGGTCGGGCGCGGTCACCGCGTAGCGTAGCCGGGTGCAGCACGCTCCTCGCGCCACGGTCAGGCGCCCGACGCGGCCCGGGTTGGCGGCCAGCCGTCGAACCGCCCGGCCGGCCGGATCTTGCGGTACTCGTCCATGACCGGGCGCAGCTCGGCCGGGGTGGCGCCGTGCATGATCACCCCGTCGACGCCGAGGTCGAACTGGCGCAGCACCCGGGCCGCGCAGGTCGACGCCTCACCGATGGCGGCCGGCTCGAGCCACTCGTCGGGCAGCAGGGTGGCGATGTGCTCGAGCTGCTCGGTGGTCGGCCAGGTTGTCGATGGCCCCGGGCACCGACGCCACGACCGAGTCGGCCCGGAACGCGGCCAGCGGGGCCGGGTCCCACCCGTTGGTCGAGACGAGCAGGTCGCCGTAGCCCTGGAGGTAGGTGGCCAGCCGCCCGACCGTCTTCTTCAGCACGAGGTCGTGGGAGATCGAGTCGGGCACCGTCGCGTAGCAGGACCAGATCCGCACGGCGCCGGGATCGCGGCCGGCCTGCTCGGCCGCGGTCCGCACGGTGCGGCACCGCCCGCTCGACCGTCTCGTCGGTGAAGAACGTGTGCAGCACCACCATGTCGAAGGCCCGGCCGGCCAGCGCCAGCGTGTGGGGCCCGAAGGCGACGAGCCCGAGCGGGATGTCCTCGTCGAAGTTGCTGTCGAGGTGCAGGATCGGGAACGAGCCGGCCGGGCCCTCGTGACCGAAGATGGCCTCGCCCTTCCAGAGGCGGCGCATCAGCCCGACGAAGTCCTCCATCTGCGCGGTGGTGATCGACGGCAGGCCGTACGCGCCGAACATGGCGTCGATGCCGCGGCCGAGGCCGAGGGTGAACCGGCCACCGGTGAGCCGGTGCATCGTCGTGGCGAACGAGGCGGTGATGAGCGGGTGCGCGGGTGTTCTGGTTGGTCGCTGCGGTGGCGATGCCCAGGCGGGTCGACACGCGCCGGCGGCCCCGCACAACGTCGCCGCCTCCTTGATGTTGTAGCGCTCGGAGATGAAGGTGGAGCCGAAGCCCTGGGCCTCGCCGTCGGTGACCTCGCCGATCATCGGCGCCGGCGAGGTCGGGCCGCCGGCCAGCACGTAGAACCCGAGCTCGTTGCAGGCCTCGGGGGTCGGATCTTCGGTCATCGAGCTGGCATCCAGTCGGTCGAGGAAGAAGGCCTTGCCATTCTCGTAGAGGTAGCGGTCGCGCACCTCTTCGCTGAGGTCGAGGTTGGCGGCCTCGCCGAGCGTCCGCTCCATCGACAGCGCGGGGTAGTCCGAGGCGAAGATGATGCGGTCCTGCCCGCGGGTCCTCAGGTAGTGCAGCAGCGACTCGGGCAGGCGCTTGGGCGACCACGCCGACGTCATCAGCCGCAGGTTGCGGTACTTCAGCATGAGCCGGATGGCGGTGTCCCACCACGGGTCGGCGCCGTGGATCATGCACAGCTTGAGCTCGGGGAACCGGATGCAGACCCGGTCGAGGTGGATCGGGTTCTGGGCCTCGGCCGGCAGGGGCGGCCCGGGGATGCCCGTGTTGATGCAGACCGGCAGGTCGAGCTCGCAGCACTTCGCGTAGAGCGGGTAGTAGACGGCGTCGCTCGGCGGGTACATGCCGTCGCCCCAGAAGCTCGGGCCGACGCTCACGTAGGCGACGGGGTTGTCCTTCACGAAGGCCTCGAGGTTGCGCATCGCCTTCACCGGCCGCAGCAGGTTGAGCCCGCCGGCGCCCGAGCGCGAACCGGTCGGGTCGCTCGGTCGCGTAGCGCAGGCCACGGTCGCCGTCGACGCCGATCTTGGAGAGCAGGATCGCCCGCTCGACGCCGTGGGCGTCCATGTCCTCGATGAGCTCGGGCAGCTCGGGGCTGGCCAGGAACGAGTCGCCGCCCTTGAAGTAGTCCTCCTTGACCCGGACCATGTACTCCGGCTGCTTCATGTCCCCCAGGTCGACGTTGACCAGGCAGTCGATCGCTCGTTGCATCGAGGTCCTCCTTGCGTCAGGCCGCCGCGAGGCGGCGCGAGATGATGGTGCGGGTGGTCGTACCGGCGCCCGGTGGCAGTGGGCCCGTGCGCCGAGCGTCAGGTCGCCGCCGAACAGGGAGTCCGGCGAGTAGCCGTCGGTCGATCACCTCCCGGGGGCGAACAGCCAGCGTCCGTCGACGGGGACCAGGCGGTCGCGGTAGCGGCCCCAGTGATCGAGGCCGACGCGGGTGAGCACCGAGAAGTAGCCCGGTGGTGCGGACCTCGCGCGTCGGCCACGGTCGACGAAGTGCAGCGTGGTCACGCTGTGGTGCAGGTAGCCGAGCGCCGGGCGGACGTCGTCGGGCTCGCGGTGGAAGACCTCGGTCAGCCCGGCGACGATCGCCTCGGGCCCGACGAAGGGGTCGCGGCCCTTGATGGCGAGCACACCGTCGGCCGCGAAGCAGCCGGCCAGCGCCGGGACGTCGCCCTGAGTCGCCCGACGCGTTGTAGCGGGCGATCGTGTCGCGGACGCCCTCCCGGATCAGCAGCTCGGCGACGTCCATCCGCTCCGTCGATCCGCTCAGGCCACGCGGCCGTCGGCGTGAACGTCACCGGCATCGACTCGGGGCCGGTGATGAAGTTCGAGGCGCGGTACGGCAGGCGGCTCGGCGCCGGCGAGCTGCAGATCGGGCAGGCGGCGCAGCACCTCGCGGAACATGACCCGCAGCTCGAGCCGGGCCAGCGACGCGCCGAGGCAGAAGTGCGGCCCGAACCCGAAGGCGAGGTGCGGGTTCGGGTCCCGGCGTGACGTCGAGCCGATCGGGCTGCGTCGAACACGTCCTCGTCGCGGTTGGCCGACGGGTAGAAGAGGATGAGCTGGTCGCCCTCGCGCAGCTGCTGGCCCCGCACCTCGACGTCGCGGGTCACGGTGCGGGCCATGTTCTTCACCGGCGACACCCAGCGCAGCAGCTCCTCGACCCCGACCGGGATGCGCGGTCGGGTCGCGGTCGCAGCACGCTCGACCTGGTCCGGCCGCTCGAGCAGGGCCAGCGTGCCGTCGCGTGATCACGTGGCGGGTCGTCTCGTCGCCGCCGATCAGGATGAGCAGCGTCTCCTGGACGATCGACTCGTCGTCGAGCGCCTCGCCGTCGACCGTCGCGTGGCACAGCGTGCTGATCAGGTCGTCCCGGGGTTCGGCCCGGCGCTCGGCGATCACCCGCAGCTGGCACTCCCGGAACCCGAGCATGGCGTGCAGCCCGGCCTCGGCCACCTCGGGCGACAGGTCGAGCGTCGTCGCCCGGATCAGGTCGTCGGACCAGCGCAGCAGGTCGTCGTGCAGGTCCTGCTCGAAGCCGAGCAGGTCGGCGATCAGCAGCAGCGGCAGCGGCGCGGCCACGTCCCAGACGAAGTCGCACTCCCCCCGCTCGCAGACCGCGTCGAGGATGGTCGTGCAGATCCGCTCGACCGTGGCCTCGTGGTCGGCCACCCGCCGCGGCGTGAAGCCCCGGCTCACCAGCGACCGCCGACGCTGGTGCTCGGGGTTGTCCATCGAGATCATCATCGGCAGCGGGTCGCCGTGCGGGCGGGGGGCCCGGCGGCTCGAGAACGTGGCCGGGTCCTTCTCGATGGCGAGCACGTCGTCGTAGCGGGCGATGCCCCAGACGTCGGACGCCTCGTCGTAGTAGACGGGCGCCTCCCGCCGCATCCACGTCCAGATCTCGTGCGGGTCGGCCGCGTACCAGGTCCCGTCGAGCAGGTTCAGGCCGTGCCGGACCGGGTGCACGGGTGCGCTCACGAGCCGACGGCGCGGGCGCAGAGGCAGTCGGGCATCGGCGTGACAGTAGCGCATGTCCGATTTCGACAACGCCACTTTCCCTCGACCTGCGAGGCCGCGGAGCGCGGTGGCACCCATCAGATACCTTTGCCCGAACGGCTGCCGGGGCCCCCTCCGCCGCCGTCCGTCCCCGACCGAGGTCCGACGCCCCGTGGCTGAACCGAGAACCGAGCGTGGCCCCGCCCGGGAGAAGCCCCAGCTGATCGCCGACGAGCTGCGCTCGCTGATCGTCGGTGGCCAGCTGTCGGAGGGCGACTCGCTCGGCCACGAGCCCGACCTGGTCGAGCGCTTCGGCGTGTCGCGCCCGTCGCTCCGCGAGGCGCTGCGGATCCTCGAGGCCGAGGGCCTGATCACCGTGGTGCGGGGTGCGCTCGGCGGTGTCGTCGTGCACGAGCCCAACGGCCGGATGACGGCGCGGACCGCGGCGCTCGTCCTGCAGGCCCGCAACGTGCCCCTGGCCGACGTGTACGACGCCCGCAGCCTGCTCGAGCCCACGGCGGCGGCCACCGTGGCCCGCTCCACCCGGCGCCGGTCCGCCAGCAGGGAGCTCGGCCGGCTGGTCGACGCCCAGGAGGACGCCATCGACGATCCCGATGCCTTCGCCGCGGCGAACGCCCGGTTCCACGAGCACCTGGTCGCGCCTGGCCGGCAACCAGACGCTGACGATCGTGGCCGAGATGCTCAACGAGATCGTGTCCCGGGCGGTCGACCGCGGTGGCCCAGTCCCGGCCGAGCGACCAGTCGATCGAGACCCGACGGCGGGGCATCCGGTCCCAGCGGCGCCTGGTCGAGCTCATCGCCGCCGGCGACGCCGCCGGGGCCGAGAAGCACTGGCGGGCGCACATGGCCGTCGTCGGTCGGGTCCTGCTCGGGCAGAAGGCGACGACCATCGTCGACCTGCTCGACCACTACTGAGCCGGCCCGACGCAGGTGGAAAGCGCCACAGTCGAAATCCGGTAGGGCGGCTCGCGGATCGCGCATCCGTCGGGTTCCCCTGCGGCTACGCTGGGCCGACTCATCACGCAGGGAGAAGCTGACCGAGATGTCAGATGCATCGCCGAACGGCCCAGCCCGCCGCACTGCGCCGAAGCGAGACGCGGGACGCCGCTCTCCCGCAGGACGACGAGCTCGACGGCAGCTCCGACTGGCACCGCCGCGTGGTCGACCGGTCGCTGCGCATCGGCCACCAAGAAGTCGATCAACCGCGGCGCCAGCTTCATCCGGGCCGCCACCACGCTGCTCGAGCGCTCCGACGGCGACGGCTTCACCGTGCAGGAGGTCGCCGACGAGGCCGGCCAGTCGCTGCGCACCCTCTACCAGTACTTCGAGAGCAAGGACGACCTGCTGCTCGCGGTGTTCGAAGAGGCGATGAAGACCTACGCCCGCATGATCCGCGAGGCGATCGCCGACGTCGACGACCCGCTCGAGCGCCTCGGCGGCCGCCATGATGGCCGCCTCGCGGATGCCCGAGCGCAGCGCCGTCGGCGTCGACCTCGGCCTGGCCCGGCTCCGTCGCAAGCTCGGGCCAGGTCGAGCCCGAGCTGGTGGCCCGCTCGCAGGAGCCCGTGATGAGCCTGTTCGTCGAGCTGTACCGCGCCGCCGCCGACGCGGGCGGCATCCTCGACCGTGGCGAGCAACCGGCGGTCTACATGGTCACCGCCCTCAACCACGCCTACGTCATCAGCAGCACGCTGGGCAACGAGTACGGCCTCGAGCTCCCCGACCACGTGGCGTTCACCCGGTTCTGCCTCCAGGGCCTCGGCGCCGAGGTCGACGACGCCTGGTACGCGCGGGTCGACGGGCTGGTCCACCTGCCTCGCGGTCCGATCTCCACGCCCCGCGACGGGTCGGGGACCCAACCCCAGATCGAACCTGTAGCCCGATCCTGACCTCCCGGCGCCGGCTCCGGCTACAGCTTCGGGAATCGCGAGGAGCGGGGGATCGCTCCGTCGTCGGCGACATTGGTGTCACATGTATGGCACGATCTCGCCTCGAACCGGGGCCGGGCGCCCGGACCGCCCCGAGGAGGACCACGTGACGACCACGAGCGACGTGCGGTACGACCCGTACGACATCGAGATCCACAAGGACCCGTACCCGGTGTTCCGCACGCCTCCGCGAGGAGGCGCCGCTCTACTACAACGAGCAGCACGACTTCTACGCGCTGAGCCGGTTCGACGACGTCGACCGGGCGCTCGTCGACTGGGCCACCTACTCCTCGGCCAAGGGCGGCGATCCTCGAGCTGATCCGGGCCGACATCGAGATGCCCCCGGGCGTGTTCATCTTCGAGGACCCGCCCATCCACTCGATGCACCGGGGGCTGCTCTCGCGGGTGTTCACGCCGAGGAAGATGAACGCCCTCGAGCCGAAGCTCCGCGAGTTCTGCGCCCGCAGCCTCGACCCCCTGGTGGGCAGCGGCCAGTTCGACTTCATCGCCGACCTCGGCGCGCAGATGCCCATGCGCACCATCGGCATGCTGCTCGGCATCCCCGAGGCCGATCAGGAAGCGGTGCGCGACAAGGTCGACCGCGATCTCCAGACCCACGAGGGCAAGCCCATGGAGATCAACGAGGAGCAGTTCATCGACGGGTCGATCTTCGAGGAGTACGTCGACTGGCGGGCGAAGCACCCCTCCGACGACCTCATGACCGAGCTGCTCAACGCCGAGTTCGAGGACGAGACCGGCGAGATCCGGCGCCTCACGCGCGACGAGCTCCTCATCATCGTGAACGTCATCGCCGGAGCAGGGAACGAGACCACCACCCGCCTGATCGGCTGGAGCCGGCAAGGTGCTGGCCGAGCACCCCGACCAGCGCCGCGAGCTCGTCGCCGACCGCTCGCTGATCCCCAACGCCATCGAGGAGCTGCTCCGCTACGAGCCGCCCGCGCCGCACGTCGGCCGGTACGTGACCCAGGACGTCGAGCACCACGGGCAGACCGTCCCGGCCGGCTCGGTGATGCTGCTGCTGGTCGGGTCGGCCAACCGCGACGACCGCCGCTTCCCCGACGGCGACACGCTTCGACATCCACCGCACGATCGGCCAGCACCTGACGTTCGGCTACGGGATCCACTTCTGCCTGGGCGCCGCGCTGGCCCGGCTCGAGGGTCGCATCGCGCTCGACGAGGTGCTGACCCGGTTCCCGGAGTGGGAGGTCGACCTGCCCAACGCCAAGCTGTCGTCGACCTCCACCGTGCGGGGCTGGGAGACGATGCCGGCGATCATCTCCGACATGAAGCCGGCCCCGTTCGACTACCACGTCCCCGCCACCGCGGCCGAGGCGGTGAGCCTCCTCGCCGAGCTGGGCGACGAGGCCAAGGTGCTGGCCGGCGGGCAGAGCCTGATCCCCATGCTGGCGCTGCGCCTCGCCGTCTTCGACCACCTCGTCGACATCGGGCGCATCGACGAGCTCGTCGGCATCGAACGCCGGAACGGCGACCTCTGGATCGGCGCCGGCACCACCGACGCGGCCGTCGGGGCCAGCGCCGAGGTCGCCGCCGCCGTGCCGCTGCTCACCCGGGCGACGCCGTTCATCGGCCACTTCCAGATCCGCAACCGCGGCACGCTCGGCGGGTCGATCGCCCACGCCGACCCGGCGGCCGAGTACCCGGCGGTCGCCCTGGCGCTCGACGCCACGCATGGACGTCGATCTCGCCGAGCGGGCGCCGCGACGATCGCCGCGCGCCGACTTCTTCGACGGGCTGTGGAGCACGACGCTCGAACCCGACGAGCTGCTCGTCGGCGTGTCGTTCCCGGTCTGGACCGGGCCGCCGCGGCTTCGCCGTCGAGGAGTTCGCCCGCCGCTACGGCGACTTCGCCATCGCCGGCGCCGCCGTCGGCGTCGAGCTCGACGGCGACGACCGCGTCGCCCGCTGCGCCATCGGGCTGATCGGCCTGGGCTCGACGCCCGAGCGGGCCGCCGCGGCCGAGGCCGAGCTGACCGGGCGGCGCGCTCGCCGACGTCGATCCGCAGGAGGTCGGCCGCCTGGCGATGGCCGGGCTGGACTCGGTGCCCGACGACCAGCACGGCTCCGCCGCGTACCGCACGCGGGTCGGCGCCGCCATGGCCGCCCGGGCCTGGGCCACGGCCGCGACGGAGGCGAGCCGATGGGTGAGACCGCAGTCGCACGTGACGGTGAACGGCGCAGCGCACGATCGGCGACCGTCGAGCCGCGCCTGACCCTCGCCGACTTCCTGCGCGAGGAGTGCCGCCTCACCGGCACCCACCTCGGCTGCGAGCACGGCGTGTGCGGCGCGTGCACCGTGCTGGTCGACGGCGCAGGCGGTGCGCTCGTGCCTGGTGTTCGCGGTCCAGGCCGACGGCGCCGAGGTCACGACGATCGAGGGCATGGCCGCGCCCGACGGCGAGCTGTCGACCGTGCAGGCCGCGTTCCGCGACTGCCACGGGCTGCAGTGCGGCTTCTGCACGCCGGGCTTCGTCATGTCGGTCACCGCGTTCCTGCGCGACCACCCCGACCCGACCGACGAGGAGATCCGCGAGGCGCTGTCGGGCAACCTCTGCCGCTGCACCGGCTACCAGGGCATCCTGCGAGCCGTGCGCCAGGCCGCCGACGTCGCTCTCGACGACGTCGGACGAGGTGCCGGCATGACCGCCACCGCACCACAGGGGGCGGCCCGCTACGCCGGCGCCCGCATCAACCGGGTCGAGGACGCCCGGCTGCTCACCGGCCACGGCACCTTCGTCGACGACATCGTCGCTGCCCGGCATGCTGCACGCCTGCTTCGTGCGCAGCCCGTTCGCCCGGGCCGACCATCCGCTCGATCGACACGTCCGCCGCGCTGGCCGTCGCCCGGCGTGCACTTCGTGTTCACCGCCGCCGACCTCAACCCCGGCGTCAAGGAGCAGTGGCACACCTCGATCGGCGCGCTGAGCCCGGAGACGCCCCGCCCGCCGCTGGCCGACGACGAGGTCCGCTTCGTCGGCGACCCGGTCGCGCTGGTCGTGGCCGACGAGCCGCTACCTGGCCGAGGACGCGGCCGAGCTGGTCGACGTCGACTACGACCCGCTGCCCGCCGGTCGTCGACTACGCCACCGCGCGAGCAGGCCGAGGCGCTGGTCCACGAGAGCCACGGCTCGAACGTCATCGGCGAGATCGCCGGCCTGCCCGCCTCGTCGCTCGACGAGGTGTACGCCGCCGCGGCCCACGTGGTCAGCGACGTCGATCCACCAGCAGGGCTACGCCGCGGTGCCGATGGAGGGTCGCGGCCTGGTCGTCGACTACTCGCCGGCCACCGGCGAGCTCACGATCTACTCGGCCACCCAGGCGCCCCACGAGGTGCGCCTGTTCTGCTCCCGCCTGCTCGGCCTGCCCGAGCACCGGATCCGCGTCGTCATGCGCGACACCGGCGGCGGCTTCGGCCAGAAGGTCCTGGTGCAGCGCGACGAGATGTGCCTGATGCTCGCCGGCCCGCAAGGTCGGGGCGCCGCTGAAGTGGATCGAGGACCGCCGCGAGAACCTGCTGGCCGCCGGCAAGGCCCGCCACGAGCACGCCGACGTCAAGATGGCGTTCGACGCCGACGGCGCCATCCCGGCCGCGCACATCGACTTACGTCTCCGACTGCGGCGCCTACCCGACGCCGTGGCCGGTCACGACCGCGGCCGCGGTGGGCGTGCTCTTCCCCGGCCCCTACCGGGTGCCGAAGGCGACCTTCGCCGACCAAGGCGATGTACACGAACACCGCCGGACGCACCGCCTACCGCGGGCCGTGGCAGTTCGAGTCGCTGGCCCGGGAGATGCTGCTCGACATCGCGGCCCGGCAGATGGGCATCGACCCCGTCGAGCTGCGCCGGCGCAACCTGCTGCGCCAGGACGAGCTGCCCTACGCCAACCCGCACGGCATGACCTACGACAGCATCTCGCCGCTCGAGACCTTCGAGCAGGCGGTGGAGATGCTCGACTACGACGGCGTTCCGGGCCGAGCAGGCCGACGGCCCGCGCAGCAGGGCCGCTACCTCGGCGTCGGCATGTCCACCTACGTCGAGCCGTCGACCCCGGGCTTCGGCTCCTACGCCACCGAGGCGGCCACCATCCGCGTCGAGCCGTCGGGCAAGGTCAACGTCTACATCGCCGGCGGCTCGACCGGCAACAGCATCGAGACCACCGTCGTCCAGCTCACCGCCGACGCGCTGGGCGTGGACATCGACGACGTCAACACCATCCAGGGCGACACCGCGGTCACCGGGTTCGGCGCCGGGACCGCCGGCAGCCGCAGCGGCTCGATGACCGCGGGCGCCATCCGCGAGACGGCCAAGATCGTCCGCGAGCGCATCGTCGCCATCGCCGCCCACAAGCTCGAGGCGGCCCCCGAGGACATCGAGCTGGCCGAGAGCCGGGCCATCGTGCGGGGCACGCCGGCGGTCGGCATCTCCCTGGCCGAGATCGCGGCGATGGCCTACTTCGAGCCCGCATGCGCATGCCGCCCGGGGTGCCGGCCGGCCTCGAGGCCAGCGCCCGCTACACCGCCGAGACCGGCTCGATCTGGGTCAACGCCACCCACGTCTGCACCTGCGAGGTCGACCCGGCCACCGGCGAGGTGACGCTGCTGCGCTACATCGTGAGCGAGGACTGCGGGCCGATGATCAACCCGAACGTGGTCGAGGGCCAGATCGCCGGGGGCACGGTGCAGGGCATCGGCGGCGTGCTGTACGAGCACCTCTCCTACGACGAGGACGGCAACCCGACCGCCACCACGTTCATGGACTACCTCCTGCCCACCGCGGCCGAGGTGCCCGATCATCGAGTACGGCCACATCGAGACGCCCGAGCCCGGGGCCGGGTGGCTACAAGGGCGTGGGCGAGGGCGGCGCCATCGGCGCGCCGCCCGCCGTGGTCAACGCGGTGGCCGACGCGCTGTCCCCCTTCGGCGTGCGGGTGACCCACCTGCCGCTGAGCCCGTCGCACATCGTCGAGCTGCATCGACGGGCGCCGACGCGTCCGGCAGCGGACAGCACGCCGTGAGCGACGACGATCGCCGGGAGCCGTCGGCCGAGGCATCCGGCGAACCGGTCCGACGCCGGCGCCTACGACAGCCCGGTGCGCCGCCAGCGAGCGGCGGAGACCCGGGCCCGCATCGTGGCCGCCGGCGCGGAGATCCTCCACGGCCAGCCGATCTGGAACTGGGGCGCGCTGACCGTGCGCGCGGTGGCCCAGGGAGCGGGCGTCAACGAGCGCACGGTCTACCGGTACTTCGCCAACGAGCGCGCCCTGCGCGACGCGGTGATGGCCGAGCTCGAGCAGCAGGCCGGCGTCGACCTCGAAGGGCTGCGGCTCGACGACCTGCAGCGCTTCACCACCCAGATCCTCGAGTTCGTGTCGGCGTTCCCTCTCGAGCCCCGCACGCCCGACGACCCCACGCTCGCCTCGACCGGCCAGCGCCAACGTGACGCGCTGCTCGCCGCCGTCGGGCCGCGCACCGAGGGGTGGCCCGACGGCGACCAGGCCATCGCCGCCGCGGTGTTCGACGTGCTGTGGAGCATGGGCACCTACGAGCGGCTGGCCGGCGACTGGGGCCTCGACTCGGCCGACGCCATCACCGCGGTGACCTGGGCCATCGGTCTCGTACAGGATGCGATCGCAACGGGTCGCCGCCCGGGATCTCCATCCGCCTAGGGACGGCTAGGGACGGCCGCCCCGCTCACCGTGCCCACCGTTCGTGTCCGAGTTTCGTACCCACGAGGGACGTAGGTCGGACGAGAACGGAAGGAACTTCCGTGATCAGGGCTTGGAGCGGCTCGGTCCCGATGCGACGACGTCGCCTTCGGCGGCACGGATCTTCCCGATGAGCCCGACGAGGAGGTCGAGCTCCTGCTCGTCGAGCCCGACGGTCCCGAACAGGTCGTCGTTCAACGCCTCGACCGCACGGTCGAAGAGGCGCCGGCCCTTGACCGTGATCTCGACCAGCGTGGCCCGGGCATCGGTGGGGTGGGCGACCCGGCGACTCAGCTCGGCGTTCTCGAGCCGGTCGACGGCGCTGGTCACGGTCGCCGGAGTGATCCACAGCCGGTGGCCGAGCGCGCCGAGCGTCATCGGGCCGGTCCAACGCAGCATGCCGAGCACCTGGTAGCGGGCGAAGGTCAGCCCGAGCGGGCGCAGGATGGTGGCCGCCCGGTTGAGGAAGATCTGCTCGGCCCGCATCACCGAGACGACCGCCGCCATGCCCGCGGCCGTGTCACCCCAGCCCTGTTGGACCCAGCGCTCCCGCGACGCTTCGACCGGGTCGTACACGAGCGGGTGGGGCATCGGGTGAGCCTACTTCGCTCGGCTCACGGACAGATTCGACCGCCGAGCCTCGCGCGCCGCCAGGTTCACTTCCGAGTGGCCGCCTCGGGGATGGTCCCGATCACGCCGAGGTCGCGCAACTCGGCCAGCTCGTCGTCGGAGACGCCGAGGTCACGGAGCACCTGGTCGGTGTGCTCGCCGAGCAACGGAGCCGGATCGCGGTGGAACCGGTCGGGACCCCGCGAGAACCGGAAGGGCACGGTGCCGTGGCGCGCGACCCCCGTCAAGGGCCGGTCGACCGCTTCGAAGAACCCCCGGTGCTGCAGCTGGGCGAGGGTCGCCTGCTCGTGAGGTTGCAGCACCTTGGCCACCGGGACGTCGGCCCCCCAGAGGCAGTCGACGATGTCGTCGCCGCTCCGCTCACCGCACCAGGCCGACAGGTGGTCGTCGACGGCGTCGTGGTGCTGGCGGCGACCGGCCACGGAGACCAGCTTCGGGTCCATCGCCCAGTCCGGGCGGTCGAGCGCCTCCCGCAGCGCCAGCCACTGGTCGTCGGTGGCGACGGCGATGGCCACCCAGGCATCGCGCTCACCCTGCTCGTCTCGATCCGCGGTCAGGTACAGGTTCTGGGGAGCGGCCGTCGGCCCACGGTTGCCGTCCCGCCCGAGCTGCGCGCCGTACGCCGACTGCTCGACGACCAGCTCCGCAGCGACGTTGAGCGCGGCGTCGACCATCGACGCGTCGACGAGGACGCCCTCGCCGGTGCGGCGCCGGTGCTCCAAGGCGAGCAGGAGCGCGCAGAGCGCGTGGTTGCCGGCGTTCGAATCGCCGACGCAGTAGGGCGAGATGGGGGTCTCGTCCGCGTGGCCGGTCATCCACGTCAGCCCGGCGGCATCCTCGATCACGAAGGCGAACGCCGGGTTGTCCCGCCAGGGCCCGTCGAGGCCGAAGCCGGGCATCCGGACCATGACGACATCGGGGCGGATGGCCCGGACCTCCTCGAAGCCGAGGCCCAGCTGCTCGAGCACGCGCGGCGTGTTGTTCTCCACGATGACATCGCACGTCGCGATCAGCCGGCGGATCAGCTCACGGCCTCGATCGGTGGTGAGGTCGAGGGTCACGCTCTTCTTGTTGGTGTTGAGCCCGGAGAAGATCCCCGACCGCTCCCACCAGTTCGGCTCCGAGAAGCGCAGGCCGGCGAGCAGGCGGGTGCCGTCGGGCCGGGCGGTAGATTCGATGTGGAGCACCTCGGCGCCCAGCATCCCCAGCACGTGGGTGCACAGCGGGCCGGCCCAGAACGAGGTCAGATCGAGCACCCGCAGACCCTGGTACGGCTGTGGGCTCGGCGCCTCTGGTGCGGCGCTCGCGGGGAGCGCATCGGCACGTGGCTCACCGGGCCCGTCGTCGTGCTGGCCCAGCGACGGGGCCGCCGACGCGGCGCGGAGCAGCGGAGGGTCGAACCGATAGGGGCGACCAGGCTCGACGAACCCACCACGCGCGTCGTCGACGATGGACCCGCGGGCCACGAAGTGGTCGGTCACGGGGATCGTGGCCCCGGTGCCGATCGGGGCGTGCGGGATGCGGAAGTCGCCGGCGAGGTCGAGGATCTCCGCGGTCGTGCGCTCGGCCATCCACGCCGCGATGTCCGGCTTGAGGTGACCCCGGTTGGCGAACAGCTTTCGGTCCTCCATCCACTCGGCGTGGTCCACCATCACGCAGAAGTCGAGCCACTGCTGGCCGGTGCCGACGCCCAGGCCGACCAGGCCGTCGGCGGTGCGCTCGACTCCAGGCGTCACGATGGAGCGCCCGCTCCGGAACGGCCGGCCCACCATGTCGACGTAGGTCACCGGGTAGTAGGTGAGGCCCAGCGCGATCGTCTCGAGCATGGACACGTCGACGAGCTCGCCCGGCCCGTCGGTCTGCGCCCGCTGCCGCGAGGCCATCGTGGCGATGGCCGCCTGCGTGCCGGTGAGCCACTCACCGATCTGGCCGCCGACGTACACCGGGGCCCGGTCCTGCGAGCCCCGACCGAGTCCGATGATCCCACCCGACCAGGCCTGCAGCGTGAACTCCGTCGCGGCGCGATCGGACCACGGTCCCTCCAGGCCGAAGGGCGTGATGGTCGTGACGGTCAGGTGAGGGGCGTCGCGCCGGATCGCCTCCGGAGTCAGCGCCGGGTTGCTCGTGAGGCGGGAGCCTCTCGACCACACCACCGCGTCGGCCCGCTCGAGCAGCGCCCGCACCTCATCGAGGTCGCCGTCGCGGTCCGGGTCGGCGATCACGCTCTGCTTCGTCGACGAGAGGAAGCTGAAGAGCGCTCCGTCGTCGCCGGTGGGGATCTCGGCCCCGGACGCCGACCAGCGCCGCAGGGGATCGCCCTCCGGGGTTTCGACCTTGATGACCTCGGCGCCGCCGTCGGCGAGGAGCTTCGTGCAGTACGCGCCGGCGATGCCGGTCGAGAGGTCGACAACGACGAAGCCTGACAGCGGCGGGCTCGCCGCCGCCTCGGTCACTCGGCCTGCTCCCGACCCTGCTTGCTGAGGCGCCACTCCGGCGGGAACCGGCTGTCGAAGTCCTTCACGGACTTCGTCAGGCCCTGGTCGATCGCGTCGTCGGTGCTGAGCTCGCCGGCATCGGGCCGGCCGTAGCCCGCCATCGACTCGAGCATGCCGCTGACCAGGCTGCCCATGTACTCGCCCTGGAATTGCTTCATGACCTCGAAGAACGCCTTCTGCATGAAGATGACGTCGGACGGACGGTTCTGGGCGCAGGCCAGCGCGTACTTCTGGACCTCGTCCTCCAGCTGGTCGCGCGGCACGACGCTGTTCACGAAGCCCAGCTCGGCCATCTCCGCGGCCGTGAACGGCCGACCGGTGAAGACCATCTCCTGGAACTTCCGCAGGCCCATCGACATGGCCCACCACCACATCCGGGGCGCCGCTCCGGCGTAGCGGAAGGCGGCGTGGCCGAAGAGGGCGTCGTCCGACGCGATGACGAGGTCGGCGTCACCGGCCTGGTAGAAGTGCCAGCCGTACACGTAGCCCTTGGCCTCGACGATGCTGATCTTCTTGAACTCCTGCAGCGTGCGGCAGCCCCCTCGGGGGTCGGTGAACCACTGCATGGTGGTCGTGGCCCCGTGGCGGAAGTTCCGCCGGGGCGGGTAGGTGACGTCGGCGTCCTCGAGCTGGACCTCGCGCAGGAGGCCGTCGTCGGAGCGCACGGCCTCCATGAACTCCGGGAGATCCTGCCCGGTTCCGAAGTCGTCGCCGGCCCCCCGCACCACGAGGACCTTCACGTCGTCGTCGATGTTGGCCTGATGCAGCAGATCGGCGTATCGGAGCCGCATGCCGATGGTCGGCGCGTTGAGGCGCTCCGGCCGGTTCAACGTGAGCGTCGCGATCTTGGTGGCCCGATCCTTCTCGTAGAGGATCCAGTCCGTTTCGGGGTCGGTCTCGCTGTCGGTCATCGCTGGGCTCCTGATCGTTGGCGGTTCCAGAACGGGCTCGTCGTGAGCACCTCGGGACCGTCGGGGGTGATGTGGATCGCCTCGTGCGTCACGACCGTACCGACGGCGTCGTCGGTGACGGAGGCGGTGACCACAAGGACGACCCCCGGGTCGAGGGCCTCCATCGACGCGGTCTTCGGCAGGTCGCGCACGATCACCGGGTCGTCGAAGCCGAGTCCCAGGCCGCGAGCCACGGGGGCGACGGGCAGCGGCTCGCCCGCCGTGCGGTAGGCATCGAGCAGGTCGGAGCCCGACGCTCCGGGCCGGCACGCGGCGAGCAGGTGCTCCCGCAGGTCGTCGGCGCGACGGTAGAGGTCGTCGACCGCCGGCGAGCTCCCGTGGGGTTCGACGGGCCAGGTGCGCCCCACCTCGCCGGCGTAGCCGTCCGCCACGACACCGGCATCGAAGGCGACGAGATCACCGGCCCGGACATCGTGGCTGCCGGCCTCGGCCGACCGCCGGCCGGCGGAGGTGATGCGGACGACGTCCTGGGTCGCCGGCGTCGTCACGCCACTCGACGCCATGGCGTCCATGAACACGCCGGTGAGCTCGCGCTCGCTCACCCCGGGACGCAGCTCGCCCAACGCGACGGCGATCGCCTTCTCGGCCACGTCGATGGCGCCGCGAACGGCGTCGATCTCCTCGGCCGTCTTGGTGCGTCGGGCCGATCGCAGGGCGGCGCTGCCGTCGACGATCTCCGCGTCGGCGAAGGCCATCGGCAGCAGCTGGGCGAACAGCGGCGACATGGCGTCGGTGCCTACCCGACGGGGCCGGGCCTCGGTGTCGATGCCCTTGAGCAGCTTGACGAAGTTCATCGGGTTCCAGGTGATCCCGAAGAGGTGGTCGTGGGCGATCTCCTCCGGCACACCCTCGTCCCACGTGCTGAGGAGGTAGATCTCCTCGCTCTCGCGGACGACGACGCAGCCGGGACCGAACGGTCGGGTTCCGGCGTTCCACAGGATCGGGACACCCGAGGCGTAGCGGATGTTGGCGACCCGTCCGAGGACGAGCAGGTCGAGGTCGTGGGCCTCCATCGCGTCGAGGAGCCGGGCCCGTCGGCCCTGGCGCAGCGCAAGACCGTCGGGGACCGGCTCAGTCGCCATAGGGGTCATACGGGTAGTCGGTGAGGCTGACACTGCCGTCCTCCGTGATGACGTAGACGTTCTCCGACCGGTAGCCGCTGTGGCCCTCGTCCCACACGACCGGTTCGATCACGAGGACCGTGCCGGCGGCGAGGACGTTCTGCCGGTCGTAGCCGTCGCCGAGGTCGGTCCCGACGTAGGGCGACTCCGCGCTCTCGAGGCCCAGGCCGTGCCCCAGGTAGAAGTGCGCCATCCAGGGCGGCTCGCCATCGCACACCTGCTTGGCGGCCGCGGTCAGGTCCGACGCCGGTACCCCGGCCCGCATGACGTCGCGCACCGCGGCGTCGATGTCGAGCCAGCGCCGGTGCTGGGCCTGCTGTCGAGCGGTCGGCTCCTTGCCGACGACCCAGGTGCGGCCGAAGTCGGAGTGGAAGCCCCGGTACATGATGCCGGTGTCGACCCACAGGACGTCGCCCTCGGCCAGCGTGCGCTCGGTGCTCAGCAGGGGGCAGGCGATGTCGCCGTGCACCGTCCACGGCAGGTCGGCCTGCCGGTTCGGCATCACCTGCCAGATCGGATCGAGCACGTTGGCCTCGGCGCCGAGCTCGAAGACCCGGTGCAGGAAGGTCGCGGTGAGGTCGGTCTGGCGGGCCCCGGGCACGAGCCCGGCCTGGACCTCGGCCATGGCCTGCTCGGTGATCCAGAGCGCGTGGCGGAGGCAGGCGAGCTCATCGGGCGTCTTGGTCAGGCGGGCGGCGTTCACCACCTCGCTGGCGGCCCGGGGCGGCCAGTGGGCGAACAGCCGAGTCCGGGCCCGGTGCATCGCGCCGGTCACCTCGTCGAAGGCGATCGTGCTCGACGCCGGGAGCAGGTCGGCCAGCGCCGCCCCGAACGCGTCGACGCCCTCGGCGACGTCGAGGTACGTCGGACCGTGCAGGTGGTCGTCGTCGAGGTCGAGCTCCCGGGCCGCGTCCTCGAGGAAGGGGGTGAACAGGTGCGGCATCTCGTCGTCCGCCAGCACGACGGCGACCGGGCGCTCGACGTTGCCGCGACCGGCGTCGCTCAGCGGCCAGCTCGCCCCGGTGGCGTACGACACGTTCGCGTTGGAGAGCAGCACCAGCGCATCGAGGCCGCTCTCGGTCATGCCCCACCGGAGCCGCTCGCCCCGGTCGTGGCGCATCCGGGCGAGATCGGGTCGGGCCGGCGCATCGAGGCCGGCCGGCATCGGTGCGAGCACGTCGGTCATCAGCGCTCGAGACCGAGGAAGGCCTTCACGTTCGAGCTGACCAGGTCGACCGCCACCTCGGGCCCGACGGCCTCGACCACGCTGGCCAGCGAGCGCTCCGAGTAGCCGAAGGTGCTCTCGTTGTGCGGGTAGTCCGAGGACCACATCACCCGGTCGGCGCCGATCCGGTCGATCATCTCGAGCCCGAGCGGATCGACCACGAACGAGGCGTACATGTGGTGCTGCCAGTAGTGCGCGACCTCGTGCTCGATCTTGTGATCGGCCATGTGCTGGAGCGAGGCGTAGAGGTGCTCGCCGTCCTGGAGCGCGGCGGGGACCCAGTTGATGCCGCCCTCGAACCAGCCGACGCGCAGGCCGGGGTTGCGATCCAGGATCCCGCCGAACACGTAGCGCCCGAACATCTCGCGGAACGGGGCGACGTTGTGCACCATCCCCACGAGGACCGAGTTGTCCCGGCACGGGGAGGCCAGGGGCGATTCGCCGATGTGGTGCGCCACCGGGAGCCCGCTCTCCTCGATCGCCTCCCACACGGGGTACATCGCCGGCGAGTTGTAGTCGATGGGCTTGCCGTCGTCGCCGGCGCCCGGCTTCAGCGGCAGCCAGAAGGTCTTGAGGCCGAGGTCCTTCGCCTCCGCGAGCGTCCGCCGACAGCCCTCACCGTCCCACCAGTTGACCATCGCGACGCCGTAGAAGCGGCCGTTCGAGCGATCCTGCAGCTCGGCGATGTGCTGGTTGTAGATGCGGAAGCACAGCTCACGGACCTCTTTGTCGGGCCAGCCCATCAGGCCCAGCAGCGCGTTGGGGAACGCAAGCTCGCGGTGGACGCCGTCCGACTCGAGCTCGCGCATCCGGGCCTCACCGTCGTTGGTGGCGGCACCCGACAGCGGGTCGTACTGCATCAGCACGGCGGTGAACTCCCGGGGCAGGAAGGTCTTCCCGCCGATGGCGAGGTTCCACGCGCCGTCCTCGAACACGACGCGGGGCGCCTGCTCCTTCAGCGCCGCGGGGAAGTTCTCGTAGAAGATGTCCTCCGACAGCGAGATGTGGTCGTCGGCCGAGAAGACCTCGGTGCCGGCGGGCAGGCCGACCGATCCGGTGGCCTGTGCCCGACGGTCCTTCGGCGGTCCGAAGCCCTCGGCGGGATACGTGAGCGTGCCTGTGTGAGCGGTCATCCGACCTCCATCCCCGTTGGTGGTTTTCCTTTTTACTTTGATGTCGTAGTATCTGTCAACAGTCCGGAGGGAGCCAGGCGCTCCGGCGTGCGACCAGCCCGTCCGCGGGCGAGGGGGAACTGAGATGACGGAGTGGGATGCCACCGTCGACTTCGTGATCGTCGGCTCGGGGGGCGGGGGCATGGTGGCGGCGCTCACGGCCAGCGCCGCCGGTGCCCGCGCGCTCGTGCTCGAGAAGCAGGCGCTGATCGGGGGATCGACCTGCATGTCCGGTGGTGTCGTCTGGGTCCCGAACAACCCGGTGATGCGAGCCGCCGGCATCCCCGACTCCTACGAGGACGGCATGGCCCACTTCGAGGCGGTGGTCGGCGACGTCGGTCCCGCGTCGTCATTCGAGCGTCGCCACGCGTTCCTCACCGCGGGCCCGAAGATGATCTCGTTCCTCCAGGGCCTCGGGGTCGGCTTCGCGTACTGCCTCGGCTACAGCGACTACTACTCGAACGCCAAGGGCGGCGTCGACGAGGGCCGGGCGGTCGAGCCGGATCCCTGGGACGGTCGAGCGCTCGGCGACTGGCTCGAGAAGCTCCAGCCGGGCCTGGCCCAGAGCCTCGGCCTCGCGGTGATGACGAACGAGGCCCGATCGCTGTCCAACTACAACCGCAGCCTCGGCGCGTTCGCGGTGTCGGCCCGGGTCGCGATCCGCACCTTCGCGGCCCGCGCTCGGGGGCAGGCGCTGCTCACCAACGGCGCCTCGCTCATCGGGCAGATGCTCGCTATCGCGCTCGACCGTGGCGTCTCGGTGTGGACCGACTCCCCGCTCGAGGAGCTGATCGTCGAGGACGACCGCGTCGTCGGGGTCCGCACCGTGCGCGACGGAGCTCCCGTGTCGGTCAGAGCCCGTCAGGGCGTGCTGCTCGCGGCCGGCGGCTTCGCCCACAACCCCGCCATGCGGGGGGAGTACGGCGGAGAGCAGAAGCCCGCCAAGTGGTCGATCGCCAACCCCGGCGACACCGGCGAGGCGCTACGCACCGCGATGCAGCTCGGCGCCCAGACCGCCCTGATGGACGAGGCGTGGTGGCTGCCCGCACCCCGCACCGGCAAGTTCGGCCAGTCGACGCTCGACCAGGCCCGCCAGCGGCCCCGCACGATCTACGTCGATGCCAACGGACAGCGGTTCGTGAACGAGTCGAACTCGTACATGGAGGTGGGCAAGGCGATGTACGCCCGGGACCGCACCAGTCGGGCCGTGCCCTGTTGGCTGATCTTCGACGATCGCTATCGCAAGCGCTACGCCCATCTGCGGTCGAGCCCGGGTCGCTTCCCGCGCAAGCTGCTCGAGAGCGGTCGGCTCAAGCAGGCCTGGACGCTCGACGACCTGGCCCGGATGTGCGGGATCGACGAGGTGGGGCTGGCCGAGACGGTCGAGCGCTTCAACCTCCACGCGGCGCAGGGCACCGACCCCGACTACGGACGAGGCGACTCGGCGTACAACCGGGCGCTCGGTGACCCGAACCACAAGGTGCACCCCTGCCTCGGGCCGATCGACGAGGCGCCGTACTACGCCGTCGAGGTCGTGCCCGGCGACATCGGCACGTGCGGCGGTCTCGTGACCGACGAGCACGCCAGGGTGCTCGACCAACAGGACGAACCGATCGAGGGGCTGTACGCCACGGGCAACAACACGGCCACGGTCATGGGCCGCCACTACCTCGGTCCGGGCGCGAGCATCGCCAACACGATGGTCTTCGGCTACCTCGCTGCGCTCCACGCCACCAGTGGCGTCGGCGCGGGGATGCGCAACGGATCGTCCGAACCCACCGACGCACCACGAGGAGCAACCGATGTCTGATGAGCTCGCAGGGAAGGTCGCCGTCGTCACCGGCGGCGGGAGCGGCATCGGTCGCGCCTGCGTCGAGCGCTTCGTCGCCGAAGGCGCCCAGGTCGTCATCGCCGACATCGACGCCGAGGCCAGTGAGGCGCTGGCCACGTCGTTGGGCGACGCCGCCGCCTTCAAGCGGACCGACGTGACCGACGCCGACCAGGTGCAGGCGCTCGTGGACTTCGCCGTCGAGCGGTTCGGCGGCCTCCACGTGATGGCCAACAACGCCGGCGTCGCCAGCGCGATGCAGCGCTTCCTGCACGACGACCTCAGCGACTTCACCCGGGTGGTGAACATCAACGTGCTGGGCGTGCTGCTCGGCTGCCAGCGCGCCGCCCTCCACATGAAGGCCAACGGCGGAGGGTCGATCATCAACACGTCCTCCACCGCCGGCATCAACGCCGGAGCCGGGCTCGTCACCTACCGGGCCACGAAGGCGGCGGTGATCCACGCCTCGCGGTCGATCGCGCTCGACGTCGCGCAGTACGGGATCAGGGTCAACTGCCTCGTTCCCGGCCAGATCCAGACCGCCATGACCAGCTACGACATGGACGCGGTGCTGAAGTTCACCCAGCCGCTGCCTCGCCAGGGCCGACCGGAGGACGTCGCCGACGCGGCCGTCTTCCTGGCCAGCGACCGCTCGGCCCAGGTGACCGGCATCGTGCTGCCGGTCGACGGCGGCACCACCGCCGGCCCGCCGGCGTCCCAGCTCAAGCTCCTGATGGGGGCGTCGGCCCGCGAGAGCAGCTGAGCCGACCCGGCTGACCGGGGCCGCGGCCTCGGCCTCGGCCTAGGCCGGGGTGAGCTCCAGCTCGAGCCGGGCCAGCCCGCGGAGGAAGTACGTCGGGAGGTACGAGTAGCGGCGGGCGTCGGCCGGACCGTGCGCCGCCTCCGAGATGGCGATGTTCGACGTGGCGTCGAGGATGCGGTTGAGGGTGACCCGGCCCTCCGCTCGTGCGAGGTGGGCGCCGGCGCAGTGGTGGACGCCGTGTCCGAAGGCCACGTGGTACTTGGCGTTCGGGCGGTCGAGGTCGAACACGTCGGGCTCCTCGAACAGGTGCGGATCCCGGTTGGCGGCTCCCGGCAGGAGCATCATCGTGCCGCCCGCGGGGATGTCGACGCCGGCGACCTCCGTGCGGACCCGGGCCATGCGGAACTGGACGCGGAGCGGGCTCTCGTAGCGCAGCGTCTCCTCGATGAAGTTCGGGATGCGATCGCGATCGCTCCGCAGCAGGTCCTGGATGTCAGGTCGCTCGGCGATGATCCGCAGCGCGAACGACAGCAGCCGGACGGTGGTCTCCTGCCCGCCCGAGAAGAGGTTCGCGGCCAGGAGGGCGACGTCGTTCACCTCGGGGGTGGTCCCGTCCGGGAACGTGGCCGTGGCCATCGCCGTCATGATGTCGTCGCGCGGCGAGCGCCGACGATCCTCGATGTAGGCCGTGAACTGCTCGTAGAGGAACTCGAGCGGCTTGTGCTCCATGTCCTCGGGCAGGTTGGTGAGTCGCTCGGTGAACAGCCCGTGATCCGACTCGGGGACGCCTTCCAGGTCGGCGATCACCAACAGCGCGAACGGCGCGGCGTAATCGCGGATGAACTCGCACCCGCCCTCGGCGACGAGCGGGTCCAGCTGGCGGTCCGCGAGGAGCTCCATGAACTCCTCGTTGGCCCGCAGCCGCCCGGGGGTCAGGAGGCGCATCATCAGGGCCCGGTGGATGTCGTGGCGAGGAGGGTCGAAGGAGGGCAGCTGGTCGCTGAACGGCAGCATCTCGCGGTGGCGCTCGATGATGTCGCTCACGTCGTCGCCCACGAACGGCTCGGGGAACCGCATGAACGGTCCGCTCACGACGTTGCACGAGGAGAACCTCGTCGAGTCGTTGTAGACCGCCAGCGCCTCGTCGTGGCCGGTCACCATGAAGACGCCGTAGTGCGGCTCCCGCCAGACCGGTGACTCCGACCGCAACGCGTCGAAGTAGGGGTACGGATCATCCTGCACGGAACGGTCGCGGAAGAGGTTCGCCGTCAGCAGATCTGTCACGAGAGAGTTCCGTTCGAGACCGGGTCACGCGCCGGATGCGCGAGAACGGGACGATTTAGTATGACATCGAACTAGTCGACGATCCAGGGTCCCCGCCGCTGGTGCTGCGGGCGCCTGACCCACTTCGCTGGGCTGACGTCGTAGATCCGGCGCTGAGCCCCGCAAGTTCGGTCAGGCCAGGGATCAGGGGGTGAGGACGGGCAGGGTCTCCCAGCCGCGCACGGTCGAGGTGCGGGCCTGCACGGCGTGGTCCCAGTCGACCTCCCACTCGGGGAAGCGGTTGAGCACCTCGTCGAGCGCCACCCGGCCCTCGAGCCGAGCGAGGGCGGCACCCAGGCAGAAGTGGATGCCGTAGCCGAACGTGACGTGGTGGCCGATCTTGCGGTGGATGTCGAACCGATCGCCGTCGGGGAACTGGTCCGAGTCCCGGTTGGCCGACGCCACCAGGAGCAGCATGGCGCTGCCCTCGGCCACGGTCTGGCCGTGGACCTCGACGTCGCGGGCGACATAGCGGGCCTGCACGGGTGAGGGCGGCTCGAAGCGCAGCAGCTCCTCGATGGCCGGGGCGACGAGCGAGCGGTCCTGGGCGATCTCCCGCCGCTGGTCGGGATGCTCGGCGAGGACCTTGCCCGTCCAGCCGATCAGCCGCGTGGTGGTCTCGTTGCCGGCGCCGGCGATGAGCGTGATGTAGGTGAGCACCTCCTCGCGGGTCAGCGTGCGGGTCACGCCGTGCTCGTCCTCGAACTCGGCCGTGAGCAGCTCGGTCATCAGGTCGTCGGACGGGTGCTGGGCCCGCCAGTCGACGTAGTCGGCGAACATCTCGCCGCTGGCGAAGTCGTCGTCGGGCACGAACGTGTCCTGGCCGTCCTCGAGGCGCAGGTTGGCGTCGAGCACCTCGCGGATGGCCTCCTGGTCCTGCTCGGGGATGCCGAGCAGCATGCCGATCGTGCGCATGGGCATCTGGGCACCGAGGTCGGCGATGAAGTCGAACCCACCCGAGCCGACGAGCGGATCGAGCGAACGGGCGCAGAACTCCCGCACCTTGGGCTCGAGCGCCTGCATCTTCTTGGGCGTGAACACCCGCGACATCAGGCTGCGGTGCACGTCGTGCTGCGGCGGGTCCTCGAACAGGATGATGCCCGGACGGGAACTCGATGTCGGCCTTGATCAGCTCGAGGATGTCGCTCTTGCCCGAGCGGTACGTCTCCCAGTCGATCAGCCCCCGCTCGACGTCGTCGAAGCGGCTCAGCGCGTAGAAGTCGTACTTCTCGTTGTAGTAGAGCGGTACCTCTTCCCGCATCCGCCGCCAGACGGGGTACGGATCGGCGTCGACCTCGAAGTCGTAGGGGTCGTAGGAGATCGCGTTGTCGCTACCGATCGACACCGGTCAGACCGACGTGGTGACGCGCATGGCCTCGGCCAGGTTGCCGCCCATGATGGCGGCGAGGTCGTCGTGGGACAGGCCGGCCGGGAGGTGGTCGAGGTAGCTGCACGGTTCGGCCAGGCCCTCGGGGTGGGGGAAGTCCGACCCGAACACGACCTTCTCGACGCCGATGGCCTCGATGAGGCCGCCGATGTCGTCCTCGTGGAACGGGCTGACCCACATGTTCCGACGGAAGGCCTCGACCGGGTCCTCGCCGAACGCGTGGGGCATCTTGCGGTACGTGTCCGCCGAGGTGGTGGAGGTAGGGCACGACCCAGTCGGCGCCGTTCTCGACCGAGGCCACCCGCAGGTCGGGGAACCGGGTGAACACGCCGTGGCAGATCAGCGCCGACATCGTGTCCTCGATCGGGCGCTTGCCCGACGTCATCATGCGGAAGGCGTCAGGACGGAACGGCAGCATCTCCTGCGGGCCGGTCCAGTCGCCCTGGTAGCGGGAGTAGCCGCTGTCCGAGGCGTGCATCGACACGAGGATGTCGGCGTCGACGACGGCGCTGCCAGAAGGGGTCGAACTCCTCGAACCCGAACGACCGCGAGCCGCGGAAGCCGGGGACCGGAGCCGGTCGGATCAGCACCGTCTTGGCGCCCCGCTCGAGCACCCACTCGAGCTCTTCGATGGCCTTGTCGACGATCGGCAGGGTGATGACCGGCGTGGCGAAGATGCGGTCCTCGTAGTTGAAGCTCCACTCCTCGTACATCCACTCGTTCAGCGAGTGGATGACGGCGTGGATCAGCTCGGGATCGTCGCGCAGGCGCTCCTCGAGCAGGCTGGCCAGCGTCGGGAACATCAGCGACCGGTCGACGCCGAGCTCGTCCATCAGCTCGACGCGGGGCCCGGGCTCCCGGAACGCCGGGATCGACTTCATCGGCTCGCCGATGATCTCGCGGTACGACTTGCCCTCGGGGTTGCCGATGCGGAAGTACTCCTCCTGGGCGCCCGGTCGGGCCACGACCTCGAACGTCGGGTTCGGGATGTACTCGCTGACCTGGCCCCGGAGCATGATCTTGGTGCGGCCCCGCACCTGCACGTAGTCGACCGCGTTGCGTGTACTTCGACGGGAGGTGACGGGTGAACGCGTCCTCCGTCTCGTACAGGTGGTTGTCGGCGTCGAAGACCATGTAGTCGCAAAGCTTGCTCATGAACGCACCCTACGATTATCTAACAGTGACGTCAACTCTGGTTTTCGAGCGGTTCTGGAGGCTCGACACCGACACCATGCTGGCAAAGGCGTCTCCGGTCGATCTCGCCGAAGCTTCCTCGCCTCCGTCGCGCCGAGATCGGTCCGTTCGCGGCTGACAGGTGCGTCAACTGTTAGCCTGCGGCGTGCGTTCGCCCAGGTCCTTCGATGGCTCCGCGCCTCACGAGCTCCGGTAGCGAGCCCCCGGCGGCTGCCGCGGACGTCGGCGCCCACGCCGGCGACGAGGACTCGGCGGTGCGCCGGGCGCCGTTCGCCACCAACCCGCAGGTGGGCGCGCGCGGCCAGCGCACCCAGCAGCGCATCCTCGAGGCCGCGCTGCAGGTGTTCGGCGAAGAGGGCTTCTACCGGTGCAGCATCGACCGGATCGCCGAACGGGCCGGCTGCTCGCGGGCGTCCTTCTACCAGTACTTCTCCGGCAAGGAGGACGTGTTCCAGCACCTGAGCGGCCAGGTGGCCCGTCAGCTGAGCGCGTCCAGCGAAGCGCTCGACCTGCTGCGGCCCGACCAGGCCGGGTGGGACGCCATCCGGGCCTGGGTCGCCCGCCACGCCGAGATCTACCGACGCTACGAGCCCGCGTTCCGCCAGTACCCGGCCGCGGCCCAGAGCGACGAGGTCGTCGCCACCGGCTCGGTCCGGTGGCAGCAGCGCAACGTCGCCCGCATCCACTCGCGCCTGGTCACCACCACGCTGCCGCCCCGCCAGCTCGACCCGGTGATCACCCTGCTGCTCGAGTCCATGACGAGGGCCGACGACATGGCCGGCATCCTCCGGTCCGCCCTCCCCGACGGCCTTCCCCGAGGAGCGGGTCGTCGACGCGATGACCGACGTGATCCACCGTTCGCTGTTCGGCCTCGACCGGGACATCAACGTGCACCCGCCGGCGCCCCAGCGGCCGGCGGTCCTGCACTTCGACCCGGTCACCCGTGAGGCGTTCCGGCGGGGGGAGTCGGTCGACGAGCTCAGCCGGGCCAGCCGCCAGACCCTCGACGCGCTGATGGACGTCGGGCCGCGACGCCTTCGTCCGGCTCGGCTACCACCAGGCCCGGGTCGACGACGTGGTCGAGGCGGCCGGCGTGAGCCACGGCGCGTTCTACCGCTACTTCACGAACAAGGACCACATGGCCCGGATGCTCACGGCCAACGCCATGCAGACGGTGTTCGTGGTGCTGTCCGAGATCCCGACCGAGGCCGCGCACCAAGGGCCGGCCGGGCGGGCCGCGCTGCGTCGCTGGCTCCGGCGCTACAACGCCACCCAGTCCCACGAGGCCGCGATCCTGCAGGTGTGGGTCGACGCCGCGCTCCAGGACGCGGCCACCCGGTCGAGCAGCGCCCCGGCACTCGACTGGGGTCGCCGGCAGCTCGCCGAGTTCCTCGAGCCCCGCGGCTTCGGCGACGTCGACACCGAGGCGCTCGTGCTCCTCGGCGTGCTCAGCTCCTTCGGGGCCCGGCCGCGGACACCGGTTGCAGGTCGACGCCGCCGCCCATGTCATCCAGCAGGGCTTCCTCGGGCTCTGAGCTGCCCGGGCTCTAGAGCTTGTAGAGCTGACGGGCGTTCTCGCCCATGATCTTGGCCGTGACCTCGGGCGCCAGCGTGGCCATCTTGTCCTCGACCGCCGGGAGCGGGTCGGGGTAGAGGCAGGTCGGGTGCGGGAAGTCGGTCTCGAAGAGGATGCGGTCCTCGCCGACGGCCTCGATCAGCTCCGGCAGCTTGTTGCGGTTGTTCTCGAACCAGAACGTGGCGTAGAGGTTGCTGCGGAAGTACTCCGACGGTGGCTTCGCCAGCTTCGCCAGCTCGTCGGGCGCGTTCTCGGCCATCTCGTAGTCGATGGTCTCGAGGATGAACGGGATCCATCCGACGCCGCTCTCGACCGACACCACCTGCAGCTCGGGGATGCCGGTCGAACATGCCCGACAGGATGGTGTTGACCACCACGCGGGCGTTGCCGATGAACAGCATCGTGCCGCCGATGGCCAGCCGGGTGCCCGTGGTCTGGGACTCCCATCCGTACCGGCCGTAGAAGGTCATGGCCGTGGCGCTGGCCCCGATGTGGAAGTGCACCGGCAGCTCGAGGTCGGCGCACGACCTCCCAGAACGGGTCCCACGCCGCGGTTGGCCAGGTCGGGGGCGCCGAGGTCGTCGGGATCGCACGTCATGTTGACGCCGCGGCAGCCGAGGGCGGCCACCCGCTGCGCCTCGTACACGCAGGCGTCGACGCTCCATGCCGGCATGAGCGGCAGGGGCAGCAGGCGGTTGGCCGAGTCGGCCTGGATCTCGGCCATGCCGTCGTTGTAGATCTCGATGGTGGCCCGCCGCAGCTGCTCGTCGTCGACCATGCCGAGGTCCTGGCCGCCGAGGCCGATCGTGCTCGGGAAGATCACCTGGGCGTCGATGCCGAACCGGTCGAGCACCTTGAGCCGCTCGACCGGGTCGTAGGCACCGACGTGCACGTCCTTGTTGACCCACGTCTCGAGGGCGATGGCGAGGCTCTCCTTGGAGCCGTCGAGACCGATCACCGCCCCGGCACCGGCCTTGCCGACGGCGTGGCCGTCGAAGACCCACGTGTGCTCGCCGTCGACCACCTCGACGTGCGGCACGCGATCGCGGTACTTGGCCGGGGCCCGACTGGTGAAGAGGTCTGGCGGCTCGGACCAGTGGCTGTCGGCGTCGACGACGAACAGTTCTTCTAACATCTCCGTCAACGTACTCCCTCGATTCGAGCACGTCGATCGGCACTGACCTGCACGTATGTCCGTACGGTAGCCGCTCGCTCGGCCGCGAGCGGTCGGACCATTTCTAACGATTCCGTCAGGGTACGCTGCCCGCCATGACGACCGCAGAGATCGACGGCCTCGACATCGCCTACGACATCGTCGGGGAGGGCGACCCCTGGGTCATCACCCCGGGAGGCCGCTTCAACATGGACTCGCCCGGCGTGCGCCAGCTCGCCGAGGAGCTCGCCCGAGCCGGCAAGCAGGTGCTGATCTGGGACCGCCCCAACGTCGGCGGGTCGAGCGTCTGCTTCTCGGGCGAGAACGAGTCGGCCATGCAGGCGGACACCCTCGCCGGGCTGCTCCGCCACCTCGACATGGCGCCCGCGGTGATCATCGGCGGGTCGGGCGGGTCGCGGGTGTCGCTGCTCACCGCGGTGCGCAACCGCGACGTCGCTCGCGGCGTGGCGCTGTGGTGGATCAGCGGGGGCACCTTCGGGCTGATGTCGATCGGCGTCTACTACTGCGGGGAGTCGATCCAGGCCGCCTGGAACGGTGGGATGGAGGCCGTCGTCGCGCTGCCCGGTGTGGCAGGAGGTGCTCGAGCGCACCCCGGCCAACCGCCAGCGGTTCCTCGAGCAGGACCCGAAGGAGTTCATCGCCACGCTCGAGCGCTGGCTGCTGACCTACTGCCCGTGCGGCGACGAGCTGGTGCCCGGCCTGCCCGACGCGGACGCCCGCGCCTTCGACGTGCCCACGCTGGTGTTCCGCAGCGGGGCGAGCGACATGCACCACACCCGGGCCACGTCAGAGGCGCTGGCCTCGCTGCTGCCGAACGCCACCCTGGTCGAACCTCCGTGGGACGACACCGAGTGGATCGACCGCTCGACCCCCGAGGCGCGGGAGGAAGGCCTGTTCGCGCGGTGGCCGCTGCTCGCGCCCACGCTGGTCGACTGGGCCGACCGCGAGCTGGCCTGAACCGAGCGGGGAGATCCCCGCGGTCGGTCAGGCGATCTCGGCCGCGGGGGCGGCGAACTGGGCGTTGTAGAGGCTGGAGTAGGCGCCGCCGGCGGCGAGCAGCTCGCTCGTGGTTGCCCTGCTCGACGATGCTGCCCGCCTCCATCACCAGGATGGTGTCGGCGTCGCGGATCGTCGACAGGCGGTGGGCGATCACGAAGCTGGTGCGGTTGGAGCGCAGCGCGGCCATGGCCTGCTGGATCAGCACCTCGGTGCGGGTGTCGACCGAGCTGGTGGCCTCGTCGAGGATGAGGATGGTCGGGTCGGCGAGGAAGGCGCGGGCGATGGTGAGCAGCTGCTTCTCGCCGGCGCTCACCGTGCCGCCCTCGTCGTCGATGATCGTGTCGTAGCCGTCGGGCAGCGAGTGCACGAACCGGTCGACGTAGGTGGCCCGGGCCGCCTCGAGGATCTGCTCCTCGGTGGCGTCGAGGTTGCCGTAGGCGATGTTCTCGCGGATGGTGCCGCCGAACAGCCAGGTGTCCTGCAGCACCATGCCCATGTTCGAGCGCAGCTCGCTGCGGCGCATCTTCGCGATGTCGAGGCCGTCGAGCGTGATGCGGCCGCCGTCGAGCTCGTAGAACCGCATGATCAGGTTGACCAGCGTGGTCTTGCCGGCGCCGGTCGGGCCGACGATGGCCACCGTCTCGCCCGGCTCGGCGACGAGCGACAGGTCGTGGATGAGCGGGTTGTCCGGGTCGTAGGAGAACGACACGTGCTCGAACTCGACCCGGCCGCTCGGGGCCGGGTCGACGAGCGGCTCGGCCGGATCGGGGCTCTGCTCGTCGACGTCGAGCAGCTCGAAGACCCGCTCGGCCGAGGCGATGCCCGACTGCAGCACGTTGATCATCGACGCCAGCTGGGTGAGCGGCTGGGTGAACTGGCGGGAGTACTGGATGAACGCCTGGATGTCGCCGATCGACAGCTGGCCCGGACGCCACCCGCAGGCCGCCGATCACGGCGATGACCACGTAGTTCAGGTTGCCGAGGAACATCATCGCCGGCTGGATGATCCCGGAGATGAACTGGGCGCCGAAGCTGGCCTCGTAGAGCTCCTCGTTCTTGTCGCGGAAGCTGCTCCTCGACGTCGCGCCTGGCGGCCGAACACCTTCACCAGCGAGTGGCCGGTGAAGGCCTCCTCGACCTGGGCGTTGAGCATGCCGGTGTTGCGCCACTGGTCGACGAACCGCGTCTTCGAGCGGGCCGCGATCGAACTTGATCGAGCAGAGCGAGACCGGGATCGTGATCAGCGCGACCAGCGCCAGCAGCGGCGAGATGGTGAACATCATGATCAGCACGCCGACGATCGTCAGCGCCGAGGTGAGCAGCTGGCTCAGCGTCTGCTGCAGGCTCTGGGCCATGTTGTCGATGTCGTTGGTGACCCGGCTGAGCAGGTCGCCGCGGGGCTGGCGGTCGACGTAGCGCAGCGGCAGCGCGGTTGAGCTTGTCCTCGACGTCGGCGCGCAGCCGGTACATCGTGCGCTGCACGACGCCGGCCAGGATGTAGCGCCTGGATGTAGGCCAGGCCGGCCGACGCCGACGTAGAGCACCAGCGGCCAGCAGCAGCGTGCGGTGCAGCTCGCCGAAGTCGATGCCCTTGCCGCCGAACGACGCCGGCGACGATGATGTTGGTGGCGTGGCCGAGGATCTTCGGGCCCGAACACGATCAGCGTGACGCTGACGACGGCCAGGACGAGCACCAGGCCACGACGCCGACCACTCGGGGCGCAGCCGGTTGGCCAGCCGGCAGCGTGGAGTTCTTGAAGTCCTTCGACTTCTCGATCGGCACGCCCAGCATCGGCCGGGGCCGAAGCTGCGCTGCTCGCCCGCGGCGGCTTGACGAACGCCGGCTTCGTCGTCGACGCCGTCCGGCGCGGCGGGCTGCCGTTCGGCGAGCCGTTCGAGCCGTCGCCGTCGGCGGAGCGGCCGTTCGTCGATCGCTCATGCCGCCTCCTCCGCGCTCATCTGCGACGCCACGATCTCGGCGTAGGTCGGACAGGTCTCGAGCAGCTCGTCGTGGGTGCCGAGCCCGACCTCACGCCCGTCCTCGAGCACGAGGATCTGGTCGGCGTTGGTGATGGTCGACACCCGCTGGGCGACGATGATCACCGTGGCGTCGGCGGTGACCGGGGCCAGCGCGGCGCGCAGCCGGGCGTCGGTGGCGAGGTCGAGGGCCGAGAACGAGTCGTCGAACAGGTAGATCCCGGGCTTGCGCACGAGCGCCCGGGCGATGGCGAGGCGCTGGCGCTGACCGCCCGACACGTTGGAGCCGCCCTGGGCGATCGGGCCGTCGAGCCCGCCGGGCATGGCCGCGACGAAGTCGGCGGCCTGGGCGATCTCGAGCGCGTGCCCACAGCTCGTCGTCGGTGGCGTCGGGGTCGGCGTAGCGCAGGTTGCTGGCCACGGTGCCCGAGAACAGGTACGGCTTCTGGGGCACGAGGCCGATGCGGCTCCACAGCAGCTCGGGCTCGAGGTCGCGCACGTCGACGCCGTCGACCAGCACCG
Organism: uncultured Microthrixaceae bacterium; assembly: GCA_963797225.1. GTDB lineage: Bacteria > Actinomycetota > Acidimicrobiia > Acidimicrobiales > Acidimicrobilacustridaceae > UBA4742. The sequence goes on along the minus strand of CAWCOO010000001.1, from coordinate 921,592 downwards.
CGCCGCGAGGTGGCGTCGAAGAGCCGGGGGACCAGGTTGAGCAGCGTGGTCTTGCCCGAGCCGGTGCTGCCGATGATGGCCGTGGTCTTGCCCGGCCCGGGCCGTGCAGCGTGATGTTGCACAGCACCGGCGACTCGGCGCCCGGGTAGTTGAACCCGACGTCGCGCAGCTCGAGCGAGCTCGCGGTCGGCCAGCTCGGTGACCGGCGTCGGCGGCGGCCACGACCGACGAGCGGCGTGTCGAGCACCTCCTGGATGCGCTCGGCGCACACCGCGGCACGGGGCACCATCGACGGCCACGAACGTGGCCATCATCACCGACATCAGGATCTGGATGAGGTAGCTGAGGAACGCGATCAGCGCGCCGATCTGCATCTCGCCGCTGGCCGATGCGGTTGCCGCCGAACCAGATCGCGGCGACGCTCGACACGTTCAGCACGAGCATCACGGTCGGGAACATGAACGCCATGCAGCCGGCCGGCCGTCAGCGAGGTCTCGGTGAGCGTCGTCGTTGGCCTCGCCGAAGCGCTCGGCCTCGTCGGGCTCGCGCACGAACGCCCGCACCACCCGGATGCCGGTGATCTGCTCGCGCAGCACCTGGTTGACGCGGTCGATGCGCTCCTGCATCACCTGGAACTGCGGGACCATCCGCGACGATGACGAGCCCGACGCTGATCGACGAGCGCCGGGATGCTGACGAGCAGGATCAGCGACAGCGGCGCCGTCCTCGCGGACGGCCATGATCGACGCCGCCGACGATGGTGATCGGCGCGGCGACGAGCAGCGTGCAGGTCATCACCACCAGCATCTGCACCTGGGTGACGTCGTTGGTGATGCGGGTGATGAGCGACGGCGCGCCGAAGTGGCTCGACCTCCTGGGTCGAGAAGTCGGTGACCTGGTGGAACAGCGCCGTCGCGCACGTCGCGGCCGAAGCCCATGGCGGCCTTCGAGCCGAAGTAGACGGCGCCGATCGCGAACACCACCTGGACGAGCGTGACGCCGAGCATGATGGCGCCGATCCGCCAGATGTAGGCCGTGTCGCCGGTGGCGATGCCCTTGTCGATGATGTCGGCGTTGAGGCGTCGGCAGGAACAGCGTGGCCATGGTCTGCACGAACTGCAGCACGACCACTGCGAACAACAGGTTGCGGTAGGGCAGCAGGTAGGTGCGGAGGAGTCGGGTCAGCATCAGGCGACGGTCCCCCGCTCGGCGCACAACATGGTTAGAGATCCTAACGGAGCGTCAGGTATCCCCACGCAGTCGGTGCCGGTTGACCTACGCCGGAGGCGCCGATCCGAAGGGGGGTTCGGCCCGAGGCGCCTCCGACGTGGTGACCTTTCGTCACCCGTCGGGTGACGGTGATCGCTCAGCTCGGCGTTGCGCCACAGGTCGCCGAGCCAGGTCTTGGGCTCGGTGTTGGCGAAGCCCGACGGCCCGGGCCTTGGCCAGGCCCTTCACGCCGGGATCGGCGATCAGCGAGTACGGGGTGCGGTAGAGCCAGATGTTGGTGAAGCTGGCGTTGAGCTGCGGGACCAGCTCCTCGTACGCCTTCTTGCGGATGTCGATGTAGCCGCTCTCCCGCCCGGTGTTGAGGTTCTTCTCCATCGCCGGGGTCCAGTACTGGCTGAAGTTGATGCTGAGGTTGCCGTTGCCCTTGGCCGTGGTCGACGACCAGAAGCTGTAGTTCAGGTCCGGGTCGGCGAAGCTGTAGTTCTTCGTCATGGCGGCCTGGAAGTCGCCGGTGACGATGCGGGTGATGAAGCCGCCCTGGTCGACGGTCTCGATGTTCATGTCGATCCCGGCGTCCTTCCACTGGCTCTGGAGGAGCTGCATGATCCGGACGTCCTCGATGCCGGGCTGGCCCGAGGATCGAGAACTGACGGTGGCGGCGCCGGTGTCCGCCTTGTACTCCGCGACCTCCGCCTTGGCCGCATCGAGGTCGAAGTCGACGTAGCCGTTCTGGTCGTCGGGCATGCCCCACGGGCTGCTCGGCGACCACGGGCCAGGTCGGGATCTCGATGCCCTCGCCCACTGATCTCGGCCACCGCGTTGCGGTCGGTCGCCAGGGCCAGCGCCTTGCGGGCGTGGGGTTCGGCGAGCGGGTTGTTCTTGCCGCTCGATCGGGGCGAGGTGTTGGTGATCACGAACTGGTCCTCGGTGCTCCAGTCCTTGACGACCGTGTCGCGGCCGGCCAGCGTCGTTGGCGTCCTCGGCGCTGGTCGTGAGGATCATGTTCACGTCGCCGGCGGTCAGCGCGGCCACCCGGGAGGTCTCGTCGGAGATGACCCGGAACTCGATCGAGTCGAGGTGGGGCAGCCCGGCCTGCCAGTAGGTCGGGTTCTTCTTGGCCTTGAACGACGTGCCGGCCTGCCAGCTGTCGAACGTGAACGGGCCCGGTGCCGATCGGGTGGGCCGGCCCGTGGTCGGCGACGCCGAGCATGGCCGGCGCCATCATGTACGAGGTCTCGGCCAGGTAACGAGCTCGGGAACGCGCCCCACGGCTGCTTGAGGTTGACCTGGACGGTCAGCGGGTCGATGACCTGGACGTCGCTGACCATCGGCTGCAGCGCGAGCTGCGTCAGCGCGCCCGTGCACGTAGAAGTCGAGGTTCCGCTTGACCACGTCGGCCGTCAGCGCCTCACCGTTCTGGAACTTCACGTCGGGATGGATCTTGATGGCCCAGGAGTCGAAGGTCTCGTTGGCGATCCACGAGTCGGCCAGCCACGGCTTGGCCGCCCTTGTCCGGACCGATGGTGGCCAGCGGCTCGAGCACCGACGAGCCGACGAGGCTGCCGGTGTCGGCCCACTGCGCCTCGACCGGGTTCCAGCCGGTGGCGTCGTTGGCCACGCCGACGACGAGGCTGCCGCCGTCGACCGGCGTGCCCTCGTCGGGGGCCGTGTCGCCGGCGGGCGTGTCGCTGGTCGACTGCTGCCTGTCGGCCCCGAGCTCGGACCCGCAGGCGGCGGTGAGCAGCGCCATGACGGCCAGCAGGGCGACGAGGAGCAGCGTCGCTCGCCGCGTCCGGCGCCTGGACGACGCGTTCGTGCGACATCGGTTCTCCTCCAGGAGTCGATCAGCCCGTGCCAGCGTCGCACCCCGAGGTCCCCCCTCGCGTCGAACCGCTGACCATCCTCCTATCGACGCTGACGTCACAATCATGAGCCCGTGTCCAGGTTCGGGTCAGATGACCCACGCCCGGTGCGCAGGAAGGTCAGGCCGGAGGTCAGGCGTCGCACGGAGCGCGGTGCCTTGTCGCTGGGGCGGTCCTTCAGCTGCAGCGCGTTCACGCACAGCATCGTCAGCTGCTCGACGCCCTTCGTCGAAGTCGCAGTCGAGCAGGTGCTGGACGAGCCACATCTCGGCGAACCGGGTGACCATCGCCGAGAGCGCCTGGCGCCACGATGGTCGGGTCGAGCTCGGGGTCGGCCAGGCCCTGGGACTGGAGTCGCCGGACGGAGTCCTCGGTCCGGCGGGTGTAGCTCTGCTGGCGGGCGAAGCGCACCGACCGAACCTGGTCGTTGTAGCGCGACACCTGCTCGATCACGCCCATGATCCGCGCCTCGTCGCGGTAGTCGGAGAGGTAGCGGTGGTTCGACGCCCGCAGCCGCTCGCGCACCGTCGCGCCCGGTGGACGGATCGAGCAGCCCGCTGTCGACGATCGAGTGCGAGCTCAGCCGATCCTCCTGGGCCTCCGCGACCTCGAGGAAGATCTCATCCTTCGATTCGAAGTAGTGGTAGAAGGACCCGTGCGAGAGGCCGGCCTCCTCCGCGATGTCGGAGATCCGGGCGTCGAGGAAGCCGCTCCGCTCGAACACCGTCTTGGCCGCGTCGACGAGTCGGGCGCGGGTCTGCACGCCCTTGCGCGATCGAGGCCCGTTGGGCTTGTCACCGTCGACCGGAGGAGCTTCCGACACCTCAACTCCCCCTTCGGTACGACCGAGCGCTGAGGCCATCCCGGCAATGTAGTTGTGGGCCCGTCATCAGGCAGCGAACCCCGTGACCGTGCCGGACGCCATCAGGCGCCGTCCCGCTGGAGGAGCAGCACGCCCGACGGCGTGCCGCCGCCGGAGGTGACCACCGCGGTGGTCGCGTCGGCGACCTGCCGCTCGCCGGCGTCGTGGCGCAGCTGCGTGCATCGCCTCGTAGAGGAACCCGTAGCCGTGGGTCCGGCCCTCGGAGAGCTGGCCGCCGTGCGGGTTGACCGGGAGCTCGCCGTCGAGGGCGATGCGCCGGCCGCCGTCGAGCCAGTCCTGGGCCTCGCCGAAGCCGCAGAAGCCGAGCGCCTCGAGCCACGACACGGCGTTGAAGGTGAAGCCGTCGTAGAGCAGCGCGAGGTCGACGTCGCCCGGGCGCAGGCTGGTCCGCGTCCAGAGGTGCGCCGACTGGCCGAGCACCTGCGGCTCGTGGGTGATCGTGCCCTGGTCCCACGACACCCGCTCGAGGATCTGGGTGCCCACCGCCTCGATCCGGATGGCCGGCCGGGGCAGGTCGCCGGCCACCGACGCGTCGGACACGACGACGGCGATCGACGCGTCGCACGGCACGTCGCAGTCGTAGAGCCCGAACGGCGTGGTGATCGGCCGGGCCGCCATGTAGTCGTCCATCGTCATCGGGTCGCGGTAGATCGCCGCCGGGTTGCGGGCCGCGTTGGCCCGGCCGTTGAGCGCGATCAGCCCGAGCAGCTCCCGGGTGGCGCCGTAGCGGTGCAGGTACTGGTTGGCGTTCATGCCGATCCAGTTGGCCGCCGACATGGCGCCGAACGGGGCCCGCCACTGCTGCCACCCCGAGGCCCGGCCCACGCCGCCGCCGCCGGCCGCCACCGGCCTGGCGCAGCGTCGCGTAGGTCGACTCCCACACCGTGCGGAAGCACAGGACGTGGCGGCACAGCCCGCTCGACACGGCCAGCATCGCGGCGATGACCGAGCCGCCCGGGCCGGGGAGGTCGCCGCCGCCGTTGATCCACGTGGGGTGCAGGCGCAGCGCCTCCTCGACCGCGGTGACCCCGCCCTCGCTCATGCCCATGCCCGCCGGCCCCGGGGTAGGTCGACAGGCCGTCGATGTCGTCGAGCGTCGAGCCCGGCGTCGGCGACCGCCGCCAGGCACGCGTCGACGGTGAGCGACAGCGGGTCGACCATGAGCCGCCGGCCGAGCGCCGAGCGCCCGACGCCCGACAGCACCGAGCGGTGCTCGAACCGGTCGGCTCGACAGCGCGGGCCGGGGCGCGGGCAGCGTCGGGCTCGCCGACCGGGTCGGTGTCGTCGACCTCGCCGGTCGGCTCGAACATCGGGAGCCACACGTCGTCGTGCTGCTCGAACCGGACCTGCGACCTCCTGGCCGATGCTGCACGTCGTCCGGGTCGCAGCCCACGATGTTGGTGGTGAGCCGCACGTCGGCGCTCTCGGCCAGGGCGACCACCGCGATCGACGTAGGGCGGCGCCATGTCCGGCAGCCACTGGTGCGCGTTGACCGTGCACGCCGACGATCGTGGCCCGGCCCGACACCTCGGTCGGCTCCCACGCCCGGCTGCCGGCAGTTCGGGCAGATCGGCACCGGCGGGTGCACGAGCGTGCCGCACTCGGTGCAGCCCTGGATGCGGAGCCGACCGTCGGCGCCCGAGGTCCAGAACCACTCGGTGCCGGGCGTCAGCTCGGGCAGCGGCCTCATGCGCGACCTCGGGGAGCGGGTGCGGTCGATCGGCGCGGGTCATGCGGTGCTCCTTTTCGAACCCGAGGTCCACGACATTGACGTCGACGTCGAGTTCGGCGGGTCAGTATGTCATGGCTCGGTCAGACGACCGTCGCCCCTCCGCCGACGGTCTAGTGCCCGAGCGTCGCGATCACCTGCGGGAGGTCGACGGTCGTGCGGATGCCGGGCTCGGCCGCGCAGACGACGGGCACGGCGTTGACCGCCCGGTTGGCGGTGAAGCCGGGCGACAGCTCGCCCATCCGCTCGAGCGGCACGGCGAAGCGCAGGTCGACGTCGAGCGGGCGTCGCCGTCGACGACCACCCGCCAGCCGGTCGGCCGGAGGTCCCAGCCGGCGTCGAGGTCGGTCGTGCAGTACCAGTTGGCGCGGAAGCTCGATGAGCGGCTCGCCGTCGCGGCAGCCGGAGACGACCATCCGCTGGGCGGCGACCGTCCCGGCCTCGATGGTGCCGGCCGCGATCTCGACCGTCGTGCGTCGGCGGTGGCCACCTCGCCGGTCGCCTCCACCGAGTCGAGCGGCAGCGAGAGCGCCTCGGCCACCAGCCGCAGCGACGGGCCGAAGCTCTGCGCCGCCGTGGGACCAGCGCGCCGTGGTCGAACGCGGCGGGGTCGGCGCCGAAGCCCATCAGGTCGAACAGCAGCTCGGGCGAGTCGCGCTGCGACAGGTCGGCGAACTCGTCGATCCGGAGCTGGTCGAGCCGGCGCTGGATCGAGGTCAGCACGAGCGGCACGGCCTCGGAGATGAACCCCGGGCTGCTGCCGGTGCTGTGGATCGAGGTGCCGCCCTCGCGGCACGCCGCCTCGACCCGCGCCCGCTGGTCCGGGATCCATGCTGGCCGGGTGGTGGAACTCGCCCCGGGTGGTCACCACGTTCGAGCCCCGACTCGAGCAGCGCGGCAGACCTCGTCGAAGTCGCACGCCCTGCGGCATGTAGAGCACGCAGTCGGCGCCGAGCGCCGAGGATCTCGTCGATGTCGTCGGGTGGCGAGGACGCCGGTCGGGCCGAGCCCGCACAGCTCGCCGGCGTCGACGCCCGCCTTGTCCGGCGCTGTGCACGTACAGGCCGACCAGCGTGAGGTGCGGGTGCTCGATCACGTCCCGCAGCGACCGCGATGCCGATGTTGCCGGTGGCCCACTGGACCACCCGGTAGGTCGGCTCGGTCGCTGGCGCTCGCTCGGCTCATCGACGCGGTCCTCTCGGCTGCGGGCCAGCGCGGCTCGGTGCAGCACGTTGGCGGCCAGCCGCATGTGGGCGGCGTCGACCAGCCGGCCGTCCCGGCCGATGGCCCCGACGCCGTCGGCCTCCGACGCTGCGGTAGGTCTCGATGGCCGCCTCGGCCTCGGCGACCTCGGCCGCGGTCGGGGCGAAGACCTCGTTGGCGATGGCGATCTGGTCCGGGTGGATGGCCCACTTGCCGTCGAAGCCGAGCAGGCTGGCGTGCACGGCGGCCCGGCGGTAGCCGTCGGGGTCCTGGTACGCGGGGTAGGGCGCGTCGATGGCGTCGATGCCCGCGCCCCGGGCCGCGGCCAGCACCTGCACCCGGGCGAAGTGCCAGAAGTCGCCGGGGTACGTCGCCGACCGGGTCGAAGTTGCCGTCGACCCGGGCGTGCAGCGAGGCCGACAGGTCGCCGGCGCCGAAGATGATGGCCTCGAGCCGATCGCTCGACCGGGCGATCTCGGCCGCGTTGGACAGGCCCTCGGCCTCCTCGATGAGCACCTCGAGGCCGATCCGCCGGCTGAGGCCGAGCTTGGTCTCGAGCTGGGTGAGCAGCACGTCGACCCACCACACGTCGCGGGCCGTGCGGGCCTTCGGCACGATGAGCACGTCGAGCGCCTCGCGGGCGCCGGTGACGACCTCGATGATGTCGCCGTGGCACCACGGCGTGTCGAGGCCGTTGACCCGCACGGCCCGCACCGTGCGGCCCCAGTCGAGGCTCGGTCAGCGCGCCGACGGCGATCGCCCGGGCCGACTCCTTGGCCAGCGGCGCGCAGGCGTCCTCGAGGTCGAGGAACACGAGGTCGGCGCCGGAGCCGGCCGCCTTCTCGCACATGCGCTCGCTGCTGGCCGGCGTGGCCAGCTCCGATCGTCGGGCTCGGGGTTCGAGCACGGTTGCCTCCCTGGTGGTGTCGGTCGGTTCAGATGACGCTCGGCGCGCACCGGCAGCGGCGGCGAGCCGCTCGGGCTCGATGCCGAGCAGCCCGCCGTAGACGGCCTCGTTGTCGGCGCCGAGCGCGCGGCCGAGGTGGTCGATGCGGCCCGGCGTCTCGCTGAGCAGGGCGATCGGGGCCTGCACCTGCATCGGGCCGAGGTCCGGGTCGTCCATCGCGACGAACGTGCCCCGCGGCCGCAGGTGCTCGTCGGCCAGCAGCTGCTCGGCGTCGTAGACCGGCGCGGCGGTCACCTCGGCCCGCTCGAAGACGCGCCATCGCCTCGTCGAGGGTGCGCCGCCGCACCCAGTCGGCCACCAGCTCGTCGACCTCCCGCGCCCGCTCCTGGCGCCGCACCGGGTCGACGTAGTCGGGGTCCTCGGCCAGGTCGGGCCGGTCGATGGCGCGGTAGACCGCGCACGGCGATGTTCGGGCGACGCGCTGGAGATGGCCAGCCACTTGTCGTCGGCGGTGCGGTAGGCGTTGCGGGGCGCGCTGGCGTCGAGCCGGTTGCCGACCCGGCCCGGGCTGATCCCGAGCTGATCGAAGGCCAGCGTCGACGACTCGATCAGCCGGGCCAGCGGCTCGATCAGGTTGACGTCGATGTGCTGGCCCGTGCCGCCGTGCACGTCGCGGTGGTAGAGCGCCATCATCACCGCGTAGGTGCCGGCCAGGGACGGCCACCCCGTCGGCCAGCATGAACGGCGGCAGCGTCGGCGGCCCGTCGGGCTGCCCGGTGACGTGGGCGAAGCCGCTCATGGCCTCGGCCAGGGTGCCGTAGCCCGGGCGGTCGCTCTTCGGCCCGCCCTTGCCGTAGCCGCTGATGTGGAGCATCACGACGCCGCGGGTGGCGCGGCGTGCACCGACTCGTAGTCGATGCCCCAGCGCTCGAGGGCGCTCGGCCGGTTGCCGACGACCAGCACGTCGCTGACGTCGAGCAGCTCGTGGAACAGCTCCTGGCCCGTCGGCCTGGCGGAGGTCGAGCGTGACGCAGCGCTTGTTGCGGCTGACGCTCTTCCACACCAGGCCGATCCCCGTCGCTGCCGGTCGCCCCAGGTGCGCATGCGGGTCGCCGGCGCCGGGCGGCTCCACCTTGATGACCTCGGCGCCGAACTCGCCCGAGCGCGGTGCCGACCATCGGGCCGGCCGCCAGCGTCGCCGCCTCGACCACCCGCACCCCGGCGAGCGGGCCGCGCGGCGTCAGGCATGGGCGGCCACGTCGGGCCGGGCCAGGCCGAGGTGGTCGCGCAGGGTGGCGCCGGTGTAGCGGTCGCGGAACACCCCGCGGCGCTGCAGCTCGGGGACGACGAGCCGCACGACGTCCTCGTAGGCGCCGGGGCAGTGGGTGGCGGCGATGACGAAGCCGTCGCAGGCGTCGGTGTCGAACCACTCCTCCATCTGGTCGGCGACCTCGGTGCCCGGTGCCGACGAAGCGCGGCCCCTGCAGCAGGGTGGCCCGGTGGCCGGCCAGGTCGGCCAGGGTCACCGTGTCGCCGCCGATGTGCTGGCGGAGGTTCTGCACCAGGCCGCGGATGCCCGACACCGACTCGATCAGCTCGTCGGTGATCGGCGCGTCGAGCTCGAGCCCGGAGAAGTCGTAGTTCATGAGCTCGGACAGCAGGGTCAGCGAGGCCATCGGGTCGACGAGGTCGTTGAGGAAGAGCTGCTCGCGCTCCTCGGCGTGGGCCTGGGACTCGCCGACGACCGTGTAGGCCATCGGGCAGCATCTTCACCGTGCTCGGGTCCCGGCCCGAGCTCGCCGATGCGGTCCTTCTGGTCCTTGTAGTGCGACCGGGCGATGTCGATGTTGGGGTCGCCGGTGAAGATGAGCTCGGCCCAGCGGGCCGCGAAGTCCCGACCCCGACCCGACGAGCCGGCCTGCATGCAGCACCGGCCGCCCCTGGGGCGACCGGGGCACGGTGAGCGGGCCCCGCACCTGGAACCACTCGCCGTCGTAGTCGAGCTCGTGGACCTTGTCGGGGTCGGCGAAGATCGCCGCTGGCCCGGTCGAGCACGAGGGCGTCGTCCTCCCAGGTGTCCCACAGCCCGGTGGTCGCCTCGAGGAACTCGTCGGCCCGGTCGTAGCGCTCGTCGTGGCCGAGGTGCTCCTTCGACGCCGAAGTTCTGGGCCTCGCTGTCGTTCACCGAGGTGACGACGTTCCAGGCCGCCCGACCGCCGGAGAGGTGGTCGAGCGTGGCGAAGGTGCGGGCCACGTGGAACGGGCGAGTAGTAGGTCGTCGAGTAGGTGGCCCCGAGGCCGATCGACCGGGTGGCGCCGGCGACGACGCCGAGCACGATGCTCAGGTCGAGCTTCACCGGCCGGGCCCCGTGCCGCACCGCCTCGGCCACCGACCCGCCGTAGATGCCGGGCATGGCCAGGCGGTCGTCGAAGAACATCATGTCGAAGCAGCCCTCTTCGAGGGTCCGGCCGAGCTTCTGGTAGTAGCCCGCCGTGAGGAAGCCGTGCTCGGTGGCAGGATGGCGCCACGAGCCGGCGTAGACCGTGGTGTTGCCGGCCTGCATGAACCCCACCAGCGACATCTGCCGCTTCGCTGCTGCACCCATGGTGTTCCCCTTGCGGTTGGCGCTCCCCTGAAACATAGAATGTGATATGTCAGATTTCAAGTCGATCGGCGGGACGGTCCGCGCCCGCGCCGCCAGCGAGCTCCGCGACCGGATCCTCACCGGCCGGCTGCGGCCCGGCGACCGGCTCGACCTCGACGAGATCACCCAGCAGTTCGGCACCAGCCGCACGCCGGTGCGCGAGGCGCTGCTCGAGCTCTCCTACGAGGGCCTGGTCGCGGTCACCCCCCGCAGCGGCATCACCGTCGTCGGCATCACCCCCGAGGACGCGGTCGACAACTTCGCCGTGCTGGCCGCGCTGGCCGGCAAGGCCGCCGAGTGGGCCACCGCCCGCATCACCGAGGAGCAGCTGGCCGAGCTCCACGCGCTGGCCGACGCCATCGGCGACGGCGGCGACGTCGTGGCCGCCAACCGGCGACTTCCACCGGGCCGTCAACCTCGCGTCCGGCTCGCCCCGCCTGCTGACCTACCTCCGCCAGGCGGTGCGGGTCGTGCCGGCCAGCTACTTCGAGCTGTTCCCCGAGCAGGAGCGCCGCAGCCGCAAGGAGCACGCCGAGCTGCTCGACGCCATCAGCCGGGGCGACGGGGCCGCGGCCCGGCCGTCGCCGAGGCGCACGTGCTCGACGCCGGCGCCGCGCTCGGCGACTGGCTGCGGACCCAGGCCGCGGACGCCGACGTCGTCGACGCCCAGGAGACGCCGGCCTGACCTCGGCCCGGGCCTGAACTGGATCGGATCGGCTCGGCTTCGGCTCGACCCGGATCAGCGCTTCTCGGCCGCCATCGCCCGCTCGGCCCGCTTGCGGAAGCCCTCGAGCTTCTCGTCGGGCGTGCGCACCCGCGTGCTGCGCGACATGGTCGACACGTCGTGGCCGGCGCCGCGGCCGCCGCAGCGCGCCGACGGTCGCCTCCTCCTTGGGCACGTGCACGAACGGGTCGAACGAGTACCAGCGCATGGCGTTCTCGTGGGTCATCTTGGCGATCTCGTCGTCGGGGACGGCGTTGGCTTCGAAGACCACGCTCAGCTCCTCGGGGGCGGTCGGCCACATCGAGTCGCTGTGGGGGTAGTCCGCCTCCCAGGCCATGTTGTCGACGCCGATGTGGTCGCCGCATCTCGACCCCGATCGGGTCGCTGATGAAGCAGGTGAGGAAGTGCTCGCGGAACACCTCGCTGGGCAGCCGGCCGCCGAAGTCCTGCTGGGTCCACGCCCGGTGCATCTCGAAGGTGCGGTCGACCCGGTCGAGGAAGTACGGGATCCATCCGGTGCCGCCCTCCGACAGCGCCAGGCGGAGATCGGGGAAGTTCTTGAGCACCCGCGACCAGAGCAGGTCGGCCGCCGCCGACTGGATGTTCATCGGCTGCAGCGTGATCATCACGTCGGGCGGCGAGTCGACGGCCGGGATCGACAGGCGCCCCGACGACCCCAGGTGGATCGACAGGACGGTGCCGGTGTCGCAGCACGCCCGCCACAACGGGTCCCAGTACTCCTCGTGGAAGCTCGGGTAGCCGAGGGCCGCGGGGTTCTCCGTGAAGCTGAGCGAGTGGCAGCCCTTGGCCGCCGTGCGCCGCACCTCGTCGGCCGTCTGCTCGACGTCCCAGATCGCCGGCACGGCCATCGGGATGAACCGACCGGGGTGGGCGCCGCACCACTCGTCGATGTGCCAGTCGTTGTAGGCCCGCACCAGCGCGAGCGACAGGTCGCGGTCGTCGGTGAGGAAGATCCGGGCCGTGAAGGTCGGGAACGAGGGGAAGTTCATCGACGCCAGGACGCCGCCGGCGTTCATGTCCATCACCCGCTCGTGCACGTCGTAGCAACCGGGCCGCACCTCGTCGAGGCTCTGCGGCTCGAGCCCGTACTCCTCCTTGGGCCGCCCGGCCACCGCGTTGAGCGCGGCCGTCTCCATCACGATGTCGCCGAACTTCCAGACGTCGGAGCCCTCGTCGTTGCGGACGAGCTTGGGCGCCCGGTCCTGGTACTTGGCGTCGAGGTGGTGGACGAACAGATCGGGCGGCTCGATGATGTGGTCGTCGACGCTGATGAGGATGAGGTCGTCGGTCGCGGTCATGATGGTCCTCGCAAGAATCAGATTTCCCCTGGTGGAGAGCGACCTTATCAGCTCTCGGGGATCCAGCTCGGGGGACGCTTCTCCATGAACGCCTGCATGCCCTCGCGGGGCTCGTGGGAGTGCTCGAGCGACCAGAACATGGTCTGGTAGTCGATGCTGCCGTAGCGCTCGTTGAGCATCCGCTTCACGTGCATGCGCGCTTCGGGCGCCGTCCGCATGACCTGCCAGGCCGCCTCCTCCGCGCTGGCGCGGAGCTCGGCGTGGGGGACGACCCGCGAGATCAGCCCGATGCGAAGTGCCTCGGCCGCATCGAACACCCGGGCCGACAGCAGGAGGTCTCGGGCGACCGAGATGCCGACGTGCGCGGGCAGGGCGGCGGCGTAGGTCGCGTCCGGGATGCCCCGCAGGAGCTCGGGCACCCGGAACGTCGCCCGGTCGCTCACGACCGCGATGTCGGCGAGCATGGCGATGAGCAGGCCGCCGGCCTGGCAGATGCCGTTCACCGCGGCGATGACCGGCGCCGGGCTGTCCCGGATGGTCAGGAACGGCAGCACGTCCTGGCCGAGCCCGTCGGGCAGGTCGTCGCCCGGCTCGTGGCGGCCGCCGAGGTCACCGCCGGGAGCGAAGACGTCGTCGACCCCGGTGATGATGAGCGCCCCGAGGTCGGGATCGCTGTTCACCAGGCGCACCGCCCGCTTGATCCCGTAGTACATCGCCGGCGTGAGCGCGTTGCGGGCCGCCGGCCGGTCGATCGTGCACCAGGCGATGGGACCCACCCGCTCGAGGCGCAGCGCGGATGTACCGAGGTCGTCTTCCACCGGGTCCCCCTGGAGTGTCTGGTGCGTGGCGCGCACCGCCGCCGGCCGGAGCGCCGACGGGGTCGCGCTGCTACGGTAATGCAGTTCACGAAAGACGGAAACGCCGTAATCGCCAGGAGCCCGCCATGCCTCGTCCGCCCGCACCGCCCATCCACCTGCGGGCCGCTCGCATGCTCGACGTCGACACGGGTGCGTACGTCACCCCGGGCGAGCTCCTCATCGACGGCGACCGCATCGTCGAGGTGGCCCCGACGTCGGTGCCGGCCGACGCCGTCGTCATCGACCTCGGTGACCTGACGCTGCTGCCCGGCCTCATGGACATGGAGGTCAACCTCTTCCTCGGCGGCCCGAACCACCGCAGCCCGCTGATCTCGGTGCAGGAGGACCCGGCGGTGCGCACGCTGCGCGCCGTGGCCAACGGCCGGCGGACCCTGCGGGCCGGCTTCACCACGGTGCGCAACCTCGGGCTGTTCGTGCAGACCGGCGGCATCCTGCTCGACGTCGCGCTCAAGAAGGCGATCGACCTCGGGTGGGTCGAGGGCCCTCGGGTCGTGCCCGCCGGTCACGCCATCTGCCCGACCGGCGGCCACCTCGACCCGACGATGTTCCAGGCGTTCGCCCCGAACCTGCTACCGCTCACCGTCGAGGAGGGCATCGCCAACGGCGTGAGCGAGGTGCGCAAGGCGGTGCGGTACCAGATCAAGTACGGCGCCCAGGTCATCAAGGTGTGCGCGTCGGGCGGGGTCATGTCGCACACCGGGCCGGCCGGTGCCCAGCAGTACTCGAACGAGGAGCTGGCCGCCGTCGCCGACGAGGCCCACCGGGCCGGGCTCAAGGTCGCGGCCCACGCACACGGCGACGCGGGCATCCGGGCCGCGGTCGAGGCCGGCATCGACTGCATCGAGCACGGCTCGCTGATGTCGGACGAGACCATGGCGCTGTTCATCGAGCGCGAGACGTTCCTGGTGCCCACCACCTACCTCGCCGACGGCATGGACACGTCCCACGCCGACCCCGCGCTGCAGGCCAAGGCGGCCGAGGTGTTCCCCAAGGCCAAGGCCACGATCAGCAAGGCCGTGGCCCGCGGCGCCCGCATCGCGTGCGGGACCGACGCCCCCGCCATCCCCCACGGCCGCAACGCCAAGGAGCTGGTGGCGCTCGTCGATCGAGGCATGACCCCGGTGCAGGCGATCCGCGCCGCGACCACGGTGGCGGCCGAGCTCATCGACGTCACCGACCGGGGCCGGCTCCAGGCCGGCCTGCTGGCCGACGTGATCGCGGTGCCGGGCGACCCGATCGCCGACATCACCGTCACCGAGGACGTGCGGTTCGTGATGAAGGGCGGCGCAGGTCTACCGCCAGGACCTCGCCTAGCCGGACCGGGACCCGTCAGCCCAGACCGCGGTCAAGTCGACGAGCCGGCCACCCCGTGGAGGACGAGGTCCCACAGCTCCTCGGCCGGATCGGCGGTGGACGCCGACGACGAGGCGCCGATCACCGCGGAGAACGCGTTGAACATGATGGCCTCGAGCACGATGCCGGCGACGGGTCCGCTGCGGAGCCCGGCCCGCACCGCGCCGGCCTCGGCCGCGCCGTCGAGCACCTCGCCGAAGAGCTGCACGAGCGGCGCGAACGCGGTGGCCGCCTCGGCCGGGCGCTCGGTCAGCAGCCGTTGGGCGAAGTCGACGAGCACCGGTGCGGTCGGCCGGGGCTTGGTCGAGCCGCTGCCGGCGGCCGGCCGGCACACCCGGTAGTAGTCGACGACGAAGCGATGGAGGCGCTCGAGGGGATCGTCCTCCTCGGCGATCTGCTCCCGGAGTCGCTCGGTCGTCGTGCGGACCGACTCCTCGAACAGCGCCAGCAGGAGCTCGTGCTTGCCGCCGAAGTAGAGGTAGAAGCTGCGCAGCGACTGGCCGGAGCGCTCGACGACCTCCTGGACGGTGAACTCCTTGCCCGAGGCGCCCTCCTGCACCAGCTCGAGCGCGGCGTCGAGGAAGCGCTGCACCCGATCCTCGGCCCGCATGCGGGCCGGGACCAGCGAGCGGGCCACGGCCTGCTCACGCCAGCTGACCGCCGGATCCGCGGCCACCGGTTCGCCTGCGGGTTCGTTCTTCACCGCGGCAGCCTAGCCTCCACCGGCGAAGAGGGATCGTCTCATCCCACGAGACAGACGCCGCCACGCTGGTGAGAGCGAGGTTCTGACGTCGACGTCGAATTCGTGCACCAGTCGGAGCAACGGTCGTCTCAGACGGCCGGCTCGACCACCACGTCCATGCTGGCGGCGCCGCTGTCGGGCACCCGGGGCTGGCTCCACACCTCGACGGGGAACGAGACGTTGACGAGCGAGTAGCAGAGCCAGAGCAGGCGGGTGGCGTCCTCGGGCAGGGCGGCGAGCTCGAACCCGTCGAGGTAGGCCATGGCCGCCTCCAGCCGCGGGAACGCCGCGTCGTAGAACGTCTGGAGCTGCTCCATCGTGCTCGACAGGCGCTTGGCGTAGCGCTCGGCCTCGGTCTCGAGCGACCAGCTCGGAGAAGGGCTCGAGGTCGGCGAACTCGGTAGGCAGGGTTGCGGTCATCGTGGATCCCTCGCTCATGACGCGGCCGAGATGCGGACCGGCGTCTCGCGGTTCTGGTACTCGGCCACGCGGTCGCGGGCCGTCTTGTGCAGCAGGCGGAGCAGGATCTCCTGGTCGTTCAGCGGGAACTCGGTGACGGCGCGGGACTCGATCATCGACTGCGTCGCCTCGAGCGTGTTGCCGTCCTGCAGCGCGTACTCCTTGAACGTGACCGCCGCGAGCTCCTGGCGCAGGCGCTCGGTGGCGTTCTTCGGCGGGACGAAGTAGAGCGTCCCCTCGAAGATGTGCGTGTTCTGCGACGTCGGCCAGTAGTGGTAGGTCAGGTACCAGCCCGGCGCCCAGACGAGCAGCATGAAGTTCGGGAAGAACACGAACGTGTCGACGCCCCATGCCGGCGAGCCGGGCCGGGTTGAGGGCCGGTCGGCAGGTCGTCGAGGCCGTCGATGTCGGGGCGGTCCCACGGCCCGAACAGACCGCTCCGCAGCACCCGCTCGATCGGCTTGACCATGCTCGGGTCCTTCGGCGGGGCCATGCCGCCCCACGACGACACCATGCCGTGCGGCCCGTCGATCTGGTACGACGAGGGCCTCGAAGCCGAAGCCCGAGAGCTTGCGGGACTCCTCGGCGGTGGCCTGCTTCGCGTGCAGGATCGGTGCGTGGTAGAACTCGGCGAAGGCGTCGATGAAGAGCTTCCAGTTGCTCCCGACCTCGGCCCGGTACTTGTAGACCTGGGTCATCTCCTCGAACGGGTAGCCCTCGAGACCGGCCCCGAGCTCGCCCAGGTAGTCGCCGATCGACGTGGTGTTGTCGGGGTCGAGGTTCACGAAGATGAACCCCTGCCAGGTCTCCGTCTGCACCGGCGCCAGCCCGAAGTCCGCCTTGTCGAGGTCGAAGAACTCCGATTCCTGCTGGACGAAGTTCAGCGCGCCGTCGAGGTCGTAGCGCCAGCCGTGGTACTTGCAGGTGAACTGCCGGCAGGTGCCGCTGGTCTCCTCGCGGGGGAAGTCGTTCCAGACGAGCTTGTTGCCCCGGTGGCGGCAGATGTTGTGGAAGGCGCGGACCTCGCCGTCCTTGCCCCGCACGACCACCACGCTGGTGCCGGCCGCGTCGAGCTCCTTGGTGAAGTAGTTCCCGGCCTTCGGGGATCTGCTCGACCCGACCGAGGTTCAGCCAGGTGCGGCCGAAGATCGCCTTGCGCTCGAGCTCGTAGTGCTCGGGCGAGATCGAGTCCTCGTAGGACACCGGGTCGGTGCCGAGCTCCGGGTAGTGCTCGGTCCAGCTGCCCTCAGCGGGCTTGGCGAAATGCGGCATGTCGGCTCATCCTTCGGTCTGTTCCCATCGCACGATAACACGAGTCTTGTCTGAGGAGAAGGCTCATTTCCACTCACGCCTCGGGCCGGAGGTCGTCGTCCAGCTCCACGCCGAACGACCGCATGGCCATGGCCAGCAGGTCGTAGGCCCCGACGGTGAAGACGAGGTCCATGAGCTGCTGCTGGTCGAGCTCGGTGGCCAGGGTCGCCCAGGTCTCGTCGCCGATGCAGCCGTCGGCGATCAGCTCGTCCACCGCCCGCACCATGGCGGCGTCGACCGCCGACCACCCGCGGCGCGTCGGGCCCTCGGCGATGCGCTCGACCTCCTCCGGCGTGATCCCGGCATCGGCGGCCAGCACGACGTGCTGCGCCCACTCGTACGCGCGACTCGCGCAGGCTGGCCACCCGCAGGACGAGCACCTCGCGCTGACGCGGTCGAGAGCGTCGTTGCGAAGAGCACGTGGCCGTTGAACGTGTGGTACGCCTGCGCCAGCGCCGGGTACTGGGCAAGGTGCCGAGGATGTTGAGCCCCTTGGGCCGGCTGTCGTCGCGGCGAGGGAAGGGGTGGCGAGGGTTGGGCGGGCGCAGCGCCGCGATCGCCGGCGCCCATCTCCTCGGGCCATTCGCGCGGGGGCAGCGGCGGGATGCGGGACACGTCAGGTGTTCCTTCCGCCGTTGACCCCGATGACCTGGCCGGTGACGTAGCTGGCTTCCTCGCGCACGAGGTAGGAGCAGGCGGCGGCGATGTCGTCGGGCCGGCCGACCCGGCGCACCGGGGTCGCCTGCTCGTGGAACTCGACGCCCTTGCCGAGGAGGCCCTTGCTCTCCGACTTGCGGAGCATGGGCGTGTCGATGAACCCCGGCGGGATGGTGTTGACCGTGATGCCCAGCGGGCCGAGCTCGAGGGCCAGCGCCTTGGTGAACCCGATCACGCCGGCCTTCGACGCCACGTAGTGGGTCATGATCGGCTGGCCGCTCTGGGCGCTCGACGACGAGATGTTCACGATGCGGCCCCAGCCCTCCTCGATCATGTCGGGCACCACGGCCTGGCAGCAGTCGAACGTGCCGGTGAGGTTGACGGCGAGGATGCGGTTCCACTTCTCGGCGGTGATCTTGAGGAACGGGTCGAAGCCGTCGAGACCGGCCGAGTTCACCAGGATCGTGGGTCGGCCCAGGCTGCTCGCGGACGCGGTCGACCCCGGCGTCGATCTGGGCCCGGTCGGTGACGTCGACGGCCACGCCGATGGCCGTGCCGCCGTCGGCCTCGATCGCCGGCCGCGGCCTCGTCGGCGGCCTCGCCGTTGCGGTCGAAGATCGCGACCGAGTGGCCGTCGGTGGCCATGCGCTGGGCGATGGCCAGGCCGATGCCCGAGGCGCCTCCGGTGACGATGGCGGTGCGGACGGTGCTCATCGGATCGCTTCCTCTCCGTGAAGGGTCGTTCGGTGCATGTCGCGGGGCGACGTCGGGTCGTACGGCGCCGCCCGGTGCAGGACGCCCCGGTTGTCCCAGATCACGAGGTCACCGACCGACCACTCGTGTCGGTACACCCGCTCCGGCGTGGTCGATCGGGCCAGCAGGTCGTCGAGCAGGGCCCGTCCCTCGTCGAGGTCCATGCCGACGACGTGGGAGGTCGTGGCGCCGAGGACCAGCGAGCGCCGGCCCGAGTCGTGGGTCCACACCAGCGGGTGCTCCTTCGGCGGGCGGGTCCGCCACATGGCCAGCTCCTCGGGCGAGGGGTCGTCGTTGACCAGGCGCTGCGCGGCCTCGAAGGTGTGGACCACGCGGACGTCCTCGAGGTCGGCCTTCTCGTCGTCGGACAGGTCCTCGTAGGCCGCGTAGGAGCTGGCGAACTCGGTCTCCCCGCCCGTCGGCGCGACCGCGTGGGCGCTGAGGATGGTGGCCATGATCGGGATGTCGTCGGTGCAGCCGTCGATGTGCCAGTCGAACGTGCCGCGCAGGTACGCCGCCGCCGGGTTCTTGGCCGGATCGAGCGTCACCCGGAAGATCTCGGGGTGCTCACCCTTGCCGAACAGCTCGACCCGGCCCAGCCGCTTGCTGAACGCCACCTGGGTCGCGTCGTCGAGGTGCAGGTCGCGGAACACCAGCGCGCCGTGCTCCTCCAGCGCGGCCAGCGTCCATGCCGGCAGGTCGTCGTCGGCCAGCAGCTGCTCGGCATCGAGGCCGACCACGCGCGCCCCGACCGTGTCGCTGAGCCGCTCGGTCGTGATCACCGTCATTGGCTGTCGTCCTCCCCATCGCTCGTCGCGCCGAGAATCGGGACCACTATCGCACCGATTCCTGCTGAGTGCTAGCCGCATTGCCACCAGAAGAGAACTTCGTTATCGTCTGACGGTATGGAGGCAACCGCCGCGGCCGCCCCGTCTCCCGGAGCGCACCGGGCCCGGGGGTTCCACCGCGCTCCGCGTACGGGAGGTCGTCGCCGAGACGGCCGACGCCGCGCTCCTTCGTCCTCGACGTGCCCGACGAGCTGGCGCCCGACGTTCGCCTACGCGCCCGGCCAGTTCTGCACCTTCCAGGTGACGGTCGACGGCGAGCGCACGTGGCGCAGCTACTCGATGTCGTCCGCGCCGGCGCTCGACGAGCCGCTCCAGGTGACGGTCAAGCGGGTGCCGGGCGGGCTCGTCTCGAACTGGATGCTCGACGAGCTGGCGGCCGGCGACGAGCTCGAGGTGTCCGCCCCGGCCGGGATCTTCACGCTCGCCGACGGCACCGGCGACGTCGTCGTCTTCGGAGCCGGCAGCGGCATCACACCCATCTTCTCGATCCTCAAGGCCGGGCTGGCCACCTCGACCGCGGCGGTTCCGGCTCCTCTACGCCAACCGCGACCGCGACGGCGTCATCTTCGGCCCGGCCATCGAGGCGCTCGAGCGGGCCCACCCGGATCGGCTGCAGGTCGTGCACAACCTCGACGTCGACCACGGCTTCGTCACGCCCGACACCGTCCGCCCCCTCGTCCACGACGCCGTCGACGCCGAGTTCTTCGTCTGCGGCCCGGGGCCGTTCATGGACATCGTCGAGGCGACCCTGCTCGACGAGGGCGTCGAGCCGGACCGCATCCACATCGAGCGGTTCACGCCGCTCGAGCCACTCGTACCGCCGAGTCGCGGACACGACGGACACCGGCCTCGGGTCCGTCGAGCGACGCCGACGCGACCGCGCGCGACCCAGGTCACCATCGAGCTCGACGGTCGCACCGAGACGACCGACCACCGACCCGGCACCACCATCCTGCAGACCGCGCGCCAGCTGGGCCTGTCGCCCCCGTTCTCGTGCGAGGCGGGCAACTGCGCCACGTGCATCGCCAAGCTCGTCGAGGGTTCGGTCGAGATGTACGTCAACGACGTCCTCGACGATGATGAGGTCGCCGACGGCTGGGTGCTCACCTGCCAATCCGTGCCGACCGCACGCGTCGGTGCGGGTCGTCTACGGCTACGAGGAGGACTGACGAGTGTCCGCACTGCCCATCGCCGACGTCATCGAGATCGAGCAGCTGCTCGCCCGCTACGCCGTCGGCGATGACCAAGGACGACGTCGAGGCGGTCATGGAGGTCTTCACCCCCGACGGCACCTACAGCGCCTTCGGCGACACCTACCCCCTGGCCGACTTCCCGACGCTGGTCGCCGCCGCGCCGAAGGGCCTGTTCCTGGTCGGGCCGCCGGCTGCTCGACCTCGACGGCGACGCGGGCACCGGGCAGCAGCCGCTCTGCTTCGTCGAGCAGAAGACCCACGACATGCGCATCGGCTACTACACCGACACCTACCGCCGCACCGACCGACGGCTGGCGGCTGCACACCCGGTCGATGACGTTCCTGCGCAAGAGCGGCGCGCAGGACTCACGGCCGGCCGCACGACCCGACCCGGCCCGCAGCCGCACCGACGCCCTGACCGTGACCGAGGACCGCACACCGCCATGGAGCTCGACGAGTTCCGGCCGGTCGCTCGACGCCTGGCTCGACGAGAACGACGACGCGCCTGCAGCCGGACCACGCCGGGCTCGGCACGCTCGACCAGCAGATGGCCCAGCTCTCCAAGGTCAAGCGGCTGACCTTCGACGCCGGGTTGATGCGGCGGGGCTGGCCCGAGCGGGTCGGCGGGCTCGAGGGCTCGACGCTGCTGCGGGCCTACCTCGGCGAGGCGCTCGTCGGCCCGGGACCTCGTCGAGCCCGGCATCTACTCGATGACCGAGGTGCTGGCGCCGACGATGATCGACTACGCCGCGCCCGAGCTGGCCGCCGACCATGGTGCCGCGCCTGCTGCGCGGCGACGAGACCTGGTGCCAGGGCTTCTCCGAGCCGGGCACCGGCAGCAACCTGGCCGCGCTCTCGTGCCGGGCCACCCGCACCGACGACGGCTGGCGGGTCACCGGCCAGAAGGTGTGGACGAGCCTGGCCCAGTACGCCCAGCGCTGCGTGCTGCTCACCCGCACCGGCGCGCCCGAGTCGGCCCACCGGGGCATCACCGCGCTGTTCGTCGACATGGACTCGCCCGGGCATCACCGTGCGGCCGATCGAGACCATGCACGGCGCGCCCGAGTTCTCCGAGGTCTTCTTCGACGACGTCGCCGTCCCGCTCGACCGCACCCTCGGCGAGGAGGGCCAGGGCTGGTCGGTGGCCATGGACCTGCTGCCGTTCGAGCGCAGCACCGCGCTGTGGCACCGGGCCGCGTACCTGCACCGCCGCCTCCAGCAGCTGCTCGACGAGGCGCCCGCCGGCGCGCTCGATCCGGCCGCGGTCGGCGAGGTCACCCAGCTCCTCTACGCCTTCCGGGCCCGCTCGCGGGCCACCCAGCACCGGCTGGCCGACGGCGAGCACCTCGGGCCCGAGACCTCGATCGACAAGGTGCTGCTCGCCACCGCCGAGCAGGCGGTGTTCGACCTGGCCGCCGACGGCCTGGCCGCCGAGGTCATGATCGGCGACGACGCCGACCAGCCGACCGGTGGCGCACCGAGTTCCTCTACTCGCGGGCGGCCACGATCTACGGCGGCAGCGCCGAGATCCAGCGCAACATCATCGCCCGCCGGCTGCTCGACCTCGGGAAGGACAGCTGATGGCCGGTGATGGACGGCGGCCGATCTCGAGCTGTTCGAGCGGAGCCTGCGCCACGCCACCGAGCACCACACCGGCGCCGCGCTCGACGCCGCCCTCGACGAGCTGGGCTGGCCCGACGCGCTGGCGGTCGACCCGCACGCCGCGGTCTCGCTGCTCTTCGAGCTGCAGGGCGCGGCCAACGCCACGTCCTCGGCGCTCGACCACGTCCTGACGAGCGCGCTCGGGCTCGGCGCCGAGACCGACGTCCGTGGTGCTGCCCGCGCTCGGCCGGTGGGCGCCACCCGGGCACGCTCGACGGCGACGGGCGGCTCCGACGTCGACGGCCTCGGCACCGCGTCGCTGGCCGGCGCCGCCGAGACGCCTGGTGGTGGCCGACCGGCGGCGGCGACGACGTCGCCGTGCGTCGTGGCCACCGCCGACGCTCGACGCTCCGGCCGATCGACGGCATCGATCCGTCGGCTCGGCCTGGTGCGAGGTGACCGGCGGACGGGCTCGACGTCGACGCGGCCGAACCGGCCGCCCGCGGCATGGACCGCGGCCGTGGCGCTCGGCCAGCTCGCCCTCGGCCACGAGCTGGTGGGCGCCTCCCGCACGATGCTCGACCTCGCCCGCGAGCACGCCCTCGAGCGCATCCAGTTCGGCCGGCCGATCAGCAGCTTCCAGGCCGTCCGCCACCGGCTGGCCGAGACCCTCGTCGCCATCGAGACGGCCGACGCGGTGCTCGCCGCGGCGTGGGAGGACGAGCGCCCCGGCGACCGCGGCCATGGCCAAGGCCGCTGGCCGGGCGGGGCGCCCGCACCGCCGCCCGCCACTGCCAGCAGGTGCTGGCCGGCATCGGCTTCACCACCGAGCACCCGCTGCACCTCTACATCCGCCGGGTGCTCGTGCTCGACGAGCTGTTCGGCTCGGCCCGGTCGCTCACCCGCACCCTCGGCCAGGACCTGCTCGACGAGCGGCAGCTCCCGCCCCTGCTCCCCCTCTGACCCGACCACCGACCGAACTGGTAGTCCGATCCGCACCCTCCGGTTCGGATCGGGCTACCGGTTCGAGCTACTCGGGTCGCGGGGGCGAGCATGCGGTCGAGGTTGGCCCGCAGCTCGGGCGAGCCGAACGACCGGTCCTCGGCGGTGAGGGCGAAGTCGAGCGTGGCCAGCACGGCCCGCTCGAGGTGCAGGTTGAGGATGCGCTTGGTGTCCTCGACCGCCTGCTTGGGCAGCTTGGCGATGCGGCGGGCGCAGGCCACGGCCTGGTCGAGCACCTCGTCGTCGGGGCAGACGTGGTTGGCCAGGCCGATCTCGGCGGCCCGCTCGGCCGGGATGCGGTCGCCGGTCAGCGCGTACTCCTTGGCCAGCTGCAGGCTGGTGAGCAGCGGCCAGGTGACCGGGCCGCCGTCGGCGGCCACCAGGCCGACCATCACGTGCGGGTCGGCCAGGTGGGCGCTCTCGGCCATGAACACGATGTCGGAGAGCGCCACGAGGCTGCAGCCCAGGCCCACCGCCGGGCCGTTGACCGCGGCCACGATCGGCACCCGGCACTGCGACCATGCCGGTGACGATCTGCCGGCCGTCGACCAGCGTCTGGCGGCGGAGGTCGTCGTCCTGGGTCAGCTCGTCGAGGTAGGCGAAGTCGCCGCCGGCCGAGAAGGCCCGACCGTTGCCGGTGAGCACCACGGCCCGGGCGTCGGGGTCGGCGTCGATCTGCGGGAACAGGTCGGCCAGGCCGCTGGTGCAGCTCGTGGTTCGTGGCGTTGAGCTGCTCGGGCCGGTTGAGGCGGACGATGCGGATCGGCCCGTCGCCCTCGACCTCGAGCTCGGGGGGCAGGTCGTAGGTGCTCATGAGGCGGGCAGCCCGAGGATGCGGCGGGCGACAGGTTCCGCTGGATCTGCGAGGTGCCGCCCATGACGCTCTGCGCCCGGCTGTACAGGTACACCTTCATCCAGGTGTCGTCGTCGCCGCCGTGGCCCGGCCGCCGACGGCCAGCGCGGCGTGGCCGACCGCCTGCTCGGCCTAGGTCATCAGCAGCTTGTCGACCGAGCCCTCGGGCCCGTGCGAGATGCCGTCGAGCCGGTCGGACAGCCGGCGGCTCACGTGCGGTCCGCAGCATCTCGACCTCGACGATCGCCCACCCGAGGTCGCGGCACCTGCTCGGACGCGAACCTGGACGGGTCGGCGCTGCACCTGCCCGGTCGAGCTCCTTGACGACCTTGCGGTAGCGGGCGACGTAGCCGAGCTCGCCCGGCTCGCGCTCGTGGCTGACGACGGTCATGGCCAGCGGCCAGCCCTCGCCCGGCTCGCCGATCATGTTGGCGGCCGGCACCCGGGCGCCGTCGAAGATGCACCTCGCCGAACTCCTTGGTGATGCCGTTGATCATCCGCAGCGGGCGCTGCTCGATGCCGGGCTGGTCCATCGGCACGGCGAAGGCCGAGATGCCCTTGTGCTTGGCCACGTCGTGGTCGGTGCGGGCGAGCACGAGGCACCAGTCGGCGTCGTCGGAGTAGCTGGTCCAGACCTTGTGGCCGGTGAGGACGTACTCGTCGCCGTCGCGGTCGGCCCGGGTGCGCAGCGACGGCCAGGTCGGAGCCGGCGTCGGGCTCGCTGAAGCCCTGGCACCAGCGGTCGCGCCCGTTGACGATGCCGGGCAGGAACCGGCGCTGGATGTCGTCGTTGCCGTGCTCGAGGATGCCCTCGCACCAGGTAGCCGAGGCTCGGGCGGGGCGGCGCGCCGGCCGCGGCCAGCTCCTCGTCGACGATGACCTCGTAGACGCTCGGCAGGCCCTGGCCGCCGATCTCCGTCGGCCACGACATGCCGAAGAAGCCGGCGTCGTAGAGCGACTGGTGCCAGGCGGCCTGGCCGGCCCAGTAGTCGTCGTCGGTCGACGACGCCGGCAGGCCGGGGTTGTTGTGCTGCAGCCACTCCCGGAGGCGGAGCCGGAACTCCGCCTCGTCGGGCGAGTCACCGAAGTCCATCGGCCATCTCCGAGTCCGTGGTGGCGGAGCACGCGCTCCAGGCTGGTCCCGGCGCCGCCGAGCACGTCGCTCGAGAGCAGCGCCCGCCGCAGGTAGACGTGGGCCAGGCACTCCCACGTGTTGCCGATGCCGCCGTGCACCTGGATGGCGGTCTCGCACACGGTGCGGGCGGCCCGGGCGCAGTACGCCTTGGCCACCGCGGCGGCGGCCAGCGCCTCGTCGGGCGGCGAGCGCGTCGACCGCCCACGCCGCGTGCAGCGTGACGCTCCGCGATCCCTCCATGGCCACGAACGCGTCGGCCAGCAGGTGCTGCACCGCCTGGAACGAGCCGATGGCCGCGCCGTACTGGCGGCGGGCCGACGGCGTACTCGCACGGCCAGCTCGACGGCGCCCCGCATGGTGCCGACCAGGTCGGCGCAGGTGAGCGCCAGCCCGAGCGCGGTCCAGCGGTCGAGGTCGTCGGCGGTGAGCGGACGACTCGGCCGTCGACGGCGCGGCCGGCGATGCCGGCGGTCGACGGCGGCGGTCGGCCGGGTGAGGTCGACCTCGGTCGCTCGGCCGGCCGACCGGCGACCTGCGACGAGCGCGGAGCCCGTCGGCCGCCAGCGCAGCAGGGCGCGCGGTCGGCGCCCGTGCGGCGTCGATCGCCACCGCGCCGGCGGCAGCTCGCCGTCGACGACCCGCGGCCAGCCCGGCCAGGCCGGGCGCGAGCACGACCGTCTCGGCCGACGGGCCGGCGGGCGCCCCGGCCAGCCGCCGCAGCTCGGCGGCCAGCGTCGGCCCGAGGAACGGGGCGTCGGCCAGGCCCCGGCCGAGCTCCTCGGCCACGATCGCGACCTCGACGCCGGAGGCCAGCGGCGCATCGCCGTCCTCGGCGCGGCGCGCAGCTCGCGCCAGCCCGACGGCGCGACCGCGGCGTCGAGCTTGTCGACCCGCTCGGCGTCGTCGAGCTGGCCGACGGCCTGCGGGCCGAGCCGCTCGACGACCTGGGCGACCGAGTCGCGCAGCGCCTGCTGCTCGGGGGAGAGCCGGACGTCCATCAGTCGTCCTTCCCGGCGCCAGCGAGCGGCGGCGTCCACTCGTCGCGGAGCGTGCGCCGCAGCACCTTGCCCGAGGGGAGCCGCGGGATGGCGTCGACGACCACGACGTGGCGCAGGTGCTTGTAGGTGGCGAGCGAGTCGGCGACCAGCTCCTCGAGCTCGCCGTCGGCGACCGGCGCGGCCGGGTCGAGCTGCACGGCGGCGACGGGCACCTCGCCGGCCCGCTCGTCGGCCAGCCCGAACACCGCGCAGTCGAGCACCGCGGGGTGGCCGTGCAGCACCGCCTCGATCTCGGCCGGCGCCACCTGGAAGCCGTTGACCTTGATCATCTCCTTGGACCGGTCGGTGAGGTGGACCCAGCCCTCGGGCTCGAGCCAGCCGACGTCGCCGGTGCGGTACCAGCCGTCGGCGAAGGCGTCGGCGGTGGCCTCCTCGGGCAGGTAGCCCGCCATCACCGACGGGCTGAGGACCTGGATCTCGCCGATCTCGCCGGCGCGGCAGGACCGCGCCGGTGTCGAGGTCGGCCACCCGCAGCTCGACGCCGGCGGGCGGCAGGCCGGCCGAGTCGAGCCGCCACGACGTCGGGTCGTCGACCGGGTTGGCGGCGATGACCGGCAGCTCGCTGGCGCCGTAGGCCGGCAGCCAGCGCACGCCGGTGCGCTCGGTGACCGATCTGGGCCACGCTCTCGCTCACCGGCGTGGCGCCCCACATGATGTAGCGCAGCGACGAGAGGTCGTAGTCCTCGAGGTCGGGGTGGTTGGCCATGGCCAGCGCGATCGGGCGCCACCGCCATCTCGAGGGTCATCCGCTCGGCCTCGATGCGGCGCAGCACCTCGTCGAGGTCGAAGCGGCGGTGCAGCCGCACGGTGGCGCCGGCCGTCGCCGCGGCGAGCAGGTTGAGCAGGCCGAGGATGTGCGACGGCGGCGTGGCCACCTGGAACCGGTCGTCGGGGCCGAGGCCGAGCGCCTGGCACCAGTGGTCGGTGGCGTGGCCCATCGACGCGTGCGTGTGGCGCACCGCCTTGGGCAGCCCGGTCGTGCCCGAGCTGAACACCAGCACCGCCTCGTCGGTCGTCGGCGATCGGCCGACCGTCGCTCGGGCGGCGGCTCGGCCGAAGCCGGCGGCGGTCGCCGGCGCGGTCGTCGAGGTCGGTGACCCGGTCGGCCCCGAGGCGCTCGGCCAGCAGCGGCCGCGGCGGCGCCGTCGGCCACGGCGTGGACCGGGCCGGTCAGCTCGACGGCGTGGCCGACCTCGACCGCCTTCCACGCCGGGCTGAGCAGCACGGCGGCGGCGCCGAGCTTGCTGATGCCGTGGACGGCGACGACGAACTCGGCCCGGTTCGCCGTCATCACGCGCCACCCGGTCGCCGGCGCCGACGCCCCGGCCGCGAGGTGGCGGGCGAAGGCAGTTGCTCGAGCCGTCGAGGTCGCCGGAACGACCACCGCTCGTCGCCGGCCAGGACCGCGTCGCGATCGCCGAACCGCGCGGCGGCCTGCTCGAGCGCCGTGTGCATGCAGAGGCGCGGCCATCGGAAACATTCTTCTCGCTTTGAGATCGACGTCAACATCAGACGGATGTAGTGTTCTCCCATGCGCGACACCGATCCTGCCCGCGACCGGCCCCGACCGACCACGACGTCCGGCGCGAGATCATCGACACCGTCCGGCGCTTCGTGGCCAAGGAGGTCATCCCGGTCGCCTCCGAGCTCGAGCACGACGACCGCTTCCCGGCCGAGATCGTCGCGCAGATGCGCGAGCTCGGCCTGTTCGGCGTCACCATCCCCGAGGCCTACGGCGGCCTCGGCCTCGACCTGCTCACCTACATCGGCGTCATCGAGGAGCTGGCCTACGGCTGGATGAGCCTGACCGGCGTCGTCAACACCCACACCATGGCGGCCACGCTGATCATGGCCCACGGCACCGAGGAGCAGAAGCAGCGCTGGCTGCCCGCCATGGCCGCCGGGCGAGCGGCGCGGCGCGCTGTCGCTGTCGGAGCCCGACGCCGGCAGCGACACCCGCAACATCTCGTGCCGGGCCGCAGCGCGACGGCGACGAGTACGTCCTGAACGGCACCAAGGCCTGGGTCACCAACGGCGAGCGGGCCGGCATCGTGGCGCTGGCCGCCCGCACCGACGAGGGCATCTCGGCCTTCATCGTCGAGAAGGAGCCGGGCGCCGAGTTCGAGGGCATCTCGGTCAGCAAGCACGTCGGCAAGCTCGGCTACCAGGGCGTCGAGACGGTCGAGATGGCCTACGCCGACCACCGCATCCCGGCCGCCAACCTCATCGGCGAGGCCGGCCGGGGCCTGCCCCAGATCCTCGGCGTGCTCGAGGTCGGGCGCATCAACATCGCCTCCCGGGCCGTCGGCGTGGCCCGGGCCGCCTTCGACGCCGCCCTCGCCTACGCCCAGCAGCGCGTGACCTTCGGCAAGCCCATCGCCGAGCACCAGGCCATCCAGCTCAAGCTGGCCGACATGGCCACCAGCTGCGAGGCGGCCCGGCTGCTCACCCGCAACGCCGCCGAGCGCAAGGCGGCCGGCCTGCGCTGCGACGTCGAGGCCGGCATGGCCAAGCTGTTCGCCAGCGAGACCGCGCTCGAGCTGGCCACCGAGGCCATGCGGATCCACGGCGGCATGGGCTACACCACCGACCTGCCGGTCGAGCGCTACTACCGCGACGCCCCGCTGATGGTGATCGGCGAAGGCACCAACGAGATCCAGCGCCTGGTCATCGCCCGCGGCCTGCTCGCCCGGCCCGCCGAGACGCCTGAGCGACGGCCGCTCGGCTCGCCGAGCGCCTGGGCGGCCAGCGGGCCTCGGCCAGCTCGGCGAGGACCTCGTCGGTGTGCTCGCCGAGCGCCGGCACGCGCGACCCGTCGCGGCGGGGCGACGCCGGAGAAGGTGACCGGCCGTTGACCGACCGCATGCGCGACCGGGACGCCGCCGTCGATCTCGACGAAGCCGTCGTTGGCCATCAGCTGCGGGTCCTCGACGACCTCGGCCGGCGTCTGGGCCGGCGCCCACCACACGCCCTCGCGGTCGAACGCTCGGCCCACTCGGCCAGGGGCCGCTCGGCGATGATCTCGTCGAGGAGGGCGATGACCTCGGTCCGGTTGCTTGCGGATGGCCGCCGGCGCTGGCGAAGCGCTCGTCCTCGAGCAGGTCGGGCCGGCCGAGGGCTCGGCAGCACCGCCGGCGATGTGGCGCGCCGGCCTCGAGCCCGGTGAAGAAGAACCACCGCCCGTCGGCCGGTCCGGTACGGGTTCATCAGCGGGGCCTGGTTGCGGTGGCGGGGCTCGGCCCCGGCCACCTTGCCCAGCGTCATCTGCAGCCCGAGGTCCCAGCCGAGCACGTAGGCGCCGGTGCGCAGCAGCGACGACCTCGACCACCCGGCCCGCGCCGGTCTGGCGCTGCTCGATGACCGCGGCCAGGATGCCGGCCAGCGCGGCCAGGCCGGTGATGTGGTCGCCGATGCCGCCCCGGGCGTTGAGCGGGTTGCCGTCGGCGTCGGCCATCTGCACGGACAGGCCCGACCGGGCCCAGAAGGCGCCGATGTCGTAGGTCGGGCGGTTGCGCTCCTCGCCCCGGAGGCCGTAGCCGCTGATGCTGCAGTACACGAGGCGGGGATGGCGGGCCACGGTGGCGTGCGGGCTCGAGGTCGAGCTTGTCGAGGGCGTCGGGCCGGAGGTTGCTGACGAAGACGTCGGCCGTGGCCAGCAGCTCCTCGAGGTGCTGCCGGTCGTCGGCGTCGCGCAGGTCGAGGACCACGCTGCGCTTGCCCCGGTTGTCGAGGGCGAAGGCCGGGTTGGGCATGTCGCCGCCGATGCCGAGCGACCCGAACACGTTGCGCATCGGGTCGCCGGTGGGGGCCTCGACCTTGATGACGTCGGCGCCCCAGTCGGCCAGCAGCGCGGCGGCCGACGGGGCGGCGACCCACACGCCGAGCTCGACCACCCGCAGGCCGGCGAAGGAGGACAGGCCGTGCGGCCTCGGCGTCGCTCACGCCGGCGGCCTCGGACGCGGTCTGCGCGACCCGCTGCCCGCAGCGTCGTCCTTCACGACCTTGCCGGTGGCGTTGAGCGGGCAGCTCGTCGACGAGCTCGACCGCTCCGGGGCACCTTGTAGTTGGCCATCTGGTCGCGGCTCCAGCTCGATGATGTCGGCGCCGGTCGACCGATGCGCCCGGGCGCGGCGACGACGAACGCCATGCCGACCTCGCCCAGGCGCTCGTCGGGGACGCCGATCACCGCCGCCTGCTGCGATGTCGGGATGGCGCAGCAGGGCGTTCTCGATCTCGGCCGGGTAGGCGTTGAAGCCGCCGACGATGAACATGTCCTTCGACCGGCCGACGATGCGCAGGCAGCCGGCCTGCGTCGACGACGCCGAGGTCGCCGGTGCGCAGCCAGCCGTCGGCGGAGAGCGCCGCGGCCGTCGCCTCGGGATCGTCGAGGTAGTGCGACATGATGCTGCCGCCGCGGAGCAGGATCTCGCCCGGCTCGCCGGCGGCGACGTCCGCGCCCGTGTCGTCGACGATGCGCAGCTCGAAGCCCGGGCGGGGCCGGCCGACGGTGGTGGCGATGGTCTCGACGTCGTCGCCGGGCGAGGTGGCCGCCGCGGTGCCGCCCTCGGTCAGCCCGTAGCCGGTGATGATCGGCGGAGAACGGCAGCTCGTCGTCGATGCGGCGGATCAGCTCGACCGGGATGTCGGCCGCGCCGGTGACGGCCACCCGCAGGGTCGACAGGTCGTGGCCGTCGCGGTCGGGGTGGTCGAGGATGCGCCTGGTAGAGCGTCGGCGGGCCGGGCAGCACGGTGACCCGCTTCCTCGGCCGACCCGGCCGAGCACCCGGTCGACGTCGAACACCGCCTCGGGGAGCATGGTGGCGCCGGCGCACACCGACGGCCAGGATGCCGGCCTTCAGCCCGAACATGTGGAAGTACGGGTTGACCATCAGGTAGCGGTCGTCGGCGCCGAGCCCGGTCATGGCCACCCAGTCGGTGGCCACCCGCAGCGTGCGGCCGTGGGTCTGCACCACGCCCTTGGGCACGCCCGGTGGTGCCCGAGGTGAACAGGATGTCCGAGGGGTCGTCGGGGCCGACGGCCGGCCGCCGGCGCTCGACCTCGGCCCGGCCGCCTCGGTGGCCCGGGCCGACGAAGTCGTCCCACGACTACGGTGCCGGTCCGGCGCCGGGCCGCGGGCGACGACGATGGTGTCGAGGTCGGGCAGCTCGGCCCCGGTGGCCTCGAGCATGGCGACGTAGTCGGTGCCGAGGAAGTCGGTGACCGTGACCAGGACCCGGGCCCGGCTGCGCGCCAGGATGTCGGCCGCCTCGGCGCCCTTGAACCGGGTGTTGACCGGGACGAGCACGGCGCCGGCCTGGAAGAGTGCCGAGCACGGCCACGATCCACTCGGCGCTGTTGAAGGCCCAGATGGCCACCCGGTCGCCCGGCTCGATGCCCGAGGCGACCAGCGCGGCGCCGAACGGCCGGGCCTGGTCGAGCAGCTCGGCGTAGGTCAGCCGGGTGTCGCCGTCGACGACGGCCGGCCGGTCGCCGAACCGCTCGGCGGTGGCGGCGACCATCGCCGGGATGGTCCGGCCCGCCGTCGCGGGCCGGTCGCTCACCGCAGGACGGCGTCGTCGACGTTCATCAGGCGGGCCAGGTTGCCGCCCATGATCTTGCGGATCGTCTCCTCGGGCAGGCCCGGCCAGCTCGTCGACGTAGCTGGCCGGGTCGGCCAGGCCCTCGGGGTGGGGGTAGTCGGAGCCGAACAGCACGTGGTCGACGCCGATCAGCTCGGCCAGCGCGCCGAGGTCCTCCTCCCAGAACGGGCTGATGTAGATGTTGCGCTTGATCACCTCGACCGGGTCCTCGAGGAAGTCCTGCGGCATCTTCTTGTAGACGTCGGCCATGTTCCTGAGCAGCGGCTCGACCCAGCTGCTGCCGTTCTCGATCACCGCGACCTTGAGCTCCGGGAACCGCGACAGCGCGCCGTGGCAGACCAGCGCCGAGACGGCGTCCTCGACCGGTCGCCAGGCCGACAGCATGCGGAAGGCCTGGGGCTGGAACGGCAGCATCTCGCTGTCGCTGCCCATCCAGTCGTTGGTGTAGCGCTCGTAGCCGCTGTCCGACGAGTGCATGGCGACCAGGACGTCGTGCTCGACGACCTTCTCCCAGAACGGGTCGAACTCGGGCAGGCCGAACGAGCGGGGGCCGCGGAAGCCGGGGACCGGCGCCGGGCGGATGAGCACGACCTTGGCGCCGCGCTCGACCACCCACTCGAGCTCCTCGATGGCCTGCTCGACGATGGGCAGGGTGATGACCGGCGTGGTGAAGATGCGGCCCTCGTAGTCGAACGGTCCAGGTCTCGTGGATCCACTCGTTGAGGGCGTGGATCACGGCGTGGATCAGCTCGGGGTCGTCCCGCATGCGCTCCTCGACCAGGCTGGCCAGCGTGGGGAACATGAGGGCCCGGTCGATGCCCTGCTCGTCCATCAGCTGCGACGCGGGCCGCGGGCTCGCGGAAGGCCGGGATGGCCCGCATCGGCTCGCCGAAGATCTCGCGGCGGCTCTTGCCGTCGGGGTTGCCCTTGCGGAAGTAGTCCTCCTGGGCGCCGGGCCGGGCCACCACGTCGAAGGTCGGGTTCGGGATGTACTCGCTGATCTGGCCGCGCACCACGATCTTGGTGCGGCCCCGCACGTCGACGTAGTCGATGACGCCCGCGGTAGCGGTCGGGCAGGAACTTGGTCAGCGAGTCTCGCGTCTCGTACAGGTGGTTGTCGGCGTCGAACACCGGGATGTCGAGCGCTCGCGTGGACATCTGCACCCCTTCCCCTCTGAGAATGCCCGTGATGAGAATGGCATTGTTGTCACAAGAGAGTAGCCGTGCACCGGTCCTCTCGCCAATGGTCGCCCGACCTCGCGCTCAGGAGCCCTCGACGAACGGGTAGATGCGGGTGAAGTCGACGCCGGGCTCGGTCGTCGGCGAACCGCTCCCACATCGACGGCGGTGACCGCGCCGATGCCGACGGAGCCGCCCGGCTCCGCGACGGCGCCGAGGTAGAGCTGCACGTCCTTGGCCATCAGCGAGTTGGTGAAGCCGCTGGCGTAGCGACCGGTGAGCACGTGCTCGGGGAACTTGTCGGTCGTGGCCGCGCTCCGGCCGCTCGACCCGTTGAGCACGTCGAGCATCGTCGCCATGTCGAGCCCGGCCGACCGACCGAAGGCGATGGCCTCGCTCGTGGCCGCCAGCGTGGTGGCCGACAGGAAGTTGTTGGCCAGCTTCATCGCCTGGGCCATGCCCGGGCGGTCGCCGACCCGGTGGCGGCGATCGCTCAGCCCGGCCAGCACCGGCTCGACCTGCGGCGCAGGCCTCGTCGGTGCCGGCGTACATCACGAGCGAGCGTGCGGGCCCGGGCTCCGGCCGCTCCGCCCGACACGGGCGCGTCGACGTACGCGACGCCGGCGGCGGCAGCAGCTCGCCGATCGCCTCGGCCGCGGCCGACCCCGACGGTCGACGTGTCGACCACATGGGTGGTGCGCCGGTCGGCCGCGGCGATGAGCTCGCCGGCCACCTGCGCGGAGACCGACGCCGTCGGGCAGGCTGAGCACCACGACCTCGGCCTGCCGGGCGACGTCGGCGACGATCGTGACGTAGGTCGCGCCCGCGGGGGCCCGGTCCGGTCCGAGCGCGTCGTGGGCGACGACGTCATGCCGGCCGCGACGAGGTTGGCCGCCAGCGCGCCGCCCATGTTGCCCGAGGCCGATGAATCCGATCGGGCCCAGCGCCGCCGTCACGCGCTCCGCTCGGCGCGCACCTCGCCGCACCGCCCGCCGGGCCGCGACGCCGGCCGGCGCGCCGCAGTAGGCGGCGATCTGGAAGAGCAGCTCGTCGAGCTCCTCGTCGGTGACCCCCGTCTGCGCCCTGCGCGCCGCGCGTGCAGGCGGAACTCCTCCATCCGGCCGAGGGCGGCGGTCATGGCCAGGACCAGCAGGCTGCGGTCCCGGTGGCTCAGCGGGCCGCCGCGAGCCCAGACGCCCCACGCCATCGACGTGATGTAGTCCTGGAACTCGGCCGCGACCGGGTCCGCGTCGGCGGTGGCGCCTCGACGTACGCGTCGCCCAGCACCGCGCTGCGCTGGCTCCCGGGCCGCCTGCAGGTCCTCGCGCTCGTCCACGGTGGGCCAGCTGCCTCAGCGCGACGCGGCGATCGAGGCGAGGAGCTCGCGGGTGCGCCGCGACGAGGCCAGCGCTCGTCGCGGGTCTCGCCGATGGGCACGACCCGCACCGACACGTCGGTCGTCCCGGCGTCGGCGAACGACCGCAGGCGCTTCTCGATCGACGCCTCGCTGCCGGCGGCGAGGATGTCGCCCACGGTGCGGGCGTCACCGTGGTCGAGCAGCTGCTGGTAGTTGGGCGACACCTCGGCCTCGGAGAGCACCCGGTTGGCCCGGGCCACCGCCACGTCGACCTCGTCGTCGCCGCACAGGCACACCGGCACGCCGGCCACGATCCGCGGCGCCGGTCGACCGGCGGCCTCGGCGGCCGCGGTGATGCTGGGCACGATGTGCGAGCCGATGGCCCGCTCGTCGGCCAGCCACAGGATGGTGCCGTCGGTCCGCTCGCCGGCCAGGCGCAGCATCACCGGGCCCAGCGCGGCGATGCAGCACCGGCGTCGGGCGCGACGTCGGTGATGTCGAGCGGGTTGTGCACGCGGAACAGCTCGTTCTCGACGTCGACCGTCCCGGGCCCGGCCGAGCGCCTGGTCGAGCACGTCGAGGTAGGCGCGCATGGTCGCCGCCGGGTGCTCGTAGGGCAGGCCCGAGCATCTCGTCGATCACCCAGTGGTGCGACACGCCGAGGCCCAGCGTCAGCCGGCCCTCGCACACCGCCTGGACCGACAGCGCCTGCTGGGCCAGCGCGATCGGGTGGCGGGGCTGCACCGGCACGACGGCGGTGCCGATCTCGATGCGGCTGGTCTCGGCGCCGATGAGGGCGGCGGCGGTCAGGGCGTCGAAGTCGTCGGGGATCTGGGGGACCCAGACCGAGGCCAGCCCGGCCTCCTCGGCCCACCGGGCGTCGGCCAGCATGCGCTCGACCTTGGTGGCGTAGCGACCCCGCTCGGGGCCGACCATCACGCCGATGCGCATCCAGACCCCCTGGCCGACTAGATGAGAACGTTCTTCTTGCTGTACAGTAACATATGTTCCGCACGAGCGTGTTCGCCGAGGTCGGCCGTGAGCACGAGCCGGCGACCCCGGCACGATGCATCTCGGGGTCGTCGCCCGTGACCACGATCTGCGAAGTCATGCACTGGGCCACGCGCAGGGGGACTGACCATGACCACGACCGACTCCGAGCTCTACTACGACCCGTACGACTTCGAGATCGACACCGATCCGTACCCGATCTGGCGGCGGCTGCGCGAGGAGCAGCCGCTCTACTACAACGAGCGGTACGACTTCTACGCGCTGAGCCGCTTCGACGACGTCGAGCGGGGCCTCGTCGACTGGCGGACCTACAGCTCGGCCAAGGGCACGCTGCTCGAGCTGATCAAGAGCGGCATGGAGATCCCGCCCGGCTCGATCATCTTCGAGGACCCGCCCGGCCACGACCTGCACCGCGGCCTGCTGTCGCGGGTCTTCACCCCCCGGAAGATGAACGCCATCGAGCCCAAGGTCCGCGAGTTCTGCGCCCGCACCCTCGACCCGCTCGTCGGCTCCGGCGGGTTCGACTTCATCGCGCGACCTCGGCGCCCAGATGCCGATGCGCACGATCGGCATGCTGCTCGGCATCCCCGAGCAGGACCAGGAGGCCATCCGCGACCGCATCGACGAGGGCCTGCGCCTCGACGAGGGCACGATGCCCGACCCGGCGGCCAACTACGACGCGGCCGAGCAGGCCAACGGCTTCGAGGAGTACATCGACTGGCGGGCCGAAGCACCCCTCCGACGACCTGATGACCGAGCTGCTCCAGGCCGAGTTCGAGGACGAGACCGGCACGACGCGCCGCCTCAGCCGCGAGGAGGTGCTCGGCTACGTCAACCTGATCGCCGCGGCCGGCAACGAGACCACCACCCGCCTGATCGGCTGGACCGGCAAGGTGCTGGCCGAGCACCCCGACCAGCGCCAGCAGCTCGTCGACGACCGCAGCCTGGTGCCCGACGCCATCGAGGAGCTGCTGCGCTACGAGGCCCCGTCGCCGGTGCAGGCCCGCTACGTCACCGAGGACGTCGAGCTCCACGGCCAGGTCGTCCCCGAGGGCAGCGTCATCGTGCTGCTCAACGGCTCGGGCAACCGCGACGACCGCAAGTTCGCCGACGGCGACTCGTTCGACATCACCCGCAAGATCGACCACCACCTGTCCTTCGGCTACGGCCTGCACTTCTGCCTCGGCGCCGCGCTGGCCCGGCTCGAGGGCCGGGTCGCGCTCGACGAGGTGCTGCAGCGCTTCCCCGCGTGGGAGGTCGACTGGGACAACGCCGTGCAGGCCCGCACCTCGACGGTTCGAGGCTGGGAGCGCCTGCCGGTCATCACCGCCGTGAGCCGAGGCAGGCCCCAGACGATCGCACGCGGCCGCTCCAGCGGCCGCCGAGAGGGAGAGCACATGAAGGCAGTCGTCGTCGGCGCGTCGAGCGGCCTGGGCCGCAGCATCGGCGTCGGGCTCGGCCAGCGGGGCCACCAGGTCGCGCTCCTCGCCCGGCGTCTCGATCGCATCGAGGAGGCCGCGACCGAGGCCGGAGCCGGCTCGGTCGCCATCGCCTGCGACGTCACCGACTCGGCGTCGTGCGAGGACGCCATCGCCGCCGCGGCCGAGGCGCTCGGCGGCATCGACGCCGTGGTCTACGCGTCGGGCATCGGCCCGCTCGGGCGGATCGCCGAGGTCGACCGCGAGTCCTGGCTGCGGACGTTCGACACCAACGTGGTCGGCGCCTCGATCATCACCGCCGCGGCGCTCCCCCACCTGACCGCCTCGCAGGGCGCCATCGCGT
Organism: uncultured Microthrixaceae bacterium; assembly: GCA_963797225.1. Lineage (GTDB taxonomy): Bacteria > Actinomycetota > Acidimicrobiia > Acidimicrobiales > Acidimicrobilacustridaceae > UBA4742. The sequence goes on along the minus strand of CAWCOO010000001.1, from coordinate 884,316 downwards.
ACCTCTCGTCGACCAGCGCGTCGCTCACGCCGCCCGTGGCCCGGCCTCGCGCGCCTACGCGGTCAGCAAGGCCGCCCTCGACAAGCTGGTCGAGGCCTGGCGCAACGAGCACCCCCACGTCGGCTTCACCCGCATCACCGTGGGCGAGTGCGGCGGCGGCGAAGGCGCGTCGGGCAGCGAGTTCCCCACCGAGTGGGACGGCGACCTGGCCGTCGAGGTGGCCCCGATCTGGGTGGAGCGCAACTACATGTCCGGCCAGCTCCTCGACGTCGAGGAGCTGATCTCGGTGGTCGACCGCGTGCTGTCCTGCGGCGCCACCGCGGTGCATCCCGTCGGTCGCGGTGATCCCCCGGATCGCACCGGCGGGCTGACGGGCCAGCAGGCTGACGCCGCTCGGGGCCCTCAGCTGATCGGGTCGAAGGCCTGGGCGACCACGCCCGTGGCGTCGTCGCTGCTGCCCTGCCACGACACGGTGCCGTGGTCGAGCAGCACGACCCGGTCGCTGAGCTCGAGCGTGTGCACGACCTGCTGCTCGACGATCAGCAGGGCGGTGCCCTCGTCGCGGAGCTTCTGGAGCGTCTGGTAGAGCTGCTCGACGATGATCGGCGCCAGGCCGAGGGACAGCTCGTCGGCGATGAGGATCTTGGGGACCTCGACCATGACCCGGGCCAGCGACAGCATGCGCTGCTCGCCACCCGAGAGCGTGCCGGCGGCCTGGGTGCGCCGCTCGGCGAGCACGGGGAAGTACTCGAAGGCCCGCTCGAGCGCCGTCACGGACGCCGCCGCGACCGAACGCCCGCCGGAACGACAGCGTGAGGTTCTCCTCGACCGAGAGGGTGGCGAACACCGACCGACCCTCGGGGGCGTGGGCCACCCCGGCCCGGGCGAACTGGTAGGTGCGCGAGCCGGTCAGGTCGGCGCCCTCGACGAGGATCTGGCCGCTGCCCGGCGCCAGCAGGCCCGAGGCCACGCGGGCGACGGTGGTCTTGCCGGCACCGTTCGAGCCGACGAGCGCCACCGCCTCGCCGGGCTCGACGGTCAGCGACACGTCGAACAGGGCTCGGAACGGACCGTAGGCCGCGGCGACCGAGCGCAGCTCGAGGACGGGGGTGCGTCATGTCGTCGGCTCCAGGTTGCCGAGGTAGGCGGCCCGGACCTCTGGGCTGGCCAGCACCTCGCTCGGTCGGGCCCTCGAGGATCATGCGCCCGAAGTCGAGGACGTAGGAGCGGGTCGTGAAGCTGGCCACCAGCTCGACGTCGTGCTCGACCAGCAGGATCGAGAAGCCCTGCTCGGCCTGCACCTCCCGCAGGGTCTGGGCCAGCGCGGCGGTCTCGGCCCGGTCGAGGCCCGACGACGGCTCGTCGAGCAGCAGCACCTTCGGCTCGGTCATCAGGGCCCGGCCGACCTCGACGAGGCGGCACTGGCCGAGGCTCAGTCGCTCGATCGGCTGCGTCGGCGAGGTGCTCGAGCTGCAGCAGCTGCGAGCACCTCGTCGCAGCGGGCCACCTCCTCGGCCCGGGGGCGGCCCAACCCGACCAGGTCCTTCCACAGCCGGCCCTTGCGGCCGTGCACCCGCTCGGCGACGAAGAGGTGGTCGCGGACCGTCGACTCGGGGAACAGCTCGATGCGCTGGAACGTGCGGCCGATGCCCCGGCGGGCCCGCTCGTGCACCGGCAGCCCGGAGATGTCCTCGCCGTCGAGCTCGACCCGACCGGCGTCGGTGCGCAGCACGCCCAGCATGCAGTTGAAGAACGTCGTCTTGCCGGCGCCGTTCGGCCCGATCAGCCCGACCCGCTCGCCGGCTTCGATCGTGAGCCCGGCGTCCTGCAGCGCGACGATCCGGCCGAACTTCTTGGTGATGCCTTCGACCTTCAGCACGGCGCTCATCCGACCGGCACCGCCGTCGCCGGCGCGACCGCATCGGCCGGCTGCGAGCTCGGCGGCGCTGGCCGCGTGCCGATCGGCGGCTCGAGCGGCCGATCGTCGCTTGGAGTACTCGAGGAGGCCCTCGGGATGGCGGGCGTACTGGATGGCACCGAGGCCGAAGAGCACGAACACCCACTTGGACGAGATCGGCAGGAACCCGGGGATCCTCGACGGGCTGCGCAGGATCCACCCGATGAACGTGCCCTTGAGGATCACCGCGTCGAACAGCGCGAACGAGGCGGCGGCCATGGCCGCACCCTGGATCGTCCGCGAGCTCAGCGTGACCACGATCACCACCCAGAACAGCGCGACGAACGGCGAGAAGTTCGTGCGCGTAGTTGACGTTGCCCTGCTGGATGGCGAGCAGGCCGCCACCCAGACCGGCGATGAACCCCGACATCGCGAACGCGATCAGCCGAACCCGACCCGGCGAGATGCCGATCGACTGGGCCCCGACCTCGCTGCCTCGCAGCGCGACCAGCACCCGGCCCAACGTGCCGTTGCGCATCTGGGTCACGGCCAGCGCGACCAGCACGAACACCACGAGCACGAGCGCGAGGAAGGCCTTGTCCGACTTGAAGCTCAGCGCCCCGATGATCGGCCGGGGCACGACGGTGCCCTGCGACAACGACTTCGAACCGCCACCGACGAACGGCAGCTTCACGATGACCGCGTCGAAGAAGTACGCGAACGCCAGCGTGGCGATGGCGGTCCACACGCCGCCGAGCTTGCGGATCGGCAACGACAGCACCGCGCCGAGCGCCGCCGCGATCACGGCACCGACCAGGGCCGCGGGCAGCACCGGGGCGTCGTAGCGCTGCACCATCTGGTACACGGTGAACGCGCCCGTGGCCGCGAACGCACCCTGGCACAGCGAGATCTGCCCGGCCTGGCCGGTGATCACCGTGATCGACAGGAACACGATGGCCAGCACCGCCGCCTCGGTCACCAGGAACAGCCACCGCTGATCGGCTCGGCCGAACACGACCAGCCCGATCAGCACCAGCACCCCGACCCCGACCGCGGTCGAGATGATCGTGCGGCGACGGTCGCGCACGACCGCGCCCAACGAGCGCGACGGCGGGTCCACGTCGGCCAGCGGGTCGCCGACTCTCGCTCGTGCGGCGGATGCTCGGCACGAACACCAGCACCGCGAACAGCACCAGGAACGGGATCGCCGGCGTGAGGTTGTCCTGGATCGGCCGCAGCCACGTGTAGTCGTTCGACCAGCGGGGCAGGAACGTGTTGAAGAGCGCGATGAACACGCCCAACCCCAACCCGCCGGCCAGCGCCTTGGGCAGGCTCACGAGGCTGCCCGACCGCCGCGGCTGCGATGGCCACGACCACCAGGTTGAAGAAGTTGTCCGCCGCCAACGTGTTGAACCGGGGAGCGATCAGCACCCCCGCCAGGCCGGCGAAGAACGACGACAGCGTCCATGCGAACGCCGAGACCCGATCGGCCGGGATGCCGTCGAGCTCGGTCATGCGCGGGCTCTCGACGACGGCCCGCATCCGCAGGCCCAGCGCCGTGAACTTGAACAGCGCCCCCAAGGCCAACGTGGCCAGCACCGCGATGCCCATCGTGACCAGCTCGTCCCGACTGAACTTGTAGACCCCGAACGGGTCGTAGAAGACCTTGGATCCGTCGGGCGCGATGCCCACCGGGGTCTTGCCGGCGATGGCGGTGAAGTTGGCGAGGATGTCGAACAGCGCCGGTATGGCCACCGCCAGGCCGATCGTCACGACCAGCTTCGACACCGCCGACGCGGTGCGGAGGTGTCGGAAGATCAACCACTCCAACGCCAGCCCGAGCAGCGGGGCGACGATGACGACCGCCAGCACGAACGCCGGCAGCGCGCCCCAGTGCCACTCGGTGCGGGCCTTGAAGTACAACGCAGCCGACACGTAGGCCTGCGCTCCGAACGCCAGGTTGAACACGCCCGACGTCTTGTACGTGAGCACGAAGCCCACGGCGATGAGCGCGTAGACCGCCCCGGGAGGCGCCCCCTGGAGCACCCCCCGGAAGAGGTCCGTGCCGATCGATGCTGCGAGGATCATGGGTACCGCGGCTCGTTAGGAGAAGCTGCTGGGGATGGGTTCGGACCAGTCACGGGTGTCGCCCGGCCAGCAGGCCCACGGCTTGTCCGTGTCGCCCTGGAGCTGGAACGTACCGTCTTGGACCTTCACGAAGGCGAAGCATTCCAGCTTCGGTCCGTGCGTGCCCGGATCGTCCTGGGTCGGGGCTTCGTGCTGGCGGGACCAGTCGATCGGCGGGACGAGGCCGCCGGCGGTGTAGTCGGTGATCTTGTTGGTGGCGTCGATGACCGACTGGCGATCGAAGTTCGGCCCCGCCGCCTTGATGCCCTCATAGGCGGTGTCGGCGTTGATCCAGCCCACCATCGAGATCTCGGACAGGTCGCTGCCGTTCTTGCCCATCCACTCCTTGTAGGCGTCGAGCATCTCGTTGCCGGACGACTCGAACGGCTGGAAGTTCGCGGTGACGTAGTCGCCGTCGAAGATGCCACCGCCCTCGGAGATGAACTTCTGGTCGTAGGAGTTGGCGTGCAGCAGGGTCACGTCCTCCATGCCCTGGCGCTGCAGCTCCTGGGCCAGGGACTTCATGCCGTTGAGGTCGATGCAGCCGATGATGAAGTCGACGCCGGCGTCCTTCATGGCCGTGACCTCGGGGGCGATGCCGTTGGGCAGGCCGAAGGCGAGGTCGTCGTTCGTGTAGACGGCCTCGGCACCACCGATGTCGGAGCTGTAGTCCTTGATCGACTGGGCCGCCGACTGGGCGCACAGCTTCGAGTTGTCGCTGACCCCGTAGCCGAGCGTCGCGACCTTCTTGGCGCCGGCCAGCTTGGCGGCGTAGGCGTCGCTCCGTCGCGTGCAGTCGATGCAGGTGACCTCGCGGTTGCCGAAGATCTGCGGCTTGCCGGTCATCTGCGCCGGGTTGATGGCCCACACGTAGGTCGGGATGCCGGCGTCGGCCAGGTTCGCCCAGCCGCTGGCGAGCTGCGCGGCGCTGAACGTGGCGAAGGTGTCGTTGGCGGTGATCACCTCGAGCGCCTTCTCCTGGTTCTTCGACAGCTCGTCGTCGAGCTGCTTGGAGAGCACGAGCTTGCGACCGTCGACCCCGCCCTGGCTGTTGCGGTAGTCGAAGTAGGCCTTGATGCCGTCGGCGTAGCAGTCGAGCACGCAGGTGCCGAGCGGGTTGTTCGAGTTCGTGCCGATGGCGGAGAACTTGATCTCGTCGCTGGTGACGCCGGGGACCGGTGCGCCCGAGCCGCCGGTGCCGGAGGGCGAGGAGGACGGGGATGTCGAGGTCTTGTCGCTGGCGTTGCCACATGCCGCGGCCAACAGGCCCAACGCCGCCAGCAGGATGGCGATGCGGTAGAGCCAGGACGAGCGATGGGTGCTTGGCATTGAAGTGAGGTTTCCTCTCGTGTGGATGGCGACGTACGTCGGAGACGACGGCGCCGAGGTGTCCGAGGACGGTCGTGAGGGCGACAGGGTCAGACCATGGGCGAGGGTGCTGCGGGGGGCGGCACGTCCAGCACGAGCGCCGTCGACATGCCGCCGCCGGCGCACATCGCCGCGACGCCGACGCCGCCACCGCGGCGTCGGAGCTCGTTGACGAGGGAGATGACCATGCGCGCTCCGGTCATGGCGATCGGGTGGCCGAGGCTGCAGCCGCTGCCGAGGACGTTCACGATGGACTCGTCGATGCCCAGCACCCGCGTCGTGGCGACGCACATCGAGGCGAACGCCTCGTTGATCTCCCACAGCGCCACACCGTCGATGTCGATGCCGACCCGTTCGAGCGCCTTCGGGATGGCGACCGTCGGGGCCAGGCCGGTGTCCTTCGGTTCGACGCCGGCGGACGCCCAGGCGCGGACCACGGCCAGCGGCTCGAGGCCCAGGCTCTCGGCCAGCTCTCGGTCGGTCAGCACCATCGCCGCGGCGCCGTCGTTGACCCCGCCGGCGTTGCCGGCCGTGATGCTGAAGCCCTCGATCTCCGGGTGCAACGGCTTGAGCGAGGCCAGCTTCTCCATGCTCGTACCGCGACGGGGGTGCTCGTCGACCTCGAAGCGACGACGGGTGCCGTCACGACCGACCACGTCGACGCCGAAGATCTCCTCGACGAAGCGACCCGAGTCGATGGCCGCCACCGCCCGCTCGTGCGAGCGCAGCGCCCAGGCATCCATCTCCTCGCGGGTGACGCCGGCTGCGACCGCCGCGTTCCACCCGACGGTGATCGACATGTCGCGGTTCGGCGCGTCGGCGGTCTCGCGGTGGCTGGGGGCGTTCCAGTCGTCCCAGTCGTCGGTGCCGAGGAGCCGCCGGGTCGAGCGCGGGGAGGTCGAGGTGGAGTGCGTGCCCCCGGCGACGACCACGCGATCCATGCCGGACCGGATCGACGCCGCCGCGGTCTGCACCGCGGCCAGGCCCGACGCGCAGTGCCGGTTGTGGGCGACACCCGGCGCCTGGACGAGCCCGGCCTCGATGGCGGCGTAGCGAGCGATGTCCCCCCCGCCGTAGAGGCACTCGCCCAGCACCACGTCATCGACCGACGTCGGGTCGATCCCCGAACGGCGGACCGCCTCGGCCACGGCCAGGGTGCCGAGCTCGTAGGCATCGACATCGACCAGCGACCCCTTGAAGGCGGTGCCGATGGCGGTGCGGGCCGACGACACGATCACTGCGTCCGTCATCGACTCGCACACTCCCCCTGGGTGGACCGGTTCCCGCTTGGCGACGCGCGCCGGGGGCTGGCAGCTGCGGCATCTCCCCCTCGGGCCATCATACAAACATTGACGTCAGAGTCAAGACCGCCCGCTCGAGCCCAGGATCCCCGACCCGAGGTCGGGAGCGGGAGGTCCCGGACCTCCCGTCGGCGTGCGCTGTCCATCCCCTGGTTCCTCCTCAGTGGGCCGACCGGTCGGTACAGTGCATCGGCGCGAAGCCTGCGACGACGCCGATCCCGGGAGGGGGTGACGACCGCAGCATGAGCTTCGCTGGAGCGTAGGACAGAACTCGCGCCGCTGTGGCACCACCCTCCCGTTCGCTGCCGACCCAGGTCCTCGCCGGCCGGCCCGCCGGCGCTCGTGATCGTCACCCAGTTGCGTCGCCGGGTCGAGATGACTACTTTTGACTGCGACGTCAATGTTAGACATGGCGCGGAGGTGACCGGGGGTGAAGGGCATGGGAGAGGCACGGACCGCGTGGCCTCGGCGCGCCGATCTGACCCAGTTCCCCCTTGGGTCAGCCACGGTGGCGGGGTGCCGGCTGAAGGCACCCCGCCACCGGCCCTTCTCCTGCCCCGGAGCCGACATGCCCACTTCGACGCCAGCGGGCCGTGCGTGGTGGACTCTGCTCCGGGGTCCCGCCTCGCCGGCTCGGCCACATCCGGGTGACCCCCACACCAGCGCACCAGCGCGAGCGATCCGAAGGGTTGGGTTCCCATGCAGTTGGCCCTGAGCTCCGATCAGGAGTTCTTCCGCGAGACCACGGCCAGGTTCCTGACGGAGCAGATCCCGGTCGGCGAGCTCCGCGCCCTCCGCGACGACCCGGTCGGCTTCTCGCCCGACCGCTGGCGCCAGGGCGCCGAGCTGGGTTGGACGTCGCTGCTCGTCAGCGAGGCGCACGGCGGCGGCTCGATCAGCGGCTCACGGCCTGCTCGACCTGGTCCTGGTCGCCCACGAGTTCGGCGCCCAGGCCGCGCCGGGCCCGCTCGTGCCGACCAACGTGGTCGCCGCGACGCTGAGCGACGACGCCGACCGACGCCACGCCGAGCTGCTCGACGGGCCTCCTGGCCGGCACGTCGATCGCCACCTGGTGCCTACGGCGAGCCCCGGCCGAACGACCGGCTCGGCCGCATCGACCTCGACGTCCGGGTCGACGGCGCCGACGTGGTGCTGCACGGCACGAAGCGCCCGGTCGAGTCCGCCGCGCAGGCCGACCACCTGCTCGTCACCGGCCGCACCGGGTCGGGCCTGACCCAGGTGCTGGTCCCGGCCGGCACCCCCGGCATCACGATCGAGCCGATGCACACGGTCGACCTCACCCGCCGGTTCTCGGTGGTCCGCTTCGACGACGTCCGGGTGCCCGCTCGACGCCGTGGTCGGCGAGGTCGGCGGCGCCGCCGACCAGGTCGAGCGCCAGCTGCAGCTCGCCGCTCGTCATCGCTCGACGCCGAGTCGGTCGGCGCCATGCAGACCGCCTTCGACATGACCGTCGAGTGGGCCTTCGACCGCTACTCGTTCGGGCGGCCGCTGGCGTCCTACCAGGAGCTCAAGCACCGCTTCGCCGACATGAAGACCTGGCTCGAGGCCAGCCACGCCATCAGCGACGCCGCCGCCGAGGCCGTCGCCGCCGGAGCGCCCGACGCCGGCCGAGCTGGTCAGCGTGGCCAAGGCGTACATCGGCGACTACGGCTCCGAGCTCATGCAGGACTGCGTGCAGATCCACGGCGGCATCGGCGTGACCTTCGAGCACGACCTCCACCTGTACCTCCGGCGCCACACCCTCGACCGGGCGCTCTACGGCACGCCGGCCGAGCACCGCCAGCGGATCGCCGCCATCGTCGAGCGAAGGGGCACGCGGCATGAGCGACGAGCCGAGATCGAGGCCGTCGAGGCGCTTCCGCGAGCGGGCCCGCACCTGGATCCGCGGCAACCTCAAGCCGCTCGACGCGGCCACGCATGGTCGGCGGCATCCGCAACGACCGCACCGACGAGGAGGAGCTGGCCGCCGTCGCCCACGAGCGCGACCTCCAGCGCATGCTCTTCGACGCCGGCCTGGCCGGCATCTGCTTCCCGACCGAGTACGGCGGCCAGGGCCTCACCCCGGCCCACCAGCAGGCGCTCAACGAGGAGCTCGCCGGCTACGAGTACCCGACCCGGCTGCCAGGCGCCGACGTTCTCGCCGTGCGCCGCGGTCATCCTCGACTTCGGCACCGAGGAGCAGAAGCGCCAGCACCTCCCCGCCATCCTGAAGGGCGAGGAGATCTGGATGCAGTTCCTCTCCGAGCCCAGCGGCGGGTCGGACGTGGCCGGCGCGCTGACCACCGCCGTCCGCGACGGCGACGAGTGGATGCTGAACGGCTCGAAGGTCTGGACCACCGGCGCCTGGTGGTCCGACTGGGGCCTCGTGCCTGGCCCGGACCAACTGGGACGTCCCGAAGCACCGGGGCCTGTCGGTGTTCATGCTGCCGCTCCACCAGGCCGGCATCGAGGTCCACCGCATCGAGATGCTCAACGGCTCGAAGGAGTTCTGCCAGGAGTTCATGACCGACGTGCGGGTCCCCGACACCGACCGGCTCGGCGAGGTCGACGACGGCTGGACGGTCGGCATCCGGTGGATGTTCCACGAGCGGATGCTCCACAACTCGCCGTACGTCACCATCCCGGCCGAGCGGTCGACCCACGGCGGCGTCGGCCGAGTCCGTCGTCGACGTCGGCCCGCGCCGCCGGGCGGCTCGACGACCCCGTGGTCCGCGACCTCGTCGGCGAGGCCCGCATGCTCGAGGTGGTCGGCGACGCACCTGCAGCGACCGGATCGGCGAGGGCATCGCCACGGGCGCGATCTCCGACCAGTCCGCCGCCATCGGCCGGCTGTTCGTCGGCGCGGCGACCGCCGGTCGCACCGACGCATCGCCTTCGAGATCGCCGGCGCCGACCGGCGCGGCCTGGACCGACGACGACGGCGCCGTCGCCGAGCGCGGCACCGACTTCCTGATGCGCCAGGTGTCGTGCATCGGCGGCGGCACCACCGAGATGGCCCGCAACGTCATCAGCGAGCGGGTGCTCGGCATGCCGCGGGAGCGCACCCTCGACCAGGACGTCGCCTTCCGCGACGTGCCGCGCAGCCCGTCGTCGAGCGGAGGCTAGGGTGACCGCCGCAGCTGACCCGAGTGTCAGAACTGGACGCTCGAGCCGACGACGCCGGCCGTTCGGGCCGAGAGGGGAAGGTGCGATGACCGCGATCCTGCAGGGCGTCCGGATCCTCGAGGTGGCCGAGCACACGTTCGTGCCGGCCGCGTCGGCGCTGCTGTCGCGACTGGGGCGCCGAGGTCATCAAGATCGAGCACGTCGAGCGGGGCGACGCCATGCGCGGCCTGGCCTCGTCGCGGCATCGGCGTCGTGCCCAGCGACGTGCACGCGCTGCTCGAGCACTCGAACCGGGGCAAGCGGAGCCTCGGCCTCGACCTCACCTCGCCGGACGGCCTCGACATCCTCTACCAGCTGGCGGCCACCTCGCGACGTCTTCCTGACCAACAAGCTGCCCAGCGTGCGCGACGAAGCTCCACATCGACGTCGACGACATCCGGGCCCACAACCCGAACATCATCTACGTGCGGGGCACCGGCCAGGGCGAGCGGGGCCCCGACGCCGACAAGGGCTCCTACGACTCGCTGGCCTTCTGGGCCCGCTCGGGCGTGGCCATCGGGCGCCAAGCGCCCCGAGTACGACCTCATGCCGATCCCCCCGGCGCCCGGCTTCGGCGACTCGATCGGCGCCATGACCATCGCCGGCGGCATCATGGGCGCGCTGTTCCACCGCGAGCGCACCGGCGAGGCGACCACCGTCGACGTCTCGCTGCTCGGCACCGGCCTCTGGGCCATGGGCCAGGCCGTCGCCCTCTCGCTCGTGCTCGACGTGCCGTGGCGCGCCGCCGCCGGACGACGCCATGTCGGCCAACCCGCTGTCGCGGAACTACGAGACCAAGGACGGCCGGACGCTCTGGCTTCACCTGCCTGCAGGCCGGCAAGTACTGGGCCGCCGCTCTGCGAGGCCATCGGCCGGCCCGAGCTGGCCACCGACCCCCGCTTCGCCGACCACGCCGTCGCTCATGGCCAACACGCAGCGAGGCGGTCGGCGATCCTGACCGAGGTCTTCGCCGCCGGCACCCTCGACGAGTGGCGCGAGCGGCTCGAGTCCTTCACCGGCCAGTGGGCCGTCGTGCAGGACACGCTCGAGGCCGCCGACGACCCCCAGACGGTGGCCAACGGCTACCTGCAGGACTGCGAGACCGCCGTCCGGCACGCCGTTCCAGCTCGTGGCCGCCCCGGTGCAGTACGACGAGGAGCCGGCCGCAGCCCGGGCCGGGCGCCGGAGCTCAACGAGCACGGCGACGCCATCCTCGCCGAGCTCGGCCTCGACTGGGACGCCATCGTCGACCTCAAGGTCCGCGGCGTCGTCGCCTGACCACCCGCCCGCCCACCGCTCGATCCCCATCCATCGCCGATCCGACATCGCTGATCCCATCCGGAGGAACCCGACATGACCCTGTTCGACGCATTTCGCTACGACGGCAAGCGAGCCCTCGTCGTCGGTGGCGCCACCGGCATGGGGGCCGCCGCCGCCGAGCTGCTGCTGACCGCCGGGGCCGAGGTCGTCGTCATGGACTTCGCCGAGGTCACCCTCGCCGGGGCCAAGGCCATCCACGTCAACCTGGCCGAGAAGGACTCGATCGACGCGGCCATCGAGCGAGATCGGCGGTCCGGTCGACGCCCTGCTGTCGTGCGCCGGCGTCGCCGACGGCACGCCCGGCATCGAGAAGATCAACTTCATCGGCCACCGCCACCTGATCGACCAGCCTGATCGCCGAGGACCTGCTGCCGTCGGGCTCGGCCATCGGCTTCATCTCGTCGGCCGCCGGCCTGGGCTGGGAGGCCAACCTCGCCAAGCTCAAGGAGTACCTGGCCACGCCGGACTTCGACTCGGCCGTCGACTGGATCGCGGTGAACGGCGGCGCCGACTACATGTCGACCAAGCAGGCCATCTGCGCCTACGTGGCCAGCCAGGCCTTCCCGATGATGAAGCGCGGCATCCGCATCAACGCCATCTGCCCCGGCCCCACCGACACCCCGCTGGCCCAGGCCAACAAGGAGATGTGGCTCGGGCTTCGGCTCCGACTTCCGCGGCGAGATCGGCGTCGAGGCCTCGACCCCGCTCGACCAGGCCTACCCGCTCGTGTTCCTCTGCAGCGATGCGGCCCGGGCCATCAACGGCATCACCATGATCACCGACGTCGGCTACATCAGCTCCGGCATCACCGAGGCGTTCCCGCCGGCCACCGAGGTCGCCAACTTCCTGCTCGGTCGGTACTGATGTCCGGGGCCGACGACATCACGAGGGTCGGGGTCGTCGGCTGCGGGCTGATGGGTTCGGGCATCGCCGAGGTGTCGGCCCGGGCCGGCCTCGACGTGATGGTGCTCGAGTCCGACGAGCGCGCGGCGGACGCCGGGCGCGAGCGGGTGAGCGCCTCGTTGGCCCAGGCCGTCCGGCGGGGCAAGCTGTCCGAGGACGACCGAGCCGCCACCTTCGATCGGGTCCGCTTCAGCTGGGAGCCGGAGGCGCTGGCCGACCGGCAGCTCGTGGTCGAGGCGGTGCCCGAGATCGAGGCGCTCAAGCTCGACACGTTCCGGATGATCGACAAGGTCGTCACCGAGCCGAAGGCCGTGCTGGCGTCGAACACGTCGTCCATCCCGATCATGAAGCTGGCGATGGCGACCGAGCGGCCCGAGCAGGTCATCGGCATCCACTTCTTCAACCCGGTGCCGGTGCTGCCCCTCGTCGAGCTCGTGCCGTCGCTGCTCACCGCGCCGACGGTCGTCGAGGACGCGGCGGCGTTCGCATCGCGCCAGCTCGGCAAGCACGAGATCCGCTCGCAGGACCGGGCCGGCTTCGTGGTCAACGCGCTGCTGATCCCCTACCTGCTCTCCGCCATCCGCATGCTCGAGTCGGGGTTCGCCACCGCCGAGCACATCGACCAGGGCATGGTCCAGGGCTGCGCCCATCCGATGGGACCGCTCGCGCTGACCGACCTGATCGGGCTCGACACGGTGATGGCGGTGGCCGAGTCGATGTACGAGGAGTTCAAGGAGCCCCTCTACGCTCCCCCGCCGATGCTGTCCCGGATGGTCGACGCCGGGCTCCTCGGCCGGAAGTCGGGACGCGGCTTCCACCAGTACGCATAGGCCGCCCGCACCGGCACCCTGACCCGGAAGGTCGCACGACGATGAACCTCACGATGCTCCTCGAGATGGTGGCCGAGGCCGCGCCCGATCGCGTGGTCGTGGGGCCCCGTCGCGACGAGCTCACCGCCGGCGACCTGCTGCGCCGCGTCGATCAGGCGGCCGCACGGATCGGCTCGACCGACGCCGAGCACGTCGCCTGGGTCGGCCTCAACTCCGACGCCTACCCGGTGGCGCTCCTCGCCGCGGCGAAGGCCGGCAAGCCGTTCGCGCCGGTCAACTACCGCCTGCCTGACGACCAGCTCGCCTCGGTGCTGCGTCGCCTCGTCCCGTGCGTGGTCGTGGCCGGGCCCGACGTGGCCGCCCGCATCGGCGACGTCGAGGGCCTGGAGATCTGGTCGGAGGACGACCTGATCAGCCCCATCCGGATCGGCGACCGACGCGGCCCCGGCCGAGGTCGGCTTCGTCGACCCCGAGGAGATCGCCGTGCTGCTGTTCACCAGCGGCACGACCGGCGAGCCGAAGGCCGCGGTGCTGCGCCACCGGCACCTCGTCTCCTACGTGATCACCAGCGTCGAGTTCCTGGGCGCCGACGAGGACGACGCGCAGCTCGTGAGCGTGCCGCCGTACCACATCGCCGGCATCTCCTCCGTGCTCAGCTCGCTCTACAGCGGCCGCCGCCTCGTCTACCTGCCGTCGTTCGACGCGGAGGAGTGGGTGCGCACGGCCGCCGAGGAGCGGGTCACCCACGCCATGGTCGTGCCCACGATGATGGGCCGGGTCCTGTCGATCGTCGAGGACGAAGGCGTCGACCTGTCGTCGCTGCGCCACCTGTCCTACGGCGGCGGGCGCATGCCGATCGAGCTGATCGAGCGGGCCATGAAGCTGCTGCCCCACGTGAACTTCGTCAACGCCTACGGGCTGACCGAGACCAGCTCGACCGTCACCGTGCTGGGCCCCGACGACCACCGCGCCGCGGTCGACAGCGTCGACCCGGAGGTGCGCCGCCGCCTGGGCTCGGTCGGCCGCCCGCTCGACTCGGTCGAGCTCGAGATCCGCGACGCCGACGGCCGGCCCCTCGGCCCGGGCGAGCGCGGCGAGATCTGCGTGCGGGGCGAACAGGTCGCCGGTGAGTACCTGGGCCGGCGGGTGATCGACGACGACGGCTGGTTCGCCACCAACGACGCCGGCCACCTCGACGCCGAGGGCTTCCTCTTCCTCGACGGACGGCTCGACGACGTCATCGTCCGGGGCGCCGAGAACCTGTCACCGGGCGAGATCGAGGACGTGCTGCTGAGCCACCCCGGGGTGCAGGAGGCCGCCGTGGTCGGCATCCCCGACCCGGAGTGGGGCGAGGCGGTGGCCGCCGCGGTGGTCCTCGACCCCACCCAGGAGGTGTCGGCCGACGACCTGCGCCGATGGGTGCGCGAGCAGCTCCGCTCGACGAAGACCCCCGAGCGCATCGAGTTCCGCGACGAGCTCCCCTACAGCGAGACCGGCAAGCTGCTGCGCCGGGTGATCCGCCAGGACCTGTCCGAACCCCTCTGAAGGCTCGGGCTCACGGGTTCCGTGAGGCGGAGCCTTCAGACTGCGGGGTGCATCGGGGTCAGACGGCGTCACCTGACGCGACGATCGCCCGGGCCCGGGCGGCGACGACCTCGTCGACCATCTGGCCCTCGAACGCGATGGTCCTGCCCCCGGCCTCGTCGAACGCGGCGAGCAACCGGGCCGCCCAGTCGAGCTCGTCGTCCGACGGCCGGAACGCCTCGTTGGCCAGCCCGACCTGGGCCGGGTGGATGCAGAGCTTCCCGGCGTAGCCGAGGGCCCGAGCCTCGTGGGCCTCGGTCGTGAACCGCGCGTCGTCACCGAAGTCGAGCGTCACGAGGTCGAACGCGGGGATGCCGGCCAGGCGGGCGGCGATGGCCACGTAGGAGCGGGCGAAGGCGACCTCCTCGTTGCCCGGGGTGCGGATGCCACCGAGGTCGGCGACGTAGTCCTCGGCCCCGAAGTAGCACGCCGCGACCGGCGGGCGGAGCAGCTCACGGGCGTCGGCCACGCCCGCGCACGGTCTCGATGCCGGCCACGACCGGCCGCCCGCCGAGCCGGTCGGCCAGATCCTTCAGCTGGGCCGCCGACTCGAGCTTCGGCACGACCACCGCAGTCAGCTCGTCGGGCAGCGCGGCGACATCGTCGGCGAACCACTCCGAGCCGGGCGGGTTGACCCGGACGCACACCGGCACCACCACGGCGAGCTCCCGGGCCAGCTGGCCGATCGTGGCCCGCGCCTCGGCCTTGCCGGCCGGCGGCACCGCGTCCTCGAGGTCGAGGACGACGGCGTCGGGACCCGACCGTGGCGCCTTGGCGGCGAGGTCGGGTCGGTTGGCCGGGACGAACAGGACGCTGCGCCAGCGGCGGCGCGAGCCGGACAGCTCGGTCATGCCGGTCGGCGGTGCATCAACGCGGAGCGGCGGCAGCGGGCGACGAGCTCGTCGCGCTGGTTGAACGCCCGGTGCTCGAACTCGACGATGCCCTGCGTCGGCCTCGACGACGACGCGCCGGGCCGAGACGACCTCGGTCTCGGCGTGGATCGAGTCCCCGGGGATCACCGGCGTCGGGAACGCGATCTCGTCGAACCCGAGGTTCGCGACGGTCGTGCCGAGGGTCGTCTCGAAGACCGACAACCCGATGAGCAGCGACAGCGTGAAGAGGCTGTTCACCACCCGGGTGCCGAACTCGGTGCCCTCCGCGAACGACTCGTCGAGGTGGAGCGGCTGCGCGTTCATCGTCAGCACCGAGAACAGCGTGTTGTCCGCCTCGGTGATCGTGCGGGTCACGGCGTGGTCGATGACCGTCCCCGGGACCAGATCCTCGAACCATCGACCCATCACCGGTCGTTCTCGTGGCGTCACCCGCTCATCCTCCCACTTGTTCAGGACGCCGCGATCTCGACGAGCGCGTCGGTGACCGCCTGGGGCTCGGTGATCATCAGGTCGTGGCCCGTGTCGATGTCCCAGGGGCGACTCTGGGCGCGGTACTCCTCCATCAGGCCGGTCGGCGATCCCGAGCGGAGCCACGGCGCCGACAGTAGGTTCCGGACATGACTGCCACGGGCGCTCCCCCGGTCAACCTGCTCGACCCCGACTGGTGGGTCGACGTCGACCGGGTGCACGCGCTCTTCACGTGGGCCCGCCGCGAGCAACCGGTGTACCGCGAGGCCAGCGGCATGTGGGTGGTGACCCGCCACGCCGACGTGATCGACGTCGAGCGGCGGAGCCACGTGTTCTCGTCGCGCGGCTCGTACCGGGCCAACCTCAACGTCGACGAGTCGAACATGATCGCCCTCGACGATCCGGGCCACCTCGAGCAGCGCCGCCTGGTCAGCCGACGGTTCACCCCTCGGGCCGTGCTGCAGGACGAGGCGTTCCTGCAGTCGCGGATCGACGAGCTGCTCGCCGCGGTGGCCGACCAGGGTCGCCTCGAGGTCGTGCACGACCTGGCCGCCCAGCTGCCGTCGCGCCTGACCGCTGACCTGCTCGGCTTCCCGGAGGAGCGTTGGCCGGACATCAAGTCGTGGTCGGAGCGGTTGATGCGCACCGATGCGGTCACGTTCGACAACGACGCGCTCATGGGCGTGATGAACGCGATCATGGAGTTCAACCCCCTGCTGGTCGAGACGGCCGCCGAGCGCAAGGGCTGCCCGGCCGACGACCTCATCTCGGTGTGGGCCGGCGTCGACATGGACCCGATGTCGATGATGCACGAGACGGGCCTGTTCATCGCCGGTGGGGCCGAGACCACCCGCACGGTGATCGCCCGGGGCCTGGCGATCCTGGCCGAGCACCCGGATCAGTGGGAGGCGGCCGCCGCGGACCCGACGCTCGTCAACGGCCTGGTCGAGGAGGTCATCCGCTGGGTGACGCCGCTCAACAACATGTTCCGGCAGGTGGTGGCCGACGACCACATCGGCGAGCAGGCGGTGCAGGCCGGCGACCGGGTGATGCTGGCCTACCCGTCGGCCAACCGCGACGAGTCGGTGTTCGACGAGCCCTTCCGCTTCGACATCACCCGCGACCCGAACCCGCACGTGGCGTTCGGCCAGGGCACGCACTTCTGCGTCGGCGCCAACCTGGCCCGGCTCGAGCTGCGGCTGCTCTTCGGTGCGCTCACCCGGCAGTGGACCGACCTCCGGGTGCTCACGCCACCCGACATCGAGCCGAACATCTTCGCCGGCGCGGTGCGCACGTTCGACCTCGCCTTCGACCTCCGCTGAGCGCTCCGCCAGCCCCAGTCCGTCCAGTTGGCCGAGTCGCCCGAGTCGAGTCGGTTGTGTCGGATGCTCCCGGCTGGAAGCGTGGGGGCATGACGGATGCGACAGCGTCGCGGCGGGGCGAGCTCTTCTACGAGGCCACCAGCTGGGCGGACATGGACCGCTGGCACGAGCAGGTCGCCGAGATCCGGCGCACCGAGCCCGTGTACCGCGTCGAGGACGAGGGCTTCACGCCGTTCTGGGTGCTGACCCGGCACGCCGATGTCTTCGCCGTGAGCAGGGACAACACCCGCTGGCTGAACACCTCGCAGTCGGTGCTCGGGCGCGACGACGACTGGCGGGAGATGCTGGCCAGCGGCATGCCCGAGCCGGCCACGCTGGTGCACCTGGACGGCGCCGCGCACCGGGACCACCGGGCCGTGACCAACGACTGGTTCAAGCCGGCGTCGGTCCGGCACCGCCAGCCGCGGATCGATGAGCTGGCCGACCTGTACATCGAGAAGATGCGGGAGCTCGGGGGCTCGTGCGACTTCGCCAAGGACATCGCCCAGCCCTACACGCTGCGCGTGATCATGGACATCTACGGCGTCCCCGAAGAGGACGAGGCGCTGATGATGAACCTCACGCAGGGGATCTTCGGTGCCGCCGACCCCGAGTTCCTGGGTGGCGCCGACGATCCCGGGCCAACGGGTCATCGCCTCCGTCATGGAGTTCATCGAGTACTTCAACGACCTGACCGAGGACCGGCGCGGCGTGCCCGGCCGACGACCTGGCCAGCGTCATCGCCAACGGCCAGATCGACGGGTCCCCGATGGGTGACACCGAGCGGCTCTGGTACTACATCATCGTGGCCACGGCCGGCCACGACACCACCTCGTTCGCGTTGGCCGGCGGCATGGAGCAGCTGGCCCGCGACCCTGAGCAGCTGTTCGGCCTGGCCGGTGACGCCGACGCCATCACCAACGCGGCCGACGAGCTCATCCGCTGGACCTCGCCCGTGCGCCACTTCATGCGCTACGCCACCGAGGCGGTCGAGGTGGGCGGCGTCGAGGTCCCCGCGGGCGGACGGGTGCTGCTCTGCTACCCGTCGGCCAACCGCGACGACGCCGTCTTCGTCGACCCCATGCGCTTCGACGTGCGCCGACCCGACGCCGACAAGCTTCTGAGCTTCGGCGTCGGCGCCCACTTCTGCCTCGGAGCGCAGTTCGCCCGGCGCGAGCTGCGGACCATGCTCGACCGGCTGAGCCGCGAGCTCACCCACGTCGAGCTGGCCGGCGAGCCGGAGTGGGCGCTGAGCCACTTCGTCAGCGGCGTCAAGCACCTGCCGCTCTCCTACCGCATGCGCTGACCGGCCGACTCGGCCCCGACCGAGCGGAGCGCCTCGTCCACCAGGTGGTCGGTCACGCGCTCGTCGATCTCCTCACGGGTCACCCGCGCCCGCAACCAGATCCGCCCGCTCCCCGCCGACCCGCCCGGGTGCGATCCGCTCGGCCGCCGGAGGCCATCACGACGTGGGGACCTCGACCGGACGCTCGATGCCCGAGCGCGGAAGGCCGAGGATGGCCGCCGCCTCTTCGGGGCTGGCCACCGGTCGCCCGGCCTCGGCGCAGCGCTCGACCGCCTCGGTCACGAGCTCGACGTTGGACGGTAGGCGGTCACCTCCGTAGAACTCGAGGCCGACGTGGAGGTGACCCCCTCGCTCGAGTGCGAACCCGGCCAGGTCGCTGGCCACCAGGTCGCCACCGACCAGCGAGACGGCCCACGGGACGTCGCAGTCGTCCGAGGATCTCGAGGTAGGCGTCGAGTGCGGTCGCCGTCGGTGGCAGGCCGAACGGCGCGCCCATGTATCCGGTCTCCGAGGAGAAGTAGAGCTTGATCATCGAGCCCGCCGGGAGGCGTCCCGCCCGCCACCAGGCGACGACCGTCTGCAGGAACCCCGGCTCGTAGATCGCCATGCTCGGGCCCAGGCGCTGCTGCTCGCAGATCTCGAAGGCTCGGGCGATGGTGTCGTAGGAGTTGGCGTAGACGATGCCACCGGCCGGCACCCCGGTGCCGTCCACCCCGCCGAGGTTCACCGAGCCCGGGTCGACGATGCCGACCCGCGACAGCCCGCTGGCCGCCAGCGGCACCTGGTGCTCGTAGCTCAACCCGTCCGAGAAGTGGATCGTGGGGTACAGCAGCGCGTCGGGCCTCTGGTCGAGCACCGGCCGCCATCCCTCCAGGTAGCGATCGGCCGCTTCCTGCTCGCTGAGCCCGTAGCGGTCGATGTGGTTGTGCACGATCGCCGCACCGGCCTCGACGCAGGCCAGGGCGTCCGCCGCGACCTCGGCCGGGTCGACGGGCACGTGGGGGTTCTCGCGCTTCGACTTCAGCCCGTTGACGGCGACCTCGATGATGACCGGCTGCTCGCTGCTCGTCATGGAGCGATCGTACGGACTCATCCCGCGAGGCGCCGGGGGGCACGAGGCCCGAGGCCCGTCACGAGGAACTCGTCGAGGAACCGGCGGACGGCCGCCGGGTCGCTCGTGTCGGCCGCGCCACCGGGCACGGTGACGAGGGAGATGACGATGCGGATCACCCACTCCGCGGCCCTTGCCACATCCAGGTCGGCCCGCACCTCTCCCGTGACCCGTGCGGCCTCGAGGTAGCCGTGCCAGAACCGCGCCATGCCGGGCATGAGCTCGGCCAGGCCGGTGCCGACCGTCTCGGCGAAGTCGGCCGGCTCCTCGTGCTTCAGGCGCAGCAGCAGCGCGCCCGGCTCCTGCTCGTGGACGAACGCGACCGCTGCCGCGACCTGCGCCGCGAGGCCGTCGGCCGACGACACGCGTGCGTGCGCCTCGGCCCAGAACCGCTCGTCGGTCCGACTCAGGGTGGCGACCACCAGCGAGGCCTTGTCCGGGAAGTGCCGGTAGAGCCAGGCCCGGGACACGCCGGCCTCCTGGGCGATCTCGCTGACCGTGGTCCGCCGGATGCCGGACCGGCGGAGGCACCGCTCGGTCGCGTCGAGCAGCCGGTCGCGGGTCGAGCCCGCCGTGGCCTCAGCCGCTGGCGTCGCGCTCGACGGCGTGGTCCGGGTCACGAGATCTCGAAGTCGGCCAGGTCGGGCGTGCGCGTCCAGTCCCAGTAGTCCACGAGGCGCCAGGGGCTCAGCCCGTGGATCTCGCCGTCGGCGTTCTTGAAGAAGGAGTGCTCGATCGAGGGGTGCGACCAGACGTAGGTCTTGATCTCGGCCTGGGTCCGCGCGTGCCAGTCGTCGTAGCGGTCCTGCCGTGGCTCCATGGTGCGGTGGCCGCCGTCGATGAGAGCCTCGATGCACTGCGTGATGTACCGCATCTGGCACTCGGAGTGGAAGATCAGGCTGCCGCCGTGGACGAGGTTGGTGCCCGGGCCGTACATGCAGAAGAAGTTGGGGAACTGCGGCACCGTGATGCCGAGGTAGGCCGCCGGTCGCTCGCCCCAGGTCGTGCGCAGGTCGGTGCCGTCGCGGCCCGTGATGGCCATCGGATACAGGGCCTTGGTCGCCAGGAAGCCGGTGGCGTAGACGATGACGTCCACCTCGTGGCGCGTGCCGTCGACGGTCACCACGGCGTCGGGCTCGATGTGGTCGATCGTCGTGCGCACGAGGTCGACGTCGTCGCGCGTCAGCGTCCGCAGCCAGCTGCCGTTGTCCTGCAGGGTGCGCTTGCCGGTTGGCGGGTAGTCGGGCACGACCTTGGCGATCAGGTCCTGGTCGTCGCCGACCTGGCTGACGATCCAGTCGGTGAACCACTGGCGGGTGGCCTCGTTCATCTCGCTGATGGCCAGGTTGCCGCCGTCGTAGTCCGGGTCGATCTTGGCCGCGGCGAGGCCCGTGTCGCAGACCGCCCAGAAGAGGAGGAACCGGTACCACCGGCCGTAGAAGGGCAGGTGGCGGACGGCCCACGGCACCCCCGGGCCCACCTTCACGTGGTAGTTCTCGTTCGGGAACATCCACTGCGCGGTGCGCTGGAACACCGTCAGGTGGGCGACGTCCGGCGCGATGGTCGGTGCGATCTGGAAGCCGCTGGCACCGGCTCCGATGAGCGCCACCCGCCGACTGGTGAGGTCGACCTCGTGGTCCCAGCGGGCCGAGTGGAACGACGGCCCGGTGAACGTGTCGCGCCCCGGGAAGTCCGGCAGGTTCGGCCGGTTCAGCTGCCCGACCGCGGAGATGACGGCCCGGGCCACGATCGTCGACTCCTGCCCCGCGGCGTCGCGCACCCGCACCGACCACGTGGCCGACGCGTCGTCCCATTCGGCCCCGAGCACCTCGGTCTCCCAGCGGACGTGGGGCTCGACCCCGTGCTTGGTCATCACCCGTTCGAAGTAGGCCTGCAGCTCGGGCTGCTGGGCGAAGAACTCCGTCCAGTGGTCGCTGGGCTCGAAGCTGTAGCAATAGAAGTGGTTGGCGATGTCGACCCGGGCGCCGGGATAGCTGTTCTCCCACCACGTGCCGCCGACGCCGGCGTTCTTCTCGACGATCGTGTACGGGATCCCGGCCTCCTCGAGGCGGATGCCGGCCAGCAGCCCCGACTCGCCGCAGCCGATGATGACCACCGGGAACGCCTCGCGAGCCTCCTGATCCGTGGGAGCGGCGACTCGCCGGGCGTCGGCGCCGTCCAGCTCCATCTCCTCCATGACCATGGGGACGTACTCGGTGGGCACGTCCTCGCCGACGAGCCAGTCCATCATCTCCTTCATCAGCTCGGGCGACACGGGCTCGGGCTCGGGGCAGCCGCGCTCGCGGTAGTCGCGGATCACATCGAGCGCGAGCGCCCGGACCTCGGCCTTGTCCTCCTCGCTCATGAAGCCCTGGACCTCGTTGATGAGCAGGCCGTTGGTCTTGAGCCGACCCCGGATCAGCTCGGGATCGCCCGACATGTGCACGAGCGACAGCATCAGGGTCGGGATGCTCACGTCGAGCAGCAGCCTCTCGACCTCGTCGTCGGACGTCGTGAACGGCTCACCAGCGTGCGGGTTGCGCATGGCCGGCAGAGTACACAACTTCGCGATTGTGTCTAGTGGTCAGGAGGTCGGCGCGAGCCGGAGCGCGATCACCGACCGCGCCATGTCGAGCGGACCGGTGTCGTCGGTGAAGTTGCGGTCCACGTTCGCGGCCGACAGCAGGGCGTCGATCTCGAAGGCGAGCAGCTCCGGGGAAAGCGAGCCCGGGATCTCATCGGCCGCTTGGGCCACCGCCACCTGGCGCTCGAGCAGTCCGAGCCACGCCCGCCGGTTGCCGGCCAGGGCGTCGCGGACCGGACCGGGCCGGCTGTCGAACTCCGACAGGGTGGCGATCATGAAGCAGCCGCCGGGGAACACCCGGCGCTCGACGTAGGCGAGCCAGGCCTCGACCAGCGCCTGCAAGCGGGCCAACCCCTCGGGCTGGGCCAGGGCCGGACCGACGACCTCGGCCACGAAGATCTCTGACGCCGCCTGCACGGCGGCCACCTGCACCTCCTCTTTGGTGCCGTAGGCCGCCTGGATGCTGCTCTTGCTCACCCCGAGCGCGCCGGCCAGCTGCGACAGCGTCATGCCCGAGAGGCCGTCCACCGAGGCGATCGCCGCCGCCTGGGCCGCCACCGCCCGGCGGGTCCGGTCACCTCGTTCGCTCCGACCGTCCACCTGTCGTCCTCCCTCGATCCCGACCTGCTCGGGTCCACCTCTACCACATCGACTTGACAAAGTTTACGTACGACCGTATTTATTGAGGCACCACCACCGAACACGGGAGCGCCGATGCCGCAGATCGAGCTGTCAACCGGGACCATCGACTACCAGGACACGGGTGAGGGGCCGACGCTCGTCCTCCTCCACGGGCTGCTGATGGACGCCTCGCTGTGGGACGACGTCGTCGCCGACCTCTCCCGGGACCACCGCTGCGTGGTGCCCACCCTGCCGCTGGGCGCCCATCGCCACGGGATGCACCCGGAGGCCGACCTGTCCCTCCCCGGCATCGCCGATCTGGTGAGCGAGCTCCTCGAGCGGCTCGACCTGGAGGACGTGACCCTCGTCGGCAACGACACCGGCGGCGCCGTCGTGCAGCTGCTGGCCGTCGGCGGCTCACCCCGCATCGGCCAGATCGTGCTGGCGTCGTGCGACGCGTTCGACAACTTCCCGCCGGGCCTGACCGGCAAGACCGTCGTGCTCACGGGGAAGCTGCCGCCGTCGGGGTTCGGGCTGTTCATGCAGCAGATGCGGCTGCGGCCCGTGCGCCGCCTGCCGATCGCGTTCGGGTGGCTGACCAAGCGGGGCGACGCGGCGACGGTCCGGTGGCTGCAGCCGATCCTGCACCAGCGGGAGATCCGCGTCGATGCCGTCCGCGTGCTCCGCGCCATGGGCGCCGACCGCCGGCTCCTCGTCGGGGTGGCCGACGCGCTGTCCGCCTTCGACCGTCCGGCCCTCGTCGTCTGGGCCGAGGACGACCGGGTCATGCCCCGGGACCACGGCCGCCGGCTGGCCGAGCTGCTCCCCCAGGGGCGACTCATCGAGATCCCCGACAGCTACACGCTGCTCCCGCTCGACCAGCCCCAGCTGCTCGCCGGGTCGATCCGCACCTTCGCCCGGGCCCGGGCCTGACCGGGCCTGCATCGGGTCACACGGGCGCGGCTGCGGCCGCGTCGGCGATCGCCCGTTGCACCTCCTCGGCGACGAGGTCGGCGTTGATGGCCGCCCCGGCGAGGGAGCCGGCGGCGGCCGACGCGACCACCTGGGCCATGGGATCGGTGACGTTGCCGGCCACCCAGACACCCGACACCTCGGTGGCACCGGTGAGGTCGGAGGCGACGTAGCTGCCCAGGCCCGACGGGTGGTCGGTGGCGTCGAGGCCGAGCGACGCGAGCACGTCGGCCCGCGCCGCGAACCGGGGCGTGACGGCCAGGGCCTGGCAGGCCACGACCTCGCCGTCTCGCAGGCGCACACCGGTGAGCTGGTCGTCCACGACCACGAGCGACTCGACCTCTCCGTCCACCAGCCGGACGCCACGAGCGGTGAGGCCCTCCAGCTCGTCCTCCGTCGGTCGCGGGCCGGTGTGGAGGAAGACGACGACGTCCTCGGTGAGCTGGCGGAAGAGCTGGGCGATGTGGGTGGCCCGGGGTCCGGTCACCAGCACGCCGACGGCCTGGTCGCGGTGCTCCCAGCCGTGGCAGTACGGGCAGTGGACGACCTCCCGGCCCCAGCGCTCGCGCACGCCGGCGACGTCGGGCAGCTCGTCGACCAGCCCCGTGGTCACCAGCAGGCGGCGGCCCTCCACGGTGCGGCCGTCGTCGAGCCTGACCGAGAAGCCGGCGTCGGTGCGCTCGGCCGACTGCGCCCGGCCCGGGACCACCTCCACGCCGTAGCGCGCCACCTCGGCGCGGGCGAGCGCCATCAGCTCGGCCGGAGGGGTCCCGTCACGAGTGAGGAAGCCGTGCACCCCGGCGGCCGGCGCGTTGCGAGGATCGCCGGCGTCGACGACGAGGACCGAGCGCCGGGAGCGCCCCAGCATCAGGGCACCGTTCAGACCGGCCGATCCGCCACCGATCACGATCACGTCATGGAGGTCCTTCGGAGATGAGGTCATGGGGCTCAGGGTAGGAGCGTCCGCGTCACACGCATAGGCTCTTGCCAATGACGCAAGACACGGATCCCGTCGAGTCCTCCGCCCGCCGCCGGCTCCGCGGGTTGCGCACCGCGCGGGGGTGGTCGCTCGACGAGCTGGCCCGGCGATCGCACATCAGCGCGTCGACCATCAGCCGCATCGAGACCGGCCATCGGCGCATCGCTCTCGACCAGCTGGTGAGCCTGGCTCGGGCCCTCGACACGACGGTCGACGAGCTGCTGGCCGCAGCCGACGACGAGGACGTCGTGATCCGTCCCTCCCGTGACGTGGTGCGCGGCATCACCAACTGGACGCTCAGCCGGCCCGACGACCCGTCGGGCCGCATCGTGGCCAAGATGCGGATGCCGGCGGCCAAGCGACGACCCGACCCCCGGGTGCATCCCGGCCGGGAGTGGTTCTACGTGCTCGACGGTACCGCCCGGCTCATGCTCGGCGAGCGGGAGCACCTCGTCGAGGCCGGCCAGGCGGCCGAGTTCGACACCATGACCCCGCACTGGATCACCGGCTACGGCGGCCCGGTCGAGCTGCTCACCATCTTCGACCGCCACGGCGAGCAGGCCCACCTCCGCAAGGACTGACCGGCAGCCAGGGGGGTCGGCACGGACCCCGATGACGATCGGGTCTTGACATGCAGCCATTTGGCTGCCTATTGTCTCCGTACCGCCAAGGGCCGATCGCCTCGACCCACCTCCCCCGAAAGGACCACTGCCATGGTCGACATCCTCCAGCGGTTCGGCATCGCCGCCGAGCCCCACCAGGTCTACGAGTCGCTCACCACCCTCGACGGGTTGTCGGGCTGGTGGACCCGCGACGTCACCGGCGACCCCACACCGGGCGGCACCATCGAGTTCACCTTCGGCGGTCCGGACCGGGCCGTGCGGGTCGAGGTCAGCTCGGCCGTCCCCGACGAGCAGGTCATCTGGCGCTGCGTGCACGGTCCCGACGAGTGGATCGACACCACGATGGAGTTCGAGCTCCAGGCGACCGACGACGAGACCGTCGTGCGCTTCGCCCACGCCGGCTGGCGCGAGCCGGTCGAGTTCATGGGGCACTGCACCACCAAGTGGGCCTACGTTCCTGCTCGGCCTGAAGTCCGGCCTCGAAGCCGGGCAGGCCACCCCCTTCCCCGGCGACCCGCACATCAGCAGCTGGGACGACCCGCAGCCCGGCTCGCGCGGCGGCCTGACCGGCTGCCCGGGATGGCGCCGTCGATGGACGACGTGTTCAAGGCGCTGGCCGATCCGAGCCGGCGCCAGCTGCTCGACAGCCTCAACGTCGAGAACGGCCAGACGCTGCGCGACCTGTGCGCCGGGCTCGACATGGCCCGCCAGTCGGTGAGCAAGCACCTGGCCATCCTCGAGGCGGCCGACCTCGTGGTCACGGTGCGCCAGGGGCGCGAGAAGTTGCACTACCTCAACGCCGGCCCGATCAACGACATCTCCGACCGGTGGATCACCCGCTACGACCGGGCGCGCACCGATGCGCTGTCCGACCTCAAGAGAGCCCTGGAGGCCACCCCCATGACCAAGCCCGCCTTCGTCTACCAGACCTACATCGACACCACGCCCGAGCAGCTCTGGCGAGCGCTGACCGAGCGGGAGTTCACCGAGCGCTACTGGGGCATGACGCCCATCACGACCTGGGAGGTCGGGGCGCCCATGACCTGGGACCACAACGGCGTCATCATCACCGATCCCGAGCAGGTCGTCCGCGAGTACGACCCCTACCGCCGCCTCTCCTACACCTGGCACACCTTCACGCCCGAGCTGGGCCAGGTCTTCGGGTTCGACGACGACCTCGTCGCCAAGCTGGCCGCCGAGCGGCGTTCGACGGTGACCTTCGAGCTGGAACCGGTCGACTCGATGGTCAAGCTCAAGATCGTGCACGAGGGCTTCGACGACGACAGCACGATGGCCGACATGATCGGCGACGGCTGGCCCCGGGTCGCCTCCGACCTGAAGACCCTGCTGGAGACCGGCCACATCCTGCCCCGGGCGACCCAGGACGCGTAGTCCGGTCTCTCCCCGTGCTCAGGTCCGGGTTCGACCGTAGGCCCGCCGTCCGGTCCTGTCACCAGGTTCCCGTCGTGCTCGATGGGCCCCCTCCTCCTCGGGCACGTCGTGGTAGAGCACGAGGAGGGTCACGTCGTAGGCGATCTTGGTGACCCCGGCGATGATCAGGGGCCAGCCGAAGGTCGTGCGGTCGAGCAGCGCCCCGGCCAGCAGCGGCGTGGTCGCCGACGCCAGGCTGCGGGGCACGTTGGTCACGCTCGACGCGGCGGCCCGCTCGTCGGCCGGCACCACCGCCATCACGAACGCCTGCCGGGCCGGCACGTCCATCTGCGCGAACAGGGCCCGGGCCAGCAGCAGGGCGATGGCGATCCCGCCGGTCGGCGCGAAGGCCGCGAGGATCAGCAGGCAGTTGGCCGGGATGTGGGTGAACGCCATCGTCCGGATCAGCCCGAAGCGGCGGGCCATCCGTGGTGCCAGCGCCTGCGAGCACGCGCCCAGCAGCCCGGCTGCGAAGAACACCGCGCCGGTGGCGGCCGCCGTGAGGTCGAAGCGGAGGTGCAGCCACAGCACCAGGAGCGACGTGACGACGAACCCGCTGCCGGCCGAGTCGACGCTGAACAGGGCCGCCAGTTCGAGGACCGTCCGCCGCGATGTGCGCAGCACCGGTGCCCGGCCCGACCCGAGCTCGCGGTCGGCCGGCTCCCGCACCGCCCGCTCGAGGCCGCGGTAGATCAGGAAGATCACCACCGCGGCCAGCGCGTACAGGACGAACCCGAACCGCTGGGCGGTCACGACGGCCCAGCCGTTCCGGTGCGCCATCCCCTCCGGCAGACCGGAGAGGAGGGCCCCCACGGCACCGGCGAAGATCGCCACCAGGTTGTAGACGGCGAAGAGGTGGGGTCGCGACGGCTCCTCGACCACGCCGGCCACGTACGCCTGCTCCGTCGGGAGGAACACGCTGACGTCGCCCGCCGACGGGTTGAGCGTGCCCAGCACGGCGACGACCATGAGCGGCCAGAACCAGGTGACGGAGGCGAATCCGAGTCCGGTGGCGACCATGATCCCGGTGGCCACCAGCAGCAGCGTGCGCAACGACGTGCGGTGCGCGGTCAGCCCGAAGGCCAGCGTCATGGCGGCCGAGCCGAGGAGCGTGCCGGTCACGACCGCGCCGACCTGCACCGGCGAGAAGCCGAGCCCGGTCAGGTACTGGGCCAGCAGCACGCTGACGAAGCCGTCGGCGAAGCCCCGGATGCCGCGCCCCCACACGATGCGGGTGACATCGGGCGGAGCGGACTCGGGGAGGATGCGACGCATGGCCTCCGCAGCGTGGCACCTCTGCCGGTCGCGGCGCGGGACGAACCGTCGGCCGGGCGGCAGGACGAGGCGCGGGTCAGGTCAGCTGCGGGAGCACGTCCGTCCGCAGCAGCTCGAGGCTGGTCCAGGCCAGCTCCGGCGGGATGCCGCCGCACAGCGGGTGCAGCCCGAGGTACCCGGCCGTGCGCACGTGCTCGACGGCCTCGTCGGGCGTGAACACCCGGTACGGGGTGCCGCTCGCCTGCAGCTCCTCGATGCTGTCGGCGGTGGTGGTCGACGCCGGCAGGCCGCGATCGAGGTTCCACTCCCGGTAGCTCCGCACCTCGTGGAGCACGTGGTCGCCGATCTGCTGCCAGAACCGGTCGGGATCGGTGGCGATGAACGCGGACGTGATCGTGTCGTTCGGCGTCTCCACGAACATCTGCGGCTCGACGCCGGCCGCCTCGCACTCGCGCTCGTAGAGCGCGGACAGGTCGTCGCTGCGCTCGGTGAGCATGCCGATCCCGAGGCGGACCGCGCGACGCACCGCCGCCGGCGTGCCACCACCCATGAAGAGCATCGGCCCGCCGGGCGTGAACGGCTTCGGCGTGACCCGGCACCGACGGCCCTCGTACTCGAACGGCTCACCGGTCCACGCCTGCTGCAGCACCTCGACCGACGCCTCGAGCCGACGACCGCGCTCGGCGAAGGCCTGGCCGAACATGTCGAACTCGGCCGGCCGGTAGCCCGCACCGACGATGTAGGAGACCCGGCCCTTCGACAGCAGGTCGATCACTGCCATGGTCTCGGCCAGCCCGATCGGGTCGTGGAGCGGAGCGATCAGGGCCGCCACCTGGATGGCCAACGTCGACGTGCGGGCGGCCATGGCTGCGGCCAGTGCCATGGGGGCCGGGAGGTAGCCGTCCTCGACCCCGTGGTGCTCGGACACCGCTACCGCCAGCGCGCCGTTCTCCTCTCCCCACTTCGCCATGTCGAGCGCGGCCTCGTAGTGCTCGGCGCCGGCGTTGCGCATGTCGAACCTGAGAATGAACACGACGTCTCCCCGAAGCCAGCTGACCGGTCCGTCACCCTGCCACACCGTCCCCACCCAGGTGGGCGGCCTTCGGAGTGGCGATGCGCTGCGAGTGGTAGATGCCCTGGTGCGACGAGAACGCGTACGACGCCACGCACGCGATCCCGAACAGGACGAAGCCGTCGGCGCCGAACAGCTCGGCTCCCATGACCGTGCAGGCGATGGGCACGTTGGCCGCCCCGGCGAACACGGCGACCAGACCCGACGGCCGCCATGATCTGCGGGTCGACGCCCAGCAGCCGCCCGAGCGTGACGCCCAGGGTCGCCCCCATGACGAACAGCGGCGTGACCTCGCCACCCTGGAACCCCGAGCCCAGCGTGACCGCGGTGAACACCAGCTTCCACGCGAACGCGAACGCCACGACGCCGGCGCCGCCGGCCAGCGACGCGGCGATCAGCCCGAGCGACAGGCCGTTGTAGTCGCGGTTGCCGACGAGGTAGGTCAGGCCGACGACCGCCACGCCCCCGAAGAACGGACGCAGCGGCGGCCACAGCGCGACGGTGAAGGATGCGTGCTGGATGGCGTGGGTGAGCGCGGCGAAGCAGCGGGCGATCAGTCCGAAGGCGAGGCCGGCCAGCGCGACCTTGGCCGCGAGCGGCACCGACAGGTCGACGCCGGTCAGCGCCGGGAGACGGGTCTCGTGCACCCCGAGCCCGCGCACGACCAGGTCGCCGACCAGCGAGGCGGTCACCGCCGGCACCAGGGCGTCGTAGCGCATGCGCCCGATGCTCTGCACCTCGAGCGCGAACACGAACCCGGCGACCGGCACCGAGAACACCGCCCCGAACCCGCCGGCCAGCGCGGCGATCAGCAGGATCCGTCGATCGGCGGGCTTGAGCCGGGCCAGCCGCGAGAACCAGTCGGTGAGGCTGCCCGACATCTGCAGGGCCGTGCCCTCCCGGCCGACCGATCCGCCGAAGAGCTGGGTGATCTCGGTGCCGAGGTAGATGAGCGGCGCCATCCGCCGCGGGATCCAGGCCTTGGGCTCGTGGATCTCGTCGATGATCAGGTTGTTCCCGGCCACCGCGTCGCCCCCGAAGTAGTGGTACACGAGGCCGATGCCGAAGCCCGCGACCGGCAGCAGCCAGAGGATCCAGGGGTGGTGGTGCCGGATGTCGGTCACCCAGTCGAGCGTGACCAGGAAGCCGGCGGAGGACAGGCCGGCGAGCACGCCCACGACCGACCCGAGCACGATCCATCGCAGGAGGTGCGCGATCACCAGGCACTGCGAGCGGAGGTCCGCCCGCAGCCGCTGCCAGCGCCCCACGGCGTCGATCCCGCGAGCTGCGGGCACCGTCTCGGACTCAGGCTGGGGCTCAGGGTCAGGTTCGGTGGGGAGGTCGGGCTCCGACATCACTGCTCCAGGAAGGATCGGTTCCTGACCGCTCGATGCCGCCGGACGAGGCGAACCTACGCGGTCAGGCCACAGGTGTGGCACATCTCCGAGTAGGAGCCATCAGCCAGATCGGCGGTTACGGCGAGCCCCATCGCCAGGTCAGAGAGTACCGGACGACCGGCGGGTCGAGGCAAGCCGTGACGCACGGGGTCGTCAGGTTGGGCAGATCGTCGTGGGGCAGGTCGTCGGGTGGACCGGCGCTCACGCCATGTCGGTGGGGCGCAGCTCGGAGCCGAGCGTGACCCGGCCGGCCAGCTCGGCCGCCCGATCCCAGTCGAAGATGACGTGGCCCTTGAGCGTCTCGACGTCGCGCTGCAGTCGCTGGAACGGGTGGTGGGCCAGGTACACGCCGGCGCCCGAGCCCTCGCCGACCCCGCCGATGATCCGTCGGGCCGATCGAACCGTGGCGGCGGCCGCCAGTCGGGTCTCCACCCGCAGCTGGGCGCTCGGCGGCCCGCAGGCCGCGGCGGCGACGACGGTCGCGATCGCCGCGTCCCACCCGGCCCGGGTCGAGGCCAGGTCGCTCATCGCGGTGGCCAGGCGGATCTGGGCGGCCGGCTGCTCCGCGGCCCGATCGCCGAGCGAGTAGGCCAGGACCCGCTGCTCGAGTCGCTCCCGATACAGGTCGACGGCCGCCTCGGCCGCGCCCATGGCCGGTGCCGCGGCCACCAGCGACAGGACGGACACGAGCGGCAGGTCGACCAGGCCGTCGCCCTCGACGGCGAGCACGTTGTCGAGGAGGGTCTGCGCCGGCAGCGTGCGGTGCTGGGGCACGAACACGCCCTCGATGCGGAGCGTGTCGCTCCCGGTGGCCCGCATGCCCGACGTGAACCAGACGTCGTCGATGACGACCTCCGACACCGGCACCAGGACGAACCGGGTGCGGAGGTCCGGCCCGGTCTCGATGGCGTGGGCCATGACCCAGTCGGCGTGGTGCACGGCCGTGGCCCACTCCCACCGGCCATCGACGACGAACCCGTCTTCGACCGCGGCGATCTGACCGGTCGGGGCCAGAGGGGCCGCGGCCATCGGCACCCGACCCTCGGCGAACAGCTCCGCCCGCGCCTTCTCGGGGAACTTCGACAGCAGCCAGGCGTGCTGCACCAGGAACGACAGCGTCCACGCCGACGCCGGGCAGCCATGGGCGAGCTCGCGGGTGCCCTGGCAGATCGGATCGAGGCCGAGCCCCTGGCCGCCGAGCGACGTGGGGAGCGCGGCGCGGAACAGGTCTGCCGCGGCAGCGGCGTCGATCGTGGCCGCAGGCACCCGGCAGAGGGCCTCGCCCTCCTCGGCCCGCTCGGCCAGGCCGGGGGCCAGCTCGCGGCACCGCGCCACGAAGTCGTCGTCATCCCCGCCACGATCCACCGCCAGACCATAGGGAAGGTGTCCTCCGCCTTGCCGAGATCTCCTGCGACCCACCGCAGCCGAAACGGCACGTATGGTGATCTCCTGGTGTTTCGGTGTTTCTTGTTGCCGTCGAACGTGCGTACGGATAAGGTGTGGAGGTGAGCTCCTCGACCCCCACCTCCACCGCTGTGGCGTCGCTGACCGATGTCGAGCGGATCGTCGGGGTGTGGTGCGACCAGACCGATCCGGCGCTGCACACCGGGGCAGATGCGGTGGCGGCCGTGGAGCGGTTGAGCAAGGTGATCCGCCGGTTGACGGCCAAGCAGGCCGCGTTCGCAGAACGGGTCGATGCCTGTCGAGCCCATCCCCGCCAGGCCGGGTCGCCTGAGGAGTTCCTGGCGAGGGTGAATGGGTCTTCGCGCAGCCAGGCCAAGCAAACGATCGACACGGCCCGCCGGATGAAGACCTGTCCGACCACCGCCAACGCATTCGCCAACGGCGACCTGTCACTGGGTGAAGCCGACCTGATCTCCGGTGCCGCCGCGGTCGATCCGGGTTCAGAGGCTGACCTGGTCGCGCGAGCCAAGAAGTCGCATGACTTGGCCGACACGCGAGAGCGCGCGGCCAAGGTGAAGTCCGCGGCCCGCAACGGCGAGGACCCGGCCGAGCGGCGACGCCGCCAGCGAGCCAAGCGGCGCTGGTCGGAGTTCACCGAAGACGAGATGAAGGCGGTGGCGGCGCGGTTCGTCCATGAGGAGTTCGCGTTGGTGGCGCCGGTGATCGATGCCTACGCCGAGCCGATCTTCGAGCAGGCCCGCCAAGCCGGAGTCCGAGACTCCTTCGACGCCTACCGGGCCGACGCCGTGCTCGCGGCGCTCGCCGCCGCCGGCACCCTCGTCGGCGTCGATGTCACCAACCAGAACGGGACTGCCGGCGAGGCCGAGTCCACCGAACCCTCGTCCGAAGCCGAAGGCCTGATGGAGCACGCCGACCTCGTGCAGGTGCGGCCCCCCAAGATCAAGGCCAACGTGTCGATCCTGATCGACGGGATCGCGTTGAAGCGGGGCTACGCCACCGCCGCGGAGACCTGCGAGGTCGTCGGCGTCGGACCGGTCGACGTCGCCTGGGTCCAGCAGCTCCTCCCCGAAGCGCTGGTCGACGTGCTCCTGCACGACCTCGTCGACATCCGAGCCCACGCCACCACCACCCGCTACCGAAGACGGGCCATCGACACCTCGTTGAAAGCCCGCGACCGAAGATGCATCGTCCCCGGCTGCAACCGCCAAGGCCGTCTCCAGGTCGACCACCGCCACGACTTCCACCTCGGCGGCCCCACCTCCGGCGCGAACTGCGAACGGCTCTGCGCGGTCCATCACTACGAGAAGACCCACTGCGGCGCCCGCATCGTCCGCACGGCCACCGAGTGGCACTGGTACCCGCCCGCCCCCAAGCCGGGCCAGCCCGAACCGGAGCACGGGTCGATCCCCTGGAAGGCCCCGATCGGCGAGCACCTCAATCCGTTCGACCTCACCGACCTCCCCCCACCCGACCCAGCCGAACCCGACGACACCCTGCCGTTCGGGTGACACCGGACCGGTGACCTCGAGCGCGCCGCTCCCCCTGCGGGCGGGATCTGGGCCTCGGCTTCGGCGGCATCCGCTCGGACGACTGATGACGGCTCACCCTGCAGGACCCGCCTCACGGGATCCGTGAGGCCGAGCCTTCAGACCGTGGTCTCGGTGGCGGCGACGATCACGACCTCGGTCTCCGACTTCGACGCGGCGGCGGGATCCTTCCCGCACTCGGGGACGGGGAGCGTGCGACCGGCGGTGACGTCGACCGTCCAGGACCGGAGCCGCCCGTGCGGGTCGATCCCCTCGACCAGCACCCGGGGTTGGCCAACCACAGCCGGCTCGATGTCGGTCGCCCGGCGCCGGTACCCGAGCCAGGGCCACCCGACGGCGCCGAAGGCGACCCGCTCGGCGCCCTGGTGCGCGGGGGTGGCGAAGGCCGAGCACCCGCGGTACCGATCGAGCAGGTCGTCGATCGGGCCGGACGTCGCCACCACCCGCCGCAGCGCATCGTCGTCGAGGAAGGCCCAGCTCGTGCCGTGGGGCAGCACCAGCCCGGTCGGCGCGAACCGGTGGCCGCCGGTGTGGCTGGTGCGTCGGACGGCCAGCCCGTCGGCGGTGGCGGTCATGGCCAGCGCGGTGCCCATCGATCCGCAGCACCGATCGCGCGATCCATGGCCGCAGAGGAGGACATCGACGTCGGGCTCGTCGGGCTCGTCGGGCTCACCGGTGGCGATGTGCTCGTCACCGTCGCCGCTCGCCAGCGCGACGGCGGCGGCGACCAGGTCGGCAGGCTCGACCGATGCCGACCGACGCCGGTAGCCCGAGAACCAGCCGTCGTCGTCGGGCCCGAGGTCGTGGCGCACGATCGACCACCGATCCGCGTCGGGTCGGGGCACCATCAGCTGCAGGCGCAGGCCGGAGTGGCGCAGGGCGGCTCGCACGGGCTCGAGCGCCGGCACGTCGGCCGAGTCGCGCGGCCACGGCAGCGGCCAGTCGACGAGCAGGAAGCCCCGCGCCGACACCGCCGTGCCGATCGGGTCGACGCCGATCTCGCGGGCCCACTCGGCGCAGCGCGGCCCGAGCTCGAGGTCCACCGGCGCCTCGTCGATGCTCACCGGGCGCTCAGCTCGAGGACTTCCACACGTCACCCCACCAGGGCTTGGGCTGGAAGTTGGCGAAGTGCAGCGCGGCCGCCTGCTGCAACCCGTGCACGTCGTTCGCCGCGATCAGGGTGTGCGGCACGTAGAACAGCCAGACGTTCACCGCGGCCGTGTTGATCTGGCGCACGAGGTCGTCGTAGGCCGCCTTGCGATCGTCGACCGAGGACGAGCGACGGCCGGTCTCGAGGTCGGCCTCCATCGTCGGGTTGGTGTACTGCGTGAAGTTGATGCTGATGTTGCCCTCGCCCTGGGCGGTGGCGGCCGACCAGAAGTAGTGGTTCTGATCGGGATCGGGCGACGTGTAGATCGCGAACACGGCAGCCTCGTAGTGGCCGCCGACGACGTCGGAGATGAGGGCGGCCGCTTCGACCGGCTCGATGGCGATGTCGATGCCGACATCCTTCCACTGGGCCTGGAGGAGCTGCAGCACCGCGGTCGATCCGCCGGCGCTCGCCTTGACGGTGAAGCGCAGGGAGCTCTCGCCCGTGTCGGCCTCGTACGCCGCGACCTCCTCGCGGGCCTTGGCCGGGTCGGGATCGGGGTAGCCGTTCTGGTCGGTGGGCATGCCCCACGGGTTGTCGGGCCCGAACGGGCTGGTGGGCACGGCCACCCCCTCGCCGACAGCCGCCGCGATCGCGTTGCGGTCGGTCGCGTAGGCGAGCGCGGTGCGGGCGTGCTGGTTGCTCAGCGGGTTCGGCTTCCCGCTCACCTCGGGCAGCGTGTTCGTCATCACGAACGCCGGGTCGAGCTGCCAGTCCTTGATCACCCGGGAGGCCGACGCCAACCGGTCCGCGGAGGCCGGCTCGGCCGACGTGATCAGGTCGACCGCTCCCGTCTGCAGCGCCGCGACCATCGAGGACTCGTCGGTGAGGACCTTGAAGTCGATCCCGTCCAGGTGGGGCTTGCCCGCCTGCCAGTAGTCGGGGTTCTTCTTCACCCGGAAGACGTCACCGGGCGACCAGCTCACGAACGTGAAGGGCCCGGTGCCGATCGGGTGGCTCACGCCGTGATCGGCCGAGTTCAGCATCTCGGGCGCCATCATCATGGCGCTCTGCCCGGCCAGGTAGCTCGTGGGGAAGGCTCCCCACGGCTGGGAGAGGTCGACCTGCACCCGATGGTCGTCGAGCACGGTGGTCCGCACGATCAGGCCCTTGAGCGCCGCACCCGACACCGGCGCCGAGTCGATGCCGTCGAGGTTGAGCTTCACCGCGGCGGCGTCGAACGGCTCGCCGTCGTGGAACCTCACGCCGTCGCGCAGCGTGAGCGTCCAGCTGTCGAGGGTCGCGTTGGGTGCCCACGCCGTCAGCAGGTTCGGGACCGCCTCGGCCTGGGCGTTCATGGTCAGCAAGGACTCGAGGACGCTCGACCCGACGAAGGCGCCGGCGCCCGACCACTTGTTGCGGGTCGGGTTCCAGCCGTCGGTCTCGGCCCCGACCGCGGCCACGAGCGTGCCCCCGTCCTGAGGCGGGCCTTCGTCGGCCGCAGTCTGGTTGTCCTGGACCCCTGCCGCGTCGCCGGAGCCTGCTCCGGTCGACGACCCCGAGCAGCTCGCGGCGGCCACCAGGACCACCAGGACCATCCCGAGGAGCGTCCCCCACCCCCGCCGGCTCACGCTGGAGCCCTCAGAGCTCGACGTCGTCGCTGTAGAACTGCTTCGACCAGTTCCGATGGGCGATGATCCCGGACTCGCTCTTGGTCAGCACCGGGAGCGGCCGATAGATCTTGTTCTCCCAGATGGGGATGTCCTGGGTGACACCGCTGGTGAACTGCTTGGCGAAGAACCGGGCTGTCTGCTCGCCGGACTCGACCGGCACGGTGAACATCCAGCGCACCTGCACGTTGTCCTCGTCGATCGGCGTCACCGACGAGACGAAGGTCAGCATGCCGGGCACCCGCACCACGCCGAGGCCCAGGCCGAACGTCTCCCGCTCGAGCCCGGGGTTCTTGACCGACTTGTAGGTGCCGTCGATGACCTCTTCGCCGTCGGGGATCGACTCGGTGCCGTGGACGTACTGGAAGTGGGCGAAGTCGTGGTTGTTCTCGGCCATCTCCTGGCACGACGTCGAGATCGTGAAGTCCTGCAGCAGCGGAGCCGTCCACGCCGGGTCGTCCATCTCGGGCACGACGGGCAGCTCGAAGAACGGCTCGCCCCCGGTGGCGTGGTGCCACGCCCAGATCGCACCGCCCCGCTCGATGGTGGGGTACGGACGGGTGCGGGCCTTGGCCGGGATGCGCTCGCCCCCGCCATACGGGATCTCGACGCAGGCCCCGTCCTCGCCGTCGAACTTCCAGCCGTGGAAGGGGCAGCGGATGCAGTCGCCCTCGACCTTGCCGCCGACCCCGAGGTGGGCGCCGAGGTGCGGGCAGTAGGCGTCGACCAGCCGGGGCTCGCCGCCCTCGGTGCGGTACAGCACCAGGTCGCGGCCGAAGTAGTGCAGTGCCTGCACCTTGCCGGCCTCGAGCTCGTCGGCCATGGCCACGACGAACCAGCCGTTGGGGATGGGGAACGGGAACCGGTCGGTGACGGTGCGCACGCGCAGCCGCGTCGTCGCCGGGTCGATCAGGGCGAGGTTCCGCGGCATGGGCAGGCCGACGCCGTCCCAGTCGCCCTCGACGTCAGGGGCGACAGCACCGAGGGAGTCGGCCTCGGTGTCGGTCATCCGTGGACCTCCTCGTGGGTGGGACCGATGCGCTCGACCGTGCTGGCCAGCTTGTCGACGTCGAAGCGGTAGACCTCCGCGGAGGTGAGCCCGAGCATCTGTGCAGTCTCGTCGACCGGGACGTCGTGGAACACGTCATGGATCGAGGCCCGGGTGTGGGGCCAGGTGCCCTCGGGGTGGGGGAAGTCGTTGCCCCACAGCAGGGTGCGCACCCCGATGCGGCCCCGGGTCGAGATCTCGTACGCGCTCGGCGTCGACGCGCCCAGGAAGACGTTGGTGCCCAGGTACTCGCTCGGCTTGCGCTCGATCGAGTCGCGGAAGAGGCTCCCGAACTTGCGGGTGTTGTGGCCGCCGACCCACTTCTCGTCCATCCGCTCGACGATGTCGGCCAGCCACCAGGCGCCGTCCTCGGTGATGGCCAGCTTCAGGCCGGGGTGACGGTCGAACACGCCGCTCCAGAGCAGGACCCACAGCGGTCGAGCCGCCCACCACCAGGCCTCGGTGGCGTAGATCGGCACCATGCCCGGACCGGGCAGGATGTCCTTCGACGAGCCGCCCGAGTGCACGTTGATGACCAGGCCGAGCTCCTCGGCGGCCGCCCAGACCGGTTCGTAGATCGGGTCGTGGTACGCCGGCTTGTCGCCCCACAGGGTCGGGATCATCATCGACCGGAGCCCGGCGTCGGCCACCCGGTGCATCTCGGCCACGGCCGCGTCGATGTCGTGCAGGATCGGCACAGTGGCCACGCCGCAGCGCC
The DNA here is from genome assembly GCA_963797225.1 of uncultured Microthrixaceae bacterium. Classification (GTDB taxonomy): domain Bacteria; phylum Actinomycetota; class Acidimicrobiia; order Acidimicrobiales; family Acidimicrobilacustridaceae; genus UBA4742. The sequence continues at coordinate 846,230 of CAWCOO010000001.1, read as the reverse complement.
GTTCGGGACTGGCGGAGCACAGCTCGGCCAGCCACCGGTTGTGGGCCCGGGCACCGGCCATGACGAGCTCGCCGTCGAGCTCACCCGAGCTCTGGAGCCCGGCGCTGAACGGCGCCGACGCGCCCCCGCCGAGGACGTCGGCGTCGGGGAAGATCACCTCCGCGGCGATGCCCTCCTTGTCGAGCTCGGCGTCACGGGTGGTCGGGTCGTACGAGGCGAGCTTCCCGCCGTCGCCGGTCTCCTCCTCCCAGTCCTCGCGGAACTTCTCCTGCTCCTCCGATGCGGCCTCGAGGATGACCGAGCTGAGGGCCAGCTTGGTCTCGAGGTCGCGGTCGAAGGCTTCGCGGTGCTGCGGGTCGATGTAGTCGCGGTACGCCTCGCTGGGCGGCCCCGCGTGGGTGTCGGACGAGATGACGAGGTAGCGGTCCATGGGTGGCTCCGATCAGATCCCTGCGACGTGGACGTAGGGCTGCTTGCGGTCGATGATGGCGTCGGCACGGGCGCGGACCTCGTGGTCCATCTCGCCGTCGGGGAGGATCCAGAAGCGGTCGGCGAGCATGCCGTCGACCGCCCAGGCGGCCACCTGCTCGAGCGGCATCACCGGGATCTCGCGGCCCTGGGAGGCCATGAGCTCCCGGAACGACTCGGCCGTCATGCCCGGTCGCGATCGGGGACGCTCCCGTTCGAGCGAGGCCGGACGGTTGCGGTCGGAGGTCCAGAGCCCGGTGAGCAGCAGGCCACCGGACGGGAACAGGACCGAGGCGCCGATGCGCGAGTCGAGCTCCTTCAGCTGGTGCGCGAGGCACTCGGTGAGCGTCACGACCGCGGCCTTGGACGAGGCGTAGACGCCGGCGCTGGGCATGGCGACGATCCCGCCGTCGGTCGAGGACGTGTTGATCACGTGGCCCTCCTCGCCGTGCTCGACCATGTGCGGCATGAAGGTGTTGAGGCCGTTCACGACGCCGAAGACGTTGACCTCGAAGGTCCAGCGCCAGTCGTTCGGGGTGTTCAGCCACAGCTGCGGCTCGGCCGGTGGGCCGACGCCGGCGTTGTTGCAGAGCACGTGGATGTTGCCGAACCGGTCGCGGGCGGCATCGGACAGCGCCTGCACCGAGGCGACGTCGGTGACGTCGGTCTGCACGCCGATGGCGTCGGCCCCCGTCGCCACCAGGGCCTCGGTGGTCTCGGCCAGCGCGCCGGGCTCGATGTCGGCCAGCACGACCCGCATGCCCTCGGCCGCGAACCGCTCGACCATGGCCCGGCCGATGCCGCTGGCGGCACCGGTGACGACGGCCGTGCGGCCGGTGAGCTCTTTCACGTGTTCCCCCTTCGAGACATTCTCATGTTAGTGTATGAGAAATAGAAGGGCAAGGCCCGGACCGACGACCAGGGGGGACGGCCACCGATGACCGACGTGCAGCGCACCGCCGCCGAACCACGGGGGACCAAGCGCCTGGGCCGCCCGCCCCGCATCACGCCGGCCCAGATCGCCGAGGCCGCCCTGGCCATCGGGCTCGACCAGGCCACCATCCGCAACGTGGCCGACCGGCTGGGCATGAGCGTGCCGGGCCTCTACCACCACGTCCGCACCCGTGAGGAGCTGCTGGCCATGGCCGCGGCGCACGGGCTGGGCGAGGTGCCGCTGCCCGAGGACCACGGCCAGCCGTGGACCGAGTGGATGCTCGAGTACGGACGGTTCGTGTTCGACGCGCTCGTCGCCCAGCCCGAGATCGTCGGCCAGATCCTGTCGGGCACCTACAACACGATCCGCCTGGCCCAGCACCTCGAGGGGATCTTCACCGTGCTCACGGCGCGGGGGTTCACCGTCGAGGAGGCCGACCTGGCCCGCCGGCGCCTGATCGCCGCGGTCAACGGCGCGGCCGTGGCCGAGATCGGCCGACGGTCGACCGTCGACGGCGGCCACTCCCGCCTGGGCGACCTCCGCCGTGCGGTCCAGGCCCTCGGCCCGACGACCGTCCCGCTGCTGGCCGAGCTGGTCAGCAGCGAGGACGACGACGAGGAGTCCGACCCGTTCGACACCGTGCGCCTGGTCGTCGCGGCGATGGCCGCCGAGCGGGCCGACCGATGACCCGACGGGCGGCGCCGTGCCGGCCGTCGACCGACCACCACCGACCCACCCACCGCAACGAGGGAGCGCACCGATGACCACCTGGCTCGGGCAGTACTGCATCAACGTGACCGATCTCGACCGCACCGTCGGGTTCTACGAGGCGCTCGGGCTCGAGTGCACCAGCCGCACCGAGATCGAGCACGCCCTCGAGGCCATCATCGAGAACCCCGGCCGCGGCTCGAAGATGCAGCTCGCCCAGCAGAAGGACCAGGACGGTCCCATCGAGATGGGTTCGGCCATGTGGAAGCTCTACGTCAACACCGACGACATCGAGGCCACCTACTCGGCCGCCCTGGCCGCCGGCGGCTCGACGGTCTCGGCCCCCGAGCGGATGGAGCGCTGGCCGGTGACGATCGCCTTCGTCGCCGACCCCGACGGCTACCAGGTCGAGCTCGTCGAGCGCCACCCCTGGCCCGACGCCTGACCCTCCCCCGAGCGTTCTTTGTGAAGTTCGCCTCGCCGGTCGACGCGAACTCCACAAAGAACGGGGGGTCACGAGGGAACCTCGCGAGCGGCCGACCTAGGCTGCGGGCTCGTCCGACCCGGGGGGGGCCGCAAAATGGGTCTGAACATGGCCGACATCTTCGAGACCGTGGCGCGCACGGTTCCCGACGAGACCGCACTCGTGGTGCGGGCCAGCGACGGCGACGAGGTGCGCTTCACCTTCGCCGAGCTCGACGCCCGGGTGAACCGGTTGGCGCACGTGCTGGCGGAGCTCGGCGTCGGCATCGGCGACCACGTCGGCTGCCACCTCTACGACGGCAACCAGTACATCGAGACGACGCTGGCGGCCTACAAGCTGCGAGCTGTCGCGGTGAACGTGAACTTCCGCTACGTCGACGAGGAGCTGTCCTACCTGTTCGACAACGCCGACCTTGCCGTGGTCGTCACCGAGCCCGACCTCGAGGACCGCGCGTCCCGAGCGGCGGCCGGCCTCGACCGCCGGTGTGAGGTGCTGGTGGCCGACGAGCGCTACGAGGCAGCGCTGGCCGCCCAGCCCGACGAGCCGCCCGAGATCGGCGAGCGGTCGGCCGACGACCTCTACGGCCTGTGGACGGGCGGCACCACGGGCATGCCCAAGGGCGTCATGTGGCGCCACGAGGACATCTACATGTCGGCCATCGGGGGCGGCGGCAACCCGGCCCTCGGCATCCCGGCGGTGCGCGACCTCGACGACGTCGCGGCGCGGGTCCGAGCGGGCTCGCCCATCCCCGGGACGCTCAGCCTCTGCCCACTGATGCACGGCGGCGGCTTCTGGCTGATCTTCTCGGCCCTGTTCTCGGGGACGTTCGCGGTCGCTGATCCGCGACCTGGGGTTCGACCCGGCCTTCGCCCTGCGGGTCGCGGCCGAGGAGCGGGTCCGCCTGGTGATGACCATCGGCGACGCCTACGCCCGTCCGATCGTCGATCACCTCGAGGACGTCGGATCCGACGCCTACGACCTGTCGAACCTGCTGATCTACGGCTCGGGCGGCGCCATCCTCTCGCCCGCGGTGAAGGAGGCCCTCGCTCGGGTGCTGCCCACCACCATCGTGCACGACGGGTTCGGGGCGTCGGAGACCGGCGGGCAGGGCCGGCTCGTGGGCACGGGCGAGGACGGTGCGCCGCGGTTCGAGATGGACGCCTCCAACGTGGTGATCGCCGACGACGGCACGCTGTGCCGACCCGGCGACGGCCGCATGGGGATGCTGGCCACCAGCGGCCACATCCCGCTCCGCTACCACAAGGACCCGGCCAAGACCGAGGCTACGTTCCCGGTGATCGACGGCGTCCGCTACGCGGTGCCCGGCGACATCGCCTCGGTCGACGCCGACGGCTCGATCGCGGTCTACGGGCGGGGCTCGGTGTCGATCAACTCCGGCGGCGAGAAGATCTTCCCCGAGGAGGTCGAGAAGGCGCTCAAGAGCCATCCCGCCGTGTTCGACGCCACGGTCGTGGGCACGCCGAGCGAGCGCTGGGGCTCACAGGTCACCGCGGTCGTCGAGCTCCGCCAAGGTCGTGAGGTCGACCGGCCGAGCCTGACCGAGCTGCAGGACCACTGCCGCGAGCACCTGGCCGGCTACAAGCTGCCGCGGGCAGTGGTGTTCGTGGACCAGACCCTGCGGTCGCCCTCGGGCAAGCCCGACTACCGCTGGGCCAAGGAGACCGCGCTCGCCGGCCTCGAGCCGGGCTGAACGGACGCACCGGCCGCCCGGACAGCGCGTGCAGGCGATCAGCGGCGACGGGTCGGGGCCCCCCCGAGGCCGCGCAGCAGGATGTCGAGGCCTCCCAGGAACTCGTCCTCCGGGCCGATCGTCCTGGCGTGGCGAGCGGCGTCGACGAGGTGCGGGTACGCATCGTCGGGCAGCTCGGCGATCGCTCGGGTGCCCTCGCCGGACAGCGCGCCGAGGTGCTCGGCCTGCACCGTGCCGATGACGTAGGCGAGGATCGCCCGGAACGCGATGGTGCGCCGTCGGCCCTGCAGCCCACCGTCGGCCAGGGCGGCCAGCACCGCCTCGCCCCAGTCCAGCGAGGCGAACGTCCGGTGGCGGTGGGTGAGCAGCAGGGGCGCCACCTCGGGGTGGTCGGCGATCGCGCCGCGCACCCGCAGGGCCAGGGTGGTGATGCGGGTGGTCCACGCCGCCCTGGTCGACACGACCGGATCGATGGCGGACGCCACCAGGTCGACGACCAGGCCCTCGAGCTCCTCACGGCTGTCGACGTAGCGATAGAGCGACATCGTCCGGAGCCCGAGCTCGGCCGCGGCGGTGCGCATCGAGAGCGCTCCCAACCCGTCGCGGTCGATCACCGCCAGCGCGGCCCCCGCGACGTCGTCGAGGTCGAGCGATCGCGGTCGGGGCACGGGTTGGAGCGTACGGCATACGCCTATAGGGTCGAGGCGTAGGCGTACGTCATACGCTCAAACAGCAAAGGGGAGCCCATGAGCACCACCGCCACCACTCGACGGGTCGAGGTCGGGGACTTCATCCCGGAACGAGAGATGACCACGGTCGCCGGCGATCGAGCACCGCTCCCCGACCCCGACCGGCTGGTGCACCTGCAGCTGCGGCGCTTCGCCGGCTGCCCGGTCTGCAGCCTGCACCTGCAGTCGATCGTGCGGCGCCACGACGAGATCGAGCGGGCCGGGGTGCGCGAGCTGGTGGTGTTCCACTCCACCGTGGACGACCTGCGGCCCCACATCGCCGATCTGCCCATCGCCGTGATCGCCGACCCGGACAAGGCGCTCTACCGGGAGCTGGGCGTGGAGTCGTCGCCCCGGGCCCTGCTCGATCCGCGGGCGTGGCCCACCATCCTGCGGGCCGTCGCGGTGAGCGCCTGGCGCATCATCCGGCGCCGGGGCCGAGCCCCCTCCCTCGACCCGGAAGGCGGGCGGTACGGCCTCCCCGCCGACCTGCTGATCGCGCCGGACGGGCGGGTCGTGGCCGTGAAGTACGGAGTCCACGCGGCCGACCAGTGGTCGGTCTCCGAACTGCTCGACCTGGCCGCGTCCGCCAGGATCAGGTGAATCGGACGTCCCGGCTCGATCGCCGGTGCGTTCCTGCTCGGCCCGGCGTCGGATCAGTCGCCGATGGAGCGGACGGGCATGCCCTCCCACGCCCGGCGGTCGGAGCCACGGGGATCGAGGTCGAGGTGCGAGCCGCCCCGGTCGAAGATCATCGTGGCCCGATCGTCGAGGTCGTAGGCCGGCCAGTCCGGGAGCCCGTCGTGGCCCGGGTCGCCGTTGCGGGCGAACGCCAGCCACGCCTCGCTCATCTCGCCCGCCAGCACCTGGCGGCTGGGCGACGACTCGAGCACGTCGCCGCCGACGTTGTCGAACACGAACGGCAGCTCGAACCCGTGTCCCGACCGCATCGGTCCGGCCGCCCACTCGAACAGGTACATGAACACGGGCGCCGGGCCACCGGCCAGGCCCAGCTCGGCCATCTTGATCGAGGGCACCCGCATCATCAGGTCGGACACGATCGCGATGTAGACGTCGAGCAGGGAGTCGTCGGGGCGGCTTTGCCGGTAGGCCTCGAGGACCCGAGCGCGGTCCTCCCCCAACCCGTAGCGATCGAGCCGGCGCTCGAGCGCAGGCTCGTCGAGCTTCGACGGGTCGGAGAACGCCGGATCGCCGAGCAGGAAGAGGGTGGCCTCGTCGCGGGTGCAGCCGATCATCAGCGGCACGTCGGGGGCGGTGCCACTGCTGAGCGCGTGCCCCGGGTGATCGGTCACGGCCACCCCGTCGAGCACCGGCGCGAACCCCATGCCCCCGCTGGCCGCCGGCGACACCGCGATCTGCGCGGCCACGATCTGGTCGGCCGGAACCGACCGAAGGTCGGCCGAACCTTCGACCGAGAGGCCGAGCTCGGCCAGCAGCTTGGTCGCGTTCGCGGTTGCTCGCTCGACCGTCTGCACCCGCAGGTTCGGCCCGCTCTGCACGATCGCCCGGTGGAACAGCCCCGCCGCCGCACGGCATGGCCAGCAGCGTGCTGACCTTGGCGCCCCCGCCCGACTCACCGAAGATCGTGACGTTGTCGGCATCGCCGCCGAAGCGGGCGACGTTGTCGCGCACCCACTCGAGCGACGCGACCAGGTCGAGCATGCCGACGTTGCCCGACGACGCGTACTCGCCGCCGAGCAGCTCGCCCAGGTGCAGGTAGCCGAGCGCGCCGAGCCGGTGGTTCACCGTGATCACCACGGCGTCGCCGCGCCGGGCCAGGTTCGTGCCCTCGTAGACCGCCCACGATCCGCTCCCGATGGCGAACTCCCCGCCGTGGAACCACACCATGACCGGGCGGTGCTCGCCGTCGAGACCCGCGGTCCAGACGTTCAGCACGAGGCAGTCCTCGGACTCGACCGCCTCGGGGGCCCAACCGTCCGGTCGGGCGGACGGCTGCGGGCACGACGGTCCGAACGCAGTCGTCTCGCGGACCTCGGTCCAGGGGCTCGGCGGCTGCGGCGGGCGCCACCGCCCCCGACCACCCGTCGATGCGCCGTACGGCACGCCCTTGAACACGTGGACGCCGTCGACGACCTCACCCCGAACCGGTCCGGCGGTCGTCTCCACCCGCGCCTCGGTCATCCCGGCCTCCCCCTTGCGCTCGAGGCACCAGCTGCACCCGCCTCGGCCGGCGAATGTACCGCCCGCGGCCGGAGGGGTCCAGGGTCGCGGCCCTGATGTGGGTTCGGCTGCGGGTTTGGTGCTGCCGGGCGCCGCCTCGTTGAATGGACGCCCATGACCTACTGCCTCGCCCTCCGCCTCGACGAGGGACTCGTCTTCCTGGCCGACACCCGCACGAACGCGGGCATCGACAACGTCGGCACCTACCGCAAGCTCCACGTGCTGCGCCCGGCGCCCGACCGGGTCTTCGTGCTCGAGTCGGCCGGCAACCTGGCCACCACGCAGGAGGTGCTCGACCGCATCGAGCGCGACCTGGCCCAGCCGGGCGAGCACGAGAGCCTGGCCACGGTCGAACCACCTGTTCGAGGCCGCGCTGTACGTCGGTCGGCTCGGGCGGTCGGTCAGCGCGGACCACCAGGCCGCGCTGTCGTCGGCCGGCGCGGACGGCACCGCCACCTTCATCCTCGGCGGGCAGATCGGGGACCAGTCGCCCGACATCCTCCTCGTCTACCCGGAGGGCAACTACATCCGGGCCTCCGACGACCGGCCCTTCCTGCAGATCGGCGAGAGCAAGTACGGCAAGTTCATGCTCGAGCTGGCGGTGCAGGGCAACGTCGACCTGACCACGGCCACCAAGATCGCGCTCACCTCGATGATGAGCACCGCCCGGGCCAACCTGTCCGTCGGGCCGCCCTACGACATCGCGCTGCTGCCGCGACGACGACACCCGCCACCTGCTCGAGTTCCGCGTCACCGCCGACTCGCCGCTGCTGGCCCGGCTCATGGAGGTGTGGGAGCGCCACCTGCTCAACGCCATCGGCGGACCTGCCCGCCGATCAGCCCGGCCGACGTCGAGGTCGCCCCGGCCACCGACTGATCGGCTGCTGCTCGCGAGTGCGCGGCCGCCCGAACGTCGGAGCGGTGGATCAGGGCCAGTCGGCCGGCGTCGGGTCGCGGAAGGTCTCGTCCGCGTTGAGCGCCCGGTAGGCGTCGCGGCCGGCCATCTCGATGAGACCGTTCACCTGGCTGGCCTGGCACTCGAGCGCCTTCACCTTGCGATCGAGGATCGGGCCCTCGGCCACGAACCAGAACGACAGCTCCTCGGCCGGCGTGGTCGGCGGCTCGACGCCCGGCACCATCATCATCTGGTCGAGGTCGACCAGCTCGCCGATGGCGCCGATCCACTCCGGGGTCATCACCGCGTAGAGCAGGCGCGGGTCGTGCTCGGCCCGACGGCACGCGAGCGTGGTCCACCTCGACACCGCGATGTGGTCCTCGTGGAAGGTCTGGCCCTCCGGCCCGAAGGTGAGCACGGTGTCGGGCCGGACGTCGTCGATGAGCGCGGCGAGGCGGTCGGCCGCCTCGCCATCGTCGACGGCCACGCACCCGCCGTCGGGGTAGTCGAGCCAGCGGTGGTCCTCGCACGCCCAGCACCTCGAGGCAGGCGGCCAGCTCCGACTCCCGCACGGCCATCCGCTCCTCGATCGAGCGGGGATCGTCGTCGGGGAACCCGAGCTCGCCCCGGGTGGCGGTGACGCACACGACCCGACGGCCGGCGTCGACGGCGGTCGCCATGAGGGCGCCGGCCAGGTAGGCCTCGTCGTCGGGATGGGCGAAGATCCCGAGGATGGTGCCGAGGTCGCCGTCAGAGCGGGTTGTGCCATGTGATCCCCTACGCATGCGGTGGCGTTCCGGTTCGGTCCGCCATCCTCGCACCTCGGCCCGACGACCGTCTCGGGACCGGCCCCGACGGCCTTGCCACCGATCGGCCGTGTCAACCGATCGGCCGTGTCAACCGATCGACCGTGTCAGGCGGTGGACGGGTGAGATGCTGACGACGTCACCCACGAGCGAGGGCTCCTTGGCGAACTTCGACGACGAGTTCGACGAGCTCTGGCACATCGCCTACCGCGTGGCCTACCGGGTGCTCGGGGTGCGGGAGGACGCCGAGGACGTGGCCCAGGACGCGCTGGTGCGGGTCGGCCTCAAGTGGAGGTCGGTGCAGGAGTACGCCGCGCCGTTCACGGCCCGGGTCGCCGGCGCAGCGCGCGATCGACGTGTGGCGCCGGCGTCAGCGATCGCCGTCGAGTCGCCGAGGCCACGGGCACGGCCGGGCGTCCACCCGGAATCGATCGGGGTCGACGACCGCGACGAGCTGGTACGGGCCCTGCGGGCGCTGTCCGAGCGGCAACGGCAGGTCGTGATCCTGCGCTACCTCGCGGACTTCGACGAGCGCGCCACCGCTCGGGCCGCTGGGCTGCTCGGAGGGCACCGTGAAGACGCATGCGTCCCGGGGTCTGGCCGCCCTGCGATCTGGCCTGGGTCGAGAGCTGGAGGTCGACTGATGTTCGAGCACCTCGACGACCCGACCCGCCGGCGGCGGGACCGGCCCGGCGGAGTGCCGTGACCGCACAGATCGGCCGACGCCGCCGTCGCCGGATGCAGCGAGCCACGTTGGCGACGGTCCTCGCCCTGCTCTCGTGGCGCTCGGCGGGGCGTGGGCGTTCGCCCGCCGCGACGACTCGTCGGTGGTCGAGACGACGCCGCTCGACCAGTCGTGGCCGACGTTCTGCGGCGCGGCGGCGCGGATCAGCGACGACCACCAGCACCCGGATATCGGCGGTGGCACCGTCGTGGTGCCTGGCCTCGACGCCGACTACGCCATGCTGACCGGCTCCTCTCCCGACCCGGCCCTGCAGCAGGCGCTCGTCGACGCGAAGTCGTTCCTCCTCGCGCCGATCGGCTACCCGTACACGCCGGTCGAGCTGCACGCGGCCCGAACGGTGCACGGCGCGCTCCAGTCCCGGTGCGGCTCGTCGACCACGATCTTCGGACTTGGGGTGCAGGGAATCGACGTCACCCTCCCGCCCTTCGAGCGGCAGAGCCACGGAAACGACGCCGCCCGCTGCAGGGCCTGCTGGTCGGGCTGACCGTGGGCGAGGCGACCCGAGCCGCGGACGGCACCGGCTGGACCCTTCGGATCAGGACGATCGACGGCGTCGGCCAGATCGTCACCGCCGATCGGCAGGCGAGCCGGCTCGACCTCTCTGTCGATCACGGCATCATCACCGCCGCGGTTCTCCACCGAGGTTCTGACCGACGGTTAGCCGTGCGAGCGACCGGTTCGGGTCGGCGTAGCCTCGGGCTGATCGGGGGCTGAGCCTCAGGGGGAAGATCGATGGACGCGACCGTGCTCGCCGTCCCCGTGTACTTCGGGACGATGGGCGCCGAGTACCTGTACCTCCGCAAGCGGGCCGAGGAGCAGGGCCCCGGCCCGGCCGACTACGAGCGCCAGGACACGATCACCAGCCTGACCATGGGCGTGGCCAGCCTGCTCGCCCCGATCGTGGTGCCGAAGCTGCTCGGGCCGATCGTCCCGGGCAAGGGGAAGTACGGCAAGGCGCTCGTGCTCGGCGCCCTCGGCGCCGCCGCGGTCACGACCATCGCCGACCTCGTCGCCCGCGCGGCTCGACCTCGTCCGACGACGTCCCGTCGCCCGATGCGACGGAGCGACGCGATCGACGGACCGAGCGGGATCGCCCGAGCCTGGCCAGCGCGGGTCGCGGCCGTCGGTGGCGTGGCCGCGGTCGTGGCCGGCGGCGTGGCCATCACCACCACGTGGGCGTCGCGCACGACGGCCGACCGCATGTGGAACCGGCGCATCGTCCGCGACCTCGGCGCCGGTCCGGCCGCGGTGGCCGCGGCCATCGTCGGCTGGGACTTCATCTACTACTGGAACCACCGCTTCATGCACGAGAGCCGCTACATGTGGGCCATCCACGTCGTGCACCACTCGAGCGAGCGCTACAACCTCTCGACCGCGCTGCGCCAGCCGGTGGCCGACGCGCTCGGGACGTTCGTGCCCTACAGCCTGCTGTCCCTGCTGGGCGTGCGGCCGGCGCTCATCGCCCAGGCCCGCGGGATCAACCTGCTCTACCAGTACTGGATCCACACCGACTCGATCCGGTCGCTCGGCCCGCTCGAGGAGGTCGTGAACACGCCCTCGCACCACCGGGTGCACCACGGCAGCAACCAGCAGTACCTCGACCGCAACCACGGCAGCATCCTCATCATCTGGGACCGCCTGTTCGGCACGTTCGAGCGCGAGGCGCGACCCGGTCGTCTACGGCCTGACCAAGAACATCGACACGTTCAACCCCGCCCGGGTCATCGCCAACGAGCACACCGAGATGCTGCGCGACGTGGCCCGCTCGCGCACGCTGGCGCGACCGCCTGTCCCACGTGCTGCGCGGTCCCGGGCTGGTCCTACGCCCGCCGAGCCGAGTCCGCCGGGGTCGCCTGACACCGGACATCCCGTCGCCACATCTGCGCGGCAACCGACGCTGGAGGTCGGTTGGCGTGCCGATCTCCGGTTCGGGGTGCGTCAGGTGGTGGAGACGATGAGCACGGAGCAGGGTGCGTGGTGGCTCACGGTGTTGGTGACGCTGCCCAGGATGCGGGCCGGGCCCTGCATGCCCTTGTTGCCGACGACGATCAGGTCGGCGTCGACGTCGCGGGCCACCGCCAGGATGACCTCGGCCGGGTCGCCGGCCGCGGGGTGCACCCGGGTGGTGAGGTCACCGGTCGATGCGGCGATCGACTCGAGGAACTCCATGGCGTGGGCCGAGCCGGGGCGGGTCTCCGGCTCGATCCGGTCGAGGTAGGGATCGAAGGCCAGCACCAGGTGCAGCTCGGCGCCGGCCAGGCGGGCCAGCTCGATGGCCTGGTCGATGGCCGTGCGGGCCGCGTCGGTCTCCGCCGCCCCCACCACGATGCGCGTGAACATCGGCCGCCTCCTCGATCAGGCGCCACGGCGAACTTGCGGAGAGAAGCCGCTTTCGGTGCCTGGAACATACGCAAGTTCGGCGGTCGGTGCCTTGGCGACGTGCGAGCTGACCCGTCAGTGCCGGGCCCGGCGGCGGCGCCACGGGCTGGCGATCGCCGGAGGCACGTAGCCGGCGTCGGCCCAGCGTGAAGTTGGCGCCGGGCGCGACGATGGCGTCGATGGCGTCGAGCACGTCGTCGTCGAGCACGACGTCGGCGGCGCCGAGCTGGCTCTGCAGGTGCTCCATCGTGCGGGGGCCGATGATCGCGGCGGTGACCGCCGGGTGGTTCAGCACGAACGCCAGGGCCAGGTGGATGAGCGTCAGGTCGTGCTGCTCGGCCAGCACCGCCAGGGCGTCGGCCGCCTCGAGCTTGGCCTGGTTCTCGGGGTTCGACAGGTCGTAGCGGGCGGGGATGCGACTGGCCCGCCGGCTCGTGAGGTCCTCCGTGCCGAGGCGCCAGCGACCCGAGAGCCACCCGCCGGCGAGCGGGCTCCAGGGGATGACGCCCATGTCGTAGCGCTCGCACGTCGGCAGCACCTCGGCCTCGATGCCCCGGGCCAGGATCGAGTACGGCGGCTGCTCGCACACGAACCGCTGGGTGTTGCGCCGCTCGGCCGCCCACTGGGCCTCGACGATGGCGCTGGCCGGGAACGTCGAGCTGCCGAGGTAGCGGACCTTGCCCTGGTGCACGAGGTCGTCGAGCGCGCCCAGCGTCTCCTCGATGTCGGTGCCGGGGTCGGGCCGGTGGATCTGGTAGAGGTCGAGGTGATCGGTGCCGAGGCGCCGCAGGCTGTCCTCGCACGCCCGCATGATCCAGCGACGGGAGTTGCCGGCCATGTTGGGGTCGGACCCCATGTTCCCGTGCACCTTGGTGGCGATCACCAGGTCGTCGCGCCGGCCCTTGATGGCCTTGGCCACGATCTCCTCGGACTCGCCGCCCGAGTAGACGTCGGCGGTGTCGATGAAGTTGACGCCCGCATCGATGGCCTCGTGGATGACGGCGACCGAGTCGTCGTGGTCGGGGTTGCCCCAGCCCCCGAACATCATGGCGCCGAGGCAGAGCGGGCTGACCTTGAGGCCGGTGCGGCCCAGCGTGCGGTACTTCATGGTCACCGACCTCCCGAACTTGCGCAAGAATCGCGCGGTTTCGCCAGTGGAACCTACGCAAGTTCGCCAGGGATGCGGCGGGCGCACGGTGATCAGGCGTTCTTCGGGAGCTCCGAGAAGGGCATGACCTTGTCGTTGTTGGGCTCCTTGGGCAGGCCCGAGCACGCGCTCGCCGATGATGTTGCGCTGGATCTGGTCGGTGCCGCCGTAGATGGGCGGGGCCTGGGCCCACAGCGCCATGCTCGTCACCATGGCCAGGAACGGGTTGCCGGTGGCCGCGTCGAGCGCGGCGCGGTCCTCGTCCTTGTAGGCGTGGAGCATGCCGGACGCGCCGACGATGCGCAGGCTGAGGTCGCGCTGCAGGCGCATCATGTTGCTCATGGCCAGCTTGGAGATGTTGGCCATGCCGGGGATGTCCTTGCCCGCGGCCTTGGCCGCCTTCAGGCGCAGGTTGCCCATGCGGGCGAGCTCGCCCTCGGTGTGCAGGCGCATGAGGTCCTGGCGGATGGTCGGGTCGGTCACGGTGCCGTTGCCCTTGGCCAGGTCGGTGAGCATCTTGGCGCTGCCGCCGAAGCCCGCTCCGGCTCCGGCTCCCGCCGCGCCGCCGAGGCGCGCTGCCGGGAGCCACGGCGAAGTCGCCCACCCGGCGGCCGAGCTGGTCGGCGATGGTGCCCGGGACGACCATGCCGCCTCCGGCCGAGCCGCCGCCGGCGCCGAGGCCGGAGCGCTCGTGCATGAGCGTGGTGTTGGCCACCGCCCAGCCGTTGTTGAGCCCGCCGATGATGGCGTCGTCGGCCACGTGGGCGTCGCTGAGGAACACCTCGTTGAACATGGCGTGGCCCGTCATCTCCACCAGCGGGCGCACGTCGACGCCGTCCTGGTGCATGTCGCCGGCGAACCAGGTGATGCCCTGGTGCTTGGGCACGTCGACGTTGGTGCGGGCGATGAGCATGCCCATGTCGGCGGTCTGGCCGAGCGAGGTCCACACCTTCTGGCCGTTGACGATCCACTCGTCGCCGTCCTTGACGGCCCGGGTGGTGAGCCCGGCCAGGTCGGAGCCCGCGCCCGGCTCGCTGAAGAGCTGGCACCAGGCCTTGGCCCCGGTGACGATGTCGCGGACGTAGAGGTCGATCTGCTCCTGGGTGCCGTGGGTGGCGATGGTCGGAGCGGCCAGCAGCAGGCCCAGACCCGCCGGCGCACCCACCGCGCCGAAGCTGCCGATCTCGGTCTGCACCCGCACCGCGTCGTTGCGACCGAGCCCCTTGCCGTAGGCGTTGGTCGGCAGGCCCGGAGCGGCCCAGCCGGCCAGACCCAGGCGCTGCCACCACTCGCCGACGGTGAGGTCGGGATCCCAGTTCTCCTCCAGCCACGTGCGGAGCTCGTCGACGAGCTCGCCCTGCCGCGCTGGCCGCGGTGGTGTCAGTCATGTGCGTTTCCCCTGGGTCACGACGGGCGATCCGACCCGTCTACCTGCTTAGAGACCCTAACCAAGACCGGGTTCTGCCGTCGAAACCACCCACGATCGGCGCGCGCCACGACGGCGCCCCCATCCACCGGGCATCGGGTCAGGGACCGGTGGCGGTGGCCGTCTCGAGCTGGGAGTAGAAGGTGGCGGCGTCGAAGTAGTCGCGCCAGAGCACGATCTTGCCGTCGGCCCCGACCTCGAAGACCCCGGCCACCGGCAGGTCGATCCAGTTCTCGCCCGAGGCGGAACCGGTCGGTGCGCTCGTTCATCACCGTGCTGCCGGCGACGGTCTGGCGGTGGATCTCGAACACGACCTCGTCGATGCCCGTGACCATCGCGCTGAGGAAGCTCTTCAGCCCGTCGGGCCCCGAGACCTTGCCGATCGGCACGTTGTCGTACTCGAGGTCGTCGCTGACCAGCTCGGCCGCACCGTCGAGGTCGACGGCCACCACCCGACGGATGAACTCGTCCACGGTCTCTTCAGGAGTCATCCCGGGAGTCTCCCACCGGTCAGCCGAGAGCGCCGTGGTCCGTGCAGGCCGGCCTCGACCAACCGGCCGACGCGGCCTTCCGCTGCCGGGCCTCGCGCCGCATGCGCCCGTAGGTGTTCGGGCCCGCCGTGGCGCGGGCGTCGAGCTCGCCGCTCATCCCGGCCCCGTGACGCCGATGCACTGCCGGCGGGACTCGGCCACCGGGTAGACGCGCCCTGGCGGCGGGTCGTCGACCATCGGTCGGTCCGCGGGCGCGAGCGCCACGCCGTAGGGATCGGTCAGGTGCACCCGGGACCGGAACCAGTCGACCGTGGCCACCGGCTTCGGTCCGCCCGGGAGGCCGCAGTCGTCGCTGTGGTTGATCTGATCGGCCAGGTGCTGGAGGTCGGCGACGGGATAGCGACGCGCACCTCCCGGTCCGGCCAGGCCGGTCCAGGCGGTCATCACGAAGAACCCGCCGATCACCGCGATCGCCGCCACGATCGCGGTGATCGTCCGCCGCCCGGTCGGTGGGTCGGACGTGACCGGCTCGTCAGGCCACACCGTGGTCACCGTCCTCCAGGTCGATCCAGCGGGCGGGCCAGCCCGGTTGCAGCACGCCCCGTCCGAGGCCGGCGATGCGCCAGCGGTCGCGCAGCCGCAGGGTCAGCGCCCGGGGGCGAGCCGGCGGTCGGGCCCACGGTCGCCTCGACCATGCAGAGCTCCCGACCCACGTCGGCCCGCGACGACCGACCCACCACCCCGAACTGGTGACGATCGGGAGGTCCCTGGACCCTCGGACCATCACCAGTTCGGGAGGAGGGGGGTGCGAAGAGCTGCGACCAGGGGCGAAGACCTGCTCGGCGAAGGGGGCCCACATGCCGATGTGGGGGATCTCGGCGGCCAGCGACCAGGCCGTGACGTTGTCGCCGGTGCGATCCAGGCCCTCCAGCCACTGCTGGGCGAGCGCCAGGCGCAGGTTCGGGTCGGTGGTCGACCACGACGCTCGTCCAGTCGTGGCGGGCCAGGGCCGTCAGCCAGGCCGTGGCCACGACCGCGGGCGCCATCGGCACGACCCGGGCTTCGGCCCAGCGCCGCGAGCTGCGACCACGGCACGAGTGAGGACGCCGACGGGACCGCAGCGGTCCCCGACCCCGGGGGTGGGTCGGGGACGGCCGCGTCCGCCGCCCGAACGTCTGCCGCCAGGACGTTCGACGGTCGAGAGGTCGTCGCGGGTGATCTGACCGATGGCCATCGTCATCCCTCCGCCGTGCAGGCGTTGAGGGACGGCGCCGTCGTCGGCGCCCGCACGACCTGGGTCCTGGCGCCGACACGACGACGGCCACAGGAGCTCGGGCGGCGCGCCGTCGAAGATGACCGTGCCGTCGGGGACCGGCCGGTCGAGAGGTCAGCGACTCGGCCGGTCCGTCGAGCGAGAGGACCGCATCGCAGAACAGCGGATGCCCGTCCCGGACGACCTGGGTGCGGGTCTCGAGCGTGGCCGCGATCGCGCCGCCGTCGGTCGGGTCGCGACGAGAAGGTCACGCCCGGTCGCCTCGGTGCAGGGACCCGACCCTCGACCGTGGAAGGTGAGGGTGCGACCGTCGGCGCTGACGTCGAACGCCCCACCACGGTTCGGACTCGTGGACCCACTCGTCGCGGTGGTCGTGGCGGTAGCGCAGGGTGAGGCCGACGGCGCCCAGCAGCAGCACGGCGACCATCACGAGGGAGGCCGGCGCGACGCCAGGGGGCCTGGGTCGACTCGGCGAGGTAGGAGTCCATGCCCCGACGATGGACCCGGTCGAGCGCGACCCACCATCGGGCGACCGGACGATTCTCACTCCACCCGATGGCGGATGCACCGCGCCGATGTCGAACCGGTTCCGCCGGTCGGAGCTCCCGCGATCCCAAGGCCTTCATGGCTTCGCGAGGCAACCGGCGGCATCGGCCATCGGGAGGAGCCCGGCCCCGAGCATCGCCTGGAGGCCGCGAGATCGAGCCCTTCCGTCCTGCAGCCGAACCGTCATGATGGCGGGCGAACCTTCCGATGGATGGAGGTACCCCCGACCGCCGACCCCAGGAGGCGATGTGCCCGCTGCCGCGCCGACCGTTGATCCCGGGGCGGGGTCGCGTCGCCGGACCCGGCCGATGCGGATCCGCACGTTCCTCGCGGTGGTGCTCGCGCTCGCCGGGCTCACGGCCGCCGCGATCATGACGTCGGTGGCGGTCGCCGCCCAGCACGCGCAGCGCAACAGCCTGGCGACCCAGGCCGGCGAGCTCGCCGCATCGAAGGCGGGCGACATCACCATCGTGCTGCGGGCCGACGAGCAGGCCATCCGGCTGGCCGCCACCCAGCTCGCCGGCGAGCGCGTCGGATCCCGTGCACCTCGCTGCTCGACGCGGTGCGAGGCGATCGGGCCCGGGCCCTTCACCGTCGTCGACGCCGACCTCGACGGTGCGGTGCTCGACCGCCCCGTCGTCGCCGGCCGCCGGCACCGCGGTCGACCCCGCAGCCCGGGCGTGGCTCGAACGGGCCGCCCGATCGACCGAGGCCACGATCACCCCCGCCCTGGTGCCCGACGCGGTGACCGGGGCGCCAGCGGTGCAGCTGGCCGTGCCGATCACCCTGCCGGCCGGCCGCCCGCCGGCCAGGCCGCGCCGGGGGCACGGCCCTGGTGGTGATGCCGTTCGATCCGGCCACGTTCTCGTCGCGCCGGCCCGTGCCCGGTTCGCCGTCCGGCAGCAGCGTGGCGGTGACCGCCTCCGACGGGACCGTCCTCGGCGCCTGGCCCTCCGGCCTGGTGCCGGTCGGCTCGACCGACGGGCCGTCGACGTGGGCCCAGGGCCGGTGGCAGCAGGGGACCTCCTTCGTGCCCGGGCCCGACTGGGACGTCACCGTCGGGGTGGCCGCGAGCCTGGCCGACGACCCGCTGGTCGAGCTGCGCACCGATCTGCTCGTGCTGCTCCTGGGCTTCGCCACCATCATCCTGGCCACGCTCTGGCAGGTCGACCGCTGGCTGGCCCGACCGGTGCGGGCGATGGCGGCGTTGGCCGAGCACGCGGTGCAGGGCGGTCACGTCACCGAGCAGCGGGCCGAGCCGGGCGGCGGCCTCGAGGGCGCCGAGCTGGCCCACGGGCTGAACGCGCTGCTCGACGCCACCACCGAGTCGCTCGACAACGCCCACGCCGTGGTCGGGCGAGCTGACCCGGGTGCGGGAGGCCGAGAAGCGAGCGCTGGCGGTGGCCCTGCACGACAACGCCATCCAGGCGCTCATCGCCACCGAGTGGACCCTCGACCGGGTGATCGCCGACGGCGACGACAACCCGCTGCTGGTCGAGGCCCGCGACACCCTCGACCTGGCCGTCGTCAGCCTGCGCCGCCAGACGTTCGACCTGATGCCTCCGGCCATGGCCACCGCCGGGCTGGTCGGCGCGATCGCCCAGAGCCTCGACCACCTGTGGGCCGACCACGGCCTGGCCGGCGAGCTCGACGCCGACCTCCCGACCCGGCCCGTGGCGACCACCGAGGTGCTGGCCTTCCGCACCACCCAGGAGGCCCTTCGCAACGTCGCCCGCCACGCCGCGGCCCGGCGGGTCGCGGTCACGGTGCAGGTCGACCCGTCCTGCGCGTGCGGCCACGCCCACGGGTGCCTCGTGGTGCGGGTGCACGACGACGGCCGGGGCGTCGACCCGGCCGCGCTCGATGCCCGGCTCGGCGACGGCCACCTCGGTGTGCTGTCGATGCGGGAGACCGTGCAGCTCGCCGGCGGCCGCTTCTCGATCGGCGCCGATCCCGTCCGGGCGGCACGACCGTCGAGTTCCACCTGCCCTGGGAGCCGGCCGACGCCGCGCCCCCGACCGCCAGGACGACCGCGACGAGGACGCGCCCCGAGGGTGAGGTCGGTCAGGCCAGCAGGTCTTCCTTGTAGGCCTTGATCACCGCGGCGGCCCGATCGGCCACGCCCAGCTTGGCCAGGATGTGCGACACGTGGGTCTTCACCGTGAGCGGCGACACGTGCAGGCGGGCGCCGATGTCGACGTTGGACAGCCCGTCGGCCATCTCGGCCAGCACCTCCAGCTCCTTGGGCGACAGCCCGTAGCGCTCGACCGGCGACGGCCGCAGCGCGGCCACCAGCTTCGGACCGATCGACGGGTCGAACGCGGCCCGGCCGGCGGCGACCTCGGCCACGCACCGGCAGAGCGTGTCCTCGTCGGCCTCCTTCGACACGAACCCGAGCGCGCCGGCGGCCATGGCCGCACCGACGCTCTGGCTGTCGGTGTGGGCGCTGAGCACGAGCACCCGCGCGTCGGGATCGGCCCTGACGATCGCGGCGATGACCTCGAGACCCCCGAGGTCCGCGCCCGGCATCGACAGGTCGCAGATCACCACGTCGGGGCGATGCTCGGCCACCGCCTCCAGGCCGCCGGCCCCGTCGCCCCGAGTGGCCACGACCACCATGTCGCCGCCCGCCTCGAGCCGCCGGACCAGCGCGTTGAGGATCAGGGGATGGTCGTCGATGGCGACGATCCGGATCGGCTCGGTGTCCGCCATGGGCGCACGGTACCGCCCGTCGCCCGCGGGACCGACGGTCCGGAGCCCACGGGGACGGCCTCAGCGCGGATCGGCGCGGGTCCGAGACCGACGGGTGCCCGTCGGGGTCGACGACCCACGGCGCCGGTTCGTCCCAGCCGTCGTCGTAGACCAGCTCGCCGACCGGCCGGCGCCGCACCGGGCCGTGGTGACCCTCGGGTCGGCCCAGCGCGATGGTGGCCGCGATCCACACGTCGTCGGGGATGCCGGTCGACCCGGCGCAGGTCGTCCTCGGCCAGGGCGTGCCACATCGTCATCACGCCCGCCGTAGCCCAGCGCCCGCGCCGCGAGCAGCAGGTTCTGGCACGCCGGGTAGACGTTGGCGCCGTCGTGGAGGTTCGGTGGCCCGGTAGCGCAGGCTGCACGCCAGCACCACCACAGGGGTCTCCTCGAAGCGGTCGACGAAGCGCTGCATGGTGGCGGCCATGCGGGCCTTGGGCGAGGTCGGGTCCGCCCCCGAGCCTCGCTCGTAGCCGTCGGCCTGCACCTTGGTGGCCCACTCGCGACGGAACGCGGTGCCGAGGACGGCCTTGGCCTCGCGGGCCCGGGGCCCGTCGCGCAGCACGACGAACCGGAAGGGTTGGCGGTTCGAGCCGGTCGGCGCGCGGGTGGCGTGCCACAGGATCGTGCTCAGGTCGCCCTCGGGGATGGGCTCGGGCGAGAAGCGCCGGATGGCCCGGGTGGTGCCGAGCCCCTCGAGCAGGCCGATCGGTTCTGCGTCCACCCGGGCAACCTACCGGGCGCTCAGGTCCTGGTCTTGACGCAGCGGCTGCCCTTGGCCGTGCTCGGCGTCGAGCCCGGGTAGCCGCACGAGAGGTTCAGGTCGACCGGCCCGTTGATCCCGCTGATGGTCCCCGTGGCGCTGTACTGCCAGTAGTTCCACGCGGCCCAGCCGCCGGGCAGCGCCACCGGCGCCGAGGCCTTGGTGTGGTTGGCCATCCAGAGCGGGTAGCTCTTGAACTTGGCGGTGTCGTTCAGGTAGCTCGTCCAGAAGCCGCGGCCCGAGTAGATGGCGGGACGTCGACCGAGCAGGCGGGTCGCCTCCTTCAGCCAGCTGTCGACCCAGGCCGTCAGCGCCGTCGCCGACAGGCCGCCGGTGACCTCGACGTCGAGCGCCGGGGTGAGCTCGCCGGTGCCGCCGCTGGCCTTGAGCACGGCCACGAACGCCCGGGCGTCGCTGGCCGCGGTCGACATCGGGTAGCGGGGCCGGGCGAAGTGGTACGCGCCGCGGGCGATGCCCGCGGCCTTGGCCCCGTCCCAGTCCTTCTTGAACCAGGCGTTCGTCGACGCCGCGCTGGCCCGCCCGGAGCCCTCGGTCGCCTTGACGAACACGAAGCGCACGCCGGCGGCCCGCACCGACTTCCACTTGATGGCGACGCCACCGTCGTGGTTGTGGGCCGAGACGTCGATCCCGAGGAAGGTCCCCGACGGCGCCGCGTCGGCGCCCGGGGCCAGGGCCAACATGGCCAGCGTCGACAGCGTCACCGAGACCGACACCAGCAGCACGCCCGTGGGCCGGCGCCGAGCCACCCTGGCGATGCGGCGATCCCCCTTGCCGAGGTGGGCCCTCATCCGGCCCGAGGCAGGAGAGGTCGACAGGATGTGGTCGGTGATTCGGCGCAGCGTCATCGGGCCCCCAGGGGGTTCGCATCGGCGCCCGCCGAGCACTGCCCACCTCGGGAGGTGAGTCGACCGTCCCCCTGCCCGAGGGCAAGGGTGGGTCGAGAGGCTCGAGCCAGGACAAGTGGATACTGCGACCGTCGGCGATCGTCAAGGGAATTCGCCTCGATCAGCCGCACTTTCGACGTAGATCACGCAGATCTCGCTCCCAGAACTCACCCTCGGTGGGATCTCGACGACGAGGCGTGCAGTACTGGGGCACCACGAGGCACGCGTCGGCGAGGTCCGATCTCACCGCCGGGACCCGTCCTAGTGTCTGCTCCCGACGCAACGAGCCGACGGGGAGCTGACGGAGATGCGCGTGACCGGTCGACCGACCGCGGCGGTGGCGCGGGCCGCGCTCGTGCCCCTCGCGCTGCAGGTCGTGCTGGTCGTGCTGGCCGTGCTGGCCCTGCTGCTGGCCACGACGGCGCCCCACTCGCCGGCCGCGGCGGACGAGGCGCCGAACCCGACGCCGGTCGGCGTCCCCGCCGCCGACCAGAGCAACCTCAGCCCCTATCCGGTGCTCGAACGCCTCGGCCGGTGGCAGGACGGGACGTTCGGGCCGGTGAGCGCCGGCATCGATCACCACGCCGCACGTCATCGTCATGAGCCACGGCTGGTCGCCCGGCTACCGCGACGCGTACCAGCAGCTGCAGGCCGCGCAGCCCGCGCACCTGGTGACGGCCTGGGACCCGAAGCTGGTCGACGGGGCCGGTCTGTCGATGATGACCGAGTTCGAGCAGCTGGCGGCGGCGCTGCAGGCCGCCGACCCCGCGGCCACCATCCTGATGTTCAGCTGGGTCGACCAGTCGTCGACCGGCACCAGCCTCCTCGACGCCTCCGGCCCCGAGCTGGCCACGGAGGTCAACGGGCACCGGCTGGCCACCGCGATCGACCAGGCGCTCGCCCCCGGGTTCGCGGCCGGCGGCGGTCAGCTCCACCTGATCGGGCACAGCTTCGGCGCCAACGTCGTCACCACCGCGGCCCTGGCGCTGGCCGAGCGACCCCGCCAGGTCACCCTGCTCGACTCGCCCGAGGCCGAGATCACCCGCATCGGCGGCGCCAAGAACGACCTCCGCTACAAGCTGCCCCGCCTCGATCCCGGGCGGGGGCCCGGCCGCACGTTCGTCGACAACTACGTCTCCGAGGTCGGCGAGCCGTACTCGACCTACCCCGGCCTGGCCGACGTGGTCGACGTGCGCACCGCGCCGCCCGACGGCGATCTCGCGTCCAAGCACTCCTTCGCCGTCGAGCTGGTACGCCGAGTCGGCCGCCGCCGACTCCCAGGTGGGGTACCGCTGGTCGCCGCTGGCCGGCGGCCGACGACACCGGCCTCGCCACCTCCTACGAGCAGCCCGACATCGCGCAGCCCCACGACCTCACCGAGGTGCGAGGGCCCTCCCCCGACCGATGTCCGCGAGCGCCTGGCCGTCACCACCGCGCCCCTGCTCGTCGCCGGTTCGACCGCGGGGACCGATGACGACCTCGAGGTATCGGGGGTGGTCGGATCGCCGGGATCGGGTGGGCCGGCCACCGAGAACCTCACGTTCTCGACCACCGAGGACTCGCTGTGGCTCACGTTCGACCAGCAGCTCTCCGGCCGGCCCGGCGACCTGGTCACGCTCTTCGTCGACGGTCGCCAGCGGTCGCAGGCCGCGGTCGGCGACGCCGGCACCGGGCCGGCCGGCGCGTTCGTGATCCTCTACGACCTGGCCCCCGGCTCCCACGTGCTGTCGGCCTCCATCAGCGGGGCCGACGACCGCAGCGCCGGCCGATCCCTCGAGCCGGGCCACACTCGGCCGACCTGGCCGTGGCCAGCACGTCGGGCATCACCCGCAACCTCACCGCCACCGAGACCTACCACCTGGCCGCGGCGGTGGTCGCGTCGGGGGTGGCCGGGGTGCTGGCCCTGCTCGGCCTGATCGCACTGGTGGTGGTGCTCCTCGTGCGCCACCGTCGCCGGCGACGTGACGCACACGAGCAGGATCGACGCGACCCGACTCGATCGCCTACCCTGCCGCGGACGACGCACAAGGGGGATCGCCATGACCGACCAGCAGGACTTCTTCTCGGCCGCCGCATCGTTGGGCCAGGTGGAGACCCTCGACGTGGCGACCATGGAGCTGCTCATCAAGGTCGAGAACAGCGGCGAGGACTTCTACAACCTCCTCGCCGACCGCATCGGCAACGAGGAGGCGGGCGAGCTGCTGCGCCGCAACGGGCGCGAGGAGGTCGGCCATGCCCGCCGCATCAGCCGGGCCATCGCCCTCAAGCTCGGCACCGACTACGAGCCGGCCCCCGAGCTGCTCGAGCGCTTCGACGTGCCGCTGCCCGAGGTCGTCGGGCTCGAGCTCTTCCCGCTCATCGTGAAGGCCGAGCTCGACGGTGACGCCGGCTACCAGCGGTGGGCCGACAACGAGCCCGATCCCGAGGTCGCCCGGTTGCTGCGCCTCAACGGTCGGGAGGAGACCAAGCACGGCGAGCGGGCCCAGGCCGCGCTCGCCATCCTCGAGGCCGCCCAGGCCTGAACGAGCCGACCGCTCGGCGAGCGGCACGATCACTCGGCCCACCCGCACGGTCACTCGGCGGGACGGGGGCGACTGCCAGACTTGGCCGTCGATGACCGAACCCACCGGCGAGTCCGAGCTCGACCACCTCGCGGGAGCGCATCGACTCGAGCGAGGAGATCCCCGGGTCGGGCCGACAACGACCGGGAGATCCACCTGGTCACGTTCTTCGTCGTGGTGCTCGTGGTCGAGGTGTCCGACCTGCTGCTCGGCACCCGGCTGCGGTTCGCCGACACGCTGACCTCCTCCGCCAGCACCGTGGCGAACGTGCTCGACCAGGCCGGCAACGTGCTGTTCGGCATCTTCGGCCTGCTGGCCGTGCTCACGCTCGTGGCGGCTCGGCGCAGCACCCCTCGCTTCGCGGTGCCGGTCATGGTCGGCTACCTGTCGGTGGCCACGCTCAACGTCGTCGCCGACGTCGCCACGCTGGTCGGCACCGCGCACCTCGAGCAGGCCACCCAGCTGGCCCTGCTGTGGGACGTCGGGCTGGTCTACGTGTCGACCACGCTGGTGTTCTCGCTCTGGTACCAGCTCGCCGACGCCTACCTGCCCGGCGGGGCGATCGACTTCCCCCCGAACGGGGCCCATCCCGACGATCCGCCGAGGTGGTTCGACTACCTGTTCCTGTCGTTCAACACGAACGCCACGTTCGGACCGACCACCGAGGGCGTGCGCACCCGGCCCACCAAGGCCCTGATGATGCTGCAGGCCACGATCTCCCTGGTCGTGCTCGTCGTGCTCATCGCCCGTGTCGTCGGGCTGTCGACCTAGCTGTGCCCTTGCTCGCCAGCTCGCTGCGGGCGGGCTTCGCCCATCCCAGGCCGGTCGGTGGAGCTGCTGCGCTCCGCTCCGCACGCCGGACGCACCGCGGACGCATCACAGGCGGGTCAGCCAGCGGTCGGCGTGGGCCAGGCGGGTCTCGAGCTGCTCGACCGTCGCCTCGGAGACCTTGCCGACCCCCGACAGGCGGTTGAGCTCGCCGTTGACCTGGGCGTGGGTGAGCCCGGACATGCGGACGATGTCACGGGCCCGGTCGGCGTTCTCGTTGCGCAGCTGGGCCTTGTGCTCGCGCCGGGTGAGCGACTGGGTCGCCAACGTCGACCCGCCGCCGGGCCGGGGCGGGGGCACCAGGTCGATCACGAGCGAGTCGTCGAGGTCGTCGGCGTCGTCGGCCTCCCCGGCGGTGCCGGCGTCGTAGTCGTCGGCCAGCCACTCGGGCTGGTGCGGGCTGCCCAGCGCCACCGCCGAGATCACCGAGAACAGCGAGAGCTGCTCCTCCTGCACGCCGACGGCGAGCTCGTCGAGAGACTCGGGATCGGGACCGGACCGCTCGTCATCGTCGCGACGGCGCAGGCTGTGACGCCGCTGGTCCGCGATCTGGGCGGCGAAGGTGCGCAGCCGGGGATCGTCGGGGATGAAGAAGAAGGCCTTCTGGTGGCGCATGCCCCGCGTCCAGCGCACGAGCCGGCCCGCGGCCTGCCGGAAGAACAGCTCGGTGGCGGTGTTGGTGGCGAACACGCCGACCCGGAGCCGGGGGATGTCGACGCCCTCCGACACCATGCGCACGGCCACGATCCACGGCATCGACCCCTCGGCGAAGTGCTCGATGCGGGCCGACGCGGTCGGGTCGTCGCTGAGCACGAGGGTCGGGGTGACCCCGTGGCGCCGGCGCATGAGGTCGACGATGCCCTTGGCGTGATCGTGGTCGATGGCGATGATCAGGCCGCCGGCGTGGGGCTGCGACGCTCGGATGGCCGTGAGCTGCTCGTGGGCCTGGTCGAGCACCGCCGGCAGCCACTCGCCGGTCAGCGAGAGGGCGGTGCGCAGCCGCTGGCCCGACCGGGCCGCGTCGAGCGCGTCGTCGAACGAGCAGGAGTACTCCGAGCCGTCGGGTCCGACCCACTCCATGTGCCCGTCGATGCGGGGGAAGTAGACGGGGCGCACGACCCCGCCGTCGGTGAGCGCCTCGCCGTAGCCGTACTCGTAGTCGGAGCGGGCCTCGCCGAAGTCGTCGTAGGGCACGAACGGGATCGAGGTCGTGTCGGATCGGAACGGGGTGCCCGACAGCGCGAGCCGCCGGGCCGCGCCCTCGAAGGCCAGGCGGATGCCGTCGCCCCACGCCCGCTCGTCGCCGGCGTGGTGCAGCTCGTCGAAGATCACGAACGCGTCGGTGGCGATCGGCCGGAGGTTGCGGGCCTGCATGGCCACCTGCTGGTAGGTCACGACCACGCCGTGCATGTCGGCCGGCAGGCGCCCGTCGCGGGGGCTCCACTGGGGCTCGAGGTGGAGGTCGAGCCGAGCCGCGGCGCGCGACCACTGCAGCTTGAGGTGCTGGGTCGGCGCCACCACCACGACCCGCTGGTTCGGGTGCCGGCTCAGGTGCTGGACCGCGGCGGTGAGCGCGAACGTCGTCTTGCCGGCGCCCGGGGTGGCCACCGCGAGGAAGTCCGCGCCGTCGTGGGCGTGGAACCGCTCGAGGGCCGCTTTCTGCCAGGGCCGGAGGCGTACGGATCGGGGCATCACTCCAAGGGTCTGCTGAGGCGTTCGGGGTGCGGAATCCTGGCACCTCCCAGAGGGGACGTCGTGCATGCGGACCTGACCTGCGGCGACGCGCGCCTGACCTGCGGTCCTGCAGGCGGGATCGGGTCGGGCTTCATCCGGGGTTCATCAACTCGCTGCCGGCAGGGACCGATGAGTTCGCTAGCGTCCGTGTCGGCGGATCGATCAGGGAGAGCATCGTGCAGACGACGGGACCCGAAGGGAACGGCACCGACCTCTCCTCCCCGCGACCACCCGCTGCAGCACCGCTCCCGGCTCCCGGCCGCCTGGGCGACCCCCGACCGTCGATCGACGCGCTCCTCGAGGCCCCGGACCCCAACCCGTCGGGGGCGACGCTGACCGTCGACCGGTCGTTCGCCTTCGTCGACATCTGCGGGTTCACCTCCTACTGCGAGCAGTCGGGCGAACAGCCGGCGCTCGAGCTGCTGATCGAGTTCCGCCAGGTCGTCCGAGACGTGGTGGCCCGCCGAGGCGTCCGGGTGTCGAAGTGGCTGGGTGACGGCGTGATGATCGTGAGCCTCGAGCCGGCGATCCTGGCCGCGGCGTGCGCCGAGATCGAGCTGCGCTGCTCGAGCCGGGGCCTCGACACCCACGCCGGCATCGCCACCGGCTCGGTCCTGCTGCTCGAGGGCGACGACTACGTCGGCCGCACCGTGAACCTGGCCGCCCGGCTCTGCGAGGCGGCGCAGCTCGGCCAGATCCTGGCCGCCAACGCGCTGCCCGAGCTGCCCGACTGGCTGCACATCGTCGACACCCGCATGGTCGACGTCGCCGGCATGGGCGAGCCGGTGGCCGCCCACCTGCTGGCCGTCGACGACGTCGTGCGCGACACCTTCGCCAACGACCCCTACGTCGCCTGACCCGAGCGAACGTTGCGGAGTTCTGCACCTCTGACGTGCACAACTCCACGAAGAACGGAATTGGGCTCGTCCTGTCGCCCGTCGACGCGGTCGGACCACCAGTCGGGCGTGCCGGTGAGCTCGGCCAGGCGCGCGTTCGACGCGGCGTAGCTCTCCCGGAGGTCCTCGAGGACGCTGCGCTCGTGGGTGCCCAGGTCCGCGCCCCGGTCGTCGTCGAGGATCGGCACGCTCCAGTTGGCGAACGACGGCGGGAGCCACAGCGGCAGTCCGACGAACTGCTCGACGCCGCGCCAGCGTGGCGGCCGGATCGGCGAACAGCTCCTCGCTGCGCAGGACGAGCAGCTGCTCCGGCGGGAACAGCGGCCTGCCAGCGCTCGAGCTGGTCGGCGTAGTTGCCCCGGGCCCGGTACGAGTAGCGCAGCAGCGGACCCTCGATCACGGGATCACCGGCCTCGAGCCGGGCCAGGTCGGCGTCGATGCGCTCGGACTCGGCGTCGAGCGCGTCGGCGAAGCTGAGCTGCTCGAAGCCGATCCGGGTCATGTGCTGCCAATGCGAACGAGCTCGCGCCGCCGGCTCCCGGAGCAGCACGACGAGGCGACAGGCGGGCAGGTCGGTGGCCACCCGGGCCGGCGCCAGCGGGTGGAAGAGGTAGTCCGGGGTGGCCTCGAAGGAGCGGCCGCTCCGGCGGAGCGTGAAGTGCGACCGGTACCAGGTCGGCCCCTCGCCGTAGCTGCGGGTGAAGTACTCGGTCTCCTTGCGCACGCTCGGCCGGCCGTCGGGGTGGGCGGCGAGGTAGCGGTAGAGCGAGCTGGTACCGCCCCGCTGGGCGCCGATGACCATGAAGTCGGGGGTGGCCCGCAGCCCGGCCAGCGGACGACGGAAGCGCATGCGGGTGTAGGCGATGCGCCGCTTCTGCTCGACCGTCAGCCGAGACCGCACCACGTCGGACGACGGGAGGTTCACGAGGCGAGCCGGCGCGACGACGTCGCCGAACGACACGAACGCGGTGGCGGAGACCCGCCAGCGGTGGTCGTCTCCCCGCTGCAGGGTGAGGGTCCAGAGCCGGGCCCGGCCGTCGTAGGGCTGGGTCGCGATCACCGCGCCGCTGCCATCGAGGGTCAACCGGTCGGTGTAGGTGTCGGCGTAGCGCAGGTCGACCTCGTCGGCGCTCGGCCGGCTGTCGATGGTGACCCCGAGGATCTGGTAGCCGTCGACCCGACCGCTCTGGCCCTTCGACTGGAGGTCCGACAGCTGTCCGACGAGGTCGTCGTACGGTGCGGTCCCCTTCACGTAGATGTCGCCGACCAGATCCGTCCGCGGGTGCTCGAGCAGCCAGCTCTCGAGCACCTCGATCTGGCGCCACACCTGCTCGAAGTCCTCGCCGCTGGTGTTGATCAGCGGCGGGCGCGACGTGTCCGCCGCGCCGCCGGATCCCGCGGTGGTCGTGGTCGATCCGCCCGAAGGGGCAGTTGGCGAGGTCGCCTCTCCCCCCGACCCGAAGCGGTCGATCGCTCCGGCGGGCTCGGTCGCCTGCGGATCGCCCTCGGCGGATCGGTCCAGGCCGAGTTGGGCCACCCACGACGGCTGCTGGGCCGAACGGTGGCGGATGGCCACCAGCAGCACGGCGACGACCACCAGGCAGACGCCGACGACGGCGACGGTCACCACCACCGCCCGCCGCGATCGGCCTCCCCCGGATCCGCCGTCGGGATCCTGCTCGGGCGTCGACACCACCTGGGCCCGCGCCGCGGCCTCGGCGTCGCGCTGCGCCCGGACCCGGCTGGCCTGCTCCCACTGGGCCCGCTCGGCGTCGTCGCTCAACGACCGGCCCGACGCCCGGTCACGTCACCGCTCCCAGGTAGCTCGACGCGAGGAGGTCGCGCTGATCGGCGAGCTCACGGGCCGGGCCCGACAGCACCAGCTCTCCGTGGTTCAGCACATACGCACGATCGGCCACCGACAGCGCCAGCTTGACGTGCTGTTCCACGAGCAGCACGCCGACGCCGTCACGGTCGGCCGCGTCACGGATGACCGGCAGCAGGCGCTCGACCACGATCGGAGCGAGGCCCAGGCTCATCTCGTCGACCAGCAGCAGCCGGGGCCGCCCGATCAGCGCCCGCCCGAGCGCCAGCATCTGCTGCTCGCCCCCGGACAGCAGTCCGGCCTTGCGGTCGAGCAGGGGCGCGAGGGCCGGGAAGGACTCGACGGCCGCCGTGACGTCGTCGGGACCGTGGCGGCGGCCGAGGCGCAGGTTCTCCCGCACGGTGAGGTCCGCGAACAGCGCCCGGTGCTCGGGCACGTGGGCCAGGCCCCGACGGGCCACCTCCTGGGGCCGACGGGTCGACGGCGGACCGCCGCCGAGCACGTCGATCGTCCCCGACACGGGCGCCAGCAGCCCCGACACGGTGAGCAGGGTGGTGGTCTTGCCCGCGCCGTTGGGGCCGAGCAGCGCCACCACCTCCCCTGCGTCGACGTGCAGATCGAGATCGCGGACGACGGTCACGCCGTCGTAGCCGGCGTGCAGCCCGACCAGGTCGAGCAGCCGCGTCGCGTCCCCGGCATCCGTGTGCGCCCGCTCGGCGTCGGCGGGCGTCACGCCGACGCTCCGAGGTAGGCCTCGATGACCTGGGGGTCGGAGCGGATGGCCGCCGGCGGGCCGTCGGCGATCACCCGCCCGAAGTCGAGCACGTGCACGTGGTCGCAGACGGAGAGCACGAGCCCCATGTCGTGGTCGACGAGCAGGATCGAGAGGTCGAGGTCGAGCAGCGACCGCAGGCGCTCGCCGAGCACCAGGCTCTCGCCGGTGTCGAGCCCGGCGGCCGGCTCGTCGAGCAGCAGCACACGGGGTCGCTGGGCCAGCGCTCGGGCCACCGCCACGAGCTTGCGTTGCCCGAGGGAGAGCTCCGAGGGACGGCGTTCGGCCACCGCGGCCAGGCCCAGCAGGTCGAGCGCCTCCCCCACCACCGCGAGGTCGACGGCCCGGTGGGGCCGCACGACGTCGCGCACCATCGCGCCCAGCCGCTCGGGCACGGCCGCGACCTCGCAGTTCTCCCGCACGGTGAGGTCGTCGAACAGCTCGAGCGACTGCCACGTGCGCACCAGCCCGCGCCGGGCCCGTTCGTGCGGGGCCAGGTCGTCGATCCGGTCGTCCGAGAGGCGGATCGTGCCCCGGTGCGCGACGAACCCGGTCAGCGCGTCGATGGTGGTGGTCTTGCCGGCCCCGTTGGGCCCGATCAGCCCGATCAGGCTCCGGGCCGGCAGCGACAGCGAGACCCCGTCGACGGCGACGACACCGCCGAAGCGGACCTCGAGGTCGGTCGCCTCGAGCAGGACGGAGTCGGACACGGCCGGAGCGTACCGCGGGGGTACCGGCCGGACCGGTGACGCCGGGGCGTCGCGAACCCCGGAGATCAGCCGGAGATCAGCCGGGGATCAGCCCTTGAACAGGCTGGCCAGACCCCACAGCGCGGCGATCGTCCCGAGCGCGATCATCATCACGCTCCGGCCGGTCGGCGGCCGCTCGAGCTCACCCTCCTCGGGGTCGCCCCGCCCTCGGAACAGCGCCAGCCCGGTGCCCACCGCCAGCGCGCCGCCGAGGGCGAACACGAGCCAGGGGAGCAGATCGTCACCGAGGAGCACCGTGACCTCCTGGTCGGCAGCGGGCGTGGAACGGGTCGGGGCAGGACGAGACCGACAGCATCGCCCACCCACCGTCGCACGGGCCACCCGAGGGATCCTCGGGGCCGTGCGCTGCCGGCCGCAGCAGCCAGAAAGTTCTCAAGCGGGGAGCAACGAGGCCCGATGAAACTGAGGTCGGTGGTTCGCCCCCACCGGCACCCTGGGGAGTCCGACGAGAGGTTTGCACTCCCTCCAACGCATCGCCACGTACCTCCGGGTGCTGGGCGCCTCGTGGCCTTTCGTCGCCCCGCCTCCGCCACCCTTCCGGGGGTGGCGGTGCGCGTCCGGCCCCACGGTCGGCGCGGGCCTGGCCCGTCAGGTCGTGTGTGGCAGCGACGAGGTAGCCGGCACCGAGCGCGGGACCAGACGCCACCGTCGTGGCCGTCGGCTCGGTCGCGCTCGCGAGCGTGGTGGAGGGCGAGAGCTCGCCCTGCGCGATGGTCGTCGTGGTGTCGTCCGGTGCGGTGGTGTCGCCGGGTGCCGTCGTGTCGTCGGGCGCAGTGGTGTCGTCCGGCGCAGTGGTGTCGTCGGGGCTGCCGGCCGGCTCCTCGGTGTGGGGCGCGAACGCGTTGTCCTGGGCCAGGGAGAAGTCCTCGGGGCTGACGCTGGCCCTGACCTCGTTGGCCTGGAACGTGTCGACCGCACCCTCGAGCTGCTCGATGAGGGTCGTGATCGCCCCGGTCGCCTGGTCGAAGCAGAACCGCGCCTGGGAGCCGTAGGGCAGCACCGCCGAGGGTCGGTTCTGGATCAGCTCGAAGCAGTCCTTGCCGTAGCGGACGGCGCGGTACAGCGGGGGGGTCTCGGTGAAGTACGACGTCATCGTCGCCACCGACTGCTGCACCGTCTCCTCGAACGGTGGCGCGTCGACCGTCGGGCTGCAGTGGAACGAGCCGTCGGGCTCGGTCGTGCAGGCCACGATCTTGCCGTTGATCGTGCCCGAGATCCCACCGAACTGCTTGCGGAGGGTGTCGGGCGGGCGCTGGGCGACCAGGGCGCTGGAGGTGAGGACCGCGCCCGAGTCGAGGCGGCGGGTGAAGTCGCCCTGCACGACGTAGGTGCCCTCGAGGCTGCGCTGGTAGGCGGCCAGGAACTCGGCCGAGGCGTCGGCCTGGGGTGCCTTGGGCACCCGGTCGTCGACTGCTCCGCCCAGCACGAGCACGACGGCCACGACGGTCCCGACGATCGCGCCGACGACGCCACCGAGCACCGCTGAACGAGATCCGAGCACCGGGTCGACGGTAGTGCCGGGGTCAGGCTGCCAGCGTGCATCCGCGGCGCTCGGTCGGGCACGGTCGCCACAGGTGCAGGTGGCCTGGCAAGATCGCGGGGCACGAACCGTCGGTCCGGTCCGTCCGGCCACCACGCAGGGGGATCGCATGGCCTTCCACCACCTCGCACTCGCGACCAGGGACCTCGAGGCCACCCACGCCTTCTACACCGAGGTCATGGGCTTCACGCTGGTCAAGACCGTGGTCGCTCCCACCGAGCACGACGGCGGCTGGGCCCGGCATGTGTTCTACGACACCGGTGGCGACGGCCTCATGGCGTTCTGGGACCTGCACGACGACAGCATCGGCGACTTCGACCCGGCCATCTCCACCGGTGCCGGCCTGCCGATGTGGGTCAACCACGTGGCGTTCCACGCCGAGCCCGACGAGATCGAGGGGCGCAAGCAGCGATGGCTCGACGCCGGCCACGACTGCATGGAGGTCGACCACGGCTTCTGCGTGTCGATCTACACCGTCGACCCCAACGGGATCATGGTCGAGTGGTGCGCCGACACCCGCCCGCTCGGCCAGACCGACCGTGACGAGGCGATCGCCGCCATCCTCGAACCGCACCCGCCGCTCGAGTCGGCCCCCACGCCGATCTTCCACCGGGCGGCCAAGCCGGTGAGCGCCGGCTGACCGGCTCGGTGCGCAAGCCGTTCCTCGGCTACTGGCCCGACCCCGACGACGATCCGGCAGTCGGCATCGACGCACTGGGCCGCGAACCGGTCACGCTCGTCAGCCCCGACGGCGCCGTCGTGCGCGGCATCCTCTGGACCCCGCCGGGCGGCGCGCCCTGGCGCACCGCGGTGGCCCTGACCCATCCCCGCGGCGACTTCAGCGTGCACTACGCCTGCCCGCTGCTGGCCGCGGCCGGCTACGCCGTGCTCGGCTTCGCCACCCGCTACGTCAACAACGACACCGACTGCCTGCACGACAACTGCGTCACCGACGTGCGCACGGCGGTCGCCGAGCTGCGACGGCGGGGCGCGGAGTCGGTCGTGCTGCTCGGCAACAGCGGCGGCGGCTCGCTCATGGCGCTGAGCCAGGTGAGCCCGCTCGGGAGCCAGGTGGGCCCGGCGAGCTCGGGTGGGTCCGACGAGTCCGGGCCGCTGGGCGATGCGTTCGTGGCGCTGGCCGCCCACCCGGGCGAGGGCGTCTTCATGCTGCAGGTCATCGACCCGTCGGTCACCGACGAGTCCGATCCGTTCTCGGTCGACCCGTCGCTCGACATGTACGACCCCGACAACGGTTGGCGCCCGTGGCCGCAGCCCTGCACCTACGACCGGGCGTGGCTCGACCGCTATCGCGCCGCCCAGCGAGAGCGGGTGGCCCGCATCGATGCCGTGGCCCGAGCCTCGCTCGACGACCGGGCCGCGGCCCGGGCAGAGGCCGCGGCCGCCGAACCGGGGTCACGAGCGTGGAACCAGGCCCGTCGCCACGCCATCCACGGCCGCTACCTGACGACCTACCGGACGCTGGCCGATCCGGCCTACCTCGACC
Organism: uncultured Microthrixaceae bacterium; assembly: GCA_963797225.1. GTDB lineage: Bacteria > Actinomycetota > Acidimicrobiia > Acidimicrobiales > Acidimicrobilacustridaceae > UBA4742. Next base: position 812,438 of record CAWCOO010000001.1, on the reverse strand, counting down.
TGTCGCATCGAGCCGGACGACCGGGCCATGGGCACCGTGTTCGCGGCCGGCGACCCGCTCGACGGCAACTACGGCTACGCCGGGCTGGCCCGCACGATGACGGCGCGGGGCTGGCTGTCGACGTGGTCGGGTCTGTCGTCGGGCGCCCGCCTGGCCGCCACCATGCCGGCCGTCACCGTGCCCACGCTGATCGTGCACCCGACCGGCGACACCGAGATCCGCGTGCGCCAGGCCGAGGAGATCCGGGACGCGTCAGGCGCCGAGGACCTCACCTACGTCACCGTCGAGGGCGCGCCGCACTACCTGCACGGCCACCGGGTCGGCGTGCTCGACACGGTCGTCGACTGGCTGCGCAGCCGCGGCCTCTGAGGCCCCGCCGTCCCGGCCAATCCTCAGGCGAACCTGAGGATCGAGGTCAGTCGACCTCGTCGTCGGGGCCGATGGTGGTCTCGGTGACGACCATCTCGTCGAACGAGCCGTCGCCGTCGACGTCGACCGCGATCATGTCGACGCTGTCGAGCGCGTCGACCGTGCCGTCGCCGTCGAAGTCCATGCCGACGGTGTCGGTGACCTCGATGATGTCGGGGGAGCCGTCACCGTCGACGTCGATCACCGTGGTGGTCACCACTTCGACCACGTCGGCCACGCCGTCACCGTCGAGATCGGTGTAGGTGGTCTCGGTGACGGTGATGCCGTCGGCCACGCCGTCACCGTCGATGTCGATGAGCTCGGTGCTGGTCTCGGTCGTCTCGGTGATGCCCAGCTCCGCCGCTTCGTCGTTGGTGTCGCTCATCGCTCGCTCCAGAGGTCGTCGGCAGCCAGGCGGCGCCGGGAGCCGCATGGTAGTGCTCGCCCTCGGCCTCCCCTGGTCGGCATCACCAGGTCGGGCGGACCGGCGGCAGCCGACCCTCGTGCGAGTCGGTCAGCACCGCGGTGAGGTCCTGGCGGAGGCGTTCGACGCCCCCGGGGCCGACCACCGCGGCCCACTCCGCCTCGAGGTCGCGGTAGATGTCCTCGACGACGGCGAGGAGCTTGCGGCCCCGCGCCGCCAGCACGACCGACCGCTGCCGCCCATCGGCCTCGCTGGTCGTGCGGCGGACGTAGCGCGCCGCCTGCATCGAGTCGACGAGCTTCGACGCGGCCTGCTTGCGTGGTCCCCATGAGCACCCCCAGCTCGGTGGCGGTCGTCGGCTGGTCCCGAGCGGCCAGGAGCACGAACCCGTAGGCGGGCCGCACGTCGGTCCAGCCGGCCAGGCGGAGCCGCTCGTGCAGCTCGTCCATCTGCTGGCGGTAGGCCATGGCCAGCAACCGGGCGATCGGGACCTGTGATCCGGGGCGGTCATTCCGCCCAGGGTGGTGTGAACGACGACCCGTCGTCGAGTCGGGCCTGACCGCCGACGGGCAGGCAGCACAGCATCCGCAGCGGTCCGTCGCCGGCGTTCGACAGCTCGAAGGCCACCCCCGCGGGCACGACGATGGCGTCGCCCGGCCGGGCCGAGGACTCCTCACTGCCGAGCCGCACCGAGGCGACCCCGTCGAGCACGACGAACACCTCCTCACGGGTCAACGAGTGGGGCGTGGCGGGCACGTCGGCATCGATCTCGACCTGCCAGACGGAGGTCTCGGTGCTCCCCCGGCTCGGCGTGGCCAGGGACGTGAAGCGCGTGCCACCCAGGTCGTGGGTGGCCGACGGAGGCGCAGGGAGGACGGTCATGAGAAGCTCCAATGGTCAACGAAGTAGACGAGTCTCGACCTTAACTCCGACGAGAGAACTCGTCAACCATGTTGTCCATCTCGCGAGGGACCCGCGTCCGTGCCTCTCGGATCGTGCGGTCACGGCCGCCGATCCGGGCACGGGTGCACCAGCCCGGGCATCATGGGGCGGTGAGCGTCGACGATTCGCGGCCCGACGACGTGGCGACCGACCCCGCGGTCGTCCTCGAGGACGACCCGGGGCTCACCCTCGACGAGCTCGAGCAGGCCAGCGGCGTGCCCGGGCGGACCATCCGCTTCTACCGCCAGACGGGCCTCATCGACTCGCCCTCGCCGCTCGGGACGCCAGGCGTTCTACTCCGAGGACCAGGTCGCCCGGCTGCGCCTCATCGCCGCGCTGCGGGCACGCGGCCTCGGCCTCGACGCGGTGTCGAAGATCCTCGCCGACCCGACCGGCGAGCACCGGTCGTTCAGCCGACTGCTCCAGATCCGCGACGAGCTGCTCGAGCCGTGGATCGACGACCACTCGGCGGTCATGTCCGAGGCCGAGGTGCTCGTCGGTGCTCGGGACCAGCCAGCCGGCGGTGATCGACGAGCTCGTGCGCTACGGCGTGCTCGACCTGGTCGACGACGAGACCCACCAGATCGAGGTGCCGAGCGTGGCCACCCTCGACCTGACCGGCCAGCTCATGGCGGCCGGTGCCAGCCCCGAGGTCGTGCAGTCCGCCTGGGCGCTGATGCAGTCGCGGATCGCCGACCTGGCCGACGAGCTGGTCGCGGTGTTCGCCAGCCACGAGCACTACGGCTTCCCCGAGGCCTCCACCGACGGAGAGGTCGCGGCGGCCATCGCCCGGCTGCGTCCCATCGCCATGCGGGCCGTGCAGGTGGCGTTCGCCCACGAGATCGAGCGGGCCATCGAGGAGCTCTACGTCGATCAGGACCAGGAGCGCACGCCCGGCATCATCGACATCGACGCGCCGAAGATCGGCTGACGACACCCCGAGTCCGGGGCGACCGGCCGGAGTCGGGGATGATGGAGCCGTGAGCGACTACCCGACCCTCCTCTCGCCCGGCTCGATCGGGCCCATGCGCCTGCGCAACCGCATCGTGATGGCTCCGATGGGCGACCGCCTGGCCAACGACGACGGCACCGTCAGCGACCGCCAGGCCGCCTACCTCGAGGCCCGGGCCCGGGGCGGCGCCGGGCTGCTGCTGATCGGGTCGGTGGCCGTGTCCTACCCGAGCGGCGCCTACGCGCCCTGCCAGACCGCCATCTCCGAGGACCGCTTCGTCCCCGGCCTCACCGCGCTGGCCGATCGGGTCCACGCCCACGGCGCGTGCCTCGGCGCCCAGCTCGTGCACGACGGGGCCAACTCGCTGTTCGACATCGCCGAGGGTCGGCCGATGCTCGTGCCGTCCAAGCCGCCGCGGCTGCGGCCCGACGCGCTGTCGGCCATGATCACGCCGGTCGAGATGGAGGCCATGATCCGGCCGTTCACCACCCCGACCACGGCCACCGAGTACCGGATCGCCGACGCCGACGACATCGCCTGGCTGATCGACCAGTTCGTGGCGGCCGCCGTGCGGGCCCGCACCGCCGGGCCTCGACGGGGTCGAGATCCACGGCGGCCACGGCTACGTCATCGACTCGTTCCTGTCGCCCGCGCTCAACCAGCGCACCGACGAGTGGGGCGGCTCGATCGCCAACCGGGCCCGCCTCCTGTGCGAGGTCATCGCCGCGGTCCGGGCCGCGGTCGGCGACGAGACCTGGCCGTGTGGTGCCGCATCAACTCGGTCGAGCGCTTCCGCGAGGACGGCGAGACGCCCGGACGACCTCGTCGAGGTCGCCGCGCTCGCCGAGAAGGCCGGGCGCCGACGCCATCCACGTGAGCGCCGCCACCGACGCCGGCGCCGCCCTCGGCGTGACCGAGGCCCACACGCCCCACGAGCCGGGTCTGCTGCTGCCGTTCGCCCGCCTGGTGTCGCAGCGGATCGGCGTGCCGGTGATCACCGTGGGGCGCATCGAGCCCGAGGTGGCCGAGGCGGCGCTGGCCGCCGGCGACGCCGACTTCGTCGCCATGGGCCGCAAGCTGCTGGCCGAGCCCGACCTGCCCGAACCTGCTGGCGGCGGGTCGGGTCGACGACGTGCGGCCGTGCATCTACCAGTACCGCTGCATCGGCAACATCTTCCTCAACGAGCCGGTGCGCTGCGTCGCCAACCCGGCCACCGCCGACGGCGACGAGCCGGCGCTGCCGCCCGCCGACGTCGCCCAGGCGGGTGCTGGTGGTCGGCGGCGGCCCGGCCGGGACTCGAGGTCGCCCGCCTCGCCGCGCGAGCGCGGCCACGACGTGGTGCTGGCCGAGGCCGGCCCCTCGCCTCGGCGGCGCGCTGAACCTGGCCGGCCCCGACCGACGAGCCGCTCGACCGCTTCCGTCGATGGCAGATCCGCCAGATCGAGCGGACGTGCGGTCGAGCTGCATGCTCGGCACGCCCGGTGACGCCGGCGCTCGCCGCCGGGCTCGACGTCGACGAGATCGTGGTGGCCACCGGTGGTCGGTGGTCGGCACCCGCACGAGGCCGCGGTCCGAGCTCTTCGACGGTGCCCGACTGGCCGATCCTCGAGCGCGACGCCGCCGTGCCGGCCGGGCGGGCGGCACGGTCCGGTCGGCGAGCTGGGCGACTGGCTCGAGGGCGCCTGGTCCGCCGACGCCGACGACGCCGTCGGCCACGAGTCGTGGTGCTCGGCGGCAGCAAGATCGGCTGTCGTTCGCCGGCCTCTGCGCCCGCCGGGGCCGATCGGTCACCGTCCTCGAGCCGGGTGACGTGCTCGCCCCCGAGCTCGGCCCGCCGGGGCGCTTCCGCCTCGTGCACGACACCGAGCAGCTCGGCGTGCGCCTGGTCCCCGGTGCCACCGCCGACGACCTCGACGCCGCGGCTCGGCTCGGCGATCGGCGGCCCGGTGACCGTCGTCAGCGCCGTCAGCCGGCCCGACCGGTCCCTGGCCGACGAGCTCACCGAGTGCTGGCGCCCCTCGGCCGCCCGGTCCACGTCATCGGCGACGCCGCCGGCACCGGCCGCCTCGAGGCGGCCCTGGCCGACGCCCGCCGCGTCGCCGCTGCTCCTCTGACCCACCTCCAGGACCCGGCGCACCAGCCGTACCGGTAGTCGGAGCCGGACCCTGGGGATACCGCTCGGGCTACCGGTTCGGGGAGGCGGATCGACGATGGACTCGTCCCACGCCTTGTCGAGCAGCTCGAGGATGAGGTCGGGGGCCTGCGCACCGGCCACGCCGTAGCGGCGGTCGATCACGAAGAACGGCACGCCCGAGACACCCAGGGCCCGGGCCTCCTCCTCGTCGGCCCGCACCTCGGCGACGGTAGGCGTCGGAGGCCAGCACGTCGTCGACCTCGGTCGGGTCGAGCCCGGCCCGGCGGCGAGGCGGGCGAGCACGTCGGGCTGACCGATGGCCTCGCCGTCGCGGAAGTAGGCGGTGAAGAGCTGCTCGGCCAGGGCGGGCTGGACGCCGCGGCCACGGCCAGGTGCAGCAGCCGGTGGGCGTCGAGGGTGTTGCCGGGCCGGGCCTGGTCGAAGTGGAACTCGAGGCCCTCGATCTCGGCCATCTCGGTGAGCCGGGCCTGGCTGGCCTCGGCCTGCTCGCGGGACATGCCGTACTTGGCCGCGAGGTGACCGACCAGGTCGGTGTCGCGTGATCGGGGCGCCTCGGGATCGAGCTCGAAGCTGCGCAGCACGACCTCGACCTCGTCGGCGTGGTCGAACTGGGACAGCGCCCGCTCGAACCGTCGCTTGCCGATGGCGCACCAGGGGCACACCACATCCGACCAGATCTCGACCTTCATCCGGCTGCACGCCCATCGCCCTGATTCCGATTCACCCCGCGGTGCCTCGGACTCCATTCCTTCGGTAGGGTGCGGCGATGGACGTCTCCCAGGTCGCCGACCGCCTGGCCATCCAGACCTGGTCGACGGCTACGCCGACGCCGCGACCGCCGCGATCCGGTGGCGTTCGCCGCGCTCTTCCTGCCCGCACGCCACCCTGACCGTCGTCCGCGACGGCGCCGAGCCCTCCGTGCACACCGGCCACGAGCAGCTCGCCCGCATCCCGGAGATGCTCGGCCGCTACCCGGTCACCCTGCACGTCGTCACCAACCACCACTGCACCATCAACGGCGACGAGGCCCAGCGGCGGCGCCATCTGCCAGGCCCACCACCTGACCCACGGCGACGAGGGCACCACCGACCTCGTGCTCCACATCCGCTACCGCGACACCTACGCCCGAACCCCGGCCGGGTGGCGGATCGCCGCGCGCGAGGTACACATCCTGTGGACCTCGACCCTGCCCGTCGACCAGTCCGCCGCCCTCGGCCCGACCGAACCTGTCCCGACGCACGAACCATCCCCGACCCACCGACCCCACGGAGCCGCGCCATGGCCGACACCTGCACCCACCTCGACCAGATCGACGTCGCCGTCGAGCCCTCCGGACCCGGCTGCGTCGAGTGCCTGGCCGACGGCGGTCGCTGGGTCCACCTGCGGCGCTGCGCCACCTGCGGCCACATCGGCTGCTGCGACTCGTCGCCGGCCCGGCACGGCTCGGCCCACGCCCGCGCGACCGGCCACGCCATCGCCCAGTCCTACGAACCGGGCGAGGACTGGCTCTGGTGCTTCGTCGACGAGGTCGGCCTCGAGATCGCCGAGCTCACCCCGTCGGTGTCGCACCCCGCGGGCTGGTCGCCGGGCCCGCCGGCCTCCCGCTGATCACCGGCGTCTCCCCGACCGCCGGCCCGTGCTCAGGGCGTCGCCGCGAAGAAGCGGGCCGCCACCGGCGCGGCCACCTGACCCCCGACGCCACCGCCCTCCACCAGCACGGCCACGGCCAGGTCGCCCCGGAAGCCGACGAACCAGGCGTGGGTCGGTGGCGGATCGCCCGAGCCGAACTCGGCCGTCCCCGTCTTGCCGGCGACGATCTGGTTCGCGCACCTTGGCCGCGGTGCCGGTGCCGCTGGTGACCACCTGGCGCATGGCGTCGGTCAGCGCGGCCTGCACCGCCGGATCGAGCGTCGTCTGGGTCGCCGTCGCCGGCTTCTCCTCCGGCAGCAGCACGGGCTGGTCCCACGATGCCCGACATCACCGCGGCGGCCACGCTGGCCATGTGCATCGGGCTGGCCACCACCTGCGCCCTGGCCGATGGCGGTGGCGGCCAGGTCGACGGGCGTCTTCGGGTCGCCGATGGTGGCGCCGGCCGAGTCGATGCCGATGTCGTAGTCGGCCCCGAAGCCGAAGGTCCCGGCCGCGGTGCGCACCTGGGTCGCGGTCCAGCTGCTTCGGCGCCGTTGATGAAGGCGGTGTTGCACGACTTGGCGAAGGCCTCGGTCAGCGTGATCGGCCCGTAGGACTCGGCCTCGAAGTTCTGGAACTTCCGGCCGTCGACGGTGACGTCGGGATCGCACGCCAGCGTGTCGGTGGGCTTCACCCCGGCGGTCAGGAGCGCGTCGGTGGTGACGATCTTGAACGTCGACCCCGGCGGGTACTGCCCGGTGAGCGCCCGGTCGGCCTGGTCGATCGGGGTCGACACCACCGCCCGGATGGCGCCGCTGCCGTCCATGGCGACGACCGCCGCCGGCTGGGTGACGCCGGCCAGCGCCGACTGGGCCGCGGCCTGGGCCACCGGATCGATGGTCGTCTTCAGCGGCTTGGGCGGCGTCCCCGGGAACGCCTGCAGCACCTCGACGGTCGCACCCGACGCGTCGACGGCGTGCACGTCGCCCGCGGGCGTCCCGGCCAGCGACCGCTCGTAGGCCGCCTCCAGCCCGCTGAGCCCGACCCGGTCACCGATCTCGTAGGGCGCGCCGAGCTCGGTGAGCTTCTCGGCGGTGATCTCGCCGGTGCGGCCCAGCAGCTGCCGGGCGAAGTCGGTGGTGGGCGCTCCCCGACCGGTGCCCTGCTTGAAGACGAGCCCGGGGACCGGATAGATGATCGGCTTCACCTGGTCGTAGAGGTCGCGGCGGATCTCGATGATCGGCACGAACTGGTCGGGCTTCACCCCCGGCCGGGTCAGGGCCTTGGCCACCGTGTCCGGGTCGACCTGCAGGGTGTCGGACCAGCGCCTTGGTGAGCGCGGCCTGGTCGGTCATGCGCCGGGGCTCGATGCCGACGGTCACCGTCGAGATCGGGCCGACCAGCTGGGCGTCGGCCCGACCGAGGATGGGCGCCCGGTCGGCCCAGGCCCGGGTGCGGGCCAGGCTGAGGCCCGGCTTCAGCTGCGGGTGGATCACCGCCGGGCTCCACTCCACCCGGGCGTCGTCGCCCGCGCCGACCATGGTGAAGTGGCCGGGGTAGGTCCACGGACCGAGGCCGCCGACGGTCACGTCGGCGGTGAAGTCCACGGTGGTCACGCCGTCGACCACGGTGATCTGGTCGAGGTGGTAGCGCGGGTCGCTGAGCTCGACCGACCCCATCGCCGCGTGCAGGTCGTCGGCCACGTGGGCGTTCGGGTCGCTGACGAGCTGCTGCATGGCGTCGGTGTCGCCCGCCGACCAGGCCGCCAGGAACGCCTCGGCCTGGGCGGTGACCGGGTCCTTCGGGTCGTCGAGGACGCGGGGCACCACCACCGCGGCGGCCGCGGCGACCAGCACGACCACGACGGCCACGATCCCGATCACCCAGCGCCGGCGACGCGGCGCTTCCGGCCGCCGTCGACCGGCCGGATCACCTGAGAGCCCCCGATTGCCACGCATCCGTCTCCCGGCCTGGAGTCGCCACCCGCCACCACGAGGACCCGAGCATGTTGCCCCACCCGCGCCGCGTGGTGGTGTCACCGCAGCTGACGATCCGATGACGAAACCGACCCGATCGGCCTCGAGCCGCGGGCTCGGCGCGGGCCGCGACCAGGCGGCGGTCAGGCGTGGGTCAGACGGGTTCGAACCGCCAGGCGTCACCGCTGGTCACGATGCGGCCGGCCGGCCGGGTGGTGAAGTGCGTGCCCACCACCAGCGCGCCGCTCGTCGCCGCCGCGTCGAACATCCGCCGGCGGGTGGCCCGGGCCTGGTCGGCGTCGTGATCGCCGACCTCGGCCCACTCCGGCTCGGCGCACTGGGCCGGGTGGTGCAGGAAGTCGCCGGTGATCAGCGCCCGCTCGCCGTCGCGCTCGAGCCAGAGCGACACGTGGCCCGGGCGTGTGCCCGGTGCTGGGCTCGAGCCGCAGCCCGTCGCCCAGGTCCGCGTCCTCGGCCACGATGTCGGCCAGCCCGGCGGCGATCACGGGGGCGATCGAGTCGCCGTAGACGTCCTCGGCCCCCTGGGCGGCCACCTCGCGGGAGTAGGCCAGCTCGCGCTCGGTGTAGAGGTGGCGGGCGCCGGTGAACGTCGGCACCCACTCGCCGTCGACCGGGTGCGTGGCCCACCCGACGTGGTCGGCGTGCAGGTGGGTGTGCACGACGGTGTCGATCGACTCGGGCGTGAAGCCGGCGTCGGCGAAGTGCTCCATGAACGGCCAGGTCATGTCGTTCCAGAACGGCAGCTGACGGGTCTTTCCGTTGCCGACGCACGGATCGACCAGCACCCGGCGACCGGCCACCTCGATCACGAGGGCCTGCACCCGCAGCCCGATGTTGCCGTCGGCGTCGACGTAGTCCGGCACGAGCCACGGCTGGCGCAGCAGATCGGCCGCGGTCACGCCCGGGAAGAAGAACTCGGGCGGGATGTGGTGCGTCTCGGCCTCGACCACGCTCGTGATGGTGGCGTCGCCGACCGACCACCGCTGCACCATCGTCCCTGCCGTCCCCCGGTCTGCCATCCGGCGATCGTGCCACACTCGGCGTTCCGATCGCCTCGCCCATCCGGTTCTTTGTGGAGCACTGCACGGATGGCGACGCGAACTTCACAACGAACGGGACGGGAGGGGCGATCAGATGCGAGGGGTACGCAACACCGAGGACGGCATCGAGGTCGTGGACGTCCCCGACGTCGAGCCCGACGGCGACCTCGTCCGCGTGCGGGTCAGGTCCGCCGGCATCTGCGGGTCCGACCTGCACCTGATCGAGTGGGGACCGATGCCGGTCACGCTGGGCCACGAGTTCGCCGGCGTGCTCGACGACGGCACCGAGGTGGCGGTCGAGCCGCAGGTGCCGTGCCTCGACTGCGATCGGTGCCGGGCCGGGCAGGTCCACCTGTGCCGCACGCTCCTGTCGCGGGCCCACGGGGTGTCGATCGACGGAGGCCTCGCCGATGAGGTGCTGGTCGATCGACGAGCTGCGGTCGCGCTGCCCGCCGGCGTCCGCCTCGTCGATGCCGGCCTGGTCGAGCCGCTGGCGGTGGCCGTGCACGGGGTGCACCACGCCGCCGATCGAGGCCGGTCAGCGGGTGCTCGTGATCGGCGGCGGCAGCATCGGCCTCTGCGCGGTGGCGGCCCTGCGCCATCGAGGGACGATCCCCGACCTGGCCGCCCGCCACCCCCACCAGGTCGAGGCCGGCGAACGGCTCGGCGCCCGAGCCACCGCTCGGAGCCGACTACGACGTGGTGATCGACGCGGCCGGCTCGCAGGCGGCGGTCGACCAGGCCTTCGCCGCGGTGCGCCCGGGCGGGACGGTCGTCGCCATGGCCACCTACTGGAGCCCCGTGCAGGTCGGGTTGGCCATGAGCACGAAGGAGGCCCGCCTCGTCCCGTCGACCATGTACGGCCACCACCACGGCGTTCGCGAGTTCGAGACCGGAGCCGCGGTGCTGGCGGCCAACCCCGAGCTGCCCGACGCGCTGATCACGCACCGCTTCGGCCTCGACGACGCGGCCGAGGCCTTCCGGGTGGCCGGCGATCGGGCCGCCGGGGCCATCAAGGTGCAGCTGGCCCCCTGAGACGTCGGATCGAGGGCTCAGGTCCCGGTCACCGGCTCCCGATGGTCGTAGTCCTCCCGGGACGCGGCGATCTCGTCGCGATGGTCGCGGGTCCAGCGCACGAGCGGTTCCACCGCCTCGAGCAGGGTGACGCCGAGCGGCGTCAGGTCGTAGTCGACCCTCGGCGGGACGACCGCGTGGACGGTGCGGCGCACGAGCCCGTCGCGCTCGAGCCGCCGCAGGGTCAGCGTCAGCATGCGCTGGCTGATGCCGTCGATCTCCCGGCGGAGCTGGCTGAAGCGCTGCGTGCCCTCGCCCAGCAGCTCGACCACGAGCAGCGACCACTTGTCGGCCAGCCGGTCGAGCAGGTCACGGATCTCGCAGGTCTGGGTGAGCTCGACCCTCGTCGGGGCCGGGTCCTCGTCGTGGGCGAGGAGTCGGTTCCCTCCGTGTGCCTCGGTGATCGCGAAGTGCCGTCTTCCATGACCGTCCACGATGGCGGAGGATCGAGCTGGTTACAAGAAGGAACTGACCCCATGCAGAAGAACCCGAGCCAGAAGAACCCGAGCCAGAAGAGCCCCCAGGAGAAGCCCATGACGACACCGGCGATCGGCGTGTTCCTCCCCACCATGAGCGAGCGGGGTGAGGAGCTGCCCGACGTCGTGGCCGCGGCCCGCCACGCCGAGGATCTCGGGTTCGAGTCGGCCTGGGCGATCGATCAGCTCGTCGCCGGCACCGGCGTGCCCTTCGTCGACAGCACCGTGGCCCTGAGCGCGGCGGCGGCTGCGACGACCCGCATCGGCCTGGCCTACGGGGTGATGATCGTCCCGCTGCGACCGGTGGCGTGGGCGGCCAAGCAGGCCGCCTCGCTGCAGCGCGCTCTCCGGTGACCGGTTGCTGCTGGGCGTCGGCGTGGGCGGAGATCGCCACGACCGCTCGTGGCCCGCCGCCGGCGTACCCCGCCGGGAGCGGGGTCGGCGCCTCGACGCCGCCCTCGAGGTGCTGCCCGACCTCATCGCCGGCAAGGAGGTCGAGATCGACGGCTCGGCGGTGCAGCTCGCTCCGGCCGCGACGGTCCCACCGATCGTCGTCGGCGGCATGGCCGACGCCGCGCTGGTACGGGCCGCGGTCCACGGCGACGGCTGGTTCACGCTCCCCCTGCCGCCGGCGCAGCTGGCGCCGGCGGTCGCCCGGCTGCACGAACTGTCGGCGGAACGGGGTCGGGACACGCCGGCCATCACGGCCAGCACGACCGTCGCCATCGACGGCGACCCTGCCCTTCCCGGGCCCGACGCGCTGGTCCGGCGGCTGAGCGATCCCGACGGGGTCTACGGCATGCCGGCCGAGGCGGTGCCCGACATCCTCGTGACCGGCGGACCGGACGCGGTGGCCGAGCGGCTCGCCGCGCTGGGCGAGCTCGGAGCCGAGCGGGTCGTGGTCACCCTCGCCGCCGGCGACTGGTTCCGCCAGGCCGAGCTGCTGGCCGAGGCCGTGGCGCTGCTCCAGGAGTGAGGCCGCCATCCGCTACGAGGCGGCGCACGTGCTCCTCCACGCCGGGGCGGCCCGGCGGAACGACTCGGTGCGCCACCACTCGCGGTACGTCGCCCGCCCGAGGAGGTCGACGAGCGGACGGGTCTGCGACGCGTGGGCGTCGAGCGCCGCGACCTTCTGGTCGAGCAGGACGTCCGGCAGCTCGAGGCGCAGGGCCAGGTCCTCGGTAGGCGTGAGCGGAGGCTCCGGCTGGTCGACCCACAAGGCCGACCTCGTCGTTCACCCCGCCCCACCGACGATGGAAGTCCTCGGTGAGGGTGGCGTACAGCAGGTCGGCCTGGGACCTGGATTCGACCCAGGCGTCCGTGGTCCACCGACTGACCGCGCGGTGATCGGGGTGCCCGGTCATGCCATCGGGCCCGAACGTGACGATCACGTCCGGCTCGATCTCGGCCATGTGCGCCGCGATGAGCTCGGAGCCGTCGTGGCGATCGCAGTCACCGTCCGCGAACCCCAGCAGGCGGAGCTCGTCGACGCCGACCGCGGCGAGGCTCCGCCGGAGCTCGGCGGCGCGCAACGGGGCGAGCCGGGCCGGTGGCCAGGCCGCCGGGTCGCTCGTTCCCAGCTCGCCGAGCGTGGCGGTCACCACCACGACCCGATCTCCACGCCGGCGGAAGGCGGCCATGAGGCCGGCCGACAGATAGGCCTCGTCGTCCGGATGCGCCCAGACGCCGAGCAGCGTGCGGGAGGTCATGCCGCCCGTTCCCCTCGGAAGCCGGCGAGGGACTCCACCTCGTCCGCCATCACCGAGCTGAGCCGCACGAGCAGCTCGGCGATCTCGGTGTCGGTCCATCGTTGACCGGCGATGCGGTCGACGATGTCGAACAGCGGCACGCTGAGCTGGTCGCGCCGGATCTCGTAGCACTCCAGCGCGTCATCCATCGACCCACCGCGTTCGCGTTCCTCGAGCACCGCGCGGGCCAGGAGCTCCGCGTCGCGCAGCGTGTCGGTCAGACCGTGCGCGCTGATCGGATCCTTGAAGTAGCCGGCATCGCCGACGAGCGCCCAGCCCGCGCCGTGCGAGCGGCGGATGTAGCCGAGGTGCCCGTTCCAGGTCCGAGTACCGGCCGGCGCCGATGCGGCACGAAGACGATCGGCGAGCTCCGGCTCGCTGGTGGCCACGACGTCACGCAGTCGGTCCAGCCCACCTCGGCCGATCCTCGCCTGGGAGGCACCGACGAACACGCAGGTCTGACCGTCGTTCGTCGGGATGACGCCCGAGCACGCGTCCTGGTGGAAGTTCCACTCGTACCCGTCGGTCGCGAGGTCGGTCCAGTAGCCGTAGATCACGGCACTCGCGTGCTCGCCGAGCCGCGTGGACGGAGCGGCGACGAGCCGGGCCACCGTCGAGCGGATGCCGTCCGCCCCCACCACGAGCGGCGCGTGCAGCTGGACGGAGCGCCCGTCCGGCGTGGTGGCCCGGACGCCGACGACACGGCCGTCACGCCACACCAGGTCCGTCACCGCCGTGCGATGGTGCACCTCGACCCCGGCGGCCGTGGCGGCCCGCACGAGGACGGGGTCGAGGAGGGTGCGGCGGGGGGCGTACAGCGCATCGACGCCGTGCGAGGGCTTGACGCTGATGACCACGCGCTCGCCGCCGTAGCTGAAGGTCGTGCGCCGCACCGCTGGCGTGCCGGCGGCGACGATCTCGTCGAGCAGGCCCCAGTTCGCCAGCTGCACGACCCCGCCCCGCATGAGGGCGTGCGTGGAGAGCGTGTCCGCACCTGCCGGCCCGCGCTCGAGCAGCAGGGTCCGCACGCCCCCGCGGGCCAGCAACATGGCCGTCGCCGCTCCTGCGGCCCGACCGCCGACGACGATGACGTCGTACCGACCGCCGTCGCGGAGGGGGTCGATCAGGCGATGGACCGGTCGTGTGGTCGGTGGAAGACATGGGATCTCAGTTCTGTTCGAGGGGCTGAGCGGAGAACACGCGGCCGGGCGGACGCGATCGGTCGATGTGGTCGGCCACGAAGGCGGCGTCGCGACCCACCCCGTCGATGAAGTTCGAGTCGCGACGGTGCTGGAAGCGCTGGCCGAGGACGTAGGCGCCGGGCAACGACGTCACTCCTCGTCGCTGACCGATCTCCCCGAGGGAGTCGAAGATCGGCAGGTCGATCCAGTCGTACGAGCGTCGATGGCCGGTAGCCCAGACGACCGTGCCGATGCCGGCGCGCGTGGAGGTCGAGCACCCCAGGGCCATCCGACGGGGCGGCGGTGTCGAGCATCTCGCGATCGGGTACCCCGGCGACCAGGCCGAGACGCATCGCGCAATCGTCGATGCGGTTCAGGACCCGACCCATCCTGCGGTCGGCCGCCGCGATCACCCCGCCGAGATCCGAGCCGAGCGCCACCCGCTCCTCCTCGATCCCGTGCACCCGGCCGACCAGGCGCACACCGGCCGCCTGCAGCGTGGCCAGGTCGAGGTCGGCGCGATCAGATCGTCCGACGAGTTGCAACGACGGCTCACGCCGAGCCGAGGCCACGTCGTCGATGGAGTCGAGGGTCCGGTCGAAGGCTCCGATCACGTCGAGCCACCAGAAGATGTCCATGCCCCGGTAGGTGCGGGGCAACCGGCTGTGGCGGCCGACCGCCAGGGTCACCTGATGGCCGGCCGCGTGCAGCTCGTCGGCGAGCTGCACGCCGGTGGCCGACGCACCGACCACCAACACACCGCCGTCGCCCACGTCGTCAGGGCTTCGGTAGGCGCCCGGAACCACCTGGTGGACCCGCGCGGCCAGGTGGCCGGCCGCCGACGGCACCGCCGGCCGATCGCACCACCCGGTGGCGATCACCACGCGTTCGGAGCGGAACGGCCCGTCACTGGTGGAGACGAGGAACCGTTCCCCGTCGAACCCCACGCGGTGGACGTCGGTGTGCTCGTGCACCGGGGCATCGAACGACGCCGCGTACCGATCCAGGAAGGCGGCCAGCTCCGAGGCCGCCATGAACCCGTCGGGGTCCGGGCCCTCGTAGGACCACCCGGGGAGCCGGGTCATCCAGTTGGGCGTGAGGAGGTGGAGTGAGTCCCACCGTTCGGTGCGCCAGCGCTGGGCGATGCGTCCCTCGTTCGAGGACGAGGTGGTCACGGCCGCGAGCGGTGAGGCAACGGCTCAGCGCCAGGCCGGCCTGTCCGCCGCCGAGGATGAGGGTGTCGGTGGTGCGCATAGGAGGTCCCGGATCCCGCCCTCTCAGCCGGCATCGACCTCGATCGCCACGGGGACGCCGTTGGTCACGACGTCGAAGACGGCCGAGCGGGATCGCGACTGCTCGACGACCTGGCGCAGCTTCTCGGGGTCGTCGCCCCTGAGCTTGAAGCTGACCCGGATCTGCTCGTAGCCGTTGCGGACATCGTCGTCGAGGCCGAGGATCCCGAGCAGGTCGATGTTGCCCTCGACGGTGGACTCGACCTCGGTGAGGTTGACCTTCCTCGCCGCGGCGATGTTGGCGATGCCGGAGGTGAGGCAGGCGGCGAGCGCGTGCAGGAGGTACTCCGGGGCGGACGGGCCGCGATCCGTGCCGACGAGCACCGCCGGGTGGTCGGCGTCGAACACGTGCACGAAGTCGTGCACCATCTCCTGCTTCGCGCCGTAGAAGCCGTGGATCGTCGACTGGTTGTTCGTGCCGCTGACCCACCGGTTGGTGGCCCGGAACTGGAACTTGGCGATGTCGGGGTCGGCCTTCACCGCATCGATCGTGGCGAAGAGGGCGGCGGTGTCGACACCGTTGCGGACGGTGTCGTCTGCGGTCATGGACATGATGGGGTCTCCCAGTTGTGTGGAACCTCGCTCGCCTGATCGACGAGCTGGGCGGAACGTACGAAGGCGACCTTCCCGTCGCCTTCCTTCTCGGTCGAGCGCCAGGGAAGGTCCAGGGAAGGTGCGCCGCCGACCATGTGGGCCATGGCTTCTCGATCGACGCCGCCCGTCGACCCCATCTACCGTGGATCCCGGATCGTCGTCGGCCTACTCGGGCGATGAGCGACGATCGAGACGAGGGAGCCGGGATGGCGACGGTCGAGATCAGGCTCCTCGCTGGTTTCGTCGTGGTGGTCGACGGCGCCCCGGTGGCCGAGACCGCGTGGGCCCGTCGTCAGGCGGCGACACTGGTCAAGGTGCTCGCCCTGGCACCCGGACGGACCTTGCACCGGGAGCAGGTCCTCGACCTGCTCTGGCCGGACGACCCGATCGACCAGGCGACGCCGAAGCTGCACAAGGCTGCGCACTTCGCTCGCCGGAGCATCGGCGTGGCCGACGCCATCGTCCTGCGTGACGACCAGGTGATGCTCGCCCCCCGAGCCGACGTGACCGTCGATGTCGTGGGGTTCGAGGAGCTGGCTCGCGCCGCGCTCGCCGATCACGACACGGCGGCGGCCCGCACGGCGATCTCGATGTACGCGGGTGAGCTGCTCCCGGCCGACCGCTACGAGAGCTGGGCCGAGGAACGCCGTGAGCAGCTCCGCCTCCGCCACCTCGACCTGCTCCGACTCGATGGTCGCTGGGAGGCCGTCGTCGAGCTGGATCCGAGCGACGAGCGGGCCCACCTCGCCCTCATGCGTCGGCACGCGGCGCAAGGGGACCGTCATGCCGCCCTCCGCCAGTTCGAGCGTCTGGATCGGACGCTGCGTCGCGAGCTCGGGGTGGCTCCGAGCCACGAGGCACTGGGGCTCCGAGACCGGCTCGTCGCCGAACACGAGCCCGTTGCAACAACGGCGGTCGCGCTCCTGGGGCGGGGCGCAGAACAGGCACTGGCGGACCAGGCGTTGCTCGATGCCGCCGGCGGTCGAAGCCGGCTCCTGCTGGTGACGGGACCGGCGGGGGTGGGCAAATCGTCGCTGCTCGGTGTGATCCGGGCCCACGCGAAGGAGCTGGGGTTCCGCATCGGACACGCCACCTCTGCACCGGTCGAGGGGGCGTGGCCCTATGCGCCCGTCGTCGAGGCGCTGGCCGACGTGTGCCGACGGCATCCGGCGCTGCTAGACGGCCTTCCCGACCACCACCGCGAGGAGGTCGACCGTGCGCTGTCCGGGGCCGAGGTCCCCTGGACCGGCGCGAGCACCCACCAGCGCCTCTTCATCGCGGCCGCCGAGCTCGTCCGCCTCGCCTCGGCCAGCCACGGTCTCCTGCTCACCATCGACGACGTGCACGACGCCGACGACGCGAGCCTCCGCCTGCTCCACTACATCGCTCGCTCCACCTCGGAGCAACGGGTGTGCATCGTGCTCTCCCATCGGCCGTCACCGGTGAACGCCGCCCTGCTCGAGACCCGCCAGAGCCTGGTCGAGCGGCAGGGCGCGTCGGTCCTCGAACTCGGGCCGCTCGACGCGGACGACCTCGCGACCCTCGTGGCCCGCCACGTCGCCGAGCCCTCGGCAGAGCTCGTCAGCCAGATCGCCGCGCTCAGCGGCGGCATCCCGTTCGGGGTCAACGAGCTGGCCCGACGGGCGGCCGAGGAGCCGCGGTGGGTGCAGTCCCTCGACGCCAACATGATCGGTGGCATCGAGCCCGCCACCCGCGAGGTGCTGCAGCGGGTGGCGGTGGTCGGCTCGTCGTTCGACACCGACGAGTTCGTCGCCCTTTCGGCGCTGTCGGAGGACGACGCGTTCGACCAACTCGACCACGCGCTCGCCGCGTCGATCGTCGAGCCGGCGAGCGCCGGGTACCGCTTCCGCCACGGGCTGGTCCGCGACGCGCTCCTCGACGACGTCCCTCCCCACCGCCGACGTCAGATCCACCGCGACGCAGCCAGTCGGCTGATCGAGCTGGAGGCCTCGCCCGCCCGCATCGGTCATCACCTCCTCCAGTCCGGCGCGACGTCGGCCGCGGTGCCCTACCTGCTCCGCGCCGCCGAGACAGAGGCGGCGATCGGTGCGTACCGAGACGCGCTGGGACTGGTCGACGCCGTCCAGCCGCACGCGACCGGCCCCGATCGGTCCCGAGCCCTGTCGCTGCGGAGCGACCTGCTCAACGCCCTGGGCGATCCGATGGCCGTGTCGGCCTACCGCGAGGCGCTCGACGCCGCGGTTGAGCCATCTGACGTCCGTCGCCTCCGGGTCCGACTGGCTCGGACCGCCGTGATGTCGAGCGATCTGGAGACCGCGGCTGCCGCTCTCGCCGGACTGGATACCGACGGGGGCCCCGACGACGCCGACATCCTGCTGGCTCGTGGCAAGTACGCCTTCTTCGTCTCGGACTTCCCCGCGGCGGAGGCCGCCACCGAGGAGGCCCAGCGCCTGGTGTTCGCGGCCGAGCCCGACTGGAAGGTCCTCGACCTCGTCGCGCTCCAGGGGCTCCTCGCCCACCGGTCGGGCAACTGGTTCGACCGGATGCGTCTCGAGCTCCGGACCACCCAGGCCAACCCCGAGGTCGCCAACACCATCTTCGACGGCTACCTGTGCACGGCGGAGTTCCTGCTCTACGGGCCGACTCCCTACGCCGAGGTCATCGAGGTCGCCCGGGGCCTGCAGGTCACGGCCGAGCGCAGCGGGGCGCTGCGGGCCGCGGCATTCGCGTCGGCGCTGATCGGTGAGGCGGCGCTGCTGTCGGGCGACCTCGAGATGGCGGCGCTCGAGCTGACCGAGTCCGCCGACCTCCACCGGGATCTGGGATCGACCGGAGGGGAGGCGCACTCACTGCAACGTCTCGCCGAGGTGCGCGTGGCCGAGGGAAACGCTCCGGAGGCCATGCGGCTCCTGCACCAGGCTCTGCCGCTCGCCCGGGCGTCGATCGTCGCCAAGCACGTGCTGCCCCGCATCTACGGGACGATGATCACCGCCGCACCGGACCCGTTCGAAGCCCGGGCGATCGTCGATCGAGCCGAGTCGACCTTGGGCTGGGACGACGCCTGCCTCTTCTGCTCGATCATGCTGTCGATCCCGGCGGCGATCGCGTCGGCCTGCACCGACGACCTCCCGGCGGCCCGGCGGCACCTGGCGACGGCCCAGCGGGGGACGGCGATGTGGGGGGGACCTCATGGGACGCGGCCATCGCTGAGGCCCAGGCGGTCGTCGCCGAGGTCAGCGGGGACGTCGCCCACGCCCGGGAGCGGATGCAGTCGGCGGCGGACCAGTTCCAGCGGGCCGGCCAGCCACTCGACGCCGAGCGGTGCCGTCGAGCGCTCTGCTGAGGGTTCTGTGCCTGGCCGACGTCGGCGAACGTCGGCCATCGGCTGGCACCACCACGCCGCTCCGGTCCTCAGCTCCGGCGCCCCACCTACACTGCTGACACAGGTGTCAGATCGGGAGGGGACCGAGTGACGATCACCGGGTTGGCCAACCTGGCCGTGAAGGTCGCGGACCTCGACGCCGCGTGCGCCTTCTACGAGCGCGCCGGTGGAGCGGTGCGCGATCGCATGCACTGGCGCGACGGCGAGCGGGCCGACGTCTTCCTCGGGCCGGTGATGCTCACCCTCTTCACCCGGGCGATCTACGAGGACGACGTGGCCCTGCCCGACGAGGGCTTCCTGCACCCCGCCCTCTTCACCGACGATCTCGACGCCGAGCTGGCCGGCCACACCGTCGTGTGGGGCCCGGAGGTGGTCGAGGGGGCGTTCGGTCGGCGGCGCATCGCGTTCGTCGAGGCACCCGGCGGCATCCGGCTCGAGTTCATGGAACAGCTCACCGAGCCGGCTGAGGTCGCCCGATGACCTTCCTGCCCTACGACCGCCCCGTCCGCGCCGCCTTCGTCGGGCTCGGCCGCATCTACGACCTCAACGTGCGGGCGTACCTCGACAACCCTGACGTCGAGGTCGTGGCCCTGGTCGATCCCAGCGAGGAGCGGCGGGCCCAGCGCCAGGCTCGACTGGCCCGAGGCCCGCACGTTCGCGTCGGTGGCCGAGCTGGTCGCCAGCGGGCTCGAGCTCGACGCGGTCGAGGCCCTGCTCCCGATCCCGCTGCACGTCGACGGCGTGATCGAGCTGCTGGCGCAGGGATGGCACGTGAACCTGCAGAAGCCGATGTGCAACGACCTGGCCGAGGCGCGAGCGCATGATCGACGCCGCCACCGCCGCCGACCGGGTGCTCCGGGTCATGGAGAACTACCTGTTCTACGAGCCGCTGCGCCGGCTGAAGGCCACCGTCGAGTCGGGCGAGCTCGGTCCGGTCAGCGGCTACCACCTCAAGATGGTCGGCAGCGGCCGCGGCGGATGGGACGTGCCGGCCAGCAGCTTCGAGTGGCAGTTCCGCCAGATGCGCGACGGCCGCGGCATCCTCGTGTTCGACGACGGGTGGCACAAGCTGTCGACCGCGCTCTGGCTGTTCGGGCCGATCCGGGAGGTGCGGGCCTGGATCGGCAACACCGAGGTCGTCCCCGGCGTCGACATCGACGCGCCCTCGACGCTGTCGTGGGAGCACGCCAACGGCATCCGCGGGGTCTGGGACATCACCCTCGCCACCGACCTCTACCTGCGCTCCGACTACTACACGAACGACGAGCGCTGGGAGGTCACCGGCCGCAAGGGCTACGCCCGGGTCAACCGCTGCACCGGCCGCGGCATCCAGCAGCCGAGCCTCGAGGTCTACGCCGACGGCGAGATGCGCGGCTTCCACGACCTCGACGACGACTGGGCCAGCAGCTTCCGGGACTCGGGCCGGCACTGGCTGCGGTGGCTGCACACCGGCGAGGGCCCGCTGCTGTGGTCCGCCCAGGAGGCCACCGACGTGCTGCGCTTCGCGCTGGCCGCCTACGCCAGCAGCGCGGCCGGCGGCATCGGCGTCGACCCGGCCGACATGTGACCTGATCCTCGGCCCGGCTACATGCCCTTCGCCATGTTGGCGAACTTCGTGTAGTGGTCGAGGAAGGCCAGCCGCACCATGCCGGTGGGGCCGTTGCGGTGCTTGCTCACCAGGATCTCGGCCGTGCCCCGATCGGGGGACTCCGGGTTGTAGACCTCGTCGCGGTAGATGAACATCACGACGTCGGCGTCCTGCTCGATGGAGTTGTGCACGATGATGCCGTCGGCCACGAAGTTGTGGGTGCCGAGCACGGTGGCGTCGTAGACCGGCTCGTCGCCCAGCTCGGTGATGCTGACGATGGTGTCCCAGCGCACGTCGCTGCGGGCCAGGTCGCCGAGCAGCGGGTCGGGCACGACCTGGGCCAGGCGCAGCAGATCGGCCCGGGTCAGGGGGTTGGCGTAGAACGACTCGACGAAGTCGTCGACGCCGAGTCGGGCCTCGACGTCGGCCATGGTCAGCCCGTGGTGCGGCAGGCACTTGCGGATGTAGGTCCACAGCTCGCGGGGGACGGTGTCGCCGTCGACCTCGTCACGACCGACCGACGTCGGCCAGTTGCCGGACCGGGGCACCGCCACGCAGTCGCCCACGTCGAGCTTCTCGAGCGGGAACCAGCCCTCGAGCGCCAGGAACGGGTGGTTGCCGCTGGCCTTCACCGTGCGACCCGACGACAGCTTGCAGCTCGTAGACGGTCTTGATGCCGCTCGGGAACACCTTGGTCATCTGGCCCCGCACGAGCCGGTAGTTCTCGTTGAGGGTCCAGATCGGGACGTCCTGCTCGCCCGAGGCCAGCAGGTCGCCGAGGGTGACCTCGTTCCCGGTGTCGGCCCGGGTGATGCGGGTGTCGGCGGTGAGGCAGCCCGACTCGCGGAGGTCGGCCAGCATCGGCCGCTTGTCCTGGCGCATCTCGAGGCCGCGGGAGAGCTGCGACAGCGCGAGCACCGGGCACTCGAGCTCACGGGCCAGGATCTTGAGGCCGCGGCTGATCTCGGACACCTCGACCTGACGGTTCTCGGCCGACGAGCGGCCGGTCATCAGCTGGAGGTAGTCGATGACGACCAGGCCGAGGTCGCCGGTGCGGGCCTTGAGCCGGCGGGCCTTGGACCGGATCTCCATGATCGTGAGGTTCGGGTTGTCGTCGATCCAGATCGGGGCCTCGGCCAGGCGCCCGGTGGCGTGGGCGATCTTCTGCCAGTCGGCCTCGGCCAGGTTGCCGTTGCGGATCTTCTTGGAGTCGACCCGGGCCTCGGAGCAGAGCATGCGCTGGGTCAGCTCGAGCTTGCTCATCTCGAGGTTGAACATGAGCACCGGACGGTTGGCCTCGAGCGCGGCGTGGGTGGCCATGCCGAGCGCCAGCGCCGTCTTGCCGGCCGACGGGCGGGCGCCGAGCACGAGCAGCGCGTTGGGCTGCAGGCCGCCGAGCAGCTCGTCGAGGTCGGTGTAGCCCGACGGGATGCCGGTGATCGACTCGCCCCGCTCGTAGAGCTGCTCGAGCCGGTCGAGGTTGGCGTCGAGCAGGTTGTGGATCTCGTCCATGGTGTCGGTCGTGCGCCGCTGGGCGACGTCGAACACCATGGACTCGGCCAGGTCGACGGTCTTGGTGACGTCGTCGGGCAGGTCGTAGCCCATCTCGGCGATCTCGCCGGCCACCCGGATCAGCCGCCGGAGCAGGGCGTGCTCCTCGATGATCTTGGCGTAGCGCCCGGCGTTGGACGTGGCCGGCGTGGCGACCTGCAGGTTGACCAGGGTGGCCGGACCGCCGATGGCCTCGAGCAGGCCGGCCCGGCGCAGCTCGTCGGCCACCGTCACCGGGTCGGCCGGCTCGCCGGCGGCGTTGAGCGTGGTGATGGCGTCGTAGATGTGGCCGTGCGCCGGCTTGTAGAAGTCGTCCGCGCTCAGCAGCTCGGAGGCCACCGCGATGGCGTCGCGCGACAGCAGCATGGCGCCCAGCAGCGACTCCTCCGCCTGGAGGTTGCTGGGCAGCACCCGAGCGGACCCGGAGCCGCTCGGACGGGGGCTGGGCGGGTCGTCGAGGAAGGCAGTCATGGGGAGACCACCTTGACGGATCGGCCCTGTGGATCGGAAGAGGAACAACCCCGATACTTCTGGGGAGCGCCCTGGGGAAGGCGTGTGGACAACCGCAGGCGGCCTGTGGGTCGCGACCGACCGCTGCAACCGGCCGGAGGGCGCATGCTCACCATGCCCTCCGACAGTACGCAGGGGGTGTGACACCACCGGTGGATGCTCGCCCTGACGTCCGCGGCCGAACGGCCTGGACGCGCCGGAGGCGCCGGCGTTGAGCCGACGCCTCCGGGGTGCTGCGCGATGAGCCCGAGCGGGCCCGATCAGCCGAGCGAGCTCAGCTGGCCGAGACCTCGACGGTGATCTGGAACTGCACGTCGCTGTGGAGCTTGGCCGGCACGCTGTGGGTGCCGACCGTCTTGATGTGCTCGTCGAGCGAGAGCGTGCGACGGTCGAGGACGACGCCGGTCTGGGCCTCGACGGCCTCGGCCACGTCGGCCGCGGTGACCGAGCCGAACAGCTTGCCCTCGCCGCTGGCCTTGGCCGAGATGGTGATCACCGCGGGCACCAGCGTCTTGGCGATCTCCTCGGCCGCACCGCGATCGGTGGCGTCCTTGAGGTCACGCGAGCGACGCATCGACGCCGCCTGGTCCTCGATGCCCTTGGTCGCCTTGATGGCGAAGCCCTTGGGCACGAGGAAGTTGCGGGCGTAGCCGTCGGCCACGTCGATGAGGTCGCCCTTCTTGCCGACGCCGTCGACGTCGGAGCGCATGAGGACCTTCATCACTCGTCACCTGCCTCGACCGCAGCGGCCTCGACCAGCTCGCCGGTCTCGAGCGACTCGACGTCGGCGAGCGTCGGCTCGTCGTCGCCACCGACGGGCGGCGGCGCGTCGGGACGCGGCGGCGGACCATCGGCCCGGCCACGATCGCCGCGGTCACCACGATCGCCGCGCTCGCCCCGGTCACGGCCACCGCCGCGCTGGGTCGTGACGCGGTTGGCGTAGGGCAGCAGCGCCATCTCGCGGGCGTTCTTGATCGCGTTGGCGATCTCCTTCTGCTGCTGCGAGTCGTTGCCGGTGACGCGACGGGCGCGGATCTTGGCCCGGTCGGACATGAACCGGCGGAGCAGGTTGACGTCCTTGTAGTCGACGTAGCCGATGCGCTCGGAGTTGAGGACCGAGATCTTCTTCTTGCTCCGGCGGGCGTTGTCCTTGTTCTTGCCCCGCTTGGGGGCGACCTTCGCCATCAGAAAGGCTCCTCATCGTTGCCGTAGCCACCGGGCGCCTCGTTGGCGACGGCACGCGGCGCGCTGTTGCCACCGCCGCCACCCCCACCCTCGAAGTCGCCACCGCGGCGCTCGTTCTTGGTGACGCCTGCGGTCGCGAAGCGCAGGCTCGGGCCGATCTCGTCGGCGACGATCTCGACCTTGGACCGCTTCTCGCCGTCGTTGGTCTCCCACGAGCGCTGCTCGAGGCGACCGGTCACGAGCACGCGGGTGCCCTTGGTGACCGACTCGGCCACGTTCTCGGCCATCTGGGCCCAGCAGGTGACGTCGAAGAAGGAGACCGCTTCCTCCCACTCGTTGGTCTGCTTGTTGCGCCAGCTGCGGTTGACCGCGATGCCGAACGTGGCGATGGCCTGGCCGCTGGGCGTGAAGCGCAGCTCGGGGTCGCGCGTGGCGTTGCCGACCACCGAGACGTTGTTCATGTTGGTTGCCATGTCGAGGCTCCTTCCCTACCCGGCTTCGACCGGGGTGGCCGCCTCGCCCAGCAGACCGCGACGCGCAGCCTCCTTCTCGGGCAGCCGGATCAGCTTGTGGCGGACGACCTCGTCCGCGAGGCGCAGCGAGCGCTCGACGTCCTCGAGGTTGCGCGCTTCGGTCGTGATCTCGAGCACCACGTAGATGCCCTCGAACTTGTGGTTGATCTCGTAGGCGAACCGACGACGACCCCACATGTCGGTCTTGGCGACGGTGCCACCGCCGGCCTCGACCTGACCGCCGAGCTTCTTCAGGGCGTCCTGGACGCCGTTGTCTTCGACGTCTGCGTCGAAGATGATCATGAGTTCATACGCCCGCATGGAGCGCATCACCTCCCTCTGGACCCGGCACGGCCGGGGCCCCGACGATCGGAGCAGGGTGTCTTGATTGACCGTGCGACTGTAGTTGACGGCGCTCGAGATGCCCACATCGCCCCACTATGCCCAGGGGGTGTGACAACTTGCTGTGCTCTCGCTCGCGAGCTCGCTGCGAGCGGGCTTCGCCCATGTCAGCCGGTCGGTGGCGCTGCTCCGCTCCGCTGCGCACGCCGACGCTGGATCAGGCCGCGTGACGGGGTGCAGCTCCGGCGCCGAGGGCGGGGTCGAGGCTCGAGCCGGTCGTCAGGCCGACCTCCTCCAGGGCCCCGGACGGCACCTCGACCGCGTAGCGGTAGGGCGAGCCGGGCTTGGTGGTCGGGGCAGGTCTTCGTCCCGGCCGGGCACGGCACCATGTCCGCGGTGCCCACCACCGCACCGGCCTGGTCGGCGAAGGCGATCGACAGCGGGATGAGCGTGTTCTTCATCCAGAACCCGCCGGTGCTGTCGGCCTCGAACACGAAGAGCATGCCGTCGTAGCCGGACAGGTTCTCGTCGGTCACGCCCATGAGGCCCTGCTCGCGCAGGGCCTCGGTGTCGGCCACCAGCACGCACCGGGTGACGGTGCGGCCGTCCGCGGTGTGGACGGTGAGCGTCACCGCCCGGAAGCCGTCGGGCGCCGGCGCCCTGCACGTCGGCCGAGCCGAGCGACTCGGACGGGCCGGTCGCCGGCGTGGACGAACCCGAGCTCGAACCGGAGCCGGACGAGCACCCGACGGCCGAGCGCGAGCAGCGCGAGGGTCGCCGCCACCACGGCGACGACCCGGCGCGACGGTTCGATGCGGCGGTGACTACGACGCTGCGCTCCCGTAGACGCTGAGCGCCTCGGCCACGTCGCCGGCCAGGTGGTAGCTCTCGTCGTCGGCCGGGAAGGCACCCGAGCGGACGTCGGCGGCGAAGGCCTCGAGCGCGCCCACGCCGTCGGCCTTGAGCTCGGCGTAGCGGCGCACGAACTTCGGGCGCCATGCGGTCCTCGATGCCGAGCACGTCGTGGAACACGAGCACCTGGCCGTCGCACTGCGGGCCGGCGCCGATGCCGATGGTCGGCACGTCGACGGCGCTCGGTGACCATGCCGGCCACCTGGTCGGGCACGCCCTCGAGCACGATGGCGAAGCACCCGGCGTGGGCCAGCGCCTTGGCGTCGGCCACGAGCCGCAGCGCGGCCTCCTGCTCGCGGCCCTGCACCTTGAAGCCGCCCATGGCGTGCACCGACTGCGGGGTGAGGCCGAGGTGGCCCATCACCGGGATCTCGGCGTCGACGAGCGCCTCGATCATCGGCAGGCGCTTGCGCCCGCCCTCGAGCTTCACGGCCTGGGCTCCGGCCCGGATCAGCTCGGCCGCGTTGCGCACGGTGTCGCTCGGCGGACACGTGGTAGCTCATCCACGGCAGGTCGCCGACGATCAGCGCGTCGGGCTTGGCCCGGGCCACCGCCGCGGTGTGGTGGGCCATGTCGGCCACCGTCACCTGCAGCGTGTCGTCGTAGCCGAGCACCACCATGGCCAGGGAGTCGCCGACGAGGATCATGTCGACCCCGGCCTCGTCGGCCATGCGGGCCCCGGGCGCGTCGTAGGCGGTCACCATCACGAGCGGGTCGGATCCGAGGCGGACCTTCGAGCCGCGCACCACGGGAGCCGTGATCTTCTTGCTGCTCATCGCTGAGCCTCCTTGTCCCGTCCAGCGCCCCACGGCTGCCGGCGGTGACGAAAGCATAGACACGGCCGCGTCACGCGCCGCCCGACGGGGCGTCCCCCTACGATCACGACCATGACCGGGACCTGTGAGAGCTGCGGCCGCGACGAGGACGACCTCCTGCTGGTGCGTCGCCTCTACGTCACCCCCGAGGCCTGGGACACGCCGGGCAAGGTCGAGGAGGGCGACCTCGAGAAGTGGTGCTTCGTGTGCCGCACCCACTACTCCCACGAGGTGGTCGAGCAGCCCACCAGCTGATCAGGCCGCGCTCGATCAGGGCCGCATGATCCGGCCGCCTCGGATCAGGGTGGGCCGCCGGCGGCCTTGGTCGTGGTGGTCGTGGCCGGTGCGGCGGTGGTGGTCGTCGGCGGCTCCGTGCTCGTGGTCGAGTCCGGCGACGAGGTCGTCGTGGTCGAGCCCTTGGGACCGGTGGTCGTGGTCGAGCCCGGCTGCACCGTCGGCGTCGGTGTCGTTGGTGATGTCGCCCACCCGACCGGACACGTCCGTCGGGCCGGTCGTACGGGCAGCTCTCGAGCCCCTGGGTGGCCTTGGCCATGAACTTGCCCCAGATCGGCGCCGCGTAGGTGCCGCCGAACACGACCTTGCCCCGCACGTTGTCCATCGGCTTGTTGTCGACGTAGCCGTTCCACACCGCCGCGGTGAGCGAGCACGTGTAGCCGACGAACCAGGCGTCGCGGTGGTCCTGGGTGGTGCCGGTCTTGCCCGCCGCCGGCTGGCCGAACTCGGCGCCGGTGCCGGTGCCGTTGGCGATGACGCCGCTGAGGTCCCAGCTGACCTGGTCGGTGATGTTCTTGTCGAGCACCCGGGTGCGCTTGCCGGCGGAGTCGTAGAGCACCCGGCCGCTCGAGTCGGTGACCCGGGTGACGACCACGGGGTCGACGTGCTCGCCCTTCGTCCATGAAGGTCGAGTAGCCGGCGGCCATGTCGAGCGGCGACACCGCGCTGGTGCCGAGCACGAGCGACGGCACCGCGGTCAGCGGGCTCTCGACGCCCATGCGCGTGGCCAGCGACGCCAGGTTGTCCGGGTCGATGTCCATCACCAGCTGGGCGAAGTAGGTGTTGATCGAGCTGGCCGTGGCCTTGACCATGTTGACCTGGCCGTAGGCCGCGTCGTCGTCGTTGCGCGGCTTCCAGTCCTTGCCCGCGTCGCCCTTGGGGATGGTGATCTGGGCCGGCGCGTTGTAGGTCTTCTCCAGGCCGATGCCCTGGCTGCAGCGCCTCGGCCACCGCGAAGGCCTTGAACGTCGATCCCGCCGGACGACCCGAGCCGCCGTCGCCGGTGGCCAGGTTCACCTGGAGCGCGTCGTAGTCGCTGCCGCCGTACATGGCGCGGACGTGCCCCTGGGTGTCGAGCGCGACCAGCGCCGACTCCGGATCGGTCGTCGCGGCCGAGCGTGACTGCACCGCGTCGACCGCGTCGGCCTGCATGCCGTAGTCGAGCGTGGTGTACACGCGCAGGCCGCCGCCGCGGACCTCGGCCGCGGTGAAGTTGCCCGACGACGTCAGCCACTGGTCGACGTAGTTCACGAAGTACTGGGTGCCGATGTCGGTGTGGGCGATCGTGCCGAAGTTCTCGACCTGCTTGCGGGGCAGCACGTCGGCGAAGTCGTCCTCCACCGCGGCGTCGTGCTGCTCCTGGGTGATGTAGTTCTCGAGCAGCATGGCGTCGAGCACCGAGGTGCGCCGGCGGATGGCCGTCTCCAGGTTGGACTTCACCCGCGGATCGGTCTCGGACCGGTTGGCGTCGGCCAGCTCCGGGGCCCGGATCAGCGCCGGCCAGGTAGGCGGCGTCGGGCAGGCGTGAGGTCGCCGACGTTCTTGCCGAAGTAGGTCTTCGACGCGGCCTGCACGCCGTAGGCGCCCCGCCCGAAGTAGATGGTGTTGAGGTAGCGGTTGAGGATCTCGGTCTTGGGCAGCTCCCGCTCGAGCTTGACCGCCAGCACCGCCTCCTTGATCTTGCGGGTGACCGTGCGCTCGTCGGTCAGGTAGACGTTCTTGACGTACTGCTGGGTGATCGTCGAGCCGCCCTGCTGCGACCCGCTGCTGCGCAGGTCGGCCCACAGGGCCCGGGCCACGCCGACCGGATCGACGCCGCCGTGCTTGAAGTAGGTGCGGTCCTCGGCGCTCAGCACCGCGTCGACGAGCACCGGCGGGATCTGGTCGTAGGTGACGGTGACGCGGTCCTCGCCGCCGCTCAGCTGGGCCAGCGAGTTGTCGGCGTTGCAGCCGCTGGTGACGTCGGCCGCGCAGAAGAACGTGGTCTGCAGCAGCGGCGGGTCCTTGGCCGGCAGCGGCACCTGGGTGAACAGGTAGCCGACCCCGGCGATGCCGAGCACCAGCAGCAGGCCGAACAGGAAGAACACCCGGCGCCAGCGCCAGAAGAAGCCGACCCGTTTGCCGGCGGCCTTGTCCCTGGCCCGGTGGGCCTTGCGCTGCGCCCGCTTGGACGCCCGCCGGGCGCGAGGGCTCACCCGCGCACCCCTGCGGTCAGGCGGAGCGTGCGGGGTTCAGGAGGAAGGTGCGGGCGAGGTGGTTCCAGGAGCACGAGGGGCAGACTTCGACGACGTAGCAGGCGAACTCGCCAGAACGCTTGGCGAGCTTTCGGAGCTCGGCCTTCGAGGTGATGCACCGCCCGTGGCCGGGAGCCGAGGTCCGAACACGTATGAGACAAGCACAACATGGTCGTCCTCGCAGATCGGGCAGACCATCGATGTCGCCTCGCTGCACTCCTGCGCGGCCCGCCGGAGCTCGGGATGGGCGTCGCACACCTCGTGCTGGGCCAGCCGTCCCTTCTTGAACTCCGAGATGAGCGATCGCCGCGCCAAGCGGTAGTCGATCTCCCCGGGTGTGCCGGACACGGCACCCCGGATGGCTCCAGGTCGGAAGCTCATCGGCGCAGAGGCTAGCGGTGCTGCGGTTCCGGAGTCGGGCTCGAGAGCTGCCCGGCCACCGGCGGTTCATGTCGACCCGTCACCTGGTTCAGGCGCCGTCAGGTCGCGGCGCGATAGTTGCGATGGATATATCGGATCGTTATACTGCGTCGACACATCATGATCGACCTCGCCATCCTCGGCCTCCTCGACGAGCAGGACCTGCACGGCTACGAGCTCAAGAAGCAGCTCGCCGAGCTGGTCGGCGCGCGCTCGGGCATCTCGTTCGGGTCGCTGTACCCGGCGCTGGCCCGGCTCGAGAAGGCCGGCGCGGTCAAGGCGGTCGAGGCCCACACGGCCGACGCCACCATCCCCATGACCGGGGCCCTGAGCGGCGAGATCGCCGCCTTCCGGGCCCGGCATCGGCCGCCCGGCCAAGGGCCGCCGCACCAAGAAGGTCTACGGCATCACCGAGGTCGGCCGCCGCCGCCTGGGCGAGCTGCTGGTCGACGACTCCACCGACGACCGCACCTTCGCCGTGCAGGTCGCCTTCTGCCACACCCTGCTGCCCGAGCAGCGCCTCGCCCTGTTCGAGCGGCGCCGCACCGTGCTCGAGCGGCGCCTGGCCGAGCGCGTCCCGCGTCAGCGGCGGCCGCACCGACACCTATCGCAGCTCGCTCCGCGAGCACGACACCCGCACCATCACCCACGATCTCGCCTGGATCGACGAGCTGATCGGCGCCGCCCGCGCCGAGCTCGCCGCGTCGGGCGGGCCCGAGACCCACCTCAACGGAGGTTCCCACCCATGAGCAAGATCCGTCTGGCCATCGCCGGAGTCGGCAACTGCTCCAGCTCGCTCGTGCAGGGCCTCGAGTACTACCGCAACGCCGATCCGGCCGACGAGGTCCCGGGCCTCATGCACGTCGAGCTCGGCGGCTACCACATCCGCGACATCGAGGTCGTGGCCGCGTTCGACGTCGACGCCGACAAGGTCGGGCTCGACGTCGGCAAGGCCATCTGGGCCGGCCAGAACAACACCATCAAGTTCGCCAACGTCGGCGAGCTCGGCGTGCAGGTGCAGCGCGGCCCGACCCTCGACGGGTTCGGCAAGTACTACCGCGAGACCTGCGAGGAGTCGCCGGCCCCGGCCGGTCGACGTGGCCCAGGTCCTGCGCGACACCGAGGCCGACGTGCTCGTGTCCTACCTGCCGGTCGGCTCCGAGGAGGCGCAGAAGTACTACGCCCAGGCGTGCCTCGACGCCGGCGTCGGCTTCGTCAACGCCATCCCGGTGTTCATCGCCAGCGATCCCGAGTGGGCGGCCAAGTTCGCCAACGCCGGCGTGCCGATCGTCGGCGACGACATCAAGAGCCAGGTCGGCGCCACCATCGTGCACCGCATCCTCGCCCGCCTCTTCGAGGACCGCGGCATGGTGCTCGACCGCACCTACCAGCTCAACGTCGGCGGCAACATGGACTTCAAGAACATGCTCGAGCGCGATCGGCTCGAGTCGAAGAAGATCTCGAAGACCCAGGCCGTCACCAGCCAGATCGAGCACGGCATCGACGCCCACGACGTGCACATCGGCCCGTCCGACCACGTCGCCTGGCTCGACGACCGCAAGTGGGCCTACATCCGGCTCGAGGGCCGCAACTTCGGCGACGTGCCGCTGAACATCGAGCTCAAGCTCGAGGTGTGGGACTCCCCCAACTCGGCCGGCGTCATCATCGACGCCCTGCGCTGCTGCAAGATCGCCAAGGACCGCGGCATCGGCGGCCCGCTGCTCGGCCCGTCGGCCTACTTCATGAAGAGCCCGCCGGTGCAGTACCACGACGACGTCGCCCACCAGATGGTGGAGGAGTTCGCCGCCGGCGAACCGAGCGCCTGAGCGTCGGCGTCAGCGAGCTCGTCGAGGATCTCGCGCTGACCCGACGCCTGACCGATCGGGTCGGCCGTCGCGCACCTTCGGTGTCGGCGAGCGCTCGGCCGGGACGGGGTCCGACGCGCGCCGAGCGAAGTGCAGCAGACTGCGGGGGTTCCCGACCGAGGTAGTGACATGTCCGATCTGTTCCGCGGCCCATCCGGTGACATCACCACCGGTCACCCCACCACCCGCAACCTGGCGCCCGCGCCCGACGGGCCGCCGCCCGAGCCCACCGGACCCCTCTCGGCCGCCTATCCCGAGGGCGCCGACCAGCCGACCGACGCCATCGCCTACGGCCCCGACATCGCCACCGAGTCCACCTTCCGCCTGCTGGGCAACCTCGCCGACAAGCGGGTGCTCGCAGCTCGGCTGCGGGTCGGGGGCCGAGGCCATCGCCATGGCCCGCCAGGGCGCCCGGGTCATCGCCGTCGACCCGTCGCTGCACCGCATCGAGGCGGCCCGGGCCAGCGTCGAGCGGGCCGAGGTCAAGGTCGAGCTGCACCAGAGCGACCTGGCCGAGCTGCCGTTCGTGCGGGCCGACTCGATCGACGTGGCCCTCAGCGTGTTCGCCCTGGCCAACGTCGACGACCTCGACCGCGTGTTCCGCCAGGTGCACCGCGTGCTGCACCCCGAGTGCGCCTTCGTGTTCTCGCTGCCCCACCCGGCCTACGCCATGCTCGACCCCGACGCCGCCGACCGGCGACGGCGCCACAGGTGGTGCGCTCCTACTTCGACCGGTCGGTGCGGCCCTGGTTCACCGACACCGACCAGGGGGACGAGCGCATCCGCACCATCGGCGACCTGCACACCAGCCTGTCGAGGGCGAACTTCCGGGTCGACACGATCCTCGAGCCCGAGCCGGCCGGCGGCAACCACAGCGCCTTCTGGACCGACGCCATGGACCTGGGCTCCGGCGACGCTCGTGATCCGGGCCCGCAAGGAAGGCATCTAGCCGCTCGAGCTCCTCGTGCGACCGGGCCGTTTCGGCGACCTGCATCGCGCCTGACGCGTCGCTGAAGAACCGGTCACAGGCCTTCTGGGCCACCGCGGACCATTTGCCTCGGACGAGCGGCCCATTGGCCTTCATCGCCGCGTCCCGAACACCGAGAGTGACGGTGCGAGGGCCGTCGAGACGGGTGTGCCTTCGGCCCGCGACCCCGACGGACGGGGTCACCGACCACAAGGACGCCATGCTTCACGACGCCTCCGCCCCCGAGCCGCGCGACGCCGCGCACCATCGACGACCGACCACCTCGACACGCCCTCACCCGCCGCCACCCGCCGTCGCCGACCGCCGGCGACTCCGCGACCCTCGCCTTCATCGGCCTCCTCCTCGCCGTGGCCGTGTGCTCGGCCTGCGAGGTCATCGACCCCGGGCCCCGAGACACCATCGGCGCCTTCGCCGTGGCCACCACCGCCCCGACCGTCACCGAACGTGGCCTACGGCCCGGAGCCGGCTCAGCGCCTCGACCTCTACCTCCCGCCGAAGTCGACCACGGCCGCCCCGCTGATCGTGTTCATCCACGGCGGCGGCTGGAACGCCGGCGACCGGACCATGGTCCCGGCTCCGATCCGCCACGAGGTCGACCGGGGGTGGGCGGTGGCGTCGATCGACTACCGCCTCGTCCCCGACGTCAGCTGGCCGACGCCGGTCGGCGACGTGAAGCTCGCCATGCGGTACCTCCGG
Organism: uncultured Microthrixaceae bacterium; assembly: GCA_963797225.1. Lineage (GTDB taxonomy): Bacteria > Actinomycetota > Acidimicrobiia > Acidimicrobiales > Acidimicrobilacustridaceae > UBA4742. Next base: position 779,249 of record CAWCOO010000001.1, on the reverse strand, counting down.
TCCAAGGCCGCCACCTACCGCCTGCGATCCGGACCGGGTCGTCCTGGCCGGGGTGTCGGCCGGCGGCTACCTCGCGCTGTTCGCCGGCACGACGCCGTCGGGCACCTACGAGCCGGCCGTCCCCGCCGAGCTCGCCGGGTACAGCTCCTCGGTCGACGGCATCATCGACTGGGTCGGCCCGACGGACCTGCACGACGCCTGGCCACGGTGCCGCCCGACGCTGGGCGTCATCCCGTCGGTCATGGTCGGGAACTTCCTCGGGTGCCCCGCATCCGGCGGCGCCGCGCTGTCGGGCTGCGCTCCTGCCCGTGATCGCCGACGCCGAGATCGCGCCCCACCTCGACCGGTCCGATCCGCCGATGTACCTCGCCTACGGCACCTCCGATCCTCTGGTCCCGGTGAGCCAGAGCGACGTGCTGATGGCCGACGGCCAAGGCCCAGCGGCCCAAGGACGACGTCTGGCGCGACAAGGTCGACGGCGCATCGCACTTCGTCGACGGCGGGGTCAACGTCGTCCAGCAGGACGCCTGGCTCGACAAGGTCCTGCAGCAGAGCTTCTCGTAGCGACCGGTCGCCCGGCTCCCGGGCTCGGTCCGCTAGACCGGTGAGTCATGAGCGATCGGGTCACCATCTCGATCGACGGCGGCGTCGCCGACGTCCGCCTCAACCGGCCGGACAAGCTCAACGCGCTCGACCAGCAGCTCATGGCCGCCATCGTCGAGGCCGGCCAGTCCCTGGCCTACGACCGTCGGTGCGCGCCGTGGTGCTGTCGGGAGAGGGTCGGGCGTTCTGCGCCGGGCTCGACCTGGCCGCCTTCCAGCAGATGGCCGGGCCCGCCGACCGCGGCGCGGCGGCGACCCTGCGGCCGACGCACGCGCGACGTGGCCTCGGGGATCATGTCCACCGGCGAGCGCGAGACCCACCTCGGCCAGGAGGCCGGCTGGGTGTGGCGCCGGCTCGAGGTGCCGGTCATCGCCGCCATCACCGGTCCGTGCCTCGGCGGCGGCCTGCAGATCGCGCTCGGCGCCGACATCCGGATCGTCGCCCCCGACGCCAAGCTCTCGGTGCTCGAGATGCGCTGGGGCCTCATCCCCGACATGACCGGCACCTGGCTGCTGCCCCGCCTGGTCGGCGACGACGTCGCCCGCGAGCTCACCTACACCGGCCGCATGCTCTCGGGCGAGCGAGGCCGCGGCCATCGGCCTGTGCACCCGGGTCTCCGACGACCCCCGCGCCGAGGCGCTGGCCCTGGCCGCCGAGATCGCCGGCAAGTCCCCCGTCGCCATCCGCCAGGCCAAGCGCCTGCTCGACGCCTCGACGGCACCCGGGCCGCACCGCGGCCGAGCAGTTCCTCGACGAGCGCACGACGATGGCCTCGCTCATCGGCAGCCCGACAACGTCGAGTCCGTCACCGCCTACTTCGAGAAGCGCGACCCGGTCTACCCCGACCCGGCCTAGCCGATCCTGGCTCAGTACTCGGCCTTGCGCACGAAGAACGAGCCGCGGATGGTCCCGGCCAGCTTCGACTTCTGCCGGGCGAACTTGAACTTCGAGCGAGCTCGGCGGGGACGTCCATGCCGCCGGCAGAGCTTGAACCCGACGGCCCGCTTCAGCTTGTCCCCGTCGAGCGTGTACATCACGTTGATGGACAGGCCGCTCTCGTAGAACACGTAGGCCATGCGGATGTTCTCGACCTGGAACTCGGTGGCCTCCAACGCCGGCGACTCGATGACGAGGTCGCGCTCCTCGAGGATCCGGTCACCCAGTCGATCGTCTTCTTGGACTTGGCCGCCGGCTCCACCGTGAAGACGTGGTCGTACTCGTTCTTGAAGTAGCGGGCCTCGTCGGCCCGCAGGCCGGCGAGCCGCGGGGGCCACGGGTGACGATTCGAGCCCGACCGTCGAGACCTCTTGGAAATCCACTTCGTATGCCATGGCCTCACGGCACCTCCGCCCCGTGGTTCAGCCGACCGGCGCGGCGCGGGCGTAGACCAGGGTGGTGATGCGGTCGGTGGAGGTGTCGATGAGCCCGACCCGGACCGAGGCATCGGGGCCGCTGCCGAGCAGCGGCAGCGCGTGCGGACCGGGCCGCCTGGGTCTGCGCCAGCTAGCGGAGGTCGAGGTCGGTCACCACGCCGGCGACTGAAGCGCGTGGCCACCAGGTCCTCGGCCGCGGCCTCGGCCACGCAGCGCCACCATCGCGCCCTCAGGGTGCCGGCCGGGTTGCGGCAGCTCCGGGGTGACCTCGACCTGCACGACGCCCTCGGCCGCGTCGATGACCTCGATGCCGGCCTCCTCCGCAGCGGGCGGGTGAGCGGGTGCGGGTCCCGGAAGAGCTGTGGGCGCCTGCTCGGGCGGCACGATCGGCTTCGGCGGATCGCCTCCTTGCGGGGGATGTGTGGCGAAGCCGATGGCGCCGGTGCCGACCGGCGTGCCGTCTCGGCGGTGACTCGACCTAGCGAGGTGACCGACGTCGTCCCCGCGCAGCATCGTGTTGGCGGGGGTGACGCCGCTCGGGGCCGGCACCGGGCGCATCCGGACGGTCACGTCGGTGGTCAGGGTCCAGACGTCTGCGTCGCCGTCGACCGAGATGCCCGGCGACCGCGTCGACCAGAACGAGATGACGCTGGCCCGCACGACCCCGTGGTGCAGCAGCTCGGCCCGGGGCGTCAGGTCGAGCAGCAGCTCGCCGTCCTCGAACCGGCCGGTCACGCCGAGCCGGCCGGCACCGAGGTCGCTGGCTGGGGATGTCGGTCATCGGGGCCTCCGGGGTCGACATGAGCGACAGAGGCTAACGCCGCGGACGGCCTGACCTCAGCGCTCTGACCGGCTCCGGGTCGACGATCGTCAGCACGCCCGAGGGCGCATCCAGCGCGGCCACCGTCTCGGCCGCGGCCACGTCGATGGGACGCACGGTGGCTCGGGCGAGTCGGGCGAGTGCCCTCGCCGTAGAACGGGCCGACGAGCACCACCCCGCCGATGGCCCGTCTGCTCCTCGAGCTCGGGACCGCGGCGGCGGTCGCCGCCAGCGTCCAGGCCACGCTGGGCCAGGAACCGCCCGGCCCCCGCGGCCCGCGCCGGCCGCGATCAGGTTGCGCGGCCCTCCCGACGCATGCGGGCGGTGGCGCCCGGCCGGGCACGCGATCTGGGCACGTCCCCGGGCAGGTCGGTGAGCTCGTGCAGCACGAGGTCCGGCCGGGCTCGCGACCACCGCCGCCGACAGCGCATCCGCATCGAACACGTCGCACACCACCGGCTCGGCGCCCAGCCCGACCAGCAGGTCGACCTTGTCGGGCGACCGGGTCATGCCGGTCACCTGGTGCCCCTCCGCCACCAGCAGGGGCACCAGCCGACGTCCGAGCACACCGCTCGCTCCAGCCAGGAAGATGCGCACGTCGTCGATCCCTGCCGCGGCTCAGCTCGTCGAGCCCGACGTCAGCCCGACCCCTGGCGCTCGGCCCACCAGGCGTCGAGGCGGCGGTAGGCCTCCTCCTCGCCGAGCGGGCCCTCGTCGAGGCGCAGCTCGAGCAGGAAGTCGAGCGCCTGGCCGACCTCGCGGCCGGGCGCCGATGCCGAGGTGCTCCATGACCGCGTGGCCGTCGAGGTCGGGCCGGATGGCCGCGAGCTCCTCCTCGGCCTCGCAGCTCGGCGATGCGCTCCTCGAGCTCGTCCATGCGGCGGCCGAGCATGCGGGCCTTGCGCTCGTTGCGGGTGGTGCAGTCGCAGCGGGTCAGCTCGATCAGCTCGCGAGCAGCTGGTCGCCGGCGTCGCGCACGAAGCGGCGCACGGCGCTGTCGGTCCAGCCCATCTGGTAGGTGTGGAACCGCAGGTGCAGGTAGACGAGCTGGGTCACGGCCTCGACGTCGTCGTTGGAGTACTGCAGCGCCCGCATGCGGTCGCGGGTCATGCGGGCGCCGACCACCTCGTGGTGGTGGAAGCTCACGCCGCGTCGCCGATCGACGCGGGTCTTGGGCTTGCCCACGTCGTGGAACAGCGCGGCCAGGCGCACGATGCGCTCGCGGCCGCGGTCTTGGCCACCACCGCGATGGTGTGGGCCAGCACGTCCTTGTGGCGGTGGATCGGGTCCTGCTCGAGGCGCATGGCCGGCAGCTCGGGCAGGAACTCGTCGACCAGGCCGGTGTCGACCAGGAACCACAGGCCGGCGCCGGGTCGTCGACCACGAGCAGCTTGTCGAGCTCGTCGCGGATGCGCTCGGCCGACACGATCTCCAGCCGGTCGCGCATGCTCGCCGACCGCGGCGACCAGCTCCGGGTCGGGCTCGAGGCCGTAGCCGGCGATGAAGCGGGCCGCCCGCAGCATGCGCAGCGGGTCGTCGGTGAACGACTCCTCGGGCGAGCGGCGTGCGCAGCCCCTTGGCGGCCAGGTCGGCGGCGCCGTCGAACGGGTCGATCGAGCTCGGGCTCGGGCAGCGGCCAGCGCCATGGCGTTGACGGTGAAGTCCCGCCGGGACAGGTCGGCCTCGATGGCGTCGGCGAAGACGACGTCGGGCTTGCGGGAGTCGGGCGTGTAGGCCTCGGCCCGGTGGGTGGTGATCTCGAAGTCGGCGGCCGTCCTTCTTGCAGCCGATCGTGCCGAAGCGCTCGCCCTGGGTCCACACCGCGTCGGCCCAGCCCGACACGAGCGCGCTTGGTCTCCTCGGGCCGGGCGTCGGTGGTGAGGTCGATGTCGACCTCGGCCGCCGTCGAGGTCGACGTCGCCCAGCAGCAGGTCGCGGACGATGCCGCCGACCAGGTAGATCCGCTTGCCGGCGGCCGCGAAGCGCTCGGCCAGCGGGCGGGTCTCGTCGAGGACCGGCTGCAGGCGCGCGGGGATCACGGCTGCCACGCTACCGGGGCACCGCCCTCCGGCACGAAGCGGTCGCCGGCGCCGGGACGGCGCGCCGGGCCGGCCTACGGCAGGCCGGCCTCGTGGCGCCGCACTGCACGGCCTCGACCACGTGCAGCCCGGGCCCGCCGCTGGTCGGCGCCTCGGGCCGGTAGTCCTCGCCGCACAGCGCGCGACAGCGTGGCGCCGGCCGACGCGGCCAGGCCCTCGAGGTCGTAGCCGCCCTCGAGGAACACGATCTGGTGACCGGGCTCGACGAACGCGCTGCAGGTCGCGGGTGAGGTCGGCGAAGTCGCCGGCGGACAGGCCGAGGCCGGTGATCGGATCGCGGCGGTGGGCGTCGAAGCCGGCCGACACCAGCAGCCACGTCGGCTGCCAGTCGGCGACCAGCGGGGCCAGCACCTCGTCGATGGCGGCGCGGTAGACGTCGCCGGTGGCGCCCGCCGGGCACGGGAAGTTGATGGTGGCGCCGTAGCCGTCGCCCTCGCCCATCTCGGGCAGCCGCCCGGTGCCCGGGTAGAGCGGGTACTCGTGGAACGACACGTAGATGACGCGCGGTCGCCGTAGAAGACGTCCTGGGTGCCGTTGCCGTGGTGGGCGTCGTAGTCGACGATCAGCACCCGCTCGCCCCGGTCGGCCAGGGCCGCGGCCGCGACGGCGACGTTGTTGAGCAGGCAGAACCCCATCGCCCGGGTCGGCGTGGCGTGGTGGCCGGGCGGGCGCACGGCGCAGAACGCCGACGTCGCCCTCGCCCGCGTCGAGCCGGGCGACCGACTCGAGGCCGGCGCCGGCGGCCAGCAGCGCGGCGGCGTAGGACGCGGGGACGGCGACGGTGTCGGCGTCGATGTTGCCGCCGCCGGCCTCGGTGAACTCGGCCAGGCGACGAGGTAGCGGCTCGGGGTGGACCCGTGCCGATCTCGGCCGCCGTGGCCGGCCGGGGCTCGAAGGTGACCAGCGCCTCGTCGCAGGCCGGCCGCGGTCGATGCCCGGCGCCGACGGCCTCGAGCCGCGCCGGCCGCTCGGGGTGGCCCGGCCCGGTGTCGTGGGCCAGGAACTGCGGGTGGGTGGTGAACAGCACCGTCACGGGCAGCACGCTACTGCGCCGGCCTCGCCCACCCTCCATGGCCTGGCCCACCCCTCACGGACCGGGGTCCTATCCTCGACTTGCCCGAGACCGCCCAACGAGGACACCGATGACCAGGCTCGACACGGCGCAGTGGGGAGCAGACCGGCTCCGCGTGGGCCCGTGGCGCGGTGACCACCGGATCGCCTACGTCGCGCCGACGCCCGGCCGATCGCCCGATGTGGCGACGATCCGCCGGTGCGTGTCGGACCTGCGGGACCAGGGCTACGCATCGGTGCTGACCTCGGCCCTCAGCCCGGCCGAGCAGCGCCCGTTCCTCACGTGCGGCTTCGTCGTCCACGAGCACCTCCACCTGCTGCGCCACCCCCTCGATCCGGCCGCCCCGATCCAGCCGGTCCAGCCGGTCGGCACCGTCGAGCCGGCCACCACCCGACGGGGCCGCCGCCGCGACCGCGAGGCCGTGCTCGCGGTCGACCACCTGGCCTTCAGCCCGTTCTGGCGGTTCGATCGTGCCGGTCTCGACGACGCCCGCGACGCCACCCCGGTCTCCCGCTTCCGCGTCGCCACCCAGTCCGGCGCCGTGGTCGGCTACGCCGTCACCGGCCGGGCCGGCCCCATCAGCTACCTGCAGCGCCTCGCGGTGCACCCCGACGTCCAACGACGCGGCATCGCCACCATGCTCGTGAACGACGCCCTCCGCTGGGCGACCCGACGTGGAGCCCGGACGATGCTGGTGAACACCCAGGAGCAGAACCGACCGGCCGTCGCCCTCTACGAGCGACTCGGCTTCCTGCTCGAGGCGGAGGGCCTCGACGTCCTCGAGCACGATCTGCCCGAGACGGCCCGGCGGCCGACGCACCGAGAGCCGGCCCCGGGACGGCCGCCGCACGCCGACCGCAGCGCGATCCCCGTCGTGCCCGGCCGGCGGGCTCGTGGCTCGCTCGCCCTGGTCGCGCTCCTCGGTGCTGGCCGGCACCCAGCGCCGGCGCCCGGCCGGCAGCACCCACCGACACCACGCTGCTGCTGCAATCGCAGTCCGGGTGGGTCGCGCCCACGGGCACCTTCGTCGTCAACCTCCGCACGCCTCCGCTGCCGCCCGGCTCGAAGCTCGTGGCCCGGCTCTACACCCGGTCAACAGCCAGGCCCAGCTCGACCGCACCGGTCGGGGCGAGTCCTGCCGTCGCAGCAGTCGGCCACGGTCACCGTGCCCCTCGACGGCGTGCCGGTCGTCAACGGCGGCTACGACCTCAGCTTCCCCGTCGTCACCTCCCGCCCGGTGCCGCCCTACGGGTTCCAGATCACCCGCGAGGGCGTCTACCCGCTGGGCCTCACGGTGATCGACGACCAGGGCGAGGAGATCGGCCCGCTCTACACCCACCTCGTGCGCCTGCCCGCCGCCGACGCCACCTCGGAGCGGACCCCGCTCACCGTGGCCCTGGTCGTCCCGGTCACCGCACCGGTGGCCCACCAGCCCGACGGCTCGGTCGACATGGGCGACGACGCAGCAGCCGACGCCCTCGACCGGCTCATCACCACGCTCGGCCAGACCCCCGGCGTCCCCCTCACGCTCTCACCGACGCCCGAGACCGTGAGCGCGCTGTCCGAGAGGGACCGCAGCAACAACACCAAGCTGGTCGCGGCCTGGCCGCCGCGAGCCGCGGCCGCCAGGTCCTGGGCGGTCCGTGGGTGACCGTCGACACGCGGCGCGTGGATCGGCCAGGGCCTCACCGACGCCTTCGGCCGCGAGCTCGCGCTCGGCACCGCGTCACGCTGACCAGGCCTCCTGCTCGCTCACGCCCGACACCGCACCACCGTCGTCGACCCCACCACCTCGTCCGGACGTGCTGAGCACGCTCGTCGCCGGCGGCGTCCAGCCAGGCGGTGGTGCCGAGCGACCGCCTCGACACCAGCTCGACGGAGCGACGACGACGCGCCCGGCTCACCCAGACGTTCGACCTGACGTCGGGCAACGACGACCGCATCCGCTCGGTGGCGGCCGACGACGACCTGTCCACCCGGCTGGTCACCGGCGACGACCGGGTGCTGGCCGCCCACGAGGTCGTCGCGTCGCTCAGCCTGCTCGCGCTCTCGACCGCCGCGCGGCCCCTGCGTCCTCGCGGCCGACGCCGACCAGTGCAGCCGGGGCCTCGCCCTGCAGCTGCCGGCCTCGGCCGCCGAGGCGCAGATCCCGCTGTCGGTGCTGCTCGACGCGTTCGCCGACCGCACCGGCGCCGGCCTGGCGCGGCCACCGGCGACGGCCAGGCCATCGTCAGCCCGATGACCGTCGACAGCCTGATCAAGGTGGTCGACCCCGCGTCGGAGAGCGGCCGGACCCGCACCGACGTCCCGCGTGCAGCGGCGGGACCTCACCTCGGTCAACCCCCCGTCGCTCGGCAGCTACCCGGCGCACCTGCGCGCACGCTCGACCCGGGTCGACGGCTTCCGCTCGATGGTCACCCCGACGACCAGCCCGCGCCGCGCCCGGGCACGACGCCGCCCCGGCCACCGGCGGGCTCGACCTCGCCGCCTCGCTCGACCAGGTGACGCTCTCGTCGGGCTCGATCACGTTCGACGAGCAGACCCGCCAGGACTACCTCGACGGCGCCGACGCGCGCATCGACGACCAGCTCGCGCCAGATCACCACCGAGAGCGCAGACGGTCGTCACCCTGACCTCGCGCAACGGCGACGATCCCGCTCACCATCAACAACGGGCTCGACTACCCGGTGCAGGTCCGCATCGCGCTCAAGAGCGACAAGCTCGAGTTCCCGAAGGGCCCGTCATCGACCGCGTGCTGCTGCCGCCGCGGGTCCCGACCCGCGTCGACGTCCCGGTGCAGGCCCGGGCCTCGGGCGCGTTCAAGCTCGAGGCCACCATCACCTCTCCCGACGACGGCCTGCGCATCACCAGCGGGCGAGTTCAACGTGCGCTCGACCGCCGTCTCCGGCGTCGGCCTGGTGCTCACGATCGCCGCCGGCCTGTTCCTGCTGCTCTGGTGGGGGCGGCACTTCCGGCGCACCCGGCGCGACAAGCGGCTGATCGCCTCGGACCACCCGTCGACCCGGGCGGCGCCGGCCGAGCAGTCCGGGCCGCCGCCGGCGGCCCCGCCGCGGCCCCGAACGGCAACGGCAGCGGAAGTCCGCCGGAGGCCATCAGCTACGCTCCGGCCGACAGGGATTGAGCACCACGACCCACCCGCCCCGCCCGATCGGTCACCCGATCCGCGCCGGCGGCCGACCACCCGGGGGGACCATGGCTGGAGTACGGATCGTCACCGACAGCGCGTGCGACCTCTCCGCGGAGGAGGCGGCCGAGCTCGGCATCGAGATCGTGCCGCTGTCGATCCGGTTCGGCGACGAGGAGTTCACCGACCGCGAGGACCTCAGCGTCGAGGACTTCTACCGCCGCATGGCCGAGTCCGACGCCCTGCCCGAGACCGCCGCGCCGGCCCCCGGGCGCCTTCGAGCAGGTGTTCCGCAAGCTCGCCGGCGACGGGGCCGACGCGCGTCGTGTGCATCAACCTGTCCGGCGAGCTCTCGGCCACCATCGAGTCGGCCCGGAACGCGGCCCGGGCCCTCGAGGGCGAGGTCGACGTCCGGGTCATCGACAGCCGCACCCTCACCGCCGGCCTCGGCACCATCGTGCTCGAGGCGGCCAAGGCCGGCCGGACGGCAGCTCCGTCGACGAGGTCGTGGCCCTGGCCGACGACCTGGTCGCCCGCACCCGTGTGTTCGCGCGCCCTCGACACGCTCGACAACCTCAAGAAGGGCGGCCGCATCGGCGGCGCCCAGGCGCTTCCTCGGCTCGCTGCTGTCGATCAAGCCGCTGATCAACGTCACCGGCGGCCACGTCGAGGAGGCGGGCAAGCCCCGCACCCGCAAGAAGGCCCTGGTGGCGCTCCGCGACCAGCTCTTCGCCGAGCAGGGCGTCGATGCACCTGTCCGTCTGCGACGGCGAGGCCCCCGACGTCGACGCCTTCCTCGACCTCATCGCCGCCGCTACCCGCGCGACCGAGGTGCGCACCGGGCGCATCGGCGCCGTCATCGGCACCCACGGCGGTCCCCGGGTGCTCGGCATCTGCTACGTCGTCGACCGCCGAGCCTGACGCCTCGGCTGAGCCCGGCGGGGCTGGTCCTGCCTCGGCCGTCCACATCCTGACCGCTACCGTTGGGCCGCTGTGCCCGACTCCCTCCTGCCCACCGAGCCCCGACGAGCGCGTTCCCCGCGGGCCGTCTGCTCTCGGGTCGCTACCGGCTCGACCGCCGCATCGCGAGCGGCGGCATGGCCGAGGTGTGGGAGGCCACCGACGAGGTGCTGGGCCGGCCGGTCGCGGTGAAGATCCTCCATCCGCACCTGGCCGCCGACGACACGCTTCGTGGCCCGGTTCCGCAGCGAGGCCGTCGCCGCCGCCCGCCTGCACCACCCCGGCATCGTCGTCGATCTACGACACCTGCCACGACCACGACGCCGAGGCCATCGTCATGGAGCTGGTCCAGCGGCACCACCCTGCGCGACGAGCTCGACGAGCACGGGCTTCCTGCCGCCCGAGCGAGGTCGTGTCGATCGGCGCCGCAGGTGGCCGACGCCCTCGCCGCCGCCCACAGGGCCGGCCTCGTCCACCGCGACGTCAAGCCGGCCAACATCCTCGTCTGCGCCGACGGTCGGGTCCTCGTGACCGACTTCGGCATCGCCAAGGTCCGCGACGACCCCGACGTGACCCAGACCGGCACCATGCTCGGCACGGTCAAGTACCTCGCCCCCGAGCAGGTCGAGGGCGAGCGGCTCGACGGTCGGGCCGACCTCTACGCGCTCGGCGTCGTGCTCTACGAGGCGCTGTGCGCCCGGGCCGCCGTTCTCGGGCGACACGCCGGCGGCCACCGCCCTGGCCCGCCTGCACCAGCTGCCGCCCCGACCCCGCCAGATCCGGGCCACCGTGCCCCGGGGCCTCGACGCCGTCGTCATGCGGTGCCTGCGCTCGACCGCGACGCACCGCTACGCCACCGCCCTCGAGCTGCGGGCCGCGCTGCTCGAGCCCTCGACCCTGCACGAGGCCGACGACCTCACCGTGGCCACCGCCGTCGACGCCGACCGCGGCCTGGGCCCATCGGCCCGCGGCCCGGCCAGACGGCGGCCGCGGCCGCACCGGCAGCCCGCCGCGCCGACCGGCGCCGGTCGCTGTCGAGCCGCCAGCGCCCGCTGGGTGCGCCCCACGCTGGCGGCGGTCTTCGTGGTGCTGGCCCTGGTCGCTCGCCGGCATCCTGATCGGCGGCACCAGCACCGGCCGCCAGCTGTTCTCGTGGGCCGATCAGCTCGACGTCGAGCTCGACGATCGACGGCTCGGCCTCGAGCCGGCGCCGACCCCACGGACCTCCACATCCAGTCGCTCGCCAGCTTCGACCCCGGGGCGGGGCACGCCGGGCGAGAACGACGACCAGCTGCCGCTGCGCCATCGACGGCAACGCCGCCACGAGCTGGCACACCGAGAGCTACAACCAGCGCCAGTTCGGCACGAAGCCCGGCGTCGGCATGGTGTCACCTGCGGCGGCCGGCCGACCTCCACCGGCTCGACGTCGCCTCGCCCACGCAGGGCTGGGCCGCGGCCGTCTACGTGGCGCCCTCGGCCGAGCCGTGCCGACCTCGCTCGGCGGGTGGGGTGACCCGGTCGACCAGCAGGAGCGGCATCAACGGCGACGCCAGCTTCGACCTCGGCGGCACCCGGGCCAGACGGTCCTGCTCTGGATCACCGACCTCGGCGACGGCCCGCCGCGGGTGCGAGCCGAGATCGCCGAGCTGTCGGTCACCGGGTGAGGACCGGGGCGATCGGCGGCATGGTCGACGACGGCGACCTCATCGAGGCGGCCCAGGCCGGCGACCGCCAGGCCCTCGACGCGCTGCTGCGCCGCCACTACGACCGCGTCTACGCCCTCTGCCGGCGGCATGACGGGCAACGACGCACGACGCGCTCGACGCCGCCCAGGACGCCCTGATCGCCATCGTCCGGGGCTTCCCATCGCTTCGACGGCCGGGCCGCGTTCTCCACCTGGGCCTACCGGGTCGCCACCAACGCCTGCCTCGACGAGCTGCGGCGCCGCAAGCGCCGACCCGTCCCGGCCAGCGACGATCGGACGAGCCGGCTCCCCGCCGACCCGGACGCCGCCTCCGACGGCGCCCGCACCTCGATCAGACCGTGATCGACCGGCTGACCATCGACGCCGCGCTCCAGGCCGCTCCCCGCCGAGTTCCGGGCCCCGGTCGTGCTGCGCGACGTGCTCGGCCTCGACTACGCCGAGATCGCCGAGGTCCTCGCTATCCCGCCGGGAACCGTGCGCTCGCGCATCGCCCGGGGCCGCGGGCCGCTGGCCGACCAGCTCGGCCCCCCGGCCGACGGGAACCAGACCGCCCCCGGTCACGTCGAACGGAACGCACCATGACCGAGACCCCACCGCCTCCTCACGAGCCCGATCCCCTCGAGCCCGACGCCGCCCGGTCGACGCGCGCGACCGGCCGGCGGTCGACCACGTGCCGCGCGCCGCTCGACCCGGTCGACGAGGCCGCCTCGGCGCCGTCGACGGCCTCGCCCTCGACGCCGACGGCTCCGCATCGACCCCGACCGGCTCGACGCGCGGGTGCGGGAGCTCGCGGCGTGAGCGCCCGGCTGGCCGAACCGGCGCCGCCCCGAGCCGTCGGTCGTCGACGCCCACATCGGCCGCCGCCGCTCGACGCCGGCCCGAGACCCGGCCGACGGCCGCGGTCCGAGCCACGACCGCCGGGCCGGCCGTCGCGCCGCTCGCCGACCGTCGCCGCCGCCCGCCGTCGGCCGTGGCTGGCCGTGGCCGCCGCCATCGCCGTCGTGGCGGTCGGCCATCCCCGTCGTGCGGTCGCTCTCGAGCAGCACGACCGGGCTCCGACCGACACCGCGGCCATCGGCCAGCGCGGCCGACGCAGCGGCGGCCGAGTCGTCGCCCGGAGCCCGGCCCGAGCGCCTCGCCGGCGCACGAGCTCCGGGTTCAGCGCCGACCTCGACGACCGCCGTCGACCCGGCGCTGGCACCGGTCAGCCGCGACCTCGGCGGCGATCTCGGCCGCGGCCGACGCGCCAGGAGCTGACGGCGCTGGTCCGCGGCCGCACCGGACGCCGCCGGCGGAACCGCCCAGCCTCGACCCGCGCGCCGAGGCCGACGGCGCGACGCCGCCGTGGCCACCGCCCGTGCCGCGCGCCCGGCGCCTCACGTGCGACGCCACCAACCGGGCCGGCGATCCCGACCTGGGTGCCCTCGGTTCTCGGCCACCGCCACCTACCAGTCGATCCCGGTCGAGGTCGCGGTCTACGACGTCGCCGAGCACCACCACGGCGACCGACCGCCTGATCACAGGCCGGCGACGACTGCCAGGTGCTGGTCGACCAGCCGCTGCCCTGACCGCGGCCGGTCGCCGCTCGGGCGATGTACCGGCCGCCAGGGACGGCACTAGTCTGCCGCGCATGACCTCGCCCGGGCGGCCGGTGATCCGGCGACCACAGGCCGCCGAGCACTCCGGCGCCGGCGGGCCGCGACCAGCCCGGCCGGCGCGACGGGCCACGGGCCCGCCGGCGCGAGCGCCGTGCCACCCGGGGCTCGCACCACCTCCGGACCGGCCCGCACGGCCGCGCCGGTCGGCAACATGCTCAGCGGCGACTGGCCGGTCCAGGCCGCCGACGCCATCGTCAAGGTCGTCGACACGGCTCCGCGACAAGACCACCGGCCCGGCCCAGAAGGCCGCCCGGGCCCTGGTCTACGGCCTGCTGGCGCGGTGCTCGGCACCATGGTCGGCCATCCTGCTGATCATCGGGCTGGTCCGCCTGGTCGACTCGATCGTCGGGCTCTTCATGGACGAACCCCGCATCTGGGTCGACCTACCTCATCCTCGGCGTGGCCTTTCACCGTCGTCGGCGGCGTGGTCTTCCGCCGCCGCGTCCGACCTCATCTGACTGACGGACGCTGCACCTGCCCGCTCGCACCCGCCCAGCCCGGCCACCGGGCGGGAATCCTCGCTCATCGAACCCGGTTGGGGCAGGCACCACGTGCCTCCCACGCGGGAGCACCGACCTGGAGCAGTCATGACCTCATCGGACGTCCACGACGTCATCATCATCGGATCGGGCCCGGCCGGGCTCACCGCCGCCATCTACACCGCCCGGGCCAACCTCGCGCCGCTGGTGCTCGAGGGCGAGCCGTCGTCGACCAGCGACCAGCCCGGCGGCCAGCTCATGCTGACCACCGAGGTCGAGAACTTCCCCGGCTTCCCCGAGGGGATCATGGGCCCCGAGCTCATGATGCGCATCCGGGAGCAGGCCGCTGCGCTTCGGCGCCGACATCCGCACCGAGAAGGTGACCCGGGTCGACCTCTCCGCACCGCCCGTTCGGCGTCTGGGTCGGCGACCCCGACGCCGCCGAGCCGACCTACCGGGCCCAGTCGGTCATCGTCTCCACCGGCGCCCAGTCGCTGATGCTCGGCCTCGCGCCGAGGAGCAGCGCCTCATCGGCCACGGCCTGTCGACCTGCGCCACCTGCGACGGCTTCTTCTTCCGGGACCACGACATCGCCGTGGTCGGCGGCGGCGACTCGGCGCGTCGAGGAGGCCACGTTCCTCACCAAGTTCGCCGACATCGGTCACGATCATCCACCGCCGCGACGAGCTGCGGGCCTCGAAGATCATGCAGGAGCGGGCCCTCGCCAACGACAAGATCCAGTTCCTCTGGAACGCGGTCGTCGACCAGATCCAGGGCGACACCAAGGTCGAGGGCGTCGTGCTCCGCGACGTCCTCACCGACGAGCGCACCGAGCTGCCCGGTCACCGGCCTGTTCGTGGCCATCGGCCACCGGCCCAACACCGACCTGTTCAAGGGCCAGCTCGACATGGAGGACAACGGCTACCTGGTCACCGGCCCGGGCACGAGCTACACCAACGTCGAGGGCGTGTTCGCCTGCGGCGACGTCCAGGACCACACCTACCGCCAGGCCATCACCGCCGCCGGCTCGGGCTGCATGGCCGCCATCGACGCCGAGCGCTGGCTCGAGGCCCAGGGCACGCCACTGACCGCCCGACCACGGCGACTACGCTGCGCCGGAATGGCGGAGCGGTCCCGACGGTTGTACGGCAGGCATCAGTGAGCGGTCCGCTCACCCCGATCCATCTGGCGCCGACGACCCGGCGCACGACAGAAAGCTCAACCCATGGCTGAACACGTCGACACCCTCTCCGACACCACCTTCGACGAGGAGATCGGTGCCGCGTCCGAGCCCGTCCTCGTCGACTTCTGGGCCGAGTGGTGCGGACCCTGCAAGATGATCGCCCCGATCCTCGACGAGATCGCCGGCGAGCACGCCGGGCAAGATCCAGATCGCCAAGCTCAACGTCGACGACAACCCCGACATCGCCCGCCGGTTCGACGTCATGAGCATCCCGACGCTGATCGTGTTCAAGGACGGCCAGGCCGAGAAGCGCATCGTCGGCGCCAAGGGCAAGGGCCAGCTCCTCGCAGGAGCTCAGCGAGTACCTGTAGGCCGACGTCGAACGGCCCGATCCCGGTCGACGCCCGATCGCCGCGACCGTGCCACCGCATCCATGGATGACGTGCTCCCTCTCGAGCTCGGTGACGCCGGCGACGCGGTGCGTGATCTCCAACGACGCCTGGCCGCCGCGGGGCTCGACACCTCGGTCGAGCCCCGCGGCGCGTACGGGCCGGCCACCGAGGCGGCGGTCCTGCGCCTTCCAGCAGCAGCGGGGCCTGCCGGCGTCGACGGCATCTGCGACGCGACCGACCTGGACCGCGCTGGTCGAGGCCGGCTACGGCCCGGCGACCGGCTGCTCTACCTGCAGAGCCCGATGCTGCGGGGCGACGACGTGGCCGAGCTCCAGCGCGCGCTCGGCACGCTCGGCTTCGACGCCGGCCGGGTCGACGGCATCTTCGGGCCCGCAGACCGAGCGGGCCCTGCGCGACTTCCAGCGCAACGCCGGGCTCGACCACCGACGGCATCGTGCGGCCGCGACGTGCTCACCGGCCTCGAGCACGCTCGGCCGGCCGCCGGGACGCTCGACCAACGTGGCCGGCGTGCGCGAGCGCGAGACGCTCCGCGTCGCAGCCGCCGGTGCTCGTCGGGCCGCCGCATCGTCGTCGGCGAGGCCGGCGGCCTCGACGTCGCTCGCCGCGCGCCCTCGACCGCCTCCTGCAGGACGCCGGGCGCCGTGGTCGCCGTGCTCGCACCACCCGCACCCGTCGGTGCAGGCGGTCGAGGCCAACGACTTCGGCGCCGACCTCTACCTCGGGCTGGCCGCTCACCGATGGGCCGTGCCGAGGCCGCCTACTACTGCACGACCGGCTTCGAGTCGGCCGGCGGACGGCAGCTGGCCACCCTGCATGGTCGACGAGCTGCTCGACCATGCCCGAGCTGCAGATCGCCGCCGCCGGTCGGCCGCTGGCTCCCGATCCTGCGCGAGACCCGGATGCCGGCGGTGGTGTGCCAGCTCGGTCCGCCGACGACGATCGTCGAGCAGACGGCCGAGCTGGCCACCGGCACTGCACCGGGCCCTCGAGGCCTGGGCGACCACGCCGATCGAGGTCTGACCGCCGACGGTGCCGATCGGTCGGACCATCGGCGGTCGAGGGTTGGCCTCGGCCGACGCCTCAACCCTCCTGTGACACCGGCCACAACTGTTAACCACAGCTTTGGCCACAGGGTGTGGATTGCTCAGGAGGCGGTCAATCCTCGGTCTCGCGGCCCTCGGTCATGGTCCGGTAGATCCGCTCGAGGTCCTCGACGGTGGCGAAGTCGACGACCACCCGGCCCGCTTGGCCCCCATCGTCACGCTGACCCGGGTGTCCAGGTGGGCCGACAGCAGCTCCTCGAGCTCGAGCAGGCCGGCCGGGCGGAGGGCCGGCGCGGGCGTCGGCTTCGGCGCGGCTCGGCCTCGCCCTCGCCCGTCGGCCTCCTCCTTGGCCCGGACGATCTCCTCGACCTCGCGGACCGACAGCTCCTCGGTGACGGCCCGCCGGGCCAGCGTCTCCTGGAACAGCCGATCGGGCGAGCCGAGCAGGGCCCGGGCGTGGCCGGCGCGAGAGCTTGCGCTCGGCGACCAGCTTCTGCACCGACGGCGGGAGCTGGAACAGCCGCAGGGTGTTGGTGACCGCCGAGCGGCTCTTGCCCACCCGGAGGGCCACCTCCTCCTGGGTGAGGCCGAAGTCCTCGATCAGCTGCTGGTAGGCGGCCGCCTCCTCGAGCGCGTTGAGGTCCTCGCGGTGCAGGTTCTCGACCAGCGCCTGCTCGAGCGCGCGCGGCGTCCTCCACGGTGCGGACGAGCGCCGGGCACCGTCGGCAGGCCGGCCCGCTTGGCCGCCCGCCACCGGCGCTCGCCGGCGATGAGCTCGAACTCGCCGTCGCCGACCGGCCGCACCAGGATCGGCTGGAGCACCCCGAGCTCGCGGACCGAGGCGGTCAGCGACGACCAGCGCCTCCTCGTCGAAGTACGCCCGAGGCTGGTGCTGGTTGGGCTTGATCCGGCTGACCGGGATCTCCTGCAGCTCGGTCGATGCCGAGTCGACGGACTCGCCCGTGGGGATCAGCGCCCCGAGCCCCTTACCCAACCCGCTGCGCCGTGCCACCGCTGACCTCCTTGGCCAGTTCCCGATAGGCGATGGCGCCCCGGGAGCTTGCGTCGAACGTGATGATCGGTTGCCCGAACGACGGCGCCTCCGACAGGCGGACCGTGCGGGGGACGACGTTGCGGCACACCTTGGCGCCGAAGTGGCCTCGGACCTCGGCGGCCACCTGATCGGACAGCTTGGTGCGGGCGTCGTACATGACGAGCACGATGGCGCTGACCTCGAGCTGCGGGTTCAGGTTCTTCTGGACCAGGTCCACGTTGCGGATGCAGCTGGCCGAGACCCTCCAGCGCGTAGTACTCGCACTGGATGGGCACGAGCACCTCGGTGGCCGCGGCCAGGGCGTTGACGGTAGCAGCCCCAGCGACGGCGGGCAGTCGATGAGGACGTAGTCGTAGTCGTCGAGCACCTCGCCGATCGCGTTGCGCAGCTTGAGCTCGCGGCTGAAGGCCGGCACCAGCTCGATCTCGGCGCCGGCCAGGTCGAGGCTGGCCGGGGCCACGAAGAGGTTGCGCACCGCGCTCGCCCTCGATGCAGTCCTCGAGCGGCACGTCGTTGAGCAGCACGTCGTACATCGAGGCGTCCAGCGCTCGGGGGTTGATGCCCAGCCCGGTGCTGGCGTTGCCCTGCGGATCGAGGTCGATCACCAGGGTGCGGTAGCCGAGGTCGGCCAGGCAGGCGCCGAGGTTGACCGCGGTCGTGGTCTTGCCGACCCCGCCCTTCTGGTTGGCCACCGCGATGACCCGGGGAAGATCCCGAACGTGGGAGGCGACTGGCGCCCGCCTCGATGACCTGCTCGGTGGCCTCGAGATCGGCCGGCACGTCGAGCGCCGGGCCGTCCGTCGGGCCTCCGGCCCGTCCGCCGAGGCCGGCTCGTTCGGTCGACCGGTCGATGCGCCGTCCGGCGCTCCGGTCGGCGCCGGGCGTCGACCGGTCGGGGGCCAGACGGCGGCGGCGGAGGAGGCGGCGGGAGGCGGCGGGGGCGGACGGAGCGTCGAGCCGACCGGCCGCCGGTGTCGAGCCGGGTCTCCGGCAGTCGACGCCCTCGCGGAGCGACGGCCGGAGCCGTCGGTGGCGAGGGTGGAGGCGGAGGAGGCGGTCGATCCGTGAGCGGAGGCACCGACTCGTCGTTCCCGTCGTCGAACGCGGAGGTCACCGGGCCATCCTTCACGTTCGGGTGGTGGCGGTCAAGCAGATCGCGTCCCTCAACCCGATGTTTCACGTGAAACATCGCGGCCAGCGGCCCGGATCAGCGGAACAGCGGCCGTTTGGCGGGGATGCCCACCCGCCGGCGGATATCGCTCCGGGACAGGCCGCGTCGCGCATGAGCACCTGGCACCCGGCCCGCTGGCCGAGTCCGCGCAGGCCCAGCATCGGCCAGGCCCATCGGATCCCACCGTGGCCCACCCGTCGACTGGCGCTCCGATCCTCGGGTCGTCCGGGGGCTCGCTCACCACCAGCGTGCCGCCCACCGCGAGGAACCCGGCGGCGCACTCGGCGGTCACCGCCGGCCGGCCGAAGCTGCGGGCCACCACCAGATCGAACTGGCCCGGAGCGCCGGGTCGTGGCCAGCTCCTCGGCCCGGCCCCGCACGCACCGTCACCCGCTCGCCGAGGCCCAGCTCGTCGACCGCCTCGCTGCAGGAACTCGGTGCGGCGCTGGTTGGCATCGAGCAGGCACCAGTCCGTCGTTGGCCATGCCGACACCAGAACCAGCCCGGGGAGCCCGCCGCCGCTGCCCAGGTCGAGCGCCCGACGCCGGCCGGGGCCCGAGGCCTCGAGGGCCGCGGCGAACCGCCGGGCGTGGTCGATGTGGGCGTCGACCGGTCCCGGCCCGAGGAACCCGAGCTCCCGGGACCGCTCCAGCTGCCCCACGAGCGCCTCGTCGGCGCCCTCGGGCGCCGACGGGCTCGCGTCGTGGCGCATCCGGGGCTCGCCCCGGATGCGTGCTCGGCCAGCGGGATCAGTCCACCGGGAGGATCACGACCCGACGACGCTGATCCTCGCCCTCGGACACCGTCGACACGCCGTCGATCTCGTTGACCGTGTCGTGGACGACCTTGCGGTCGGCTGCGTTCATCGGCTCGAGCGCCTTCTGCACACCCGACTCGCGCACGTCGTCGGCCACCGAGCGGGCGAACCGCTCGAGCGCCTCACGCCGACGCTGGCGGTAGCCGCTCACGTCGAGGCGGACCCGACCGTGGTGGGTACCGCTGGCCCGGCGCTGCACGACGGTGCGGCTGAGCTCCTGGATGGCGGTGAGCGTCTGGCCCTTGGGCCCGATGAGCAGCCCGAGGTCGTCGCCTTCGATCTGCACCTCGATCGTCTCGTCGTCGATCTTCTCCTGGGTGACCTCGCCATCGAGCCCGTAGGCCTCGACGAGCCCTTCGACGAAGTCGGCGATGATGTCGGCCTGCTGTTCGACGGTGGCGTCGTCGCTGCTCATGGGGGAGCCTTCCTGGTTGGTGTCGTTCTTGGCGGTGGAGTCCGCCGAGGAGGTGGAGGCACGGCGGCCGCCGCGGGAGCGGCGAGGCCGAGCGGCGGTGGCGTCCTCGGTCGAGGCGTCGGCCGACACGGCTGCAGTGACCGGCCCGGCGTCGTCGACCGCCGCGGGATCGGCGGTCGGTCGGCCGCCTTGGCTGGCGGCCTTCTTCGGAGCCCTGGCCGAGCCAGCGGATCCACCGGCCTTGGTCGACTTGCCCTCGCCCCGCTTGGCGCCGTCGCTTGGGTCGGCGGCGATCGCGCCGCTCGACCTTCGGACGGGGGCTGGTCGGGCGAACCCGGGCCCGGACCCGGGCCTCGCGGCGGGTCAGCCCGAACAGGCCGCTCTTGGCCTCCTCGAGGATCTCGAACTCGGCGTCCTGCTCGTCGACGCCCAACTGGTCGAGCGCGGCGTCCTTGGCCGCGTCGACCGTGCTTCCGGTGGTCTCTACCCACTCCACGATCTCCCTACCCCTTCTTGTTCTTGCGGGCCCGGGGCTGCAGCGTGGGGGGAGCCCCTGCCGGTGCGCTCGCCCTTGGGCGATGGCTTGGCCGTCGACGGCGTGGCGTCGGCAGCCGAGGTGGTGTCGGGTTCGGCCTTGCTGCCGCCGAACCGACGCGATCGTGGCGCCGGAGCGTCCTTGGCGGCGGCGGTGGTCGCCTTGGACGGGGTGACCCGCCCGGACGTGCGGCCGCTGGAGCCCGAGCCGTTGCTCGACTTCCCGTTGCTCGACTTGGCGGTCGAGCTCGACGACTTCTTGGACGTCGCCTTGGCCGCGCCGGTGGCCGAACTGGCGCCGCCACCGGACTTCCCGCTCTGGGCCGGAGCCTTCTTGGCCGGGCTCTTGGCCGCCGGCTTGGCCGGGCTCTTCTTGGCCGACCCGCCCTTGGCTGCGGCCCCGCCGGTCGCCGCCTTCTTCGGGGTCGAGGTGTCGTCGTCGGTGCCGGCGGCGCTCGAGAACTGCTCCTTGAGCGAGGCGAAGAAGCCCTGGGTCGGCGCCGCCGGGGTGGGATCGGCGGCCGGGAGCGGAAGGTCGCCGCGCTTGATGCCGTAGATGCTGCGGCTGATGAACCACTGCTGGCCGACCCGGAAGAGGTTGGACACCGCGAAGTAGAGGACGAGGCCCGACGGCAGCCCGAAGGAGATCACCGGCAGGAACACCGGCATGATCTTCATGATCATCTGCTGCTGCGGGTTGACCTGCTGGTTCGGGTTGCGGCCCTGGATCTGGCGCTGCTGGACGAAGCCGGTCACGGCCACGATGGCGATGAGGACCAGGTAGGGGAGCGGCGTGCAGAGGCCCCTGGCCCAGGGCCTTGCTGGCGCTCTCGGCCAGGTCCATGCCGAACGCCTGCATGGTGTTCGTCTGGGACAGGTCGGTGTACATCTTCGTGTTGTGGTTGAGGAAGGCCGGGTCGAAGACGCGGTCGATCGACGGCGGCTTGCTGGTCCCCGACCCGGTTCCGAGCTGGCCACCGACCCAGCCGAAGTCGAAGCCCATGCCACTGGCCCTGCGGGTCAGACCACGCAGCACCTGGTACAAGACGATGAACACAGGCATCTGCACCAACAAGGGAAGACATCCACCCAGGGGGCTGATGTCGTTCTCCTTGTAGAACTTCAGCAGCTCCTCGTTGAGCTTCTGACGATCGTCCTTGTACTGCGTCTGGATCTTCTTCATCTCCGGCTGCAGCTGCTGCATCACCATCATCGACCGCGTGCCCTTGAGGGTCAGCGGGGTCACGATGATCATGATGATGAGGGTGAGGCCGATGATCGTCAGGGCGTAGTTGTTGGTGACGGCGTAGATCACCGCCATCGCCTGCGCGACCAGGTCGAAGAACACGTTCATGAGGACTGCCTTCCGATGTGGTGGTGCGGGGCCCGGGGGGGAACCGGGTCCCAGCCGTGGCCACCCCAGGGGTGGCAGCGGCCGATGCGACGAACGTGCGAGCCAGCTGCCCCGGAGCGCGCCGTGCGCCTCGATGGCCTCCACCGCGTAGGTGGAGCAGGTCGGGGTGTAGCGACAGGGGGAGGGCTTCCAGGCGAAGAGGTGCTGGTAGCCGTGGATCAGCGAGCGCAGGATCCGGGCGGGGAGCCCGAGGCTCGACCCGTGACCGGTCACCGGCGCGTCGAGGGCGGTCATGGCCGCGTCCGCGGCCGAGGGCTCATCGTCGCCAGCCTGTCGAACGCCTGTTCCAGATCTTGCGTCAACTGCTCGAATGTCCTGGTCAAGGCCTCAGGACGCACGGTGAGGAGGTACGCACCCGGGGCAACGGGGGAAGGGTTCCGGGCGGCGAGCTGGGCGATCGCGGCCCGGAGCCGGCGACGGATCCGGTTGCGATCCACGGCCGGACCGAACCGGCGGGTGATCGCGAACGCCACCCTCGGGGGGTCGGCTCCGGCACCGGGCAGATCAGGGGCGGGAAGGTGGGTCACACCGAGGACACCGGAGCGAACCCGCCGGCCGGAACGACGCAGCTCGAGGAACGTGCGTCGGTCGCGGACCGCCCAGATCAGGCCGACAGCTTGTGCCGGCCCTTGAGCCGACGGGACCGCAGCACCGCCCGGCCGGCGCGGGTCGACATCCGGTGTCGGAAGCCGTGCTTCTTGGCGCGTCGACGGTTGTTGGGCTGGTACGTGCGCTTCACGATGTTCCTCCTGGACCACGAGGCCTCCTGGCCCCCGGCTGATGATGCTTCCCCGTCGGGGAGCGGGGCCGCGAGGAGCTCGGCGAGCACCTCACACGACCTGCGTGCGCTGCCGCGCGGAACCGGAGCCCTTCGCGGCGTCCCCGCAGGGTAGAGGCTGGCCCACCTGAGGGGCAACCGCAGCCCCAGATCGCCCCTGTGCACAACCCCCAGGCCAGTGCTACGGTCCGTCTCCCCACCGTCGGCCGAGCGGTCGTCATCGCCCGGCACCCACCGTGCGCGTGGGACATCGCGAGGCACCCGGCCTCGCCGACGACAGCGTTTTCCACAGGTGTGGACGTCGTTGTGGACTCGTGAACCGGTGGGGAGGCGTTCGAGCAGGTGGATGACGCAGAGGTCCTGTGGAAAGCCTGCGCCGACGTGCTCCGCGAGCAGGTGTCCGAAGCGGTGTGGCTCACCTCGTTCAACGGCGCCCGCGCGGTGCGCATCGACGGCGACACCCTGGTGCTGGGCGTGCCCAGCTCGGTGGTGCGGGAGCGGATCGAAGGTCGCTACCTCGGACTGGTCCAGAGCGCGCTGACCGATGTCGGCGGACCGGCCGTGCTGCTCGAGATCGAGGTGCACACCGACGGCGCCGCCGATCCGAGCGCCAACGGCGCCGACGACCTCCCGTCGCTCGCCGACCTCGCTGTGGACGAACCTGGGGACATCGACGATCTCGGTGGCCTGACCAGCGTCGACGGGCCCCAGCCGGGGGCGCTGCCGGTGAACCCCCGCTACACCTTCGACGCCTTCGTGACCGGTACCTCCAACCGCTTCGCGCACGCCGCGGCGCTCTCGGTGGCCGAGACGCCGGCCCGCTCCTACAACCCGCTGTTCATCTACGGCGACGCCGGGCTGGGCAAGACCCACCTGCTCCAGGCCATCGCCCACTACGTCAACGAGAACTACCCGGCGTTCACCGTGCGCTACGTCTCCACCGAGACGTTCCTGAACCAGTTCGTCGACGCCATCCGCACCAACTCGCCGGCTGACTTCAAGAAGCGCTACCGCGAGGTCGACGTGCTGCTCCTCGACGACATCCAGTTCATCGAGGGCCGCGAGGGCCTGCAGGAAGAGCTGTTCCACACCTTCAACGCGCTCCACCAGGCCAACCGCCAGATCGTGCTGTCCTCGGATCGGCCGCCCGACGCCATCCCGACGCTCGAGGACCGGCTCCGCAGCCGGTTCAAGATGGGGCTGATCACCGAGATCAACCCGCCCGAGCTCGAGACCCGGCTGGCCATCCTCCACAAGAAGGCCGAGACCGAGACCGTCATCCCGCCGGCCGACGTGTTCGAGTTCATCGCCACCCACATCACCAACAACATCCGGGAGCTCGAGGGCGCCCTCATCCGGGTGTGCGCGTACGCCAGCCTCACCAAGGAGGTGCTGTCGGTCGACCTGGCCGAGCGGGTGCTCTCCGACATCCTCACCGACAGCCAGCCCCGACCGATCACGCCGACCGTCATCCTCGAGGCCACGTCGGAGATGTTCGGCTTCACCATCGAGGAGATCCAGGGCAAGAGCCGCCGACGCCCGCTGGTGACCGCCCGCCAGATCGGGATGTACGTGTTCCGCAACCTGACCGACCTCAGCTACCCGGCCATCGCCCGCGAGTTCGGCGGCCGCGACCACACCACCGTGATCCACGCGGTCGAGAAGATCGGTGCCCTCATGAAGGAGCGCCGCCAGATCTACGACCAGGTCACCGAGCTCACCCAGACCATCCGGAGCGGCAAGTGAACGCTCTGGACAAGCCCGTGGATCGCCTGTGGACGCCGCCGCGCCGCCCGTGGACGACGGGCCGCTTATCCCACGACCCCTCGCCGGCCCATGCCAACCTGTGCGCCAGTGGGGATGACCGGCCGGAAACAAAACCTCGTCTGACCTGGGAGAACGCGCAGTTCTCCACAATCCACAGGCCTTATCACTACGAGTACCAAGAACACATCGATCACCTAACGGGTGAGGGAAAGCGAGTACCGACGTGAAGTTCCGATGCGAACGCGATGAGCTGGTCGAGGCGGTTTCGGCTGCCGGTCGAGCGGTCACGAGCCGAGGCAGCTCGTTGCCGGTGCTGAGCGGCATCCGCTTCGAGCTCACGGGCAACCAGCTCCGCCTCACCGGCAGCGACCTCGACACCACGATCCTGGTCGACAAGACCGTGACCGGCGAGCAGGACGGCGTGGCGGTCATCCCGGCCAAGCTCATCGGCGACATCGCCCGGGCCCTGCCGTCGGGCAAGGTCGAGATCACCGTCGACGGCGAAGACGCCCGCATCGAGGCCCAGCGGGCCCAGTTCACGATGCGCACGATCCCGGCGACGGAGTTCCCGCGGCTGCCCGAGCCGGCCGAGGAGGCCGTCGTGCTGCCGGCCACCGAGTTCGCCGAGGCGTTGCGCCAGGTGACCGTGGCGGCCAGCACCGAGGAGACCCGTCCGATCCTCACCGGCGTCCAGATGAGCGCCGAGGGCTCTGGCCTGCGCCTGGTGGCCACGGACTCCTACCGCCTGGCCGTGCGCGACCTTCCCGGCACCTCGGTGCTCAGCGAGGGTCAGAGCGTGCTGGTGCCGTCGAGCGCACTGAAGGAGCTGGGCCGCCTGCTCGGTGGCGCCGACGAGGTCCGCCTGACGCTCGGCGAGCGCGAGGCCACGTTCACGGTGGGCGCCGATCGGCTGACCACCCGCCTGATCGAGGGCGAGTTCCCGAACTACCGCGGCCTCATCCCGGCCAGCCAACCCAACCGCCTCACGGTCGCGCGCGAGGCGCTGCTCGACGCCGTGCGGCGCATGCGCCTGCTGGCCACCGACGCCACGCCGGTGCGACTCGTGATGCGAGCCGAGGGCCTCGAGCTGGTGGCCATCGCGCAGGAGGTCGGCCAGGCCCACGAGTCGCTCGACGCGAAGTACGAGGGCGCCGAGCTCACGGTGGCGTTCAACCCGGAGTACCTGATCGCCGGCATCGAGGTGACCCCCGGCGACGAGGTCACGCTCGAGACCACCGACGCCATGAAGCCCGCGCTGCTGCGGTCGATCGACAGCAACGACTTCCTGTACCTGCTGATGCCGGTGCGGGTCTCCTAGCCCGTCCGTCCCGGCGCCTCCGCAGCGATCCGTCAGCAGACCAGGTGCTCCTCCGCGACCTCTGGCTCACCGACTTCCGCAGCTACACCGAGGCCGAGGTCCGCTTCGCGCCCGGCCTGACCGCGATCCTGGGTGAGAACGGGCAGGGCAAGACGAACCTCCTCGAGGCGGTGGGCTACCTGGCCACCCTGCAGTCGTTCCGCGGCGCGCCGACCGAGGCGCTCGTTCGGTCCGGAGCGGCCAGCGCCACGGTGCGGGCCGAGGCCGAGCGGGAGGGTCGCAGCCTGCTGATCGAGGCCGAGCTGGTGCCCGGTGGACGCAGCCGGATCCAGGTGAACCGCCAGCGCCTACCCCGGGCCCGCGACCTGCTGGGCGCGCTGCGGGTCTCGGTGTTCGCCCCCGACGACCTCGAGCTGGTGAAGGGCGGTCCGGCCGAGCGTCGTCGCTACCTGGACGACACCCTCGTGGCCGCGTCGCCCAAGCGAGATGCCCTGCGCACCGAGCTGGAACGGGTGCTGCGCCAGCGGAACGCGCTGCTGCGCCAGTCCGGCGGCCGGCTGTCGCCCGAGGTCGAGGTCACGCTCGACGTGTGGGACGCCAAGCTCATCGAGGTGGGGGAGAGCCTGGCGAGAGAGCGGCTGGTGCTGCTCGACGAGCTGGTGCCGGTGCTGGCCGACGCCTACGACCAGGTGGCCCACGTGCAGGCCGAGGTCACCGCGATCTACCGCTCGGGATGGCTCGAGCAGGGCATGGCCGCGGCGCTCGCCGCCGCCCGCAAGGACGAGCTGCGCCGCGGGGTCAGCCTGGTCGGACCGCACCGTGACGACATCGAGCTCGCGATCGGCGGCCTCCCGGCCCGCACCCACGCGTCCCAGGGCGAGCAGCGGTCGCTGGCCCTGGCCCTGCGCCTGTCCGCCCACCGGGTGGTCACCGCGGCGGCCGGCAGCCCACCGGTCCTGCTGCTCGACGATGTGTTCTCCGAGCTCGACCCCGGACGCAGTGACGCGTTGCTGGCCTCGTTGCCCGCCGGCCAGACCCTCCTCAGCAGCGCCAGCGGCCTGCCCCCGGCGCGTCGCCGGAAGCGGTGCTGCTCGTCGACGACGGCACGGTGAAACCTGGATGACGGGGATGCCCCGCAGCCGGTCGTCCGGCGTGCGGAGCGGAGGGCAGCGAGCTGGCGAGCGAGGGCACAGAGAGCAGATAGTTTCATGGCATGCCGTGGCAGCCGCTCCCCTCGTCGTCGGGAAGCGATCCGCAGCCGCTCGGTGAGAGCGTCGACCGCCTGGTGCGCAGCCTCGGTGCCCCGTCGGCCCAGCTCACCCAGTCGGTCTTCGCGGACTGGGACGCGATCGTCGGCGACGCGATCGCCCCCCACGCCCGGCCCCACGCCCTGCGCGAACGCACCCTGGTGGTCGCCGTCGCGGACCCCGCGTGGGCGACCCAGCTGCGCTTCCTCGAGCGGGAGCTGCTCGAGCGGATCGCGGCCGCGACCGGGTCCGACGAGGTCGCCGCCATCGAGGTCCGCGTCCGGCGCGAACCGCGCGTTTCGGGCTGATCGAGAGCGCTCGGGAGGGGCCGAGAAACCCCTCGGGGATGGTCCGACGCGTCTCACCCCTCTGGTAGACTGCAACGATCGTGATTCAGGCTCCTGACCAGCACTTTTCCCGGTCGGTCGATGCCGCGAAGCACCCTCGCTCTCGCCTCCGCAGCCTGCTCTGAAAGGTCCCGTTTTGGCCCAGACCACCGACTCCTACGATGCCAGCTCGATCACCGCGCTCGAAGGCCTCGAACACGTCCGCAAGCGCCCCGGCATGTACATCGGTTCCACGGGTGTCGGCGGCCTCCACCACCTGGTCTACGAGGTCGTCGACAACTCCGTCGACGAGGCCATGGCCGGCCATGCGACCCACATCCAGGTGACCCTGCTGGCCGACGGCGGGTGCGAGGTCGTCGACGACGGCCGCGGCATCCCCGTCGACGCCATGAAGGACCCCAAGCTCAAGGGCATGTCCGCGGTCCAGGCCGTGCTCAGCCAGCTCAACACCGGCGGCAAGTTCGAGGGCAAGGGCTACAAGGTGTCGGGCGGCCTCCACGGCGTGGGTGTCTCGGTGGTCAACGCCCTGTCGAGCCGGCTCGAGTGCGAGGTCGACCTCCACGGCAAGCGCCACTACATCGACTTCCAGAACGGCGGCAAGCTCAAGACCAAGCTGCAGGTCGTCGGCGACGCCCCCAAGGGGCGCACCGGCACGACCATCCGCTTCTGGCCCGATCCGACCATCTTCGAGATCACCGAGTTCCGCACCCAGGCCCTGCTCGAGCGCTTCCAGATGATGGCGTTCCTCAACCGCAGCCTCGAGATCCGCTTCCGCGACCAGCGGCCGGGCGGCGATCCGAACCCCACGATCTACAAGTACGACGGCGGCATCGTCGACTTCGTGACCCACGTGAACGCCTCCAAGGAGGCCCTGTTCAAGAAGGTCGGCTACTTCGAGCAGGCCGAGGAGGGCCAAGAGGTCGAGATCGCCTTCCAGTGGAACACCGGCTTCAACACCGACGGCCTCCACTCCTTCGCCAACGGCATCAACACCATCGAGGGCGGCATGCACGAGGAGGGCTTCAAGAAGGCCCTCACCAACGCGGTCAACAAGTACGCCAAGGCCAAGGGCATCCTGAAGGAGAAGGAGGAGAACCTCCAGGGCGAGGACATCCGTGAGGGCCTCACCGCCATCATCAGCGTGCGCCTGGCCGAGCCCCAGTTCGAGGGCCAGACCAAGGCCAAGCTGGGCAACGTCTCCACCCGGTCGCTGGTCGAGCGGGCCACCAACGAGCGCCTGGCCGACTGGCTCGAGGAGAACCCGGCCGAGGCCAAGAAGCTGTCGGAGAAGGCCAAGCAGGCGGCCTACGCTCGGATCGCCGCCCGCTCGGCCCGTGACGCCACCCGCCGCAAGTCCGCGCTCGAGGGCGCGGGCATGCCCGAGAAGCTCAAGGACTGCGGGAGCAGCGACCCCGACGAGTGCGAGCTGTTCATCGTCGAGGGCGACTCGGCCGGCGGCTCGGCCACCCAGGCCCGTGACCCGCGGGTCCAGGCCATCCTCCCGATCCGCGGCAAGATCCTCAACGTCGAGCGGGCCCGCCTCGACAAGATGCTCAAGAACAACGAGATCCAGACCCTGATCTCGGCCATCGGCGCCGGCGTCGGCGAAGAGTTCGACGTCACCAAGATCCGGTACAACAAGATCATCCTGATGTGCGACGCCGACGTCGACGGCAGCCACATCCGCACGCTGCTGCTCACGTTCTTCTTCCGCCAGATGAAGGACCTCGTCGAGCTCGAGCACGTCTACATCGCCCAGCCGCCCCTGTACTCCACGGTGGTGGGCCGCGAGAAGATCTACCTGAAGGACGACGCGGCCAAGGACGTCTTCCTGGCCGAGAACCCCAACCACAAGCGGGAGTTCCAGCGCCTGAAGGGCCTCGGCGAGATGGACTACGACGAGCTCGGCGAGACCACCATGGACGCCACCAAGCGCACGCTGCTGCAGGTGGGTGTCGAGACCGCGGTGGTGGCCGACGAGGTCTTCTCCAAGTTGATGGGCGACGACGTCGAGTCCCGCAAGCACTTCATCCAGACCAACGCCAAGGACGTGCGCTTCCTCGACATCTGAGGCCGGCGCACACGAGGGAACCACACCCATGAGCGACACCACGCCACCACCCCCCGACGACAACGACGGCGACGGTTCGGCCGTCGACTTCGGGGGCATCGAGCCCATCGAGATCCAGGAGGAGATGGAGCGGTCGTTCCTCGACTACTCCATGTCGGTCATCGTGTCGCGGGCTCTGCCCGACGCCCGCGACGGCCTCAAGCCGGTGCACCGCCGCATCCTGTGGGGCATGTACGACATGGGCGCCCGGCCTGACCGCCCGACCATGAAGTGCGCTCGGGTCACCGGCGACGTCATGGGCAAGTACCACCCCCACGGCGACGGCGCGATCTACGACGCCCTGGTGCGCATGGGCCAGCCCTTCAGCCTGCGCCACCCGCTCGTGCACCCCAAGGGCAACTTCGGCTCGCTCGACGACCCGCCGGCCGCGGCCCGCTACACCGAGTGCCGCCTGGCGCCCATCGCCATGCGCATGCTCGAGGACATCGACGAGAACACCGTCGACTTCAACGACAACTACTCGGGTGAGGTGCAGGAGCCCGAGGTGCTGCCGGCCCGGTTCCCGAACCTGCTGGTCAACGGCAGCCAGGGCATCGCGGTGGGCATGGCCACCAACATCCCTCCCCACAACCTGGGCGAGATCATCGACGCCACCCAGCACCTGCTGGCCAACCCCGAGGCCACCCCCGACGACCTCATGGAGTTCGTCAAGGGCCCCGACTTCCCGACCGGCGGCCTGATCATGGGCCGGGCCGGCATCCTCGACGCCTACCGCACCGGCAAGGGCTCGATCCGCCTCCGCGGCGTGGCCGAGATCGAGGAGGGCCCCCGCAGCGACCGCATCGTCGTCACCTCGCTGCCCTACCAGGTGAGCCCGAACCAGTTCATCACCAAGCTCAAGGAGCTCGTCAACAACCGCGAGCTCGAGGGCATCGCCGACCTCAACGACGAGTCGTCGGGCAAGACCGGCATGCGCATCATCGTCAAGCTCAAGCGTGACGCGCCGGCCCTGGTGATCCTCAACAACCTCTACAAGCGCACGCCGCTGCAGACGAACTTCGCGGTCAACACGGTGGCGCTGGTCGACGGGGTGCCCCGCACGCTGAACCTCCGCGACGCGCTGGTGGCCTACATCGAGCCACCAGGTCGAGGTCATCACCCGCCGCTCGCAGTACCGCCTCGACAAGGCCCTGGCCAGGGCCCACATCGTCGAGGGCCTCATCAAGGCGCTCGACCTCATCGACGAGATCATCGCCGCCATCCGGGCCTCGGCCGACAAGCCGGCCGCCCGCGAGGCGCTCATGGCCGCGCCGTTCGAGTTCAGCGAGCTGCAGGCCGAGCACATCCTCGACATGCAGCTGTCGTCGTTGACCCGCCTCGGCCGCACCAAGCTCGAGGAGGAGCTGGCCAAGCTCCGCGAGACCATCGCCGAGCTCGAGGCCATCCTGGGCGACGAGGTCAAGCTCCGCGGCGTCATCCGTGACGAGCTGGGCGAGGTGCGTGACGAGTACGCGTCGCCCCGCACCTCCCAGATCACCTACGACATCGGCGATCTCGACATCGAGGACCTCATCGACGACGAGGACCTCGTCGTCACCATGACGGCCAAGGGCTACATCAAGACCATCGCGGCCGATGCCTTCCGCACCCAGGGCCGCGGCGGGCGGGGCGTGACCGGCGCCAAGCTCAAGGACGAGGACTACGTCAACCACATCATCCACACCTCGGCCCACGCCTACCTGCTGTTCTTCTCCAACCTGGGGCGGGTCTACCGGCTGAAGGCGCACGAGATCCCGATGAAGGACCGCACCGCGCGCGGCACCGCGGTGGTGAACCTGCTGCCGCTGCAGCCGTCGGAGAAGGTCCAGGCCATCATCGACACCCGCGACTACGAGACCAACCGCTTCCTGTTCTTCGCCACCCGCAACGGGCACGTGAAGAAGACGAAGTTCACCGAGTACGACTCGTCGCTGCGGGCCGGCATCATCGCCATCAACCTCAAGGACGGCGACGAGCTGGTGCGGGTCATCCCCACCAACGGGGGCGACGACATCTTCATGGTCAGCCGCCAGGGCATGACCATCCGCTTCGCCGAGGACGAGGTCCGCTCCATGGGCCGGGCCGCGGCCGGCGTGCGGGGCATGAAGATGAAGCCGGAGGACCAGGTCGTGTCCGTCGACGTGGCTCGCGACGACGTGGCCATCCTGATGGTCACCGACAACGGCTACGGCAAGCGCACCCAGCTCGACAAGTTCAACCGCCAGGGCCGCGGTGGCCAGGGCGTGCGCGGCATCCGCATCACGGCCCGCAAGGGCGTGGTCGTGGCCGCCTTCATGGTCGGCCTCGAGGACGAGATCCTGGGCATCGCGTCGAACGGCGCCGTCATCCGCATGCCGGTCCGCGACATCTCCTCGCAGGGGCGTGACGCCACCGGGGTCAAGGTGATGAACGTCGGCGACGACGTGACCGTCGCCTCGGTCGCCCTCGTGCTGCAGGGCGAAGACGAGGACTGACCCCGCCGCACCCAGAGCTCTCGCGGGTCCTCGGTTCCGCGACCATCGACCATCGGACCGCCTGAGGTCCCGACGACCTTCCCCCTGATGATCCGGTGTCGGGGAGAGGTCGAAGGTGGTCCAGAGCAGAGCTCGAGCACGACGGGGGGACGCCTCCGGCCAGGTGCTGCCGTTGGTGGCGTTGGTGGTGATGACGGCCGCGGGCGCGGCGCTGGTGGTGGCGGTGGTCGGTGGGGTGGTCGTCGACCGGGCCCGGGCCCGCACCGCGGCCGATGCCGCGGCGCTGGCCGGCGTCACCGACGGCCGAGACCGGGCCGAACAGGTGGCCCGCGCCAACGGCGGCGAGATCCGGAGCTACCGCACGGTCGGCGCCGTGGTCGAGGTCACGGTCAGGGTCGGTCGGGCCGAGGCCACCGCCCGGGCCCGCGCCGGCCCGGCACGACGCCAGAGCGCCGGGCGGGGTCTCGTAGACTTGCCGGGTGACGATCGAGCATCCGCTCACCGACGAGGCGGTCGACGACCTCCCTGAACCGGAAGCGCCCCTCGGCCACCTCGGCCGTCGCGTCCGAGCCCACCGTCGCGATCGAGCCGGCATCGGAGGACGTCGCACCGCCGCCCCGGCGCTCGGGCCGAGCGGAACGTCGCCAGGTCGAGGCCCGCCAGGTGACCCGGGTCATCCGCCGGGTCGAGCCGTGGTCGGTGTTCCGGGTGGCGCTGGTGTTCTCGATCGCCCTGTGGCTGATCATGGTCATCGCCGCGGTGATCATCTGGCAGGTCGCCCGGGCCACCGGGGCCGTCGGCCACCTCGAGAGCTTCCTGGGCGAGCTGCTGGCCGACAAGTCCTTCCAGCTCGACGGCGCCCAGCTGCTGCGCGCCGCTGGGCTCAGCGGGCTGGTGCTGGTGGTCGCCGGCACCGGGTTCGCGGTGCTGCTGGGCCTCCTCTTCAACGTCATCAGCGAGCTCACCGGCGGCCTGCGGCTCTCGGTGATCGAGCTCGAGACGGCCCGGCGCCCCGTCGACTGATCGCCGGGACGATCAAGTGGCCCGGACGAGGACGCGCACGCTACGGTCCCTGCTCTCGTAGCGGGGCTATAGCTCAGTCGGTTAGAGCGCACCCCTGATAAGGGTGAGGTCGTTGGTTCGATTCCAACTAGCCCCACGGAACACCGTCGTCGTCCCCGCTCGGGAAGGTCCTCATGAAGATGCTGCGTCGGGCCCTGGTGGCACTCGGCATCGCCGGGGCCATCGCCGCCGTGCTGCGGGTGCGGGGCACCGGTGGCGTGCCGCCGCAGGGAGGCGGCTGGCAGGAGCTCACCGACGACGCCCTGTGAGGGCCTCGTGACCAGCATCGCCGTGCTCGGCGTGGGCGCGGTCGGGGCCCGGGTGGCCCGCCAGGTGCTGTCCTCGGAGAGCTCCATCGCCGTGGTGCTGCGCGACGAGCGCGCCGCCCGGCTCGACACGGTGGCCCGCTCGCTGGGGGAGGGCGCCCGCATCGACACCGGTGGCTACACCGACCCGCTCGACGTCGACGTCGCGGTGCTGGCCGGACCACCCGGGACCCACCTCGAGCCGGCCCGGCGCTTCGTGGCCGCAGGCGTCACGGTGGTGTCGGTCTCCGACGAGATCACCGAGGTGCGGGCGCTGCTCGACCTCGACGTCGAGGCGCGGGAGCGGGGCGTGACGGTGGCGGTCGGCACCGGCTTCGCGCCAGGGCTGTCGTGCGTGCTGGCCGCGCACGCGGCGTCACGGTTCGATGCGGTCGACGAGATCCACGTGGCCAAGGTCGGCACCGGCGGCCCGGCCTGCGCCCGCCAGCACCACCGTGCCCTGCGGGGCCGGGCGCTGGACTGGCGGGACCGCGGCTGGGCCCAGCGTCCGGCCGGCAGCGGGCGCGAGCTGTGCTGGTTCCCGGATCCGGTCGGCGCCGAGGACTGCTACCGGGCCGCGCTGCCCGACGGCCTGCTGCTGGTGCCGGCGTTCCCCGGGGTCGGTCGGGTCACGGCCCGCATGGCCGCCACCCGGCGCGATCGGCTCACGGCCCGGCTGCCGATGCTGTGGCCGTCGCATCCCGAGGGCGGCCCGGGCGCGATCCGGGTCGAGGTCCGCGGCCGGCGAGGCACCAGCCGCGACGTCCGGGTGCTCGGCGTGATGGACCGCCCGGCGGTGGCGGCCGGCGCGGTTGCCGCACTCACCGCGACCTGGGCCACCCAGGGCCGCCTGGCCCGCGCCGGTGCCGCGGGGCTGGCCGAACTGGTCGATCCGGGCCCGTTCCTGTCGGAGCTGCGGCGCCGCGGGGTGCGCGCCGCGGTGTTCCAGCAGGACGCCGGACCCGCGTCGATCTGACGCTCCAGCCACCCTCAGCGGTGTGCATCTGGGCCGGATGACCTGGTTTTTGCACGGCGCGTGACATCGTGCGAACTACATCGGCGTAGTTTCATGAAATCACCCGGCGAACCCTAAAGTTCGCCGAGCCCTGAGACGAAGTAGCGGTTCGTGGTCAAAGGGAGGGCGATGCCATGAGCAGCACCAAGTCTGAGACGCAGGAACTGTCCCGTCTGATCGAGCAGCATCTGCCGCTGGTCAAGCACATCGTGTTCCAGGTGGCGGTGCACTTCCCCCGCCACGTGGACCGCGACGAGCTGGCCCGGGCCGGTGCCCTCGGTCTGGTCGAGGCGGCCCGCCGCTTCGACGAGTCACGGGGGGTTCCGTTCGACCGCTTCGCGGCGCAGCGCATCCGGGGGGCGATCCTCGATGCGGTCCGCGCCGCCGACTGGGCGCCCCGCTCGGTGCGGACGCTGGCCCGTCGTCTCGAAGGGGTCGAGCAGCGCCTGGCCACCGAGCTCGGTCGGGTTCCGTCGAGCGTCGAGATGGCCGAGGCCCTCGGCATGACCCGCGACGAGCTGGCTCGCCTGCAGGATCGGCTGTTCCGCTCCGTCGTCCTCGCCCTCGAGCACGAGGTCAGCGATTCGACCGAAGAGGACCTCACCCTCATCGACGTGCTCTGCGACCGCAGCGCGGTCGAGCCGCTCGAGGAGCTCGAGACCCGTGAGCTGCACGCCTACCTGCGTGACGCGGTGCACCTGCTGCCCGAGCGTCACCGCCTGGTGATCGTCGGCTACTTCCTGGAGGGTCGCACCTCCCAGGAGCTGGCCCGCTTCCTCGGCGTGACCGAGTCCCGGGTGTCGCAGCTGCGGTCCGAGGCGCTGGCCATGCTGAAGGAAGGCATCGAGGCCCAGTACGCCGGCCCGGTCGCCTCCCCGGACCAGAGCATCGGACGGGTCGCTCGACGCAAGGCCACCTACGCGGCGGCCATCTCCGAGGCCAGCCCGTGGCAGAACCGCCTCGGCCAGGTCGCCCCGACGGTCATCTGAGACCTCTCGCCAGACCCCCGCTCCCGCCCCCGACGACCCGGGCGGCAGGGAGCGCCACGAACGGCACCGACCTCGGTCGGTGCCGCTTCGCGTCCGTGGCCGGACACAGGAGATCTGGGGGTTGGCAGAGGTCGGTAAGTCTGTAATCATGTAATCCATGACGAAGAAGCGAGTCTGGTCGTTGGACGAGGTGCAGGCGTGGTTCGTGGGCCGGATGCCCGACGGCTGGTTCGTCGAGGCCCCCACGGTGCTCGCCGACCGCGAGGAGATCGTGGTCGTCGGGCGGCTGCCGGAGCCCGAAGCCGTCGCCGACGGCAGCGAGGGCTCGCGATCGACGAGGCGAGGCGGCGATCGGGCCTCGGATCTGGCCGAGCTGGCCTGTCGCACCCGGGTCGCGGCGTTCCGGGAGGACACCCGGCAGCTGCGCATGAAGATCGCGGACGAGGCCGAGATGCTCTGGGACCGCAAGGTGTCCTGGGGAGCCTGCTGCGGCGCCGTCGACGCCCGGTTCACGTCCCAGAGCGTGGCGGCGATGACCCGCCTCCGATTCGACGAGCGGGCCGTGCTCGACACCCTCATCGACGCCGGCGTGGCCCGGAGCCGCAGCGAGGCCCTGGCCTGGTGCGTCCGCCTGGTGGGCCGTCACCAGGGCGACTGGATCACCCAGCTGCGCGAGGCGATGGCGCAGGTGGAGCAGGTGCGCTCGGACGGTCCCGACCTCGACTGACGTCGGGCGCCGGCCCGATCCGGGGTGCCGGCCCACTGCACGGTCAGGCCGGCAGCCGCGACCACCGCGCCGAGCACCACGGCCAGCGCGATCCGATCAGCCGTCGGGGCCAGGTCGCTCACCAGCACCGAGCGGGTGAGGATCGACCAGCGGAACGCCAACCAGCCCGACAGCAGCGACACCGACAGGAGCAGGGCGACGAGCGCCGGGGTCCGTCGGCGGATCGCCAGGCCGAGCGCCGGCGGCCAGCGCGGCGCCGGCCGGCAGCAGGAAGAGCCCCGCGTTGCGGGCCACCGAGCCGGGCAGGCTCAGCCACTCGAGCCCACCGGTCGTGGCCGCGAGCACCGAGGCGATCAGCAGCGCCACGGCGGCCACGAGCCGGGCCCGGTGGCGACCGAGGAACCAGGTTGCGGCCCGCCACCACCAGGGCCAACCCGAGGTACGGCAGGGGCGAGGGCGGCTCGACCCGCTCGAGGCGCCCGTCGATGGTGACGGCCACGTCGTCGACGGTGACCGGCACCGCCCAGAGCACCTCGCCGGAGAAGTCCGCTGCGTCCTGCACGTGGATCCGGTGGTCGTGCCAGACGAGCCGGCCGTCGTGGCCGGTGGTCTGCCAGTCCGGCTGGTCCTCGACCGAGCCGCCGGTCGCGGCACCGGAGCCGCTGACGTTCGCGTCGCGCGTGCGGTTGAGCGACACCGCCGGCGAGCGGGTGTTGACCTGGGTGGTGCCGTCGCGCTGGACGCGCAGGTAGGGCTCACCTCCGTAGCCCGCCACGACCACCTCGTGGCCGGGTTCCGCCCGGAGGTCGAGCAGCGTGTCACCGCCGATCACCCGCACGGTGATCGGCGCAGTCGGGCTCGATCGACTGCACGGTCGAGCGGTAGTCGGTGGGCCGAGGGGTCACCGCGGCCGCCGGCCCGGCGAGCCCGACGAGGCTCAGCAGGGCGGCGGCCACCAGCGACCAGGAACGTGCCGCCGCGTCGACGTGGGGGGCGTCGATCCCGGCGGGCGGTCACTCGCCCGACGAACCCGACGGCGTCGACGGACCCGAGGACCCCGATGGACCGGACGGACCAGCGGACTCGGACGAGGCCGAGGGACCCGGGGTCTTGGGCTTGCGGTTGCGCAGGTAGAGGATCAGCGCGCCACCGGCGATGATCAGCACGACGATGATGATCACGATCGTGCCGATCGGGCTGTTGTCGGAGTCCTTGACGATCTGGGCGTCCTTGGCCGCCGCTTCGGTCGTGGTCTCGGTGACCGACTGGGTCGTCGAGGTGGCCTTGGTGGTCGAGGTCGACGCGGCCGCGGTGGTCGAGGTCGAGGCCGGCGCCACCGTCTGGGTCAGGGTGAAGCGGGGCGCGGCGTTGTCGGCCTCGGGATCGTCGGTCTTCTCGATCCAGTCGTTCTCGCCGACGGTGCACCCCTGGACGGTCGGGAGGAAGATCGTGTCGCCGGCGGTGCCGACGACCCGCATGTCGGCCACGAAGGTGCCCTCGGCCGGGAGGGACCCACCGCTCCACGTCAGCGTGTCGGCCGCGACGGACGAGGTGAAGCCGGCGGTGTCCTGGGCCTTCACGTCGGTGGTGCCGGCCGGCAGCTGGATCTTCATCGAGGTGGTCGGGGAGGTGCCGCACCCGTGCTCGACCGTGAAGGTCACCGTGGTGATGCCCGTCGCCGCCGTCTCGCCTTCGGCATCGACGTGGGCGAAGGCCGGGATGGCCAGCGCGATCAGCGCGGCCGCCGTGACGAGAGGCGCGGCGATCAGCTTCGACCTCGTCCAACGGGGGTGGTGCATGCAGGGTCTCCTCGTTCAGGGCGCGCCACCACGTGGCCGCCGGGGTTGGTGGTGGAACTACCGGACCTTCACGGAGAAGGCGGTGCGCTGCTGGTCGAACTCGCTCAGCCGGGTGATGACGGTGATGGTCCACACGCCGGGGATGGTGAGGTCGGTGGTGTCGAGCAGGTAGTGACCCGAGCCGCCGGGCAGCGCGTCGCGCTGGATCGGGCCGATGTCGTCGGACGGGAGGCTGAACTCGACCTTCACCGGGCCGGCCACGCCGACCGGGCGGCCCTGCGGATCGGCGTAGCTCAGGTGGATGGAGTTCTGGGCTGCCGGCCTTGGCCGGGGCGACCACCAGGTTGAGCGTGCTGCCCGGCGTGCTGGTGGTGATGGGCAGCGTCTGGTTGGCCACGCCCTGGGCGTCCGCCGCGCTGCGGCCCGGCGTGGTGTTCACGAGCACCGAGGTCAGCGCCAGCACGACCACGACGAGCACCGCCTCGACCATGACGGTTCGGCTCATCCGGCGGAGGCCCGAGCGGGCCTCGTCCCGGGCGTGCTCGGCGAGCGCCGGATCGTCGACCAGCGCGTCGCGGACCAGCTCGGTCGGCTCGGAGTCCTCGTCGGCCAGGTCGGTGGCCAGGTGCACCTCGTCGAGGACCTCGGGGATGAGGCGGAACCGGTTGTAGCCGGCGAAGGCCGCGATCACCACGACGATGCCGACCTTGCCGAGGACGAGCTTGCCGTAGGTCGTGCTGGTCAGCGCGTCGAGCGAGCCGACCTCGATCCAGGCGAGCACGCCGCCGGCGGTCCACAGCGCGATCACCGTGGCCAGGGCCATCGTCGAGAAGCGCGACACGACCGACGCGGTGCCCCGCAGCTGCTCGAGCTCGTCGACCTCGGTGGTCGGCCCGGACGAGCGTGGTGCCGTCGGCCGTCGACGGGCCGGTCGGGTCGGCCGCGCTCGTCGGGTCGGAGGGGCTCGGCGGGATCGGTGCGGCGACGGGCCTCGACCGTGCGGTGGCGCAGCACCGTCGTCAGGCCGATCAGCCCGCCGAGCCACAGGGCGGCGGCCAGGACGTGGACCCCGTTGGACAGCAGCGCCAGCCAGCGGGTCGGGCGAGTCGAGGGGGTGGCCCCAGAAGAGGAACGACGTGCAGGTGGCGAGGGCGCCGTAGAACGCCAGGGTCTGGCGGCTGCCGCGGCGAGGGGCCTCGAGCGAGATCAGCAGCACGAGCAGCCCGGCCAGCAGCACCCCGGTGGCGAGGTCGAGGGTCTGGGTGAGCACGTCGTGCAGCACGCGGGGGTCGACCACGGCGGACCAGCCGCGCCCGGTGGCGAGTGCGGCCTGGGTGCCGAGGGTGCCGAGGGCGCCGACGACGCCCACCAGCGCGGCGCCGCGTGCGACGCGGGCGAGCGGTCGGCCTTCGGGTCCGTCGTCGTGGATGAAGGCCAGGAAGAAGGCGAGCCCGGCCGCGGTGAGCGCGCCGAGGTAGGCCAGGAAGCGAGAGACGGCTCCGAGCACCTCGAAGGTGCGGTCGCTGCCGCTGCCGTTCACGAAGGAGCCGGCGTCGATCCCGCTGGCCGACGCGTCACCGACCGCGAAGACGAGCGCGCCCTTCACGGGGTGGCCGTCGGCCGAGATGACCCGGTAGGTCGCGACGTAGGTGCCGTCGGGGAGATCCGGTTCGAGCGGCGACGCTCAGGGTGGGGCCGCTGACCGTGTCGGTGCCCGCGTCGACGCTCTTGCCCGACGAGCTCACGACCCGGAGGCCGCCGAGGTCGGCGCTGACGTTCTCGCTGAACTGGATGCTGACGGCGGCCGGCGAGGCGTCGAGGCGCTCGCCGTCGGCCGGGTTCGACGAGATCACCACGGCGTGGGCCGAGGCGGCGGGGGCCGACGCCACGACGACGCCGGCGACGAGGCGCGAGCGGCGACGACGAGCAGGCGCAGGCGGGGGGCATTCCGTCGCCCGCTCATGCGGCGCGGAGGGAGCGGTGCGGCGCCGGCCGAGCGCGCGGTCCGGGTCGTGGACGACGGTGCGGCACAGGAGCCAGAGGAGCAGGATGCCCACCAGCTCGAGGGCGTGGTGGGCCTCGCTCACCACCGGCGACCGGCCCGAGGCGACGTCGATGACCGAGCCCAGCACCTGTGCCCCGGCAAGGACGATCGGCCATCGGGAGCAGCCCGCGGGCCCGGCCCGGCTGCCAGGCCGCGAACAGCAGGCCGGCGCCGAAGGCGGCGTCCCAGGCGCTGAGCTCGCGGGTCATGTGGATGGCGTTGCCGGTGTCGTGCAGCACCAGCGAGGGGAGGGCCAGGGCCAGCATGGTGAGCCCGATGACCACCAGCCCGTAGCGGATCCAGCCCCGGGCCGCTCCGGCGGTCACCTGCGGGGCTCGGCGCGACGCCGGCGGTGGCCTCGAGGATCGAGCGGGTCAGGTCGGGGACGGGCTCGGCGGCGCGCACCCGGACGAGCCGGTGGACGTCGGTGATGTCGAGCGAGAAGCGCCGGCAGTCGGCGCAGTCCGCGACGTGGGCGTCGAGGTCGTCGAGCGTGACGTCGACGTCCTCGCCGTCGAGGCGGGCCGACAGAGCGTCCTGGCAGGTGGAGCAGCGCATGTGAGGGAGTCGTTCGGCGACCCCGGATGGTTCCCGGCCGAGGCCGATTCCTGCGCCGATGCCCGGTCACGATCCCGCGACAGTCCCCGACCGGCTTTTCTGGACCACCGGCAGGCACCACACTGGCGCGTGTGGAGGGGCTGACGTGGCTGGCGAAGCAGGGCGGCGGCCGGGGATCGCGACGCGCTGGCGTCGTTCGTGGCCCGTTCGCAGGCCGACGTGTGGCGGCTGTGCGCCCACCTGGTCGAGCCGGCGTCGGCCGACGACCTGACCCAGGAGGTCTACCTGCGGGCGCATCCCGGCACTGGCCTCGTTCCGGGCCGACGCGTCGGCCCGCTCGTGGCTGCTCTCGATCGCCCGGAACACCTGCATGGACGAGCTGCGCCGCCGGACGCGCGCGCCGGGCCCTGGTCGAACGCCTGCGCCGCCGGGCCGACACGAGCGCCGACGGTCGAGCCGGACCGCTCCGGTCTCGTGGAGATCGACGAGGCGGTGCGGTCGCTCGACCCGGATCGACGTGACGCGTTCGTGCTCACCCAGGTGCTGGGCCTGAGCTACGCCGAGACGGCCGAGGTGTGCGGCTGCGAGATCGGGACGATCCGCTCACGCGTCGCCCGCGCCCGCGGCCAGCTGATCGAGCTGCTCGTCGACGACGGACCCGCGTCCGGCTCGGGTTCGGCCTCCGGCTAGCTCTCCGGTGGTCGGTCAGGTCGAGCGGCAGGCCGGCGAAGCGCTCGAGCCACTGGTCGTGCAGCGCGCCGTTGGTGGCGAGGCCGTTGCCCCGGTCGGGGGAGGGGTCGCCGTCGAGGCTGGTGAACCGTCCGCCGGCCTCGGCCAGGATCACCGGCATCGGGGCGACGTCCCACAGCGCGGCGACCGGGTCGCACATGGCATCGATGCGCCCGGTGGCCACCAGCGCGTAGCCGTAGCCGTCGCCCCAGGTGCGCAGCCGTGGCGCCCGAGCTGCGAGCCGCGCCGAGCATCTCGTCGGTCCAGTGCTCGAAGGCCGAGCTGGAGAGGTAGCTGCCGGCGAGCCGATCCCGCGTGCTGACCCGGGCCGGCTCGCCGTTGCAGAAGCACCCGAGCCCCCGTCCCGCGTAGACCGTCTCGGCGAGGCCGGGCATGTGGATGACGCCGACGGCGGGGCCGTCCTCGTCCTCGACGGCCAGCAGGTTCGTGTACAGCGGCACGCCGTGGGTGAAGGCCTTCGTGCCGTCGATGGGGTCGATGATCCAGCGCCGGCCGCTCGTGCCCTCGACGTCGTCCTCCTCCTCGCCGACGATGCTGTCGTCGGGGAAGCGGGCGCTGATCTGCTCCCGCAGGAACCGCTCGGCGGCCTTGTCCGCCTCGGTGACCGGCGTGCCGTCGCCCTTGCGCTCGATGGCCAGCGAGCTGGAGCGGAACCACCCGAGCGTGAGATCCCCCGCCTCGCGCAGGAGGGCGACGGCGGTGTCGAGCAGGGCGGGATCGATGTCGGACATGGGGGCATCATCGCACGGCCCCCGTGATGCCTCCGGCAGGCTCTGACGCGAGAACTAGCGTGCTGTCACTCGTCATCCGACACCGTTCCACGTCGACCCGGGGGCCCCTGGACCATGCGTGCTGCCATCCTCGATGCGCCTGGCGCGTCGCTCACCATCTACGACGACGTCGAGGCCGAGGAGCCCCACGCCGGCGAGGTCGCCGTGCGGGTGTCGCACTGCGGCGTCTGCCACAGCGACCTGCACCTCATCGACGGCGGCATGCCCCCGATGACCCCGCTCGTGCTCGGCCACGAGGCCGCCGGCGTGGTCGAGGCGGTCGGCCCGGGCGTGACCACTCTGGCGGTCGGCGACCACGTCGTGCTCACGCCCTGCCCGCCCTGTGGCCACTGCTACTGGTGCTTGCGCGGCGAGCACAGCATCTGCACGAACAGCCTGGCGCTGGCCACGTCGGTGCACCCCGACGGCGGCACCCGCCTCAGCCGCGGCGGCGCCGACCGTCTACCGCGGGCTCGGGGTGGCGGCGTTCGCCGAGACCGTGAT
Organism: uncultured Microthrixaceae bacterium; assembly: GCA_963797225.1. GTDB lineage: Bacteria > Actinomycetota > Acidimicrobiia > Acidimicrobiales > Acidimicrobilacustridaceae > UBA4742. The sequence goes on along the minus strand of CAWCOO010000001.1, from coordinate 736,727 downwards.
CACCCAGGAGACCGGCGCGGTCAAGATCCCCGACGACGTGCCGCTCGACGTGGCCTGCGTGATCGGCTGCGCGGTGCAGACCGGCGTCGGCGCGGTGCTGCACACCGCGGGCGTGCAGTCCGGCGACACGGTGCTGGTGCTCGGCCTCGGCGGTGTGGGTCAGTCGGTCGTGCAGGGCGCCCGGCTGGCCGGGGCCACGACGATCATCGTCTCGGACCCGGTCGCCGAGCGGCGCGAGGCGGCGCTCGCGCTTCGGCGCCACGCACGCGCTCGACCCCACCACCGATGATGCCGTCGCCCGCAGCCTGGAGATCACCGGGGTCGGCGTCGACTTCGCCTTCGATGCCGTCGGCAAGGTCTCGCTCGTGCAGGACGGCCTGGCCGCCACCCGCATGGGCGGCACCACGGTGATGGTCGGCGTCCCGGGCATCACCGAGCAGCTCGTGATCGAGTCCCCGACGTTCTTCGCCTTCGCCGAGAAGAAGCTGCTGGGCTGCCTGCTCGGCGGGGTCAACTCGCCTGCGGGACATCCCCCGCCTGATCAGCCTCTGGCAGGCCGGCCTGCTCGACCTCGAGGGCCTGGTCACCGCCCGCCGCCCGCTCGCCGAGATCAACGAGGCCGTCGACGACCTGCGGGCCGGCCGCGGCATCCGCACGGTGATCACGCTGTGAGCGACGAGCACCGAGCACCGGGGAGGCGCCGACCGCGCAGCTCGAACCGGCGGACGCGGCCCCCGCAAGGTCGGCGCTCGCTGGCGCCGGATCTTGGTGATCGTCCTGGCCGTGCTCACGTGCCTGTCGATCCTGGCCAGCACGGTCGGGGTGTGGGCCCACCGCACGCTGCTCAACACGGACTCGTGGGTCAACGCGGTCGGGCCGCTGGCCAGCAACCCCGAGATCACCGACGCCGTCGCCAAGCGGCTCACCGACGAGCTCATGCAGATGATCAACTCCTCCGAGCTGGCCCAGACCGCGCTCCCGGCCCAGGCCCAGGTGCTGGTCGCGCCGCTGAGCGAGGCCGTGGGCCAGTTCGTGCGAGCGGGCCGTCGGCGAGCTGCTGCAGACCCAGCAGTTCCACGAGTTCTGGATCGAGGCCAACCGCCGGGTGCACGCGCTCGTGGTCAAGGTCCTCAGGGGCGAGACCGACAAGGTGCTCACCGCCAACGGCGACGGTCCAGCTCAACCTGCTGCCGCTGATCGCCGACGCGTTCGGGTTCGTGCAGTCGAAGGCGCCCGGGTCTGTTCGGCAACGGCACGACGGTGCCCGACATCACGTTCGACACGCCCGTCGACCAGGCGCAGGCCGAGCTGCAGTCGGCGCTCGAAGCGCACCCTGCCCGAGAACTTCGGCGTGGTCACCGTCTTCGAGAGCGACAAGCTCAAGGCCGCTCAGGACGCGGTCACGCTGTTCGACAAGGTCGTCATCGCGCTGCTGGTCGTGACCGTGCTGCTGCTGGCCGCCACGATCGCGCCTGGCCGATCGACCGTCGGCGCATCATCATCGGCCTGGCCCTCGGCTCGGTGGCGCCGTTCGCCATCGCCGTCGCCATCCTCAAGACCGATCAAGGCCCAGGTGCTCGACCTGGTCGGCGACCCGACGACCCGGCGCGCCGCCGGCAAGACGATCCAGACGCTGGTCATCCGCCTCGACTGGATCGTCTAGGCGCTCGTGGCGGTCGGTCTGGCCGTCGCGCTCATCGCCTTCCTCACCGGCCGAGCCGGGTGGCGGTCGCGCATCCGGCGAGGGGTGGCCCACGGCGGCGGGTACCTGCTCGGTCGGGGCGACGACCGCGGGCGCACCCAAGCTGGTGGCCTGGGTGCAGGAGCACGCCCAGGCGCTGCGCTGGGCCGGCATCGTGGTCGGCGGCCTGGCCCTGGCCTTCCTGGTGCACGGCTGGTGGTCGCTGTTCTTGACCATCCTCGTGGTCGGCCTGTTCGAGGCGGCCATCGGCTTCGCGGTGGCCCGGGGCCAGGCCGACGGCTGCGACCGACGGCTACCCCGTCGGAGCCTCGAGCCCGACGGCTCATTAGGCTCTCGCCGTCGTCCGTGGGGGACGTCGGACGAACGGAGCCGGCCATGACACCAGAAGAGACCGCCGTCGCCACCGGCTCGGCGATCAGCCAGCTCGCCAGCCACTTCATGCTCGACCCGCGCGACCTACGTCCGCGGCGGCGAGCTCGGGCTTCGACGGCATGAACTTCTACGTCGCCGGGCGGGGCGGCGTGCTCGGACGGGTCGACGCCGACGTCGTGGCGGCCGGCTTCGTGTTCTTCAACCCGGCGACCATCCGCGCCGGCTGGGAGGCGAGCCTGGCGGTCATGGAGCCGGCCGAGGCGGCCGAGGCCTTCGCCGCCTGCGGCCACCAGTGGGGCCGCGACCAGCTGCCCGACGACCTCGACGTCGGCCCGGCTGGCCGAGCTGGCGGCGAAGGTGGCCCGGGCGGCCAGCCCCGCCGGCGCGCCGGTCTTCGCCGGCTGGCGGGCCCTGCCGGCGCCCGACGATCCCAAGGCCGCCGCCCTGCACCAGATGAACCTGCTCCGGGAGCTGAAGATGGCCCACCACGGCGCCGCCACGCTCAGCCGAGGGCCTGGCCGCGATCGAGGCGATGATGGTGGCCCAGCCCTACATGGCCCCGGTGTTCGGGTGGGAGGAGCCCTATCCCGACGCCGAGCCCTGCCGCGAGCGCTGGGAGCAGGCCGAGGCCGCCACCAGCCGCGGCCATGGCCACCGCGCTGGCCGTGCTCGACGACGCCGAGCGCGACGAGTTCGCCGCGCTGGCCAACGCGGCCGCCGACGCCACCAAGGGCTGACCCGCTCCCCCCGTTCGTTGTGAAGTTCTCCACGGCGGGCGACGCGGATCTCACAAAGAACGGGTTCGTGGGGTGCAGTGCGTCAGGCGAGGAGCTCGGCGACGGCGTCGGCGAACACGGTGGTGTGGCGGTCGACGTCGGCGGCGGTGGTCACCGGCGACATCAGCGCCATGTTGTGGAACGGGGTGAGCAGCACGCCCGCGGTTGAGGGCGTAGAGGTGCATGAGGGCGTCGAGGTCGTGGTCGATGGCGGCGGCGGCCTCGCCTCCGTCGTGGGGCGGCGGGCAGAACCAGTACTCGGCCCGGCACCCGAGCTGCTGCACCGTCCAGGCCAGGCCGTGGTCGGCGATGACCCCGGCGACGCCGTCGGTCCAGCGCTCGGCCAGCGGGATCATCGTCGTCCAGGCGTCGTCGGTCAGCACCTCGCCCAGGGTGGCGCGGATGGCGGCCAGGGCCAGGGCGTTGCCCGACAGCGTGCCGCCCACGCCGCTGACGTCGGCGTCGGCGCTGATCGTGATCGGCTCGGAGATGGCCGCGGCGACCTCGTGGGTGAAGCCGAACGCGGCCGCCGGGACGCCTCCGGCGATGGGCTTGCCCAGCGTCAGCAGGTCGGGCTCGAGCCCGTGGGCCGCGGTGTAGCCGCCCGGCCCGGCGCACAGCGTGTGGGTCTCGTCGATGATGAGCAGGGTGCCGGTCTCGCGGGTGAGCCGGCGCAGGCCCTCGTGGTAGCCGGGGTCGGGCAGCACGATGCCGATGTTGGTGAGCGCCGGCTCGGCCAGCACGCAGGCGATCTCGCCGGTGGCCAGCACCCGCTCGAGCGCGTCGAGGTCGTTGAACTCGACCACCTCGGTGGTGACCGCCGGATCGACCTGCGGTCCGACGCTGCCGGCCCGGGCCACGACCGATCCCGTCGTCGGCCAGCACGGCGAACGTCTCGTCGACCGTGCCGTGGTAGCAGCCGTTGAAGACCAGCACCTTCGGCCGGCCGGTGATCTGGCGGGCGAAGCGCAGCGCGAACCGGTTGGCGTCGGTGGCGGACATGGCGATCTGCCAGAGCGGCAGCCCGAAGCGGCGGGCCAGCTCCGGCCGACCCAGCCGGCGTCCTCGGTCGGCAGCATCGTGGTGATGCCTCGGGCCGCCTGGCGGGTGATGGCGGCCACCGTGGGCGCCGGCGAGTGGCCGCACATCGCCCCGGTGTCACCCAGGCAGAAGTCGACGTAGGTGTGCCCGTCGACGTCGGTGATGGTGCGCCCCGTGCGCCTCGGCCACGAACACCGGGAACGGTCCCGGCCACCGGTTCATCCAGTTCATGGGGACGCCGCCGAGCAGCGAGGCGCCGGCCTCGTCGTGCAGGGCCTTCGATCGGGGACGGGCCCGGGCGAACGCCTCGCGCTCGCGGCGGGTCAGCGCCGCGACGCGGGACGGTCGATGGCGGGTGCGGGAGGGGCCATGGCCCCGCATCGTAGGAGCGGGGTGCCGGCCGGGCGCTCAGAACTCGACGGATCCCGGGGGTGCGTGCGCGGGGGGTCGGCCGGCGGCCGGCCGGGGGCGCCGGCGGGGCGCGGCGTGCGCGGGAGCGGCGTGCGGCTGGGCCGGCGGCGGGGCCGGCCGGAGCCGCGGCCGCGGCGGCGCGGCGGCCGGGCCCGATCCGTCCGGTCGACGAACTGCCCGGCGGCGCTGGCCGCCTCGGCCTCGGCCGAGCGGAGCTCGCCGGCCCGGGTGAAGTAGATGGCCGCCACCCGGTCGACGCCGTCGTGGTCGAGCACGAGCGGCACGTTGTTGTACTGGCAGACCGCCTTGAGGATCTTGCAGACCTCCTTGGGGAGGTACGGCCGCAGGTCGCCGTCGCCGAGCTCGCGGCTCACCTGGCGCAGGTGGTCGGCGCGCCCCGGGCGTGATGGTGATGCCGGCGTTGGCCGCGGCGATGGTCAGCACCTCGTCGAACTCGTCGTCGCTGATCGACGGCACCAGGATCTTGTTCTGGATGCGGCGGAAGAACGCCTCGTCGCCCAGGGTGGACGGGGTCGAGGTTGGTCGAGAAGACGACCTTCACGTCGAACGGCACCTCGAAGCGCACGCCGTAGGTCAGCGACAGGTAGTCGATGCGGCGGTCGAGCGGCACGATCCACCGGTTGAGCAGGGCCTCGGGGCTGATGCCCTGGCGGCCGAAGTCGTCGATGACGAGCAGGCCGTTGTTGGCCTGCATCTGGATCGGGGCCAGGTAGACGCCGCTGTTCGGCTCGAAGGTGAGGTCCATCATCGCCGAGGTCAGCTCGCCGCCGGCCACGATGCTCGGCCGCCGGCACAGCACCCAGCGGGGGTCGAGCTCCGGGGCTGCTCGTCGACCGGCTCGTGGATCAGCGGGTCGAACACGGTGATGATCTGGCTGTCGACCTCGACGCAGCGGGGCACGAGCACCGGGTCGGTGTGGATGCGGATGAGGCGCTCGGCGACGCTGGTCTTGCCGGTGCCGGGAGGGCCGTAGAGGAACATGGCGCCCTCGGTGAGCAGCGCCGGCCCGAGCTCGTCGAGCAGGCGGTTGCTCACGACGAGGTCGGCGAACGCCCGCCGCATCGTCTCGCGGGTGACCTCGGGCGGCGCGGCCTGGCGCAGCACCATGGCGTTGTAGTCGGCGAGGCGACCGGGGCGTGGCCGGCGTAGCGGCACAGGCGAGGCCGCTCGCGGGCGTGGTCGCGGCCCTGCTCGGTCAGGTCGAAGATGTAGTCGCGACCCTCCATGCCGAGCAGGTCGATCAGCCGCAGGTCGCGCAGCTCCTCGACCACCTTCGACATGATGGCCATGCTGACGCCGAGGCCCTCGCTCAGCCAGACCGTCGACGTGCGACCCTCGTAGAGGGCGCGGCGCATGGCGAGGTCGTGCACCACGCCGACTGGGATCCCCAGCTCCTCGATGCTTCGTGGCGTGCGCGGTAGGTCGTGGCGTTCCACGTTCGACAGCCTCCTGGGTCCCCGGTGTCGGTCATTCCCCATCGGCGCTCCGCTGACGGGTCTTGAGGCGGCGGAGCACCCACTCGCCGATGTCCGACCCGGAGTGACCGATTTGGCCGCGCTGGTGGGATCAGGGCGGTCGGGCTCAGAGGTCGGGCAGGCCCATCTCGAGGTTGGCCTCCTCGAGGCCGCCGTCGACCTCGAGGATCTTCCCGGTGATCCAGGACGCGGCCGGCGACGACAGGTACAGCGCGGCGAGGGCGATGTCCTCGGGCTCGCCGAGGCGCTGCAGCGGCGTGCGCCGGACCATCTCGTCGTGGATCTCGTCGTTGTCGAGCACGATCTCGAGCGCCGAGGTGGCGGTGGAGCCGACGGCGATGGCGTTCACCCGCACCTTGGGCGCCAGGTCGGCGGCCATCAGGCGGGTCATGTGGGTGAGCGCGGCCTTGGCCGTGCCGTAGGCCACGAAGCCGCGGTCGCGGAGCCGGCCGATGGCCGAGGAGATGTTGACGACCGAGCCGCCCCGCTCGAGCAGCTGGGGCGTGGCCGCCTTGGTGAGCGCGAACGCGGTGGTGACGTTGAAGTGGAAGGCCCGCTCGAGGTAGCCGGGCGAGGTGTCGAGGAACGGCCGGGGCATCGAGCCGCCGGCGTTGTTGACGACCAGGTCGATGCCGCCGAGCTCGTCGACGGTGGCCGCCGCGAAGGCGTCGAGCTGGTCGAGCTCGTTGACGTCGGCCGGGAACACGAACGCCCGACGCCCGAGCGCCCGCACCTCGTCGGCCACCACCTCGAGCTGCTCGGGCGTGCGGGACGAGATCGCGATGTCGGCGCCGGCCGCGGCGAACGTGCGGGCGCAGGCCGCGCCGATGCCGCGCCCTCCGCCGGTGATGATGGCGACCTTGCCGTCGAGGGAGAAGGCGTCGAGCACGGCGGTGCTCAGCCCACGCCGAGCAGGTCGACGACGAAGACGAGCGTCTCGCCGCCCTTGATGACCCCGCCGGCGCCGGCCTTGCCGTAGCCGAGGTGCGGCGGGATGGTGATCTTGCGCCGACCGCCGACCTTCATGCCGGCGACGCCCTCGTCCCAGCCCTTGATGACCTGGCCGCGCGCCGAGGGCGAAGGCGAAGGTGTCGTTGCGGTCCCACGAGGCGTCGAACTGCTGGCGGGTGCTCCAGGCCACGCCGACGTAGTGCACGTCGACGCTGTGGCCGGGGGTGGCCTCGGCGCCGTCGCCGACGACCAGGTCCTCGATGACGAGGTCGGCCGGAGGGGCCTCTCCGGGCGGGACGTAGACGGGCGGCTTCTCGAGTTCGGTCATGGGGCGAGACGCTACCGGACGGTCCCCGGCCGCGGCCGGCGGGTGATCCCGTCAGCCGGCGGTCAGGCCGGCATCGGTCGACAGGATCGCGCCGTGGATGTTGCGCGCCGTCGTCGGAGGCCACGAACGCGAACAGGCCGGCGATGTCGTCGGGGCTCGGGCCATCCGGCGCAGGCCGGTGTAGCGGCCCATGAGCTCGAAGTCGATGTCGTCGGGGATCTGGAAGCCGCGGGCCAGGCTGGTGTCGACGCCGCCGGGCGCGATGGCGTTCACCCGCAGCGGCGTCTTGATGTACTCCATGGCGAGGGCCCGGGTGAGCTGGATGATGGCGCCCTTCGTCATGCAGTAGACGACGGTGTAGGCCTGCCCCATGAGCCCGGCGTTCGAGGCGATGTTGACGATGTTGCCGCTCGTCTCGAGCAGGTGGGGGATGGCGGCCTGGGCCAGGAAGAAGCGCCGTCGACGTTGACCGCCATCATCTGGCGGTAGGCGGCCTCGTCGACGTCGACCACGTGCTCGGCCCGGGCCATGCCGGCGATGTTGCCCAGCACGTCGAGCCGGCCGAGGTCGTCGAGGCACGCCGGCACCGTGGCCCGGCACTCGTCGCGGCCGGTGATGTCGGCCGTCGCACGACCATCGTGCCGCCGGCCTCGGCCACCGACGCGGCGGTCTCGTCGAGCCCGGCGGCGTTGATGTCGACGCCGAACACCGTCGCTCCCTCGGCGGCCAGGCGGAGCGCCACGCTGCGGCCGATGCCGGAGGCGGCGCCGGTGAGCAGCGCGACCTGTCCCGTCGAAGCGGAGCGGTCGGTCAGTCTGTGCGTCACGTGGTCCTCATCTCGGTGTCGTCGATCATGCGATCCTGGCCTGGCGACCGCACTCGTGTCGATCCGCATCGCGTCGATCATCTCAGCCGATCCACTGGCCCGGCGTTCACGTCGAGCTGCACACCGGTGATGCAGCGGGCGGCGGGCGAGGCCAGGAACAGCACGGCGGCGGCGATGTCGTCGGGCTCGGGCAGGGTGCCCAGCGCGCTCTCCCGGGGGAGCCCGGCCTCGACCGTGGCCCGGTCGGTGCCCCGCCGGGCCGCGACGCCATCGAGGTACTCGTCGAGATCGGTGCCGCGGACGAAGCCGGGCACCACGACGTTGACCCGCACGCCGTCGCGGCCGACCTCCCGGGCCATGGTCTGGGCCGCGGTCACCATGGCCTGCTTGGTGGAGGTGTAGGCGCCGAGCCGGGCCAGCAGGGTGCGGGTCGACAGGGTGGAGGTGAGGGTGATCGACCCGCCGCCGGCGGCCCGCAGCAGGGGCAGCGCGGCCCGGCTCAGGGCGAGCGGGGCCAGCACGTTGACCTCGAACGTGGCCTGGTGCACGGCCGGGTCGAGGTCCTCGACCGTGGCCGGGTCGCCGGCGAGGGCCGCCACGTTCACGACCGAGTCGAGCCGGCCGAACGCGTCGACCGCGGCCCGCACCAGCCGCTCGACCTGCGGCCGCGTCGGTGATGTCGGTGGGCACCGCGACAGCCCGGCGCCCGAGCGCCGTCGATCTCGGCGGCGATGGCGTCCGAGGCGGGCGGCGGTGCGGGCGGCCGAGGACCACGTCGGCGCCGGCCCGGGCGAAGGCCAGCGCGCACGATCGGCCGATGCCGTCGCCGGCGCCGGCGATCAGCGCGACCGACCGGCCAGCGCCGAGACCGCCGGGTCGGGCGCGGGGCGACGTCGGACCATCAGCGCGGCCGGGCTGCGCCGGAAGTCGGCGACCATCCGCTCGAGCAGCGCGGCCAGCTCGGTGCGATCGTCGGCGTCCCATCCGGTCCAGCGCTCCGCCGGACCTCGCGCCGGATCACCGTGCGGAAGCGGCGTTGGGCCGCCCGGCCCGGCCGGCGTGCAGGCGTAGGTCACGATCCGGCCGTCGGTCGCGTCGTGCGCTCCGGGCGACGAAGCCCGATCCGCTCGAGCTGCTGCAGCTGGCGGCTGGCGGTGGGCAGGGTGAGCTGCAGCGCCGCAGCCAGCTGGGAGACCGAGGCCGGGCCGTGCTCGGTGAGCCGATCGAGCAGGCGATGGCCGGTGGCCGAGATCGTCACTGCCGGTCTGGGCCAGCCGGCGCTCGTGCAGCCGGGGTCGCCGGCCAGGCGGAACAGCGCGGCCAGGGCATCGTCGATTCGCTCCTCGTCAGCTGCGGGCAACGGTTCCTCCGGGCATCGATCTCACGATCGGTACTACTCTCACGGCGCAAGCAGTTCCTTGCACGATGAGAGTACCTGAGGAGGACACCGATGGGCCGACTCGAGGGGCAGGTCGCGCTGGTCACCGGCGCAGGCGAGGGCATCGGTCTCGGGATCGCCCGGCGGATGGCCGGCGAAGGGCGCCGCGATCGTGGTGGCCGAGCGCAACGAGGAGCACCGGCGCGGCGGCGGCCAGCGAGCTGCAGGACGCAGTTCGGCGTGGCCGCGTCGTTCGTCGCCGACCGACGTCACCGACAAGGCGCAGGTCGAGGCGGCGGTGCGCCACGCCGTCGACGTGCACGGCCGGCTCGATGCCGTGGTGAACAACGCCTGGGGCGGCGGCACGATGTCGCGCCTCGAGCACAAGACCGACGACGCAGATGGACCACGGCATGCGCATGGCGTTCTGGCCGGCCTACTGGTCGATGCAGGCCGCCTTCCCCGTCATGCGCGACCAGGGCCGGGGTCGCATCATCAACCTCTGCTCGCTCAACGGCGTCAACGCCCACCCGTTCACGGCCGAGTACAACACCGGCAAGGAGGCGTGCGCTCGCTCACCCGCACCGCGGCCCGGGAGTGGGCCCGCCACGGCATCACCGCCAACGTGATCTGCCCGGCGGCCGCCACCGCGGCGTACCAGGCGGTGGCCGCGGCCGACCCGGCGCTGATCGCCGAGACGCTGCGCAACAACCCGATGGGCCGCATGGGCGACCCCGAGGCCGACATCGGCGGCGTGGCCGTGTTCCTGGCCAGCGACGACGCCGGCTACCTGACCGGCAACACCCTGATGGTCGACGGCGGCTCCCACATCAACGGGGTGACCTGGGCCCCCGACCTGCCCGACTGATGGGCCGAGCCGATCGAGCCGCGATGGGCCAGATCGACGATCTGGCCTGGCCTGGTCGCCCACGAGGAGATCCGCCAGCTCGCGGCGCACTACGCGGTGGCCGTCGACTCCCGGGATCTCGACCGGCTGGTGGCGCTGTTCGTCCCCGACGTCCAGGTCGGCCGCTCGTCGAGCGGCCGGGACGCCCTGCGGCGGGACTTCGCGGCGTCGCTGGGCGCGGTCGGGGTCACGATCCTCACCGTCGGCACCCACGCCATCGACCTGGTCGACGCCGACCAGGCGACCGGGGTCGTGTACTGCCACGGCGAGATCGAGGTCGGCGACGACTGGGTGCACCAGGCGATCCTGTACCGCGACACCTACCGCCGGGTGCCCGACGAGGGCTGGCGGTTCGTCCGCCGGGTGCACGAGCTCTGGTACGGCGTGGTCGTCACCCCGCACCCGCTGCGACCAGCCGCCGGCCGACTGGCCGGCCCGGCGCCGTGGGCCGCGGCACCGTCCCCGAGAGCTGGCCGACGTGGGGAGCGACTAGACCGGCCCGATGACCACCACGACCTCGGCGCCCGCGCTCGGCTCCGAACTGCTCCGGGCCCGGCAGCTGCAGCTGATGAAGCGCCGGGCCACCGCCCTGCTCGGCGCGGTGACGGTGGCCTTCCTCGCCCTGACCCGGTTCGGCGGCTCGGCCACGTGGGTCGGCTACGCGCAGGCGGCGGCCGAGGCGGCCATGGTGGGCGGGCTGGCCGACTGGTTCGCGGTGACGGCGCTGTTCCGCCACCCGCTGGGCGTCCCCATCCCCCACACCGCCATCGTGGTCGAGCGCAAGGAGCAGTTCGCGGCGACGCTCGGCGAGTTCGTGCAGGAGAGCTTCCTCACGCCCGACGTCATCGTCGAGCGGTTCCGGGCCGCGGCCGTCGTGCCCCGGGTGGCGGCCTGGCTGACCGATCCGGCGAACGCCTCGGTCGCGGCCGGCGAGATCGCCCGCAACCTGGTGTCGCTCGTCGACTTCGCCCCCGACGAGGACGTCCACCGGGGCCTCGAGCGCCTGCTGGTCGAGGGCATCGAGGCGGTGCCGCTGGCGCCCGCTCGCCGGGCGGGCCCTGCGGTTCGTGACCCTCGACGGTCGCCACGACGAGGTGCTCGACGCCGCGCTGACCGGGCTCGACCACTACCTGGCCGACCACGGCAACGAGCTCCGGGTGCGGCTCGGGGCCGAGGCGCCGTGGTGGTTGCCGGGCGCGGTGGAGGACCGGATCTTCGAGCGCCTGCTCGACGGTGCCCGCGCCGTGCTGCGGGACATGGCCACCGATCCCGACCACCACCTGCGCCGGGCCTTCGACCAGCGGCTGGTGCAGCTGGCCAACGACCTCGAGCACTCGACCGAGCTGCGGGCCAAGGGGCGAGCAGCTCAAGCACGACCTGCTGACCCGGGCCGAGGTCCGGGAGTGGGTCGCCACGCTGTGGCTCGACGCCAAGGCCCGCCTGCGGGCCGAGGCGGTCGACGAGTCGTCGCTGCTGCGGACCCGGCTGGCCGCGGCCCTCGTGGCGACCGGTCGTCGGCTGCAGGACGACGCCGCGGTGCGGGCCACGGTCGAGTCGACCCTCGAGGATGCCGTGCGCTACGCCGCGGAGCACTTCCACGGCGAGATCGCCGAGCTGATCACCGGCACCATCAGCCGATGGGACTCCGAGGAGACGTCCCGGCGGCTCGAGCTGCTGCTCGGTCCGGACCTGCAGTACATCCGGATCAACGGCACCGTCGTGGGTGCCGCGGCGGGCGTGGCGCTGCACGCCGTCGCCCAGCTGATCTCCTGACGGCTGATCTCGCTGAGGGTCAGGCGATGCCGGAGCTGGGGTCGAGCACGTAGCCGACGCTGCGAACCGTCTGGATGACCCGCGGGCCGCACTCCTCGAGCTTGGCTCGGAGGTGGCTGACGTGGACCTCGACCAGGTTGACGTCGGAGAGGGCGAAGCCCCACACCGCGTCGAGCAGCTGCGCCTTCGAGAGCACCTGGCCGCTGTGGCGGCAGAAGGTCAGGAGGAGCTTGTACTCGAGGTTGCGCAGCGGCAGCACCTTGCCGGCGCGGGTGGCCACGTGGGCCCGATCGTCGATGCGGATGTCGCCGACCTCGATCACCGAGCTGGTGCCGTGGTTGGCCCGCCGGAGCAGGGCCTCGACCCGCATCAGCATCTCGGCCATGGAGAACGGCTTCACCATGAAGTCGTCGCCGCCGACGCTGAAGCCCGGAGAGCCGGTCCTCGACGCTGGTCGAGGCGCTCACCAGGATCACCGGGCAGGTCGCTCATGGCCCGCAGGCGGCGGGTCACGCTGAAGCCGTCGGGTCCGTCGCCCAGGTTGACGTCCACCACCGCGACCGCGGGGCGGAACTCGCTGAAGCTCTGGTTGATGGTCGTGCCGTCGGTCTCGGTGCGGACGTTGTAGCCCTCCGATCCGAGTGCGATGGCCAACGCCTCGCACATGAACGGATCGTCGTCCAACACGAGCACTCGTGTGTCTGCCGTCTTCATGTCGCCCGTAGCTCCCTGTTCGGCCACCCTCCGCGGCCGTCTCCAGGGAGCAGTCTGCCCCATGGAAGGCCATTCCTGGAAGGGTCCTGAATCTGATTTCAGGAAAAAGCTGGGTTTCATCCCCGCTTTTGGCGTTCTTACTCCCACCCTACGTGGGATTTTGCCCTCTGTGCGCGGGCGGAGCGAAAATCTCCGCCTCATTCGACCGCCGAGCGCGCGCGAGGTGCAGAACGAAGCGCGCGCCGGCGTCGTCGTCCGGCTCGTAGGCGATGTCGCCACCAAGAGTGATCGTCATCTGTCGGACGAGCGCCAGGCCGAGGCCGGCGTGCTCGATCGTGGCCAGCGAGCTGCGCATCGGCGCGAACAGGTGGGGCACCAGGTTGGGCGGCACCCCGGGACCGTCGTCGGCCACCACGATCTGGATCCGGTCGCCGTCGACCACGGCGGTGATGCAGATGTGGGGCCCGCCGTAGCGACGGGCGTTGGCCAGCAGGTTGCTGAAGATCTGGCTGAGCAGCAGCGAGTCGGCGTGCACCCAGATGCTCGGGTCGACCGTCGACCTCGATGGGCGGCTGGCCCTCGGCGCCCGGCCCGACGGCAGCGGTCGCGTCGTCGATGACCTGGATCAGCGGCAGGTCCTGCAGGTCGACCTCGAAGCGGTCGTCCTCGAGCTGGCTGAGCTCGAGCAGGCGGCTGGCCATCAGCTGCAGCCGATCGGCCTGGGTGGCCAGCCGCGACAGGCGGGCCGACAGCGTGGGGGCGTCGCTGCGCTCGGCCTCCAGCGCCAGCGCCGAGGCCATCAGCGAGATCGAGCCGACCGGGCCCGCGCAGCTCGTGCGCGGCCCGCGACACGAAGTCGGTGCGGGCCTTGTCGGTGCGGCGCAGCGAGCGTCAGCAGGTGGCTGCGGCGCAGGGCGTGACCGACCTCGACCGCGGTGTCCTTCGAGCGCGCTGAGCAGGCTCTGGGGCGGCGGGGTGGCGTTCTCGGTGAGGAACTCGAGCGCGGCGGCCACGCTGCCCTCGACCGGGACCGGCACGGCGATGGCGATCCGCAGCCCGTAGGCCGCCGCCAGCTTCGACCGCTCGGTGTCGTGGCGATCGGGGAGCACCGTCCACATCGGCTCGCCCAGGAGCGCGGCGTCGTCGGTGAGGCTCGGCTCCTGGTGCCATCGACCCTGGTCGGTGGCGATCTGCAGCGGTCGCAGGCGCTCGTCGGTCACGTGCCACTCGGCCAGCTCGGGCAGGGCCCGCGGATCGGCGTCGACCAGCACGGCATGGCCGACCGACCAGCCGGTGTGCTCGCAGACGGCGGCCAGCGCGGCCTGGAGCACGTCGGCCGGCTGCACCGATTCGAGGTCGTCGGTGCCGACGTGGGCGTCGAGCAGCTGGCGGAGGCGGACGATCGCGGACAGCTCGGCCGCCGCCTCCTCCCGCTCGGTGACGTCGCGCCCGATGGCCTCGATGGCCAGGATGCGCCGCTCACCGTCGAGGATCGGGCTCGTGCGCTGCTCGAACGACCGGATGCGGCCGTCGCGGTGGCGCAGTCGCAGCGTCGTGAGCTCGTGCGGGTCGAACCGGTTCTCGTAGAGGTGGAAGAGCTGCTCGCGATCCTCGGGGGTGGCGGCCAGCAGGTGCATGAGGTCGGCGTCGAGGTAGAAGGCGCTGGGCGGATAGCCGAGCAACGTGGTGGTCGACGGGCTCACGTACTCGAAGCCACGCTCGGGCCAGAGGCGGTAGCGCCAGATGAGGTCCGGGGCCCGGTCGGGGATGGACGCCGGGTTGCGCACGGCGGCGGACGGGTCGGCGTCGCTCGGGCTCAGCATCACCACGAACTCGCCGGGGTTGCCCTCGGTGGCCTCGGCGCCGTCGGCATCGAGCCGGGGCAGCCAGGTGAACGTCAGCGTGACCACCCGGGCGTCGCCGCTGCGCCCGGTGCAGCGGACGTCGACGGTGTCGACCTTCACGCCGCGGGTGATGAGCCGGCCTGCGGATGCGCTCGACCTCGGAGGCGTCCGGATCGTCGAGGTGGCGGAGCAGCGAGTGGCCGACGACCTCTTCGCGTCGGCGGGAGAGCACCTGGCCGGCGGACGGGTTCATGTCGAGGACCCTGAGCTCGGCGTCGCAGCGCAGGATCGCGGGGGTCGCGGCCGGGTGGCCCCCGGGACGCGCGGCCCGCAGCGCCGTCACCTGTGCCCTCGATCCGGCCAGCTTCGGCCGGGGCAGCCTCGGGACCCAACTGCGGCCCACTCCCTTCTGGTGCTCAGCCAGCGAGAGCCCGCACTTTCGCTCGGCGCCGGACGTGAACCGTACCAAACAACGAGCACGGAGAGTGCTGGATTCTGAACGGAGCTTGAAGCGCTGGCCCGCGTCGGCGCGTGGTAGCGGGAGGTAGGGTCCCGGCGTGACCATCGATCCCTCGGTGCAGGTGCACCCGGCAGCACTCTGCGAGACCGACCAGGTCGGGGCCCGGCACGCGGATCTGGGCCTTCGCGCACCTGCTGCCGGGCGCGGTCGTCGGTGCCGACTGCAACATCTGCGACCACGTCTTCATCGAGGGCGGAGCCCGCCTCGGCGACCGGGTGACGGTCAAGAACGCCTGCCTGATCTGGGACGGCGTGGAGATCGGCGACGAGGTGTTCGTCGGGCCCCGGGTCACCTTCACCAACGACCTGCGACCCCGCATCGGCTTCGCCGTGCCCGCCGGGGAGTACGTCCGCACGACCGTCCGGCACGGAGCGACGCTCGGCGCCAACGTCACCGTGGTCTGCGGGGTGACCGTGGGTCGCTACGCCATGGCCGGTGCCGGCGCCGTCATCAGCCGCGACGTCCCCGACCACGTGATGGTGCTGGGCGTGCCCGCTCGGGCCGTCGGATGGGTGTGCGTCTGCGGCGCCTCGCTGGCCGACGACCTGGTCTGCGACTGCGGCCGACGGTTCGAGGCCCTGCCCGACGGCGGTCTGAGCTCACGACCGACGTCTGAGCCTGCGGCTCGGGCCGGTCCGGGCGTCGCTGTCAGGGGGCGGACGACGGTGTCGACTGGCCCGGGGTGGTCCCGCCGCTGAGCGCGGTCTGCACGACCTGGATGGCCTCGGCCCGGGCCGCGAGGTGCTTGAGCAGATCGGCGCGGGCCTTGACCAGCTCGCGGGTGTCGGCGTCGTCCTTGTGCTCATCCAGCGCGGCCATGTCCGCCTGGAGCTGGCGGTTGACGTCGATCACGGCCTGCATGTCCGCGGCGATGTCGGCCGACGCGGCGGGCAGGATGCCTTCGAGCTGACGTTCCTGTGCCTGCAGCGACGGCAGCAGGGCCTGGGCGTCCTCGGCGAAGGCCTTGGGGTCCTGGTCGCCGGCCGGGCAGGAGCAGGCCGCGCTGGCCGCGGCCTGGGCCGACTGGAACGTGTTGTCGGATTCCACGGTGACGGCCACGGCGGCGTCGAACTTCACGCCGAGGGCGTCGTTGCCGAGCATCGGCGTGGTGTTGACCGTCGGGGTCAGCAGGTCCTCGTCGTTGTTGCGCAGCACGACCCACAGCACGAGCGCGACCGCGGCGACGGCGACCACCCCGACGATGATCGCTCCACCCATTCGCCGCCGAGGTCGGTCGGATCTCGTCGCACCCATGACGATCGAGGATCGTAGTGGCCGGCTCGGCCCGCTCAGGTGGCACCCGAAGCGCCGGTCGACCCGGTGGTGCCGCCCCCGTTGCCGGCGGTCGAGCCGGTGACGTCCCGGCTGACGCCCGGCGACCAGCCGCCGGGCAGCAGGATCTCGGGTGTCCCGCTGCCGTCGGCCGGCACCTTCCACACGTCGGTGGTCGGGCTCGAGGCGTCGCCCCGGGGGAGCCCGTAGAGCACCGTGTCGTCGTCGAGCCACTCGGCCTGGTCGTCGACGCTGGTGGTCTCGGCCAGCTCGTGCACCTCGAGCGTGTCGAGGTCGAGCACGGCCAGGCGCCACTCGATCTGTCCCGAGCGCGCCGGTGTGGCGCTGCTTGAAGGCGATGCGGGTGCCGTCGGGCGAGAGCGACGGGCACTCGACGTCGTCGGTCACGACCTCGACCGTGCGGCGTGGCCAGGTCGCCCTTGACGAGGTAGCGCTGCCCGCCGGTCTGGAGGGTCGCGTAGAACTCGTCACCGGTACCGAACGTGACGCCCCAGTAGTTGCGGTCGACCGCGTCGATCGACCTTGCCGTCCTTGGTGGCGGTGAACTGCTCCAGGTCCCCGAGCGACTCGCCGGTCGACGAGGTCGAGCAGCTGCGTGCGGGTCGAGAAGGTCGATGGCCGCGTAGGAGTCGCCGTAGACGAAGATGGTCATGGCGCCGTGGCGACCGTCGGCCGACACCCGGGTGCGGCTCGGCAGCCCGGCCAGGTCGAGGGTGGCGACCGTGCCAGGTCCTGGTCGAAGATGGTGGCCCCGTAGGTGGTGACCGCGCCGCGGTCGGCGGTGAGGCAGATGCCGCGGCCGCCGGAGTAGTCGACCCGCTCGCAGGCCAGGTCGGTGATGACGGGAGCATCGAGGTGATCGAGCGGAGGCGACGGCCATGTGCCCGAACCCGGACCCGAGGTCGGTGTCGCGGTAGACGACGTGGGGCGCGGCCAGCAGGGCGCCGACCTGATCGGCCGACGCGCTCGCCGGCGGGTGCGTCGTCGCCGGGAGATGGCCGCCCGGCTCGACGCCGGGTCGTCGCGCACGAGGTAGGCGACCGCGCCGCCCGACGCAGACGACGCACAGCACGACGAAGCCGATGATCCTCCAGCGGCTCATGCGGCCGACCTCGGCCGGCCGTCGACCGGTGTCCGGCCGGGGCGCAGCAGGACGACGCCGACCAGGAAGGCCACGACCAGGCCGATCATGAACACCTGGCTGGTGGTGCTCGGCCCCCATCTGTTGCCAGTGGCGCCCCAGCCCACGGCGGCCGAGCACGTGGTGCGAGGGCCATCGCTGGTACCGAGGATGGCCAGGCCGGTGGTGCGCAGGTGAGCGGGGAACACGGCGCTGGCCATGGCGGCGATCATGCCGTCGGTGGCGGCGTAGAAGCCGCCGTAGAGCAGCAGCATCAGCAGGAGGGGGGCCAGCCCGGCCGAGGCCGGCGCCCAGCAGGGCGAACACGCCGAACAGCATGGCCTCGCCGGCGAGGAAGACGCGCGCGCGGCCGACGCGGTCGGCCAGCCGGCCCAGGGGCACGGCGAGCAGCAGGAAGCCGACCGAGGCCCCGGCGAACAGGAGGGGGAACAGGGCCGGCGGCCAGGTCGGCCTGGCGGCTGTAGGTGATGAACAGCACGGCGTCGCCGGGGACGACGAGGGCGAGGATCACCGCGACGGCCACGACGGCCGCGAAGCGACGGTCGCGCGAGCAGCGCGACGGCGGTGCGCACCGAGACGTGGGGCGGTCGGTGCGGTCGGAGCGCTCTCGAGCGACGGGTCCGGGCTCGCGGGGTCGGCCGCGTTCGCCGAGTCTCGGTCGGGCGTGACCGCCTCCCGCTTGTTGCGGACGAAGAACACCAGCACGCCGAGCCCGATGCACGAGGCGAAGAAGCTGCACACGAACACCGAGCGGAAGCCCGTGGACGTTCCGGCTGAGGATCAACGAGGCCACGATCGGCCCGGCCACCGCACCGGCGGTGTCGAGGGCCCGGTGCACGCCGAACGACTCGCCCAGCCGGGCCTTGGTGCTGCTGAGCGAGATGAGGGCGTCGCGAGGTGCGGTGCGGATGCCCTTGCCGAGCCGGTCGACGTAGAGGAACGCCGACGATGCGGCACCCACGGCCTGGGCCATGACCAGGCCGAGCCGGGACACGGCGGACATCGAGTAGCCGACGACGGCGACCTCCTTGTGGCGCCGGCGCCTGTCGGCGATCAGGGCGGACCACAGCCCGGTGATCGCGGCCATGCCCTGGTAGAGGCCGTCGAACGCGCCGAACTGCACCAGGGAGAACCCGAACGCCATCGTCAGGTACAGCGGGATCACCGAGGTGACCATCTCCGACGCCACGTCGGTGAACATGCTGGTCACGCCCGAGCAGGGTAGACGTTGGGGTCGATGCCCCGCCAACCGTTCAGCTCGAGCGGTCGAGTCACCGAGGTCCTCGGGCCGGCTGCGGACCGGCGTGTACACCGAGCGATCATCCACCAGGTTCCTGAAGCGGCGCTGAACGGGCGCTGAAAGCTGCCCGAAGGTGACCCCCGGGTGGACATTCAGCAACACCTCAGCCCGGCTTCAGCGCTACTTCAGCTCTCTCCTCACAGGGTGGAATTCACCTTCCTCGGTCGGCAGTGGAGTGCAGTCGGCACCTGTCGCCGAGGTGAGCGGAGACCCTCCATCATGAAGTCCAAGCTGCCCCGTCGCACCGCGGCGCTCGTCACCACCATGGCGATGTGCGCCGTCCTGCTCGTCACCGGGGTCACCGCCGCGCCATCCGGCGCAGCCACCGTCGATCCCTGCGGCTCGGGCGGCAACGCCGTCGCGTGCGAGAACACCAAGGCGGGTACGCCCCGAGTCGACGTGGGACACGCCGAACCCGAGCACGCACCATCGAGGGCTTCGCGACCGACACCAGCGTGAACGTGGGCAGCACCATCAGCTTCAAGATCAAGACGCCGTCGACCGGCTACCGCCTCGACATCTACCGCATCGGCTACTACGGCGGCAACGGTGCCCGCCTGATCACCAGCGTGAACCCGTCGGCGTCGCTGCCCCAGACCCAGCCGGCGTGCCTCACGCAGACATCCACCGGCCTCATCGACTGCGGCAACTGGGGCGTCTCGGCGTCATGGGCCGTGCCCGTCGACCGCGGTGTCGGGCGTCTACGAGGCCAAGCTCGTGCGCACCGACAGCCCCGGACTGAACAACCAGATCCTGTTCGTGGTGCGCAACGACGCCAGCCACTCCGACCTCATCTACCAGACCTCCGACACCACCTGGCAGGCCTACAACTCCTGGGGCGGCAACAGCCTCTACGTCGGGAACCCCGCCGGTCGGGCCTACAAGGTCAGCTTCAACCGGCCCTACAACACCCGCCAGTCGACCCCATGCGGCGAGGACTTCTTCTTCAACAGCGAGTACCCGATGGTCCGCTTCCTCGAGGCCAACGGCTACGACATCAGCTACCAGTCGGGCCTCGACACCGACCGCTCCGGCTCCCGCCTGCTCAACCACAAGACCTTCCTGTCGGTCGGCCACGACGAGTACTGGTCGGGCACCCAGCGGGCCAACGTCGAGGCGGCCCGTGACGCGGGCGTGAACCTGGCGTTCTTCTCCGGCAACATCGCCCTCTGGAAGACGCGCTACGAGTCGTCGATCGACGGCTCCAACACCTCCTACCGCACGCTGGTCACCTACAAGGAGACCAAGGCCGACGCCAAGATCGACCCGACCTCCACCTGGACCGGCTCGTGGCGCGACCCGCGGTTCAGCCCGCCGTCCGACGGGGGCCGACCCGAGAACGCGATGACCGGCACCCTCTGGATGGTGCAGGGCACGGACCAGGAGATGAACGTCCCGGCCGAGGCCGGCAAGCTCCGGCTCTGGCGCAACACGTCGATGGCCAACCTGGCCGCGGGGACCAACGGCACGCTGCCCCGGGGCGTCCTCGGCTACGAGTACGACGTCGACGTGGACAACGGGTTCCGGCCCGCCGGCCTGTTCGACCTGTCGTCCACCACGAACACGAGACCGAGGTCGCTGCACGACTTCGGCTCGACGGTCGGCCCGGGTCGGCGACCCACAGCCTGACCGAGTACCGGGCGCCCAGCGGCGCGCTGGTGTTCTCGGCGGCGACGGTGCAGTGGTCCTTGGGCCTCGACAGCCACCACGACGACGACTGGCTCGGCGTGGTAACGGCACCGGGGACCCGCCCGTCTCGCCCGACATGCAGCAGGCGACGGTCAACATCCTCGCCGACATGGGCGCCCAGCCCTCACCCTCATCGCGACCTCACGGCGGCCACCAAGTCGACCGACACGACCGCCCCGACCTCGACGATCACCTCGCCGACCTCGGGCGCGGCGTTCGCCAACGGCACGGTCGTCACCATCACCGGCACGGCCTCGGACGTGGGCGGCAAGGTCGCCGGCGTCGAGGTGTCCGTCGACGGCGGCACCACCTGGCACCCGGCCACCGGTCGGACCAACTGGAGCTACACCGGCTCGTTCCCGGGCACCGGCGCCGGCTCGGTGAAGGCCCGGGCGACCGACGACAGCGGCAACATCCAGACCACGCCGACCCCGGTCGGCGTCACGGTGTCGTGCCCCTGCTCGATCTTCGGGCTGGCCGACAAGCCGACCTCGCCGCCGACTGCGACACCAACGCCGTGTCGGTCGGCGTCAAGTTCCAGACCGACGTCGCCGGCTTCGTCACCGGCATCCGCTTCTACAAGCCGGCGGGCAACACCGGCACCCACACCGGCAGCCTCTGGAACGCCACCGGCACCACCGCCTGGCCACGGCGACCTTCACCGGCGAGACCGCCAGCGGCTGGCAGCAGGCCAACTTCGCCACCCCGGTCGCGGTCACGGCCGGGACCACCTACGTCGCCTCGTACTTCGCGCCGATCGGCGACTACGCCGGCGACCTGGCCGCGTTCACCCACTCGGGGAGCCCCTACGGGCCCGTGCGCGCCCTGTCGTCGCCGGCCAGCGGCGGCAACGGCGTCTACGGCTACGGGGTCGACGTCTTCCCGAGCGTCCACCTTCGGCGACGCCAACTACTGGGTCACGCCGATCCTCAGCACGACCACGGGCCCGACCGCTCCGTCGGTGCTGTCGCGGACCCCGGCGGCGGGAGCCACCGGCGTGGCGACCACCACACCGTCACCGCCACGTTCGACCAGTCGGTGCAGCCCGCCTCGGCGGTCGTCTCGGTGACCGGCCCCGGCAACGTCGCTGTCCGGCTCGACCGTCTACAACGACGCCAACAAGACCGTCACCTTCACGCCGTCGAGCGCGCTCGCCGGCAACACGCCCGTACACGGTGTCGGTGACCGCCACCAGCCTCGGCGGGCAGGCGATGACCGGTCCGGCCCAGTGGTCGTTCACCACCGCGGCCGTCCCCGGCGCCTGCCCGTGCAGCCTCTTCGCCAGCACCGCCACGCCGGCCGTCGCCTCGGTGAGCCGACCCGAACTCGGTCGAGGTCGGCATGCGCTTCACCGCTGATCGCAACGGCCAGATCACGGGCCTGCGGTTCTACAAGGGCGCGGCCGAACATCGGCACCCACGTCGGGCACGCTGTGGACCTCCACCGGCACCCAGCTGGCCCGGGCCACCTTCACCAACGAGTCGGCGAGCGGCTGGCAGCAGGTGACCTTCGCCTCGCCCGTGTCGATCACCGCCGGGACGACCTACGTCGCCTCGTACCACACGTCGGGCTACTACTCGGCTACGCAGGGCGGGTTCAGCGGGGCGGTCGACAACTCGCCGCTGCACGCCCCGGCCGACGCGAAGCGGCGGCGGCAACGGGCTCTACGTCTACGGCGCGAACCCCGTCTTCCCGACCGCCACCTACGCGGCCACGCAACTACTTCGTCGACGTGGTGTTCAACGACGGCGTCGACACCACCAAGCCGACGGTGACCTCCACCACGCCGGCATCGGGCGCCACCAACGTGGCGACGTCGAGCACGGTGAAGGCCGTCATGAGCGAGCGGCTGCAGCCGTCGAGCTCGACGATCGCGTTGAACGGCCCGAGCGGCTCGGTGGCCGGGACGACGTCCTATGACGACTCCACCACCACGGTCACGTTCACGCCGACGCGCGGCCCTGGCCGCCGGCACCACCTACACGGCGACGTTGAGCGGATCGACCGACCTGGCCGGCAACGTCATCGCCGCGCCCGTCTCGTGGAGCTTCACCACCGTCGCGGCCGACACCACGAAGCCGACGGTCGTGAGCACGACGCCTGCCTCCGGCGCCACCGGCGTGGCCACGTCGAGCACGGTGAAGGCGGTCATGAGCGAGCGGCTGCAGGCCGGGAGCGCGTCGATCGCCCTGACCGGGCCGAGCGGTTCGGTGGCCGGCTCGACCACCTACAACGACCCCACCACCACGGTCACCTTCACACCGACGGCCGGCCTGGCGGCGAGCGCGACCTACACGGCCACGTTGAGCGGGGCCAGGGACCTGGCCGGCAACCTGATCGCGGCGCCGGTGACGTGGAGCTTCACCACTGCCGTGGCCCCGTCGTCGGTGCTCGCTGTTCAACTCCGGTGACGTCCCCGCGGTCACCTCGGCCAGCGACACCGGCAACGTCGAGCTCGGCGTGCGGTTCACGCCCGGACGTCAACGGCACCGTGACCGGCGTCCGGTTCTACAAGGGCACGGGCAACACCGGCACCCACACCGGCACGCTGTGGAGCTCGTCCGGCACCCAGCTGGCCACCGGCACGTTCTCCGGTGAGTCCGCGACGGGCTGGCAGACGCTGACCTTCACCACCCCGGTGTCGGTGACCGCGGGCCAGGTCTACACGGCCAGCTACCACGCGCCGGTCGGCGGCTACGCCTACACGTCGGCCTACTTCGGCAGCCAGCTCGACCGGGCGCCGCTGCACGCGCTGGCCTCGTCCAACGGCGGCAACGGCGTCTACGTCTACGGGGCCCGGGCGTTCCCGTCGTCGACCTACAACGCCACCAACTACTGGGTCGACGCGGTGTTCGCGCCGGCCGCCGGTGGCGCCGCGTGACCAGCGGGTCGTCCCTCTCCGCGTGCCGGCACGACCACTTCCGTGCTCTCGTCCTTCGGCGCGACCGGCCTCGTCGCCGATGTCCCGAAGGTCACCCGGTTCGCCGGCCCCTATCTCCCTGAGTTCGATCGCATCATGAAAGAGGAACGAGCATGAGCACCATGGGCGTCGCCGTGATCGGCGCCGGGTACTGGGGCCCCAACCTGATCCGGAACTTCCTGGCCGGCCCCGACTGGGACCTGCGCTGGGTGTGCGACCTCGACGAGGAGCGGGCCCGCCGCGCCCTGCGCCACGCCGGCGGCGTCCAGGTCACCACCGACCTCGACCAGGTGCTCGACGACCCCGACGTGGTGGCCGTGGCGGTGGCCACGCCCGGCCGCCACCCACACCGAGGTCGTGCTGGCCGCGCTCGACGCCGGCAAGCACGTGCTGGTCGAGAAGCCGCTGGCCCCGTCGCTGGCCGAGGGCCAGAAGCTGGTGGCCGCGGCCGAGGAGCGGGGCCTCGTGCTCATGTGCGACCACACCTACTGCTACACGCCGGCCGTGCTCAAGATCCGCGAGCTGGTGCCGAGCGGCGAGCTCGGCGACGTGCAGTACGTCGACTCGGTGCGGGTCAACCTCGGCCTGGTGCAGCCCGACATCGACGTGCTGTGGGACCTCGGGCCCCACGACCTGTCGATCCTCGACTTCATCCTGCCCGAGGAGATGCGCCCCAGCCGGGTGGCCGCCTTCGGCGCCGATCCGGTCGGCGCCGGCCACACCTGCGTCGGCTACCTGACCCTGCCGCTGGCCGGCAACGCGGTCGCCCACGTGCACCTCAACTGGCTGAGCCCCACGAAGGTGCGCACCACCCTGATCGGTGGCTCCAAGAAGATGATCGTGTGGGACGACCTCAACCCGTCGCAGCGCATCAGCGTCTACGACCGCGGCGTCGAGCTGCAGCAGCCGGCCGAGGGCGAGGCCCGCCAGCGGGCCCAGGTGGCCTACCGGCTGGGCGACATGGTGGCGCCGACCCTCCCCGAGGGCGAGGCGCTGCAGGGCGTGGTGGCCGAGCTGGCCGCCAGCATCCGGGAGGGCCGGGCCCCCCTGACCGACGGTCGGGCCGGGCTGCGGGTCCTGGAGCTCCTCGAGGCGGCGAGCCGCAGCCTCGACACAGGTGGCGGTTTCGTCGAACTGGAAGAGGTGCAGTGATGGGTTCCCCCGAAGCGCAGCCCGGTGTGCGCGCCGCGATCGAGGGCAAGCGGGTGCTCGTCACCGGCGGCGCCGGCCTGATCGGGTCGACGATCATCGACCAGCTCCTGCCGCACGACCCGGCCGAGATCGTCGTGCTCGACGACTTCACCCGGGGCCGCATGGGCAACATCGCCGACGCGCTGGCCGTCACCGACCGCCTCACCGTGGTCGAGGGCGACATCCGCGACACCGCCGCGGTGGCCGAGGTCATGGAGGGCATCGACCTGGTCTACCACCAGGCCGCCATCCGCATCACCCGCTGCGCCGAGGAGCCCCGCCTGGCCCTCGACGTGCTGGCCGTCGGCACGTTCAACGTGCTCGAGGCCGCGGTCGCCGCCGGCGTGGGCCGGGTCGTCGCCGCCTCGTCGGCCTCGGTCTACGGCCAGGCCGAGGTGCTGCCCACCGACCGAGACGCACCACCCGTACCACAACGACACGATCTACGGCGCGGCCAAGGTGTTCAACGAGGGCCTGCTCCAGTCGTTCCGCCAGACCCACGGGCTCGACTACGTGGCCCTGCGCTACTTCAACGTGTACGGCCCCCGCATGGACATCTACGGCGTCTACACCGAGGTGCTCGTGCGCTGGATGGAGCGCATCGAGGCCGGCGAGCCGCCGCTGATCCTCGGCGACGGCAGCCAGACCATGGACTTCGTCCAGGTGCACGACGTCGCCCGGGCCAACGTGCTGGCCGCGGCCACGCCCCACGTCGGCGAGGTCTTCAACGTGGCCAGCGGCACCTCGACCTGCCTGGCCGAGCTGGCCGCCGCGCTCACCAAGGTCATGGGCCGACCCGACCTCGTGCCGGTGCACGGGCCCGAGCGGGCCACCAACGGCGTGCGGTCGCGGCTGGCCGACATCACCAAGGCCCGCGACCTGCTGGGCTTCACCACGTCCCTCGACCTCGAGGCCGGGCTGCAGGGCCTGGTCGACTGGTGGCGGGCCGAGCGGGCCGCCGGCACGGATCCGGGCCTGGTCGCCTCGCACGAGCGCGGTCGGCTGATGACGATCCCGGTGATGCGGCCCTGGCTCGGCCCGGAGGAGGCCGACGCGGTCGCCGCCGTCGTCGCGTCGGGCTGGGTCGCCCAGGGCCCGAAGGTGCGCGAGTTCGAGCAGGGCGTGGCCGCCGCCATCGGCGCGGCCGAAGGCGTCGCCGTCTCGAGCTGCACCACCGGCCTCCACCTGGCGCTGCACCTGCTCGGCGTCGGCCCCGGCGACGAGGTCATCGTGCCGTCGCTGTCGTTCATCGCCACGGCCAGCTCGGTCGTGCAGACCGGCGCCCGCCCGGTGTTCGCCGACGTCGACGAGGCCACCCAGAACCTGACGGCCAAGACCATCGACGCGTGCCTCTCGCCCCGCACGAAGGCCGTCATGGTGGTCCACCAGGCCGGCGTCCCGGCCGACATGCGGGCCATCCACGAGCAGCTGCGATCCGCTCGGCGTGGCCGTCATCGAGGACGCCGCCTGCGCGCTGGGCAGCACCTACGACGGCGCGCCGGTCGGGGCGAGCGCCGAGCTGGCCGTGTTCTCGTTCCACCCCCGCAAGATCATCACCACCGGCGAGGGCGGCATGGTGGTCACCAGCAGCGCCGACTCGGCCGCGCGCATGCGCCGCCTGCGCGAGCACGGCATGAACCACAGCGCCTTCGACCGCCACGCCACGCGGCCCCGTGCTCGAGAGCTACCTCGAGCCGGCCTTCAACTACCGCATGACCGACATGCAGGCCGCGCTGGGCCTGGCCCAGCTCGGTCGGCTCGACGAGATCGTGGCCGAGCGGCGGCGCCGGGCCGCCCGCTACCAGGAGGCGCTGGTCGAGATCCCCGGCCTGCAGCTCGTGGCCGATCCCGCCTACGGCACCACCAACTTCCAGTCGTTCTGGATCGTGCTGCCCGACGAGTTCCCCTGCAGCCGCGACGAGCTGCTGGCCCGCCTCGACGAGGCCGGCATCTCCGGCCGCCGGGGCATCATGGCCAGCCACCTCGAGCCGGCCTACGCGGGCGCGACGACCGAGCCGCTGCCCGTCACCGAGCGCCTGACCGCCCGCTCGCTGATCCTGCCGCTGTTCCACCAGATGACCGACGCCGAGCAGGACCACGTCGTGGCCACGCTCCTGATGGCCGCCAGGTCGAGCCATGACCACCGGTGTGCGGGACCTGGCGCTCGTCGGCGCCGGCGGCCTCGGCCGCGAGACGGCCGAGCTGGTGCGCGCCATCAACGCGGACCGCCCGACCTGGCGCCTGGTCGGCTTCTTCGACGACGACCCGGCCCTGCAGGGCACGTCGATCGCCGGGCTGCCGGTGCTCGGCCCGGTGGCCGACGCGGCCGCGGCCGACGTGGCCGTCGCCATCTGCACCGCCCGCCCGGCCATCGGCTGCTCGCGGGCCCGCATCGCGCCGGCGCTCGACCTCGACGGACCCGCCGGCCCGCCCTCGTGCACCCGTCCGCCTCGCTGGGCGCCGTCCACCGTGGTCGGCGCCGGGTCGATCGTGCTCGCCGGGGTGGTCGCCACCGCCGACGTCACGATCGGCGCCCACGTCGTGGTCATGCCCCAGACGGTGCTGACCCACGACGACCTGATCGACGACTTCGCCACCATCGCCTCCGGCGTCCGCCTCGGCGGCGGGGTGCACGTCGAGCGCGAGGCCTACCTCGGCGCCGGCGCCATGGTCCGCGAGGGCCTGCGCATCGGCGCAGCGGCCCTCGTGGGCATGGGCTCGGTCGTGCTGCACGACGTGCCCGCCGGCCAGACCTGGGTCGGCGCGCCGGCCCGCCCCCTCGACGTCCTGCAGTCCGGGAGCGTCACCGCATGATCCGCCGAACCTCTCACCGCCCGACCCTGCGATCATCAGGAGAACCATGACCGCCTCCGCCCTTTCCAGCACCGAGATCCCTCTCGTCGACCTGGCCGCCCAGCACGCCGAGGTGGCCGACGAGGTCGAGGCCGGCTTCCGCGAAGTCATGGCCACCACCGCCTTCATCGGCGGCGCCCGAGTCGAGGCGTTCGAGCACGACTTCGGCGCCTGGTGGGGCCGACGGTCCGCCATCGGCGTCGCCAACGGCACCGACGCCCTCGAGCTGATGCTGCGGGCCGCCGACATCGGCCCCGGCGACGAGGTGATCGTCCCGGCCAACTCGTTCATCGCCACCGCCTCGGCGGTCGTGCGGGCCGGGGCCCGCCCGGTGTTCGCCGACGTCGACCCGACCTACCTGCTGATCGATCCCGAGAGCGTCGCGGCCCGCATCACCAGCCGCACCCGCGGCGTGATCGCCGTGCACCTCTACGGCCAGATCGCCCCGATGGAGCGCCTGCGCAGCATCGTGGCCGGCACCCAGATCCTCCTGTTCGAGGACGCCGCCCAGGCGCACGGCGCCCGGCGCTTCGACGAGCCGGCCGGCACCGTCGGCCTGGCCGCGGCCACGAGCTTCTACCCGGGCAAGAACCTCGGCGCCTACGGCGACGGCGGCGCCGTGCTGACCGACAGCGCCGAGCTGGCCCATCGCGTGCGCCTGCTGGCCAACCACGGCACGGGCGGCAAGTACGACCACGAGACGCTCGGGTTCAACTCGCGGCCTCGACGCGCTGCAGGCCGTCGTGCTGCAGGCCAAGCTGCGCCGGATCGACGACTGGAACGCGGCCCGGCGCGCCGCGGCCGCCCGCTACGACGAGCTGCTGGGCGACGAGCCGTCGCTGTGGCTGCCCCAGACCATGGCCGGCAACGAGCACGTGTGGCACCTCTACGTCGTGCGCCTCTCCGACCGCGACCGGGTGCTCGACGCGCTGCGGGCCCGGGGCATCGGCGCCGGGATGCACTACCCGATCCCGATCCACCTGCAGGGGGCGTTCGCCCGGTACGGCCATCGCCGCGGCGAGTTCCCGCACGTCGAGGAGGCCGCCGGTCGTATCCTGTCCCTGCCCCTGCACCCGCACCTGACGGCGGAGCAGCAGGAGCGCATCGCCGAGGTGTTGAACGAGGAGCTGAACTGATGGAGTTCTGGACAGCCGTCGCCGTCCTGCGCCGTCGGTGGTACGTCTTCCTGCCCGGCTGATCCTCACCATGGTCGCTCGGCGGTGGGCCTGGTCGGCTCAGGTGAAGCCCACCTACAAGGCGTCGGGCACGGTGATGCTCCAGGTGCCGGCGAGACGGCCACCACCGCGTCGACGGTGACCGACCACCTCGACGACGACGCTCGTCCCGGTCAGTCCGGGTCCAACCCCGATCGGCGACATGACCAGTATCCAGTTCGCTGAACCTCCTGGCTCAGGTCGCCGACGACTCCAGCTTCCGGGACCGGGTCGTCGCCGCCGGGCGGCAGCGCCGACTTCGACGGTGGATCCCGCCGTTCGCCAACACCCCGAGCCTGTCGTTCTCGACCATGGCGGCGACCCCGGAGCGGGCCATGTCCGACTACCAGGTGCTGTATCAAGACCTTCGTGGTCGAGCGGAGCGAGCAGACGGGAAGCCCGGCGAGCCCCTTCCTCGAGGCGATAGGAGAACACGCCCCGAGGAGCGCCTTCGCCCAGAACGGGGCCCGCACCAAGGGCGTCATCGTGTCGGGATGATCGGCCTCCTCTGCTCGATCGGGGCGTCCTTCCTGGTCGACTCCGATCAGCGCAGCCCGCAAGCGTCGTGCCGGACACCGACACGACGGGCGAGCTGGTGAGCCTGGCGCCCATCCGCAGCCGCCGCTCGACGAGCTGGCCGAGCTCGAGGGCCCCGATGATCCCGAAACCCGCGACTCGCTCCGCCGGTCCGCCGACATCCCGGCCATCGACAGCACGGGCTTCGCGGCCGGGAGGCTGGGCGGCAATCCGACCGATGGTGATGACGACCGCACCTGATCGGGTGGTCGAGGAGCCGGCGGCCGCACCCGCCCCCCGTCGGCGCGACCCGGTCGATGCGGTCACCGCGCCTCACCTGTCTCCTGGTGGTGCCGTTCGCCATCCCGTCGCCGCTCGATCTTCAAGCCACTCGGGGGCAGCGGCACGCCCGGCCAACCTGGTGGGCCTCGGCTTCCTGCTGTGGTGGGCCCTGGCCAAGCTGGGATCGGGGCCCGGGCGTCGACCGCGGCCGCCAGCCGGTGCGCATCGCGCTGCTGGTGTTCCTGCTGCCGTGCTCGCCAGCATGGTCGCGATGTTCTTCGCGCCCGTTCACCGGTGAGGAGGCCAGCGGCGCCTACCGCGGGCTCGTCGTACCTGGCGTCGCTGTGCGGGCGTTGCGCCTGCTCGCGGCCGACGGCATCACCGACCCTCGACCGGGTCCACGTGCTGATGCGCCGCTTCGTGGCCGGCGTGTCGCGTGGTGGCGTCGCTGGGCCGGTGCGAGTTCCTGACCGGCTGGAACCCGGCGCTGACCCTCACGATCCCCGGCCTGACCCGGAACATCGAGCTCGCTCGAGCAGGGCCGGTCGTCGTTCGTGCGGGTGCAGTCGACGACCCTGCACCCCATCGAGCTCAGATCGCTGCTCGGCCTCACGCTGCCCATCGCCGTGCACTACGCCTTCGCTGGCCACCGGTCGCGCCGCCGGCGCCTCGCGTGGGCCCAGGTGGCGCTCATCGCCGGCGGTGCTCCCCATGGCGCTCTCCCGCACCGGGGTGATCGCGGCCATCGTCGGCATGTTCGCCATCGCCATGGACTGGACCTGGAAGCCGCCGGGTCGAGGCGCTGGTGGCCATCGTCGGCTTCCTGGTGGCCATGCGGGTGGCCATCCCCGGCCTGATCGGCAGCATCCTCGCCGCTGTTCTCCAACTCGACCAGGACAACGAGCACGACAGGCTGCGCCAGGAGCGCTACGAGATCGCCGGCCACTACTTCCTGCTGCACCCGTGGTTCGGCCGGGGCTTCAACACGCTCTACCCGGCCACCCAGCAGGTCTTCGACAACGCGTACCTCTACGTCGCCACCGAGACCGGGTGCGGTCGGCGTCGTCCGTCATCGCTGCTCTTCTTCCTGATCATCATCTTCATCGGCCCGAGGCACCCGGCTGCGGGCGCCGACCCCGAGACCCGGGGCCTGGCCCAGGCCCTCGACCGGCATGCTTCGCGGCCATGGCGGTGATGTTCGCGACGGCCGACATGATGAGCTTCACCATGGCGATCGGCCTGCTCTTCCTGCTGGTGGGCGTGGCCGGGGCGTTGTGGCGGCTGCCCGGCGGGGACACCCGTCCGGGGCCCGGCCGCTACGGTCCGGTCCGAGGCGCTGCTTCGGCGAGCGCTCGAGGCCGAGGCCGGAAGCAGCCCTCGATCTCATCGACGACGAGCTCCCACGCCCAGCGACCCGACGCTCTCGGCGGCGGCGGTGCGCAGCGCTCGTCGGTCGGGGTCCTCGATCACGGCACCGAGCCCGGCCGCGAGCCCCGGGGCTCGGTCGGGCCAACCGGGCGAGCGGGTTGTCCAGGACGCCCGGGTGTTCTCGCCGTCGTTGATGACGGGGATGCTGCCGCTCGCCAAGAGCTCGTTGGGGATCAGCGAGATGTTGGTGAACGACAGCACCAGCCCGGCCGGGCAGCGGTTGTAGAGCGCGGTGAGCTGGCGGGCGGCAGGTGACCGTGGACCTTGAAGGCGAAGCGGCACGCCCCGGGCGTCGAGCTCTGGCCGAACGTGTGGATCTCGACCTCGGGGTGGTCGCCGGCGAACAGCTCGAGGGCGAGCATGCCGAGCTCGAAGCCGCGCCGAGGCGTGTCCGGGCGGGCGAAGAAGACGATGCCGGGGCGCTCCTCGGGGTTGTCAGGAGGTAGACGTCGAGGTCGAAGCCGAGGTCGATGCGCCGCCGGCCATGCCGTGCTCGCGCTCGAGCTTGTCGGCCAGCCATGGCCCGGCGGTGATGCAGTGGAACCCGAACCGGTAGGTCTCCTCGGCCAGCGCCGCGTTGCTCCCGGCGGGTAGAAGTAGGGCTCGAAGTCCTGCACCAGGTAGAAGCGCACGCCGGCGCTCGGCGCCGAGCGGCACGACGTACGCCGTGGGCCACGACGTGGCGACGAAGGCGTCGGCGGCGCGCATGCCGTCGCCGACGTCGTGCACCTCGGCCTGCACCGGCGGCTGGCGCTGGCGCACCGCTCGCGATCACCCTCGAGGTCGCGGCTGCAGGCCCTGGTAGCGGGAGTAGATCCGGCAGTCGTGGCCCCGCTGCTCGAGCAGGCTCGACCATCCGCATGGCGTCGTCATGCCGCCCGAGCGCTCCGCGGGCGGGTTGGTGACGAAGTTGATGACCAGCGACGCTCGTCGTCGGCCGGAGCCGATCGCCGGCTGGCGGGGACCGGCGCGGGCGAGGAGGTCTTCGGGGCGGATGTCGACGGCGAAGCGGCTGGGCCCCGGCGAGCAGCCTCTCGGCTCCCATGGCCAGCGACCGGCCGGCCACCAGACGCACGCCGTCGCGACGTACGACCTCGATGCCACCCGCGCCTTGGTCGCCAGCGTTGCGCACGCTCCGAACGTCACGTGCGGGCCGGTCACAATCTCGCGGCGGGAGGCCGGGGAGGATCGAGGTGGTCGGCCAGGGCGTCGGCTTCGTCGAGGCGATCGGCCAGCTCGTTGCGGGAGCGTCTCGTCGAGGTCGTCGACCCGTCGGCGTCGACCGTCGGACCCGTCGGCGGATCGGTGCCACGTCACGACGCAGCGCTGGCGAGCGCCAGGCGGCGCGTCGCCGGTGTGGGAGGCCAGGTAGCACGATGAGCTCCGGCAGCGGTACCCAGGCCGGTGGCGACGAACGGGTTCGAGAACCGGCTGGCGACCAGCCAGGCGACGGCGGCGGCCAGGAGCGCCCACAGCAGCGGCGGCAGCACCGCCCGGGCCACGCACCGAGGTGGACACGCCGGCCCGGTGCAGGAGCACCAGGTAGATCGGCACCATCAGCCCGACGGCGACGACGGCCTGGGCCGCGCCGGCCCCGGCGATGCCGTGGCCGCTGCACCAGCGACGACCAGGGCGACGGTCAGCGCCGATCAGCCAGGGGATCTGGGCCAGGAACACGGCCCGGGTCCGGCCCAGGGTGACGAGGAAGTCGGCGCGTCAGCTCGATGCAGGATGCGGGCGCGCGCCGAGCACGCACAGGCCGACGAGCGCGACGCGCCGGCCGCCCACTCGTCGCCGTAGACGGCCGTGACCACGGGGCCGGCCAGCGCGCCGAGGATGGCGCAGATCGGCAGGGTGATGGTGGCCACCAGCGCCGAGCGCCGGGTGTAGTGCGTCGGGCATGGCGTCGCCGTCGCGCTGGAGGTGGGCGAAGCCCGGCAGCGAGACGCTGCGGACGACGGCGCCGAACACGTTCATCGGCCAGCCGGAGATGTTGAAGGCCAGCACGTAGAGCCCGAGCGCGGTGGCGCCGAGCACCCGGCCCACGACGATGTAGTCGACGTTGAGGACCGAGAAGGCGAGGATGTTGGCGCCGGCCAGCGGCAGGCCGAAGCGCAGCGAGCCGCCGGGCCTCGACCGCGGTCCCAGCCCGGCCAGAAGCGCCCGGGCCTGTAGGTCAGCAGGATCACGGTGGTCAGCAGCTGGCCCGGCGACCCACGACCAGGCCAGGGCCATCGGGCCCCAACCGGCCAGCGGCCAGCGGGATGACCACGACGGCGGTGGCGACCATGTTGGCCGTGTTGGCCACGAAGATGCCGATCCATCCGGAAGTGGCGGCGCAGGAACGCGGACGGGCACCGCGCTGATCCCGGCGAGCGGCAGCGTGAGGGCCATGACGGCGATCGCGCCGGCGCCTGAGGTGAGCCGAGGAGCCGGGCCAGCGAGCGGAGCGGAGATCGCCATGAGCACGCCGAGCACCAGGCTCGCTGACGATGGCGATGGTCGCCGACCGTCGGGGCGCCCCGGCCGGCCTCGTCGTCGTCGTCGCGGATCAGCGCGGCGCTGACGCCGAGCTCGCTGACGTTGATGACGATGGTGTGCACGACGAGCGCCACCGCGAACACGCCGAAGTCGCTCGGGGCCAGCAGCCGGGCGACGACCACGCCCTGGGCGAACTGGCCGAGCCGGCCGACGCCCACCTCGAGCGTGCTCCACGCCGCGCCTCGCCGGACCTTGCGGCCGAGGGTGCTCGCCGGAAGGTCCGTCCGGCTCGGCGGTGCCGAGTCGGTCACACGCCGCTCCGGCGCCAGCGGCGCCAGCGGATGCGGCCCTCGAGGTCGCGGACGACCCGGCGGCCGGCGCCCGGCAGGCCCCGGTGGCACCGCTCGGGCCCGGCGGCCCGGCGGCGGTGCAGCGCCCGCCAGGCTCGCGCAGGTCGCGGGCCTCCGGGTAGACTCCGCGCGGCGAACGCCACGAGTCGTCGATCGGCTCCTCGTCCGTGCTGGCCCGTCGTCGTAGGCCTGCGACGCGCCCGGTCGAGGGCGTCGGCGGCCAGGGCCCGGCAGGCCAGCGCGTAGAGCCGCTCGGCCTCGTCGGGCGCGACACGGGCTCGGGCCCGAGCAGCACGGACTCGAAGGCGTCCCGGCGGCCCTCGAGGTCGGTCAGGTAGCCGGCGTGCACCGTGCGCTGCATGCTGGTCGGGTGGACCCGGTAGTAGGCCTGGTTCGCGCCGTTGACCCGGCCGATGTCGGCCACGGCGGCGGCCCGCAGCCACATCTCGAGGTCGCCCGAGTGGGGGAGCGCCGGGTCGTAGCCGCCGATCGCCCGCTGCACCGAGCCCCGCATCACCACCTCGGGGCAGTAGATGCAGTTGTTGCCCGCGGCGGCAGCGCCGCTCGATCCACTCGGGGCCGGCCCAGACGGACCAGCTGCGCACGTCGGTGGCGGCGGCGGCGGGGTGTCGAGGAACTCGAGCGGGATGGCCGTAGACGAACCCGACCGACGGGTGGGCCTCCATCAGCGCCGTCGCCCGGCCCAGGGAGCCCGGCGTGAGCAGGTCGTCGGCCGACAGCAGCACCACGTAGTCGCCCTCGACGATCTCGAGGCCCTCGTTGTAGGTGGCGATGTGGCCCTTGTTCTGGTCGTGGCGGATCACGCGGATCCGGGGATCGGCGGCGGCCAGCGCCGTCGGCGACCTCGCCGCTGCCGTCGGGCGAGGCGTCGTCGATGATGAGGACGTCGGCGTCGACGTCGGTCTGGTCGAGCACGCTGCGCCACGGCTCCGGGCAGGTAGTGGCCGTAGTTGTAGCAAGGCACCACCACCGACACCGTCGGCCGTCGCTCGAGGGGCTCGGGGAGGATGTTGTGGGCACGGCTTCCTCTCTCGGGTCACTCCTCGAGGTGCCGCAAGTGTTCCGGCGGAGCCTGAAGTTCTCTGAATCCGCCCTGAGGTGTTGCTGAAGGCTGGCCTCTTTCAGCAAGGACAACAGAGCGGCTTCAGCTCGCTTCAGGCGCGTGCGTGGCGCAGACTTGCCTCCACCATGACCACCCGAGGTGCGGGCAGGCGAGGGCGGCCAAGGTCCCGATGCGAGCGGCGGCTCGACTACCTCGACGGCATCCGGGCGCTCGCCGCCCTGTTCGTGGTCGCGCACCACGTCTACATCGCGGTCTACCCGGGCTTCCCGGAGAACACCGGGCCCTGGTTCCTCGGCTGGCTGCTCTACGGCAACTTCGCGGTGGCGGTGTTCATCGTCGTGTCCGGCTTCTCGCTGACCCTGGCCCCGGCCCGCCGGCGGCTACCAGCTGGGCGGCGGGTTCTGGCCGCTACATCAAGCGCCGGGCCTGGCGGATCCTGCCGGCCTACTGGGCGGCGGTGCTGCTGTCGTCGCTCCTCGTCGTGGTGCTGGTCGAGCGCCGGGCTCGACGTGTCGCATCGACGATCCGCGACGTGGCTCGTCCACCTCTGCTCGTCCAGGACTGGTCCGGCAACACGCCGCCGAACGGCGCGCTCTGGTCGATCGCCGTCGAGTGGCAGCTGTACTTCGTGTTCCCGCTCTTCCTGCTCGCCCGGCGACTCGGTCGGTCCGGCGGCCACCGCCGCGATCGGCGTCGTCGGCGTCTGGGCCGTCAACGTCGCTGGCCCGCAACTCGGCGCCGCTCCATCGCCTGCTGAACCTCACCCCGCAGTTCGCCGCGCTGTTCATCTTCGGCATGATCGCCGCCGGCGCCACGGTCCGCGTCGCCGAGGGCAGCCGGCGTCACGGGTGCCGTGGGGCTGGATCACCGTCGGCCTCTGGTCGCCGCCTCGGTGGTGGCCTGCGCGGCGCTCGGCAGCGAACGGCTGCTCGGCGTCGACCTCTACTGGTCCGACCTCGGCGTCGGCACGGCCGCGGCCTGCCTGCTGGCCGCGCTGTCGGGCCCGGGACCGGCGCCGTCAAGCGGGTTCCTCGCAGCACCGGACCGCTCGTCGGCACGGCCACTTCTCCTACTCGATCTACCTGGTGCACGCCCCGATGCTGGCTCATCGGCTGGCTCTACCTCGTCGAGCCGCTGGACTGGTCGCGCAACGCCTCGTTCGCCCTGATGTCGGTAGCGTCGCCCCGGTGCCGTGCTGACCAGCTACGGCTTCTTCCTTCTGGTCGAGCGGCCGTTCATGAACCGCCGGGCCGCGGTCTCCGCTCGCCCCGCACCCCGCTCCGCCGCCTGACACCGGGCGACGGTCGCACGGCGGACGGCGGACGGCCGACAGCCGGCAGCAGGGCCGTTCGGCCGCGAAGGTCCGAGGCCGGCAGCCCCGGTTCGTGCCTCCCGGTCGTGCGGTCCGGTCCTGCCGGCAGGTCGGCCGGTGACGCGGGTGGTTCGTGGGTCGGGCCCACGCCCTCCGGGCTCGCTCTCGACTCGGTGCCCACCGGTCGGTAGAGCCGGCCACGGCCCGGCGCTGACCGGAGGCCATGCAGCCAGCCCGGCCCCGATAGACCGGAGGGGCCGGAGGTTCCGATCACCCGACGGCCGATCCGGCTGAACCGGCTGAACCGGCTGGACCGGCTGGACCGGCTCAACCTGCAGGTTCGAGGACCGGCTCCTCGTCGTCGGTGGCGACCGACGACGATCCGGGGACGCCGTCAGGGCGGCCGAGCCTCGCTGCCGAGCCAGCGGGCGATCAGGGCCGCGACCACGACGATCAGCAGCGGCTCGAGCGGCACCCGGAAGCGGACCCTGGTCAAGAACACGGCCTGGACCGGGGCCGCGATGAGATAGAGCAGGATCAGCAGCCGCTCGTCTCACCCGGCCGCTCCCGCCGCCACCGCACGAGCCGCAGCACGAACAGCACCAGCAGCGGGAGGTAGGTCGACGGTGGCCAGCGCCTGCTGGGCGCCGGAGTCTCCGAGTCGGTGCCCAGCTGGTCGAACGGCGCGAAGTAGTTCAGCGTCTTGCTCGACGTACAGGACCGCGGCCTGGGGGGGTGCGCGGGATCCAGTCGATGGCCTGTCCCGCAGGTACGCGTCGCTGGTCGCCTCGCCCAGTTCGCGGGGCCTAGCGCTTCGTCGATGTAACGGCTGATGTCGGTGGCCACCCCCTGCGGGGCCCGGCGTCCTCGCTGTTGCCGAGCAGCAGGTTCAAGCCGTTGTTGGTCGACCCGAGTACCGGACCGTGCATCACCACCACGTTGCGGGCCGTCCAGCTGAGCGGCACCACGGCGGCCACGCCGAGGACGAGGAGCACGCACGCGCTCGGTGCCTCGGGCCAGCCAGACGACCCCGACCACGAGCGACGGTGGCCAGCGGCGGGATCGTCACGAGGAGCAGCGCCGAACGCCAGGCCGGCCCCGATGGCCAGCCGGTAGGGGTGGCGGGACTCGGGATCGGACGATGCGACGAGGCCGCCCAGCGAGGAGCGCGGCGCCCAGGGCCTGCGGGTACAGCGTGCCCATCGTGTAGAAGCCGATCGGGTACACCGCAGCGACGGAGCGGCGACGTGGCCGCGGCCGCGGGCCGGCGATGCGGCGGGCGAGCCACCAGGTCGCCCACACGACGACGGCGAGGAACACCGACGTTGAGCGAGCGCAGGCACGACGACGGCGGCCGAGCTCGCGGAAGCCCGGCGAGGAGGTAGGGGTAGCCGGGGGGCCGGAAGGCGGTGGCGTTGACACCGTCCATCGTGTAGCGAGCCGGAGTCGGCGACGTGCCGCGAGAGCGGAGGTAATCGCCCTCGTCGGGGAAGCGGGCGCGTGGCGAGCCGGGTGCGCAGTAGGCGGGCCCGGCGACGCCGACGAACACCGAGCGACCCGAACAGCGACCGCGTACCAGCTGCCAGCGCTCCGAGCTTCGATCGCGACCGTGGTCGGGAGGGGTGCGCAGGCTGGACACGATCATCGGACGCCCGTCCGTTGCCAGCGCCGGCTCGCCGATGCGTCTTCGGTGGTGCGGCGCAGGATGGCCCGGGCCACGAAGGTCGGCATCGCGGGCGCCTGTTCGTGCCCCGACGCGCGCGGCGGCGGGCCGAGGGCCCGCCACTGCGGCAGGCTCCTCGGCCGCGGGCCAGACCTCCAGCACGAACGTCACGAGGTCGTCCACACTCGATCTCCTCCGTGCGGCCCCGTTCGTAGGCCCGGCAGGCCCGGTCGAGCGCCTGGCGCGGCGAGGCGTGCGACGGGCCGGTGGCGTGCAGCGGCCATGGCGCCGGGCAGCTGTGGCCTGCTGGACGTCCGGCGAAGGCGACAGCGAACTCGAAGGCGTCGCGCGGCCCTTCGAGGTCGAACAGGATGCCCGGCGTGGATGGTGCGTTGCATGGCTCTCGCGATGGACCCGGTAGTAGCCCTGGGCCGGCCCGTTCACCCGGCCCACGTCGGCGATCGCCGCCATCTG
This sequence comes from uncultured Microthrixaceae bacterium, assembly GCA_963797225.1. Classification (GTDB taxonomy): domain Bacteria; phylum Actinomycetota; class Acidimicrobiia; order Acidimicrobiales; family Acidimicrobilacustridaceae; genus UBA4742. The sequence goes on along the minus strand of CAWCOO010000001.1, from coordinate 698,497 downwards.
CATCCACGAGCCGAAGTCGTAGGTGTGGGGAGCGCCGCGGGGCGGGGGCCGACTGCCGCGCGGGGCACGGAGGTCCGCAGGTCACGACCTCAGGGCTGGCTGACGACGTTGATACCCGTTGGCGACAACGGCTCCGCCAGCCACTCCGCCCCGGCCAAGTGCGTCCAGCTCCCCGGCGGGATGCCGGGTCGGCCGGTGGGCCTGTGTCGGTCGTGAAGTGCAGCGGCCGCCCGGTCACGAACCCGACCTCGGGCCGGGCCTCGAGCAAGGCGGTGGCCCGGGCCAGCGCACCGGGGGCGAGGAGATCGTCTGCGTCGAGCTTGACCAGGTACTCGCCGTCGAGGGCGGCGAAGCCTTCGTTGACCGAAGCGATGTGGCCGGCGTTCGTCGTCGTGGCGGATGACCCGCACCCGTCAGTCGACGCGGTCAGCGCGGTCGCTGACCGCGGGGGTCTCGTCGGTCGAGGCGTCGTCGATCGACGAGCACGTCGACCTCTACACCGTCCTGTGCCAGTACGCTCTCGCACGGCAGCCGGCGAGGAACCGGGCGTAGTTGTACGACGGTGATCGACGACGGAGACGCGGGGGCGCCCGGAGCCGAGAGGTCGGTGATGGGTCGAGTCTGCAGCGCGGTCACCGATCGCTCCGATCGCAGTCCGCGAGGTCCGACGGGTCATGACGCGAAGTGTCGACGGCGCTCCTGAAGCTGGGCTGAAGCACCCCTGAGGTGTTGCTGAACACGGCCGTCAGGCAGGTCAACAGGTTCGAAGATCAGCGCCTTGGGATCGCGCCCCACTCGTAGAGGATGTCGCGCACCGATCCGGAGCCCGGCCGGTCGCACCGCCACCACGTCGATGTCGCCGACGAAGCAGCGGTCGATCCGGAGGCGGGCGCGGGTCCCTGGCCGTCGATGTCACCACGATCACGTGGGTCCAGCCCCGCTCTCCGGCCAGGTCGGCGATGTAGCGGGCCTCGCCCCGGGTGGTGTAGGGATCGGGGGTGAAGCAGATGCCGGGTACGTCGTCCAGGTCCCGGGGCACGCCGCCCGGTACCGGTCGCTCGAGACCACCAGCACCGGCGCCAGGCCCGGCGCACGAGCCGGGCCCCCGTGTTGAAGCGGTCGCCGGTCCCGCCGAGCACGACGATGGCATCGGCGGCGGTCGGCGGACCCACCGCGGCCACACGAACAGCCGGGCGGTGACCGCCGAGGACGACGACGGCCAGGAGCACGAACCGAGGAGCCAGCCGCGATCACGAGGCGCCGAAGCTTACCGCGCGGCGGTTAGCCGACGGCCAGCACTGCCATGACCCCCGCCTTTCAGGAACTCCTCAGTGCCGCTTCAGTCCCCCTTCAGGACCGGTGAGCACACTGCGTGAGGAAGCGGAGGGTCCGTTCGGGCGTACGGAAGGGCGAGGTCGATGGCGATCACCACGTCGGACTGGGTGGGAGAGGTCCAGCGTGGCAGCGTCCGGCACGGCAGACGCCGGCGGGATCGACGCGACGAGTCGGACCGAGCCTGCAGCACGCGGGACCCGCCGCGGCTCCGCGCCCGGCTCATGACGCTCGAGGGCATCGCGGTCACCGCCGGCGTGGGCGATCGCCCTGACCGCGGCGGCCGCGCAGCAACATCTACTGGGGCGCGCTGGCCCGGGCTGTGGTCGTGGCGGTCGCTGCTCGGCTCCTCGGCGTCGGCCTGTCGTGGATCTTCCGCCTGTACCAGTCCCGCGTCGCCGCGATGCGCACGGTCACCGTCGAGCGCCAGGCGCTGATCGCCATCGCCCTGTCCGGCCTGGCCTTCGGCATGCAGCGGCATCGCCGGCACGGTCCGACGACCCGCCGATGTCGGTGCCGACCGTCGTCGGCGGCGTGCTCGGCTTCCTCTTCCTGGTCGCCGTCCGCAGCATGTTCGAGGCCTGGCTGACCTTCCACCGGGCAACGGCGCGCTGAGCCGGCCGGTCGTGCTCGTCGGGCGCTCGCACGAGGTCATCCACCTCAACCACCTGCTCGAGAACCACCCGGAGATCGGCTACCACCCGGTCGGCTACCTGAGCGACGAGCTCGAGCCCGTCCAGGTCGGCGTCCCCCATCTCGGCGGTCTGCGGCTCCACCGTGCAGGCGCTCGAGCAGACCGGGGCCACCGGGGTGCTGATCGCCGCCAACGGCGTCCCCTCGGTCGAGCTCAACTCGCTGGTGCGCACCCTGCACGCCATGGGCGTCCACGTCCACCTGTCGAGCGGCCTCACCCGCATCGGCCATCGTCGGGTCCGGCAGCTGCCCATGGCCCACGAGCCGTTCTTCTACCTCGAGCCGGCCAGCCCCCGTCGGCTGGCGCTGGCCGTCAAGCGGGTGGTCGACGTGGTCGTGGCCTCGTTCGTGCTGGTGCTGACCAGCCCGGTCCTGCTGGTCTCGGCGCTGGCCGTGAAGCTGTCCGACGGCGGGCCCGTCTTCTTCCACCAGGTGCGCATCGGCCAGGACGGCCGGCGCATCACCATCCGCAAGATCCGGTCGATGACCGTCGACGCCGAGGACCAGCTCGACGAGCTCCGCGACCTCAACGAGCGCACCGGACCGCTGTTCAAGCTCGACGACGACCCCCGGATCACCCGGGTCGGCCACTGGCTCCGGGTGTCGAGCATCGACGAGCTCCCCCAGCTGCTCAACGTGCTCGACGGCAGCCTGAGCCTGATCGGTCCCCGGCCGGCGCTGCCCGAAGAGGTCGCCCAGTTCGACGACGAGATGCTCGGCCGCCTGCGGATGCGCCCGGGCGTCACCGGTCTCTGGCAGGTCGAGGCCCGCCACAACCCCTCGTACTTCGCCTACCGCCACCTCGACCTCTTCTACGTCGAGAACTGGAGCCTCGGGCTCGACGTCACGATCCTGGTCGCCACCGCCCGCACGGTGCGTGGGCGATGCGCGTGCGCTCGATGCGTCGCACCGCGCCGGCCGCCGACGTCGCGCCGGTCGACGTGGCGACGGGCGACGTCGCCCCGGCTCCGGCCGGCTGATCGGGCCGTGGTGGACGCCGCCGGGCGGCTGGTGCTGGTCGCCAACGCCGGCGGTCACCTGACCCAGCTGTTCCGGCTGGCGCCCAGGCTGCCCTCGTTCGACGCGCCCCCCGTGTGGGTCACCAGCGAGACGGCCCAGAGCCGCTCGATCCTCGAGGGCCAGGACGTGGTGTGGGTGCCCGAGGTGGCACCCCGCGACGTGGGCAACATGATGCGATGCCTCCCGCAGGCGCGCGCGCTGGCCCGCCAACGGCCGGCCATGGCCGTGAGCACCGGCTCGGGCGTGGCCCTGGGCTTCCTGCCGGTGCTGGCCATGTCCGGCGTCCCCTGCCACTACGTGGAGAGCGCCACCCGGGTCGAGGGCCCGTCGCTGACCGGCCGGCTGCTGCGCTGGAGCCCCGGGGTGCGCACCTACTCCCAGCACCGGCACTGGTCCGACGACCGTTGGCGCTACCCGGGCTCGGTGTTCGAGGGCTTCGAGTCGGCCAGCCGGGAGCCGGCACCCTCGGCCATCCGCCGGGCCGTGGTCACCGTCGGCACGCTGGAGTACCCCTTCGAGCGGATGGTCCGCAAGGTCGCGGCGCATCCTGCCGGCCGACGCCGACGTGGTCTGGCAGGTCGGCCCGGCGCCGGTCGACGACCTGGGCATCGACGGTCGGCGGTCGGTGCCGTCCGCCGAGCTGGCCGACGCCATCGCCCGGGCCGACCTGGTGATCGCCCATGCCGGGACGGGGAGCGCGCTGGCCGCCTTCGAGGCCGGCCACTGCCCGGTGCTGATCCCGCGGGAGCGGGCGCACGGTGAGCACGTCGACGATCACCAGCACCAGACCGCGGCCTACCTCGACGATCTCGACCTGGCCGTGGTCCGCTCCGTCGACGACGTGACCCTCGACGACCTGCTCGACGCGGCCGGCCGACAGGTCGTCTCGGCCGGCTCCCCCCGGGCTTTGACGCTGGTCTGACCACGCTCGGCGCGAACTTCGGCACGCACCGCCGAGGTTGCGGTTCTGTTACGGGCAAACGCCCGCATCGGGCTCCGGCCGGACCGGAATCCAGGGCTCGGGCCGAGCCGCACGACGGTCCCGTGGGGACGGCTCGAGCGCGTCGGTTGTCCCCAGGACCGCATGGCGACGAGATGACGACGAGGCGGTTCGGCGGTGAACACTCGTCCCGTCGGCCCGGTCGAGCCAGAAAAACCGAAAAAATTCCTGGTCACGCTGGGTGAGTGGGCCGCCTCCTGCGGCACGATCCAGCGACCAGCATGTGTCGGTCAAGTCCCCAGGTCTGGCGTCGTGGGCGCCGTCGCGGCCGTCGAGGCCGTTCGCGGCGAAGCGCGACCATCCCGCGTCGGCGACGAGACCGGGGGCACATCGCCGGGGCCCGCTCGATCCTTCGCCGTTCGTCATGGAACTGTTACATTTCGCTCGTGGCCGAACCACCTCCAGCCCGACCATGAGCCGATATGGCCCACCGAGCGCTCAAGTTCCGTCGCCGAGTGTGTCGATAGACGGCACGAGCAAGATCACGATCCAGCACCTTCGCCAGGACGTGTCGGATCCAGCACCGCTCCCCACCATTGCGAGGAATGTAATGACCCGTCGAACCCTCTTCAGACGCGCCCAAGATGCCCCAGAGGCCGCATCGTGGCTGGCGCGCTCATGTTGGCGCTGCTGACGGGCCACGATCTCGGTGATCGGGGTGGCTCAGGCCAGCGCTTCCACGATGAACATCTTCGGTTCGGTCACCCCGACCAACCCGAGCGACACCGACACCAACGCGGTCGAGCTCGGCACCAAGTTCAAGGTGACGCAGGTCGGCTGGATCACCGGCGTCCGGTTCTACAAGAGCAAGGCGAACATCGGCCCCCACATCGGCACCGTCTGGCTGAGCACCGGTGAGCTGCTCGGAACGGTCAACTTCAAGAACGAGAGCGGCTCGGGTTGGCAGTCCGCCGCCCTGGCCAATGGCGCTCCTGGTCGGCCCGGGCATCACCTACGTCGTCTCGTACCACACCAACGTCGGCCACTACTCGGGCGACCAGTACTACTTCGCCGGCAAGGGCGCCGGGAAGAACGCCATGCAGGCCCTCGGCCGACGGCGTCGTGGGCGGGTCGGGCGTCTACAAGTACGGCTCCACCAGCGCCTTCCCGACCTCCACCTACAAGGCCACCAACTACTACGTCGATGTCGAGTTCAAGCGCCTGACGGACGACGAGCGGCGGGTGGCACAACACCACCATGGCACCGACCACCACGACAAGGCACCGGCCACCACCACCACGACGGCCCCGGCCACCACGACCACGACCAAGGCCCCGACGACCACGACGACGGTCACCCCGCCGCCGCCGCCGGCCGGCAGCACCTGCGCCCTGACCGGGCGGCCAAGGCCTGCTGGGCCGCCAACACCGGCGTCCCGGGCTGGACCGAGGCCCAGATCGTCGCCGGCCAGTCCCCGCTCGTCCACTCGGTCGGTAACATCACCATCACCACCGCCGGCACCGTGATCGACAACCGCTGGATCGACGGCTGCATCGCCGTCAAGGCCAGCAACGTCACGATCAAGAACAGCCTGATCCGAACGAGCAACCCCTGCTTCGGGGGTGACGGCAAGGCGGCGCCGTCCGCGATGAACATCGGCAGCGGCCAGGTCGCCGGCGGCACCGCACGAACCTGCAGATCATCGACTCCGAGATCGATGCCGGCCAGACCACGGCCGGCTACGACTACATCGGGATCGGATCGGCCAACTACAGCCTGCTGCGGGTGAACGTCCACGGCACCACCCACACCATCTGGGCCGGGACCAACGTCACGATCCGCGACTCGTTCATCCACGACCCACAGCGCCGCCGCGACCCGCCACAACGAGACCATCGACATGGACTCGGGCGCCAACGTCACCGTCGACCACAACTGGGTGAGCGCCTGGAACAACTCGCCCCAGGCGGGTCGACCGGCGGTCTGTATGAACGGCGCCTGGGGATCGCCGCACGACAACGTCAGATCACCAACAACTTCCTCGAGGGTGGCAACGGCACCGACCTGCACTTCGGTCGTCATCTGCCACCCGGGCGGCCAACAACACCGTGATCACCGGGAACCGGCTGTCGCCGAACACGGCCTACGGCAACCATACACCTACAGCTGGAACGCCGGAACCCCGGGAACGTCGTGGAGCGACAACCGCGAGAGCGAGACCTTAGCGGTCCTCGAACCCATAGGCACACCCTGCACCGGTCCCCTGTCGTTCGCGCCGCGTCGGGCCCCGTGCGGTCCGCGAGGCTCGGCGGCTGCGGTCACGCCTCCGGCTCTGGCTCCAGTGACCCCCCGGCGTGGTGGAGCGCGGCGGCCGGATCGAGCGACCGGGCCACGCCGACCTACGTCTGCATGGCCGGGATCGACTGGTGGTACAGCAGCCACGCCCACTCCGAGCTGCAGCTGCTGCGCCGGGTCGCCCGCACCCGTCGGGTGCTGTTCGTCAACAGCATCGGGCTGCGCATGCCGATGCCGGGCAAGAGCACCCAGCCCTGGCGCCGGGTGGCCCGCAAGATCGCCAGCGTGCTGCGGTTCCTGAGCCGGCCGATCCCCGACCGGCCCGGCTTCATCGTGCTGAGCCCCATCGTCCTCCCGCTCTACGGCAGTCCCGCCGGCCGAGTGGTGGCCAGCACGCTGGTGCGGACCCAGCTGCGGCTGACCTGCTGGCCCTCGGCATCCGGCGCGCCGATCTTCGTGGTCACGCTGCCGACCGGCTGGCGAGGTCATCGAGCCCCTGGCCCGGCGGGCCCTCGTGGTCAACAAGGCCGACAAGTTCTCCGCGCCTGCACGACGTCGACCAGGACTACATCGCCGGGCTCGAGCGCACGCTGCTGCGCGAGGCCGACCGGGTGCGTCTACGTGAGCCGGGCGCTGATGGACGACGACCGACGACGCGGTCGGCGACCGGGGCGTCTTCCTCGACCACGGCGTCGACCTGGAGCACTTCACCCGCTGCCCGCCGGCCGACCAGCCGGCCGACCTGGCCGCCATCCCCGGCCCCGCATCGGCTACTTCGGCAGCCTCGACGACTACCGGGTCGACTTCGACCTGCTCGAGCGGGTGGCCCGGGAGTTCCCCGAGGCCCAGCTCGTGCTGGTCGGCGACGCCACCTGCTCGCTCGAGCGGTTCGACGAGCTGGCCAACGTCCACTGGCTCGGCGCCCGGCCCTACGAGGAGATCCCGGGCTACGGCTCGGGCTTCGACGTCGGGCTCATGCCGTACCTGCGCAACGAGTTCATCCGCAACAGCAACCCGATCAAGGTCCGCGAGTACCTGGCGCTCGGCCTCCCGGTGGTGTCCACCGAGGTGCCCGAGATGCACCGCTACGACGAGTGGGTGCTGATCGCCGACGACCACGACGAGTTCGTCGACGCGGTCGGCCGGTGCCTCCGCGGCGACGCGCCGTCGGACCCGGAAGGGCGCCGGGCCGCGGTGGCCGGCTCGTCGTGGGACGTCCGGGCCGACGAGTTCATCGCCATCGCCGAGTCGGTGCGGGCGCTAGCCATGTGCGGCATCGTGGGCGTCCGGCGGTTCGACGGCGCAGCCGGTCAGCGAGGAGCTCCTGCGGGCCATGACGGCGCGGCTCACCCACCGGGGGCCCGACGGCGAGGGCTACTGGGTCGACGGCTCGATCGGCTTCGGCCACCGCCGCCTGTCGATCATCGACGTGGCCGGCTCGCCGCAGCCGATGGCCACGGCCGACGAGCGCGCTGCACGTCACCTTCAACGGCGAGATCTTCAACTTCCGCGAGCTCCGCGACGGGTGCGACTACCCGTTCCGCACCAACGGCGACACCGAGGTGCTGCTCGCGCTGCTACCAGCGCGAGGGCGCCCGGTCGGTCGAGCGGCTGCGCGGCCAGTTCGCCTACGCCATCCACGACGGCGACGACCTGTGGCTGTTCCGCGACCGCCTCGGCGTGCTGCCCGCTGTTCACCTACCAGCGACGACGACCTGTTCGCGTTCGCCGTCCGAGATCAAGGCGCTGCTGCCGGCCCTGCCGACCGCGCCCGGCGGTCGACCTCGCGAGCCTCGACTCCTACCTCTCGCGTCGGGCCGTGGCTGCGCCGCACACGCTGTTCGAGAACGTCCGCAAGCTGCTGCCCGGCCACCGCCTGCGCGTCGGGCCCGACGGGCGCTACCGAGCCCGAGCCCTACTGGACGGTGCCCGACCGGCGCCGCCGCGGCGATGTCGCCGACGACGAGGCCGTGCGAGCTGGTCTCCGCCGGGCTCGAGGACGCGGTCGCGCAGCGCGCTGGTCGCCGACGTGCCCGGTGGGCTCGCTGCTGAGCGGCGGGGTCGACAGCAGCCTGATCGTGGCCCTGGCCACCAAGCTGCGCGAGGGCGAGCCGGTCGACACGTTCTCGGCCGGCTTCGGTGACCCGCGCTACGACGAGCTGCCCCACGCCCGCGAGGTCAGCCGGGCTGTTCGGCACCAACCACCACGAGGTGGTGGTCGAGCCCGGCGAACTTCGCCGACCTCTGGCCGCAGCTCACCTGGCACCGCGATGCCCCGATCTCCGAGCCGGCCGACGTCGCCGTGTTCGAGCTGGCCGACGCTGGCCCGCCAGTCGGTCAAGGTGCTGCTGTCGGGCGAGGGCAGCGACGAGCTGTTCGCCGGCTACCCGAAGTACAAGCTGGCCCGCTGCGACCGAACCTGGCCGACGCGCGTGCCGGCCGGGCTCCGCGGGCTCGGTGCTCGGCGACGGTCGAGCGTCGGCTGCCCGCGTCGGCCGGGCCGGGCCCGCATCGCGCTGCGGACGCTGGCCGCGCCCACCGAGGTCGACCGGCTGGCGTCGTGGTTCGCGCCGTTCACCGCGCCCGAGCGGCGGACGCTGCTGGCCGGGCATCGCTCCAGCGCCCGCCGACGCCGGTGCCCTCGGCGGCGTCGACGCCATCGAGCGCATGCTGGCGTTCGACTGCCAGGGCTGGCTGGCCGACAACCTGCTCGAGCGCGGGCGACCGCATGGCCATGGCCGCCTCGGTCGAGCTGCGACCGCCGTTCCTCGACCACCAGCTGGTCGAGCTGGCCTTCTCGCTGCCGTCGCGGGTGAAGGTGCACCGGCGGCCAGACGAAGTGGGTGCTCAAGCAGGTGGCCCGCCGGCACCTGCCCGAGAGCATCGTCGACCGCCGCAAGGTCGGCTTCCGGGTGCCGCTCGACGCCTGGTTCCGCGACCACCTCCGGGACATGGCCCGCGACATGCTGCTCGGGCCGAGCTCGTTCGTCGGCACGCACCCTCGACCCGGTCGCGGTGCGGACGCTGCTCGACACCCACGAGTCGGGCCGGCGCGACGAGTCGATCCGGATCTGGACGCTGCTGTCGCTCGAGGTCTGGCACGACGTCTACTTCCGCAGCGGCGACGGCTCGGCCCGCCCGTCGCCGCTCGGTGGCCGGCGTGGCGACTGACGGCCCGCTGGTGACGTCGTCGTCGTCACCTACAACAGCTCGCGAGCACATCGGCGCCTGCCTCGACAGCGTGCTGGCCGAGCTCCCCGACGACGGCTCCGAGGTCGTCGTGCTCGACAACGCCTCGACCGACGGCACCGCCGACCTGGTCGAGCAGCGGTGGCCCGCAGGTCGCACCTCGTCCGGTCGACCGGAGAACCTCGGGTTCGCCCGGGCCTGCAACCGGCGGCCGCGGTCGAGCTCGAGCCGCTACGTGCTGCTGCTCAACCCCGATGCCGTGATGCTGCCGGGCTGCCTGGCCGCGCTGCTCGACCTGGCCCGGCGTCGAGCCCGCCGGCGGGCTCTACGGCGGTCGGATCTACACCGCCGACGGCGACGTCGACCCGATGTCGTGCTGGGGGCGCCCGACGCTGTGGAGCACGTTCTGCTTCGCCACCGGCCTGTCGACCGCGTTCGCCTCGAGCGCCGCGCTTCAACCCCGAGGGCATCGGGCCGTGGGCCCGCGACGTCGAGCGCCCGGTCGACGTCGTCTCGGGGTGCCTGCTGCTGGCCGACCGGGACGGCCTGGGAGCGCCTCGGCGGCTTCGACGAGCGGTTCTTCATGTACGGCGAGGACTTCGACCTCGGCATCCGAGCGGCCGCGGCCGGGCTACCGGCCGATGATCACCCCGGACGCCGGCATCACCCACGTCGGCGGCGCGTCGTCCGCCGCGGTGCGACATGGAGATCCTGCTCTACCGGGGCAAGGTGAGCCTGGTCCGCAAGCTCTGGCCGGGTCGCCGGCGCCAGGTGGCCGAGGCGCTGCTGCTGGCCGGCGTCGCGGTGCGGGCCCGGCTGGCCGGCGTGGTCCGCCGGCTGCGCCCGGCGCCGGCGAGGCTCGCGCACCGCGCCGAGCACCTGGACGGCGCTTGGGCACCGGCGGGCCGAGTGGCGCGACGGCTGGCCGCCGACCGACCTGACGTCGCCGAGCCAGCGTCACGGGCTTGAGCGGCCTTGCGACCCGGTCGCGGGCCTTCTTGGCCAGCGGCACGCAGGGCCGGCGGGATCCAGTCGGGCGTAGCGCGGGCCGTCGCCCGCCTGGCGGCGCCACTCCTCGCCCGGCCGGGGCCGGAAGTCGGTGCGTCCGCGACGTGCTGAGCTCCGCGGCCGGACGGCCGTTGCTGTAGTAGTAGAGCGCCATCGACCGTCGGGTGCGGTCCGGCGGGCAGTCCAGCGGGTCGGGGTGGCCGTGCAGGCTGAAGTCGGTGGTGTTGAAGATGACGCACCGGTTGGCGACGGGCACGACCCGCTCCTGGCAGGCGGTCATGTCCCGGTCCCAGAGCTCGAGGCCGCCGCCCCAGGACGGGTCCCAGTCCTCGTTCAGGTACACGATCAGGTTGAGCCGCCGGTCGAGCAGCAGCTCCTCGTGCCAGTTGAAGTCGGAGTGCACCTTGAGGTGGCCGCCCCGCTCGATCTGGTGCAGGCCGCCGCCCCAGAAGTGCGGATCGGGGATGAGCCCGGAGATGCCGGTGAGCTGCTCGAGGAAGTCGACCATCGTCTCGGAGTTGAACTGGTCGAGGACGTGGCGGGTGAAGGGCGGGATCGCCCGGGTGTCGTCGGTGGCCAGCTTGACCTCCTGCTCGGCGTCGAACCGCTCCCAGTCGAGGTCGCGCGGGCCCGGGAACTCCTCGATGATCCGGCCGATGACGTCGTCGGGCAGGAAGTCGTCGAGGACGATGTGGGGGAACGGCTGGGCGGACCGGTAGGCCGCCGCGTTGGCGGCCGCGATCGACGTCAGTCGCTCCTGGTCGAAGAAGAACAGGTCCAAGGTCTCGTGCTCCGTCGCGTCCGGGGGGATGAGGCGGGCTACAGCTTCGCCGACCCGGCCCACCCGGAGGGCCAGCGGCTCAGAGCCCGGGGTGGTTCGCGTCCCAGGTCGCGGTCTTGCTGTTCCAGGTCGACGTGCCGGCCAGCGTGAGGTTGGTGCACTGGCTCGTCCACGACGCCAGCTCGTCGGCCGGCCAGTTCTGGGTGTTGATCAGCGTGACGTTGTTGCAGGCCGTGCCGGGCGGCAGGCCCAGGAACCCGTTGGCGTTGCCGCCGTAGGCGCCGGGGTCGTCGGCCCGGAACGTCGAGTCGTGCACGTTCAGCTTCGGGGCCACGCCGTCCTTGGACGGGTTCGAGGCCCACTTGAAGAAGCCGCCGTGGCGGTCGTAGCCGTACTTCGCCGTGCTGTAGCTGTTGTGGTACGGACGCAGCCAGACCAGCGTGTTCGTCACCTCGACCCGGTTGCTGCCCCCGTTCGTGAAGGGCGCCTCGTTGTCCATCGAGGACATGAAGACGCGTGCAGCCGTCGAACTTGCCGTCGTCGACGACGCCGCTGTTCATGCTGTCGTTCTGGATGCAGTCGTCGTGGATGTAGCCGGAGCGGCCGTTGGGGCCGTCGATGTTCACCCCGGTGACCTTCCAGTTGGTGGCCGTCGGGTCGAACTCGATGCCGTCGCCCTGGTTGTAGATCCGGGTGCCGACGACCTGGAAGTTCGGGGTGAGGACCGACAGGCCGGTGACGCGGTGCCAGGTCTCCCACGGCGTGTTCTCGGGATCGATGCTGCTGGTGATGGTGCCCCCGACCATGCAGAGGTCGTGGCGGGAGGTGTCCTTGTAGTGGTACTTCACGCCGGCGCCGAAGCCGTCCGCGTCGAGCACGGAGTCGTCGAAGGTGCGGTTGGTGGCGTCGACGGTCGTGTGATCGGGCAGCTTGAGCAGGCCGCCGGGCCAGGGGCTGACCGCGGTGGTCGGGCACGCGGTACATCGGCCGCTTGCCGTCGGTGCAGCTGCTGGAGGCGACGTCGCGGGGGGTGCAGGCCGCCGCGACGGCCAAGAGGGCGACGACGAGCGGGATGATGAGGAGCTTTCGGGGCATCGGCTGGCGTCCTGAGGCTGATGACGAAACGGTGACGAAAGTATGACGGACCGATGTCGATCAGGTCGAGACCGTCGACGAAATCGGTGCCCGGTGCATCGACCGACCCGGCGCCCGCCTTGAGCCGAACCGGGCCGCCTGGGACCGGGTCGGGCCCCGGGCGAGGCCGGTGCCCGGGAGGACGACTGGTAGCATCGCCCGAATCCCCCCACACCGAGGAGCTCGAGGAGAGGCATGCGGATCGCCGACGAGACGTCCAGGACCCTGAACGAGTACCTGCTGCTCCCCAACCTCACCACCGAGGACTGCGTCCCCGAGAACGTCGACTTCAGCGCCCCGATCGTGCGGCACCGGGTGGGCGAGGAGTCCGCCATCCGCATCGCCGTGCCGCTGACCAGCGCCATCATGCAGGCGGTGTCGTCGCCCGAGCTGGCGGTGGCCCTCGCCCAGTGCGGCGGCATCAGCTTCATCCACCACGACCAGAGCATCGCGCGAGCAGGCCGAGATGGTCGGCAGCGTCAAGCGGCACAAGGCCGGCTTCCGCTACAGCGAGATCAACGTCAAGCCCACCGCCACGCTGGGCGAGCTGACCCACCTGCTGAGCTCGGCCGACCGCGACATCGCGGTGGTCACCGACGACGGCAGCTCGCACGGCCTGTTCCTCGGCCTGATCTCCACCCACGACTTCCACCCCAAGCGCCACCGCCTCGACAACACCGTCGACACCCGCATGCGCTCGGCGTCCGACCTGGTCACCGCACCGCCGTCGATCTCGCTGTCCGACGCCAACACGCTGATCTGGGAGAACCGCCTCGACGTGCTGCCCATCGTCGGGCCCGAGGGTCGGCTCGAGTCCATCGTGCTGCGACGCGACTACGAGCTGCACAAGCGGTTCCACAACGAGACGATCGACGCCGACAAGCGCTTCATGGTCGGCGCCGGGGTCAACACCCACGACTACCGCGAGCGCATCCCGGCGCTGGTCGAGGCCGGGCGCCGACATCCTCTGCATCGACTCCTCCGACGGCTACTCGGTCTGGCAGCAGCACACCCTCGACTTCGTCCGCGAGACCTACGGCGACGACGTGCGCATCGGCGCCGGCAACGTCGTCGACGCCCGGGCCTTCCGCTACCTGGCCGAGGCCGGCGCCGACTTCGTGAAGGTCGGCATCGGTGGCGGGTCGATCTGCATCACCCGCGACCAGAAGGGCATCGGCCGGGGCCAGGCCTCGGCGCTCATGGACGTCGTGGCCGAGCGCGACCGCTTCGCCGAGGAGACCGGCGAGTACGTGCCGATCTGCTGCGACGGCGGCCTGCTCAGCGAGTACCACATGGCCATCGCCTTCGCCCTCGGCGCCGACTTCGTCATGCTGGGCCGCTACTTCGCCCGCTTCGACGAGAGCCCGTCGCGGCTCGTCACCGTCGACGGCCAGTTCCTCAAGGAGTACTGGGGCGAGGGCTCGCAGCGGGCCCGCAACTGGTCGCGCTACGACCAGCACGACGAGGCCGGCGAGGCGGCGCTGGTCTTCGAGGAGGGCGTCGACGGCTACGTGCCCTACGCCGGCAGCCTCTACGACAACGTGTCGCTCACCATCGCCAAGCTCCGCGCCACCATGATCAGCTGCGGCTCGACCACCCTGCGCTCGTTCCACGAGAGCGCGGTGCTGGTGCCGGTCTCGCACCAGACCTACCTGCAGAACTCCCACGAGGTCCGCCTGCGCGAGCGCCCGAGCGACACCAGCCAGTAGGCCGCTCGGCTAGAGCAACCTGCGGCTGTCGGACTGGCGCCGGCGGGACTTCGACATGAGCAGCTCGATGAGCGACAGCACCGCGCCCTTCACCGACTCCTTGTAGCGGGCGTCGCACAGCACGATCGGGTGCTCGGCGTCGAGGTCGAGGGCCTCGCGGACCTCGGTGACGTCGGGGGAGTCGCTGCCCTCGAAGCGGTTGATCGCCACGACGAACGGGATGTTGCGCGACTCGAAGTAGTCGATGGCCGGGAAGCAGTCGTCGATGCGACGGAGGTCGACCAGCACGACGGCGCCGAGGGCGCCGACGATGAGGTCGTCCCACATGAAGCCGAAGCGGTCCTGGCCGGGGGTGCCGAACAGGAACAGCACCATGTCCTCGTCGATGGCGATGCGACCGAAGTCCATGGCCACCGTGGTGGTGGTCTTGCTCGACACCTTGCTGGTGTCGTCGATGCCGACGCTGGCCGTCGTCATCGCCGCCTCGGTGGTCAGCGGCGGGATGTCGGAGAGGGTGCCGACCATGGTGGTCTTGCCCACGCCGAAGCCGCCGGCGATGACGATCTTCACCGACATCGGCGGGGACTTGGTCGTGCTCGTGCTCGGTCGGGTCTCGGTCTTGGCGGCCACGGCCACGTTCCTTCGGTCGGAGGGGGACATCAGAGGGTGCGGATCTTGTTGGCGATGCGGCTGAGCATGTCGAACTCGGCGTCGTCGTCGACGAAGCCACCCCCGTCGGCGTGCATCACGAGCATCCCGGCGTCGAGCAGGTCGTTGATCAGGACGGTCACGACGCCGATGACGAGGTGCAGCTCGGCGGCCAGCTCGGCCACCGAGATGGCGTCGGTCGCGAGGTTCGAGGATCGCGACCTGTTCGGACGGAACCGCAGCGTCGATCGGCCCGTCGTCGACCCGCTGCACGAGCGTCTCGAACCGCAGGTCGGTGCGCGTCGTCTTCGTGCGGCCGCGCGTCATGATGAACGGCCGGACGAAGTCGTGCCCCGCCGCCTGCGCCGGCTGCTCGCTCACCCCGCGAGCACCAGGTTCTTGAGCTCGTTCACGAGCTCGGGGGTGAGCATCTGGCCGGCCCGCTCGACGAGGAGCGACATCTGGTAGCCGACGTTGCCCATGTCGCAGTTCGGCGAGGTCACGACGCCGAGGCAGCCGGCCGTGCCCATCGCGGTCACGAAGAGGAAGCCCTTCTTCATGGCCACGATGATCTGGTCGAGGTCACCGAAGCCGAAGCACCGGGTGGTGCCCTGGCCGAGGCTCACGAAGCCGGAGATGATGGCGGCGACCTGGTCGGCTCCGCCGGGGTCGAGGGTGTTCGACATGGCCATCAGCAGCCCGTCGGACGACACGGCCACGGCGTCGGTGACGCCGCTGGTGTCCTTGACGAAGTTGTTCAGCATCCAGTTGAACTGGGTGGCGTCCTCGGTGATGCTCATCAGCCCTCCTCGTGTCTCTTCGTTGGTGGCCTCGGCCCGGCCACGCTGCATGCCGGCCTGCAGGCCCGAGAGGGCGCTGCGGGTGGTCTGGCCGTCGTCGGCCGCCTCGGCGTCGGCGGTGTCGTCGCCCCGGGCGGACAGCACGTTGGTGTTGGGCGTGTTGGCGCCCCGCACCCGCTTCTTGTAGCCGCTGGCCGTGGTCGGCCCGGTGGGCTCGGCCGAGCGGCCGTGGTGCCGGTCGTGCTGGGGACGGCGGCCGCCACCGGCTCGGCCAGGATCTCGGCGTCGTCGAGCGGCGTGCCCAGGGCCTCGGCCAGGGTGGCCGGGGCCTCGTCCACGGTCTCGACGTCGTAGATGCCGGCGCGCCGGCTCGGTCGCGATCGGCTCGGCCTGGGCCTGGTCGGCCTGGGTGATGCGCTCGGGGATGAGGGCCTCGGGGCTGAAGGCCGGCTCGTCGGCCAGGGTGGTCTCGTTGTCGCTCAGCACCGACGCCAGCTCGATGGCGGCGGTGATGCCGCCGGCCGGCGTCTTGTGCAGGGTGACGAAGGTGCCGAGCCGGGCGGCCTGGCGACCGACGACGTAGTGGCCGAGGTAGCGGGACGGAGCGACGGTGAACGACTCGGCGCCGGCCAGGCGGATGTTCGCCTGGGCCATGTCCTCGTCGCTCATGCCGATGCCGTTGTCGACGATGGCCAGCACGTAGCCGTCGCCCTGGGCCCGACCGATGATCTCGACGTCGCGCCCGGGGGGCGAGAAGTTGAGGGCGTTCTCGAGCAGCTCGGCCACCATGTGGGTGAGGTCGGCGGCGGCGGTGCCGCTGATCGTCGCCGGGTCGAGCTCGTCGATGACGACCCGGTCGTAGTCCTCGACCTCGCCGAGGGCGCCGCGGAGGACGTCGACGATGGCCACCGGAGCGGACCACTGGCGGTGGGGCTCGAGCCCGGCCAGCAGCAGCAGCGACTCGGCGTTGCGGCGCATGCGGGTGGCGAGGTGGTCGAGGGTGAAGAGCTTCTGGAGCTCCTCGGGATCGCTCTCCTGGCGCTCCATCTCGGTGATCGACTCGAGCTGGCGGTTGAGGAGGTTCTGGTTGCGACGGCCGAGGTTCACGAACGAGTCGGCGATGTTGCGGCGGAGCACGGCCTGCTCGACGGCGAGCTCGGCCGCACTGGCCTGCACCGTGTTGAGGGCCGTGGCGACCTCGGCGATCTCGTAGCCGCCGGAGTGGTCGACCTCGGCCAGGTCGGGCATGGCCACGTCGTCACCGAGCGGGGCGTCGAGGATGTCCTGCACGGTGTTGGGCAGGCGGGTGCTGGCCATGTCCTCGGCGTCGCCGACGAGGCGGGCGAGGGGCTTGGTGATCGAGCGGCTGGCCAGCAGCGTGACGCCGACGGCGAGCAGCAGCACCGCACCGGTGGCGAGGAGCACGAGCCGGGCCTGGCTCTCGGCGTCCGACTGCTCCTTCTGGGCGCTGGCGGTCAGCGCCGTGGCCTCGGCCTGCAGGTGGTCGGCGGCGGCTGGCCACGGTCTCGGAGTAGACGTGGGCGCCCTTGGTCATCTGGCCGCCGATGAGCGTCGGCGGTGTCGATCGTCCTGCCGCTGAGGCCGCGTGTCGATGACGTCGTCGGAGAGCGGCGAGGTCGGGGCTGGCGAAGGTCGTGGTGGTCAGGTCCTGGTAGAACGGACTCGCTGCTGAGGGCCATGTCGGCCTTGAGGTCGTTGGCCTCGGCGTTGTAGCCGGCGGCCAGGCCGTAGGCCTCGAGGTCACCGGTGACGCCGCCGGGCTTGGTGGCGGCGTTGGCGATCTTGGCCAGCAGGAGGGTGTTGACCTCCTGGTAGCGGCTGAACTGATCGATGTAGGTGGCGCCGGCCCGGAGCTGGGCGTCGTCGATGGCCGAGGGCGACACGGGTGTTGCCGTCGAACACCGCGTTGAGCGATGGTCGGTGTACTTGTCGAAGGTGTTCGACGAGATGTCCGCGGCACCGTCGAGGGTGCGGGGACCGTCGTAGGCGTCCGAGGCGGCCCGGAGCGCCGGGGATCGTGTTGATGGCGTCGATGGCCGGCTGGTACGCCTCCTGCACGGCCTCGGACCGGCTGGCGATGGCCGCCTTGAACTGCGCGATGGCGGCGTCGTCGGCCTCCCGCAGGTTCTCGGGGCGTCTGGCCGGGCTGGAGGGCGATGTCGGCCACGCCGATCAGGTCGATGGCCTCGCCCTGGCGCTCGTTCTGGAGGGCGGTGATGACGCCGGACGGGCCGAGCGAGGCGGTGGCCAGGTCGACCTGGTCGTTGATCTTGTTGGCCCTGGCGGCCGCGTCGTCGGCCTTCTGGTTGGAGGCGGAGATGGCCACCGACGAGAGGGCGACGAGCGCGACGAGGGGGATGATCAGCGCCACGGCCAGCTTGGTGCGGATGCGCATCGAATCGAACACGAGCATGGACTCCGTAGGTCGAGGGTGGTGGGAGGCCATCTCCCGGTTCCAGTCGAGTCGCGAGGGTGCCGGGACGTCCCCTGGCTGCTCCTCGTCGTCGGTGGACCTGTCCTTCATCGGCGGCAGACGACTGTCAATTCAGAGTCGAACGACCCAATCGCGAGCGAAAGCGAAGTGATCTATGGCACACCTGGACCGGCTCCGGTCGGCTACCGACCGGTAACGTCTGCGGTCGTCTCGGACGGGAGGGGGACCCGATGCAGGTCGCGGTCAACGGTATCGAGGTGGCGGCTCAGCGCCACGGAGGCAGGGACGACGTGACGCCGCTCGTGCTGCTGCACGGGTTCACGGGCAACGCCTCCGACTGGTCCGGGGTGGTCGGTCCGCTGTCGGTGCACCGCACGGTGTGGACGATCGAGCACCGGGGCCACGGCTCGAGCACCAACACCGGCGATGCCGCGACCTACAGGTTCGATCAGCTCGTCGACGACCTGGCCGCGACGGTCGATGCGCTCGGCCTCGACCGGTTCGACCTGCTCGGCCATTCGATGGGGGGCGTCGTGGCCCAGCGCTACGCGGTGCGCAAGCCGCACCGGCTGCGCTCGCTCGTGCTCATGGACACGGGCGGACGGCCGAGCCCGGAAGGCCCGAGCACCGACATCATGCGGGGCGGCATCGAGATGGCCCGGGCGCAGGGCTCGATGGCGGTCTTCGACCCGATCTCGCCGTTCCTCGGGGAGGGGCCCGCGGCTGACGCCGGCCGCGAGCGCCTCTGCCACAGCTTCGAGCACCTCGATGCGGTGGCGTTCGTAGCGCTCGGCGAGGAGCTCCTGACCTACCGCTCGGTGCTCGACGACCTCGCCGCGCTCGACCTGGCCACCACGGTGCTGGTGGGCGAGCTCGACACGGGGCTGCGGGAGGCCAGCGACGAGCTGGCCGCGACCATCCCCGACGCGGTGCTCGTCGTGATCCCCGATGCCGGCCACTCTCCCCAGGTCGAGCGGCCCGAGCTCTGGCTCGCGGCGGTGGAGGCCCACCTCGCCCGACGTCCCTGACGAGCGCCGCCCTGGTGACGCTCGGTCAGCTGGTGGTGACGTTCCAGCGGATGCGGTAGGTGGCGCCGTCGCCGGAGTAGTCGACGTCGAGCGGTCCGGCCCGCAGCGCGCGCCCGACGACCGTGTCGGGGAGGCCGGAGGCCAGCTTGGCGTCGACCGTGTCGGCCAGGTCGCCGGTGACGCCGACCAGGAACAGCACCTTGAAGCCGATGACGTCGTCGGGATCGCCGAACGAGCTGAACCAGATGCCGACGCCCCGCCAGAACGACGGGGTGGCGGCGGCCTCGACCCGGCGGGCAGCCTCGGCCAGCCGGTCGGCGGCGGTGGCCGGATCGAGGATCTGGCTGAACGACAGCGGTTCGATCTGGGCCCGGAGCTGGGCGTCGAGCTCGTTGGTGACGTCGTTCATGATCCCGTTGATGGCGCTCCACGGGCTGGCGTCGCTCTCCATGGCGACGGTCACGGCGCCGACGATCTCGGGTGAGCGCCCGGCGAGGATGTCGCCGATGTCGGCGGTCAGCACGTTCGGGAACGAGGTGGCGGCCATGGCCGCCGGGATGGAGGCCGAGTCGCCGTCGTCGATGTGGGTGGCGATCTCGGACAGGTTCCCGAGGAAGCGCACCTGGGTCGAGCCGGCGATGCCCGGCGTCACCCGGAACTGGATCACCGCGACGTAGGGCTCGTCGCCGTCGGAGAAGAAGCTCTCCTCCTGGGCGTCGATGGCGGTCAGGGTCTGGCCCTGCACCCCGGCGCTGTGCAGGCTGCAGCTCGCGGCCAGCACGGCGGCCACGGCGAGCAGCACCGCGACCTTGCGTCTCGGGCGACCGGTGGTCGCAGGAGCGGGACGGACGGTGGACGTCGGCATGGTGGAACCCCCAGAGTTCAACGAGGCGTCAAACTAGGCGCGTCCGACGGATCCTGCTGGAGTGAGGGCCTACGGTGACCCCGCTCCGGCGATCCGGCCGGCGAGAGGGGGACCCGGTGGACTTCGAGGTGCCGCAGGACATCCAGCAGACGCTCGACGCGATCGACGCGTTCATCGAGGCCGAGATCCGGCCGCTCGAGCTCGAGGACGACAACGCCCGGTTCTTCGACCATCGCCGGGAGTGGGCCCGGACCGACTTCGAGGCCGGCGGCATCCCGCGGGGCGACTGGGAGGCGCTGCTGGCCGAGATGCGCCGCCGGGCCCGGGCGGCCGGCTGGCTGCAGTGGGCCCTGCCGGCCGAGTACGGCGGCCACGACGCCTCGAACCTCGAGATGGCCATCATCCGCGAGCACCTCGCGGCCAAGGGCCTCGGCCTGCACAACGACCTGCAGAACGAGAGCTCGATCATCGGCAACTTCCCGACCGTGCTGATGATGCGTGACTTCGGGACCGACGAGCAGAAGGCCGAGTGGATGCCCGGCTTCCTCGACGGGAGCCGGCGGCTGGCCTTCGGCCTCACCGAGCCGGGCCACGGATCGGATGCGACCTACCTCGAGACGACGGCCGTGCTCGACGGCGACGAGTGGGTGATCAACGGCGGGAAGCGGTTCAACTCCGGACTGCACCACGCCACCCACGACATCGTGTTCGCCCGCACCTCGGGCGAGCCGGGCTCGCCGTTCGGCATCATCGGCGCTGCTGGTGCCGGTCGACGCACCCGGGTTCGACATCGACTTCTACTGGTGGACCTTCAACATGCCCACCGACCACGCCGAGGTCACCATGACCGACGTGCGCATCCCGGCCGACGCGGTGTTCGGCGAGGTCGACCGAGGCCTCGAGCTGGCCCAGCACTTCGTGCACGAGAACCGCATCCGGCAGGCCGCGTCGTCGCTCGGTGCCGCGCAGTACTGCATCGACGAGGCCGTCGCCTACGCCAACCAGCGGGTCACGTGGGGCAAGCCGCTCTCACGGAACCAGGCGATCCAGTTCCCGCTGGTCGAGCTGCACACCGACGCGGCCATGCTGCGCCAGCTGATCCGCTCGACCGCGTGGTCGCTCGATCGCCAGCACCACATGGAGGTCACCCACCTCGTGGCCATGTGCAACTACCGGGCCAACCGCCTGGCGTGCGAGGCGGCGGACCGGGCCATGCAGACCTGCGGAGGCATGGGCTACACCCGCCACATGCCGTTCGAGCACATCTACCGCCACCACCGCCGCTACCGCATCACCGAGGGGTCCGAGGAGATCCAGATGCGCAAGGTCGGCCAGCAGCTCTTCGGCCTCGGCCGCAAGCCCTCGGCCTGATCGGTCGGCGCACTTCGTCGGGGTGGGCCGGGGTGGCGCGCGAGGCTCTCGCATGGTCGACACCAAGGATTGGACCTGGGTCCTCGAGCAGCGTTGCCCCGACTGCGGGTTCGACGCCGGGAAGCTGGCCCGGGACCAGATCGGCGGCACCACCCGGGCGGTGGCCGGGCGGTTCGAGCAGCACCTCGGTCGTGACGACGCACGTGAGCGCCCGGCACCGGAGGTGTGGTCCGTGCTCGAGTACGGCTGCCACCTGCGTGACGTCGGCCACATCTTCGGTGAGCGCCTGGCGCTGATGCTCGGCGAGGACGAGCCGCAGTTCGCCAACTGGGACCAGGACGAGACTGCGCTGGTCGATCGCTACGACCTCCAGGATCCGGCGGTGGTCGCGGTCGAGCTGGTGGCGTCGCTCGACGGCCTGGCCGCGGCCTACGACGCGGTGCTCCCCGATCAGTGGTCCCGCAAGGGCTTCCGCTCGAACGGATCGATCTTCACGGTGGAGTCACTCGGTCGCTACATGGTCCACGACCTCGTCCACCACGGCTGGGACATCGAGCCCGACCGCCCGGTGTGAAACCGGCGGTGCCGCGTCAGCGGGCCGCGCCGGCGGCCATCGTGTGGGGGCCACCCGGCAGGTAGCCGCCGGCGGCGCGGATGGCCGCACCCCACGGCTCGATGATCTCGATCAGCTCGTCGAGATCGTCGCCCAGCGCGTCGAGGATCGGCTGGCACTGGGCGTCGGTGGCGACCTCGACCGCCTCCCGCTGGCTCCGGCCCTCGGCCGACATCCCGTCGCCGTCGAGCAGGCCGCGGTCGCGCAGGCGGGCCTCGGCCGCGTCGAGGTCGTCGTTCGACCATGCCCGGCTCCGCACGTAGGAGCGCATGGGCAGGCCCCAGTACAGCTCGGTCAACAGGCCGATCTCGGTGGCGTCGAACCCGGCCGACGTCCACGCCGCGATGTGCGCGTCGCCCCGGAACTCCCGCAGCATGTCGGCCAGGCGCCAGGCGTCGCCCATCGGATCGCCGGGCAGCCCCAGAGCGAGCTGGCCGGCGAACAGCGCCTTGCCCTCCGGTCGCAGCGGCGCCGTCGCGCGACCGAGCAGCTCGGTGGCCCGGTCGAGGCCGTCGGGCTCGGGGCCGAGGATCCGCACCAGCTGCGCGGTGGCGCCCCGGGTGCGGGCGGCGCAGATGGTGTCGGCGTCGGTCAGCGCCCAGCCCGCGTCGACGGCCGGCACCACGACGGCGGGGTTGAACACGCCGAAGGCCGACGCGATCAGCTCGCCGGGCACCTGCCCCATGACCGAGCCGCGGCTGCAGAAGTAGGCCGGTCCGTCGGGCATGTGCACCTCGCCGAGGGCGCCGGGGCTGGGCCCGAACCCCAGCGCCTCGTATTCGGCGTGGCACTCGGGCGAGAAGTACACCTGCCCGGTGAACGGCTCGAGCGTGGCCGCCAGGCGACGGGCGTCGGCGAGGCTGGAGGTGGAGACGTCGGTCATGGCCTCAGTCTCACACCTCCGGCCCGGTCGGTGCCCTTGTCCCGGTCAGGTGCCCTTGTAGTTGAGGACCTGGCGCAGGGTGTGGCAGGACCTCGACCAGGTCGGCCTGGTCGGCCATCACCTGGTCGATGTCCTTGTAGGCCGACGGGATCTCGTCGACCAGCGCACCGGCCCGTCCCGACAGCCAGACCTTGCCCGTCATCTGCTCGGCCAGGTCGTCGGCGGTGAACAGCTTCTTGGCCTTGGTCCGGCTGTAGCGACGGCCGGCGCCGTGCGAGCACGACGTCCAGCTGGCCGCGTTGCCCTTGCCGGCCACGATGTAGGCTGCGCGTGCCCATCGAGCCCGGGATGACCCCGAGGTCGCCGGTGTCGGCCTTGATCGCACCCTTGCGGGTGATCCACAGCTCGTCGCCGCCGTGCACCTCGCGCTGGGTGAAGTTGTGGTGGCAGTTGATGCGCTGCGTCTCGCGGCCGGTGCCGAGGAACGCGAACACCTCGCGCATGCGCGTTGTCCATCATCTGGTCGCGGTTGGCCCGGGCGTAGTCCTGGGCCCACAGCATGTCGGCGATGTAGGCGCTCGAACTCCGGCGTGCCCTCGCACGAAGTAGGCCAGGTCGGGGTCCTCGAGCCGCAGCTCGAGGTCCTTGGCCAGCCGGCGAGCCGTGGCGATGTGCATCTGGGCCAGCTGGTTGCCGATGCCCCGGCTGCCCGAGTGCAGCACCACCCAGACCCGGTCGCGCTCGTCGACGCAGAGCTCGACGAAGTGGTTGCCCGAGCCGAGCGTGCCGAACTGCTTGGCGGCCTTGGTCGACCTGATCAGCTCGACAGCTCGGTGGCCGGACGGTGGGCGGCCAGCCAGCGCGTCGGCCGCCGCGGCTCGACGTCGTCGTGGCCCTGGCCGACACCGGCGGGGATCGCCCGCTCGATGCGGCCGAGCAGCGGCTCGAGGGCGTCGGGCAGCTGGCTCTCGGTGACGTCGAGCTCGGTGGCGATCATGCCGCAGCCGATGTCGACGCCGACCGCGGCGGGGATGACCGCGCCCCTGGTCGGGATGACCGAGCCGACGGTGGCGCCGATGCCGACGTGGGCGTCGGGCATGAGCGCGACGTGGCCCTCGACGATGGGCAGGCGGGCCGTCTTCTCGGCCTGCCGGATGGTCCCGGGGTCGATGTCGGTCGCCCAGGAGATGAGCTTGTCGTTGATGGTGGTGGGCATCTCTCTCTCGCTCTCTCTCTCTCTCTCTCTCTTTTTTCTCGTCCAGGTCGTCGCCGTCGCGGCCGGCCGCGCCCCTGGCGCGGCGGTCGCAGCGCCTCCCGCCCATCGATCCATCGCTTCGCCGCCGCGTGTGCGGTGGCGGGGGATCAGCGGGCGGAGCGCTGCTCTCGTTGGTCGTCGGACCTGCGTGTCGTCGCCATCGGGACGCGGCTCGACCAGCGGGTGCCGGGAGCGGTGCATCGAACGGTGAGCGGCGCGGTCATGAGGCGCCCACTCTGGAGCCGGGCGCGCGAGGTGTCAACGGGATTCGCGTCCGGCCCGGGCGGGCCGACCGGGCTCAGCGCGCCGCGCTGGTGAGGTTCAACGTCCAGTAGAGGAAGTTGGTGGTCTCGCTCAGGATCTGGTCGCGGTGCTGCAGGTAGGGCACGTGGCCGTCACCGGTCCAGCTGGTGAGCTCGGACACGAGCCCGGCCGTGGTCGCGTGGGTCTGGGTGTCGACCGCCCACTGGTACGGCACGAGAGGATCGGCCGTGCCGTGGAACAGCAGGCTCGGCGCGTCCCCCTGGCTCGGGGTGGTGAGGATGGCCGCCCCCGACAGCGAGACCGCGGCTTGGACGGCGGACGAGAACCCAGGGTTGCCGCTGGTCCCCGGGTCCGTTGGGTCGAAGCCGACGTTCAGCGCGGTGATGGCGCCCGCCGACGTGCCGCCCACGGCGATGCGGGTCGCGTCGACGCCGTAGGCCGCAGCGTTGGCCCGCAGGAAGCGCACCGCCGCCTGGGCGTCGTGCTTCGCGTCGACGATGGACGTCACGCAGGCCGCCGTCGGCGTGCCGGCGTTGCAGCCGCTGGCCAGCCGGTAGTTGATCGACACGTTCACGTAGCCCTTCTTGGCGAAGGTCGTGGCTTCGTCGTTGAGCTCGGGCGAGGTCTTGTCTCCCGAGCTGAACGACCCGCCGTGGACCCACACGATGGCCGGGCGCTTCGTCACCGTGTCGCCCGACGGCAGGTAGGAGTCGAGCTTCAGCGTGACGGTCTGCCCCGACTGGTCCACCGCGCTGCCGTAGGTGATGTCGCTGGTGGTCACAACGTTGGTGAACACCGCGTCGCGGTAGCGAACCGGGGCGGTGCCCGGAGGCGTCGTCGTGCGCAGGTCGCAGCCCATCACGACGATCGACAGCACGGCCAGCACGGCCAACAGGACACGACGACGCATCAGAACCCCCCGGTTGCGGTGCGCCGATGGTCACGCGATCGGGGACGCCCGTCAAACCGCGGCCCGACTCGGCTCGGCCCAGGGTCGCCCAGACCCGGCGACAGGTCGTCACTACGCTCTGCGCGATGCAGGTTCGCTCGAGGGTGGTGGCCATGCTGGTCGCTCTGGCGGTGGCCGGATGCTCCGGATCACATCCGTCGGCGTCCCCGACCGCCGACGTCCCGGCCGGGGCGCAGCAGGTCGACGTCTCTCTGGCGGCCGGCGGGTGCTCGCCGGACCAGATCAGGGTCCGACCGGGGCTGGTCGCGTTCACCGCGTCCAACTCCAGCGGTGCGAGCGCCTCGTTCGCGGTCATCAGCGGCGATGCCGCCGTCGGCCAACTCGACCGGATCGCCGACGGCGACAAGGCCGTCCTCTCGCTGGACTTGCCGGCCGGCAGCTATCGGTCCGTGTGCCGGCTGGGCCCCACGGTCGCAGGGGGCAGCATCCAGGTCGGTGACGGAGCCGGCGACGCCGGGGTGGGTCCGGCCCCGGACCTCGTCGCCGCCACCGGTGCCTACCGGGCTGCGCTGACGGCGGTTGCCGAGCATGCGGCGGCCGCGGCGGGAGAGCTCCGCCGGGCGTGCGACGCCGGTGACCTGGCCGCTGCCCGTCAGGCCGAGGCCGAGGTGCGAAGGAGCTACGGGCAGCTGGAACCGGCCGCTCGCGACTTCACTGCGGTGCCGGTCTCCGGTCGCCAGGACCTCGGCGCCAGCATCGATCCGACCGGCCCGCCGACCCCCACCTCGGGTGGCCTGCCGCAGATCGACGCGGGTCTGTGGATCGACGGCTCGACCGCGGGGCTGGCGGCCGTCGCCGCCCAGGTGCAGGAGCAGCTCACGGCGCTGGGGGCGCGGATCGGCACCGTCTCGATCGCACCGACGTCGGTGGCGCCCGACCAGGTCGGCTACCTGGGTTCGACCCCCTCGACGCATCTCGCCGGGGCCGACGGGCCGATCGGCCGATCGCAGGTCCTTGCCGCGGCCGGTGCAGTTGACGGAGCGGCAACCTTCGCAAGGGCCTACGGCGACGCGCTCACTCGACGGGATCCGAAGGTGGCCGCCACGCTGACCGAGCGCGTGGCGCAGGCCCAGGCGGCCTCGAGCGCGGTCGTCGAGGTGGAGGCGTCGCCGTGGTCGGCGTCGGTCCTCCGCACGCTCGCCGATGCGATCGATGCCGTGGCTGACGCCATGGCGGCCGCGGGTGCAGCCCTCGCCCTTCCGGTGCCCCCTTGACCGCCGCCCGCCGGCGCATCGATCGACGCGCGTTCCTTGCCGGGGCCGGTGGCGCCGGGCTCGGGGTGGGAGTCAGCGCGCTGGTCGGCGGCCAACGGGCCGAGTCGGCCAGTGCGTCGGGCTCCCCGACCGACGAGCAGGCCTCGTTCGTGCCGTTCTGGGGCGACCATCAGGCGGGCATCGCCACCCCGGCCCAGGATCACCTGCACATCGCCGCCTTCGACCTGACGTCCGGTTCCGGTGACGAGGTCGCCGCCCTGCTCGCGACCTGGACGGCGACCGCGGCGGCGCTGAGCACGGGAGACCCGGCCGGCACCGTGGACGATGCCCTGCCCCGCCCGCCGGTCGACACCGGTGAGGCGCTCAACTCGGGCCCCGCCAACCTCACCGTCACCTTCGGCTTCGGACCGGGTCTGTTCGAGCGAGACGGCGTCGACCGCTATGGCCTCGCCGGCAAGCGGCCCGCGGCCCTGGCCGAGCTGCCCGCGTTCCCCGGGGCCCAACTCGATCCGAGCCGCAGCGGCGGCGAGCTCCTCGTGCAAGCGTGCGCCGACGATCCGATGGTCGCGTTCCACGCCGTGCACACGCTCGCCCGCCAGGCCCGGGGGGTTGCGGCGCTACGCTGGTCGCAGGTGGGGTTCGGCCGCACGTCCTCCACCTCCCGGGACCAGGCGACGCCCCGCAACCTCATGGGTAACAAGGACGGGACGAACAACCTGCGGGCCGACGACGTCGATCTGCTCGACCAGCATGTCTGGGTCGGCGACGAGGGACCCGAGTGGATGCGGCGCGGCTCGTTCGTGGTGGTGCGACGCATCCGCATGCACCTCGAGGCCTGGGACCGGGCCACGCTCGCCGAGCAGGAGGACACGATCGGTCGACACAAGGTCAGCGGCGCGCCGCTCGGCGGAGCCGACGAGTCGAGCCCGGTCGACCTCGAGGCCAACGACGCCTCCGGCCGGCCGCAGATCCCGGCCCGGGCCCACATCCGCCTCGCCGCCCCGGACACCAATGGGGGCGTGCGCCTGCTGCGACGGGGCTACTCGTTCTCCGATGGGGTCGACGCCCTGGGCCAGCAGGACGCCGGCCTCCTGTTCATCTGCTACCAGCGCGACCCGCAACAGCAGTTCGTGCCGGTCCAGCAGCGGCTGGCCGAGGCCGACGCCCTCAACCAGTACGTCGTGCACACCTCGAGCGCCGTGTTCGCGTGCCCGCCTGGGGCCTCCGAGGGGCAGCCGATCGGCGCGGCGCTGTGGTCGACCTGATCGAGCTTCAGGGCAGGTAGGCGCCTGAGTTGGCGGCCAGCACCTCGACCCCGACCAGGTTCCACTGGTCGTTCGTCGGTGAGGTGTCGCTCATGGCGACGATCGAGCCCGCGGCACCGGTCTGCGTCGACGTGCCCTGCACCCAGAAGGTGTCGCCCGTGCCGGTGTCGACCCACTGGCCGGCGATGACCTGACCGGTCGCCGGCACCCGGGCGACGGCCCGGTCCCAGTCGTTGCCCGCGGCGAACAGCCACGACTGCGGCTGGGTGGTCGTGAGGCTCACCGAGGGTGCCCCGGTCTTGGCCGATCCGGCCACCGACGCCCCCACCCCGGCGGTGCCCTGGAAGGCCATGACCTGCAGCAGGCCGTCGAACCCGGACTTGGCCGGTGTGGCGGTGACCTGCGCCGACGTGAGCACGGTGCTGGTGCTCGCCTTCCACACCTCGGCCACGCCGAGAGATCCGCTGGCCCGCTTGACGAGCGTCCAGGTGAGGCCGGCGCCGGAGACCGTCGTGGTCTGGCCGCCGGCGGTCGGACCGTCGTAGGCCACGAACGCCAGCAGCTGCTCGGCCGGTGCGGCCGTGTGGAAGGCCGGCGTGGTGAGGGTGCCGCGACCGTGGAGGTTGACGTTCACGTCTCGGACGATGCACACCGACACGTTGGCGACGGTGACGGTCACCGGGGCGGACGCGACGGTGCGGCCGCCCGAGTCGGTGGCCGTGGCCGTCAACGTATGGCTGCCGTTCAGCGACGTGATCGTGTTCCACTGCGTGCTGTAGGGCGCCGAGGTGACCACCACCCCGAGAGGAAGCCCGTCGAGGGCGAACTGCACCGAGGTGACCGGCAGCGGGTCGGTGGTCGTCGCGCTCACGGAGATCGTGCCCGAGACCTGCTGGCCGGCGGTGGGGGCGGAGATCGCGACGGTGAGCGGTGCGATGACGTTGCTCACGGTGACCGACACGGGAGGCGCCGTCCCGGTCGCTCCGTCGGCGTCGGTCGCGATGGCGCTGACGGTGTGCGAGCCGTTGCTCACGAGCGCGGTGTTCCAGGTCGCCGTGAACGGGGCGGTGCTCAGCGCGGGACCGAGCGGCTGGCCGTCGATGAGGGGCTGGACGCTGCTGACCGTACCGCCGGTGGGCGGCGTGGCCGAGATGGTCACGGTCACCGCGTTGGCGACCGTCTGACCGGCGGTCGGGCTGGTCACGGCGACCGTCGGGGGGACCGGTGGTGGCCCGGTGGGCTTCAGCTCGACGGCGGCCAGGTTCCACCGGTCCTTGGTGGGAGCGGTGTCGTTGAGCGTGATCGCCTGCCCGACCGTCGTGCCGGGCGCGGTGGTGTGCTGCGACCAGAAGCTGTCGCCGGTCGCGGTGTCGAGCCACTGGGAGAACAGCGCCTGGCCGGCGCCGAGGGTCCGGGCCACGGCCTTGTCCCAGTCGTTGCCGACGGCGACCCCGACCGAGCCCACCGAGGTGGACGTGTAGCTGACCGAAGGCGCCCCCGTCCCGGCACTGGCCGCGGCCGACGTGCCGATCGTGGCGTTGCGCACGCCGACGACGTCGAGCGAGAGGTCCATGCCGCCCTGGGCCAAGGTCGCCGTGACGCTGATGTTGGCCGTCGGGTTCGCCACGTTGGCGGCCCAGATCTCCGAGGTGCCGAGCTGGGCGTTCGCCCGCTTGACGAGCGACCACGACAGGCCGCCGCCGTTCACCAAAGCCGTCTGGCCGGGGCTGCTGCCGTCGGACCCCACGAGCGCGAGGAGCACCTCCGCGGGCGCGGTGGTGGCGAACGTCGAGGTGGTGGCCGAGGACCGGCCGGTGACCGACGTGGGTTGGTCGAACGCGACCGCGCCCACGGTGACCGGCACGCTCACCGAGATGGCGGGCGCGGTGCCGGCGTAGCCGTTGGCGTCGATGGCCTGCGCGCTCAGCTGGTGGGTGCCGGCCGGCAGGGCGGGGACGGTCGTGGTCCACGGGGCCGAGGTGAGCACGGGGCCGAGCGGGGCGCCGTCGAGGAGGTACTGCAGGCGGCTCACCGCCACGGTGTCGCTGACCGACGACTGCAACGTGACCGAACCGGTGACGGTCGAGCCGTCGACGGGGCTGGTCAGGTTGACGACCGGCCGGGTGGCGGCCGGCGTCACCTGCTGCAGGACGGTGACGTTGGTGCCGGTGATCTGCAGCTGGGTGTCGGTCACCGACAGGTTGGGCCCGGACTGGGCGAAGTAGTTGCCGGGATCGGCCTGGCCGCGCAGCCAGTAGGTCCCGTCGGGGACGTTGGAGATGTCGATGTTGTTGCCGGCGTCCTCGGAGTCGTAGAGGTCACCCCAACCGACCGAGAGGCCGAGCAGGCCGTTCGGATCGGTGCAGTTGCTCGGGCTCGGCGTGGCTGCTGGTGCGGTGTTGGGCACGCCACCGACGAAGGCGTCGGGGGTCATGCAGTAGTCGACCTTGGGGCTGGCGACCAGCAGGCTGCCGACCGTGCCGGACGCGGCGTTGGCGTACAGACCGAAGCTGGTGAGCGGGAACCGGTAGTCGCTCGGCGGCACCCAGGTCATGGGTTGGACGACCGGGACCGACTTCACGACCGACCAGGTGGAGGGACCCGTCAGGGTCGAGAGCGACTGGGTGGCGCGGGCCACACCGGTGGCCGGATCGAGCTGCGGACGGAACTCGAGCGGTCCGTCACCGGCGTTCCAGGTGATGTGGGTGAAGTCGAGCGTGCGCTGCGTGCTGGTGGGCTTCGAGATCGAGATGAGGTTCGTCGGCACTTGCACCCGCAGGTTCGGGTAGGCGATGACCGGCGCGGCCTGCACGCTGCTGCCGACGGCCGAGGAGACGAGGAGGGCCGCGACCAGGGCGAGGGCCAGGCCCACGGCGCGGCGCACCCGTTGCTGCCGGCGTCGCTGGTGTCGGGCGCCGGCCATCCGGGCCTGCTGCCAGTGTCGGAACCCCTCCACCATCTCGACGGCGGTCACGCCTGAGTCGGTGGGTGAGGGGACGTCGGCGGGTGGGGGACATGCGGTTCGCATGTGTCCATGGGACCCCGTCCGGATGGCTGCGGTCCAGAGGATCCTGCTGAAGATCACTTCAGCAGGACCTCGCCGTGCGCGGCCGCCCGACGACCCTGCGAGGCCTCCGAGGCTGTCGGCTTCGCTGGCGTCGGTGATGCCAGCTCCGCAGGCTCCGCCGGGACCACTGCTCAGCGCGCTCGGAGGGACTCGAACCCCCGACCTTCTCGTCCGTAGCGAGATGCTCTATCCAATTGAGCTACGAGCGCTGGGTGAAGCGAACGGCGAGTGTAGGCGATCGTGGTCGGTGCGCCAAAGGCCGATACCGTCGCCAGCCCCTCGCTCGGCCGAGGATCAGCCCGCAGACCGCCTCGAGCTCAGCGATACGTGGGCCAGAGCTCGGCGACCATGAACCAGGTGGCCATGAGCAGCGTGGCCAGCGCCGGGAGGTAGGTGGCCGCCCGCGGGCCGGATGCTGGCCCACCCGGCGGTGGCCATGGCGATCACCACCGGGTACGACGGCAGCAGCAGGCGGGCCGATGCGGTGTTGAGCCCGGTGGACGACGACGCCACCATCACCAGCAGCTGCAGCACGAGCATGGCGGCGGCGGTCACCGCCTCGACCCGGCGCCCGACCCGATCGGCCAGCACGAGCCCGGCCACGAGCATCACGAACACCAGCAGGGTGATGGCGGCCGGCAGGCCCCAGTGGCCGTACGGGAGGTAGCCCCGGGACAGCAGGCCGCTGATGACGTCGCCGAACCCGAGGGTGGGGAACTGCCGGCCGTACTGGTCGACGAACGCCCCGGCCCCGTTGTAGCGCCCGGTCGAGGCCTGCAGGTGCAGCTCCCAGGCGCGTGATCGACCAGCGCGGGGGCGCACGAGTTCGCGGGCGAGCGTCGCCGAGGCGCAGCTCCCGGCGCCGGGCCAACGCCACCCCGGCGACGACGAGGGGCACGACCACGACGAGGGTGGTCTCCCGCGTGAGCGCAGCGAGGGCGAGCGCAGCGCCCACCTGCCAGGCCCGGGCCGCGACCGGGTGCTCGACCCATCGCAGCAGCGCGAGCACGACCACGAGCACGGCGAGCGCCGCGAAGATGTCGGTGTTGAACCGACCGCCCGAATCGGCGATGGCCGGCAGCAGGGCGACGGCCAGCCCGGCACCGAGCGCGGCGCGCACGGCCTGACCACCGTGGAAGCGGCGGGCCGCGAGGTGCGCGGCCAGCACGCACACCGCGCCCGCGGCCAGCACCGTCACCATGCGCAGCCCGTAGAGCGACAGCAGGGCGTCGTCGCTTGGTGACCAGCACCACCGGGACGCCGAGCAGGTACGGCACCGGCGGGTGGTACGCCTCATAGGAGTTGGTGCCGAGACCGGCCGAGTCGTCGACGGGTCGATCGGGCACCGCCGAGCCCGTAGGCCTTCCAGTCGCGGTCCTCCTGGGCGGAGCGCAGGATCGACCGGTCGAGGCGGTCGTCGAGCGAGGGGAGACGGAAGTCCCGTCCGAGCTTGGCGACGTAGTCGACGTGCTGGGCCTCGTCCTCGATGTGCCAGGGCGGGAAGGCGACCGCGTAGGTGAACGCGTGCAGCGCCCCGACGCAGAAGACCAGGAAGAGGGCGGCGACTCGCGGGTCCCGCCAGTTCAGCGATCGGGTGCAGCACGCGAGGCGCGGGCGCCGGCTCGGGTGGCTCGGCTGCCGCCGTGGTCGACGCAGCCGCCGGTGCCCTCATCGAGCCGGGGCCCGACCCCGGAGGTGGTCGGCCAGCCGGTGGGCCAGCGCGACGATCGTCAGCGTCGGGTTCGCCATGCCCGAGGTCGGGAAGACCGCGCTGCCGGCGATGTAGAGGTTGTCGACCTCGTGCATCAGGCCGTCGGCGTCGACCACCCCGACCGACGGGTCGGCGCTCATGCGGGTGGTGCCCATGTGGTGGTTGCCGACCTCGATCGGCCAGTCCTCGATGGCCCGGCCGCTGGGATCGACCTCGAGCCGGGCCAGCCCGAGCGCTCCGAGCTGCCGTCCGACCATCTCGATGGTCCGCCGCAGCGTGTCGTGATCTTCGTCGGTGACCTTCCAGTCCACCGTCGACCCGCCGCATCCCCAGATCGTCGCGCTCGTCGCCCAGCGTGACGCGGCTCTCCGGGTTCGGGTGCTGCTCGGTGCGCACCGACATCACCGCCGCCGTCGGCGCCGGCGGCGTCGCCTGCAGCAGCTGATCGACCGCATCCTTGCCGGTGGTCTGGGCGTCGCGGTCGTCCCGTGACAGGCCCTCGGCGTCGGCCGACCACAGCTGCACGCTGGCGTTGGCCAGTCCCGACCGCGCCTGTTCCTCGGGCGACGGGCCGAGCCCGCCCCAGGCCAGCTCCGTCTTCCCGCCGGGCAGGTTGCGGGCCCCGATCGTGTAGAAGGCCCAGGCGTCGGCCGGGGTGGCGAACTGCACCCGCCCGGCCATCGCATGGGGGTGGTCCATGAAGAAGCGGCCGACGAGGTCGTTGCTGTTGCCGACACCCGACGTCGGCCACGCCGTCGCTGGCCAGCAGCAGGCGAGGCGTCTCGACGCCACCGGTCGCCAGCACGAACCGCGTGGCCTCGCACCGTCCAGTGCCGTCCGCCGAGCGTGGCCACCTGCACCTGCTCGACGTGGCCGCCGTCTGCGGTGGTGTCGATCGACGTGACGTTGGCCCACAGGTACACGTCGACGTTGCTCGACGCCGCCAGGTTCGGGCGCAGCGCGGGACCGAACCGGGTCGGAGGGCTGAACTGGAACACGACGGTGCGCACGGGGTCGCCGTCGGTCAGCAGCGGCATCTCCGCGTTGGTCGACCACCACGACGGCGTCCCACTGGTCGGTGGCCAGGTCGCAGGAGGCGACGGCGCGCTTGTAGTACGGCGCGAGGTCGTCGAGGGAGATGGGCCATCCCGAGTGGGCGACCGCGTCCCGGACCTCGAAGTCGTGGGCGTCGAGCGGCCGGCACTGGCCGGTCCAGTGGTTGCTGGTGCCGCCGAACTGGCGGAGCCGATCGGTGTCGAGCGTGACCTCGCGCGCCGTTGAACCGGAACGGCTCGCCGACGAGGTCGCCCTTGGCCAACGCCTGGGTGTCCTCGTCCCAGTCGTCGCCGCCGCTCTCGAGCACGACGACGTCGATGCCCGATCCACGCAGGCGATCGGCCACCGTCAGCCCAGCCGGCCCGGCCCCGATGATGCAGAGGTCGGTGCGGAGCGTGCGGCCCTCGTCGACGTCGTTGGCGTCGTGGATCATCGCGTCACCCACGGGCGTAGGCGACCAGCGCCGCCGCTTCGGTGTCCGACAGCAACCAGCCTTCGGCCAGCACGGTGCGCCCCTCGCCGAAGTCGCTCCGGATCGTCGGCGTCGAGCGCGGTGAGCCCGGCCAGCAGCGCGGCCTGGTCGGCGATCGGGGCGTGCAGCCCGTCGGGAGGCGACGCGGCCAGCCGGGCGCCGTCGGGGCCCTTGGCCAGCTGGTGGCCGAGCGCGGCGAGCGGGTCGTCCTTGGTGCTGCGGCCCGAGCTGCTGCACGACGTCGCGGTGCCGACCAGCGCGAGCAGCCCGACGGTGGTGACCGCACCGCCGAGCACCGCCCGGCGAGAGATGGTGGGGGCATCGTGAGGCGGGCGCATGACCGGCCCATGATCGCAGGCCGGCCGGCAGCCGACGGCGCACTCGGCGCCAAAATCGCCAGGTGCCGCCGGCAGGACCGGCGGCACCGACAACTCCGCCCGCTTGGGCGGCCTGAGCCTAGATGGGCCGATGCCGTCGGCACCAGGGTCTCTTGGCCAAGGGATGGCCCATCCGGGCTGCGCTGATCCTGGCGGCCGTCGGGCGGGACGGCACAGGCCGGGACTGGGAGGGAGGGAGGCGCGCAGCACCGGATGGACAGATGTCAGTCTGGTTGCGAGCGTCACGGGAATGCAACGCGGCCCGCGGGGTTCGGCCGATGACTTCGGTCACCGGAACGGATCGAAAACGGGATCGGGGCCCTGCCTGACGACAGGGCCCCGACTCGTGCGGAGAGGGTGGGATTCGAACCCACG
Organism: uncultured Microthrixaceae bacterium; assembly: GCA_963797225.1. Taxonomy (GTDB): domain Bacteria; phylum Actinomycetota; class Acidimicrobiia; order Acidimicrobiales; family Acidimicrobilacustridaceae; genus UBA4742. The sequence goes on along the minus strand of CAWCOO010000001.1, from coordinate 663,706 downwards.
GACAGGGTTGCCCCCATCACCTCCTTAGCAGGGAGGCCCGATCAACCGGACTCCGGCACCTCTCCAGCGAGCGCGAATGCTACACACCGGCGAACCCTCGCCCCGCACGAGCGGTCCAGCCGGGCACCCGGGGTGCGCCGCCCTCACCGACCGAAGATCAGCTCGGCGGCGCGGTCGATGGCGCTGTACACCGCGGTGAGCGGCTGGAGCCCGAGCTGCCAGCTGCGGAGGTTCTCGTCGAGCACGGCGCTCATCACCGCGGTCACGTCGGCCTGCTTCTGCAAGGAGAGTCGTGAGGTCTCGAGCGCCAGGCCGAAGGCGTCGCTCTGGTTGCGGGCGAAGTCGCGCCAGGCCTGCACCGCGTGCGCGTCCTTGCTGCTCTGGATCTGCATCATCACGCCGTAGACGCGGGGCTGGCGCTCGAAGGCGCGGGCGGCCCGCCGGTAGATGGCCTTGACCCGGTCCTCGGTCGGGCCGGTGGTGGACAGCTCCAGGTGGTCGCCGAAGCGGGCGGACCACGACTGCAGGGCGCAGGCGAAGAGGTGGTCCTTCGAGTTGAAGTAGCGGTAGAGCGTGCCGAGCGCCACCTCGGCCTCATCGGCCACGTCCTTCACCTGGATCTTCTCGTAGTCGGTGACGAACATCATCCGCTCGGCGGCGTCGACGATGCGCTGGCGCCGCTCGCGCTGGTCGGTGCGCAGGGTCGCCGCCTCGGGGAGGCTCCGGACCTCGGCATCGGTCGTTCGGGTGGAGTGCTTCGCCATCAGTCCTCGCAGGCCGGGTCGGGCGGCTGGAGCGTACCGTGCAGCGCTGATCGGCCCGGGTGATCGAGCACGGTGATCGGACCGGGTGACGAGCTGGCGATCAGGCGGCGCGCTCGTTGCGCAGCAGCGCCTCGTTGGCATCGGGCGGGAGCTCGGTGAGCGGGCGGGCCACCTCGTCGACCCGCGGGTCCGATCCGGGCCGCCAGCGGGGCCAGCGCGTCGAGGTCGAAGTCGTAGAGCTCGGCGGCGTTGCCGGCCAGCACCTTGCGCAGGTCGGCCTCGGACCAGTCGTGGAACACCTGCCGCAGCGCCTCGTGGGAGAACGGGTACGTCGCCCTCGTCGTGGGGGTAGTCGCTGCCCCACATGACCCGGTCGAGGCCGAGGGTGTCGACGGCGGCCTGGACGTCGGCCGGGCCGGGGAAGCTCACCCCGAACCACACGTTCTGCTGGACGTACTCGGTGGCCGACTTCGGGCAGCACGTGCTCGGGCTTGAAGCGCAGCTCGCCGATGGCGCCCTTGTCGCGGACCGACTTCAGGATGCCGTCGAGCTGGGCGAGCAGCGCCGGGCAGCCAGGCGCACCCCTGCTCGGTCATCACGAACTTGAGGCTCGGGAAGCGCTCGAACACGCCCGACAGGATCATGAACAGCAGCGGTCGCTTCGCGTAGAACGGCACCTCGGCGATCATCATCAGCGCCGACGACGGCACCCGCTCGTAGGCCGGCGAGCCCGGTGCCGCCGTGGCAGTTGATCGGGACCTCGAGGTCCTCGCACACGGCCCAGAGCCGGTCGTAGTCGGGGTGGTTGAGCTGGCTTGATCCAGTCGACGTCGGGCGGGATCGTTCGGCAGCAGGATGCCGCCGCGGAGGCCGTGCTCCTTGATCCAGTGGACGTCTTCGATGGCGTCGTCGATGTCGTTGAGGAAGATCTGGCCGATGCCGGCCCGGCGCTCGGGGAAGCGCTCGCAGAAGTCGACGAGCCAGCGGTTGTGGGCCCGGATGCCGGCCAGGCGGTGCTCGTACTCGTCGGGCTTGGGCGGCCGGGCGAACAGCACGAAGCTCGGGAAGAACGGCGGCACGGTGTTGGGGAAGATGACCTCGCCGACGACGCCGTCGGCGTCCTGCTGGGAGTTGCGCATCTCGTCGTCCCAGTTGCGCAGGCGCCGGTCGTCGCCGAGGTCGCTGAAGGGGTTCTTGTACTCGCCCCGCCAGGCGTCGAAGTCGTCGAGGTACTTCGCCTCGAGGAACTCGCGGTACTGCGCGTGGCTGCCGCCGGCGTGGGTGTCGGCCGAGATGACGGTGTAGCGGGCGTCGGTCGAAGTCACGGCCGTCTCCTAAGAACTAGAGTACGATTTCAGTTTACCGATCCGACGTCCCGCGGACAAGGCGCACCGGACAGAAGGCGACGGTTCAGGCGTCGAGGCCGAGCACCCGAGCGGCGTTGCCGCGCAGGAACTTGGGCCAGACCTCGTCCTTGAGCGGGACGTCGTCCATGTCGCGCATGATCCGCTCGAGCGAGAGGCCCATCGGGAAGTAGCCGGCGTAGATGATCTTGTCGGCGCCCCGCGTGTTGGCGTAGTCGATGATGGCCTTCGGGTAGTGCTTCGGGGCGAACGCGCTGGTCGAGTAGTAGAGGTTCGGCCACTTGAGCATGAGCTTCACGGCCAGGTCCTGCCACGGCTCGCAGCCGTGCCGGGTGACGAAGACGAGGTCGGGGAAGTCGTACATGACCTCGTCGATGCGCTCGACGTGCTGGCAGGCGAACGGCAGGCGGGGCCCGGGGATGCCGGCGCAGACCCAGACCGAGATGCCGAGCTCCACGCACTTGGCGTAGATCGGGTACATCTTCTTGTCGTTGATCGGCACCTGGGGGTTGCAGCCGGCCGGGAACATGTCGACCGAGCGGATGCCCCAGGTCTCGTGGTCGCGGACGATCTGGCGGACCGCGTCCATGCCCCGGTTCGGGTCGGCGTGGCCGCCCGGGATGAACCGGTCGGGGTGGCGCTTCAGGGCGAGCTGGCTGTCCTCGCCGCCCACGCCGATCAGCCCCTTCTCGACGCCGAAGCGGTCCATCTCCCGGAGGGTGACGTCGACTGGGTCGTCGTCGCCGTGGTGCTCGGGCGGGACGTCCTTGAACATGTACTGCACCGGGAAGCTGAACTCGTCCTTCGATTGCGAGTCACGGGTCTGGTCGGTGATGAACTTGTAGGTCTCGTGCTTGTCCCGTACGGGGAAGCCGATCATCGTGTCGATGATCCCCAGGTCGGTCGGCCTGCTCATGGTCGTCTCCTCAACACGAAGTGGAACTCGGCGAACTGAAACTGCATTCTGGTTTGCGTCCACGCTGGCAGACGCACCGCCGGTTGTCGAACCCGGGCCGAGACCGCGGCGATCCGCCGCTCAGCCCAGCGCGTCGCGGACGTCGTCCTCGACGTCGCGCTTCACGACCTTTCCAGTGGCGTTGTACGGGAGCTCGTCGCGGAACAGGACGTGCGCCGGCACCTTGTAGGCGGCCAGCGACTCGGCTGCCCACGCCTGCACGGCCGGCGGGTCGAGGGCGGCGTCGGGGTGCAGCACGACGACGGCTGCGACCTCCTGGCCGAGCTGGTGGTGGGGCACGCCGACCACGCAGGCCTCGGCCACCGCCGGGTGCTCGGCCAGGCGGTTCTCGATCTCGATCGGGTAGATGTTCTCGCCGCCCCGGATGATGAGGTCTCGCATGCGGCTCTCCAGCTGCAGCACCCCGTCGTCGAACCGGCCGTAGTCGCCCGAGCGGTACCAGCGGTGCTCGTCGAGCGACTCGGCGGTCGCGGCGTCGTCGCCCCAGTAGCCCAGGAACACCGACGCGCCCCGGATGCAGATCTCGCCGACCTCGCCGTCGGCCAGCACGTGGCCGGCCGGGTCGCGGATCTCCAGCTCGCAGAGCGGCTCGACGGTGCCGACCGACGCGGGGTGGGTCTCCAGGGTGAGGCCGCCCAGGCGAGCGGCCGAACCGAACGTCTCACTCATGCCGTAGCCGGCCCCGACCCGGGCCTGCGGCAGCTTCTCGGCCATGAGGCGGAACAGGTCGGGGGTGAACACCGCGCCCCCGCCGCCGACCTGGATGACGCTCGACGTGTCGAACTCGTCGAACCGGGGATGCTCGAGCAGCCGCCAGAACTGCGCGGGCACGCCCGTCCACCCGGCCACGTGGTGCTGCTCGGTGAGGCGGAGGTGGGTGATCTCGTCCCACTGCCCGACGGGCGGGAAGACCAGCCGGGTGCCCTGGACCGGGGCGGACACCAGCGGGAGCGCTCCCGACACGTGGAAGAGCGGGGCGGCCAGCAGCGTGGATGGCTGGCGGGGGCCGTCGGGATCGGGCGCGATGCCCATCAGCTCGTTGGCCCGGGCGCCCATGGCGCCCTGCAGCGCGCCGACCATCGGCGCGTGCACCAGCGCGCGGTGCGACAGGGTCGCCCCCTTCGGCCGTCCGGTCGTGCCGCTGGTGAAGAGGATGATGGCGGGGTCGTCCTCGTCGATGGTGACGTCGGGGAGCGGAGGATCGTCGGCGCGTGCCGGTCCCAGCAGCGGTTCGAGCAGCGCGAGGTCGAGCACCACGAGGCCCGGATCGAGCCCGACCTCGACCTCGCGGAGGCGCTCGAGCCGGCGCTCGTCGGCGAAGAGCACCGTCGGCCCGGACAGCTCGATGCCGTGGGCCAGCTCGCTGGCGGTCCACCACCCGTTCAGGCTGGCGACCACGCCGCCGGTGCACAGCGTCGCCCACCAGGCGACCGGGTACGGCAGGTGGTTGGCCGCCGCGAACGCCACCCGGCTGCCCTTGGTCACCCCGTGCTGGGCGAGCAGGGCGGCGACCCGGGCCACCGAGGCGACCGTGTCCGCGTACGACAGCGTCCGCTCGTCGAACACGATGTGGTCGCGGTCCGGATGCCGCTGGGCGGCATCGGCGAGCACCGTGCGCACGTTCGAGGGCCGGCGTTCGAACACGCTGACCGGCTGGCCGAGCACTAGCTCCTCGACCACCGCGAACGGTCCCCCGGGGTCGGTCAGCGGGGCCATGACCTCGTGCGGTGCCCATCGGTGCGTGTTGCGAGACAAAGTTGCGCTCCTCGTGTCGGGCCCAGTGTCGCCCGAGGGCAGGAGACTAGAACGCAACTTCAGTCCCCGGCCACGTCGGGCTCCAGCTGGCCGGTACGCTCTGGCCCGGTCGCTCCTCGGGACGAGGGGTAGCGAGACGGGAACGGGCGAATGGGTGAGGGCCAGTGGCGGCGTCGGCCGTGCTGAAGAAGGTCATCGCGGTGGTGCTCGTGGCGGCGTGCGTGGTGGCGGCCGGGTGCAGCGGCTCGCACCGCAACGAGGCGAAGATCGATGCGGTCGACTGGCCGAGCGACCCGTGCACGGTCGCCACGAGCGACCAGGTGTCGAGGGCATTGGGCTCCGACGTCGGGAAGCCGGAGTCGAGCGGGGCCACGTACCTGCCGTTCGGCCAGCGCTACTGCATCTGGAAGGCCGCCGGCGGCAGCTCGCTGACGATCGAGACCCTCTCCGACGCCTCGGTGCAGGCCACTCAGGGCAAGCGGCCCGACACCACCAGCACCTCGGCGAGCGACGTCTTCCAGGCGCTCCCCGATGGCCCGTCGCTGTCGGCGGATCTCGGTGTGCCTTCGCGATGGAACGACGGGGTCGACGCGCTCGTGGGTGACACGTACGTCTCGATCACCTCGGCGCTCCAGAGCAACGACAAGCGGGCCCATCTGGTGCTCCTCGCCGAGAGCGTCGTCGGGCAGCTGCGCCGAGCCGGCGGCACCACGACCTCCACCGGTCCGGGCTGAGCGTCACCGCGGCCGTGGCGCCGCCGGACCGGAGCGCTCGCGGTAGCGTCACCCGCCGTGCGTACGATCCGTCGGCTGGCCAGCGCAGCGATCCTCGGCTTCGGAATGGTCTTCGCGTCGCGCCGCGGCGACGAGCACTGGACGGAGCGCCCGGTGGCGGCCGATGTCGAACCCGGTGCCGCGGCGCTCGGTGACGGCGGGGGCCGCGACCGATGACCGCCTCGTCGCTGGACCAGCGCCTGCAGGCGCTGGTCGGCGAGCCGCTCGCCGAGGGCGGCCCGACGGCGTCGCCCGATCCGGTGAACGAGCCCATGATCCGGCACTGGGCCGCCGCCTTCGAGGACGCCAACCCCGTCTACACCGACCCCGACGCGGCGGCCGGGTCCCGCTTCGGCGGGATCGTGGCGCCGCCGCTGATGCTCCAGACCTGGACGATGGCGACGCCCCGCATCACCGGCATGGCCGAGCGGGGCGGGTCGCCGGTCGAGGGCAACCCGGCCGTCGGTGCTCGAGGAGCTCGACGACGCCGGCTTCGTGGCACCCTCGCCTCGAACTCCGAGTTCGAGATCGTCCGCTACCTGCGGCTCGGCGACCACGTCTGGGCCGACACGGTGCTCGAGTCGGTGTCGCCCGAGAAGCAGACCCGCCTCGGCGCCGGGCTACTTCGTCACCTGGGTCACCACCTACACCGGTGGGCGACGAGGTGGTCGGCCGGCAGCGCTTCCGCATCCTCAAGTTCCGACCGCCGGAGGCGGCCGGCGTGAGCGCCCGGCTGGCCCCGTCCGTCACCCCCGACACCCAGTTCTTCTGGGACGGCGTGCGCGAGCACCGGCTGCTGATCCAGCGCTGCGCCGGCTGCGGCGCGCTGCGCCATCCGCCCGCGACCCATGTGCCCGGCCTGCCGCTCGCTCGAGTGGGACACGGTCGAGGCGTCCGGGCGGGGCACGGTGCGCAGCTTCGTGATCCCGCACCACCCGCCGCTGCCCGTGGTTCCCGGAGCCGTACGTGGTGGCGCTCGTCGATCTCGAGGAGGGCGCCCGTCTCGTGACCAACGTGGTGGACGTCGACCCGCACGCCGTGACCATCGGCATGGCCGTGCGGGTGCGGTTCGAGACGTTCGACGACGGCCTCGTGCTGCCCGCTGTTCGCCCCCGAACCCGAGGCCGGGTCGTGAGCGGAGCGCCACCCTCGCTCGACTGGCACGCGCTGCAGGTCGGCGACGAGCTGCCCGCCATGGTGATCGACGTGACCCCGACGCGGGTCGTGGCCGGCGCCATCGCCTCGCGTGACTTCATGCCGGTGCACCACGACCGCGACTACGCCAACCAGCAGGGCGCGCCCGACATCTTCATGAACATCCTGTCCGACACGGCCTACTGCAGCCGGTTCCTCACCGACTGGGCCGGCCCCGACGCCATGATCACCAACCTGGCGATCCGGCTCGGCGTGCCGGTGTTCCCCGGCCACACGCTCACCTACACCGGCTCGGTCACCGGCCTCCGCCGAGAGGGCGACGAGGGCGTGGTCGAGGTGACGCTGGTGGCCATCGACGACCTGGGCGAGCACGTGAGCGGCACGGCCACGCTCACCCTGCCGCTCGGTGGCGGCGGTGAGCGCCGCGAGCTCGCTCGGCGGCCGGGCGGCGATCGCCGGCATCGGCCAGACCGAGTTCTCGAAGGACTCGGGTCGCACCGAGCTGCAGCTGGCGTGCGAGGCGGTGCTCGCCGCGCTCGACGACGCCGGCCTGTCGCCCGTCGGAGGTCGACGGCCTCGTCACCTTCACGATGGACACCAACGAGGAGATGGAGGTGGCCCGCAACCTCGGCATGGGCGACCTCTCGCTGTTCAGCCGCATCCACTACGGCGGTGGCGCCTCGGCCGCCACGGTCATGCACGCGGCGATGGCCGTCGCCACCGGGGTGGCCGACGTGGTCGTCTGCTACCGGGCCTTCAACGAGCGGTCGGGCAACCGCTTCGGCAACATGACCGTCGACGCCGCCGGTCAGCTGCCGCCGTGGTTGTCGTGGTACGCGCCGTACGGGCTGATGACCCCGGCCGCCTGGGTGGCGCTCTACGCCCGCCCGTACATGGAGCGCTACGGCGTGACCAACGCGCGACTTCGGGCGCATCGCGGTGGTCGACCGGGCCCACGCCGCGACCAACCCGGGCGCCTGGTTCTACGAGCGGCCGATCACGCTCGAGGACCACCAGGCGTCGCGCTGGATCATCGAGCCGGTGCTGCGCCTGCTCGACTGCTGCCAGGAGAGCGACGGCGGCGTGGCGCTGGTGGTCACGTCGGCCGAGCGGGCCCGCGACCTGCGCGCAACCGGCCGGCGGTGATCACCGCGGCCGCGCAGGGCGCGACGTTCGACGGCGAGATGATGACGAGCTACTACCGCGACGATCTGCGACGGCCTGCCCGAGATGGGCGTGGTGGCCGACCGGCTGTGGGCGCATGTCGGGGCTGCAGCCGGCCGACATCTCGACCGCGTTCCTCTACGACCACTTCACCCCGTTCGTGCTGATGCAGCTCGAGGAGCTCGGGTTCTGCGGCCGGGGCGAGGCCAAGGACTGGGCCACGGTCGAGCGGCTGTCGCTCGGCGGCGAGCTGCCGATCAACACCAGCGGCGGCCTGCTCGGCGAGGCCTACATCCACGGCATGAACGGCATCACCGAGGCGGTGCGCCAGATCCGCGGCACGTCGTGCAACCAGGTCGACCGGGTCGACCACGTGCTGGTCACCGCCGGCACCGGCGTCCCCACCAGCGGCCTGATCCTCTCGCCGTCGTCCTAGGCCCGACGTCCGAACCCAGCCTGGTTGTGCGACGCTTCGCCAACCTTTCGGCGGCGATGGCGACCCGCTGAGCATGAAGTCGACTTCGATGTTAAAAAGCGGGTGGGCTCCTTCGGGGGCTCGGGGGAATCCACCGAGGTCCATCGCATCGAACGACGACCGCTCCGCAGTGGCGGTCGGGGGGAACGATCATGACGAAGCAGCGCCCACCCTGGTCTCGCGGTCTGATCGCCATCGCGGTCGTGCTCGCCCTGGTCACCGTCGCGTGCGGCAACGCCAGCGACGACAAGCCGACGGCGGCGCCCGCGCCCTCGGACACGAGCGGCTCGTCGGGGGCAGCCGTCCCCGGCGTCACCGCCGACGAGATCCGCTTCTCCTCGATCGGCACCAACTCCAACAACCCGCTGGGCACGTGCGTGCTCGATTGCTTCGACCAAGGGGTGAAGGCGTACTTCGACTACCGCAACAGCGAGGGTGGCATCTACGGCAAGAAGCTCGTGCTGTCGAAGGAGCTCGACGACGAGCTGTCGAAGAACCAGGAGAAGGCCCTCGAGGTCATCACGGCCAACGACACCTTCGGGAACTTCAACGCTCCCCAGCTGGCCAGCGGCTGGGCCGATCTGGCAAAGGCCGGCATCCCGACCTACGTGTGGGGGATCAACCCTGCCCAGGCCTCGGGCCACGACCAGATCTTCAGCCACGTCCCGGTGCAGTGCATCTCCTGTACCGCCCGCTACTACGCCCAGATCGCCAAGACGGCCGGGGCCAAGAAGATCGCCACGCTCGGCTACGGCGTCAGCGACAACTCGAAGCAGTGCTCCGAAGCCGCGGCGGCCTCGATCAAGCAGTACTCCGACGACGCCGGCGGCGCCGAAGCCGTCTACACGAGGTCCGACCTCGACTTCGGGCTGCCGAACGGCATCGCGCCCGAGGTCAGCGCCATCAAGTCTGCCGGAGCCGACCTGGTCATCGGCTGCCTCGACCTGAACGGCATGAAGACGTTGTCCCAGGAGATGGAGCGGCAGGGCATCGGCGACGTGAAGCTGCTCCATCCGAACACGTACGACCAGACCTTCGTGAAGGACAACGCCGATCTCTTCGAGGGCGACTACGTGCTGGTGCAGTTCCGGCCGTTCGAGTCCGATGCCGGGTCGAGCAGCCTCGATGCGTTCAAGGAGTGGATGGGCAAGGCCGGCACCACGATCACCGAGCTGGCCATGTTCGGGTGGATCGATGCGGATCTCGCCTACCAGGGGATCAAGGCGGCGGGTGAGAACTTCGACCGGCAGTCGGTGATCGATGCCACCAACAAGATGACGAACTACACCGCGGACGGCCTCATCCCGTCCATCGACTGGTCTCGCCAGCACGTGGCCCCGACCCAGGACGACCCGGGGACGCACGGTCCGAAGTCCGACTGCTTCGCGCTGGTCCAGGTCAAGGACGGGGCGTTCCAGATGGTCGGGGATTCCTCCAAACCGTGGAAGTGCTGGCCCGGCGACACCCGCGACTGGTCCGAGCCGACCGACACCGACTTCTCCTCGTAGCGCGCCAGGTCGGTCACCGCCGGAGCCCACCCGGTGGTGACCGACCGCGCCCGCTCAGTCGTCGTTGGTGATGGTGCCGAAACCGAGCCCCCAGAACCCGCCGATGCCCGCGTTGATGGCGTCGTGGAAGGACACGACGACGTACTCGTCGGGTTCGACGAGGTGGTCGCCGAGGACCTGGATGGTGATCGTCTTCGCCGTCTCTCCCGGGTTGAAGGTGACGGTTCCCGACGCCGCGAGGTAATCGGCGGCCGGGTCGGCCTGGTGCCCCGGTGCGCCGGACACGCACAGCGTCGCCCACTGGACGGTCACGGGCACGGTGGAGGCGCTCGAGAGGGTGACGGGCACCTGCAGGGAGGTCGTGCCGCTGTTGCCCTCGACGACCGACGCGGTACCTGGCAGCACGGTCGGTTGGTCGTCGTTGGTGATGGTGCCGAAGCCGAGGCCCCAGAAGCCGCCGATGGTGGCATTGGTGGCGTCGTGGAACGAGACGACGACATACTCGTCAGGTTCGACGGCGGTGTCGCCGACGACCGGGACCGCAATGGTCTTGGCTGTGTCGCCGGGATTGAAGGTGACAATGCCCGAAACCGGGGCGTAGTCCGAGACCGGCTCGGCCTGGTGACCCGGCGCGCCGTTCGCATGGAGCGTCGTCCACTGCACGGTCACCGGCAAGGTCGCGGCGTTCGACAAGGTGACCGGCACCTGCAGCGTGGTCGTCCCGCTGTTGCCCTCGACCACCGAAGCGCTACCTGGCACCACGGTGGGCACCGGTTGGATGCTGAAGGTGAACGTCGGCCGAGGGATGTTGCTGGCGAGGAGGAAGTAGTAGGTCGTGCCGGCGGTGACGTTCAACTGGAGCATGCCGGAGGTGGAACAGGCTGCCTCTCGGAGCGGTGAGCTGGTGGTGGCGTGCGCCGGACCGGTGTAGGCGGTCGGGGTCGGTGGAAAGAGGTCCCCGCCGGTGGCCGACACTTGAATGGTGCCCTTGGTGGTCGGTGTGTAGGAGTACCAGACGCTGAATCCTGCCGATGACCCGCAGCTCGGGCTCGGGTCGGAGGCCGCTGGAGTCGCGGTGAGGTTGTCCTGACTGGCGCTGAACGGCAGCTCCGTGACGATCGTCGCCCCGCTGATGTCGTCGTTCGACGGGGGCACGATCGCCTGGACGGTGAAGGTGAACGTCGGCCGAGGGCTGACGCTGGTGAGCATGAAGTAGTAGGTCGTCCCCGCGATCACGCTGAACTGCAGCGTGCCCTGGGCGCAGGCGACCTCGTGGAGCGGTGAGCTGGTCGTGGCGTGCGCCGGACCGGTGTAGGCGGTCGGGGTCGGTGGGAAGAAGTCGCCCCCGCTGGTGGACACCTGGATCGTGGCGTTGGCGGTGGGCGTGTAGGAGTACCAGACGCTGTAGCCGCCTGGTGAGCCGCAGCTCGGCGTCGGGTCAGAGGAGACCGGGGTCGCGGTGAGGCTGTCCTGGGTGGCGCTGAACGGGAGGGCCGTGACGGTCGTCGCCCCGCTGATGTCGTCGTTCGACGGGGGCACGATCGCCTGGACGGTGAAGGTGAACGTCGGACGAGGAGCGGAGTAGCTGCCGAGGAGGAAGTAGTAGGTCGTGCCGGCCGTGACGGTGAGCTGCACTGTGCCGGAGGTCGAGCAGGCGGCCTCCTTGAGCGCTGAGCTGGTGGTGGCGTGCGCCGGACCGGTGTAGGCGGTCGGGGTCGGTGGGAAGGAGTCGCCCCCGCTCGTGGACGCCTGGATCGTGCCGCTGGCGATGGGCGTGTAGGAGTACCAGACGCTGAAGTCCAGGGGTGAGCCGCAGCTCGGGGTCGGGTCAGAGGCGGCCGGGGTCGCGGTGAGGCTGTCCTGGGTGGCGCTGAACGGGAGGGAAGGGACGGTCGTGGCTCCGCTGACGTCGTCGTTCGACGGCGGCACGATCGTCTGGGCGGTGAAGGTGATCGTCGCCACAGGGATTGGGCTACCCAGAAGGAAGTAGTAGGTCGATCCAGCAGTCACCGTGAACTGCAGCGTGCCGGAGGTCGAGCAGGCGGCTTCGACGAGCGGTGAGCTGCTCGTGGCGTGAGTCGGACCCGTGTAGGCGGCTGCAGCCGACGCCTGGATCGTGCCGGCGGCCGAGGGGGTGTAGGAGTACCAGATCGTGAAGGTGTTGAAAGCTCCACACGACGGAGTCGGGTCATGGGGGCTCTGCGTGGCGTACTGACCGGACTGGCTGTTGCTGAACGGCAGGGATCCGATGGGGATCGCGCCGGCGATGTCGTCGTTCGCGGGGGGCACCACCGTCTGGACGGTGAACGTGAACGACGGTCGTGGGCTGTAGCTGCCGAGCAGGAAGTAATACGTGACACCGGCCGAGACGTCGAGCTGGACGCTCCCGGAGTTCGAGCAGGCGACCTCGGTGAGAGCCGAGCTCGCCGTGGCGTGCGCAGGGCCGGTGTAGGCGGTCGGGGTCGGTGGGAAGAAGTCGCCGCCGCTCGTCGAAGCTTGGATCGTGCCGTTGGACGTCGGGGTGTAGGAGTACCAGACGCTGAAGGTGGCGGACGAGCCGCAGCTCGGTGCGGGGTCCGACGCGGCGGAGGTGGCGTCCAGGCTGTCCTGGGTCGCGTTGAACGGAAGCGCGGCCACAGGGGTCGCGCCGCTGATGTCGTCGTTGGCCGGCGGGGCGGACCAACGCGGCGAGCGGCTCGGCGGTGGCCGCGACGGTCGAGAGCAGCGCCATGGCCGCGACCAGGATCGTCATCCAGCGCATCCGCCTGGACCGGCGCGCCCGGCAACCCCACTCCGTCGGATCGCCTGCGAGGTGCCGCCGTGGCGCGGCCTCCAGCCTCGTGTACTCGCCCATGGTGGTGCTCCCTCTCGCTCAGGTGCCGGGATCGACGCGCGTGACGGAAGCCCTGGTGCTCGGAAGCGATCCAAGGGTCGAGTTCGGCGCTGATCGTGGTGCGTGGGCCAAAGCCGGGGCCGAGGCCGATGATGGTGTAGGTGTTCGTGGCAGGGTCGAGTCGGTGCGGTTCGTCGACCCCGGGCTGTGCCCTATGGGTGGTGGTCGTGGCGTTCGGTGGTCACGACACATCCCGACCCATGCGACCGCGGAGCTCGATGCGAGCGCGGGCGAGGATCGAATAGGTCGATGACAGTGGCTTGTCGAGCAGACGTGCGATCTCGGCGACGGGAATGTCCTCGACGTAGGCCATCATCAGGACGACTCGGCTGGTTGGTGAGCAGTCGGCCAGGTGCTCGAGCACGTCGCAGGTCGTTGGTGCGCCGGTGTCGGACGTCGGACGTCCGGACCACACCAGTCGGAGCTTGCGCTGGAGACGCTCCTGCCGTCGCCACCCGTCGATGTACTTGGTCCGGGCCGTCGAGATGAGGTACGGCATCGTGGCAGCCTCGGCCTGCCCCTTCCGAAGCTGCCCGACGACCGCGGTCCAGCTGTCCTGCGTCAGGTCCCAGGCCTGTTCACGGTCGCCCCCGCACATCTTCAGCAGGTACCCGAAAACGATCGGCCGTGCATGTTCGTAGAACTCGTCGAAGCCGCCCATGTCGTACATCGGGGCTGACGAGTTGGCGTCTGCGCCTCTCACACCCTTCTCAACGAACGAGCGTCGCCGATCTTCTGAGAGATCTGGTTCGATGGGATCCGTGTGCCCATCCTGACGCGCTCGGCAACAGCGCGCCGGTCGCGTCGCCCGGTCCGTGACACGCGCCGCCCGATCGGGCGGAGGACGACAGCGGAGGGTCGCTCAGGTTCGGCCGGCGGTTGCACCCGCGCCCGTGGACCGATCGTGGGCGGCGAACAGGTCGGCCTTGCGTTGGTTGAACTCGGCGTCGGAGATCTCGCCGACGACCCGGAGCCGGTTGAGGTCGACCAACTGCTCGGCCAGGAGGCGCGAGTCCTCGGTCGTGGGGATCGCCCTCCCGCCACCTTCCTGGTCGGGGGGTGATCCGGTGCTCGCGCTCGTCAGTTCCACCAGGTCGACCGAGTGCGACGCCGCAGCCTCGTCGAGGTCGAGGACGTCCGGGACGGGACCGAACAGCGCCTGGGGCGACCACATCGGGTTCACCGTGGGTCCGGTGTCCTCTTCGAGGTCCCGGCGAAGGTCCTCCTGCGTCTCCGCGAGTCGCTCCCGCCATCGGCGGTAGTTCTCGGTCCGTTCGCCGATCGACGGGCGCGACTGCTCGTTGGTGGGCCAGGTGTCTGCCATGGGGAGTTGACCTCGGATGATCTGGTTCGCCGACCTAGTGCGATCGAACCAGGTCGCCCCTCCGCTATGGGCCGAACGGCCTATTTCTGGCCCGCGCCGACGTCATCGGTCGTCGGCGGCGAGCCCTTCTTCGCCGGATCGTGGCCCGGCGCCTCCCCCGAGCTTCCGGGGTCGCCCGAGGTCGTGGTGTGGCCCGGCGCCTGCCCCGAGTTGCCGGGGCTCGTCGCCGTGGGATCGTGGCCCGGCGCCTGGTCGGACTTGCCGGGGTTCTCGCCGCCGTGCCCGGGCGCATCGCTCGACGCGCCGGGCTGGTCCTGCTGGCCCGGGGCCTGGTCGGACCGGCCGGGGTTCTCGCCCCCTCGGCCGGGCGCCGTCGTGCTCGGATCGGCCGGTGGGGACGACGGGTCGGGTGCAGGTAGGTCGGCGCCGGTCGGCGTCGGGTCATCCCCGGGGCTGCCGGTCGCCGCGGGCGAGGTGTGGAGCTCCACACCGAAGGGTCGGGCCACCGCCGCGACCGCGTCCTGGACCGGCGCCGGGAGCACGCCGGCGGCAGCCATCCCACCCGTCGCGAGGAGCAATCCGCCGCTGACGCAGACGGGGACGACGACCCGGCGCCGCAGCCGACGTGGGCGGGTCGGCGACGGGCGTGATCGACGCGTCGGCGAACGCCGCGGCCATCGCCGCCAGATGGCGTCGGACCATCAGCTCGTCGGGCTCGACGAGGTAGGCCGTACGCAGATCCGCGACGACATCCGAGAGCCCTTCGGCCTCCAGGACGGCCGAGCCGTCGTCGTGTTCGCCGGTCATCACGGGAGCAATCGCTCCGACTGCCGAGGTCGACACCACCGACGACCGAACTTTGCCGCGTGGGCTGCGAGCTCCGCCGGGGTCATCGTTCCGCCTCCGCAGCTCGTGTGGCATCCATCGTGCGGTGGAGACTGGCGAACCCGCGACGCAGCAGTGCCTTCACCGCCGTCTCGGGCTTGTCCAGCAATCGTGCGATCTCGGCGACCGGGAGGTCGGCGAGCACCCGCAGCATCAGTGCGGCGCGCTGGTCGGGCGTCAACGAGTCGATCGCCGTCAGCATCCCCTGCGCGGCCAGTCGGTCGAGCGCGCCGGCCTCGCCATCGACCAGGTCGGGCGATGCCGCGATGATCGCCTCCGCGGGGGTGGCGTCCTCCCGGGTCCGCTCGTGCTTGCGCACCGCGTCGACCATCCGATGGTGTGCGATCGTGAGCAGCCACGAGCGGAAGGCCGGCTCGTCCCCGGTGAAGCCGTCGAGTCCCCTGAGCATCGAGACGAACACCTCCGAGGTGACGTCCTCGGGATCGGCGACCCGGTTCGATCGCAGGTACCCCAGCACGATCGGCGCGCTGCTCCGGTAGAGCCGCTCCACCGCTCGGGGATCCCTGGCCTTCGCCTGCTCGAGGACCCGTCCGAAGTCGCCGCCGATCAGCGTCGAGCCGGCGCCGGTCGGTCGAGCGCCCGCGTGCAGCGGGGGTTCAGTTCGCACCGCAGCGAACGACGACGTCGAGCACGGGGTGATCGGATCGACCGGTCGACCCATCCGTTGCCCGCGGGATGATCACCATGATCGCGTCGACCGGAGATCGATCCTGCTTGAGCAACGAGTTGCAGAACCTGTGGTCGGCCGGCGATCACCCGTCGAACCCGTGTCGAGCGGCTTCGACTCGCTCGCGCTCCTACGCTCCGGGCTGTGCTCTGCCCCGTGCTCGTCGGACGAGACCCCGAGATCGAGCGACTGCGCGCCAGGGTCGCCGGTCTGAGCGAACGCCGTGGTGGTGTCGTGGTGGTCCGTGGCGAGGCGGGGGCGGGCAAGTCCCGCCTCGTGCGCGAGTCGACCGCCGCCGTCGACGGCCTGGTGCTGTCGGGCCGGGCCGTCCCGGGCGACAGCCCTGTCCCGTTCCGACCCCTGGCGGAGGCCTTCCTCGCCGCCTTCCGGGGTCGTCCGCTGCCGCAGGATCCGTCGCTGGTCGGGTTCGAGGGGCAGCTGGCCCGCCTGATGCCCGGCTGGGAGGCGAGCATCCCGGCCGACGACTCCCCGGTGCTGCTCGGCGAGGCCGTCGTGCGGCTGCTGCTGGTGCTGCTCTCGGAGGTCGGACCGTGCGTGCTCGTCCTCGAAGACCTGCACTGGGCCGACCCCGAGACCCTCGCCGTCGTGGACTACCTCGCCGACGCGCTCCGCCACCAGCCGGTGCTCTGCCTCGCCACGAGCCGTCCGGACGGGCCGGTCGACGCGCTGCTCGATCGGCTGGTGCAGCGCGACCCTGCGGCGGTGGTCGACGTGACCGCCCTACAGCAGGAGGGCGTCGAGCGCATGGTCGCGCTCGTGCCTGGCGACGGCGACGCCTCCGGCCGGGTTGAGCGAGTTCGTCCAGCTGCACAGCGACGGGAACCCGTTCCTGGTCGAGGAGCTCCTGGCCGGGTTGGTGGCGGCCGGCACGCTCGAAGGGGCCGGCGGTCAGTGGGAGATCAACGGGCCGCTGAACCCGGCCGTGCCGGCCAGCCTCCGCGACGTCGATCCAGCGGCGTCTCGGCGACCTGGACGCAACCGCCCGGCGGGTGCTCGGCGCGGCGGCGATGCTCGGCCGGCACTTCGACTGGGAGCTGCTGCCCGGCATCGCCGACGTGGACGGGCGGGCCGCCGTCGACGCCATGCGGGCCGCGGTCGCCGAGCAGCTCATCGAGCCCGACGGTGACGGCTTCCGGTTCCGCCATGCGCTGACGCGCGAGGCGGTGCTGGCCGACCTGCTCCCGCCTGAACGTCGAGCGCTCGCGGCCCAGGCGTGGCCGGCCATCGAACGGGCCCACCCGGGACTGCCCGGCTCGTCGTGCCAGCTGGCCGCCGACCTGGCCGAGGCGGCCGGCGACACCGCGGCCGCGTCGAGCCGCCTCATCGAGAGCGCCCGCCGGGCGCTGGCGGCCGGAGCGCTGGCGACGGCCGAGCGCACGGTGCGACGGGCGCGGCAGCTCGCCGTCCACGGACACGGCCGACGCGCTCGATGCCGACGAGCTGCTGCGTGCACGTGCTGGTCGCGTCGGGCAAGCTGGCCGAAGCGCTCTCGCTCGGTCGCACGGTCGAGGCCGAGATGGCGAAGGTGGGCGTCTCGCCGTCCCGACATGCTGACCTGCTCGTCGCCCTGGTCCGGGCCGCGGTCGCCGCCGGCGATCACGAGGGGGCCGCCGTGGCTGCCGTCGAAGCCCGTCGCGTGGCCGGATCCCGAGCCGACCCCGCGCTGGCGGCGCGCATCGATGTGGTCGCGGCCGAGGTCGCCCTCGACCAGGCGGAGCTGGAGGACGCCGAGCGGCTCTGCCGCTCCGCCATCGCGGGAGCTCAGGCCACCGGCCAGACGGAGGTGCTGTGCGAGGCGCTCATCGTGCTCGGACGGGTGACCCTGCCCCACGGGCTGGCGCGGGCCGGGGAGCACTTCCGACAGGCCGCGGAGCAGGCCGAGCGGGCCGGTCTGGCCCGGTGGCACCTGCGCGCCCAGCAGGAGTTGGCCCTCGAGATGCTGACGACGGAGAGCGACCGCGAGCTGGCCGGGACGCGGGACCTCGCGGCCCGCTACGGCGCGCACCTCACGGTCGCGGCGATGGACCTGGCGCTCGCCGACCTCGCGCTGTCCAACTACGACCGGGCAGAGTGCCTGCGGGTCGTCGTCGGCGTGCGTCGAGGCCAGCGGTCGCTACGGCCTGGCCTCCGGTCCGGTCGCCAACCTGTGGCTCGCCG
This sequence comes from uncultured Microthrixaceae bacterium, assembly GCA_963797225.1. Lineage (GTDB taxonomy): Bacteria > Actinomycetota > Acidimicrobiia > Acidimicrobiales > Acidimicrobilacustridaceae > UBA4742. The sequence continues at coordinate 645,804 of CAWCOO010000001.1, read as the reverse complement.
GGGCGCACGCGCTCGGGGGCGATGACGAGGCCATGCAGGCGGCGATCGACGATGCGCTGGCCCGCGACCCCGACGACCCCCGCATCCACGCCGACCTCTACGGGCGGGTGCTGCTGACCCGCGCGTTCGTGCGGGACGAGCTCGACTCCCTGCCCGAGCTCCTCGAGTCGATGATGGTCCACGTCCGCCGGGCCCCGCCGACCACGTCGGTCTACCCGGGGCGGGTCGCCTGGGCGATGGTGCACACCATCGACGACGACGACCACGGAGCCGCGGCCCGGGCCGAGTACCACGAGGCGGCCGAGCGGATGAAGATCCCGATGTTCGAGCAGCTCGGGCAGGTGATCGAGGCGCGTCGCGATCGGCCGGACCGGCGATGCGGAGCGGGCGACCCGGATGGTGGACGCCGTCTACCCGTCGGTGATGGCCAACCCGATCGGGCATGGGATGGCGCGCTCCGCACCTGCTGCTGGTGGCTCGCGCCGCGATCCGCGACGGGTGGGGTGACCCCGTTCGCTGGCTCCGGGAATCCGAGGCCTGGTTCGCGGAGCGGCAGTTCGACCGGCTGGTCCGTCGGAGCCGGGCCCTGCTCGGCGAAGCCGGGGCCCCGGTGCCGAGACGGGGGCGGGGCGACTCCGAGGTGCCCGCGTCGCTGCGCTCGCTCGGTGTGACCAGCCGGGAGGTCGACGTGCTCAAGCTGGTGGTCGCCGGCCGCACCACGAAGGAGATCGCGGCCGAGCTCTACCTCTCGCCGAAGACGGTGGAACGGCACCTGACCAGCCTCTTCGACCGCGTCGGTGTGCGGAACCGCAAGGAGCTGGCCGAGCTGGGGCTCGCCCACCTCGCCTAATTGGGGGATGGTCCCCTGATGCGGGATCGGGCGGGGAGGCGCATCATCGACCCATGCAGACCAACATCCATGAGATCGCCGACGGGGTCTACCGCCTCTCGACGGTCATCCCGGAGGCCGCTCCCGGCGGCTTCACCTTCAACCAGTACCTCCTCACGGGGGACGAGCCGATGCTGTTCCACTCCGGTGCCCGCCAGCTCTTCCCGCTGGTGCAGGACGCGGTCGCCAAGGTGATCGACGTGGCCCAGCTGCGCTGGATCAGCTTCGGGCACGTCGAGTCCGACGAGAGCGGCGCCATGAACCTGTGGCTCGAGGCGGCGCCGGAGAGCCAGGTGCTCTTCAACGGCCTCGGATGCCTCGTGTCGCTCAACGACCTCTGCGACCGGCCACCGGTGGTCGCCGACCCCGCCAGCCCGCAGGAGATCGGCGGGCACGCGGTCCGCACGATCCCGACCCCCCACGTGCCGCACGGGTGGGAGGCCCAGGTGATCTTCGACGAGACCACTCGGACCCTCTTCTGCGGCGACCTGTTCACCCGGGTCGGCGAGTCGCCGGCCCTCGTGCACGACGCCGATCTCATCCAACCGGCGCTCGACGCCGAGGACCTGTTCGGGGCGACCGCGCTCACGCCGGAGACGGCATCGACCATCCGCGGGCTGGCCGACCTCGATCCACGCACGCTCGCCCTCATGCACGGGCCGGCCTACGCCGGCGACTGCCGCCAGGCGCTCCTCGACCTGGCCGACGCCTACGACGCCCGCTTCACGGCCCACCTCGACCGCGCCGGCACGGGAGCGAACTGACATGAAGCAGGAGCTCACCACCGACTCCGTCGATCGCTACATCGAGGCGTCGCCCGAGGCGTTGTACGACCTCATCGCCGACGTCACCCGCACCCCCGAGCGCACGCCCGACATCGTCCGTTGCGAGTGGCTCGACGGCGCCACCGGCCCTGCGGTCGGCGCCCGGTTCAAGTCGATCAACCGCCAGGGCCGCGGCCCGAACTGGAGCAACAAGCCCGTCGTCACCGTGGCCGACCGGGGAGCGGAGTTCACCTTCTCCCGCACCGAGCCGTTCGCCGGCACCATCCTGTGGCGCCACCGGTTCGTGGCCGAGGGGACGGGCACGCGGATGTACGAGAGCTACGAGGTGATCAAGCCGATCAGCGCGATGGGCTGGTTCATCATCGACACGCTCTACGGCATGAAGGACCGCCGGACCGAGCTCCGAGCCAGCATGGTCGCGTCGATGGACCGCGTCGCCGAGCTGGTCGAAGGCACGCCGAGCGGGCCGCCCGCATCCGACGACAGCGCAACCCGACCCGCCTGAGGCCCGCGTCAGGGGTCGGTGACGACTTGGCGGAGGGAGGGGGATTCGAACCCCCGGAGGGTTGCCCCTCAACGGTTTTCAAGACCGTCGCATTCGTCCGCTCTGCCATCCCTCCGAGCGACCCGGGGCCGAGGCTCCGGGTGGGGCGAGGTTACTCGGCCCGGCTCAGCGCTCGATCTGGGATCGCAGCTCGGTGATCCAGTGGTCGGCCTGGCGCCAGGCGACGTCGGCCTCGCGGCGCACCGCCGGGCCGTGCGCGCCGGCCGCGGGGTACGAGCCGAGGAACTTCACGTCGTGCTTGCTGCTTGAGGTCGCGCAGGCAGTCGGCCACCAGCTCGTCGTCGATGTGGCCCTCGAGGTCGATCAGGAAGCAGTAGTCGCCGAGGCCGCGCTTGGTGGGGCGGGACTCGAGCTTCACCAGGTTGATGGCCCGGGCCGCGAACTCCTGGAGGATGGCGAGCAGCGAGCCCGGGCGCGTCGGCCCGCTGGAACACGACGATCGTGCGTCTTGTCGTGACCGGTCGAGGCGGGGATGCCGGCCGGCGGCCACGGCCACGAAGCGGGTCTCGTTCTCGGGGTGGTCCTCGATGCCCTCGGCCAGCACGGAGAGGCCGTAGACCTCGGCGGCGCGGGCCGGGCCGAGGGCCGCGGTGTGGCGATCGCCGGTCTCGGCCAGCTCGCGCACGGCGTCGGCGGTGGAGTTGGCGGCCACGGTGACCACGCCCTGGGGCAGGTTCTTGGCCATGAACGCGTAGCACTGGGCGATGGCGTGGGGGAACGAGACGATCGTCGTGATGTCGTCGAGCGCCACGCCGGGATGGGCGATCAGGCACATGCTGATCGGGATCACGACCTCGCGCTCGATGAGCAGGTCGGTGTCGAACACCAGCGTGTCGAGCGTGACGGTGACCGAGCCCTCGATGGCGTTCTCGATCGGGATGAAGCCGAGTCGATCTCGCCCTGACTCGGTGGCGACGATGACGTCGCGGATCGACGGGTAGGCCACGACCTCGCCGGTGACCAGCTCGGGCTGGGTGCGCAGCGCCTGCTCGGTGAACGTCCCCGCGGCCCGAAGAAGCCGACCCGGCCGAGCGCGAGGCTCGCGGGCCGGATGCGGACGCGTCGGGGGATGCGGCGGAGTCGGTCACGACGGGTCAGGATAGTGACGTGGACGAAGCCACCCTTCGGGAGTTGTTGGACGACGTGCGCGACGGCCGCGTCGACGCCGACGACGCCGTGGCCGCGCCTGCGCCGCCTGCCCTTCGCCGACCTCGGCTTCGCCCGGGTCGACCACCACCGGGCGCTGCGCCAGGGCCTGGCCGAGGCGGTCTTCGCCCCGGGCAAGGAACCCGCACCAGGTGGCGGCCATCGTCGGCGAGCTGCTGGCGTCGTCGGGGCGGTCGACCGTGCTCGTCTCCCGGGTCGACGACGCGCAGGCCGACGACCGCGCTGGCCGCCAACCCCGGCGGGCACCGTCACGGCGACACCCTGGTGTGGCGTCCCGGCGCCCGAGCGCGCCGAGCGCATCGTGGTGGTCACCGCCGGCACCGCCGACCTGCCGGTGGCCGACGAGTGCGCGGCGGTGCTCGACGGCCCACGGCTTCCGCCCGCTGCGCATCACCGACGTCGGCGTGGCCGGGCTGCACCGCGTGCTCGACGCGGCCGACGAGCTGGCCGCGGCCGACGCGGTGGTCGTCGTCGCCGGCATGGAGGGCGCGCTGGTCAGCGTGGTCGGCGGGCTCACCGGGGCGCCGGTCGATCGCCGTGCCGACCAGCACCGGCTACGGCGCGTCGCTCGAAGGGCGTCACCGCGCTGCTGGCCATGCTGGCGTCGTGCGCCGTCGGGCGTCACGGTCGTGGGCATCGACAACGGCTTCGGCGCGGCGTGCGCGATCGCCCGGGTCGTTCCCGCGCGCCGGTCGACTCGACGTCCGGCGTCGTCGGTGACCGAACGTGCCTGACCCGGCCGACGCGTCGACGTCGAGGGTCGCCTGGTTCCACTGCTTCTCGGGCATCGCCGGCGACATGGCCATGGGCGCGCTGGTCGACGCCGGCGCCGACCTCGACGAGGTGCGCAACCTGTGCGAGCGGCTGCCGGTCGGCGGGTGGGCGCTCGAGGCCGAGGCCACGCATGCGCTCGGGCATCGGCGGCACCAAGATCCACGTGCACGCCGAGCCCAGCACCGTCGTGCGCACCGCGGCCCACATCAGCGGCATGGTCGAGGAGGCCCGCCTGCCCGACCGCGTCCGCCGTCGGGCCCTGGCCACCTTCGACGCCCTGGCCCTGGCCGAGGGCCACCTGCACCGCCGACCGCCCGAGAGCGTCCACTTCCACGAGGTCGGCGGCATCGACGCCATCATCGACGTGGTCGGCACGTGCGCCGCGCTCGAGGTGCTCGGCATCGACGAGGTCGACGCCAGCCCGGTGGCCCAGGGCATCGGCATGGTGCGCAGCGCGCACGGCCTGCTGCCGATCCCGGCCCCGGCGGTGGTCGAGCTGCTGCGGGGCGCCCCGACCTACCAGCTCGACGTCGCCATGGAGCTCACCACCCCGACCGGCGCCGCGCTGCTGGCCGCGCTCGTCACCGAGTGGGGCCCGATGCCGGCGCTGACCATCGACCGCACCGGCTTCGGCGCCGGGACCGCCGACCTCGGCGAGCGGCCCAACCTCGTGCAGGTCGTCATCGGCGACCGCTCGGCCGAGCTCACCGACGGGCAGCCGGTCGTGCTGCTCGAGGCCAACGTCGACGACGCCACCGGCGAGACGCTGGCCCACGCCATCGCCGAGCTGCTCGAGCGCCGGCGCCCACGACGCCTGGCTCACGCCGATCCTCATGAAGAAGGGTCGCCCGGCCTACACGGTGAGCGCGCTGGCCGACCAGGCGCTGGCCGGCCAGGTCGCCCGGCGTGCTGGCCCGCGAGACCGGGTCGCTCGGCGTGCGGGGCCAGACGCTGGAGCGGTGGCCGCAGGCCCGGTCGAGTGGCCACGTCGAGGTCGAGGGCCGGGCGATCCGGGTCAAGGTCAGCGCCGGCCGGGTCAAGGTCGAGCACGACGACGCGGCCCGCGTCGCCCGCCAGGTCGGCCTGCCGCTCCGCGAGGTCGTGTCGCTGGCCGAGGAGGCGTGGCGGTCGAGCCAGGCCGAGCTCCCCGACGGCGAGCCTCCGGTGCTCAGCGCGATCGAGGGCTCCGCCGGCGTCAGGCGACGACGCGACCGAGCAGGCCACCGTCGCGCCGATCGGCCACCTCCACGACGGCCACGACCACGACCACGACCACCCGCATCCCGACGACTGATCCGACCCCGACCGACCTCGAACCGGTAGCCGCCGGCCGGCGCCACCGTGCGTCAGGATCCGAGCTACGGCGGGGTGTCGGTGCGGTCGGCGCGGCGGGGGCGGAGGACAGCGCCCGCCAGAGGGCGCGGTAGGTCGGGTACTCGAGCTCGGGGGTGACCCAACCGGCGTCGACCAGCTCGGCGTGCAGCGCGGGCAGGTTGCGGAAGGGCACGCCCATGTCGACGTGGTGGGCCAGGTGCCAGCCGGTGTTGAACGGCACCATCCAGAACCGGGCGATCAGGCTCTGGTGCACCACGTGGGTGGTGAGGCGCCGATCGCCCGAGCGGGTCATGCCGCCGTGCTCGGCGATGGCCCGCAGCCGGTTGATCACCCGCCACACCGTCATCCACGGAGCCAGCCACAGCACCGGGTAGGCCCACCACTGCCGGGTGATCGAGCGTGAGCAGCACCGCCACGACCACCTGGGCGGCGAGGATGCGCAGGGCGATCGGCCGGCCCTGCTCGCTGGTGAAGGCGCGCAGCAGGCCCTTGAGGTTCTTCCAGCCCGACGAGCCCCAGTGCGTCGCGGCGGAGCTTGCGGCGCAGCGAGGCGCGAGGTGACGGGGTAGCCCAGGTAGAGGTTGAGGTCGGGCTCGTTCGGGCCCATCTCGTCCTTGTGGTGGGCGAAGTGGCTGCGGCGGTAGAGGTCGAAGGGCACGAACGCGGGGTAGGCGAGGCCCCACTTGCCGACCAGGTCGTTGGCCCGGCGGTTCGAGAACAGCAGCCGGTGGGCGGCCTCGTGGCCGAGGATGGCGTAGAGCGCGAACGCCCGGCCCATCAGCAGGAAGGTGACGACCCACATGAGCGGGGTGGTCGATCCAGGTGGCCAGGGCGACGAGGCCGAACGACTGCAGCCACACCGAGGCGACGTTGAGCACGTTGCGCCCGTTGGGGATGCGGCGCAGCCCATCGCGGACCTGCGGCTTGGGCATGCCCGAGGCCTGCAGCCGATCGGTCGGCAGCACGTCGGGCAGGATGGACGGGTCCGGCAGCACGCTGAGAGCTGTCGAGTTCGCGGTCACCTCCCGAGTATTACACTTCTCCAACACATGACACAACCTCGTAAGAGCGCTCGAGCGCCGAGGCCGGCCGCCACCGATCCGGGGGATCGTCGCCCGCTGACGGCCCGGTCGGTCGTGGCCAGCACGCTGCTGGGCATCGACCCGCCCCGGCTCAGCACCGCGCTGCTCGTGCGCTCGGGCGAGCTGTTCGGCATCAGCGGTCCGACCACCCGGGTGGCCCTGTCGAGGATGGTGGCGGCCGGGGAGCTCGAGCCCGACCCGCCCGCGGACGGCGCGGGCACCGGAACGGGAGGCCAGGTCGCCGGCTACCGCCTGGCCGGACCCATGCTCGCCCGCCAGGCCCGCCAGGCGGCCAGCCGGTCGGCCGAGACCGCGGCGCTGGAAGGGCGAGTGGGAGATGGCCGTGGTCACCGACGGCCGCCGGTCCGCCTCCGATCGGGCCGATCTCCGCGCCGCCATGAGCCGCCTGCGCCTGGCCGAGGTGCGCGAGAGCGTGTGGCTGCGACCCGACAACCTCGACCCGGCCCGGGTGCCCGAGGCCGCGGCCGTGGTGGCCGAGCAGTGCACCCGCTACTCGGCCCGACCCGACGACGAGCACCCGGCCGAGCTCGCCGCCCGTCTCTGGCCCCTCGACGAGTGGTCTTCGACGACCGGCCGGTCTGCGGGCCGAGATGGCCGACCTGCTCGGCGCCGCTCGAGTCAGGCGACACCGCGGCCCTCGCCCCCGGTTTCGTCGTGTCGGCCGCGGTCCTGCGCCACCTCCTCGCCGACCCGCTGCTGCCCGCCGAGCTGCTGCCCGCCGTCCTGGCCCGGCGATGCCCTCCGCACCGAGTACGACCGCTACGACCGCGCCTTCAAGTCGGTGTGGCGCGACTGGCACCACCAGCAGCAGGCGACCTGAACCCGGCCCACCCCAACTGGTGGCCATCGCGGTGCGGGTTCCGTACCGCGATCGCTACCAGTTCGAGGGGTAGCGTGCCGCCGTGCCGGAGGGGACGATCGACGAACGACTGGCCGAGCTGGGTCTGACCCTGCCCGGGCCGTACCCACCCCACGACCCGCTCGATGCGGTGGTGGTGCACGGCGGGGTGGCTCGCACCTCGGGGCAGCTCCCCCGCGACGAGGAGGGCCGGCTCGTGCATCCGGGGATCGTCGGGCGCGACCTGACCGTCGAGCAGGGAGCCGAGGCGGCCCGCTGGTGCGCCATGAACGCGCTGTCCGTCCTCCGCGCCGAGCTCGGTGACCTCGACCGGATCGAGCGGGTGCTCACGGTGCTGGGCTTCGTCGCCTGCACCGCCGAGTTCGAGCAGCAGCCGGCGGTGGTCGACGGTGCCAGCCGCCTGCTGGCCGACGTGTTCGGATCCGCGGGTCGCCACTCCCGGTCGGCGATCGGCGTGGCCGCGCTGCCGCGAGGCGGAGCGGTCGAGATCGAGGTGGCGGTCGCTCTGCGCGCCTGAGCGCTCGGTGCCATCAGGGCTCGATGCGCTCGACCGTGCGGACGCGATCGATGGACCGGTCGAAGGAAGCGACCCGCCCGACGCCGGAGCTCTCGGCGTTGGCGACGAGGTACGCCTCGGCGAAGTCGAGACGTTCGAGTCTCGTAGATCTCGACGGCCCGGAGCAGCACCGCCGGGTCGACCGCCACGATCGCCCGGAAGGAGAGGAGCGCCCGCACCGCCTCGGCGACGCGCTCCCTGGGCGCCTCGTAGAACGACTCCAGGACGTACACGGTCTCGGCGACGACGAGGTCGGTCAGGAGGAGGTCCTCGGCCGCTCCGAGGTAGGCCGTCGCTCGAGCTGCCATCCTCCGAGGATCACCGGTGAGGTGACGGACCAGGATGTTGGTGTCGACGAACGCGCTCACCGACGCTCGTCGGCGCGGGTGCGTCGGGTCCGGCGGATCACGTCGTCCCAGGCGAGGTTGCGCTTGTTGGCCGGCACGGTGAACGAGCCGGCCAACGCCAGGAAGTCGGCGGTCTTCGCCATGACGGCTCGATCGCCTTCGACCCTGAAGACGACCTCGTCGCCGGTCTCGATGCCGAGGGCATCCCGAACAGCTTTGGGCACGGTGACCTGTCCTTTCGACGTGATCCTGGCAGCCGCGTCCACACCGCTCTCCTTACTTCGTCCTCCAGGTAAGGATATTCAGGCCGACCCGCCGGGGTCGAGGGTTCGAAGCTCGGCGAGCAGCGCGGCGGACGCGGGCATGTCGACGCCGGCGGCTCGGCTCGCGGCGATGGGGGCGGCGTAGATGGCGTCGAGCTCGAGCGCCCGGCCGGCCTCGAAGTCGAGCTTCATGCTGGGCTTGTAGGGCGTCATCGCCTCGGTGGTGGCCACCATGCGGTCGACGAACGCCGGGTCGAAGCCGTGGCCGACCGCAGCCGCGCCGGCCACCACCTCGCCCATGATCTCGATGGCCCGGGCCCGCAGCTCGGGGTCGCTGCACGAGGCGGTCGGTCTCGGCGTCCTCGGTCACCGACAGGCCGTTGAAGGCCATGTTCCAGACCAGCTTCTTCCACCGTCCGGTCTCGAGGTCGTCGAGCGCTTCGGCGGAGACGCCGGCTGCGCCCAGGTCGGCGACGGCGGCCTCGACCGCCGGCGGTGACCCCGGCCGGCGATCCGTCGGCACGGTGCTCGCCCATGCGCCACCGCGCCCTGGTCGAGGTGGTGGATGTGGCCGGGCCCGACCTTGTTGCAGCACATGAAGCACATGACGCCGAGCACCGCGACGTCGTCGGGCACCGCGGCGGCCACGACGCCGTCGACGCCCGAGGCCGTTCTGCATCACCAGCACCGATCCGCCCGGTGCCACGAGCGGGGCCAGCAGGTCGAGCACCCCGGCGGTGGCGGTCGTCTTCACCGCGACGATGACGGCGTCGCTCGGTCGGCACCGCGGCCGCGTCGTCGTAGACGTCGACCTCGAGCACCGCGTCGCCGTCGATCGAGTCGACCCGCAGGCCGTGCCGGCGCACGTGATCGGCGTCGCTGCGGGCGAGGAAGCGGACGGGATGGCCGGCCTGGTGCAGCCGGGCGCCGTAGTAGCCGCCGATGGCCCCGAGCCCGACGACGGTGTAGCTGCGCATCGGCGTCACCGTACTTCTGGTGCGGTCCCTAGCATGGGGCGCCATGACGTCCGACCCGACCGATCGCCTCTACTTCCGCCAGCTCCTCGCCGGGCGCGACATCGCCCGCACCGACCCGGTCGCCCGGCAGATGGTGAACTTCGTCTACCTCGTCGGCGACCGCGAGACCGGCGAGGCCGTGGTCATCGATGCGGCCTACGACGTGGCCGGCATCCTCGACGTGCTCGCGGCCGACGGCATGAAGCTCACCGGCGCGCTGGCCACCCACTACCACCAGGACCACGTCGGCGGCGACATGATGGGCCACGGCATCGAGGGCCTCCGTGAGCTGCTCGCGCTCGACCCGGTGCCGGTGCACGTGCAGGCCGACGAGGCCCCGTGGGTGCTGCGGGTCACCGGGGTCGAGGCGTCCGACCTGGTGCAGCACGAGGGCGGCGACGTCGTGATGGTCGGCGACATCCCGATCGAGCTGCTGCACACGCCCGGCCACACGCCGGGCAGCCAGTGCTTCTTCGTCGACAACCGGCTGGTGGCCGGCGACACGCTGTTCCTCGAGGGGTGCGGCCGCACCGATCTGCCGGGCGGCGACCCCGCGCTGCTCTACCGCAGCCTGACGACCGACGCTGGCCAAGGTGCCCGACGACGCGGTGCTGTTCCCCGGGCACCTCTACTCGCCGGAGCCGTCGGCCACCATGGCCGAGACCCGCAAGTGGAACTACGTGTTCAAGCCGGGCTCCGAGCAGGAGTGGCTGGCCATGTTCGGCCGCTGAGCCGGTCGTGAGGCCGTCGAACCGGCCCTGAGCACGACGGGTCGCTCGGCCTATGGAGCCGGCGCCACGGAACGCCGATGCCTCTGTCAACGGGCGCGGTGGTGCCTCCTGTCAGTGGAGCTTCTCCATTGGTGCCACCCGCCCAGAGAGGCATGCGTGGATCCTGATCAAGAACACGAGGGAGCCATGCAGATCGGGAGCTCCGACGAGACCCAGCGCGCGCTGCGCCGCTACTCGTCCGAGTTCCTGCTGTACGTGTCCGCCGAGTCCGTGATCACCGCGGGCTCCCAGGACGTGATGCTGGGCTACACGGTGGAGTCGCTCGGGACCCACATCGCCGAGTACCTGCACCCCGACGACCTGCCCGAGATCTTCGCCCTGATCGAGCGGGCCCGGCGCGCCGCCGGCTACCACGACCGCATCCGGGTGCGGGCCCGACACGCCGACGGCTCGTGGCGGGTGCTCGAGGCGGCGATCTTCAACGCCGAGCTCGACGACGAGGTGCTGGCCGGCGGCACCGTCGTGCGCGTCCGCGACGTCAGCGACGAGGCGGTGTGGACCGAGACCCCTCCCGACCAGGACACCGAGAAGTTCCACTCGCTGGCCGAGGCGCTGCCGCTGGGCATCCTGTCGGCCGACTCGAGCAGCTGGGTGGTCTTCTGCAACGAGGCCGCGGTCCACATCTTCAACCTGCCCGCCGACCAGCTGCTCGGCCACGGCTGGGAGCGTCTGATCCACCCCGAGGACCGTCCCGACGTGCTCTCGGCCATGGAGGCGGTGCTGGCCCGGGGCCTGCCGCAGCAGGTGATGTTCCGCATCCAGACCGGGCTGTTCATCCGGTGGGCGACGGCCCGGTTCGTGCCGCTCGGCGCTCCCGGTCAGCGCGGCGGCTGGATCGGCACCGTGGACGACGTCACCGACCGGCGCCGGGCCGAGTCCGAGCTGACGCACCAGGCCACCCACGATCCGCTCACCGGGCTGCCCGAACCGGGTGCTGCTCGAGGACCGGCTGCAGCAGGCCTGCGCCCGCCTGAGTCCGGACCGCGGTGCGGTGTCGGTGCTGTTCATCGACCTCGACGGCTTCAAGACGGTCAACGACACCTACGGCCACACGGTGGGCGATCAAGTGCTGGTCGAGATCGCCAACCGCCTGCGCCAGATCGTGCGCAGCGTCGACACCGTGGCCCGCCTCGGCGGCGACGAGTTCGTGGCGTTCTGCGAGTCGCTGCCCGAGCACGAGGTCCGCGAGGTGGTCGACCGCATCCAGGCGGCCATCGCCGTGCCCCTGATGGTGAGCGGGTCGACCGTGCGCATCAGCGCCAGCATCGGGGTGGAGTCCACCCACGACCCGCCTGGTGACCTTCGACGACCTGCTGGCCCGAGCCGACCACGCCATGTATCGCGAGAAGCGGGCCCGCTGAGCGGACATGCGAGATGCCGCCGAAGACGAGCGGTCAGCCCTCGACCCGGAACATGTGGAAGCAGGTCAGGCAGCTGAGGCTGGTGGTCTGGTGCACCTGGTCGAACAGGTCGATCTGGGTGGCCTCACCGCACCGGGGGCAGGGGATGGCCGACGTGCGGTCGGGCATGAACGGCGACGGGTCACCGAAGGCGGCGCTGGCGTCGCCGTCGCGCACCGGGTTGTAGCTGATGCCCTCGGCACCGGCGGCCCACACGGGCTCGTCGGAGGAGGGTTCGAACAGGTAGGGCTCGAGCGAGCCGTCGGCCGGCCCCGAGCCCGATCGGTTGCCCGCGCTCTGGCGCCGGCGCGCCGTGAGGTCGATGACCGCCGCGCCTGAGGAGGTCAGGTCGAGGGCGGTCGTCGTCGGTGTCGGTGGTGCCGCTGCGCCGTTGCTGTTCGGCGGCCCGGAGGCGATCGGAGAGGCTCATCGCCCGTCCTCCTGAAGATGGTGCCTGATGATGAGGTCGTGCAGTGCGACCTGCCCACCGTACCCGGCCATAGGCCGAAAGGCCTAGAGCCCGGTCGGCTTAAGCTGCGCCGACCGTCCCGCCCGGTCCGGGAGGACCGGTGAGCTCCAGGGGGACCACGATGGCTGACCTGCTCGAGCTGTCGAGGCGCTTCATCGACGAGGGCGTCCCGGCCGACAGCACCGGCCTCGGCCCGGTCAACCGGGTCAACCTCGAGCTGTCCGAGGTCACCGACGGCGTGGCCATGGTCGAGGCGTTCTCCCACGTCGTGGCGCTCGACTCGGGCGACGGGCTCGTGCTCTTCGACGCCAGCCTCGGCGCGTTCGGCCCGGGCGTCGTCAAGAGCCTCCGGGGGTGGCGCACCGATCCCGTCCACACGCTCGTCTACACCCACGGCCACGTCGACCACGTCGGTGGCGCCGTCCGCCGTGCTGGCCGACGCCGACGAGCGCGGCACCCGGCGGCCCGACGGTGGTCGGCCACGAGCTGGTGCCCGAGCGCTTCGATCGCTACGACCTCACCAACGGCTACAACGCGGTGATCAACCACCGCCAGTTCGGTGGCACAGGGCTGACCGGCGCGCCACGACGTCGCGGCCTTCCCCCGCGACTGGGTCCGCCCGACGGTGACCTACCGCGACCGGATGGAGCTGCAGGTCGGCGACCTCGACATCGAGCTGCGCCACGCCGAGGGCGAGACCGACGACCACACCTGGTCCTGGATCCCCTCGCGCCGGACGGTCTGCACGGGCGACCTGCTGATCTGGGTGTTCCCCAACGCCGGCAACCCGCAGAAGGTGCAGCGCTACCCGCTCGAGTGGGCCCGCGCGCTGCGCGAGATCGCGGCGCTCGAACCCGAGCTGCTGCTGCCGGCCCACGGCCTGCCCATCGGCGGTGCCGAGCGCATCCACACGGTGCTCGACGACGTGGCCACCGCGCTCGAGGTCGCTGGTCGGCCAGACGCTCGACCTCATGAACGCGGGCGCGCCGCTCGACGAGATCGTCCACACCGTGCGCGTGCCCGACGCACCTGCTGGCCAAGCCCTACCTGCAGCCGACCTACGACGAGCCCGAGTTCGTGGTGCGCAACGTCTGGCGGATGTACGGCGGCTGGTACGACGGCAACCCGTCCCGGCTCAAGCCGCCGAGCGACGCCGCGATCGCGGTCGAGACGGCGGCGCTCGCCGGCGGGGTCGACGTGCTGGTGCGCCGCGCGCTCGAGCTGGCCGACGCCGGGGACTTCCGCATGGCCTGCCACCTGGTCGAGCTGGCCGCCCGGGCCGACGGCGACGACCTCGACGCGCAGCGGGCCCGGGCCGACGTCTACGCCCGCCGGCGCGAGGCGGAGCGCTCGCTCATGGCCAAGGGCATCTACGGCTGGGCCGCCCGCGAGTCCGAGGCCCGAACTGGTAACGATCGGAGGCCCGGACCCGCCGATCGTCACCAGTTCGGTCACGGTTACCGTTGGGAGGGTCGGTCAGCCGGTGGTGGTGCCGGCGTCGATCGACAGGATGGCGCCGTTGACGTAGTAGGCCTCGGGCGAGCAGACGTAGGCCACCATGGCGGCGACCGACTCCGGCTCCTGCATCTCCCGCAGCAGGAAGGCCCGGCTGACGAGCGACATGCTCGAGCCCTCGGGCGGCATGAAGTCGCCCATGATGTTCGTGTTCACGCCGCCGGGGCAGACCGCGTTGATGCGGATGCCCTTGCGCCCGAGCTCGATGGCCATGGCCTTGGTCAGGCCGACCAGCGCGTGCTTCGAGGCGCAGTACGCGGCCACGTACGCCTGGCCCATGATCGCCGGCGGTCGACGCCAGGTTCATGATGTTGCCCTTGGTCTCCAGCAGGTGGGGGAGGGCGGCCTGGCTGAGGTGGAAGGGCCCGGCCGCGTTGACCTGGAAGATCCGGTCGAACCGCTCGGCCGTCTCGTCGGCGAAGTGGGCCATGCCTCCGATGCCGGCGATGTTGCAGAGCACGTCGAGCCCACCGAAGGCCTCGACCGTGTCGGCCACCAGCGCCGGCGCACTCGGCCGGGGAGGTGACGTCGACCCGGCTCGACCGGGCCTCGCCGCCCTTGCTCGGTGATCTCGGCGGCCGTGGCCGCCGCGCCCTCGCCGTTGATGTCGGCGCACCAGACCTGCGCCCCCTCCGCGGCCAGGCGGATGGCCGACGAGCGGCCGATGCCCGACGCCGCGCCGGTCACGATGGCCCGCTTGCCCCGGAAGCGGTGGGGCAGGTCCGGGTCGGCGAAGGGCTGGTCGAGCAGATCGGGCTGGTCCATCGGGGCTCCTGAGGGTCGGTCCGAGGGCCGCGGCCGGCTGACCAGCTCCCCCATTTCTGAAACACGTTCTAGTCGCGGACGAGTGGCGGCCGCTAGACGGTAGATGGTGACGGGGGTGCCGAGCGGGATGTTGCCGGCGAGGGCGGTGATGACCTCGTTGGGCACCCGGACGCAGCCGTGAGAGGCCGACGTGCCGATGCTGGCCGGCTCGTTGGTGCCGTGGATGCCGATCTGGCCGTCGCCGCCGGCGAACTGGTCGAGCACGTCGGAGTGGGCCGACAGGCCGAGGGCAAGGGCCCCTAGGCGCCGTTGGGCTTGCCGGTGTCGATTACGTCGGTGACCTAGAAGCCACCGGCACGGTCACCCTCGCCATCTCCTGACGGGCGGTATCCGAACGGGCACATCGAGTGATCTTCTGCTGTTTCGGCTGTTTCTGTTGCAGTCGAACGTGTGTTTGTGTAGAGTGTGGAGGTGAGCTCTTCCGCCCCCACTGCCGCCGTTGTGGCCTCGCTGGCCGAGGTCGAGCGGGTCGTCGGGTCGTGGTGCGACACCACCGATCCGGCGCTGCACACGGGTGCCGACGCGGTGGTGGCGGTCGAGCGGTTGAGTCGGGTGATTCGCAAGCTGACGGCCAAGCAGGCCGCGTTCGCGGAGCGGGTCGACGCGTGTCGAGCCCATCCCCGCCAGGCGGGTTCGCCCGAGGATTGGTTGGCCCGCCAGAACGGCACCTCGCGTTCGGATGCGAAGCGGGCCATCGACACGGCCCGCCGGATGAGGAGCTGCCCGACCACCGCGGACGCGTTCGCCAACGGCGAGCTCTCGTTGGGGGAGGCCGACGCCATCTCCGGTGCCGCCGCCGTCGATCCGAGTTCGGAGGCCGAGCTGGTGGCGAAGGCCGTGAAGTCCCACGATCTGGCCGCCACCCGCGATCGGGCCGGCAAGGTCAAGGCTGCGGCCCACAACGGTGAAGATCCCGCGGTCGCGGCGACGCCGGCTCCAGCGCAAGCGGCGGTGGTCGGAGTTCATCGAAGACGAGATGAGCGCGGTGGCAGCCCGGTTCGCGCCCGAAGAGTTCGCGGTGGTGGCGCCGGTGATCGACGCCTACGCCAAGCCGATCTTCGAACACGCCCGCCAGGCCGGCGTCCGCGACTCGTTCGAGGCCTACCGCTCTGATGCGGTGCTCGCCGCCCTTGCCGCCGCTGGCACCCTCATCGGCCTCGACATCACACCCGCCATCTGCATGACCGCACCTGCGATCGCGGCTGTCGAGCCCGAGTCTGCGGCTGCCGACGTCGAGCCCACCGACTCCTCGACCGAGGCCGGTGGCCCGATGGAGCTGACCGACCTGTTGCACGTGCGGCCCAACAAGATCAAGGCCAACGTGTCGATCCTCATCGACGGCATCGCGTTGAAGCGGGGCTACGCCACCGCCACCGAGACCTGCGAGGTCGTCGGCGTCGGCCCCGTCGACGTCGCCTGGGTCCAGCAGCTCCTGCCCGACGCGCTCGTCGATGTGCTGCTCCACGACCTGGTCGACATCCGGGCCCACGCCACCACCACCCGCTACCGAAAACGGGCCGTCGAGACCGCGTTGAAAGCCCGTGATCGAAGGTGTGTCGTCCCCGGCTGCAAACGCCGAGGCCACCTCCAGGTCGACCACCGCCACGACTTCCACCTCGACGGCCCAACCTCCGGAGAGAACTGCGCGCGGCTCTGTGAGGTCCACCACTACGAGAAGACCCACCGCGGCGCCCGCATCGTCCGCACCGCCACCGAATGGCACTGGTACCCGCCCGCCCCCAAGCCCGGCCAGCCCGAACCGCCGCCGGGGTCGATCCCGTGGCGAGCCCCGATCGGCGAGCACCTCAACCCCTCCGACCTCACGGATCTCCCCCCACCCGACGAGCCAGACGACACCCTTCCCTTCAGGTGAACCGGCCGTGGCCGATGACACAAACAAGCAGGGTTGACTGTTTGTAAGCGCGGGCGTAGAACGGCAGGATGCCCAGCTCGGAGCCGCGCAGTCGGCGACGCCACCACCGCTCCGGCGCCGCCATCGGCCAACTCGACCAGGAGCGGCGCGCCGCAACCGAGCCACGCAAGCAGGCCGAGCGACGGACCCAGGCCGAGCGCACGGCCGAGACCAGGGCCAAGCTGCTCGACGCCACCGCCGAGTGCCTGGCCGAGCTCGGCTACGCCCGCACCTCCACCACCGAGATCTGCCGGCGGGCCGGCGTGTCCCGTGGGGCCATGCTGCACCACTTCCCGTCGAAGGCCGTGCTGGTGGCAGCGGCGTGCGAGCACATCTTCGACCGACGGGTCGACGAGTTCCGGCTGGCCATCGAGCAGATCCCGCTCGGCGGTGACCGCATCGGTGCGGCGATCGACATCGTCTGGGAGATGGTGAAGAGCGACACCTTCGCGGCCTGGTACGAGCTGATCATCGCCGGCCGCACCGACCCCGATCTCCGACCTCACGTCGCGCTGGTGGCCGCCCGCCTGCTGGAGTCCACCCGGGCGGCGTGGAACGAGCTGTTCGAGCCGCCGTTCGCCGAGGACCCGGCCGTCACCGAGCTCTACCAGTCGGTCCCGACGTTCCTGTTCGCGATCCTCGAGGGCCTGGCCACCACCCGCATGACCGGCATGCCCGGCGCCGATGCCGAGGCCGAACGGGTGCTCAGCCTGCTGAAGCTGGCCGCTCTCGAGCTGCGCCACGACGATCCGCCCAATCTGCCCGATCTGCCCGACGCCCCTGCTGGCCCCCCGACCATGGAGGTCCCGACATGACCGTCACCGATCCCACCACCACGGCTCCCGCCGACGCGGTCGACGACGAGGTCGTCGTCGATGCTGCGGTCGCCGCCGACGCGGACGCCTTCCTCCGCCTCGTCCAGCGCCTGAGCCGCCAGTCGGTCGACAAGCACTACGACGCCTACGCCGACATCCCGTGGGACGACCCGGCCTACGCCATCGACCCCGACGACGTCCGCTTCGAGCTGTCGGACGTCCGACCCGCTGGGTGGCACCGCGTGGTACCGGTCCCAGCCGAGCGCCGTCCGCTCCCGCATCGGGCTCTACCGCATCGTGAGCAGCATGAAGGCGGGACTGCAGTTCGAGAACATCCTCAAGCGGGGCCTGCTCGAGCACACCTTCGGGCTGCCCAACGGCGACCCGACGTTCCGCTACGCCTACCACGAGGTCATCGAGGAGGCGCACCACGGGCTGATGTTCCAGGAGTTCGTGAACCGCAGCCCGTTCGACACGCCCGGGCTGCGCTGGGACATGCGGTTCGGGGCGGCCCGCGTCGTGAAGCTGGGCCACCGCTTCCCCGAGCTGTTCTTCATGTTCGTGCTCGGCGGCGAGGACCCGATCGACCACGTGCAGCGGGAGGCCCTCCGGTCCGACGACCCCAGGCACCCGCTCGTCGAGCTCATCATGCGCCACCACGTCACCGAGGAGGCCCGGCACCTCTCCTTCGCCCGCCACTACCTCAAGCGGACCGTGCCCGAGCTCGGACTCGTGAAGCGGCACGTGCTGGGGCTCATGACCCCGGCCATCCTCGGCGTGATGGCCCAGATCATGCTGCAGGCCCCGAGCGACATGGTCGAGCGCTTCGCCATCCCCGCCGACGTCGTGCGGGAGGCCTACGTCGACAACCCCGACCACCGGGCATCGACCGTGGTCGCGCTGCGGAAGGTCCGCCGACTGGCACGGGAACTGGGCATCGTCACGCCGCTCTCCAAGCCGGTCTGGAAGGCGCTCGGGATCTGGGACGACGACCTCGCCTGAGGGGCGCGGCGTGCCGGCTTCGATCAGCCGGCGAGCGCGTAGGTGACGATCAGCACGCGGTGCTCCGAGCCGAAGTTCGGGCCTCGTCGTCGGCTCACCGCGGTCAGGTCGCCGGTGTAGATCGACTGGTCGATCCCTATGCCGGCCGGCCGGAACTGCACCGGCCAGGTGGCCTGGACGCCGAACCCCAGCTGGGACGACCGCGCCCCCGTGTCGTGGAGCACGTCCTTCAGCACCGGCGAGTAGTAGGTGACGTTGAAGTCCCCGAACGCGACGGCCGGTTGCGGTGCGCTCTGCAACCACGAGCTGACGGCCCCGAGCTGCTGATCGCGCAGTGCGTGGCGCTCGGGCGTGGTGGGCGACTGCGTGTGCAGGCCGAGCAGGGTGAGCTGCTGATCCCCGAGCCTGGCGTGGAGCTCGACCGACGACGTCGGCAGGTCGGGCGTGTCCGGCTCCTCGGCGGTCACGCCGTCGAGGTCGGTCAGCACCACCACCTCCGCGCTGCGGGGCGAGAAGGTCACCGAGGTCTTCTTCGTCTTCTTGTTGGTCGTGGTGCCGGCGACCTTCGGGTAGATCATCGAGTACCCGCTGACGCCCTGGTAGATCGTCGTGGCCAGGTCCCGCTGGGTGTCGAGCACCACCACGATGTCCGCCGGGTGGCCGGTCAACCACTCGGTCATCGCCGGGATGTCGCCCTTGCTGCTCTGCAGGTTGAGGTGGGCGATGGACAGGTGGGCGAGTCCGGCGCGGCGGTCGGCTGGTGGTCGCGGTACACCGGCGCGACCTGCCAGGCGTTGAGGGCCAGGGCCAGGACCGCGACCGGGAGGATCTTCCAGCACCGCATGGCGATGGCCGCCACGACGGCGACGGCCAGGGCGATGGCCTCCTGTGGCCGGTAGCTGGTGACGATGTCGAAGACCCACCAGCGATCGGCGAGGAACCCCGCCAGCGTGCGTGATGGTGGCCACGATGGTGACGGCGATCGTGACGATGATGGCGGCGATGACGAGCGGGTGGCGGGCCCCGAGGCGGGCCAGCGGGGCCGGCAGCGGTCCGGCGGTGAGATCGCCACCGGGTCACCGACCGGCGGCGGAGGGAGGAGGCGCGCCGGTCACGCTCGCCAGCGTAGGACGGGCCCGTCGCTCGGCCCGCTCGGGCGGGTCGGTGGCCGGTCAGGCGACCGCGGCTGCGGAAGCGGCGGCGGTACTCGGCCGGCGCCGACGCCCAACGATCGCAGGAACGTGCGGCGCATGGTCTCGGCGGTGCCGAACCCGCAGGTGGCCGCGACCGACGCGATGGGTTCGGACGACTCCTCGAGGCGGCGGCGGGCCGTCTCGACCCGCACCTGCTCGACGTAGCGGGCCACCGTGGTGCCGACCTGCTCGCTGAAGACGCGGGCCAGGTGGCGCGGGCTCATCGCCGCCCGCTCGGCCAGCCGGTCGACCGAGCAGTCCTCGGCGACGTGGTCGGCGATCCACTCCTGCAGGGATCGCACCTCGTCGCGGTCGGCGAGCTGGGTGCTGAGCTGGGTGCTGAACTGGGCCTGGTTGGCCGGCCGGCGGAGGAACAGCACCAGGTGGCGGGCGACGGTCAGGGCCGCTTCCCGACCGAGGTCGTCCTCCACGAGCGCGAGGGCCAGGTCCATGCCGGCGGTGACGCCGGCCGAGGTGAAGACGTTGCCGTCGCGGGTGAAGATCGGGTCGGGGTCGACCGTGACGCCCGGGTAGCGCTGCGGCGAACTCGGCGCAGCGGGCCCAGTGCGTGGTGGCCCGTCGGCCCTCGAGCAGCCCGGCTTCGGCCAGCAGGAACGCGCCGCGTGCACACCGAGGCGACCCGGCGGGCCCCGGCGGCCAGGCGGGCGACCTGCTCGACCACCTGCGGGTCCTCCACGGCCCGGCGCGACCCCGCGCCGCCGGCGACGACGAGCGTGTCGATCGGCACGTCGACGTCGGCCAGGGCGGTGTCGGCCGCGATCGCCAGACCGCTCGACGTCCGCATGGGGGCCACGGTCGGGCGCGGCGATCACGATCTCGTAGCCGGGGCCCGGCGCCGCGGGCCGTGGCGTAGGTGTCGGCGCCGGTGAAGACCTCGAGCGGCCCGGTGAGGTCGAGGCTCTGCACCCCGTCGAAGACGACGAACACGATGCGACGCCTACCGGCGTGGACGGACTCCATGGGACCGATGATGGTGGACGCCGGCGATGGCGGCAATGACGAATTTCCCACCTTTCCTGCCATCGAGGACGCCGACTCGCGCACGGCGAGGAGCACGGCTCCACCCTGGGGCGGTGACCGACTCCGATGCCACCGCCGAAGCCCCGGCCGACGTCGACGGCCGACGCGCCCCTCGACGCGCCGGGCGGTGCGGCCCGGGAGCCGGGTGCTGGTCACCGGCGCGTCGGGCTACATCGGCGGCCGCCTGGTGGGCGAGCTGCTCGACGCCGGCTACCGGGTCCGGTGCCTGGTGCGGACCCCGGCCAAGCTCGGCGGCGCCCCCTGGATCGACCGGGTCGAGGTCGTGCAGGGCGACGTGCACGGCGACCTCGCCGACGCGCTCGAGGGCGTCGACGCGCTGCACTACCTGGTGCACACGATCGGCGGGTCGAGCGACTGGATCGAGCAGGACCGGCAGGCGGCCGAGAACGTCCGCGACCCAGGCGACCGAGGCCGGCGTCCGCCGCATCGTCTACCTCGGCGGTCTCGGCGACGACGCCACCGAGCAGCTGTCGCCGCACCTGGCCAGCCGTCACGAGGTCGGTCGGGTCCTCGCCGACGGACCGGTGCCGGTGACCGAGCTGCGGGCCGCGGTGATCATCGGGTCGGGCAGCGCGTCGTTCGAGATGCTGCGGTACCTGGTCGAGGTGCTGCCGGTGATGGTCACGCCGAAGTGGGTCGAGACCCGGTGCCAGCCGATCGCCGTGCGTGACGTCCTGCGCTACCTCGTCGGCGTGCTGGCCGAGCCGCGTGCGGCCGGACCGGATCCTCGAGGTCGGCGGCCCCGACGTCCTGAGCTACCGCCGAGATGATGCAGGTCTACGCCGAGGAGGCCGGCCTGCACTCGACGCCGGCTGCATCCCGGTCCCGGTGCTGACCCCGAGCCTGTCGTCGCGCTGGGTCGGGCTGGTCACGCCGCTGCCCGCTCGACTGGCCCGGCCGCTGGTCGAGAGCCTGGTCAACGAGGTGGTCGTCGCACGACGACGCCATCGAGGCAGCTCCTGCCCGGGCGCCTGCTCACCTACCGCGAGGCGGTCGCGGGCCGCGCTCGGCCGCATCCGGTCGGGACATGGTGCACGACGAGCTGGGCCGGCGCCGAGCTCGGCGGCCGGCGGCCGGCGGACCCGATGCCGACCGACCCGGCGTGGGCCGGCGGCACGGTGCTCGTCCGACGAGCGCGACGCGGCACGGTCGATGCGCCGGCGGTCGGTGGTCTACCGCACCGATCGCAGGCCATCGGCGGCGACACCGGGTGGTACAGCGGCGAGTGGCTCTGGACGATCCGCGGCCTGATGGACAAGCTCGTGGGAGGCGTCGGGATGCGCCGCGGGCGGCGCAGCCCGACAGGACCTGCGGGTCGGCGACCCGCTCGACTTCTGGCGGGTCGAGGAGCTCGTGCCGGACCGGCTGGTCCGGCTCCGGGCCGAGATGAAGCTGCCGGGCGAGGCCTGGCTCGAGTGGCGCATCGAGCCGCCGACGTCGACCCCGACGATCGCGTCCTGCACCCTGCACCAGCTCGCCCGCTACCACCCGCGGGGCCTGCTGGGTCGGGCCTACTGGCTGGCGGTCGCCCCGTTCCACCGGTTCGTGTTCCCCGACATGGTCGACGGGCATCACCGGCGACGCCGAGCGGCGGCCCGTGGGCTCGCCGACCGCGACCAGCCGGCATCGACCGTCGAATCCGTCGAGCCGCAGGCCTCTCGCCGCTGATCGAGCGGTCGAGACCGGGCCGGGCGAGCGGACCGCTCGCGCCGGCCGGTCTGCTCCACCGCCGTCGCCGGTCGCAGCGGCTGAGGCAGACTGGGCCGACCCTGACCGCGCGTCATCCCGGAGGTCGGCCCTGTGGCCCCCAGCCCGTTCCTGCACCCGTTCGCCAAGCCGGCCGCCGAGGACTTCATCACGATCGTGCGGGGCGAGGGCGCGGCGGTGTGCGACGCCGACGGCCGGCGCTACGTCGACGGGCTGGCCAGCCTCTGGTACTGCAACGTGGGCCACGGCCGGGCCGACATCGCCGACGCCGATCGACGCCCAGATGCGCACGCTCGAGAACTACAACACGTTCGACATCTTCACCAACGAGCCGGCCGAGCGCGTGAGCGCGGAGATCTCCGGCGCTCAGCCCGATCCCCGACGCCCGGGTGTTCCTCACCAGCTCGGGATCCGAGGCGGTCGACACCGCGCTCAAGCTGGCCCGGATGACCTTCACCCGCCTGGGCCAGCCCGAGCCGCCACGTGCTGGTCGGGCGCCAGCACGCCTACCACGGCGTCAACTTCGGCGGCCTCTCGGTGCAGGGCCTGCCGCTCAACCAGGAGGGCTGGGGCCCGCTGCTCGGCCCGACCGCGCAGATCGACCACGACGACCTGTCGAGCGCCGAGCGGCTGTTCGACGAGCGGGGCGACGAGATCGCCGCGGTGATCGCCGAGCCGGTCATCGGCGCCGGCGGCGTCTACCCGGCCACGGTCGAGTACCTGCGGGGCCTGCGCAAGCTGTGCGACGAGGCCGGCGCGCTGCTGATCTTCGACGAGGTCATCACCGGCTTCGGTCGGCTGGGCGTCGTGGTTCGCCTCGCAGTTCTACGGCGTGACCCCGGACCTCATCACCTTCGCCAAGGGCGTGACCTCGGGCTACCTCCCGCTGGGCGGGGTGATCGTCGGGCCGCGCGGTCCGCGAGGCGCTCGAGGCCGACCCCGACTTCCTGCTGCGCCACGGCTACACCTACAGCGGGCACCCGGCCTGCTGCACGGCCGGCGCTGGCCAACATCTCGATCCTCCGCGACGAGCACCTGCTCGACCGTGTGCCCCACATCGGCGAGCGACTCGGCGGCGGGCTCGCCGCGCTGGTCGACGAGGGCCTGGTCGCCGAGGTCCGGGGCGAGGGCGCGATCTGGGCGCTGGCCATGCACCCGTCGGTGAGCGCCCTCGACGTGCGGGCCGGGCTGCTCGAGCGGGGCGTCATCGCCCGGCCCATCGGCACCGCGGCGCTGGCGTTCTGCCCGCCCTTCGTCATCGACGACGACGACATCGACCTCTGCGTGTCGGCGACCGGCCGAGTCGCTCCGGGCCGCCGGAGCCGCGTGACGCACCGCGGACGCCCATCGCGGCGCTGCGGGACGCGGCGCCGACGCCGTTCTGGCTCGACCAGCCCGGTCGGCCCGAGGCCCGGCCCGCCCTGGCCGAGCCGACCACCGCCGACCTCGTGATCGTCGGCGGCGGGTTCACCGGCCTGTGGGCCGCGGTGCAGGCGAAGGAGGAGCAGCCCGACCTCGACGTCGTGGTGCTCGAGGCCGGCGAGGTCGGCATCGGTGCGTCCGGCCGCAACGGCGGGTTCCTGTCGGCGTCGCTGACCCACGGCCTGGCCAACGGCGCTCAACCACTTCCCCGACGAGATCGACCAGCTGCAGCGGCTCGGCGACCGAGAACTTCGAGGACCTGCTGGCCAGCCTCGATCGCCACGGCATCGACGCCGGCGTCGAGCGCACGGGTGAGCTGACCTTCGCCACCGCACCCTGGCAGGTGCCGGACCTGGCCGAGGCGGCCGAGCTGCACGAGCGCTTCGGCGAGAAGGTCGAGCTGCTCGACCGGGACGAGGCCCGGGGCCTAGGTGCACTCGCCGACCTACCACGGGGCCCTGTGGGCCCACGACGGCGTGGCCCTCGTCGACCCGGCCCGGCTGGTGTGGGGCCTGCGGGCCACGGCGCCTCCGCCTGGGCGTGCGGGCTGTTCGAGCACACGGCGGTGACGCGGGCTCGCAGCGCGAGCGCGGTGCGGGCCCGGCGGCGCTCGACGCAGCGGCGAGATGGTGGTGCGCGCCGAGCCGGCGAGCCGACGGCGGGCGGCTCGGTGCGGGCCCACCGCGTGCTGCTGGCCACCAACGCCTTCCGCGGCCTGGTCCCGGCCATCCGGGCCCGGGTCGTGCCGGTGTGGGACTACGTGCTGATGACCGAGCCGCTGCGCCCCGACCAGCTCGAAGCCATCGGGCTGGTCGGGACGCCAGGGCCTGGCCGACGCCTCGAACCAGTTCCACTACTACCGGCGCACCGTCGACGATCGCATCCTCTGGGGTGGCTACGACGCGGTCTACTACCGGGGCAACGGCATCGGTCCCGCAGTACGAGCAGCGCGACGAGACCCAGGAGCTGCTGGCCCGCCAGTTCTTCGACACCTTCCCCCAGCTCGAGGGCCTGCGCTTCACCCATCGCTGGGGCGGTCCCATCGCCACGACCACCCGCTTCACGCTGACCGCCGGCACCGCCCACGGCGGACGGGTGGCCTACGCCGTCGGCTACACCGGCCTCGGCGTCGGGGCCAGCCGCTTCGGCGCCCGGGTGGCGCTCGACCTGCTCGGCGGCGAGCCGACCGAGCTGACCCGCCTGCGCTTCGTGCGCCGCAAGCCGCTGCCGTTCCCGCCCGAGCCGCTCCGCTCGCTTCGGCATCGACCTCACCCGGCGGGCCATCGCGTCGGCCGACCGCCACGACGGCCGCCGCGGCCTCTGGCTGCGCACCCTCGACCGCTTCGGCGTCGGCTTCGACAGCTGACCGAGCGCTCGGCACAGGAAGCGCCGGAGGGTCCGAGGTCAGACGATGATGGCGCGGGCGGTGCGTGAAGGGATGGGCCAGGTGGAGCGCGCCGCGGAGCTCGACCGCCTCGTCGGCGACCGTCGCCCCGGTGAGCACCCGCCAGGCGGCGTCGGAGGTGAGCGCGACCTCGGCGTCGCGGCGGTCGGGCTCGCCCTCGCTGCAGGTCCCAGGCCGACTCGTCGATGCGGACGAGCGCCCACGCGCCGCCGCCGGGGCCGGTGATCCAGATCACCACCGTCGACCCTTCCGGCGCGGGCACGTCGCGGTAGTGGTGGGGCAGGGCCCACAGGAACGTCCGCAGCACGGCCCCGGTGTGGTCGTCGTCGAGCGCGGGCCGGTCGACGGCATCGCGGATCTGCTGCTGGTGCACCCACCGCTCGGTGAAGTCGCGGGCGAGGTCGAACCACCGGGGTGTCGGCTCGGGGCCGGACCAGATCACCGAGCTGGGTTCGTCGAGGTCGACGTGCTCGACGTAGCGGTCGAACTGGTCGCCCGACCATCGCAGCAGGTCGATGATCACCGGGGCGCTCAGGCCACGGGCCGCCGTCGACCCAGCGCTGGTTCTTCTCGTCGAGCAGCTGCACGAACGCCCGGTAGTCGATCGGAGTCGTCGAGCAGCCCGCTGGTGTCGCCGTCGCGGCCCCGGGACAGCCAGCCCAGCTCGTCGTCGAGGAGGTGCAGGGCGATGTCCTTCACCGTCCACCCCGGGCAGGAGGTGGCGGCCGACCACTCGTCGGGCGTGAGGTCGGTCAGCAGGTCGAGCAGGTCGGCCCGCTCGCCGCGGGAGCAGCGGCCGCACGTCCAGCACCGGCGCATCAGCGATCGGCATGCACCCATGGTGCCCCAGCCGGCCCCCCGCTTCCGTTCGTTGTGGAGTTCGCGTCGCCATCGAGTGGAGAACTCACAAAGAACGGGTGAGGGGGTGAGGCGCAGCGAGCTTGCGAGCGAGAGCACAGCTACCTGGTGCCCCAGCTGTAGGTCTGCTTCTGGAGGTGGAGGTAGGTGAAGGCGTCGGCGGTGGTGACGCCCGGGCGTCGAGCGGATGACGTCGTTGAGCAGGGCGAGCAGCTCCTCGGTGCCCTCGCACACGACCTCGGCCAGCAGGTCGAAGCCGCCGGAGGTGATCACCACGTAGGCGACCTCGGGCACGGCGCTGAGCTTCTCGGCGACGAGCCGCAGGTCGCCCTCGGCCCGCACGCCGATCATGGCCTGCAGGCTGAAGCCCACCATGATCGGGTCGGTCACGGCCACGACCTGCATGACCCCGCTCTCGATCAGTCGCTGCACCCGTTGGCGCACGGCGGCCTGGGACAGGCCCACCGCCGGGCCGAGCTTGGCGTAGGGCATGCGCCCGTCGACCTGGAGCTCCCGGATGATCGCCTTGTCGATGTCGTCGAGCGCCACCGACGGGGGTGACCCGCGTCCTCGTGCCATTGGTGTCGTCTGCCTCCCGCGCCGGCCAGATGCCGACGCCATTGTGGCCCACGGGCGCGAAGCTGCGACGGCAGCTCCGGCCCGATCGCCACGGGACCGGGGGTCGGCCGGCCGGCGGTCAGCTGCCACCGAGCGCGTCGGCGACCGGGGTGTAGGGCGAGCCCAGCGCCTCGGCCACCGCCTCGTTGGTCACGTGGCCCGCCCGCGGTGTTGAACCCGAGCGCCAGGGCCGGGTCGCGGCGGGCGGCCTCGGCCGGTCCCAGGCGGGCCAGCTCGGCCAGGTACGGGCACGGTCACGTTGGTCAGCGCGTAGGTGGACGTGAACGGCACCGCGCCGGGCATGTTGCCGACCGCGTAGTGCACGACGCCGTGCTTCTCGAAGACCGGGTCGGCGTGGCTCGTCTCGTGCGAGGTCTCGATGCAGCCGCCCTGGTCGATGGCGATGTCGACGACCACGGCGCCGGCCTTCATCGACTTGACCATGTCCTCGGTGACGACGATCGGCGCCCGGCCGCCGGGCACGAGCACGGCGCCGATGACGAGGTCGGCGTCGGCGATGACCCGCTCGACCTGGCCCCGGTTGGAGGTGAGGGTGGTGATGCGGCCCATCTGGATCTGGTCGATGAAGCGGAGCCGGTCGACGTTCTTGTCGAGCAGGTCGACCTCGGCCTCCATGCCGGCGCACATCCACGCCGCGTTCCAGCCGACGTTGCCGGCGCCGAGCACGGCCACCTTGGCTGGCCGCACGCCGGGGGCGCCGCCCATCAGCACGCCCCGCCCGCCGTTGTGGCGCTCGAGGTAGTGGGCGCCGATCTGGGCCGACATCCGCCCGGCGACCTCGCTCATCGGCGCGAGCAGCGGCAGCGACCCGTTGGCCACCTCGACCGTCTCGTAGGCGACGCCGGTGACCTTGTTGGCCAGCAGCGCCTCGGCCACCGCGGGGTAGGCGGCCAGGTGCAGGTAGGTGAACAGGGTCAGGCCGGGACGGAAGTAGCCGAACTCGGACGAGAGCGGCTCCTTGACCTTGCACACCAGGTCGGCCCGCTCCCACACCTCGTCGGCGGTGGCGACGATCTCGGCGCCGGCCCGGCGGTAGTCGTCGTCGGGGAAGCTCGAGTCGGATCCGGCGCCGGCCTCGATCAGCACGGTCACGCCGTACTGGCCGACCTCGCGGACGCCGTCGGGGGTGATGGCGACCCGGTGCTCGTCGGGCTTGATCTCGCGGGGGACGCCGACCGTGGTCGTGTCCGACGTGGAGGCGGCAGTGGTGTCGGGCATGTCAGAGGGCCTCCATCGATTCGGTCAGTGCTCTGCGGATGATCGTGACGATCTCGTCGAACTGCTCGGGCCCGGCGATGAGCGGCGGCGACAGCTGGATGACCGGGTCGCCGCGATCGTCGGCTCGGCAGATCAGGCCGAGCTCGAACAGCCGGGGCGAGAGCAGGACGCGCAGCAGCCGGTCGGCCTCGTCGCCCTCGAACTCGGCCTTGGTGGCCTTGTCCTTCACCAGCTCGATCGCGTAGAAGTAGCCCATGCCGCGGATCTCGCCGACCCACGGCAGGTCCTCGAGGGTGGCCGAGCGCGTCGCGGAAGGCGCCGCTCGTTGGCGAGCACGTTGTCGAGGATGCCGTCGCGCTCGAAGACCTCGAGGTTGGCGAGGGCCACCGCGCAGCTCACCGGGTGCCCGGCGAAGGTGATGCCGTGCAGGAACGTGGTGCCCGGCTCGAGGAACGGCTCGGCGATCTTGTCGCTGACCATGACCCCGCCGAGCGGCGCGTAGCCCGACGTCAGGCCCTTGGCCATGGTGATCATGTCGGGCTGGTAGCCGATGCGCTCGCAGCCGAACCAGGTGCCGAGGCGACCGAAGGCGCAGATGACCTCGTCGGAGATCAGCAGCACGCCGTAGCGGTCGCAGATCTCGCGGACCCGGGCGAAGTAGCCCTCGGGCGGGGTGAAGCAGCCGCCGGCGTTCTGCACGGGTTCGAGGAAGACGGCGGCGACCGACTCGGGTCCCTCCTGCAGGATCGTGCGCTCGATGTCGTCGGCGCAGCTCAGGGTGCAGGCGGGGGCGTGGGCGCAGAGGTCGCAGCGGTAGCGGTTGGTGTTGGCCACGTGGAAGGCGCCCGGCACGAGCGGCTCGAACGGGTTGCGCAGCGCCGGGATGCCGGTGATGGCCAGCGCCCCCATCGACGTGCCGTGGTACGCGATGTCGCGGCTGATGACCTTGTAGCGACCGGGCTGGCCGATGGCCTTGAAGTACTGGCGGGCCAGCTTCCAGGCCGACTCGACCGCCTCGGATCCGCCGGTCGTGAAGAAGGCCCGGTTGAGGTCGCCCGGTGCCAGCTCGGCCAGCTTGGCGGCCAGCTCGATGGCGGCCGGGTGGGCGTAGGTCCAGATCGGGAAGTAGGCGAGCTGGGCGGCCTGCTTGCCGGCCGCCTCGGCCAGCTCGGTCCGGCCGTGGCCGACCTGCACGGTGAACAGCCCGGAGAGCCCGTCGAGGTAGCGCTTGCCGTGCTGGTCCCAGACGTAGCAGCCCTCGCCCCGCTCGATGATCTCGATCTCGTCGTCGCCCCCACCGTTCGGGACGAGGGGGGAGAAGTGGCCCCAGAGGTGGGCGGCGGCGAGGTGCTGGAGGTCAGCGGCGTTGCGCATGACGAGGTACCTGTTTTCAGGGAGACGATGGAATCTCGCCCACTATCCCACAAATGACGACGAAATCAATTGCGAATCTAGCAATTCACTACTGATTCACTTGTCCGAGCTTCTTCGAACGGTGGAAGCCGATGTACACGCCGAGCGCCGCCAGGCTCACGCTGATGATCAGGATGGTGGTGGCGAAGACGTTGATCTGCGGAGGGATGCGGCTCTTCTTCAGCGTCCAGATCTCGATCGGGAAGGTCTGCTCGATGCCCGAGTTGAGGTACGTGATGATGAAGTCGTCGAGCGACAGGGCGAAGGTCAGCAGGGCGGCGGCCAGCACGCCCGGCAGGATCAGCGGGAAGGTCACCTTGGCGAACACGCGGAACGGCGCCGCGCCCGAGGTCGAGCGCGGCTTCCTCGAGGCTCCAGTTGAAGCCGCGTATGCGGGCCCGCACGGTGGTGGCCACGTAGCTGATCGAGAACATGACCTGGGCGATGATGATGGTGATGAAGCCGCGGGACCAGTTGAGGGCCACGAACCAGGTCAGCAGCGAGAAGCCCATCACGACCTCGGGCATGGTGAGCGGCAGGACGAGGACGGTGCCGACCGCGCCCTTGGCCCGGAACCGGTACTTCACCATGGCCAGCGCGATGAGCGTCCCGAGGATCACCGACAGGATCGTGACGACGGCGGCCACCTTGAGGCTGAACAGCAGCGCGTCGCGTGAGCTCGGGATAGCGGAACGGGATCGGTCCAGGCGTCGAGCGAGAACTCGTGCCAGACGTAGTTGTACTTCCCGAGCGGCTTGTTGAAGGAGTAGACGACGACCACGACGATCGGGACGAACAGGTAGATCGAGCGCGCCGATGGCGACGACCGACAGCGCGATGCGGCCCAGGCGGCGCAGCCACGGCGGAGGCCCGCCGTGGCCGAGGATCGCCGGCTCTTCGGCGCTGCGCTCGCGGATCTCGCGGCCGGCGGCGGATGGAGGCGGTGGCGACGGCCATCAGGCGAGGTCCTCCGTGCCCAGGGCCCGGGCGTAGACCAGCACCCCGACGAGGATGAGCGCCATCAGCATGAACGAGAGCGCCGACAGCTGCGGTCGGAAGAACTCCTTGCCGAAGTTCTTCTCGATGACGTTGCCGATCATCACCTGCTTGTCGCTGCCGAGCAGCTCGGCGTTGACGAAGTCGCCGGTGGCCGGGATGAACGTCAGCAGGGTGCCGGCGAAGATGCCCGGCAGCGAGAGCCGCAGGGTGATCTTGCGGAACGCCCGTTGGGGACTGCCGTAGAGGTCGCTGGCCGCCTCGAGCAGCCGCCGGTCGAGCTTCTCGAGGCTGACGTAGATCGGCAGCACCATGAACGGCAGGAAGTTGTAGATCAGGGCGAAGATCACCGCGAAGTCGGTGCCGAGCAGGCCCTGGTCCTGGGGCAGCAGGTGCAGCGAGTGCAGGATCGACACGACCGGACCGCCGTCGTAGAGCAGGATCTTCCAGGCCAGCGTGCGCACCAGGTAGGTGACGAAGAACGGCAGCACCACCATGGCCAGCAGGAAGTTCTTGTAGCGGCCGCCCTTCATGGCGATGAAGTAGGCCAGCGGGTAACCCGATCAGCAGCGCCCCGATCGTGGCCAGCCCGGAGTAGATGAACGTGCGCTCGATGACCGTCCGGTTGTCGCTGAGCACCGTGGAGTAGTTGCTGAACCCTCCGTCCTGCAGCGACAGCTTGGCGATGCTGAAGAGCGGGATGATGAAGAACAGGATCAGCGCCACGATGCCCGGCAGCAGCAGCAGGTACGGCGTGTGCCAGCGGCTGGCCTTGGTGCCGGACTCGTCGGTGTCGGCCATCGGCTCGACCGCCTCGCTACTGCTGGGTCGCCGCGGTGAACGCCCGGCTGAGCTCCTCGTCCTCGTCGGGAGGCAGGATGCGGAACTCGTAGAGCTTCGAGTCCTCGGCCGGGTTGATGTAGATGTTCGTCTTGGCGTCGGCGCTCATGAAGTCGATGGCGCCCTTCACCGGCGACACGTAGTTGATCGCCTCGTAGAGCGGACCGGCGACCTCGGGCTGGTAGACGAAGTTCATGAACGCGGCCGCGCCGTTCGGGTTCTTGGCTCCGACCGGGATCATGGCGTTGTCGACGAAGGTCATGCCGCCCTCGGTCGGGATGTAGAACTCGATCTTGTCGGCCAGATCCGGGTTGTCGGCCTTGAGGCTGGCGATGTCGCCCGACCAGGCCATGCAGAGCCAGGTGTCGCCGAGCTGGAGGTCCTCGGTGTAGCCGTTGCCGGTGATCTTGCGGAACTGCCCGGCGTCGCGGGCTGCGGCGATCTTGGCCACCGCCGCGTTCTCCTGATCGAGCCCACCGGTCGATCGGGTCGTTGCCCATGGCCAGCATCGCCAGGCCGACCGAGTCGCGCATCTCGTCGAGGATCGTGACCTTGCCCTTGAACTTCTCGTCGAAGATGGCCTCGATGCTGTCGAGGGTGCCGCCGCACTTGTCGGGCCAGTAGGCGATGCCGGTCTGGCCCATGGCCCACGGGATGCTGTGCATGCGATCGGGGTCCCACTCGGGGTCCGCCTGGGCGGCGACCACGTTCGACTTGTTGGGGAAGAAGCCGTCGGGCCAGGCCTCGACCCAGCTGCTCGAGACGTAGGTGGCCGCCTGCCACGAGCGTGAGCACGATGAGGTCGGCGCCGATGCCCCGACCGGCGTCGAGGTCGGGCTGGTACTTGGTCGTGAACGTGTCGTTGCCGTCGATGTTCGACTCGTAGGTGACCTTCACGCCGTACTGGTCGGTGAACCCCTTGATGGTGGGCGAGGTCGTGGCGTCGTCGCCCTCGATGTAGAGCGGCCAGTTGAACATGGTCATCGACGTGCCCTTGAGCGACGCGAAGTCGGCCTCGCCGGCTGCGACGGTGGTGGCGGTGTCGCCGGAGCTCGTGTCCGTGGACTTCTTGCTCGACCCGCAGGCGGCGAGGATCGACGGGCTGATGGCCAGGCCACCGAGGAGGACCGCGCCACGGCTCATGAACCGGCGTCGTGACGTGCGGAGGTCGGCGAGCTGGGAGAGGAGCTGCGGGTCGATCTCGTTCGGTCGGGTCATGTCGTCAACATCCTTGGGTCGTCGTACAGGAAGTCGTGCAGGAAGCGGTGCTGCGGAGGTACGGCAACTGCAGTGGCGTAGCGGAGGTCGCGGCCTGGAGCGTCGCGGGTCGAGTGATGTGGAGCGGATCAGCTCTCGACGACGAGCTCGTCGTCGGTCAGCGGGATGGAGTCGTCGGACGGGAGCACCAGCGCGGCATCCGAGGGCCAGTCGGCCCACACCTCGTCGCCGGGCCGCAGCAGGGGCAGGTCGGAGTCGTGGCCGACGTGGGCCAGCACCTGCGAGCCGTCGTCGGCGGTGAGCACGAGGCGCACCACCGGGCCCTGGAACGTGAGGTCGGTGACCCGACCTCGCACGTGCGTGAGGTCGGCGGGAGGCTCGGTGCTGGTGATCGAGAGGCGCTCCGGCCGCACCATCAGGGTGGCCCGCTGGCCGGCGTCGATGCCGTCGATGTTGCAGCCCGCGGACAGGGTGGTGCCGAGGGTGGACACGGTGGCCAGGGAGCCCGAGCGGGTCTCCACCTTGCACGGCCAGAGGTTGGTCTGGCCGATGAAGCCGGCCACGAAGACGGTGGCCGGGCTGTCGTAGATCTCGGTCGGGCGTGCCGATCTGCTCGACGTTGCCGTTGCTCATCACCGCGATCCGGTCGCTCATCGTGAGCGCCTCTTCCTGATCGTGGGTGACGTAGATGAACGTGATGCCGACCTCGCGCTGGATGCGCTTGAGCTCGAACTGCATGGCGTGGCGAAGCTTGAGGTCGAGCGCGCCGAGCGGCTCGTCGAGCAGGAGCGCCTTGGGGAAGTTGACCAGGGCTCGGGCCAGGGCGACGCGCTGCTGCTGGCCGCCGGAGAGCTGCGCGGGCTTGCGGGCTGGCGAAGTCGCGTCAGCCGCACGACCTCGAGCAGCTCGTTGACGCGGCGATTGACCTCGCCCTTGTCGACCTTCTGGCTGCGGGGCCCGAACGCCACGTTGTCGAACACCGTCATGTGGGGGAACAGCGCGTACTGCTGGAACACGGTGTTCACGTTGCGCTTGTAGGGCGGCACGTTCGGACACGTCGGCACCGTCGAGGCGGATGGCGCCCTCGGTGGGGGTCTCGAAGCCGGCGATCATGCGCAGCGTCGTGGTCTTGCCGCAGCCCGACGGGCCCAGCATGGAGAAGAACTCCCCGGAGGCGATCGAGAAGTGGGCGTCGTCCACGGCCACGTAGTCGCCGAAGCGCTTGGTGACGTGGTCGATCTCGATGACGCGTCTCGCCCTGCGGTGCCGGAGCGACCTCGGCGGCCACGATTCCGGCGGACGGTGGTGGTTCCGGTGTCGGTCAGCGTCGCGCCCCCTCATCGAGCGGCAGGGGAGAACCCCACCACCAGCTAACGAGCGGCAGAATCGCGGACTTTGGTCACATTCGCAAGAGATTCCTTCCCGAATTAACAGATTGGCAATGGAATCCCTTGCATCACTCGGCAGGCCACGCGAGATTCTGCGCATCCCCGTCGCGAGCACCAGGAGATCCGAGCCGTGCACCACGAGAACTTCATCGGCGGTGAGTGGGTCGCCGCCAAGGACGGCGCGACCGACGCCGTGCTGAACCCGGCCACCGGCGAGGTCATCGCCGAGGTGGCCTCGAGCGGGGCGGCCGACGCCGAAGCCGCCGTGAACGCGGCCCACGAGGCCTTCCAGACCTGGGGCAAGACCACGCCGCGGGAGCGCTCCGAGAAGCTGCTCGCGCTGGCCGACGCGGTCGAGGCCAACCTCGACGAGCTGAAGGCGCTCGAGGTCGCCAACGTCGGCAAGCCGGTGTCGATCGTCGAGTTCGAGTTCGACCTGACCGTCGACAACATGCGCTTCTTCGCCGGCGCGGCCCGCACCCTGCAGACCCAGGCCGGCGGGCGACTACATCGAGGACCACACCTCGTTCCTGCGGCGCGACCCGCTCGGCGTGGCCGTCGGCATCGCCCCGTGGAACTACCCCCTCAACATGGCCACGTGGAAGCTCGGCCCGGCGCTGGCCGCGGGCAACACGTTCATCCTCAAGCCGTCCGAGCTCACCCCGCTCACCGCGCTGAAGCTCGCCGAGCTGGCCGCCGACATCTTCCCTCCGGGCGTCTTCAACGTCGTCACCGGCCAGGGCGAGACCGCCGGCGACGCGCTGGTGCGCAGCCCCAAGGTCGCGATCGTGTCGGTCACCGGTGACGTCGCCACCGGCAAGCTGATCGCCAAGAACGCGGCCGACACGCTCAAGCGGGTGCACCTCGAGCTCGGTGGCAAGGCTCCGGTCGTGGTGTTCGACGACGCCGACATCGACGCGGTGGTCGAGTGCCTGGCCGAGATGTCGTACTACAACTCCGGCCAGGACTGCACCGCACCGTGCCGGGTCATCGCCGGCCCGGCCGTCTACGACTCGCTCGTCGGCGGGCTGGGCGACGCCGTGCGGGAGCTGGCGTTCGGCGACCCGACCGACGAGGCCACCGCGGTCGGCCCGGTCGTGTCCGCCTCGCAGCAGGAGCGGGTGGCCGGCATGGTGGCCCGCGCCGTCGAGGGCGGGGCCGAGGTCGTCACCGGCGGCTCGATCCCCGACCGCCCGGGCTTCTTCTACGAGCCGACGGTGCTGGCCGGTCCGGCGCAGGACGCCGAGATCGTGCAGCGCGAGGTCTTCGGCCCGGTCGTCAGCGTGCAGCGCTTCGCCGACGAGGAGCAGGCCCTGAGCTGGGCCAACGGGGTCGACTACGGCCTGGCCGCCAGCGTGTGGACCACCGACGTCGGGCGGGCCATGCGCATGAGCCGCGACCTCGAGTTCGGCTGCGTGTGGGTCAACGACCACATCCCGATCGTGTCGGAGATGCCCCACGGCGGCGTGAAGCAGAGCGGCTACGGCAAGGACATGTCGCTCTACTCGGTCGAGGCCTACTCCGAGCTCAAGCACGTGATGGTGAAGCACTGATGGCGTCCTCCACCGGCACCTCCGACCCCACCGGCCTCGTGACCCACAGCGACCGGCTCAGCGCCCGGGCCGCCGAGCTGGCCTACAGCGAGATGGCCCGGCTGCTCGACCGCACGACCGGTAGCAAGAAGCTCTACGAGCGGGCCGTCGAGAGCCTGCCGCTCGGTGTGCCGTCGTCCTTCCAGGCGGGTGATCCGTACCCGATCTACGTCGACCGGGGCGAGGGCAGCCAGGGTCTGGGACGTCGACGGCAACGAGTACCTCGACTTCCACGGGGGGTTCGGCGTCGGCATCGCCGGTCACGCCCACCCCGAGATCGTCGAGGCCGTCACCCACGCGGTCACCCACGGCACCCACTTCGCGGCGCCGACGCCGACCACCATCGAGCTGGCCGAGGAGATCTGCCGGCGCTTCGAGCTCGACAAGGTGCGGTTCGCCAACTCGGGCACCGAGGCCACGATGGACGCCATCCGGGTGGCCCGGGCCGCCACCGGCCGCGACGTCATCGTCAAGATCGAGGGCTCCTACCACGGCCACCACGACTCGGTGATGTTCTCGGTGCTGCCCAACGCAGAGGCCGTCGGCACCCGCGACATGAGCTCGACCACGCCGATGTCGGCCGGCATCCCGGCCGACACGGCCAAGTACACGCTCGTCGTGCCGTTCAACGACGCCGACGCGTTCGAGCAGCTGCTGGCCGAGCGGGGCGACGAGATCGCCTGCCTCATCCTCGAGCCGGTGATGATGAACATCGGCATCGTCGAGCCCGAGCCCGGCTACCTCCAGGCGCTCAAGGGCCTGTGCGACCTGCACGGCGTCGTCCTCATCTTCGACGAGGTCAAGTCCGGTGCCACCGTCGCCCCCGGCGGGGCGGGCGAGCGCTACGGCGTGCGTCCCCACCTGGCCTGCTTCGCCAAGGCGCTCTTCGGGGGCACCCCGGGCGCGGCCTTCGGCGGCGACGACGAGATCATGGACGTCATCGCGCACGGCGCCGCCCAGATGGGCACGTTCAACGGCAACCCGCTCGTGTCGGCGGCCGGCCTGGCCTCGCTCACGAAGGTCATGACGCCCGACGCCTACACGTACGTGGCCGGGCTGGGCAAGCGGCTGGCCGACGGCTGCCAGCAGGCCATCGACGCCAACGGCATCCCGGCCCACACCGTCGACCTCGGCGCCAAGGGCTGCGTGTCGTTCCGCAAGGAGCGCTCGCGGAACTACCGCGACTTCCTGGCCACCAAGCCCGAGCTGTTCGGCGCCGCGTTCCCGTGGGCCGTCAACCGGGGCGTCTTCATGACTCCCGGCGACGAGGAGCAGTGGACGCTGTCGGTGCAGCACACCGAGGCCGACATCGACGCCTACGTCGAGCAGTTCTCCACCTTCTGCGAAGCCCTCGCCACCTGAGGTCCCCTTCCGCGGTCCCCATGCCCACCCCACCCCGAACGTGCGGACATAACGCCCGCCGGGCGGGTGATGATCTACGCAAGAACGGGAGGTGAGCGGGGTGGGACGACGTCGAGTTCGTCGAGGTCAGCGACATCGGGGCGGTGCGGGAGTCGCCGGCGCGGACGCGGCCCGCCGAGCGCGAGCCGTTCCGGGTGGGTGCGGTGCAGCTGGCGTGGTCGGCCGACGCCGACGAGCACCGGGCCAACCTGGTGCACGGCGTCGGCCTGGCCGCGGGCAAGGGCGCGCAGCTCGTCTGCCTGCAGGAGCTGACGCTGAGCCCCTACTTCGCGGTGTCCGATCGCGGGCCCGGTCCCGGGTGGGCCCAGCCCGAGCCGCTGGTGGGCGGACCGACGCTCGAGCTGGCCGCCGCGCTGGCCGTCGAGCACGAGGTGTTCGTCCACGCCTCGCTCTACGAGCAGGTGCCCGAGTCCGAGGGCGGACCGCCGGCCGACGGGCGCGGCTTCAACACCGCGGTCCTGGTCGCCCCCGACGGCGCGCTGGTCTCGGCCACCCGCAAGGTCCACATCCCGGTCACGGCCGGCTACTACGAGGACCGCTACTTCATCGGCAGCGACGGGGGCTTCCCCGTGGTGCCGGTCGGCTCGGCGCGCTTCGGGTTCCCGACCTGCTGGGACCAGTGGTTCCCCGAGCTCAGCCGCAGCTACTCGCTGGCCGGGGCCGAGGTGCTGGTCTACCCGACCGCCATCGGCTCCGAGCCGGATCATCCCGGCTTCGACACCGAGCCGCTGTGGCACGCGGTGATCGTCGGGCAGGGCATCGCCAACGGCACGTTCATGGTGGCGGTCAACCGCATCGGCACCGAGGACCTCGGCACCGGCACGCCGATCACGTTCTACGGCTCGTCGTTCATCAGCGACCCCTACGGCCGGGTGCTGGTCCAGGCGCCCCGCGACGAGCCCGCGGTGCTCGTCGCCGACCTCGACCTCGACGCCCGGCGCGACTGGCTCGAGCTGTTCCCCTTCCTCACCACCCGTCGCCCCGACCAGTACGGCCCCCTCACCGACTGACCCCCCTCCCCCACCTCAGCGAACTTTGTGAAGTTCGGCACGACATGCGGCGCGAACTCCACAAAGAACGAAATGGGGGAGGTCGGGCGCGGGTCAGGGGTGGGTCAGGGGTGGGTGAGGTGGAGGGTCGGCTGCGCGCCCTCGCTGATCGTGGCGTAGGCGGAGCCGTCGGCGGCGAAGCCGATGGCCTCGCCCTGCTTCTCGATCGGGGGCGGTCCGGCGCACGGCGGCTGGGTGAACGCGCTCCAGACGTCCTGGCCGTCGGGCCGGGGGTACAGCGATCACCGAGCCGTAGGACGCGGAGCGCGACGACGCGGCCGTCGGCGCTGACGTCGGCTCCGGTCACGAGCGTGCCGAACGGGAGGTCGAGCCGGGCCACCTGCTCGAGCACGGTCGTCGACCCGGCGGCCAGGTCGCCCGGCGCGCGGAAGACCTGCGAGTGGCCGGTGAGGGTCCAGTCCTTGGTGACGATGACGAGGTCTCCGCTCACGGGGTCGACCATGAGCGCCTCGGCGTCGTGGGCGCCGTCCGGATAGGTGAAGGTGAGCGCGTCGGCGGTCACGTGCGTCGGTGGCGGGGGTGGTGGCGTCGGCGTCGATCGCCGGCTCGGCCAGGCGGTACACGGTGATGCTCGGGCGCGGTCCGCCCGTTGTCGCCGATGTCGGCCAGGTACAGCGTCTCGCCCCCGTCGTCGGTCGCCGGCGGACCGACGGCGATGTCCTCCCAGTCGGTGGCGGTGGCGCCGTCGACGTCGACGGTGGCCAGCAGCTGAGCCGTGTCGGAGATGGCGAAGAACCGGGCCGAGTCGCCGCTGTCGTTGTGCACCCACCACACGCCCGGGTTCGCGGCGGCTGGCCGCGATGCCCGACGCCTCGTCGATGGCCGCCGCGGTCACCGTTCCACGGTCGGACACGGTGGCCGTGCCGGCGCACACGGCAGCCAGCAGCGCGGGCGAGGCGTCGCTCCCGCTTCGTTCCGGTGCGGTCAGCGAGGTGTCGTCGGACGGGCCGGGGCCGGCGCTCGAGCCGTGGTTCGATCCGCACCCCGCGGCCATCCCCGCCAGCAACACCACCAGCACCGTGGCGCCGGCGATCCGTCCGACCCGTCGGGTGCCCATGCCTCAGCCTCGCAGACGGGCGACCCCGCCCCGGTCGCGACCCTCAGCCGAGCGTGGACATGAACCCGAGGAACGCGAAGCCGAGCACGAACACCAGCCCCACCGGCTCGCGGCCGTCGGCGTAGGCGGTCGGCATCATCACCGACGCGAGCATCGTGAGGATGGTCCCCGCCGCGAAGGCCTGCACCGCGGCGAGCACGTCGGGCGACGCCGAGCCCAGCACCTGGTACCCGATCGCCGCCGCCACACCGCCGATGGCGGCGATGGCGGTCCACATGCCGATCACGCGCACGCGCGACCACCCGGCGCGGACGAACCCCGGCGTCGAGGCCATGCCCTCCGGCAGGTTGGACATGACGACGGCGACGACCATCGCCGCGCTGACCGTCGAGCCGCCGAGGAGCGAGATGGCGATGGCCACCGACTCGGGGATCCCGTCGAGCAGCGCGCCGAGCGCGATGCCGGTCGACGCGTGCTCGCCGGCCGGGGCCCGTCGGGCGACCAACCGGTCGAGCCCGTAGAAGGTCAGCGCGCCGACGGCCAGGAACGTGCCGACGACCGGGCCGCCCGAGGCTCGCGAAAGGCGGGCACGCTCAGCTCGAACGCGGCGGCGGCGACCAGCGTGCCGGCGCCGAAGCCGGCGATCAGGCCGAGGGCCCGGGGCTTCACCGCGAAGAGCAGCGAGAGCACGGCGCCCAGCACGAGCGTGGCCTGTCCCAGGAACGCCCACAGGCCGGCTTCGAGCACGCCGCCGACCCTACGCGGTCGAGATCGACCCCGAACCGGTAGTCCAGGGCTGCCCCAGGGGTCCGGATCGGGCTACCGGCTCGGGTTCCGGGGAGGGGACCAGGAAGGGCGGTGGGGTCAGGGCCGGCGGTCCTGGTAGCCGAACCACTGGCCGACGATCGGGAGGTAGGCCGATCGCAGGGAGTGGGCCGGCACCGCGGCGAACGAGATGTCGGCGAAGGCCGGGGGCTCGGCGCCGTGGGCCACGACCGCGGCCGCCTGCGCGCCGAGCCAGGTGTTCAGGGCGACGCCCGAGCCGTTGCAGCCGGTGGCGAACCAGGCGCCGGCGGCCGGGCCCTTCGGCACCCGGCCGAAGTGCGGCATGCGGTCGAGCGTGATGGCCACGTTGCCGCCCCAGGCGAACTCGATCGCCGGCGTCGCGGAGCTGCGGGTGGATCCGCACCATCGAGGCGTGGAGGAAGTCGCGGGCCTCGGGGATCGACGCCGGCGCCAGCGACCGCCGGCCGCCGAACACCATGCGACCGTCGGGGGAGAGCCGCCAGTAGAAGAGGAAGTTCTTGGTGTCGACGAGCATCCGGTTGCGGGGGCTCACCGACCGGGCCACCTCGGGGTCGAGCACCTCGGTGGCGATGATGTACGACCCGACCGGCACGACCCGCCGACGCAGCCACGGCACGAGCCCGTCGGCGTAGGCGTTGGTGGCGACGATGACGTCGGCCGGCGGCCACCGTGCCGCGGTTCGTCGTGAGCTGGAACCCGGCCCGCTCGCCGCCCGAGCGTCGCTCGAGGCGCGAGCGCCGTGGTGTGGTCGTGGACGTCGGCGCCGGCGTCGATGGCCAGCCGGGCCAGGCCGGCGTGGAACCGGGCCGGCTGCAGCCCACCGGTGCGCTCGATGACGACCCCGCCGTAGAACGACGTCGATCCGATCTCCTCGGCGAGCTCGTCGCGGGGCACCCAGTGCACCGGCTCGCCGAGGTCGCCGCCGTGCTCGTCCGCCATCGCCTCGAGGCCCGGCCACGTGCGCCCGGTTGTGGGCCAGGTAGAGCTGTCCGGCGCGGGAGTAGTCGCAGTCGATCTGCTCGTCGGCGATCAGCGCCTCGACGTGGTCGAAGGCCTCGTTGACCTGGTCGTAGAGGCGACGGCCGACCGGCCCGTACTTCTTCTCCAGCGCGCTCGGGCCGGCCTTGAGCTCGGGGATCACCATGCCGCCGTTGCGGGTGCTGGCGCCGACGCCGATCGGATCGCGGTCGAGCGACCACCACCGACCGGCCGGCCCGGGCCAGGTCGCGGCCGGCGGCCAGGCCGCAGTAGCCGGCGCCGACGACCACCACGTCGACCTCGGCCGGCAGGGCGTGCGGCTCGATCGTGGGAGGCTCGGCCTGGGTCTGCCAGAAGACCCGCTCCTGGTAGCCCGAGGCCAGTGGAGCCGGAGATGCCGAGGTGCGGGTCACGCCGTGAGGGTAAACGATTCACGCGATCTTCTCTGTCCTGACCACTGAATCAATGGCAACATTGCCGTCCGACGACGGAATGCGTCGTCTCCCCGCCGCTCCCGAACCGCTCTCACGCGAGAGCAGGAGACTGATACCCGTGGCCGAACACGCCGACCTCCTCGCCCGGCACCGAGGCGTGCTGCCCGACTGGCTCGCCCTGTTCTACGACCAGCCCATCGAGCTGGCCGACGGCGAGGGCCGCTACGTCGTCGACGGCGAGGGCAACCGCTACCTCGACTTCTTCGGCGGCATCCTCACCACCATGACGGGCTACAACGTGCCCGAGGTGGTCGAGGCCATCCAGGAGCAGGCCGGCAGGATGATCCACTCGTCGACCCTCTACCTGATCCGGCCCGATGATCGAGCTGGCCGAGGAGATCTCCCGGCTGTCGGGCCTCGACGACGCCAAGGTCTTCTTCACCACGTCGGGCTCCGAGGCCAACGAGGCGGCGCTGCTGCTGGCCTCGACCGTGCGCCGCAGCAACCAGGTGCTGGCCCTGCGCAACAGCTACCACGGCCGGTCGTTCGCCACGATGGGCGTCACCGGCAACCGGGGCTGGTCGGCGTCGAGCCTGAGCCCCTTCAACGTCAGCTACGTGCACAACGGCTACCGGTTCCGCAGCCCGTTCCGCGACCTCGACGACCCGGCGTTCATCCAGGCCTGCGTCGACGACCTGCGCGACATCATCACCACCACGACGGCCGGCGACGTCGCCTGCATGATCGCCGAGCCGATCCAGGGCGTCGGCGGCTTCACGGTGCCGCCCGACGGGTTCTTCGGAGCCATGAAGGAGGTGCTCGACGAGTACGGCATCCTCTTCGTCTCCGACGAGGTGCAGACCGGCTGGGGCCGCACCGGCGAGCACTACTGGGGCTACCAGGCCCACGGCATCACGCCGGACATGCTCACCTTCGCCAAGGGCCTGGGCAACGGGCTGTCGATCGCCGGCGTCGTCGCCCCGGCCGCGCTGATGGACTCCGTCAACGCCAACTCGATCTCCACCTTCGGCGGCACGCCGCTCGTGACCGCCGGCGCGCTGGCCAACCTGCGCTACGCGCTCGACCACGACCTGCAGGCCAACGCGCTGACCGTCGGCAGGCCGGCTCATGGAGCAGCTCGCCCCGGTCACCGACAAGTTCGGCGTGGTCGGCGAGGTGCGGGGCAAGGGCCTGATGATCGGCATCGAGCTGGTCGGTCCCGACGGTCGCACCCCCAACCCCGACGCCGCCACCCGGGCCATCGAGCACGCCCGGGCCAACGGGCTGCTCATCGGCAAGGGCGGCCTCTACGGCAACTGCCTGCGCCTGGCCCCGCCGCTGAGCCTCACCGCGGACGAGGCCGACGAGGGCGCGGCGATCCTGCTCGACGTGCTGGCCACCGCTCGACCGTGAAGAAGGCGCCGCGAGGCAGGCGCGGCGTCGACCGACGCCGACCATCCTCCACTGGCTCGACGGCAAGCCGTGGGCCGGGACGTCCGAGCGGACGAGCCCCGTGTTCAACCCGGCCACCGGCGCGGTCACCAAGCAGGTGGCGCTGGCGTCGACCGCCGACGTCGACACGGTCGTCAGCTCGGCCCGGGCCGCGGCCGACGACTGGCGGCGGGTGTCGCTGACCCGGCGGGTGCAGATGCTGTTCGCGTTCCGCGAGCTGGTCGCCCAGCACAAGGAGGACCTGGCCCACCTCATCACGGCCGAGCACGGCAAGGTCTTCTCCGACGCGCTCGGCGAGGTCGGTCGCGGGCTCGAGGTCGCCGACTTCGCGTGCGGCATCCCCCACCTGCTCAAGGGCGGCTACAGCGAGGGCGTCTCGACCGGCGTCGACGTCTACTCGATCCGCCAGCCGGTCGGCGTGGTCGCCGGCATCACGCCGTTCAACTTCCCGGCCATGGTCCCCATGTGGATGTTCCCGGTGGCCATCGCGTGCGGCAACGCCTTCATCCTCAAGCCCAGCGAGCGCGACCCGTCGGCCTCGATGCTGCTGGCCGAGCTGTGGCAGCAGGCCGGCCTGCCCGACGGCGTGTTCAGCGTGGTGCACGGCGACAAGGAGGCCGTCGACGCCATCCTCCACCACCCCGACGTGGCCGGCGTGAGCTTCGTCGGCTCCACCCCGATCGCCCGCTACGTCTACGAGACCGCGGCCGAGGCCGGCAAGCGGGTGCAGGCGCTGGGCGGGGCCAAGAACCACATGGTCGTGCTGCCCGACGCCGACCTCGACGCGGCGGCCGACGCCGCCGTCAGCGCGGGCTACGGCTCGGCCGGCGAGCGGTGCATGGCCATCTCGGTGGTCGTGGCCGTCGACCCGATCGGCGACGCCCTCGTCGAGCGGATCGCCGACCGCATCGCCGACCTGAAGATCGCCGACGGCGCCGAGCCCGACACCGACATGGGCCCGGTCATCACCGCCGCGCACCGCGACAAGATCGCCGGCTACGTCGGCGCCGGGGCCGAGGCCGGGGCCACGCTCGTCGTCGACGGGCGCGACCCTGTCGGTCGACGACCGGCCCGACGGGCTTCTTCATCGGCCCGACCCTGATCGACCACGTCACCACCGACATGACCGTCTACACCGACGAGATCTTCGGCCCGGTGCTCACCGTCGTGCGGGTCGCCGTCCTACGACGAGGCCGTCCGCCTGATCAACGAGAACCTCTACGGCAACGGCGTCGCCCTGTTCACCCGCGACGGCGGCGCCGCCCGCCGGTTCCAGTACGAGGTCGAGGCCGGCATGGTCGGCATCAACGTCCCCATCCCGGTGCCGATGGCGTACTACTCGTTCGGCGGATGGAACCAGAGCCTGTTCGGCGACACCCACATGCACGGCGCCGAGGGCGTCCACTTCTACACGCGGGGCAAGGTGGTCACCTCCCGGTGGCCCGACCCGAGCGAGACGGC
This sequence comes from uncultured Microthrixaceae bacterium, assembly GCA_963797225.1. GTDB lineage: Bacteria > Actinomycetota > Acidimicrobiia > Acidimicrobiales > Acidimicrobilacustridaceae > UBA4742. The sequence goes on along the minus strand of CAWCOO010000001.1, from coordinate 601,784 downwards.
CACCGGCCCCGACCTCGGCTTCCCCACCCACGCCTGACGTCCACCGCGCCTGAGCGAGCTGTCCCTGTCAGCCAGATCGACCATTTTCGTACATCCGCGGACTGACAGGTTCGAGATTTCCAGATCCGATCGTGAACGAGGAGAACCATGGCTGACGTGACCCCCATGCGGATCGGCGCCGAGTCGGTGCTGACCGACGACGTGTCCGAGGTGCGCTCGCCCTTCGACGGCCGGGTCGTGGGCCGGGTGCCGGTCGGCACCGAGGAGCACCTCGACACGGCGGTCGCCGCCGCGCTGGCCCGCCACCGCGAGGGCGCCCTGCCGGCCTACCAGCGGGCCGAGATCCTCGACCGGGCCGCCGTGCTGCTGACCGAGCGCAAGGAGGAGTTCGCCCGGATGCATCTCCGACGAGGCGGCCAAGCCGATCAAGACGGCCCGGGTCGAGGCCGAGCGGGCGGTCGACACCTTCCGCTTCTCGGCCGCCGTGGCCCGCACGCTGGCCGGCGAGATGGTGCCGATCGACGCCAGCTCGGCCGGCGTCGGCAAGCTCGGCGTTCGTGCAGCGGGTGCCGATCGGGGTGATCGCCGCGATCTCGCCGTTCAACTTCCCGCTCAACCTGGTCGGCCCACAAGCTGGCGCCGGCCATCGCCGCCGGCTGCCCGGTCGTGCTGAAGCCGGCGTCGGCCACGCCGCTCACCGCGCTGAAGCTGGCGCGCGCTGCTGCTCGACGAGTGCGGCCTGCCCGACGGCTGGCTCAACGTGGTGACCTGCAGCGGCAAGACCGCCAACCACCTGGTCACCCACGACGACGTGGCCATGATCACCTTCACCGGGTCGCCGCCGGTCGGTTGGGGCATCCGGGCCGCGGCGCCGCGCAAGCGGGTCGGGCTCGAGCTCGGCAACAACGCCCCGGTCGTGATCGAGCCCGACGGCGACTGGTCCGGCGCGGCGGCCAAGATCAGCGTGGCCGGCTACTCGTTCGCCGGGCAGTCGTGCATCTCGGTGCAGCGGGTGTTCGTGCACTCGTCGATCCACGACGCGCTTCGTGGCCGAGCTGGTGGCCAAGGTCGACGGCCTGAAGGTCGGCGATCCGTCGGCGGACGACACCGACGTCAGCGCGCTGATCAACCAGGGCGAGACCGAGCGGGTGCACGACTGGGTCGACGAGGCCGTGAGCCAGGGCGCCACGGTGGCGGCGGGCGGCCGCCTCGACGACGACGGCGTGCTCGTGCCGACGGTGCTGACCGACGTGCGTGCCCGACATGGAGGTCTGCCGCGACGAGGTCTTCGGTCCGGTCGTCGGGGTGCAGGCCTACGACGACTTCGACGAGGCGCTGCGCCTGGCCAACGACAGCCGCTACGGGCTGCAGGCCGCGGTGTTCACCGCCGACATCGGCAAGGCGCTGGCCGCGGCCCGCACCCTCGACTTCGGTGGGGTGATGATCAACGAGGTGCCGACGTGGCGGGCCGACCAGATGCCCTACGGCGGCCTCCGCGACTCCGGCAACACCCGCGAGGGTCCGCCCTACGCGGTCCGGGAGATGACCGAGGAGCGCCTGATCGTCATCCAGCCGTGACTCCGGCGCACCGACCGCGAGCCGACTGACCGATGACCCACGACCGAGACGAGACCCGTGACGACGCTCCGCACCGCCTGCCCGCTCGACTGCCCCGACGGCTGCACGCTCGAGGTGGTCGTCGAGGACGGTCGCCTGGTGAAGGTCGACGCCGCGCCGGCCGACGTCGAGGACCCCACGATCAACCCGTTCACCCAGGGCTTCATCTGCAAGAAGGTGAAGGGCCACCACCGCCGGGTCTACAGCCCCGACCGGGTGATGACGCCGCTGATCCGCACCGGACCCAAGGGCGAGGGCCGGTTCCGGTCCGGCGTCGTGGGACGAGGCGCTCGACCTGGTGGCCGGCCGCATCGCGCGAGGCGCTCGACGACGACCCGGCCACGGTCGTCCCCTACCTGTACAACTCGTCGGCCGGCGAGATCGGCGGCGGCATGCTGGGCCCGCTGCTCTGGGACGCGCTGGGCGCCAGCAAGGTCGACCACACGATCTGCGCGGCGACCACGGGCCGGGCCTGGTCGCTGGTGTTCGGCGGCATGACCGGCGCCGATCCGCTCGACGTCGTGCACTCGCAGCTCGTGGTCGTCTGGGGGGCCAACCCGTCGATCTCGAACACCCACTTCCCGCCGCTCGTGCAGCGGGCCCGGAGCAACGGCGCGGCGCTGGTGGTCGTCGACCCGCGGCGCACCGGCATGGCCAAGCGGGCCGACCTGCACCTCGCCGTCCGACCGGGCACCGATGTGGTGCTGGCCATGGCCGTCGCCCGCGAGCTCGAGCAGCGCAAGGCGATCGACCGCGGACTTCACCGACGCCCACGCCGACGGGCGTCGACGAGTACCTCGAGGCCTGCGCGCCGTGGACGCTCGACCTGCGCGGCCGAGGAGTGCGGGCTCGACCACGGCCGAGATCGAGGCCTTCGTCGACCTGCTCGCCGATCGTCGCCCGGCGTTCTGGCGCACCGGGTGGGGGATGGAGCGCAACCGCAACGGCGGGTCGGGGGTGCGGGCCGTGTTCGCCCTGCCCGGTGCTCACGGGCGCGTTCGGCACGCTCGGCTCCGGTGTGCACCTCCACACCGACCACGACCTCGACTGGGACTACCCCTCGCTGCTCGACGCGGTCGTCGGTCGGCCCGACGAGCCCGGCTCGGCGCCCCGGGGCCAGCGCCGCCGCCGGGTGAACATGAACCAGCTCGGCCAGCTGCTCGTCGACCCCGGCGACCGCCCGGCCGTCCGGGTGCTGGTCGTGCAGGGCGCCAACCCCGGCGCTCATGAACCCGGCCCAGGCACAAGGTGCTCGACGGGCTGGCCCGGGACGACCTGTTCACGGTCGTGCACGACCAGGTGCTGACCGACACGGCTCGCTTCGCCGACGTCGTGCTGCCGGCCACCACCCACTTCGAGTCGCCCGACGTCGGGGTGCCGTACGGCTCGTTCGCGGTCAACCGCATCGCCGCGGTCATCGATCGGGTCGGGGAGAGCCGCACGAACGACGAGCTCAGCGCCGGCCTGGCCGCTCGCCTCGGCTTCGCGGCCGGACCGGGCCAGGCCTTCGACCCCGATCCCGAGCGGCTGCGGTCGCTCGCGCTGCCCGGCGGGGTCACGACGAAGGTGTCGACCCAGGCTCCGGGCGCGGCCGTGCAGTTCCGCGACGTGTGGCCCGACACGGGCGGTGGCCGGGCCCGGCTGGTGGCCAGCGAGCGGGCCCAGGCCAAGGGCGCGGCTCGGGTGCCGACCTACCAGCGGCTCGACTCCGACCTCCCGCTGACCCTCGTGTCGCCGGCCAACGCCCGGACCATCAACTCGATCTTCGGCGACACCGAGGGGCCGTCGCCGCTCGTGCACGTGCACCCCGACGACGCCGCGGCTCGCGGACTGCACGACGGCCAGGACGTCACCGTCGTCGGTGCCGTCGGGGTCGCTCGACACGGTCGTGGCCGTCGACGCCGACCTCCGTCCCGGCGTGGCGTCCATGCCCAAGGGCCTCTGGCGCCGAGCCGTCGGCGGCGGGTTCACCGCCAACGTCTTCGCGCCCGACACGCTCAACGACCTGGCCGGCGGCGCCTGCTTCAACGACGCGCGGGTCGACGTCCGCCCTCGCTGACGACCCTGCTCGCACGCCGTGTCCGACGGCGTGATCGGTGCGGTCGTCGACGTCGCCGGCAGAGCCCGGGCCGGTGCTGCGCCCGGCACTAGATTGGCGCCGGATCGGCCCCACCGACCGGGAGACCCCTCACCCGTCGTCGCCGCCGACCGACCGCCGAGAGGACCAACGCTGCGTTGAGTGAGTTGCGCCGATTCGTCGTCGAGGACGGGAGCGACATGGCCACGCTGGTGTCCGGCCTCGAGCGGCGCGCTCCGTTCGACCGTGAGCCGGACCGGGTGGTCGAGCGGACGATCTACGACACGTTCGACTGGCGGCTCCACGACGAGGGCACCGTGCTCGAGCACGAGCGGGAGGTGCCGATCCCCCCGGCCCGGGGCGGACGGCTGCCCCAGGTCGCCCGACCGGCGCTGGTCTGGCGGGCGGCCGACACCGGCGAGGTGCTCGGGCGCATCGTGGTCGACCACGTGCCCCGGTTCGCGGCCGACCTGCCGGACGGTCCGATCGCCGACGCGGCTCGCGGCCATCCTCGAGATGCGGGCCCTGCTCCCGCTCGTGACGTTCCGCGATCGAGCAGAGCGTCGCTGCGCCTGCTCGACGACGAGGGCAAGACCCAGGCCCGGGTGCTGATCGACCAGGCCACCGTGCTCGAGCCCGACCTCGAGCGGCGCCACCCCCGAAGCCGGCGAGGCCGAGCCAGCCGATGCGGCCGGCAGGACGCCGGTCGCGACGCCGGCGAGGCCGCCGGCCTACGAGCCGGCCCACGCCGCCGAGCCGACTGATCCGCGATCGCCCCGCATCGAGCCGATGGTCGAGGTGCTTCCCGTGCGCGGCTACCCCCGGGCCGCCGACCAGGTGGCCGACCTGCTGGCCGCCCAGGTGGTGCTGCGGCCCGCCGAGCGCGACGTCGTGGCCGAGGCCCTGCACCGGGTCGGGCTGCAGCCGGGCGGCTACACCTCCAAGCTGAAGGTGCGGCTCGACCCGACGTCGACCGCCCTCGACGTGGTCGTGACCGTGCTCGACACGCTGCTGGCCGCCATGCTCGTGAACGAGCCGGGCACCCGGGCCGACACCGATTCGGAGTTCCTGCACGACTACCGGGTGGCGGTGCGACGCAGCCGATCGGTCCTCGGGTTCGCCAGGGGCGTCGTGCCCGCCGGACCTGCTCGACCACCTGCGGGCCGAGTTCAAGTGGCTCGGCGACATCACCACGCCGACCCGCGACCTCGACGTCTACCTCCTCACCTACGACGACTTCGAGGCCTCGCTGCCCGAGCCGATCCAGCCCGACCTGCACCCGCTGAAGTCGTTCCTCGTCGAGCAGCAGGCCCGGGCCCACGCCGAGCTCGTCGCCGACCTCGACTCGCCCCGCTACGTCGAGCTGCTCGACCGCTACCGGACCTGGCTGGCCGATCCCACGGCCGCAGCTGGCGACGCACCGGAGGCGCAGGCGCCGGCCACCGAGTTCGCCGCGTCGCGGATCTGGAAGGCGTACCGCAGCCTGGTGAAGGACGGCCGCCGCATCACCGACGACACCCCGCCGCCGCAGGTGCACGAGCTGCGCAAGGACGGCAAGAAGCTGCGCTACGCCCTCGAGTGCTTCGGCAGCCTGTTCCCGGCCGACGACGTCGCCCCGCTGGTCAAGGAGCTGAAGGGCGTGCAGGACGTGCTCGGCGACTTCCAGGACGCCGAGGTGCAGAAGGACTCGCTCCGCCACTTCGGCGAGGCCCTGGTCGTCGAGCGGGGCCCGGCGGCGGCGACCACCCTGCTGGCCATGGGCTACCTGATCGAGCAGCTCGACGAGCGGGAGCAGCGGGCCCGGGCGCTGTTCGCCGAGCGGTTCGAGCGCTTCGACGCCCATCACAACCGGGTGCGGGCCCGCCACCTGTTCGGCCCGGCCGACCCGGAGACCGAGGTCGAAGCGAGGCTCAGCCCGCGTCGATGCCGAGCCCGAGGATGGAGCATCCCCGAGTCGGACGACCCGGCCGAGCATGCTGAAGGGCCGAACGGCGCGCACGACTCGAGGACATCCGGATGAAGGTCCTGGCCACGTACAACATCAAGGGCGGGGTGGGGAAGACGGCCACCGCGGTCAACCTCGCGTACCTCGCCGCGGCCGGCGGCGCCCGCACGCTGGTGTGGGACCTCGACCCGCAGGGCGCGGCCAGCTTCTACTTCCGGGTGAAGCCCAAGGTGAAGGGCGGCAGCGAGGCGCTGATCACCGGTCGGCGGGCCCTCGATCGGGCCATCAAGGGCACCGACTACGACAACCTCGACCTCATCCCGGCCGACTTCTCCTACCGCAACATGGACCTCGAGCTGGGCGAGGCCAAGAAGCGGACCCGCCGCATCGACCTGCTGATCCGGCCGCTGGCCAAGACCTACGACTACGTCTTCCTCGACTGCCCGCCGAGCATCTCGCTGGTCAGCGAGAACGTCTTCCGGGCGGCCAACGCGCTGCTGGTCCCGCTCATCCCGACGACGCTCTCGCTGCGCACGTTCGACCAGCTCGACGCGCTTCCTCGAGGACAACCCAGGTCGCAAGAAGCAGAAGATCCTGGCGTTCTTCTCCATGGTCGACAACCGCAAGACCCTGCACCGCGAGCTCGTCGAGAAGGTCACCGCCGATCGGCGGGACGTGCTGGCCACCCAGATCCCGGCCACCAGCGACATCGAGCGCATGGGCGTGCACCGCCAGCCGCTGCCGGCCTTCGCGCCGAAGTCGCGGTCGGGCAAGGCCTACGTCGAGCTGTGGGACGAGGTCATCGGCCGCCTCTGATCCGTCGGGCGCGATCGCAGTACGGTCGGCGGCAGGCACGGAGGCACGACCATGAGCGACAGCGACGCCCGAGACGATCAGCGTGACGATCAGCCGGACGATCAGGACGAGGCCGAGGCGCTCGACGCCGACACGACCGACAGCCTCGAGGACGACTACCCGCGGGACTACCCGGCCGAGCGGCCGCTCGGCGTGGAGGAGTACGGCCTCACCGGCGCCGAGGAGGAGACCGGCGAGTCGGAGCGCCTCCGCTCGGCCCGTGAGCTGCCCGACGACGACGGCCGCGACCTGCCCGAGGACGACCTCGACGACGACCCCGACGAGCTGATCACCGGCCTGACCGTGGCCGACGACGTGGTCGATGGCGAGCTGCTCGGCGAGCTGGTCGACGCCGAGCTCGACCCCTCCGCCGAGGAGAGCGCCATGCACATCGTCGACGAGCCCTGACCGGCAGACCCGGAGCGTTCGGCGCGGGGTCAGAAGCGCAGGGACACGACCCGTTCGAGGGCGAGCGTCGCCGCGGCGGCGACCAGGGCCGGGCCCGCGACCGGCAAGGTGATCGAGGCGTAGCGGCGCAGGCTCGACCGTGACGCCCTCGGCTCGGACGATGCGCCACCAGAGCAGGTTGGCGATGGCGCCGAGCGGCAGCAGCACGGCGCCCACGTTGACCCCGAGCAGCCAGGCCCACTGGCCCCAGGTGGCCCCACCGGTCGCGTGGCGGCCGCCGAGGTCGTGCCGCCGAGCGAGACGAGCAGGGCGGGGAGGTTGTTGACCAGGTTGGCGGCGCCGGCGGCCAGCCCGGTGATGCGCCATCGAGCGCGAGCGGAGCCTCGTGGCCGAGCAGGCCGTCGAGCCGGCCCTCGGGCACGACCGACGGCGACGGCCACGCCGAGCGCGGCGATGCCGACCGCGGTGAGGACGGGGACCCGTCGCCACGGCAGCCGACGGGTGACCACCACGAGCACCGCGTCGGCGACCAGCGCGACGACCCAGGCCGGCACGCCGAACGTCGGGCCCGAGCGTGAAGCCGACGAGCACCGCGGCGACGACCGAGCCGCCGACGTGCCAGGGCCCGCCGTTCGTCGCGGTCGCCGTCGCGACGTCGGTCGGCCGCCGTGCGGCGCGACGAGGTCGGACGGCGGCGCTGCGGCCGGCAGCTCGGGTCGGGGAAGCGCGCGCCGGTAGGCCAGCCAGCCGACGGCGACCGCGGCCGCGCTCGGGAGGGCGAGGTGGGCGACGACGTCGGCGACCGCTCAGCCCGAGGGCTGTCGGTCGCGATGAGCGTGGTGAGGTTCGACACGGGCAGCACCGACGAGGCCAGGCTCGGCCAGCAGCAGCGGGATGGCGGCGAGGGGCAGCGGATCGACGCCGACCCGCCGGGCCAGACGCAGGTAGAGCGGGGTCAGCAGCACGACCGTGGTGTCCAGGTTGAGCACGACGGTGGTCGCCGCCGCCAGCAGCCAGAGCCCGAGCACCGAGGTCGTGCGGGCCGCCACGACCCGCGGCGGCGACGGCGTCGAAGAAGCCGAGGTCGTCGAGCAGGGCGGCCAGGGGCACGGCGGCGAGGAGGAAGGCCAGCGCCGGCCAGAGGGCCCGGAGCGCGTCGGTGGGGGAGGACATCGTCGCCGATGCAACCGGCGTGGTGCGACGGGTCACACACCCCCGAACCGGTAGCCCGACCCGGGCCCCTGGGACCCGATCCGGCTACCGGTTCGGGGCGTTGCCGGCGGTTCGGGGTTTCGCGGGGTTCGGGGCTTTGCGGGGTTCGGGGCGTCGCGGGTTCGGGTGTGTCTGCGGTTCGGGTGTGTCGCGTCAGACCGGTTCGTGGGTCGTGATGCCCTTGGCCACCGCCCGGGCGAAGCGCGAGTCGGGCACCAGCTCGGCGATGGCCAGCGCGGCGTCGGGGTGGTCGAAGTCCTGCAGCGGGTCGACCAGCCCGACCGTGTAGCCGCACTCCTCGAGCCGGCGGCGCTGGGCCTCGCCGGTGTCGTCGGCTGCTCATCGGCACGCCCGGAGAAGGCGCCGGGGTGCAGGTGGCTGAGGCCGAGCAGCCAGTAGCCGCCGTCCGGGGCCATCCCCATCACCGCGTCGGCCCGCCCGCCCAGCGCGAGGTCGGCGGCCAGGAGCAGGTCGGGCGAGACCTGGGGCGTGTCCATCCCGATCAGGACGACGGGATCGGGCGACACGCTGAAGCAGTCCTCGAACGCTCCGAACAGGCGGTTGGCCAGCGAGCCGTTGCGCTGGGCCAGCACGTCGAAGCCGCGGGGCAGCCAGTCGCCCGGGCGTCCCGTCGAGCGCCACGACCCGCCGGCTCGCCGGGGTCGAGGCCACGGCCGCCGAGCGTGTCGGCCAGCGCGGCCTCGGCGATGGACGCGGCCTGCCCGAGGGTGCACGGCGGGCAGAGCCGCGTCTTCGACGTCGCCCGGGAGCGGCTCCTGGGCGATCACCACCAGCTGCATGCGTCTCGTGCTCCTGGGTCGGAAAGGGACGCCTCTCCCATCGGCCCGAGCGGGCCGACGTTGAGGTGACCGACGACCGACGGCAGCTGCGCGTGGTGACACCGATGTCAGGGTGCGCGATCGGGCGATCGCTCGGCCACTGCCCGTCGTGACTTTCGTATATGTGATACGAACAGCGGGCTCGGGCCGATCCGACCGGCGGCACCGGTCGCGGGCGGAACCGAGCAGCGGTGGGCGCACGTCGGGTGCTAGAACGTGTTCCACCTTGGTCCGGTCAGCAACGCCCAATGGGCATCGGGGGGAACACCAAGTGCGTTCTGCACGCTTCCGCTACATCGCCGTCGCCGTCACCGTGGGCTGCTCGCCATCACCGCGGCGTGCTCTCGCTCGGACAACGGCACCTCCACCGAAGCCGGGTCCGGCACGCCGTCCACGACCGCCGGCTCCGAACGGCGCGCCCGGCAACGGCCAGTTCGGCACCATCACCGATCCGGTGTGCGGGCCGGCGCCGAGCGGGGGCAGCCGCCGCGGCCGGCGGCACCCAGGTCGGGCCTCACCTCCGACACCATCTCGCTCGGCACGATCTCCGACGTCGGCTACTCCGGGCGCGCCCGGCCTCAACCAGGAGCTGTTCGACGCCAGCGACGTGTTCGCCAGCTGGTGCAACTCGCTCGGCGGCCTCAACGGCCACAAGATCAAGATCGACAAGCTCGACGCCAAGATCACCGAGTACAAGCAGCGCATCCAGGAGGCCTGCGAGAAGGACTTCGCCCTCGTCGGCGGCGGCGGCGTGTTCGACGACGCCGGCCAGACCGATCGCCTGAGCTGCCTGCTGCCCGACTTCCCCGGCTACGTGGTGAGCAACGGCGCCCGTGGCGCCGACCTGCAGGTGCAGGCCACGCCCGGGTCGAACACGCACGTGCAGGCCGGCCTGTTCCGCTACCTGGAGGCCACGTTCCCCGACTCGATGGCCAACACCGGGTTCCTCACCGGCAACATCGCCACCACCATCAACAACAAGGCGCAGTACCAGGAGGCGGCGCCAGAGCTTCGGCTTCCAGACCGTCTACGACGAGCGCTACAACCCGGTCGGCGAGCCGACCTGGACGCCGTTCGCCCAGGCCATCAAGGACAAGGGCGTCAAGGGCCTCTACTTCGTCGGCGAGCCGGGCAACCTGAGCAAGCTGCTCGATGCGCTGTCCCAGATCGACTACAAGCTCGACTGGGTCGGCGCCGCCGGCAACGAGTACGACCAGGCGCTGCATCGACGGGGCCGGCTCGGCGCTCGACACCAACACCGTGTTCATCCAGGTGGGCGTCACGCCGTTCCTGGCCACCCAGGTCCCGGCCATCCCCCAGTACGAGGAGCTCTTCAAGAAGTACCTGCCGAACGGCAAGAGCCAGGCGTCGCTCGGGCTCAACTCGTTCTCGGCCTGGCTGCTGTTCGCCCAGTCGGTGAAGTCGTGCGGCGCCAACATCACCCGCAGGTGCGTCTACGACGCCGGCATCAAGACCACGTCGTGGTCCGGTGGCGGCCTCTCGTCGGAGGCCTCATCCCGCCAGCCAGCAACCGGGCGACTGCTTCGCCATCGTGAAGACCGACGGGGCCAAGTTCGCCCTGGAGAACTGGGAGACGACCCAGGACGGCATCTGGAACTGCGACCCGGCCAACGTGGCGCCGACCACCGGCGACTTCGGCCAGCCGCCGCCCTGGAGACGGTCGGCAAGACCCTCGACGACGTCCCGTGATCCGACCGTCGCCCGACCGCTGTGCACGTCCGTAGCCGCCGCCTGATCTGAACTGCCCCAGGGGCCGCACCGCGGACCCCGCGGGACACCCTCCCAAGGAGCCACTCCGGTGGACAAGTTCCTGATCTTCACCATCGTCGGGCTCAGCACCGCCGCGATCTACGCGGTGATCGCCAGCGGCCTGGTGCTCACCTACACGACCACCGGGCGTCTTCAACTTCGCCCACGGCGCGGCCGGCATGCTCGCCGCGTTCGCCTACTGGCAGATCCGGGTGAAGTGGGGCTGGCCGACGCCCGGTGGCGCTGATCGTCGTGCTGCTGATCCTGGCGCCCGCGTTCGGGTTGCTGCTCGAGCGGGTGATCATGCGCGGGCTGGAGGGCACGAGCGAGGCGACCAAGCTCGTGGTCTCGATCTCGTTGCTCGTGGCCATGATCGGCGTGGCCCAGTGGGTCTGGCCCCCCGGCGTGAGCCGCACGGTGAAGCCGTTCTTCGGGCCGGACAAGATCTCGCCTCGGGCCGACGGTCATCACCTACCACCAGCTCATCACCATCGGCGTGGCCATCGCGGTGGCCATCGGCCTGCGCCTCCTGCTCTACCGCACCCGCATCGGCGTGGCCATGCGGGCCGTCGTCGACGACCGGTCGCTGGCCCAGCTCAACGGGGCCCGCACCGCGCTCGTCGCCCGCACCAGCTGGGCCATCGGCACGTCGCTGGCCGCGCTCGGCGGCATCCTCATCGTCTCGTCGGCCGGGCCTCGAGCGCCACCGCGCTGTCGCTGCTGATCGTGAACGCCTACGCCGCCGCCGTGTTCGGTCGGCTGCGCTCGATCCCGCATGACCTTCGTCGGGCGCCATCGTGCTCGGGCCTCATGGAGGGCTACCTGATCGGGTACCTCCCGCAGAACCAGTACCTCCCCGGGCTCCGGCTGGCCGCGCCGGTGATCCTGCTGTTCATCGTGCTGCTGCTCATCCCCAACCCCAGCCTGCGCAGCCACGTCCGCACCCGTGAGTACTTCCCGGCCCCGACCGCGCAAGGGCGCGGCCATGTTCGTGGTGTTCACGCTGGCCTTCGGCGCCGTGCTGGCCACCACGCTGAGCCGCTCCGACCTGACCACCTACGCCAAGATCTTCTCGATCGGCATCGTGGCCCTGTCGCTGGTGCCGCTGGTCGGCTTCGCCGGGCAGATCTCGCTGTGCCAGCTGAGCTTCGCCGGCATCGGCGCCGTGTGCATGGCGCACTACGGCGCCGGCGGCAGCCCCATGGGCGTGCTCGTCGCGGTGGTCGTGTGCGCGCTGGTCGGCGCGCTCGTGGCGCTGCCGGCGCTGCGCCTCTCGGGCATCTACATGGCGCTGGCCACCGCCGCGTTCGCGGTGTTCCTCGACCGCTGGGTGTTCAACCTGCCCGACTTCAGCGTCGGGCCGATCGACGTGCAGCTTCTTCGGCAGCGGCTCGGTGCCGGTCAAGCCGCTCAAGCTGTTCGGGGTGTCGCTCGGCGACGCCGCGATCGCAGCTCGTGCTCGCGGTGGTCGTGTTCGTGCTCGTGGCCGTGCTGGTGATGGCCATCCGCACGCAGCCGCTTCGGTCGCCGCCTGCTGGCCGTGCGCGACAGCGAGGCCGCGTGCGCCACCTTCGGCCTCGACCTGCTCGGCACCCGGCTGGCGGTGTTCATGCTGTCGGCCGCCATCGCCGGCCTCGGCGGCGCGATCTACGCCACGCAGCTGTCGGCCGATCACGCCCAACAACTTCGACTTCTTCACCGGGCCTGCCCGATCTTCATGATGGTCGTGGTCGGCGGCGCCGGGTTCGTCGGCGGCGCGCTGTTCGCCGGCGTCGGCCTCTACGGCTTCCTGCCCGGTGCTCACCGCCATCTGGTCCGGCCTGGCCAAGATCCAGACCGTCACCCCCGGGCTCATCGGCATCAGCCTGGGCAAGCAGCCGAGCGGCGCCGCCCCGCAGTTCAGCGATCGGCTTCGCCGAGCTCCGCGACGACACGCCGGTGCTCGGCGGCATGGTCGTCGGCCATGGCCGTCGCCTGGGGCCTGCGCCTGGCCGGCGTCTACCAGGGCTGGGGCATGGTGGCGGTCATGGCCGTGGTCGGCCTGGTCGCCGCTCTGGCCTGGCCCGCGGCTCGGGCCGACCGGGTCGCATGGGCGCCGCGCTCGACGCCGGCGACGTCCCGGTCGACGAGGTGCCGCTCGAGTGGATGGGCGTCACCGTGCCGTGGACGGCCGAGCGCCTGGCCGAGATCGACCAGCGGCTGTGCCTCCAGGAGTTCGACCTTCGGCAACCGGGCCGGCGCCGGCTCGTCGGTGCCGACGGTGCCGCCCGCCGCGCCGGTCGACGACTCCCGGGAGGTGGCCCGTGCCGCTCCTTGAGGTCACGGACGTCAACGTCCGCTTCGGCGGGCAGCCTGGCGCTCAACGACGTGTCGATCGCGGCCGAGGCCGGTCGCGTCACCGGGCTGATCGGCCCGAACGGCGCCGGCAAGACCACCATGTTCAACGTGATCAGCGGGCTGCAGTCGGTCACGTCCGGGTCGGGTCCGCCTCGACGACCGCGACATCACCCGGCTCGAGCCCCACGAAGCGGGCCCGCCAGGGCATGGGCCGCACGTTCCAGCGGCTCGAGCTGTTCACGATGCTCTCGGTGCGCGACAACATCCGGGTGGCCGCCGACATCCACCGTGGGTGGTCGCAGCTCGAAGGTCGACCCGGCCGCCCAGGTCGAGGAGCTCATCGAGCGGGTCGGGCTGACCGACGTCGCCGACCTGCGCGTCACCGCGGTGCCCACCGGCCAGGCCCGCCTGGTCGAGCTGGCCCGGGCGCTGGCCTGCGACCCGTCGGTGCTGCTGCTCGACGAGCCGGCGGCCGGGCCAGAACGCGTCCGAGACCGAGCGCTTCGCCGCCCTCCTCCGCGAGCTGGCCGCCGGGGGCATGGCCGTCGTGCTGGTCGAGCACGACGTGCAGCTCGTGGTCGAGGTGTGCGACACGATCCACGTGCTCGACTTCGGCCGGCTCCTCGCCGTCGGTACCCCGGCCGAGATCCAGGCCGACGAGGCGGTGCGCGAGGCCTACCTCGGGCGCATGTCGGAGTCCGCATGAGCGCGCTCGTCGCCGACGGTGGCCGGCGCGACCGGGCCGGCCGCCGGAGCCGCTGCTCGAGCTGCGCGGCGTGCAGGCCGGCTACGGCGGCATCGACGTGCTGCACGGCGTCGACCTGCGGGTCCCGGCCGGCACGGTGGTCGCGCTGCTCGGCCCGAACGGCGCCGGCAAGACCACGACCCTGCGGGTCATCGCCGGCCAGCTCGACGCCACCGGCGGCGATGTGGTCATCGCCGGCCGGCGGGTCAACGGCGCCTCGCCCGACGAGCTGGCCCGCGTGCGGGCCTGTGCCTGATCCCCGAGGGCCGGGGCGTCTTCCCGAACCTGACCGTGCGCGAGAACCTCTGGATGATGTCGTTCGGCGGTCGGTCGCAGAAGGAGATCGAGGAGGTCGCCTACGAGCGCTTCCCCCGCCTGCGCGAGCGCCGCGGCCAGACCGCCGGCACCCTGTCGGGCGGCGAGCAGCAGATGCTGGCGCTGGCCCGCGGCCTGGCCACCGACCCGGCGCTGCTGATCCTCGACGAGCTGTCGATCGGGCTGGCCCCGCTGATCGTCGAGGAGCTCTACGGTCGGGTCGCGCAGGTCGCCGACGAGGGCGTCGCCATCCTGGTGGTCGAGCAGTTCGCGAGCATCGCGCTCGGCGTCGCCAGCCGGGCGGCAGTGATGATGCACGGCCGAGTCGTGCACGAAGGAACCCCCGACGAGGTGGAGTCCACCTTGTCGCAGACGTATCTAGGGAGCGGAGCATGAGCGCACAGGACCCGCCGAACAGCCCGAACGAGTCGAGCGGTTCAAGCAGGAGATCTCCGACATGGGCCTGCGCGACCCGGCCACCAGCCGGGACCGCACCCTGCTCCGCCTCGGTGCGCTGGGCCTGCTGCTGGGCCCGATCATCGCCATCGCGGCCTACTTCATGAGCCACGGCACCACCAACCCGCTCGACCCAGCGCGACGCCATCATCGTGGCGCTGATCGGCGTCAGCCTCACGGTGGCCGCCGGCGCCCTGTTCGTGCGCTACTCGATGGCCATGTTCCTGCGCTTCTGGCTGGCCCGGCTCTCCTTCGAGCAGCAGGCCCAGACCGATCGGGTGGTGTCCGCCCTCGGCGGCCCCGTCGACGCGGTCGGCGCCCCCATCCCGGCCCACGCCGAGACCCCCTGACCCCAGGCCCCGTCTTCTTGTCCAACTTGCGGGGCCCGGCACCGGAATCCGGTCGCCCGCCCCGCAAGCATCGGCGGATCGTGGCGCGGGATCGGAATTGTTGTGCACGCGAGTTGATAATCTCGCACTCAACTTTTATCCTTGTCGGCAACGCAAGTCGCTGCTGACCTCGGTCAGCCATCCGATCCCGCACCATCCAGCAACAGGAGAACCACCATGCCCAAGGCCGTCGGCATCGACCTCGGCACCACCAACTCGGTCGTCTCGGTCCTCGAGGGCGGCGATCCCGTCGTCATCCCCAACGCCGAGGGATCCCGCACCACCCCGTCCGTCGTCGCCTTCTCCAAGGGCGGCGAGGTCCTGGTCGGCGAGGTCGCCAAGCGCCAGGCCATCACCAACCCCGACCGCACCATCCGGTCGGTCAAGCGCCACATGGGCACCAACTGGAAGATCGACATCGACGGCAAGGACTACACCTCGCAGGAGATCTCGGCCCGCACGCTGATGAAGCTCAAGCGCGACGCCGAGGCCTACCTCGGTGACACCGTCACCCAGGCCGTCATCACCGTCCCCGCCTACTTCGACGACGCCCAGCGCACCGCCACCAAGGAGGCGGGCACCATCGCCGGCCTCGAGGTGCTGCGCATCATCAACGAGCCCACCGCGGCGGCGCTGGCCTACGGCCTCGACAAGGAGGACACCGAGCAGACGATCCTCGTGTTCGACCTCGGCGGCGGCACCTTCGACGTGTCGGTCCTCGAGATCGGCGACGGCGTCTTCGAGGTGAAGTCCACCCACGGCGACACCAACCTCGGTGGCGACGACTGGGACCAGAAGGTCATCGACTGGCTGGTCGAGTCGTTCAAGGGCGACCACGGCGTCGACCTGTCCAAGGACAACATGGCGCTGCAGCGGCTCAAGGAAGCGGCCGAGAAGGCCAAGATCGAGCTGTCGGCCGTGC
Organism: uncultured Microthrixaceae bacterium; assembly: GCA_963797225.1. Lineage (GTDB taxonomy): Bacteria > Actinomycetota > Acidimicrobiia > Acidimicrobiales > Acidimicrobilacustridaceae > UBA4742. The sequence goes on along the minus strand of CAWCOO010000001.1, from coordinate 585,897 downwards.
AGTCGACCCAGATCAACCTGCCGTTCATCACCGCCACCAACGAGGGCCCGCTCCACCTCGACTACCAGCTCACCCGGGCCAAGTTCGAGGAGCTCGGCTCCGATCTGCTCGAGCGCTGCAAGGTGCCCCTTCGAGCAGGCCATCAAGGACGCCGGCCTGGCCAAGGGCGACATCGACCACGTGATCCTGGTCGGCGGCTCCACCCGCATGCCGGCCGTGGCCGAGATGGTCAACGAGTTCACCGGCAAGGAGCCCAACAAGTCGGTCAACCCCGACGAGGTCGTGGCCATCGGCGCCGCGGTCCAGGCCGGCGTGCTCAAGGGCGAGGTCAAGGACATCCTGCTCCTCGACGTCACCCCGCTGTCGCTCGGCATCGAGACCAAGGGCGGGGTCATGACCCGGCTCATCGAGCGCAACACCACCATCCCCACCCGTCGCACCGAGGTGTTCACCACCGCCGACGACCACCAGCCGTCGGTCGAGATCCACGTGCTGCAGGGCGAGCGCGAGATGGCGCAGTACAACAAGACGCTCGGCAAGTTCCAGCTCGTCGACCTGCCGCCCGCCCCCCGTGGCGTGCCCCAGATCGAGGTCACGTTCGACATCGACGCCAACGGCATCGTGCACGTGTCGGCCAAGGACCGGGCCACCGAGAAGGAGCAGTCGATGACCATCACCGGTCAGAGCTCGCTCGACAAGGACGCCATCAACCAGATGGTGAAGGACGCCGAGGCCCACGCCGAGGACGACCGCCTCCGCAAGGAGGAGGCCGAGGTCCGCAACAACGCCGACACGCTCGTCTACCAGACCGAGAAGCTGCTGCGGGAGCAGGGCGACAAGATCTCCGGTGACGAGCGCAAGGCCGTCGAGGACCGCCTGTCCGACCTCAAGTCGGCCATCGCCGGCAGCGACATCGACGCCGTCCGGTCCAACACCGAGCTGCTGATGAACGCCAGCCAGGAGTTCACCCAGAAGCTCTACCAGCAGGCGGCCGAGGCCGATGCGGCCGGCGGTTCGGCCGGGGCCACCGGTGGCGCCGGCTCCACCCCGAACGACGACGACGTCGTCGACGCCGAGATCGTCGACGAGGACGAGGCGGCCGGCTGATCATGTCCGATCCCACCGACCGCGGCGCGGCGGGAGGCCCCGAGGAGGGGCTTCCCGTCGATGCCACCGACGCGTCCATCGACGACGCCTTCGCCACCGTCGAGGAGGCCAGGCTCGTCGACGGGCTCGACGACGAGCTCGCCGACCTCGTCGACGGCGTGACCCCTCCCCGGCCACCCCCGCCGAGCTCGAGCGCGACGAGTACCGCGACGCGCTCCAGCGGGTGAAGGCCGAGTTCGACAACTACCGCAAGCGCACCGCCAAGGAAGCCGGCGAGACCCGGGAGCGGGCCGCGTCGGCCCTGGTCGTCCAGCTCCTCCCGGTGCTCGACGCCTGCGACGCCGCAGTCCTGCACGACGCCACCGACGTCGGGCCCATCTCGAAGATGCTGCTCGAGACCCTCGCCAAGGAGGGCCTCGAGCCGATGATCCCCGAGGGCCAGCCCTTCGACCCCGAGCTGCACGAAGCCGTGCTGCACGAGGCCGGTGACGGAGGCGAGAGCGTCGTCACCGAGAGCCTCCGCACGGGCTACCTGTGGAAGGGCCGCGTGCTGCGGCCGGCCATGGTGAAGGTCCGGGGCTGAGCGGTCCACGCCGCGACGCCGGCAGAGAGGAACTTCGTTGGCGCCACAGCGCGAATGGTTCGAGAAGGACTACTACAAGCTGCTCGGGGTCTCCGAGAAGGCCACGGCCAAGGAGATCACCAGGGCCTATCGCAAGCTCGCCCGCGAGCTGCATCCCGACGCCAACCCGGACAACCCGGCGGCCGAGGAGAAGTTCAAGGAGGTCGCCGCCGCCTACGACGTCATCGGCGACGAGGACAAGCGCAAGGAGTACGACGAGGTCCGCGCCATGGGTCCCATGGGCGGCGGCTTCGGCGGCTTCAACCCGGGTGCCGGCGGCTTCGGCACCGGCGGCGCGGGAGCGGGCGGCGACTTCTCCTACACCTCCACCGACATCAACGACCTGCTCGGCGGCCTCTTCGGCGGCCGGCGGGGCCGGGGTGGCGCCGGCGCGCCTCGAGGCTCGGGACCGCAGCGTGGCGCCGACCTCGAGACCGAGCTGCACCTGGCGTTCGCCGACGCGGTCAAGGGCGTCGAGACCAGCGTGAACCTCACGTCCGAGGTCACCTGCTCGACCTGCCACGGCAACGGGGCCAAGCCCGGCACCTCGCCGACCACCTGCCCCCGTTGCAACGGCCGCGGCGTGCTCGACGACAACCAGGGCTTCTTCTCCTTCAGCACGCCGTGCCCGCAGTGCGCGGGTCGGGGCACGCTGATCACCGACCCGTGCCCGACCTGTCGGGGCTCCGGGCAGGAGCACAAGCGCCGCCAGGTCAAGGTCCGCATCCCGGCCGGGGTCAAGGACGGCCAGCGCATCCGGCTCAAGGGCCGGGGCGGCGCCGGTCGCAACGGCGGTCCGCCGGGCGACCTCTACGTCGTGACCCACGTGGCGGCCGACCCGCTGTTCGGGCGGGACGGCAACAACCTCACGCTCACCGTGCCGGTCACCTTCCCGGAGGCCGCGCTCGGCACCAAGCTCAAGGTCCCCACGCTCGACGGCGACCCGGTCACCCTCAAGCTCCCGGCCGGCACCAGCTCGGGCAAGGTCTTCCGGGTCAAGGGCAAGGGCGTCGCGGCCACCAAGGGCAAGAGCCACGGCGACCTGCTCGTCACCGTCGAGGTCGCGGTGCCCCGCAAGCTGTCGTCGGAGCAGCGCCAGGCCGTCGAGGCCCTGGCCGAGGTCAGCGACGAATCGCCCCGCGCCCACCTGGGGGTCTGAACGATGATGGACGCAGCCACGAGGACATCGGGCAGGAGGACATCGACATGAGCGACCAGACCAGCGCACGCGCCGTCTACGTCATCTCGGTCGCGGCCGAGCTGGCCGGCGTCCATCCCCAGACGCTGCGCATCTACGAGCGCAAGGGCCTGCTCGAGCCGGCCCGCACCGGTGGCGGCAGCCGTCGCTACAGCGACGCCGACCTCGACCTGCTGCGCCGCATCGCAGCGAGCTCACCGAGTCGGGCCTCAACCTGGCCGGGGTCAAGCGGGTGCTCGAGCTCGAGCACGAGAACGAGCAGCTCCGGGCCGAGCTGGCCCAGGCCCGGGCCGAAGCGGTGGCCGAGGTCGACAGGACCCATCGCACCTACCGCCGCGACCTCGTCCCCCTGAGCCAGGCCGTCACCCTGTTCGGCCGCAGCTCCACCATCTTCGGCGACCGCTAGACCTGCCCCTCCTCGCTTCGCCCGCTCACCCCGAACCGGGGCCGTTGGGCGCGTGGGAGCGACCACGATCGCCCCAGGTTGGGCCCCGTGGTCGGAGTGACGGACGTCGTCGTCAGGTGAAGGAGACCGGGGTCCAGGTGGCGCCGGCGTCGTGGGTCATCAGCAGCTGGCTGCCGGTGGCGGCCGCGTCGGTCGACGACGGGGTCCCGGTCGTCGGCTCACCGGAGACGACCACGCCCTGGGTGGCGGTGGTGAAGCCGAGGTCGCGGAAGCCGGCGCCGCCGTCGGCGAGGTCGTCGACGGTGTCCCACGATCCGCCGCTGTCGGTCGACCGGTAGATGAAGCTGGCGCCCGACTGGGCCGTCACCGCGACGGTGCTCGAGTCGGCCGCCGCGATCTCCGAGGGCGATGCCGCCCCGTGGGGGCTCGCCCTCGGCCTGGCTGGTGGCGCCGGCGTCCGACGACGACCGCACCGACTTGCCCTGCGACCCGGCCCCCGGGTCGCTGACGCACAGCAGGAACAGGTGGGTCGTGTCGACCGGAGCGACGCTGTCGAGGAAGGCGTCGTCGGCCGAGCAGGGATCGGGGTGCGACGTCCAGGCGGTGCCGTCGGCGCTGGAGAGGAAGGTCGCGCCGCCGCCGTCGGAGCTGGCCGGTCCGACGAACCAGGCGGCGCGGGCGTGCAGCTCGATCTGGCCGCCCTGGGCCGGGAGGCTGGCGCCGTCGACCACCTGCCAGTCGTCCGTCGAGGCGTCGGTGCGGTAGAGCGTGGCCCCCGACTCGCACGGCGCCGCTCGGGCAGGTGGTGACCACCGCGTAGGTGACGCCGTCGGCGCTGGCCAGGTCGGTGACCGAGCCCTCCAGGTGCTGCTCGGTCCAGTGCTCGCCGCCGTCGTGGGTCGACCAGAGCGCCGGGCCCGAACGCCCAGCCGTCGAGGTGATCGCCGAAGCGGACCTCGCTGATCGCGGTGGGGGCGTCCTCCGACGCGGGATCGCTGAGCGACGCGGCCAACGGCGCGGTCGGGGCCGGCAGCCCGTGCCAGGTCGTGCCGCCGTCGTCGGTGCCGACCATCGACGTGCACGGCGGCGACGCGCACGGCGCGGTGCCCAGCACGAAGCCCTGGTCGGCCGACACGAAGGTCACCGAGGCCGGCTCGAAGCCGGTCGGCACCGATCCGCCGGTCGGGTCGGTGCCGCCGGAGGTCGCCGGCCGATCCGTCTGCCGGTCGTCGCCCGCGTCGACGGGCGGGCTCGACGTCGACGAGCTGCACGCCGCGACGGCCAGGGCCAGCACGACCACCAGCGCCGCCGTCACGACCTGGTCGGATCCGGCGCGGTCGCGCGCAGGACGCGACGCCGGCCGGCCTCCGCGAGGGTGGCCGGCCGGGTCGAGGTGCGGGTCGTCGTGCAGTCGAGTGGGAACGGAGCCATGCGACGTTCCTACCCCACGACGTGGACGCAGATCGGCGATGCCCGGGCGGGCCTCACCGACCTGCAGGTCAGGACGGCGGCGTTGGCCAGGTCGCTGAGCTTCACCAGGCTGTACTTGTCGGCCGTCTCCTTGGTGACGACGAAGCCGTTCTTGTCCTGGGCCGGCGACGAGTCGAAGGCCACGATCTTGTTGAAGTCGGTGCTGGCCTTCAGCGCCGCCACCAGAGCCGCGTGGGTGGTGTCGGGATCGGTGCTCGGGCGTGGCGTTCTTGTCGACGAACGCCAGCAGCGTGCCGGCGTAGTCGGGGATGAACGACACCTCGCCGCTCTGCACGGTGGGCAGGTAGATCTCGCGGCTGCCGATCTTGAGCTTGGTCGACACGTCGTAGCCGTTGCCCTTGAAGACCTGGGCGTAGATGTTGGCCAGGATCTCGCTCTCGGTGAAGTTGGCCGAGCCGACGACGATCGGCGGGCCCGACTTGGCGGCGGGGGCCGTGGCCGGCACGAGGCCGCTGTCGGTCGACCCACTGCTTGGCGACCGCGTCGGGATCCTTCTTGTCGACGTCGACCTGCTTGTTGAGGTCGGTGAGGTCCTCGGTGGTGATCTTGGCGCTCACCTGGTTCGTGAGGTCGGCGAAGTCGGCGCCGTAGGCGTCGGCCGTCGCCTGGTTGACGACCGGCGTGATGTTGTCGGACGGCTGGAGGTTCTTGTCGTCCTCGAGCAGCACCCAGCCGTTGGCCGACGATCTGGCCGTCGGTGGTGAAGATGAGGCCGATCTGGATGTCGCCGTTCTTGAGGGCGGCCACCGTCAGCGGGCCACCGGCGTCGAGCGACTTGAAGTCCTTGAACTTCAGCCCGTAGGTGGTCTCGAGGCCCTGGAGGCAGCAGCGGCCGGGTCGGGCACTCCGGGGCCCCGCCGAACACCATGGTCGAGGCGATGGTGTTCGCCCGAGGCCGCGCCGCCGGTCGTGCCGGAGCTCCCGGTGTCGGTCTTGCTGCTGCCGGAGCTGCCGCACGCGGCCAGCACCGCGGCCAGCACGACGCCGATCGCCAGCATCCGGATGGAACGTTTCGTGGTCAGCATGCGTGGGGTCTCCCTTGCCCGATGGATCACGGGACCCTATCCGTCCCGCGTCGTGAAATCCGACCTATTCGGTCAGGTATCTCGATCTGTCGTCGATCTCGTCCGTGTCGTCGCTCATGCGCCGACCACCTGTCGGCACGTCCGGTGGCCCGGCGAGCGAGGTGGCGTTGCCGTCGTCGGCTCGGCGCCTTCTGCCGGCGGATGCCCGGTGACACCGCGACGCGCAGCAGCAGCGTGAAGATCGGCTTCGGAGACGAGCACCAGCCCGGCCACCAGCACCACGCCGGCGAACACCTGCACGAAGTCGCGCACGGCGAAGCCGTCGACGATGTAGCGCCCGAGGCCGCCCCAGCCGACCAGGGCGGCCAGCGTGGCGGTGGCGATCACCGCGGCGGCCGACAGCCGGATGCCGTCGAGCATCAGCGGCAGCGCGATCGGCAGCTGCACCTTGCGCAGCACGCGTGGCCTCCGGTCATGCCCATGCCCCGCGCCGCCTCGACCGTGGCCGGGTCGACCTGGCGCACCGCGGTGAACGTGAACACGAAGATCGGCGGCAGCGCCAGCAGCACGAGCGCGATCAGCGCCGGCCGGTAGCCGATGCCGATCCAGATCACGCCGAGGGCGAGGATGGCGAACGACGGGATGGCCCGCCCGACGTTGGCCACGTTGACCGCGACCGAGCCCTTGCGTCGGCTGCGCCCGAGCAGCAGACCGGCCGGCACCGCGATGAGGCAGGCGATGAGCAGCGCGGCGAGCGCCAGGGCCACGTGCTCGAGCAGCCGGTGGGCGATGCCGTTCGTGCCCTGCCAGTTGAGCGGGTCGTTGAACCACACGAAGACCTCGTGCAGGAAGTTCATCGCACCGCCCCCCGACGTCGGGTCCACGGCGTCAGCGCACGCTGGGCCGACACGATGGTGAGGTCGAGCGCCACCGCCAGCGCCACGGTCAGGACGGCGCCGACCAGCAGCGGCGTGTTGAAGAAGCGGTTGAGCCCGGTGAAGATCAGCTGGCCCGAGCCCGCCCTGGTCGGAGCCGAGGTAGCCGGCGATGGGCACCAGGCCGACCGTGGTGACGGTGGCGATCCGCAGCCCGCTCATGATCACCGGCAGGGCGAGCGGCAGCTCGATGCGTCCAGAGCTGGCGCCGTCGGGTGTAGCCCATGCCGGCGGCCGACTCCCGCACCGAGTCGGGCACGCCGTCGACGCCGGCGACGATGCTGCGGAACAGGATCTGCAGCGTGTAGCTGACCAGCGCGATCTCGGCGGTCAGCGTGGTGAGGCCGGTGATGGGCACGAGCAGCACGAACAGGGCCAGGCTCGGGATGGCGTACATGATGCCGGTGACCGCGTTGACCGGCGTGTAGACCGGCCGCCACTGCAGCGCGACGAGCGCCAGCACGAAGGCGATGACGAAGCCGATGCCGACCGCGATGAACGTGAGCTCGAGGTGCTGGACGAGCAGGTTCCAGATGTAGCGGAGGTGGTCGCTGACCCAGTCCCAGCGGATCAGCGGCTCGTGGCCTGGGCGAGCACGGCGCCGGACGTCACGGGTCGACCGTCTCGATCTCGTCGCCGATGCGGGCGACGTCGAGCAGGCCGAGGTAGCGGTCGTCGTCGTCGACCACGACGGCCACCCGGTTGGGCGAGCTGATCAGCGTGTCGAGCGCCTCGCGCAGCGTCGCCTCCGCGACGCAGGCGGATGGCGAACGGCCGCACGGTCGGCGTCGCCGACCCGGCCCGCCGGCGGCCGCAGGTCGGCCTCGGCCACCCAGCCGAGCAGCCGCCCGTCGTCGACGCACGACCACCCAGTCGGCGCGCTCGCGGTCGAGCACGGCCCGCGCGTCGGCCGCCGACGCGGCGGAGCGTCGACCACCGGCCCGGGATCGAGCTTGGCCTCGGACACCGGGATCAGCGACAGCCGCTTGAGGCCGCGCTCGGCCCCGAGGAACTCGACCACGAACTCGCTGGCCGGCGCGGCGAGGACGTCGGCCGGCGGGCCGTACTGCTCGAGCACGCCGCCGACGTTGAGCACGGCCATGCGGTCGCCCAGCCGGATGGCCTCGTCGATGTCGTGGGTGACGAACACGATGGTCTTGTGCAGCCGCTGCTGCAGCGACGAGCAGCTCGCCCTGCAGGCGGGCCCGGACGATGGGATCGACCGCGCCGAACGGCTCGTCCATCAGCAGCACCGGCGGGTCGGCGGCCAGGGCCCGGGCCACCCCGACCCGCTGCTGCTGGCCGCCGGACAGCTCGGCCGGGTAGCGCTCGGCCAGCTCCGTCGTCGAGGCCGACGAGGTCCATCAGCTCGTCGACCCGCGTCGCCGACCCGTCGCCTTGTCCCAGCCGAGCAGGCGCGGGCACGGTGCCGATGTTCTGGGCGATCGTGCGGTGCGGGAACAGGCCGGCCTGCTGGATCACGTAGCCGATGCCGAGCCGCAGCTCGTGGGCGGGCAGGGCGTGCACGTCGCGGCCGGCCACGGTGATCGTGCCCGAGGTGGGCTCGATCAGCCGGTTGATCATCCGCAGCGTGGTCGACTTGCCGCAGCCCGAGGGGCCGATGAGCACCGCGATCTCACCCTCGGGCACGTCGAAGCTGAGGTCGCCGACGGCGGGACGGGTCGAGCCGTCGAAGACCTTGCCGGACGTGCGCCAGCTCGATCATCGAGTCGACCTCGGCCCCGGTCGCTCGCTCGGGATCCTTCTCCGGCCCGGGCCCGGGGCCCTGCTCGACCACGACCTCGGCCACGCTCAGCCCACGACCGACAGGCTGAGGGCGAAGTCGCCGGCCGGGTCGGTCATCCAGCGCACGACGCTGCAGCCCGGCCGCGGCCAGCTCGGCCTCGACCCCGGCGCGGCGGAACTTGGCGCTGATCTCGGTGCGGACCTCCTCGCCCCGGGCGAAGTCGACCTCGAGGTCGAGCGCCCGGATGTGCACGGTCTGGTCGGCCAGCGACCGCAGCCGCATCTCGATCCACTCCTCGTCGCGGTCGTAGCGGGCCAGGTGGGCGAACTGGTCGAGCTCGAAGTCGGCCTCGAGCTCGCGGTTCATCACCCGCAGCACGTTGAGGTTGAACTCGGCGGTGACCCCGGCGGCGTCGTCGTAGGCCGCCTCGAGCCGGTCGACGTCCTTCACCAGATCGGTGCCGAGCAGCAGGCTGTCGCCGGGGGCGCAGGCCGCTCGACCAGATCGGTGAAGAACCGGGCCCGCTCGCCGGGGGTGAAGTTGCCGATCGTGCTGCCGAGGAAGGCCACCATGCGCCGGCCGCCCTGGGGGAGCTGGCCGAGGTGGCGCTCGAAGTCGCCGACCACCGCGTGCACCGTCGACGCCGGGGTACTCGTCGCGGATCGACTGCGGCCGCGGCCCGAAGGGTGGTCTCGCTGATCTCGAACGGGCAGAAGCGCTGGAGCCGTCCGGCGCGGGCGAAGGCGTCGAGCAGCACGCGGGTCTTGTCCGACGTGCCCGAACCCAGCTCGACCAGCGTGTCGGCGCCGGACTGCTCGACGATGGCGTCGGCCTCGGCCCGCAGGATCGCCCGCTCGGCCTCGGTCGGGTAGTACTCGGGCAGCCGGGTGATCTGGTCGAACAGGTCGCAGCCGCGGTCGTCGTAGAACCACTTCGGCGGCAGCTCCTTGGGGCTGGCGACCAGCCCCTTGGCCACGTCGGAGCGCAGCGCGTCCTCCAGGTCGGTCGGGCCCATCAGCACGTCGATGGTGATGTCGGCTCGCGCGGGGTCGGTCATGATCTGGCTCCTTCGAACAGCTCGCTGGTCTCGCTGCCGTTGTCGTCGTCGAGCTCGACGAAGGTGCCGTCGGTCAGCTGCTGCCACTCGCCGGGTTCGGTGTCGTGGCCCAGTGGGACCACGGGTGCGTCGTCGTAGGGCTCGGAGGCGATCTCGAGGTCCGGCCGAGGCCGCAGGAACAGCGAGTTGCCGAGGCAGGTGGCCAGGAGCTGCTCGCCGTCGGTGAGCACGACGTTGTACTTGCCGCCGATGGCGACCAGCGGCTCGAGCACCTCGGCCAGCGCGACGGCGGCGTCCTCCCCGGCGTCGAGGCGGTCGAGGATCAGGCCGAAGATCAGCTCGCTGTCCGCGTCGCCGGCCAGCGTCTCCTGCCGCGCCGGCGACAGCTGGGCGAAGAGGTCGTCACGCACGCCGTCGCGGAAGCCCTCGACGAAGCCGTTGTGGGCGAACAGCCACCGGCCCGACACGAACGGCGCGTTGCCGGCCACCTCGGTCGGCGAGCCGGGCGACTTGTGGCGGACGTGGGCCACGAAGCGGTGGGACTGCAGCCCGTCGAGCGCGGCGACGCCCGTCGTGGTCGAGCGGCATCGGCGTGGCGCTGCGGTAGCGGAACGGGTCGGCGATGCCGTCGACGTACCAGCCGATGCCCCAGCCGTCGGGGTTCTCGCAGCCGCTCGACTGGAACCGGGCGTCGGTGCACTGGTGCAGCAGCGAGTGGGGCGACCGCACGACCAGGTCGGCGACGGGCACGGGTCGGCCCCAGTGGGCGAGGAGTCGGCACATGTCAGGCGTCCTCGGCGCAGCGGAAGCCGGAGAAGATCTGCCGGCGGCCCCGAAGGGCGTCTCGTGTGGTCATCGCTCAGGCGTCCTCGGCGCAGCGGAAGCCGGAGAAGATCTGGCGTCTTATCGGGTAGTCCCAGTTGCGGAAGGTGGGTCGGACGGCAACGGGGTCGGCGGCCCACGAGCCGCCCCGCAGCACCTGGTAGTCGTCGCCCCAGAAGACCTCGGAGTACTCGCCGGTAGGGCCACGGCCTCGAAGCCGGGGTAGGGCCGGAAGGTGGACGAGGTCCACTCCCACACCCCGCCGATCATGCCGAGGCAGCCCCACGGGCTGGCGCCGGCCGGTCGGGCGTCGACCGGGTCGGGGCCGCTGGCCGCGCTGGCCGAGATCGGCCCGCGCTCCGGTCGGCGGCGCAGTCACCCCACGGCCACTGCTGCTGGCCCTCGGCTCGGGTGCCAGCTGGCGGCCTTCTCCCACTCGGCCTCGGTGGGCAGGCGCTTGCCGGCCCACCGGGCGAAGGCCTCGGCCTCGTGGAACGACACGTGCTGCACCGGTTCGTCGAGGTGGTCGTCGAGGTCGAGGAGCGTGCCGAAGCGCAGGATGCTCCACGCTCCCTCGCCCTCGTCGCTGCCAGAACAGCGGGTGCCCGGCCTGCTCCTCGGCCCTCCACGCCGCGCCGGCCGCCGACCAGAGGCGGTCGTCGTCGTAGCCGCCGTCGTCGATGAAGCGGCGGTACGCCCGGTTGGTCACCGCGGTGGTGTCGATGCGGAACGGCGCCAGCTCGACCTCGTGCGCCCCCCGCTCGTTGTCGTAGGCCCACGGGTGGTCGGACGTGCCCATCACCGACACGCCCCCGTCGACCGGCACCATCTCGGCAGCCCGCTTCCTGTCAGGCCAGCTGTCCGAAAACGGTCGTTCTGGCTGACAGGAAGGGTCGAGGTCGATGATCTCGTGCACGGGGGACTCGGGGACGGGACGGGGGTGAGCGCGGCGGTGCCCCGGAGCTGATGGGTGGCGAGGATGGTCTCGTCGTGCTGGTGCTCGTGCTGCAGCACCATGCCGTAGACGAACCCGCGGTCGAGGAGCCGGTCGATCGGCGGCGCTCCGGCCGGGCGGGCCGACAGGTCGACCCGATCCAGCAGCGCGACCACGTCGTCGCGCACCCGCTGCAGGTAGGCCCGAGCCTCGGTCGGCCCGAGGATCGGCAGCGACGGACGCTCCCAGCGGGGGTGCTCGAACGCGTTGTAGAGGTCGTCGAGGCCGGCGTCGATCGGTCGGCGACCGTCGAGCTCGCGGAGCAGCCAGAGCTCCTCGTAGTTGCCGATGTGGGCCAGGTCCCACACGAACGGCGACATCAGCGGCGACACCTGCGCCCGCTGCTCGTCGTCGGACATCCGGTCGCAGAGGTCGAGCGTGCGGCCCCGGGCCCGGTCGAGCTCGGCCACGATCCGGTCGCGATCGGTGATCGGCCCCGCGGTCGGAGGTCGAGGCCGGTCGCGGTGGAGGTGGCGTCATGTCGACCCCCCGCCGAAGTCACCGAATCCGCCGGCCACCGCCGACCGCGGCCGGCAGCGTGCCGTCGAGGCGCCAGGCGTCGAGGTGGTCGTCGGCCGGGCTGCGGCCCCGGGCGATCCAGCGCTCGTCGTAGTCGCCGACCAGGTCGAGCAGCGCCGGATCGACGCCGGTCGAGCGCAGGATCTGCTGGGCCAGGCCGAAGACGTCGCGGGCCGAGCGGGCCAGGTCGGGGTGGCCGAGGCCGAGCTGGGCGGCGTCGACCCAGAGGTCGGCCGTGTCGGCGATGGCCCGGTCGACCGCGTCGGCCGCGTCGACGGTGGTGAGCAGGGCGCAGGTCACCGCCACCGCGACCTTCCAGAACGGGCTCGGCAGGGCGTCGAACATGCGCAGCTCGAGCCACCCCTTGGGCCGCACCGGCGGGAACAACGTGGTCAGGTGGTAGGCGAGGTCGTCGACCGTGGGCCACCCGAGCTCGTGGCCGTCGGCGCAGCCAGGCGCCGAACGACAGCGGCTCGATGATGGGCACGCAGCGGTCGGCGTCGACCCGGATGAGCATCACCCGGGCGTCGAGCGCGTAGGCCGACCAGGCGTCGACGGGAGCGAGGTCGCAGCGCACCGGGGCCGAGCGGGTGGGGTCGAGCGACCACCAGGCCCGCAGGCGGCTGGACTGCCAGCCGCTCGGGAGGCCCCCGCCGAAGGGCGAGTTGGCGAAGCAGGCGATCAGGGTGGGGCCGAGGTGGTTGGCCAGCGCCCACCGTCGCTCGACCTGGTCGGGCCGCCCGAGCCCGACGTTCACCTGGATGGCCGCCGTGTTGCACATCATCGTGCGCCCGGCCGGGCCGAGCTGGTCGAAGTAGCGCTCCATGGCCTGGTAGCGGGGGGCCACCGTGACCCGCTCGGGCACCCGCAACGGGTCGGCGCCGAGGGCCATGAGGTCGACCCGGTTGTCGACGCACGCACCTTCGAGCAGGGCCAGTTCGGCCGCCGCGGCCCGGCACAGCTCGTCGACGGTGCGGAACGGCGCCGTGCTCAGCTCGAGCTGGCCGCCCGGTTCGACCGTGAGCCGGCCGCCGTGGGGCAGCGGGGTGAGGTCGTCGATGAGCGAGGCGGCCAGGGGCTCGGCGAGCCGGTGCTCGCGCCCTCCCTGGCTGGTGAGCCACTCGAGCTCGACGCCGAGGCCGAACGGATCGGCGAACGATCCGAAGACGTGCTCGGCGACGTGATCGCAGACGTCGGCCACCGAGAGGGTGGGGCGCGGGTTCGGCATCGCTACTTGTGCCCGAAGCTCGACTCGACCCACTCGGGGTCGCGCACGGCCGGATAGGCCGTGCAGTCATGTCCGGGACGGGTCGACTCTCGCATGGTGCTCCGTTCGTCACGACGGGGTGCGGCACGAGCTGGTCCGGCGCAGGTTCGCCTGGTGCGGCCACCGTACCGATCGATCGCATGTACGACACCCTCCAGGGCGCAGTTCTTGTTCGAGACCGGTCGAGGTCGTGGATGGCCCCTTACCCCGAGCAGTTTCGTCGTAGACGGTCGGGAGACGTTACGCCTGTGGACAACTTCGGCGAAAGTTGATACACTAGCCATCAAGTTTATTGAGCAAATCGGGTTCATGACCGAGCAGGGGCACGCCGGGCGGACGCCTGGCACACTCCTGGGGCCACGACCCGGAACATCGCAGGAGACGCCGCAGTGGCCCTTGACCCCAACCGTTGGACCCTGAAGACCCAGGAGGCGTTCAACCGGGCGCTCGACCAGGCCCGCACGAACAGCAACCCCGAGGTCACGCCCGACCACCTCGTGCTCGCCCTGCTGGGCCAGGAGGAGGGCGTCGTGCTGCCGGTGCTGGCCAAGGTCGGGGCCGCCGCCCTGCCCCTGCGCAACGAGGCCGACGGCGCGATCGGCCAAGCTCCCCAAGGCCTACGGCAGCGAGGCCCGCATCAGCCGCGAGCTGACCGCCGTGCTCGAGCAGGCCGACGAGGCCCGGGTCGAGCTGCACGACGAGTACCTCTCGACCGAGCACCTGCTGCTGGCCCTGGCCGAGCGCCTGCACCTCGAGCGCGAGGACCTGCTCGCCGCCCTGGCCCAGGTGCGGGGCAGCCACCGCGTCACCAGCCAGAACCCCGAGGACCAGTACCAGGCGCTCGAGAAGTACGGGCGCGACCTCACCGAGGCGGCCCGCGCCGGCAAGATCGATCCGGTCATCGGTCGCGACGACGAGATCCGCCGCGTCATCCAGGTGCTGTCGCGGCGCACCAAGAACAACCCGGTGCTCATCGGCGAGCCGGGCGTCGGCAAGACCGCCATCGTCGAGGGCCTGGCCCGCCGCATCGTCGAGGGCGACGTGCCCGAGAGCCTGCGCAACAAGCGGCTCATCTCGCTCGACCTGGCCAGCATGGTGGCCGGCGCCAAGTACCGCGGCGAGTTCGAGGAGCGGCTCAAGGCCGTGCTCAAGGAGATCACCGACAGCGACGGCGAGGTCATCACCTTCATCGACGAGATGCACACCGTCGTCGGCGCCGGCGCCGGCGGCGAGGGCGCGATGGACGCCGGCAACATGCTCAAGCCGATGCTGGCCCGCGGCGAGCTGCGCATGATCGGCGCCACCACGCTCGACGAGTACCGCAAGTACATCGAGAAGGACCCGGCCCTCGAGCGCCGCTTCCAGCAGGTCTTCGTCGACCAGCCGTCGGTCGAGGACACCATCGCCATCCTCCGCGGCCTCAAGGAGCGCTACGAGGTGCACCACGGCGTGCGCATCCAGGACGCCGCGCTGGTGGCGGCGGCCGTGCTGTCCGACCGCTACCTCACCGGGCCGCTTCCTGCCCGACAAGGCCATCGACCTGGTCGACGAGGCGGCCAGCAAGCTGCGCATCGAGATCGACTCGATGCCCACCGAGATCGACGTCGTCGAGCGGCGCATCCGCCAGCTCGAGATCGAGCGGGTGGCGCTGGCCAAGGAGACCGACGCGGCCTCGGCCGAGCGGCTCGACGCGCTCGACGAGGAGCTGGCCAACCTGCAGGAGCGGTCGGCGGTCATGAAGGCCCACTGGCAGGCCGAGAAGGACGCCATCGGCCTGATCCGCGACCTCAAGGAGCAGCTCGAGGCCAAGCGGTCCGAGCTCGAGCGCGAGGGCGACCTCGAGAAGGCGGCCGAGATCCGCTACGGCCAGCTGCCCGAGCTCGAGCGGCGCATGGGCGAGGCCACCAAGGCGCTCGACGAGCTGCAGGCCAGCGAGAAGATGCTGAAGGAGGAGGTCGACGAGGAGGACATCGCCGAGGTCGTCAGCAAGTGGACCGGCGTGCCCGTGTCGCGGCTGATGGAGGGCGAGATGCAGAAGCTCGTCCGCCTCGAGGAGGTCCTCCACGAGCGGGTCGTCGGCCAGGACGAGGCCGTCACCGCGGTGGCCAACGCCATCCGCCGCAGCCGGGCCGGCCTGTCCGACCCGCACCGCCCGATCGGCACCTTCCTGTTCCTCGGGCCCGACCGGCGTGGGCAAGACCGAGCTGGCCCGATCGCTGGCCGACTTCCTCTTCGACGACGAGCGGGCCATGGTCCGCATCGACATGAGCGAGTACATGGAGAAGCACTCCGTGAGCCGGCTGATCGGTGCCCCTCCGGGCTACGTCGGCTACGACGAGGGCGGCCAGCTCACCGAGGCGGTGCGGCGCCGGCCCTACGCGGTCGTGCTGCTCGACGAGATCGAGAAGGCCCACCCCGACGTGTTCAACGTGCTGCTGCAGCTGCTCGACGACGGCCGGCTCACCGACGGTCAGGGCCGCACGGTCGACTTCACCAACGTCGTGCTCATCATGACGTCGAACCTACCCGGGCGATCCGCTCGACGCTGTTCAAGCCCGAGTTCGTCAACCGGATCGACGACATCGTCCGGTTCCGCGAGCTCAGCCAGGACGACCTGCGCCACATCGTCGAGATCCAGCTGGCCACGCTCAAGGCCCGCCTGGCCGATCGGCGCATCACGCTCGCCGTCACCCCCGAGGCCGAGGACGTGCTGGCCCGCGACGGCTTCGACCCCGCCTTCGGCGCCCGCCCGCTCAAGCGGCTCATCCAGCGCGAGATCGGCGACCGCCTGGCCGTCGCCATCCTCGACGGCAAGGTGGCCGACGGCGACGACGTGGTCGTCGACGTCGGCGCCGACGGCGAGCTCACCCTCGCCTGAACCACCCGAACCGCCTGGCCCACCCGAACTGCCTGACCGACCCGAACTGGTGGCCCGATCGGTGCGACGTCCGTGCCGTTCGGCTACCGGTTCGGGTGCGTCGGGGTGGTCGGGGCCGGCTGCGGGTCGAAGGTGGGCTCGGAGATGCGACCGGCCGGCTCGAAGCGCTTCTTGAGGCGCAGGAACGGCTGCTCGATGGCGAAGAACGACACGACGCCACCGCGAACGTGACGAGCAGGCGCACCACGGTCAGCGGGAACGCCGACCAGTGCAGGCGCGCGGAGTTGAGCACCAGGAACACCGGCCAGTGCCACAGGTACAGGCCGTAGGAGATGCGGCCGATGGCGACCAGCGGGCGCGGGCCGGAGCAGCCGCGTCGAGCACGCCGCCGGCCCACACGTCGGCGATCACGACGGCGGCGAGCACCCCGACGATCGGGTAGCCCCAGGAGTGCAGGCCCTTGGAGAACAGCGCCGTCTGGCTGGCCGCCACCGCGAGCAGCGCCAGCGCGACCGGCCCGGCGACCCGGCCCGGCGGCGCTGCGCATCACGGCGCCGGGCCGACGCCGGTCGGTAGAGCGTGAGCGCGGCCAGCGCGCAGCCGAGCAGCAGGCCGTCGGCATGGGTGTCGAGCCCGTAGTAGACCCGGTGGACGCGGCTGGCCGCTGTGCCAGAGCGCGGCCCGCAGGCCGGCCGACAGCGCCGGCGCCGCCGAGCGCCGCCACCAGCACGCCCCGACCCCGGCCGAGGCGGTAGGCCAGCAGCAGGCCGAGCGGCCACAGCAGGTAGAACTGCTCCTCGATGCTGAGCGACCAGGTGTGGTCGAGCAGCCCGAACGGCGGTTGGTCGTGCAGCGCCTCCACCCAGTTCATGCGGTAGGTCGCGGCGGCGAACACGTCGTGGGTGGCGCGCACCGCCTGGCCGTGGGTCGAGCCAGATGCGCGGCGTAGATCCACGACGCGACGGCACACGGCCACCAGCGCGGGGAACAGCCGCAGGATCCGTCGGAGGTAGAAGCGCAGCAGGGCGATGCGTCCGGTCAGCTCGCGCTCCTCGAGCAGCAGGCGGGTGATCAGGAAGCCGGACAGCACGAAGAAGACGTCGACGCCGAGGAAGCCGCCCCGGGCCCACGACACGCTGGCGTGGAACAGCAGCACCGGGACGACGGCCACGGCCCGCAGCCCGTCGAACGCCGGTCGGTACCCGAGCCGCTCGACCTGCCGTCGCGGGCGGTCGCGATGGCGGCGACGGGACCCGCGTCGGGGGAGGGCGAGGCCGGCACCGCACTTGTGTACCGCCCGCGCGCGCGAGGTCCAGCACCCTCGTCCCGGCGACCGCTCGTCGCCAGCGACCCTCGGTCATCGGGCCGGGCGTCGCCGGTGACGGTCGCCACGAGGGGGACCCGGCTAACCTCGCGCCGTGTCCGTGGCAGCCCCATTGATCCAGCGCGCCAGCGCGCCGGATCGACCGACCCGCCCGAAGCCGGTGGCGAAGCGGACCACCATCCCCAAGCTCCCCGGGCTCGACGGGCTGCGGGGCGTGGCCGTCGCCGCGGTGCTGCTGTTCCACGGCGGGTTCAGCTGGGCCCGGGGCGGGTTCCTCGGGGTCTCGACCTTCTTCACCGTGTCGGGCTTCCTGATCACGATGCTGCTGATCTGGGAGTTCAGCGCCGAGGGCCGCATCGACCTCCGCCGCTTCTGGTTCCGCCGCTACCGCCGCCTGATGCCGGCATCGCTGCTCTGCCTGGCCGGCGTCGTCGTGTTCGGGTGGCTCGTCGCCACGCCGTCCCAGGTCGACCACCTCCGCGGCGACGTGTTCGCCGCGCTGGCCTACGTCGCGAACTGGCGCTTCATCGTCACCGGCCAGTCCTACGCCCGGCTCTTCAGCGGCGCCGTCGCCCGTGCTGCACTTCTGGTCGCTGGCCATCGAGGAGCAGTTCTACCTGGTGTTCCCGGTGGTGGTGGCCGGTGGCGCTGGTCGGTCGGCCGGGGCTCGCGCAAGGTGCTCGCCGGCGTCCTGGTGGTCGCCGTCGCTGGTGTCGCTGTCGCTGATGTGGGTGCTCTACACCCCGGGCCAGGACCCGTCCCGCGTGTACTACGGCACCGGCACCCGGGCCTTCGAGCTGCTGCTCGGCGCGATCCTCGCCCTGGTGCCTCTCGCACCCGGCCGGGTTCGTGCTGCGCATCCCGAAGTGGGCGTGGGCCGCGGCCGGCGTCATCGGGGCCGCGGTCACCCTGCTGCTGTGGGCCACCGCCCGGCAATCGTCGCCCGTGGCTCTACCGCGGCGGCCTGGCCGGCTACGCGGTGATGTCGTGCCTCGTCATCGTGGCCACCATCCGCAGCGGCGTCGATCCGCTCGGTGCTGTCGATGCGGGTGCTGCGGTGGCTGGGCGGCATCTCCTACGGCGTCTACCTCTTCCACTGGCCGATCTTCCTGTGGCTCACCGAGTCACGGACCCACCTGTCGATCTGGCCGCTGTTCGGTCTGCGGCTGGCGGTCACGCTGGTGCTGGCGGTGCTGTCGGCCCAGCTGCTCGAGCTGCCGGTGCGCGAGCGGCGCCGCCCGGTCCGGTTCAACCCGGCGATGCTCAGCGCGATGGCCATCGCCATCGTCGTGCTCGGCACCGTCGCCGTGACCCGCACCGATCCGGGTCAGCCGCATCTCCTTCGCCGCCGCGGCCTCGCCCGAGCTGCCGCCGCCGACCGCCCCCACCTCGACCGCCAGCACCGCGGCGCCGGCCGCCGGCGCGGCGACCGCGCTGACGCTCCCGCCCCGACTGACGCTGGCGCCGGGCGAAGCCCCTCGGCTGCTCATCCTCGGCGACTCGGCGGCGCTCACGCTCGGCAACGGGCTCGAGCACTGGGGCGCCGAGACCAACGGCATGAAGGTGTGGAACGCCGGCAAGCTCGGCTGCAGCGTCGGCCGCGGGCGGCCTGGTGCGCTACGTCGGCCAGGTCAACGCCCTCTACGACTACTGCGACTGGACCGACCAGTTCACCCAGGAGATGAGCGGCATCCAGCCCCAGGTGATCATGGTGCTCTACGGCACGTGGGACGTCGTCGACCGCCAGCTCGCCGGGTGACACCCAGTGGCGGTCCATCGGTGATCCCGTCTACGACGACTACCTGCGCAGCGAGATCTCCTCGGCCATGGACACCATGGCCGCCAGCGGCGCCGAGGTCGTGTGGCTCACCCACCCCTACATCCGGGTCGGGATCACCGAGGGGCTGACGGGGCCGTTCCCCGAGGAGGACCACGACCGGATGGATCGCCTCAACGCGATGGTCCGCGAGGTCGCGGCCACGAAGCAGCGGGTGACGGTGGTCGATCTGGAGGCGCACATGCGGTCGCTGCCCGAGGGCGATTCGGACCTGGCCGACCGGCCCGACGGCATCCACTGGAGCGTCAACGCCGCCGCCGCGCTCGCGCCCGTGGCTGGGCACGACGATCTCGGCCATCGCCCACGACCAGCCTCCACCACCCGTCGATGCCGGTGGGTGACGTGGTCGCGTCGGACGCCGCGGGCTCCGACGCCATCGATGCCGAGCCGGCCGACGCCTCCGGACGAGCGTGGCGCGCCCGCGGTGGTTCGTCCTCGGGCTGATCCTGGTCGTGGCGGTCGGCTGGGCGATCCGGCTGGCGTACGTCTGGTTCCTGGCGGCGCCACACCGTCTACCGGCGGCGATCCGCTCTACTACCACCTCGAGCGCGAACCTGCTGGCCGCACGGCAACGGCTTCATCAACCCCTACGCCTACGCCCGACGGGCTGCACGTGCAGGCGGCCGACCACCCGCCGCTCTACTTCATGTACCTGTCGGTGTTCTCGCTCCTCGGCATGGGCACGATCACCTGGCACCTGCTGGCGTCGACCCTGCTCGGGCGCGGCCTCGATCGCGGTGGCCGGCCTGGCCGGGCGCGAGATCGTCGGCCCGCGGGCCGGGCTGATCGCGGCGCTGCTGGTGGCGATCTACCCCAACGCCTGGCGCTACGACGGCATGCTGCTGTCGGAGTCGATGGTCATCCTGATGGTGCTGCTGTCGGTCTGGACTGGCCTACCGCTTCTGGCACGCACCCGTCGGCCTGGCGGCTGGTGGTGGTCGGGCTGGTGGTCGGGCTCGGCACGCTGGCCCGCTCCGAGCTGGTGCTGATGGCGCCGTTCCTCGTGCGTGCCGCTCGCCCTGCTGACCCCCGGTCGGGCGGGCCGCGCTCCGGCCCGCGAACGGGGTCGGGCGCCGTGGCGCACCCGTGGCGGGCTGCTCGCTCGTCGGCCTCGGCGGCCTTCTCGGCGGTCGTCGTGCCGTGGGTCGTGTTCAACATGATCCGCTTCGACCACCCGGTGCATCCTCTCGGAGAACCTCGGCGGCACCCTGGCCACGTCGAACTGCGACGCAGGTCTACTACGGCGACCAGATCGGCTACTGGTACTACCCCTGCGGGCACCCGGATCCTCGACGAGCACGGCATCGGCCCGCTCGAGTTCGCGAGGCGATGCCGACCGCGATCCTGCGCGAGGCGGCCTTCGACTACATGCTCGGCCCACAAGGGCCGGGTCCCGATCGTGGTGGCGGCGCGGCTCGGCCGCATCACCGGCCTCTACCAGCCGGCCCAGAGCGCGCACCTCGACGTCTACCTCGAGAACACCGAGCAGTGGGTCGTCGATCTCGGCCTCGTGGTCCTACTACGTGATCGCCGTGCTGGCCGTGGCCGGAGCGGTCGTGCTGCGTCGGCGGCGTGAGACCCTCCTGCCGCTGCTCGCGCCGATCGTCACGGTGCTCGTCACCGTCGCCGCGTTCTACGCCGCCACCCGCTTCCGGGCCACCGCCGAGGGGGCGCTGTGCCTGCTCGCGGCCATCGCCATCGATGCCGCGATCGTTGCGGTCCGCCGTCGCACGTCGTCCGCATCCGGAGCTCCGTCGGTGGACGGCTCCGTGGCCGACGCCCCTGGCCGACGCGTCGACCGGCGGATCGGTGTGACCGCCACCCCCGGCGCGGTCGACCTCGGCGATCGCCCCGACGAGCCGGCCGTCGTCGAGGCGCGGCCGTCGCTGCTGACCCGTCTCGTCGCGACGGTGTGGGGCAGCTGGCCCCGCCGGACGGTCACCCTGGCCGTGGTGGTGGGCTTCCTGCTCCGCCTGTGGTGGATCACCTACGCGGCCCGCACGCCGGCCGGGCTCCACGACCCGTTCCTCTACCTCGACTACGCCCAGCGCATGGCGCAGGGCGGCGGCTACCGCCTGGCCAACGGCCAGCCGACGGCGTACTACCCGATCGGCTACCCGGCGATCCTCGCCGCCTGGTTCAAGGTCGCCCAGCTCACGCCGCTGCGCGACCACTGGGTGGGCAACGCCATGGCCCTCAACCTCATCTTCAGCACCGCGACGATCGGGCTGGTCGGCGTGCTCGCCCGGCGCCTGGCCGGCGCCTGGGTCGGCGCGGTCGCGGCCGTCATCGTGGCGCTGTTCCCCAGCCTGATCTTCCACTCGGCCACCCTGCTCACCGAGACGACGTTCAACTTCGTGTTCGTCCTGGCCCTGCTCGTGCTGTGCTGGCGGCCCTGGTCCGGACGGATCCCGACCTGGCCGCGCCTGGTCGCTGTTCGGCGTGCTGCTCGGGGTGGCGATCGAGGTCCGCCCGACGGCCCTGGTGGTCGTGCCGATGGTGCTCATCGCGTTCTGGCGGGTCGGCGGGCGGCGCCGCGGCCTCGAGCGGTTCGCGATCGTGACCGTGACCGTGCTGGCCGTGATGGTCCCGTGGACGATCCGCAACGCGGCGGTGATGCACTCGTTCCTGCCGATCGGCAGCACCACGGGCGACAACCTCTGCATCGGGAACCACGACGGCGCGCCGGGCCGCTACGTCTTCCCCGACGAGTGCTTCAAGGACGACCACCCGGTGGCCCGGCCGGCGTTCGAGACCCTCCGCAACGACCGGCTCACCCGCAAGTCGCTGACCTGGATCGTCGACCACCCGCTCGAGCAGCTGCGGCTGATCCCCCTGCGCACCTACTACACGTTCCAGGACGACCACGACGCGCTCGTCGGTGGTGCAGTCCTTCGGCGACGACCCGTTCATCCTGCCGGACACCGCCGACCGTGCTGGCCAACATCGCCGACGCCTACTTCTACGTCGTGCTGGCCCTGGCCCTGCTCGGGCTGCCCATCCTGCTGCGGGGCCGCGACCGCCGTCGGCTCATGCTGCTGCTGTGCATGGTGGCGGTGGCCATCGCGCCCTGGCCCTTCTTCGGCGACCCCCGGTTCCACGTGCCGATCAACGTGCTGATCCCGATCCCTGCGGCGATGGCGCTGCTGGCCGTGCTGCGCGCCTGGCGGTCGCCGCGGTCGTCGGAACCGAGTTCGGACGCGCCGATGGTGCCGACTAGAGTCACGTCCGTAAGACGACGACTCCGAAGGAGAACAACGCGTGCCAGCGACCGTCGTCGTCGGTACCCAGTGGGGTGACGAGGGCAAGGGGAAGTTCACCGACCTCGTCGCCAAGGAGATGAACCTGGTGGTCCGCTACCAGGGCGGCCACAACGCCGGGCACACCCTCGTGGTGAACGGCGAGCGCTTCGCGCTCCAGCTGGTTCCGAGCGGCATCCTCTACGACCACATCACCCCGGTGATCGGCAACGGGGTGGTCGTCGACCCCCGTGTGCTGCTGGCCGAGATCGACGTCCTCGAAGCGCGAGGCGTCGACACCAGCCGGCTGAAGGTGAGCGGCAACGCCCACCTGATCCTCCCGTACCACCAGGAGCTCGACAAGGTCACCGAGCGCCGCCTGGGCAAGAACAAGATCGGCACCACCAAGCGCGGCATCGGCCCGGCCTACGCCGACAAGGCGGCCCGCGTCGGCCTGCGGGTGCAGGACCTGCTCGACCCGAAGATCTTCCGCGAGAAGCTCGACGTCGTGCTCAAGGAGAAGAACGCGGTGCTCGCCGCGTCTTCAACCAGCTGCCGCTGTCGGCCGACGACATCGCCGCCGAGTACCTCGACGTGTGCGCCCCGCGGCTCGCGCCGATGATCGCCGACACCGTCAACCTGGTGCACGACTCGCTCGACGCCGGCCAGCACGTGCTGCTCGAGGGCGCGCAGGCCACGTTCCTCGACCTCGACCACGGCACCTATCCGTTCGTCACCTCGTCGAACCCGGTGGCCGGCGGCGCCTGCACGGGCGCCGGCATCGGCCCGCTCTACATCGACCGGGTCATCGGCATCGCCAAGGCCTACCTCACCCGCGTCGGCGCCGGGCCGTTCCCGACCGAGCTCACCGACGAGACCGGCGACCTGCTCATCGACCGGGGCGGCGAGTACGGCACCAACACCGGTCGCCGCCGCCGGGTCGGGTGGTTCGACGCGGTCATGATGCGCCACGCCGTGCGGCTCAACTCGCTGTCCGAGGTGGCCCTCACCAAGCTCGACGTGCTCGACACGTTCGACACCGTCAAGGTGTGCGTGGCCTACGAGCTCGACGGCGAGCGCTTCGAGCACCTGCCGTACCACCAGTCGGTGCTCCACAAGGCCAAGCCGATCTACGCCGAGCTGCCCGGCTGGAACACCGACCTGACCGAGGCCACCGAGCGGCACCACCTGCCGCCCGCGGCGCTCGAGTACGTCGCCTTCCTCGAGCAGCAGGTCGGCGTGCCGATCACCCTCGTGGGCGTCGGCCCCGGCCGCGAGCAGTTCCTGCACTTCGCGGCGTGATCGGCGGCGGCGCTCGATGAAGGTCTGCGTCGTCGGCTCCGGTGGGCGCGAGCACGCGCTGGCCGCACGTGCTCGGCCGCACGGCCGAGGTCGTGGTCACGCCGGGCAACCCCGGCATCCCCGGCTCGGTCGCCACGCCGCCGACCGAGATCGACGCCGACCTGTTCGTGATCGGGCCCGAGGTGCCGCTGGTCGACGGGCTGGCCGACCGGCTGCGGGCGCAGGGCAAGCTCGTGTTCGGGCCCGGCGCCGACGGCGCCCGGCTCGAGGGCTCGAAGGCGTGGATGAAGCAGGTGCTCGTCGACGCCGGCGTGCCCACCGCCCGCTACGGCGCCTTCACCGAGGCCGAGCCGGCGCTGCGCCTTCCTCGAGACGCTGCCCGGGCTCTACGTGGTCAAGACCGACGGGCTGGCCGCGGGCAAGGGCGTGGTGGTCACCGAGTCGCTGCGCCGAGGCCCGCGAGGTGGTGGCGCGACTTCCTGTCGGGCCAGGCCTTCGGCGACGCCGGCCGCCGGGTGGTGATCGAGGAGGGCCTGACCGGTCCCGAGCTCTCGGTGCTCGCCGTGTGCGACGGGCAGCGCGCCGTCGCCCTGGCGCCGGCCCAGGACTTCAAGCGGGTCGGCGACGGCGACGACGGGCCCAACACCGGCGGCATGGGCGCGTACTCGCCGGTGCCGTGGCCGGCGACGACGTCATGGCCATGGTGATGGAGCGGGCCGTCGACCCGACGCTCGCCGCGCTGCGCGGCCAGGGCATCGACTACCGCGGCGTGCTCTACGCCGGGCTCATGCTCACCCCCGACGGCCCCAAGGTGCATCGAGTACAACGTGCGCTTCGGCGACCCCGAGACCCAGGTCGTGCTGCCGCGGCTCAGCAGCGACCTGGCCGACCTGCTCGCCCGGGCCGCCGGCGGCGCGCTCGGCGACGACGCCCCGACCTTCGTCGACGACGCCGCGGTCACCGTGGTGTGCGCGACCGAGGGCTACCCCCGGTCGCCCCGCACCGGGCGACCCGATCGAGGGCCTCGACGCTGGCCGACCGGGTCGAGGGCGTCACCGTGTTCTGCGCCGGCGTGTCGCGTGCGACCGACGCGCCGGAGGGTCGCCGCTGCTGACCGCCGGCGGCCGGGTGCTCGACGTCACCGGGATGGGCCCGGACCTGGCCACCGCCCGCAGCCGGGCCTACCAGGCCGTCGCCTGCCTGAGCTGGCCCGGCATGCACGTCCGCAGCGACATCGCGGCAGCCGCCGCACACGAACCGTCACACCACGAACAAGGGAGAGCACCACGATGAAGGCCGGTACGAAGGTCGGCGTGTTGATGGGATCGGCGAACGACGGCGACAAGATGCGCGCCGCGTCCGAGACGCTCGAGGCGTTCGGCATCGAGGCCGACGTGCGGGTGCTGTCGGCGCACCGCAACCCGGCCGAGGTCGTCGAGCTGGTCAGCTCGGCCCGCGAGAACGGCTACGTCGCCTTCATCTGCGGCGCGGGCATGGCCGCCCACCTGGCCGGCGTGGTCGCCGCCCACACGACCCTGCCGGTCGTCGGCGTCCCGCTGTCGGGCGGCGCGCTCAACGGCGTCGACGCGCTCTACGCCACGGTGCAGATGCCCAAGGGCATCCCGGTCGCCACGGTGGCCATCGACGGGTCGATGAACGCGGCGCTGCTCGTGGTCGAGATGCTGGCCATCGGCGACGAGGAGCTGGCGGCCAAGCTGGTCGACGACCGACGTGCCCGTGCCGGTGGCTGAACGACCCCGGCCGGAGGGCCAGGCCTGGTCAGGTCAGAACGGGACGCGCTCGCCGCTGCCGCCGAGGTGCTCGTCGAGCCAGCTCAGCGGGTTCTCCTCGCCGCCGGCCGGGGCACCGGCGGTCACGAAGTCGTCGAACGCGGAGATCTCGATCTGGGGGGCCGAGCGCTGGCCCGAGGCCCGGACCGTCTGCCACTGCTTGTGGCGGGCCTTGATCTCCTTCTTCGAGCGCAGCGGCGGGTTGCCGGCACCCGAGCGCACGCCGGACGCGGCCAGGGCGCACGACAGGCAGTACGGAGGCTTGTTCGGGCCGAAGGCGTACACGAGGCACTCGCCGCAGAAGTCCCACCCGCAGTCCGACAGACGTCCTCGGCCGGCTCGAACTGGTGCTTGGCACATTGCTCGTTCATGGTGGCCCTCGTCCCTCGGCATGTCGTCGAGCCGGTCGAGCGGCCACGACGATCCTCTGCTTGGTGCTTCGGCCCCCGGAGCGCGGCGCTTTACGGATCGATGTCGATCCGGCGCCGATTTGAGCCGTCCGACCCACGAAATCCGTGCCGATCGCGGCCGATCGCGCCTCCCCGACCGCACGACCGCGCTCCGTGGCGAAGCGGCTCGTCGATCTCACGCGGTTGCGCCGGCCGGGGCTCGACGAACAGGATCCCGTCGTGAAACCGGACATCCCCGACGTGCTCGCCGCCCGCTACGCGAGCGAGGCGATGGCCGAGCTCTGGTCGCCCGACGCACAAGATCGTGCTCGAGCGGCGGCTGTGGATCGCCGTGCTCGAGGCGCAGCGGGAGCTCGGCATCGACGTCCCGGCCGAGGTCATCGAGGCCTACCGGGCGGTCGTCGACCAGGTCGACCTGGCCTCGATCGACGCCCGCGAGCGGGTCACCCGCCACGACGTGAAGGCCCGCATCGAGGAGTTCTCGGCGCTCGCCGGCCACGAGCACATCCACAAGGGCATGACGTCGCGGGACCTCACCGAGAACGTCGAGCAGCTCCAGATCCGCTCCGCGCTCGTGCTCGTCCGGGCCCGGATGGTGACCGCGCTGGCCCGGCTGGCCGAGCTGGCCGCCGAGCACGCCGACCTCGTCATCACCGGGCGCAGCCACAACGTCGCCGCCCAGGCCACGACGCTCGGCAAGCGCTTCGCCAACGCCGGCGAGGAGCTGCTGCAGGCCTACCACCGGGTCGACGAGCTGATCGCCCGCTACCCGCTCCGCGGCATCAAGGGCCCGGTCGGCACCCAGCAGGACCAGCTCGACCTGCTCGACGGCGACCTCGAGCGGCTCGACGAGCTCGAGCTGCGCCGTGGCCCGCCACCTCGGGTTCGACCACGTGCTCACCAACGTCGGGCCAGGTCTATCCCCGGTCGCTCGACCTCGACGTGGTCGCGCGCGCTGGTGCAGGCCGCGGCGGGCCCGTCGAGCCTGGCCCTCACCATCCGGCTGATGGCCGGCCAGGAGCTGGCCACCGAGGGGTTCCAGCCCGGCCAGGTCGGCTCGTCGGCCATGCCCCACAAGATGAACACCCGCTCGTGCGAGCGCATCAACGGCTTCGAGGTCGATCCTCCGCGGCTACCTCACGATGGTGGCGGGCCTGGCCGGCGACCAGTGGAACGAGGGCGACGTCAGCTGCTCGGTGGTCCGCCGGGTCGCGCTGCCCGACGCGTTCTTCGCCACCGACGGGCTGTTCGAGACGCTGCTGACCGTGCTGGCCGAGTTCGGCGCCTACCCCGCGGTCATCGAGCGCGAGCTGCGACCGCTACCTGCCGTTCCTGGCCACCACCAAGGTGCTCATGGCCGCGGTGCGGGCCGGCGTCGGTCGCGAGCAGGCCCACGAGGCCATCAAGGAGCACGCCGTCGCCGTCGCCCTGGCCCAGCGGGAGCAGGGCGCCGAGGGCAACGACCTGCTCGACCGCCTGGCCGCCGACCCCCGGCTCGGGCTCGACGCCGCCGCGCTGGCCGACCTGCTGGCCCGGCCCATCGACTTCGTCGGCGCCGCGCCGCACCAGGTGGCCGCGTTCGTCGCCCAGGTCGAGCCCATCGTCGCCAGCCACCCCGACGCGGCCGCCTACCACCCAGCCCCCATCCTCTGACGCCCTACGCACCCGAAGGAGCACCCGTGAGCATCGAAGTCGAGCTGCCCCACCTCTACTCGGGCAAGGTCCGCGACATCTACGACGCCGGCGACGACCGGCTGCTGCTGGTCACCTCCGACCGGCTCTCGGCCTTCGACGTCGTGCTGGCCGAGCCGATCACCGACAAGGGCCGGGTGCTGACGGCCATGTCGGCGTTCTGGTTCGAGCAGCTGGCCGACGTGCTGCCGAGCCACCTGATCTCGACCGATCTGGCCGACCTGCCCCACGGCGCCCAGAACCCCGAGCTGGCCGGCCGGGTCATGCTGTGCCGCAAGGCCGAGATGCTGCCGGTCGAGTGCATCGTCCGGGGCTACATCACCGGCTCGGCGTGGAAGGAGTACCGCACGAGCGGCACGATGCACGGCACGCCGCTGCCCGACGGGCCTGCTCGAGTCGTCGCAGCTGCCCGAGCCGGTGTTCACCCCGTCGACCAAGGCCGAGGTCGGCGACCACGACGAGAACATCTCGTTCGAGCAGGCCGTCGACGATCCTGGGCGAGGACCTCGCCGAGCGGGCCCGCGACGTGTCGCTCGAGCTCTACCGGCGCGGCGCCGAGTGGGCCCGCGGAGCGGGGCATCATCATCGCCGACACCAAGTTCGAGCTGGGGCTGGTCGACGGCGAGCTGGTGGTGGCCGACGAGGTGCTGACGCCGGACTCGTCGCGCTTCTGGCCGGTCGACCAGTGGGTGCCGGGCACGACGCCGCCGTCGTTCGACAAGCAGCCCGTCCGCGACTACCTCGAGACGCTCGACTGGGACAAGCAGCCGCCGCCCCCGCCGCTGCCCGCCGAGGTCGTGCTGGCCACCCGCGACCGCTACGTCGAGGCCTACGAGCGCATCACCGGCCTCGACTTCACCGCCTGGCCCGGCGTCACCCCCTGACCCTCCGGATCGAACCTGTCAGCCGACGTGTCGATCTCTGGACGCGACGGATGACAGGTTCAGGAAGCTGCCGTCGAACCTGTCATCCGAGGATGTCGATTTCTGGACACGAGAGATGACAGGTTGCGTCGGGGTGGGGGCGGAGGAGATCGGGGGTGCGCTGCCGGATGGCGCGCGGGCGTGGGTCGAGCGCGCGGTCGGGCCGGGGAGCCGGGTCGTGCGAGCCGAGCCGCTGGCCGGGGCGACGTCGTCGGCGGTGCACGGCCTGACGGTCGTCGACCGGAGAGGTCGAGCGCAGGAGCTCGTCCTGCGCCGCTACGTGCTGGACCGACTGGCTCGAGCGCGAGCCTGACCTGGCCGAGCGGGAGGCCGAGGCGCTCGTGGTCGTCGAGGCCTGTCCGATCGCCACGCCGGTGCTGGTGGCGGCCGACGTCGACGGCGCCGAGCCTGGGGGCACCCGGCGTGCTGATGACCCGGCTGCCGGGCCGGCCGCCCGCGGACCCGGGGCCGACCCCGGCCCAGGTCGACGCCATGGCGGCGCTGCTGCCCGATGCTGCACGCCACACCGGTGCCCGCGGGCACGGGGATGCGGACCTACCGGCCCTACGACCAGCGACTCGAGCTCACGCCCCCGCCCTGGTCGACGGACGACGCGATGTGGCGACGGGCGATCGAGCTGCACCGCGCGTTCCGGGTCGCTGACGGCCTCGTCCCGAGTGCTCGTGCACCGCGACTACCACTCCGGCAACGTGCTGTTCGACCCCGAGACCGGCGACGGTGTCGGGCCTCGTCGACTGGGCCAACGCCAGCCTCGGGCCTCCCGACGCCGACGTCGGCCACTGCCGCTTCAACCTCACCGGCCAGCGCGGGCGGGCCGAGGCCGACCGCTTCCGGGACCGGTGGCTGGCCGAGTCGGGAACGCGACCGCTACGACCCGACGTTCGACCTGCTGGCCGTGGTCGGGGCGCTCGGGTCGTGGCCGACGACCCTGTTCGGAGCGCGAGCCCGAGATCGAGGCGCTGGTGGCCTCGGCCCTGGCCGACGTCACACCGTGAGCGGGTCGGGAGGGCGGCGTCGGTGTGCGAGCATGGCGGCATGATCTTCTCGGTTCACGTCGACGTGCAGCTGCGTCCGGGCATCGCCGATCCGCAGGGCTCCACCATCGAGCGGTCGCTGCCCACCCTCGGCTTCGACGGGGTCGAGGGCGTGCGGGTGGGCAAGAGCATCCGGTTCACGATCGAGGCCGCCGACGAGGCCACCGCCCGCCAGCGGTCGGCGACCTCTGCGACCGGTTCCTCACCAACCCGGTCATCGAGGACTCCACCGTCGAGCTGACCGAGGTCCAGGCGGCACCGGCGTGAGCGCCCGCATCGGCGTGGTCCTGTTCCCCGGGTCGAACTGCGAGCAGGACGCGCTCGAGGCGTTCGCCGGCCTGGGCGCCGAGGCCGAGGTGCTCTGGCACGGCGACGCCACGGTCAACGGGGTCGACGCGGTGGTCGTGCCCGGCGGGTTCGCCCACGGCGACTACCTGCGGCCCGGCGCCATCGCCCGCTTCTCGCCGGTCATGTCGGCCGTGCAGGACTTCGCCGCCGACGGAGGCCCGGTCGTCGGCATCTGCAACGGCTTCCAGGTTTTGACCGAAGCCGGGCTGCTCCCGGGCGCGCTGCAGAAGAACCGTGGCCTGAAGTTCATCTGCGCAATGGTCGACGTGCGAGTCGAGTCCAGCCGGTCAATCCTCACGTCGGAGGCCACGGTCGGATCGGTCCTTCGCATCCCGATCAACCACTTCGAGGGCAACTACACCTGCTCGCCCGAGACGCTGGCCGAGCTGCAAGCCGACGACCGCATCGTCCTGCGCTACGTCGACAACCCGAACGGGTCGGTCGACGACATCGCCGGCATCTGCTCGGCCGGTCGCAACGTGGTCGGCCTCATGCCCCACCCCGAGCGGGCATCCGACGCCCTGCTGGGGAGCGCGGACGGGCTCGGGCTGCTGTCGTCGCTGCTGCAGGCCGCGTCGGTCGGCGTCTGACCCACCGAACGCCGCTCGACGCCGCGGGTTTCAGGCGCTCCGGGTGATGCCGGCCGCCCTGAGCACCGCGCTGGGCACGCCGACCTCGCGCCAGGCGGCGTAGGAGATGCCCCGCCGCCGGCTGTAGTCGGCCGCCGCCTCGATGAAGCCGGCCTCGAGGGCCGACAGGTCGACCGCCGCTCGGCGGACTCGAGCGCCGCCTGCAGATCGAGGCGCTCCTGCACCAGCTGCAGGTGCCGGACCGGGTCGGCCTCGGCGAGCTCACCGTCGATCGCGGTCAGCCGATCGTGGACCATTCGGGTGCTGCGCCTTCGTCCCCGCCGGGGCCGGTGCGCCTCGAGCGCTTCGAGGTACATCCGGATCGCTCGACCTTGAACCCGCCCTTCCGCCAGTGCTGCTTTGTGGCTTTCGGACATCGGCGCTCGCCTACGCGTGTCGTCTTCCATCGTGCGATCGGACCACACATACAGCGCATCGGCAAGGAGGTCATTCACCGAATGCGGGCCGGTTCCCCACGCTGATTTCGTCGGACCGATCGGCCGCCTTCGGAGCCCGAATCGACGGGTCGGGCGGTCGGGCGCCCTCGGGTAGCGTCAGGGCATGGCTGAACCGATCCACCGCTCGCTCGGATTGACCGACGACGAAGCCGCCGACATCGAACGGATCCTGGGTCGAGAGCCCAACCACCTCGAGCTGGCGATGTTCGCCGTGATGTGGTCCGAGCACTGCTCCTACAAGTCGTCGCGGCTGCACCTCAAGCGGCTCCCGACCGAGGGCGAGTGGGTGCTCGTCGGGCCCGGCGAGAACGCCGGCGTGCTCGACGTGGGCGACGGCATCGCCGCCGCCATCCGCATCGAGAGCCACAACCACCCGTCGGCCATCGAGCCCTACCAGGGCGCGGCCACCGGCGTCGGCGGCATCCTGCGCGACATCTTCACCATGGGGGCCCGGCCGATCGCGGTGATGGATCCGCTCCGCTTCGGCCCGCTCGACGACCCCCGCAGCCGGTGGATCGCCGAAGGCGTCATCAGCGGCGTGTCGGGCTACGGCAACTCCGTCGGCGTGCCGACCGTCGGCGGCGAGACCGTGTTCGACGAGACCTATGCGGAGAACCCGCTGGTCAACGTGCTGTGCCTCGGCGTGCTGCCGACCGACCGGCTCGTGCTCGGGCCAGGCCACCGGCGTCGGCAACCTGGCCGTGCTGCTCGGGTCGAGCACCGGGCGCGACGGCATCGGCGGCGTCAGCGTGCTGGCCTCGGCCGGGTTCTCCGACGACGAGGCCGACGCGTCGAAGCGGCCGAGCGTGCAGGTCGGCGACCCCTACGAGGAGAAGCGGCTGATCGAGGCGTGCCTGGCGCTGCTCGACGCCGGGCTGGTCGTCGGCATCCAGGACCTCGGCGGCGCCGGCCTCACCTGCGCCACCAGCGAGACCGCTTCGCGGGGCGGCATGGGCATGGACGTCGACGTCACCGCCATCCCGCTGCGCGAGCAGGGCATGGAGCCGTTCGAGACCATGACCAGCGAGTCGCAGGAGCGCATGCTGGCCATCGTCGAGCCCGACGGCCTCGACGAGGTGCTGGCCATCTGCGAGAAGTGGGACGTGCGGGCCAGCGTCATCGGCCGGGTCACGCCCGGTCCGGCCACCGGCGACGCCGCCGGCGGCCGGCTGCGGCTGCTCGACGGCTGGGACGGCGAGGTGCTGGCCGACGTGCCGGCCGCGTCGTTGCACGAGGACGCGCCGCTCTACGACCGTCCCCGCCAGGCGCCGGCCGCCTGGGACGAGGCCACCCGCACCCTGACCGATCCGGCCAGCTCCACCGGCGCCGACCTCCCGTCGACCGACGACCCGGGGCCGACCTGCTCGACCTGCTCACCGACACCTCGTGGGTGTGGTCCCAGTACGACCACCAGCTGTTCCTCAACACCGTCGAGGGGCCGGGCGGCGACGCCGCCGTGCTGCGGCTGAAGCACCCCGTCACCGGCGTCGACACCGGGCGGGGCATGGCGCTGACCACCGACGGCAACCACCGCTGGTGCGCCGTCGATCCCCGCCAGGGCACCGCCCTGACGGTGGCCGAGGCCGTGCTGAACCTGGCCTGCGTCGGCGCCCGACCGCTGGCCGTCGTGAACTGCCTCAACTTCGGCAACCCGGAGCACCCCGAGGTCATGTGGCAGCTGTCGGAGGCCATCGACGGCATGGCCGAGGCCTGCCTCGCCCTCGGCACGCCGGTCGTCGGCGGCAACGTCAGCCTCTACAACGAGTCCAAGGGCGCCGACATCGACCCGACCCCGGTCATCGGCATGCTCGGCCTGGTCGACCGGCTCGATCGCCGTCCGCCGAGCGTCGGCCTGGTCGAGGGCAGCCGGCTCGTGCTGGTCGGCGTCACCCAGCCCGAGCTCTCCGGGTCGGCCTGGGCCCGAGCCAAGGGCCATCGGGGCGGCCGGCTCCCGGCGCTCGACCTCGCGTTCCACACGCAGGTGGCCGACGTGGTGCGCACGCTCGTGGTGGGCGGCATGGTCGACGGCATCCACGACGTCGGCACCGGCGGGCTGGGCCTGGCCCTGGCCGAGATGGCCGTCCGCTCGGGCGTCGGCTTCAACGCCGCCCGCATCCACGATGCGGCCGAGCTGTTCAGCGAGTCGCCGTCCCGCGTGGTGCTCTCGGTGCCGGCCGACCTCCTGCAGCCGGTGCTCAACGTGTGCGACGAGGCCGGCGTGCCCACCGCTCGCATCGGCGTGGCCGGGGGCGATCGCCTCACGATCAAGGGCCTGCTCGACCTGTCGCTGGCCGAGGCCACCACCGCCTGGCGGGATCGCCTCCCGGGCGCCCTCGGGGCCGGCACCACCCAGGGCTGAGCCGCCGCACAGCGATCCGGCCGTGGGTCGGAGCACGACCGGCCCCGGCCTACACTCGACCCGTGACCCCGCCGCAGATGCCGCCGTCGTCGCGCCCCCGAACCCGTCCAGGAAGCCCTGGAGTGGTGGAAGGGTTCGACGACGTCGACGGCGTCGACGCCGAGGACGACACCCCGAAGGAGGCCTGCGGCGTCTTCGGCGTGTACGCCCCGGGCCAGCCGGTGTCGCACCTGACCTACCTCGGCCTCTACGCCCTGCAGCACCGTGGCCAGGAGTCGGCCGGCATGGCGGTCAGCGACGGCGAGACGATCACCGTCGTCAAGGACATGGGCCTGGTGTCCAACGTGTTCGACGAGCGCACGCTGGCCACGCTCACCGGGCACCTGGCGGTCGGCCACAACCGGTACTCGACCACCGGGGCCAACACCTGGCGCAACGCCCAGCCGGTGTACCGCGACGTCGCCGCCCACACCTTCGCCCTCGGCCACAACGGCAACCTGACCAACACCGAGGAGCTGGCCACCGAGGCCGGCATGCTGCCCGGCACCGTCAGCAGCGACAGCGACCTGGTCGCCGAGCTGGTGGCCCGTGAGCTCGGCCGCTACCCCGAGACCAGCTCCGACGGTCGAGCGCTCGAACGGGCCCTGCTCGAGGTGCTGCCCACGCTCGAGGGGGCCTTCTCGTTCGTCCTGATGGACGAGGGCCACGTCGTCGGCGTGCGCGACCCCCACGGCTTCCGTCCGCTGTGCCTCGGCAAGCTCGACAACGGGTGGGTCCTCGCCTCGGAGAACCCGGCGCTCGACGTGGTCGGCGCGCACTTCGTCCGAGAGGTCGAGCCCGGCGAGATGATCATCATCGACGCCGGCGGCTACCGCTCGGTGCGGGTGTTCCCCGAGGAGCAGGTCGATCCGAAGCTCTGCCTGTTCGAGTTCGTCTACTTCGCCCGCCCCGACACCAAGCTCTACAACCAGAGCGTCCACCAGGCCCGGGTGCGCATGGGCGAGCAGCTCGCCGAGCAGGCCCCGGTCGACGCCGACCTGGTCATGGGCGTGCCGGAGTCGGGCATGCCCGCGGCCGAGGGCTACGCCCGCCGCAGCGGCATCCCCTACGGCCAGGGCCTGGTGAAGAACCGCTACATCGGGCGCACGTTCATCGCTCCCAACCAGGAGATGCGGGCGCTCGGCGTGCGCATGAAGCTCAACCCGCTGCGCGACAACATCGACGGCAAGCGGCTGATCGTGCTCGACGACTCGATCGTGCGGGGCACGACCAGCCGGGCCCTCGTCAGCATGCTGCGAGAGGCGGGCGCGGCCGAGGTGCACCTGCGGGTGTCGTCGCCGCCCTACCGCTGGCCCTGCTACTACGGCATGGACACGGGCGCCCAGGGCGAGCTCATCGCCGCCAACATGACCGTCGACGAGATCCGCGACTACCTCAACGTCGACACGCTCGCCTACCTGTCGCTCGATCGGCTCGTCGAGGCCACCGGCGCCGTCGGCGCCGGGTTCTGCGACGCCTGCCTCACCGGCGACTACCCCGTGTCGGTGCCCGTCGGCCTGAACAAGGGCGTGCTCGAGGTGGGTGAGCCGGCGGCGGTGCCGGTCTCGCTGCCGGGCATGGCCGTGCTGTCGGACGACGAGGCGATGATGCCCACGGCCGACGCGGCGCGCATCCGGGGTCGGGTCACCTGATGGGGGAGACCTACGAGCAGGCCGGCGTCAGCATCACCGCCGGCGAGGAAGCGGTCGAGCGCATCAAGGCCAAGGTCCGGTCCACCTTCCGGCCCGAGGTCATCGGCGACATCGGCGGGTTCGGCGGCCTGTTCGGCTTCGACTCCGCCCGCTACCGCCAGCCCGTGCTCGTGTCGTCGACCGACGGCGTCGGCACCAAGGCGCTGGTGGCCCAGGCCGCCGGGCGCTTCGACACCATCGGCGTCGATCTCGTGGCCATGTGCGTCGACGACATCGTCTGCCAGGGCGCGGAGCCGCTGTTCTTCCTCGACTACATCGCCGTCGGCCGCCTCGACCCCGATCACATCGAGCAGCTCGTCGAGGGCGTGGCCGAGGGCTGCCGCCAGGCCGGCTGCGCGCTGATCGGCGGCGAGATGGCCGAGCACCCGGGGGCCATGGAGCCGGGCGAGTTCGATCTCGTCGGCTTCGCCGTGGGCGTGGCCGAGCGCGACCAGATGATCACCGGCGAGCACATCGCGCCGGGCGACGTGCTGATCGGCCTGCCGTCGCCGGGCCTGCGCTCCAACGGCTACTCGCTGGCCCGCCGGATCCTGTTCGAGCGGGCCGGCCTCAGCCTCGACGACCCGGCCTTCCCGGGGGCCCACCACTCGCTGGCCGACGAGCTCCTCAAGCCCTCGGTGGTCTACGCGCCGGCCATCGCCGCGCTGACCCGGGCGGTCGACGTGCGGGGCATCGCCCACATCACCGGCGGCGGCATCCCCGGCAACCTCAACCGGGTGCTGCCGAGCCAAGGTCGACGCCGTCGTCGAGCGCGGCTCGTGGGAGTCGCCCCGCATCTTCGGCGAGCTCCAGCGCCTCGGCGAGGTCAGCGACGCCGAGATGGCCAAGGTCTTCAACCTCGGCATCGGCATGATCGTCGTGGTCCCCGATGCCGAGGCCTACAAGGCCCTCGACGTGCTGCGCTCCCACGACCAGCGGGCCACCGTGGTCGGCTCCATCACCGCCGGTCACGGTGCCGTCCAGCTCGTCTGAGCCCACGGTGTCGCCCCGAAATCTGCGCGCCAAACCACCTTCACCGTGGGTCGGCGCGCGGAGAACGGGGTCGGTCGGCGTGGTCGCGGCCCTGGCGCTGATCGTCGTCCCGGTAGCGATGGTGGCGTGCAGCTCGCCGAAGCCGAAGGAGCAGGCGGCGCCGGCATCGTGCGACCTCTCCAGGGCGACGATCACGAACGTCGTCGCGCCGCCGGGTTCACCCGCCAAGGTGCTCGCGACCGTGACCCGTGTCGGCGCCATGAACGAGTCCGGGACCGTCACCCCGTCATCGTCGACGCGGATGGTCAGGTCGACGCCCTGGCCGACGGTCCCGGCCGGGGTCGCCGCCACGGCACGCTCGACGCGGCGTCGCTCGACAGCCTCCGCCAGTGCATCGACCAGAGCGGCTTCCTCGACATCGCCGAGGGCTACAAGGGCCCGACGCAGGGCAAGGCGGGCGACAAGTTCTGCTCGGTCGGCGACGCGCCGGACGTGACCGTCGTGGCCACGGGGACCTCCGGCGAGACCCGGACCGCCACCGCCCACGCCCTCGGGACGAGAGGTGACGGCTGCGACTACGGCGATCCGCCGGCGCTGGGTGAGGTCTTCGCGGCGCTGGAGCAGGTCCGCCAGGTCGTGTCCGACACCGCCACCGGCTGACCTCAGCGGAAGGGGTCCTCGATCACGAGGCCGACGATGTGGCGGCCGTGCTGGAGATCCTCGGTGAACAGCCGCTCGGCCCCCGAGCGCTTGGCCGCGGTGATGATCAGACCACGTGAACCTGTGGAAGTCAGAGGTCGAGGGCGAACCAGGTGTTGCTGCTCCAGCGGCCCTGCTCGAGGTGGGTGGTGGTGAAGCCGCAGCGGAGGTAGAAGGTGACGACGCCCTCCCAGTCGGTGGTGGTCTCGAGCACCAGCCGGGCGCAGGCCGAGCGTCCGAGCTTCGTCGGCCAGCCGGTCGAGCAGATGCCGACCGAGGCCGAGCCGCCGCGGCATCGGCGGCGACGGCCATGCGGGTGATCAGGCCTTGGCCCACGGCGGGCTCGTCGGGGTGCAGCGCGCCGGTGGCCACCACCCGCCCGTCGACCCGGCCGACCAGGAACACGGCGTCGGCGTAGGACGTGGCGATGTCGTCGAGGTCGCGGTTGAGCGTGGGATCGAGGCCGCCCCAGTGCTCGACCATGCCGTCGAGGATCAGCGCTCGGGCGGGGCCCTGGTCGGCCGGCTCGAACCGCCCGACGCGGAGGTCGGTCAAGGTCGGGCCGGTGGACCGTCGTCGGACGCGTGCCAGATCGTGTGCTGCGGATCGTGGTCGCCGTGGGCGGTGGTGCGGGTGAGCAGACAGGAGTCGATGAGGAGCTCGACCAGCGTCTGGTCGTCGAAGCCGGGCGGGCGGGCGGTCATGGATCGCTCGGCGAGGAACTGGTCGTCGATCGCCGTCCGGAGCGCGGTGTCGCCGTCGCGCACGATGACCTCGCCGGTCAGGTAGATCGCGTCCTCGTTGTCCTCCGGCGGGAAGGCGTGCAGCGCGTAGCGCGGATCGCGCCGCAGGTCGCGGGCCTTGGGCGACGGGATCAGCAGCGCGTAGAGCCCGGCGCCGTGGAGGATCGGGCACATCGGGTGCAGCCGTGGTCCGCCGTCGGGGCGGACGGTCCCGAGGAAGGCGAGGCCCACGCCACCGAACTGGTAGAGCAGCGCCTGCCCGGCCTCGGCCAGATCAGGTCGGGCACTGCGGAACGCCCCCCAGGTGAACATGGGCCCCACGCTGCCCGACGGGAATTCGGAGCGCAACGGGTCCGGTAGGTTCGGCGGGGTGAGCCACGCCGAACTCGTCCAGCACCTGCTCGACCACTCCGTCCGCACCGGGGACTTCACGCTGAAGTCGGGCCGCAAGAGCAGCTGGTTCATCGACTCCAAGCAGACCATGTGCCGGCCCGAGGGCGCGCTGCTGGTGGCCGATCTGGCGCTCGAGGCCATCGGCGCCGACATCGACGCCATCGGCGGGCTGACCCTGGGCGCCGATCCCGGTCGCCTACGGCGTGGCGGCCATCGGGGCCACCCGCGGCCGCTCGCTGCGCTCGTTCGCCATCCGCAAGGAGGCCAAGGACCACGGCGTCGCCGGTCGCCTGGCCGGCGCACTGCAGCCCGGCGACCGGGTCGTCATCACCGAGGACACGGTCACCCGGGGCGCGTCACCGCTCGAGGCTGCCCGCGTCGTGCGGGAGCTCGGCGCCGAGCCGGTCATGATCCTGGTCATCGTCGACCGGGGCGGCACCTGCCGGGACCTGGCCGAGGCCGAGGGCATCGGCTTCCACGCCCTCGTCACCGCCCCCGACCTCGGCTTCGACTACGAGGGCGCCTGACGACCCGAAGTGGTAGCGATCCAGGCACGGGACCCCCACACCGATCGCTACCAGTTCGAGGTGGGGCGGCGATTCGGTTGGGGGCGGCGGAAGTGCGAGGGGTAGCGTCATGCGCCTATGGCTGACACACCCACCGCCGCGTTCTCCCTCCGCATCCGGGTCCGGATGGCCAACAAGCCCGGGGACCTCGGGCGGCTGGCGGTAGCGATCGGCGAGGTGGGCGGCAACATCGCCGGGCTCGACGGCTTCCTGGCCAAGCAGGCGTTCCTCGAGGAGGACATCATCGTCGACTGCCGCAGCGAGGCCCACCAGGCCGAGGTGCTGACGGCGATCGAGGCGCTCGAGGGCATCGACGTGCTGGCCCACGAGGACCGCACCTTCAAGATGCACGAGGGCGGCAAGATCGAGGTGCTCCCGCTGGCGCCCGGTCGGCGACCGTGACGACCTGTCGATGGCCTACACGCCGGGCGTCGCCCGCGTCTGCAACGCCATCGCGGCCGAGCCCAAGCTGGCCCACGAGCTGACCATCAAGAAGAACACCGTGGCCATCGTCAGCGACGGCACCGCGGTGCTCGGGCTGGGCAACATCGGTCCGGCCGCCGCCATGCCGGTCATGGAGGGCAAGGCGCTGCTGTTCAAGGAGTTCGCCGGCGTCGACGGCTTCCCGATCTGCCTCGACGTGCACAGCGCCGACGAGATCGTCGACACCGTCGTGCGCCTGGCGCCGACCTTCGGCGGCATCAACCTCGAGGACATCGCCGCGCCGCAGTGCTTCGAGGTCGAGGAGCGGCTCAAGGAGCTGCTCGACATCCCCGTCTTCCACGACGACCAGCACGGCACCGCGGTCGTCACGCTGGCCGCCCTCGAGAACGCGCTGAAGATCGTCGACAAGAAGATGATCGACCTCAACGTGGTCATCGCCGGCGTCGGTGCCGCCGGTGTCGCCATCTCCAAGATCATCATGGAGGCCGGCGTCCCCAACGTGATCGGGGCCGACCGCCAGGGCGCGATCTACGACGGCCGCGGCGAGCTCAACCCGGCCAAGCAGTGGTTCGCCGAGAACACCAACGCCGACCGGCGGTCCGGCTCGCTCCGTGAGGTCATGGCCGGCGCCGACGTGTTCATCGGCGTGAGCGGCCCGGGGCTCATCACCGCCGACGACCTGCGCACGATGGGCTCGAAGCCGATCGTGTTCGCCATGGCCAACCCCGACCCGGAGATCCGCCCGGAGGAAGCCGCCGGCATCGCCGCGGTCATCGCCACCGGTCGCAGCGACTTCCCGAACCAGATCAACAACGTGCTGTGCTTCCCGGGCATCTTCCGGGGGGCGCTCGACGCCGGCGCCACCACCATCACCGAGGGCATGAAGCTGGCCGCGGCCAACGCCATCGCCTCCGCCGTCGACGAGGACGAGCTCTCGCCCGACTTCATCATCCCGTCGGTGTTCGACAAGCGCGTCGTCACGCTCGTGGCCCAGGCTGCGGCCGAGGCCGCGGTGCGCGAGGGCGTCGTCCGGTGACCGGACCGGCGCCGGCCCGACGTTGACCGCCCGACGCTGATGGCCCGGCCGCTCGACGCCGTCACCTTCGACTACTGGGACACGCTCGTTCGCACCGCGTTCGGTTCGACCCGCGACGCCCGGCGGCAGGCGCTCGTGCCCGTGCTGGCCGGGTTCGGTCACGACGTCTCGCCGGAGCGGCTCGACGAGATCTTCGACCGCACCGTCGCCCTGCACACCGAGCACTGGCTCGCCAACCGCGCCGTTCACCGCGCACCAGGGCGGCCAGGCGGTGGTCGAGCTGCTCGCGCTCGGGCTGAGCACGGCCGAGAACGACGCCATCATCGAGGCGTTCGTCACCGGCGCGGCCGGCCAGGAGCAGGAGCTCACCGGCAACATCGAGGAGACGCTGGTCGCGCTCAAGGAACGCGGCCTGCGGCTCGGGATCATCTGCGACGTCGGGCTGACGCCGTCCAACGTGCTGCGCGACTACCTGGCGGCGCACGGCGTGCTCGACCTGTTCGACCACTGGTCGTTCTCCGACGAGGTCGGCAGCTACAAGCCCGCCCGCGCCATCTTCGACCACGCGCTGGCCGGCCTCGGTGGCGTCGAGCCGGCGCGGGCCGCGCACGTCGGCGACCTGCGGCGCACCGACATCGCCGGGGCCCGGGCCATGGGCATGACCGCGGTGCGCTACCGCGGCGCCAACGACGACCCGGCCGGCACCGATCCCGACGGCGAGCCGTTGCCCGAGGGCCACCACGTCATCGACGACCACGCCCAGCTGGTCGCCGCGCTCGACCTCTGACGCCCGCGGTCGGCCCAGGGTCAGGACTGGGGCCGGCCTGACGGTCAGGCCTGGCGGTGCCGTCTCGCTCGCGCTCGGCCGGGTCCTGCAGGTAGAACCCGCGCAGCACGTCGTACAGGTCGGGCTTGGCCCGCTGCATCGCACTGGGGCGATCGAAGAACAGCTCGGTCGCGACGGCGAAGAACTCGCCCGGGTTCACCCCGCCGTACGGGTCGAGCAGCGGACCGCCTTCGCCGCGCCGCAGCGCGTCGAACTCGGCCGTGCAGACCTCGATCCAGCGCTGGCGCGCCGCATCGTCGACCAGTCGGGGAGTGCCGTCGATCAGGCGGTCGTCCATGTCGAGCTTGTGGGCGAACTCGTGGTACACGACGTTGTGGCCGCGCTCGGGGTGGCGGGCACCGGTCGACGCCGCGTCCCAGGCGATGACCACGGGGCCGTCGAAGCTGGCCTCACCGAGGATCGGCATGGGAGCATCGGTCACCACCCCGGCCACCCCGACGCCGCGGGTGCCGGTGCGGGTGACCGTGGTCGGGTGCACCTCGATCCAGTTGACGGGCTCGTAGTAGTCGTAGTCGAGCTCGAGGATCAGCAGGCAGGCCATCGCGCTGATCAGCACCCGGATCTCGTCGGTGAGGTCGAACTGGCGAGCCGCCTGCCACTTCTTGTCGACCAGGAACAGGCGGATCAGGTCCTGCAGGCGCGCCTGCTCCTCGTCGTCGAGCAACGTCCAGTGCACGAGGTTCCGCTCCAGCAGCTCGATCCACGCAGGTGGGAACGGTCCGTCGAGCACCTCACGCCGCCGTCGCGCCCGTCCGAAGCCGAACATCGATGCCTCGCCTCCTCGCGCCGATCCTGAGCAGCCGACGCTACCGGCGAGCGGCGACGGCCCTCACGGATCCCTAACGGCTTGCGCATCGAATGCGCCAGGTCGCAGTCGATGATCCTGGCATGAGCAACCACCTCGCTTCCGACGCTCCGGCTGCCGATGCGGCGCGATCGACCCGCTCCCCTCACGTCGGATGGGCGGCCGCGGCAGTCGTGGTGACGACCGTCGCCCTCGCCCTGAGCGGGTGCGGGGCACGGGCCGCCCGCCATGATGCGACGCCGACGACCTCGACCACCGCTCCGACGGCGACCGCGTCGACCAGCTCGACCGGTGCCGCACCGACCGCGACCGTCCCCACCGACGACGTCGAACAGGACCTCAGCACCGTGCAGTCCGACCTCGACGGCGCGGCCAAGGACCTCAGCGACGGCCAGACCGAGGCCACGACCGACACCCGCGGCTGACCCTTCTCCAGTTCCCTCCATCGATCATCTCTCAGGAGTCCCCATGCACCTCTCTCGCACCTCCTCCCTCACCCGTGGCGCGGCGGCGCTCGTCGTCGCGGCCGGCCTCACCGCCGGGCTCGCCCTGCCGGCCACGGCCGCCTCGGCCGCGACCAGGCCGACCGGCGACGCCGCGGCTCACACGCTCGACCAGCTCAAGTCCACCGGTGCGGCGGCCATCGCCCAGCGCCAGGCGCAGCTCACCAAGCTCTCCGGCCGGCTCAGCGCCGCCCCGGCCT
The DNA here is from genome assembly GCA_963797225.1 of uncultured Microthrixaceae bacterium. GTDB lineage: Bacteria > Actinomycetota > Acidimicrobiia > Acidimicrobiales > Acidimicrobilacustridaceae > UBA4742. The sequence continues at coordinate 543,504 of CAWCOO010000001.1, read as the reverse complement.
GCGACGCCGGTGGGAAGATCGCCGGAGTCATCGCCGCCGATGGCCCGGCCCTGGCCCAGGTCGGGACGAAGCTGGCGGCCGCCACGACGCTGGTCGATGCGAAGCACGACTTCCAGTCGATCTTCGACGACTACCGCATCTACCTCGTGGTCACGCCGCAGACCTACGCGGCGGCGGCGTGCGGTCGCATCCAGCGGGCCACCGCCACGCTCACCGATGACCAGGCGAAGCTGTCGACCAGGGTCGACACGGCGGCCGCCGGCGGTGCCGACATGGCCACGGCCGAGGCGGCCCTGGCCGAGATGGCCACGAAGGTCGCCGACGCCAAGACCGACGGTGACCAGGCGGCAGCCGCCCTCGCCGCCCTGGCTCCGGACCACGGTGACAAGGCGGTGATCGCCTCCAACGCGGCGGCCGTCGACGCCGCCCGGGTGCAGCTCGCGACGGCCCGCACCGACCTCACGGCGGCGACCGACGACGCCCGAACGGTGGTCGCTGCGCTCAAGGCGCTGGGCTGAACTTCGGAATAGGTTGTCGCCATGATCCGACTCAGCGTGTTCTACCCGACGACCGAGGGCGCGACCTTCGATCACGACTACTACCGCACCAAGCACGTCCCGTTGGCGGTCGAGGCCTGGGGCCTCGACGGCGCCGACATCGACAAGGGCATCGACGGCCCCTACGTGGCTGCCGTGCACTTCACCTTCGACTCGATGGACGCCGTCGGTGCGGCCATGGCCGCCGAGGGCACCGGCGCGGTCATGGCCGATGTGGCGAACTACACCGACATCGTCCCGGTCATGCAGACCAGCGAGATCGTCTGAAGTGACCAGCTGACCTGACGATCTGGCCCGGGGCGACCTGGGCCACCGAGGATCGCGAGGACGCCGCCGACCCGGCGGCGTCTTCACGCGTCCGGGCCGGCCGCAGGTCGGCCGTGCATCGGTCCCGTCAATGGTCCCAGTCGCGCCCGAACCAGCGCTGGACCCGTGTGGTGCCGAACTCGACCTTGTCGCGGGCGAACTCGCTGGATGGGCCCTCGAGGTCGCCGTGGGGCAGCCTGGCCGCTGAGGAAGGTCACGTCGACCTTGGCCACCTGGTCGCGGCCGAACTCGAGGTAGCACATGCCGTGACCGTCGTAGTGGGGTGAGTCCGACCCGCCCCGGTGCTGGGCGATGATCGCCTCGGCCACCACGACGGCCTGGCCCTCGGCGAACACCCCGGCCTTGGGCGTGCCGACGCTGGTCACGTCGCCGACCGCGTAGACGCCCTCGAAGCTGGTCTCCAGCGTGAGGGGGTCGACCGGGATCCAGCCGTCGACGGTCAAGCCCGACTCCTCGACCACGACCGGTGCCCGATGCACCGGGATGCCGAGGAACAGGTCGTAGGGGAGCTCGCTGTCGTCGCTCAGCAGCGCGACCTTCCGGTCGGGGTCGAGCGCCCGCACCAGCCGCTGGGGCAGCCAGTCGATGCCCCGCTCGGCGAACGCGACGAGCAGCGCCTCGGAGGCGCCGGGCGACGGAGGGATCGGGACGGGCAGCGGCATCACCAGCGAGATGCTCGACGACTCGCGCAGGCCACGATCGGTCAGGTAGTCGTCGGTCAGCAGGGCCGTCTCGCTCGGAGCCGGCGGGCACTTGAACGGCGTGGACGTGACCCCGACCACGACCCGTCCCCCGGGAACTCGGCGAGCACGTCACGCAGGGCGAAGGCACCGGCCACCGTGTAGAACTCGTTGCCGCCCTCGAGCAGGCCGGGCGTGTCGGCCGGGTGGAGGTCGGCGCCGAGGGCGACGACCATGAGGTCGCCGTCGAACGGGCCGGCGTCGGTCTCGACCCGCCGGGCGACGGGATCGATCGACCGGATGGTCGTCTGCACGAACGTGACGCCGGGCTTCACGAGGTCCCGGTAGGGGTGGACCACCGCATCGGCCACGGTCCGCCCGAACATCACGTCGAGCTTCGAGAACCCGAAGATGAAGCCCTCGCCCTGATCGATGAGCACCACCTCGACGTCGTCGCCGAGTGCCTCGCTCAGCCGCGTCGTCAGCTCCAGACCGCCGAACCCTGCTCCCAACACGAGGATGCGCATCGCGGGAACCTATCCCTCCGGTGAGGGTGGTGGCGGACGGCCTTGGCACACGCCGCGCCCGACCGGTACGTTCGCCGCTGCGTGACGATCCCCCCGAACACCTCAGACGCCATGCGCAGGGCTGCGGAGTCCGTGGCCGGCGGCGACCACTTCTTCCAGCAGCTCGGCATGCGCGACGTACCCGCGCCGGACGGCCACAAGGCCATCGAGATGGACCTCCGACCGCAGGTCTCGAACGTCCGAGGCGCGCTGCAGGGCGGCCTGATCGCGGTGCTGGTCGATGTGTGCGCCGGGCGGTTGGCCTACGAGTCGTGCGACCACGAGAACGGCTACAGCACCGCGACGTCGGACTTCACCGTGCACTACCTCTCACCGATCACCGTTGGTCCGGCTCACGTCGAGGCCCGCATCCTGCGCCGGGGCCGGTCGACCTTCGTGCTGCACGTCGACGTGACCGACGCCGGTCGGGACGACAAGCTGGCCGCCGTCGCCACCATCGCCTTCACGGTGCTGGCCCCGAAGGCCTGATCTCACCCGTCCCGCTCGTTCGCTCGGGTGACGAGCACCGACGACACCCGGTCGCGATCGGCCTCGTCGCGGATCACGAACAGCTCGACCGTGTCGCCCTGGGCGTCGATGGCCGACAGGAGGTCTGGCAGGCAGCGCCGTCGCCACGTCAGGAGCCAGCGCCAGAAGTCCCGTCGCTGGCGGGACCGGCGCAGCGCCCGCCACGCGCAGACACGGGTCGGGAGGTCGAAGAGCACGACCGTGTCGGCCCGCCGCAGCCGCACCTCGAGCGCGTCGTAGGGCCCGAGGTCGCCGTCGAGGATCCACCGCTCGGCCGCGGTGAGCTCCTCCTGGACCTCGATCCATCGATCCCGCGGCGTCGGCTCGAGGTCGGCCGACCAGAACATGGTGTCCAGCTCGACGGTCGTGATCCCGGTCGCCGCACCGAGTGACCGGGCGAACGTCGACTTGCCCGACGCCCCGTTCCCCAGCACCACGACCCGCGTCACCGCTGCATCCTGGCGCGTCCGTCGACGCGGGTGGCGATTGCGAGTCCCGCGGCGCGGGAGTACACCACCGGGCATGGAGGATCGCACCAACGAGCAGTTCGTCGAGGTCGACTTCAGCGGAGCCCGCTTCCACGGCGTGATGTTCTCGGGTGTCAAGATCAGCGACGCCTGGCTGTTCGACGTCGACATCTCCGGGATGGTGAAGGGGCTGTCGGTCAACGGCGTCGACGTCACCGAGTACGTCGACGGCGAGCTCGACCGCCGACATCCGGAGCGTCGCCTGCTCACTCCCGAGGATGCCGACGGGGTGCGGGTCGCCTGGCGCACGGTCGAGGAGTTCTCCGCCGCCACCGTGGAGCGGGCCAGGGCGCTACCCGCCGCCGCGCTCGACGAGGCGGTCGATGGTGAGTGGTCGTTCATCGAGACGCTGCGACACCTCGTCTTCGCCACCGAACGCTGGTTCACCGGCCCCGTGCTGGGCGACCCGGATCCGTTCCACCGGCTCGGTCGGCCCAACGACCCGCTCGACGAGATCCCGGCCGACCTGTTCGACCTGGATGCCCGGCCCACGCTCGACGACATGATGGTCGTACGACGGCGCTCGCATGGCTCGGCTGGCCGACTACGTCCGGGTGGTCGACGACGAGGAGCTCGCACGCGAGGTCAGCTCCCCGAACGGGGACTCGGTCACCGTGCTGCGCTGCCTGCTCGTCGTGCTCCGGGAGGAGTGGTGGCACGACCAGTACGCCAACCGCGACCTGGCCGTCCTCGAGGCGCGCTAGCCGGACGGTTCGTCGACCTTCTGCCAGACGGACACGTGGGAGGTGCTGTCCTCGGTGAAGGGCGAGCGGTCCCAGCCCGACCACCGGTGACGCCGGGCCATGCCGGCCAGCAGGGCCATGAGGTCGAGCTCGGACGGCCACACGTAGCGGAACGGCGTCGTGACCTCTCCGATGCCCGAGGCGTTGGCCACGAAGTGATGGGACACGGCCTGCTGGGCGACGACGTCGGTGTAGCGGTCGTAGCCCACGTACCCGGGGGAGTGGCTGAAGACGCCGAGCGTCCTCACCCGGTGGCAGGAGGCGAAGGTCGGGGACGCCGACCTCGATCACGAAGGAGCCGCCGGGCTCGAGGTGGGCGGCGGCGTTCGCGAAGCAGGCGACCTGCTGGTCCTGGGTGGTCAGGTTCCCGATGGTGTTGAACACGAGGTAGACGAGGCGGAACGTGCCCTCGACCCGGGTCGTCGCCATGTCGCCGATCGTCACGTCGACGAGCTGGGCGTCGTCCTTGGCCCGGAGCTGGGCCGCCATGTCGGTCGAGAGCTCGATCCCGGACACGGGCACGCCGCGCGCCGCCAGCGGCAGGGCCACCCGGCCGGTACCGACCGCGAGCTCCAGCGCCCGGCCGTCGCCGGCGAGCTCGGCCAGCAGGTCGACGGTCGGCCCGAGCACCTCGGGGGTGCCCATCGAGCCGATCGTCTCGTCGTAGCGGTCGGCGACGTCCCCGCCGAAGTAGTCCTTGGTCACGCCGCACACTGTCTGCCGGAGCGCCCCGGGGTCGAGCGGGTTTCGGCGGCGGACGTGTCACGCTGGACCGAACGGGCGCGAGGAGCGGGCGGATGGAACACGAGGACCTGGAGTTCGATCGGGCGAGGGCCGAGGTTCGGCTGCACATCGTGGACGAGCTGATCCGGGCCCACGACCTGGGGTGGGACCTCATCGCCGCGATCGAGCAGTCGGGCGACAAGGCCGAGGCCCGCAGTGCGCTGATGGCCGCACCGTTCGGCTTCGACGCGGTCGCCGCCGAGCACGTGCTCGAGGTCCAACTCGGCCGGCGGACCCAGCTCGGCATCGCCATGCTCCGCGACGAGCGCGACGACCTCGTCGCCCGCCTCGCCCAGTAGTTCAGTCCCCTCGGATCTCCAGCCGACGGCAGCCAGGTTGGCTACCGTTTCGGTCCATGGAACGGGATCAGGTCCGGTTCTTCGTGGCGGTCGGTGCGTTCTTCGTCACCGTCGTGGGCGCGGCCGTCGCAGTAGCGGCCATCGACATCGCCAACAACATGAACCCCGATGAGCACGTCCCTGGGCTGATCGCGGCGTGCGTCGCCGGCGCGGTCGCCATCGTGGCGGCAATCGTCGCGTTCGTGGCCGCGTCGCGCCTCGGGAAGCGACCGTCGCACTAGGTGGGGTTGGCTAGGCCAGGAACGGCAGCACCATCGCTCGGAGCTCGTCGCCGCGTTGCATGACCTCGGTGTGGCGGGTGGCCGGCAGGACGGCGAGTCGACAGTCGGGGAACAGGTCGAGCATCTCCTCGGCATGGTCGAGTCGGACGAAGTCCCGGTCGCCGATCACGAGGAACGTCGGCGCGTCGATGCTGCGGATCTCCTCCGCGCTCCAGCCGGCGAAGTCATGTACGACCGGCTGCATTCGCTCGAGGAAGGGGAAGAAGTCCTCGGGGTTGGGCGCCACCGCGTCGTAGGCGGCGTGCCAGTCGGCGAACTCCTCCTCGGTCGGCAGGCGCGGGTCGTCCTGCTCGGGCGCCGTGATCTCGGGGTGGTAGCCGTCGGGCCGGATGTTCGAGGCGGCGAGCACGAGGCGCCGGACCTTGGCCGGATGGCGGAGGGCCAGGCTCGTGGCGGTGAGCGCGCCGAGGCTGAAGCCCCACACGTCGACCGGTCCGCCGTCCGCAACGAGGTCGATGATCTCGGCCACGTCGTCGCCGAAGCGCTCGATCGACATCTCCCGACCGGTGTCCGGTGTGTGGCCGTGGCCCTGGAGCTCGACCCCGATGACCCGGCGACCCTGCGCCAGCCACGGGAGGACGTCGCGGAAGCTGCGCTCGAAGGTCATGATGCCGCCGTGCAGGGCGACCAGCGGCGGACCGTCGGCGTCGCCGCGCTCCTCGTACCAGATGGGGAGGCCATCGATCTGTGCGTGGGGCATGTCGGAGGACCGTACTGCCGTCCGATTCGTCGGTCGCTCCCGCCACCGGGCGTGCGGGCGAAAAGGCGCGCCAACCCACACCTGATGTCGATTGCCGCACACATTTCGCCCTGACGAGATGCCCGAGTCGGCTCCACTCGCGCAAACCGTCGGCTCTCTCGACCGAGATCCGACTCGGGGGTTGCGCTCGGGGGCGATCGGCGCGAACCTACAACCAAATGGTTGTAGCTCAGGAATCCGCCGACGTCGATCGCATCTTCCACGCCCTCGCCGACAGCACCCGGCGCGACATCGTCGCCCTCGCCGTCGAGGGGAGCTACAGCGTGTCGGCGCTTGCGAAGCGCTACCCGATGAGCTTCGCCGCCGTGCAGAAGCACGTCGCCGTGCTCGAGGGTGCCGGCCTCATCACGAAGGAGCAGCGGGGGCGCGAACGGCTCGTGCGCACCGACGTCGAGACCGTCGAGCGGGCCCGGGTGCTCCTGGACGGCATCGAGGAGCTGTGGCGGGCGTGGGTGGACCGGATGGACGACCTGTTGGCAATCGAGAAGCGAACCACTGGAGGCAAGCAATGAGCGTGACCAACGTCGAGAAGGACACCGAAACCCTGACCATGACGGTCACGGCCGAGCTCGATGCCACCGTCGAACGGGCGTGGCTGCTGTGGGCCGACCCCCGCCAGTTCGAGCAGTGGTGGGGCCCTCCCGGCTACCCGGTGACCGTGGTCGACCACGACCTGCGGACCGGCGGCCGCATCACCTTCTCCATGGCCGGGGACGAGGGCGAGCGCCACGACAGCACCTGGGAGGTCATCGCCGCCGACCCGCCTCACCGCCTCGAGCTGCGGGATGCCGACGTCGACGACGATGGCCGCCCGAACGACGGCAACGCGATGACCGCGATGATCATCACCTTCGACGAACGCGACGGCGGGCGGGCGGCGATGGCGATCCGGACGCACTTCGACTCGCAGGCGGGCATGGAGCAGGTGCTCGCCATGGGGATCGAAGAGGGCATGCGCATGGTCTTCTCGCAGATCGACAGCGGTCCTCGCCGGCACGCCGGCATGAAGGGATCGCGCCGCGTGACCGAACCTCCGATGGCCACCATCGACGCAAACGGGGTCGCCCTGGGCATCGAGTCGTTCGGCGACCACGGCGCTCCGCTCGTCCTGCTCGCCGGCGGCACGACGATGCTGTCGTGGCCCGACTCGCTCTGCGAGCGACTCGCCGCCGGCGGGCGCCACGTGGTGCGCTACGACCTGCGCGACAGCGGCGAGTCGACGATGGTCGATCCCGAGGCACCCGGTACACGTTGCGCGACCTCGCCGCCGACGCCGCGGCCCTTGCCGAGGCGCTCGGTGGCGGTCCCGCACACCTCGGAGGGATCGGCGTCGGCGGGATGGTCGCGCAGGTGGCGGTGCTCGACCATCCGGCCGCGTTCTCGGCGCTGACCCTGGCCGGCACCCGTTCGGTGGCGCCCGGCCCGGTCGACGCTGACCTCCCCGACCACGACCAGGCGATGATGAGCCAGCTGTTCTCGCATCGCGATGCCCGACTGGAGCGACCGCGAGGCCGTGGCGGACTTCGCCGCCGCCGGCGCCGAGGTCCTCGGCGACGATCCCATCGCCGCACGGGCGACCGCCGCCCGCATCTGGGACCGCACGCCCGGGACCGAACCGGCGGTCCAGATGGCCAACCAGATGGGCATGGTGTTCTCCAGGCTCGACTGCCAGCCGCGCTGGCGCGAGCGCCTCCCAGACATCGAGGTCCCCACGCTCGTCGTCCACGGCCGCCGGGACCTCTTCTTCCCCGTCGGCAACGGCGAGGCGATCGCACACGAGATCCCTGGTGCGCAGCTGCTCGTCCTCGACGAGGCCGCCGCCGCGCCATCCCCGACGCGGCGGCCGGCGAGAGTCGCCCAGGCCGAGCTCGCTCTGGGAGCGCTGCCTGACCAGCGTCGACGTCGGTCAGCAGATGCCGGGCACGAGCTTCCAGCGCACGGCGGCCTGATACTTGGCGTACTCGGTCCCCGCGGCGAGGAGGCGCTCCTCGGCATGGATCCGCCCGACGTTGCAACCGCAGACGAGGATCATCACCAGCGCGTTGCGCACCGAGAGGCTCTGGGCGAGGTAGCCGAGCAGGAGGAGGACGTAGCCCGCGTAGATCGGGTGGCGAACGATGGCGTAGGGACCGTGCCGCCGCACGCCGCGATCGGCGGGCGCGAACCCGAACGAGCGGCCGAGGGCGATGAACGCGGCCACGCACACGGCCAGTCCTGCCACCTGGAGACCGAGCCCCAGGTCCACGCCCGCGTGCGGGTGCAGACCGTCGGGCCTGAACAGCACGCCGCCGAACGTGCCGCCGAAGGCGAGCAGCCAGTCGCTCGCGCGCTGGCTGACGCGGCGGGCCGGGCGGCGCACGAGGTAGGCGATCACGATCCACAGCTGCACGGCGAAGAACACCGCACCGATCAGCGAACGGCTCTCCTGGTAGTGGTGGTACCCGGCCACGGCGAACCACGTGGCGCCGGCCGCGCCGACGACGTTGGCCCCGGTGCGGAGCAGGCGTGCGTGGCGTGACGGCTCGGGGTCAGCGCGCGAAGCCGGCGTTCGGGCCGGGGCGCGCCGTGCGGTGATCATGACGGGCGATCGTCGTCCGATCCGGCCCGGAGGCGGCGCCCGATGATCGCGTCGAGGCTCGGTCGGCCGGCGCCGATCCCGATGATCACGAAGGTCATGGCCACGAGCGCCAGGTTGAGCTCGTAGCCGGCTCCCGCCGACCCCGTCGACAGGCCGTGGGCCCAGGTCACCGTGACCGTGGCGATGATCTGGTCACCGAGCAGGGCGAGGGCGGCGAGCCGCGACGCGAGACCGAACGCGATGGCCAGGGCACCACCGAGCTCGACCACGCCGGCGAGGAAGGCGAACAGCCCACCCGGGTGCAGGTGGGCGGTCGAGGCCATGAACGTCGACGTCTGGTCGAGTCCCGGGCCGCCGAACGCCCCGAAGAGCTTGCCGGCCCCGTAGTAGATGAAGATCCAGGCGAGCACGACGCGAACGGCAACGGCGGCGATGTCGGTGCCCAGTGTCGAGGGGTCCGTGCTGAACAGGGTCGCCAGCAGCGACCGGCTACCGGCCGCTCGGCTCGTTCCACGTGACGTCGCGATCATGACCCCACCTCCTCTTCCTGATGACGATCGACGGGACGGAACGGCCCCCAGAGCTGGCCGAGCATGGTGGCGAGGTGACGGGGGCGGTCGCCCTCCTGTTCCACGACGAGTGGCCGTCCGGGGAGCCCGGTGTCGGTGCGGATCGTGGCCTCGGTCGGGAACACCGCCCGGTGGAAGAGCTGGTCCCAGATCGTGAGGGCGAAGCCGAGGTTCACGTCCTGAGGGCCGTCGACCCTGTGGTGGATGCGGTGGTAGTTGGGGCTCACGAAGATCCGCTCCAACGGGCCGAAGCCGAGGTTGGTGTTCGAGTGCTCGAACGCCACGAAGCCCGCGTAGCCGACGAGCAGGGCCGTCGGCACCGCGCCGTTGGCCACGAGGACGATCCCGGGGATCAGCGCGACGAGGTACGACACGTGGATCAGCGGATGGGTCCGGAACACGGTGAGCACGCTCATGTCCTCCTGGGAGTGGTGCAGCTCGTGGAAGCGCCACAGGACGCGGACCCGGTGGTTGGCCAGGTGCGCGAGCCAGTTGCAGCCGTCCATCGCCACGAAGATCAGGGCGATGACGGGCCATCGCGGCAGGTACCCGACCTGCGGCACGACGAGCCACGGCAGGTCCTGGCGGACGACCGCGGCGAACGACAGCGACAGCGCCACCACGAGGGGCACGATCACGGTCGCGTTGAGCACGGCGTAGAGGGCGTCCTGGCGGTGGCCGCGGGCGACGAGCGGCCGGATCTGGGCGGGTCGCACCCGCTCGATGACCAGGATGACCGCCAGGACGGCGAGCGTCAGCGGGCCGATGACCACCACCCGCTGGTCGGCGACCGAGGCGGCGAAGCTCACCCCGCCCCAGTGGTGCGACCATCCGACGGCGATGAGCACGATGGCGGTCGCGACGATCGCCACCGCGGGCAGGTAGAGGCGCGGCGCGTCGACGACCGGTGGGGATGCGACGTCGGTCCGCCCGGTGAGTCGGCTAGAAACCGACGCCACCGGATCCGCCCGACTTCGCCTGGGTGGTGTCCGTCGTCGCGGTCGAGGCCGTCGTGCTGCTCGACGTGGAGTCGCCGCTCGTCGACACCTTGGGCTTCGACGACGAGCACGCTCCCCCCACAAGGGCGAGAGCGACGACGCATCCGGCCAGCGCGGCCCGGTAGCGCCGGGCCCGCCGAGGCGGTGAGGTGGACAGTTTCGTGGTGCTGGAGGTGAGGTTTGTCATGCCCATTTCTACGGCGCGAGGCCCGGTTCGGTTCACATGGTCGAGACCAGCGTCGATCCAGTGACATCGATGTGCCGTTGCAGTGGTAGGAACGCGGTACTACCGTGGCGATCGTGGCTGTTCGGAAGCTCTCCATCGCCCTCGATGACACGATCGCCGACGAGGTCGCCCGCGCCGCCGAGCGTGCCGGCGTCAGCGTCTCGGCATGGCTCAATCACGCGGCCGGAAACGAGCTCGCGATCGAAGCGGGTCTGGATGCCGTCCGCGAGTGGGAGGCCGACCACGGAGCCCTGACGCCCGAAGAGCTGGCTGCCGCCGACAGCCTCCTGGACCGCGTGCTGGATGCCGCTCGCCGAGCGAGCTGAGCCGTGCCCGGGCTCACCTATGACACGGGCGCGTTGGTTGCGGCCGAGCGGAGCCAGCGCGAGGTCTGGGCCCTCCATCGGCGAGCGCTCGAGCGAGGCATGCGGCCGACGGTGCCGGCCGGCGTGCTGGCCCAGGCATGGCGAGGCGGCCCGCAGGCCGAGCTGTCTCGCCTGCTGAAGGGCTGCCGGATCGAAGACCTCGATGAGGTGCGCAGTCGAGCTGCAGGCCAAGCCTGCGGACGCGCCCACACGTCCGACGTGATCGACGCGGCGGTCGTGGTGGGTGCGCTCGCCCGAGGCGACCTGGTGGTGACCTCGAACCGCAAGGACATCACGATGCTCGCCGTCGCTCTGGACGCGTCGATCGAGATCGTGGCGATCTGAACGATCGCTCCTCGTCTGGAGGGGTGGCGCCGCGACGGACTCAGGCGACCGGTGCTTCGGCTGCGTCCCGGACCCGCTCGAGCGTGCGGAGCATGTCGCGCTCGTTCCGGCGCTCGCGCAGGATGCCGCCCAGGGGTCGCCAGAGCTTGACCCAGAACCCGTCGCCGAGGTCGAAGGATTCGGTCACGTCGGTGCCGCCGTCCGGCCCTGGCCGGAACTCGTAGCGCCAGCGATTGACCGGGCGATCGCGCATCATCACCGCGAACGCGAACACCTCGCCCGGCACGCAATCGGTGATCTCGCACTCGGTCCAGTAGATCGGCCCGCGCTCGTTGCGCTTGACGTGACCGCGGTAGCGGACGCCCACCGCCGGCCCGGTTGCTCCACCGAGCCACTCGGCCTCGAACACCTCCGGGCTGTAGGTGCCCATCTTCGTGATGTCGCTCACGAGCTCCCACACCCGAAGCGGCTCGGCATCGATGTGCAACGTGACGGCAGCGTTCATGGCCGCACCATAGAACGGCGTTGCAGACGACGGGGAGTCGGCCGGCCCGCGTCCCCTCATGGGGAGCTGTCCGAGGCGGCCGGTCAGCTACGCGCCGCGGCCGTTGAGGCGGCGCAGGCATGGGTCGACGACTCCCGCTTGTTGTCGACGTTCACCATGCAGGGATGTCGTCGACCAGGGGCACGGCCATGCTCACGAACTTGCGGGGCTCAGCACCGGAATGGAGACGTGAGCGCCGCACGTTCGGGCATCGAGCTGACGCCCTCGTTTCCCCTGACGACTGACTCGCCACCCGCGGGAACGCGAACGAGCCCCTGCCGCGGCAGGGGCTCGTCCAGCTTCGAGTGGTGGTCGGGACCGGCGTCGATCCGGTGACCTACTGCTTTTCAGCGGGTATGAACGCGCCCCTGATCCCCCCCATCGGGGATGCACGCAGTCGGCCGCGAGGAGCGCGCTCTGGGCCACCTGATCTGGGCGCACTGACCCGCGCCTCTCGGTCGTACTATTCGCCCGATGGGTGATCTCCCCGAGGGCTGGACCGACGACCTGAGGGTGCCGCTTCCACAGGGCCGGACCGTCGCCGACGTCGGTGCCGTCGCGCTGCGCCTCGTGCTCGACGGTGGAACGGCGTGGGAGATTGAATCCGCTCTGGTCGCAGAGTTCGGGTTGAGCCCAGAGGATGCAGCGCTGATACGGGACCGTGTCTGCGGTGGGGTGGTTCGAGCTTCGACCAGGAACCCGGCAAATTGCCCAGACCAGGCCAAGGACCCCTTCGCCGGGTTCAGCTACAGACGCGCAACCGAGGATCCATCGATCGTGGCGGCCTTCGTCAAACTGCAGGAGGCGGAGTCGCAACCGGGCATCGTGTATCGGGCGCATGCGATACCGCCCAAGAAGGCCGGGTGGCGTAGGCGTTTCGGTCGCTGACTGCGGGCCGCGGCACGGCCATCGACAAGTGCCGGAGTAGTGCGCCGATCCTGTCCTGCGGAGTGGCCCAGAACGCGGGGACGCGTCTGCGGGAAGGTGTCCCCGATGGCCGGGACTGGGTCGCACCGAGCCCCCTTCGGAGGCAGAGCTCCGATCGCAGGGCGACCGCCTGATCGCCGGTTGGGGCGTCGGGTCATCCGCCGCGGGTAGGTATATCAATGCAGGGAAACGATGGTTCGCGGAGGTGAAGGCCGATGGACATCCAGTTCGTGACGAGCATCGCCCCGATCGTGAGAGACCCTGAGGCATCTCGCTCGTTCTATCGGGACGCGTTGGGCCTGTCCTTCGAGGGCGAAGAGGGTGACTACCTGTTCACTCAAACGCTCGAAGGGACGAAGCACTTCGGGCTCTGGCCCCTCTCCGAGGCCGCCATGGCCTGCTTTGGACGTCGGGAATGGCCGACTGAGGTCCCAGTGCCTCAGGCCAGCATCGAGTTCGAAGTCCTCGATGTCGCCGCCGCCGCGGCGGAACTTGAAGACAAGGGGTACCAGCTCCTGCACGGAGCCCAAACCGAGCCCTGGGGGCAGGTCACTGCTCGCCTGCTGAGCCCCGAGGGGCTACTAGCTGCGGTGTGTTACTCGCCGACACTCCATGACAGCCCGGCCGGGGGCGACTGATCGGGCACGGGCGGTGCCCCCCGATGGCCGGGACTCGAGCCGTGTCTCGATCGGCTCGGGGTGGCCGGCGGCCGCGTCGGCAGCTGCGAGTCGGTGCTCGATGTCGGTGGGCGCTGTGGGGTCGGTCACGACGGAACCTCCGGCGAAAGGGCAATGGGTCACTCCGACCGCGGTCAGGGTCGATCGGGTCCGATTTCGGCGCGCGACATCCGCGCGATACGTCCGGACCCGGCCCGACCGCCCCGAGCGCAAAAGCAGAGGAACCCCTGCCTGAGCAGGGGCTCCTCCAGCTTCGAGTGGTGGTCGGGACCGGCGTCGATCCGGTGACCTACCGCTTTTCAGGCGGTCGCTCTGCCAACTGAGCTACCCGACCACGTCCTTGGCCTGCACGCCTGGCGACGTGAGGGTGTAGCGGTCCCGACGAGATTTGAACTCGCGACCTCCGCCTTGACAGGGCGGCGTGCACTCCAAACTGCACCACGGGACCTCGGTGAAACCTTGCAGCACCCCCAACGGGATTCGAACCCGTGTCGCCTGCGTGAAAGGCAGGTGTCCTAGGCCACTGGACGATGGGGGCTCTTCCCCGTTGGGGCGGCTCACGATAGCAGAGCTCGCGAACCACTCAATTCGGATGCGGCCGGGCGCCGCTCGACCCACCGCGGCCACACATCACGCAGCGCGCGGACAACGGGGCGGAGCGAGAACCTACACTTCCCGCCGCCATGACTGATCTCCCGCCGGCGGACGGCAACCCTCCCTACGATCCATCGCCCACCCAGCCCGCGCCCGGGGCCCGGCCGACGCCCCCTCCGCCGTGGCAGCCTCCGCCGGCGGCCCCGCCGACGCTCCCCGCATGGGGCGCACCCCCTCCACCGCAGGCTCCCCCTCCGACACAGGCACCTCCGGCCTGGGCGCCACCCGGGCCGACCCCGCCGCCCGGCGGCGGGTGGGCTCCGCAACCGCCCGGCGGTGCCTGGCCGCCGCAGCCCCCGACCGGTGCCGCGTGGCCTCCGCCCGGGTTCGTCCCGCCCGCCCCGCAGCGCAAGAAGGCGCCGCTGCTGATCAGCCTGGGAGCGCTCGCGCTGGTGCTCGTCATCCTCGGCGGCGTCGCGTTCTACATGGGCACGCGCAAGGAGGGCCCGCACTACCCGAAGGAGTGGGACTCCCGCGTCCTCGACATCGTCTCGTTCGACGAGAAGGAGCGCGGCCTCACCTTCAAGCACCCGGTCGAGATCGAGTTCATGAGCGAGGACGACTTCAAGGCCAAGGTCACGACCTCCGACGCGGATCTGTCCGACGAGGACAAGGCCCAGATGGACCAGTACGAGGCCAGCTTCCGCGCGCTCGGGCTGATCGGCGGCGACGTCGACCTGCAGAAGTCCCAGAACGACATCCAGGGCGGCGGCACGCTCGCCTACTACTCGCCGGACGACAAGAAGGTCCGCGTGCGCGGCACCGAGCTCGACGTGGCGACCAAGGTGACCCTGGCCCACGAGCTGACCCACGCCCTCCAGGACCAGTACTACGACCTGACCCGGCTGCAGAAGATGAACACCGACGGCGAGGCGTCCGCGTTCCGGGCACTCGTCGAGGGTGACGCCACGGTCGTCGAGAACGCCTACATCGATCAGCTCTCGCAGGCCGACTCGGCCGCGTACGACGAGCAGAACAAGAAGCAGGCCGACACCGCGGACTACGGCAACGACCCCCAGGTGCTGGTGGCCAGCTTCACCTCGCCCTACATCCTCGGCCCGCCGTTCGTGGAGGCGCTCAAGGCCAAGGGCGGCAACAACGCCATCAACGACGCCCTGCAGAACCCGCCGGCCAGCGAGGCCGCGGTGCTCGACATCTTCACCTTCCTCGACAAGAAGGTGCCCCTCCCGGTCGACGAGCCCACCCTGCCCGACGGCGCCACGAAGGTCGACGACGGCGACTTCGGCGCCACGACCTGGTACCTGATGCTGGCCCAGCGGATGGATGTGCACCGCGCCGTCAAGGCGGTCGACGGCTGGGCCGGTGACTCCTACTTCACGTACAAGGAGGCGAGCGGGACGGTCTGCGTCAAGGCTCGCTACCAGGGCAAGACCCAGGACGACACCGACGCCATGTACGCCGACCTGAAGGACTGGCTCTCCACCGACCTCACCGAAGGCTCGAGCGTCGACGCCAGCGGGACCTACGTCGAGCTGACGTCGTGTGACCCGGGTTCGTCGGCCACGCTGCAGGGCAGCGACCAGTCGATGGCGGCCATCCAGCTGCTGGGTCTGCGACTGCAGGTCATCAGCGAGGCGTTCAAGGCCAGTGCTCCGGCGACGACAGCTGAGTGCGCGTCGAACGGGTTGGTCGACCAGATCGACCTGGCCGACCTCGACCCCAAGGCCGATCAGGCCGCCGTGAGCCAGAAGGTGCAGACCGCGCTGAGCAAGGCCATCCAGGCCTGCTGATCCCGGGCGTTCGCGTCAGGCGACCGCGCCGCCGGCCCTGAGGTCGGTGATGCGATCGCCCAGGCCGAGCTCGGCCAGGATCTCGTCGGTGTGCTGGCCGAGGGCCGGGGCCGGCCCGCGGATGGCGGCCGGAGTAGCGCCGAAGCGTGTGGGATGGCGGGGGAGCCGCACCCGCCCGGCTGCCGGATCGTCCACCTGCTCGAACAGGCCGATGGCCACCGCGTGCGGATCGTCGGGCAGGTCCGCCGGTGGGGTGAGCACGCCGCAGGGCACCCGCTCGGCCTCGAGCCGCTCCATCGCCACCACGGTGGGCAGCAGCTCGGCCGCCGCGTAGACGCACTCCATCATGCGACGCATCGCGTCGCGGTTGGTCATGCGGGCGACCATGGTGGCCACCTGGGGGTCGTCGTAGCCGTCGACGCCCATGGCTCGGCAGATGCCGGCGAAGTCGGCGTCGGAGGTCGGGGTCGCGATGCCCCAGCCGTCGGCGAACGCCATCGGCTCGAACCCGGCCACCAGGCTCGACGGCATGCTGCCGTCGGCCTCGGTCAGCACCTCGTTGCCGGCCGCGTCGATCCAGAGGAACGACACGACCGCGTCGAGCATCGAGAGCTCCACGTGCTGGCCACCGGCGCCGCGCTCGCGGGCGAACAGCGCGGCCGTGATGGCCTGGCTCGCGGTCAGCGCGGTCACCTTGTCGGCCGCGGTCTGGCGGAGGAAGACCGGCCGCCCGTCCGGTCCGGCCTGGACGTTGGCCAGGCCGGCGTAGGCCTGGATCACCGTGTCGTAGGCCGACTTGCCCGCGTAGGGACCGACCGGGCCGAAGCCGGTGAGCGAGACGTAGATCAGGTCGGGATTGACCGTGCGCAGGTCGTCGTAGCCGAGGCCGACCCGGTCGACGACGCCGGGCCGGTAGTTCTGCACGAGCACGTCCGCCTCGGCCGCGAGGCGGCGGACGACATCGACGCCGTCGGCCGTGTGGATGTCGACGGCGATCGATCGCTTGCCGCGGTTGCAGTTCACGAACAGCGCGCTCGACACCGTTGTGCGAGGTGCCGACCCAGCGGGCCAGGTCGCCGATGCCCGGGCGCTCGACCTTGACGACCTCGGCACCCTGGTCGGCCAGCAGCGCGCACGCGTAGGGACCGGTGGCCGCGATCGACAGGTCGACCACGCGCACGCCGGCGAGCGGCCCGCTCTCGGGATTGGCTGCCGGCTCGGTGGATGTCACGGCTCGAACACCTCCTGCGATCGTGGTCGGCCCCCGGGGCCGCTGTAGGCCAGACCGAACCGGGGCTCGATGGCGAAGTCGGGGACGGGCACCGACCGCTCGGCGATCCGCCACGCGTCGATGAGCTGGTCCTCGGCGGCGTAGTCGAACGGGTCGGTCAGGATCTTCTCCTCCGTGCCGCCCCGCTCGTGGGGGTGCTCGGCCAGCCACCGCGCCGTTCGGGCGAGTGCCTCACGGGCCGGCACCACGTCTCGGTAGCCGAGCTTGCTGCGGATGGCGCCCAGGTCGAGCACGCGGTGGGTCGGCAGCGGCTGCATCAGGAGGGGTCGGGCCGGCACCGCCAGACCGTAGGGCATCGAGACGATCTCGAACCGGTGGCCGAGCGCCTCGGCCACCAGGTCGATCACCTGGCGGATCGTCAGCACCTCGTCGTCGCCCACGTTGAAGACCTGTCCGGCCGCATCGTCGGGCCGGTCGACGGCCAGCAGCAGGGCGTGCGCGCAGTTCTCGGTGAACGCGTGGTGGTGCAGCGTCAGGCCCTCGTCGGCGACGACGATCCGTTCGCGCCCGTCGAGCACCCGCCGGACGATGCACCACTCGCGGGGCACGAGCTGGCGCGGCCCGTAGACGTACGGGTAGCGGAAGTGGGTGGCGTCGGGATGGGCCGCGAACACAGCCTCCTCGGTGCGGACGATCCGGTAGCCCTTCTCGTCGTCCTCGGGCGTCCGCACCAGAGGCGCCGACTCGGCGATCGGCACCGGGAGACCAGGTGGATCGTTCAGGTACGGGTTCATGAAGCCCCGGTACGCCGGGACGCCGCCGACCGACACGAAGCGGTCGGTGCGCCCCACGAGCAGCTCGGCGATGGTGCGCAGCCGTCCGTACATCACGATCGACAGGTCGAACCGCCGGTCGTCGAGGGCGCCCAGCAACGAGTCGGCGTCGTACGGGTCGGCGTGGAGGTGCTCGACCTCGGTCGGGGTCTCGGGGTCCTCGTGCGTGCCGCGGTGCAGGATCGTCACGCGGTGGCCGCGGTCGACGAGTCCCTGCACGAGCGGCACCCCCGTGGGGCCCGTGCCCCCGACCACGAGCACGCGGTCGGGTGTGGTCATCGCCGCACTCTGTCAGATGCGGGACGAACCGGTTGCGCCGGGAGGCGCGTGGTGGAAGGGTCGGCCACGGTGACTGACGATCGGGTGCGCCGCCCCTCCCTCGCCCTCCTCGCGCTGGAGGGTCCGCGGGCGGTCGGCGAGCTCGGTCTGCTGGCCGGGTTCCAGCCGCTGCTGCGCATGGCGCCGAGCGGCGACGGCCATCCGGTGCTGGTGCTGCCCGGGTTGCTGGCCGACGACCGGTCGACGGCGCCGTTGCGGCACTTCCTGCGCCGACTCGGCTACCACGTGCACGGGTGGAGCCTCGGCCGCAACGTGCCGTCCGAACGGGTCCGGGCCGGCCTGGCCGCCCGGGTCGAGGATCTGAGGGCTCGCCACGGCTCTCGCCGCATCAGCCTGGTCGGGTGGAGCCTCGGCGGCATCTACGCCCGGCAGATCGCGCTCGTGGTGCCCCGATCGGTTCGCCAGGTCATCACCCTCGGCAGCCCGTTCGCCGACTCGCCGGGGGAGGAGAGCCATCCCGGAGCGATGCTGCGCCTCCTGCTCGGGGACCGACCCGCGCCGCAGCTCGAGCAGGGTCCGCTGCCGGTGCCGTCCACCGCCATCTTCACCCGCACCGACGGCATCGTCCCGTGGCGGGCGTCGCGTGGTGAGACGGGCCCGCGGTCCGAGAGCATCGAGGTGGTCGCCAGCCACTGCGGCCTGGGCCACCACCCCGCGGTGCTGTGGGCGGTGGCCGATCGACTGGCTCTGCCCGAGGGCGGCTGGGAGCCCTTCCGTCCGGCGTCGCCGTGGTCCGTGCTGTACCCGTCCCGAGATCCGGAGTGACCCATGAAGCAGCTGACCGGCCTCGACGCCTCGTTCCTCTACCTCGAGACGCCGTCGCAGTTCGGTCACGTGTCGGGGTTGTCGGTCTTCGAGCCGCCCGACGTCGCTGACTACGACCCCCTCGCGGCGTGGCGGGCCCAGATCGCGAAACGGCTGCACCTGCTCGAACCGCTCCGGCGGCGCCTGCGGATGGTGCCGTTCGGGCTCGACCATCCCTACTGGGTCGAGGACGCGTCGTTCGATCTCGACTTCCACGTGCGGGAGACCGCCGTTCCGCCGCCCGGTGACGACCACCAGCTCGGCGAGCTCGTGGCCCGCCTCGTCGGACGCCCGCTCGACCGATCCCGGCCGTTGTGGGAGACCTACGTCATCCAGGGCCTGGCCGGCGGTCGGTTCGCCATCCTGACCAAGATCCACCACGCCACCGTCGACGGCGCGTCGGGGGCCGAGCTGCTCACGATGATGCTCGACACGACCGTCGACGGCGACGAGATCGAGGGTCCCGACGAGGTCTCCGACGAGGGGGCCTCGCACGACGGCGAGTGGACCAGCCTCGGTGCCTCGTTGAGCTGGCGGACCGAGCGGGTGCCGGGAGACGGCGAGATGGTCGTCAAGGCGGCCGGCTCGCTCGTCCGCAAGCCCGGCCGGGCGGTGCTGCTCAGCGCCCGCACCGCCCGTGAGCTGGGTCAGGCCACCCGCAACCCGGTGCTCGTCGCCGCGGCCAACCAGGTCAGAGGCAGCCTGCGAGGCCCGCTCGGCGCGGTGCTCAACGTCGGACGGACGCGCGACGAGGAGGGCGACGCCGTCGGCCCGCTACCGACGCTCGCCGCTCCTCGTACGCCCTTCAACGCGCCGATCACCCCGCATCGACGGTTCGCGTTCCGGTCGACGTCGTTGGCGCTCGTAAAGGCCGTGAAGAACGAGCTCGGGGCCACCGTCAACGACGTGGTGATGGCCGTCTGCGCGGGAGGGCTGCGCACGTGGCTCGAGACCCACGACGCGCTGCCCGACGGACCGGTCGTGGCCATGGTGCCCGTGTCGATCCGCACCGGCGAAGAGGTCGAGCGCTGGACGAACCGGGTGTCGGCCATCTTCGCCTCGCTGCCCACCGACGTCGCCGATCCGGTCGAGCGGGTGCAGCGCGTGCACGAGGCCATGGTCGACGCCAAGCAGCTCTTCGACGCGGTGCCGGCCGAGACGCTCACCGACTTCGCCCAGTTCCCTCCGCCCGCCGTCTTCACCCAGGCCATGCGGGTGGCGACCCGGTTGACCAGTCGGTTCCGCTCGCCGGTCAACCTGGTGATCTCGAACGTGCCGGGACCGCGCGATCCGCTGTTCGCCGCCGGCGCCCGTCTGGTGCACTACTACCCGGTCTCGACGATCGTCGACGGCCAGGGCCTCAACATCACCGTGCAGAGCTACCTCGATGCGCTCGACATCGGGTTGGTGAGCTGCCGCGAGCTCGTCCCCGACCTGTGGGACATGTGCGACGCGATCGTCGACGACCTCTACGCGCTGGCCGACGCCGTCGGGGTCGAGCAACCGGGCGGGCCGACGATGAGCGAGACCGAACGCCGAGCAGGCCGAGTTCTGGGAGGACCGGGCGCCGTCCTGGCTGGAGGCCGAGGTGCACACGGCCAAGGTCGGGACCCGATTCGGGCTGCTCGCCATGGATCGCCTCGACCTGGCGGCGGGCCAGCGCGTGCTCGACATCGGCTGCGGGTCGGGCCCGACGTCCCTCGCCCTGGCCGAACGGGTCGGCCCCGACGGTGAGGTCGTCGGCGCCGACATCTCGCCGGCCATGCTGGCGGCGGCCGAGCGGCGGGCCGCCGACGCCGGGGCCCGCAACCTCCGGTTCGTCACCGCGGACATGCAGGTCGACGACCTGGGCGAGGGGATGTTCGACGCTGCGTTCTCCCAGTTCGGGGTCATGTTCTTCGACGATCCCGTCGCCGCCTTCGCCAACATCCGGAGGACGATCCACCCGGGCGGACCGCTCGCGTTCGCCTGCTGGCAGCCGATCTTCTCCAACGAGTGGATGCTGGTGCCCGGCTCGTCGGTCGTCACCGTGACCGGCGCGCTGCCGTCGATGCCCGGCCCCGGTGAGCCGGGACCGTTCTCGCTGTCGGAGCCGGACCGCGATCGAGGAGGTGCTCGACGGGGCCGGCTTCACCCACGTCGACGTCGTGGCCCACGACGAGGTCGTCGTGCTGGCCGGCGACGAGATCGATTCGCTGGTGAAGCTGAGCCAGGCCGTCGGTCCGGTGCGCCAGGCGCTGAAGGAGGCCGGTGACGACGAGGACCTGCGCCGCCGCCTGATCGAGGCCGTCGAAGCCGCCGTGCTCGAGCGCGTCGTCGACGGGGAGGCCCGCTTCAGCGCCGGCGCCTTCGTCGTGTCCGCGCGCGCATGACTACCTGACG
Source organism: uncultured Microthrixaceae bacterium (assembly GCA_963797225.1). Lineage (GTDB taxonomy): Bacteria > Actinomycetota > Acidimicrobiia > Acidimicrobiales > Acidimicrobilacustridaceae > UBA4742. Next base: position 522,170 of record CAWCOO010000001.1, on the reverse strand, counting down.
GGTAGTCGCCGCCACGACCGCCGGCCCTCAGAGTGGGACCCAGTCGCCGACCACCGGGGTCGGTGGCACCTCGACCTGAGGAGCACGACGATGACCGAGATCACCACCCCCGCCACCACGACCGACACCATCGACACCTACCTGGCGGCGTACAACGAGACCGATGCGGCCGCCCGCGACGCGCTGCTCGAGGTGGCCTTCGTCGCCGACGGCCGCCTCGTCGACCCGCCGCTGGCCGGCGAGGGCCGCGACGGCATCAGCGAGATGATGGGGATCGTCCACCAGCAGTTCCCCGGCCACACCTTCCGCCGGTCGACCGGCGTCGACGAGCACCACGATCACGTGCGCTACGGATGGGAGCTCCTCGACGGCGACGGCAACGTGGCGCTGGCCGGGATGGACGTCGGCCTGCTCGACGGCGCCGGCCGCCTCGTCCACGTCGCCGGCTTCTTCGGCCCGCTGCCCGAGCTCGTCTGACGGCGGTGACCTCGCTGGTGGTGGGGGTGGCCGACCGGCGCCGACGCTGCCTATGGTCGGCCGATGGCTGCCCCCACGATCGGTGAGCTGCTCCGTGAATGGCGCGCCCGCCGGCGGCGGAGCCAGATGGACCTCGCGCTCGAGGTCGGCGTGTCGCCCCGCCACCTCAGCTTCGTCGAGACCGGCCGGTCGAAGCCGAGCCCCGAGCTGGTGCTGGCGCTCGGACGGCACCTCGACGTGCCGCTGCGGGAGCGCAACACGCTCCTGCTCGCCGCCGGCTTCGCGCCGCGGTTCGACGAGACGCCGCTCGACGCGCCGGCCATGGAGCGGGCTCGGGCGGCCGTGCAGAGGATGCTCGACGCGCACGACCCGTATCCGGGCGTCGTGCTCGACCGGCTCTGGAACGTCGTGGCCACCAACCGGGCGGCGCTGATGTTGGCAGCAGGACTGCCAGAAGATCTGCTCGGGCCGCCGATGAACATCTTCCGGGTCAGCCTGCACCCCGACGGGCTCGGCGGCCGCACCCGGAACTTCGCCGAGTGGGCCGGCTACCTGGTCGGCCAGCTCCGGCGCATGACGGTGGCGACCGCCGATCCGGAGCTCGACGCGCTCTACGCCGAGGTGACCGCCTTCCCGAACGTGGCCGACCTCATCGGCCGGCCCGGCTGGGACCAGCTCGACGACACCCCGCTGCTCATCCCGTGCCGGCTCGAGGTCGGCGGCACCGAGCTGTCGCTGTTCACCACGCTGACGACCTTCGGCACCCCACGCGACATCACGCTGTCCGAGCTGGCCGTCGAGCTGTTCTACCCCTCCGACGACGCCACCGATCTCGCCCTCCGCCGGTTGGCCTGACCGAACCGAACTGGGGGGCGGCCGTTCGGGGTCGGTGGGTAGCTCAGGCGAGGCGGTCGAGGAAGCCGAGCAGCGCGGTGGCGATGGCGGCCGGCTGCTCCGGGAGCATGGCGTGGCCCGCGTCCTCGATCTCGACGAGCGTGGCGACGTCACCGTGGTCGGCGACGTAGCGCCGGCCGTTCACCGGAGGGGCGATGGCGTCGTCGAGCGCCTGCACCACCAGCACGTCGGGGGCGACGGCATCCCACCAGTCGTCGCGATCGGTGCGGACGATGGCTCGGCGCTGATGGGCGGCGACGTCCGGGAGCCAGCCGTCCGCCCACACGGTCGGGTCGTTGCCGGGAGCGAAGAAGGCGCGAGCGACGTGGTCGAGGTGCACGTCGGCGGGGAGGTCCTCGTCGAAGCAGGCCACCAGCGACCGGGCGATGTCGGGCTCGAGCTCGACCAGGCCGCCGGCGGCCAGCAGCGTCAGGCTGCGGACCCGGTCGGGATGGTCGGCGGTGACGGTGCGGGCCAGGCGGTTCCCGAACGCGTGCCCGACGAGGTGGACCCGATCGCCGCCGGCCTCATCGATCGCGGCGACGACCCGGGTGGCCAGGTCGTGCAGGTCCTCGGCCGCGGGTGTCGGCGCGGGCGGGTCGAGCGCGATCGGTCGGTACCCGCGCTCGGCGAGCCGGGCGGCCAGGTCGTCGAAGTCCGATGCTCCTCGACCGAGTGAGGGCAGCAGGACGACATCACGGGTCATCGACGCTCGGCCGCGTACCGGTTGAGCGTGGCCAGCGTCTTGGCGTCGGCGGGCAGGAAGGTCTCGAGGGCCAGCTCGGCCAGCGTGACGTCGAGCGCGGTGCCGAAGGTGGCGATCATCGTGATGAGCGCCAGCGGGCCGAGCCGGGACTCGAGCAGCATCGGCGTGGCGACCAGGTTGGCGGACTCGGCCGGCTCCGGCCTCGGGGTGACCCCCGACGCGGCGAGCAGCCCGACCAGCTCGTCGGACAGCTCGTCGAGCTCGGGATCACCGGTCAGCACCGCCTGGCGGTGCAGGCGGGTGAGGATGTGCTCGGACCAGTGGTCGAGGTTGCCGATGCGGGGAGCCAGGCCGTCGGGGTGCACGGCGATGCGCAGCACGTTGATCGGGGGCTCGAGCAGCGCGGGGTCGATGCCCTCGACGAGGATGAACGCCGCCGCGTTGCTGCTGACCAGGTTCCACTTGCGGTCGATCACGATGGCCGGGAACGGCTGGTGCGCGGCGAGCACCTGGTCGATGGCCTCGCGGACCGAGTCGAACGACGGGCTGGTCAGTTCCGTGCGCCGGTACGCCGGGGCGAACCCGGCCGCCAGCAGCAGCTCGTTGCGCTCCCGCAGCGGCACGTCGAGGTGCTCGGCCAGGTGCAGCACCATCTCGCGGCTCGGGCGGGACCGCCCGGTCTCGACGAAGCTCAGGTGCCGGGTCGTGACGCCGGAGACGTTGGCCAGGTCGAGCTGGCTCAGGTGCCGGCGCTGGCGCCACGACCGCAGCAGCTCGCCGATCGACGGCGCCGCGACGCCCGACGGGATCCATCGGTCGACTGCCGGTCAGCGTCATCGGAGCGACCGTACCCGCACCACCGGACCCGGACGATTCCCTCAGAGGGAATGGTCGCCGAGCGCGACGAGGCAGACGATGCGGCGAACGTGATCCCCCCACGAGGAGAGAGCAACCATGGAGCTGACCCGCACGGAGACCATCGACGGCATGCTCGACGAGTACGTCGCCTTCGCCGACCTGATCGGCGGCCTCGACGCCACCGGGTGGGCGGCCACCTCGAGGTGTGACGGCTGGGAGGTCCGCGACGTCGCCGGCCACGTCGTCGGGCTGTGCGAGGACGTCGTCGCCGGCGTGCCCGGCAGTCGCGACTCGGCCCAGGAGGCCGCGTCGCTGCGGGGCGAGCAGCCGGCGGTCGTGGCCGAGCGCCTGCGGGCCGCCGTCGAGCACCTGCGCCTGCTCGGGCCCGGCCTCGATGACGCCGACGCCTGGGCGTCGCCGAGCGGCGTGCCCGACCTGACCATGGGCGAGGGCATCCTGACCCTCTGGTACGACACGTTCGTCCACGCCGACGACATCCGGGTCGCCCTCGGCCGTCCCGCCGACGACGGCCCGGGGTTGCGGGCTGCGGTCGTCTACCTCGAGGCCGAGCTGTCGAAGCGGGGCTGGGGCCCGGCCCGGGTGCTGTTCGTCGACCAGGGCGAGGGGTTCGGTGCGGTCGCGGCGAGCGGTGGCGGCGTCGGCTCACCCGCCCACCGCGTCGAGGCCCGTCCGTTCGTGCTGGCCGCCACCGGCCGGATCGAACCCGAGTCGATCGGGCTCGACGCCGCCGTCAACATCTACGCCGCGTAGCCGGCGCGCCCACCGAACCGGTAGCCCGATCCTGACCCCTGGGCGCAGATCGGGCTACCGGTTCGGGTGGGGGCGGTGGCGTTCGAGGTCGGCCTCGAAGCCGTCGAGGATGCGCTCGAGCGCCCGCTCGAAGCGGGTTCGTCCCGCATGTGCGACTCGAGCTGGGTCCACGATCCCTCGAGGCCGAGGTCGTCGACCAGCGCGGTGAGCGCCGGGTACTCGCCGGTCTCGATCAGGCTCTCGACGTAGGCGACCATGCCGTCGTCGTAGTCCTGGTCGCCCTTGACGTTGTTGCGCTGGTGGATGCAGTAGCCGAAGACGTACTCGTCGACCGAGCTGACGATGTCGAGCTTGGTGCCGAGGTCGACGTCGAGCGACGCCACCGCCTGCAGCGTCTGGTCGAAGTGGCGGACGCCGTTGGGGCCGACGGCCGGGTCGTCGGTGACGTCGAGCATCCAGGGGTGGCGCTGCAGCACGTCCCGGGTGCGGTGGGCGATGGTGGTCACGGCCTCCCGCCACGAGGTGGTCGACAGCTCGTCGGCGTCGAGGAGCATCTCGCCCATGATGGCGTCGCCGACCAGGGCCAGCAGCTCGTCCTTGGTGCGGATGTAGTGGTAGAGGGTCATGGTGCCGGCGTCGAGCTCGGACGCGATGCGCCGCATCGACAGGGCGTCGGCGCCCTCGGCGTCGGCGATGCGGATGGCTGCCGCGGCGATCTGGTCGCGGGTGAAGCGGGGCTGGCGGCCGGTCGGTTCGGTGCGGGTCCAGATCTCGAGCATCTCGAGGTGCGACGACAGGCGGTCGAGGTGCTCGGCGGCCCGGGCGGCCTTGCGGGAGAGCTTCTCCTGCTGGCGGGCGGTCTTGGCCGCCTGGGCGTTGAGGGTGTGCTCGATCTTGCCGGCCGCCTTCTCGACGGCCTTCTCCATGGCGGTGTCGACCAGGTGGTCGCGGAGGGACTCGGCCGTCGGGTGCGAGTGATCGCGCCGGTTCGGCCTTTTCTTCGTTGCCATGTCGTACAGCGTACTGCTAACCTGCGTCGTACTATGTACGAACAAGACGTACGCCATACGACTCCCTCCCCGATCGACCCCTCCACCGGTGGCGTGGTCACCCGCGGCCTGGGCAAGCAGTTCGGTGACAAGTGGGCCCTGCGCGACCTCGACCTCGACGTCGCGCCCGGCACGGTCCTCGGCCTGCTCGGCCACAACGGCGCCGGCAAGACCACGGCCATCCGCATCCTCACCACGCTCTCGTCGCCCAGCGCCGGTTCGGCCCAGGTGGCGGGGCTCGACGTCGTCACCGATCCGGGTGCCGTCCGCCGGCGCATCGGCGTCGCCGCGCAGCAGGCCACGGTCGACGGGCTGATGGACGCCCGGGCCAACCTGGTGATGGTCGGTCGGTTGCACCACCTCCCCAAGGCCCGGGCCCGAGCCCGGGCCGACGACCTGCTCGAGCAGCTCGACCTGGCCGACTCGGCCACCGAGCTGGTGAAGAACTTCTCCGGTGGCATGCGGCGCCGGCTCGACCTGGCGGCCAGCCTCGTCGCCGTCCCCCAGGTGCTGTTCCTCGACGAGCCGACCACCGGGCTCGACCCCCGCAGCCGCAACGACCTGTGGGACATCCTCCGCGGCCTCGTGCGCGACGGCACGACGGTCATCCTCACCACCCAGTACCTCGAGGAGGCCGACCAGCTCGCGGACGACATCGTCGTGCTCGACCACGGCCGCACCGTCGCCCACGGCAGCCCCGAGGAGCTCAAGCAGCAGATCGGCAACGACCGGGTCGACGTCAAGGTGCCCTCGGTCAACGAGCTCGACCACGCGGCCCGGGCGCTCGTGCGCTACACCTCCGGCCCGCCGTCGTTCGACCACGACGAGCTCACCGCCACCATCCCGATCGTCGAGGGCGTGTCGCTCATGCAGGTCATGCGGGCGCTCGACGCGGCGGGGGTCGACGCGCTCGACCTCAACCGGCGCCAGGCCACGCTCGACGACGTGTTCCTCACCCTCACCAGCCCCGGCGACGCCGGCTCCGACCTGATCGACGAAGAGGTTCCCGCATGACCGCCACCACCCTCGAACCCCAGGCCCGTCCGGCCGAACCCCCGCACTGGGCCGACCTCGACGAGCAGCGCGGCAGCTTCGCCACGCTGTGGAGCGACTCGATGGTCTACGCGGCGCGCAACATCGCCCACATCCGCCAGATCCCCGAGAAGCTGCTCGACGTCACGCTGCAGCCGCTCATGTTCGTGCTGCTGTTCGCCTACGTGTTCGGCGGCGCCATCGCGGTCAGCGGCGGCAGCTACCGCGAGTACGTCATCGCCGGCATCCTCCTGCAGTCGCTGGCCTTCGGCATGACCGGTCCGGCCACCGCCATCGCCACCGACCTGACCGAGGGCGTGGTCGACCGCTTCCGATCGCTGCCCGCGTCCCGATCGGCCTACCTGCTGGGTCACTACCTGGCCGAGCTGGCCGGCATGCTGCTGTCGATCGTGGTGCTGCTGGGGGCCGGCCTCGTCGTCGGCTGGCGCACGCACAACGACGCCTTCGAGGTCACCGGTGCGCTGGTGCTCCTGCTGCTGTTCGCCTCGGCGATGATCTGGATCGGCACGTGGATCGGCCTCAAGGTCCGATCGGCCGACGCGGTCATGGGCGTGGGCTTCGTGGTGATCTTCCCGCTGACGTTCCTGAGCAGCACGTTCGTGCCGATCGACACGCTGCCGACCGCGCTGCAGTACGTCGCCGCCTGGAACCCGGTCAGCGTCATGGTCGGTGCGGTGCGGGTGATGTTCGGCAACCCGAGCCTCCCGGTGACCGTGCACTCCTTCCCGCTCGAGCACCCGGTCCCCGCCGCGTTCATCTACTGCTTCGTGCTGCTGGCCATCGCGGTCCCGGCGTCGCTGCGGCAGTACCGGGCCCGCACCAGCGACTGACCGTGGGTCAGCTCACCAGCCGGGTGGCGGGTGCCGCGGCCCGCATGCTGCTCACATCGGCCACCGTCTCGGTGGTGGCCGACCACGGGCCGCTCCGCACGATCGAGCTCACCGGCCGTGCGCTCGAGGGGGTCACCTGGGTGGCCGGGCGAAAAGCTCCTGAACGTCTGAAGGACGGGCCTCTCGGATTCCGTGAGGCGGAGCCTCCAGAGTGGGGGTGGGGGAGACTGGGGCCATGCGATTCGCTGCTCTGGTGTCGGTGGCCGACGAGGTGGCGGCCACGAGCGCCCGCACGGCCAAGCGGTCGGCCATCGCCGGGCTGCTGCGCGACCTGCAGCCCGACGAGGTAGAGCCGGCGGTCGGGTTCCTGGTGGGCGAGCCCGGCCAGGGCCGCATCGGTGTCGGATGGGCGACGGTGGCCGCCGTCCCCGAGGCCACGGCGGGCGACGGTGACCCGCTCGAGATCCTCGACGTGGACGCCGCCATCACCCGGCTGGCCGCCACCAGCGGTCCGGGATCGGTGGCGGCGCGCTCCGACACGCTCGTCGCGATGTTCGGCCGGGCCACCCCGGCGGAGGCCGCGTTCCTGCGCCGCCTGCTGGTAGGCGAGCTCCGGCAGGGCGCGCTCGAAGGGGTGATGGCCGACGCCATCGCCGAGGCCGCGGCGGTGCCGGCCACCGTGGTGCGGCGGGCGATGATGCTGAGCGGCGACATCCGTCGCACGGGTCGGGTGGCGTTGACGGAGGGACGGGCCGGGCTCGAGGCGATCGGGCTCACGATGTTCCAGCCGGTGCAGCCGATGCTGGCGTCGACGGCCGAGGCGGTCGACGACGCGCTGAGCGACGGCCTGGCCTCATCGGTGGAGTGGAAGCTCGACGGGGCCCGCATCCAGGTGCACCGCCAGGGCGACCTCGTGCGGGTCTACACCCGGAACCTCAACGAGGTGACCGACCGGTTGCCCGAGGTCGTCGATGTCGTCCGCTCGTTGCCGGCCGACCAGCTCGTGCTCGACGGCGAGGTGCTCGGCCTCGACGGCGCCCGGCCCGAGGCCTTCCAGGAGACCATGAGCCGATTCGGTCGCGACGATCCGTCGACCCACGGACTGCGCCTGCGACCGTTCTTCTTCGACGTGCTCCACGTCGACGGCACCGACCTGCTCGACGAGCCGCTGCTCGACCGGCTCGGTGCGCTCGACGCGGTGACCGGTGTGCACGCCATGCCCCGGCTGGTCACGGCCGATCCGGCGGACGCAGCGGCGTTCGTGGAGGCCACCCTGGCCGCCGGGCACGAGGGCGTCATGGTGAAGGACCTGGCCAGCTCCTACTCAGCCGGGCGGCGGGGCAAGGCGTGGCGGAAGATGAAGCCGGTGCACACGTTCGACCTCGTGGTGCTGGCCGCCGAGTGGGGTCACGGCCGCCGCCGGGGTTGGCTGTCGAACCTGCACCTCGGCGCCCGTGAGCCATCCGACGGCAGCTTCGTGATGGTCGGCAAGACGTTCAAGGGCCTGACCGACGAGCTGCTGACGTGGCAGACGGCCGCGTTCCTCGAGCGCGAGATCGGGCGGGACGAGCTACACGGTGCACGTCCGTCCGGACCTGGTGGTCGAGGTGGCCATCGACGGCGTGCAGGCGTCGACCCGCTATCCCGGCGGCATCGCCCTGCGGTTCGCCCGGGTGAAGCGGTACCGCGAGGACAAGCTCGCCGTCCGACGCCGACACCATCCAGGCGCTGCAAGCCATGCTCCCCTGACCTTCCTGTCCTTCGAGCGACGTCGGTGGCTCCGTTGGAGGGACGGGAAGCGCCGTTTCGCCCGGCGACGAGGCCGCAGGTGACGAACCCGAACGCGTTGAGCGATCCGTGCACCATGGCGATCGTCTCGTACTGCAGGTGGTCCGATCCGGTGGACAGCGCCCAGCTGTAGGCGAGCGCGAAGCCCATCGGTGCCAGCACAGCGAGACCGGAGATGTCCATCAGGAGGCGGTTGACGGTCCCAGGCTCGAACGTGGTCGTCCCGAGCGCAGCCAGGGCGAGCACGCCGATGGTGACCAGCGTCGTGCCGACCAGCTCGACCGGGCGCAGGGTGAGGTGGCCGAGGCCGACCGTCGCCGAGCCGAGCGTCAGCACCGCTCCGGCCGCCACCGCCAACCGGTGCGTCCGCCCGGTTGTGCTGCGGACCAGGCACGCGGCCAGAGTCGTGGCGCCGAAGCCGGCGAAGGTGAAGTGCACGCCAGCCAGCTCGATCAGCGTGGCGGGATGCCGCCGTAGCTGACTGCCGGCGCAGCTCAGCGTGATGTGCAGCGCGGCCAGAGGCAACCAGAGGACAGCGATCGTCCGCAGGATCGAGGCTGTCGCCTCCGTCGAGCAAGCCGACCCGCCCACGATCGACGGCCCGGCCGCGAGCAGCAGCGTCACGCCGAATCACGGGATCGCTGAGCAGCACCGCCGGCTACGACGGGGGATCGAGGGCGAGCACGCACCAGCAGGGCGCCGCCGCGATCAGCGACCGCGCCCATATCCATCGACCCACGTCGACGAGCAGCGGCAGGCCGAGCAGCACCACCACGAGCGGGCCGAACAGCAGCAGGAGCGTCCGATCGGACCCAGCTGCCAACCGTCCGAGGAGCGTGCCCGCCACGGCGGCGGCCCACAGGCTGCTACCCCGCCGTCGATCCGAGTGATCACTCTGTGAGTGATCGTCGCATAGTGACTGTGTACTCTGTCGAAGTGCCCGCCGCAACCCCTCCTCCTGCCGACCGTGATGACCATCGGGAGCTGGCCGCGGCCAGCGGCTGCCCTTCACGACGATCCGCATGTACCAGCACAAGGGCCTGCTGCTGCCACCCGAGCGGCGAGGCCGGGTCGGCTACTACGACCCGGGTCACGTCGCCCGACTCGAGCTGATCGCCCAGCTGCAGCAGCGCGGCTACTCGCTCGCCGCGATCAAGGACCTCGTCGACACGTGGCAGGAGGCCAGTCGCTCGCCCAGGTCCTCGGCCTCGAGGCCACCGCCGCCGGCGTCGTCACTCCCGCCGACCGCAGGTGCGGCTCACTCCCGAGGCGCTGGCCGAGCGGTTCGCCGACGTCGAGCTCGACCCCGCCTCCATGGCGCGGGCCCGAAGCTCGGGCTGCTCTCGTTCGACGACGGCCAGATCGTCGTGAGCGACTCCGGCGTTCCTCGACGTCGGCGCCCAGCTGGCGGCCCTCGGCGTGCCGATCGCCGAGATCCTCGACCAGTACGAGCACCTCCAGCAGGTGTCCGACGAGCTGGCCGTCCGGTTCACGCGCCTCTTCGAACGCAACCTCTGGTCGCCCGTCGCCTATCGTGGGTTGCCCTCCGACAGCTGCCACGCTCGCCGACGCGCTGGCCGAGCTGAGCCCGATGGCCGAGCAGATCGTGGTCGCCTCGATGCGGCGAGCGCTCGTCGAGCAGGCCCAGCAGTTCCTCGCCACCCGCGCCGCCGACCTGCGCTGACGACCGTCCGTGGGTGACGGACGGGTCAGCGGCCGGTGGCGGAGAAGTGCTGGTAGTCCTTGACGCTGCTCCAGTTGCCACCCCAGCCCCATCCGACTGCGGCGAACGCAGCCACCAGATCGCCGCCGGCCACGGCCATGCCGGTGCGCACGTCGGAGCGGTCGAGGTAGTCGGAGCCGCCCGGCGGCTGCACCGACGAGCTCGACACGTACGGGTTCTCGAGCGGGTTCACGTCGACCGCGCGGCCGTAGGCGTGCTGGGACCACGTCGACGGTGAGCCGGTCGACGGTCGACAGTTGAACGCCGAGGTGTTGTCGTCGGCCATCGAGGCGTCGTCGCTGGCGCCGTAGCGATCGACCGGCACGATCTTGCGGATGGGGAAGCGGTCGTGGCGGAGGCGGTCGAAGGCGGCGAGGGTGGCCCGCGCCGCGTCGGCGTGCACGATCAGCGCGCCGTCGTGCTCGGCGCCGTCGAAGCCGACGTAGGTGACGGTCACCCGCCGCAGGTCGGCCGGGCCCACCGGGCAGCCGGCGTGCCAGCTCGCCCCGAGATCGGCGGCGGAGACCCGGGCCACCCGGGGATCGGTCGCCGGCGGCCGACCGCGGGTGGCGCCGTGGTCGGGCGGGCGTCGTCGTCGGGGTTGGCGACGGTGCGTGGTGGTCGACCGGACCGGCGGTCGTCGCCTCGGCCGACATGGCGGGCGGGGCGAGCGAGGTGGTCGAGGGCTCGGTCCCGTCGGGCGCCGGGCGGAGGAAGACGTGGCGTCAGCCTGCCCGGCGGGGCGGTCGGCCGCGCCCCGCAGGTCGGAGGCCAGGAGGCGCAGAGCGCCGGCAGCCAACCCGGTGACGAGTGATCGCCTCACCGTCCGAGTATGACCCCAGCGGGGCTCGGACGGATCGATCGGCGCGCGGCGGGCGACGGTGCCGGTGATCGCCGTCTCCGGGAAGCCGGCCCATTGGATGTCGACGTGCAGATCGCCCGTGGCGCCCGCGAACAACCCGGTCGCTGCGGTGGTCGTCAGGTCGAGGCGGAAGGTCGGGCCGACCGTCGCGTTGAACGTGCCCCCCACCGTGCCGCTGACCGTGCCCGACGACGTGGTGATCGAGAACGTGCCGACGAAGCTGGTGGGCGGGTTGTCGATGCAGCCCTCGATCGCGAGCGTGGCCGGCCCGACCCGACTCTTCACGGGTGTCGGGTAGGTGGCATCGAAGACCTGGTGCACGAAGGTGCACGCGAACGTGAAGGACTCGATCCCCGACGAACGGCGCCGGTGACGTCGGCCAGTCCGAGGTGACCACCCGGATGGGCCCGGACCCATCGGAAGCACGCCGCCCGTGACCCGAACTGCGCCCCGACGGGATCGGTCAGGGTGCGCCACCCGCTGTGCCGGCAGGCGGCCTCGCTGGTGGGCACCCCGGTCGGCGCCGCCGGTTGGGCCGAGGCCGGCTCGGACAGGAGCGGGATGACCGCCAGGCAGACCACGGCGATCACGGCGAACACGGACGAGAGTCGGCGCATGGGCACCTCCCAACCTCGAGATGTCGGGTCGATCTCCACCGGCGGGGTCCGCCACGGATCGGCCCGGTCGTCACGTCGATCGCGGCGGCTTCCGGAGGATAGCGCCGTCCGTCTCGGCCGGCCGGGCGGCTGCTGCCGGGCGGCTACTGCTCGGCGGCCGCCACGAAGCAGGGGACCAGCGAGCTCCAGCCGGCGGTGTTCGCGTTGCGCCAGGCGTCGCCCTCGGCGCCGAGTCGGTCCCAGCCGGAGTGCACGATCTCGAGCCGGGTCCGGCCGTCGCCGAGGTCGACGAAGGTGAGCTCGACGTCGGTGGCGTCGTCGCTCGTCGCGGCCGATGTGCCACGTGTAGCCGAGGCCGGTGCGGCGGGCTCCATCGCGTCACCTCGCCCCAGTCGATCTCGCGCGCCGTCGGAGGTCCGCTCGAAGATCCGGCCGCCGAGGCGGGGCTCGAGCTGCACGACCGTGTCGCGGTCGCCCGAGGTGGAGTGACCCTTCGGCCACCACGTCGCCGAGCTGGTTCGTCCACACGTCGAAGGCGTGGTCGGCGGGGCAGTCGATCTCGTAGCTGAGCCGGAGCGGCTCGATCACGGCGCGCCCTTCCGAGGCCGATCGGGCGGGCGGGGCGCGGTGTTCTCGGCCGTCAGCCGGAAGCGGGTCGCGGCCTCGCCCCACACCTGGCGCAGGTAGGCCTCGACCGCCTCGACGCCCTCGTGCTGCAGGCGGTAGATGCGCCGGGTCCCCACCGGCTCCTCGATCACGAGACCCGGCGTCCTTGAGCAGCCGGAGGTGGCGGGACACCGCGGGCCGGCTGATCGGCAGCTCGTCCGCGATCTCGCTGCACCGACCGTCCCTCGTGCGCTCGAGCAGCTCGAGGATCGCCCGCCGGTTCGGGTCGCCCAGCGCCTCGAAGGGGTCGCCTGCGGGCGCGGGGGTGGCCATCGTCGATCGTCCGTCCGCGTCAGATCGCGCGCATGCGGTTGTTGCGGGGGTTGTGCTCGACCTCGGCCCAGCCGAGCTGCTCCAGCACCGGCGGGACGTAGTTCCCGAACCGGCCGCGCAGGCCCTTCTTGAGGCCGTACCAGCCGCCGACCGGGTTGTCGCTCGCTGCGGGCCCAGGCCTCGACGGTTCCCTCGGCCGCCGGCTTCTGCTCGTCGGCGTTGCCCAGGGGCACCCAGTCGCCCTGCTCGACCAGCATGGCCCGTGAGGTCGTCGAGGCACCGCAGGTCGTAGCGGAGCTGGGTCTTGCCGACCTGCACCACGAGGGCCGGCGGGTCGAGCGTCTCGTCCCGGTAGGCCTCGTAGGTCGACCCGCCGCTCGGGGTCTGCAGCGTCCAGGGTCGGTCGGCGGTCCCGTCGCCGTCGTCGCCTCAGCCATGCGACGCCTCCGCGCCGAGCCGAATCGAACCCGAAGCCGTAGGACCCGACGACCTGTGCGCCCATGACGAGCGGCCCGTCCTCGCACCGATCGGCGATCTCGCTGCTGGAACGCGCCGAACGCCGCGGTGGCGGCCAGCGGGTTGCTCCCGTCCTCGGTGTCGACCGACGCGACGTGCACGAACGTGACGCCGTCCTCCAGCCGGAAGGTCGCGTAGCGCAGCCCGTCGGGTCGGCGTTCGGCGAGCTCGCCGAAGACCTTCTCGACCAGTGCCTGGTTCTCGTCGGCCCGCTCGGGCCGGGTGGTGTAGCGCACGACGGTGACAGCCATGAGGCGCTCCCTGCTCTCGGTCAATCGGTAACTGTGCAGTTACCGTAACGACCCGGCTACCAAAACGCACCCCTCGGGCGATCTCACGACGGGCGGGGGAGGTTGAGCGCGCCGAACCGACCGAGCGGCCACACCCGGAGCACGGCCTGGCCGACGACGCTGGAGATCGGGATGGCGTCGAAGTAGCGGCTGTCGATCGAGTCGTTGCGGTTGTCGCCCATGACCCACAGGTGGCCCTTCGGGACGACGCACGGAGCCTCGGGGGTGCAGGGGTGATCGCCGACGGGCTGGGTCAGCGTGCCCTCGGCCAGGTAGGGCTCGTCGATGGCGACGCCGTCGACGAGCACGTGGTTGTCGGAGATCGTGACCGTCTCGCCCGGGAGCCCGATCACCCGCTTGATCAGGTCGTCGTCGAGGTTCTCGGCTGCCCTTGGGCCGGGTGAACACCACGATGTCGCCCCGCCCGGGATCGCCGAAGCGGTAGGCCCACTTGTTGACCAGCACCCGGTCGCCGACCTCGAGCGTGGGGCTCATCGAGGCCGACGGGATGGCGTAGACCTGCGCCGTGGTGAGCTGCACGACCAGCGTGATGAAGGTCGCCGCCGCGAACACCACCATCCACTCGAGCGCCACGCGGGCCCGGCTCGGCTCGGCCGCGCCGGAGGTGCGGGGCGGACCCGACCCCTCGGGCGGGCGCGGCGAACCCGGCTTCCGGATGCGACCGTGCGCAGCCGGTTCGTCGAGCCACCCGGCCAGGTCAGGCCGGCTTGCGAACCGCGTCTTCACAGCAGCGACGGTACAACCGGCGCCTGCCACCCTGAACCGCGCCGCCCGCCGATGTCGGTGACGACTCCGCCGACGGCCATCTGTGTGGTGCGCGAGGAGGGACTTGAACCCTCACACCCTTTCGGGCACAGGAACCTGAATCCTCCGCGTCTGCCAATTCCGCCACTCGCGCGAGTTGCGAGCCATGAGGGTATCGCATGACCCCTGCGCCGCCACAACGCGGAATCGGCTGCTCTCCAGCGGAGCGCCCGTCGCCGGTAGCCTGTCGCCCTGATGGGGATCAAGGGCTTCGAGCGCTCACTCGAGAACATGGTGGAAGGGGCGTTCGCCCGCGTCTTCCGCAGCGGGCTGCGCCCGGTCGAGCTGGGCCGTCGCCTCGTGCGGGAGATGGACGACAACCGGTCGGTCGACGTCCGAGGGCGCACCATCGTGCCCAACGCCTTCGCCATCACGGTCAGCCAGGACGACTACGACCGCTTCGCCGAGATCGGTGACTCGCTCACCCGTGAGCTGTCCGACGCGGCCCGCGAGCACGCCCACGACGAGGCCTACGTGTTCATGGGCCCGGTCACCGTCGACATCGAGGCGTCGCCGTCCGCCCACCCGGGCACCTTCACCATCGTCGGCCGCATGAAGGAGGGCCCCGGCGGCGTGGGGGCCGGCTCGCTCGTGCTCTCGAACGGCACCCGGATCACGCTCGGCGAGCGGGCGGTGAGCATCGGTCGCATGCCCGAGTGCGACGTGATCCTCACCGACACCAACGTCAGCCGGCGCCACGCCGAGATCCGCCCCACGCCTGACGGCTTCGCCGTGGTCGACCTCGGCTCCACCAACGGCTGCCGGGTCAACGGCGTGCAGGTGACCCAGCGTGACCTGCGCGACGGCGACGAGCTGACGTTCGGCAACACCCGGATCACGTTCCAGGCGTCCTGACCCCCGGGACGGGACGGCCTGACCCCCGGGACGGGACGGCCTGACCCCGGGACGGGACGGCCTGATCCCGGACGGGACGGCCTGATCCCCGCGACGGGACGGCCTGACCGTTCAGGGACGGCCTGACGGGCTGGCCTCGTTGATCGGCGACGCCCCGGTAATCTCCTCGGCACCGTGTCGGAGCAACTCCTCTTCATCCTCAAGCTGTGCCTGCTGGCGCTGCTCTACCTCTTCTTCTTCCGCGTGCTGCGCGCCGTGTGGGCCGAGCTGCGACCCCCGAAGCTGATCGAGGTCACGCCCCGGGTGGCGGCCGCGGCCGCACCTGCCAAGGGCCGCACCGCCCGCAAGGCGGCCAAGCAGCAGCGCACCCAGCCGCCGGCCCATCCTCGCCTGGTGGTCGTCGAACCCACCGCACAGCGCGGCCGGGCCTTCCCTCTGGGGGCCGAGATGACGGTCGGGCGGGCGGCCGGCTGCCAGATCACGCTCGACGACACCTACGCGTCGCAGATCCACGCCCGGGTGTTCCAGCGCGACGGCCAGTTCCTGGTCGAGGACCTCGGCTCGACGAACGGCACCTACCTCAACCGGCAGAAGGTCGCCGGGCCGATGGTGATGCACGCGGGCGACAAGATGCAGATCGGCAACACCGTGATGGAGCTGGCGTGATCCGACTCGGCTGGGGCTCGGCCTCCGACGTCGGCCGCGCCCGGCAGCAGAACGAGGACTTCCTCTTCACCGCGGAGGGCCTCTACGTGGTGGCCGACGGCATGGGCGGCCACCAGGGCGGCGCGGTGGCGTCGGAGCTGGCGGTGTCGTCGCTGCGGACGCACCTCGCCGCCATGGGTGAGCTCACCACCGACGCGCTCGTGCAGGCCGTGCAGCTGGCCAACGAGTCGGTGGTCGCGGCCGCCGACGAGGACCCGGATCTGGCCGGCATGGGCACCACCTTGTGCGCCATCGCCGTCGTGCAGGTGCCGGCCGAGGACGTCGAGCGCCTGGCCATCGTCAACGTGGGCGACTCCCGCGTCTACCTGCTCAAGGACGGGCAGCTCGAGCAGGTCACCGACGACCACAGCCTGGTGGCGTCGCTCGAGCGCCAGGGCCGCCTCACCCGGGAGGAGGCCGCGGTCCACCCGCAGCGCAACATCATCACCCGGGCGCTCGGCATCGACGCCCGCGTCATGGTCGACTCCTGGGAGGTCGTGCCGATCCCGGGCGATCGCTACGTGCTCTGCAGCGACGGGCTCTTCAACGAGGTCGAGGAGAACCGGATCGCGGCCACCCTGCGGAAGCTGGCCGATCCCGACGACGCGGCCAGCGAGCTGGTGCGCCTGGCCAACGAGGGTGGCGGCCGCGACAACATCAGCGTGGTGATCGTCGACGTGCTCGACGACGAGCAGGCCGCCGCCGACGCGTCGCCGACCGCGGAACGGGTGGTCGAGGCGGTCTCCGGCGAGGCGCGGGTGGCCAAGGGCGTCTCTCTCGACCTCGGCGAGGGTCCGGGCGTCGGCGCCGACATGAGCCGGGCCGAACGCCGCGCCCTGAAGAAGTCGTCGCGGCCACCTCGGCCTCGTCGGATCACGTGGCGCCTGCTCCTGTTCATCGCGGCGGTGCTCGGCGTCGTCGGCATCGGCGCGGCGGCCATCACCTACTACGGGCGCCACACCTACTTCGTGGGCTTCGACGCCGACGCCGTGGTCATCTTCCGGGGTCGACCCGGGGGCGTGCTGTGGATCGAGCCCGAGGTGGTCGAGCGCACCGGCCACACCCGCAGCGACGTGCCCGCCGGCGTGGTCGCCGAGCTCGAGGCCGGCAAGGTGGAGCCGACCCTCGATGACGCCCACCGCTACCTCGTCAACCTCGACGAGCAGATCGGCGTGACGGGGTCCGCCACGACCACCTCGACGACGCCACCGATCTCGACCGGGAACTGACGCGTGTCGCGTCGGCGCAACACCGAGCTCGGGCTCCTCGTCATGGTCGTCGTCATCGTCGGCGCGGCCTACGTGTTGGCCAGCCTCGGCTCCGAGCAGAAGATCCCGCTGAACATCGGGCCCTTCCTGCTGATGGTGCTCGGCCTCATGCTGTTCGCCCACCTCGCGTTGCGCCGCCTCGCGCCTGACGCCGACCCGATCCTGCTGCCGGTGGCGGCGCTGCTCAACGGGCTGGGCTACGTCGTGATCACCAGCCTCGACGAGAAGCTGGCCGCGCTGCAGGCCACCTGGACGCTGGTCGGGGTGGGGTGCTTCGTGGGGGTGCTGCTCGTGGTGCGCCGCACGCGGACCATCGAGCGCTACCGCTACACGTTCGCCGTCGTCGGCATCGGCCTGCTGCTGCTGCCCCTGGTGCCCGGCGTGGGCCGCGCCATCCACGGGTCGCGCATCTGGGTCAGCCTCGGCCCGATCGGGTTCCAGCCCGGTGAGCTGGCCAAGATCTCGCTGGCCATCTTCTTCGCGTCCTACCTGGTCGAGAAGCGCGAGCTGCTGGCCATGCGGTCGTTCCGCCTCGGACCGCTCAGCCTCCCCGACCCCAAGCACCTCGGCCCGGTACTGGTGGCGTGGGGCCTGTCGATCGTGGTCATGGTGGCCGAGCGCGACCTCGGCTCGTCGCTGCTGTTCTTCACCCTCTTCATCGTCATGCTGTGGGTCGCCACCTCCCGACCGTCGTACCTGGCAGTCGGCGCGGTGATGTTCAGCGTCGCCGCGTGGGTGTCGTGGAAGTCGTTCGGCCACGTGCAGAGCCGGGTCACGACGTGGCTCGATCCCTGGAAGGACCCCAACGGCGACAGCTTCCAGATCGTCAAGGGCTGGTTCGCCATGGCCAACGGCGGCCTCACCGGCACCGGGCTGGGCCTCGGCAACCAGCAGCGGATCCCCTACATCGAGAGCGACTTCATCTTCGTGGCGGTGGCCCAGGAGCTCGGCCTGTTCGGTGCCACCCTCGTGCTGGCCGCCTACCTGCTGATGTTCGGTTCCGGGCTGCGCATCGCGGCCCGCTCTGAGCACGCGTTCGACAAGCTGCTGGCCGTCGGCCTCAGCACCCTCATCGGCGTGCAGGCGTTCATCATCATCGGCGGCATCGTGCGGGTGCTGCCGCTCACCGGCGTCACGCTGCCGTTCATCGCCTACGGCGGATCGTCGCTCGTGTCGAGCTGGATCGTCCTGGCCCTCCTGCTGCGGATCTCCGACGAGAGCCATCGCCGGGCGGCCGAGAAGATGGCGATGGCGGTCGCGTGAACACCCAGATCCGTCGACTCGGCATCGGTCTCGTCTGCTGCTACATCGCCCTGTTCGTGATGCTCAACTGGATCCAGTTCGTGCACAAGGACCAGCTCGACAACAACGCCAACAACACGATCGGCGTGAAGCAGGACTTCAACAAGCCGCGCGGCACGATCACCACGGCCGACGGCACGCTGATCGCCCAGTCGGTCGAGCAGCCGACCGGCAGCGAGTTCACCTACCAGCGCACCTATCCCGAGGCCGACCTGTTCGCCCAGACGAGCGGGTTCTACTCGTTCCGCCTCGGGGCCAGCGGGCTGGAGAAGACCTACAACGACGAGCTGGCCGGCCAGACGATCAGCCAGCAGGTGCGCGGGTTCGCCGACCTGCTCAACCCGCGGCCCCAGGTCGGCAACCTGACCCTGACCGTGCGGGCCGACCTCCAGCGGGTGGCCAAGGACGCGCTCGGCGATCGCCAGGGCTCGGTCGTGGCCATCGACCCCAAGACCGGTGCGCTGCTGGCCTTCTGGAGCTTCCCGTCCTACGACCCCAACCTGATCTCCTCGAACGACCTCGACGCCGCGCAGAGCTCCTACGACGCGCTGCTGAAGGCCGACGGACAGCCGTTGCGGGCCCACCAGTACCAGGAGCGCTACTTCCCCGGGTCGACGTTCAAGACCGTGACCGGGTCGATCGGCGTGAACACCGGCGTGGTCACCGTCGACTCGCCGTCGTACCCGGTGGCCACCAGCTACACCCCGCCCAACACCACCAAGTCGATCAGCAACTTCGGCGGTGAGTCCTGCGGCGGCACGCTGTACCCGATCCTGCGGGTGTCGTGTAACTCGGCATTCGCCCAGATGGGGACCGAGACCATCGGTCCCGACAAGATGATCGCCGGGGCCGAGGGGTTCGGCTTCAACTCCAAGCCGCCGATCGACCTGCCCGCCCCGGTGGCGTCGAGCTTCCCCACCGACTTCACCCGCAACCTGCCGGCGCTGGCCCAGTCCTCGATCGGCCAGAACGACGTGCAGGCCACCCCGCTGCAGATGGCCCTGGTGGCGGCCACCATCGCCAACGGCGGCAAGACCATGACCCCCCACGTGCTGCAGGAGGTGCGCGACAGCGAGGGCTCGATCGTCAAGCGCTACAACGTCAGCCAGTGGCTGCAGCCGATCAGCCCGGACGCGGCCGCGGTCATGAAGGGCGGCATGCTCGACGTCGCCGCCCGGGGCACCGCCACCCGGCTGCAGATCCCCGGCTACGAGGTCGGCGGCAAGACCGGTACCGCCCAGCTCGGCACCGACCCGCCGGCGTCGCACACCTGGATCATCGGCTTCGCCGGCCCTCCCGGTGATCCCCAGATCGCCATCAGCGTGGTCGTGCTGAACCAGCCCGGCTTCGGCAGCGAGGCCACCGGCGGACGGGTCGCGGCCCCCATCGCCCAGCAGGTCATGGCCGCCTACCTGGCCGACGTCGCCGCCGGCAGGGCCACCCCCGGCAACTGATCGACCGGAGTGGTTCGACCGTCATGAGGCCGCGCCCCGGACCGGGGCGGGCGGCTCACTAGGCTGGCGCACCGTATGTCCGACCAGGGTCCCACCGTCTTCAACGACCGCTACGAGCTGCACCGCAAGCTCGCCCGCGGCGGCATGTCCGACGTGTACCTGGCTCGTGACCTGCTGCTCGACCGGCCGGTGGCGGTCAAGGTGCTGTTCCCCGAGTACGCCAAGGACCCGACCTTCGTCGAGCGGTTCCGCCGTGAGGCCCAGGCCGCGGCCAACCTCAACCACCCCAACATCGTGGCGATCTACGACTGGGGCCAGCAGAGCGGCACCTACTTCATCGTCATGGAGTACGTCGAGGGTCGCAGCCTGTCGGAGATCATCCGCACCGACGGTCCGCTCCACCCCCGGCGCTCGGCCGAGATCACCGCGGACGTCGCCGCCGCCCTCGGGTTCGCCCATCGCAACGGCGTCGTCCACCGCGACGTCAAGCCCGGCAACATCATCATCTCGCCGACCGGCCAGGTGAAGGTCGCCGACTTCGGCATCGCCCAGGCCATCACCGGCGGGGCCGAGCAGCAGAACCTCACCCAGGCCGGCGCGGTCATGGGCACCGCCACCTACTTCTCACCCGAGCAGGCGCAGGGCAAGCCGGTCGACCCTCGCAGCGACCTCTACTCGCTCGGCTGCGTGCTGTTCGAGATGCTGACCAGCCGCCCGCCCTTCAGCGGCGACTCGCCGGTGGCCATCGCCTACCAGCACGTCCAGCAGGCCGCGCCCGCTGCCTTCGGCATCCGGCGTAGAGGTGCCGGCGGCGCTCGAGGCCATCGACGTGCAGCTCCTGGCCAAGGACCCGGCCGAGCGGTTCGCGTCGGCCGAGGACCTCCGGGCCGACCTGCGCAACTACCTCGAGGGCCTGCCCGTGTCGGCGCTCCGCTCGCCGGTCGTGGTCGCCGCGGGCATCGCCGCCGGCGCATCGGTCGGGGCCGCCACCCAGGCCGTGCCGACCGTGGCGCCGGCCCCGGTGGTCGCCCCGTCACCCGCGCCGGTCTCCGCCGCGACCCCGGCTGCGGACGGGCCACCCGAGCAGCCGGCCAACCGCAGCACCCGGTTCCTCTGGGTGCTGCTGGCCATCCTGCTCGTGCTCGCCATCGGGCTCTTCGTGTGGGGCACCCAGCTGAACCGCAACGCCAACGCCCAGGTGCAGGTGAACAAGGTGACCGGCCTGAGCCAGGAGGAGGCCACCGCCTCGTTGGTCGGGCAGGGCTTCAAGGTCAACCCGGTCGAGCAGGCCAACGCCGACGTCAAGGCCGGCACCGTGGTCGCCCAGGACCCGGGTGCGGGCGAGTCAGCCGACAAGGGATCGACCGTGAACATCACGGTGAGCACGGGCGCCGGCCAGAAGGACGTCCCCGACGTCACCGGCAAGACGCGGGCCCAGGCCAAGTCGCTGATCGAGGGCGACGGCTTCGTCTACAAGGAGACGCCCCAGCAGGACGCCGCCGACAAGGACACGATCATCTCCCAGACGCCGGCGGGCAACACCCAGGCCGATGTCGGGTCGGACGTCACCGTCGTCTACTCCAGCGGTCCGGCCACGGTGGAGGTCCCCGACGTCACCGGCCAGAGCGAGGCGACCGCCTCGGCCAACCTGGTCGGCGCCGGGTTCAAGGTCACCAGCGTCGACCAGTCCTCCACCACCGTGAACACCGGCAAGGTCATCAGCACCAACCCCGACGCCGGCACCCAGGTGGCCCCGGGCAGCACCATCAAGATCTACGTGTCGACCGGACCGCCGAGCACGACCTCCACTTCGACGACGTCGACGACCAAGCCACCCTCGTCGTCGACCACCTCCACCACCAAGGCGCCGTAGCCCAACCCTCGAACCTGTAGTCCGATCCGGACCCAGGGCCGCGCATGCGACTACCGGTTCGGGTGGTTCAGGCGGTTCGGGCGGTTCGGGTCGCTCAGGCGGCCGGGGTCGGCGTGGCCCGGGCCAGGAAGTTGGCGACCAGGTCGTGGCCGCCGGTGGTGAGGATCGACTCGGGGTGGAACTGCACGCCCTCGATGTCGTAGGTGCGGTGGCGCAGGCCCATGACGATGCCGTCGTCGGTCTCGGCGGTGATCTCGAGCTCGTCGGGCACCGAGTCGCGGTCGACGATCAGCGAGTGGTAGCGGGTGGCCTCGAGCGGGTTGGGCAGCCCCTCGAACACGCCGAGGTCGAGGTGGCGGATGAGCGACGTCTTGCCGTGCATGACCTGCGGTGCCCGCACGACGTCGCCGCCGAAGACCTGGCCGATGCACTGGTGGCCGAGGCACACGCCGAACACCGGACGGACGCCGGCGAAGTGGCGGATCACCTGGTTGCTCAGCCCGGCGTCCTCCGGACGGCCCGGGCCGGGGCTGATCAGCACGCCGTCGGGATCGAGCTCCACGATCTGGTCGAGGGTCAGCGCGTCGCTGCGATGCACGAGCGGGTCCGCGCCCAGCTCGCCCAGGTACTGGACGAGGTTGTAGACGAACGAGTCGTAGTTGTCGATGACGAGGATGCGGGCGCCCATGTGCCGCGCAGGCTACCTGTCGAGGGTGCGCTGCCGTCCAGCCGGTTCGCGCACTACATTCCCTGCCGTGGCCAACCAACCGAGTCGACCTCAGAAGCGCCGCGTCGAGGGATCGGGTCGGGTCACGCCCAAGGGTGGACCCACCAAGCCGGCCAAGAGCTCGTCTCGGTCGTCCTCGCCCGAGGCCTCGAGCCGCTACACCCCGCCGGTGCCGGCCTACAAGAAGATGAGCCCGCCCTGGTGGCCGGCCACGATGTTCGTCCCCTGGGGCCTGGGCATCCTGATGATCATCTTGAACTACGTCGGCATCCTGCCCGGGGCGACGAGCAACTGGTACGTGTTCGGCGGGCTGGGCCTGATCCTGGTGGGGATCATCGCCGCCACGCAGTACCACTGATCCACGGCGTGGCGAGGCAGGACGACGCGCCCGGTGGCCACCGGGTCGACGTCCAGGACGTTGCCAACGTGACGTGTGCACGACGGTCTCGGGAACGTGAGATGACGGGAACGTGACACTCCCCAGTGGCATCCACACGCTGTGGACAGTGTGGACGACGGGGATCGTGTCGTGACGGCGCGCCGGATCTACCGGGCGATGCGCCGCTCCGCACGCCGAGCGCGGCGCGTCTACTACTCACACGGGTTGTCGCGGCTGTCGGCCACCGTCCACGCCCGGTACGACCTTGCCGAATCGGTGACCATCGTGGCCAGCAAGCGCACCGGATCGACATGGGTGCAGGAGCTGATGTCGGGTGGGGCCGGCGTGTGCCCGATCTTCGAGCCGTTGGAGAGCGATCCGTGGGCCCGGGAGCTGTCCCGGGGCGCCGAGGACGTGCTGCTGGCCGGGGACGTCGTCGCCGACCTGGAGGCGTTCCTGACCCGGGCCATGCGGGGCGCCCACGTGACCCGGTGGTCGATGAAGCTGGCGTCGCACCGGCGGCTGCTCATGGCCGACCGGTTCGTGATCAAGCACGTGCAGCTCTGCCGGGCCGCGGGGTGGCTGGCGACGACCTTCCCCGACACGCCGATGGTGCTGGTCGTGCGCCATCCGTGCGCGGTCGTGCAGTCGATGCTGACGGTGCCGTGGTCCGGCACGAACGCGGCCGAGATCCTGGCCAAGCGGCCCGAAGCGGCCACCCGGCGGGCGCTGGAGATCCTCGACGGTCGCGACTCCCCGGCCGAGGTGTTCGCCGCCCTGTGGGCGTCGGAGATGCAGGCGATGCTGGGGGAGACCGACGCGGCGCGAACCCCGCTGATCGCCTACGAGTCGGTCGTCGCCGACCCGGCCGGCACGCTGGGCCCGGTCATGGAGCAGCTGCGCCTGCCCCGGGCGCCCGACCTCGTCGCCCGCTCGAACCGGCCGTCGGCCACCACCCACCGGTCGTCGGTGGTGCGCGCATCGGGGGATCGCCTCAGCGGCTGGGTCGACCGGCTCGATCCGGCCGATCGGGCCGCCGTGCTGGCCGTCGTCCGCGACGCGGGCATCACCGGGTACGGCGGTGACCCCCTCCCCGACCTCGAGGCGCTGGCCGAGCTGCACGGCCGACCCACGATCACCTCCGCCTGAGGCGGGCGCGCCTGCCGCTCACTCCATGGTGGGAGCGACGAGGTCCATGTCCTCGAGGCAGTGACGGGGCGCCTCGGGCTGGTCGTCGTTGGCCGCTGTCATCCGCACCTCAGTGCCGCAGATGCTGCAGCGGTAGAGCAGGCGCACCTTCCGCAGCTCACCGGGAGGAGGCGCCTCGGGGACCGGCCGGGCCAGCCCGCCGAGCATCACCACGCCGATCCGCAGGATGCCGTACGCGAAGGCGGCCGCCACCACCACGAGCAGCAGGTTCTTGCCCGTGGCGATGCCCACGACGGCCAGCACCGCCACGACACCGAGGATGACCGGGTGCTTCACCATGGCCCGGCCAGCCTACGGCCGAACCACCGCTCCCCGAGCTCGCCCGAAAACGCCCGAACCTGTAGCCCGATCCTGGCCCAGGGGCTCGGATCCGACTACAGGTTCGGGTGGTTCGGTGCTGCGGTCAGTCGATCAGCCGAGGCGCTCGATGATGGTGGCGTTGGCGAGGCCGCCGCCCTCGCACATGGTCTGCAGGCCGTAGCGGCCACCGGTGCGCTCGAGCTCGTTGAGGAGCGTCCCCATGAGCTTGGCGCCGGAGCCGCCGAGGGGGTGACCCAGGGCGATGGCGCCGCCGTTGACGTTGACCTTGGACATGTCGGGGTGCAGTTCCTTCTCCCACGACAGCACGACCGAGGCGAAGGCCTCGTTGATCTCGATCAGGTCGATGTCGTCGATCGACAGACCGGACTTCTCCAGCGCCTTCTGGGTGGAGGGGATCGGCCCGGTCAGCATGGTGACGGGGTCGACGCCGGCCAGCGCGAAGGTGTGGAAGCGGGCCCGGGGGGTGAGGCCGAGCGCCTTGGCCTTCTCCTCGCTCATGATCAGCACGGCCGAGGCGCCGTCGGCGATCTGCGAGGAGTTGCCGGCGGTGACCACGCCGTCGGGCTTGAACGCCGGCTTGAGGTTGGCCAGCGTCTCGACCGTGGTGCCGGGGCGGATGCCCTCGTCACGGGTGTGGAGGGCGTCGGTGACGATGAGCTCGCCGGTCTCCTTGTCGCGCGGCTTGGCCTGCACGGGGATGATCTCGTTGTCGAAGCGGCCCTCGTTGGCGGCCTGCTCGGCCCGCTGCTGGCTCAGCGCGCCGTAGGCGTCGAGCTCCTCGCGGGAGATGTTCCACTTCTCGGCGATCAGCTCGGCCGAGATGCCCTGGGGCACGAGGCCGCCGACGTCGGCGTAGC
Source organism: uncultured Microthrixaceae bacterium (assembly GCA_963797225.1). Classification (GTDB taxonomy): domain Bacteria; phylum Actinomycetota; class Acidimicrobiia; order Acidimicrobiales; family Acidimicrobilacustridaceae; genus UBA4742. Next base: position 497,022 of record CAWCOO010000001.1, on the reverse strand, counting down.
GCATGCCCATGACCTCACCGAACGGGAAGCCGACGTCCTTGACCATGGCCGAGGCACCCATCGGCACCACGCTCATGACCTCGACGCCGGCGGCGACGGCGATGTCGTAGGCGCCCGAGATGACGCCCTGCGCCGCGAAGTGCGCCGACTGCTGGGACGAGCCGCACTGGCGGTCGATGGTCGTGGCCGGCACCGACTCGGGGAACCCGGCGGAGAGCACGGCGTTGCGGCCGATGTTCAGGGACTGGGCGCCGACCTGCATGACGCAGCCCATGATGACGTCGTCGATCAGGGCCGGATCGAGGCCGTTGCGCTCGACGAGGGCCTTGAGGGTCTCGGCCGCGAGATCGACCGGGTGCCAGCCCGAGAGCTGGCCGTTGCGCTTCCCGCTCGCGGTGCGGACGGCGTCGACGATGACTGCGGTGGCCATGTGATGGCTCCTTTTGTGGGGTGCTGCGCGACCCTCGGGCCCAAGGTGCCTGGAGCGGCAACGAGTTGACGGTGCGACGTCAGCCGGCGGGCGGCCCGACGCAGACGGAACGATACTGGCTTCCCCCAGAAACTAGACCGCTCGGTCAAGTCTGGACGGCTCGAGTGTGGTCGGTGCAGGCTCCGCCGGTCAATCCCGGCGGAGCCGCCGATCGGGCCGAGACCGGGTTGACCAAAAATGAGCCGTTCGGCACATATCGCGGAGGCGGCTGGCGTGTCGAAGTACAGCCATGCTCACGCGTGCGGATTCGGGGCTCGAGGTGTCCGAGAGCCAGCAGGTGCAGACCCGGCCCACCGAGGTCGAGGTCAACGGGGTCGTGATCGAGCTCGACGACCTGGTGGCCACCGTGGAGATGGGAGCGGACGGCGAGGAGTGGGTCTTCCCCCGCTCGATGCTGCCGGCCGACGTCCAGCTCGACAGCGTCCTCACCTTCGACGGCGTCGGGAGCGGGGCCACGGTCGTGGCCCATCGCCATCCCGGACCGTCGATCGACGATCGGATGGAGCGGGCGCTCATCCGCCGTCGCGGTCCCCAGGACTGATCGTCCCACCCACCGGGCGGCGCACCCCGGCGAGGTGAGCGCCACGAGGGCCTCGTCGTAGGGTCTGCGCCCATGACGCTCTCCTACCCGCGGCCGCGGGCCGACGTGTGGGTGCCCGACGGTGCGCCGCTCGACGCCGCCCTGGCCCGCACCACCGACCTCGGCATCGTCGCCCACCAGGACGACCTCGAGTTCATGGCCATCGCTCCGATCGGGGCGTGCCTCGACGACCCCGACCGGTGGTTCACCGGCGTCACCTGCACCGACGGCGTCGGGAGCGTGCGCACCGGCCGCTACGCCGACGTGACCGACGACGAGATGGCGGTCGTGCGCCGCGACGAGCAGCGGGCCGCGGCCGAGCTCGGCGGCTACGGCGCGATCGTGCAGCTCGGTCATCCCAGTCCGTCGATCCGGGGCGAGGCGGGCGACGACGGCTACGCCCGGTTGGTGGCCGAGCTGGCCGAGATCCTGGCCGCCACCCGCCCGGTGAACGTCTACACGCACAACCTGGCCGACAAGCACACCACGCACCTCGCGGCCGGGCTGGCCACGGTCGACGCGCTGCGCTCGCTCCCGCTCGACCAGCGGCCCTGGCAGGTCGTCGGCATCGAGGGCTGGCGCAACCTCGACTGGTTGGGCGACGACGAGAAGGTCCTCCTCGACGTGAGCCGCTACGGCGAGCTGGCCGATCGGCTGGCCGCCGTGTTCGTCAGCCAGCTGGAGGACGGCAAGCGCTACGACCTGGCCGAGCGGGGCCGGCGGCTCGCCAACGCCACCCTGCTCGAGCCGCGTGCGGTGGAGGAGGCCGACGAGATCACCTACGCGATGGACCTCACCCCGCTCGTCCGCAACGACGACCTCGACCCGGCCGACTACGTGGCGGCCGCCATCCGGCGCTTCCAGGGCGACGCCGAGGCGGCCATCGCCCAGATCCGGGCCTGAGGGCCGGGGCCTGAGGGCGGGAGCCTGTGGTCAGGGCCTGCGGTCAGGCGGTCGAGTTCCAGCGGCGGACGCCGGGGAAGCCGTGCTCGTAGCCGAGGATGCCGACCGTCCCGGTGTCGAGCGGGAAGCGTCGACCCTCGATCGGATCGAGCTCGCACCAACGGGCGGTGAGGATCCGGAGCACGTGGCCGTGGGCGAACAGGGCGACCGGCCCTCGACGGCTCGCGCCGTCGCGATGACCCGATCGACCCGGGCCGCCGACGTCGGCGAGCGTCTCGCCACCCGGGCAGGGGTGGGTCCACACCGTCCAGCCGGGCACGGTCTCGCGGATCTGCTGGGTCGTCAGGCCTTCGAGTCGCCGTAGTCGAACTCCCGCAGGTCGTCGGTGAGCTCGGCCTGGTCCGCGTAGCCGGCCAGCGCGCAGGTCTCGCGGGCGCGGCCCAACGGGCTGACGAGCACCCGGGCGAACCGCTGCCCGGCGAGGATCTGCCCCACCGCGCGCGGCCTGGGTCCGGCCATCGTCGGTGAGGGGTAGGTCGGTGCGTCCGGTGTGGCGTCCCGACACGCTCCACTCGGTGGCCCCGTGGCGCAGCACCCAGACGTCGTGCTCGGCCTCCGGATCAGTCACGCGACCGGCTCACCCGGCCAGGGCCCGAACCCGTCGACGAGCTTGCGGGCCGCGGCCGGACCCCACGACCCCCGCTCGTACTGGATGGCCTTGGGGTAGTCGGTGAGGATCGGCTCGACGATGCGCCACGACTCCTCGATCGAGTCCTGTCGGGCGAACAGCGTGGGGTCGCCCTCCATCGCGTCCTCGAGCAGCAGCTCGTAGGGTTCGGGGCCGATGTCGCCGCGCTGGCCGATGTCGGGCGCCAGCGTGATCGGCTCGGGCACCATCTCGTCGCCGGGCGCCTTCCGCAGCCAGGTCAGCGCGGTGAAGCTGTCGGGCTTGGCCTCGATGCGGATGCGGTTCGGCGGCAGGTGCGCGTCGTCGTGCAGCCAGAGCGGCCGCGGCGGCGCGGCGAACTCGATGGTCATCTCGGTGGCGGTCTCGGCCATCGCCTTGCCGGCCCGGAGGAAGAACGGCACCCCGCCCCAGCGGGGCGAGTCGAAGTCGACGCGGAACGCGCCGAACGTCTCGGTGTCGGAGTCGGCCGCCACCCCGGGCACCGACCGGTAGCCGTGGTACTGGCCCCGGACGAAGTTCTTCGGGTCGACCGGCCGGGCCGCCATGAGCACCTTGGTCTTCTCGTCGCGCAGGGCGTTCGCGCTCTCGTTCACCGGCTGCTCCATGGCGAACAGCGCCACCATCTGCAGCAGGTGGTTCTGCATGACATCGCGCAGCGCGCCGACCGAGTCGTAGAACGAGCCGCGGTCCTCGACGCCGAACGACTCCGCCATGGTGATCTTCACCGCGGACACGTAGGTGCGCCGCCACAGCGGCTCGAGGATGGCGTTGGCGAAGCGGGTGATGAGCAGGCTGCGCATCGCCTCCTTGCCGAGGAAGTGGTCGATGCGGAAGACCGCGTTCTCGGAGAAGTGCTGCTGGATGGTGGCGTTGAGCTCGATGGCGGAGGCCAGGTCGCGGCCGAACGGCTTCTCGACGATGAGCCGAGCGCCCCTGTTGAGCCCGACCTCGGCCAGGCCGCCGGCCACGCACTCGAACATCGAGGGCGGGATGGCCATGTGGAAGACCGGGTGCTCGGCGGCGCGCACCGCCCGCTTGAGCTTCACGAAGGTCTGCGGGTCCTCGTACTCCCCGGAGACGTAGCTCCAATGCTCGAGCAGGTCGTCGAGGGTCTTGTTGTCGAACTTCTCACCGGAGTCCTCGAGCGAGCCGCGCACGTGGTTGGCCAGGTCGACGTGGCTCCAGTCCGGCCGGGCCAGACCCACCACGGGGATGTTCAGGAGGCCACGGGCGTGCAGCCGGTAGACCGCGGGGATCAGCTTCTTCTTGGCCAGGTCGCCGGTCACGCCGAGCATGACCAGGCAGTCGGACCGAGGGCGATCTTCGGACGGAGGGGGCGGCATCATCGGAGACCTCGTCGGGGTGGCGGCTCGCCACGGTAACCCGGCTCGATCCGACAAGGTGGGCGCAGCAGCGGTCATGCTGAGGGCATGGCCTTGCCCATCGAGGACTACGCGCTGATCGGCGACACCGAGACCGCGGCGCTCGTCGGGATCGACGGTTCGATCGACTGGCTGTGCCTGCCTCGGTTCGACGGGTCCGCCTGCTTCGCCGCCCTGCTCGGCGACGAGGAGCACGGCCGCTGGCTGCTCGCGCCCGCCGCCGATGACGCGACGGTGACCCGGCGCTACCGGGGCGACACGCTCGTGCTCGAGACCGAGTTCACCACCGCCGAGGGCACGGTGGCGGTGATCGACTTCATGCCGATCCGCGAAGGGGTGCCGTCGGTGATCCGGGTCGTCGAAGGCCGCTCGGGCACGGTGCGCATGCACACCGACCTGCGGATGCGCTTCGACTACGGCTCGATCGTGCCGTGGGTGCGCCGCATCGACGGAGGCATCCTCGCCGTCGGCGGGTGCGACGCAGTGGTGGTGCGCACCTCGGTCGCAGCTCGAAGGTCGGGACCTGACCACCGTGTCGTCGTTCGACGTGGCCGAAGGCGATCGGGTGCCGTTCTGCCTCACCTGGTTCCAGTCGTACCAGAAGGTGCCCAGCAGCGACGACGTCGGTGACCCGCTCGTGCTGCTGTCCCGGACCGAGTCGTGGTGGCGGGACTGGGCCGACCGGGCCGTGGTGCCCGAGGAGTGGGCCGACGCCGCCCGTCGCTCGCTCATCACGCTGAAGGCGCTGACCTTCGGCCCGACCGGCGGCATCGTGCGCCGCGCCGACCACGTCGCTGCCCGAGCAGATCGGCGGCCCTCGCAACTGGGACTACCGCTACTGCTGGCTGCGCGACGCCACCTTCACCTTGCACGCGCTGCTCGATGCCGGGTACGTCCACGAGGCCGACGCCTGGAACCGGTGGCTGCGACGAGCGGTGGCCGGCAGCCCCGACAAGTTGCAGATCATGTACGGCGTCGACCGGCGACCGCCGCCTCACCGAGAGCACCGTCGACTGGCTGCCGGGCTACGAGGGCTCCGCACCGGTCCGCATCGGCAACGCGGCGAGCGAGCAGTTCCAGCTCGACGTCTACGGCGAGACCCTCGACATGCTGCTCACCGCGACCACCGTGCTGCCGAAGACCGAGGCCGGCCCCGGAGATCGGTGCCACGGTCAACGCGTCGCCGGCCACTGGCTTGTGGGACCTCGGCCGGTTCCTCGTCGAGCACGTCCGCACGGTGTGGACCGAGCCCGACGAGGGCATCTGGGAGGTGCGCGGTCCCCGCCGCCACTTCGTGCACTCCAAGGTGATGGCCTGGGTGGCTGTCGATCGCTGGGTGCGGATGCTCGAGCACGCGCTCGCGGAGGGCATCGCCGTCGACGGCCTCGAGACGGCTGCGGACATCGAGCCGTGGCGCGAGCTGTGCGCGGAGATCCACGCCCAGGTGTGCGAGAAGGGCATCGATCCCGACCGCGGCTGCTTCACCCAGTTCTACGGATCGACCCAGGTCGACGCGAGCCTCCTCATGCTGGTGCTCGTCGGCTTCCTCCCGCCCGACGACCCGAGGATCATCGCCACCGTCGAAGCGATCGAGTCCGATCTGCTGGTCGACGGGTTCGTGCTCCGGTACCGCACCGACGTCGCGCCCGACGGGTCGCCCATCGCCGACGACGGATCGGCGTCGGTCGACGGGTTGCCACCTGGTGAGGGGGCGTTCCTGCTCACCACGTTCTGGCTCGTCGACAACCTGGTCATGCTCGGTCGCATCGACGACGCCCGCGAGCGCTTCGAGGCGTTGCTCGCCCTGCGCAACGACGTCGGTCTCCTGTCGGAGGAATGGGACGTCACGTCGGCACGAATGGTGGGAAACTTCCCCCAAGCGTTCTCGCACGTCGGCCTGCTCAACTCGGCCGGCAACCTCGCCCGGGGGGCCGAGGGCCCGGCTGCTCGGCGAGCCGACGGTCGCAAGGCGCCGATCGACTGACACAAAGTTCCAGCCTTCAGACCGACCAGTGATCCGACCAGTGATCCGATCCGACTGACGAGAACGGACGGCAGCCGTGAAGCTCACCATCGACGACCTCAAGACGCGAACCGACCGGGTGCAGGTGGACGACGTCGACTTCGACTCGTTCCGCGACGACCCGCTCGATCCCGATGCGCTCCGGTGCCTGCGGTACATGCACGACGTCGAGCACAACACGATCATCTACCTGCGCGACGTGCTGGTCACCGACGCGCACCTCGACCACGAGATCACCTCCTTCCTCACGTTCTGGGCGTTCGAGGAGTACTTCCACGGCGAGGCCATCGGCCGGGTGCTCGAGGCCCACGGCGAGCCCGGCAGCGACGAGCGGGTGCCGCAGAAGCGCCGCCCGACCCTGCACGACCGCGTCATCCCGGTCGGCACGATGCTGGCCTCGCACGTCACCCGCCACGTCCCCACCGTGCACATGACGTGGGGCGCGATCAACGAGTGGACGGCCCAGGCCGCCTACGGCCGGCTCGTGGCCAAGGCCCAGCACCCGACGCTGTCGACGCTGCTGCACCGGATCATGAAGCAGGAGGGTCGCCACATCGACTTCTACGCCTCGCAGGCCGGTCAGCGCCTCGAGGGCGACCGCCGGGCCCAGCGCATCACCCGCTGGGCGCTGCGCCGCTTCTGGACCCCGGTCGGGGCCGGCATCCACGACGGCGAGGACGTGCGCTTCGTGGCCCACTACCTGTTCGGCGACCCGGACGGGCAGAAGGCCGCCGGCCGCATCGACCGCTGCATCGACCGGCTGCCCGGCCTCGGCGGCCTCGGCCTGGTGGCCGGCTCGGCCCGCTGAGCAGCTCGGCCCGCTGAGCAGCTCGGCGGGCTGACCCTGGCTGGTTCCGGGTCGGCGGCTAGGTGCTGGCGAGCGGAACCTGGACGGGGAGCAGGGCCGGCGCCAGGAACGTGGCCAGCAGGCGGCGCTCCTCGTCGGGGCTGTGGTGGCGGGGACCGTCGACGGTCAGCAGCGACAGGATCGAGCGCAGCACCCACTCCGACAGCTCGTCGACGTCGAGGTCGGCCCGCAGGAGGCCGGCCTGCTGCGCCGACGTCATGCGGGGGTGCCAGTCGGCGATCACGATCGAGAACAGCGCCTGGCTCGCCCCGCTGATGGTGGCCGACACGCCGCCGCTGTCGCGGTTGAGCAGCACGCCGAGCTTGGGGTCGTGGCGCAGCCGGTCGAGCAGGTGGACCATGGCGTCGACCACGGCGTCGCCGAACTGCTCGGGGGTGGTCGGCGCCGGTGAAGTACTCGTCGAGCTCGCCCTCCCGCGAGCGGTCGAGGCTGCGCAGCACGACGGCCAGCACGAGCTCGTCGCGGTTGTCGAAGTAGCGATAGATCGTGGCCCGCGAGACCTTCGCCTCGGTGGCGATGTCCTCGACGGTGGTCTTGGCCAGGCCGTAGCGGTCGATGCAGGCCTCGGCCGCGTCGAGCAGGCGCTGCCGAGCCGCGTCGACGTCGGCCGGCACCTCGTCGCCCCACCTGAGCTTGCTCACGCTGGTCAACCTACTTCCACGTCCTGCCGATGGCCTTCTGTGACTTCTGTCGCGACCCTTGCGACATACGACAGGTTTTGTATTATCACTCGAAACAGCGGTGGCCCATCTACCGCAGCGAACAGGGGAAGCTCACCATGGCCGAGTACTCGTCGTACCAGGAGCTCATCGATCGCGATGACGCCAACGACCTCGACGCCATCCTGAGCGTCGAGCAACCACTACGTCGACGCCGCCATCACCACGGTCGCCGACGGGGCCGACGCCATCTTCACCTGGGACTACGAGAAGGGCGCCCGCCCGGCGCTGAACAAGCTCTACGAGAAGGCCAAGAACTCGCAGTGGAACGGCGAGACCGACCTCGACTGGTCGATCGAGGTCGACCCCGAGGCCATCGCCGTGTTCGCCAACGGGGCCGAGCCCAACTGGGAGGCCATGGACTTCGACCCGACCGGCACCCCGCTGGCCAAGTGGACGGGCAAGGAGTGGACGCAGTGGGGCATCGAGCAGCAGAGCTGGAGCCTCAGCCAGTTCATGCACGGTGAGCAGGGAGCGCTGCTGTGCACGGCCAAGATCGTCGAGACGGTGCCGTGGATCGACGCCAAGTACTACGCCGCCACGCAGGTCATGGACGAGGCCCGCCACGTCGAGGTCTTCGCCAAGTACCTCGACACCAAGCTCACCGGCCACTACCCGCTGAACACCCACCTGGGCCTGCTGCTCGAGGACATCCTCAACGACAGCCGGTGGGACATGACCTACCTCGGCATGCAGATCATGGTCGAGGGCCTGGCCCTCGCCGCCTTCGGGTTCATGCACTCGATGACGCCCGATCCGCTGCTCAAGCAGCTGCTGCGCTACGTCATGAGCGACGAGGCCCGCCACGTGGCCTTCGGCGTGCTCTCGCTCAAGGAGTACTACGCCGAGCTGACCGACGTGGAGCTGCGCGAGCGCCAGGAGTTCGCCTTCGAGGCCGCCGTCCGCATGCGCGATCGCCTGCTGGCCGTCGAGGTGTGGGAGCGCATGGGCGCCGATCCCAAGGAGATCATCAAGCGCATGCGCGGCGATCGCCTCGAGGATCCGTTCCAGCAGATGCTGTTCGCCAAGATCGTGCCGAACTGCAAGAAGCTCGGCCTCCTCGACGCCAGCGGCGGGTGGCTCCGCGACCGCTTCACCGAGATCGGCGTGATCCAGTTCGAGGACTGGGCCGACACCGAAGAGGAGTACGCCGCGTTCGCGCTGGCCGACGGCGAGATCGGCTCCCCGTCCGCCCAGACGGCCTGACCAGTCCTCCCAACCTCCTGACCAGACGTCCCAACCTGGGGCGATGCCGCGCGCTGGGGCGCGCCTGAGGGCCCCAGGTTCGGGGAGGAGGGCGGCGAGCGAAGCGCTCGGGCTAGTAGAGGGCTTCTTCGCCGGCGTCGAGGTGCACGGGGACGGCGACGACGACCGTGTTGGGTCGCAGCCGGAGCCGGGTGCGCAGCACGAGGGCGCTCTGGTTGTGCAGGAGCTGCTCCCACCAGTGGCTGAGCAGGAACTCGGGCACGACGACGGTGATGATGTCGTCGGGCCACTCCCTGTCGAGGTCGTCGATGAACTGCATCACCGGTGTGGCCAGCTCGCGGTAGGGCGAGTAGACGGTCCGCAGCTCGACCGGGATGTCGTGGCGCTCCCACTCCGCGGTGATGGCGTGCTGCTGGTGCTCGTCGTGGACGATCGTCAGCGCGATCAGGCGGTCGGGGGCGAGCGACCGGGCGTAGGTGAGGGCGTCGAGGACGCCCCGGTGCACGCGGCCGACCAGCACGATGACGGTGTGGCGGTGCCGGCGTGATCGGTAGTCGAGCGGGACCTCGAGCGCCTGCTCGACCCGGACGTAGTGCTTGTGGATCGAGCGGAAGAAGATGACGATCACCGGGATCAGCGCGACGGGGATCCAGGCGCCGTAGGTGAACTTCGAGACGACCACCACGACCAGCACGATGAGCGTCGCGCACGCAGCCCACGGCGTTGATCACCTGGTTGCGACGCCAGCCCTTCTCGCGCTCCTTGCGGTGGTGGATCACCATGCCGGCCTGCGAGAGCGTGAACCCGGTGAACACGCCGACGGCGTAGAGCGGGATCAGGGCGCTGGTGATGCCGCCGAACGCCACGATCAGGATGCCGGCCACCACCGCCAGCACGAGGATGCCGTTCGAGAACACCAGCCGATCGCCCCGGTTGCCGAGCTGGCGGGGCAGGTAGCCGTCGGCCGCGATGATCGAGGAGACCCGGGGGAAGTCGGCGAAGGCGGTGTTGGCCGCCAGCACCAGGATGGCGAACGTCGAGAACTGCAGCACGTAGTAGAGGACGACGCCGATGCTGCCGATGCTGCTGGGCCCGTCCCGGTAGAGGTAGTTGGCCATCGTCGAGAGCAGCGTCTCGTTCTCGCTGACCGTCGGCTGGAGGTTGTGGGCCAGCACCGACAGGCCCATGAAGGCGAAGCCGAGGATGAAGCCCATGGCCATGAGCGTGGTGGCCGCGTTGTGCGACTCGGGCTTCTTGAAGGCGGGCACGCCGTTGGAGATGGCCTCGACACCGGTCAGTGCGACGGCGCCGGAGGAGAACGCCCGGAGCAGCAGCAGGACGGTCAGCCCGGTGAAGAGCGGGTTGCCGGCCGGGCCGGTGTTGATGGCGATGTCGCTGAGCGACTCGACGTTCACCGGCATGGCGTGCAGTCCGCGGGCGAACACCTCGAACAGGCCGAACGTGATGAGGAAGGCCAGGCTGACCACGTAGGTGTAGACGGGCGGGGCGAAGAGCTTGCCGCTCTCCTTGGTGCCGCGGAGGTTGGCCAGCGTCATGACCAGCAGCGCGCCCAGGCAGAGCTCGATGCGATAGGGCCGCAGCCCCTCGAACGCCGAGGTGACGGCGGCGACGCCGGCGGAGATCGACACCGCGACGGTCAGGATGTAGTCGACCAGCAGCGAGGCGCCGGCCACCAGGGACGGCATCGCGCCGAGGTTCTCGCGGCTCACCACGTAGGAGCCGCCGCCGCTCGGGTAGGCGTAGATGGTCTGTCGGTAGCTCGTGATCACGATGGCCAGGAGGATCGCGACGACGATCGAGATGGGGACCAGCGTGTTCAGCGCGCGTCATGCCGACGACGGGCACGAGGACGAGCAGGATCTCCTCCGTGGCGTAGGCGGTGGAGGAGATCGCGTCCGACGCGAACACCGTCAGCGCCGTCGGCCGGCCGAGGCGCTGGTGCTGCTCCTCGGTGCTGGCGATCGGCGGCCCGACGATCAGCCGCTTCAAGCCTGAGTACATGTGCTGCCCCTGTGGTCGGATGGCCATCGCGCCCCGGACGGATCGGTTGAATCTAGGCGACCGGGTGCGGGCGCCGACAATGCCCGACGCCCCCACGTCAGCTTCCGGACAGGTCGTGCGCAGAGCATGGCCCGGTGCCGTGCGGGCTGGAGGGTCGTGTGGCGCGGGGCTTAGGATGCCCGCTCGTGCCCGTCTGGGCAGGAGGAGGTCCGGTAGGTGCACGTCATCGTCGTCGGGTGCGGACGGGTCGGCTCAGGCCTGGCCGCCAACCTCGAGTCCCAGGGCCACACCGTGGCCGTCATCGATCGCCGGGCCGAGGCCTTCCGCCGCCTGCCACCGGACTTCAGCGGCCGCACCATCGTCGGGGTCGGCTTCGACCGGGCCCGACTGCTCGATGCCGGGGTCGAGGAGGCCGGGGCGCTGGCGGCGGTCACCAACGGCGACAACTCCAACATCGTGGTCGCCCGCGTCGCCCGTGAGGCGTTCTCGATCGACCGGGTCGTGGCCCGCATCTACGACCAGCGCCGAGCCGCCATCTACGAGCGCCTGGGCATCCCGACGGTGGCCACCGTGCAGTGGACGATCGAGCGGGTGCTCCGCCGCATCCTCCCCGACACCGCCGGCGTCGAGTGGATCGACCCGTCGGCCCAGGTCTGCCTCATCGAGCGCAGCATCCCCGACACGTGGGCCGGCCACCCCCTCGACGACCTCGAGTCGGACGGCGTGGTCCGCGTCGCCGGCCTGTCCCGCCTCGGCAAGGGCGCCATCCCGACCCCCGGGCTGCTGGCCCAGGAGGGCGATCTCGTGTGGCTGGCCGTGTCCGGCGATGCGATCGACGTCGTCGATGCGGCCCTTGCGGCCGGACCGGCCAAGGGAGGCCACTGATGCGAGTCGTACTGGTCGGTGGCGGCAACGTCGGCACCTACATCGCTCGTGAGCTCCACGCCAGCGGCCACGACGTGCTCATCGTCGAGGAGGATCCGAACCGGGTCGCCCAGGCCCTGGCCAACAACGAGCCCGAGGGCGTGAGCTGGCTGCAGGCCGACGCCTGCGAGGTGTCGGAGTTCGTGAAGGCCGAACCGGGCAAGGCCGACGTCGTCGTGGCCGTCACCGGTGACGACGAGGACAACCTCGTGATCTCCCTGCTGGCCAAGCAGGAGTTCGGCGTGCCCCGCGTCGTGGCCCGGGTCAACAACCCGGCCAACGAGTGGCTCTTCAACGAGACCTGGGGCACCGACGTCTCCGTGTCGACCCCGCACCTGCTCACGGCTCTGGTCGAGGAGGCCCTGTCGGTCGGCAGCCTCGTGCGGCTGCTCGCCTTCGAGGGCGGCCGGGTCCGGCTGTCCGAGGTCACCCTGGCCGACGGTTCGCCGGCCGAGGGCAAGGAGGTCCAGGAGCTCGGTCTGCCCCGGGACTCCACCGTGGTCGCCATCCTCCGTCAGGACCGCGTCGTCGTCCCCCGGGGCGACACCGTGCTGTTCAGCGGGGACGAGGTGCTGGTGCTCGTCAGCAACGAGTCCGAGGACGACGTCCGCCACATCCTCGTCGGGTAGTCGCCAGATGGGCGAAGGCCGCCCGCAGCGAGCTTGCGAGCGAGGGCAGAGAGATCAGGTCAGCGTGTAGCTGGGGTTGAGCAGGGTGAGGCGGTTGCGTTCGAGCCGGCCCACGCCCTCGACCCGGAGGCCGCCGCCCAGCTTGAGGCCGGGCAGCTTGCGACGGCCCGTGAACACCACGATGGCCCGCCCGGTGCCGTCGCCGATGGTGACCTCGAGGCTCGGCACGTCGGCCCGGGGGACCACCCGGGTCTCCTTCACCTCGCCCGACAGGGTGATCGGCTCGCGCAGCGGGGCTTCACCGATCTTGCAGACGCCCTCGGCCGCGTAGCCCTTCTGCAGGCGGGTGCTGTCGAGCTCGTCGACGCTGGTGTTGAGGCGCTTGCGCAGGTTCTTCATCACCATCGCCCCACCATGGCACACCTCTGACGGGGGCGACACGTCGACGGCTGGTTGCCACCCGGGCCCCGTCCCGCCATACTCCTGCACGAGAGGGGAGTACCCCACCTCGATGGTGTCGTCATCACGATCGTCCTCCTGAGGGCGCTCCGGTGCCATCGGTAGCGAGCTCGGGTTCGCTACGGGGGAGACCTCCGGTCGGCCGCCCGGTCCTGCAGACCGCACGGCCGTTGGCCCACGCCCCACCGGAGCATCGTGACCTCGACCCCTGTACCCGCTTCCAATGATCATCCCGTCGTGCCCGACGGGCACCGCGTGGGCCCTGCTCGACGTCGAGCAGGTGCTGGCCGACCTCCGGGTCGACGCCGCAGACGGGCTGTCGCAGGCCGAGGTCGTACGTCGCCGGGCCCGGTTCGGCCCCAACAAGCTGGCCGACCAGCCGACCCGGCCGGAGTGGAAGAAGTTCCTCGACCAGTTCCGCAGCGGCATCGTCGCGGTGCTGGCGGCCGCCGCCGTGCTGGCCGGCGCGGTCGGTGACCTGAAGGACACGGTCGTGATCGCCGTCGTCCTGGTGCTCAACGCCATCCTCGGCTACTTCCAGGAGGCCAAGGCCGAGACCGCGATGGCCGCGCTCGAGCGCATGCTCGTGACCACGGTGCGGGTCCGCCGGGACGGGCGGCTCGACGAGGTGCCGATCGACGACCTCGTCCCCGGCGACGTCGTCCTGCTCGAGCCGGGCGACCGCGTGCCGGCCGACGGCCGGCTGACCCTGGCCGCCGGGCTGTCGATCGACGAGTCGGCGCTCACCGGCGAGTCGGTCCCCGTCGACAAGTGGACCGACGCCATCGAGACCGATCCCGCCGTCGACCTCTCGATCGGCGACCGGGCCAACCTGGCCTACCTCAACACCACGGTCACCAAGGGCCGGGCCGAGCTGGTCGTCACCGAGACGGGCATGCGCACCGAGATGGGCAAGGTCGCCGAGCTGCTGGCCGCGGCCGACCCCGGCCCGACGCCGCTCGAGCGCCAGCTCGACGGGCTCAGCCGTCGGTTGGCGATCATCGCGATCGGGGCCGTGGCGCTGGTCTTCGTGCTGCAGGTGGTCCAGGGCGCGGACTTCAACACCGCCATGCTGGGCGCCGTGGCCCTGGCCGTGGCGGCCATCCCCGAGGGCCTCCCCGCGGTCGTCACCGTCACCCTGGCCGTTGGCGTGAGCCAGATGGCCAAGCGCAACGCCATCGTGAAGCGGCTGCACTCGGTCGAGACGCTCGGGTCGACCACCGTCATCTGCTCCGACAAGACGGGCACGCTCACGCTGAACCAGATGACCGCCCAGCAGCTCTCGATCGGCGACCTCCGGCGTCCAGATCGACGGCTCGGGCTACGGCTCGGAAGGCACGCTGTCCACGGCCGACGATGCGTCGTCGGACGGCCTGCACGATCGGGGCGACGTCCTGCGGGCGGTCGAGGCCGGCGCGCTCTGCAACGACGCCGCGGTGCGCGACGGCGTGCTGGTCGGCGACCCCACCGAGGGCGCCCTCGTCGTGCTGGCCACGAAGGCCGGGCTCGACGTCGACGCCCGGCGGGCGGCGTCGCCCCGCATCGGCGAGGTGCCGTTCGACTCGGCCACCAAGTACATGGCCACGTTCCACGCCGACGGCGACGAGATCGTCTGCTACGTGAAGGGCGCCCCCGACCGCCTGCTCGGCCGCTGCGCCGCCGTGGCCGACGGCGCCGGCGGTCGGGTGGCCGCCGACGACGACGTGCGGGCCGACCGCCTGGCGGAGAACGATCGCCTGGCCGGCACCGGGCTGCGGGTGCTCGCGCTGGCGTCGCGCCGCTTCCCGGCCGGCGAGGTGGCCCTGGCGGCCGACGGCACGGTCGCCGACGCGGATCGCTACGTCGACGGGCTCACGCTCGACGGGCTGGTCGGCATCGTCGACCCGCCCCGCGACGAGGCCCGGGCCGCCATCGCGCTGTGCCACCAGGCCGGCATCGAGGTGAAGATGATCACGGGCGACCACGCCTCGACGGCCGGCGCCATCGCCCGCTCGCTCGGCATCGAGGGCGAGGTCGTCAGCGGCGACGACCTCGACCGCTTCGACGACGAGGAGCTGGCCCGACGCATCGACGGCATCGGGGTGTGCGCCCGGGTGTCGCCCGAGCACAAGGTGCGGGTGGTGCGGGCGCTCAAGGCCAACGGCCACGTCGCCGCCATGACCGGCGACGGGGTCAACGACGCGGCCGCGCTGCGCACCGCGGACATCGGCGTGGCCATGGGCATCACCGGCACCGAGGTCACCAAGGAGGCGGCCGACATGGTGCTGGCCGACGACAACTTCGCCTCGATCGTCGGTGCGGTCGAGCGGGGCCGCACCATCTACGCCAACATCGTGAAGTTCGTGCGGTTCCAGCTGTCCACGAACCTGGGGGCCATCGCCACCATCCTCGGGGCCAGCCTCCTGGCCCTGCCGGTCCCGTTCTCGCCGATCCAGGTGCTGTGGGTCAACCTCATCGCCGACGGCCCACCGGCCATCACCCTCGGCGTCGATCCTCCCGACGGTCGCGAGATGCGCAAGTCCCCGCGCGCCTCGGACGCGTCCATCCTCACCGCTCGCCGCATCGGCCGGCTGCTCTGGTTCGCGCGCGATCATGGCCGTCGGCACGCTCGGGCTGCTGGTCGTGGCCCGGGACCACTGGGGCGAGTCCGTCGCCCTGAGCATGGCGTTCACCACCTTCGTCCTCTTCCAGATGTTCAACGTGTTCAACGCCCGCACCGAGAACGAGACCGTCTTCACCCGCCAGATGCTGGCCAACCGCAAGCTGCTGCTCGCCGTCGCCTCGGTCGTGCTGCTGCAGGTGCTGGCGGTCGAGTGGGGTCCGCTGCAGGACCTCTTCGAGACCGAATCGCTCTCGTCGCCCCAGGTCCTCCTGTGCTTCGCGGTGGCGTCCACCGTCCTGTGGCTCGAGGAGGGCCGCAAGGTGGGGGCCCGCCTGCTCGCCCGGCGGAGCGCGTCGTGAGCCCGGCCGACCCCCCTGAGGACCGCACGGGCCCGCGAGCCCGGTCCCCGGTCGGACCGCCGGGAGCACTTCGACGAGCTCCTCGAGGCCGCGGTCGAAGCCGAGATCGAGACCGGTCACCGGGAGGAGACGGTCGAGCAGGCCGAGCGCAGCCTCGTGCTGCGCGTCCTGCGGGTGACCCTCGGGGTGATCGTGGTCGGGGTCGGCATCAGCCTGCTCGTGCTCCCGGGCCCTGGCTTGATCGTGATCGCCGGCGGCCTGGCGCTCATGGCCCAGGACGTGCCGTTCGCCCGACGGTGGCTGGCCAAGGTCCGCGAGCGCATCCCCGAGGACGAGGACGGCGGCGTCGCCACCTGGGTGATCGTCCTCTCGGTGACCGCGCCTGGTGCTGAGCATCGCCGGCTCGATCTGGTTCACCTTCCTCCGCTGACCTCGCCGAACCGGTAGTCCGATCCGCGTCCAGGGGTCACGTCGTGACTACCGGTTCGGCGAGGGGTCGGTCGTGGTCAGCCGCTCGGGTTCGGGCACGGTCGGCTCGTCGCGTCGCACGACGTCTGGAACGGCCCCCCAGCGGTGTTCCGCGTAGGTCATCCGGACTGTTTTGGTCGACGGCGGCTTGCGGGTGGAGCAAACTCCGGTCAACATCGGAAGTTCCCGTCGCGGCGGTGCGCGGGCGGACGGAAGCAGGGCAGGAGACATGAGCGAGGAGGCCCGGGCTGAGCCGACGGGGCCCTCCGCGCGCCCGGCCACCGTGGTCGGCGTCGTCGGCGGGATCTGGCTGCTCCTGCACGCTTTTGGGCTGCTCGGATCGGCGTCCTCGCTGACCTTCGTGCTGCTCGGCGCGGGCAGCGTCGCGGCCACCGTGTACGGCACCCGACGGTGGAAGCCGGAGCCCCAGTGGCCGTGGTGGACCTTCTGCGGCACGCTCACCCTCTTCCTCGTCGGCGGCACGTTGCGCGCCTACTACGACACCCTCGGTGATCTGAGCCGAGCGCGCTCGCTCGTGCCCGACTTCGTCACGCTGCCGGGCTACCTGCTGCTGGCGGTGGGGTTCATGGGCCTCGTCCGCGCTCGCCGCCGCAACCAGGGCAGCGACCTCGACGCGCTGCTCGACGCGGCCGTGGCCGGCCTGGCCGCGCTCACGCTGGCCTGGGCGTTCGTCATCAGCCGGCTGCTCCACGACAAGGACGCGTCGGGGCTGATCAAGTTCCTGCTGATCTGCTATCCGGCGCTGTCGGTGTTCCTCGTCGCCATCGTCGCCAGCCTGGCCTTCAGCGCCAACCAACGCCCCGTGATCGCGTTCCGCCTCGTGCTGCTCGGCATGGCCTCGATGCTGATCGGCGACGTCATCTACATGTTCGTCGACAGCGGGCTGTGGCACGTGCAACAGCAGTTCCTCGACCTGCCCTACGGGTTGGCCTACCTCCTGTTCACCGTCGCGGTGCTGCACCCGTCGATGCGCCTCGTGTCCGACCCCCCTCAGGTCGAGGACAGCCCGCCCCGTCGGGCCCGGCTCGTGCTCGTCGGCCTGGCGCTCTGCATCCCTGCGCTGGTCTCGCTCGCGCAGAGCGGCGCCGACACCGGCGATCAGATCGTGCTCGGCGCGATCGTCTTGGCCCTGACGGCCACGGTGTCGCTGCGGGTGTGGAGGGCCCTCTCGCAGCACGCCCGCTCCGAGGCCCGACTGATCCACCAGGCGCAGCACGACACGCTCACCGGGCTGCCGAACCGCACGTTCGTGCAGGCCCACCTCACCCGGGCGCTGGCCGACGGCGCGGCCAGCGGGCAGGGCGTGGCCGTGCTCTTCCTCGACGTCGACCGGTTCAAGACCATCAACGACACGCTCGGCCACAGCATGGGCGACGAGCTGCTGGTGTCCGTCTCCCGCCGCCTGCGGGCGAACCTCCGCGAGGACGACCTCGTCGGTCGGGTGGGCGGCGACGAGTTCGTCATCGTCATCCAGGGCGTGCGCGACGCCGAGCACGCCATCGAGATGGCCGAGCGGGTGCGGCTGGGCTTCGCCGTGCCGTTCCGCCTGCGCGACGCCGAGATCCCGACGGCCACCAGCATCGGGGTGGCCCTGCAGCTCGGGGTCGGGCGAACCGGTCGGTGCCGAGGCGATGCTGGGTGACGCCGACAGCGCGATGTACCAGGTGAAGGACATCGGCGGCGACGCGGTCGTGCTCTTCGACGCCTCGATGCGCGACCGGGCCGAACGTCGCCTCGAGCTCGAGCGGGAGCTCGGCCACGCGCTCGACCGGGGCCAGCTGTCCCTGAGCTACCAGCCCGTCCTGCAGCTGCACGACAGCCGCGTCACCGGGCTCGAGGCGCTGCTGCGCTGGGACCATCCGACGCTGGGCGCGGTTCCACCCGACGTCTTCATCCCGGTGGCCGAGGACACCGGGCTCATCACCGAGATCGGTGCCTGGGTGATCAACCAGGCCTGCGCCGAGCTGGCCTCGCTGCGGGCCACGGTCAAGGGCGCGGCCGACCTGTCGATGGCGGTCAACATCTCGGCCCGTCAGCTGCGGGGCGACTCGCTGCTCGACACCGTGGCCCGCGCCCTGATGCACCACTCGCTGCCGGCCTCGTCGCTGTGCCTCGAGCTCACCGAGTCGCTGCTGATGGAGAACGTCGGCATGACCTCGAAGCTGCTCAGCGCGCTCCGCTCCGCCGGCGTGCGCATCTCGGTCGACGACTTCGGCACGGGCTACTCGTCCCTGGCCTACCTGAAGCGCCTCCCGGTCGACGAGGTCAAGATCGACCGGTCCTTCGTGAGCGACCTCGAAGCGGACGGGGCCAACACCAGCCTCGTCGCCGCGGTGGTGGCCATCGCCGCGTCGCTGGGCATCTCGACGGTGGCCGAGGGCGTCGAGAAGCCCGAGCAGGCGGCTCGGCTGCACGACCTGGGCTGCAACGAGGCCCAGGGCTTCTGGTTCTCGCCGGCCGTGCCCGCCGGCGAGATCGTGGCCGTGATGGAGCGCCTCGGCCTGGCCTCCGAGCGCCGGCTGCGCATCGTCCGCGACCTGGCCTGACCCGCGCTCGTCGGGCGGGCGGCCAGGTGCAGGCCGGGCGCAGATCAGACGCGGGTGACGTCAGGCGGTGGCGGCCAGGTCGCGGTCGCCGGAGGTGCCCGTCGGCAGCCCGCCACCCCACGCCGGGATCGACACCGCGGCCTCCAGGCCCCGGCTCTGGAACAGGATCTCGTGCATCCCGGGGTCGGTGATGGCCAGCCGTCGGTCGTAGTCGTCGAGGTCGCACCACACCGGGAGGCTCGACGGCGAGTCGAGGTAGTTCATCGGCTCGACGCCGTCGAAGGTCGAGAACGGCCGGCCGGTCCCCTGCTGGATCAGGTCGAGCACGACGAGATCGAGGATGGCCAGCACCCAGCGGACGTCGCGGTGGCGGGCCAGCTGGATGACGCCCTGGTAGAGCGCCAGGCTGATCAGCCCGTTCGTCGAGGCGCCTCGGTAGTCGGGGGTCACGGCGATCGTGGCGATGTCCCAGACCCGCTCGCGGGGGAGCTCGAGGCCGGTGCGGGCCAGCACCTCCGCCACCGGTTGGTCCCAGGCCGACTCGAGGTCGACGGTGGTCTTGAGGCCGGCCGACGAGGGCAGGATCAGCCGCATCGCGCCGGCGGTCCGGCTGCGGCGGTGGTCGATGACGCAGAGGTGGACGCTGGCCCGGTCGTAGGGGTCGTACTCGGCCGCCAGCATCTCGGGGGTGTTGCCGAAGTACTCGAAGAACACGTCGCGCTCGACCGAGCGGGCCAGCTCGGCCGCCGGGTCGGCGGCGGGCACGACGTACAGCCCGAAGGGCGTGTCGCTGCGGCCGCCCTCGGCGACCAGGTCGGCGGTCAGCGCGCCGAGGTGAGCCTCGACGTCGAGGTCGAGGTCACGGTCGAGCTCGAGGTCGACCTGTCCGGTGGTGGTGTCCATCAGAACTCCCTCCCGACGATCTCGTCGGCCGAGAAGTAGGCGGCGGTGAAGGCGACGGCCTCGACCGGGTCGAACGGCTTGCAGGTGTAGATGTCGACGCTGAAGAACCGGATGGGCTGCTCCCAGGCGTAGAAGTGCGCGCCGGACGTCTCCCAGTGGACCCACCCGGCCCACCCGTAGGTGTCGGACCGGTGGGTCACCGGGTTCGGTCAGGACGTGCATGTCGCACAGCTCGCCGAGCTCGACGAGGTAGCGGGAGATGGCCGGGGCGTCGATCGGCTCCGGTGGGCGCCCCTCGATCACCAGCCGTTGGCGGTGGATCATCGGGGCCAGGTCGGGCAGGTCGTCCGGTGCGCGATCCGACGACGATCGGACCGCAGCGCGCGTGAGCGGCGACGGGTGAGGTCTGGAGCATGGGGTGGTTCCTCGCACGTTGTGGGTGGCTGGCGTCACGGACAGTGTCGCCTGCATCCCCCTGCGGGTGGGAGATCCGACCCTGCCCGTCCATCCCTCTCGTCGGCCATCGCGGCTCGATCCTTGACCGTCAGGTGACGTGCGGCCCTGCTCGACCCGTCGCTCAGGCCAGGGTGTGGGGGAACCCGATGCGCACCTCGACGCCCGGGGACCAGTGCACGAGCGGCTCGCCCACTGGCTGGGGCAGCCCGGTCGCCGCGATCAGCTCGTCGTGCAGGTGCAGCACCGTGGCCTCGTGCAGCGGCCAGGGCGGGTGCTCGGCGCGGGCGACGCGCTGGCCGTGGCCGCTCACGCTGAACAGGCTCCAGCGGGCGGTGAGCCAGTGGTCGAGCCCGTGGAGCTCGGCGGGGGAGAACGGATCGCCGACCTCGATGGCGACGTCGCAGGCGGCGCCGACCGGGCCCGGCCACCGCCGCCGGCTGCGGTACGACACGACCGGGCCGACGGTCGTGACGGCCATCTTCGACCAGAAGTACGGCAGTCGGTACGTGGTGCGGGCGGTGACCACCGCGGAGGATCGGGCCGCGTCGAGCGAGAGGAACCACACGCCCGTGGTGCCGTCCGGCGCACGCACGTACGTGCGCACGTTGGTCTCGGGGAAGTTCGAGAGCCACGGGACGGGCGCCACGTGGGGGAGGCGGACCTGCATCTCGAACGGCACGAGCCCCACCCATGCCGAGCCGTCGAAGGTCTCGACGACGAGCGGGTGGGGCACGAGGCGTTGGACGACATCGGGATCGAAGCGCCAGTGCAGGAAGGTCAGGTTGTCCCAGCGGTGGATCATGCTCGCCCGCTCGACCGTCAGCGGACAGAGCGGGCTCGGCTCGGCGGCCAGGGCGCT
This sequence comes from uncultured Microthrixaceae bacterium, assembly GCA_963797225.1. GTDB lineage: Bacteria > Actinomycetota > Acidimicrobiia > Acidimicrobiales > Acidimicrobilacustridaceae > UBA4742. The sequence continues at coordinate 475,915 of CAWCOO010000001.1, read as the reverse complement.
CGGTCGACCGGGGTCTCGATCGGTGGTGATCATGTGGCTATCATACATACGTATGAACGACACCGTCCAGCAACGACGAGCACGAGGGCCGGGGCCGTCCGACACCCGTGAGGATCTGCTCCGCGCCGCCCGGCGCTGCGTGCGGGAGCACGGGCTGGCCGGCACGACGTCGCGGCAGATCGCGGCCGAGGCCGACGCCAACCTCGCCGCCATCACGTACCACTTCGGATCGAAGGACGAGCTCATCGCCGAGGCGCTCTTCGGTGAGATCGAACGCCGGGTCGCGCCGGCCCTCGCCGTGCTCGGGACGGAGGGCGAACCGGCGCAGCTCATGCTGCTCGCCGTGCAAGAGCTGCTGGCCGAGTTCGAGCGGTCGAAGCGCGACACGCTCGTCTACCTCGAGGCGCTGCTCCTGGCCACCCGTGACGCGCGCTACCGACGACGCGCGCTGAAGCTCTACCGGGGCGTCGGAGCCGCGCTGGCCGAGATGATCGAGGGGATGGTCGACGACGGCCTGATCCCGGCGTGGGTCGAGGCCGAGCCGATGGCGTCGCTCGTGCTCTCGGTCGCCAACGGCATCGCCTTGCAGACCCGGCTCGACCCGACGGGACCCGACCACGGCGCGATGGCCGGGCAGTTCGCGGGCCTGCTGCTGGCCGCATCCGGCCCGGGGGCCGCCTGACCGCTCACTTCGGGCCCGCCGTGCCACGATGCGCGGGTGGACGAGACGCGCGTCGATCGCTGGTTGTGGGCGGTCCGGATGTACAAGACCCGGTCGGAGGCCACCACTGCGTGCCGGGGCGGGCACGTGCGGGTCAACGGCTCGCCGGCCAAGCCGGCCAGCCACGTGCGCGTCGGCGACCGGGTGTCGGCCCGGGTCCACGGCGAGGATCGCGTGCTCGAGGTGGTGCGGGTGATCGACAAGCGGGTCGGTGCGCCCGTGGCCGCTGAGTGCCTCGTCGACCACAGCCCGCCGCCGCCTCCCCGCGACGAGCGGGCGCCTGCGTTCGTGCGGGAGCCGTCCGCCGGCCGGCCGACCAAGAAGGATCGCCGCACCCTCGACCGCTTCCGGGGTCGCTGACCCGGGACCGCGACCTCCGGTCAGGAACATGTGCGGGCGTCGGCGACGTTGTGCTCCACGAGCCGGACGGATGCGCCGGAGCCGACGACGAGGGGTACGACGATGGCTGATCGCGGTCGCGTGAAGGTCGAACAGGGACACAAGCGGGTGCGGGCCTACCTGCACGGCGAGGTGGTCGCCGACACGACCCGGCCCCTGCTGGTGTGGGAGATCCCCTACTTCCCCGCCTACTACTTCCCCGAGGAAGACGTCCGCACCGAGCTCCTGGTGCCGTCCGAGCGAACCGAGCACTCGCCGAGCCGGGGCGACGCGACCTACGCCCACATCGAGGTCGGGGGCGCCCGGGCCGATGACGCCGCCTGGCGCTTCCCCGACTCGCCCATCGAGGAGCTGCGCACCGCCATCCGCCTCGACTGGGAGGCCATGGACGCGTGGTTCGAGGAGGACGAGGAGGTCTACGTCCACCCCCGCAGCCCGTACACGAGGGTCGACGTGCTGCGGAGCTCCCGCCACGTGCAGGTGGAGATCGACGGCGTCGTGGTGGCCGACTCGGTGCGGCCCGTCCTCCTCTTCGAGACCGGTCTCCCGACCCGCTACTACCTGCCCAAGACCGACGTCCGGCTCGACCTGCTGACGCCGACCGACACCATCTCGCAGTGCCCGTACAAGGGGACCGCGGAGTACTACTCGGTCACGGTCGACGGCACGAAGCAGGACGACGTCGTCTGGTGGTACCGAGCGCCGCTGCACGAGTCCGCCGGCATCGCCGGCCTGGTCTCCTTCTACAACGAGAAGGTGGATCTCATCATCGACGGCGAACGCCTCGAACGTCCCCGGACCAAGTTCTCATGATCGATCAGCAGGCCAGCTCGGCCCAGAGCGTCTTGCCGTCGCCCCAGTGCCGGTCGACACCCCAGCGGAGCGCGACCTGATCGACGATCAGCAGGCCCCGACCGGTCTCCGTCAGCGGGTCGGGGTGCAGCACCCTCGGTTGGCTCGTGCGCTCGTCGTCGTCGACCTCGATCCGCAGGGCGTCGCCCATGCGGACCACCGAGACCCCGACGTTGCTGTGGGCGTGCTCGATGGCGTTCGTGACGAGCTCCGCCACCACCAGCTGGGCATCCTCGATGCAGCGCTCGTGAGATCCCACCATGGCCTGGCGCAGGGTGCGGCGGGCCTCCGGCACGAATGCGGTGTCGGGGCCGGATCGCATCTGCAGCAGCACGTCGATCGGCACGGTGTTGCCTCCTCGGATGTTCGACGAACACCTACCCGCCCAACCTTCCCGTCAGAAGTACCGGCTGTCGCGTCGACGTGGTCGACCGATGTCCGTACCCTGCGGACATGAGCATCGCCGTCGAGATCGCCGAGGTCGAGGAGCGCATCGCCGAGTACGGGCCGCAGGCCTTCCTCGTGACCGTGCGCGACGAGGGAACCCCGCACGTGGTGTCGGTGGTCGTGCGCATCGAGGGCGGGCGCCTGCGCATGGGCGCGGGATCGCGGACGCGGGCGAACCTCGTGCCTCGACCAAGGGCGACGCTCCTGTGGTCGCCTCCATCCGGCGGCGCCTACAGCCTGATCGTCGACGCCACCGCCGATCCGCATGCGAACGACGACGAGTCGATCGCCCTCGACGTGTCGTCCGCGGTGCTGCACCGCATGGCCGGCGCTCCCGGCGACGGACCCACCTGCCTGCCGGTCGACCCGACCTGATACGGCCCGGCTGACCGGGGTCGGCCACCTCAGCGGGGGCGGTTCTCCGTCCCCATGCCGGCCGTGATGAACAGCGCCGTGCAGGGGCCGTCGACATCGGCGGTGTGCCAGACCCCGGGAGGGTTGACGACGGCGTCGCCCGCCTCGAGCACCACGGAGCGGATCTCGCCGTCGACCTCCTGGAACAGCCTGATGGAGCCCTCGGTGCACACCACGAGCTCGTCGCCGTGCGGGTGGCGCTCCCAGCTGTCCCACGACTCGTCGAACGAGTGCAGCGTGACGAGGCGGCCCTCGGCACCGTCGTCCTGGTGGCGGGCCCCGTAGCGGGCGTACCACTCGGGCTCACCGGTGAAGAGGTCCTGACGCACGACCGTGGCGCCCAGGCCCAGGTGGACGGGTCGGTCGGCGAGGGCGAAGACGGGGTCGTCGGGCATCGCGAGATCCTCGCGCCTCGAGTCGGCGACGTCACGGCCTCGACGTCACGGCCTCGACGTCACGGGCCCGTCGGCACGGGGCACGTCGCTAGAGTCGCCCGCCGTGGAAGGGAACGCCTACGACCAGCGACCCGAGACCTGGAGCGCCGGGGCCGAGGGCTACGAGGTCTCGTTCGCCCCGTTCACGTTCCCGTACTCGGCGGAGGCGCTGCGCCTGCTCGGCGTCGGCGCGGGCACCCGCCTGCTGGACGTCGCCGCGGGATCGGGCGCCGTGACGCTGCAGGCGCTGGCGCTGGGCGCCGACGTCCTCGCCACCGACTTCGCACCGGGCATGGTCGAGCTCCTGTCGCGCCGGGTCGCCGAGGCCGGGTACCCCGGGACGGCGGTCGAGGTCATGGACGGTCAATCACTGAGGCTCGAGGACGCGACGTTCGACGTGGCGATCTCCATGCTCGGCCTGTTCTTCTTCCCCGACATCGACGCCGGCGTCCGGGAGCTCGTGAGGGTCGTGCGCCCGGGAGGCCACGTCGCGGTCGGCGTCTGGAACCTCGACCGCTTCAGCCTGGTGGCCCTGGTGCGCCGGGCGGTCGCCCTCGCCGCTCCGGAGGTCGAACTTCCCGGCGGCGTGCCGACCTGGGCCCGCATCGGCCATCCCGACGGCCTCGAGGCGCTGTTCGTGGAGCATGGCCTGCACCACGTCGAGGTGCACAACGTGTCCCAGTGGTGGCGGTTCGACGATCCCGTCCGGTTCTTCCTGGACCTGCCGTCCTGGTCCCCGCCGGTGCAGCCGCTGTTCGACGCCCTCGGGGGCGAGGTGATCGACCGCGTCGCCACCGCGTTCGTCGACGTGGTGGCCGAGGCGTCCGACCCCGAGGGCCTGCGGGCCGACGTGCTGGTGGCGGTCGGTCGTCGCTGATCGCCATCGGTCGTCGGTGATCGGCGTGCGCCCCGGGATCGTCGGGCGCTGCTGTGGTAGCACCTCGGGATGGAACCGCGACTCTCACTGGTCACGCTGGGCTACGCCGACTTCGAGCGGGCCCGCAGCTTCTACGCGGCGCTCGGGTGGTCGGGGGAGTCACCCGACGGCGAGGTGGTGTTCATCCAGGCCGGCGCCATGATCGTCGCCCTCTGGGACCGGACGAAGCTCGCACTCGACAGCACGGTGGTGGACGGCGGCGGCTGGGGCGGCATCACCCTGGCCCACAACGTCCGGTCGCCGGCCGAGGTCGATGCGGTGCTGGCCGAGGCCGAGGCCGCGGGGGCGACGATCGGCCGACCGGGCGCGGCCACCGAGTGGGGCGGCTACTCGGGCATCTTCCTCGACCCCGACGGCCACGCCTGGGAGGTCGCCCACAACCCGTACTGGACGATCGCCGACGACGGGTCCGTCTCGCTCACCTGACCGGGGCAGCCGTCCACCCGACGGCCATGCCCTGTTCAGGTTTCGTTTACCCTCGGGTGGCAACGACCTGCGGCGGCTGCACGGCACGCCGGGGTCGACGACCAGGGGGGTCCCGTGTCACCACTCACCCGCCGCGAGTTCCTCGCGGGAGCAGCCTCCGCCGCCGTCGTGGCGGCGGCCGCAGCGTGCTCGTCCGACTCGACCACGAACACCGCGAGCGGCGGGACCTCGACGACCACCGCCGGTGACGGCCTGCCGGATCCTGCGAGTGCGCCGTTCGACACCGTGATCGTGCTGATGCTCGAGAACCGCTCGTTCGACCACCTGCTGGGGTGGCTGCCCGGGGCCGAGGGCACGCAGGCGGGGCTCAGCTTCCCGGCCTACGGGGACCCGACCCGCCTGGTGCCCACGGTGGACATGGGCACCGACACCCAGGCGTGCGGCGACAAGGATCCGGCTCACGACTGGCCGTCGATGGTCACGCACTACAACGGCGGCAAGCTCGACGGCTGGCTCCAGACGCAGCCGACCGGCGACGACTTCCCGGTCGGGTACTACGGCCCGGACCAGGTCCCGGTGCTGGGTGCGCTGGCGCAGAACTACACCGTGTTCGACCACTACTTCTGCTCGCTCCAGGCGGCCACGTGGCCGAACCGCTTCTACCAGCTGTGCGCGGCGACGGACATGGACGTGACCGAGTTCTTCCCCGCCGAGGGCAAGCCCCGCCCGTCGAACCTGCAGCTGTCGATCTTCGACCGGGTGCGGGAGGCCGGTCTCACCGCGGGCTACTACTACTGGGACGAGCCGATGACCGGCCTGTTCGCCTCCAAGCGCTACGACGACATCTCGTACTCGAAGGACCGGTTCTTCACCGACGCGGCGGCCGGCACCCTGCCCAACGTCACCTTCATCGAGCCCGACTACGGCACCATCGCCGAGTTCAGGGGCACGTCGAACGACTACCACCCCCACGGCGACATCCTGGTGGGCGAGGCCTACGTGGCCGAGGTGTACGAGGCGGTGAAGGCGAGCCCCCAGTGGGATCGAACGGTCTTCGTCGTGAACTTCGACGAGAACGGCGGCTTCTACGACCACGTGCCCCCGCCCACGGTCATCGACGACAACGTGAACCCGAACCCGGGCCCGCACCCCGACTACTCGAGGCTCGGGTTCCGGGTGCCGGCCATCGCCATGGGCCCCTTCGCCCCGAAGAAGGTCGAGTCCGGAGGTCCGTACGAGCACTGCTCGATCCTCCGCATGATCGAGTGGCGGTGGGGGCTCGAGCCGATGTCGGCCCGCGACGCCAACGCCACGAACCTGGCCGAGGCGCTGGACTTCACGACGACCCGTCCTGCGTTCGAGCTGCCCGCGTTCCCGACGCCGCCGAACCCCGGCTGCCCCAGCCCCTCGATCGAGCTGGCCTGAGCATCGAGCCCGAGCGCCCGCCCGAATCGACGAGCGGCGGGTCGACTAGAGCCAGAAGGGGCGCTGGTCGTGAGGTGGGTTCGGCTGCTCGTCGGTCGACGTCATGATCCCGTAGGTCGAGGGCGCGAACAGCCAGGTCTCCACCGCGTAGCGATCGTGCTGCATCTCGGCCTCGATGGCCGTGCGATGGAGCAGGAGGTGGTCGAACAGCAGCGCGTCGCCGGGCTCGAAGATGGGCCGGACGATGGCGCCGGCCCCTTCCTGTTCGGCCACGGCCACGCCGACGCTCCAGGTCGCTCCGGCCCCGTCGGTGCCGCTCTGGGCCAGGTGGTCGATCCGACGACCGACCACGTCGAGGCCGGGGGCGTCGTCGCCGCAGTGGGTGAGCGCGAGCCACACGTTCAGCGAGCGGATGTCGGTCCCCATGAACGAGCCGTCCTGGTGCCAGTCCCCGGGGCGCCACGACCGGGCCGGCACCTTGCGCAGCGTCGTCTTGAGGCCGAGCAGGGTGGGGTCCTCGCCGAAGTGGTCGGCCGCCAACTTGGAGATGCCCGTCTGATCGAAGATCTCGATCAGGTCGAAGAGCGCCGGGGGCGAGTCGACGGCGAGGACCGCGCCGGCCTTTCGCTTCCACGAGCGGTCGGCCTCCGGGCACTCGGGGGTCTCGACGAACCAGCCGTCGAGCTCGGGATCGGTCGTCCCGGAGAGGTGGGCGTCGTAGGCCTCCATCGAGCGGTCGACGCCGGCGTGCAGCTGCTCGACCTGAGGCGGGTCGAGCAGCCCGCGCACGTGCAACGAGCCGTGGTTGAACAGGGCGCTGCGCAGGTTCTCGACGGTGAGGTCGGCGCGGTCGATGACCGGAACCAGCTCGCCCGGGAACAGATCCTCGACGGTGTCGGGCCAGGGCGGGGTTGCCGGCGGGGGCGTGGCCCGGGCGAACGCCTCGAACCGCAGCTCGACGAGCCGCTGTTCGATGGCGGGATCGCGGCGAACCCGGTTGGCCTCGGTCAGCACGCGGATGGCGTCGACCAGGTGCCCTGACGCGACGAGCCGGTCGGCTTCGGCTCGCGGATCAGCGGTCCCATCTTCGGCGTCGGTCGGCGGGCTGGCGATGTTCCGAAGGCGCTCCAGGAGCCCCCGGAACGAGGGCATCGGCATGGTCCGCAGAAGCTAACAAACGCGCTCGGAGCGTGCCTCGTCCGACCTCTTCACTCTCAGGGGCCGGCGCTCAGCGGTTGACGCAGCGCTCGTACATCTGTCGTTCCGCCACCGCTGAGCGCATGGGTCGTACGATCTGAGTCGTTCGGCCTATATCGGGGGAGCGACAGACTGCCGATACTCAGCATCAGAGGTTCGCCGACGTGGCGACGAGTTGGAACCTTCGGAGCGGCGATGAACGCAGTGCGGCGTGTCAAGGCGTGGTGGATCGCAGACTGTCCCGACGACGTGGCGCGGGCCGAGGCCCGCGGCGATCGTGAGGCGATGGATCCGGAGGTGGCCGAGGCGCTGCTCCGGCACCTGCGTCGCGATCTCGAGGAGTCCGAGGCCCGCTACCGCGAGCTCGCCCAGCGGACCAACCACTACCGCCAGGGCTGGATGATGCAGGCGCCGTTCATCGAGTACCACGAGCCCGTTGGGCTCGTGCCCGAGGAGCGGCCCGCCACCGAGGTGGCCTGAGCGCCCGTCACGAAGCACGTCCAGCGACCTCAGGGGTGGCTGTACGTCCATCGTGCCGTCGGACGGAGTTCTCGCTTGGCCGGGGGCGGTGGGCGCGCGACCATCGGGCGGTGTCGGAAGCTTCCTCGTCGGAGGAGCGACGGCGCTCGTCGCTCGTCGGGCGAGTTCGTGAGCGGTCGGTCCTCCGCCACTTCGTCGACGAGGCAGCTGAGGGGCGGCCGGCGTTCGTGGTGCTCACGGGTGTCCCCGGCGCGGGCAAGACCGCGGTGCTCCGGTGGCTGCGCGACGAGCTCCGTGCCGACGGCGTGCTCACGGGTGCGGCCTCCGGTGCCGAGTCGTCGCTGCCGTTCGCGGCGATCGCCCGGCTGTGTACCGACCTGCCCGAGGTGCGCCAGCTGGTGCGCAGCTCGCGGGTCGATGCACCGGACCCGTCTTCCGCCACCTCTGCCGACGACGGCCGCGACGACGACCTCGACCCGGTCGCGGTGGCGTTCGCGGATGCGATCCTGGCCCGTGCCCGTCGCCGGCTGGTCGTGCTGCTGCTCGACGACGCCGATGAGCTCGAGCCGGCGTCCGATGCCGTCCTGACCCACCTGCTGTTCACGGTCGAGGAGGCGGCGGTGCAGTCCGAGCTCCGCCTGCTCGTGGTGCTGGCCGGCCGCGAGGCGCGACGCCTCCCCGGTCGGGCGGCGCGCTTCGAGATCGGTCGCAACGTCGAGATCGGTGGCCTGGGAGAGGACGAGGTGTTCGAGCTCGTCACCCGCTCCGGCCTGCCTCCCAGCTCGCAGCTGGTCAGCGAGCTCCTGGAGGACACGTCGGGCCTGCCGCTGCTGCTCCAGGCCGAGATCGATCGGCAGCTCCGCGCCGGGCACCGTGACGCGCGGGCGCCGGGGGCCGACCAGGGAGGTCGGGTGCGCAGCGTCGCCGACGCGGTGCGGGTGCGGCTCGACCAGGTCGACCCGTCCGATCGTCCGGTGCTCGTGCTGGCCGCCGCGCTCGGCGACCCGTGGGATCCGACCGAGGTCGCGAGGGTGGTCGCGGATGGCGCCGATCGGGTCGACGAGGTCATCGCCCGGGCCGAGGCCGCGCAGCTGGTGCAGCGCGTCGCCGGCGGCTTCGAGTTCAGCCATCCGCTGGTGCGGACCCAGCTGCTCTCCGGGCTGACCACGACCGAGCTGCAGGCCGTGCACCACCAGATCGCGGTGCGGCTGCTCGACGGCGTGACCGACGACGACCTGGTGGTCCGCAGCGCGCTCCACCTGCTGCGGGCTGGATCCCTGGCGCCGGACGAGGCGCTGGCCGACTGCTGCGGTGAGGCCGGCGAGCTGGCCCGGCGATGGGGCGCGTGGCACCACGCGTCGAGGCTGCTCGCGACCTCGGTCGACGCCCGGGCCCGCCTGGGTGCTCCTGCGGCCGATCTGGCGACCTGCTACCTCGAGGCCGGCCGGGTGGCCTACCTCGATCACGATCCCGATGCCAGCGAGGACCGCCTGCGGCGGGCGGCGGCGATGGCCGTCGACGTGGGGCGGCCCGACGTCGCCGTCGAAGCCGGGATCCTGCTGATGCGCACCCGTCTGGGGGAGCGCCCGCTCGATCGGGGTCGCCGGCCGGACACGCGCGAGCTCGAAGCGGCGCGGGCGATGGATGGGCTGGACCCGGCCCTGGCCGTCGCGGCCGACGCCATGCTGGCCCAGGCCCGCTACTCGGCCGGCGACCTCGAGGGCGGATCGGACCTGGCCGAGATCGCACGAGCCGAGGCGGAGGCGCTCGCGCCCGGAACCGGGTCGGACGCACTCACCCGCCTGGAGTTCGCCGACGGGCTGCTGCGGCTGTCCCGGGTGGAGCTCGTCGAGGCCGAGCGTTGCTTCGAGCACGCGGTCGACCACGCGGGCGACGCCGGTGACCGCGTGCTCGGGCTGGCCGCGTCGAGCCGGCTCGCGCTGCTCCGGCTGGTGCAGGGGGAGCCGATGGCCGCGGCGGAGGAGCTCGAGCGCCTCGAGCGCCGGGGTCACGAGGCGCGCTACTGGGGCGAGGCCGGCTTCGCCGGTGCGCTGCGCGGGTTCGCGGCTGCGTTGGCCGGCGATCCGGGAGCGACGGAGCTGGTCGCGGCGGCCGACCGGCTGCGTCAGCGCAGCGGGCACGCCTACACGGCGATGCTCGTCGCGCCGGCCGCCGCAGCGCTCGCGGCCCGGACCGGTTCGGAGGTGCGCACCAACGCCAACGACCCGAACGTGTACCTCGCGGCATCGACGATCGTCGCCCTGGCGGCGGTCGATGCCGGCGACGTGGTGGTGGCTCGGTCGGTGGCCCTCACCGCACGATGGCGCCACGGCCTGACTGGTCCGGTGAGCCTGGACAACCTGGCCATCCCGATCGCACTGGTCGAGGTCGGCGACCTGCTCGGCGACCCGGAGCTGGTGGCGCTCGGTCGAGCACCGCTCGAGGTGGTCCACGAGGCGGGCGTCGTCGTCCCGCTGGCGTGGCCGGTGACGATCCCCCGGCTGCTCGGCACCGCGGCCCGACATGCCGACGAGCTCGGCCGGGCCCGCGCCCACCTCGACCACGCCCTGGCCGTCGCCGAGCGCCAACGCCTCCGCCCCGAACAGGCGCGGGTGCTGTTCGAGCTGGCCCAGGTCGGGGCCGCGGCGGGGGAGCCGATCCACGACGTCGAGGCGCTCCTCTACGCCGCCGTCCGCCTGTTCGACGAGCTGTCGATGCACGGATGGGCGGCCCGGTGCGAGGCCACCGCTCGGGTGCTCGGGGCGTCGACCCCGGTCGGCGGTCCCGAGGTCATCCGCCAGCGGGCGATCCTCACGACGGACATCGTCGGGTCGACGTCGACCAACGCCCGGCTCGGTGATCTCGCGTACGTCGAGCAGCTGCACGTCCACGACCGTCTCCTCCGCCAGCGGGTGCGGGAGTTCGGCGGCACCGAGATCAAGCACACGGGCGACGGACTGAACGTGATCTTCGACCGCCCCGAGGCGGCGCTGCGATGCGCGGCCGCGGCCCAGCACGACGTGGTGGCGTGGCGCGACGCCGAGCCGGACCTGGCCCTGTCGATCCGGTGCGGGGTGGCATGGGGTCGCCTGGTGCCGGTGGGTGCGGACTTCTTCGGGCTCGTGCAGGCCGAGGCCGCCCGGTTGTGCGCGCTGGCCGACCGTGACGAGGTCTTGACCTCGGCACCCGTCGCCGAGGCCGTCGCCTCGACCGACCTCCGGGTCGAGGGTCGGGGTGCCCATTCGCTGAAGGGGTTCCCCGAGCCGGTGGAGGTCTTCGCGCTCACCTCGGGCTGACCGCGAGACCCGCCGTCGGCGGTCGTGTCGCCCCCGAGCGTCGCTGGACACCGGTGGTACCTTCACCTTGCAAGCCACGGCGGCGTGGGCGGGCGTGGCGCACCTGGAGGTCTCAGGCATGGGCGACGGGATGCCGTATCACCTCGAAAAGGGTCCGACCCTTCGGATCCTCGAGGAACACCTCAACCGGCCACTGGCCGAGAGAGTCGTGCTGCTCGACCGGCTGAGGGCCGGCGGCTTCGCCTGGTTCGTCGACGACTACGCACCCAACAACATCCCTTCGTTGTGGGACCACCCGGCGTTCGACTGGCACCCGCTGGGCAATGGCCAGGCGGTGCGCGATGACATCCTCCGGCGCTGGTTCGGCTGGGCCAAGGATGCGGCCGGGAACTGGGTCGACGTCGACCTGAACGAGCCGACGACCGGCTACTGGATCGCCTACAAGGGCGATCCGCTCTCGATCGTGCGCGAGGCGTTGGCCTGGGCTCTGGAGATCTCACTCGGCATCGAGCACGGAGCGCCGAGCACCGGGGCGACACGGCCCGACCTGTGGCCGATCGAGCTCTTCTGGAAGTGCCCGGCGCCGTGGTTCGAGGCCTGGGTCACCGTGCAGCCGGTCACCGGACAGCAGAGCGCGGTGACCGTCGAGCTGATGACGCCCTCGCACCTCGGATCGAACGTGGCCGAGAGCCCGGTGGCGTGGTCGCCGACGGTGAAGCCGGCCGGCTTCACCCACCCGATCCCCAGCACGGGCCCCGACTACCTCGTGCTGCAGAACAGCGGCTCGGCGGATGAGCAGAACCGTGAGTACGCCATGTGGGTGGTCACCCACCACGACCACGTGCGCGACACCACCCATCCGAAGGTCACGACCGACACGGTGACGATGGCCGACTTCGCCGAATGGGGGATACCGAAGCTGAGCATCTACAAGGGAATCGGCGACCCGGTGATCGTGTCGCCCTCGCTGCCGGCCGGTGGCGTGCGCACGAACGGAGCGGTGCCATGACCGACATCTCCGGCGATGGCATCGATCCGATCCAGTTCGACCCGATGGACGAGCTCGGCAGCTTCGCCGACGCCTATGACGGCGCGAGGAACGACCCGGACCGGCTCGTGGCCGAGATGCGGGAGGACGATGGGTTCCGCATCGCGATGGCCCGGGCCGACGTCCGCCACCACCTGCTCCGGTGGTTCCAGGAGACCGGGCCCGGATGGCAGGACGATCCCCGCCGGTCGGGTTCGCTCGGCATGGACTCGGTCGGCACCTCCTGGTCCTTCGCCGGGATCCACGCCGAGGTGGGGACGTTCAGCGGGGACCTGGCTTCGGGAGAGAAGGTCGACGTCGTCGGCTTCAACGGTCTGCTGGCCACCGGTCGCGGGGTCACGGTCCACGGCTTCACCGTCATGACAGCCGACGAGGGTCGGCTCGCGGTGCACCGCCACGTCGACTGGACGGGCCTCTTCGGCCAACTCGGCCTGACGCTGAACTGGCGCATCCCCATCGACGACCCGGACCCCGAAGCCTGACGCGGTCCGGCGCCGGTGGCCGCCGGCGCTCGGACCACGAACCACCTCGAGCCGCCTCGACGTGGGCGGGTCCTATCGTTCGCCGCAGTGTGCGCAACGGGCCAACGTCGAGCGTCGTCGGAGGAGGCATGATCCGACGCGGTCGAGGGCTCCTCGTCGTCGGCCTCGTCGCTCTCGCCGGGCTGCTGCTCGCCGGGTGCGCGTCCGATCCGCTGACCTGGTCGGCCCCTGCCGTCGTCGATGTGACCGCGCCGCTTCGGAGATGTCAGCCACCTCCAGGCGGTGTCCTGCCCGTCGTCCACGTTGTGCGTGGCCGGCGACGCGGGCGGCAACCTGTTCACCGCCACCGATCCGACCGGCGGGATCGGGGCCTGGACCCGGTCGCTCGTCGAGCCGGCCGGCTGGATCGCGTCGCTGTCGTGCCCGTCGTCGAGCCTGTGCGTGGCCGGTGACGGGGACGGCAACATCCTGAGCTCCACGAACCCGACCTCGGGACAGTGGACAGCGCATCCACGTCGACGACAGCCCGAACGGGAACTTCGTCATCAGCGCGATGTCGTGCCCGACGACGTCGTACTGCGTGGGATCGGACCGGGCCGGGAACGTGCTCACCTCGACCGACCCGACGGGCCCCTCGGCGGCCTGGACGCTCACCAACGTGGCCGGCAGCAGGCGGATCTTCGCGCATGTCCTGCCCGACCACCTCGTTCTGCGCGGCGCTCGACGGTCAGGGCTCGCTGCTCACCTCCTTCAACCCGGGCGGGGCGCCGGCGCGTGGTCGTCGTCATCGATCGTCGCGGTGCCCGGTCAGTTCCTGCTCTCGGTGTCGTGCCCGAGCCCCACCTTCTGCGCTGCCGGCGACAACAACGGCAGCGTCTACACGAGCGTCGACCCCCGGGGCGGCGCCGGAGCGTGGACGAGAGCCGCGCACGTGCTGACCGGCAACTGGGTCGGCGCGCTGTCCTGCCCGACGACCGCGTTGTGCGTGGCCGGCGATTCGGTGGGGCGGGTCGCGACGTCGGTCGATCCGCTCGGCGGACCCTCGGCCTGGTCGGCACGCGACGTCGACGTGATCGGTGGGAACAACTGGCCCGCCGGCCTGTCGTGCACGGCGACCGGCGTGTCCACGCTGGTCAACCAGGGCGGCGACATCGTGACGACCGTGGATCCGACCGGGCCGGCGCCGACGTGGTCGATCGCCGCGGTCAACCACTTCAACCACATCGACACGGTGGCCTGCCCGAGCACGACGTTGTGCGTCGCCGGTGACTCGGCCGGCAACGTCCTCACCTCCACGAACCCGACGGGTGGCGCGGCCGCGTGGTCCCGGGCCACGGTCGACCCGGGCACCTGGATCTCCAAGATCTCGTGCCCGTCGACAGCGCTGTGCGTCGCGGTCGACGGCACCGGGGGCGTGCTGACCTCCACGAACCCGACGGGTGGGGCGGGCGCGTGGGCGCGGACCACCGTCGACGCGTCGATGTCCGGTCCGAGGCAGCTCTGGGGCGTCTCGTGCCCGACAACCACCTTCTGCGCCGCGGTCGACGGGAACGGCGGGGTGCTGACCTCGTCCAACCCGACCGGCGGTGCCGGCGCATGGACCAGGCTCGTCATCAGCTCGACGCGGCTGTGGGCCGTGTCGTGCGCGTCGCCGTCGCTTCTGCGTCGCGGCCGACGAGGGGGGCCGGGTGCATCCGACGACAAAGCCGGCGGGCGTGGCCGGCGACTGGAAGTCGGTCAGCGTCGGCTCCGGCGGGATCGGTGCGATCGCCTGCCCGACCGTCTCGCTGTGCGTCGCGGGCAACGGCACCGGTCAGCTCCTCCGCTCGATCAACCCGACCGGGGTCGCGTCCGACTGGACCGTGACGAACGCGGATCCCGGCCAGTGGATCGGGGGCATCACGTGCGCCGGCTCGGGCTACTGCGTGGCCGGAGACAACACCGGGCAGGTGATCGCGTCGACCACGCCGACGGCCGCCAACCCCCAGTGGTTCCGCCATCGCGTCGACGCGATGGCCGTGATCTGGGACCTCTCGTGCCCGACGCCGGGCTTGTGCGTCGCCGGCGACATCACCGGCTCGATCCTCACCGCCACGACGCCCTGAGCGGCTCCGCGAACGCCGCTGGCCCGACCGTGCATCCGCAGGGCGCAGGCGGCGACGCGTTGTGGCAGGCTCGTGGACATCTGTCGGCCATCGGCAAGGACCTTCTCGCCGGCATCGAGGCCTTCGCCACCGAGCAACTCGCGTTGACGAACCCGCAGGAGCGATGACCGTGACGGACAGCACCGCCAACAAGTCGGCCGTGGCCCGGTGGTTCGACACCGAGGTGCTCGAGCCGATGGACGACTTCCACAACCCGCGCCAGGAATGGCGCCGGCTCTTCTCCGAAGGCTTCGGCACCTTCCTGCTCGTCCTGGTCGCCGCCGGCGGCGGGATGATGGGCCAGGCCTTCCCGAACACCATCAGCCGAACTGCGGCGGTGACCGCCCCGGCACTGATGGTCATGGCCGTCATCCTGTTCATGGGCAAGGTCTCGGGCGCCCACCTCAACCCGGCCGTGAGCATCGCCTTCGCCCTGCGGCGTGACTTCCCCTGGACGCGGGTTCCCGGCTACATCGCGCTGCAGCTGATCGGCGCAACCCTGGCCGCCCTGTTCCTCCACGCGGTGGTCAACGTCTCGGCGAGCTACGGGTCGAACTACCCGGCGGCCGGCTACTCCGACATGTCGGCCTTCTGGATGGAGCTCATCCTCACCCTCGGCCTGGTCAGCGTCATCCTCGGCACCGCCTCGGGCGCCCAGAACATCGGCACGATCGGCGCGTTCGGCGTCGGCGGCTACATCGCCCTCGCCGGGCTGTGGGGCAGCCCCATCTCCGGCGCATCGATGAACCCGGCCCGCACCTTCGGCCCCGACCTCGTCGGCCGCGACTGGCACGCCTACTGGGTCTACGTCGCCGGCCCGCTCGCCGGTGCCGTCGGCGCGGTGGCCATCGCCTTCGTGCTGAGAGGACGCGGGGGCGGCAGCTCCGGCTCCGCCGCCGGCCAGGGCGACCTCTTCACCGAGCCCGCAGACCCCGCAGAGAGCTGAGCCACAGCCGGCTCGGGTCGGCCCGGTGGGCGTCGTGTCATCCCGGCCCACGAAGCACGTCCAGCCACCTCACGGGTGGTCAGACGTCCATCGTTCGCCCGAGCCACGGAAGCCGCGAACTGCGGAACTGAGTGGAGCTGATGGGAATCGAACCCACGACCCCCTGCTTGCAAAGCAGGTGCTCTAGCCAACTGAGCTACAGCCCCGAGGGCCGTGAGGCTACTGGCGCAGGGAGGGCTCGATCACATCGGTTCCTGGCCGGCGCAGGCGGAGACGTCTACTCGATGGGTCCCTGCATGATCAGGGTGGCCTCGCGGCTGGTGGTCTGGCTGCCGGCGGCCAGGCAGGTGGCGGCTGCCGGGCACGACACCCCGCCCAGTCTGCTGGCGGTCGAACCCGGCACCGGGCTGGACGCGATCCTCCAGTTCGCCCCGTCCCAGATCTCGACGAAGCTGATCGGGCTGCGAGGCCCGTAGTCCAGGCCGACCGCGGCACACGACGTCGCCGACGTGCACGACACTCCGCTGAGCATCGTGGAGTAGAGGCCCGGCAGGGCCAATGTCTGCTCGATGGTCCACGCGACTCCGTCCCACGACTCGACGAGGGTCGCGTAGATGCCGGTGCCGTTCACACCGAACAGCCCCACCGCCTTGCACGAAGTCGTCGAGACGCACGAGACCCCGGAGATGGCGAGCGTCGTGTTGGTGGGGGCCGGTCCGTCCATCGCGGTCCACGAGGTGCCGTCCCACCGGAGCACCGTCGCTCCGTTGCTGCCGTCACCGCCCTGGAGGCTCCCGGCCGCCACGCAGAACGTGGTCGACGGGCACGAGACGCTGGTCAGCTCGGACACCGATCCGGGGTTCGGGCTGTCGACCACCCTCCACGACGCTCCGTCCCACTGCTCCACCAGCGACGGGTAGACGACGTCAGGATCGCTGTCATCCCGGTTGACCCCCACGGCCACGCACCAGGTCGGCGACGGACACGAGACGCCGGACATGAAGTGGTCCTGGCCGTTCACGTCGATCATCGGCGTCTCCGTCCAGGTGGACCCGTTCCAGCGTTCGGCCAGCGTCTGTTGCACGCCACCGTGGAACGACGATCCGACGGCCATGCACGAGGTGGTCGTCGCACACGACACCGCCCGGAAGAAGTCGTCCTCGGTCCCGGCCAGGGGTGTCGGCGTCACGGTCCAAGCGGTGCCGTTCCAGGACTGCGCCAACGACTTCTCCATCCCATCGGCAGGGTCCACATAGGACCCGACGGCCATGCACGAGCTCGTCGACGCGCACGACATCCCCCGCAGGGAGTTGTCGCCGGTGCCGTTGTTCGCGCTGTTGTCGACCGTCCAGGTGCCGACGGCCGGCGGCGGTCCCGGCATGGCCGCGTTGGCAGTCGTGTCCTGGCCGGCAATGACGATGACCGGGGTCGACGACGCTCGGTCGGCGGTGCCGCCGTACCAGACGGGCGGAACGAAGATGCCGTCTCCGTAGCGGATGTGGTAGCTGCCCGGCGCGATGTTCGCGAACGCGAACGACCCGGACGGGACCGCCGTTCGGAGCTTGGTCAACTCGCCGGTCGTGTCGTTGTACAGCCGGACGGTGATCGGCCCGTTGAGCGGCTGGAGCATGCTGTCGGTCACCACACCGTGAACCGCTCCGGCCAGCGCCATGCTGGCGTCGACGACGAACGCTTCGTCACCGGTCACGACCAGCGGGGCCGTCAGCAGCCGGGTCGCGGCACCGCCGTTCCACTGGTGCACGTACAACCCCGCAGGGAACGACGACGTGACGGACACGGGATCGAACAGCACGTAGTAGGAGCCGGGCGCCAGACCTTCGAACGCGTAGTGACCGGAGCTGTCGGTCGCGTGGATGCCGCCGGTCATGGTCTTGCCCGCAGGATCGTCGTACAGCCGGGCCCGGAGGCCGACGATCGGAGCTCCCTGCGGATCGGTGACCGAGCCCGAGATGGTTCCGGCACCGCTCCCGATGGGACCGGCGAGGGCGGCGCGGGGAGCGCTGGTGGCGGGGGAGGCCTCGACCAGGGTGAAGGCGGCGAGCGCAACGGTCGCGATGATCAAGGCAGCAGCTCGACGCATCCGCATGGTCGAGACCTCGCTCTCCGGCCGGATCCGTGGTTCGGCCTTCGACCAGCATCGCGCAGCGGCCGGGCCGGCGCAGGAGGGCTCGCCGAGGGAGAGGGCAGCCGCCACGCGTGCCAGGCTGGGCGCCCGCAACGACACCGTGGAGGCGCAGACCATGACCACCGAACACCCGGCCCGGCTCGCGTCGCAGCGATCGATGGCGGCGGTCGAGGCCGGCGATCGTGAGGGCTGGCTCGCGCTGTTCGCCGACGGTGCGGTGGTGCGAGGACCCGATCGGTGTCTCGCCCCTCGACCCCGAGGGCAGAGGCCGCCACGGCAAGGACGAGATCGCCGCGTTCTACGACTCGATCGTCGCCCCCAACCCGGTCCGGTTCCAGATCATCGCCAGCTACGCGGCGGGCGACGAGGTGGCCAACGTCGGTTCGATCACGACGCTGTTCCCCGACGGCTCGCGGGCCGTGGTCGACGGCGTCTACACCTACCGGGTCGACGGTGACGGGCTGATCTGCGCGCTGCGTGCCTTCTGGGAGTTCGACGCCATGCGCATCGAGACCGACTAGTCGCGCCATCCCGGGAACCGCTCGCGGTCGGCGAGCGTCTCATCTGCACCTCGACCTCCGGTCGAGCATGGGGATGGGAACTGGGAGGTTCACCGATGAGGACGCGGGCAACGCGTGGTGCCGACGCGCGCCACGACACGGGTGGCGAGCCATCGACGGGTGCGGGCGGATGCTGGCCGGGGCGGTGCTCGCCACCGCCGTGGTCGCGCTGCTGGCCGGGCCGGCCGGGGCGTGCGGCGGGCTCGTCGGCGAGAACGGCACGATCCGGCTCGAGCGCACGGCCACCCTGGCGGCGTACCACGACGGGGTCGAGCGCTACGTGACGTCGTTCGAGTTCACCGGCGAGGGGAAGGCGGTCGGGTCGATCGTGCCGCTGCCCGACGTGCCCTCCGACGTCACGCGCGGCGGCGACTGGACGCTCCAGCGGCTCGAGCGCGAGGTGGCGCCCCCGCAGACGGGCTTCCGCGCCGCGGCCGCGGACTCGGCCACCTTGCAGGCATCGGCCGAGGTGCTGCTGCAGACCCAGGTCGACGCGCTCGACATCACCATCCTCAAGGGCGGCGGCGACGAGGTCGGGAAGTGGGCGCTCGACAACGGCTTCTTCCTGTCACCCGACGCGCCCGAGGTGCTCGACTACTACGCGTCGCGCAGCCCCATCTTCATGGCCGCCAAGTTCGACGCCTCGCGGGCCGCCGCGCTCGGGCAGACCTCGGGCCAGGGCACGCC
Source organism: uncultured Microthrixaceae bacterium (assembly GCA_963797225.1). Classification (GTDB taxonomy): domain Bacteria; phylum Actinomycetota; class Acidimicrobiia; order Acidimicrobiales; family Acidimicrobilacustridaceae; genus UBA4742. The sequence goes on along the minus strand of CAWCOO010000001.1, from coordinate 456,874 downwards.
GATCATGCTGACCATCCCGACCTCGGAGCCCTGGGTCCCCATCCGGATCCTCGCCCTCGGCCTCGACAGCAGCGAGCAGGTGCAGGCCGACGTCTTCCTGCTCACCGACGACAAGCCCAAGCTGCTGGCCGGCGGCAAGGGGCTCGGCATCGATCGCAGCGAGGCCGCCTCGCCGCAGCTGCTCAGCGACCTCCGGTCGGACAAGGGCATGGAGTGGGTGCCCGACTCGATGTGGTTCTCGTACCTGAAGGTCGACGCCACCGCCGGCCAGCTCGGCTACGACCTGGCCATCTCCCACGACGGCTCGACCCTCCCGTCCATCGAGCGGGCCGGCATCAGCGCACCCCAGGCCCGCCTGATCCAGACGCCGCGCCGGGGCCTGCCGATGTGGCCCATCGGGCTGGGCCTGGCCTCGGGCGCCGCCGCGGTCGTCGCCGTGCTGATCTCACGCCACCAGCGGGCCGGCCGTGACCTCGTCCCGGGCGGTGCCGCGTGAAGGCTCGCGGCGCCGTCGTGTTCGTGGCGCTGGCGACGATCCTGCCGATCGTGTGCGGCTACGGGCTGGCCGCCGCGCACGCCAGCAACGAACCGCCGGCGCTCGGCCCGGGACTGGTGACCGTCGAGCTCACCACGCGCTACAGCCGGTTCTCGAGCGAGGAGATCGTCGTGCACCAGGGCACCCTCGTCGAGTTCGTGATCACCAACGAGGACCCGATCCACCACGAGTTCATCGTCGGCCCGCCAGAGGTCCACGCCGCCCACGAGGCCGGCCACGACCTGGTGCACCCGCCGATCCCCGGCGAGGTCTCGGTCGACCCCGGCGAGACCGGCCTCACGACCTACCTGTTCGACACCCCGGGCACGGTCCGCTTCGCGTGCCACTTCCCGGGCCACCTCGCCTACGGCATGCAGGGCAACGTCAAGGTGCTCGCCGACTGACGCTCGCCCTCACCCCCATCGCCCGAACTGGTGACGATCTGAGGGTCTCGGGACCCTTCGATCATCACCGGTTCGGGGTTGGGTGGGGGGTCAGGGCCGCAGCACCGGGACGTCGACGCCGAGGGCGTAGGAGGTCCGGCGGGCATAGCCGCGCCGGGTGAGCTTCCACAGCACCTTGAGGGCGCCGGGCACGTTGGCGAAGATCTCGTCGCGGGTCCGGGCGTCGCAGGAGGCGACGAGCCACGGGCAGGTGAAGAGCATCGACCGGAGGGATCCGTGCTTGACGGCCTGCTGCTCGAGCTCGACGTACTCGTCGGCGGTGAAGTGCCGGGCGAAGAGGGGGAGCACGTCCTGGTCCTCGACCTCGAGGTGGGTCTGCAGATGGTCCCGGAGCTCGGCGGCCAGCTCGGCCGCCTCGGCGCGGGTCGGCGCCCACGCCTCGTCGTCGGCGAGGCCGTCGATCGCACGACCGAGGTCATCGATCACCTGGGCCAGGTGGACGTGGTCGGCATCGAGGCCCGGGCCGAAGTGCTCGAACGTCGCCACCCGCTCGGCCAGCGCGGGGAAGAAGATCGCGTCCTCGATGTGGTGGTGGCCGTGGAGCTCGGTGGCGAAGCCCTTGTACCAGCGGCTGATGGCGGCCGCCCGGCGCCGGTCGTCGTCGGCGATGCCGGTGAGTGCGCCGTGAAGATCGGCGCTGCTGTCCCGCATGGCCTGGTGGACCGTGAAGTACATGATCAGGTTCGGCGTGGCGTCAGGAACAGAGGTCGTGGGATGCGAGGGGTTGCGGGTTGCGGTCATGGTGTGTCCTCCAGGTGATGGTTGGTGAGGAGGACGATGCGCGATCCCGCTTGGTGATGACTTGTCGGTCGCTGACGGCGGCGGACGACGGGCGTCGGCTGCCGCTCCGGGTCCGGGATCGCGGCCGGCGAGTCGGCTCAGGTGCGGTCGAGCCGGCGCCGCAGGTACACGAACCCGTGTTCGTCGGCCAGCGACGACGCCCGTGACCGTGCGACCACCGCGAGGCGAGCATCGTCGGGGTTGCCGGTCGAGGCCAGGAAGCTGCTCTGGTGCACCAGCGTGCGGGTCAGCCAGGCCGGGGCCCCCATGCGCTCGTGGCCTTCGACTGCCGACGCGAACCAGGCTCGGGCTTCGTCGACCCGGCCCAGCGCCGAGGTGGCCCGGGCGAGCGCGAGGTCGACCATCCCGGCCACGATCGGGGTCGTCCCCGCCCCGGCCCACTGCCCGGCATCGACCCGGACCACGTCGACCAATCCGGGCAACGTCTCGGTGTCACCGACCTCGACCCGGTTGAAGATGGCCATGCACGTGGTGAAGGTGGTCGACCAGTCTCGAGGGGTGGGGTCGTTCGGGAGGTTCGCGACGACCACCTCGCCCGCCGCGACATCACCGATCTCGAAGAGCAGCCAGGCATGGAACTCGCCCCAGATCCGCGCGTAGGACGGGCTGGCGATGGTCGCCGGGTCGATGCCGACGAGCAGGTCCTCGACCCCGCCGAGGTCGACCGCCATGGCCAGGCACTGCGCGACCAGGATCAGCTGCGCGTCGTAGCTCCGGGTGCGGCGGTAGATCTCGGCCGACTCCAGAGCCAGGCATCGGGCCTCGTCGTAGCGTCCCGCAGTCGCATCGAACGCGGCCTCCAGCCACCCGAGCTGGGCCCGGTAGGCGTCCTTGCCGGTGCGGTCGACGAGCGTCCAACAGCGCGCCAGCGCGGCACGGGCGCCGTCGATGTCCATGGCCTGGTACCTGGTGCGGGCGTCCCGAAAGCGGGCGACGAGCTCGAGGTCGGCCGGTGCGTCGTTGCCGTCGATCACCGCGAGGATCTCGTCGATGACCGCCTGCCTGGCGGCGAGATGGCCCGGCCGTTCGAGGCTGTGGCAGTAGTTGACCAGGACCCGGGTCAGGGTCAACGGATCGTCGCCCGACCGAGCTTCGGCGATGGCCTCGTCGGTGATGCGATCGACCGTGCCCGGCTCGGTGTCGTAGCTGGACGCGAACGCGAGGGCCGACAGCACCCGGGCTCTCGTGTCGTGGGCGGACGGCGGCAGGGCGGCGATCGTGCGTCGCAGCGCCTCGACGACGTCGGTCTCGACGACCCCGTAGCCCTGAGGTGGCCACGTCTGCGGCGCGTTCAACTGGACGGCCGCTTCGCCCATCCGCTCGGGATCGCCGGCCTTGGCCGCCAGGTCGATGGCGGCCAGAACGGCCGCCTTGGCCCCTTCGACGAGCTCGGCCCGGTAGGACGCCGCGGCCAGCGCGGTCAGCGCGTCGATGCGGGCGGCGCGGTCGGCTGGGCGGCGCTGGGCCAGCGTGTCGGAGACTCGACCCCAGTGCTCGGCGGCGACCTCGTACGCCAGTCGGCTCTCCGCCAGGCGGGCTGATCGCACCGAGGCGTCGATGGCCAGGTCGAGCGTGCCGGCCACCACGCCTCGAAGGGCGTGGAAGGCGATGAGCGCCACGTCGGCATCGAGGTCGTCGCCCGCCCTCGCGGCGAGCGCGATGGCGGTGGCCGCGTGGCAGCCGAGCTCGGTGGACCGCGTTGATCTCGGCCGCCAGGGCCTCGGCCACGAGGGCGTGCGAGAAGCGGTAGCGGCCCGGCTGCTCGTCCTCCACCACCAGGCCCGCGTCGAGGGCCGGCCCGAGGGCATCGAGCACGTCGTCCGATGCCGTGGCCATGGTGGTGGCGACGATGTCGAGGTCGAACGTGCGCCCCACGATCGACGCGGTGGTGAGCAGCTTCTGGGTGGACGGCTGCAGTCGTGACACCCGCCGTCGGACGACGAACTGCACCCCCTGGGGGATGGTCCGTGCATCACGCACCGCCTCGGGATCGTCGAGCCGACCCTCCGCAGCCAGCAGGTCGGTCAGCTCCTTGACGAACAGGGGGTTGCCGCCGGTGCGGTCGTGCACCAGCCCGGCGACCTCGGCGGAAACGCCGTCGTCGGTGCGGTGGTGGAGCCACTCGGCGACCGCCGGCCCGGTGAGCCCCGCCAGCGTGAGATGGGTCGCGCCCGCGGATCGGGCCAGCTCGCCGAGGCAGTCGACGAGCGCGGCAGGGGCATCCTCGTCGAGGGGCCGGGTGGTCACCACCAGCAGCGCAGGCATGCCGCCGATGTCCGCGGCGAGGTGCTCGAGCAGGCGGAGCGAGTCGGCGTCGGCCCACTGCAGGTCGTCGATGACGAACAGCATCGGCCGATCACTTGCCGACACGACGGTCGCGACCGCCCGCTGCAGCTCGAAGCGAGCGGCCTCGCCGGCCGGGGTGGGCTCCGAGCCCGATCCAGGTGGCGGGGGCATGAGGTCGTCGGTCACGCCGGCCTCGAGGAGCTGCTCGCCCAGCTGGTTGATCGGCCAGAACGGTGGAGCGGCCGCGCTCTCGGGGCAACGGGCCCAGGCCGTGACGACGCCGAGCTCGGCCGCCAACGTGGTCAGCTCCTGGGCCAGCCGGGTTTTGCCGATCCCGGGCTCGCCGACCAGCACCACGGCCGAGCCCCGCCCGGCTCGCGCCGCGGCCAGAGCGTCGATCAGGGTGTCGAGCTCCCCGGCCCGACCGATCAGGCCGGCGCCGGCCGCGGCGGCCACTGCGGCTGGATCGCGGTCGGCGGCCTCGCCGGTGACCACCGGGGCCGGGCCAGTCGGCGGCTTCCACGTGAGCTCGTCGTCGTGGGCCAGCAGCTGGCTCTCCAGCCGTCGCAGTTCGGGCCCGGGCTCGAGGCCGGCCGTCTCCCCCAATGCCCGTCGGGCCCGCTCGATGGTCCGCAACGCATCGGCCTGCCGGCCGGAGCGGTAGAGCGCCAACGCGAGCAGGCCCTGCAGGCCCTCGTCGAGGGGGTGCCGGTCGACGGCCCGCTCGAGCGGAACCAGTGCGCCGGCGTGATCGCCCAGAGCGAGTCGAGCCTCGGCCGCGGCGCCGGCCGCCATGGCCGAGAGGCTGTCGAGGTGGATTGCCGCGTCGATCACGAAGGGCTCGTCGGCCAGCTCGGGGAGCAGAGGTCCGCGACGCAGCTGGTCGGCCTGCTCGAGATCGGCCAGGCACGCGTCGGGAGACCCGGCCCGGAGGTGGTCGCGCCCGGCCTGGATCAGATCCTCGTAGCGCAGGAGGTCGAGATCGGCCCGGTCGATCGCCAGGCGGTACCCCGGGGGCTGGGTGACGAGCACCGTGGCGGGGTCGCGGGGCCGGCGATCGGGCTCGATGACGTTGCGCAGGCGCGAGACGTAGGACTGCAGCGCCCCGAGGCCACCCGGGTCGCCGTCCCACAGGAGCTCGACCAGGCGATCGGCCGGCACGACCTGGTTGGCCTCGAGCAGGAGCAGAGCCAGCACGGCGCGTTGCTTCGGCGGCCCGGGCTCGATCTCGACGTCGCCCTCACGCAGGCCGATGCCCCCGAAGACCTGGAAGTGCATCGCGACGGGTACCCCTTCGACGGTGCGACGAGTGGGCCAGCGTAGGGGGTCGGTCAGGACGGGGCGGCCGACGCCGGCTCGAGCCCGTCGCGGCATCGCTCGATAAGACCGCGTCAGGACGCCGGGACGGTGCATCAAGAACGCGCTAAGGCCCTTCCCGGGGTGGTCGAGCGGTGACTACATCCGAGAGGTGCCCCTCCATGGACCGAACACCACGACGACGTCGCCGCTCCGGTCGAGTCCCGGCATCCCGCACCGCGTCGTCGCGCTGGTCGGGTCGGTCGACCGCCGGGCGGTGACCGCCCTCGACGCCGGTCGGCTGCTCGGGGGCGACCGGCTCACCGCGCTGCACGTCATCGAGCCGGGGGAGGACCTCGACGACCTCGCCCGGCGCTGGATGCGCCTGCGCTGCTCGACCGTCCCGCTCCGCACCATCGACGCGGTCGCGGACCACGATGCGGTCGTTCGCGCCGTCGTCGACGCGGTCGTGCCGGCCGACGCCGGGACGGTCGTCACCGTGGTGATGGGACAGCTGCAGTTCGCCCGGCGGTGGCATCGGTGGCTGCACGACGGCACCGGTGCGCGCATCGCCGCGGCCCTCGATGGGCGCGCCCGGGTGCACGTGCTGTCGGTGCCGATCCCCGTGGCGGCCTGACCGAACCGATCGACCGGCTGGATCGATCGGTCGAGCCGGCCGCCGCGGTCACCCGGCGGCCGCCGCAGGCCGAGCTGCGATGATGAGCGCCATGTCGAAGGCGTCCACCACCCTGTCGCCGCTGGCGGCGCTCGTGGTCGGGTCGCTGGGCGTGGTGGTGATCACCCTGGTGCTGTTCCCGTTCAACGACGGGCTGAACCGGGCCGCACCCGCGCTGCTGCTGCTGATACCGGTCATCGCGACCGGTGCGCTCGGAGGGCGGCTCCCGGCGGCGGCGGTGGCCATCGAGGCGGCCTTCGCGTTCGGCAGCGCGTTCCTGCCGCCGTTCGGGTCGCCGACCGTCGAGCTCGGCCACGACGTCATCGCGCTCGCCCTGTTCCTGATCGTGGCCGGGGCGGCTGGCATCCTCATCGCAACCGTGGTGCGCAGCCAGCGCCTGCAGGTCGCCAGCGACGAGGCCCGCATCGAGGCGCTCGAGCAGGCTGATCGGCAGCGGGGGGCGCTGCTCCGATCGGTCTCGCACGACCTCCGCACCCCGCTGGCCACCATCCGCGCCGTCGCCACCGACCTGACCGGCGAGGTGCCGTTCGAGCCCGAGGATCGCGAGGAACTCCTGGGTCTGGTGATCGACGAGGTCGAGCGGCTCGACCGGATCGTGGCCAACCTCCTGAGCCTCAGCCGGATCGAGGCCGGCGCCTTCCTCCCCGATCGTGAGGCGGTCGAGATCGACGAGCTCGTCCAGGCGTGCACCCGTCGGCTGCGGCGCGTGCTCGACCACGTCGAGCTGCACACCGACGTCGAGCCGGACCTGCCGCTCGTCCACGTCGACTACAGCCAGTTCGACCAGGTGCTCTCCAACCTGCTGGAGAACGCGGTGCGCCACTCGCCCGAGGGCGGAGTGGTCGAGGTGGTCGTGCGGGGAGGGGCGCAGATGCGGCTCGAGGTGGTCGATCACGGCCCCGGGTTCGCCGCCGGCGTGCGCGACCGGGTCTTCGAGCCGTTCGCCACGGCCACCGGCGCGTCGTCGAGCGGGGTGGGTCTGACGATCTGTCGCAGCATCGTCGAGGCCCACCATGGGACGATCTCGGTATCCGACACCCCCGGAGGCGGGGCCACTCTCATCGTGGAGGTTCCCAGCTGTGCCTGAGGCCAACGTGCTCATCGTCGACGACGACCTGAACCTCGTGCGCGTGCTGGTCATGGGCTTCGAGGCCCGGGACTACGCGGTGCGCACCGCCAGCACCGGCCGTGAGGCGCTCGACGAGGGGATGCTGACCGACATCGACGTGGTGATCCTCGACCTCGGGCTGCCCGACATCGACGGGCTCGAGGTCTGCCGCAACATCCGGCTGGTCACGCCCACCCCGATCATCGTGCTGAGCGCCGATGGTGCCGAGGACCGCAAGGTGGCCGCGCTCGACATGGGCGCGGACGACTACCTCACCAAGCCGTTCTCGATGCCGGAGCTGCTGGCTCGCGTGCGGGTCGGCATCCGCCACCGGCGGGTGCTCGGGTCGTTGGTGGACGACGAGCTGCTGCAGGTCGGCCTGTTGCGGATCGACCTCTCGTCGCGAGAGGCGATGGTCGTCGACCGTCCGCTCGACCTGACGCCCAAGGAGTTCGCGCTGCTGACCCTCCTGGCCCGCAACGCCGGGCGGGTCCTCACCCACCGGTCGATCCTCGACCAGATCTGGGGCCCGGGCCAGGCGCTCGACACCCTGCGCACCCACGTCAGCCAGCTGCGGCGGAAGCTGGCCGAGCAGCCGGGGGCACCGGTGCTGCTGACCGCACCAGGCGTCGGCTACCGCCTGCTCGACGAGCGGACCGAAGAGGTCGACGAGCTGGTGATCGAGCAGTCCGGGAGCTGATCGCGGGCCGCGAGACCTGGCCCGAGCCCGTCGAGGTCGTCCGACCCACTTGTTGTCAGATGGACGTCAGCATCTGGACGCCGACGCGCCATGCATCGCTCATGGCGACGGCATGGCGGCCAGGTCGCCGGCCGGCCGCTGCCGCCCGAAAGTGCCTCTGACCAGCCCTGTTGTGACTTCACCCGGCTCGGCGCCGGCGGTCGTCAGCGAGCCCGGCGCGGGTCTCCCGCAGTGGTCAGAAAGCCGTCATGTGAACGCTTCGACTGCGTAATCCCGAGCAAACGGCCGGGAAACCGGTGCTGTTTACGGTCATCAATGCGTCAGACAGCGAGGTCTGGATCGCACCACAACCGGAACGCGAGACCGGCCCTGACGCACTGACGTCGCCGGCCCCCGAGCAGGGAAGTCAAGGAGGAGCAGATGGTCCATCTGGTCACAGCGGTGATCAAGCCGTTCAAGCTCGAGGAGGTGAAGGACGCGCTCCGCGGCATCGGGATCCAGGGGATCACGGTGGACGAGGTCAAGGGGGTCGGTCGCCAGGGCGGCCACACCGAGACCTATCGGGGGGCGGAGTACACCATCGACTTCCTCCCGAAGGTCCGCGTCGAGGTGCTGTGCGACAGCTCCGACGCCGAGAAGGTCGTCGACACGATTGCCGACGCCGCCCGTACCGGAAAGATCGGCGACGGAAAGATCTGGGTCACCGCCGTCGATCGCGTCCTGCGAGTCCGCACCAACGAACGTGATCTGGAGGCTTTGTAGACCATGTCAACCATCGCTCTGCACGCAGGAACGGCGAGGCCCTACAAGGCGCCCTTCCTCACGCGGTTGAAGGAGGGCTTCCAGAACAAGGAGTCCCGCGAGTACTTCATCGTGTACCTGGTCGGGAAGATGATCGGCCTCATGGCCGTCATCGCCATCGCCTACGTGTTCATGAAGTTCATCGGCGACAAGGCCCTGGCCCAGGAGGTCACCGACGCACCGCCGCCGCTCACCGGCGACGACATCATCAACCCCCTGAACACCGCCTGGGTGCTCATCGCCGCCTTCCTGGTGTTCTTCATGCAGGCCGGCTTCATGATGCTCGAGGCCGGGTTCGCCCGGTCCCGGGAGACGGTGAACATCCTGCAGGAGTGCATCGTCGACACGTGCCTCTGCGGCCTGCTGTTCTGGGCCTTCGGGTTCGCCTTCATGTTCGGCACCGGCAACGGGTGGATCGGCCACGAGTTCTTCTTCCTGAGCAACGCGACCGCCACCTACGGCACGACCGGCATCGCGTTCCTGGCCTTCTTCCTGTTCCAGTTCGCCTTCGCCGACACCTGCTCGACCATCACCTCGGGTGCCATGGTCGGGCGCACCGGCTTCGTGGGCGATCTGATCTACAGCTTCTGCGTGAGCGGTTTCATCTACCCGATCATCGGCCACTGGATCTGGGGCCCGGGTGGCTGGCTGGCCACCATGGACACGCCGTTCCGTGACTTCGCCGGCTCGACCGTCGTGCACACGGTGGGCGGCATGGTCGCCCTGGCCGGTGCCATCGCCCTCGGTCCTCGCCTCGGACGCAAGTTCAAGCGCGACGGTGGCGGCATGTGGCCGGGCCACGACATGACGATCGCCGCCGTCGGCGGTGTGGTGCTGTGGTTCGGTTGGTACGGCTTCAACCCCGGCTCGACGCTGTCGGCCATGGACTTCGAGGGCATCGGCCGGGTGGCGACCAACACCACCCTCGCCTCCTGCGCTGGCGGCCTGGCCGCCATGTTCTGGGTGCTCCCGAAGTTGCGGAAGTGGGACGTCGGCATCACGGTCAACGGGTTCCTGGGAGGGCTCGTCGCGATCACCGCCCCCTGCTACTGGGTCGACCCCTTGGGGGCGATCATCATCGGAGCCATCGCCGGCGTGATCGTGTGCCTCGGGGTCAACTTCATCGAGTGGCTCAGGGTCGACGATCCGATCGGCGCGGTCGCGGTCCACGGCTTCTGCGGCATCTTCGGCACCCTCGCCGTCGGGCTGTTCGCCAGCGGCAAGTTCGGCCTCCCGGGGTCGACCGGAGCGATCGGCACCTCGGCCGACGGGTTGAGCGGCACCGTCGAGGGCCTCTTCTACGGAGGCGGCACGAGCCAGCTGGTGACGCAGATCATCGGCAGCGCCGTCTGCACGGCGGTGGCGCTCGGCGCCGGCCTGGCGCTGATGTACGCGGTCAAGCTCACCGGCACCCTGCGGGTCTCGGAGGAGGGCGAGCTCGAAGGCATCGACATCCACGAGCACGGCGCCCCCGCCTACCACATGGAGTTCGGCATGGGCACGAGCTACATCACCACCGGAGGGTCGAGCGGTCCGCCGGTCGCGGCCTCCGGAGCCAAGGAGAAGGTCGAGTCCTGACGGGCTGATCTGCTCCGATCACCACGCACGACGAGGGCCCGGTCGCACGGCCGGGCCCTCGCGCGTGGGTGGGTTCCACCAATGAGACCCGAGACCGCGAGGTGACGATGACGGGAGGACCCACGCTTGTGAAGCCGCTGCCCGCGCTCGCGGTCGGTGTGCTCGGCGTCGTCGTCGTGACGGTGGCGCTGCTGCCGTTCCACGACGACATCACCCGCGCCGAGCCGGCCCTGCTCCTGATGGTGCCGGTGATCGTGGCCGGCATCCTCGGCGGGCGGCTGATCGCCGGGGCGGTGGCCCTGCTGGCATCGTTCGCCTTCGCGGTGGGCTTCCTGCCACCCCTGGGTTCGCCGAAGGTGGAGCTGGCGGCCGACGTGGTCGCGCTCGTGCTGTTCGTCGTGGTGGCCGGTCTCGCCGGGGTGCTGATCGCATCGGTGGTCACCAGCGAGCGCCGGCAGCTCGTCGCCGAGGAGGAGCGGAACCACGCCCTCGAGGAGGTCGACCGTCAGCGCGCCGCGCTGCTCCAGTCCGTGTCCCACGACCTGCGGACCCCCCTGGCCACGATCCGCGCCGTCTCGATCGACATGCAGGACGACGTGCCGTTCGAGCCCGAGGTTCGCCACGAGCTGCTGGGTCTGGTGATCGGAGAGGCCGAGCGGCTGGATCGGATCGTGGCCAACCTCCTGAGCATGAGCCGCATCGAGATCGGCTCGTTCCGGCCCGACCGGCAGGCGGTGGACGTGCCGGAGCTGATCGAGGCGTGCTGCGCGCGGCTCGACCGGGTGCTGCAGAAGGTCCGGCTCGAGGTGGTCGTCGAACCGGACATGCCGTTGGTCGATCTCGACTACGTGCAGTTCGACCAGGTGCTCACGAACCTCCTGGAGAACGCGGCCCGGCTGACCCCTCCGGGGTGGCTCGTGCGGATCGAGGCCGCGGCGGGTCCGCCGTTCACGCTGTCGGTGTCCGACGAGGGTCCGGGGTTCTCACCTGGGATGCTCGACACCGCGTTCGCACCGTTCACCACGTCGAGCGGCGGTCGCACGAACGGCGTCGGTCTGTCGGTGTGTCGCAGCATCGTGGCCGCGCACGGTGGCACGATCACCGCCACGAACCGCGATCCCCGTGGTGCCCGCCTGACCGTCGAGGTCCCCGACGTTGACTGATACGAGCGTGCTGATCATCGATGACGATCCCGCTCTGCTGCGCGTGCTGGGAGCCGGGCTCGAGGCCCGGGGCTACGCCGTGCGATCGGCGCCGACGGGATCCGAGGGACTCGACGAAGCAGGTGTGTCGGAGATCGACGTCGTGATCCTCGACCTCGGGCTGCCCGACATCGACGGTCTCGACATGTGCACGCACCTGCGGCATCGGACGCCGGCGCCGATCGTGGTGCTGAGCGCTGACGGGGCCGAGCACCGCAAGATCGCCGCGCTCGACTCGGGCGCGGCCGACTACCTCACGAAGCCGTTCTCGATGCCCGAGCTCCTCGCTCGCCTGCGGGTCGCGCTGCGCCACGGACGGGCGATGGCCGCGCTCGTCGACGACGACCTCCTGCAGGTCGGTCTGCTGCGGATCGACCTCGGGGCGCACCAGGCGATGCTCGTCGACCAGCAGCTCGACCTCACCGCCAAGGAGTTCGCGCTGCTCACGCTGCTGGCCCGCAACCCGGGCCGGGTGCTCACCCACCAGCGGATCCTCGAGCAGGTTTGGGACGCGGACCAGACGCTCAACACCCTGCGCACCCACGTCAGCCAGCTGCGCCGCAAGCTGGGTGACAGCCCCCACACGCCGAAGGTCGTGACCGCCCCCGGGGTCGGCTACCAGCTCCTGGCCGAGGCCTCGACCGACGTCCGCGGGTCCTGACCGGTCGGAGCGCTGCACTCCGCCGCTTCGTCAGGTCAGCATCAGATCCCCGACCAGCTCCCGTCACACGTGAGCGACGTGTGTCGAACGTGTGCGAGTGCGCAGGGCTCCGATCCCTTGGGGCGGAAGGCGTCAGAGCCATTGGGAGGCAGCCGATCGAGGCGATCCGGAGCGCCTTCGGTCTCTCCTCCGGCCAGTCAGATGAACGTCATCTGACTGCCGGGCATGCGTAACTCCGCGATCACCAGCGAGAAACCGGTGCTGCTTACGGTCATCAACACGTCAGATGCACCGGCATCGGCGTGGAAGCGCAGTCGTCGGATCGGGGCCGCAGGCTCCGGTCCCACGAGGGCGAAGAGCTGGGGTTCCCCAAGGAGGAGCAGATGGTCCATCTGGTCACAGCGGTGATCAAGCCGTTCAAGCTCGAGGAGGTGAAGGACGCGCTCCGCGGCATCGGGATCCAGGGGATCACGGTGGACGAGGTCAAGGGGGTCGGTCGCCAGGGCGGCCACACCGAGACCTATCGAGGAGCCGAGTACACGATCGACTTCCTCCCGAAGGTCCGCGTCGAGGTCCTCTGCGACAGCTCCGACGCGGAGAAGGTCGTCGACACCATCGCCGACGCGGCCCGAACCGGAAAGATCGGCGACGGGAAGATCTGGGTCACCCCCGTGGACCGGGTCGTGCGCGTCCGTACCAACGAACGAGATCTGGAGGCGTTGTGAGCAGTCGTCCCGGCACCGTCGAGGTGCTTCCCACCGAGTCGCCGAGGCCGATGCGCTTCCGAGTGACGAAGAAGCGGTTGGCGGTCGGCGCGGCGGTCGGCGCGACCATCGGCGCCGGTCTGCTGGTGGCCGGCGCGGTGCCCGCCATCGCGCAGGAGCCGGCGCCCGGCACCGACATCGACACGCTCCAGGGCGTCGTCGACACCACCGTGCAGACCACCAACCTGCTGTGGGTGATCATCGGTGCCGCGCTCGTCATCTTCATGCAGGCGGGTTTCGCCCTCGTCGAGACCGGCTTCTGTCGGGCCAAGCACGCCGGCCACGTGGTCAGCACGAACTTCGCCATCTTCGGCCTCGGATTCGTCGGGTTCTTCTTCATCGGGTTCCCGCTGATGTTCGGGGGCTACAAGTACGTGCTCCCCGGCTTCGACTACGGACTCAGCGAGGCCCCCGGCGGCGCGCTCATCGGCAGCGGCAACTGGACGTTCCTGTGGCAGGGCGGCTGGGCCGGCACGTGGTTCGACGCAGCCAAGCCGGCCCTGGCTGCTGCGGCCGCCGGGTTCTTCCTCTACATGGTGGCCTTCATGGACACCGTGGCCACGATTCCGACCGGGTCGATGGCGGAACGTTGGAAGTGGAAGAGCTTCGTGATCTGGGGCCTGTTCTGCGGAGCGATCTACTACCCGCTGTTCGGGGCCTGGACGTGGGGCGGCGGCTGGCTGGCCAAGCTCGGCGACTCCGTGGGATGGGGCAACGGCTACGCCGACTTCGCCGGATCGGGCGTCGTGCACGCCGTGGGTGGCATGGCTGCCCTGGCCGGGGCCATCGTGCTCGGGCCTCGCATCGGCAAGTTCGACAAGGACGGCAAGCCGCGGGCCATGCCCGGCCACCACATCCCGATGGCCATGCTGGGCACGTTCATCCTGCTGTTCGGGTGGTTCGGCTTCAACGCGGCTTCCACCTTCGCGGCCAGCGACCCGCAGTTCGCGGTCGTCGCGGTGAACACCGGCATCGCCGGCGCCTTCGGCGCCACCATGGGCATGTTCTGGATCTGGTGGCGAACGGGCAAGCCCGACCCGGCCATGATGGCCAACGGCATGCTGGCCGGCCTAGTGGCCATCACCGCTCCATGTGCCTTCGTCGATCCCTGGGCCGCCTGCGTCATCGGCATCTTGGCCTCGGTGTTCTGCATCGAAGCGGTGTTCATCGTCGAGCGGAAGTTCAAGATCGACGACCCGGTCGGCGCCATCTCCGTCCACGGCGTCAACGGCATCTTCGGTGTGCTGGCCGTCGGCATCTTCGCCAACGGCAAGTACGGCGCCGGCTGGAACGGCACCACCAAGATCACCGAAGGCGTCACCGGCTTCCTCTACGGAGGATCGGGTTGGGGCCAGTTCGCCGCTCAGGCGGCGGGGGCGATCACCCTGGTGACCGTCATCTTCGGCATCGCCTACGGCTTCTTCAAGATCCAGAACGCCCTCACCAAGGGCGGGATCCGCAGCGACGCCGACGATGAGATCGCCGGCCTCGACCTGCCCGAGATGGGCGTGCTGGCATACCCCGAGTTCGTCACCACCAACGAGGGGTATGGCGGCAACGGCACCACGGTCACCGCGCCGGTGAAGGAGAACGCCTAGCGATCGATCGGATCATCCCGTTCTGAGAGGGGGAGCCCGGCCGACGCAGGTCGGCCGGGCTCCCTCGCTGTCGCGACCGCCACCACGATCGAGGAACCGCTTCCGCCCATGACCGTGATCATGCACATCCTGATCGCCATCGTGGCTGCCAAGGTGGCGGCCGAGATCGCGGAGCGGGTGAAGGTGCCGGCCGTCGTCGGCGAGATCGTCGCCGGTCTCATCATCGGGCCGTCGGCTCTCGGGCTGTTGCCCCGCGACGAGGCGCTCCTGGTGCTGGGCGAGATCGGGGTCATCCTCCTGCTGTTCGACGTCGGGCTCGAGATCGACCTGGGTGAGCTGCTGTCGGTCGGACGGGCCGCGCTCACGGTGGCCGTGATCGGCGTGGTGGTGCCCTTCGTGCTGGGCTTCGGAGTCGGCCTGGCCTTCGACATGTCGGGCAACGAGGCGCTGTTCGTGGGCGCCGCCCTGACGGCCACCTCGGTCGGCATCACTGCGCGCGTCTTCGGTGACCTCCGCGCGCTCGCCACCGTGGAGGCCCGCACCGTGCTCGGCGCCGCGGTGGCCGACGACGTCATCGGCCTCGTGATCCTCACGGTCGTGGTGCGGCTGGTCACCGAGGGCTCGATCTCGGCGTTCGACGTCGGACAGGTCGTGGTGGTGGCGCTGGTGTTCCTGGTCGGGGCCTCGCTCATCGGCGTGCGCCTCGTCCCGCCGGCGTTCGAGTGGCTGGCCCGCCACAGCCGGGCCAGCGGCACGCTCATGGTGTTCGGGTTGGCGCTCGCGCTCGCCCTCTCCAAGCTGGCCGAGCTGGCCAAGCTCGCCCCGATCGTCGGGGCGTTCGTGGCCGGCATCTCGCTGTCGCGATCGACGGTGGCCGACCGGGTGCACCACGAGCTGACCCCACTCGGCCAACTGCTCATCCCGGTGTTCTTCCTGCAGATCGGGGTCGACGCCGACGTCAGCCAGTTCGCGAAGCCGGCGGTGCTCGCGCTGGCGGGTGCGCTGCTGGCCGTCGCCATCGCCGGGAAGCTCGTCTCGGCGGTCGGCCTCGTCGGCTCGCCCGGCGACCGGCTCCTGGTCGGGATGGCGATGATCCCGCGAGGCGAGGTCGGGCTGATCTTCGCGACCATCGGTCTGCAGGAGGCGGTGTTCGGCGACAACGTCTATGCCTCGGTGCTGCTCGTCGTGCTGGCCACCACGCTGCTCACCCCTCCGCTGCTGCGATGGCGCCTGCTGCGCATGGCCCGCTCCTTCGCGACGGAGGGGGCCGAGCTCGGCGATCCCGCGCCCGCCGGTGCCGAGCCCGTGGAACCGCCGGAGGGCGGATGGTTCGTCGAGGGCCACTACCGTTCGCGACCGACGGTCGACCTGGCCCGACGGCCCTCCGAGCCGCAGGTGCTCGAGGTCGCGCTGCGAGCAGCGCTCCTGGCCGACACCCGAACGCCGGGCCCGGAGCTTTTTGCCTGGCTCGATGCTGGCGCCGGGACACCGCTGGCGTGGGACAACGCGGCGCGGGAGGCCTTCTTCGATCTGCTCCGCACCGGCGGGCCTCGGGCCTGGCGGTTCCTGGCCATGACCGGGATCCTCCACCGATGCCTGCCGGAGCTGGGTGAGGCGGTGAACGACCTGCAGTCCGAGGCCATGGCGTTCGACCCCATCGCCCACCTCGACTGGCCCACGCTGTCCGCCGCCCGGGAGATCGTCGCGGTCGAGGCCGAGCCGGCCGAGCACTCCGATCCGGCGCTGCTGGCCGCCTTGGCGATCGATGCCGGAGACGGCGACGCGGACCGCACGGCGGATCTCGCCCGGGCGATGGCCGAGCGCCTGGCCCTCGGGCCCGAAGCGCACGACCGGACCCGTTCCTTGGCGCGCGACCTGCCGGTCGCCGTGCCGCAGCCCGACGACCCGGCCTGACCTGACCGAGGTGGGGCCCGACGACGCCACGCTCCGCCACCATTGAGAAAACAGCAAGATTCGGCGGATATCCGTAAAGGAGGCGTTAAGACTCCCGGTCGCGAACGGGCTGGGGGCTAGCTCTGGGCGACCCGCCGGAGGGGCGGGGGGCCGCGTCGGCGAGTCGCGGGCGGGCCCTGGGGAACCAAGGAGACGCCGATGGTGCATCTGGTCACGGCCGTGATCAAGCCGTTCAAGCTCGAGGAGGTGAAGGACGCCTTGAAGGGCGCAGGGGTCCTGGGCATCACCGTCAGCGAGGTGAAGGGAACCGGACGCCAGGGAGGCCACACCGAGACCTACCGGGGCTCGGAGTACGTGGTCGAGTTCCTCCCCAAGGTCAGGCTCGACATCCTGTGCGACACCTCCGACGTCGACAAGGTGATCGACACGATCGCCAACGCCGCCCGGACCGGGAAGATCGGTGACGGGAAGATCTGGGCCACGGCAGTCGACCGGGTGGTCCGAGTGCGGACGAACGAGCGCGACGTGGAGGCGATCTGATGACGACGTCCAACGACACCCTTGATGTCCAGGGAGCCGGAGCGCCGGTTCCGCCGACCGGCCCGTCCCGATCCTTCCTCCGCCGGATGGTGGCCCCGAAGCGCCTGCTGGTGAGCGCGGCCATCGCCGCCGTGCTCGTCACCGTCGTGGCCAACTCTGCCTTCGCCCAGGACGTCGCGCCCGAGCCCCTCTCGGCCGCGGACAAGTTCACCCAGAACACGAACCTCCTGTGGATCGTGGTGGGCGCGGCACTGGTCATGTTCATGCAAGCCGGCTTCGCCCTGCTCGAGACCGGCTTCGTGAGGGCCAAGAACGGCGCGCACACGATGGCGATGAACATCGCGGTGTTCGGCACCGGCGCCACCGGCTTCTTCCTGACTGGCTACGCCCTGATGTTCGGCGGCTACTACGTGAAGGTCCCCGGCTTCGACTGGGGCTATGACCACGCCCTCGGCTCGGCGCTCATCGGCTCGGGCAAGTGGGTGTTCCTGTGGAAGGGCGGATGGGCGTTGACCGGGGGCAAGTTCGCCGCCTCGGGCGCGGTGCTCGGATTCTTCCTCTACATGCTGGCCTTCATGGACACCGCCGCCACCATCCCCACCGGGGCCATGGCCGAGCGCTGGAAGTTCAAGTCGTTCGTGCTGTGGGGCTTCTTCTGCGGCGCGCTCTACTACCCGCTGTTCGGCGCCTGGACCTGGGGCGGAGGGTGGCTCTCGCAGCTCGGCAACTCGTGGAAGCTCGGCAACGGCTACACCGACTTCGCCGGATCCGGTGTCGTCCACGCGGTCGGCGGCGTCGCCGCCCTCACCGGTGCCATCGTCCTCGGACCACGCATCGGGAAGTACACCAAGGACGGCAAGTCCCGAGGCCTCCCCGGCCACAGCATCGCTCTGGCCGGTGCCGGCACGCTCATCCTGATGTTCGGTTGGTTCGGCTTCAACGCCGGGTCGACGCTCCAGATCGCCGACGGGCAGTTCGGGCTGGTCGCCGCCAACACCGCCATCGCCGCCGCGCTGGGCTGCATCGGAGGCATGTTCTGGGTGTGGAAGCGCACCGGCAAGCCGGATCCCGGCATGATCATGAACGGGCTGCTCGCCGGCCTGGTCGCCATCACCGCGCCCTGCGCGTTCGTCGACCCCTGGGCGGCGGCCGTGATCGGCCTCATCGCCGGTGTGCTCGTGGTCGAGGCGGTGTTCTTCGTCGACCACCGGCTGCACATCGACGACCCGGTCGGCGCCATCGGCGTCCACTTCGTGAACGGCATCTGGGGCGTGCTGGCCGTCGGCATCTTCGCCAGCGGCAAGTACGGCGTCGACGCCTTCGGCACAGGTCTCGGGTGGAACAGCACGACCACCCACCTCGACTCGGCCGGCTCGGCGACGGGCGTCACGGGCATCCTCTACGGAGGGACCGGATGGGGCCAGCTCGCGGCCCAGGCCATCGGAGCGGCGACCATCATCATTGTGATGGGCGGCTTCTCCTGGGCCTTCTTCAAGCTGTCGAACGTGCTGTTCAAGGGCGGCATCCGTAGTACGGCCGAGGACGAGATCGCCGGTCTCGACCTGCCGGAGATGGGCGTCTACGCCTACCCGGACTTCGTCGGCACCGGCGAGACGTTCGCTGACGACGAGACCCCGTCCAAGGTGCCCTACGGCAGCTGACGACCCAGCCGGTCGTAGGTGCGGGACCCGGTCGGCTCCAGGTCGACCGGGTCCCTTCGCGTCACGGACCGAGCGGCCGATCGGGGGAGGGACGACACTGGCGGGGTGCGCATGAACCGGCTCGGTCGCGCCGTCCTCAACAGCCCGGCGCGCGCCGCCGCCCAGCGTCGGTTCGTCGTGCCCACCATGCGGCACCTCGGTGGAGGGCTGGAGCCGGGCGCACGCGTGCTCGAGGTCGGGTGCGGGCGCGGCGCCGGCACCTCGCTGATCGTCGAGGTGCTCGGAGCCGACGCCGTCGACGCCATCGACATCGATCCGGTGATGGTCCGGCTGGCGTCGCGGCGCGTGGTGCGGACGGGTCGGTCGGGTCGCGTCCGGGTCGCCATGGGGGACATGGTCCACTCGGAAGCGGCCGCGGGGTCCTACGACGCGGTGGTCGACATGGGAGCGATCCACCTCGAACCTCGTTGGCGCGAGGCGATGGCCGAGGTGCGCCGGGTGCTGCGGCCCGGTGGGCGCTTCTGCTTCGAGGAGATCGTGCGGCCCCGACGGCAGGCGCTCTCGTCGCTGGCCACCGGCGACCGCGTGCCGCACGACTTCGGACGTGCGTCGCTGCTGGAGGAGCTGGACGACCTCGGCTTCGTGATCCTCGGGCTGGAGGACGCCGGGTGGCGATCGCTCAGCGGCGTGGTGGGTGACCTGATCGGCGTCGCCACCACGCCCACCTGATCCGGGGCGTCCGTCAGGCGGAGCGGGCTTCGAGGATGCGCTTCAGGTTGGCCAGGTCCTTCCGGTTGGCGCGACGCATGGCGGGTGCCATCAACGGGGCGACAAGCGTGGAGAACCCGGTCGGCTCACCCCGGTTGCGCAGCGTCATGTGCGTCGCACCGACTCCGTCCGACCGCCAGGTGTAGGTCGTCTCCATCGGGAACGGGCCCTGACGGGTGCGCATGACCAGCAGCTCCTCGGGCGTGAGCTCCACGATCTCGTAGGTGTACTCGAGGCGCCGGCCGAGGAACCGGGCCACGAAGGTGACGGCGCTGCCGACCGCCACGGGAGGCGCCGTGTCCCACTCGACCGAGTCGATGTTGACGTACCACTCCGGCGCGTTCGTGGGATCCGAGGCGTACGCGGCCACCTCCGATCGGGGGCGGTCGATCACGATCTCGGTCCGCACGTCGACGGGCATGTCGTCCCCTCCCTGGCACCCACGATCATGCCTCTCCGTCGCCGCGACCTCGTCGCGATCTTCGACCGACGACGCTCACCTCACGCTCAGGGGTGCCGGGAGGAGCTGGACGTCGAGCTCGATGTTCACCTGGTCACCGATCACGAACCCGCCGGAGGCCAGCGGCACGTTGAAGTCCACCCCGAACGCCTTGCGGGACAGCGAACCGGTGGCGGCGAAGCCGGCATGGGTCGATCCGTCGCCTGGGAAGGTCTCGAGGCCGAAGAACTCGACGCTCAGGGACTGCGGGTGCGTCTGGCCGTTGAGGGAGAGGGTTCCGTCGAGTCGATGGCTGCCATCGCCGATCTCGGTGACGGCGGAGGCCTCGAACACCATGAGCGGGTGGCGCTCGACGCTGAAGAAGTCCGAGCTTCTCAGGTGCGCGTCACGATCAGCGTTGTCCGTGTCGACCGAGGACAGGTCGACCTCGGCTCGAACCGTCGCCGACGACGCGTCATCGGACACGACGATCGAGGCGTCGAATCCGGTGAAGCGCCCGCGGACCTTCGAGATCCCGAGGTGGCGGACGTTGAACTCGACGGTGGTGTGCGTCTGGTCGAGCACCCAGGTGCCCGAGGGGAGAGAAAGGGTCATGGCTCGTCTGCTCCGGTTCTGTTCCGTCGGTTCCGGTCGGAGCCGACATCCAACGAGACTAGAGGTCTCGCTGTAGGAAACCAACACCGGGAGTCTCGGTGAAGGTAGGGTGCGGCGATGCCCCGTGGACGGACGCGCGACACCGATGCACAACGACGGATCCTCGACGCGACCATCGAGCTGCTGGGAACCCAGGGCGCCGGTCAGGTCCGCATGGACGACATCGCAGCCGCCGCCGGGGTCGGGAAGCAGACGATCTATCGCTGGTGGCCCTCGAAGCACGCGGTCGTGATCGACGCGTTGCTCGACCGCTCGACCAAGGACACGCCGTTCACCGACAGCGGCGACGCACGCCGGGACCTGCGCCGTCACATGCGGGGCGTGGTCCGGGTGTTCGCCTCACCGACGGGGACGCTCATCAGGGAGCTGGTCGCCGAGTCTCAGGTCGACGACCGCATCGCCGGCGAGTTCGTCGAGCGCTTCTGGCAACCTCGACGTGACCTCTCCACCGCCTTCCTGCGGCAGGCGATCGAGCGCGGCGAGGTGAGCGGTGACATCGACGTCGAGGCTGCGCTCGACGCGATCTACTCACCGCTCTGGACGCGGCTGCTCATCGGGCACGGGCCGGTCGACAACCGCCTGGTCGACGACATCCTGGCCATCGTGTGGCCGGGCCTCGCCGCATGAAGGGCTGCAGCGCCTACTTGGTGGCCCACTCCTCGTAGCGCCCGACGGGCACGAAGCCGAGGGATTCGTACAGCGGCTGGCCCATGGCGGTCGACTGCAGCGACGCCGTGCGCGCTCCCTGTTCGAAGGCGTGGTGGAGGACGTGCTCGACCAGGGCCCGGGCCAAGCCCCGTCGTCTCCAGCGGGGCAACGTCTCGACCGCGTAGATCCCGCAGTCGGTCCCGTGCACGAACGCCCACGTGGTCGTCACCGCGACGTCGTCCTGCACGATGACCCATGCGGTCAGCCCGGGCTGGCCGTCCGGTTCGCCGAGGTCCGAGGCGGCGAGCGGCTCGTCGGCAGAGACCCGTTCGAGGGTGGCGATCGACGTCTCGACCACCGCGCGGTGCGGCCGCAGCGTGGGCGGGATGTCCGCGCGCATGACGAGCGTGGTCGTGTCCCGAACAAGGGCAACGACTGCGAGGACCTCGTCAGGCCCGTCGAGATCGAGCTCGGGGCTCGGAAGCCACAGGGCCCACGCGTCGACGCCCGCATCCTCGTAGACCGACGCCATCTCCGTGGCGGCCCGATCGGCGGCCTGCTCACCGGCGTCGAGGACGATGGCGTTGTTCAAGGGCGCCCACGCGGGGAACACCGCGGCCACGGCGCCGGGACCGTCGATCAGCCGCGCGCCGGGTGACAGCTGGGCCAGCGCCCGCCAGCACGCCAAGAGGGTGGCCTGGCCGGGCAGCGGTGGGGGTGAGGTGGAGGGCATGGTCGGGTCCGTAGGAGCTGCAGTCCACCCTCGGTCGAGATCGTTTCAGGGCGCATTCCATCGGCGATGACGGGTCGTCGGCGGTCCCGAGGCCCCACCAGCTAGGGATGGCCGTCCTCGTCGGTGGCTCGCAGGATCTCGTCGAGCCGCAGGAGGTCGGAGGTGGTGACGATCCCGACGAACGCGCCATCCGGACCGATCACCGGCAGGAGGTCGAATCCTCCCGCGTCCATCGATCGGACCGCCTGGGCGATGGTCCACTCGGGCCGGGCGTGCGGGGCGTCGTCCCGGGCCACGACATCGAGCGTGGTGCTGGCCCACTGCTCGCGTGGCACGGCGCCGAGGTCGTCCAGGCTGACGAGACCGACGTAGGTGCCGTGGTCGACCACGGGAACCGTCGTGCGGCGGGTCATGAGCAGATGGTCGTCGACGAGCTGGTCGAGGGTGGCTCCTGGCGGAGCGGTGAGGACGTCGCCCTGGATGGCGGCGGTCAAGGGCATGGTGAAACGTCGCTCGAGGTGGCCGGCGCGGTCGCTCGACTGGAAGGTCGAGACCGATGACGAGCCCATCATGAGCTGGGAGACGACCGTGGCGATCAGGCCAGGGACGATGAATCCCGGTCGGCCGGTGGACTCGGCCACGAACATGACCGCGGCGAGGGGGGTCCGATAGCCGGCCCCGAGGAAGGCGGCCACACCGATGACCGGGAAGAGGGTCTGCGAGGGTTCGGCCAGCCCGCCTCCGCACAGCCGCCCGACGAGGGCTCCACCGACCACGAGCGGGATGAACAGCCCTCCGGCACCGCCGCCGCCGACCGTCGCCGAGGTGGCGGCCGTTCGCAGGGCCAGCAACAGCGCGACGGCCCACCAGGCCCGGGTGTCGGAGGCGAGCCAGGCGATCACGTTGTAGCCGGCGCCCAGGGTCAGGCTCTCGCCGTACACCAGCCGGCTCGTCACCGTCAGCCCGGCCAGCACCGCTGCGGCTCCGCCCACGCGGGCGACGGGGTGGAGGGAGCCGTGCAGACGCTTGGCCGACGTGACCAGCCAGGCGAAGCCGCGAGCACCGAGGCCGGCCAGGATGCCGACGAGCGCCGCGCCACCCAGCTCGCGGAGGCCGAACGGGGGTGATCCGTCGATCGGGAACAACGGGGTGGTGCCGTAGATGGCCACGTAGACGAGGTAGCCGGCGACCGAGCCGACGAGCGCGGGCAAGAGCATGCGCTTGGCCGTGTCGTCCCGAAACGGCACCTCCAAGGCGAAGATCGCTCCGGTGGCTGGCGTCTTGAAGATGGCTGCGACCCCGGCGGCCGCGCCGGCGACCATGAGCACCTTGGCGTCGGTGAGCAGGAAGAGCCGACGGAACCGCGTCTGCAGGCCGGTCCCGATCACCGACCCGATGTAGATCGAGGGCCCTTCGAAGCCGAGCGCGCCCCCGCAGCCGAGGGTGGCGATGGACGCGACGATCCGCCCGAACGCCGGCCGGAGGTCGAGCGGGCGGGCCTTGTCGTGGAAGTTCCGGATGTACTCGTCCGAGGTGGAGGGGCTGGCCCCGGCAGCCAGCCACCTCAGGGCGAGGGCGGCGACGATCAGCCCGATGCCCGGAGCGACGACCTGCACGGCGATCGGCAGGTCGTAGAGGTGATCGAGCGCCCCTCGTCCGGTGACCCACTCGAAGCCGGCGACGGCCAGTCCCGTGAAGGCGCCGGTGACCGCCGACAGCACGAGCACCTCCCGTGACCGACGTGCGAACCCGGTGAGGCTGTCGAGCAGGCCCGAGCTCACCTCTGGCGTCTCGATCGTCGGCGGGTTCGAATCACGCTTGCAGTATGCAATGATTAGTGCATGCAAGCAAAGCGCGAGGGTGTGGCCCAGCCCCTGGTCGAATCCGTGCTCACCGCGTCTCGGGTCCTGGTCGGGATCGCCGCCCGCTCGCTCAGCGAGGCGCAGGACGAGGTGACGCTGCCGCAGTATCGAACCCTCGTGGTGTTGCAGGCCAAGGGCCCGCAGTCCCTGCTGCAGTTGGCCGAGGAGCTGCAGGTCGCGCCCTCGACCGCGACGAGGATGTGCGATCGCCTGGTCCGGAAGGGGCTGATCCGTCGGGACGCCGTGGCGACGAACCGGCGGGAGGTGGAGCTGGCGGTCACGGACCGCGGCGCCGCGCTGGTGAACCACGTGACGCGACGCCGCAAGGCCGAGATCTCCCGGATCGTCGACAAGATGAGCGAGGCGCGGCGAGCGGATCTGGTCGAGGCGCTCCAGGAGTTCGCCCGGGCCGCCGACGAGCCACCCGATGCGGAGTGGTTCCTCGGGTGGTCGTGATCGGGGCCAGACCGGCGTTTCAGGCGGCGGGCAGCTCGAAGGCGACGTGTCCGCCGGGTGGCGACTCGATCCAGATGCGACCGCCGTGGGCCTCGACCATCCCGCGGGCGATGGCCAGCCCCAGGCCCGCGCCACCGGTGCCCCGGTTGCGGCTGGAGTCGGCCCTCGTGAAGTGCTCGAAGGCCCGGTCGGCGAAGGTGTCGGGGAACCCTGGTCCGGCGTCGGACACGCGGATCCGCGGCCCGTCCGCCTGCACGGCGACCTCCACGGTCGAGCCGGCCGGCGAGTGGCGGATCGCGTTGTCGAGCAGGTTGCGGATCACCCGGCCCAGCGCCGCCGCGTTGCCCGTGACCCACACGCCTCCGGGCGCGTCGAGCGTGACCCGGACGGCGCGCTCGTCGGCCATGGGGGTGAGGGCTTCGATGGCCTCGTCGGCGATCTCGGCCAGGTCGATCGACGTGGCCGGCATCTCGTAGCGACCGCTGTCGAGCCGGACGAGCAGGAACAGGTCGTCGACGAGCGAGGCCAGCGCGTCGATGTCGCGCTGCATGGAGGCGAGGTAGCGCTGGGGATCGGGCGCGATGCCGTCGGCCAGCGCCTCGACCGCGGCCTGGAGCGCGGCGATCGGCGTGCGCAGATCGTGGCTGACGCTCGAGAGCATGGCGGCGCGCTCGTCCTCGAACTGCGCCCGCTCCCGCTCGAGCCCGTCCAGCTTCTCGGTGAGCTCGTCGAGCGCGTGGGCCACGTGGCCGAGCTCGTCGACGCGGTGGATGTCGGTGCGGATGTCCCGGTCGCCCCGCTCGATGCGCCGGACCGTGTCCTCGATGCGGCGGACGTCGCGACCGAGCGGCGCGGTGGCGAAGAAGGTGAGGCCGACGGCCAGGAGCGCAGCGATGAGGAGCACCCAGAGCACCGGGGCGAGCTGCGACCGGTCGAGCACCATGAGGTAGGCCAGGGCGGCGGCCGCCGCGGCACCGAGCAGCAGCGCCGTCAGGGTGATGGCGAGCACCTGCTGGCGCAGGGACCGGATGCCGCGGTTGACCCGGTGCAGCACGGCCGCCGCGCCGGCGGTGAGCGCCACGACCGACGCCACCGCGAGGAGGTCGCCGGGCGTCATGGCTCGAACCGGTAGCCGACGCCCCAGACCGTCGTCAGCCACCGCGGCTCCTCGGGGCGGACCTCGAGCTTCTGGCGGAGGCGCCCGATGTGCACGGTGACGGTTGCGGGGTCCTGGAAGTCGGGGGAGGAGTCCCAGACCTGGCTGAGCAGCTGCCGACGGGAGAACACCTGCCGGGGGGAGTCGGCCAGAAACGTCAGGAGGTCGAACTCCTTGGGGGTGAGGGCCACGGTGGTGCCGTCGATCGAGACCTCACGGGTCAACGGCTCGATGCGGAGGGACCCGAACGTGAGGACGTCGCCGTCGACCGGGGGCGACGGGGTCTTCGTGCGACGGAGGACCGTGCGCACGCGAGCAGTGAGCTCGCGCGGCGAGAAGGGCTTGACCACGTAGTCGTCCGCCCCGAGCTCGAGACCGACGATCCGGTCGACCTCGTCGGCCCGGGCGGTGAGCAGGATCACCGGCACGTCGCCGATGCTGCGGATGTGGCGGAGCACGGAGAGCCCGTCGGAGCCCGGCAGCATGATGTCGAGCACCACCAGGTCCGGCCGGTGATCGTCCAGCCAGAGCATGGCCTCGTCACCGTCGGCCGCCTCGTGCACCTCGAAGCCGTCGACCTGGAGGTACTTCGCCACCACCTCGCGCACCATCGGTTCGTCGTCGACGACGAGGACCCCGGCCGAAGGAGAGGTGGTGTTCACGATCGACAGGGTACGGGCGGCGGTCGTCCGCGCCCAGGGCAGCGCGGGCAGAGTTTCGGGATCGTTGTCGGTTCCGTGCGACCGGATTCACCACCGCCGGGCAGGTTCGTCGCATGTCCGATGACGACCTCGACCTGGTGGCGCGCTTGCACTCGTTGCTGCTGGCGGATCGCGGGTTCACCCTTGACCTCGTCAGCGGCCAGCCCGTCGTGCGGGGCGTGGCCGTGTGCGCGGCGCCGTCGCGGACGCTGGTGCTGCACCTGTCGGAGTGGAGCGACCCGGTCGTGGCCGACTGGCTCCACGACGCTCGTGCCTTCGTCGACGCGAGCATGCGAGACGACCTCTACGTCGGCGGCTGGCACCCGGCGGGCACCGACGAGGTGCACCTCGATGTCGTCCGGGTGGTGCCGGCCGAGCGCAGCCGGGTGGCGGAGGCCGTCGGTCGGTTGCATCGCCAGCACGCCGCCTTCGATCTCACGCGGCGCGCGGTCGTCGTGCTGCAGGTGGCGTGATGCTGACTCGACTTTCGGCCGATCCCCGTCGGGGCGGGCGGGTGGCGTCGTGGCTCGGCCTGGCGCTGGGCGTGTCGTTCACGGTGTGCTTCCTGACCGGGCTGTACTCCCACTTCGCCCAGCACCCGCCGAGCTGGTTCTCCCTCTCTGCCCGGCCCGCGGGCCTCTACCGGGTGACCCAGGGCCTGCACGTCGCCACCGGCATCGCCGCCGTCCCGCTTCTGCTGGCCAAGCTCTGGTCGGTCTACCCCAAGCTGTTCGTGTGGCCGCCGGCGCGGTCGGTCGCCCACGCGCTCGAGCGGCTCAGCCTGCTCCCCCTGGTCGGCGGCAGCATCTTCATGCTGTTCAGCGGGGTGGCCAACATCGACCTCTGGTATCCCCTGCCGCTGTTCTTCCCGGCCGGCCACTACTGGGTCGCGTGGCTGACGATCGGTGCGCTGATCGTGCACATCGGGGCCAAGGCCACGACGGTGCGCCACGCGCTCGCCCCCGAACGGGCTCCGGTCGACCCGGCCGCGCCGGAGGCGATCGCGTCGGACGCCGAGCGCCGTGGTCGCCGCCGCTTCCTGGCATCGGTCGGAGCGGCGAGCGGGCTGCTGACCCTCGCCACCGTGGGCCAGACCGTTCGCCCGTTGCGGGGTTTGGCGGTGCTCGCTCCCCGCGATCCCGACGTGGGCACCCAGGGCTTCCCCGTCAACCGGACGGCGGACGAAGCCGGGATCATCGACACCGCATCGTCGGGCGCCTGGCGGCTCATGGTCACCGGAGCGGTCGAGCGTCCGCTGGCGTTGGCGCTGGACGAGCTCCGGCGCCTGCCACAGCGGGAGGCGACGCTTCCGATCGCCTGCGTCGAGGGGTGGAGCGCCAGCCGACGTTGGCGTGGGGTCTCGCTGTCGGCCGTGTTGGAGGAAGCCGGGGCCGCGGACGGCGCGTCGGTCACGGTTCGCTCCCTGGAGAGCGGCTTGTACGCGCAGTCCGAGGTCGATGCCGACCAGGCCGCCGACCCCGACACCCTGCTCGCCCTCGAGGTCGACGGGGAGACGCTGGCGCTCGATCACGGTTACCCCGTGCGCCTCATCGGCCCGAACCGACCCGGGGTGCTGCAGACCAAGTGGCTGCGTGAGATCGAGGTGCACCCGTGACCGCGCCGGAGCGTCCCGCCGAAGCCGTCGAGGCGGGGCCTCGGGGCTGGTGGTTCTGGAGCGGGCTGGTCCTGGGCTGGGGCGTGATGGCCTACGCCGTCCGCGGCGCGCTGATGGACTCGGGTGGGACCAACCCCTCGCAGCTGGTCCGTTGGGTCATCGGCGGCGCACTGCTCCACGACCTGCTCGTCGCGCCGATCGTGACCGGGATCGCGGTGCTCCTCGCGTGGCGTGCCCCGGCCTGGTGGGGCCGGCCGGTCGCCGCGGCCGCGGCCGTGACGGCGATCGTGGTGCTGTTCTCGTGGCCGGTGCTGCGCGGGTACGGCCGCCATCCGGGGAACTCCTCGACCCTGCCCCGCAACTACGGCGCCGGCCTGGCGTGGGTGCTCGGTGCCGTGTGGCTCGTGACCGCAGCGGTGGTCGTCGTCCGGGCCGTGCGCCGCCGCTGGCTCGACGCCGGAGGTCGTGTGTCATGAGCCGCTCCGCGCCCACCGCCCCCTCCCGGTCCCCGCAGACCTCCATCCCCCGACGCTCGACCGATCGCCGGTTGCTCGTCGGCCTGGCGATCGCCGTCTGGGCCCTGGTGATCGCCCTCGGGCGGGCGTGGGGGCTGGTCCTCGAGAGCCAGGGTCGCCAGATCATCCTGTTCACCCCGCCGGTGCTCGGGGGCTACCGCCACGGCCTACCGGACCGGTTCGCGCTGGCCGTCGTGACCGCGGCCGTGCTGATCGGCGTGCTGCCGGTGCTCGCCGCTCGCGCCTCGTGGCGATGGCTGCTCGCCGGCACGGTTGCCGGGGCCGCCGCCTGGTGGGCCGCCCTGGCCCAACTCGACCGCCACGGCTTCACCAAGGGACTCGAGTGGAGCGAGCAGTGGGCGCCGCAGCTGTCCACCGCGTCCAGGGATCCCGGCCGGTTCCTGCGGACGTTCGTGCAGGAGCTGCCGACGTACGCCACCCAGGTGCGCGGCCATCCTCCGGGGCTCCTGCTCGGGCTGACGGCCCTCGACCGGGTCGGCCTGGCCCGACCGGGCGTGGTGGCCGGCCTCGTGTTCGTCGCCGGGCTGTCGACGATCCTCGCCGTGCTCGGGTCGATCCGGCTGGTGGTCGACGAGTCCGCGGCTCGGCGGGTCGCGCCGTTCCTCGCCCTCGCCCCTGCGGCGGTGTGGCTGGTGATGTCGTTCGACACCCTCTATGCCGCGCTCACCGCCTGGGTCGTGTTCCTGCTGGTGGCGGCCATGACCTCGACGGGGCGGCGATCGACGCTCCTGTCGATCGGAGCGGGGGTCCTGGCGTCGGCGGCCGCCCTGCTGTCGTACGGAACCGTGCTGGTCGCGTTCGTCCCGCTGCTCGCCGCCGTGCGCCTCCGCCGCTGGCGGCCGCTCGTGGTCTCGGCGGCCACCGCGGCGCTGCTCGTGCTCGCCCTCGTCCCCCTCGGGTTCTCCTGGTTCGCCGGCCTCGGCGCGACGCGGCACGCGTACGACACCCTCGGCCTCGACCGTCCGTACGACTACTTCTTCGTGGACAACCTGGCCGCGTGGGCCCTCGCCCTGGGGCCGGCGGTGGCCGTCGGGATCGTGCTGCTCCGCGACCGGCGGGCCTGGGCTCTGGCCGGCGGCGGCCTCGCCGCCGTCGCGGTGGCCAACCTCTCCGGGCTCTCCGAGGGGGAGGTCGAGCGGATCTGGCTGCCCTTCACCGTCTGGGTCTACGTGGCCGTCGCCGCGCTCGACCCGCGCCCGTGGGTGCAACGGGCCTTCCTCGCCCTCCAGGCCGGCACTGCGCTGGCGCTCGTCGCGCTGATCGAGACCTACTGGTGAGCGGGCCATCGATGCGCGTCCTCGTCACCGGCGGTGCCGGCTTCATCGGGTCCCACGTGGTCGACGAGCTCGTCGGCTCCGGACACGACGTGGTGGTGGTCGACCGCCTGCACCCGGCCGCCCATCGCGGCAGGCCGGACTACCTGAACCCGGAGGCCGAGCACCACTGGGTCGACCTCTGCGACGCCGACGCCCTCCGACCGCTGGTCCGCGGGATCGACGCCGTGTGCCACCAGGCCTCGATGGTCGGGCTGGGCGTCGACTTCGCCGATGCCCCGCAGTACGCGACCGACAACGATCTCGGCACCGCCACGCTGCTGGCCGCGCTCCACGATCAGAGCTTCACCGGTCGGATCGTGCTGGCGAGCAGCATGGTCGTGTACGGCGAGGGGGCCTACGCCTGCGCTGAGCACGGGGCGACGCGTCCGGCCCGGCGTCGGCGGGTCGACCTCGACGAGGGGCGCTTCGACCCTGCCTGCCCGCGATGCGGGAGCCGGCTCGATCCGATCGCCGTCACCGAGGACGCGCCGCTCGACCCGCGCAACGTGTACGCCGCCACCAAGCTCCACCAGGAGCACCTGTGCGCGGCCTACGGGCACGAGCACGCGAGCCCGGTGATCGGCCTGCGCTACCACAACGTCTACGGGCCGCGGATGCCGCGTGACACGCCCTACGCCGGGGTGGCCTCCATCTTCCGTTCCGCGGCGGCCCGGGGTGAGGCGCCTCGGGTGTTCGAGGACGGCGGTCAGCGGCGCGACTTCGTCCACGTGCACGACGTCGCCCGGGCCAACGTCGGCGCGCTCACCGCTCCGCCCGCCGTGGGCGGGGCGTTCAACGTGGCGTCGGGCGAGCCCCGCACGATCCTCGACGTGGCTCGGGCCATGACGGTCGGCGCCCCCGCTCCCGAGGTGGTCGGCGGTTACCGCATCGGCGACGTGCGCCACGTGTTCGCCTCCCCGGACCGAGCCCGCCGCGAGCTCGCGTTCGTGGCCGCGGTCCCGTTCGACGCCGGCATGCGGGACTTCGCTACCGCGCCGCTCCGCTCCTGAGAGGTCCTCGCTCATGCAGATCGCCGTCATCGCCAAGGAACCGGTTCCCGGCCGGGTCAAGACCCGCCTCTGCCCGCCGTTCTCAGCGACGCAGGCCGCCGAGCTGGCCGAGGCCTCGCTCCGGGACACGCTCGGGACCGTGCGGGCCACACCCGCTGTCCGCCACGTGCTCGTGCTCGACGGCCGGCCGGGCCCGTGGATCCCCGCCGGGTTCGATGTCGTGGCGCAACGAGGCGACGGCCTCGGGTCGCGCCTCGCCGCCGCGTTCACCGACTGCGTCGCGGCCTGCGACGAGCCGGTCGTCCTCGTCGGGATGGACACACCGCAGGTGACGAGCGACCTGCTGCTCGACGCGGCCGATCGGCTGGTGGCCGGGGCCACCGATCCGGCGTCCAGGAGGGCGGTGATCGGTCCGGCCGAGGACGGCGGCTACTGGCTCATCGCCCTCTCCCACATCGACCCGCGGGTGTTCGACGGCGTGACCATGAGCTCGTCGCGGACCGCCGCCGAGCAGATCGCCCAGTTGCATCGCTGCGGGTTCGACGTCCGGCTGACGACGTCGCTCGGAGACGTCGACACCGCGACAGACGCGGCGCTCGCGGCAGCGGCTGCACCGGGCACGGCGTTCGCCCGATGCTTCGCCCGCTGCTGTGCCGACCTGACCGGCTCAGCCCAGCGAGCGGAGCTGGGCGCGCATGTCTGACACCGCGCGGGCCGTCCCGGCGACGGTGCCGGTCACCTTCGAACGCCCGGACCTGAGCCCGTAGGGCACCGGCACCTCGGCCACCCGCCACCCGGCCTGGCCGGCCAGGACGACCATCTCGAGGGGCCACCCCGAACGGCGATCGGTCAGATGCAGGTCGAGGAGCGACGTGCGGCGCGCCGCGCGCATGGGCCCGAGGTCGGTGATCGCCCACCCGAACCGCCGCCGCAGCCTCCAGGCGAGGTAGCGGTTCGCTGCCCGCGCGTGGACGGGCCAGGCGCCCCGCTCGGGCCGCCGGG
Organism: uncultured Microthrixaceae bacterium; assembly: GCA_963797225.1. GTDB lineage: Bacteria > Actinomycetota > Acidimicrobiia > Acidimicrobiales > Acidimicrobilacustridaceae > UBA4742. The sequence goes on along the minus strand of CAWCOO010000001.1, from coordinate 425,351 downwards.
CCCCGAGCACGAGGTCGGCCGCGCCGTCCCGGACCATCGAGGCCATCGCCGTGAGGTGGGAGGGATCGAGCGATCCGTCGCAGTCCATGAAGCAGGCGATGTCCGCCCGCGAGGCTTCCAACCCCGCGAAGCATGCCGCGCCGAATCCCCGCCTCGGTTCGACGACGACCATCGCTCCCAGGCGGCGGGCCACGTCGGCCGAACCGTCGGACGACCCGTTGTCCACCACGATCGGCCGGATCGTCGGGGGCAGCCGCTCCAGCACCCAGGGGATCGCCTCCCGCTCGTCGAGCACCGGCAGTACCACATCGATCGTCGTCACGTCCAGACGATCGTGGCGCCACCTCACCTGGAGGTCTCCGAAGTCGAAACGATCGCGAAACGTTCGGCGTCGAGCGCGTCCGACACAGCCGGCGTAACGCTCGGCGCGGTCGGGAGACGGACCTGCCATGGCGATCGCTGACGAGCAGCAGACCCGGTTCAGCATCGACGGCTACGTCGTCCTGCGTGGCGCCTTCGACCCCGAGCTCCTGGCCCGGGAGGTGGACGCGGCCCTGGCCGACGGGTACCGGACCGCACCGGTGAACACGGGGAGCGCCGGCAACCGGTTCCGCTACGTGCCCATGATGTGCGAGCGGACGCCGGTGAGCCTGGCACTCGTCGATGCCCTCGCTGCCCCGGCGGCCTGGCTGCTCGATCGGGCGGTGCTCCCGGTTCGGGCCAAGGGCACCCGCTACTTCGGTGGGACCTCGTGGCATCGAGACAGCGAACTGGACGTCGCCACCATCGGGTTCGCCGCGTACCTCGAACCGCTGGAGGCACACAACGGGGCCCTTCGGGTGCTGCCCGGATCGCACCAGGTGGGGGCCGCCGACTCGCCCCGCGGCCTTCCCGACGACGTGGCGGCCGCCGGTCGGGCCGTCGAGACCGAGCCGGGGGATGTGATCGCGTTCGACGAGCGGCTGTGGCACGCGAGCTCGGGTGGTGCCGAACGACGGCAGTGGCGCATCGACTTCGTCGCCGACCCGGACACCTCGGACGAGGAGCAGGAGACGCGCCGCTACTTCGAGGGGATCTTCCAGCCGGGGTGGGACGGCGGCTACGACGTCGACCGCTACCCGAGCTACGGCGCCCACTGGCGCGCGTCGGGAGCACCGTGGGTCGAGCGCCTGAGCGAGCTGGGTGCCGTCGAGCGGGCCGCCCTCGAGGAGGACGCGGTCCGGGCGCAGCGGCGATCGTGACCGCGCAGGGGCGCGGCGTCCGCCTCGGACGTCCGTAGACGCGAGAGGAGCCCGGACCTCTCGGACCCGGGCTCCTCACGATCGGTCTGCGGTCGATCGATCGACCGACCGCCTCGCTCAGCTCGCCGGTTCGGGCAGGCTCTTGTGCACCTCGACGATCTTGCTGCGCAGATCGAACTCGTCGTTCGGCAGGTCGTCGATCCAGAGCTCGAGGGCCTGGCGGATGATGGCGTCGCGATCGCCGCTCATCACCTTGCTGGCCAGCTCGGTCTCGGTCGCCATGTCGGCGACGTCGTCGGGGGTCTCGATGCCGGACCCACCCTGGCGCTTCGACCACACCAGCGCGCCCAGCACCACGACCAGCGCGGCGGCCGCGATGACGTAGCGGACGTTGTTGTCCCGCAGCGACAGGATGGCCGGCAGCATCAGCAGGGAGACGAGGTTCATCACCTTGATGAGCGGGTTGAGGGCCGGCCCGGCGGTGTCCTTGAACGGATCGCCGACGGTGTCGCCGATGACCGCGGCCTTGTGGGCCTCGGATCCCTTGCCGCCCTCGTTGCCGTCCTCGATGAACTTCTTGGCGTTGTCCCACGCACCACCCGAGTTCGACAGGAAGTTGGCCATCAGCTGACCGGTGACGATGGCTGCGGCCAGGAAGGCGCCGAGGGCCAGGTAGCCCACGCCGAAGCCGATGATGACCGGGGTCAGGATGGCCAGCAGGGCCGGCGTGGCCAGCTCGCGCAGCGAGGCCGTGGTGCAGATGTCGATGACCGCGCCGTAGTCGGGCCGCTCGGTGCGATCCATGATCCCGGGCTTCTCCCGGAACTGGCGGCGCACCTCCTGCACGACCGTGCCGGCCGTGCGGCTGACGGCGCGGATGGCGAGCGAGCTGAACATGAACGCCACCGAGCCACCGATCAGCAGACCGATGAAGGTCTTCGGGTCGGCCACGTTGATCTGCACGAGGCCGGCCAGCTTGCCGGTGATCTCGGCCTCGGCGACGATCGCTGCGCTGAGGGTGCCCTTGGCGATCGTCTCGGCGTACGAGGCGAACAGGGCCACGGCGGCGATGACCGCCGAGCCGATGGCGAAGCCCTTGGTGACGGCCTTGGTGGTGTTGCCCACCGCGTCGAGGCTCACCATGATGCGCTCCGGCTCGCCCTCGAACTCGCCCGCCATCTCGGCGATGCCGGCCGCGTTGTCGGCGACCGGGCCGAAGGTGTCCTCGGCCACGACGATGCCGGTGGTGGCCAGCATGCCGATGCCGGTGAGGGCCACCAGGTAGAGCGAGAAGCCGATGTTGCCGCCGCCCAGGCCGAGGGCCACACCGATGGCGACGGCGATGGCGACCAGCGCCCAGACCGCGGACTCGAGACCCGAGGAGATGCCCTCGAGCACGGTGGTGGCGGGGCCGGTGCGGGCCGCCTTGGCGATGTCCTGCACCGGGCTGGTCTCGGTCGACGTGTAGTACTGGGTGATCTTGCTGGCCGCGAAGCCGAGCGCCACACCGGCGACGATGGCGCCGAACAGGCGGAGGCCCGGGTTGCTGATCGTGGCCCCGGCCGGATTGCCGACGTAGACGAAGGCGATCACGGCGGCGCCGATGACGGCGATGACCTGAGCGGTGTAGATGCCGCGGTTGATGGCGGCCAGCGCGTTGCGGTCGCCCTCGCGGCCCTTGACCACGAAGATGCCGACCATGCAGGCCAGCAGGCCGACGGCCACCACGGCCAGCGGGAAGATGAGGCCCTTGGCCGCCTCGCCGCCCAGGCCGATGGCCCGGAAGGCCGACACGCCGAGGATGATCGACGCCACCAGCGTGACGGCGAAGCTCTCGAACAGGTCGGCCGCCATGCCGGCGCAGTCGCCCACGTTGTCGCCCACGTTGTCGGCGATGGTGGCCGGGTTGCGGGGGTCGTCCTCGGGGATGCCCGCCTCGACCTTGCCGACCAGGTCGGCGCCGACGTCGGCGGCCTTGGTGAAGATGCCGCCCCCGACCCGCAGGAACAGGGCCAGCAGCGAACCACCGAAGCCGAAGCCGACGAGGATCGACGTGGCCGTGTTCTGGAACAGCATGATGATGACCGTGGCGCCCAGCAGGCCGAGGCCGGCGGTGAGCAGCCCGGCCACACCGCCGGTGCGGAAGGCCACCTTGAGGGCGCCCGGGTAGTCGCTCTGGCGGGCGGCGGCGGCGGTGCGCACGTTGCCCCGCACGGCCAGCCACATGCCGATGAAGCCGATGGCGCCGGAGAACACGCAGCCCACGAGGAAGGCGAGGGTGCGGAACGTGCCGGACTGCAGGAAGCTCATGGCCTGCGCGCCGACCTGGCCGTCCAGCTCCTTGTTGATGGCCGTCGAGGTCACGAAGACGACGACGGCCAACGGCACCACGATCATGCCGATCGTGCGGAACTGGCGCTTGAGGTAGGCAGAGGCGCCCTCCTGGATGGCCCCGGCGATGTCCTGCATCTCCTGGGTGTCCGGCATCCTCGGCGAGCACGCCGCGCATCAGGATGTAGCCGAGGATCAGAGCGAGGATCGCGACCCCGGCCGAGATGCAGAGCCACGTCCACTCGGCGGCGCCGAGCGTGAACGACTGGTAGCCGCCTTCAGCGGCCAGCAGGCTGGTCATACGGTGGTTCCTTCCTTTTCGTCGACGACAACGCTGTCGCCGGTCGTGTCGATCTTGCGAACGAAGATCTGGCGGGCAACCCGCTCGCCGAGGGTTCGATCCTGGCCGTCGACCCGCAGCACGAGCGGGCCGTCGAAGGGGTGCTTCTCGCGGACCTCGACCTGCACGCCGGGGCGCACGCCGAGGCCGTCGAGGAACTGCACGACGTCGGGGTCGGTCGAGCCGGGCACCGCGACCTCGGCGACCTCACCGGTGCTCAGGTCGTAGAGCTGGGGCAGCGACGGGATCTCGTCCTGCTCGGGCTCGGGGATCGGGAAGCCGTGGGGGCAGGTGTCGGGCCGGTTGAGGGCCACGAACAGCCGGTCGAGCACCTCGTCGGGCAGGTCGTGCTCGAACGCGGGGGCCAGGCGGTCGGCCTCGTTCCAGGCGTAGCCGAGCATGTCGGCGAGGAACCGCTCGACGATGCGGTGCCGGCGGATCGCGCCGACGGCCAGGCGCCGCCCGGTCGGCGTGAAGCTGACCCCGTGGTACAGCCGGTGGTCGACCAGGCCGCGGTCGGCCAGCTTCTTGAGCGTGGCGGTGACCGTCCCCGGGGTGACGCCGAGCGTCTCGGCCAGGACGCCGGTGTGGGCGTCGGGCTGGTCCTTGGTGTGGCGATAGATCGCCTTGAGCGTCTCGCGCTCGGACTTGGAGAGGTCGGTGGAGGAGAGTCTGGTCATGGTTTTGGCATCACGAAACCGAGGTTCAGGCGGGACAGAGTCCACACGCGGGCCAGCCCCATGTCAAAACCGGAAGTGACGCCCGTCTCCCTGATCCGTTCTTTGTGATGTTGGCCGCCGATGGCGGGGAGAACTTCACAATGAACGGAAGGGGGTCAGGAGGAGATCAGGGCGTCGGCAGGGTCTGGCAGGGCTGGCCGTTGCAGACGTCGATGATCTGCCCGGTGCTCAGGAAGGTCGACACCATGTGCAGCACGTTCGGGTCGTCGCGGCCCTTGCCGTGGGGGTCGTCGCCGGCCCGGTTGGGCTGGTTCGTGAGGGGCGGGGCCGGGGTGCCGAAGTCCCACATCACGTAGCCCGAGCCGGCCTTCTTCGGCAGGCTCTTGATCGGCGTGATCCCCCAGAAGGGGTCGACGTCGGTCGAGCGCCCGTCGGCCAGGGCGGGTTCGCGGATGCGGGATGTGAGCGGTCCGGGCCAGCACGTCGGTCGTCACGTTCGTGACCTGGTGGTCGCCGAAGGCGGCGAAGATCAGGATCTGGTGGGGCTGGGTGCCCGGCAGCGGGTCGGAGGTGAGGTGGTTGGCGTAGCCGTCGTTCTCGCCCCGGTCCCACAGCATCTGGATGAGCGACAGGTTGAGCTGGTAGGTCAGCTCGTCCGGGTAGGGCCCGATGAAGAAGCGGGTTGAAGTCGTCGAAGTCGACGCTGCGGTTGAGCAGGGTCGAGTAGTTCATGCCGGGCACGCCGAGGAAGGCCCGCTGCCAGTCCTGGGCCACCGCGGTCAGCGCGCCGCCGATGATGCCGCCCTGGCTGTTGCCGGCGTAGTAGATCGTCGGCGCCAGGCGCGAGGTGCCGTCCGGGTTCTGGAACGCCGGGTTCGACCCGAAGCCGTCCGGGCGCCTTGGCCGCCCGGCCCAGGAACAGGAAGTTCAGCATCGCCTGCTGGATGCGATCGGGCAGCACGCGGAACGTGCTGAGGTCGCCGAGGATGTGGAGCACGGCGCCGACGTCCTGCTCGGACATGCCGTACCAGTCGACCGCGCAGACCTGGGTGCCGAGCGAGGCGCCGATGCGCTTGCCGACGCCCTCGCCCTCGTCCTGCGAGCCGAGCAGGCCGTGGCCGTAGAGCACGGTCGGCACCGCGGCGGTCGGGGTCCGGGGCAGGACGCACGTGTACGGCACGTCCATCGAGCCGTTGCGGGTCGGGATGCCGTCGGGTCGGGTGCCGTTGTTCAGCGTGGTGCCGGGGCCGCCGTCGCCGGTCAGGTAGTTCGGCACCGAGATCGTGCCCTTGACCGTGCGGGCCCACGAGCCGGCCGGGTCCGGGTTGTCCTCGGTGGAGGTCACGGTGAACGACGGGGCGTGGCCGCCGAGCGAGGCGAACGCGTCGTCGCGCATCGCGGTCATGCGGCCGGTGAGGTTCTCGGTGCTGGCCACCGTGAAGTCCCACGCCAGGTAGAGTCGCCCGACGGGATGCCGGCCCGGGTCAGCGAGCGCAGGATCGACCGCATGTCGTTGCGGCGCTGCTCGACCTGCAGCACGTTCGAGCGCAGGTTGTCGCGGTAGGCCCGGAACGCGTCGGGCGCCTCGATGGTCGAGCCGTCGGCCCGCTTCATGTCGCGCAGGGCGACGATGTAGCGGTGCCCGTCGGTCAGGTTGCGGCGACGGGTGGATGATCAGCGCCTGGCGGGGATCGCCGTCGGGCACCCGCGAATCGAGCTCGGCGAAGAACGGCCACCGCTCCCACGTGTCGACGTCGAGCAGCACGATCGGCGAGTCCGGGGCCAGCGACCGGGCGATGTCGTTCGACCGGCGGCGCTCCGGTGACGGAGGTGCTGAGCCCGGGCACCTGGGCCAGGATCATCGAGCCGGGGCTGAAGCCGTCGTTGCGGTTCCACTCGGTCGGGTCGATGTGCACGCCGCTGGTGTTGGCCGGCATCGACGCCAGGTTCAGCGCGACCCGTCGTCCGGTCGAGGTGGTGGGGTCGGCCTTCGGTGAACCAGTTGCTCGGGAACGGCAGCAGGCAGTCACCCGCGTCGAAGAACTCGCACCGGTCGGCATTTGGAACGGTGAGGTCGATCGACCCGGAGAACGGGCCGCCCCGGTCCGGCCAGCCCGGACGGCAGGCGGTCAGGCCGGCCAGCACCGTCACCGCCAGCAACCGGCAGCAGCAGTCGCTGCAGCCACGACGTTCTTCGATCGCCCCATGAGACCCCCCGGTCGATGTGTGCCGGGAGCGTAGCGTCACGCCGCGACCGGCGTGATCGGTGTTCAGCCCTTGACGCCGGTCTGCAGCTTGGGCGGACCGGAGGTGGCCGGGAGCGGCTCGTTCGGCGGCGTGGCCGGCACCTTGTCGGCGTCGCCGATGGCGTAGAACCGGCCGCCGCGGGCTCCGACGAAGATGCGTCCGTTCCACACCGCCGGGGTGGACTCGATGCAGCCGCTGAGCTTCACCGTCCAGAGCTCGGGCGGATCGATCGTGGTGTCGGAGACGTCGTAGGCGTGGAGCACGCCGCTGCAGTCGCCGACGATGAGCACGTCGTCGACCACCACCGGCGACTGCCAGGTCGGGCCGGGGAGCTTCTTCTCCCAGCGGATGGCGCCGGTGGCTCGGTCGATGCCGAGCAGCCGGCCGCCGTTGGTGTCGGTGTAGACGACGTCCTTCCACAGCGCGGTCGTGCCCCAGACACCGGCCTTGCTGGCGCCCTGGTCCTTGATCGACCAGACCAGCGGGTTGTCCGGCTTGGTCGGGTCGAGCTTCATGATCTGCCCGACCTCCTTCGACCGGGCGTTGTTGCGCTCCCACTCGGAGCCGACGTAGAGCATGCCGTCGCTGTCGATCACGATCGAGGCGTCGGTGTCGTCACCGGTCCAGAAGCGGAACATGCGGGTCGGCATCGTGCCGGCCTTCAGGCCGCTGATGTCCCAGCCCTGCACGAGGCCGCCGGAGTTGGCGAAGTAGAGCGTGTTGCCCGAGATGGCGACCGAGTTCTCGATCGAGACCTGCTTGTCGGTGATGGACTTCAGCTGCTCGGCGTCCCAGCCCGGCGCCTTCCAGACGATCTTCGGGTCGACGGTGACCTTGCCGTTGGCGTCGTAGCCGCGGTTGAGCTTCACCGTGTAGATCCAGCCGTTCTCGCCGCCCTCGAAGAGGTAGTCGTCGAGGATCAGGCCCGAGCCGTCCCAGTCGTCGTTCCACATCACCGGCTTGGTGTCGTAGGCCCACAGCTTCCAGAGCTCGGTCGGCGCCGGCTCGTCGAGCGCGAGGGCCCGGTAGAAGTTGTCGCGGGCGCCGGTGTAGAGGATGGGGAAGCCGTCGGGGTCGATCGTGACGGTGCCCTTGATGATGTCGCCGACCTTGAAGTCGGGGAGCAGCCGCGTGCCGGACTCGGCGTCGAGGAAGTGGACGCCGCGGTCGTAGGCACCGAACGCCACCCACGTCTTGCCGTCCTTCTCCCAGACGTTCGGCTGGCCGGTCCAGCCGCTGCCGCACCACGTGCGCATGCCCTGCTCGTCCGACGATTGCGAGCACAGCCCGCCGCTGCTGTCGCCGGGGAACGTCCAGAGCACCTGGGGGGCGGTCGGCACCGGCCCCTTGCCGTAGTAGGTGCGGGTCGGGTTGCCGCGGAACGAGACGAGCCCGTCGAACGAGTCGTTGTACGGGCGGCCGACCGACGCCGGGTTCACCCAACCGTCGTAGGGTTCGAGGGGAGCCACGCTGGTGTCGCTGCTGCCGCCGGTGTCGACCGCGTCGGCGTCGGTGCCGGCCGCACCGCTGCCATCACCGTCGTCGGAGCTCACCGCTGCGGTCGTGCCGGTGGACGACGTCGTGGTGTCCGAGCGGTTGCGGCCGACGACGACGAGCGCCACCAGCACCGGGACGAGCACGACGCAGGCGATGGCGGGGGCGATCCAGGACGGGCGCCCCGATCGGGCGTCGGCCCCGTGGCTCGGCGCCCGCGCCGGATCGGGGGGCGGCAGCACGAACTCGGCCGGGTCGCCGGACCCGACGCCCGGTTCGTCGCCTGGCTGATCATCGGGTTCGTCGCCGGGCTGTTGGTCGGGTTCGTCGCCGGGCGCGGTCGGCTGCGGCTCGTCAGGGGTGTCGCTCACCCGACGCTGCCCTCCGCCACGAGGCGCTCGAGCATGAGCTCGGGCTGCTCCTGCTCGAGCCGCTGGACCCAGTACTGGCTCTCGAACAGCGCCAGCTTGGTGCCGTCGGCCCGGCTCATCACCCGCGCCCCGCGCATGCCGCGGAGCGCCTCGGCCCCGGCGTCGTCGGTGCGGCGGGCGAGCTTGTAGGACGTGGGGCTCAGCTCGACGGGAGCGCCGAACTCGTTCTCGAGCCGGTGGACCGCCACCTCGAACTGCATGGGCCCGACGGCGGCGAGCACCGGCGCCTGGTCGCCGAGGTCGGCGTCGCGCAGCACCTGCACCACGCCTTCCTCGTCGAGCTGGGCGATGCCCCGACGGAACTGCTTGAACCGGCCGGTGTCGCGCACGCGGATCACGCTGAAGTGCTCGGGCGCGAAGCTCGGGATGCCGGGGAACTTCACCGGCTCGTCGATGAAGAGCGTGTCGCCGACCTTGACGTCGGTGGCGTTGACCAGGCCGATGACGTCGCCGGGGAACGCCTCGTCGATCGTCTCGCGCTCCTGGCCGAACACCTGGTGCGCGTACTTGGTGGCGAACGGCTTGCCGGTGGGCTCGTGGGTGACGACCATGCCCCGCTCGAACCGGCCCGAGCAGACCCGCAGGAACGCGATGCGGTCGCGGTGCGACGGGTCCATGTTGGCCTGCACCTTGAAGACGAAGCCCGAGAACGGCGAGTCGAGCGGGCGGGGCACGCCGTCGACGTCGGGTCGGGGCGCGGGCGCGGGGAACAGGTCGACCACGCCGTCGAGCAGCTTGCGCACGCCGAAGTTGGTGAGCGCCGAGCCGAACAGCACCGGCGTGGCCTCGGCGGCGAGGAAGGCCTTCGTGTCGAGGTCGCCGACCGTGCCGTCGAGCAGGTCGACCTCGGCCTCGGCCGTGTCCCACGCCGCGCCCTCCTCGACGGCGGCCCGTTCGGCGTCGACCAGCTCCTCGGGCGCCTCGGTGGCGCCGCGGGCGACGCGGGTGAAGCGGGTGAACTCGTGCGTGCGCCGGTCGACCACGCCGCGGAAGTCGCCGGCGATGCCGACCGGCCAGGTGATCGGGATCGGCGTGAGGCCGATCTGCTGCTCGATCTCGTCGAGCAGCTCGAGGGCGTCGCGGCCGGGCCGGTCCCACTTGTTGATGAAGCTCAGCAGCGGGAGGCCGCGCTGGCGGCAGACGTCGAACAGCTTGAGCGTCTGCGGCTCGATGCCCTTGGCCGCGTCGAGCACCATGACCGCGGCATCGGCCGCGGCCAGCACCCGGTAGGTGTCCTCGGAGAAGTCGCGGTGGCCGGGGGTGTCGAGCAGGTTGACGACGTGGTCCCGGTAGGGGAACTGCAGCACGGTCGACGTGATGGAGATGCCGCGCTGCTGCTCGAGGGCCATCCAGTCGGAGGTGGCGGAGCGGCGCCCGCTGCGGGCCTTGACCGCGCCGGCCTCGCTGGTGAGCGCGCCGCCGTAGAGCAGGAACTTCTCGGTGAGGGTGGTCTTGCCCGCGTCGGGGTGGCTGATGATGGCGAAGGTGCGCCGTCGGGTGGCCTCGGCCGCGGGATCGTTCACCCGCCAAGGCTACCGGCGGTCATCGTCCGACTTGGTCACGGTGACGCGGGGTCAGCAACCGTGCAGGCGTGCGGAACGGAGTGGAGCAGCTCCACCGAAGTTCACCGGATGGGCGAAGCCCGCCCGCAGCGAGCTTGCGAGCGAGGGCACAGCTGGTTGGTCAGCCGCCGCTACCGGATCCGCAGGTGGTCATGCCGAGGGCGTCGAACTGGCTGTTGATGTCGTCGGACGAGATCGACTGCATCTCGGAGATGGCCGCGGTGTCGCCGGCCTTGAGCCTCGGGACGAGCGCCTTGATCTGGGCCTGCTCCGCCTCGATCGTCGGCACGACCTTGGTCCAGGCCTGGCTGGCCGAGGCCGGCGGGGTCAGGGCCTTCAGCTCGGCGATCTGCTGGTCGAGCAGGGTCAGGGCCTGGTCGAGGTAGGCGCCGAGCGCGGCCGGCGTGGTGGCGGTCGGCTGAGGCACGGCCGCGACCTGGTCGTTGAACTTCGCGCACAGGGCGTTGCCCTGGGCCGCGAAGTCGGCGTCGGAGGACCCGGCCGCCGGGCGTGCGCTGATGCCGCCGTCGTCGAGGTGGTCGGCGCGGTGGTCGTCGTGGTCGGAGCCGCGGTCGTCGAGGTGGCCGTCGACACGGTGGTCTCCGACGGCTTCTCGGCCGAGGCGCGCCCCTTCGGTGGCGGTCGTGTCCTTCTTCGACGACCCGCAGGCCCCGGCCACGCGCCAGGAGCGCGCAAAGGATGACTACCACCGTGGTCCGCTTCATGCCCCAGCTCCTCATCGCCCGACGTCGGTCGTCCGCCGAGACCGGGAGTGGCCGGGCGTCCGGTCATCCCGTCGGCCGGGGAGGGCCCGACTTGAGGTTCAGAGGCAGGCGTAGGTGGCGCTCGATGAGGTTGGCGCTGCGCAGGTCGCCGGCCAGGCCGATGTCCATGCGGTTCATGACGTAGCCGAACCCGAGCTCGGCGTCGGGATCGGCCCAGCCGACCGAGCCGCCGGCGCCGTAGTGCCCGAAGCTGCCGGGCTGGTTGACGATGATCGTGGACGGCACCATGAACCCGAGGCCGAACTGCATGTCCATGTCGAGCAGGACGATGTTGGGGCCCGACGAGCGCTGGGTCGTCGCCTGCTTGAGCTGGTCGGCGCCCAGCGTGCGGATGCCGTCGACCTCGCCGATCATCGACGCGTAGACCCGGGCGATCGAGCGGGCGTCGGACACGCCGTTGGCGGCCGGGAGCTCGGCGGCGCGGACCGCGCGCGAGTTGAAGACGAGCATGTCGGAGAACGCGCCGCCGGGGTTGAGCGCCCGGCCCAGGTTGGTGTTCGGCCCGGTGAACTGGTCCATCATCGCCTTCACGGCCTCGTCGGTCGGGGCCTCCATGACGATGAGCGGGGCGACCCGGTGGTCGAGCTCCTCGGGCAGGCCGACGTACCAGTCGGCGTCGAGCGGTGCGGTGACCTCGTCCCGCAGGAACGTGCCGAGGCTCTTGCCGCTGATGCGCCGCACCACCTCGCCGACGAGCCAGCCGTAGGTCACGGCGTGGTAGCCGGTGGCGGTGCCGGGCTCCCACTTCGGGGCCTCCGACGCGAGCAGCTCGACGGCGGGGTCCCAGGCGAGGGCCTCGCTCGAGCGACAGGCTGCCGTCGAGCCAGGCCAGGCCGGCCTGGTGGGAGAGGAGGTGGCTGACCGGCATGTCCTGCTTGCCGGCCGCGGCGAACTCGGGCCAGTAGGTGGAGACCGGCGCCTCGACGTCGAGCTCACCTCGCTCGGCCAGGCGGTTGGCGCACAGCGCGGTGGCGCCCTTCGTGGTCGAGAACACCAGGATCATGGTGTCCTCCTGCCAGGCCGCGCCGGTGTCCTGATCGGCCACCCCGCCCCACAGGTCGACGACCTTCTGGCCGCGGTGGTAGGCGGAGAACGCGGCGCCGACCTCGCTGCCGTTGTCGAAGTTGGCGGCGAACGCGTCCCGCACGCCCTCGAAGCCGGCCGCGGTGAATCCCTGGATGTCTGCCATGGGGAGCACCGTAGCTGACGGTCGCGTCACCGTCCCGGGGTGCGGGAGGGTCAGCGGCAGTCGGTGCAGCGGCCGACGAGGTCGAGGCGGTGGTGGTCGGTCTCGAACCCGGTCTCCTGGCCGACCCGGGCGAAGGCCTCGGCCATCGAGTCCTCCAGCTTGGGACCGATGGTGAAGTCCGCCACCGCCCCGCACGACGAGCAGATGAGGTGGTGGTGGTGCTCGGTGAGGTCCTGGGCCAGCTCGTAGCGGGCGAACTCGTCGGTGGCGACGACCCGGTGGACCACGCCGGCCTGCTCGAGCACCGAGAGGTTCCGGTAGACGGAGCTCTGGGCCAGTTCGGTGCGCAGCGTGAGCACCTCGGCGATGGTCACCGGGTGGTCGGTGGCGTCGAGCAGGTCGATCAGGGCCCGGCGGTTGCTCGTGTAGCGCTGACCGTCGCTGCGCAGCCGTTGCGCCGCGGTGGCGTGGAGGTCGTGGGGGGCACCCGGTCCGTCGGCCATGCCGGGCAGTGTAGGCGTGAACTGAGAATCGATGAGAATCGCCGCCCGCTGCCGCGCCCGCCGACCCGACCCGGCACGGGCGAGCGGGCTCGGGTGTCCGGGGTCAGGCCGGGGTGAGGATGAAGACCGGGATCTGGCGGGTGGTCTGCTGGGCGTACTCGGCGAAGTTGGGCATGAGCGCAGCCTGGGCGTCGTAGAGGCGGGTGCGCTCGTCGCCCTCGGCCAGGGTGGCGACGACCGGGATGGTCTCGGTGCCGACCTCGATGGTGGCCTCGGGGTGGACCACCAGGTTGTGGTACCAGTTCGGGTTGGTGTCGGCCCCCGCCTTCGAGGCGATGATGATGTAGCGATCGCCGTCACGGGTGTGCACGACGGGCGACGTGCGGGTCTCGCCGCTCTTGGCGCCGGTGCTGTTGAGCAGCAGGAGGGGAGCCCCGGCGAACGGGCCGGTGGTCTCGCCCCCGTTGGCTCGGAACTCGTCGATGACCGTCTGGTTGAAGTTCTTCATGTCGTCGGGCGTCATGCTCATGAGGGGTTCCTGTTCGTCGAGCGCTCGGATGTCCCGGGCAAGCTACCGGGACGCGTCCCGATGAGGCCGCCCGGGGCAGCGTCCGATCGTGGTCACTAGGTTGGCCGGATGCCCGCCCCTCGCGACCTGGAACTGCTCGTCTCCCAGATGACCCTCGAGGAGAAGGCGTCGCTCACCGCCGGCGCCGACTTCTGGACGACGGTCCCCATCCCGCGCCTCGACCTCCCGTCGGTCACCGTCACCGACGGCCCCAACGGCGCTCGCGGCTCGGCCCTGCTGGGGTTCGGCGCCGTGTCGTCGGTGTGCGCGCCGTGCGGTTCGGCGCTGGGGTCCACCTGGGACGTCGACCTGGTCGAGCGGGTCGGCTCGATGCTCGGCGAGGAGTCGCGCACGAAGGCGGCGCGGGTGCTGCTGGCCCCGACCGTCAACATCATGCGGTCACCTCTCGCCGGTCGGAACTTCGAGTGCTACTCGGAGGATCCGCTGCTCACCGGCAAGGTCGCGGCCGCGTTCATCAGGGGCGTGCAGTCCCAGGACGTGGCCACCACGGTGAAGCACTTCGCCGGCAACGAGGCCGAGTTCGAACGGCACACCATCAGCTCGGTGATCGACGAGCGCACGCTCCGCGAGATCTACCTGCGGCCCTTCGAGCTGGCGGTCCGCGAAGGCCGCAGCCTCGGGATCATGACCGCGTACAACCGGCTCAACGGGGCCTACTGCACCGAGCGGCCCGACCTGCTGCAGGGCATCCTGCGCGACGAGTGGGGCTTCGACGGCTTCGTGATCACCGACTGGTTCGGGGCCGGATCGACCGCGGGCGCGGCCGAGGCCGGGGTCGACCTCGAGATGCCCGGCACCGGTCGGTTCTACGGGCCGGCACTGGCCGCGGCGGTCCTGGCCGAGGAGGTCGACGAGGCGCTGGTCGACGCAGCCGTCCTCCGACTGCTCTCGGTCTTCGACCGCATCGGTGCCCTCGACGATCCCCCGGGCATCGAGGAGCAGTCGATCGACCGACCCGAGCACCGGGCGGTGGCTCGCGAGGCCGCGGTCGGGGCGACGGTGCTGCTGACCAACGACGGCGTGCTCCCGCTCGACCCGGCGTCGTTGTCGAGCGTGGCGGTGCTCGGCCCCAACGCGGATCGGGCCCAGATCATGGGTGGCGGGTCTGCCGCGCTGCGGCCGCACTACGTCGTGACCCCGCTCGAGGCACTGCGCGAGCGCATCGGCGGCGACGTCACGTTGACCTACGAGCGGGGTTGCGACATCGACAAGGGCGTGCCGCCGTTGCAGGGCGAGGCCGTGCGAGGCGAGGACGGCACGCCGGGCTTCGACGTCGACTTCTACGTGGGCCCCGATCTGGCCGGTGAGCCGGTCGGACGATCGCACTTCCCCGACAGCCGGCTGCTGTTCGTCGATCGCCCCCATCCGGCACTGCCGGCCGGCGTCTACTCCTGGCGGGCGACCACCCGGTTCACGCCGGCCGAGTCGGGTGCCCACACGTTCACGCTCGGGCAGTCCGGCCACGCCCGCATGTCGGTCGCCGGAGAGGTCGTCCTCGACGGGGTGGCGACCACGCCGCCGCCGGGCGAGCGCTACTTCGGTGTGGTCAGCGGCGACCTCGAGGTCGATCTCACGCTCGAAGCCGGCACGCCGGTCGACGTGGTCATCGAGTACTCGAGCGCCGACGCGTCGTTCCTGCGGGGCGTGCTGGCCGGGTGCCGGCTGCCGGCCCCGGACGACCTCATGGAGCGGGCGGTGGCGGCCGCGGCCGCGGCCGACGTCGCCGTCGTGGTGGTGGGCACCAACGCCGACTGGGAGACCGAGGGCGAGGACCGCACCACGCTCGCGCTTCCCGGGGACCAGGACGAGCTCGTGCGGCGGGTGGTCGAGGCCAACCCGCGGACGGTGGTGGTGGTCAACACCGGCGCGCCCGTCGCCATGCCGTGGGCCGACGCGCCGGCGGCCGTGCTGCAGACGTGGTTCGGCGGGCAGGAGATGGCCGGTGCGCTGGCCGACGTGCTCACCGGCGCGGCCGACCCGGGGGGCCGCCTCTCGATGACGTTCCCGCGGCGCATCGAGGACACGCCGGCGTTCGGCAACTTCCCGGGCGAGGACGGCGAGGTCCGCTACGGCGAGGGGGTGCTGGTCGGCTACCGCTGGTACGACACCCGTGACGTGCCGACGCTCTTCCCGTTCGGCCACGGCCTGTCGTACTCGTCGTTCGAGATCGGCGCGCCCGTGCCGTCAGCCGGCGCGGGCGGTGCAGCGACCTGGGCCTCGGGCGAGGTGCTGCGGGTGCAGGTGCCGGTGACCAACACCGGTTCCCGCCGGGGCTCCGAGGTGGTGCAGGCGTACGTCGCCCCGCCGGCCGGACCACGGGTGCGGCCGGTCCGTGAGCTCCGCGCGTTCGCCAAGGTCACGCTCGACCCGGGCCAGTCGACGACGGTCGAGCTGGCCCTCGACCACCGGGCCTTCGCGGCCTGGGACTCGGCCGAGCACGAGTGGGTCGTCGAGCCCGGGACCTACGAGCTGCACATCGGGCGGTCCTCGGTCGACCTCGCCCGCATGGTCGCCATCGACGTCGGCCCCAGCCGCGACCCGGCCTGACCCGCTCCCGCTGCGCCGATCCGTTCCTTGTGAAGTTCGCGCTCCATGGCGTGCACATCTCTACAAAGAACGGAAGGGGAGGACGGTGGAGGGATCGAGGGCCGGTCGTGGGATCGGACGTGCGATGCTGGTTCGCTATGGCGCCCCCGCTGAACCGGCAGTCGGTGATCGATGCCGCTCGCGAGTGCATCGTGGCCGACGGGCTCGAGGCCGTGTCGCTGCGCAAGCTGGCGGCCACCCTGGGCGTGACCGCGCCGGCGCTGTACGCCTACGTCACCGACAAGCGTGACCTCCTGCGAGGCGTGGCCGAGCTCGAGTTCCGTCGGCTCTCGGCCCGCTTCGAGCAGATCGACGACCCCGACCCGGTCGAGCGCATGCGCCAGATGAGCCACGCCTACGTCGAGCAGGCGTGGGCCGAGCCCGAGCTGTTCCGCACGATGTTCCAGTTCTCGCCGGACCTCGCCATAGGCGGCCCGACCGGCGCCGAGGACGAGATGGCCACCGCGGTGTTCGAGCAGGCGCTGTCGTCGGTGGTCGAGGCCATCGACTCCGGGGCGCTGCGCCCGGCCGAGCCGCTCACCGTGGCCCTCACCATGTGGAGCGCCACCCACGGCGTCGTCGACATGCTGCTGATGGGCTTCCCCTTCGACGACGCCACCCGGGAGCTGCTCGTCGACTCCGTGATCGACACCGTCCTCGCCGGTCTCGCTGCCCGCTGACCCGGCCCGATCGGCGAACTCGGGCGCGGGCGCGTGCCCGGACGACCACGATCGCAACAGGTTCGTGACCGGCGTCGACTAAACAGTGTTCATCTGCAGGCCGAGCCGATTGGCGTGAGGAGCACGTGCCATGCCCATCCCTCGATCGATCCTGGCTCGGGAGGGCTTCACCGACCTGGACCTGCACGTCGAGGGTGACCGCTGGCCCGACGACCTCACCGGCGAGATCGTCATCACCACATCCGACCAGCGGACCGCGCCGCTGCACGCGTTCTTCGGGGACGGCGCGGTGCTCCGCCTGTCGCTGCAGCCAGGGACGCACGGTGCGGCGCCGGGCACGTTCGCGTGGCGCACGTCGGTGATCGACTCGCCGTCGCAGCGGCTGCGGGCCGCCCGCCCCGAGCTGTTCGAGGCCACCGTGCTCGGGGCCCGGTCGCCGTTCGGGTTCTCCAACGCGGCCAACACCGCGCCGCTGCCGTGGGGCGACCGGCTGTTCGCCACCTGGGACGCCGGTCGCCCGGTCGAGATCGATCCGCTGTCCCTGCGGTTCGTCGCCGAGGTCGGTCACCGCGACGACTGGGCGCCGGCCATCGACGCGCCGGTCCTGCCGCTCATCACCAGCACTGCGCACCCGGTGATCGATCCCGATCGGGACTGCATGTGGACGGTCTCGCTCGATCCGATCGCCGGTCAGGTCGCAGTTGATCCGCTACGACGGCGAGGGCTCGCGGGTGCGGCGCTGGCCGGTGCGCGACGGCGCGGTGCCCCAGTCGATGCACACGATCACCCAGACGCGGGACTGGCTGATCCTGGCCGACTGCGCCTTCCGGGCCGACCCGAACGAGATCTTCGGGATCGGCGAGCGCTCGGTGACCAACAACGTCGACGAACCCGTGTACCTGATCCGCAAGGACGCGGTCGAGGCGACGCCCCTGGGCGAGCCGGTGCCGTCGACGGCCTTCCGGGTCGGGCCCGAGGTCATGCACTACTACGCCCGCTACGACGACACCGACGGCATCGAGGTCGTCTTCGAGCACACGCCCGAGACCGACCTCGCCATGTACCTCCGCGCCGACGACACCGACGCCTTCGGCCGGCCCGTCGATCCGGCGATGGCCGGCATGTACAACCACCCGATGCACGCGTCCGACGTGAGCCTGCTGCGGTTCGATCCGGAGTCGGGTCGGGTCACCGAACGGGCCTCGATGCGCGAGCCCGACCGCTACCACTCGACCCAGCTCTCGGCCATCGACTGGAGCACGGAGGGGCTCGGCGCGCCGACCGTGCACCACCTGCTGTGCTCGGGCTTCCGGCCCGAGGCCATCAGCCAGCGGGCGATCGACCTCTACCGCGATCGGCTCGAGCCGTTCCCCGACGCCGAGATGCCGAGCGTGCTCGTCACGCTCGACCGCGAGACGCTCGGGCCGCGGGGCGACTGGGAATGGCCGCTCGACGAGTACCCGACCTCGCCGACCTTCGTGCCCCGCGGCGCCGGGGCGCCGATCAGGCCGCGTCGCCGCTACGCCGGGACCGACCCCGGCGGTCACGACGGCTACCTCGTCGTGCCCGTGCTGCGCGACGCCGGGTTCCGGGTGGACGTGTTCGACGCGGCCGACGTCGGCGCCGGGCCGATCGCCTCGCTGCGGTCACCCGCGGGCGAGACGGTGCCGTTCCTGCTGCACGCGGCGTGGATGCCCCGGGCCGTGGCCGCGCCGGACCTCGATCGCCTGCGCTTCGCCGACGAGCTCACCCACGGCCGTCTGGCGTCGCTCTCCGACGACCTCGCGGCGGTGGCCCGAGGTGTCGCCACCGACCTGGCTCGGTGACCGCGGCTACCAGGAACGGTCGGCCGCGAGCAGCTCGCCGACGTCGTGACCGCCGGCCGGACGGGCCATGTGGAAGCCCTGGGCCCGGTCGCAGCCGAGGCGGCGCAGCTCGGCCAGCTGGAGCGGCGTCTCGACGCCTTCGGCCACGGCCCGCAGCCCGAGCGTGTGGGCCAGCGTGATGATGGCGGTGACGATGGCCGAGTCGCTCGAGTCCTCGCCGAGGCCGTCGACGAAGGACTGGTCGACCTTCAGGATGTCGACCGGGAACCGACGGAGGTAGCTGAGCGACGAGTAGCCCGTGCCGAAGTCGTCGACCGCGAGGTGCACCCCGAGCGCGTGCAGCCGGCCGAGCGTGTCGGCCGACATCTCGACGTCGTCCATCAGCACGCTCTCGGTGATCTCGAGCTCGACGAGCGACGGGTCGATGCTCGTGTCGGCCAGCACCGCGGCCAGGTCCTCGACGAGCCGGGGGTGGCCCAGCTGGCGGCCCGAGATGTTGATGGCGACCGACAGCGGGCTGCTGCGCTCGGCCGAGGCGTGCCAGCGCTGCACCTGGCGGCAGGCCTGGTCGAGCACCCACGAGCCGATCGGCACGATGAGCCCGGTCTCCTCGGCCACGGTGATGAAGTCGCCGGGGTTCAGCAGACCCCGCTCGGGGTGCTCCCACCGCAGGAGCGCCTCGACCCCGTCGATGCGACCGGTGCCCAGGTCGATCACCGGTTGGTAGAAGACGCGCAGCTCGCGACGATCGAGGGCGCGGCGCAGGGCGTTCTCGATGTCGAGGCGGTCGACCGCGCTGGCCCGCATGGCGTTGTCGAAGAGCTCCCAGCGGGAGCGGCCCCGGTCCTTGGCCCGGTACATCGCGGCGTCGGCGTCGCGGATGAGCGTCTCGGGGTCGGCCTCGGTGTCGTCGGGCAGGGCGATGCCGATGCTGACGCCGACGAAGACCTCGGTGTCGTCGATGATGAACGGACCGCTGACCGCTTCGTCGACCCGCTCGGCGATGGTGATGGCGTCGTGCTGGCTGACGAGGTCCTCGCACAGCACGACGAACTCGTCGCCACCGAAGCGGGCCACGGTGTCGCCGGGGCGCAGGGCGATGGCCAGCCGCTCGGCGATGGCGACCAGCAGCCGGTCGCCGAGCCCGTGGCCGAGGCTGTCGTTGACGACCTTGAAGTGGTCGAGGTCGAGGAACAGCACCGCGACCCGCCGGTTGTGGCGCCGGGCCCGGGCCAGCGCGCCGTCGAGCCGGTCGATGAGGAGCGTGCGGTTGGGCAGGCCGGTGAGCGGGTCGTGGTTGGCCTGGTGGGCCAGCCGCTGCTCGAACGCCTTGCGTTCGCGGATGTCGTGGAGGATCGCCGAGTAGTACGGCCCGTCGTCCTCGTCGCCGGGGTGCAGCAGCACCTGGGCCGCCACCGGCACGAGCCCGACGTCGGGGACGAGCATCGTGAGCTCGCCCTCCCATCTTCCGCTGCGCTCGACCTCGGGCCGGATCTCGTCGCTGAGCCGCTCGGCCACCGACGGCGGGAAGAGGTCCTGCACGACGTGGCGGGCCACCTCGCCGGGAGCCTCGAACCCGAAGGTCCGCTTGGCGGCCGCGTTGAGGTACAGCAGCGCGCCGTGCGCGTCGCAGATGCCGACGTGGTCCTCGGTGGCCTCGAAGATGTCGATCAGGCGCTGCCGCTCGCGCTCGGTCTCGCGGCGGACCGTGATGTCGTCGAGCGTGCCCACCGTGCCGACCAGCTGCCCGTCGGCCTGGTGGAGCGGTCCGCTCTGCACCCGCACCCACCGGAGGTCGCCGTCGGCGCGCACGACGCGGAACTCGATGGTGACGGCCCGACCACCCATGGGCATCGGGCCCCGATCGAGCCCGACCACGGAGATGTCGTCCGGGTGGATCATCTTCGCCCAGCCGTTGCCCCGGGCGTCCTCGGCCGACACCCCGGTGATCTCGCACCACCGGTCGTTCACGTAGACGAGGCCTTCCTCGACGGTGGCCTGGTAGATCCCGATGGGCGACGACTGCGCGAGCGTGCGGAAGAGCTGCTCGCTGGTGCGGAGGGCGTCGAGCGCGTCGTAGCGCCAGCGGATGTCGCGGATGTTGATGATCAGCCCGCCGATGCCGCCGTTGGCGTCGCGGATCGAACCGCCGGCGATCTCGACGGAGACCCACGAGCCGTCGGCATGGGACAGCCGCACCGCGATCGGGTTGACCGAGTCGATCCGGTCGAGCGCGCTGCCGAGCCGTTGGGCAGCCGCGGCGATGTCGTCGGGATGGATGAAGTCCCACGCCGGCCGCCCGATCATCTCCTCGGCCTCGAGGCCGAGCATCTCGTGGACGGCCGTCGAGATCCAGGTGATGGTGCCCTCGGCGTCGACCGTGCCGATGACGTCGGGGCTGGCCTCGACCAGGTTCTCGAACGCCGGCTCGGCGATGCCGCTGCCCCGGCGTGCGCTGATGTCGGTGAAGCCGCTCACCATGCAGCCGTAGTCGGGGTCGTCGAAGCGGTTGATCTGGATCAGCTCGACCCACCGGTACGTGCCGTCCCGGTGCATGACCCGCGCCTCGACGATCGATCGCCGGCCGGGCGCGGTCAGCAGGTCGCGCCAGTTGCGGATCAGCATCGCCTGGTCGGCCGGATGCATCGTGTCGAGCGGCTCGAACGCCTTGTACTGCTCCGCGGTGTAGCCCGAGCACCTGCTCGACGCTCGCGCTCACGTCGAGCACGAGACCGTCCGCGTCGAGGAGGCTCACGGCGTCGCCGGGCACCAGCGCCAGCAGCTCGGCCTCGCGCTCGGGGCTCAGGGTCACACCCCGATGCTAGGGGTCATCGACGCGGAGGTCAGTAGGGAGGTCGGCCCTGCCGTGAGATGGGCCGAATGGCCCGGGCGCCGCCCGATCGGCACTCGGGACCGGCTCAGCGCTCGCGGGAGGCCACGTAGCGAGCCAGCTCGACCAGCGCGGCGCGGGCCTCATCGGTGATCGGAGCGGCGGCGATCGCCTCGACGGCGCGGTCGGTGAGGGCCTGGATGGTGGTCTCGATCTCCTGTCGGGCCCCACTGCTGGCGAGCAGGGCCTGCAGCGCGGCGACCTCGTCGCCGGTGAGATCGGGTGCACCGACGCGGTCGAGCAGCGCCGTGGCGGCGGGGTCGGCGCCGACCCGGTCGACGGCGATGGCCAGCATCGGCGTGGGCTTTCCCTCGCGGAGGTCGTCGCCGACCGGTTTGCCGGTGACGGCGCTGTCGCCGAACGAGCCGAGCACGTCGTCGCGGAGCTGGAACGCCTCGCCGAGCGGGTCGCCGTACGCGGTCAGCGGGGCGCGGAGCTCGTCGAGCCGACCGGCCAGCGCAGCACCGAGGTGCAGCGGCCGCTCGATCGTGTACTTGCCCGATTTGTAGCGGGCGATGCGCCGGGCGGTGGCCAGGTCGGTGCCCCCGCGGGCGGTGCCGAGCACGTCGAGGTACTGGCCGACGTTGAGCTCGATCTTGAGCTCGTCCCACACCTGCCGAGCCGCGGGAGGTGCGCCGTCGAGCATCCGATCGGCGTAGACACCGGCCAGGTCGCCGACGAGGATGGCCACGCCCTCACCGAACCGACGGCCCTCGCCGCGCCACCCGCCCTCGGCGTGCTGGCCGGTGAACTCGACGTGGATCGTGGGCGTGCCGCGGCGGGTGGCGGAGCCGTCCATGACGTCGTCGTGCATCAGCGCGAAGGCGTGGAGCAGCTCGAAGGCGGCGCCGGCATCGACGGTGGTGCCGGTGGCCGGATCGCCGCCGGCCCCGACGTAGGCCCAGTGGCAGAAGGCGGGCCGCAGGCGCTTGCCCCCGCCGAGCACCAGCCGACCGAGCGCCTCGAGGGGATCGACGAGGTCGGGGTCGATCGCGGCCCAGCGGTCGATCTCGCCGTCGAGCACCTCGCGGAGCCGGCCCTCCACCGCGCCGGCGATGACGCGGATCTCGGGCGGCAGCCCGCGGTCAGGACCCCACGGCCGGTTGGCAGGGGTCACGGTGCGGCGCGGTCGTCGATCCGTGGGTCGAGCACCGCGTCGAGGTCGGTGACGATGCGGGTGACCTCGGTGCGGGTGTCGTCGAGCCGCCCGCGGCAGAAGCGGACGAGGTCCGCGGCCCGTCGGACCTGCGCGGCCAGCCGGTCGAGGTCGACGTCGCCCCGCTCGAGCTCGTGCAGGATGCCGTCGAGCTCGGCCATGGCGTCGGCGTAGCGGAGCCCGTCGAGCGCGTCGGCGCCCCCAGGGGCGTCGGTGCCGCCGTCGGTGGCGCTCGGGCTCGGCGGGTGCGGCGTCGGTCATGGCCGGGGTCCTCCACGAGGTTCGTGCGGGTCGGGGGCGCTCGGCCCGGTGACCCGGCTGCGCACCGAGCCGTCCGCGAACTGCGTGACCAGCTCGGTGTCGACGCCGAGCTCGGCCGAGCTGCGCACCAGCGTGCCATCCCCCCGGCGGGTGATCGACCAGCCCCGCTCGAGTGCCCGCCGGGGGTCGAGCGCACCGACCCTTCCTTCGAAGCTGTCGAGGCGCAGCGACGCGTGCTCGGTGGCCCGACCGGAGCTCAGTGTCAGGCGCCGGCCCGCCTCGGCGACGATGCGATCGGCGGTCACCACCGCGGTGTGGGCGGCGAGGGCGGTGGCCCGCCCCTGGGTGGCGAGGCGGCGGGACTCGGCCTCGGCCCGGCGCTCGGCCTGCTCCGCGATCTCGAGCCAGACACGGTCGGCCCGGTCGTGGAAGCTGCGGGCCCGGCTGACCAGGTGGGCCGCGCAGGCGGTCGGGGTCTTGCACGAAGTGTGGGCCACCTGGTCGGCCACGCTGGAGTCGATCTCGTGGCCGATGCCGGTGATCACCGGCACACCGGTCACCGCGATCTCCCGCGCCACCAGGGCGCCGTCGAACGTGGCCAGGTCGGTGCGGGCCCCCCCGCCCCGCACGAGGGCGATCACCTCCACCGGGTGGGCCGCCAGAGCGCGGAGCCCGGCGACGATCGACCGCTCCGCATCGGCGCCCTGCACCCGGCAGTCGACGGCGACGACCTGCCAGTCCAGCCCGCTGGCGGTCAGCTCGTGCAGGAAGTCGGCCTCGGCTGCGCTGCCGGCGCTGGTCGCCAGCCCGATCACCACCGGTCGGGGCGCCACGGCGAGCAGGCCGTTGCGGGCCAGCAGGCCCTCGGCCTGCAGCGCCTGCAGCAGCTTGTCGCGGTCGCCGGCCAGCCGCCCGAGCGTGTACTCCGGATCGATGGCCGACATCCGCAGCTGCAGCCGGCCCTGCGGGCCGTAGAGGCCCAGCCGGCCCCGGATCCGGATCTCGACGCCGTCGGTCATGCGGATGCCCCCGCCGCCGCGGAGCGTGGCGTTGACGTCGGCCTTGGCCTTGGCGAAGAGGGTGACCGCGATCTGCGCGACCGGCGGGGCGCCGGCCTCGCCGGGCTCGATCAGCTGGAAGTAGACGTGGCCCGCGGCGGACCGCTTGAGCGAGCTGATCTCGCCCTGCACCCACACCTCGTCGGGGAAGCAGACGTCGAGCGCCAGCTGCACGGCGTCGGTCAGCTCGCTGACCCGGAAGGTGGGCTCGTCCACGGACGCCGACCGTAGCGGTCCACCCGCCCGGTCCCGTCCCGGGGTGCCGCGCCGGTCCCGTCCGGGGTCGAGTCGTCCCGTGGTCGCGGCGCCCATCGCCGATTCGCGTCGGCGCGTGACGCCACAATGCAGGAGCATCACGCCGATGGATCGTGCTGGAGCACCACGGACCGTAGGGCTCGAGGGGCGACGTGCCACGATGCTCGGCACCGCTGGCCGGCCGCCGCCCCCCGCGCGAGCGACCGGGCCGAACTCTCCCGCACCGGAGCCTCCGATCAACGAGTTGCCCGAACCCGATGTCGTCGACGAGACCGCCTCCGGTCTGGCTCGTCACTCCGTCAGCGAGCGCGTCCGGGTGCTCGAGGCGGTCGTCAGCCAGGCCTCCGACGCGCTGGTGCTCAGCGCCAAGGACGACGACGACCCGGTCATCCGCATCCGCTTCGTGAACCACGCCTTCACCCGGATGCTGGGCTTCGGCCTGGCCGACATCGCCGGCCAGTCGCCGGGCGTCCTGGTCGGCCCCGAGACCGACCTCGAGACGCTGCGCCGGGTCGAGGCGGCGCTGCGCAAGGACGAGACCGTCACCGCCGAGCTCGTGCTGCACGACGCCGACGGCACACCGGTGCGGGTCGAGGCCACCTACCGGGTGGTCGCCACCGGCTCCGGTGCCACCTGGTACCTCGCCAGCTACCGCGACCTGTCCGACCGGGTCGAGGCCGCGGCCGCCCTCCGGCGCAGCGAGGCGTGGGCCGAGGCCATGGTGCAGGGCAGCTCGGACCTGGTCATGGTGGCCGACAGCGAAGGCGTCGTGCGCTACGTGAGCCCGGCCATCACCGAGGTGCTCGGCTACGACCCCGACGACTTCGTGGCCCGGGTGTTCGCCGAGGTGATCCACCCCGACGACCTGCACCGCAGCACGGGGCTGTTCGAGGCGGTCCGGGCCCGCCGGGGCCGCACCCGCGGCAAGAGCTACCAGTTCCGGGTGTCGCATCGGGACGGTGGCTGGCGCACGGTCAGCCTGCGGGTGGCCGATCGGCTCGACGACCCGGCGATCCGCGGGTTCGTCGTCAACCTCCGCGACGTCAGCGACCGCCAGCGGGCCGAGGACCTCCTGGCCGAGCAGGCCGACCTGCTCGAGGCCATCGCCCGCGGCGCACCCCTCGACATCACCCTCGGCAAGATCACCGCGATGGTCGAGCGCCACGTCGAGGGCGTGACCGCGGTGATCGGCATGCTCGACGACGACGGCGTGATCCGGCTGCGGGCGACGTCCGAGCTCCCCGACGAGATCGTCGCAGTTCTACGACGAGCTGCCCCCGAGCGCACCGGGCGGGGTCACGCTGCGGTCCGGCGTCGGCGAGATGTTCGTGTTCGACCTGGTCGACGGGCCCAACCTGGGTGCCGCGGCCCAGCTCTTCGCCACCCATGGCTTCACCCAGGCCCGGACCTGTCGGCTGCGCGCTCCCGGGTCGGGCGAGCTGGTCGGGGTCGCTCACGATCTTCCACCGGGTGGCCGGCGACCTGGCCCCCACCGACCTGCAGCCGGTGCAGCGGGCCACGAACCTGGCGGCCATCGCCATCGAGCGCCACCAGTTCGCGGCGGCGCTCGAGTACCAGGCGCTCTACGACCCGCTGACCGACCTGCCGAACCGGGCCCTCCTGTCGCGCCGCATCCACGAGGCGCTCGTGAAGATCGCCGACGAGGCCCAGGGCGTGGCGGTGCTGTTCATCGACCTCGACCGGTTCAAGGTCATCAACGACTCCGAGGGCCACGCCATCGGCGACCTCGTCCTCAAGCAGGTGGCCGAGCGGTTCGAGGGCCAGCTCCGGCCGGGCGAGACGCTCGGCCGGTTCGGCGGCGACGAGTTCATGGTGGTGTGCGGTCGGCTCCGCAGCGAGCGCGAGGCGGCGGACGCGGCCGACCGGTTCGCGGCCGAGCTCCGCGAGCCGCTGGTGCTGGCCGACGGCAGCACGCTGTTCGTGACGGCCAGCATCGGCATCGCCTACTCGGCCGACGCCTCGGTGCCGGCCGAGTCGCTGATCCGCAACGCCGACGTCGCCATGTACCGGGCCAAGGACCAGGGTCGCGACCAGCGGGTGGCCTTCCAGGAGAACCTCGACCAGCGCGCCGTCGAGCAGCTCGCGCTCGAGCGGGCGCTCCGCGCCGCCATCGAGGGCCGCCAGTTCGAGCTGCACTACCAGCCGGTCGTGCAGCTCTCGGACGGATCGATGACCCAGGTCGAGGCGCTCGTGCGCTGGAACCGCCCGGGCCACGGCATCGTGCTGCCGGCCGCGTTCGTCCCCATCGCCGAGGAGACCGGGCTGATCGTGCCCATCGGCTGGTGGGTGCTCGGCAAGGCGGTGGCCGACGCCGCGGCGTGGCCGACGTTGCCCGGCGAGGAGCAGGTCGAGGTGGCCGTCAACCTCTCGGCCCGCCAGCTGGCCGACGCCGAGCTCGTCGAGGTGGTGTCCGACGCGCTCGAGCACACCGGCCTCGACCCGGCCCGCCTCTGCTTCGAGGTGACCGAGAGCGCGCTGGTGCACGACGTCGACCACGCGGTGGCGTCGCTCAACCGGCTCAAGGGCCTCGGCGTGCGGATCGCCATCGACGACTTCGGCACCGGCTACGCCACCCTCGACTACGTGCGGCACTTCTCGATGGCCGACTACCTCAAGATCGACCGGGCCTTCATCGACGGCGTCGACCGGGTCGGCTCGCAGGAGGCCGCCATCGTGTCGGCCGCCATCGCGCTGGCCAAGTCGCTCGGGTTCACCGTGGTCGCCGAGGGCGTCGAGACGCTGTCGCAGATGGAGGCGCTGCGCCTGCTCGACTGCGAGCTGGCCCAGGGCTACCTCTTCAGCCGACCCGTCCCGCTCGACGACGCCGTGCTCCTGCTCAGCGCCCGCGAGGGCCTCGTGCACTGATCGCTGTGCCCTCGGCTCGCAAGCTCGCTGCGAGCGGCTTCGCCCATCCGGCGCGGTTCGGTGGTGCTGCTCCGCTCCGCACGCCTGACCGACCTCGCTGCGAGCTCGTGCGGCGGTTTGCGTAACCTCCCGCCGTGCATCTCGAACCTGATCGCATCGAACTGGCCGGCGACGTCCACGGCCACGGCCCCCTTCACGACCGGAGCAGTCCGTCGCTGGGACCGCTCGAGGTCACGGTCGGCGAGGGCGACGGCACGAGTCGGGCCGCGTTGCGCTGGTCGGTCGCCAACCGGGGCGACCGGCCCGTGTCGGTGCGATCGGTGGCGCTGGTGTTCGCGGTGGTCGACGCGGTGGCGCCGCTGCGGATGTTCCGCAACGGCTACCAGTCGTGGACGCCGAGCGGCGTCGCCGTGTTCGGGCTCGACCGCGACCCGTCGGCCGCTCCGGGCTCGATCGAGCTGGCCCGAGGGGTGCACCACGCCGACCAGTCGGTCGCCCGCCCGGGCGAGCTGCGCTCGGAGTGGGTGACGGTGCTGCAGGCCGCCGGCTCGGCGCCGCTGCTCGTCGGCTTCGACGGGGGCGATCGCCACGACGGCACCCTCCGCCTGCGCGACGGCGACGTCGGGCCCGGAGCTGTGGGTCGAGGCCTTCCTCGGCGGGGCGGTGATCGCGCCGGGTGAGCAGCGCGAGCTGCACGCGGTGCTGGTGGCCGACGGCTCGGCCGACGGGGCCGACGCCTCGATGCTGCTCGAGCACTGGGCCGACGAGGTCGGTCGGGTGGGGCAGGCCCGGGTGACCGCGCCCTACCAGGTGGGTTGGTGCTCCTGGTACCACTACTTCCACCTCGTGTCCGAGGCCGACCTGCGGGCCAACCTGGCGCTGGCCGGCGACTGGCCGTTCGACGTGTTCCAGCTCGACGACGGCTTCCAGTCCGCCATCGGGGACTGGCTCACGACCAACGAGCGCTTCCCCTCCGACCTCGACGCCATCGCCG
The DNA here is from genome assembly GCA_963797225.1 of uncultured Microthrixaceae bacterium. GTDB lineage: Bacteria > Actinomycetota > Acidimicrobiia > Acidimicrobiales > Acidimicrobilacustridaceae > UBA4742. The sequence continues at coordinate 397,367 of CAWCOO010000001.1, read as the reverse complement.
CGGTCCATCGCCGACGCCGGTCGTCGGCCCGGGCTCTGGATCGCGCCGTTCATCGCCGCGCCCGACTCGCAGGTCGTGGCCGACCACCCCGACTGGCTCACCCGCGACGCCGACGGCGAGCCGCTGCTCGGCATGTACAACCCGCCGTGGGGTGGCGGGCTCGACGGCTTCATGTACGCCCTCGACACCACCAACCCCGAGGTGCTGGCCCATCTCGAGTCGGTCGCGTCGACGCTCGTCGACGCCGGGTTCACCTACCTCAAGCTCGACTTCACCTTCGCCCCGAGCTTCGACGGCGTCTACGGCGACGCCGGCCAGACCCCGGCCCAGCGGGTGCGGGCCGGCTTCGACGCCGTGCGCCGAGGCGCCGGCGACGACGCCTTCCTGCTCGGCTGCGGGGTGCCGCTGTCGAACGTGGTCGGCGTGGTCGACGGCAACCGCATCGGTGCCGACGTGGCGCCGTCGTGGAACACGGTCAACTTCGAGACGGCCGTGCCGGGCTACGAGCGGGCGCTGCCGGCCACCGTCCACTCGTGGCAGAACACGCTGGCCCGCAGCTTCCTGCACCGCAAGCTCTGGCTGAACGATCCCGACTGCCTGATGCTGCGCCAGAGCGAGACGCAGATGACCCCGGCCGCGGTCCGCACCTGGGCCCACGCGGTGGCGGTGTCGGGCGGCATGGCCCTGGTCTCCGACGACCTGGCCCTGCTCGACGCCGAGGCCCGGGCGCTGCTCGACGAGGTCGTCGCCCTCGGCCGGGCCGCCGACGCCGAGGCGGTCGCCGGCCGGCCCGCCCGCTGCCCCGACCTCATGGCCCACGCCGTGCCCCGCGACCTGCTGGCCGCCGGCCGACGGCTGGAGGGCGACCCGGCGCGGGCCACCTCCGTCCTCCGCCGCGACCTCACGCCGCACGGCTCCTGAACCCCCGAACTGGCCTGAGCACCGGAACTGGTAGCCATCGCGGCGCGGCCGCCGCGACGTTCGGGCCACCAGTTCGGGCGGCGGTCCGGGTGCGGAGGTCGATCGGTGCGAACCGGTAGCCATCGCGGTGCGACTCCGCGCCGCGATGGCCACCAGTTCGAGCGAGGGGAGGTGGAGAGGGAGAGTCGGGGTCAGTCGGAGAACTGGTACTGCAGGGTGAGGGGCGGGAAGGCGTCGGCGATGGCGGGGCCGAGGCCGACCGGCTCCGGGTCGATGCCGAACACGTCGCGGAGCTGGGCGACGATGAAGTGCCGGGGCACCTCCCACACCTGCTGCACCGCGGGGTAGCCGCCGGCCTCGTCGCAGCCGTCGTTGAACAGCCCGGCGACGGTGTCGGGCACGGTGATGCCGACCTTGGCCGCGATGGCCAGCAGGCCGCCCTGGTCCTTCCCGATCAGGCAGATGTCGGTGACGCTGTTGTGGCCGGCGCCCTCGATCACGACCAGCCGCTTCGGGTCGTTCATGGCGTCGTAGAACGGCTGCAGCCGGGCCAGCGGGATGACCTGGTCGTTGCCACCGGTGATCAGCATCCCCGGCTTGTCGGGCAGCGCGCTCGAGGTCGATGGCGGTGGTCGTGGTGGTGCCGTCGTCGCCGGTGGTGGACGTGGTCGTCGCCTGCTGGATGCAGCCGTTGGCGTCGGTGGTCGGCGTGGTGCCGCTGCCCGAGCCGCCCACGCCGCCGCCGTCGAGCGCCACGAAGGTGGCCACCGACGGGTCCTGGGCGGTGCGCACCGCGGCGGCGGCGCCGGCCGAGTGCCCGACGACCGCGACCTTCGACGGGTCGATCGTGCCGTGCAGCACCGACGTCGGGTCGTCGCTCTTCTGCACCGCCAGGTCGCGGGCGGCCAGCAGCACCTTGGCGTCGTCGGCGACCTTGGCGCACTGGGTGACCGCGGCCAGCAGGCCGCGCTCGTTGTGATCGGGGGCCACCACCACGAAGCCCCAGGAGGCGAGGTGCGTCAGGAGGAAGGCGTAGAGCGTCGGGTAGCGCGGCGTACCCGTGGCTGAACAGCACCACGGGGAACGGCCCGCCGGTGCTGGCCGTGATGTCGCGGTAGGCGTCGGTCTCGTACTTCGGGTCGAGGGCGTCGGGGATGACGCTCTTGAGGCTGTCGGGCAGCAGCGTCGAGATCCGGAACACGTCCTTGGCCTTGCCGGCCTCGGCGCCCGCGTCGGCCGGGTACCAGACCTCGACCTTGCGCCCGTCGAGGTCGAGCGTGGTCACGCCCGGCACGTACGGGCCGGCCTTCTCGTACGCGGGAGTGCCGCCGAGCGGCGTCGTCGCCGGTCGCCGCGGTCGGTCGTGCCGGTCGAGCCCGACCCGCTGTCGTTCGACCCGCTCGATCCGCAGGCCGCGGCCAGCAGCGCGAGCGAGAGCAGGATGGCGGTCGCCACCATCGTGGTCGCGCGGCGTGACGGCGTCGGTCGTGGCATGTGCGTTCCCCCCGGATGGCGTTCGGACTGACACAGTAAGTCAGCCGGCCCGGCTCCACCCGCGATCTGCGTTCGGCGCTTCGCGGCGAGCTCGCCGGCCGCTCAGCGTCCGTCGGTGGAGCTCGCGGCGGATGCCGTGCTCGACTGCACCAAGAACGCCGGTGGGCGGGTCGGGCGACCTGCTCGTGGGAGGCGGGGACCAGCGCGGGGCGAGGACGACCCGTCGCCCCGCAGCAGCGTGCGGTAGAGGTCGGCGTAGAGGCCGTCGAGCGCGAGCAGCTCGGCGTGGGTGCCCCGCTCGACGATCTCGCCCTCGTCGAGCACGAGGATCTGGTCGGCCGCGGTGATGGTCGACAGGCGGTGGGCGATGACGATCGAGGTGCGGCCCCGCAGCGCGGTGGTGAGCGCCTCCTGCACGAGGTGCTCGTTCTCGGAGTCGAGGTGGCTGGTGGCCTCGTCGAGGATCACGACCGCCGGGTCCTTCAGGAGCATGCGGGCGATGGCCAGGCGCTGCTTCTCGCCGCCGGACAGCCGGTGGCCCCGCTCGCCGACGAGCGTGTCGTAGCCGTCGGGCAGCGCGGCGATGACGTCGTGGATCTGGGCGGCCCGGCAGGCGGCGACGATCTCGTCCTCGGTGGCCTCGGGTCGGGCGTAGCGGAGGTTGGCGCCGATCGACTCGTGGAACAGGTGCGGGTCCTGGCTGACCACCCCGATGGCGTCGCGCAGCGACTGCTGGGTGAGGTCGCGGACGTCGGTGCCGTCGACCCGGATGGCGCCACCGGTCACGTCGTAGAGCCGGGGGATCAGCGAGCTCACCGTGGTCTTGCCCGCGCCCGAGGGACCGACGAGCGCCACCAGCTGGCCCGGCTCGATGGTGGCCGAGATGCCCTTGAGCACCGGCACGCCGGCCTTGTCGGACAGCGGACGACCGCCGTCGGCCTCGAGCGACGCCAACGACACCGTGCTGGCCGCCGGGTAGCTGAACCAGACGTCGTCGATCTCGATGCGGCCGGTCGGGTCGATGAGGTCGACGGCGCCGTGGCGGTCGGTGATGGCGTTGGTGAGGTCGAGGATCTCGAAGACCCGGTCGAACGACACGAACGCCGTCATGATGTCGACCCGGGCGTTCGTCAGCGACGTCAGCGGGTTGTAGATCTGGGTGACGAAGGCGGCCATGGCCACGAGGGTGCCCAGCTCGATGGTGCCGCTGATGACCATGTTGCCGCCGATGCCGTAGACCGCGGCGGTGCCGATCGCCCCCACCAGGCCGAGGGCGATGAAGAAGGTGCGGCCGTAGATGGCGCCCCGCACGCCGATGTCGCGCACCTGCCCGGCCCGGTCGCCGAACGCGCCCGCCTCGCCCTCGTAGCTGCCGAACAGCTTCACCAGCTGCGCGCCCGACACGTTCAGCCGCTCGGTCATCTGCGTGTTCATGTCGGCGTTGAGCACGAAGCTCTCGCGGGTGATCGCCTGCATCTTCCGCCCGACCCGCTTGGCCGGGATGATGAAGATCGGCAGCAGCACGAGCGCCACCAGGGTGATCTGCCACTGCAGCACGAACATGGCGATCAGCGAGGTGGTCAGCGACGACGACGTTGGAGACGACCGTGCCGAGCGTGCCGGTCACCGCCCGCTGGGCGCCGATGACGTCGTTGTTCATCCGGCTGATCAGCGACCCGGTCTGGGTGCGGGTGAAGAACGCCAGCGGCAGCCGCTGCACGTGGTCGAAGAGCTCGACCCGGAGGTCGAAGATGATGCCCTCGCCGATGCGCGACGACCACCAGCGGTCGAAGAACGACAGCGCGGCGGTGGCGAGCGCGGCGGCGACGATGATCAGGGCCAGCCGGGTGATCTGGGCGCGGTCCTGGCTGCCGGCGGTCAGGAGGTCGACGATCTGCTTGAACAGGAGGATCGGGACCAGCGCGATCAGCGCCTCGAGCACGATGACCAGCAGGTAGCCGATCAGCAGCAGCCGGTAGGGCCGGGCGAAGTCGAGCACCCGGCGGACCAGGCCCTCGGACAGCGTGGCCCCCTTGATCTTCTCGGGGTCGGAGGCGAGGAGCATGTGCGGGCTGTTGTGCATGGCCCGGACAGGGTACGGCCTGGTGATGGCCGCTCCTCAGCGTGTCGGAGCGCCTCCCGACGGCGGCCGGAGTGGTACAACTCGCTCCACCACGGTCCGCCACCCGCGTTCGGAGATCCCCATGTCCCTCGTCGCCGAGCCCCACGAGCTGAACCGGTCGTTCCGCTGGCAGACCCACCCGGGCCCGTTCCGTCGCGTCACCGAGGCGCAGGCCCGCGCCTACGACGACGACGGGTTCTTCGTGCTCGAGGACGCCATCGCCCCCGAGCTGGTCGAGCGCCTGATCGCCGAGATCGACCCGTTCGAGCGCGAGCTCGAGGATGCGATCCGCCAGGCCGAGGGCAGCCGCATGTTCATCGCCAAGGCCGACCGGCTCACGTTCACCGTGCACCTCACCCAGCAGTCAGAGCTGCTGCGCACCTTCGCCGGGTCCGAGCTCTTCGCCGACCTCTGCGCCGACCTGATCGGGCCCGACGTGCGCTTCTACTGGGACCAGGCCGTCTACAAGAAGCCGTCGCCCGACACGACCTTCCCCTGGCACCAGGACAACGGCTACGCCTTCATCGAGCCCCAGCAGTACCTGACCTGCTGGATCGCGCTGACCGACGCCACCGAGCGCAACGGCTGCCCGAGGGTCGTGCCGGGTCTGCACCGCCGCGGCACGCTGGCCCACCGCTTCACCGACGACGGCTTCGTCTGCCTCGACGATCCCGAGGGCGCGGTGACGGTGCCGGCTCGGGCCGGGAGCATCGTGGTCTTCTCCTCGCTGACCCCGCACTGCACCGGCCCGAACCGTCAGCGACGAGGTCCGCAAGTCCTACATCCTGCAGTACGCGGTCGACCCCTCGACGATCCTGCGGGAGGGCGAGGACGGCAACGTCGATCACGAGGCGGTCGACCACCCCGAGCGCCGCTTCCCGCTGCTGCGCGGCGGTCGACGGGTCTCGGGGTGACCTCCGCTCGGGAGCGCTGACTAGGAGTACATCAGCGACGTCGTGCCCGACTGACCCGGGTAGTAGAGCCGCAGCCGCGCGATGTAGGTGCGGCCCTTGAGCAGCTTGTAGGTGATGCTGGCGTTGCGGTCCTCGCCGCTGTCGTCGTCGCCGGCGAGGTAGCGGGGCGAGCCGTCGACCTGCTCGAACAGCGCGAGCAGCGTGTCCGACGCGCCCTTGGTCTCGATGGTGTACTTGCGCGACGCGGGCGGCTTGATGGAGATGTCGAGCTGCTGCCCGGCGGCGAGCTCGGCGGACACCGACTCGAACGGCGCGAGCGCCGTCGGCTTGGGCGTGTCGCCCGGGTACCACTTCAGGACCCATTCCTTGTCGGCCTTGGAGAGCTTCCCGGGCGGGACGAGGCCATGGAGGTCGTACTGCTCGGGCTCGTCGATCAGCCCGGGTTCGAACTCGTACTCCATGATCGAGTCGGGATCCCACGCCGAGCCCTGCACCTGCTGGGGCGAGAGCTTCTCGAGGATGTTGTGGAACGTGGTGGCGTGGCCCCAGCTGTTGGGCGGCTGCGCCAGCGAGTCGTACACGGCCTGCTCGTGCCACTTGATGCCCGCGAACGGGTTCTGGTGCTCGTGCTCCATGCCGAGCACGTGGCCCAGCTCGTGGAGCGCCGTGCCCCGGCCGTACGGGGAGGTCAGGTCCCACCCGTAGACGGTGGTCGGTTCGGTCAGCGGCACCTGCAGGACGTCGCGCCCGACCGCCGACGCCGAGCTGCCGTCCGCGGTCGAGTAGCCGATCCGCACCTCGGCCTCCGACAGGTCCTTGACCTCCTGGAACTCGAGGCCGATGCCGATGGCCTTCCAGGCGCTCAGCGCCTGGCGCACCGCATCGGCCTGCGTCTTCGGCACGGCGTAGTGCGAGCTTGCCCGTGAAGAAGCAGTAGTGCAGCACCGTGCCGATGGCCCACTTGCCCCGGCCGGCGAGTATCGCTGCCGCCCGGTTGCGGATCGGCGGTGACCACCGCCGCGAGCTGCGGGACCGGCCGGGGCGCGTTGCCGCAGAGCGGCTTGTAGCCGATGCCGGCCGCCTTGCCGTTGCCGCCGCCGTTGGTGGTGTGGGCGGCAGTGCTCGCCGAGCGGGATCTGGTCGAGCTCCTGGTGGGGGCGGCCTTGCGCGGACGGGTGGATGTGGTGGTCGACGAACGTGCCATGTGGACTCCTTGCGACACTCGGTCGGCGGAAGTCGTCGAGGGGTCGACCCGTGAGAACGAGGGGATCGACACGCCGTCCGCCAGGATGGTCCCCCCGCAGGGGATCTTAAGAACGAAGCCGTGATCCGTCCAGGGTGTGGACGGCCCGGTGTCCGACGGTGACTCGGACCCCACCCTCGGAGACCGAACCGCATGGTCCGGTCCCCTGTGTGGCCTCGATCACGGTGCTGATAACCATGTAGAGGTTTCTGGCCGGGACCCGACCCGACGACCGTGACGACGACGAGGAGCGTGCGGCAGATGGATGACCACGAGGCGAACCACCTGACCGGCAGGGTGATCCTGGTGACCGGGGCCGGCGGCGGCTTCGGTCGGCTGATCTCCGAGATGACCGCGGCGCGGGGCGCCATGGTGGTCGCCGCCGACGTCGACGGCGACGCCGCGGCCGAGACCGTGAAGGACATCGAAGCGGCCGGCGGGCAGGCCCGGGCGGTCACCGCCGACGTCACCCGGAAGGCCGACCTGGACGCAGCGGTGCGCACCGCGGTCGAGGCGTTCGGGTCGGTCGACGTGCTCGTGAACAACGCCGGGATCATGCCGCTGGCGTTCTTCGCCGACCACGAGCAGGCCGGTGCGGCTTGGGACCGCGCCATCGACATCAACATCAAGGGCGTCGTCAACGGCATCGCGGCGGTGTACGACCGCATGATCGAGCAGGGCCGCGGCCACATCGTGAACATCTCCTCCATCTACGGCAACGGCGGCTCCGTCGGCTCGGGCGTGTACAGCGCGACGAAGGCGGCGGTCGCGGTGCTGTCGGACGCGCTGCGGGTCGAGGCCCAGGGGAAGATCAAGGTGACGGTGGTCCGGCCGACGGGAGTGCCCGGCACGAACCTCGCGTCCGGGATCGTGAACTTCGACGCGTTCGTCGGCATCACCGGTCAGAACACCGACCGCTACGGCAGCGCACGTCGGGCAGTGGCTCGACGGCTCGCTGCCGCCCGCCGCGCAGGACATCGACGACGTCGCCTACTGGACGCTCTCGCCCGAGGACCTCGCCGGCCAGATCGTCGCGGTGATCGACACGCCGTGGGGCCTCGACATCAGCGACGTCACCGTGCGGGCCACGGGCGAGGACTACGTCCTGTAGGAGATGCGGGAGGCTCCAGGAGCTGACCCGGACCTCTACGATCTCGCCCCATGGATCGGGGGCCGCGCCGCTGGGGTGAGGAGCAGGCGCTCCTCGATGACGACGAGGCCCGCCGGCGGCTGATCGACGCGGCCAGCCGCTGCATCATCCGCCGGGGCGACGCGCAGTTCCGGATGGCCGAGGTGGCCGACGAGGCAGGAGTGGCGCGGTCGACCGTCTACCGCTACTTCGCCACTCGCGGTGACCTGATCCAGGACCTGCTGCTCCGCCGGACCGAGGCCGCGCTCGAGGCCGTGGTGCGGTCGCTCGCCGCATCCCGGCGACGCGGCCCGATCCGTGCCGGACCTGATCCTCGCGCCCGTCGGTCTGGTCGACGGCAACCCGCTGAACGAGGCGCTGTTCTCGGCCGAGAGCCGGGTGTTCGTGACCTCGCTCGAGCTCGGCTCCGAGGCGCTGGTCGACGCGGCGATGCGCCACTACGGACCCCTGCTCGAGCGGTGGCAGTCGGAGGGCCAGCTGCACGCCGACCTCGACCTCCGTGACACGGTGCGGTGGATCAACGCGGTGTCGCTGGTGCTGCTGGCGCCCCAGTGGCGGGAGCGGTCGAAGGCAGCCAAGCGCGAGTTCCTCGACCGCTACCTCGTCCGGGCCCTCGTGCCCGGGACCGCGTAGGCTCTCGGCTGATCGGACATTCTAGATGACTTGTCCGATCCTCGGACGACAGGAGCAGGCATGACCACCACCGCCGTCGAGTTCGATCCCTTCTCCGACGAGTACTTCAACGACCCGACCGAGCTCTACCGCCGCCTGCGGGACGAGGCGCCGGTGTTCCACAGCGAGCGCTACGGCTTCTACGCCCTGTCGCGCTTCGCCGACGTGGTCGCCGCCCATCGCGACTGGCAGGGCCTGTCGAGCGGTCACGGCGTCGACCTCTCGACGCTGTCGACGGACCCGGAGCTGATCCGCAGCTTCCGCAGCATCATCATGATGGACCCGCCCGAGCACGACCGGCTGCGGGAGCTCGTCAGCCGGGTGTTCACGCCCCGGGCCGTCACCGCACTCGAGCCGATGATCCGCGAGGTCATCACCGACGTGCTCGAGCCGCTTGGAAGGATCCGATGGCTTCGACGTCGTGGCCGACTTCTCGGCCCTGTTCCCGGTCGAGATCATCTCCCGCATGCTCGGGGTGCCCGCCGGGGAGCGGCAGCAGATCCGGCACTGGCTCGACCTCAGCCTGCACCGCGAGCCCGGCGAGATGGACCCGACCCCCGAGGGCCGGCAGGCCGGCCTCGACATGGGCGTCTACTTCTACGAGCTGGCCGCCGAGAAGCGGGCCCACCCGGTCGACGACATGATCTCCCGCCTGACGCAGGTGACCGTCGATCGGGGAGACGGGGTCGACACCGGTCTCGACGATGCCGAGATCGCCGGCTTCGCCACGCTGCTCGGCGGCGCCGGCGCCGAGACCGTGACCAAGCTCGTCGGCAACGCCGCCGTGCTGTTCGCCCGGCACCCGGACCAGTGGGCCAAGGTGCTCGCCGACCGCGGCAGCATCCCCCGGGCCGTCGAGGAGATCCTCCGCTACCTCCCGCCCTCGCAGTACCAGGGCCGGTTCTCGGTAGAGGACCGCACCTACGACGGCGGCACGATCCCGGCCGGGTTCCCCGTGCTGCTCATCACCGGTGCCGCGACGCGAGATCCCCGAGCCTTCGACGCACGCCGACGTGTTCGACATCGAGCGCGAGCCGAGCGTGGCGATCGGGCTGGGCCACGGGGTGCACAGCTGCCTCGGCGCGGCCCTCGCCCGGATGGAGAGCCGCATCGCCATCGAGGAGCTGGCCGACCGGTGGCCCCACTGGGAGATCGACGAGGCCGGCCTCCGTCGGGTGCACATGTCGAACGTCGCCGGCTACTCGAACGTCCCCATCCACGCCGTCCCCGCAGCGGCGGACGCGCAGCAGCACAACCACAGGAGCGATAGATGACCGAGGTCATGCAGGGTGTCCGCGTGCTCGAGGTGGCGGAGCACACCTTCGTGCCGGCCGCGTCGGCGTTGCTCGCCGAGTGGGGCGCCGAGGTGATCAAGATCGAGCACGTGGAGCGGGGTGACGCCATGCGCGGCCTCGCGTCGAGCGGCACGGTGTCGTTCGGCGGCGGCGTCCATGTGCTCCTGGAGCACTCGAACCGCGGCAAGAAGTCGCTCGCGCTCGACCTGACGTCCGAGGACGGCCTCGCGGTGCTCTACAAGATCGCCGAGACGTGCGACGTGTTCCTCACCAACAAGCTGCCGAGCGTGCGGACCAAGCTCAACATCGACGTCGAGGACATCCGGGCCCACAACCCGAACATCATCTACGTCCGCGGCACCGGCCAGGGGGAGCACGGTCCCGACGCCGACAAGGGCTCCTACGACGCCCTGGCGTACTGGAACCGGGCCGGCATCGCGTACGGCATCAAGGATCCCGAGAGCCCCCGGGTGCCGGCGCCGCCCGCCCCCGCCTTCGGCGACTCCATCGGCGGCATGACCATCGCCGGCGGGATCATGGGCGCCTTGTTCCACCGGGCCCAGACCGGCGAAGCGACCACCGTCGACGTGTCGCTCCTCGGTGTCGGCATCTGGTCGATGGGCGCGGCGATGGCGCTCTCGCTGCAGATGCAGGTCCCGTGGGGGCCGCCGCCCGGTGGCTTCCCGACCGGCAACCCGCTGGTGAGCAACTACCAGGCCAGCGACGGCGGCTGGATCGCTCTCGTCTGCCTCCAGCCGGGCAAGTACTGGGCCGAGTTCTGCGGCATCGTCGGTCGCGCCGACCTGGTCGACGACGAGCGGTTCGTCGACGCCGCCGCACTCGTGGCCAACGCCGCCGCCGGGACCGAGGAGCTGGCCAAGACGTTCGCCGAGCGCACCTCCGAGGAGTGGCGCGAGCTGCTCGAGCCGTTCTCGGGGCAGTGGACGATGGTGCAGAACACGCTCGAGGTCGCCGCCGATCCGCAGAGCACGGCCAACGACTACATCCAGGACTACGCGACCTCCGAGGGCGTGGCGTTCCAGCTCGCGTCGCCGCCGATCCGGTTCGGCGACGTCGCTCCGACGGCCAAGCGGGCGCCCGAGTTCAACGAGCACGGCGACGAGATCCTCGAGTCGATCGGCCTCGACTGGGACGCCATCGTCGACCTCAAGGTCCGCGGCATCGTCGCCTGACGGCGCGTTCCGAGGACTAGGGGAGCAGGCGGGCGAGCTCGGCCCGGGACTTCGGATCGAGCGCCCGCAGCGGCTCGCCGCGCGCCGAGCGCCAGCACACGTCGGGCACGTCCCAGGCCTCGCGGCGCAGCCGGGTCTTGTCGATCTTCATGCTGGCCAGCTTCGGGAGGTCGTCGCTGGTCCGCACGAACGCCGGCAGCCACTTGGGCCCCAGGTCGATCTGCTCGGCCAGGAAGCGGTCGAGGTCATCGGGATCGAAGCCGGTCGGGTCGGCCAGCTCGAGCGCGGCCATGACCCGGTCGCCGACCGGATCGTCGGGCACGGCGTAGACCGCGACCGAGCGCACGCCTGGGTAGCGGGCGAGGATGGCCTCGACCGGCCCGGCCGAGAAGTTCTCCCCGTCGACCCGGAGCCACTCGTTGCTGCGCCCGGCGAAGTAGAACCAGCCGTCGACGTCGCGGTAGGCGAGGTCGCCGGACCAGTAGAAGCCGTCGCGGAAGCGCTCCGTCGTGGCTTCCTCGTTCCTGTAGTAGCCCTCGAACCCGGCCGCGGGCGCGGTGTTCACGATCTCGCCCGTCGCCTCGGCCGCGTTGACCAGGCGGCCGTCGGGGCTCCGCTCGATCGGTGGGCACTCCTCGCCGGTCGCCGGGTCGAGCACGACGATGCCGGGATCGGCCAGGCCCAGGCTCCCGGTCGGCATGGTCGCGTCGCGTCGGATGATGATCATGCCCTCGGTCGATCCGTAGCTGTCGCGGACCTGGCAGGAGAAGCGCTCGGCGAAGGACCGGATGTCCGACTCCGAGGCCTCGTTGCCGATGGCCACCCGCAGCGGGTTGTCGGCGTCGTCCGCGGCAGGGGGCACGGCGAGGATGTAGTTCAGGACCTTGCCGGTGTAGGTCAGCAGGGTGGCGCCCATGCGGCGGACGTCGTCCATGGTGCGCGACGCCGAGAAGCGGGAGCGGCTGCCGAACGGCACCTCTGCATCCAGCGCCGAGGCCAGGCCCGTGAACAGCGAGCTCGAGTGGAAGAACGGCAGCGGCGAGTACACCGCGCCGCCGTCGGCCAGGCCGGCGATGTTGGCCACGTGCGCGCCCGTCCGGCTGAACCGCCCCTGCGTGCAGCGAACCGCCTTGGGGAAGTTCGTCGAGCCGGACGTGAAGATCAGGAGGAACAGGTCCTCCTCCACCGAGGCGTCCCACGAGCGATCGGCGTCGACGGCGTCGAGCGCCGCGGCGTAGGCGTCGTCGTCGGTGCGCAGCAGCCGACCGCGGTCGAGGTCCGTGGGCGCGGCGTCGAGCAGGTCGCCGTACGCGGCCGAGGTGACCACGAGCTGGCAGTCGCTGTGGGAGATCAGCCGGGCCAGCTCCTCACCGCGGTAGGTCGCGTTGACGCCGACGACCACGGATCGCGTGAGCGCCGCAGCCCCGAGCCAGAAGACGTACTCCGCGGTGTTGTCGAGCAGCACGCCGATGTGGGGAGGGCGGCCGTCATCGCGGAGCTCGCCCCACAGGGCGGCCCGGCGGCGCATCTCTGTCGCCAGCTCCCGGTACGTGTACGACCGGTCCTCGAAGTGCAGGGCGGTCGCGTCGCGATCGGCGTTGCGGAGGAACAGCTCAGACGCGGTGGTCATCGTGAGGGCCACTCCCCGTGCACCGCTCGCACGGTACAGACAATCGAAATCGACGTCAACTTCGCTTCGCGCGTGGAGCGACCCTCGAGCCAGCGCTCGAAGTCACGGGCGATGATCCGCTCGTCGTGGACCCCGGCGGCCCCCGGCGACGCCAGCCACACGATCGGTGGGCCCATGATCGACGGGTCGAGCATCCCGGCCCGCACCTCATCGGTCAGCTCGTCGGGGGCCATCCCCGTGGCCGTGGCCCCGCCGGGCAGCAGGAGGTTCGCGGTGACGGGGGTGCCGGCCAGGTCCGCGGCCATCACCCGGCCCAGCGCCTCGACCGCCGCTCCCGAGGGGCCGTAGGGGACGAAGCCGCGACGGGTCATCGTCTGCTCGCTCATCGAGATGGTGACCACCCGCCCGCCGCCGGCCGCCAGCATCCGCGGAACGACCTCCCGCGAGACCAGGAAGGTGCCGGTGGCCTTGGTCTCGAGCACGTCGCGGAAGCCGGCCGGCTCGACCGTCCAGAACGGCCGCGGGTCGGTCATGAAGCGAGGGTTGACGCTGCGCATGCCGATCCCCGCGTTGTTCACGAGCAGGTCGAGCCCGCCCAGCAGCTCGTGGGCACGATCGACCCCCGCCGCCACCGACGCGGCGTCTCGGACGTCGAGCTCGATCCCCTCGGCCCGGGTCCCGAGCTCTCCGGCCACCGCCTCGGCTCGCCGTCGATCGCGCCCGGTCACCACCACCCGGGCGCCGGCCTGCACAAGCGCCTCGGCCATCGCCCGGCCCAGACCGCTCGTTCCGCCGGTCACCAGCACTCGCGTCTCGCTCTCGTGCAGCATCGGTCGCTCAGGCTACGAGGCCGCTGGCCGCGCCCACCCCGGACCGACTCTTGACAGGGTCCAGAATCAGATCAATAGTGCCGGCATGGCAACCCGCACGCCGTCGTCCGGCCGGGAGACGTCAACTCGAGAGACGTCAGCCCCGGAGACGTCAACCGCGGCCGAGCTGCTCCGCCGGCACGGCGTGCAGGTGACGGCCCAGCGGCTGGCCGTCCTCCGTGCCGTGTCGAGTCGGCCCCACGGCACGGCCGACGACATCGAGGGGATCGTGCGGTCCGAGATCGGGGCGATCTCCCGGCAGGCGGTCTACGACGCGCTCGGGCACGCTGACCGACAAGGGCCTCATCCGGCGGATCCAGCCGGCCCGGTCGCCGGCCCGCTACGAGGACCGGGTCGACGACAACCACCACCACCTCGTCTGCCGCGGCTGCGGTCGCACCGTCGACGTCGACTGCGCGGTCGGCACCCGTCCGTGCCTGGACGTGGCCGACGACCACGGGTTCATCGTCGACGAGGCCGAGGTCGTCTACTGGGGCTACTGCCCCTCCTGCCGGGCGACGCTGCTCGCCGCCGGTGGTGCATGAGAGCGAGACCACCAACCACCTGACACGCAAGGGAGTCGCCATGAGCAACGAGGACATCGGTCCCATCACCACGACCGACGAAGAGGACGCACCCGCGGCCCGGTGCCCGGTCCTCATGCATCGGCACTCGGCCACCGGCTCGATGGCGAACCAGCACTGGTGGCCGGACCAGGTGAACCTCCGGCCGCTCAACCGGAACTCCCCGCTGATCGATCCCCTGAGCGAGCGGTTCGACTACGCCGCCGAGTTCAACACCTTGGACTTCGCCGCCTTGAAGGCCGACCTCACGGCGCTGATGACGGACTCGCAGGAGTGGTGGCCGGCCGACTTCGGGCACTACGGCGGGTTGTTCATCCGGATGGCATGGCACAGCGCCGGCACGTACCGCATCTACGACGGCCGCGGCGGTGGCGGCTCGGGCACCCAGCGGTTCGCTCCGCTCAACAGCTGGCCCGACAACGCCAACCTCGACAAGGCCCGCCGCCTGCTGTGGCCGATCAAGCAGAAGTACGGGCAGAAGATCTCCTGGGCGGACCTGATGATCCTGGCCGGCAACGTCGCGCTCGAGTCCATGGGCTTCGCGACCTTCGGCTTCGGTGGCGGCCGGGCGGACGTCTGGGAGGCCGAGGAGGACATCTACTGGGGCCCTGAGGACGTCTGGCTCGACGACGAGCGCTACAGCGGCGACCGTCAGCTCGCCGATCCTCTCGGCGCGGTGCAGATGGGCCTGATCTACGTGAACCCCGAGGGCCCGAACGGCAACCCGGACCCGGTCGCCGCGGCGCGCGACATCCGGGAGACGTTCGCGCGGATGGCGATGGACGACGAGGAGACCGTTGCGCTCATCGCCGGCGGGCACACCTTCGGCAAGACCCACGGAGCGGCCGACGGGGACGAGTACGTCACCCGCGAACCCGAGGCCGCCAACCTCGAGCAGCAGGGGCTCGGCTGGAAGAACAACTTCGGCTCCGGCATGGGCGACGACGCCATCACGAGCGGCCTCGAAGGCACCTGGACGACCACCCCCAGGACCTGGGACAACTCCTTCTTCGAGATCCTGTTCGGCTACGAGTGGGAGCTGACCAAGAGCCCGGGTGGTGCGAACCAGTGGCGTCCCACCGACCGCGCCGCCGACGACACCGTCCCTGGCGCCCATGATCCCGACAAGCGACGCTGCCCGATCATGCTGACGACCGACCTGGCGCTGCGGTTCGACCCGATCTACGAGCCGATCTCGCGACGCTTCCACGAGAACCAGGCCGAGTTCGCCGATGCGTTCGCCCGCGCCTGGTACAAGCTCACCCACCGCGACATGGGCCCGGTGGCGCGCTACCTCGGTCCCGAGGTGCCCGACGAGGAGCTGATCTGGCAGGACCCGGTCCCGGCCGTCGACCACGAGCTGGTCGACGAGGCCGACATCGCCGGCCTCAAGAGCACGATCCTCGGCTCGGGTCTGTCGGTGGCCCAGCTGGTGTCGACCGCCTGGGCCTCGGCGTCGACGTTCCGCGACAGCGACAAGCGCGGCGGCGCCAACGGTGCGCGCATCCGCCTGGCTCCGCAGAAGGACTGGGACGTCAACGACCCGAGCGAGCTGGCCAAGGTGCTGCAGGTGCTGGAGGGGATCCAGAGCGACTTCAACGGTGCCGCGTCCGGTGGGAAGCGGCTCTCGCTGGCCGACCTGATCGTCCTCGGCGGGAGCGCGGCCGTCGAACAGGCGGCGCGCGACGCGGGTCACGACGTGGCCGTCCGCTTCTCGCCGGGCCGCACCGACGCCTCCCAGGAGCAGACCGACGTCGACACCTTCTCGGTGCTCGAACCGTCGGCTGACGGCTTCCGCAACTACCTCCGGGCCGGCGACAAGCGTCGTCCCGAGGAGCTGCTGGTCGATCGGGCCAGCCTTCTGGGTTTGACCGCCCCGGAGATGACCGTGCTCATCGGGGGCCTGCGGGTCCTCGGTGCGAACGCCGGCGGTACCGACCTCGGTGTGCTCACCGATCGGCCCCAGGCCCTGACCAACGACTTCTTCGTGAACCTGCTGGACATGGGCACGGAGTGGCACGTGTCGTCCACCGAGCACGTCTACGAGGGTCGCGACCGCGACGGCGGGACGGTGAGGTGGCGGGGCACCGCCGTCGACCTGCTCTTCGGCTCGAGCTCGCAGCTGCGGGCCGTCGCCGAGGTGTACGCCAGCGCTGACGCGCAGCCGAAGTTCGCCGAGGACTTCGCGGCGGCGTGGGCCAAGGTCATGGAGAACGACCGCTTCGACCTGGCCTGACCCGACCCCTCCCCAGTCTGAAGGCTCCGCCTCACGCAATGCGTGAGCCCCGTCCTTCAGACTGGGATTGGGGGTGGTGGCGGGCTCTCTGCAGCTCATTTCTGACGCGCGTGTCATACTCTGGGGCGAGCGGTCCAGAGCCGCTGCGCGTACGTGGTGATCGAGCGAGCTGTGCGAGAGGGGTCTGGTCGTGGGTGAGGGTGCAGGAGCGGGCTTCGACCCGGAGGCTGTGCACGCCAAGTACTTGGCCGAGCGCGACAAGCGACTGGTCCCCGGTCGGGCGGACATCCGGGACCTGTCCCGTGACGAGACGTTCGCCCGGTACCGCGACGACCCCTTCACCCCGGTCGCCGAGCGCGAGGCGGTGTCCGACGAGGTCGACGTGGTCATCGTGGGCGGTGGGATCGCAGGGGTCGTGGCCGGCGCCCAGCTGCGCAAGGCCGGCGTCGAGCGGATCCGCA
This sequence comes from uncultured Microthrixaceae bacterium, assembly GCA_963797225.1. Lineage (GTDB taxonomy): Bacteria > Actinomycetota > Acidimicrobiia > Acidimicrobiales > Acidimicrobilacustridaceae > UBA4742. Next base: position 380,583 of record CAWCOO010000001.1, on the reverse strand, counting down.
TCGTCGACCAGGCCGGCGGCATCGGCGGCACCTGGTACTGGAACCGCTATCCGGGGGTGATGTGCGACGTCGAGTCGTACATCTACCTCCCGATGCTGGAGGAGCTCGACTACATCCCGACCCGCCGCTATGCGTCCGGCGAGGAGATCCGGCTGCACCTCCAGGCCCTGGCTGATCTCTTCGACCTCGGGACCGATGCGCTCTTCCACACCGGCGTGACCCGTTCGGTGTGGGACGAGGAGGACGCTCGTTGGCGGATCAGCACCGACCGCGGCGACGAGATCTCCTGTCGCTACTACGTGCTGGCGGTCGGCCTCCTGAACCTGCTCAAGCTGCCGGCCATCCCGGGCATGGAGACGTTCGCCGGCGAGTCGTTCCACACGGCGCGATGGAACTACGACTACACGGGCGGTGGTCCGGGCCAGCCGCTCACGAACCTGGGCGACAAGGTCGTGGCCCTCATCGGCACCGGTGCGACCGGCATCCAGTGCGTGCCAGGGCTGGCCGAGGCGGCCGAGCACCTCTACCTGTTCCAGCGCACGCCCTCGGCCATCGGCGTGCGAGGCAACCGACCCACCGAGCCCGACTTCGCCGAGGGCCTGGAGCCGGGCTGGCAGCAGGCCCGGATGGACAACTTCCAGACCGTGATGATGGGCCGGGCCGTCGACCAGGACCTGACCGACGACGGCTGGACGCACCACTACGCGGCGGTCCACCACCCGCCCCGGTGGAAGGGCATGACGATCGAGGAGTACCTCCGCAGCGGCGAGGAGCTCGACTACGGGATCATGGAGGAGCACCGTCGGCGGGTCGAGGAGCTGGTGCACGACCCCGCCACCGCGGAGATCCTCAAGCCGTACTACCGGTACCTGTGCAAGCGGCCCTGCTTCCACGACGAGTACCTGCCCGCGTTGAACAGAGCGAACGTCACCGTCATCGACTGCCCGGGTGGGATCAGCGAGGTCAACGAGCGGGGGCCGGTCGTCGACGGCCGGCAGTTCGAGGTGGACTGCCTCATCTACGGGACCGGCTTCGAGCCCGAGGCCACGCCGCTGTTCCGCCGGGTCGGTCACGAGATCGTGGGTCGGGGCGGCGTCACGCTCGCAGAGAAGTGGGCGGACGGCCCAGCCAGCCTCTTCGGGATGATGAGCCGCGGCTTCCCCAACATGTTCGTCATGCCGGCGCCGGCCCAGCAGTCGGTGGTGACGGTCAACTACACGCAGCTCGCGGTGCTGGGAGGTGAGTTCGTCGGCCGGGCGGTCGGCCTCCTCGAGCAGCGCGGCACCAAGGTGTTCGACGTCAGCGCCGAGGCCGAGGAGGCGTGGGTCCAGAAGATCCTCGAGTCGTGGGTCGACGCCAGCGAGGTGATGTCCGCCTGCACCCCGTCGCGCATCAACTTCGAGGGCAACCCGAAGGCGATGAACCCCCGGGGCGGCAACTACGGCCGGGGCCTGGGCGACTACTTCGGGTTCCGTGAGCTCCTCGAGCAGTGGGTCGAACGGGCCGACTTCGACGGCCTGGAGCTCGACGAGCGGTTCGTGGCCCCGTAGCCGTGACCGCGGCCCAGCACAGCCAGCAACGGGTCGTCGTCGTCACCGGCGGAGGCGGGGGGATCGGCGCGGCGATCGCCGAGGAGCTCGGTCGACAGGCCGCCTTCGTCGTCACCCTCGACCCGCTGGTCTCCCTCGACGGCTCGCAGCGGCTGCCGACGCCCGATGACACCACCGCCGGGCGCATCACGGCCGCTGGCGGCACGGCCCGTGCCGCGTCGGTCTCGGTCACCGACCGCGCCGCGGTCGAGGCGCTGTTCGCCGACCTCGTCGAGGAGTTCGGCCGGCTCGACGCGGTGATCAACGTGGCCGGCATCTCCCGGCCGACGAGCTTCGCCGGAGGGCTCGAGGACGACTGGTCGGCCGTGCTCGCCGTGCACCTCGACGGCTACCTCAACGTGCTCGGGGCGGCCCTGCCGATCATGTCCGCTGCGGGACGGGGCCACATCCTCGGGGTCACGTCCGGTTCGGGATGGCGACCGGCCGACACCGGGGCCTACGGCTGCGCGAAGCGAGCGGTCGCCTCGCTCACCTGGCAGCTCGGTCGGGCCGCGCCGAGCGGGGTCGTCGTGAACGCCATGTCGCCGATCGCGGTGACCCGCATGGTGACCGAGGCCCTCGCTCGAGCTCAGGGCGCCGGCCGCCCGGCGCCGAGCGGGCGGGCCAGCGGTGGGCTCTCGCTGGGCTCGATGCCGAAGCCCGAGGAGCTCGGCCCGTTCGGTGCGCACCTCGTCGGCGAGGACTTCACCTGGTGCCGCGGGCAGGTCTTCTTCGCCGGCGGTGCCGAGGTGGCCGTCGTCGACCAACCTCGGCTCCTCGAGATCGTCCGCACAGACGAGCTGGCCTCCTTCGGTCCGTGGCTCGAGGCGGCGACCGCCCGGGTGCTGGCCCCGGCCGAGCAGGCCCAGCGGACGACCGGCGGCAGCAACCCCCGCATCGCCCCGATCACCGAGGAGTCGGCCACCGGTGACGGGCCGTCCTCGGCCGTGCGCTCGTGCGGACTGGTCACCGACCGGCCCGAGGTGGCCGTCGCGGTCACCGCCGCGCTCGACGCCCGGGGAGTGCACTGCCACCCGGTCGAGGTGCCCGACCCGGCCGGTGGCTTCGGCGCGGCGGCCGATGCGCTGGCCGCCGCCCAGGAGCTCGTCGGCCCGCTCGATGCCGTCGTCGTCGCGTTCGGGAGCACCTCGTCGACCGCCGGCTCGCTCCCGCCGTGGCAGCAGCTGCTGGCCGAGCACGACGGCATCGCGAACCAGCTGCGCACCGACGCGGCGTGGGCCCGGGCGGTATCGGACGAAGCGGCTCGAGGGGAGCGTGCGATCCGCTTGGTCACCCTCACCGACGCCACCACCGGCGGCGGCCGGAGCCGGGCCCAGGCCTCGGCGCAGCTGGCCCGAGCCGCACAGGGTGGGACCGACGAGCGGGTCGCCGCGTTCGCGGTCAGCCAGGAGACGACCGCCGCGTCCGACGAACGAACGGTGGGCGAGCTCGTGGCCCACCTGGTCGCGGGTGCCGAGACGACTGGGCTGTCCGGTGCCGAGCTGGTGGTCGGGCCGGGGTGGATCGGCCTTCGCAGCCACCCCTACCCCAGCGGGAGCATCACCCTCGGCGGACCGGACATCCCGGAGTGGCTCGACGCCGGCCTGCGGAGCCTGGTCCGGGGGCCGGCCGACGAGGTGGGGGACCTCGCCGCCGCACCCGCCGCGACCGAGGAGACCCGATGACGCCGAGGCCGAGCCGTGTCGTCGACGCCCACGTGCACCTGTGGGACCCGGCCCGCACCGACTGGTACCCCTACCTGTCGGGCCGCCGCGACCTGGACATGGGCGACGTGACCGGGATGTCGCGGCGCTTCGACGTCGCGACCTACCAGACCGAGGCCGCGGGGTGGAACGTCCAGAAGCTCGTGAACGTCGCCGCGGCGACCGGTGGTCATTCGGTGGAGGAGACGCTGCACCTCGATGGGCAGGCCGACGTCGACGGCCACCCCGACGCCATCGTCGGTGGCCTGCCTCCGACGGACTCGACGGCTCAGACCATCGAGCTGATCGAACGCCAGATGTCCGCCAGCCGGTTCCGCGGCGCCCGCCCGATGGGCGTGAACGCCGAGCCGCTGCCGGAGAACGACGTGCTCCGTGCGCTGCAGGAGCGGGACCTGCTGTTCGAGCTGATGGCCCACCCGGACCAGCTCCAGGAGGTGGCCCGACGGCTGGCCGCGTTCGACGAGCTGGTGGTGGTCGTCGAGCACGCCGGCTGGCCCCGGTCCGACACCGACGAGGAGTTCTCGCTCTGGAGCGTCGGGTTGCAGGCGCTGGCCGAGCTCGGTGACCAGGTGGTCTGCAAGCTGTCGGGCCTGGCCATGCCGCTCGGCACGATGGACGCGGCCGCCTTCGCGCCCTGGATCGAGCGCACCATCGAGACGTTCGGCATCGACCGGTGCATGTTCGGCAGCAACTTCCCCGTCGACGGCATGCACGGCACGCTCGACCAGCTGTACGCCACCTACGCCGAGCTCACGGCGGGACTCGACGACGAGTCGCGCGACAAGCTGTTCGCGACCAACGCGGAGCGCGTCTACCGCTGTTGAGCGAGTCTCCCTGAACAGGACGGGATCAGCCCCGCGCGGAGCAGGACCGGGAGCAGGCCTCAGAGCCCGATCGGGTCGGGCTGGATGCCGAGCCACACCTGGGCCGCGTCGATCGCGACCTTGTCGCTGATGAAGGCGTGCTGGGTGCCGGTGTAGATGTCGCGGAAGGCCCGCTCGAGGCGGCTTCCCTCGCGGATGGCCGTCGTGCCCGCCGCGAGGTGCGCCCACTCGGCGATCGCCCGGCTGCAGTCGGTCGCGTAGACGGCGGCCACCCGCAGGTCGGCGCGCTCGATCGGCGACAGCTCGTTGCCCGACGGCGACCGACTTCTCGACCTGGGCGAACGTGTCGAGCACCAGGAGGTGGGCCGCTCGCCACATCGCGGTGTGGTGGGCCAGCCCTCGTTGGAAGCTCGGCTTGTTGGCCAGCGACGTGGGCTCGCCCATCCGCGTCTTGGTCTCGGCCAGGTCGCGGACGTCGTCGAGCATGCTGCCGGCCACGCCGAGCGCCCACGAGGCGTGTCCGGCCGCGGTGATCGGGATCAGCCCCATGCGGAAGGCCGCCGAGGAGCCTCGATGGGGCACCCGCGTCGAACAGGGCGAACGTGCGGGTCGTCGGGACGAACGTGTCCTCGACCTCGTAGTCGTAGGAGCCGGTGCCCTTGAGGCCCTGGACGTGCCAGCCGTCGGTGAACGTGACCTCGTCACGGGGCAGGACGGCGACCCGGATCTCGGGGATGCCCTCGGTCACCCAGACGAGGTCGCCGTCGACCATCGGCATGAAGCCGGCGGCGACGAACTCGGCTGTGGCCGGTGCCCGACCCGAAGTTCCACGACCCGGTGAGGCGGAACCCACCGTCGACGCTGACCCCGGTGCCGTTGGGGAAGAACTGGCCGCCCATCGTGACGTGCGCGTCGTGCGCGCCGAACACCTCGTCGAACCCGGCGTCGGGGAGGTAGGCGCCGATGGTGGCCGACGACGGCAGGTTGGCGATGCCGATCCACCCGAACGACCCGTCGAGGCGGGCCATCGCGATCCAGGTCTCGATCATCTCCCGGAACGACGGCTCCGGACCGCCGCACGCGACGGGGTTCAGATGCTGCATGAGGCCCGTGCGCCACATCGCGTCCACGATGGCCGGGGTCATGGTGCGGGCCTGTTCGGAGGCGGCCGCCTCGGCGAGGACGACGTCGGCCATGGCCTCGACGAGCTCGGGGCCGGATCGGCGGACATCGGCGGTGGCGGTCAACGTGGTGCTCCGGTCTCGAGGGTGGGTCGGCGACAGTCGTAGTCGATCGTCCGAGGTCGATGTCGAGCGGATCGGGTTTGATCCGCCAGCGCGCGCTCAGCCACCTCACCGAGATCACGATCGACCTGCGACGTCACCTCTGCAGGGCGGACCCCAGGTCTCCGAGGCGGTTGGTCCACCCCTGACGGTGGTCGTCGACTCGCTCGACGGGCAGGTCCCGGTGCGTCAGCTCGACGATGGTGGCGTCCCCGTCGGGCCGCAGCACGATCTCGACCGTGCTCGAGGCGGCGGGCAGCTGCTCGTTGCCCGGGATGCCCCAGGTGAACACGACCCGGTGCGGCGGCTCGACCGTGACGTAGGTCCCGCGCACCTGGGTCTGACCCATGTCGATGGCGAACACGCCTCCGGGCCGGGGGTCGACCTCCGCCCAGGTTCCGAGCCAGCGGAGGAGCTGCTCGGGCTGCACGAGGTAGGGGAACACCTCCTGGGGGGTGGCGTCGATGGTCGTCGTCACCACCAGCTCATCGCTCATGATCGAGATCGCTTGTCCTGTTCGACGACGCGCTTGAGGCGGTCGAGCGCGTCGGGCCAGAGATCGTCCAACAGCTCCCGAACCGGATCGAGGGCGTCCGGGCGCAACTGGTAGAGGCGACGCGTTCCGTCCCGACGTTCCGAGATCAGGCCGGCGCGGTTCAGCACCTGGAGGTGCTGGCTCACCGCCTGCTGGGTCATGGGGAAGTGCATCGCGATCTGGCCGGCGGCGAGCTCCTGGCTGCGAACCAGACGCAGCATGATGCGTCGGGTCGGGTCAGCCAGGGCCCGCAGGACCAGGTCGGCGGTCTCGACCGTCATGCGATCAGGATCGCATGGATGAAGGGTTCCCGACGCCGTCCTCGGCGTAGGAGACGAGGCTCGGGACGTAGCGCGACCATCCGGCGAAGCAGGTCTCGGCGCAGGGGAGCGCGCCCAGGCCGCGGTGGGTGAAGACGAGCTCGATCGATCCGTCGGCTGCGGATCCGGTGGCGAACTCGATGGTCGTCCCGACCCAGTCCGGCTCTGCGGAGCAGGCCAGCACGTGCCAGACGACCAGGTCGGACGTGGCGACCACCCGCATCTCTGCCGAGGTGTCGCCGAAGCTCATGGTCAGCAGGTCGGTTCCCCGGCTGACGGTCGGCACCCACCAGGCGCTGACGCCGTCTGCGGTGGTGACCGCGGCGCGCAGCGTCTCGGGGGACGTGGTGAGCGTGAGGGTTCGGGTGAAGTCGGCGTCCGTGCCGACGGTGGTGGTCTCGTGCATGACGGCTCCTGTCGTGGGTTTGTACAAGGGAGGTCTTGTACAAGAGAACCATTGTATAAGGTGCCGTGATTGTCAACCCCGTCGCTCCGCCGGCCGACGTCGCCTCTGTCAGGCGGGAGGATGGGGGTGTTCGGTGTCGGGGGCGACGGGGGTGCGGTCGAGTGCGATGAGCACCTCGGCCTCCTCGACGGTCGCCTCCGGGCCGAAGTTCGACACCAGCGTGCCCCGGGCGCCGCAGCTCGAGCACTCCACCGGGATCACGGCGAGCATGTCGGAGGGATCGGAGGCGCCTTCCAGCCGCACGATGCGGTTGGCGTCGACGCTGGACAACGGGATCTCGGCTCGGCACGTGAGGCACCTGATGGCGGGACCTTCGGCCGCCTGGAACTGGCCCGCATAGCCGTCGTCCTCGAAGCGTCGGAGGATGCTCAGGAGGGAGGTGTCGGTCGGGGCTTCGGCTTCGGGGTGCATGGCGCGTTCCCTTCGTGGCGTGCACCAGCCCTATCCGTTCGCGAGCGGACCTAGACCGGGGGCCGTGAGCCAACTGCGTTCGAGGCGCGGCCGACGACTCGGTGGGTAGGTGGTGGAGATGGCTCGTGCGATCTGGTCAGGCGCTGTCAGCTTCGGTCTGGTGAACGTGCCGGTGAAGGCGTACGCCGCGGTCAAGGACCACGCGGTGCACTTCCATCGGCTGGAGAAGGGGACCGGCGCCCGCGTCCGCAACAAGAAGGTGTCGCAGAAGACGGGACGCGAGGTCGACAGCGCCAAGATCGAGCTGGGCTACGAGCTGGCGTCGGGTCGCTACGTCGTCGTTGATCCGGGCGAGCTGGATGCGCTCCGACCCGACCAGACCCGCACGATCGACGTCAGCGACTTCGTCGAGCTCGAGGCGATCGATCCGATCTACTACGCCCACACCTACTGGCTGGCGCCCGACGGCAAGCCCGCGACCCGCGCCTACGGCCTGCTGCTCGCGGCCATGATCGACCAGGGCCGCGTCGGCATCGGCACGGTGGTGATGCGCAACAAGCAGTACCTGGCCGCGATCCGGCCGTTCGACCGCGGCCTGGCGATGTCCACCATGCGCTTCGCCGACGAGGTCGTCCCGGCGTCCTCGGTCAAGGCGCTCCCGTCGCGCTCGCCCAAGGTGGATGCCAAGGAGATGAAGCTGGCCAACCAGATCATCCGGTCGCTGGCCGGCGACTGGGATCCCTCGAGCTACCACGACACCTACACCGAGTCGTTGCTCGAGGTGATCGAGGCGAAGGCCAAGGGCAAGGAGGTCGTGGTGGAGGAGGGAGCGGAGCCCGACACGAACGTGGTCGATCTCATGGCCGCGCTCGAGGCCAGCGTGGCCGAGGCCAAGGGCCGTCGGACGGGACGGAAGAAGGCTGCCGGCGCCAGGAAGCGGACCAAGACGAAACCGTCGGCGAAGTCGAGCTCGGCGTCGAAGGCCCGGTCCGCCTGAGCCCGACGCTCCCGCGGCCGGCTCAGCTGCGGGGCGGCACCCGGAAGACCACCACGCAGAGGTCGTCGGTCAGCGCGGGACCGGGCGCCATCCGTGCGGTCAGCGCGTCGCAGATCTGCTGGGCCGCCAGGTGGCGCGCCGCGGTGGCCGCGGTGACGAGTCGATCCAGTCCGACGTCGAGGCGCTCGCCTCGTCGCTCGATCAGGCCGTCGGAGTACAGCGCGATCAACGTGCCGGGCGCGAGCTCCCGGCGATTGGTCGGGATCTCTCCAGGTGACCTCATCCCGAGGGGGACCGTGAGCTCGCTGTCGAGGAGCGAGGCTCGGTCGTCGTCGATGAGCAGCGGTGGGGGATGGCCCGCGCAGACCCAGCGGAGGTCCCCGGTGCTGAGCTCGAGCCTCCCGACGATGCAGGTGGCCATCTCGTCGTCCGGCGCGTGGAGCACCAGGCGGTTCAGCGCGGCGACGGTCGGCTCCGGACCGTGCCCGGCGAACGACAACCCGCGGACGGCGTTGCGGAGCTGGCTCATGAGCGCGGCGGCCGGGAGGCCGTGGCCGGCCACGTCGCCGACCGCGAACACCAGGTGGTCGTCGTCGACCAGGAACGCGTCGTACCAGTCGCCCCCGACCAGGTTGGCCTCACCGGCGGGCAGGTAGGTGGCTCCGACCTCGATCCGGTCGTCGTCGGGGAGCACCGGCACGATGGCTTCCTGGAGGAGCGAGACGGTCGTGCGCTCCTCGGCGAGCCGGTCGCGTGCCACCTCGAGCGCGAGCTCCTGGACCCGCTGATCGGTGAGGTCCTGGATTGTGCCCCACACCCCGGGGCCGGTCGGTTCCGAGTCGGCCACGACCTGGCCGAAGACGGCGACCTGACGGGTGGAGCCGTCCGCCCGGGTGAAGCGGGCCTCGGTCGCGAACGCCCCGGCGCCGGCGTTGCCGATGAGGCGCTCGACCCGACGTCGTTCGGATGGGTCGAGGAGGTCCAGCAGCCGGCCGGGGGTCCACGTCGGGTCCTCACCGGCGGGCAGGCCGAAGATCTCTGCCGCCTCGGCGCTCAGGACGAGTCGACCCCGCTCGAGGTCGACCCGCCACACGCCGATGTGGGCGAGGTGCTGGGCCGCGGCGAGCTCCTGGTTGGCCTGCTCGAGCGCCTGCACGGTCTGGTGGCGTTCGGTGACGTCGCGCACGACGGCGATGATGCCGTCTTCGAAGGGCGCGATCTCGACGCTGGCGAACCGCGGTCCGACGTCGGTCGACGCCCGCACCGTCACCGGCGTGTCCATCACATTGGCCGGGCTTCCGGTCGTCGCGACCTCGACCATCGCGTCGAACACGGGCGAACCGGCGAACTGGGGGAAGAGGTCGAGCAGGCGCCGCCCGACCATCTCGCTCCGCCGGTGGTCGCCGACGGGGCGATCGGGGTGGTTCACGAACTCCATGACGAAGTCGACCACTCGACCCTCGGCGTCTCGGACGGTCCGCTGGATCGCCACGAGGTCGGGGAAGGCGTCGAGCGCGAGGCGGAACCGATCCGCCGTGCCGTCCTCCTGCGACGCCGACCGATCGGTCATCGGCGATGCGGTCGCTCGCGCATCGGTGCCACCGTCGGAGCTTGTGGCCGGGTCAACTGGCTGCCGCGCTCCCGCGCTCACCACCGTCGTCGGGCGGGACGAGATAGGCGTCGAGGCCGGTGATCTCCAGCACCCGGGTCACGATCGGGCTGACCTTGTCGACCCGGAGCTCCACGTCGTGCTGGAGCAGCTGCTCGCGGGCACCGATCAGCGCCCGGATGGCACTGGAATCGAAGAACGTCACGTCGGACAGGTCGAGGACGACGCGCCGGGTGTCGGCGATGGCCCCGCAGTCGATGACCTCCTGGCGGAACTCGCGCCACGCCGAGGTGTCCAGCTCGCCGACGCAGATGAGCGTCACGTCGGTCGCAGTCGGTTGGTGGGGGGCACGGCGAAGTTCCACAGAGCATGTCCTCTTACGGCCGGGGCATGACCACGTGCGGCGACGCGGCAGCACCGTACCGCGTTCATCACCCGCGCTGGATGGTCAGCGTGATCTGCCGGGTGGCATGCCCGCCAGGTCGCGGTCGTCGGCCGGCGGCCCGACCTCTTCGACCACCGCCGCGGCGACCGTCTCCGCCTGCTCGACGGGCGCCCCGAAGCGCATCAGCCGACCGCCGAAGGCGATCGAGCAGGCCGCGAACCACGCCCATCCGAGGAGCAGGCCCGCGAGCACGTCGGTGAACCAGTGAACGCCCAGCAGCACCCGGGTCGAAGCGACCGCCACCGCCAGTCCCACCGCCGCTCCCATCAGTAGGGCCTTCGTGCGCGTCGTCCGTCGGCGGCCGAGCAGAAGGGCGGCGGCCATGAAGGTCGCGGCCGCGGCCGTGGCATGGCCCGAGGGGAAGGACGATCCCGAGAAGCCGGTCAGGTGGAGGATGTCCGGACGGTCTCGACCGACGAGGGCCTTCACCAGTTCGGCGATCGCGAACTGACCACCGAGCGCGAGGAGCACGAACGCCACCAGGGCGGCCGAGCGGATCCGGCGCCATTCGACCGCGACCAGCACGATGCCGATCGTGACCACGCCGGGATAGCCGGCGAGCAGGCTGACGTCTCGCAGGAAGGTCGTGGAGATCCCGGTGGCGTGGGTCGCGCCGAACCGGGAGAACGCGAGGTCCCAGTCGGCCAGCCCTCGATGGGTCTTCACCATGGTCAGCAGCGCGCCGATGCCGGCGGCTCCGCCGATGAGGACGGCGACCGCCGTGGTGAGGGCGAGGCCGGTCAGCTCCGCCGGATCTCGCCGGCGGGCGAGGAAGGTGGCCAGCCGGGGGCGGGCCGTCACTCCGGCCGTGATCGTCGGTGCCTCGAGTCGGGGCGCCACGGTGGGCTCGGGCCACCGCTGCGCGCCCACGTAGGCGAGGGCGCCGGCGGCCGCCGCCACACCGATCACCACGGCGATCACCAGCACGAGCGGTCCTCGTCGGTCGGGTGATCCGTGCGGGTCATGGCCCCTCTGTACCCCACCGGCGACCAACCAGTCACGTCGCCCTCGGTGGCACCCCGGATGAGGCTTACGCATACGCCCGAGACCCCGCGGGTACATAGCTCCGCATGACAGACGGGGCGAGTGGCAGACCCATCGGTGACGACGACCGGGCTCGACCCGGCCATGGCGTCCGCAGTGCGTTGGACCAGCCCGTGGGCGGGCTCCCTGAGACGATCGCCCAGCGGGTGGCTGCTCGAGTCCGCAGCCGGTACTGGGCGCCGGCCGCCGTCGCCGTCGCCGGCCTGGTCGCCATGGCCATCGTCCTGATCGCAGTCGGTGAGCTCGTCACCCACGCCGGCTTCCTGTCCTGGCTGCGGAGCGCGGACGACCACGTGAGCCAGTCCCTCGCCGACCACCGGACGAGCGGGTGGAACGGCTTCAGCAACCTGGGCTCCAAGTCCGCCGAGACCCTGCCGATCATCGTCGGCGGACTCCTGATCGAGCTCGTCCTCGTGGTGCTCCGACGTTGGCGGGACCTTGTCCTGGTGCCCATCGGGCTGGCCGTCGAGCTGCTCACCTTCCTGCTCGTCAACGAGGTCGTCCGTCGCCCACGGCCCGACGTCGACAAGCTCGGCATCGTCCCTGGCACCTTCAGCTTCCCGTCCGGGCACACCGCCGCCACGATGGTGCTGTACGGGTCGATCGTGTTGCTGATCACGTTGCGACCCCGGTCGGCCACCGGCCGCTCGCGGGTCACCGCGATCATCGGCTGGACGCTGGTGCTGCTCATCACCGTCGCCGTCGGCTACGCCCGCGTCTACCGGGGCATGCACCACGTCTCCGATGTGGTGACGGGAGCGATCATGGGCCTCGGCGCGCTGGTCGTCGCGGTGACGGCCACCCGGGCCAGCTCGCTCGCCGATCAGGAGGACCGGAAGGCGCCGGCGGCCCCGAACGCGGAGCCTGCCGGGCCCACGCGCCAGGAGGTGCCGGCATGACCACCGTGGCCGTCGTCGCCCATCAGAAGAAGTCGCTCGGCGGAGGGCTCGATGAGCTTCGCTCGACGTTGGCCCACGAGGGCTTCGACCCGATCTGGTACGAGGTCCCCAAGAGCAAGAAGGCGCCGGCGTGTGCCCGTGAGGCGGTCGAGAAGGGGGCCGACCTCGTCTTCGTGTGGGGCGGTGACGGCATGGTCCAGCGCTGCATCGACGCGTTGGCCGGCACCGGCGTCACGGTGGCCATCCTGCCGGCCGGTACGGCCAACCTGCTCGCCACCAACCTCGGTATCCCGAAGGACCTCGGGGCCGCGATCGACGTCGGTCTGCGCGGTCGGCACCGTCCGCTCGACGTCGGGGTGATCAACGGCGAGCGGTTCGCGGTGATGGCCGGCACCGGCTTCGACGCCGTCATGATCAAGGACGCCGATCGAGCGATGAAGGACAAGGCCGGCCGGCTCGCCTACGTGTGGACGGGGGCGAAGAACCTCAACATCTCCCGCGTGCGCATGCGGGTGAAGGTGGACGGCGCCGCCTGGTTCCAGGGCAAGGCGAGCTGCGTGCTGATCGGCAACGTCGGGACCGTCAGCGGAGGCTTCACCGCGTTCGACGACGCCAAGCCGGACGACGGCGTCCTCGAGGTCGGTGTCGTGACCGCGAAGGGGGCGGTGCAATGGTCCCGGGTGCTGGCTCGTCTGGCCGCGGGCCGGCTGGACAAGTCGCCGCTCACCCGGACGACCTCGGCGCGGACGATCGACATCAAGCTCGACGAGAAGCTGCCCTACGAGCTCGACGGGGGCGCCCGCAAGGCCACCAAGAAGATCGCGATCTCGGTCGAGCACCACGCCATCACGGTCTGCGTCCCCGACGGATCCGTCCGCCCGTCCGGGCTCGGCGTGACGTCATGAGCACCGCGACCCTGGTCGAGGAGACCTGGCAGCTGAGCGGTGACGACGCCTGGCGGACCCTGAAGCACACGGGTCGCCTCCGGCTGCTCCGCGACGCCTTCACCCGCATGCGGTACTCGGACGGGTTCAGCCACACGCGGTCCCTCGCCTGGGTGATGACCCTCGTCCTCGTGCAGGCGACCATCGTGCTGGTCGGCGTGGCCACCGCGCTGGGCGACACCCGCCTGTCCCACGGCATCGTCGACGCCATCCACAGCGCCGTGCCCGGGCCGGCCGGTCAGGTGCTCACCGCCGCGGTCGACCAAGCCCACAACGCGGGCTTCTCCAAGCGCTACCTCGCCCTCGCCATCGGCTCGGTCGGGCTCATCGTGTCGGCCACGACCGGCATGGGCCAGCTCGAACGGGGACTGAACCGCATCTACGGCGTCGAGCTCGACCGGCCCTTCCCGCGAAAGTACGGCCTCGGCCTGCTGCTCGCGCTGAGCGCCGGCTCGCTTGCCGGCTTGGCCCTCGCTGCTGTCGGTTTCGGGTCGGCCATCGGCGACGCGCTGCACAACGACGGTCTGAGCCTGGCCTGGACCATCGTCCGCTGGCCGCTCTCGCTGGGGCTCATGATGGCGGTCACCGCCCTGCTGTTCCGATGGTGTCCACGGCGTCACCAGCCGGGGTGGACGTGGCTGCTCTTCGGCTCGTCCGTGTCGGTGGTGCTGTGGTTCGTCGTGACCCTGGCCATGAGCCTGGTGTTCAAGGGCAGCCATTCCTTCGGCGACACCTATGGCCCGCTCGCCGGCATCGTCGCCCTCGAGCTGTGGTGCATGTTGTCGTCGATGGCGATCCTGTTCGGCGGAGCGGTCGCGGCGCAGCTCGAGGCGGCCCGGTCGGGGAACAGCGAGCCCCAGGACGAGGTGAAGATCGAGCAGTCGGAACCCGATGCGCAGCCTCCCGCGGACAGCGAGGCCGGATCCCTCGTGGCGGAAAGGATCCCGGCGTGACCGCCGTGCTCGACATGCCGGACTCGAGCGCGGGCGGCGTCGATCGGCGGATCACGCGCGCGCGTCGACATCTGGAGGGGATCATCGGCGTGCCGGCGACGGAGGGCAACCGCATCGACGTCCTGCGCAACGGGGACGAGATCTTTCCGGCCATGCTCGAGGCCATCGAGAAGGCCGAGCACACCATCGACCTGCTCACCTTCGTCTACTGGGTCGGCGAGATCGGCACCGAGTTCGCCGAGCGGCTCGCCGACCGGGCCCGCCACGGGGTCAGGGTCCGCATCCTGCTCGACGGCTACGGCGCCCGCTCCATCGACCACTCGCTCCTCGACCTCCTCGACGAGACCGGGGCCCAGGTCCGGTGGTTCCGGCCCCTGCGTCGGTTGCAGCTGGCCCAGATCAACCACCGGACCCATCGCAAGGTCATGATCGTCGACGAAGAGGTCGGCTTCACCGGTGGGGTCGGCATCGCCGACGAGTGGCGGGGCGACGCCCGCGGCCCCGACGAGTGGCGCGACACCCACTTCCGCCTCTGGGGACCGGCCGTGGACGGTCTGCGGGCCGCGTTCCTCGACAACTGGACCGAGACCGACCCGGAGATCTTCTCCGACGACGTTGATCGCTTCCCCGACCAGCCGAAGCACGGCGCCGCGGTGGTGCAGTGCGTGCGGAGCGCGTCAGAGCACGGTTGGGGCGAGGTCGACACCTTGTTCCGCTCGCTGCTCCAGCTCGCCGAGACCCATGTGCGCATCGCGACGGCGTACTTCGTACCCGATAGTGACCTCATCGGGCGCCTGTGCTCGGCGGCCGATCGGGGCGTCCGGGTGCAGGTGCTCCTACCCGGTCCCGGCGCCGACAAGCGGTTCGTGCAGCTGGCGGGCGAGCGTCGCTACGGCGAGCTGCTGGCGGCGGGCATCGAGATCTGGAACTTCCAGCCCTCGATGCTGCACGCCAAGGTCATGACCATCGACGGGTTCGTCTCGAACATCGGCTCGGCCAACCTCAATCGCCGATCCGTGTCGCTCGACGAGGAGGTGAACCTGGTGGCTCTCGATCGCGACCTGACCGCGACGCTCGACGCGCACTTCGACGAGGACCTGTCGAGGAGCGTTCGCATCCAGCCCCGCCGATGGCAGGCCAGGTCCTCCGCGCAGCGCGTCGCGGAACGTCTGGTGACGCCGGTCCGCCGCATGTTCTGACGTCGCGACTGAGGCGGCGACTCAGCTCCGCGAGCTAGGTGCCGATCGTCACCGATTCGACCATCGCCCGAGCCGCGGCGGCGACCTGCACGTGATCGACCCCGCGCGAGCACACGGTGAGCTGGAACCAGTGACGCTCCGAGCTCCGGTGCCGGGGCTCTCGCGTGGAGGCGCCGGTCAGCAGTCGAACACCGACCAGCAGATCTCGTTGCGCATCCGCTGATCGTCCAGCACCAGCTCGCGGATCGCCTCGGGGAGCTGCTCCCGCTGCCAACCGCACTCGAGCCGTCCGGCGGGCTCGGCCTCCCCTTCGGGAGCGGCGGCGCGCACGGCCTTGATCGCGTAGGCCGCGGCCCCGAGCTCGTGCGCGGCGACGTGCGCCACCACCGCGGCCTGGCCGGCGGCGAACGCGGCGTGGCGGGCTGCTCCGCGCAGCGGTCTGGCCGCAGCCATTGCATGGCCGCCCGCCGAGCGCGATGTGGTCATCGTGATCTCGCCCTGCACCCAGGCCCGGATCTGCTCGATCGCCTGCCGGGGCCGGGGATCGGACGGTTGCTCCGATTCGAAGAGGTGCAGGACGTGCCCCGCGCAGGCGGCCGCCCACAGCGCCAGCAGCCGATGGTCGGAGTCCGTGAGCGTTCCCCCGCGGCGGATGGTGACGAACCGAGGATCCCGGTCACGGGGGAGGATCACGATGCCACCGTAGGCGGGCGCTCCGGCCCCGGTGGGAGCTCGGACGACGCGCTCGGCGAAGATGTGGCCGTGGGATGGGACGCACTCGAGCAGTGGGGCGACGACGTCGCCCGGATCGAACCGCTCGCGGGTGGAGTCGCCAACGACGTGTGGAGCTTGCGCGTCACGGGACAGCATGCGGTCGGACGTCTCGGCTCCAGGAGCGACCTCGACCTCGCGTGGGAGACCGAGCTCCTCCAGCACCTCGATCGTGAGGGTCTCACCGTGCCGGTGCCGATCCCGACCAAGGACGGCCGGTTGTTCGCTGACGGGCTGGTGGTGATGACCTACGTGGAGGGCGGGCCGCCCGAGACGGAGGCCGACTGGCGCCGCGTGGCCGACACGCTGCGCCAGCTGCATGGGTTGACGCGAGGCTGGCCGCAGCGCCCGGGTTGGCGATCGTCGACCGACCTCCTGCACGCGGAGACCGGGACGAGGGTCGACCTCGGCGCGATGCCGCCTGAGGGCGTTGCTCGATGTCGGGCGGCGTGGGCGCGACTCGTCGGACGTCCGACGTGTGTGGTCCATGGCGACCCCAACAACCTGGGCAACGTCCGCATGACGGCGGATCGGGTCGCGCTGATCGACTGGGACGAGTCCCACGTCGATGTCGCTGACCTGGACCTGGTGCTGCCGCACAACGCCGCCGGACTCGATGACGGCGAATACGACGTCGCCGCGCAGGCGTCGGCCGCATGGGAAGCCGCCGTGTGCTGGAACGATGCGTTCTCCATCAGACGGCTCGCCGAGGTCCGACCGCTCTGAGCAGCGGCAGCGAGCGCGGCCGACGGCCGAGCGTCAGGTCGGGTGAGCGTCAGATCGGGTGACCGAAGCGGAGGTGGTTGCCGCTCGGGTCGGTGAGCGTGAACTCGCGCATGCCGTACTCCTCGTCTCGCAGCTCGGTGACCGGGTACCGGAGGTCGGAGAAGAGGGTGTGCCAGTCGTCGGCCACGGGCACGATCACATAGCACCCCGCCTTGTTGGCGGCCGGATCCAGATCCGCTTCGAAGCCGAGGTCGAACACGCTCTGCTCATCCCGCCGGACGAACGCGAACCCACCGCCTTCGTAGACGTGCACCGTGAACCCGGCGGCCTCGTAGAACGCCACCGACGAATCCATGTCGGCCACCGGCAGGGTCGGAGTCACGTCGAGCATCCCGGCCTGGCCACCCAGCCAGCCGATGCAGGCGCGGCACACCTTCACGTCGTCGTGGCCGCGCAACGCCGCGAGCGTCGCGGGGTCGCGCTCCTCACCGCAGCACGAGCAGTTCACGCTTCGGACGGTAGACCTCGAGCGGTACCCTCGCCTCCGTGGAGATCCAGTGCGCCGACTGCTGCTGTCACCCACCTCTCGAAATCTGCGCGCCAACCCACACCTGATGTCGATTGCTGCACGGATTTCGCCCGACGAGGCAACCTCATCGAGCGCAACCAGCCTGACTGAGGCCACTCGGTCACCGGTCATCCTCCGGGCGCCATAGCCCACGGCGTGTGAGGTTCCATTCCAGTCGCTTGGCGTCCGCCGCTGCCTTGTTCCCGGCGGGCCAGTGCCCTCCGAAGATGTGCTCGCGTTCGTCGGTCGCACCCTGCCTCTGACGGACCCCCAGATCGATGCTCGCTTCGAAGATGTGGCGCTCCATCTCTCGGGAGTTGTCGTACGCCGCGATGAGCACGTTCCGGCGCTGCCGTCGCTGGGAGTCGAAGCGGAAGTGCTGCACGACCCACCGATCGATGTCGTCGTCATCGGGATCGACTTCGGCCACGTCGCCAGTGTGCCCGGTCCGTCAGACCTCAGCCGGTCTCCGCCACTCCTCGGGCTCGGTCGTCGAACGGTACTCCCGCCACGACGACCTGACCTGACCTCGACTCCTTGGACGAGCAAGGTCGACGAGGACGGCGTTACGGTCGGCGGATGACGCCGTCGATGGCTCGCCGCCTCTTTCAACTGGTCGAGCCCGTGGCGGTCGTCACCTACCTGGCCCACGAACCGACCGAGGCGGTCATGGCGCTCGGCCTCCCCACCGTGTGGGACGCCTACTTCGCCGGGCGAGCCGCGCCACTGGGCCGCGACGTGCCGGCGGCGGTGGTCCACGCGCTCTTCTACAACTTCGCCGACGGCGAGGTCGCCCGCCACATCCCGCGCGTCTGGGACCGGGTCACCCCGGAGGCTGCGAATGCGGCACGCGAACAGGGCTCAGTCTTGTCGCTGCGGCGGATCCTCGGCGACCTCGCGGCCACTCCTGGTGTCGCCCGCGCCGGCGACCTCGCCCTCAAGGCGGGCACGAGCGCCCGGATGGAAGGGCGCGGCCTGTACGCCGCGGTCCGCACCTTGCCCGTACCGCAGAACCGTTGGCACGGCTCTGGCACGGGGCCAACCTGCTGCGGGAGCACCGCGGCGACGGTCACGTCGCCGCGCTCCTCACCGAGGGCATCGGAGGGACGGAGGCGCACGTGCTGCTC
This sequence comes from uncultured Microthrixaceae bacterium, assembly GCA_963797225.1. Lineage (GTDB taxonomy): Bacteria > Actinomycetota > Acidimicrobiia > Acidimicrobiales > Acidimicrobilacustridaceae > UBA4742. The sequence goes on along the minus strand of CAWCOO010000001.1, from coordinate 362,149 downwards.
GCCCTCTCCGAAGGCATGCCGGCGGAACAGTTCGGCCGGGTCTCCCACCTGCCGCGCGCGCAGCTGGCCGCGGTCATCGACGGGATGCGTGCCCGCGGGCTCGTTGGCGCCGACGGCTGGCTCACCAACCTCGGCCGGCAGACCAAGCAACGGGTCGAACTGCTCACCGACCAGCTCGCGGCCCCGGCCTACGACGGCCTCGAGCCGGACGAGCTCGACCAGCTCGTCGAAGCTCTCGAGCCGCTCGCAGCGGTTCTCGTCGCCGCCGATTCGAACGAGTAGAAACGGGATGGTCGTGATCGAGCTCCCGACGTTCGCCGATGTGGAACAAGCCGCCCGGCGGATCGACGGTCACGTGGTCCGCACTCCCGTCATCCGGAGCGCGGCCGTCGACGAGGCGGTCGGGCATCCTGTCTGGTTGAAGTGCGAGACCTTCCAGCACGCGGGAGCGTTCAAGTTTCGCGGCGCGGCGAACGCAGTGCTCTCCCTCAGCGACGAGGAGGCGTCTCGTGGGGTGGCGGCGCATTCATCGGGGAACCATGCCGCGGCTCTCGCGCTCGCCGCGCGGCGTCGGGGCGTTCCTGCGGTCCTGGTCATGCCTCACGATGCGCCCATGGTGAAGCAGGAGGCGGTTCGCCGGGCCGGGGGATCAATTGTCTGGTGCGATCCCTCGATGCAGGCCCGGGTCGACACGCTTGCCCAGGTGCTGATCGAGACGGGAGCGACCGAGATCCATCCGTATGACGACCCACGCGTGATCGCCGGCGCGGGGTCCGCAGCGCTCGAACTGGTCGACGACATCCCGGACCTCGACCTGGTCATCGCTCCGGTGAGCGGCGGAGGGCTCCTCAGCGGGACGGCCCTCGCCGCGCAAGGTCGGAGGCCAGGCATGCGGGTCTGGGGCGCGGAACCGTCCGGCGTCGACGACGCCTACCGTTCGCTCATCACGGGTCGCCGGCACACCGACAACACCGGGACCTCGATGGCTGACGGTCTGCTCGCCACGCTCAGCGACCGCACCTTCGCCATCCTTCGGGAGCGGGTCGAGACGATCGTGGTGGTCACCGAGGAGGAGATCGCAGCGGCCACGGAGCTGCTGATCTGTGAGGCCAAGCTCGTGGTCGAGGCCAGCGCTGCAGTGGCCGTGGCGGCCTTGATCCGCCGACGGGATGACCTGCCGAGTCGGGTGGGCGTGATCCTCAGCGGCGGCAACGTGGATCTCGATCGTCTCCCGTTCTGACGGATCGGCGTCAGGTCCTGGCTCGGGCGCGACTGCCGCTGATGAGGCTGATCGCAAGGAGGACCAGGGCGACGATGAGCAGCCATTTGAGCCCGGTGACGAACAGGCCGACGCCGCCGATGAGCAGGGCCAGCACGAGAAGAACGATCACTACGGCCATGACTTCCTCCGAAGTTCGGGCTGGGCGGATCCCTGCCGGGACATCGCATACCCCGCGGTCGTGCGGACAAGACGCGCAACCTTTCCGATGTGTCGCCGGCATAGGTCGCGTCGCGTTGGTTACGTAGACGCCGGGCGGATCGCCCGCCAACTGACCGAGGAGGAGCACGATGAGCGAATCAGGACCCAAGGCCGGCGCCAAGGGCATCGTCGAGGACATCAAGGGCAAGGCCAAGGAGGTCGTCGGTGAGGTCACCGGCAAGGAGACCCTCGAGCGCGAGGGTCGAGCCCAGCAGGACAAGGCCGCGAACGAGCGCGAGGTCGCCGACCACGAGGCCAAGGCCGACGCCGCTCGGGCCAAGGCCGAAGGCGACGAGGCTCGCCAACGGGCCGCGCAAGAAGGAGACTGAGCCACTGGTGGGCCCGGGCCGAGCTTGGGCCCACCGACCGGTCGTCTCCCAGCGGCGTGCGTGCGAACGGTCGGCTGACCGGATGTCCCGTGATCAGCTGGCGACGGGCTCGGTCGGCCGCGGATACGACTGGCGTTCGAGCAGTCGGGCCAAGTGGACGGAGTTGGAGACCATGGTCGCGGTGGCCTGGGCCGTCTTCTCCGGCGGCGATGACAGGTCCTTGTAGTCGGTCGTGTGCATCGCTTCGCCGACCCAGTAGGTCATGGCCCCGGCGGCCAAGGTGAACCCGACATCGTTCAGTCCCTGGAACAGCTCGGCACCGACGTGGTGGGCGCCGTCCTCGTTGCCGACCACCGCCACCATCGCCACTCGGTCCACCGTGCGGATCTGGTTGCGGTCGTCGGTGTCGCCGAGGAACGCATCGAGCCGCTCGAGGACCCGTTGGGCGTGGCTCGCGGGATGGCCCATCCAGATCGGCGTGGCCAGCACGAAGAGCTCGGCGTCCAAGATCTGCGTCCGGATGGACGGCCAGCTGTCCCCGTCGCCCTCGTCGTCGGTCACGCCGGGCCGAACGTCGGCGTCCGCCACCCGTTCGCGGCTGAAGGTCACGCCGTGCTGATCGAGCTCGATCTCGATCTGGTCGAGCAGCAGATCGGTGCTGGACTCTGCAGGTCTCGGTTTGAGGGTGCAGTTCAGCGCGAATGCGTGCATGCCCGGCAGCTACCCGCGACCGCCGGATGTATGCACGGTCACGAGCACCGCGAGTTCGCGCAGGGGACCCCTTCTCTGACGAATCCGAACGACGTTCGTGGGGACGCGGCAGGTCAGCGTCTCGAGCCCGAGGCGTCGCCGACACGCGGAGCCGGTCCGGACGGATCCGGACCGGCTCAGACGTTCACTGGCGGAAGGTAAGGGATTCGAACCCTTGGAGAGCCGTAACCCTCAATGACTTTCGAGGCCATCCCATTCGTCCGCTCTGGCAACCTTCCGCCGACGAAGATAGCCGCTCCCCGAGAGCCCGAGCGAAGCCGGTTCCGAGGTGAACGGCGCCCGACCGGTCAGCGCCGGTCGGCGAAGAACGAGGTGAGCAGCTCGCCGCACTCGTCGGCGGCGACGTCGGCGGTGACCTCGAACTCGTGGTTCAGGCGGGGGTCCGAGCCGATGCCGTAGAGCGAGACCACTGCGCCCGCCTTCAGGTCGCGGGCCCCGAAAACCACCCGACCGACCCGCCCGTTGACCGCGGCGCCGGCGCACATCGCGCACGGCTCGAGTGTGACCACCAGCGTGGCCTCGTCGAGCCGCCATGAGCTGATGGCCTGCGAGGCGTCGCGCAGGGCGAGGATCTCGGCGTGGGCCGACGGGTCGTGCATGAGCTCACGCTCGTTGTGGCGGCGAGCCACGATCTGGCCGTCGATCAGCACGACCGCACCGATCGGCACGTCGCCGTGCGCGAGAGCGGCCCGAGCTTCGTCGAGCGCGACCGCCATGGCCTCGAGATCGTCCATGGCGGTGGAGGCTACGTGAGCGACGCGCCGAGCAGATCCGCCAGCTCGTGCATGTGGTGGAAGACGGTGGTGCCCGGTCCTTCGAGCCAGCCCGCCGGGGTGACGCCGCCGCCGTAGCCGAACACCTGCATGCCGGCGGCTCGGGCCGCGGCCACGCCATAGCGACTGTCCTCCACGACCGCGCAGGACCCCGGCGCGACGCCGAGCACCGCTGCCGCGTGCAGGAAGAGATCGGGCTCCGGCTTGGCCCGCGCCACGTCGTCGACGCTGAAGATCCGGTCGCCGAACCGATCACGCAGGCCGGTGAGCGTGAGGCTGCGTCGGATCTTGGCGTGACTGCCGTTGGAGGCCACGCAGGTCACCAGTCCGGCCGCCTCGACCCGGTCGAGCACGGCAGGCACGCCGTCGACGACGGTCAGCCTCGCCATCGCCTCGTGATAGCGGGGTGCGAACTGCGCGTCCCACGACCCGGGCAGCGTGATGTCCAGGTGCTCCTCGATCGCCCGCGTCATGTCGTCGTCGCTGCGGCCCACGAACCGCTCGACGACCTCGTCCGCCGTGAGGTCCCAGCCCAGCTCGGCCAGCACCTCGATGTCGACCTGCACGGCGATGCGCTCGCTGTCGACCAGCACGCCGTCGCAGTCGAAGATGACGACCTCCACCGGTGCGCGCTCCACCGAGCGAGTCTCGCAGAAGAGCAGAGGCCAGCAGATCAGTCCGGCTCAGCCGGCCAGCTCCTCGGGCTCGCTGCCGAGCGCACGGCGCACGAACCGCCCGAGGCGTCCGGGCTGCGGCGGCTCATACCCCTCGGGCACCTGATGGGGCGCGACCTCGGCCAGGCAGCGGAGGACCTCGTCGCTCGACGGGTTCACGAGCACGGCGTCACCGATCAGCACCGTCGGGACGGTCTCGGAGCCGATGGCGTTCCGCAGGGAGGTGCGGACCTCTTCGTCTTCCCAGATGTTGCGGGCCTGGTAGGTGACCCCGAGCCGGTCGAGCTTGCGGGTGAGCAGCGCGCAGTAGCCGCACCCGGGCCGCCAGAGCACGGTGATCGCGGGCACGTCGTCGGGATCGGGAGCGGGAACAGCAGACGTCACCGCCCCGTGAACCCCCGGCGGGCCCGAACCCTTCCCGGTCGGGGACGGCCGACGACTGACGCCTGCGTCAGAATGCCCCATGCCTGCCGCACGGCGTCCCCGACTCGAGGAGATCCCGGCCCTCGCCCTGGTCCTGACCCGTGCGTTCTTCGACGACCCGCTGTTCGTGTACCTGTTCCCCGACCCGACCCATCGTCGGGACGACCTGCCGGCCTACTTCGCGTGGCTCCTGTCCGACGGCGCCGATCACGGGTCGAGCGTGACCGTGCTCACCCACGACCTCAGCTCGGTGATCGTGTGGGCGCCCCGCCGGGCGCTCGGTTCGGGCATCTCGCCACCGTTCCGGTCGCCCGACGTCGACATCCGGAGCCGGCTGGTCGGCGAGCAGGACGCACCCGGCTACGCCGGACCGCCGGGCCTGTTCTTCCCCTTCATCGGGGTGATGCCCGTGCTGCAGGGCGCCGGTCGGGGGACCGCGCTGATGGCCGCCCTGGTGGCCGATGCGGACCGGCTGCGGGCACCCGTGCGCACGGGCACGACCCGATCCGAGGCGGTCACGTTCCTGCGCCGGTTCGACTTCGAGGTCACCCGGGAGATCCCGCGCACCGCGGCCGGGCCGCAGCGATGGCAGCTGCAGCGGCTGTCGGACTGAGGTGTACCTCAGCCGTCGGCGAGTCGCGGCCGCCAGATGGCCCGGTGGTCGACGAGCGCGACGGGGCGGTCCTCGACCAGGTAGGTCGCCGTCAGGTCGACGAAGGCGTGGCCCTTGCGCTCGAAGCGGTCGGTGACCACGGCCCGCACCTCGAGGTGGTCGCCGTCGCGCACCGACTCGAGCAGCCAGGCGTCGCTGCTGACGTGGATCCACGGCCCGAGGCGCACCGTGGTGGAGAGCGCCCAGTTGGCGAAGCGCAGGAGCCACCCCGGGTGCGCGAGGCCATGGTCGCGGAAGGCGGGGTGGGGTTCGGAGATCTCGTCGAGGTAGCGCTCGGCCCGATCGGCGTGGAACGTGGCCCACTGCGTCGCCAACGGGGTGCCCGGATCGAGGAGGACCTCCGCCGCCGGGGGCCGGGCGTCGCGGTCGGGGCCGATGAGGATCTCGAAGTTCGTGGCATCGGCCCGCTCGAGCAACGGCGGCCGATCCTCCGCTGCGAGCGGCGAGAGCGCTGCCGTCGCCCGCACGCCGCCGTCGGCGCCGGTCACCGAGCTGTCGATGCGACCGTCGATCGGGCCGTCGGCCTCGGCGGTCACCACCTCGACGGGCTCGCCGTCGTAAACCGGCGCGATCAGGCGGCCGGTCATGCGGCCGCCGCCGAGCCAGTCGGCTTCCCAGGCTTCGACGCCGTCGTGGGCGAGGTAGGCCAGCACGTCGACCCCGGGCACGAGTCCCGACGAGAAGCCGTATCGGCGCGCCTCGTCGCCGTGCATCCGGTTCTCGGAGTCGGGCGCGGTGTTGACCGCCGTCAGCGCTCGCCGGCTCGAGCTCATCCGGGGCCCAGTCGATCGACGGGCTCGAGGCGGTGCACGCCGCGTGGTCGCCAGGACAGCCCGTCGGACTCGCCGACCACCTCGGCGGCCAGGTAGATGAGCGACAGCCACATCTCCGTGCCCTGGAGCCCCGGCCCCGCCTCGGCGCCGACGTCCCAGGCGATGCCGAGACCGTCGACCCACTCACCGACGGCGTCGTCGAGGAGCCGGCCGATGCCGTCCCGGATCTCGTCGCGGCGGTGCCCGCTCTGCCCGCCGAGCAGCCACAGCGGGTGCACGACGTCGAGCAGGTTGCAGGCGTTGCGCTCGTCGTGGCGGAACCAGTCCCACCGTCGGCAGTGCGCCAGCACCGTGTCGATGGCCGCCTCCGGGTTGGGCAGCTCGACGCCGAACTGGGCGTAGGTGCCGCGGGTCATGCGGTAGTAGCCGTTGACGGCCATGAGCCATCCGACGTCGAAGCCGTCAGCGGCGCCGAGCTGACGGCCCCACAGGCCTGAGCCCCGGTCGTTGTGGGTGGCGAGCCAGCCCCACAGCTGCTCGTGCACTCGGGTCGAACCGTGGTGGCGTCGGTTGAGCGCGACCCCGGTGCCGAACGCGTCGATCCACGATCCCGATGGCCAGGCCAGCAAGCCCCAGTCGAGCCGATCGAGCCAGTGCTGCAGCTCGTCGGCCGAGCACGACTCGATCGCGTGGATCGGGTGGGCCGGCGCCGATCCGAGAACCTCGAGGGCGTAGCCGCACGACAGGATGCCGTACATCTCCCACTCGCGGTCCGTCGGCTTCAGGGGTATCGCGGCCGGGCCCTCGTTCGGGTCGACGAACAGCCCGGTGACCGGATCCTGCTGATCCCGGATCCGCTCGATCAGGTCGTCCCTGCTCGCGAGGTCGGGCACGGCGCCGAACGCGCCGGCGATCTCGACCGCGTCGTTCAACGGGCGCGGGCCGAGGCCGGCGCCGGGCCGATCGACGTAGGTGCGCTTGCCCGCGACGGTGACCTCGCACGCGGCCAGCACGTCGGGCCACTGGTCGAGGACGGTCGCGTCGAAGCGGGCCAGCGCCGATCGAGGAGCGCGGCGACCGTTGCTCCCCACCCTCAGACACCGGACGGGGGGCGCGGCGATCGCGCACCACCCGAGCCGGCACGCCCGCGACCACCGACCACGGCGGCACGTCCCGGGTCACGACCGTGCCGGCGGCGAGCACGCTGTGGGCTCCCACGGTCACGCCGTCGACCACGGTGACGTGCGCGCCGATCCACACGTCGTCCTCGACCACGACGCCCGCGGAGGTCAGTCCCTGCCAGGCGATCGGCACGTCGAGGTCGTCGAACACGTGGTTCTCGCCGACGAGCACGACGTACGCGGCGATCCTCACCACGTCGCCGATCGTGACCCGTCCGATCGTGGAGGCGCCGGCGTTGAGCGAGCAGTTCTCGCCGATGGCGACCTCGCCCCGGATCACGCAGCCGCCGGCGATGGTGGAGTGCGCGCCGACCCGCAGCCGCTCGGCCACGACGTGCGCCTCCGGGGCGATCACGCACCTCGGGTGCAGGTCGTAGCCGGCGCGCTCGTTGAGCTCGGCGACCCGGGCCGCGAACACCGGGGTGGGCTCGGGACCGTAGGACTCGAGCCACGGCTCGAACGACCGGCGCTCGTCGTCGAGGCCGGTCCATCGACCGGTGGGATCCTCCGGCTCGTCCTGCTCCTCGGGCATCAGGTCAGGCCGTCTCGACCGCCGCATCGGCCTGCAGCCCGAGCGACTCGATCGCCTGCTCCCGCAGCTTGTACTTCTGCACCTTCCCGGTGACGGTCATGGGGAACTCGTCGACGAACTGCACGTAGCGCGGCACCTTGTAGTGCGCGATGCGACCGTCGCAGAACGAGCGGATGTCGTCCTCGGTGACCTCGGCGTCGGGGTGCAGGCGGATGGACGCGAGCAGCTGCTCGCCGTAGCGGGCGTCGGGCACGCCGACGACCTGCGCGTCGAGCACCGCCGGGTGGGTGAAGAGGAACTCCTCGACCTCGCGGGGATAGATGTTCTCGCCGCCTCGGATGACCATGTCCTTCGACCGACCGACGATGTTGACGTAGCCGTCGTCGTCCATCACGGCGAGGTCACCGGTGCGCATCCACCCGTCGGCGTCGATGGCCTCCGCGGTGCGGTCGGGGTCGTTCCAGTAGCCGACCATGACCGAGTAGCCGCGTGTGCACAGCTCGCCGGTCTCCCCCCGCTCGGCGGTGGCGGACGGATCGTCCGCCGTGGCGACGCGCACCTCGACGTGCGGATGGGTGCGCCCGACGGTGGCGGTGCGGTGGTGCAGCGAGTCGTCGGGCAGCGTCTGGGTCGACACCGGCGACGTCTCGGTCATGCCGTAGCAGATGGTCACCTCGCCCATGTGCATGCGATCGATGCACGACTTCATGACCTCGACCGGACAGGGCGACCCGGCCATGACGCCGGTGCGCAGGGAGCTGAGATCGAAGGAGTCGAAGTCGGGGTCGCTCAGCTCGGCCACGAACATCGTGGGCACGCCGTAGAGAGCCGTGCAGCGCTCGGCCTCGACCGCGGCCAGCGTGGCGCCGGGGTCGAAGGCCTCCGCCGGGATCACCATCGTGGCGCCGTGCGTGGTGCAGCCCAGGTTGCCCATGACCATGCCGAAGCAGTGGTAGAAGGGCACCGGGATGCACAGGCGGTCGGCGGCGGTGAAGCCCTGCAGCTCGGCCACGAAGTAGCCGTTGTTGAGGATGTTGCGATGGGTGAGCGTGGCGCCCTTCGGGAACCCGGTGGTGCCCGACGTGTACTGGATGTTGATCGGGTCGTCGGGGGACAGGCCTGCTCGGCGCCGGTCGAGGGCATCGACCGTCACGCCGGTCGCGTTCGCCGCGACCGCCTCCCACCCGGGTGACCACAGGAAGATGCTCTGCTCGAGCGCGGCTCGCTCGGCGCGGACCTCCTCGACCATGGCCACGTAGTCGCTGGTCTTGAAGCTCGGCGCCGCCACCAGCACCCGACAGCCCGACTGGTCGAGCACATAGGCCAGCTCGTGGGACCGGTAGGCCGGGTTGATGTTGACGAGGATGACGCCGATCTCGGCGGTGGCGTACTGGAGCAACGTCCACTCTGCGTGGTTGGGGCTCCAGAGCCCGACCCGGTCGCCGACCTCGAGGCCGAGGCCGAGCAGGCCCCGGGCGAGCACGTCGACCCGCTCGGCGAAGTCGCGATAGGTCCATCGGATGTCCTGATGGACAGAGACCAGCGCCTCGTCGTCGGCGTGGCGGGCGACGGTGCGGGCCAGGTTCGCGCCGATCGTCTCGTCGAGTATCGGGGTGTCGATCGGTCCTGCATCGATGGCCAGCACAGGCGTCCCCCTGTCTCCGTGGGCGACGGCTCCCGCCGCCCCTCGGACGACCTACGGACTAGCACAGCCGATCGGTTCACGCTCCTGGTCGGCGAACCGCGCGAGAGTGGCGGCACAGGCCCATGCGGACAGGTCGGAGGGGTGATGGCGGACATCGATGGCGGCGCCCCGGCGTCGTTGGGCGCAGGGCACTGCCCGCAGTGCGGCGCGACCCTGGTGCCGGGTCTCCGGCGCTGTCCGTCGTGCGGGTCCGACGGTGCCTCGCCTCCCCAGCCCCCAGCTGGTCCGCCCCGATGGACGCGCCCGCGCCGCCAGGCGTCCCCTGCCACGAGCCCACCGAGCGACCGTCCCGGGCCGGCTCCACGGCAGGTCGCGGTACGCACGCCCGTGCTCTGGTTCGGCGGTGGGCTGATCGTGCTCGGTCTCGTGTTCGGCTTCCTCCCCTTCAGCGTCGAGATGCCCCTCGGGCTCAATGGCGCCGAGGTCAGCGTGAGCTGCTCGGGGCCGCTGATCTCGGCCTGGTACTCGCCCGGGGCCTATCGGCCCCCCGGGGCCACCGCTTCGGGCGGCACGGTCACGACGTCGCAGGCCGAGATGCAGGCCATGCGGCAGGCGTTCATCGACAACGCCAAGGCTTCGACGTGCAGCGAGGAGGCCCGCACGCGTCTGTGGCGTCCGGTCGGCGCGATGGCGGCCGGCGGGCTCGCGGTCGGGGTGGTGCTCGTGCTCACCCGCCGCCAGACCGCCGCGCTGGTCTGAGGCCGCCATCGGTGAGCTCCCGGCGGCCCATGGTCGACGAGGCAGCAACGGAGCGGAGGGGGTGGGATTCGAACCCACGGTGGGTTGCCCCACACACGCTTTCCAAGCGTGCCGATTCGGCCGCTCTCGCACCCCTCCCGGGTACTGGCACCCCCGGTCGGATGCCGTCCGGAGAAGGCGCCCTTGGGGAGTGCGGTCGCTCAGGCTATCCTCTCGCCGAACCCGCTCTCGCATGTGGTGGTCGGGTCCTGTGCAACGAGAGCCTGTGAACCGGGTCAGGGCCGGAAGGCAGCAGCTCTCAGCGGGACCTCTCGTGTGCCGCAGATCGCCTGACCACCACATGGGGGAGCGGGTTCGCTCGCGCTCCGGGCCCCGTGGTCGAGCGGCTTCGCGTCTGCGCCGCCGCCGGTAGGCTCGGCCGCCGATGGCCTACCAGTCGCTCTACCGCCGCTACCGCCCGCAGCGATTCTCCGAGCTGCGCGGGCAGGAGCACCTCGTCGCCGCCCTGCAGAACGCGGTGCGCGAAGACCGCGTCGGCCACGCGTACCTCTTCAGCGGCCCCCGGGGCACCGGCAAGACCTCGTCCGCCCGCATCCTGGCCAAGGTGCTCAACTGCGAGAACCCGATCGACGGCGAGCCGTGCGGCGTCTGCGAGTCGTGCGTGGCGGTCGAGCAGGGCACGTCGTTCGACGTCCACGAGCTCGACGCGGCCTCCAACAACGGCGTCGAGGCCATCCGCGACCTGATCGCCAAGACGGCGATGGGCACGCCGGGGCGCACGAAGGTGTACATCCTCGACGAGGTCCACATGCTGTCGACCGCGGCGTCGAACGCGCTGCTGAAGACGCTCGAGGAGCCGCCCCCGCACGTGGTGTTCGTGCTGGCCACCACCGACCCGCAGAAGGTGCTGCCGACCATCCGCAGCCGCACGCAGCACTTCGAGGTGCGCCTGCTGTCGAGCGAGGAGCTGGCCGGCTTGGCCGAGTTCATCATCGCCGACGCCGAGCTCGACGTCCCTCCCGGCACGGTCGACTACGTGGTGCGGGCCGGGGCCGGCTCGGCCCGCGACATGGAATCGGCGCTCGACCAGGTCGTGGCCGCCGGTGGGCTGCCCGACGACGGCGAGGCGCTCGACGAGCTGGTCGAGGCCCTCTGCGAGCGCGACACCGGCCGGGCGCTCATCGCCGTCGACGCCGCCATCTCGGCCGGCCGCGGCCCACGGGTGCTCGGCGAGCTGCTGATCGGTCGGCTGCGCGACGTGTTCCTGGCATCGATGAAGGCCGACCTGTCCCGCCTGCCCGATCGGGACCAGGCTCGGGTCACCGACCAGGCCGCCCGACTCGGGTCCGGCCGGGGCCACCCGCGCCCTCGAGGTGCTGGGCGAGGCGTTCGTCGGCATCCAGGACGCGCCCGATCAGCGCATCCCGCTCGAGGTCGCGCTCGTGCGCCTGACCCGTCCCGACGCCGACACGTCCCTGTCCGCGCTGGCCGATCGCATCGCCCGCCTCGAGCGCGGGGCTCCAGTCTCGGCCGCCGCGCCGGCACCGGGGGCGCCGACTCCCGCCTCGCCCCGAGCGCGCCGGAGCCGGTCGAGGAAGCTGCTCCCGCGGAGCCGGCATCCGCTCGACCGGCCGAGGTGCCGGTCGAGGAGGACGAGCCGTCGGGACCGCCGGTCGCTCCGGGTGGGCGACCGTCGGCCGGTGCCCGTGAGGTGCTGCAGGCCAAGCGGAAGGAACGGGCCGGTTCCGGTGGCCGGTCGGCGGCCCGCCAGCCGCGCCGCGTCGCCTCCGCCGCTGTCCACGGCCCCGGTCGCACCGGTCGATGCGCCGGCCCCTGCACCTGCGGCGACCGAGGCTGCCGCACCGGACCCGGTGTCGGTCGAGCCGGCCGCCGTCGCCGACCCGCCGGCCCCCGCGCCGGCTGCGCCGGCGACGGGCGGCGCGTCCGGGTTGCCCAGCCGCGACGAGCTGACGCTGGCCTGGGGCGACACGATCCTGGCGTCGCTGCCGCCGAGGGCCAAGGCGTTCTACGCGGCCGGGCGCTTCCTCGAGGTCACCGACAAGGCCGCGGTGTTCGGCCTGCCCAACGCCCCGCACATGCAGCGGTGCGAGAGCGGCCGGGCCGACGTCGAGGCCGCGCTGGCCCAGCACTTCGGCCGGCCGATCCCGCTCCGCCTGGCCGTCGACGACGACTCGCCTGCGGCGGCCGAGCAGGGTGGGGGACCCGGTGCCGACGCCACTGCCTCGGGGCCTCCACCCGTGCCCGATGACGACGAGATCGATCCCTCCGAGCTGGTCGATGCCACCGACGTGGCGGCCACCTCGGTCGACCGGGTCAAGGAGCTGTTCCCCGGCGCCGAGCTCGTCGACCCGTCGTGAGCGGCTCGCCGCCGATCGACCTTCGCTCGAAGCTGCCCGTCGACCCCGCACCCGAGGAGTCCCGATGACCGATCTCAACCTGCCCGACCCGAGCGATCCGACCGGTGAGCCACAGGGTGCCGCGGGCTCGCTCGATGCCGATCAGGGAGGGCTGGGCGGCTTCGACATGGGCGCGGTGCTCGAGCAGGCCATGGGCATGCAGCAGCAGCTGATGGAGGCGCAGGCGGAGGCCGCCAACGCGGTCGTCGAAGGACGCTCGGGCGGGGGCATGGTGAAGGTCGAGGTCACCGGCGCGCTGCAGTTCCAGTCGGTCACCATCGCCGCCGTGGCCGTCGACCCCACCGACGTCGAGCTGCTGCAGGATCTGGTGCTGGCCGCGCTCAACGACGCCATGGACGGCATCGCCCGGCTGCAGCAGGCCTCGATGGGCGGCCTCGACCTCGGCGCCATGGGCGGGATGCTCGGGCTGGGCGGCCCGACCGACGACCTCGACGATGACGACGATGACGACGACGAGTTCGATGAGCTCGATGACGGGCTCGACGACCCGCACGGCCTCGACGACGATCTCGATGCGGATGTCGAGCCGGGGGGCGACGGCACCCGGTGAGCACCTACGCCGGTCCGGTGCAGGACCTCATCGACGAGCTCGGGCGACTTCCGGGGGTGGGGCCCAAGTCCGCCCAGCGCATCGCGTTCCACCTGCTGAAGCTGCCCAAGGCCGACGCCCTCCGCCTGGCCGGGTCGATCGTCGAGGTGAAGGACAAGGTGACCTTCTGCACCCGGTGCTTCAACATCGCCGAGGGCGCGGAGTGCCACATCTGCTCGGACACCCGTCGGGACACCACGGTGATCTGCGTGGTGGAGGAACCCCGCGACATCGTCTCGGTCGAGCGCACCGGCGAGTTCAAGGGCCGGTACCACGTGCTGCAAGGGGCGATCAGCCCCATCGACGGCATCGGCCCCGATCAGCTCCGGGTCCGCGAGCTGCTGGCCCGACTCGACGACGAGGGCGTGTCCGAGATCATCCTGTGCACCAACCCCAACCTGGAGGGCGAGGCCACGGCGATGTACCTCAGCCGTCTCATCAAGCCGCTCGGCATCCGGGTCACCCGCATCGCCAGCGGCCTGCCCGTGGGCGGTGACCTCGAATACGCCGACGAGCTCACGCTGGGTCGGGCCCTGGAGGGTCGGCGCGAGGTCGACGGGGACTGACTTGGCTCCAGCCTGTCCCCTGATGGCCAACGCGAACAGGATTGGTGGAACCACTATCCGTGGGCTCCGCCATCCGCTACCGTCTGTCGGGTGGCGGCCGAGGCGGGCACCCAGAGGGCGAGAGCGATGAGCGAGGTCGACCGCGCCCGCGTGCTCGGGCCGGCTATCACCTCTGCCGGCGCGGCCGCCATCGGGCTGGCCGCGTTCCTGCCGTGGCTGGAGAACGGCCACGCCACCCGCAACAGCTTCGAGATGGTCCGGGCGGCCGACCTGCTCGACGTCATCACCGGCGCCGCGGGTGTCGCGCTGAAGGCGTGGTACCTCGTGCCGCTGCTGGTCGCGGTCGTGTGGCTCACCGCCGCCCTCGATCGCAGCCGCCTCACCGCCGCGTTCGGCGTAGGACTCGTGCTGGCCACCATCGTCGTCTCGGTCGTCGTGCTGCGCAGCGGCGTCCCCACCGGCATCGGCCCCAAGCTCGCGCTGTTCGGCGCCGGGATCATGGTCGTCGGCGTGGTGCTCACCCTCCGCCCCTCAGGGAGGCCCTCGTGACCGAACCGGACCTGCCCGCGGACGGCGAGCTGCCGGGCTACACCGATCGACCGATGTTCATGACCCCGGAGCCGGCGCCGGGCACCACGTCCTGGGCTCCGCTCTCGCGGCCTCCCGAGGGCCCACCGCTGGCACCGCCGGGCGGCTATCCGCCGGGTGGGTTCCCGCCCGGCACGATGGTCCCGGGCCAGGCCACGCCGATCGGCTCGCTCCCCATCTACCCCGGCACCGAGGTCCCGGCCGCACGTCGTCGCAGCCCGGCCCGCCTGGTCGCGCTGGTCGTGGCCGCGGTCGCGCTGGTGGCCGGCACGAGCTTCGCGGCGTACGCGCTCACCCGGCCCGACGGCGCCGACTCGCCCGAGGGCGCCGTGCACCAGCTCTTCAGCGCCATCGACCACGAGGACGCGCTGGGCGTGATCGAGTCGCTGCCGCCGAGCGAGCGCAAGGTGCTGCGCGACCCGCTCGTCGACTCCACCGGCGAGCTGCAGCGGCTGGGCATCCTGAAGTCCTTCTCGCTCAGCGACGTGCCCGGCTCCGATCTGAAGGTCACCGGGCTGACCACCGAGACGACCAAGCTGGGTGACGGCGTGGTGCTGGTCAACGTCACCGGCGGCACGATCAGCGGCTCGTCGATCCCTGATCAGGTGCCGCTGGGCGACAACCTGCGCAAGGCCATCGAGGACAACGGCGGCACGGTCGACATCCACGCCGACTCGTTCAGCGAGGACCTGGCCGACGCCGACCTGCACCTCGTCGCGGTGCAGGAGGGCGGCGGCTGGCACGTGAGCCTGGCCTACAGCCTGGCCGAGTCGATCCGGGGCAGCGCCGAGGACGAGAACGGCCACACGCCGCCTGTGCCCGACTTCGGCCACGGTCCGACCCCGGTCGGCGCCGACAGCCCCGAGGGCGCGGTGCGCGGCATGGTCGACGCGGCGGTCGACCTCGACGCCGAGAAGGCCATCACCCTCACCGATCCCGAGGAGATGCGGGCGCTCTACGACTACGCCCCGCTGTTCCTCCCCGACCTGGCCCGATCGGCGGCCGAGTCGAAGGCCGACGGCGACGTCACGGTCAAGGTCGATCACCTCGACACGTCCGTCGACGGTGACGGCTCCGTGCGGCGGGTGCGCATCACCGGCTTCGACGTCACGCTGGGCGACGACGTCGACAACGTGCACGTGGTCTACGACGGCACCTGCTACGACACCACCGAGACCTACACCGAGGAGTACGGGTTCGGCTCCTACGACCCGCAGACCGGCGAGTGGAGCGACACGCCGTCCTCGTCCGAGCCTCAGGTCGACCACCAGCATGTCTGCGCCGGCGACCCCCAGAGCGAGTCGGACGATTCGTCGACGTCCACCTTCGGGCTGTTCGGCGCGTTCGGCTCGGCGTCGGCGGAGCCCTTCGCCATCACCGTCACCGAGGTCGACGGCCGTTGGTACGTGAGCCCGGTCCGCACGATCCTCGACAGCTTCGTCTTCGGGCTCAAGGCGCTGCAGCCCGACGACGTGCAGAAGTGGGGTGACCTGTTCGGCTCGTTCGACTCGGCCCAGACCTTCGAGGGTGTCGGCTCGGCGATCCCCGACGACTCCAGCTCGATCGATCCCGGCATCAACCCGTCCATCCCGGACTACGGCAGCCCGTCCACCTCGACGACCTACCCCGACGAGGCCACCGGTCTGTCGGCCGACGACCTGCTCTGGAACCTGCAGCCGTCGACCCTGGCCAAGGTGCACGTCGCCTGCGCGGCGCAGATCGACGCCTACGAGCAGAGCGCGGACTGGGACCTCACTCGGTACGACACCGCCGCCCGAGGGGTCATCGAGTGCGCGTCCGGCATCGTGGCCGACTACCGCAGCTGCCTCCCGCTCTTCGACACGCTGATCGAGCGTGATCGGGCCGGGGAGGATCCCAGCGGAGCCGAGGACGCGGCCTACTCGTGCACCGACCGTGTGACCGGCTGATCACCAGCTGGTCATCTGCTGATCACCGGCTGATCTCCGAGCGCTTGGCGGCCGACCCGGCGCTCGCAGAACGCGGACGAGGTGCCCTCGTGCGGGAGGGCACCTCGTTCGCTCCTTCGTGCTGCTCGGACCACGCGGTCCCGGATCGCTAGAGCGAGCGCACCAGGATGCCGTCGCCCTGGCCGCCACCGCCGCACAGGGCAGCCGCACCGATGCCGCCGCCGCGACGCTTGAGCTCGTTGAGGATGTGGAGCGTGACGCGGGTGCCGGACATGCCGACCGGGTGGCCCAGTGCGATGGCGCCACCGTTGACGTTGACGATCTCGTCGGTGATGCCGAGGTCGTTCATGGAGGCGACGCCGACCGCCGCGAAGGCCTCGTTCATCTCGAACAGGTCGATGTCGCCGACGGACAGGCCGGCCTTGGTCAGGGCCTGCTTGATGGCCCGGGCCGGCTGGGTGAGCAGCGACGGGTCCGGACCGGCGACCTGGCCGTAGCCGAGGATCTCGCCGAGCGGCTCGACGCCGAGCTCCTCGGCCTTGGCCTTGGAGACGACGATCACCGCGGCGCCGCCGTCGCTGATCTGCGAGGCGTTGCCAGCGGTGATGTTGCCGGCCTTGTCGAACGCGGGGCGGAGGCCGGCCAGCGACTCGACGGTGGTCTCGCCCCGGACGCCCTCGTCGACGCTGACGACGACGGGGTCGCCCTTGCGCTGGGGGACCTCGACGTTGATGATCTCGTTGTCGAACAGCCCGTCCTTGATGGCGCGGGCGGCCCGCTCGTGGGAGTTGGCGGCCAGCTGGTCCTGCGACTCGCGGTCGAGGCCGGCGGAGGCGGCGTACTTCTCGGTGCCGGCACCCATGGCGCACTGGTCGAAGGCGCAGAACAGGCCGTCGTACATCATCGAGTCGACGACGGACTGGTCGCCGATGCGGTAACCGGCTCGAGCGCCCGGCAGCAGGTAGGGAGCGTTGGTCATCGACTCCATGCCGCCGGCCACCACGATGTCGGCCTCACCGGCCTGGATCATCAGGTCGGCCAGGTAGATCGAGTTGACGCCCGAGAGGCACACCTTGTTGACCGTGGTCGACGGCACCGTCATGGGGATGTCGGCGTTCACCGCGGCCTGCCGGGCGGTCATCTGCCCGGCGCCGGCCTGGAGGACCTGGCCCATGAAGACGTAGTCGACCTGGTCGGGGGCCACGCCGGCCCGCTCGAGTGCCGCCCTGATGGCGAACCCGCCGAGGTCGGTGGCGCTGAACGAGGCCAGCGCCCCGGAGAGCTTGCCGATCGGCGTGCGGGCACCAGCGAGAATGACAGAACCAGCCATGCGATGGGCTCCTCCCAAGAGACCTGCGGTGAGTGGGGAGAGTGTAGGGAGTCCGGCCCAGATTCAGCCAGAAGAGGCAACGCTCTGTGCTCTCGCTCGCAAGCTCGCTACGAGCGGGCTTCGCCCATCTGGCGCGTTTCGGTGGAGCTGCTCCGCCCGCTCCGCACGCCTGACACCGCTCGCCAGGCCTGCGCAGGATCAGACGGCTGGTGCTTGTTGCTCGAGGTCGGCGGCGGCTTCGGCCTCGGAGTGCTCGGCGGCTCGGCCGACGGCGGCTCGGACCATGCGCAGCAAGGGATCGCCCAGTTCGGCTGGCGGTTCGGCCGGGGCGCCGACATCGGCGCTCGGGCCCCCGGTGGCCAGCAGATCGCGGCCGTCGGCCGGGGCGTCGTCGGCCTCGTCGCCGGTGGTCAGGTCGAGCACCGCAGTGCCGTTGGGGGAGCCGAGTCGGTCGATCAGGTTCTGGAGGTCGGTGCGGGTGGCCAGCAGGCGTTGGCGGGCCACGCGCTCTGCGTGCTTGACCCCCTCGGCGTGGTGCTCGGCTTCGCGCACGAGGAGCTCGGCCTGCTCACGGGCCTCGGCCAGGGTCTGCTGGGCCTGGTGGAGCTGCGCCTTGGCCTCCTTGCGGAGGTCGGTGGCCTCGGCCTCGGCCCGCGACCGGGTGGCCGCGGCCTGCCCTTCGGCCTCGGCCCGCACGGCGCCGGCGCTGTCGCGAGCGGCCCGCAGGACCGCGGCGATCTCTTGGCCGACGCGACTGAATTCGTCGCTCCCGCCCGTCGCGGCAGGCTGTTCGCGCAGCGCCTCGGTGACCTCGGCAAGGAATCGGTCGACCGCCTCGCAGTCGTACCCGTTCGGAGCCAGGCGGAACCGGCGCGCTTCGATCTCCTCGGGAGTGAGTCGCACGGCAGGTGTACCTCCTCGCGGTGGCAGCCAGCCATCCGCGTACATCAGCCTGGGGAATGGGTCGTTGAGGGAGGAAGTGTAGAACAAGTTCCCCCCTCACTCAACGGACGGGGGCGTCCGGAATGCTGTTGTTTTGCTGAACCGAAACCGCGCTCCGTGGGCCCAGAGATGCCCGCCGAGGCGCCTGGCGCACGGCCCGCCGGACCTCGATCCGGGTCCCCGGAGCCGGGTGGCGTCGGGTGGTTGCGCCGGGAGGTCGGCGACTACGTTGTCACGATGCAGCAGATCCTGGAAGCCATCCTGGCGGGGGCGTCGGGCGAAGAGCTCGCGGCCCTGCCCCTGCCCGACACCTTCCGCGCCGCCGTGGTGCTGGCCGACGAACAGGAGATGTTCGCCGGGCTCGAGTCCTCCGAGAAGGACCCGCGGAAGAGCCTCCACATCCAGGAGGTCGAGGTGCCGGAGCTGGCGCCCGACGAGGCGGTCATCGCTGTCATGGCCAGCTCGATCAACTTCAACACGGTGTGGACCTCGATCTTCGAGCCGCTGCCGACGTTCGGGTTCCTCAAGCGCCTCGGCAAGGAGAGCAAGTGGGGCGCCCGCCACGACCAGCCGTTCCACATCGTCGGCTCCGACGCCTCGGGCGTGGTGCTGCGGGTCGGCTCGGCCGTGCGCAACTGGAAGCCGGGCGACAAGGTCGTCGTCCACTGCAACCACGTCGACGACCAGGACCCGTCCGCCCACGACGACTCGATGCTGGCGGCCAACCAGCGCATCTGGGGCTTCGAGACCAACTACGGCGGCCTGGCCGACCTGTCGGTCGTGAAGGCCAACCAGCTCATGCCCAAGCCGGCCCACCTCACGTGGGAGGAGGCGTCGGTCAACGCGCTGTGCAACTCCACCAGCTACCGCATGCTGGTCTCCAAGCACGCCGCTGACATGACCCAGGGCGACGCGGTGCTGATCTGGGGCGCGACCGGCGGCCTCGGCGGCTACGCCGTGCAGTACGTCCTCAACGGCGGTGGCACGCCCGTCGGCGTGGTGTCGTCGCCCGAGAAGGGCGAGATCCTCAAGGCCATGGGCTGCGACGCGGTGATCGACCGCAAGGCCGCCGGCTACCAGTTCTGGGCCGATGAGTTCCACCAGGACGAGGGCGAGTGGCGCCGGCTCGGCAAGGACATCCGGGCCCAGATCGGCCGCGACGTCGACATCGTCTTCGAGCACCCCGGCCGCCAGACGTTCGGCGCGTCGGTGTTCGTCGCCGCCCGGGGCGGCACGATCGTCACCTGCGCCGCCACCAGCGGCTACATGATCGAGTACGACAACCGCCACCTCTGGATGAAGCTCAAGCGCATCATCAGCTCGCACTTCGCCAACTACAGCGAGGCATGGGCGGCCAACCAGCTCATCTGCGAGGGCAAGATCCAGCCGATCCTGTCCGCCGTGCACACGCTCGACAACGTGGGCGAAGCCGCCTACCAGGTGCACCACAACCTGCACGAGGGCAAGATCGGCGTGCTGTGCCTGGCGCCCGAGGAAGGGCTCGGCATCGACGATCCCGAGTTCCGGGCCAAGGTCGGCGAGGACAAGATCACGCTCTTCCGCCGTCACGGCGCCTAGCTCCAGGAGACCCGTCATGAGCCCACTCAGCGCACGCATGCCCGGTGAGGACGCCACCCAGGAGGTCTCCGGCTCGGCCCAGGTCGACCCGCTGCTCACCGAGATCGACCACATCGCCATCGCGGTGAACGACCTCGGCGAGGCCATCGACTACTACCGCGAGACGTTCGGCGCGGTGGTCGACCATCGAGAGGTCGTCGACAGCGACGGCGTGGAGGAGGCCCTCCTCAAGGTGGCCGAGTCGTACATCCAGCTGCTCACCCCCACCCGCGACGACTCGCCGGTGGCCAAGTACCTGGAGAAGAAGGGCGAGGGCCTGCACCACATCGGCTACCGCGTGGCCGACTGCGCCGTGGCCCTCCAGGCGGTCAAGGACCAGGGCGGACGCGTCCTCGACGAGGTCCCCCGCCCCGGCTCGCGCGGCACCACCGTGGCCTTCATCCACCCCAAGACCGCCTTCGGCACCCTCATCGAGCTCGTCCAGGAATAGCCCCCTCGAACTTGCGGAGATGACCCCCGCCTACGAGGGCGTTATGTACGCAAGTTCGGGGTGGGGAGTGTCAGGTGAGGGCGAAGCCTTCGTAGCCCTTCTCGGCGACGGCGGTGCACTGCTCGACGTAGGGCGGGAAGCCGATGAGCGGCATGAAGATCCGGGGCTTGCCGGGGATGTTGGCGCCGAGGTACCAGGAGTTGGCCGCCGGGTAGACCGTGAAGGCGGCGACCGCGTTCACGTACTCGACCCACTGGTCGGCGGACTCCGGTAGGGCCTCGATGGTCTGCTTGTCGTTGTCGCGCAGGTAGCCGATGCAGTCGGCGATCCAGTTCACGTGGTGCTCGATCGACACCATCATGTTGGTGAGCACCGACGGGCTGCCCGGGCCCGACACGGTGAACAGGTTCGGGAACCCGGGGATCTCGAGGCCCAGGTAGGTGCGCGGTCCGGCGTGCCAGGCCTCCTGCAGGGGCAGGCCGTCGCGACCGCGGATGTCGACGGCGAGCAGCGAGCCGGTCATGGCGTCGAAGCCGGTGGCGAAGACGATGACGTCGACCTCGTAGGTCCGGTCGCCGACCTGCACTCCGGTCGGCGTGATGGCGCTGATGGGCGTCGAGCCCACGTCGACCAGCGTCACGTTCGGGCGGTTGAAGGTCTCGTAGTAGTTCGTGCCCAGGCAGAGGCGCTTGGCGCCGATGAGCGTGTGGGGGCTCAGCAGCTCGGCCACCGCCGGGTCGTCGACGATGTCGCGGATCTTGGACCGCACGAACTCGGCCGCCAGGTCGTTGGACGCTGGATCGATGAGCAGGTCGCCGAACGCGCCGAGGAACGTGAGCCCTCCCTGGTGCCAGCGGCGCTCGAACTCGGCCTGCAGCTGCTCGGGCGTGGCCTCGGCCGCCATCTGCTCGTTGGCCGGCGTCCGGGAGCCGAAGGCCGGGACCTGCTGGCTGTTGGCCTCGCGGAACTCCGTGTAGCGCGCCTTGACCTCCTGCTCCTCGGCCGGGTCGAGCGGAGCGTTGGCGGCCGGCACGACGTAGGCCGCGGTGCGCTGGAAGACCGTGAGCTGGTCGGCCTGCTCGGCGATGATCGGGATGGACTGCACCCCGGACGACCCGGTACCGATCACGGCGACCCGCTTGCCGGTGAAGTCGACGCCCTGCTGCGGCCAGCGGCCCGTGTGGTAGGTCTCGCCCTCGAACGAGTCGATGCCGGGGAACTCCGGGGTGTTGGCCGACGACAGGCAGCCGGTCGCCATCACGATGAACTGCGCGGACACGTCGCGCTCGCCCCCGGGACCGGCGACGGTCACCGACCAGCGGCCGGCCTCGTCGTCGAACGTCGCGGACCGCACGCTCGTGTCGAACTCGATGTCGTCGCGCAGCGAGTACCGGTCGGCGACGTGGTTGGCGTACCCGAGGATCTCGGGCTGGGGGGCGAACCGCTCGGTCCACGACCACTCCTGCTGGAGGTCGTCGTCGAACTGGTAGCTGTACTCCATGCTCTCGATGTCGCAACGGGCGCCCGGGTAGCGGTTCCAGTACCAGGTGCCGCCGACTCCGCCGCCCCTCTCGAACCCCCGTGCCGACAGCCCCATCTCGCGGAGCCGGTGGAGCATGAACATGCCTCCGAACCCGGCCCCCACGACGACCACGTCGACCAGGTCGGTCGTGGTCCTGCTCGAGTCGGCATCCACCATGCGGTGTCCCTCCTGCTGCATCCGGTCACGCCGTGCGGCGAACCCCCGTGGGGATGGAAGCACCGGGCCCGGGCTCCGTCAATTTTCTCGAACGCGACGGCCGTTTCGCCCGAGCGCGCACCCACTGCAGAGCTGAGCGGCCTCCGGCGATGAGGCCGTCGGGGTAGACGACGGCGATCACCATGAGCATGAGGCCGTTGATCGCGTAGGTGGCGGCGCTGCTCTTCGAACCGATGAGCGCGGTCAGCACACCGCCGTCGGCCACCGCTCCCGCGACCATGGCGCCGGCGATGGAAGCGATCCCTCCGAGGTAGGTGGTGGCCACGAGCGCCAGCGAGGCGAAGACCGTGAACGAGTTCACCGAGAGCGTGTCGTACTGGTAGGCGAGCAGCGTGCCCCCCAGACCGGCGATGAAGCTCGACAGCCCGAAGGCCACCAGCTTCGTGCGGCGCACGTCGACGCCGGCGCTCGACGCGGCGCGCTCGTTGGCCCGCACGCCGAGCCACCGCAGACCGGTCGGTCCCCGGCGCAGGTTGGCCACCGCGACGGCCATGGCCACCAGCACCACCAGGCAGACCACTCCGAACGCGGGCCGCGGGAAGGCTGAGCCGGCCGCGCCGATGCCGAGGTCGAGCCCGAGGAGGCGAGGTCGTGGCACCGACGCGCCGCCGAGACCGCCGCTGAACCAGCTCCACTTGAGGACGAGCTCCTCGACCACCGTGGCCGCGGCGAGCGTGGCGATGGCCAGGTTGATCCCGCGGACCCGCACCGCCGGCAGCCCGATGACCAGGCCGAAGCCGGTGGCGATCAGCGCGGCCAGCACCGGTGCCAGCGGGAACGGCACGTGGAACGACACGGTCAGCTTGATCATCGCGAACGCACTGATCCCGGCCAGCGCCAACGGCATGAGCGAGATCTGCCCCACGTAACCGGTGAGCAGCACGATCGACAGGGCGATCAGCGCCGTCACCATCGACACGATCAGTCCCTGGCGCCACGAGCTGTCCAGCGTGAACAACCCGACCAGCACGGCGGCCGATCCTCCGACGGCCCACGCGGTGATGTGCCGGGGCGTCGGCGACAGGGGGAACCGTCCCTCTCGGAGCGCCCCACGGGAGGGGATGCGCTCGCCCCTGATCGCCATGATCACCACGATGATGATGAGCGGGAGCGCGGCCTGCCAGTCGAGGTCGGGGATCCAGCTCAGCTCGCCCCGCAGGTTCAGGATCTCGCTCTGGAGCATCCCGATCCCGAGCCCGGCCAGCGTGGTGAGCGTGAACGAGCGGAACCCGCCGAGCAGGGCGGCGGCCAGCGCGGGGGTGATGAGCAGGCTGGTGGTGCCGGGGTCGAGGCCGGAGATCGGGGCGATGAGGATCACCGCGGCGCCGGCCAGCATCGCCGCGATCATCCAGTTGATCGCGGCCAGCCGGTCGGGCGAGTGGCCCAGCAGCACGGCGCCCTTCTCGCTCTCGGCCGCGGCCCGCGTCGCCAGGCCGAAGCGGGTGTAGTGGAACACGCCGGCCAGCACCGCGGTGGCCACGACGACCAGCCCGAGCAGCCACAGCCGATCGGCCGGGATCTGCACGCCGAGCAGGTCGACGACCTTGGCCGGCAGGATCGGCTTCGGCTTGGCCAGCGCCCCGCCCTGGCTGCCGAGCCGCTGGTTCGTGATGCCCAGCAGGTAGAGGAACAAGCCGAGGCTGGCTACGACCTTCGCCAGCGCGGGGGCCCGGCGCAGCGGCCGGAAGACCAGCCAGTAGACGACGAGCCCGATGAGCGCGCCGACGGCCATCGTCATCGCGAACGCGGTGGCCCAGGTCGGCTTCACGTCGCTCGGGAAGATCTGCACCCGCCCGGGGAGGCCCACGATCGGGATGAGCAGCTCGCCCCGCTGACGCAACGAGATGTAGGTGTAGGCCAGGTACATGCCGAGCGCGGCGTGGGCGAAGTTCACGACGCCCGAGGCCCGGTAGGTCAGCAGCACGCCGAGGGCCAGCGCGGCGATCACCGCGCCGGCGCCCAGCCCGAGCAGCAGGTACTGCACCTCGGTCATCGGTGCGGCCGACGTCGGGTCACGGCGCTACTGGGCCAGGAGCGCAGGGACGTCGATCCAGTCCGTGAGCTGCTTCAGGGTGCCGTCCTCGTGCAGGACCAGGATCTGCTGGGGCGAGCAGAGCGAGGGCAGGTTCGGCACCTGCTGGCCGTCGCAGGTGTAGGGGTGGCCGCCGAAGCTCGGGTGATCCCGCGCCGCGCGCACGGTCGACAGGAGCGTCTCCTTCGAGACCTTGTCCCCGCCCACCTGCTTCATGAGGCTCCAGAGGTTCATGATGTTGCGGAAGCTCACCGTTCCGGCGCTGGCCAGCGGCAGATCGGGGTCGCCGTACTTGGCCAGCGCGGCGGCGTAGATCTTGGTGTCGAGGTCGGTGCCCGTGATCGGACCCTCGACGTTGAAGATGCGACCGGCCACCGCGTCCTCGCCGATCTCCTCGGCGATGGTCGGCGCGGCGCACGACCCGACGAGGTACATGGTGGCGGTGATGCCGAGGTCCTTGGCCGTCTTCATGGCCGGAGCGCAGGCGGTGTCGGCGGCCACGAGGATGATGGCGTCGGGGTTGTTCTCGTTGGCCTTGGTGAGCACGGGTAGGAAGTCGGTGCTCGTGATCGGATACGGCACCTCGGTGATGTCGCTGACGCCCTGCCGCTTCAGCTCGGCCACGCCGTAGTCGAGGGCGGCCTCCTTGATCGACGCGTAGTCGCCGTAGATCACCGACACCTTGTGGGCGTGCTGGGTCGTGGCCGCGTAGTTGGCGAACGCGACCATCGCGCCCGGCGACCCGCCGCTGAACTGGAACGAGATCGGGCTCTGCATCTCGTCGTTGTTCACGGGGACGCCGCCGATCATCGGCACCTGGTTCTGCTCGAGGATCGGGATCGAGCCGTTGCTGCTGATGTCGATGCCGTTGGTGACCGCGACCGCGCCCTTCTGCACGAGGTCCTGCGCACAAGCCTGGGACTTCTCGACCGAGAACGTCGTGATGCACGGCTCGAACTGGATCGGCCGGCCGTCCACCCCGCCGAGCTCGGCGTTGATGAACTTCACGGCCGCGTCGGCGGCCAGGCGGAGCTCGGGGAAGGAGCCGAGCGGCGTGTTCTCCTGGTTGATCATCCCGACCACGATGGGATCGGCCGATCCGGCGGCGACCGGTTCGTCGGGGAAGGTGCCGGCCGAGGTCTGTGCACCGGGGAACTGGCTCACGACGGTGGGCCCGTCGGTGGCGCTGCCGGCCTGGCTCGGGGCGGTCGTGGTGTCCGACGGTCCCTGCACGACCTCGGTCTTCTCGACGCAGGCCGTGAGCGCGAGCAACGCCGTCAGCACGACTCCCACGCCGACCCGACGGCGACCTGCAGCCTTCATCGATCCCCCCGGACGGCCTACCCAGGTCGGCAAGCTAACACTGTTCACCTGGGACCCGGGGGCGCCCGATCCGACTCCTCGGCGACCTTGCGGGGCGCACGGCCGGGATCCGGCGTCGAGCCCCGCACGTTCGATCGAGATCGGGGGCGAAGTCCCTCGGCGATCAGGGGCGGGAGGCGGTCGCGCAGTCGGCGCAGAGGCCGGTGATGGTGAGGTGGTGGGGGTCGGACTCGAAGCCGTGCTCGTCGCGGAGGCGGGCGGTTACGGCGGCGAAGAGGTCGGCGGGAAGGGCGACCTCGGCCCCGCAGCGGTCGCACACCGCGTGGTGGTGGTCGTCGGTGGCGAAGTGGTACGAGCTGGGCCGGTGGCCGACCCGGACCTCGGTGAGGATGCCGGTCTCGGTCAGGAACTCGACCGTGCGGTAGACGGTCGACAGGTGGATCGACGGGTGGTCGCGGTGGATGCGGTCGGCCAGCACGTCGGCCGAGAGGTGCGAGTGGGGCTCGGCCAGCAGCGTCTCGAGCACCGCCCGCCGGGCCACCGTCACCCGTTCGCCCTCCGAGCGCAGCCGGTCGAGCAGCGCCTCGAGCTGCTCGTCTGTGCTGCTGACGTGCGCGTGGGCGGGTCCGGACATGGTCGTCACGCTACCGGTCGGAGAAATCCCGGAACTTCGTGATCCGGAGGGCTCGCCAGCATCGGAGGGGCTGTTGCGAACCGTTCGCAGGAACGAGCGGGTTGCGTTAGGTTCCGAGCTCGAGCGAGCACGAGGTCGACATGCACATCCCGGACGGCTACCTGAGCCCGCAGACGTGTGCGGTCGCCACCGTGGTGATGGTCCCCGTGTGGGGCACCGCGGCCCGCAAGGTGCGCGAGACGATCAAGCGGCGCGAGGTCCCGTTGCTGGCGCTGGCCGCCTCGTACAGCTTCCTGGTGATGATGCTGAACGTGCCGATCCCCGACGGCACCACGGCGCACGCGGTCGGTGCGGTGCTCATCGCGATCCTGCTCGGGCCGTGGGCCGCGGTGATAGCCGTGAGCGTGGCGCTGCTCATCCAGGCCCTCTTCTTCGGCGACGGCGGCGTGCTCGCGTTCGGCGCCAACGCCTTCAACATGGCCTTCGTCATGCCCTTCGTCGGCTACGGCGTGTACAAGCTGATCGCTCAGAAGGTCCCGCTCACGAGCGGACGACGAGTGGTGGCCGCCGGGATCGGCGCCTACGTCGGGCTCAACGCGGCCGCCCTCTGCGCCGCCATCGAGTTCGGCATCCAGCCCGACCTGTTCACCGCAGCCGACGGCACCCCGCTCTACGCGCCCTTCCACCTGGCCCAGACCATCCCGGCCATGGCGCTCGCTCACCTCACCGTCGCCGGCGGGGTCGAGGCGGCGCTCACCGCCGGCGTCATCGCCTACCTCCAGCGCAACAACCTGCCCGTGCTGCGGATCAACCGCGGCGCGCCGCCGGTGGCCGCCGAGCCGCAGCTCGTCGATGCGGGGATCCGGGGTCGATCACCGTGGAAGTGGGCCGCGGCGGGGATCGTCGGTCTTGCGCTCCTCACGCCGCTCGGGCTGGTCGCTCCCGGAGGCGCGTTCGGGGAGGACGCGCCGGGGGACCTGAACCTCGGCACGCACGGCCTCGACGCGGTGCCGACGGGGCTCAACCGCTACAACGGCTTCTGGAGCCACACGCTGCTCGGGGGCTACGGGTTCCGTGACGGCCAGAACGCCACGCTCGGCTACCTGCTCTCTGCAGTGGTCGGGATCCTCGTCATCGGCGCGGCGGTCCTGCTGGTGTGGCTGGCCGTGCGTCTCGTGGCGGGATCGAAGGCCGCTCGGGTGCCGGAATCGGAGCGGGCCATGGCCGCCGGCGGTCGGGCGTGAGCGCACCCGGCCCGGTGATGACCGAGCCGCGATCGTCGCCGGAGTGGCTCGTCCGGCCGCAGGTGGGCCTGTGCCCGTGCGGCTGCATCGGGACGCGCCGCCGGGTGAGCTTCCTGGCCCGCACCATCGAGGGGCTGGCGAACATCACCCGTCAGGCCGTGTTCGCCGACGAGGTCGCCGCCCGACCCGGGTTCCTGCAGTGCCTCGACCCCCGCACGAAGGTGATCGGCCTGCTCGTGCTGCTCATCACCGCGTCGTTCACGCACCACGTCGCGCTGCTGGCCGGCATCTACGCCCTCAGCCTCGTGCTGGCGGTGGCCTCCGCGGTCCCGCTCGGCGGCTTCCTCCGGCGGGTCTGGCTCACCGTCCCGCTGTTCACCGCGCTCGTCGTGCTGCCGGCCACGACCAACCTGATCACACCGGGCGAGGTCGTGGTCCCGCTCGGCACCTGGTTCGGGCACCCTGTCGGGCTCACCGCCCAGGGGCTGCGCGGTGCCGCGCTCCTCGTGTCCCGGGTGGCGGTCAGCGTGTCGCTCGCGCTGCTGGCCACCATCACCACGTCGTGGCCCCGCATGCTCGAGGCGCTCAGGACCCTGAAGATCCCCCGCATGTTCGTGACGGTCGGGGCGATGGCCTACCGCTACGTGTTCGTGCTGGTCGAGGTCATCACCGATCGCTACACGGCGCGGGTGGCCCGCACCGTTCGCCGGGAGAGGGCCCGGGCGGGTCGCTCGTTCGTGGCCGCATCGGCCGGTGCCCTGTTCGGCCGAGCCCACCAGCTGTCCGGCGAGGTCAACGACGCCATGATCGCCCGCGGCTACGTCGGCGAATCCCGCACGCTCGACCCGCCGGCGTTCGGTGCAGTCGACGTCGCTGCGTTCGCGGGGCTCGCCGTCGTGGCTTCCGCGGTGCTGCTCGCCGGCCGGGCCCTGACCTGAGATGGTGACCTGAGATGGCGCACGAGCACGCCGGCGTCCTCCACGGCGACGACCACGCGCACGACCCGGCAACGCCGACCGGCGTGGTGCTGTCGCTCGAGGGTGCGAGCTACGCGTACCTCGGCAAGTACCCGGCCCTCGACGACGTGGACCTGTCGATCGACGCCGGCGAGGCCGTGCTCCTGCTGGGGCCGAACGGCGGCGGGAAGTCGACGCTGCTCAAGGTGCTGGCCGGCCTGGTGTTCCCCGACTCCGGGGAGTTCCGGGCGTTCGGCCAAACCGTCACCGAGGACGCGCTGGAGGACGAGCAGTTCAACGAAGGCTTCCGCTCGCGGCTCGGCTTCGTGTTCCAGAACACCGAGGCGCAGCTGTTCTCGGCGACCGTCCGGGAGGAGATCGCCTTCGGCCCCCTCAACATGGGTCTCGATCAGGCCGAGGTCGTGCAGCGCACCGACGACCTGTGCGAGCTGTTCGGGCTGACCGAGGTCATCGACCGGGCGCCCTACCAGCTGTCGGGTGGCCAGAAGAAGCGGGTCGCCATCGCGTCGGTGCTCGTGATGAACCCGCAGGTGGTGCTGTTCGACGAGCCCACCGCGGCGCTCGACCCCGAGACCCAGTCGTGGTTCCTCGATCTCATCGTCGAGCTGCACACCGCCGGCAAGACCATCGTGGTGGCCACCCACGACCAGCTCACCATCGACCGGGTCCCCGCCCGGCACCTCGTCCTCGGCCCCGACCACCGCCTCGTCCCGTCCTCGCCCTGACCCACCCCTTCGGCGTTCTTTGTGAACTTCGCGCCGGTGGGCGTGGAGAACTCGACAACGAACGATCGGGGAGCGGCCGCGTAAGGTGCCGGGCGACGGAACGACCTCGATGATCGGAGCCGGCATGCCGCTCGAACACCTCCCCGCCACCACCGACGCACACGCGATCGTCGCGGCGCTCGAGCGGGACGGCGCGGTCGTCGTCGACGACGTGCTCGACCGGGCCACGTGCGACCGGCTCGACGACGAGCTGGCGCCGAGCCTCGCTGCGACCCCTGGCGGACCGGACGACTTCAGCGGGCGGAACACCCGTCGCTTCGGTGCGCTGATCGCCCGTTCGGCGACGTGCCGCGACCTCGTGATGCACCCGCTGGCCCTCGCCACCGCGGGCGCCTGGCTGGCCCACGCCACCAACTTCCAGCTGCACGTGACCCAGGCGATTGCCATCGGTCCCCACAGCCCGCCCCAACCCGTGCACCGCGACCAGTGGGCCTTCGACTTCTTCCCGTTCCCGGCGGGCTACGAGGTGCAGTGCAACTCGATCTGGGCGATGACCGACTTCACCGAGGCCAACGGCGCGACCCGGGTGGTGGTCGGCAGTCACCGCCAGGCCGACGGCCTCAGCTTCACCAACGACGACACCGAGCCGGCCGAGATGGGTCGCGGCTCGGTGCTCTTCTACTCGGGCAGCGTGTACCACGGTGGTGGGGCCAACACCACGGACCAGACCCGCGTCGGGCTCAACATCACCTACAACCTGGCCTGGCTGCGGCAGGAGGAGAACCAGTACCTCGCCGTGCCGCAGGACGTGGCCGCCGGCCTGCCGATCGAGCTGCTGCGGGTCATGGGCTACGACCGCGGCGCCTACGCGCTGGGCTACATCGACGACCTGCGCGACCCGATCGAGGCCATCCGCCCAGATCTGGCCGCCACCACCTCCACCGGGTTCGGCAACGTCGACGGCCTGGCCGAGCGCGCCGCCAGCCTCTCCAGCTGAGCTCGATCCGGCGGCGCGCTCGCTCGACCCCACCCCACGTCTGAAGGACGGGGCTCCCGGAATCCGTGAGGCCCGTCCTCCAGAGTGCGGAGCGGCGTTGTCGGCTGCCCTTCGGCACCGACTCGGTACCGATTCGGTGGATTCGGTCGAACGACGGGTGGTCGATGGGCCTAGGTTCGGGCGACAGGGACGACACACATCTCGAGGGGGAGTCGACGTGGCGGCACCAGACCAACTGATCGATCGGCACGTCCTGGTGGTCGGAGCCGGCACCCGCCACTCCGACGATCCGTACGCCCCGCTCGGCAACGGCCGGGCCATCGCGCTCGAGGCGGCCCGCGCCGGAGCGACGGTGGCGTGCGCCGACATCGATCCCCAGGCCGCGGCCGACACCGTCGCCATGATCGAGGAGATCGGCGGTCGGGCCATCGCCCTGGTCGCGGACGTCACCGATGCCGAGGTGTGCGCCGAGCTCGTGGAGGACACGGTCGGGCAGCTGGGCGCCCTCGACGGGCTGGTGCTCAACGTCGGCATCGGTCTGGGCGGTGGGATCCAGGGAACGTCGGTCGACCAGTGGGACGACGTGTTCAGCGTGAACGTCCGCAGCCACTTCCTCGTCACCCAGGCCGCCCTGCCGCACCTGGGGGAGGGCTCGTCGATCGTCTACGTGAGCTCGCTGGCCGGGTACAGGCCCGGCAGCAGACTCCCTGCGTACGACGCGTCGAAGGCGGCCATCGGTGGGCTGTGCCGCTCGGTCGCCAGGGAGGCGGCGCGCCAGGGCGTGCGGGCCAACGTGATCGCGCCCGGGCTGATCGACACGCCGCTGGGGCGACTGGCCACCGAGAGCCGGCCCGGCCGGGCGAAGTCGCCGGTGCCGCTCGGTCGCCAGGGCACCGCGCTCGAGGTGGCCCTGCCGGTGATCTTCCTGCTGAGCGACGACGCGGCCTACATCACCGGTCAGGTCCTCCACGTCGACGGTGGCCTTCTGAGCCTTTGACGTCGTGGCCGGCGAACCTTCCCTCGACCACCGACCCCGACGGCGCGAGGGTGGGAGGCGATCCGCCGGTTCCTGCGGAACGGGTGATGGTCGCCGAGGGGAGTCAGCCATGGGTTGCATCGGTCGGCGGATGGCCCTCGTGGTCGTGCTGCTCGTCGCCGTCGTCTTCGGGGGCGGGGCGGTGGGGGTCGGGACGAGCGGAGCGTTGCCGGCGGTTGTGACCGGTGCCATCTCGGGGACGGTGAGCGACGGCACGACGGGCATCTCCGGGGTCGCGGTGCGGGCCTACGACGCCCCGACCGGAGCCTTCGTGGCCAAGACCACGACCGATGCCGCGGGCCGCTACCTCCTCGGCGCTCTTCCAGTCGGTGGCTACAAGGTGCTGGTCAACGGCACCGACGCCAACTGGCAACTCCAGTTCTACGGTGGCGCGACCACGCGTGCTGACGCCGCCGTGGTTCCGGTCGTGGTCGGTACCGACGCAGTCGCGGACGTGGTGCTGGTGGCTGGGGGCGGCATATCGGTCGAGCTCCGCCCCATCAACGACTTCCCGACGGCCTGTCTGCGCGATGTTCCCATCCGGGTGTACGACCTCTCCGGTACGACGCTGGTCGCCAAGCTGACCACGCCCGCGGTGGTCTTCGGCAGCCCAGTGCCCGGCTTCGTGGGTGGACTGCCAGCTGGGAGCTATCTGGTGCGCGTCGGCGACGGCGTGCGGTGCAACCTGGCCTGGTGGAGTGGAGCGCCGTACGGGGTCAGGAGTCGCTTGGACGCGGTCCCGGTGACCGTCGTGGCCGGCCGGACGACGCCTATCCGGGTCTCTCCGCTGCCCACGGTGATCTTCCATGGCACGGTGACCGACTCCGTCACAGGGGCTGGGGTCGAGGGCATCGACGTCCGGCTCTACAACAACTTCGATGACGGGTACGCGCCCATCGGATCACTGGCGGCGAAGACCCGGACGGGACCCGACGGGCAGTGGGGCATCTCCTCGCTGAAGGCGGGAGGCTTCGCGGTGCGCTTCAGCGATCCGAACGGCCACTACGCCCTGGTGTGGTACCAGGATCAGCCGACCTTCGCTGACGCCAGCAGCCCGATCGTGTTCCCCGGAAACAGCCTGACGGCCGATCAGTCGATGACGCCGGTCCCGTAGTCGGTCGGCGCGCCCTTCGTCGGATCCGAATCGCGGCTCGGCCGCTCAGCGGGAGCTCAGGACGCAGAACTCGTTGCCCTCGGGATCAGCCAGCACGACCCACGAGACGTCCGGGCCCTGACCCACGTCGGCGGGCGTCGCGCCGAGCGCGATGAGGCGGCCGACCTCGGGGGTCTGCGGGTCATCGGCGAAGGGGGCGACGTCGAGGTGCAGCCGGTCCTTCACCGACTTGGCCTCGGTCACGGGCACGAAGTCGAGGTCGGGCAGCTTGCCGTCGGGGTGGTGCAGGCTGGCCACGCCGTCGGCCTCGAAGCCGATCGGCCACCCGGCGGCCTCGGACCAGAAGCGGGCGATGGTCGCCGGTTGCTCGGCGTCGACCACGATCGAGGCGAGCGGACCCCGGCCCCGGTGGTGGTCACGATCCTCGAGCACGCAGAACTCGTTGCCCTCCGGATCGGCCAGCACGACCCACGGGGCATCGCCTTGGCCCACGTCGACCCTCGTGGCCCCCGCCGCCACCAGCCGGTCGACGATCTCGACCTGGTGCTCGGGTGAGTCGCAGCCGAGGTCGAGGTGGATGCGGTTCTTGACGGACTTGGCCTCGGGCACCGCCACGAACACCAGAGCGGGGACGGCGCCGGCGACGTTGCCCTCGGGCTCGACGTCGTACTCCTCGTCGTCGTGGAAGCTGATCGGCCAACCGAGCGCCGCGGACCACCACCGGGCCTGCGCCTCCATGTCGAGCGCGTCGATCACGACGGACACCAGTCGGGTCGGCATCGCCCGAATGTAGGCCGACCGCACTCTGAAGGACCGAGCTGACGGATTCCGTGAGGCCCGTCCTCCAGACCGCGGTGGGGGGCGGGTCGGGGAGCCGCTCAGTGGACGGCGTCGGCTCCGGGCGCACGGGTCGGGCAGTCGGAGGTGTCGAGTCCGTCGAGGATGGTCTCGCAGATCGTGCGCAGCTGGGCGACCTGCTCGGTGGTGAGGCGGTCGAACAGGCGGGCCCGCACCTCGGCCACGTGGCCCGGCGCCTTCTCCTCGAGCACCTTGCGGCCTGCCGGCTCGAGCACCGCCAGCTGGCCGCGTCGGTCGGTCGGGCACTGCTCCCGGCGGACCCAGCCCTTGCGCTCGAGGCTGGTGATGGCGTGGGTCATCCGGCTGGGCGACGCCCGCACGAGCCGGGCCAGGTCGCTCATCCGCATGCGCTCATCGGGGGCGTCGGAGAGCTGGGCGAGGATGCCGTAGTAGGTGTGCGGCATGCCCGCCTCGTTCTGGAGCTGACGGTCGAGCGTCTCCTCCAGCAGCCGGGTCGCGGCGAGGTAGGCCTGCCACGTGGCCTGCTCTTCCTCGTCGAGCCAGCGGGGTTCATCCACGAATTCGACGGTACCGGAATACTTCAGCTCTCAAAGACCTTACAGTACTTGACTATTGAGATTTCAAGTAACTGTCTGGAGCACGCCGATGCCGGTCACCCGCCTCAACCACGCCGTCCTGTACGTGCGTGACGTCGCTGTCACCCGAGAGTTCTACGAGTCGGTGCTCGGCTTCCGCACGCTGATCTGGTCCCCCGGCCAGGCGGCGTTCTTCCAGGCTCCCGGTTCGACCAACGACCACGATCTCGGCACCTTCCAGATCGGCTCGGGCGCGGGACCCTCCTCGGCCGGCCGCTCCACCGTCGGGCTGTACCACCTGGCCTGGGAGGTCGACACGCTGGCCGAGCTCGACCGCATCCGGGCCCTGCTCGTCGAGCGGGGTGCGCTGGTCGGGGCCACCGACCACGTCACCACCAAGGCGCTCTACGCCCATGACCCCGACGGCATCGAGTTCGAGGTCTGCTGGCTGCTGCCGGCTGACCTGATCGACGACGAGGTCCGCGACGGCGTGAAGGACCAGCGCCCCCGACCGCTCGACCTGGCCGCCGAGATCGAGCGCTACGGCGCCGACACCCGCGGCGGCATCGGGGTCTCGATCCCGGTCCCGGCCTGACGTTCGCTCGTCCCCACCTTCGCTCTCCCCTCTCACATCTGCAGCACTCCACCCACCCCGAAACCCACGAGCAGCACCGCACAAGGAGATCCACCCCATGAGCACCACCGAAACCACCACCATTCCGGGCTACGTCGCTGGCACCTGGACGATCGATCCGGTCCACTCCGAGGTCGGCTTCTCGGTCCGCCACATGATGGTCAGCAAGGTCCGCGGCAAGTTCACCAGCTTCGAGGGCCAGATCGTCACCGGCGAGAACCCGCTCGACTCGTCGGTCACCGCGACCATCGACCTGGCCTCGATCGACACCGGCAACGTCGACCGTGACAACCACATCCGCGGCGCCGACTTCTTCGAGACCGACACCCACACGACCATGACCTACCGCTCGACCGGCGTGCGGGTCGACGGCGACGACTACGTGCTCGACGGCGAGATCACGCTCAAGGGCGTCACCAAGAGCGTGCCGTTCACGCTCGAGGTCAACGGCTTCGGACCCGACGCCTTCGGCGGGACCCGCAACGGCTTCACCGCCACCGGCACCATCAGCCGGGCCGACTTCGGCGTGGACTTCAACGCCGCGATGGAGACCGGCGGCGTGGTCGTCGGCGACAAGGTCACCATCCAGCTCGAGATCGAGGCGCGTGCTCAACAGCTGAGCCCGTAGCGGCGTCCACTGCGACCGCCACATCCCGAGCAGCACATCCCCTCGACGTTGCGTAGATCCAGGTCGGCCTCCGGCTCGGATCTACGCATCGTCGCGTCTGCGGGGTAGGTAGCTTCCGTCGATCCGATCGAGAGGAGCGCGCCGTGGGGGACGTGGTGCTGGACATGAGCTTGTCGCTCGACGGCTTCATCGCCGGGCCGAACGACGAGATCGAGCCGCTGCACGACTGGTTGTGGTCGGAAGACGCGCCGGCCGGGCGAGAGATGCTCGACGAGGGCCTCGCCGCCAACGGCGCGGTCGTCATGGGCCGGAGGACGTTCGACATGGTCGACGGCCCTGGCGGTTGGACGACCCCTGACGGCACGCCCTTCGCACTCGACGTCTTCGTGCTCAGGACCGCCGGCGGCGAGACCGTCACCAAGGGCCAGACGACCTTCCACTTCGCCAACAACGGGATCGAGGATGCGGTGGCCCGAGCCCGTGACGCGGCGGGCGACAAGTACGTGTCGGTGATGGGCGCCAACGCGGCGCAGCAGGTGCTGCAGGCCGGGCTGCTCGACGTGGTGGTGCTGCACTGGGTGCCCGTGCTGCTGGGCGAGGGGATCCGGCTGTTCGACGGGCTCGGGTCCGAGCACATCGGTCTCGACCTGGTCGAGGTGCGGCAGGACCCGACCGTCACCCACCACCGCTACCGCGTGCGGCACTGAGTTCGTCGCCCGGCCGTAGTGGACCAGCCGAGTCACCAGCCGGCGGAGCCGTCGGTCTGCTCGCGGAGGATGTCCATGTGGCCGACGTGGCGGGCGACCTCCTCGATCATGTGGACGATGACCCAGCGGAGGTCCACCGGGCCGAAGTGGTCGTGGGGAATCCGCACGACCGTGTCGAACGAGGGCGCGTCGGCGACGATCTGGCGGGAGCGCTCGCAGTCGGCGTGGAACCCGGCGACCACCGACTCGACCGTGGCCGACGGATCGAGCTGGAACGACGGATGCGCCTCCATCGGCTCGGTCGGCTGGCCGAGGAAGTGGTAACCGAACCAGATCCGCTCGTCCCAGGCCAGGTGCTGCACGATCCCGAGCAGCGTCATCCCGGTGGGCGTGGCGACGGCGGTGGCCTGCTCGGTCGTGAGCCCCTCCAGCTTGCGGAGCGCCACCGACCGGTAGAGGTCGAGGAACTCGAGCAGCAGCGCGTCGACGTCGGCGACCGTCGCATGCGAGGAGGGTTCGACCGGCTCCGCCATGCGCCAATGTTGCCAGGGCGAATCGAGGATCGTCTCAGGAAGTCGGTGGTGTATGATCTGGTGTATGCAACGCACCAACATCTACCTCGACGAGGCTCAACTCGTGATCCTCGATCGGATGGCCGCCGATGAGGGCACCTCCAGAGCAGAGGTGATCCGCCGACTGCTCGATCGGTCGTTGGCGGGCGGAGACGACGATCTCGAGGCTGACCTCGAGGCCATCGAGGACAGCTTCGGCGCCCTTCGCGATTCCGGGTCGGCCTCCTTCGAGCGAGGCCATGACGATCGAGCGGCGCACCTCGATGACATCTGGAAGCGCACCGCGTGATCCTGGTCGACTCGGACGTGCTCATCGCTCAGCTGCGTGGCGTGCCGGCAGCCCGACGGTGGCTCATCGATGCCCGACGGTCGACCGGGCCGCTCGCGGTGAGCGTGGTGTCGATCGCGGAGATCACCGGAGGTATGCGTTCGAGCGAACGTCGGGCGATCTGGCACCTCCTGGGAACCTTGCGCGTCGAGGGCGTCACCGAGGTCGTCGCCCGTCGAGCAGGTGAGTACATGCGCTCGCATCGACGGTCGAACGTCGGGATAGGGCTCGGCGACTATCTGATCGCCGCCACCGCAGACACGAACGGACAGGAACTGGCGACCTTGAACGTGAAGCACTTCCCGATGTTCACCTCGCTGCGCCCACCGTTTCGGCTCTGAGCGCGATGGCGGATGCCGGCTCGATCAGCCGGTGAAGGCGGCGGGGGTCGCGACCGGTGAGGCCGGTCCGGCGGGTGTCGCCACGCTGGCCGGCGCGCCGAGGGGCGACTGGCCGTAGACGTTCACCGCGGCCACCGCGTAGGTGACCGTGCCGCCCGCCGGCGGGGACGGATCGGTGAAGGAGCTGGCCGTCGCGAGGGTGGCCAGCGGCGCGCCGTTGCGGAAGACGACGTAGCCGGTGACCGGGGCGTCGCCCGTCCACGGGGGAGCGGTCCAGTTGACGACGACCGAGCCCGACGACACGGCGGCGGTGGTCGACGCCGGCGGGCGAGGTCCGAACCGCACCGCGACGAGCCACGGGTCCAACCCGCCGCCGGCGACCATCCCGGTGTTGTTGAGCGCGACGACGCCGTTGTCGCCCGGATGGGTGCCGAGGTCGATCAGGCCTCCCCGAGGGTCCCAGAGGTAGGCCGGGCGGTCGGTGAAGGTCGGGGTGGGGTGGTCGTAGGCGACCTGCCCGAGATCGTTCAGCACGGCGCCACCCCCGGTCGCCCAGTTCGTGTCCACGACCTGGTGGTCACCGGTGGTGGTGTCGACGAGCCACAGCTGCTGGGTGCCATCGGGCTGGTCGGCGGTCGTGAGCAGCTGGCCGACGTCGTTGAGGCGGTGCCGGGGATTGAGAGTCGGGCCACCGATCGGCGTCGGGGGCGACTGCGGGGTCATCCACAGCGTCGGCTGGTTGTCGATCTCACCGACGATCTGGCCCAGATCGTTGACGGCGCTCCGCGTAGCTGATGGTTCCGCCCCCCTCGTCCAGCCGGGTGATGGCGCCGGTCGCGAGGTCCCAGTACACGGCGTGGTCGTCGCCAGGTGCGGTCTCGCGCGCGGAGCCCACTCCGAGACCGTGCTGCGTTCAGGGCCAAGGCCTGGGACATGCCGCCGCCGAGATCGTCGAGCAGCGGTGAGGTTGTGGTCGGCGCCGGTCCAGGTCACGGCTCGGCCGCCACCGACCTCGTAGTCGAAGGCCGTGCCGAAGACGGTGCCGTCGTCGCGATGCCGACCGGCGCGGCCGAATCCACCGCACCGGTCGAGAGCAGGATCCGGTGCCCGGTGGTGTGGTCGAGCAGCCAGGGTGCGACGCCGACGATGGTCGGGCCCTGCACGGTGCCGACCACGTCGCCGGGCTGGTTCAGCCCCTGGGTGACGTTGAAGCCGCTGCCGACCACGTCGACGTCGAGGGTGTTGAGGTAGACCATCGAACCGTCGGCCTGCCGTAGCCAGGACAGGTCCGGGATGAACGAGTCGGCGGTGACCTGCCCGGCGTCGTTGAGCCCCGTCACCGTCCACCCGTAGGGGGAGTCGACGGGCAGCTGATCGACGGGGATGGGCTGGTCGATGAGCGTGTCGGCGGTGGCCGGGAGCCGACCGCCCAGGCAGGCTCCGAT
Organism: uncultured Microthrixaceae bacterium; assembly: GCA_963797225.1. Lineage (GTDB taxonomy): Bacteria > Actinomycetota > Acidimicrobiia > Acidimicrobiales > Acidimicrobilacustridaceae > UBA4742. The sequence goes on along the minus strand of CAWCOO010000001.1, from coordinate 323,797 downwards.
GAGCAGCGCCACGGCCCCGAATCGCATGCTGCGCAGCGCTCGTCGACCCCGGGCCGCGCCTCGTCCGATGCCGTCGCCCTTGCGCCCCATCCGATGCCTCCGCCCTGGCCGTCCCGCAGCCCCGATGATCTGTCGCTGAACGTATCGGTTCCTGCCGGTCGATCCTTGACCGGTCCGGTGTCACGCCAGCGGTCGTTCCCGTCAGCGGTCGGTCCAGTAGGCGTCGAGGCGGGACGCCAGCTCGACGGGGTGGGCGAGCGCCGGGAGGTGGCCGCCGTCCATCTCGTCGGGATCGAAGCCGAGGCGGTCGCGCACGACGCGGCGTTGGAACGCCGGCCGGGAAGAAGCGGTCGCCGCGGCAGAGGAGGAACCGGGTCGGGACGTCAGGCCAGGCGGCCAGCGGCCAGGGCTTCTCGAACGGGGTCGACGACTGGTTGCGCAGGTGCGCCTCTGACTCGGCGATCACGTCGGCCGGCACGTCGTGCAGGAAGAGCGCCCCGGGGTCGTCCTCGTCGGCCTCCCACCCACCGGCGACGGCGGCCTCGTGCATCGCCTCGGCGTGGCCGGTGTTCGTCCACCACTCGCCGGGCGACTCGCCCGGGGCCGGCACCATCGCCGCGACCAGCACGATCATCGCCACCGGAACCCGGTCGGCCACCAGCGGAGCGGTGAACCCGCCCATCGACTGCGCCACCACCACGAGGTCGTCGCGGTCGACCGCCTGCTCGGCGATCGCGGCCACGGCCGTGTCGGTGTACTCGGCCAGGCCGGCCGCGTCGTCGTCGACCGGCAGGGTCACGGCGATCACCTCGTGGCCCATCGCCTGGAGTTCGGGCTCGACGAGGTGCCAGTACCAGGCGGTCGATCCGGCTCCGGGAATCAGGACGAACGTGGCCATGGCGGTGTGCTCCAGACGAACCGCTCGGTCGGCGATCGCACGACGAGCTCGTGATAGTTCCTCGACAGCATGGCGTGGTGGCGGCAGCGTGCGGCGGTGAAGCCTCGACAGGGGTGGCCGCGAGGCGTACATCTATCCGTGCGGCATCGGCGCCCTCCTCGGCGGAAGGCCGGGGCTGCTCTCATCCGGCGAGGCAGGTATCGGAGATCCCCATGTCGACGACGCGTCCGCAGCAGTCCCGTCCGCAGGCCGGCTTCACCGAGAAGGCGGCCACGTTCCTGGCGGGTGTGGTGGGGAACATCCGCCCGTTGCGCACCCTGGTCAGCCGCTTCGCCATCGACCAGTTCGCCGACGCCACCCCACCACGGCCCCGGCCGTTCAGCATGGTGGCGCCCTACACGACGTGGAGGAGCCTCACCGACCGCACGTACAGCGGCCGACACCTCCCACCCTCCACGCCGGAGTGGCGCGCCGCGCTGCCGACCGAGGACCAGGTCGTCTCCCTGTACCGGCGCGAGGAGTTCGTGGAGTCGACCGACACCAGCGTCCTGTTCTCGATGTTCGCCCAGTGGTTCACCGACAGCTTCCTGCGGACCAACCCCTTCGATCCCCGCCGGAACAGCTCGAACCACGAGATCGACCTCTGTCAGATCTACGGCCTGGACGAGACGAAGACCGGGCTTCTGCGGCGCAAGTCGGAGGACGCGGGCGAGCGAGGGCGGTTGAAGAGCCAGCTCATCGACGGCCAGGAGTTCCCGGAGTTCCTCTTCGTGCAGGGTCGGGAGGTGGGAGAGCGCCCGACGATCCGGGATGCCTTCGTGACCAAGCCCGAGGACCAGTCCGGGGACGCGCCCGAGCCCCTGCACGACCCCGTGTGGCTGCTCGACGTGATCCTCAGCGACCTCCTGAGGGCCGAGGCCAAGGGGGACGACACCGACGGCACCCGCCTCAGCAGCGTGTTCGCGGTCGGGCTGGAGCACGGCAACTCGACGATCGGCAACACGATCATGAACGTGGTGTTCCTCCGCGAGCACAACCGGGTGGCCGGGCTGCTGGAGGCGGCGCATCCGGACTGGGACGACGAGCGGGTGTTCCAGACCTCCCGCAACGTGATGATCGTGCTGCTGCTGCACCTGGTGGTCGAGGAGTACATCCGGCACATCGCCCCGTTCGAGCTGCCGCTCGAGACCGTGATGTTCATGGCCGACGGCGAGCGCTGGAACCGTTCGAACTGGATCTCCATCGAGTTCAACCTGCTGTACCGGTGGCACCCTCTGGTGCCCGATGCCATCGGTTCGGGGGACGACGCGATCGGGGCGAACCGCATGCGCAACAACAACCCGCTGGTGATCGACGCCGGCCTGGAGTCCCTGATCACGCAGTGCTCGAACGCGCGTGCCGGCAAGATCGGTCTGCACAACACGCCGTGGTTCCTGACCGATCGGACGGACCCGGATCACCCGGAGCGCCTGTCGGTGGAGGAGCGCACGGTGCACATCGGCCGCGTCGCCGAGCTGCAGTCGTTCAACGAGTACCGCAAGCAGTTCGGTCGCAAGCCGTTGGAGAGCTACGAGGAGCTGACGTCGGATCCGAAGGTGCGGGCCGAGCTGAAGGCGCTCTACGGCGACGACATCGACCAGCTCGAGTGGTACGTCGGCATCTTCGCCGAGGAGTACCCCTCCTATCTGATGATGGGCGACCTCATGTCGACGATGGTGGCCTGCGACGCCTTCACCCAGGCCCTGACCAACCCACTGCTCGCCCCTCGGGTGTACGGGCCGGACACGTTCTCGAAGGAGGGCCTCGCGGTCATCGACTCGACCAAGACCCTGAAGGAGATCGTGCTGCGCAACACGCGTCCCGGCGAGACGATGGAGTGCAACTTCCGGGTCTGACGGCCTCGACCGGCGTCGACGCGGCCTCGCTACAGTGCGCGGGTCGGTCGGCCGGGTCTGGGGGCAACGGTGAGACGGAGCGTGCTGGGTCTGTTGGTGGTGTTGGGGTTGCTCACCACGGCGTGCGCGCCGGACTGGTGGGGTGGAGGAGGAGGCACGTTGGGCTCGGGAGACGGCTACGTCGACGGGCGTGCGTGGCGCTCGAGTCAGGATGCGTACCTGCGCTACGCGACCGAGGAGCTGACGCCGTCGTCGCCGGTGAACGTGCTGGCCCACTTCGAGCGGGCGGACCGCGACCGACGGTTCCACTTCGACGGATCGGCGATCGGCCCGGACGACTTCGCCGCCACCTTCGCCAAGATCGACGCGTTCCAGGACACGAGCGACTTCGACCTGCTCGCGCTGGTGGCCCTGTGGGAGGGGCATCGCCGGGAGCTGCGACCCGACCTGCGGGCGGCGATCGAGCAACGGTTCGTGGGGTTCCGCTACTGGTACACCGATCCGCTGCCGTCAGGGGTGATCGACGACAAGTGGTTCTGGTCGGAGAACCACCGGATCATCTTCCACACGCTCGAGTACCTGACGGGTCGCGGCCTGCCCGATCAGCACTTCAGCGTGACCGGGCTGACCGGCGCGCAGCAGGCCGACAAGGGTCGGGACCGCATCGAGTCGTGGCTGCAGGAAAAGGCCGACTGGGGCTTCGCCGAGTGGCACAGCGACGTCTACTACCAGGAGGACATCGAGGCGCTCACCCTGCTGACCGAGTACGCCGAGCCGGAGGTGGCCCGTCGAGCGGCCGTCATCCTCGACCTGTTCCTCTACGACTTGGCGGTGCACCAGCTCGACGGCAACAACGGGGTCACCCACGGCCGGTCGTACATGAAGGACAAGAGCAAGGCCGCCGACCAGGACGTGTTCGGCCTGATCAAGCTGCTGTTCGGGACGAGCGACCAGCCGTACCACTCGCGATCGGAGGCCGGCGCGACCTACCTGGCGACGGCCGAGCGCTACAAGCTGCCCGAGGCGATCCGCCGGGTGGCCACCAGCACGCGGACCTTCACCGATCGCACGCACATGGGCGCGCCGCTGAACCTGGACGAGCCGTTCACGACCGATCCGCAGTCGGCCGTGCCCGAGGCGCCGTACGACGATCCGGCCTCGGTGCCGTTCTGGTGGGAGCGAGGCGCGCAGACGGCGTGGCAGGCGGTGCCGCAGACGCTGGCCACGATCGACCAGTACGACCTGTTCGAGACCGAGCTGTTCAAGCCGTACAAGCCGCTGGTCGACCTGACCGGCGGCGACCCGGCGGCGGCACGCCAGCTGGCCTACTCGCTGCGCTGCATGATCAACGTCGGGGTGCTGTCCGAGGTCGACACGATGACGTGGCGGTCGCCGAACGCCATGTTGTCGACTGCCCAGGACTACCGGCCCGGCTGCTACGGCGAGCAGTACCACGCCTGGCAGGCGACGCTCGACGAGGACGCGGTGGTGTTCACCACGCTGCCCGGGAACGAGCCGAGACCGGGTACCAGCTGGGTCGACGCCGACAAGTACTGGACGGGCACCGGCGCCATGCCCCGGTCGGCGCAGCAGGGCTCGGCGGCGATCCACCTGTACGCGCCCCGGTATGCCGCGAACGGCCCGGGCCCGCTCGAGGACTTCACGTACCTGGACTACACGCACGCCTACTTCCCGACCGAGCGGTTCGACGAGGTGCGCCAGGTCGGCAACTGGACGATCGGGCGCCGGGGCCGTGGCTACGTCGCGCTGTGGTCATGGCGGGCGACGTCGTGGCTCACGCACGACCCGTCAGTGACGTTCACGAACGGGCTGACCCAGCCGTTCGACCTGGTGGCTCCCGGCGGCGCGAACAACGCCTGGATCGTCGAGGTCGGCGACCGGTCGACGTGGGGCTCGTTCGATGCGTTCTCGGCAGCCGTGACCGGTGCGCCGATCTCGGTCACGGATCTCGGCGTCGGGTCGGACGGGCTGCCGGCCGGGTTCGACGTGACCTACCAGTCGCCGTCAGAGGGTCGGATGCAGTTCTCGACCAGCGGACCCTTCGTGGTCGACGGCTCGGCGGTGGACCTGCATCCGACGGCCCGGTTCGACAACCCGTTCAGCCACACGAGCGCCGACGACACGAAGGTGACGATCGCCGAAGGCGGCGCGAGCCTGCGGCTCGACACCGTGCGGTGGACGCGAGTGGCCGAGGCTCGAGGTGGCGGCGGTCACCGCTGAGTCCGCGCTCGTGGTGGGATCGTGGTGAAGTTCCGTCGGGGCGGCGTGACTCGGGCGTCGAACAGGAGTAGTCGTGGTGCATGTCCCATCACGCGCAGTTGCCGTCCGAGGGACCCGCGGAAGCCACGGTTCCTGAGCCACCCAACACCGAGACGCTCCACCCACCGAGCCGACCCGAGCGCGCGAGAGGCGGGTCGCCCCCCACCGTGCGGGTGATCTCGGCCAGCGAAGGAGCGGAGCGCAAGGCCGAGATCGACCCGGCGATCGCGTCTCCGGACGCTCGTCGACGCGCGGCCGAGCGCTTCGAGCGAGCCCGGTCCGATCACGCCGAGGCGTGCAACCGACTCGGCGCCGCGGCCCGGGCCGACGCGACGGCCCAGCGCCGCGCCGACGCCGCCCTGGCTGCCTACGAGGACGCCCGCAACGATGCCCGACGGGCAACAGTCGCCCTGCGCCAGCGCCAACGGGACGCGTCGAACACCAAGCTCGCGGTGCGCCGGGCGCTCGAGTGGCTCGCCCGCCTCGAGACGTTGGACGAGCGCTCTGATCCGGATGGGCTCGGTGTGATCGACCTGCGCACGCCGGCGGCGGACGGCGATCGCGTCGGGCCGGCCGTGATCTCCGATCCCGGCGCTCGCGAGGACGTGCAGCTCACGATGCTCGCCGAATCGAACGGCCACTCGGCCTGAGCCGGCCTCTCCCTCGAGGAGGTCGGGCCGCGGCCGACTCGGGCCGGCGAACCCGCTCGGCTGGTCGGAAGGTTCCTGTTGAACACGGACCTGTACATACCTACGATTCGATAGCCTCTGCTACGACACCTCTCTCGGAGCACGCCGGAAACCCCCGGCCCCTTCCCTGGCTCCCTCTTGGACACCCTGCCACGAGGAGCTCCGTTGCCGATCGAACGACGTCGTCACCTGCTGTACGAAGAAGTGAAGGAGGTCCTGAGCGTGGATTCCGCCGACGAGCTCATGGACTCCTTGCCGCCGGTCGGATGGGCCGACGGGGCCACCAAGTCCGATGTGTCCATGGTCCGAACCGAGATCGATGTGCTCCGAGCGGAGATGCGCACCGAGATGTCCTCGATGCGCATCGAGGTAGGAGCCGAGATTGGTGCGGTTCGCGGCGAGATGTCCTTGATCCGCAGCGAGATGTATGCCATCCGGCACGACCTGCACAGCGACTTCGTCGGCGGCATGGCCGATCTCAAGGTCGATCTCCAGCGATGGACGATCTCCACGTTGATCGCCATGACCGGCCTGTTCGGCGCCCTCGTGTTCGCGGCGGTCAAGCTCGGCCAGTAGGTCAGCGGGCCAGCGCGCGCACGTCCTCGAGGAACGGCTCGGGATGGTCCGGTTCGACGGCGACACGGTGGGAGCTTCGGGATCGGCGTGAGGCGCGAACCGCGTCTGACGTTTCGCTTGGCAACGACGCTCGTTCATGTCATAGTGACCAGAAGTAAGCGTCACCCTGACAAGAACGATCCACCGACCCGAACCCCGGAGCCACGATGAGCACGCTGGAACGCCTCGATCAGATCAGCGGGTCGACGGCGCTGCGCACGGACCACTACGAGCTCACGATGATCGACGCCGCGCTCGGCTCGGGCGTCGCCCGCCATCGGGCGGTGTTCGAGGTCTTCTGCCGCTCGCTCCCCGAGGGTCGTCGCTACGGCGTGGTCGGTGGCACCGCCCGGTTGCTCGACGCGCTCGAGCACTTCCGCTTCGACCCCGACCAACTCGAGTGGGCGGCGGCCCACCGCATCGTGTCGTCGGAGGCGATCGACCACCTGGCCGGCTGGAGCTTCGACGGTGACATCGACGGCTACCGCGAGGGCGAGGCCTACTTCCCCGGCAGCCCCGTCCTCACCGTCGAGGCCGACTTCGCGTCGGCCGTCGTCCTCGAGACCCTGTGCCTCTCGATCTTCAACCACGACAGCGCGGTGCTGGCTGCGGCCTCCCGCATGCGCACCGCGGCCGGCGACCACCGGTTGCTCGAAGCCGGCAGCCGCCGCACCAGCGACGCCACCGCCTCGGCCGCCTCCCGCGGCCGCGTGGATCGGTGGGTTCGACGCCACCTCGAACCTCGAGGCCGGCTACCTCTACGGCGTCCCCACCGGCGGCACCGCGGCCCACGCCTTCACCCTGGCCCACCCGGACGAGCGCCTGGCGTTCGAGGCCCAGGTCGCCGCGCTTCGGAGCAGCCACGACCTTCCTCGTCGACACCTACGACACCGCCGGCGGGGTCCGCCACGCCATCGAGGCCAGCGGGGGCGCGCTGGCCCAGATCCGCATCGACTCGGGCGATCTCGTCGCCGACGCCGTGCTCGCCCGGCAGCTGCTCGACGATGCCGGTGCCACACAGGCCCAGATCATGGTCTCGGGCGATCTGGACGAGTTCCGCATCGCCGAGCTGCGGGCTGCCGGCGCCCCCATCGACAGCTATGAGGTCGGCAAGCACCTCGTCACCGGCTCAGGCCACCCGACCGCCGGCTTCGTCTACAAGCTCGTCGCCATCGCCGACGGGCCCGGGCCCGACCAGCCGCTGCGTCCGGTGGCCAAGCGGTCCCAGGGCAAAGGCAACGTCGGCGGCCGCAAGCTGGCGATCCGCGAGCTCGACGGCGTCGGCGTCGCCCGGGGCGAGCGGACCGAGCCGTTCGTGGTCGGCTCGCCCCCGAACGGCTCGGGTCCACCGGCCGGGACCCGCCCGCTGCAGGTACCGCTCGTCCGCCGGGGCGTGCGAGTCGACCATGCCGACGCGGCCGATGCCCGACGCGTCCACGAGGCCACGCGGGCCGAGCTGGGGCCGGAGGCCCTCGACCTGACCCCCGGCCCGCCGGCGTTGATCGTCGACGTCGGCCTATCTGCCTGACCCGAGAGGAGCTGCCATGAGGCTGACCGCCCGACCCACCCGACCGACGTACCGGGCCGCCATCGTCGTCGACCCGCAGAACGACTTCACCGAGGGCGGCGCCCTTGCCGTCGAGGGCGGCGACGCCGCGTGCGCCCGCATCGGCGCCCACTTGGTGGTCGCAGCCGAGCGCTACGACCTCGTGCTGTTCACCAGCGACTGGCACATCGAGCCGGGCGACCACTTCGCCGGCGAGGAGGGCCCCGACTTCGCCGACACCTGGCCCGTCCACTGCGCCGCCGGAACCGCTGGTGCGGCCATCGACGACGAGGTCGTAGCCGGAGCCCGAGCCGCCGGGCTCGACATCGCCAGCCCCCTCGCGTTGGCCGACGGCCTGGTGCACAAGGGCCAGCACGAGGCCGCGTACTCGGGCTTCGAGGGTCGCGACGGCGAGCAGGCGCTCCACGACCTCCTCACCCGGGCCGGTGTCACCGCCGTCGACGTCATGGGCATCGCCACCAGCCACTGCGTCAAGGCCACCGCCCTCGATGCGGTGGCCCACGGCTACGCCACCACCGTCCTCGACGACCTCTGCGTCGGCGTCACCGACGAGCTGGCCGCAGCTGCCCGCGCCGACATGGTCGCGGCCGGCGTCGCCCTCGTCACCAGCGCCGCTCCGGTCGGCTGATCGCCCGTGTCCGCCGATCCCTCCACCCCGTCGACCGTCCACGGCGGCGACGACCTGACCGAGGCCGAGTTCCTCGCCCGCTACGACCCGGATTCGTACGACCGGCCGAGCGTCACCGTCGACATGGCCGTGTTCACGATCCGCGAGGGGCGACTGGCCGTCCTGCTGGTCCAACGAGGTGGGCACCCCTTCCGGGGACGGTGGGCGCTGCCCGGCGGGTTCATCGGCCCGGACGAGTCGGCCGAGGTGGCCGCCGGACGGGAGCTGGCCGAGGAGTGCGGCGCCCCGCTCGCGGCCCGGGCCCACCTCGAGGCCCTCGACCATTACACCGACCCCGACCGCGACCCTCGCACCCGGGTCATCTCCCTGGCCTACGTGGCCTTCGTGCCCGACGCCCCCGATCCCACCGCCGGCGACGATGCGGCCGCCGCCCGGTTCTGGATCCTCGACGACCTGTCCGGACCGGAGGCGCCCGACCTGGCCTTCGACCACGACCTGATCCTGGCCGACGCCGTCGAGCGGGTCCGCAACCGCATCGAGTACACGACCCTGGCCGCCACCTTCCTGGCCGAGCCCTTCACCATCGCCGAGCTGCGCCGGATCTACGAGGCCATCTGGGGCGTCACGCTCGATCCGGCCAACTTCCACCGCAAGGTCCGCAACTCCGACGGCTTCGTGATCGGCGCCGAGGGCCGGGCCGCGCCCACCCTGGGCCGGCCCGCCGCCCTCTACCGACGGGGCCCGGCCTCGACGATGCACCCGCCGATCCTGCGCCCCGACCCGAACTGATCCGGCAACCGATCGCCCCGCTCGCCTCCGGCCCGATCTGCACCATCCGAGTACGGTCGGCCTCCGATCGAGGAGGACTCGATGGCACAGGCCGACTGGTCGGCACCCGAAGCGGCGGCGGCCGTGCAGCACGCCGCCGACGCCGCGCTGGCGTACCTGAAGACGCTGCCCGACCGGCCCGTCGGCGCCACCGCCACCCACGCCGAGCTGATCGGCCGAGTCCCCGCCTCGCTGCCGACCGGAGGCCTGCCCGCGCCCGACGTCGTCGCCGAGCTGCTCGCGCGCGACCGAGGGCGGCATCGTCGCCACCGGCTCGCCCCGCTACCACGGCTTCGTCATCGGCGGCGCGCTGCCGGCCACCGTGGCGGCCGACTGGCTCGACGACCGCCTGGGACCAGAACGCCGGGCTCTTCGCCGGCGGCCCGGCCGCGTCGGTGCTCGAGCAGGTCGCCGCGACGCTGGGTGCTCGAGGCGCTGCACCTGCCGTCGACCGCGTCGGTCGCCATGGTCACCGGATGCCAGATGGCCCACGTCACCTGCCTGGCCGCGGCCCGCCACCGGGTGCTCGCCGACCAGGGCTGGGACGTCGAGCGCGACGGCCTGGTCGGCGCGCCCGCCCATCCGGGTGCTGACCGGTGAGCTCCACCACGTGACCCTGCCTCGGGCCATGCGGCTGCTCGGGCTCGGCCAGGCCGCCCTCGAGACCGTCCCGCTCGACGAGCACCACCGCATGCGCACCCGACGCCCTGGCCGACGCGCTGGCCGAGCGGCGACGACCGGCCGACCATCGTCTGCGCCCAGCTCGGCGAGATCAACACCGGCGCCATGGATCCGCTCGACGCCATCGCCGACGTCACCGAGCCGGCCGGCGCCTGGCTGCACGTCGACGGCGCCTTCGGGCTCTGGGCCCGGGCCAGCCGCACGCACGCGCACACTGGCGGCCGGTGCCGAGCGGGCCGACTCGTGGGCCACCGACGCGCACAAGTGGCTCAACGTCCCCTACGACTGCGGCATCGCCATCTGCGCCGACCCGGACAGCCATCGCCGGGCCATGGGCACCAGTGCGGCCTACCTCCAGCAGAGCGACGACGATCGCCGAGACGCCATCGACTGGACGCCCGAGTTCTCCCGCCGGGCGCGTGGCACCGTCGTCTACGCCGCGCTGCGCACCCTCGGCCGTGACGGCCTCGAGGCGCTCGTCGACCGCTGCTGCGATGCGGCCGCCGCCTACGCCAAGGGACTGGCCGACGTCGACGGCGTCGAGGTGCTCGAGTCGGGGCTCGACCAGGTGCTGCTCAGCTTCGGCGACGACGAGCGCACGGCCGGCCGTCATCGCCGCGGTACAGGACGGCGGCGTCGCCTGGATGAGCGGCACCCGCTGGCAGGATCGGGCCGCCATGCGGATCTCGGTCGTCAACTGGCAGACCGGCCCCGACGACGTCGACCGCACGATCGCCGCCATCACGCTCGGCCATGGCCGGCCTCGCCTGAGGTCGGCGACGGCGGGAGGCCCTGCCGCGAAACGGTGGTCAGGACCTCGGCCCGACGTCGTCAGATCCTCGGTCGAGCCGCCCATGTCCATGCCCTCCATGCCGCTCATGCCGCTCATGTCGTGGTCCATGCCGGACATGTCCATGTTCGACATGTCGTGGCCGGCCGAGGCGCCCAGCTGGCCCCTCGCGAGGTGTGGCACGAGTCGGCGGCGTCGTGGATGGCGGTGCCGCCGGAGATGCACGGGATCATCCCGGCGTAGACGTCGGGCGTGAACTTCATGTCGTCGAGCACCCACACGTGGAGCATGTAGTAGTTCGCCATGTTCACGTTGATGCCGCCGAGCGACGTGCAGCCGGCGTCGGTCGTGTTGAACGCCGACCATGTAGGCGTCGCTCGTGCGGAAGCAGATCTTCGGGTGGATGTGCCACCAGTCGTTGTTGCCCGGGAAGCCGGCCGGCGGCTGACCCGTGCTGGTGCGCACGTAGTAGTCGAAGCCGACGAGCTTGGCCGTCGGGCCGTTGCCGTCGAACTGCAGCACCTCGGGCTTGGTCGGGTCGAACTTGTCGTCGAGCCCGGCGCTGTCGAGGATCGGGTTGTTCCGGTCGAACGTCGGGCTGGCCGAGCATCGCCGGCGTGATGCCACCGCGGATGTGGTGGGTGCCCATGCCGGGGACGTACGGCGTGGCCATCCGCCAACCGGCGGCCTCGGCCACGCCCTCGGTCGGCCACTGGATGGCGTAGTCGCTTGGCCAGGTCGAACTGGGCCGACACCGTCTTGCAGTCGGTCGCACGACAGCGGCGCCTTGTGGGTGCCGGCGTAGTAGTCGACCGAGCCGACCGCGGGACCGCTGGTCACCGGGATCTCCTCGGTCGAGGTGCACCACCACGGCACCGGGCCGTTGGCGTTCTGCGCGTCCACGGCCCCCTGCAGGTACTCGCAGCCCGACATCGTCAACACCAGCATCACCGCGGCGAGCGGTGCGAACAGCCGCCATCGAGTCATCTCGTGGCCTCCCCAGATCGGTTTCCCCAGCAGCCGGTTCGACCGGCCCGGGCACTCTTGCACGATCGTGTTCCGGATGCCGGCACATCCTGGTGGTCGCACCCTCGGCCAGGTCGCGTCGGTCAGGAACGGTTCACCTTGGGATTAATCCCGGAAGTCCGCTCACGGAACGGCGCCGGCGCGCCGATGGAGGAGGACCGGTGAGCCGTGCGGGGCCCGCCGTCCACGATGACGAGACGTCCGAGGGGGACTTCGGTGGACAGCCTGCCCGAGCATGACCCGACCGTCGAGGCTGAGCTGTTCGCCCGACTGGCCGCCGAGATGGAGCCGTTCCTCGAGACCTCGAACCGGGGGACCCGCGCCTGCGACGGCGCTCCGCGTGGTGATGGTGATCGTCGGGCTGATCGCGGTGGTCGCCGGCCTGTCCCGCTCGTTCCTGGTCTCGGCCGCCGGCTACACGACCGCCCTGTTCGCCCTCGTGTCGCTCGGCCACCACGCCGACGGCGCCTGGGGCTGCATGCGCCAACTCGGCCGGGTGCTCAAGGAGCGCCTCCGCTACCCGTAGTCGGCCCGAGCAGAACGCCGGTCACCTAGCCTGGCGCCGGTCCCGGGTGGCGGGGCCTGGACGCTCGCAAGGGGACTCGCATGAAGGTGCATCTCGTCGACGGCACCTACGAGCTGTTCCGCTACCACTTCGCGCTGCCGTCGCACGTCACGACGGACGGGCGGGAGGTGGCGGCGACCCGGGGCGCGGTCGGCACCGTGCTCCAGATCCTCGAGGAGGGCGGCACCCACGTCGGGCGTCGCCACCGATCACGTCATCGAGTCGTTCCGCAACGACCTGTGGCCGGGCTACAAGACGAGCGAGGGCATGCCGGCCGACCTGACCCCGCAGTTCCCGTGGCTCGAGGAGGCGCTCGACGCCCTCGGGGTCACGGTGTTCGCCATGGTCGAGTACGAGGCCGACGATGCCATGGGTGCCGCGGCGGTGATCGCGGCGGCCGACGACCGGGTCGACCAGGTGCTCATCTGCACCCCGGACAAGGACCTCGGCCAGTGCGTGGTCGGCGATCGCATCGTGCAGCTCGACCGGCGCAAGCAGCAGGTCCTCGACGCCGCCGCGGTGCGGGAGAAGTTCGGCGTCGACCCCGAGTCCATCCCCGACTACCTCGGCCTCGTCGGCGACACCGCCGACGGGTTCCCGGGCCTGCCGGGCTGGGGGGCCAAGTCGGCCGCCGCCGTGCTGGCCCGCTACGGCCACCTGGAGGACATCCCCCACCTCAGCGCGGACTGGGACGTCAACGTGCGGGGCGGCGGGAAGCTGGCGGTCACCCTCCGCGACAACTTCGACCTGGCCCTGCTGTTCCGCCGCATCGCCACCATCGAGGTCGACGCCCCGACCATCACCGACGTCGACGAGCTCGAGTGGAAGGGCCCGCGTCCGGAGTTCGTCGAGGTGTGCGAGCGCATCGATGCGCCCGGCCTCGTGGAGCGGGCCGTGAAGCTGGCCGAAGCGCGGGCCTGACCAGCGGGCGGATCAGTTCGCGGGCTTGTCCTCGGCGACGGTGCCGGTGGTGTCGATGACCGGCTCGCTGCTGGCCTCGACGGCCTTGACCTCGGCGGGCTTGTCGTCGGCCTTGGCCTTCTCGCCCTCCTTGAGGCCCTTCTCGAACTCGCCCTTGGCCGACCCGAGCGAACGGGCCAGCTGCGGCAGCTTCGAGCCTCCGAAGATCAAGGCGATGATGCCGAGCACGATGAGGATGTCGGGACTGAAGATCTCGGCGAACATGAGGGGACTCCTTCGACCCGGATCGGGTCTCGAATGGTGAAGGTCGTGCTGGTCGTGGACAGGTGCACACCGCCCCGGTCGTGCCGGAACAGCCTACGCCGGACCCGGCCCACATCCGAAGCCGGGACCGCGCCGGGATGACTCCGGCTCGGCCGAGATCGGCCGGCTTTACCTTCCCTTCACCCTCCGTGGGGGTCGCCACAACCCGGCGGAGCGCATCGTGGGCAGCCTCAACCCCCTCTCGAGGAGTCCCCCGATGCCCAGGATCCGCCCCTTCCCCGTGGTCGTCGCCGCGGCGACCGTCGCCATCGTGATCGGGACCGGCGTCGGAGCCGCGGCCTTGGCGTCGGCCCAGTCGTCCGGATCGTCCGGTCGGTCCCACACCACCGAGGCCGGCGACTCGTCGGGGCACGGCCGGGACGACGCCAAGACCGACGATCGGGGACCCGGCTCGTCGAGCTCCTCCGGCCCCGGCCGGAACGGCACCGCCGCCGACCCGACCACGACCGTGACCACGGCCACGACCACCGTCCCCGACGACCACGGCGTGGACGATCCGGCGACGCACGACGTGAACGACGACCACGGGGTCGACGACCCGGCGACCCACGACGTGAACGATGACCATGGTGTGGACGACCCGGCGGTCCATGACGTGAACGACGACCACGGGGTCGACGACGCGAACCACGACGCCGGCGACGACCACGGGGTGGACGACGCCGGCGACCACCGCGGGCCCGGCCACGGTGGCTCCGACGACAGCTCGGGTCACGGCGGCGACGACGGCTCCGGCCACCAGTAGCTCCTACGTTCCTCCAGCTCCGGTCGTTCCGCCCGACCGGTCCCAGCAGCCGAGCCCCGACCGTCCCTTCCCGCGTCGGGGCTCGGTCGCGTCCGGCATCAGGCAGGGCGCCGCGATCAGGGCATGCGGGCTGCCGAAGGTGACCTCGATGCGGGCGCCGCCGCCACCGGTGATGCTGGACGTCAGGCGGACGGACCCGCCGGTGTGCTCGGCGGTGCGGCGGACGATGTCGAGGCCGAGTCCGGTCGACCCGGCCCCGCTCGATCCCCGGGTCAGGGCCGCGTCGGGGCTCGGGAAGCCGGGCCCGTCGTCGTCGAGCGCGAGGAGCCAGGCCGCTTGGTCGCCGGCCCGCTTCCGGGGAGCCGGGGCGAGCGACACCCGGAAGCCGGTGCCCTCGGGCGTGTGCGACAGCACGTTGCCGAGCAGCGCATCGAGGGCCGCCTCCACGTCGTCGCGGGTGGCGGCCACCAGGCATGGTCCCCGGACGAGGTCGGTCTGGAACGTGCGGCCCTGCTCCTCGGCCAGCACGGCCCAGAAGTCGACCCGGTCTCGGCTCACCTCGGCCAGATCGCACTCGCCGCCGACGCCCTCCCGCACCGGTCGACGGGCCTCGTCGATCAGTCGGTCGACGACGCGCACGAGCTCGTCGACGTCACCGCTGACCCGCTCGCGCTCGGCCGGCTCGTGCAGCCCGTCGGCGTCGAGGCGCAGCGCGGTGATCGGGGTGCGCAGGCGGTGCGACAGGTCCGCCACCAGCTCGCGCTCCGCGGCCAGCAGCTCGCCGATGCGGCCGGCCAGCCGGTTCATGACGTGGCCCACCTCCACCACCTCGGGCGGACCGGCCGGCATCACGCGCGCGTCGAGGTCGCCCTGACCCAACCGCTCGGCCACCGAGGCCAGCTCGCCGATCGGGCGCACGATGCCCCGGGCCAGCCGGTCGGCCACCGCCACCGCCGCCGCCACGAGCACGATGCTCAGCCCGCCGAGCAGCAGCCACGCGGTGGCCACGCCCTTCTCGAGCTGATCGGAGGCGACGAACACGCTGATCACCGCGATCGAGCTGTCGGTCTGCTGCACCGGCACGAGCACCCGCCGTCCGCCCGGGACGAGCGTCGAGAAGGACCTGAAGTCGCGCTTGGCCAGCTCGATCGAGTCGTCCACCTCGGTCGGGGCCCCGATGACGGTGCCGTCGGTCAGGACCACCGATGCCTCGGCCGTTCCCGGCTCGCTCACCGCCGCCACCACGCCGGCCACGGCGGCCGGCTGCACGCCGCTGCCGATGACCGACGAGATGGCCTGGGCGGCCCGTTCGGCGGTGGAGATGGCCCGGTCGTTGGCCACGGAACGGATGATCAGCCCGAGCGGGATGGCGAAGGCCAGCACGATCGTGGTGGTGATGGCGGCGGCGGCGAGGGCCAGGCGGCGGCGCACGGTCGTTCCTCCTCGTCCGGCCTGCTCGTCCGGCCTACTCGTCCGGGTCGACCAGCTTGACGCCGACGCCCCGGATCGTGCGGATGTAGCGGGGCTCCGCTGCGCTCTCACCCAGCTTGCGGCGCAGCCACGAGAGGTGCACGTCGACCGTCTTGTCGGCCCCGCCGTAGGGCTGCTGCCAGATGTCGGCCAGCAGCTGGCGCTTGGTGACGACGTGGCCGGCGTTGGTGGCGAGGTGGGCCAGCAGCTCGAACTCCTTGCGGGTCAGCTCGATCGGCTGCCCGTCGAGCGTGGCCTCGTGCCCGGCCGGATCGACCCGCAGGCCGCCGACCTCGATGGCGGACGACGGCTGGGCCGCCGACCCCCGGCGCAGCACGGCGCGGATGCGGGCGTCGAGCTGAGTGGCCGAGTAGGGCTTGACGACGTAGTCGTCGGCACCGGCGTCGAGCGAGGACACGATGTCGGACTCGTCGTCGCGGGCGGTGGCCACGATCACCGGGACCGAGCTGACGGCCCGCAGCATCCGCAGCACCTCGCGCCCGTCGATGTCGGGCAGGCCGAGGTCGAGGATGACGACGTCGGGCGGATCGTCGACGATCTGCTGCAGCCCGACCATGCCGGCCGACGCCGAGCGCACGGCGTGGCCCAGCTCGTCGAGCGTGCGGGCCACCGCCTCCCGGATGCGTGGGTCGTCCTCGATGATCATCACCACGGCCACCGCGTCACGCTAGAGCGCGCCCGTGCGCCCGGACCGCATGGCCGCGCTCGTCGTGGAGGCTTGGCCTGGGCTTATCGCTCCCTTAGGGATGGTGCCCGGACCCGAGCCCCACAATGGAGACATGGCGCAACCGACCCCACCGACGAGACGGTCGGGTCGTTGGCTGGCGCTGATCTGGGTGCTCGGCACGATCGCCGCCATCACCGTGTCGGTCGGTGCGGTGCGCCTGGCCGGCGCGCAGGTCACGGTGCGCCATTCGTCGCCGATGACCGGGGCCGAGGTCGCCTCGGCCGTGGCGGTCGAGCGCTCGTCGGACGACAGCGCGTCCGCCGGCTCGTCCGACGACCCCACCGGGGTCGATGATCACGGCTCGTCCTCGGACGACTTGGCGTCCGGAGGACCGGGTCCGTCCGGATCGTCCGGCCCGGGATCGGGGATCTCGGGAGACGGCGGTTCGGGATCAGGATCGGGGACCTCGGGTGGTGGGTCGGACGACAAGGGCGGGTCGACGCCGACGTCGGGCTCCTCGGGGGGCAGCGGCTCGGGTGACTCCGGGTCCGGTGGCTCCGGTGGTTCGAGCGGTCCCGGCGGCGGTTCGGACGACGGCGGATCGAGCGGCCCGGGGGGTGGCCACGACGGCACCACCACCACCACCACGACGTCGGCCCCGTCCCTGATCTACAGCAAGAGCACGGCCGGCGGGGCGGTCATCGTCCTCTGCACCGGTGACC
Source organism: uncultured Microthrixaceae bacterium (assembly GCA_963797225.1). Taxonomy (GTDB): domain Bacteria; phylum Actinomycetota; class Acidimicrobiia; order Acidimicrobiales; family Acidimicrobilacustridaceae; genus UBA4742. Next base: position 306,465 of record CAWCOO010000001.1, on the reverse strand, counting down.
TCGTGGTCCTCGTGTCGGTCACCCCGTCGATCGGGTGGCCGATCGACATTCGCAACTCCGGACCGCAAGAGATCGAGGTGCGCTTCGGGTCCAACGGCGACGAGATCAAGGTGAAGGCCCGCTGTTCGGCCAGCGTCGTGAGCTGGTCGTCCTGACCTGACCGATCGTCGGCGCGGCTGTGGTCCACTGATCGGCATGGAGATCGCCGATCGCCCTGCCGGGCCCACCGAGGTCGGCGCCGTCGAGCGTCGGCTGGTGGCCGCGTCGGTGATCACCGCCGTGGCGGCCGTCGCGGTCATCGCGTGGGCCACCGCCACGAAGGATCACGCCTTCTGGGCCTTCGCCCTGTGGGTGGCGCTGACCTTCGCCGCCGGCATCTGCGGGGTGGTGGCGTTGGTGCGGTTGCCCCGGACCGCGGCGGTGCGCAACCTCCGTCGGCTCGCGCTGCTCGGCGCGGTGGTGGCGGTGCTGTGCGGCACCCTCGGCCTGGCCGCCTACAGCTCGACCCGGGCCGACGACTGCCCGAAGGACGGCAGCCCCTGCGTCGCTCCCGCGGCCGGCCCCGGCCAGCGCGACCAGACCCCCTGAGCCTTGGCTCCCGGGTCGTCGTCGGCCGCATCGCCTGAGGTGATCAGGCGCCGCGTGGTCGTCTCGGGCCGGGTGCAGGGCGTGTTCTTCCGGGCCAGCTGCACGAGGGCGGCGCGCGGCGGAGGGCGTCGCCGGATGGGTGCGCAACCGACCGGACGGGACCGTCGAGGCCGTCTTCGAGGGACCTCGAGGCGCGGTGCAGCGCATGGTCGCCTGGTGCGGGCACGGCCCGTCAGAGGCGCGGGTGACCGGGGTCGAGGTCTTCGAGGAGACCCCGACCGGCGAGGTCGGGTTCTCCTAGTCCTCGTACTTGAACGAGACGTTGAGCTTGGCGCGGTAGGCCGACACCGACCCGTCCTCGCCGACCACGACGTCGAGCTCGGCGACCTCGGCCACCCGGAGGTCGCGGAGGCTGGCCGAGGCCTTCGACACCGCCGCGGCCGCCGCCTGCTCCCAACTGACGTCGCTCGTCCCCACGAGTTGGATCACCTTGTAGACGCTCTCAGCCATGAGCGACCTCCTTGGATCAGGGGATCCGCCGATCACCTGTCCACGGTCGCACCACCGCGCCGGTCTGGCTACCCCTCCTTCGGGTCAGCCAGAACGAACTGGTGGCCATCGCGTCGTGGTTCCCGCACCGGCTCGGCCACCAGTTCGAGCCGGGTCCGTTCAGGTCGAGAAGATCTCGGCCAGCTCGAAGGCCGGCACGACCTCGAGCTGGGCGTAGGTGCACGAGGCCGGATCCCGGTCGGGCCGCCAGTGCAGCAGCCGGGCCGAGTGGCGGAAGCGGCCGTTCTGCACCTGCTCGTAGGCCACCTCGGCCACCAGCTCGATGCGCAGCGGCGTCCAGCTGAGGTCCTTCTTGGCGTTCCAGCGGCTCGTCGCCCCGGGCATGCGCTTGGTGCCACCGGGATCCGACGCCCGGGCCTCGGCCTCGGCCCACTCCCGCCACGGGTGCTTCTCGAGCGCGTCCTCGAGGTGCGGGGCGAGCTCGGCGAGCAGCTCCTTGCGACGGCGGGCGGTGAAGCTCGAGGCCACGCCGACGTGGTGCAGCTGGCCCTCCTCGTCGTAGAGGCCGAGCAGCAGCGAGCCGACGCCGTCGCCGTCCTTGTGCATGCGGAACCCGGCCACCACGCAGTCGGCCGTGCGCTTGTGCTTCACCTTGAACTGCACCCGCTTGTTCGGCTCGTACACGCCGGAGGGCGGCTTGGCGATGACCCCGTCGAGCCCGGCTCCCTCGAAGCGCACGAACCAGTCCGCCGCGAGCGAGCGATCGGTGGTCGCCGGCGTGAGGTGCACCATCGGGTCGCCCGGCGGGAGGATCTCGGTGAGCAGCGCCCGCCGTTCGGTGAGCGGCTCGGCCATGAGGTCGCGGTCGCCGAGGGCCAGCAGGTCGAAGGCCACGAACGACGCCGGGGTCTCCTCGCTGAGCCGCTTGACCCGCGACTCGGCCGGGTGGATGCGCTGCTGCAGCGCATCGAAGTCGAGCCCGTCGGGGCCGGCCACCACGATCTCGCCGTCGACGACGCACCGGGGCGGCAGCACGCCGGCCAGGCGCTCGACCAGCTCCGGGAAGTAGCGGGTGAGCGGTCGCTCGTTGCGGCTGCCGAGCACGATCTCGTCGCCGTCGCGGAACACGATGCAGCGGAACCCGTCCCACTTGGGTTCGAAGACCATGCCCTCGCCCTCGGGGAGCCCTTCGATCAACTTGGCCAGCATCGGCGCCACCGGCGGCATGACGGGAAGATCCACGGGCGGAACCTTACGCACTACGAGAGCCGACGGTCAGCGGGCAGCCCGCCACGGTCAGGGAGTGGTCAGCCACAGACGGCCCAGCGACGTCAGGGGCCGACCTCAGGGGGTCGGGGGATCGGTCCACTCGACAGGGGGCGGCGCGCCGGTGCGCAGCCGTTCGAGCAGGCGGGCCGGCTCGTCGTCGCAGACGAGCAGCGACCGGCTGTCGGGCCGCAGCAGGCCATCGGTCACCGCTCGGTCGAGGAAGGCGACGAGGTGCTCGAAGTAGCCGTCGACGTCGAGCAGGCCGACCGGCTTGGCGTGGATGCCGAGCTGGGTCCAGGTCACGGCCTCGACGACCTCCTCGATGGTGCCGTAGCCGCCGGGCAGCGCGACGAACGCGTCGGCCAGCTCCGACATCAGGGCCTTGCGCTCGTGCATCGAGGCGACGGTGTGCAGCTCGGTCAGCCCGGCGTGGGCGACCTCGCGTTCGAAGAGCTTGTCGGGCAGCACGCCGATGACCTCGCCGCCGGCCGCCAGCGCGGCGTCGGCCACGATGCCCATCAGCCCGACCGACGCGCCGCCGTAGACCACGCCGATGCCCTCCCGGGCCAGCAGCTGCCCGAGCCCGGCGGCGGCCACGGCGAAGGCCGGCTCGGTTGCCCGAGGTCGACCCGCAGTACACGCACACCCGACGGAGCTTGGTCATGGCTGGGGACCCTACCGGCGCGCACGGGGCGTGCCGATCCGCATTCGGTACCCCGGGAGGTCGGCCGATACTGTGGCCGCCATGTCGGAACACTCCATGAGCGAGCGCATCGAGCAGCTGCAGAAGCGCAAGGAAGAGGCGCTCCACGCCGGGTCGGAGCGCTCGGTCGAACGCCAGCACGCCAAGGGCAAGTTGCTCGCCCGGGAACGCATCGAGTTCCTCCTCGACCCGGGTTCGTTCCACGAGCTCGACATGCTCGCCCGGCACCGGGTGCCCACCGAGCTCATCGAGGAGCGCCCCTACACCGACGGCGTGATCACCGGCTGGGGCACGATCGACGGCCGCAAGGTCTTCGTGTTCTCGCAGGACTTCACCGTCTTCGGCGGGGCCCTCGGCGAGGTGTTCGCCGAGAAGATCCACAAGGTGATGGATCTGGCCCTGTCCGTCGGCGCTCCGCTCATCGGCCTCAACGACGGCGCCGGCGCCCGCATCCAGGAGGGCGTCGTCTCGCTGGCCAGCTACGGCGGCATCTTCCACCGCAACGTGCTCGCCTCTGGCGTGACCCCGCAGATCAGCGTGGTGCTCGGCCCGTGCGCCGGCGGCGCGGTCTACAGCCCGGCCATGACCGACTTCATCTTCATGGTCGACCAGACGTCCCACATGTTCATCACCGGTCCCGACGTGGTGAAGACGGTGACGGGCGAGGAGGTCACGCTCGAGGAGCTGGGCGGGGCCAACAGCCACGCCTCCAAGTCCGGCGTGGCCACGTTCGTGTCGCCCGACGAGCAGTCGTGCCTCGAGGACGTGCGGTTCCTGTTCTCGTTCCTGCCGTCGAACAACCTCGAGTCGCCCCCGTACTTCCCGCCGAGCGACGCGCCCGACCGGCTCTGCCCGGCGCTCGTCGACATCATGCCGGCCAGCCCCAACCAGCCCTACGACATGAAGGCCGTCATCCGCGAGTGCGTCGACGACGGCGAGTTCTTCGAGTACTTCCCGAAGTGGGCCGGCTCGATCGTGTGCGGGTTCGCCCGGCTCGACGGCCACCCCGTCGGCATCGTCGGCAACCAGCCGATGATGCTGGCCGGCATCCTCGACATCGAGTCGTCGGAGAAGGCGGCCCGGTTCGTGCGCACGTGCGACGCCTTCAACATCCCGCTCGTCACGTTCGTCGACGTGCCCGGCTTCCTGCCCGGCGTCGACCAGGAGTACGGCGGCATCATCCGCCACGGCGCCAAGCTGCTCTACGCCTACTGCGAGTCCACCGTGCCCCGCATCCAGATCATCACCCGCAAGGCCTACGGCGGCGCCTACGTGGTGATGAACTCCAAGTCGATCGGCGCCGACCTGGCCTTCGCCTGGCCCTCGGCCGAGCTGGCCGTGATGGGCCCGCAGGGCGCGGTCGAGATCCTCTACCGCCGTGAGCTGCAGAACGTGGCCGACCCGATCGCCCGTCGGGCCGAGCTGGTCGACGAGTACACCGAGCGCTTCGCCAACCCGTACGTGGCCGCCGAGCGGGGTTTCGTCGACGACGTCATCGACCCGAGCGAGACCCGCATCAAGCTGATCGCCGGCCTCGAGATGCTGCGCTCCAAGCGCGAAGAGCTGCCGCACCGCAAGCACGGGAACATCCCGCTCTGATGCCCGAGCCCGAGACCGCGACCCAGGTGCACGTCGGCGAGGTGCGACCCACGCCGACCGACGAAGAGCTCGCTGCCATCATGGCCGCGGTCGAGGTCGCGTGGCCCCGCCCGGTCGTGGCCTCGGCGATCGACGACGAGCCGTCGCGCTGGCGGTTCTCCGGCCGCTGGTGGTCGCGCCCCCTGCCGACCCGTCGCGACCGGCCCTGAGCTCCGCGCTCTCGAGCATGAGAAGTCGATGAGTTCGGGAGTCATGACGACCTCGGCCTCGTAGCCTCGCCGTCATGCGCGGCGATCGAGGGTTCACGCTCGACGAGGTCCTGCCCGCGTTCCGTGAGGCCTCGACGTGGTACCTGTCGACCTTCGGAGCCATCGACCCGGCGCGGTGGGCCGATCCGGGGCTGGGCGAGTGGTCGGTGCTCGAGCTGGCCGCCCACGCCAGCCGGGCCTATCTGACCATCGAGCGCTACCTGCAGCCCACCGGCCAGATCGACTGCGATTCGGGCGCCGAGTACTTCCGGCGGGCGATGCAGGCGACCGACGCCAACGAGGCGATCGCCGCCCGCGGGCGTGACGAGGTGGCCGAGCTCGGCGAGGACCCGATGAGCGCGGTGCGCGATCGGGCCGCCTCCGCCGTGCGCGTGGTCGAGGCCGCGTCGCCGGGCGCGGTGTGCGTCACCGCCGCCGGCACCCTGTCGCTGGGCGACTACCTGGGCACCCGGGTGGTCGAGCTCACGGTGCACACGCTCGACATCGCGGCCGCGACGCAGCAGCGCACGGCCGAGCCGCCGGAGTCCGCCGCGCTGGTGTCGCTCATCGTGTTGACCGCCATGGCCGCCCAGCCGTCCTCGGCCGTGCTGCTGCGCGCCCTCACCGGCCGGGCCCAGCTGCCGCGCGACTTCAACGTGTTCCCCTGACCGTGCCGATCGATGTGAAGTTCGCGCCGGCATCCGTGGCGAACTCGACAAAGAACGGATCGGGCGGGGCGGGTCAGCTACAACGGGTGCCATGGAGCTGACGACCGTGGCCGACGACGAGGCGGTCGTCCACGATGGGTTCGACGTGCGTCGCTACCCGGGGCTCGAGCCCGATCACGTCTATGAGATCGAGAGGTTCGCCTTCCGCACGCTGGCCCGGCCGTCGGGGGAGCACCTCTGCACCTTCGCCACCGTCAACGACGTGCACTTCGGCGAGGTCGAGTGCGGGATCATCGAGGGCCTCGACATCGGCCCGACGTTCGCGGTGCCCGAGGGCGCGACCCCCTACCCCGAGCTGATGAACCGGGCCGCGGTGGCCGAGATCCAGGCCATCGACCCGACCGTGGTGGTGGTGAAGGGCGACCTCACGTCGCGGGGGACCGTCGAGGAGTACCAGGCCTTCCTCGACGTGTACTCGGCGTTCGGCGATCGGCTCCACCACATCCGGGGCAACCACGAGAGCTACAACTACGCCACGTTCGCCGCCGATGCGCCCTTCGTCGTCGACGTCCCCGGGGCCCGGCTGGCGGTGATCGACACCTCGCTCGACGGCAAGGCGTCCGGTGGGGTCTCGGCCGAGACGCTGAGCTGGCTCGACGACCTGGCCGCGCCGGAAGGGCCGCCGATCCTGCTGTTCGGACACCACCACGTCTGGAGCCCGGAGTCGTCGAACCGGCCCGACAACTACTTCGGCATCAACCCCGACGACAGCGAGCAGCTCGTCGAGCTGGTGGCCCGCCGGCCCCGCATCCGGGGCTGCTTCGCCGGCCACACCCACCGCAACCGCGTGCGTCGGTTCGGCCTGACCCGCGACGTGCCGTGGGTCGAGGTGGCGTCGGTCAAGGAGTTCCCCGGATCGTGGGCCGAGTACCGGGTCTACGAGGGCGGCATCCTCCAGATCCACCGGCGCATCTCGTCGCCCGAAGCCCTGGAGTGGACCGAGAAGACCCGCCACCTCTACGCCGACACCTACTTCGACTACTCCTTCGGCGACCTGGGCGACCGCTGCTTCGTCATCCCGGCCACCGCCCCGACCTCCTCGTGACGGCCTTCCTGTCAGTCAGTTCGACCATTTTCGGACAGGTGGCATGACAGGTTCCGGGTCGCGGCAGGCGCTCGGCGATCTGCGGGTCATCGACCTGTCGACGGTGCTGGCCGGCCCGGGGTGCGCCCGCTACCTGGCCGACTTCGGCGCGGACGTCATCAAGGTCGAGCGGCCTGGCGCCGGTGACTCGATCCGCGACATGGGCTGGCGCGACCCCCGCGACGACGTCACCTTCTTCTCCAAGATCGTCGGGCGGGGCAAGCGGACCATCGTGCTCGACCTCAAGACCCCCGACGGGCTCGACGCCATGCTCCGCCTGTGCGACTCGGCCGACGTGCTGGTCGAGAACCTCCGCCCCGGCAAGCTCGAGGCGCTCGGCCTGGCGCCCGCCGACCTCATCGCCCGCAACCCGAAGCTGGTCGTCACCCGGGTCAGCGGCTTCGGGCAGGACGGTCCCTACGCCGGCCGGCCCGGCTTCGCCACGCTGGCCGAGGCCATGTCCGGCTTCGCGGCCATCAACGGCGAGCCCGACGGCCCGCCGCTCCTGCCCCCCATCGCCCTCACCGACGAGGTCACCGCGCTGGTCGCCGCGTTCGCCACGATGGTGGCGGTGCACAGCGGGGTGGGCCAGGTCGTCGACGTGAACCTGCTCGAGTCGTTGTTCCAGCTGATGGGCCCGCTGCCCTCGGCCTACGCCATGCTCGGCTACGAGCAACCCCGCCTGGGATCGGGCATCCCCTACTCGGTGCCCCGGAGCACGTACCGCACGGCCGACGACAAGTGGGTGGCGGTCAGCACGTCGGCCGAGTCGGTGGCCCGCCGGGTGCTCGATCTGGTCGGGGTCGGCGACGACGAGCGCTTCCACTCCTTCGCCGGGCGGGTCGCCCATCGCGAGGAGCTCGACGCGGCCATGGCCGCCTGGGTGGCGGCCCGAGACCTCGACGTCGTGCTGGCCGAGTTCGACGCGGCCCACGCCGCTGCTGCGCCGGTGATGAACATGGCGGACCTGGCCACCGACCCGCACCTGGCCGCCCGCCGATCGATCGTCGAGGTCGACGGCACGCCCATGCAGGGCCTCATCGCTCGCCTGTCCGAGACGCCCGGGCACATCCGCTGGGCCGGCCGCCCGATGGGTGCCGACACCGACGAGGTCCTCGCCGAGCTCGACGACTGACCCGGCGGGGCCGCCCCTGAGGCCGCCTCCTGACCGTTCTTGTCCGAGTTGCGTACCTCCGGGGTACCGAGGTCGGACAAGAACGCGTGGGGCGGACGGGCGATCAGCTCTCGACGGCGTGGATCTGCGTGGGTTCGGATCGGGGGCGCCGGCGGTCGTCGACCACCTCGGTGCGGCCGCCGCCGTTGCGCTTGGCCCGGTACATGGCGCTGTCGGCCTGGCTGACGAGCGCCTCGGCATCGATCCCCGGACGGTCGACCAGCACGAGCCCGATGCTGAGGCCGACCGACACCGACACCGAGACGTCGGCCGACGGATCCGGCAGCGGGATGCGCTCGCTCACCGAGTGGCGGATGCGGTCGGACAGGTCGATGACGGCCTCGAGGTCGCCCACGTCCTCGCACAGCACCAGGAACTCGTCGCCGCCGAAGCGGGCCACCGTGTCGCCGGAGCGCACCACCTCGGACAGCCGGTGCGCGGTCTCGGTCAGCACGACGTCGCCGGCCTCGTGGCCGAACGTGTCGTTGACCGGCTTGAAGCGATCGAGGTCGAGGAACATCACCGCCACGGTCTCGTCCACGCGCTGGAGCCGGGCCAGCGCCACCCGCAGGCGGTCGATGAACAGCGGGCGGTTGGGCACCCCGGTCAGCACGTCGTGCAGCACCTGGTACTGGAGCCGCTCGTTCGTGGTCTCGAGGGATCGGGCCAGCCGGAGGTTCTCGAGGATCACCACGCCCTGGCGGATCAGCAGCAGCGTGATGATGGCGGCGCCGAGCCAGAACACGACGTCGCCCACGATGATGGGGTCCTGCAGCAGCGCCCCGACCGCGCTGATGCCGAGCACGAGCGCCACCGGTCCGTAGGGCATCAGCAGGGCCAGCCAGCTGCGATCGCCGGCCGGGCTGAGCTCGCCGACCCGCACCGGGGGGTGGCGGGTGGCGTGCAGCGCGCCGAGAGCGATGAGCAGGTAGCCGGCGACCCACGCCGTGTTGGAGATCTCCGAGACGGCGTTGCCGCGCAGCGTCGTGTAGGCGAACAGGCTGTCGGCGATGGCGAACGAGGCGAAGCCGAGTGCCGCGAAGCCGGTCGCCACCCGGCCGGCCGGGTCGCAGCGGATGAAGGCGATGATCAGGATCGTCAGCAGCACGGCGTCGCTCACCGGGTAGGCCAGGCCGATGGCCCGCTCGAACCGGGTGCCGCCGCCGTCGTGCAGCGTCGGTCCGAGCACGGTCACCCAGCTGATCCACAGCACCGAGGTGGCCACGATCAGGCCGTCGAGCAGCGCGCGGGCCCGGCCGGTCTGGGTGCCGGGCGACGACGGGAAGTAGAGCAGGCCGATCACGGCCAGCGGCACGGCCAGCAGAAAGAACGCGTCGGCGATCGACGGGAACGGCGTGATCTCGCCCTGGATCGTCTCGAACCAGGTCCAGACCAGCTGGCCGATCGCCCATGATGCGCAGGACGCGCCGACCAGCAGCCAGCCGAGGCGCCAGCCCCGGCCCTGCGACGCCCGGGCGGCGCGCAGGCACGACCAGACGGCGATCAGCGGGGCGATGGCCTGGGTGAGGTTGCCGAGGTTGCGGGCGACGTCCGGGCCGCCGACTCCGAACCCGAGTGCCAGCGCGAGCGCCGACGACGGCGAGGCACGCGCCGGCGACGGCCACCTCGAAGCCCTTGTCCCGCTCGATCGTCGTGCCCCGGATGCCACGAGGACGACCCGCGGTCCGTGTGCTCGCCGGCCCGCTGGCCGACGTCCCGGCTCCGAAAGGAGCCGGGTCACTCACTGGTGGCGACCTCGATGCGGTCCTGGCGCCACTCCCGCGCGATGTCGAGGGCGTTGTCGGCCCGGTCGAGGATCTCGTCGGTGCTGAACCCGTGGGCCGGGTAGCAGGCCACGCCGGCCCAGAGCGTCAGCCCCGGCGCCTCGGTGGTGATGCGGCGGCGGATGCGCTCGACGGTCCAGATCGCCCCGTTCTCGGCGGTGTCCTCGAGCACCAGGGCGTAGCCCCCGTCGAGCAGCCGGCAGGCCGTGTCGGCCTCACGGATCGTGGCCGTGATGCACTCGGCCACGGCCTTGGGGTTGGCCGGGCGGGGGAGGCCCGACTCCAGGCCCTCGATGACCTCGAGCAGCACGACGGCGACCGGCTCGAGCTGCCGGCGGGCGGCGGCGATGCGGGCGTCGAGGGCGACGGTGAAGTACCCCTCGCTGAACAGCCCGGTGGCCCCGTCGGTGAGGGCGTCACCGCTGGAGTTGCGGCGCACGGAGGTGAGCTGGATGCGGTTGGCCAGCTTGGTCTCGAGCTCGGAGCGGGCCTCGGTCTCCTTCTCGACCTGGCCGGCCAGCTCGTCGACCTTGTCCTCGAGCTCGTCGACCCGGGCGTTGGCGTTGCGGAGCCGGTTGACCAGGCGCACGACGGCGACACCGGTCACGAGCGCGATCGCTCCGGCCACGACGGCCAGGGCCACCTGGTGCCACACGGCAGCGGCTGCTCCGAGCGCGAGGCCCAGGAGCCCCACCACGAGGCCGATCACAGCTCGACGATCCACGCCCATCCATCGGCCTGACACCGCTCGATTCAAGCCGCCCGGGCGGTGAATCGCGCTGAATTCCACGGATCGTGTGGGATCACCGCTACGCAGAGCGGTGGGCGACCGCGATGTCGACGATGTCGGCCATGATCTGGCCCAGCTCGAAGTCCTTCGGCGTGTAGACCGCGGCGATGCCGAGGGCCTCCAGCCGGGGCCGGTCGTCGGTGGGGATGATGCCCCCGACGATGATCGGAGCGTCGCTGCCGGCCTCCCGCACCAGGCGGAGCACGTCGGGCACCAGCTCGAGGTGGCTGCCCGACAGGATCGAGAGGCCGATCACGTCGACGTCCTCGTCGCGGGCCACCGCCGCGATCTGCTCGGGGGTGAGCCGGATGCCCTGGTAGATGACCTCCATGCCGGCGTCGCGGGCGGCGACCGCGATCTGCTCGGCGCCGTTGGAGTGGCCGTCGAGGCCGGGCTTGGCCACCAGGAACCGGGGCGGGCCGCCGGGGAGGGTCTTCACCCGCTCGGCGGTGTCGCGCAACGTGGTCGACAGGCCCCCGAGCCCGGCGGCGGCGGCCACGCCGGTCGGCGCCCGGTACTCGCCGAACTCCTCGCGCAGCACGCCGGCCCACTCACCGGTGGTGCCGCCGGCGTGGGCCAGGTCGATGGTGGCCGGCATGATGTTCTCGCTGCTCTCGGCCACCCGGCGCAGCTCGTCGAGCGAGCGCTTCACGGCGTCGCTGTCACGGTTCGAGCGCCAGGCCTGGATGTCGGCGATGAGCTCGTCCTGCACGGCCGGGTCGACCTTCATGATGTTCTCTTCGCCGCCGAGCGGGGACTCGGCGGTCTCGGTGAAGGCGTTGACGCCGACGACCACCTGCTCGCCCGACTCGATGCGGCGGGTGCGCTCGGTGTTGGACGACACCAGCCGGCCCTTGAGCTCGTCGATGGCCTCGAACGCGCCCCCGAGGGACAGCACGTCGTCGAGCTCGGCCTGCGCCTCCTCGACCAGCTCGGCCGTCTTGGCCTCGATCACGTGGCTGCCGGCGAAGATGTCGTCGTACTCGAGCAGGTCGGTCTCGAAGGCCAGCACCTGCTGGATGCGCAGCGACCACTGCTGGTCCCACGGGCGGGGCAGGCCGAGGGCCTCGTTCCAGGCCGGCAGCTGCAGCGAGCGGGCCCGGGCGTCCTTGGACAGGGTCACGCCCGAGCGCCTCGAGCACGATGCGCTGCACGTTGTTCTCGGGCTGCGCCTCGGTCAGGCCCAGCGAGTTCACCTGCACGCCGTAGCGGAACCGGCGGGCCTTGGCGTCGGTGACCCCGTAGCGCTCCTCGGTGAGGCGATCCCACATCTGGGTGAAGGCCCGCATCTTGCAGGTCTCCTCCACGAAGCGGATGCCGGCGTTCACGAAGAACGAGATCGAGGCCACCACCGCCGGGAACCTGTCCGGCTCGACCTGGCCCGAGTCGCGCACCGCGTCGAGCACGTCGATGGCGGTGGCCAGGCTGTAGGCGATCTCCTGGACGGGCGTGGCCCCGGCCTCCTGCAGGTGGTAGCTGCAGACGTTCATCGGGTTCCACTTCGGGATCCACTCGGCGCAGAACGCGATCATGTCGACGATCAGCCGGCGGCTCGGCAGCGGCGGGAAGATGTAGGTGCCGCGGCTGAGGTACTCCTTGATGATGTCGTTCTGGGTGGTGCCCCGGAGCTGGCGCGACGACACGCCGTGGTCCTCGGCGTTGGCCACGTAGAGCCCGAGCAGCCAGGCGGCGGGCGCGTTGATCGTCATCGACGTGTTCATGTCGCCCTGCGGGATGCCGTCGAGCAGCTGGGCCATGTGCCCGAGGTGCGCACCGGCACCCCGACCTTGCCGACCTCGCCCCGGGCGTGGGGATCGTCGGGGTCGTAGCCGGTCTGGGTGGGCAGGTCGAAGGCGATCGACAGGCCGGTCTGCCCCTTGGCCAGGTTCGTGCGGTAGAGCTCGTTCGAGGCCTTGGCCGTGGAGTGCCCCGAGTACGTGCGCATCAGCCAGGGCTTGTCGCGCGTGTGGGCCGGTCCATCCGGTGCAGGTGCCATCCCTCCATGGTCGCACCAGCGCCGCGCGCCTGTCACTCTGGCGACATGGGTGTGACGCAGGCCGCGGGCCACGTGACCGAGCTCTGGCGCTATCCGGTCAAGTCGATGCAGGGCGAGCAGGTGGCGTCGCTGGAGCTGTCCGCCGGGGGCGTCGTCGGCGATCGGGGCTTCGGGCTGGTCGACGTGACGACCGGGCGGCTGCTGAGCGCCAAGGCCGTCCCCGCGCTGTTCGACGCCCGGGCCCGCTCGGTCGGCGAGCCGGGAGCCGGGGTCGTGATCGCCCTCCCCGACGGGACCGAGGTGTCCTCGGCCGATCCCGAGGTCGACGCCGCGCTGTCCGGCTGGCTCGGGCGTGCGGTCTCGCTTCGGCGATCGGATGACGGGTCGACCGGCGAGGCGATCGAGTTCGAGCTGCGGTTCGACCCGACCGACGACGACGGTGACCTCGTGCCGTGGCCGGCCCGGGCGGGCAGCTTCCTCGACTCGGCCCCGGTGCACCTGCTCTCCGTCGCCAGCCTCGCCACCATGGCCGCCTGCGCGCCCGACACGGCCTGGGACGTCCGTCGCTTCCGGCCCAACGTCCTGATCGACGCCGGGGCGGGCGACGGCTTCGTCGAGGACGGCTGGATCGGCCACGACCTCGAGGTCGGCTCGGCCGGGGTCGCGATCCGGGTGCACAAGGCCTGCGGTCGCTGCGCCATGCCGAACCGGGCCCAACCGGCCCTCGTTGGTGGCCCGGCGGAGCGCCCGGCGTTGGCCCGCGACATCGGGGTCTTCCGGGCGCTCACCGCCGAGCACGGCAACGATCTCGGCGTCTACGCCGACGTCATGACCGGTGGCCCGATCGCCGTCGCCGACGAGCTCCGCCTCGCCACCTGACGGCAGCCGTCAGCTGCGGGAACGAGCAACTGCGCACGTAGGGAGCGCTGGGCTGGAGGTGCGCCCGGCCGCGGCTGCCCCTGCGGCCGCACCGGCCGAGTGTGCGGTGGTGCACCGTGGCGGTTCATGCCAGCTCACTGGGCGGATGGATCGAGCGGTCGCTGCGGCCGAGTGTGCTGCCGTGCACCGTGGCGGTTCACGCCGGCTCACTGGGCGGGCGGGTCGGTGACCTCAGGCGGGGAGGGCGGCCCGCACGGCGGCGAGGGCGGCGCGGCCGGCGACGTGGAGGGCCTCGGGCGTCCGGCTGGTGCGAGCGAGCAAGAAGGCGCCCTCGGTGGCGCAGAGCAGCTCGATCGCGAGCTCGCGCGAGCGGACCGGATCGATCCCTGCCTCGGTGAGCCGCTGGGCGAGCAGCCGGAGCCAGGACTCGAAGGCCTCGTCCGCGGCGACTCGCATCGGCTCGCTGGTGCTGGCCACCTCGAGGGCGACGGTGGCGATGGGACAGGCGTCCTCGTAGTCGGTCATCTCCACGACGGTCGCGGCGCCGTCGAAGAACGCCTCGACGCCGGCCAGCACGTCGCCGCCCTCCGGGAAGAACGCGTCGACGAGGCGGAGGTAGGTGAGACCCCCTTCGCGGAGGGCGGCCGCACCGAGCTCCTCCTTGCCGCCGGGGAAGAAGTGGTAGAGCGATCCGTACGGCGCGTCGCTGGCGGTGAGGATGGCCTTGATCCCGGTGCCGGCGTAGCCCTGGCGGCGGAACAGCTCGCCGCTGGACTCGAGGATCCGCTCACGGGTACCCACGGACTTGCTCTCGGTCATGGGCGCAGAGCATACTCGCTAGATCGATCGATCTAGTTTCGATCCCACCACCAAGGAGCCCCCCATGTACAAGGCAGCGGTGCGATGGATGATCAGGCGGAACATCGAGGCGCTGAACCGGGGTGACTACGGCCCGGCGCTGGCCATGTTCGACGATGAGGCCACGCTGTCCTTCCCGGGGACCAGCACCTTCTCGACCGAGTTCCGCGACCCGCGGCCGGGGCGGGCCGCTTACGCCACCCACCGGGGTCGGGCCGAGATCGAGCGCTTCCTGCAGCGCTACGTGGCCGCCGGCATCCAGATGCAGGTCGAGGACATCCTCGTGAACGGCGCGCCGTGGAAGGCACGGGCCATGGTCCGCTCGCACGTCTGGTCGCCCGCCGCCGACGGCGAGGACCGCTACGTCAACCGGGCCGTGCTGGCCGTGCAGACGCGCTGGGGCAAGATCACCGTGCAGGAGGACTACGAGGACACCGGGCGGGCCGAGGCCTTCGACGAGCTGCTCAACCAGGCAGGGCGACGGTCTCCGCCTGATCAGCGCTCGGCCAGGTCGGCCAGCAGGTCGATGACGAGGGCCGGCGTCGGACAGGAACGGCGAGTGGTCGACCGGCCAGGTGACCGTCGTCGCGCAGCGCTCGGCCATGAGCCGCTGCAGGTCGGGGTGCACACCCTGGTCCCGGTCGCACACGACGTAGGTCGCCGGTCGGGTGCGCCACGAGGCGACGGCCGGTGACTGCGTGAAGGTGACCATCGGCTGCGGGGTCAGGTGGGCGAGGGCCCAGTCGATGTCGGCCTGGTCGCAGCCGTTGTAGAGGCACTCGGCGGCGCCGTCGGCGGTGAGGGTGATGGAGCCGTCGTCCTGGATGACGAACGCGTGGGCCAGGTTGGGCCGCCCCTCGTGGGAGATGGCGGCGAGCCTCGGGTCGTCGCCGCCGGTGGTGGCGCAGGTCTCGTGCTCGTCGATGCAGAACGCGGCGAGGTACACCAGCTGTCGGACGGCCGGGTGCACGCCGGCCTCGGTGATCACCGCGCCACCGTAGGAGTGGCCGACCAGCACGACGTCGCCGCTGATGGTGTCGAGCACCTCGCAGACCGCCGCGGCGTCGCCGTGGAGGTCACCGAGCGGCCGCGGGTCGAGGCCGTGGCCGGGGAGGTCGACCGCGACCACCGCATGCCCCTTCTCACGCAGCGGAGGGGCGACCCGGTCCCAGCACCAGGCGCCGTGCCACGCACCGTGCACCAACACGATCGTCGAGCTCATCGGCCGATGCTCGCAGATCCCGGCCGTTCTCGTCCGACTTCCGTACCCGCCAGGTGCTCAGGTCGGACAAGAACGGTCGACGTCGTAGGGGTCGAAGGGGGCGAACGGGTCGATCGGGCAGCGCGACGGCGTCGGCCAGCAGCTCCAGGTAGAGCGGCCGGGGGACGTCGACGGCGCCGAGCGACCTGAGGTGGGGGGTCGTCCACTGCACGTCGAGCAGCGTGGCGCCGCCGTGGGTCAAGCGTTCGACGAGGCCCAGCAACGCGACCTTGGACGCGTCGCGGGTGTCGTGGAACATGGACTCGCCGGCGAAGAAGCCCCCGATGCTCACGCCGTAGAGACCGCCGACGAGCCGGCCGTCCTCGAACGTCTCGACGCTGTGGGCCCAGCCGAGGTCGTGCAGGGTCGTGTAGGCCCGGATGATGTCGGCCGAGATCCAGCCGCCGTCGCGGGCGGGGTCGGCGCAGCGCTGGATGACCGCGTCGAAGGCCGTGTCGATGCGCACCTCGTAGCGGCGGTTCGACTGGCGCAGCGATCGGGTGATGCGCAGGCCGTCGAGCGGCAGCACCCCCCGGGGGTCGGGCGACCACCACGCGATGCGCGGGCCCCGTCCCACCGGCATGGGGAACAGGCCGGTGCGATAGGCGGCGAGGAGCGTGCCGGGCTCGAGGTCGGCCCCCACCCCGACGACCCCGGCCTCGTCGGCCACGGTCGCCGACGGGAACCCCCAAGGTGTCGGGGGAGGCTCTGTCGGCACGCCCTGGGTTCTACACGACCCGCCCCGTCCGGTCGTGCCGAGCGCGGCAGGATCACTTCCGGGCGTAGTCGTAGAACCCGGCGCCGGACTTCCGCCCGAGCTGGCCGGCGGTGACCATGCGGCGCAGCAGCGGCATGGCGGCGTAGTTCGGGTCGCGGAACTCGGCGTAGAGGGCGTCGAGGATGGCCAGCGAGGTGTCGAGGCCCACCAGGTCGAGCAGGGCGAGCGGCCCCATCGGGAAGTTGCAGCCGCCCTTCATGGCGGTGTCGATGTCGTCGCGGCTGGCGGTGCCGTTCTCGAGCATCCGCACTGCGTTGTTCAGGTACGGGAACAGCAGGGCGTTCACGATGAAGCCGGCCCGGTCGCTGACCTCGACGGGGCTCTTGCCGCAGGTCTCGGCGAAGGCCCGGACCTCGGCGATGGTGTCGTCGCTGGCGGTGAGCGGCCGCACGATCTCGACCAGGCTCATCGCCGGCGCCGGGTTGAAGAAGTGGACGCCGCAGACCCTGTCGGCCCGGGTGGTCTCCATGGCCATCTCGATCACCGGGAGGGTCGAGGTGTTGGTGGCGAGGATCGTGTCGTCCTTGCACACGTCGTTGAGCTCCCGGAAGAGCTCCTTCTTGACCTCGAGGTCCTCGAGCACCGACTCGATCACGAGGTCGCAGTCGGCCAGGTCGTGCAGCTTCGAGGTGGCGGTCACCAGAGCAAGCGTGGAGTCGCGATCCTCCTCGCTGAGCTTGCCCCGCTCGACCTGCTTGGCCAGGGACTTCTCCAGCGAGGCGACCATGGCGTCGGCCGTCTCCTGCTTGCGGGACCGCAGCACGACCTGGTGCCCCGTCTTGGCCGCCACCTCGGCGATGCCTGCCCCCATGATCCCCGAACCCACGATGCCCACGCTCTTGATCGTCATGGGCGCGTAGGTTACCGATCGGTAAGTTCCTGTCGCAAGAAGGTCCAGGCCAGGGGCCAGATCGCGGCGGATGGAGGACCTGCTGCGGTGGCCCGACGGCTCCGAGCTCCACGGCTACGGCCACTACCACCTGGGGCGGAGCGACCGCGGCGAACACCGCCGTACCATCACCCCACGGCTCGGCACGACCGACTCACGGAGGGCTCGACGGATGGACGATGTTCGATTCCTGCTCCCTGACGGCCCGATCCCGGACCTCGACGCCTATCTCGAGACCGGCGGCGGGGTCGGGCTCCGATCGGCGATCGAGCTCGGGTGGGAGGCCACCATCGAGGAGCTGACCGCCGCCGGGGTCCGCGGTCGCGGCGGCGCCGGGTTCCCGACCGCGACCAAGTGGGGCTCGGTACGATCCGGCGCCGGCGGGACCCGCTACGTCGTGGCCAACGGCGCCGAGGGCGAGCCGGCGTCGTTCAAGGACCGTCTCCTCATGCGCCGCGACCCGTATCGCGTGGTGGATGGAGCAGCCATCGCCGCCTTCGCGGTCGGGGCGACGGACGTGTACCTGGCGACCAAGCGTTCGTACCGCCAGGAGGTCGACGCGCTCACGCGCGCTGCGGTCGACCTCACCGCGGCCGGCATCCTGAGCGACCTCACGGTCACCGTCGTCGAGGGGCCCGACGAGTACCTGTTCGGTGAGGAGAAGGCCCTCCTCGAGGTGATCGAGGGCCGTGAGCCGCTCCCGCGGTTGCTGCCACCGTGGCAGCACGGGCTGTTCGCCACCGCGCCGACCGGCGGATGGGAGGCCGAGGTCTCCGGCATCACGAGCCGGGCCGACAGCAACCCGACCGTCGTGAACAACGTCGAGACGCTCGCCACGGTCACGCACGTGATGGCCAGGGGCGCCACCTGGTTCCGCACGATGGGCACCGCCGCCTCGCCCGGCACGATCCTCACCACCGTGGTCGGGGACGTCCGGCACCCCGGCGTGCACGAGGTCGAGCTCGGGACGCCGTTCGCGGCGCTGCTCGAGCGATGTGGAGGCCCGCCGGAGGGCCGGTCGTTCAAGGCGGCCTTCTCCGGGGTGTCCAACGCGGTGCTACCCGTGGCGCGGTTCGACACCCCGCTCACCTACGAGGACTTCGCTGCGGTCGGCAGCGGGCTCGGGGCGGCGGGGTTCGTGGTCTACGACGATGCCACCGACATGACCAGCGTGGCGCGGGAGCTGTCCCGGTTCCTGTCGATCGAGTCGTGCGGGCAGTGCCCCGCGTGCAAGCAGGGGACGCTGGCCATCACCGAACGGCTCACCGCGGTCGAGCAGAGCCGGGGGAACGACGACGACCTCGCGGTGATCAACGCACGTCTGCGGTCGGTGACCGACGCGAACCGGTGCGCGCTGGGGTCCGAGGAGCAGCAGGTCGTGAGCAGCATCCTGCGGGCCTTCCCGGCGGACTTCTCCGCCCGGCTCGAGCGCACGTCTCCGCCGTTGCGGCCGGTTCTGGTGCCGATCATCAAGGAGCTGCTCGAGGACGGAACCGTCGTCTACGACGAGCGCCACCGCCGGAAGCGACCCGACTGGACCTTCGAACCCGCGTAGCTCGGTTGGGTGATCGGGGTCGCCGTCAGCTACGACAACTCGATCGTGATGTGGTCGACGGGGCCGTCGAGGCGGCCGGACAACGGTCCGAGGTTCGAGCGGAGCAGACGGCGCACGTGTTCGGATCCGGTGACGACCGACGCGGTGAACCGGCGCACGCCCACCGCCCGGGCCCGCTCGGCTGCCAGCTCGACGAAGGCGGAGCCGATGCCCTGGCGCTGCCAGGCGTCCTCGACCAGGAGGGCGAGCTCGGCCTCGTTGCCGCAACGGCTCCAGCTGCCGAGAGCCACGAGCGTCGCCGGCTCGGCCGACGGCACGGCGACCCAACCCTCGTCACCGCGTGCGGGCTCGAGGATTCGCTCGAGGTGGACGCTCGGGAACGAGCTCAGCGGAGCGAGGAAGCGGGCGTAGCGGGACTCGGGGCCACACCGCCGGAACATCGCGACGATGGCCGGACCGTCGGTCGCCGCGACGGGTCGGAGATCGATGCCTGGCACGGCATTCCGGGGTGGCGGTCGGAACCCGCCGTGTGATGCACGCTCAGATTCCTTCGTGGTGGAGCTGCTGAGGTTCGACATGTCCTGTTCCCTCTCACGAGCCTGGGTGGCGGCGCACCCCGACCATGCGCCGACCGAGTTGCAGCGGCCTGCCGGGCCGCATGCACGCGCACTGCATCCCGGTCATGTGGGTGGCCATCGGCGGCGAGACGGATCCGGCGTGGGCCGAGAACTGTGTGGCGTCGACGACCGCTCACGGGGCTGAGCCGACTCTCGGCCCGCATAGGCTGCGACTCCGAGGCAGTGACATCCTTGGACGGATGAGCTGCAGGGCTCGAAGGGGACAGGAACCATGACCGTCAGCGCGCCGTCGGCTCCGACCGACCACTACACGATCATCTCGTCGGACAGCCACGCCGGCGGGAGCCACGCCGCGTACCGCGAGTACCTCGCCAAGGAGTACGTCGAGGACTTCGACGCGTGGCGCAACAAGTACAAGAACCCGTACAAGGACCTGGCTCCGGGCGACGACCGCCGGCTGCGCAACTGGGACAACGAGATGCGCAACAGCCAGCAGGAAGCCGACGGCATCGTCGGCGAGGTGGTGTTCCCGAACACGGTGCCGCCGTTCTTCCCGAGCTTCGTGCTGTTCGCCGCGCCGCCGCCGCCCGAGGAGTACGAGCACCGCCGAGCCGGCATCCAGGCCCACAACCGCTGGCTCAAGGACTTCTGCGGCGAGTTCCCGGAGCGTCGGGCCGGCGTCGGGCACATCTTCCTCAACGACATCGACGATGCGATCGAGGACGCCATCTGGATCAAGGAGAACGGCCTGCGTGGCGGCGTGCTCCTGCCCGCGCTGCCGCCCGACGTGAAGTGGATCAAGCCGCTCTACGACCCCGAGTACGACCGGCTGTGGAAGGTCCTCGAGGACCTGCAGATCCCGGTCAACGCGCACGGCGGCACCGGCGTGCCCGATTACGGCAAGTACCCGACGGCGATGCTCCTCTACATCATGGAGGCGAGCTTCTACTCGCAGCGGCCCTTCGTGCAGCTCACCCTGTCGGGCGTGTTCGACCGGTTCCCGAACCTCAAGTTCGTGATGACGGAGAACGGCTGCGCCTGGTTGCCGGCGCTGATCGGCCACATGGACGGCATGCTCACGTCGATCCGCGGCGGCGGTGCCGTGGGCGAGATCCGCTACACGAAGGAGGAGCGCTCGGGTCAGCTCCTCGCTTCAGAGGCGTTCCACCAGAACTGCTGGATGGGTGTGAGCCAGCCGGGCATGGCCGACGCCCGGGCCATGGAGTACGTGGGCCAGGACCGCTTCATGTGGGGCAGCGACTACCCCCACGACGAGGGCACCTACCCGCACTCGCGTGAGGCGATCCGCTCCCGCTTCTCCGAACTGGAACCGGCTGTCCTGCACAAGATCCTCGGCGCCAACGCGGCCGAGCTCTACGGCTTCGACCTCGAGGCCCTCGCCCCGCTGGCCGACCGGGTCGGCCCGACCGTGGCCGAGCTGGCCGAGCCGCTCCGCGAGCTCCCCGAGAACCCAAGCCAGGGGCTCGCCCGCGGCTACGCCACCGGTGACTCGGGCGACAAGGTCCTCTCCGACGACATGGACGCCGCCGCCCTCTGAGCCACACCTCGATGGCGTCGACCGGACCTGCCGCCGAGGCTCGCCCCGACGAGTGGGTGCTGCACGTCGACCTCGACCACTTCCTCTCGGCGGTCGAGGTGCGTCGGCGCCCCGAGCTGGCCGGCCTGCCGGTCGTCGTCGGCGGCGATGGCAACCCCGGCCGCCCACGGCAGGTCGTGGCCACCGCGTCCTACGAGGCCCGTGCGTTCGGGGTGCACTCGGGGATGCCGCTCGGCGAGGCCCGGCGCCGCTGTCCCGACGCGGTGTTCCTGCCGTCGGACCGGGCCGCGTACGACGCGGCATCCGCTGAGGTGATGGCCGTGCTGCGGTCGTTCGGTGCTCCCGTTCAGGTCCTGGGCTGGGACGAGGCGTTCATGGGTGTGCACATCGGCGATCCCGAGGCGCTGGCCGAGGAGGTCAGGCAGCGGGTGGCGGCCGAGACCGGACTCAGCTGCGCGGTGGGCATCGGACAGACACGGGTCCAGGCGAAGGCGGCGACCGGGTTCGCCAAGCCCGGCGGTGTCGCCCGGCTGACGTTCGACACCTGGCCGGCAACCATGGGCGGGCGGCCGGTCACTGCACTCAACGGTGTCGGGTCGCGCACCGAGCGACGGCTCGCCGAGCTCGGCGTGGTGACGGTCGCTCAGCTGGCGGGGGCCGATCACCGGGTCCTGGCCGCCACGTTCGGTCCTTCGATCGGCCCCAACCTCAAGCTCCTCGCCATGGGCGGTCACGTCCTGCCCATCACGGGCGAGACCCGCGTCGCGAAGGGTCGGAGCCGGGAGGAGACCTTCACCCACGACCTCGACGACCGGGAGACGATCGAGCGACACGTCGCCGATCTGGCCCGCGAGGTCACTGCCTCGGTCGTGGCCGAGGGACGGCGAGTCACGCATGTGGCGGTCAAGGTCCGCACGGCGACCTTCTTCACGCGGACCAAGATCAGCAAGCTCGACGAACCCACGACCGACGTCGACCTCGCCGTGGCCAAGGCCCTCGTCGTGCTCGGCCGCTTCCCCCTGGACCGTCCCGTCCGCCTCCTCGGCGTGCGCGTCGTGCTCGAGCCCGAGTGAGCGTCGCAGGCGTCGGAGCCCGAGCGTCACGCGCCGGCGGCCGCGGCCGCATAGTCGACGATGGTGGCCGTGCCGACGTCGCGCGGGAGCGTGCCGAAGGCCCGTCCGCCCGCGTCGCCGAGCCGGGTCGCGCAGAAGGCCTCGAGCGTCTCGACGTGCTCCGCATCGACGAGGAGCGCGGCCTGCAGCGTGAGCGCCAGCCGCTCGACGATCACCCGGGCCCGCATCTCCAGGTCGTCGAGATCGGTGAGCTCCTTGGCGAGCGCATCGACCGCGGTGTCGAGGCGATCGTCCGCGCCGCGGACCGACCGGAGACGGTCGAAGAGCACATCGAGGGAGTCGGGGTTCCGGCCGATCGCCCGCAGGACGTCGAGGCACATGACGTTGCCCGAGCCCTCCCAGATGCCGTTGACCGGAGCCTGGCGGTAGAGGCGCGGCAGGCCTGACTCCTCCACGAAGCCGGCACCGCCCAGGCACTCCATGGCCTCGGCCGTGTGCACCGGCGCCCGCTTGCACAGCCAGTACTTGAGCACGGGCGTGCTCAACCGCCGGAGCGCTGCTCGCCTCGTCGTCACCGGCCTGGGCCCGGTCGAACAGGCCGGCCAGCCAGATGGCGCTGACCGTCGCGGCCTCGGACTCGATGGCCAGATCCGCCAGCACGTTGGCCATCAGGGGCTTGTCGGCCAGCCGACCGCCGAACGCCTCGCGATGCGATGTGTGGTGGATCGCCTCCGCGATCGCCCTGCGCATGACCGCCGCCGACCCGAGCGAGCAGTCGAGCCGTGTGTGGTTGACCATCTCGATGATCGTGCGGACGCCGGCACCCTCCTCACCGACCATCCGGGCCCAGGTGCCGGCCAGCTCGATCTCGCTCGACGCGTTCGAGCGGTCGCCGAGCTTGTCCTTCAGGCGCTGGATGCGGAAGACGTTCGGCGACTCGTCGGGCGTCCACCGGGGCACGAGGAAGCAGCTCAGCCCGCCGGGGGTCTGGGCGAGCATCAGGAACGCGTCGCTCATCGGGGCCGAGCAGAACCACTTGTGCCCCGTGAGCAGGTACTCACCGGCCGGGCCGCCGCCGTCGATCGCGGTCGCCGTGGTGGTGTTGGCCCGGACGTCGGACCCGCCCTGCTTCTCGGTCATCGCCATGCCACAGGTCAGGCCGGCCTTGCTCGATGCCGGGGCGAAGGCGCCGTCGTAGGTGCGGCTGACGATGCCGGGCTCCCAGTCGGCGGCCACCTCGGGTTGCTGTCGGAGGGCGGGCACCACCGAGTAGGTCATCGAGATCGGGCAGATGTGGCCGCCATCGACCTGGTACCAGGTGATCACCTTGGCGGCGCGAGCCACGTGGGCTCCCGCCTGGTCGTCGGCCCACGGAGCGGCGTGGAGGCCCCGGCCGACCGCCACCTGCATGAGCTCGTGGTACGCGGGGTGGTACTCGACGCGGTCGACGCGGTTGCCGTACCGGTCGTGCGTGCGCAGGATCGGTGGGTTGGCGTTCGCCTGTTCGCCCCACGCCTGGGCCTCGGCCGACCCGGCCAGGCGGCCGAGCTCGTGCAGCTCGTCGAGCGCCCATCCGGCCCCCTCACGCTCGAGGGCCGCCCGCAGCGTGCGATCGGCGCCGAAGACGTCGTAGTCCGTGAGCGGTGGCGGCTGGTTCGTCACCTCGTGGGTGGCCAACGGATCTCGGAGCATGGCGTCCTCCCTCGGCGGCGCAGACCACGGGCCGGCCCTCATTGTGCCCGGCCCGCCCGCAGGGGAGGCCGGGTCGACCGTGGCCGGCACTCGATCGGCGCGAGACTCCACGGGTGGAGGCACGGTGACGGGGGAAGGGGACGAATCGGCGCGTGCGCGGGTGCTCGAGGTCGGGGCGAAGCTGTTCTCGACCCATGGCCCCCGGCCCGTCACCATGAAGTGGGTCGCCATGGAGGCCGACGTGCCGCTGGAGTGGCTCGAGGCCCGATGGCCCACCGTGGAAGCCCTCTTGGGTGAGGTGCTGGAGCACGAGGCGCGAGAGCTGAGCTCGGCGTCCCCGACGGTCCCGGTCATCCACGGCGACGGGTTCACCTCGGCGGCCGATGGCGTCCTGGACGTGTACGACCGGATCATGGTCCGCGCCATCCTGGACGGTGCCGAGCCGGCCGCCCTGCAGCGCACCTTCCCGCTGATCGAGCGACTGGTCGCCGCCCTGCGGGATCAGGGCCTCGACGAGGCGATGGCCCGGTCCCGGGCGTTCGAGCTCGCGCTGCTCGAACTCGGCCTCCGGCTCCTCGGCCCGACGCTGGCCACCGCGTGCGGGCTCAGCGACGGGCCGGCCGACGAGGCCGTCGAGCTCGTCCGGCGGCTCCAGCGGACCCTCGCCGACCCCTCGTTCCGAGAGGCTCCGGACGGCTCGCTCGATCGCTGAGGCCCGATCGTCCGGTCAGCCCGGTCCGGCTCGGTCAGGTCGGTCCGGCTCGGTCAGGTCGGTCCGGCTCGGTCAGGTCGGTCCGGCTCGGTCAGGTCGGTCTGGCTCGGTCAGGTCGGTCCGGGCCGGTCAGCTCGGTCGAGATCGCTCGGCATGTCGACGGATGGACACGAGGGGAGCACCAGTCCCACGACGCTGCGTGAGGTTCGCAGCGACCTCCGTCATGACCCTGGACCGACAGGGGGCAGAGGCGTACCGTGCCCGGCGGGGGACCGTAGAACCCGCACGGCCACGCCAGGGGCGAACTGGAGCGACCGGGCCCCGACTCCTGGCGGAGGCTCCATGGCACCTGCACGTCGATCCACACCGTCGACCTCGTCGACCCCGCGGGGAGGCCGCGTCCTCGAGATCGCTCCGGATCGCTTCCTCACGGGAGTCCACCGGCTGGGGGTCTTCACCGAGGTCGAACCCGAGCCCGACCCGGGATCGTTCGGCGACGAGGTGCCGATCTCGATCGACGTCGTGCGGGCCCGCGACCTGGTGGCGTTCAGGGTGGAGGCCTACGGGTGCCAGGTCGTCGGTGGACGGAACCCGCTCCTGCAGGCACGCGACGCGGAAGGGCACCTCGTCTTCCGGTTCACCTACCAGCACCTCGGCGAGGAGGCGCAGTACGAGGGCGACCCCGACATCCCGATCCCCATCCGGGCGCGACCGTCACGCAGCAGCCGCATCGTGGTCGGTCTGCCGCCGGGCAATTCGGTGCCGTTCACCAGCGAGGGGCTGCTGCAGGCCCTCGGTCGCCTCCGGATGGTCGTCCATCCGCTGGCCCGGCCGGGCCTGGCCCCGGTCGACCCGGCCTCGGGCGGCCGGCTCGTGCTCACGCTGCCCGGCGGGTTGCAGGCGGTGGTCGGCGACCTGGGCCTCGTCGTGCGGCCGGCGCCGAAGTCCGCTCAGGTCGACGCCGGCACGGTCGCCGGGCTGCAGACGCAGCTGCGCGGGCTGCGCCTGACCCGATCGGTGCTGGCGACGACACCGGGGACGGTCGAGCGGGTGTCGTCCCCTCCGGCTCCGGCCGAGGACCTCGTGCTGGGCATCGGCGATCGGCGCCTCGTGGTGCCGTCGTTGTTCGCCACTGCGGACGCCGGAGGGCTGGTGGTCACACCGGTCCGGCCCCCGCGGCCGTTCCGACGGCCGACCTTCAGCCGACCGCCCCATGCCGACGAGACCGCGATCGAGGCTCCGTACCGCCTCGTGATCTCACCCGACGACGGCGCAGGCTGGGCCCACGCCGACACGCCGGTGGAGGCCGAGGGCGACGCCGACCGGGTCGAGCTCTGGCACACCCGCCTGGGTCGGCGCCCGACCGACAGCGGAGGCCACGTGATCGCCGGGCCGACCGACGAGCGGTTCACGCAGAGCCGCATCGTGCGGGCGATCTGGGCGCGCGATCGCGAGCGCTACCCGGACCCGCTGACGCCGCCGCGCAACGACATGCCGCTGCAGCACGACGACCTGCCGTTCCCGATGTCGCTCGACGGCCAGGACCGCACGATGCTCGTGCGTCAGACCGCCGAGACCTGGCTCGGGCTGCGAGGCAAGCTCCTCCCGCCGACTCCGGCGGCTGCCCGCTCCCTCTGGCTGTCGGCGCTCGGGTCGTGGCTCGAGCTCCACGGCGTCTGGGACACCGCCGACTACAGCGCGGCGTCGCTGTCGGCGATCCTGGCCTGGGACCACATCGCCCCGATGGGTCGGGACCAGTTCGTGCAGGTCGTCTACCCCGGCTACCTCTACCCCTTCGGGCACAAGGCCGCACTGGTGAAGCAGACCGAGCGACGCCTCGAGAACGCCTCGCCCTCGGTCGCCCGCCTCTACCAGCGCATGTTCATCGTGGTCGGCGAACCGACCAAGCGGTACGCCGCGCTGAACCTGCCGTTCCAGGAGGTCCGCCTCGACCCGTTGGTGACGCCAACGATCCAGGAGCCGAGCGCGACGGAGCAGAAGCGCTTCTTCTGGCCGACCACGCTCGACGGGTCGAAGTTCCGCTGGGTGTGGCACACCGTCGACGCCGAACGGCGGCCCGTCCGGCTCGTCGCCCCGCTCGTGTGGGTGGCCGAGGCGTTCAGCGCCGACCAGGCCGAGCGCGACCTGCTCGACGCGTTCTACGCCGCCGACCCGGACAGCACCGTGACCGCCGGCGGGCAGCACATCGCGTTCGCCGAGGCCCGGTCCGGTGGCGACACCGTCGTCGAGACGGTCGACCTCACGCTGGCGGGCAAGGCGGCGCAGGGCACCTCGACGCCGCAGCTCGACCACGCCCAGGTCACCCACCCGGCGGTGCAGCAGCTGGCCCGGACCGGCCCGCTGAAGATCGCGTACGCCGCGGTCTACACGAACAACGACAACGGGTTCGGGGCGGCGGCCAACGGGGGAGAGGTCTGGGCCGAGGTCGTGGGCACGGTCCCGAAGCTCGAGTTCGGCGGGGGCAGCGCGCCCTCGGGCAGCGACAAGGCAGGCGGCTTCGTCACGCCCACCGTGCCGATCGCAGGGCTCTCCCGCCTGAGCGGGCCGGTCGGCGACGTGGCGTCCATGGCGGCGCAGTCGTTCGACCCAGTGAAGTTCCTGCGGGACAACGGCCCGATGCTGTTCGGCATCATCCCGCTGATCGACCTGATCCTGGCGGTCGACCACGATCTGCTCAAGGCGCCCAACGTCGTGTCGCAGGCGCTCGGTCGCATCGAGGGCTTCCTGGCCGACCTGGCCAAGGTCAAGGAGGCGGCCGAACGGGCCGCGGCCGAGGCCCAGGCCCAGGTCGACCGCACCGTCGGCCGGGCCCAGCTCCACGCCGACGCGGTCGCCGCCCTCGGCGCCGCCTCGGCCCTCGAGTCGCAGGTCACCGCGGCGGTTGACGCGGTGGTGGCGGCCGTCGGCTCGCTCGTCCAGAAGACCGAAGCCGAGATCGAGCTGGCCATGGCCGCGCCGCTCGACGCGCTCCGCGACGCGGTCACCCAGATCGACGCGGTGGCCCCGCAGCTCACGCCCCTGGCCCGCAACGAGCTGCTCGGCCTGGCCAAGGTGCTGAAGGAGGTCCTCGCCGCCGCCGACCTGCTGGCCGATCTCGTCCGCACCCTGCACGGACTCGGTGACAGCAGCGTCCAGGCCCGCTTCCGCATGGAGTGGCGGCCCCGGGTCGGCAGCTGGCCGTCGCCCGACCACCCGTTCCTGGGCATCGAGGACCCGATCTTCGTCCCCAAGAACGCGGACAACTGCCTGGTGCTGGCCATCGACGGGCGGGCCAGCGGCAAGGGCGAGATGGGCGTGGAGGTGCTGGCCGAGCTGCGGGACTTCACGCTGAAGCTCCTGCCCGGTGCCTCGCTGGTGAACGTGGCCTTCGACCACCTGTCGTTCCACGCCAGCTCAGCCGGAAAGACCGACGTCGACGTCGTGCTCGAGAAGTTCGAGTTCGTCGGCATCCTCGGGTTCGTCGAGAAGCTCCGCGACCTCATCCCGTTCGACGGCTTCTCCGACCCGCCCTTCCTCGACGTGTCGGCCAAGGGCCTCAGCGCCGGGTTCACCCTGGCGCTGCCGAGCGTCGCCGTCGGCGTCTTCGCCCTGACCAACATCTCGCTCGGCGCCGACCTCCAGGTGCCGTTCCTCGGCGGCGAGCTGAGCGTCGGCTTCAACTTCTGCAGCCGTGAGCGGCCCTTCACCCTCCAGGTCACCTTCATCGGCGGCGGGGGCTGGTTCCTCCTGCGGATCTCGCCGAAGGGCTTGGCCGTGCTCGAGGTCGGGCTCGAGGCGGGAGCGACCCTGTCGGTCGATCTCGTCGTGGCCTCGGGCTCGGTGTCGGCCATGGTCGGCGTGTACCTGCGGTTGGAGGGCACGGGCGGGTCGCTCACCGCGTACTTCCGGTTGCGGGGGGAGGTGAACGTCCTCGGCCTCATCTCGGCGTCGATCGAGCTCTACCTCGAACTGCACTACGTGTTCGACACCGGCAAGCTCGTCGGCCGGGCGTCGCTCACCATCGAGATCGACATCTTCTTCATCTCGATCCCGGTGACGATCACGTGCGAGCGCCAGTTCGCCGGCTCGAAGGGCGACCCGAGCTTCCGTGAGCTGATGGCCGTCGTCGACGGCGCATCCGACCCGTGGGACGAGTACTGCCTCGCCTTCGTAGGAGCGTGACATGGCGACCGAACGGTTCCTCCTGACCGCCCTGCCCCACTCGTGCGCCGACGACGCCGACTTCCACGTGTCGCTGTTCGTCTCGCCCGACCTGCTCGGCGATCACCCCGCCACGACCCTCGACGAGTTCGACGCCTTCCCGCACTGGGCCGACCTCGTGAAGAACGGCCGGAACGGCGCGCCGACCACGATCGAGCTGTCCGACCAGGTGGGTCCGATCGAGGCGACGCCGCTGCTCGACCCCATCGACCCCGCCGCCTGGGATGCCGCCTTCCCGCTCGACACCCCGGTCGAGAGCCGCGAGCCGCCGGACTGGAGCGATCGGCGCTGGCGCACCTTCGACGCGGCCGGCGTGCACGACGCCGCCAAGCTCGTCCACCTGCTGACGATCTTCTCGAGCCCGACCGATCCACCCTTGCCCGACGCCAGCCCGATGGGGCGGCTCCTGGGTCGGGACGGCCGCTTCGGTGATCCGAGGGAGGGCATCGACGAGGCCCGCCTGACGGCTCGCCTGGACGAGATGCTCGGGGAGCGCCGATCGGGGAAGGACGCGCCATCGCTCGAGGAGACCAAGCGGTTGATCTCGAGCCAGGAGGACTGGGTCACCCGCATGCTGCTCGACCTGCACCGGGCCCGTCGCTACTACGAGCGCCCCGAGGCGTTCACGGGCGACTACCGGGAGCAGCCGGTCGAGGGGGCCACGACCCCGCCGCTCCCGCAGAAGATCCCCGACTTCCACCAGCGGGTCGGCATGGTCGGTGATCACGGCCGGCTGCTCCGGGCCCTCGGCCTGGTCGTCGACCTGCGGGTCGCCGATCCGGCCCGGTTGCGCACCAGCACCTCACTGATCGCGATCCTCCGGCCCGGCGGCGACCCGGCGCCCTGCCGGCCGATGCGCACCGCCTGCGCGGCCGTGGGCGACGACCTCGTCACGGTGGCGGGCACCGCGGCGTGGAGCGACGAGCGCCTGCGCCTCGGCGCCGCCGACCTGTTCTCCCTGCTCGACGTCGACGCCGACGGCTCCGCGCTCAAGCTCGAGCGGTTCTTGTGGACCATCCCCCGGCTGCTCGCGGCCCAACGCAACGGCGACCCCGGCCATGCCGCGTCGCCGGCGTTGCGCACGATCGGGTTCACCGTCTCCCGCACCGACCGGGCCATGACCTCACAGGGTCGGCTCAACGAGCAGCAGGCGATGCAACTGCAGGTCGACAAGGGCGAGGCCCCGCTGCTGCAGACCGAGGACGTGACCCGTGGCTATCGGGTGGAGGCGTGGGACGACACCGTCGGCCGGTGGGACACGTTGCACGCCCGCCGCATCGACGTCGAGATCGACGGCCGCCTGGTGTTCGACGACCTGCCCGACGACGGCTTCATCCAGGGCACCGCGGCCAACGAGACCCCCGACGAGGCCGGACGCACCGACACCAGCCCGATCCACGTCCACGACGCCCTGTTCGGCTGGGAGGGCTGGAGCCTCGAGCGCGCCCAAGCCGGGCCAGCGGGTGCGCCACGAGGGGGGCGAGGAGAAGATCGAGGAGCCGCCGGTCGACGGCGGGGCCGATCCGGTGACGCCCATCGTCGTGCGCCCGAAGGTCGAGCCGGGCACGCTGCCGCGCCTGCGCTTCGGGCGGTCCTACGCCTTCCGGGCCTGGGCGGTCGACCTGGCCGGCAACTGCCGACCCCACCAGCTGGGGCCACCCACGGTGCCGGTGGGCCCGGTCGCCGGGGTCATCGGCCCGCTGCTCGGCGCCGTGCGGCCCGCGCTGCCGGCCGCCGCGCACCTCGTCGCGCCGCTGCGGGCCGAGGCGGTCGCCGGTGCGGTCGAGCAGAGCGGCCCGACGCCGGTCCCCACCACGACCGGTTCCGGCGTGATCGCGGGGCTGACGATCGATCGGCTCCAGGGCGGGGTCCGGCCGGGCGACCCGGCGCCGGACGCGGGCCGCCTGTCGGTGGGACCGGGGCTGGCCGTCGCGCCGGACGGGTCACCGATCGACGCCGGCGGCGGCCTCGGTCGTGTGCTCGGATCAGATCTGGCCGCGGTCGCGGTGGGTCGGCTGCGTGATCGTCGGACGAGCGGCGCCGGCTCCGAGACCGGTGCCGCCGCCCCCTCGACGATCTCCCGGGTGAGCCGGGCGGCGCTCGTCGGCGAGGCCTTCCGCCAGGCCCTGCTCGATACCGATCAGCCGCTCGTCGCGCCCGTCGACGTGGTCGATCCCGACCGCGTCGGCCGCCTGGTGGCGGGCTCGATCGAGGCCGACCTGCCGGCCGCCCTGGTGGCGGCCGCCCTCGACTGGGTCACGCCGCTGCGACCGTTCCTGCGCTGGGACCCGGTGCCGCCGCCGGCCATCGTCCCCCGCATCGCCTACACCACCGGTGAGTCGCTGCGGCAGGTCGTGATCCGCTCGGGTGTGGTGCAGGACCTCGACACCCTGCAGCTGACCGTCACGCCGCCCGCCGACTACGCGGCATCCCTGCCCGCGCTCGACTACCACGAGCGGAGCGAGCGGCACTTCGCGCCGCCCAAGACCAGTCAGACCCAGGCCGAGCTGCACGGTGCGTTCGACGAGGCCATCGGCTCGGCCGACCCCGCCGACCGGCGGCGGGCCCTCGCCGCCGCGCTGCGCGAGTCGGGCACCTTCTACGACCAGACGGTGACGAAGCTCGACGACCCCACGGCCACCGATCCGATCGACGGCGTGCGGCTCGAGCACGAGCCGTCGGTCGACCCGGCCGACCTGAAGACGCTGGCCCAGCTGCAGGCCGACCCCGACCTGATGCCGGCCAACGGTCAGTACGTGGTGCACGACGCCGACGACCTCGTGCTGCCCTACCTGCCCGACACGCTGAGCAAGGGACTCTCGATCGTGTTCCCCGACGCCGGGCTCGATCGCCAGATCCCGTTCCCGTTCTCCACCGAAGGCGTCACCGCTCGTTGGGGTGGTGACTGGCCGGCGCTCGAGCCGATCCGCATGGTGCTCGAGTCCGCGGCGGGGATCACCGGGCGGATCGACGGCCGCGTCCTGACCTTCGGACTGCCCCCGGGCGAACGTCACCGGTTCCGGCTGGCCAGCAGCCTCGACGTCGCCGACCTCGACCTGTTCGGCATCTGGCGGAGCCTGCCGCCGCTCGTCCGAGCCGACCAGGACGTGATCGACGCGGTCGTCGACGGCTGGCTGTGGGCCTTCACACCGTTCGAGGAGGTCACACTCGTGCACGCGGTGCCCCGCCCGCTCGAGGCACCCCGGCCCACCAGGGTCGGAGCGTTCCGGGTGCCCGACGGCGTCGACTCGATCCTGCTCGGCGCGGTCGACGTCCACGGGCCGAGCACGGAGTCCATCACGGCGGAGGCGCGGTGGGTCGACTCGGTCGACGACCTGACCTTCCCGGCCCCCGAGGAGCGGCCCACCCGATCGGTCGCCTTCACGGTGCCCATCGCGCCCGAGGAGGACCTCGCCCTGCTGTCGTACGCGGACCAGCCGCTCGACATCCCCGGCTACGGCCCGATCACGGTCCACGCCAACGTGCACCACCTCGGGGACACGCACCATCGGGTCGTCACCTATCGGTTCCGGGCGCAGACGCGCTTCCGGGAGTACTTCGATCCGGAGGCGCTGGCCGGGCCGGTCGTCCCCGATCCGGTCGATCCCGATGCGCCGGTCGACGACGGCAAGAGCACGATCGGCCCGGACGTGGTCGTGTCGATCCCCAGCACCCACCGACCAGCGGCGCCGATCGTGCACTCGGTCATCCCGCTGTTCCGGTGGCACGGCGGCGACGAGCCCGAGCAGCCGATGGCGGTGCGGCAGCGTCGGCTGTCGGGACTGCGGATCTACCTCGAGCGACCCTGGTACTCCTCGGGTTCGGGCGAGCTGCTCGGCGTGCTCATCGCCTCGGGTGGCCACGATCCGGGTGAGGTGCCCTGGGTGAGCCAGTGGGGCCAGGACCCGGTGTGGGCGTCCGCACCGGTCACGAACCGATCGATCGCGGTCGAGCTCGAGGACCTGTTGAAGGTCAGCGGCCTCGACGACCGCCCCGGAGAGGCGCTGCCGATCGGGGCGCCGGTGACCCTACCGCTGGCGGCCCTGCCTGCCCCGGTGCCCCAGGTGACGGTGCTCGGCTACGCCCCGCAGTTCAACTACGAGCGGCAGCTCTGGTACGTCGACGTGGCGATCCGCCCGGGGGACGCGTTCTGGCCCTTCGTCCGACTCGCCGTCGCCCGCTACCAACCCGACTCGCTCGCCAACTGCCACCTGTCGACGCCGGTCCGGTGCGACTTCGTGCAGGTGCCGCCCGAGCGGACGCTGAGCGTCTCGCGCACCGACCTGCGCCACGTCCGGGTCGTCCTGAGCGGGCCGGTGGGCGTACGGGCCCGGTTCCGCGAGGCGGCATCGCCGGCCGGTCTCTTCGCCGCCTCCGTCATGCAGAACCGGGTCGTGGTGGCGTCGCTGCAGCAGACGCGACCCGAGCATCCCCGGCGACCTCGGGTGGAAGACCGTGAAGGCCACGGTCCTGCCGGTGCGCGGCCACGGCCACGACCAGGCCGAGGCGGCGTGGGTCGGGTCGCTCGAGGCTCCCGTCGACCTCCCCGTCGTCAAGCCCGGGTCCGGTCGGGACTGGCGGGTCCACGTCGAGGAGTGGGAGCGCCTGCCCGGTGATCCCTCCCCGATCACCCTCGCCGACGAGGAGGACGGTCGGCCGGTGTGGCAGTCGCGGCTGGTCTACGCCGACGACGCCCTCCTGTAGCGCGGATCGAGTACGACACCCCGGCACGACACCCGGCCCTGACGCGCGGCGGCCCGGGCGCCCTCGTGGACGCCCCGGCCGCCTCGTGCGGGTGGGCCTACTCGAGCCGGAGCGCTCGGGCCATGGTGTGGAACAGGTCGGTCTGGTCGGTGATGCCGACCACGTTGGCGGCCTGCGGCCCTGACGCCGCGATCCGGACCTCGGTGCCGGTGTGGCTCTGGCTGCGGCCCGGGAGGTTCGTCCCGTAGTTCACGACCATCGGCACGTCGTCGGCCGTGATCAGCGTGGCGATCTGGCCCGGGCTGTGATCGGTGGCCGTCTGCGGATCGATGATCTGGCTGGTGTGGCCGTGGTCGGCGGTGACGATGATGAGGGTGTCGGGGTGGCGCTGCACGTAGGCCTGAGCGACGGCGATCGACTGGTCGAACGCGACGGTCTCACCGATCTGCCCGCAGGGGTTGGCGGCGTGGTCCTGCTTGTCGATCGACGCGCCCTCGACCTGGAGGAAGAACCCCTTGCCGCTGCGGCGGGTCTGGCGGTCGAGGAGGTCGATCGCCTTGGCCGTCATGTCCGGGAGGTGCGGCTCGGTGGCCGGCCGGGCCGAGTTCGACTCGGTGCAGGCGGTGGCGGCCGGACCGGGATAGGGCGCGGCCAGCGGGCCGGTCCACTCGAGGTCCATGTTGCCGGGGGCGAACAGGCCGAGGAACGGCGTGTCGGACCGGGCCGCATCGAGTCCCGACTGGTCGGTGGCCACCTGGTACCCGGCGTCTTGGGCCTGCTGCAGCACCGACGGACCGGCCACCGTGGCCTGGTCGAAGCGCTGCTTGCCGCCGCCCATGAGCACGTCGACGCGATGGTCGACGGTCTGCTCGGCGATCGAGCCCAGGCCACCGGGCTTGACCTCGGTGGGGCAGGCTGCCATGTCGGCCGGTCCCTGGCAGGACCGCAGGCTCACGTGCGAGTCGAGCACGGCCGGCGTGGCGTCGGTGAGCTCGGCCGTCGTGACGTTGCCCGTGCGGTAGCCGGCCTTCTTCGCCAGCTCCAGGATCGTCGGCAGCGGCTGCTTGGTGACCGGGTCGACGGAGATCGCGTTGTTGTAGGTCTTGTGGCCGGTCGCCCATCCGGTGCCGGACGCGGCCGAGTCGGTCACGTAGTCGGGCACGTCGGTGGTGCCGGACTGCACGGCGTAGGTCGTGTACTCGCCGGTCAGCGGCAGGCCGTCCATCGCCAGGCGGCCGGCCGCGCCCTCGGCGTAGTTGCGGGCGATGGTGATCTCCGAGTCACCCATGCCGTCGCCCAGGAACATGATCACGTTGCGGGCCCGCCCGCCGTCGATCGCCCGGCGCAGGTCCGACGAGCGGTCATCGTGCCGCCCCCACGCGCCGGCCGTCGCGCCGGCCAGCACCAGCCCGGCCGCGATCACCGCCCCAACTGCCAGATGGCGGGGTCGCCGTCGTGCCTCGTTCACCATGATCGCTCCTCCGTGGATGCTCGTGAGTGTTCGGCGTCAGCCGATCACGGTGCGTTGAACAGCCGGTGGCCCGTGGGTGACGACCCGGCGGCGTCCGGGGGAACGCTCGGCGGCGCGCCGCGAGGAGCGAGCGTCACGGCGGTCGTGAGCACTCGTGGTGGTCGTGATCGCGAGGTACGAGGTGTCGACGTCAGGCGTCGACGTAGGAGGCGAGGTGCTTGCCGGTGAGCGTGGAGCCGGTCGGCGACGAGGTCGGCGGGAGTGCCCTCGAAGACGATCTGTCCGCCGTCGTGGCCGGCCCCGGGTCCGAGGTCGATGATCCAGTCGGCGTGGGCCATGACCGCCTGGTGGTGCTCGATGACGATGACCGACTTGCCGGAGTCGACCAGCCGGTCGAGCAGGCCGAGCAGCTGCTCGATGTCGGCGAGGTGCAGGCCGGTGGTCGGCTCGTCGAGGACGTAGACGCCGCCCTTCTCGGCGAGGTGGGTGGCCAGCTTCAGCCGCTGCCGCTCGCCGCCGGACAGCGTGGGCAGCGGCTGGCCGAGGCTGAGGTAGCCGAGCCCGACGTCGGCCAGCCCTTCGAGGACCTTGTGCGCGGCCGGCGTGTGGGCCTCGCCGTCGCCGAAGAACTCCTCGGCCTCGGTCACCGGCATGGCCAGCACCTCGCTGATGTCCTTGCCGCCGAACGTGTACTCGAGGACGTCGGGCTCGAACCGCTTGCCCTCGCACACCTCGCAGGGGGTGGCGACGCCGGCCATCATCGCCAGGTCGGTGTAGATGACGCCGGCCCCGTTGCAGTTCGGGCAGGCGCCCTCGGAGTTGGCGCTGAACAGCGCCGGCTTCACGCCGTTGGCCTTGGCGAACGCCTTGCGGATCGGGTCGAGCAGCCCGGTGTAGGTCGCCGGGTTGCTGCGCCGGGAGCCCTTGATCGCCGCCCTGGTCGACCGACACCACGCCGTCGCGCCCGACGACCGAGCCGGTGATCAGCGAGCTCTTGCCCGACCCGGCCACGCCGGTCACCACCACGAGCACGCCCAGCGGGATGTCGACGTCGACGTCCTGCAGGTTGTGGGTGTCGGCGCCGCGGATCTCGAGCACCCCCGACGGCGTGCGCACCGACGGCTTCAGCGAGGCGCGGTCGTCGAGGTGCCGACCGGTGAGCGTGCCGCTGGCCCGCAGCCCGTCGACGGTCCCCTCGAACACCACCTCGCCGCCGGCGGTGCCGGCGCCGGGACCGAGGTCGACGGCGTGGTCGGCGATGGCGATCGCCTCCGGCTTGTGCTCGACCATCAGCACGGTGTTGCCCTTGTCCCGCAGCTGCAGCAGCAGGTCGTTCATCCGCTGCGATGTCGTGCGGGTGCAGCCCGATGGTCGGCTCGTCGAACACGTAGGTGACGTCGGTGAGCGACGACCCGAGCTGGCGGATCATCTTGGTGCGCTGGGCCTCGCCGCCCGACAGCGTGCCCGAGGGCCGGTCGAGCGAGAGGTAGCCCAGCCCGATCTCGACGAACGAGTCGAGCGCCTGCTGCAGCGCGGTCAGCAGCGGCGCCACCGACGGCTCGTCGAGGCCGCGGACCCAGTCGGCCAGGTCGCTGATCTGCATCGCGCAGGCGTCGGCGATGTTGATCCCGTCGATCTTCGACGACCGGGCCGCCTCGTTGAGCCGGGTGCCGCCGCAGTCGGGACAGGTCGTGAACGTCACCACCCGCTCGACGAAGGCCCGGATGTGCGGCTGCATCGCCTCGACGTCCTTCGACAGCATCGACTTCTGGATCTTCGGGATCACGCCCTCGTAGGTGAGGTTGATGCCGTCGACCTTGATCTTGGTCGGCTCCTTGTAGAGGAGGTCGTCGAGCTCCTTCTTGGTGAACTTGCTGATCGGCTTGTCGGGGTCGAAGTAGCCGCAGCCCCGGAAGATGCGGCCGTACCAGCCGTCCATGCTGTAGCCGGGGATGATGAGCGCGCCCTCGTTGAGCGACTTGGTGTCGTCGTAGAGCTGGGTCAGGTCGAAGTCGGTGACCGAGCCCATGCCCTCGCACCGCGGGCACATGCCGCCCGTCCGCGTGAACGAGCGCTTCTCCCGGGTCTTGCTTGCCGCCCTTCTCGAAGGTGACCGCACCGGCGCCG
Source organism: uncultured Microthrixaceae bacterium (assembly GCA_963797225.1). Taxonomy (GTDB): domain Bacteria; phylum Actinomycetota; class Acidimicrobiia; order Acidimicrobiales; family Acidimicrobilacustridaceae; genus UBA4742. The sequence continues at coordinate 269,636 of CAWCOO010000001.1, read as the reverse complement.
CTGATCGTCGCGGTGTTGAACGAGAACGCCTGGGGCGAGCCGATGTAGGGCTGGCCGAGCCGGCTGAAGACGATCCGCAGCATCGCGTTGGCGTCGGTGGCGGTGCCGACCGTCGAGCGGGGGTTGGCGCCCATCCGCTCCTGGTCGACGATGATCGCGGTGGTCAGCCCGTCCATGACGTCGACCTCGGGCCGGGCCAGCGTCGGCATGAAGCCCTGCACGAACGAGCTGTAGGTCTCGTTGATCAGCCGCTGCGACTCCGCCGCGATCGTGCCGAACACCAGCGAGCTCTTGCCCGAGCCGGACACGCCGGTGAACACGGTGAGCCGGCGCTTCGGGATCTCGACGCTGACGTCCTTGAGGTTGTTCACGCGCGCGCCGTGCACGCGGATCAGGTCGTGGCGGTCGGCGTCGTGGGCGCGGTCGAGCGGCCGGCCTCGTGGCCTTCCTGGCCTTGGTGGCCTTCGTGGTCGTCTTCGTGGTCGCCTTCGTGGTCCGGGCCATCGCTCAGGCCTGGGCGATGCGGACGAGGTTGCCCGACGGGTCGCGGAACGCGCAGTCCCGGGCGCCCCACGGCTGGGACACCGGCTCCTGGAGCACCTCGGCGCCCGACGCCCGGACCTTCTCGAAGGTGGCGTCGAGGTCGTCGGTGCGGAAGATCGCGGCCTGCAGCGAGCCCTGCGTCACCAGCGTCAGCAGGGCGTCGCCCTCGGCCTGCGACCGGCCGCCGTGCGGCTGGGACAGGACGATGTCGACGTCCTGGCCCGGGGCCCCGAGGGTGACCCAGCGGAAGCCGTCGGAGGCGACGTCGTTGCGGACCTCGAGGCCGAGCGCGTCGCGGTAGAAGCCGAGCGCCTCGTCGGGGTCGTGGACGGGGATGAACATGGTGGAGACGGTGACGTGCCATGGGACGACTGTACGAGCGCCGCTCCGTCGGGTGCTTCTCCGATCCTGCTCGGTGCGGCGCGACTTCAGGCCGGGACCGTGGTGCGCCGCGGCCGGGTCGCGACCTTGGTCACGCAGGACGGGACGACCTCGAGGTCGCTGTGGTCGCGGGCCCGGTACTGCGACGGGCGTCTCGCCGACGATCTCGGTGAAGCGGGAGCTGAAGGAGCCGAGCGACGTGCAGCCCACGGCGAAGCAGGTGTCGGTGACCGACATGCCCTGGCGGAGGCAGGCCTTGGCCCGCTCGATGCGCCGGGTCATGAGGTAGGAGTAGGGCGTCTCGCCGTAGGCCGCACGGAACTTGCGGGAGAAGTGCGCCGGCGACATCAACGCCGCTCGGGCCATGGCCGGGACGTCGAGCGGCTCGGCGTAGTCGCGATCCATGAGGTCGCGTGCTCGGCGCAGGTGCGCGAGGTCGGCGAGCTCCTCCGGCGTCATGGCGACGACGATACGCGAAGCGTCCTGGGAAGCCGACCAGGTCGCCCGACCACCGGGTTGCACACGGGCCATCCGGCTCATTTCTGGCTGATTCTCAAGTTTGTCGCAATACCTGATGGAAATGGTCAGATTTAGCCTCTAGGGTGTCGCCATGACCTCGCAACTGGTCGGCACGACCACCGACCGCGCGGCAGCGGCCCGACGTGTCTCGCTCCACCGCACCGACCCGGACCTCGCCTCCCCGCCCTCCACCGCCGGTCTGCCGCCCCTCGACGTCGAGGTGCTGGCCGACATCGCGGTCGGTCTGGGCCGGGCCCATGCGCTGTGGCGACCGCACGTCGACCACGATCCGCTCAGCCGCACGAGCGTGCGCCTGGTGGCAACCGAGCGCTACGAGGCCTGGCTCCTCGGATGGACGCCCGACCAGCAGGTGGAGCTCCACGATCACGGCGGGTCCAACGCGGCCTTCGTCGTGCTCGAGGGCGCGCTCACCGAGATCACGCTCGGACCGGCCGGTCCCACCAACCGAGCGCCTCGGCACCGGCGCGCTGGGCTCGGTGCTGGCCGGCGCCGTCCACGACGTGCTCAACGCCGGTCGCTCGAACGCCACCAGCCTGCACGTGTACTCCAACCCGCTGCGGACGATGACCTTCTATGAGGCCGACGGCACGGCCCGCTACACCGAGCTCGTCGAGCCCGTTCCCGCCCTGATCACCTCCGCGGATCAGGCCCGCGCCCTGCATCCGGCGCGGTAGCCGCCCCGGCATCCACCGTTCTTGCGTACGAACCCTGCGCCCAGGCGGCTGGAACCTCCGCAAGAACGGATCGGCGAGCGGTGGCGCCGTCAGCTCACGGCGGGCACTGCGGCGCCTGGGTCGGGTCGGCGGGGAAGCGCCAGGTCGTGAGGCGGGGCGACGAGGCGATGTTGTGCAGCAGCCGGCTGACGCTGAGCGGATCGGTGATGGCCGCCTGCAGGTCCGAAGGCGTGGGACAGGCGAGCGCGGCTGCGGCGGCGACGACGTCGGGTCGGTCGGTCTCGATCCCGTAGCGGGCCAGGATCCAGGCGTCGGGGAGCGACTTCTCGTGGCCGGGGCGACCCCGCGTGACGAGCTCGATGCGAGCCGCGAAGGCGTCGGAGAGCCCGTGGGGATCGACGACCACGACGTCGTCGCCGGCCATCACCGAGTCGATGCCGATGTGGTCGACGACCAGCACCACCCCGCTGCCGGGCGGGAGCGGCAGCTCGGTGCCGTCGGACTCGGTGCCGAAGCCCAGGATCAGCACATCGGCGCCGGCGTCGGACCGTTCTCGGGCCAGGGCCCCCAGCTGGGCGAAGCTCGAGTTGCGGTAGTCGTCGACGGTCACCGGGTTGGCCGTCCCGGCGCTGTCGGCCCAGAACCCGCGCTCGTCGGCGATCTTCGAATCGGCGCTGATCCCGCCGGCGTAGGGCACCCGGAGCGTCGCCGCGGTCGCCACCGCCCACACGGCCAGCAGCACCAGCACGACGCGCGGCAGCCGAGAGGAGATGCCGGCCCGGACCTCGGACGGCGACCACACGAAGAGCGGCAGCAGGAGCGAGAACAGGCCGGGCAGCAGCAGACGGGCGTGCATGAAGTCGCCGCCGAGGCGCACCACGTAGAGGCACGAGATCGCGCCGGTGACCATCGGCGTGGCCACGGCCCACACGCGACCGCGGTCATGGTCGTCGTGCCAACGGCTCCAGGGCAGGGCGGCCACCAGGACGGCGACGAGCGCGACGACCAGCAGCAACCCGTACGGTCGCACGAAGTCGACGAGGTAGGTCCACCCTCGCGACCAGTCCGCTTCGCTGGCCTCCTTGGCCAGGGCGGTGTTGGGCACGAGCGCGGCGAAGTACGCCATGCGGGCCACCTGGCTGACGACCGGGAGGGCTGCGGTGGTGGCGACCGCTCCGATCCGCCCCTTCCAACCTGGGCGGGAGCAGGCCACGTGCATGGCGAGGAAGCCGACGGTGAACAGCCCGAGGTCGGGGCGGATGAGCGGACCGAGGCTGAGCAGGAGGAGGAGCGCGACCGGTTGCCATGCCGGACCGAACGGGCGGCGGACGGCTCGGCGTGTCTCGAGCCAGAAGCAGGTCCCCAGCCACGCGAAGATCAGCGAGGGCTCGAGCCCGGAGGTGGCGAAGTCCCACATCGGCGGCAGTGCGGCGACGACGAGCAGGCCGGCCGGCCACATCCGCGTCGCCGGCCGCGAGCCCGTGCCGCCGACGAACCGGGCCCCGAGCACCCCGGCGACGAGCCCCCAGGTCGTGAGGACGAGCCCGAGTCCCACCGCCAGCCAGCCGAGGTCGATGCGCTGCAGCGTCACGACCCGGGCGGCGGACAGCAGCAGCAGCCAGAGGGGGCTCGTGCCCGCCTCGACCCGCTCGCCCGGGTTGAAGACGGGCCCGTGGCCCGAGAGCAGGTTCCCCACGATGCGGAAGTCGATGAACGCGTCCTCGGTCACCCACCGACGGGTCCACGCCGCCACGACGAACGCAAGGATGACCCCGATCACGAGCAGCAGGCCGAGGCGCGCGGAGCGGTCGGGACGCGCGACCTCGGCGTCCTCCTGGGTGTCGACGACCTCCGAAGCGATCTCTCGCCGCCTCATGACCTTCGTGGGACCAGCCTCCCGCACTGCCGTGGGACTCGCCCGCACGGCGTGGGACGAGCGGGACACCGTATCCATCGGCAGATCGGCGCCGAGATCCAGACCTCCGGTGGTCAGGTGTGCGGCCGGTGATCAGCGGGGCAGGATCTCGAGCGCGGACAGGTTCCAGCGATCGGTGGTGGGGGACGAGTCGTTGAGGGTCACCAGGGAGCCGGCGGCCCCGCCCGGCGCCGTCTGGGACTGCACCCAGAACGAGTCGCCCACGCTGGCCAGGTACTCGTCGACCTTCGTCTGCCCCGAGCCGACCACCCGGGTCACGGCTCGATCCCAGTCGTTGCCGACGGCCCAGACCCAGGACCCGGCCGCGGTCGTGGTGAGCGACACGGTCGGGGAGCCCGTGCTGGCGTTGGCGGTCGCGACCGCGCCGTCGGCCGTGCTCGCGTTCGTGAACCCGACGACCGTGATCGACCCGACCCACGACCCGCTCGCCCGGGTCGCGGTGACGGTGGCGTTCGTCAGCGGCGCAGGGGCCGCGGCCACCCAGATCTCCGACGTGCCGGCCTGGGTGTTCGTGCGCTGCCGCAGCTTCCAGGTGAGACCGCCGCCGGCCACCCCCGAGAAGCTGACGGCGCCGGGCGACGGACCGTCGGAGGACACGAACGCGACCAGCAGCTCGTTGGTGCCCGTCGTCGTGAGCCCGCCGACGGAGATGGCGGTGGCCGGGGAGGTCTGGTGGAGGCTGACGACCTTGTCGACCGTGATGGCGGTCGCCTGGTTCGGCGTCGTCACCGTGCTGGGGTTCGACGGTCCGCTCACGTTGCCGGCCGCGTCCTGCGCCGTGACCGTGTACGTGTAGGTGGTGTTGGGCTGCGCGGACGCGTCGACGTAGGTCGTGCCCGGCGCGGTGCCGAGCGGCTGCCCGTTGCGCAGGACGTTGTAGCGGGTGACGCCGGCGTTGTCCGACGACGCCGTCCACGCCAGGTTCACCTGTCTGCTGTTCACCGCGGTGGCGGCGAGCCCGGTCGGGGCCGTGGGCGGGGTCACGTCGGCCAGCACGGTGACCGGGGCCTCGTTCGAGGGCGCGCTCGCGTTGCCGGCCCGGTCGTTGGCCCGGACCACGTAGAAGTAGTTCCCGGCCACCACCCCGGTGTCGGTGAAGGTCGTCGTGGTGGTGGCGCCGATCTTGGTCGCCAGGCTGGGCGTGAACCCCGAGGTCGTCGAGCGGTAGACGTCGTAGCTGGTGACACCGATGTTGTCGGTGCTGGCGGTCCAGTTGAGGGTGGCCGTGCCGATGGCGCCGGAGCCGGTGAGGTTCGTCGGGGCCGACGGAGCGACCGCGTCCTCGTACGGCGCCGGGAAGCGGACCATCTTGGCCACCGACGGCACGCCGGCGCTGTTGACGATCGAGAGCATGTAGTAGCCGGGGGGTGCGGTGTTGCCGTCGGCCGGCATCTGCACGTTCAGTCCGCCGGCGGTCTGGGTGAACGGCAGTGAGAGGGCCCGGGCGTTCTGGTCGAACGAGTGGGTGACCGAGCCGGTGCGGATGAGTGACACCGAGGCCACGCTCGCGCCGTCGGGGGTGGCGACGAACGTGTTGGCGCCGTACTGGACGGTGCCCGGCGCGGACGAGATGGTCGGTCGGGCGCCCTTGAACAGGTACGGCGGCGAGTAGATCTGGAACGACTTGTGGTCGGGCACCCCCGGGTCGCCGCCGCCACCGGCCACGAACACGCGACCGTCGGGCAGCAGCACCGCCACGGAGTGGTAGAGCCGGGCCTCGGTCATCTTGGCCAAGGTGCTCCAGGTGCCGGTGGCGGGGTTCCACTGCTCGGCCTGCAGCACGCCGTTGGCGTCGTTGAACCCGGACTTCTCGTTGTCGCCGCCGGTGGCCAGCACGGTGCCGTCCGGCAGCGAGGTGAGGTTGACGAAGCTGCGGGCGAAGGCCATCGAGCTCGTGGGCTGCCAGGTCGGGTTCGGCTGGCTCATGTCGAGGGTGAACGCGGTCCGGGCCGACGGACCGGAATCACCGCTGTCGGCTGCGGACCCGGCCTTCATGAACTTGTTCGGCGCGTAGTTGACGATGCTCGAGCCGTCGATGACGCGGCCGTCGACGGTGGTCCAGGTCTGGGTGCCGACGTTCAGCACCTTGGTGACGGTCGGGACCTCGGAGGCGCCCGCCCACAACACGCGACCGTCGGGCAGCTGGTACTGGAACGGGTACACGGGCTGGGACTGCGTGGCGCTCGGCAGCGTCGACCACGAGTTGCCGGCGACGTCGTACACCTCGGGCGTCGTCACCAGGTCGGTGTCGTTCTTGTCGTAGCCCGACGTCACCAGCACGCGGCCGTCACCCAGCGTCGTGCCGGTCGCGTACCAGCGCGGGAACTGCATGGGCGCGAGGTTCTGCCAGGTCTCGGTCGTCGCGTCGAATGCGGTGATGTTGCGGATGCCGAGCCCACCGTTGGTGGCGGTGCCGCCGATCACCATGATGCGTCCGTCGGCGGTCACCGCCTGGCCCGCGCAGAACAGGTCGGCGGCCGCGTTCGGGACCTGGTTCGACCGCTCCGCTGGTCGGGTCGTAGACGTACTGCTGGCCGCCCTGGGAGAAGTCGCCCTGGAAGGTCAGGATCTTGCCCGTCGGGGTCAGCGCGGCGTGGATCGCGACCTCGGGCCAGGTCGTGATCGGGGCCCACTGGCCGACCACCGCCGGGTTGTTGGTGGCGTTGGCCACCGTGACCGACACCGCGGCCGAGGTGCCGGTGTTGCCGGCCGCGTCCCGCGCCACCGCGGTGACGGTGTGGGCGCCGTCGGCCACCGTGGTCGTGTTCCAGCTGGCGCCGTAGGGGGCGGTCGTGACCTCGGCCCCGACGTTCGTGCCGTCCACCTTGAACTGCACGCCGGCCACTCCGACGTTGTCGTTCGCGGTGGCGGTCAGCGCCACGGGGCCGGCCACGGTGGACCCGGCCGTCGGGCTCGTCACCGTGGCCGTCGGGTTCGTGGTGTCGGCCACCGGGGCCAGCGTCGTGAAGGACTGATCCGGTGAGGTCGCCAGGTTGCCGGCGGCGTCGGCCGACCTGACCCTGTAGTGGTAGGTCGTGTTGGACGACAGGCCGCCCAGCGCCTGCGAGTGGGCCGTGACCCGGTTGGTGTCGAGGGTCGTGCTCGAGCTGTACGACGCGCTCAGGCCGTAGTCGACCTGTGACGTGCGCCGCCTCATCGGTTCCCCACGTGACCGTCGCAGAGGTCTGGGTGATCGACGTGGCGGTGACCGCGGAGATCGTCGGCGCCTGGGTGTCGAGCGCGGGCGTGGTGACGGTGGCGTTGTTCGAGTCTGCCGACGTGTTGCCGGTGGGGTCGTAGGAGCGGACCGTGTAGGTGTAGGTCGACGCCGGGCTGACCGTGGTGTCGGTGAAGGTGGTGTTCGTCGTGGAGGTGATCTGCGTCCCGCCGCGGAACACCTTGTAGCCCTGGACCGCGGTGTCGTCCGTGCTGGCCGACCATGACAGGTTGACCTGGTTCGGCCCGACGGCCTGCGCCGCCAGGTTGGCCGGCACCGTCGGGGCGGTGGTGTCGGGCGCCGCGGTCGGGATCTCGATCAGCGACAGGTTCCAGCGGTCGTTCGTCGGGGCGGTGTCGTTGACCGTGACCGCGGTGCCGGCTCCGGCCGTCGTCGCCGTCTGCCGCTGCACCCAGAAGGTGTCCCCGACCGAGGCGAGGAACTCGTCGACCTTCGTCTGGCCGGCCCCGACCGTGCGGGTCTGGGCCCGGTCCCAGTCGTTGCCGACGCCCCAGACCCACGAACCGGCCCGGGTGGTGGTCAGCGAGCCGGACGGCGCACCCGTGGCGCCGTTGGCGGTGCCGACCGCGCCATCGGTGGCGGTGTTGGCCCCGATGAAGGACGCCACCGTGATCGACCCGACGAAGGTGCCCGAGTGGGTCGCACGCACCGTCGCGTTCGTGAGGACGCTCGGCGCGACGGCGGTCCAGATCTCCGATGTGCCGGCGCGGGCGTTCGTGCGCTGCCGCAGGCGCCACGTGAGGCTGCCGCCGGTGAGGCTCGAGAAGGTCTGCCCGTTCGCCGCGTTCGGGACCGTCCGCGGTGACGAAGGCCACGAGCAGCTCACCGGCCTGTGCCGTGGTGAACGTCGGCGAGCTGACGCTGGTGGCCGCCGTGCCGTGGGTCGTGACCAGCACGTCGACCGACAGCACGGCCGCGGCGGCCGGCGGGGCGGTGGCGATCGTGGTGATGCCCACCACCAGGAGCAGGGCGGCGAGCACCGCCGCTCCGCGTCGATGACCAGATGCTGCACGCCCCACTCGCATGAACGGCTCCCATCGCTCTCGTGCCCCGACGCGCCGTGCCACCGGAGCGCCGTTGCCCCTCCCCTGGTGCGATCTTCCTCCGTGTGTCAACCGGCCGCTCCTCGGATCGGGCTGCGGCCGCCGATCCACGGGTCCGGTGGAGCCCTGGTGCGCCGCTACGTTGTCGGGCGTGGACCCCTCGACCAGCCGAACGCTCACCCTGGCTGCGGCAACTGCCGCCCACCGTGGTCACCGAGGTGCGGCGGCGCCGGAGCGCGATCCTGGCCGCCGCCTCCGGGCCGGGTGCTCGACCTCGACACCCCCGGAGCGCTGACCCTGGTCGAGGCCGCGGCCGCCGACGACGGCGTGCGCGCCGACGAGCGCTACGACACGATCGTCAGCACCTGCCGGCTGATCGAGGTGCCCGACCTGCTGCGGGCGACCACCGGGTTGGCCCGGTTGCTCGCCGACGACGGCGACCTCCACCTGATCGAGCCGGTCAACCACGCCGGGCCGGTCGGCCTGCTGACGTCGTCGGCCGGCACGTTGCTGCCGGCGGTGGCGGGCCTGCACCTGGCTCGCGACGTGCCCGCAGCGGTGCGGGCCACCGGGCTCACCGTCGTCGACCTCGAACGCTTCATCATCCCGACCCTCGTGTGGCCGCTACGCCGCTTCATCGAGGCCCGGGCCTGCGTGGTCACCGCCGAGGTCATGGCATGACCGGCATGCTGGCCCTGGTCGGCGGCGGCGAGTGGTCGCCCGGGTGCACCTTCGATCAGCTGCTCATCGACGCCAGCGGGGCGACCGAGGTGGCCGTGCTGCCGACCGGATCCGCCTACGAGAACCCGGCGCGCCTGGTCGAGCAGGCTCGTGAGTGGTTCGGTCAGCTGGGCGTCGGCGTGGTCGAGGTGCCGGTGCTCACCCGCCGCGACGCGGCGGTGGCCGAGCACATCGACGCGCTGCGCTCCGCCCGCATGATCTACCTGGCCGGCACGTCGGCCATGCACGTGCGCTCGGTGCTGAAGGACACCCCGGTGTTCGAGGCGGTGCTGACGGCCTGGGCCGCGGGCGCCGCGCTGGCCGGCACGAACGCCGGCGCCGACGTGCTGTGCGACCCGATGGTCGACTCCCGCGGCGGCGCCTTCACCGTCGGGCTCGGGGTGGTCAGCCAGATGTCGATCATTCCCCGGGTCGAGCAGTGGTCCCGGGACAAGGTGCACCGCACGGTCGAGCTCGCCCCGAGCGGCCTGTCGCTGGTCGGCATCCCGAGCGCCACCGCCCTGCGTGCGCGACGCCGACGGCACCTGGCGGGCCGAGGGCGCCGCGGTCGACGACGTCCGGGTGTTCGTCGACGGCCGTCCGGCCACGCCCGCCGACCTCACCGCCTGACCCGAGGGTCAGGCCGGGATGCTGGTGGTGACGGTCGACTGCGGGGTCGACACCGACGGGTCGACGGTGGACGACGGTGCTCGAGGTGGCGGTCGACGACGGCACCGGCGTGGACACGGCCGGGTCGACGGTGGACGTCGTGCTGGTGACCAGGCGACCCTCGCCGATCACGACCGAGGTGATGGTGACCGGCGGGCTCGGGGAACCACCGAGGCCGTCGGTGCCGGCCACGTTGGAGGCGAGGATCTTCTCGAGGATGTCGAGGCCGGTCATCACGGTGCCGAACGGCACGTAGGTGCCGGCGTCGTCCAGCTTCGACGCGGCATCGGTGACGCGTGAAGAAGAACTGCGATCCGGCGCTGTCGGGCTTGTCGGCGACGCGGGCCATGACGAGCTGCCCGGGCTGGTACGTGAAGCCCGAGCCCTCGTCGGTGATGGTGAACCCCGGGCCCGGGTCGCTCACCGAGTTGGTGTGCGGGTGCGCCGCCCTGGATGATCCCGATCGACGGGTCGGTGCGGAACAGCTGGCTGCCGTCGTAGTAGCCGTACCCGGCGAGCTGCACGAAGTTGTTGACCGTGCCGGGCCGGGTCGCGGCGTCGAGCTGCACCACGACGGTGCCCGCGGTGGTCGTGAAGGTGGCGGTGTAGACGCTGGCCGGATCGACGCACTTCACGAAGCCGTTGGTGTCCGGGAACGAGAGCTGTGGCGGGTCGGCGGCCTGTCGGCCGGGGCGCAGGCCGCGGTGCCGTAGGTGAACGGAGGGAGGGTGGTGGTCGTGGCGTCCGAGCCGCGTCGCTCGACGAGCCGTCGTCCTTCGACAGCAGGACCACGCCGACCGTCACCGCGATCACGGCCACCGCGATGGCGATGCCGCCGAAGATCATGACGCCGGCGTCGTCGCTCGGCCGCCTGCTGGGCGGCCACGAGCGCGGCCGCCTTGCGCTCCTTGGCCAGGCGCTGCTTGTTCTTGCTCGTGCTCACGTGTCTCCCCGAGAGTCCGGCCCCAGGTCGCGGTGGTGGCTAGGGCGCCACCCCGGTGGTGGTCGTCGAGCCGCCCGAGGCCGACGTGGTGGTGCTGGCCGGCGTGGTGGCGGTCACGTCGACCACGAACCACAGCGCCTCGTCAGGAGCGATGCCGCCGCTGGGCGAGCCGGTGGGGCCGTAGGCCAGCTCGCTGGGGATGCCGAGCAGCCGGGAGCCGCCGACCTTCATGCCGGGGATGCCCTGGGTCCAGCCCGGGATCACCTGGTCGAGGCTGAACGTCGCCGGCTGGCCCCGCGTCGTAGGAGGAGTCGAAGATCTTGCCGGTCGAGCACGACACGCCGATGTAGTTGACCGTGACGGTGTCGCCGGCCGTGACCTCGGCGCCGGTGCCGACGGTGAGGTCCTGCTTGACCAGCTCGGTCGGGGGCGGGCCGACGACGACCGGGACGTTCGGGGCGCCGGCCGGCAGCGGATCGGCCAGGGCCACGCACGGCTTGCCGGCGGCCGGACTCGAGGGCCGGCGGTCGAGGACGGTCGACGAGTCGTCCGACCGAGCTGGAGGTGGTGTCGTTGGTGGCGACGGTGCTGGCTGTCGTCCTTGCGGTTCGTGAACCACGTGATGGCGGCGATCAGCGCCACGATGACGACGGCCAGACCGACGAACGAGATGATGCGCTGACGGGTCGCCGCCTTGCGCTGGGCGGCCTCGGCCGCGGCGATGCGGGCCTGGCGGCCTTCCTTCTGACGTTGGCGCTTCTCGGTACCCATGGGGCGGCAACCTAGCAACCCGGCCAGGGCTGGTCGGATCGCCCTGCCGACGGGAGGCTCAGCCCGCGGTGGTGGTGCTCGTCACGGGGGCCAGCTCGATGGTCACCGAGGTGATGGTGATCAGCTGCGTGGGCCCGCCCGCCTCGGTGCCGGCCTTGTCGATGGCGTTGAGCGTGGTCGGTGCCGTCGAGGGTGAGGCCGAAGTTCGTGACGTCGGGCGGGAGGTCGGCGGCCTTCTCGCCGAGCGCCAGCATGAAGTTGCCGGCGTAGCTGTCGTTGCCGGCGCCGGGGACCTTCTGCATGAGCAGCGTGCCGACCGGGAAGATCGTGCCCTGGGCGGTGTGCTCGCCGGGCAGGGTGTAGCCGGGCATGGCCGGCGGGTTGCCGGAGGCCGAGTCGGCGCCGACCAGCATCGTGGTCTGGGAGATGATCTGGGTCAGCGGCGCGCCGTCGTAGTAGTGGTAGCGGGCCAGCACGATGAAGTTGTTCACCGCGGCCGGGGCGAGCTGGCTGTTCAGGAAGACCTTGATGTCGCCGACGCTGGTCTTGATGACCGCGTCGTAGACGACGTTGGGGTCGCTGCACGTCGGCGGCGGGCCGGCGAACTGCGTGGTGCGGGGCGACGAGCCGTCCTCGGCCGGGCAGGGCGTGGACCCGGTGAGGGTCGCTCCGGGGGCGGCGGCCGGGGTGCTGACGGTGGGACCGGGGATGGTGGTCGTGGTCGACTGATCGCCGGGGAGGGTGGTCGTCGTGGTGGCCGTCGAGGTCTTCTTGTCGGACGAGGAGTTGGCGGCGGCGATGACGGTGCCGGCCACGGCCAGCAGGACCAGCGCGCAGGCGGCGATGGCGATGGTGCGACGGCGTCGATCGGCCTTCTGGGCGGCCCGCTGCTGGGCCAGCTCGCGTTGGGCGCGCCGTTCGCGCTCGCGTTGGCTCTTCGTGTTCGCCATGACCGCGCACGCTACCCGTCGGCACTGAACTGGAGCGCGCGGGTGCGGCGGATAGCCTCCTCGCCCGTGGCTCTCGTCGTCCAGAAGTTCGGAGGCACCTCCGTCGCCGATCCCGATCGCATGCGAGCGGTCGCCGATCACATCGCGCGCACCAAGCGCCGGGGCAACGAGGTGGTCGTGGTGATCAGCGCCATGGGCAAGGAGACCGACGAGCTGCTGCGCCTGGCCTCGGAGGTCAGCGACACCCGTCCCGGCCGCGAGATGGACATGCTCATCACCGCCGGCGAGCGCAAGGCCACCGCGCTGCTCTGCATGGCCCTGCACGACATGGGCGTCGACGCCGAGTCGTTCACCGGCAGCCAGGCCGGCTTCATCACCGACACCACCCACACGAACGCCAAGATCCTCGAGGTGCGGGCCGATCGCATCCGCGACGCCCTCAGCCGGGGCCACGTGCCGGTCGTGGCCGGCTCGCAGGGCGTCTCCAAGCCCGACAACGACGTGACCTTCCTCGGTCGGGGCGGCTCGGACACGACCGCGGTGGCCCTGGCCCACGCGCTCGGCGCCGACATCTGCGAGCTCTACACCGACGTGTCCGGCGTGTTCACCACCGATCCGCGGGTCGTGTCCGACGCCCGGAAGATGGACCGGGTCAGCTTCGACGAGCTGCTCGAGATGACGGCCAACGGCTGCCCCAAGCCGGCCATGCGCTCGGTCGAGTACGCCCGCACCCACGGGGTCGACCTCCAGGTCCGCTCGGCCTTCACCTGGGAGCGCGGCACCCTCGTCCACAAGGAGGACAACGACATGGAGCACGCCATCATCTCGGCGGTCGTGCACGACACCGACGAGGCCAAGGTCACCGTCGCCGGCGTGCCCGACCACCCCGGCGTCGCCGGCCGGCTGTTCCGGGCGCTGGCCGAGCGGGACGTCAACGTCGACCTGATCGTGCAGAACACGTCCGAGCAGGGCCACACCGACATCTCCTTCACCGTGCCCCGGGGCGAGGCCGAGACGTCGCAGGCGGTGTGCGAGGGCCTGGCCGCCGAGATCGGCGCCACCCAGGTGCGGACCGACACCGAGATCGCCCGGGTGAGCGTGGTCGGCGCCGGCATGAAGTCGAACCCCGGCGTGGCGGCCACCGTGTTCGAGACCCTGGCCGCGGCCGGCATCAACATCGAGATGATCTCGACCTCGGCCATCCGCATCAGCTGCGTGGTCCGCCAGGACCAGGTCGAGGAGGCCGTGCAGGTGCTGCACGACGCCTTCGAGCTCGCCATCGCCGCCGACTCCTGACCCACCGGCCGGGTTCGCTGACCCGCTTCCACCCGAGACACCGGCACCGCTAGCCTCGACGCCCATGAAGATCGGAATCATCGGCGCCACCGGCCAGGTCGGCGGCGTCATGCGGACCGTCCTGGCCGAGCGCCAGTTCCCCGTCAGCGAGCTGCGCCTGTTCGCGTCCAGCCGCTCGGCCGGCCGCCGCCTCAAGTGGGGCGACGGCGAGGTCGAGGTCGAGGACGCCGAGACCGCCGACTGGTCAGGGCTCGACATCGCCCTGTTCTCCGCCGGTGGCGCGACCTCCAAGGCCCTGGCCCCCCGGGTGGCCGCGGCCGGCGCCGTGGTCATCGACAACTCGTCGGCCTGGCGCATGGATCCCCAGGTCCCGCTGGTCGTCCCCGAGGTCAACGCCCACGCCCTCGACGAGATGCCGCTCAACATCGTGGCCAACCCCAACTGCACGACGATGGTGGCCATGCCGGTGCTCAAGCCGCTCGACCTCGAGGCCGGGCTGCGCACCCTCACCGTGAGCACCTACCAGGCCGTCTCCGGCGGCGGGCTGGCCGGCACCGCCGAGCTCGACGAGCAGATCCGCAAGGTCGGCGACGGCGCGCCGGCGCTGGCCATGTCGGGCACCGCGGTCGACTTCCCCCCGCCGCACCTGTTCGTCGGCCCCCATCGCCTACAACGTGATCCCGTTCGCCGGCTCGCTCATCGACGACGGCCTGCACGAGACCGACGAGGAGCAGAAGCTCCGCAACGAGACCCGCAAGATCCTCGAGCTGCCCGACCTGGCGGTCGCCGTGACCTGCGTGCGGGTGCCGGTCTACACGGGCCACTCGCTGTCGATCAGCGCCGGCTTCGCCGAGGAGATCTCGCCGGAGCAGGCCCGCCGGGCGCTCATCAAGGCCCCGGGCGTCGAGCTGGCCGACGTGCCCACGCCGCTCATGGCCGCCGGTGTCGACCCCACCTTCGTGGGGCGCATCCGGGTCGATCCCACCCAACCGCACGGCCTGTCGCTGTTCCTGTCGGGCGACAACCTGCGCAAGGGCGCCGCGCTCAACGCCGTCCAGATCGCCGAAGCCCTCATCGAACGCCGCTTCCGCAACTGACCCACTGACGGCAGGCACCCTCACCCCGGTTCTTCGTGAACTTCGCGTCGTCGATCGACGCGACCTCCACAAAGAACGGAATGGGGGAGCGTCAGAGGGGTGGGTCGTCGCGATAGCGGGCGGCGGCGTCCTCGAGGGAGAGGCCGAGCTGGTTGGCCAGGGAGGCCACCCAGGCGATGACGTCGCCCAGCTCGTGCAGCTGCTGGTCGGGCGTGCCCTTGCGGACGGCCTGGGCCAGCTCGCCGACCTCCTCGCAGAGCCAGGCCACGGTGGCCGGCACGCCGCGCTGGGCGTCCTGCTCGCCGTAGAGATCCACCATCAGGGCCTGGAACTCGCCGATCTGCATGGCGGGGGAGCGTAGGCCGACTCGCCCGCGGGCGAGTCAGTGCTGGGAGCGACTCGGGTCCGTGTCGGCCGCGTCGGCCGAGGACCCGTCGGCGGCCGCCTCGACCGGGGTGCGGTTCGGGGGGCGCAGGTCGATGGTGGGATGGGGGTCGAACTCGGTGGACCGGACCACGCCGCCGCCGTCCCGCTTGGCCATGTACATGAGCTGGTCGGCCAGCCGGACGACGCCGTCGAGCTGCTCGGGGGCGTGGGTGCAGGAGACGACGCCGATGCTCGCGGTCGAGGCGACCCCCGGTCCGGTGCGCAGCTGCTCGAGCACGCGGTCGGCCACGCCCTCGGCCTGGGTTGGGGTCGCTCCGGGCAGCAGCAGCGCGAACTCGTCACCGCCGATGCGCCCGAACAGGTCGGTGGGTCGCAGGGTCCGACCGGTCATCTCGACGAAGCGGCGGAGGAGCTCGTCGCCCGCGGCGTGGCTGATGCTGTCGTTGACCTCCTTGAGGCCGTCGACGTCGAGGTAGACGAACGCCAGCGGCCCGTCGTCGCGGCGGGCCCGGGCCAGCTCTATCTCGACCCGGTCGTAGAACGCCCGGCGGCTGAGCACGCCGGTGAGGGCGTCCACGTCGGCCAGGCGTTCGTGGTCCTCCAGCAGCTGGCGCTGCCCGGCGACGAGCCAGACGACGAGCAGGTAGAACGCGAACGGCACGATGGCGTTCCACAACCAGACCCCGCCGCTGTTGGCGCCCGGGTCGAGCTCGGCGATGAGGAGGCTGCCCAGGCTGACCGCGGCGGCGACGGCGACACCGAGGGCGACCCGGGTCAGCCAGGTCACGGCCACGACCGGCAGGACGTACAGGATGACGAGCGAGACGTTGGGACCGGTCAGCCAGTCGACCACGCCGACGAGCGCGGCGAACAGCACCCCGCCGAGCACGACGAGGCTCGCCGGCACGGAGCCGGGCTTGATGCGGGTGAGGAGCAGCTTCGAGCGCAACGACTGCGATCGATCGGGCATGACGTGGTCTCCCAGAAGGTGGACCCCCGCGAGCCCCTAGGTGGACAGCTGCCCACCGTAACACCGGGCATCTCCAGGTCCGGTCGCGGGAAGTGGTCGTTCACCTACCCACCCGAGCCACGATCTGGACCTCCGGCTACCGTGCTCCTCCGACGCCATCGGGTCGCTCAGGGGGAACGCCATGCAGGAGCTGCACGTCGAGGTCGACGCGGCCAAGGTCGGGTTCGATCCGGACCGGTTGGCCCGCATCGACCGCCACTTCGAGCGCTACGTCGACGACGGTCGGCTGCCGGGGTGGCTGCTCGCGGTGAGCCGCTCGGGCCAGCTCGCCCACCTCTCCACCTACGGCCATCGAGACGTCGAGCAGGGCCTCGCGGTGGAGGCCGACACCCTGTTCCGCATCTACTCGATGTCGAAGCCGATCACCTCGGTGGCGGCGATGATGCTCTACGAGGAGGGGGCGTTCGAGCTGAAGGACCCGGTCAGCCGGTTCATCCCGTCGTTCGCC
The DNA here is from genome assembly GCA_963797225.1 of uncultured Microthrixaceae bacterium. GTDB lineage: Bacteria > Actinomycetota > Acidimicrobiia > Acidimicrobiales > Acidimicrobilacustridaceae > UBA4742. Next base: position 252,970 of record CAWCOO010000001.1, on the reverse strand, counting down.
GACCCGCAGGTCTACGTGAGCGGGCCGCCGACGAACCCGGTGACCCGTCCGGCCACCGAGCCGATGCGGATCTGGCACCTGCTCACCCACACCTCCGGTCTCACCTACGGCTTCCACTACGCCACGCCGGTCGACGCGATGTACCGCCACGCCGGGTTCGAGTGGGGCAGCCCGAAGGACCGCTCGCTCGAAGAGGTGTGCGACATCTGGGCCGAGCTCCCGCTGCTGTTCGAGCCGGGCACGGAGTGGAACTACTCGGTCGCCACCGACGTGCTCGGCCGGGTGGTCGAGGTGGCCTCGGGTCAGACGCTCGACGAGTTCTTCGCCGAGCGGATCTTCGGTCCGCTGGGCATGGACGACACCGCGTTCTTCGCGGCCGAGCCCGACCACGGTCGGCTCGCCGCGCTCTACATCCCGACGAAGGAGAGCGGGATCGCGCGCGTCGACGCCATGGGCGCCGCCGCCCAGCATCGCCCGACGATGCTGTCCGGTGGCGGTGGCCTCGTCTCGACGGCCGGCGACTACCACCGGTTCACCCAGATGCTGCTCCGGGGCGGCGAGCTCGACGGCGTGCGGCTGCTCGGGCGGGCCACCGTCGACTACATGACCCGGAACCACCTCCCCGGCGGGGCCGAGCTCGAGCGGATGGCCCGGCCGACGTTCTCGGAGACCTCGTTCAGCGGCATGGGCTTCGGCCTGGGGTTCTCGGTGGTCGAGAACCCGGCCGAGAACAAGGTGCTGTCGTCGCCGGGCGAGTACGCATGGGGAGGGGCGGCCAGCACCGCCTTCTGGGTCGACCCCCGCGAGGAGATCACCGCGCTCTTCTTCACCCAGCTGCTGCCGTCGAGCACGTACAACATCCGGCCCCAGCTCAAGCAGCTCGTCTACCAGGCGCTCGTCGACTGATCGCCCACCCACCCACGATCCGTTCTGGTGACGGCTCATGGGTCCAGAGCCCCTCAGGACATCACCGGTTCGGCGATAGCTTTTCCGGATGACCATCGATGCCCTGACCGACGACGCCGACGACGTCCGCCCGCAAGATGACCTCTTCGGCCACGTCAACGGCGCCTGGCTGGCGACGGCCGAGATCCCACCCGACCTGACCCGCATCGGCGGCTTCATCGACCTTCTGCTCGAGGCCGAAGCCGACGTCGGCGACATCCTCCGCGAGGCGAGCGACGCGTCGGCGGCCGGCACCGCTCGCGCCAGGCAGCAACGGGCAGAAGATCGGCGACCTGTTCGCCAGCTTCATGGACGAGGCCGCGGTCGAGGCGCTCGGGGCCGATCCGCTGGCCGACGACCTGGCCGCCATCGACGGGCTGCAGCGCGTCGACGAGCTGCCGGCTCTCCTCGGCCGCCTGCAACGTCAGGGCATGGGCGGGGCGTTCGAGAGCTACGTCAACAGCGACGACCGCCAGTCCGACCAGAACATCGTCAACGTCGTGCAGGGCGGGCTCGGCCTGCCCGACGAGGCGTACTACCGCGAGGACGACTTCGCTGAGCTGCGGGACGCGTACGTCGCCCACGTCGGCGCCATGCTCGCCCTGCTCGGCTGGTCCGAGGCGGACGCGGCCGACGGGGCCGCCCGGGTGATGGCGCTCGAGACCCGGCTGGCCGCCGGCCACTGGGACAACGTCCGGTGCCGGGACGTCATCGCCGGCTACAACCGCACGACCTTCGACGAGCTGCGGGACCGCCGCTCCGGCCTTCGACTGGTCCGCCTGGGTGGCCGCGCTGGGTGGGACCGAGGAGCAGTTCGCCGAGGTCCTGGTGCGCCAGCCGAGCTACCTGCCGGTGCTGTCCGAGGCGCTGGTCGAAGTGCCGCTCGACGACTGGAAGGCATGGCTCACCTTCCACCTCGTGAGCTCGACCGCGCCGTACCTGAGCTCGGCGTTCGTCGACCAGAACTTCGACTTCTACTCCCGCACGCTCGCCGGAGCCGAGGAGCTGCGCGACCGGTGGAAGCGGGGCGTCGGCGCTCTGCAACGGGGCCATCGGCGAGGCGGTCGGGGCCGAGTACGTGGCCCGGGTGTTCCCGCCCGAGGCCAAGGCGCAGATGGACGAGCTGGTCGAGCACCTGGTCGAGGCCTACCGCGATCAGCATCAGCCGGCTCGAGTGGATGGGAGCCGAGACGCGCGATCGGGCGCTGGCCAAGCTCGAGCTGTTCCGCCCAAAGATCGGCTACCCCGACACCTGGCGTGACTACGACACCCTCGAGATCGTGCGCGACGACCTGGTCGGCAACGTCCGTCGGGCCTCGGCGTTCGAGACCGATCGCCAGCTGGCCAAGCTCGGGCAGCCGGTCGACCGCGACGAGTGGTTCATGACGCCGCAGACCGTCAACGCCTACTACAACCCGGGCACCAACGAGATCTGCTTCCCGGCCGCCATCCTGCGCCCGCCGTTCTTCGACCCGAACGCCGACCCGGCGGTCAACTACGGCGGCATCGGCGCGGTGATCGGCCACGAGATCGGGCACGGGTTCGACGACCAGGGCTCGCAGTACGACGGCGACGGCAACCTCGTGAACTGGTGGACCGACGACGACCGCAGCCGGTTCGGCGATCGCACCGAGCGGCTCATCGCCCAGTACGACGGCTTCGAGCCGCGGGACCTGCCCGGCCACCAGGTCAACGGCGCGCTCACCGTCGGCGAGAACATCGGTGACCTCGGCGGCCTGACGATCGCGCTGCTGGCCTACGAGGTCAGCCTGGCCGGCGCCGACGCACCGGTCATCGACGGGCAGACCGGGCGGCAGCGGCTGTTCCACAACTGGGGCCTGATCTGGCGGATCAAGTCGCGGCCGGAGCTGGCGCTCCAGATGCTGTCGGTCGATCCCCACTCGCCGCCCGAGTTCCGGGCCAACGTCGTGCGCAACCTCGACGAGTTCCACGAGGAGTTCGCCACCGCTCCCGGCGACGCCCTCTGGCTCGACCCCGAGCCAGCGCGTCCGCATCTGGTGACACCCCGCACACCCCGCCACCTCCCGAACCGGTAGCCCGATCCGAGCCCCTGGGTTCGGATTCGACTACTGGTTCGAGGTTGGTCGATCGCGCCGGTCAGCGGACGCGGTGGGTGTTGGCCTCGTCGGCGTAGGCGCCGTCCATCGCGCCGGGGCGGACCACCTCGAGCAGCGCGATCTCCGATCCCTCGGACGATGTCGCCACCGCGGCGTCGCCCTCGGGCGTCCCCATCGGGCCGGCGATCTGCCACCCGGCGGCGGCCACCGCGGCCATGGCCGCGGTGAGGTCGTCGACCGACCAGATCGGCAGGACCGACCCGGTGGGGCGGTGGTCGGCCAGGAGCACGAGCGGTCCGTCGCCGAGCTCGAGCCCGGCGACGTCGGCCCCGAAGTGCTGGAACCGCCACCGCACCGTGGCCCCGAACCCGGCGGTCCACTCGCGCACGGCGACCGAGGTGTCGTCGACCCCGACGTAGAGGAAGCGCAGCTCTCGAGCGGTCATGGCGCCATTGTGCCGCGCCCAAAACCCGTTCTGGTGATGATCGGAGGGCCCGCGGGGCGCCTGGATCATCACCAGTTCGTGGTGGTGCGGGATTGTCTGGTCGGGCTGGCGGGATTCGAACCCACGACCTCTTCGTCCCGAACGAAGCGCGCTACCAAGCTGCGCTACAGCCCGTAAGGGCGCCGAGCGTACCCGACGCACCGCGGTGCTCCCAAAGCGGATCGGACGGCGGTGCCGGTCGGAGGGAGCCGGCGACCGGACACCCAGGGAGCTACGCCTCGATGACCTCGCCGGCGGCCAGGTCGGTGTCGGGGTCGACGCCCTCGAAGAACGAGGCACCGTCGAGCAGGGTCTGGGTGGCCCGGCGCAGGCGGAAGGCGTCGAGCGGCTTGATGACCCAGCCATCGGCATCGGCCCGGTGGGCCAGGAAGGTGTCGGCGGCCCGGTCGAGCAGCATCATCACCGCGGTGATCGGGATGCGGCCCATGCCCTCCTCGTGGCGGATCGACATGCAGGTGGCCATGCCGCCCATGTTGCCGATCTGCAGATCGAGGATGACCAGGTCGGGCTCGACCTCGGCCAGCGCCGGCAGCACGTCGACGCCGGCGTGGACCCGATAGACGGTCAGGCCGTCGCCTCCGAGGGCGGCTTCGACCTCGTCGAAGATGCGGTCGGAGTCGGTGGCGAGGAGCACAGCAGTCACGGTCGGAACCGTAGTCCCAGAGCTCTGTCCCCCCGAAACCAGTGCCTCGTCGTCCCCAGACCGCTCTGCGCGTTCACGTTCCGGTCATGCCCGACGGTGTGGCTACAGTGCCCCGAGAGCGCACCCGGCCCTGGAGGATTCGTGCTCGAGATCCACATCGAGGACACCGCCACGTACACGTTGTGCCGCCCCATGGGTGAGCTCGACGCGTACACCGTGGGTCAGTTCCGCGAGGCCCTGGTCGAGCTGGCCGCCAAGCCGCGCCTGCTCATCGACCTCTCCGACGTCCCGTTCATGGACTCGGCCGGCCTCGGTGCGCTCATCGGTGGCATCCGCCGGGCCCGTGAGGCCGAAGGCGATGTGTCGGTGGCCTGCAGTCGTCCGACGCTCACCCGCCTGCTGCACACCACCGGGTTCGACCGGATCGTCCCGGTCACCGAGACCCTCGACGCGGCCGTCGACGCGCTGCTCAACCCGCCCGAGATCGACCGCGACTCGACTGGTCAGCGGGGGAACAGGTAGCGGGCGATCTCGGCCAGGCCGTCGAGGTCGTGCACGTCGGTCTGCAGGAACGGCACCCGGAGCACCGGCGCCGGCGCCACCTTCCCGGCCAGGCCGGCGAGGTGCGCCTCCTCGTTGACGGCCACCTGCTGGAAGTCGGCCAGGTTCTGGTAGAGCCCGCCGAGGTCGGTGCCGGCGAGGTGGCGCGCCCGCTCGGCAGTGGCCCCCGGCTCGGCGTCGCCGAATCTCGGGTGCATGCGGTTGACGATGAGTGCCCGCACCGGGATCTTCGCCTCGGCCAGCTTGGTGGCGAAGAACGACGCCTCCTCGACGACCTCCCGTCGAGGGGCCGCCACCAGGACGAACGCGGTGACGTCGTCGGACAGCAGCTCGAGGGTGGCCTCGGCCCGGTCACGGAAGCCCTGCTCCATGCCGTCGAAGGCGGTGAAGAACGCGATGGCGTCGGAGACCACGTCGCCCCCGACCACCTTCGACACCGTGCGGAGGAAGGCCTGCGCAGCCAGGTTCACCGCCTTGACGATCCCCCGGGTCGGGGTCATGAGCACCCGGTAGAGGCGATGGTCGAGGAAGCGGGTGAGCCGGCGGGGTGCCTCGAGGAAGTCGAGCGCGTTGCGGGTCGGCGGCGTGTCGACCACGACGAGGTCGAAGTGGCGCTCGTCGTGCAGCTCGTACAGCTTCTCCATCGCCATGTACTCCTGCGTGCCCGAGAGCGCGCCGGAGATGTTGCGGTAGAAGCGGTTGCTCAGGATGCCCTCGGCCTGCTCGGGGGTCTCGGCGTTCTTCACCACCAGATCGTCGAAGGTGGTCTTGGTGTCGAGCATGAGCGCCCAGAGCTCGCCGTCCCACGGTCCCTCGATGCGACTCGGCGTGTTCGACAGCGACTCGAGCCCGAGCGCGTCGGCCAGCCGCTTGGCCGGGTCGATGGTCACCACGCAGGTCCGGCGACCGAGTCGGGCGCCCTCGAGGGCGATGACCGCGGCGGTGGTCGTCTTGCCCACCCCGCCCGACCCGGTGCAGACGATGACGTCCTGCTCGAGCACGAGCCGGGTCATCTCCTCCCGAGCGCCGACGCCGGTGTCGGCAGCCTTCGCCGGTGGGCTCATGCCGGGCTGGCCAGCTCGGTCAGGCCACCGATGCCGGCCAGCAGCCGCTGCGCGAGCACGTCGACCTCGGCCGGGCCCAGGTCGGCGTCGAACAGGTAGGGCAGCGAGAGCTGGGGCAGCGGCAGCAGCTCGGCCAGCCGGTCGATCTGCTCGGCCTGCAGCACGCTGCGATGACGTCGGAAGTCGGCTGCGTCGACCAGCGCCCGGGCCTCGCCGTCGCGCAGCGCGGCCCCGGCCTCCGACGCGGCGGCCACCGGATCGGCGTCGAGGCCGGTGATGTCCCCGTAGGTGCCGTTGACGACCACCGGGCCGAGGCTCACGCCGACCTCGTCCTCGAGGCTGTAGGCGGTCTCGACGAGCTCGTTGACAGGCGTCTCCTCCGGCAGCGTGACCAGCAGCACCTGGCACCGCTCCGGATCGGTCAGCAGGTCGAGCACGTCACGGGCCTGCGCGTTGATCGGGCCCACCCGCACGGCGTCGAGCAGCCCGCGGGCCGAGCGCAGGAAGCTGATGGCGTGGCCCGAGGCCGGGGCGTCGAGCACGATCAGGTCGGCCTGGCGCTTCTGCTCCAGCTGCTTCACCTTGCCGAGGATCAGGATGTCCTTGATGCCCGGCGCGGCGGTGGCCACCATGTCGACTGCACCGGTGGACACCAGGCGGCGGGAGATCCGGCTCATGCCGTGGTCCTCGAGGTACTCGACCAGCGCATCGTCGGGCGTCAGGGTGCGGGCCGACACGTCCGCGGCGCCGTCGGGGCCGCCACCGGGGGAGAGGGTGACCTCCTCGTAGTCGAACGCCGGTTGGCCGAACAAGGTGGCCAGACCGCTCTTCCCCTCGACCTCGACGATCAGCGTGGAGAGCCCCGCCAGGGCGGCCGCCCGGGCCAGGGCGGCACTGACGGTGGTTTTGCCCACGCCGCCCTTCCCGGCCACGATGACCACGCGAGATGCTGCGAAGAACTGCGCAGGATCCACCCTTTTCCCTTCGGAGGAACGTGAGCCGCACACTACCGACCCCGCGCCGTGGGCTGGTCATCGTCGCGCTCGCGCTGATGGCCGTCGGGCTGCTGGTCGGACTGGTCGGAGGAGGCCTCTCGACCGCCGCGTCGGCCGACTCCGCGGCACCGGTCGCGGCCGCCCAGCAGAGCGACACCACCCTCGCCCCGGCCTCGCTCGGGGGCTCCTCCGGCACCACTGCGTCGGACGGCACCGACACGCCCGAGGGCGGCTTCGTGGCCGTCCTCAAGGTCAGCGGGCTGCTCGATCCCGTCATGGTCGATGCGGTCTCGAAGGCGGTGTCGAGCTCGGAGCAGCTGGGCGCCCGATCGCTCATCCTGCAGACGAACTCGACCGGGGTCGTGGTCTCCGACGCCGACTACACCGCGCTGCTGAACCAGATCGCCGGGGCGTCGGTGCCTGTCGACGTGTGGGTCGGACCGAGCGGGTCGAAGCTCACCGGTCCCTCGGCGCTGCTCGCCGGGGTGGCCGACCACCTCGGCATGGCGCCCGGCACCACGCTGGGCGACTCGGGCCCGCTGCCCGACGGCGTCCCCATGGACGAGGCTCGGATGGCGCCCCTGATCAACGACACCGTGTCGTCGTCGGAGGCTGCGGACCTGAAGGTCACGTCCTTCGAGGCCCCGACGATCGGCGACTTCATCATCAAGCTCCCCGGGGTCGAGACGAAGGAGGTCGACCAGGACGGCCAGCCCCGGCTCGAGCCCATCACCCAGGTGCAGTTCAGCCAGCTGTCGCTCGTCTCGCAGCTGTTCCACACCGTCGCCAGCCCGGCGGTCGCCTACCTGCTGCTGACCATCGGGCTCGCCCTGCTGATCTTCGAGCTGTTCACCGCCGGCGTCGGCGTGGCCGGCGTGGTCGGCGCCGGCGCCTTCATCCTGTCGTGCTACGGCCTGGCCGTGCTGCCGACGCACTGGTGGGGGATCCTCGCCATCGTGCTGTCGATGCTCGCGTTCGCGATCGACGTGCAGACGGGCGTGCCCCGCTTCTGGACGGGCGCGGGCATGGTGCTGTTCGTCGTCGGCTCACTCACCCTCTACGACGGCGTGTCGATGTCGTGGGTGACGCTGCTGGTCGGCATCGTCGGCGTCGGGCTCACGTTCTTCACCGCCATGCCGGCCATGGTGCGCACCCGCTTCTCCACGCCGACGATCGGCCGCGAGTGGATGATCGGCGAGATGGGTCGCGCCGTGTCGTCCATCTCCCCCGACGGCACGGTCCAGGTCCGCGACGCGCTGTGGCGGGCCTACACGAACCGGGCCACGCCGATCGCCGAGCTCGACCGGGTGCGGGTGGTCGGCATCGAGGGCCTCGTGCTCGAGGTCGAGCCCGAGGAGGGCGCCGCCCGCGACTATCGCGAGCGCGGTCCCAAGGGCGACTCCGCTGACTGAACCTTGACCGCCCGGTCGCGATGTAGAGCACCGCGCTAACAAAAGTTCACCCCTTGTCGTGGCCAAAAGGGCGGTTGTAGGGTCGGCATTCGGAAAGGGGGACGACGTTGAGTGCTCAGCGGAGTGACGATTCCTGGCAGGTGAAGGCAGCATGCCGCGGACCTCAGGCTGCGGTGTTCTTCCCGCCACCCGCGTTCGAACGCAAGGACGAGAAGCTCGAACGCGAAGCCAGGGCCAAAGACATCTGCGCCTCGTGCGCCGTCAAGGCCGACTGTCTCGACTACGCCATCAGCATCCGGGAGCCCCACGGCATCTGGGGTGGCCTGAACGAGGCTGAGCGCAAGCTCCTCATGGGGCAGCGCGCCGGCTAGATCTCGCTTGGCCGTGGTCACACCGGGGGGGTGACCACGGCGCGAGCGCCACGACGCGCGCCCTCCGGGGCGCGCGTCGGCGCGTACCGGCTGTGCTCTCGACTCTCTGCTCTCTGCGCCCTCGCTCGCAAGCTCGCTGCGGGCGGGCTTCGCCCATCTGGCACGGGTCGGTGGTGCTGCTGCGCTCCGCTCCGCCGCCGGATGCTCGCTGACGCCGCGGCTGCTGGCGGTGGTACCGATCACCGGGTGGAGAGCGCCGCTCGGACCTCCCGGGAGTTGCGCCGGTAGGCTGGAGGGGTGCTCGCGCTGCTGATGGTCCTGATCCTCGTACCGATCGTGGAGCTCTACGTGATGGTGCAGGTGGCGGGAGTCATCGGCGCGCTGCCGACGGTGCTGCTGGTCGTGGGCATGTCGCTGGCCGGCGCCTGGCTCATGAAGGTCGAGGGCCTCGGCGTGCTGCGCAGGATGCAGCGCCAGCTGAACGCGGGCGAGATGCCGACCAACGAAGCGGTCAACGGCGTGCTGATCGTGGTCGGCGGCCTGCTCATGCTCGTGCCCGGGTTCGTGACCGGCATCATCGGCCTGCTGCTGTTGCTGCCACCTGTGCGAGCGTTGCTCCGACCGCTCGTGGTGGCGTGGGTGCAGCGGCGTGTCGACCGAGGCAACGCCCGGTTCATGGTCTACTCCGCGGGCTCGCCCGGTTCGACGAACCTGGGCGGGCGCGGCCCGAGCACGTTCGGTGGTCGGGTGTACGAGGCGGACTCCCACCTCGACGACGGCCCCGATCGACGGACCGACGGCCCCGATCCCTTCGGCCCGCCGCCCGAGCTGGGTCGATGACCGAGGTGCCGCTGCGGGACGCCGCCACCGTGATGCTGGTGCGCGACACGCCCGTCGGTGAGCGCGGCACGAACCGACCCGGCGACGGGACCATCGGGGACGACAGCGTCCTCGAGGTCTTCATGCTGCGGCGCAACCTGCAGTCCGACTTCGTCGGCGGCGCCTACGTGTTCCCCGGGGGCGGGGTCGACGACCACGATCGCCACGCCGACCTCGAACCGATCTGCCACGGGCGCACCGACGCCGAGGCGTCCGCCCAGCTCGGCATCGACCGGGGCGGCCTGGCCTTCTGGGTGGCGGCCATCCGTGAGTCGTTCGAGGAAGCCGGCGTGCTGCTGGCCTATCCGCCCGAGGGATCCGGGGCCGGCATCATCGCGCCTCGACTCGCCCGAGGTCGTCGACCGCTACGCCGAGCACCGCCGGGCGGTCGACACCGGTGAGCGTCGGCTCGTCGAGATCTGCGCCGACGAGCACCTCACCCTGGCCGTCGACACCATGCACTACTTCTCGCACTGGATCACTCCGGAGGGTCAGCACCGGCGCTACGACACCCGGTTCTTCGTGGCTCGAGCGCCCGAGGCCCAGGTGCCGCTGCACGACGACCGAGAGGTCATCGCCAACCTGTGGATCCGCCCGGTCGATGCGCTGGCCCGCCACCAGGCCGGCGAGTTCGAGATGATCTTCCCGACCATCCGCACGCTGAAGGCGCTCGAGCGGTTCGCCTCGGCCGACGACCTGCTGGCTGCGGCGGCCGCCATCGGCGACGTGCCGACGATCCTGCCGAGGGTGGTGGCCGACCAGGGCGGGGTGCGCATCGTGCTGCCCGGCGATCCCGGCTACGACGACCTGATCTCGGCCGAGATGCCGGCGGACCTGCCGCTGACCGCGCTGTCGGCCCGATCCGGCGCGGGAGGCTCCGATGCCGCGCCGTAAGCCGCCCGAGGTGCTCGATCCCGACGCCCCACCGCCGCCACCGGAGGTGCTGGTGCCCGGCGTCGCCCGCGCCCTCAGCCCGCTGGTGCGGCGCATCGTCGCCCCCAACCCCGGAATGATGACCGGCCCCGGCACCAACACCTACCTCGTCGGCATCGACGAGATCGCGGTCATCGACCCCGGCCCGGACGATCGCCGCGCACCTCGACGCCATCGCCGGGTGCGGCGGCGATCGCATCCGCTGGATCGTCTGCACCCACACCCACCCGGACCACTCGCCCGGCGCCGCCGGCCTCAAGGCCCGCACCGGAGCCGAGGTCCTGGCCTACGACTCCCGCGACGGGCTCGAGATCGACACCAAGATCCGCGACGGCGGGCGCATCGAGGCCACCGAGTTCCGGCTGCGGGCGGTCCACACGCCGGGCCACGCGTCGAACCACCTCTGCTACGTGCTGGAGGAGGAGCACGTCCTCTTCTCCGGCGACCACATCATGGAGGGCTCGACCGTCGTCATCAGCCCGCCCGACGGCAACATGGCGCAGTACCTCGAGTCGCTGGCCAAGGTCCGGGCCATCCGGCTCAAGGCCATCGCCCCCGGGCACGGTCGGCTCATCGAGGATCCGAAGGAAGCGATCGACGACTACGTCACGCACCGGCTGGCCCGAGAGCAGCAGATCCTCGACCTGGTCACCGAGAGCGGCACCACCAAGATCGACGACCTGGTCGAGGTCATCTACGCCGACATCAACCCCGACCTGCACCCGGTCGCCCGCAAGACCGTGCACGCCCACCTGATCAAGCTGGGCAAGGAGGGCAAGGTCAAGGGTCGCGGCATCGACGGCAAGTGGACCGCCCTCTGACCTGACCAATCGCGCTTTCTGTCATCCAGACTGTCGATTTCTGGTCGGTTCGGCTGACAGGTTCCGGGGGCGCGAGGGCGGGTGCAACAGTTCGGGGACCTCCGGCCTCGCCTACCGGCACCCCTGACGACCTGCCCACGGACTCGTCAGCTGCCCCTCCCCGAACTGGTAGCGATCGCGGTACGACTTCCGCGCCGGAATCGCTACCAGTTCGGGATGGGTGACGGTGGCCGGTCGGCGGCGGGAGGGGTACGGTCCGCGTGACGGGACTGCCGCCGGCAGCACCGCACGCATCCAGGGGGATACGGCATGGCCGACTACCAGCTGTTCATCGACGGCGCGTTCAGCGACGCCGCGTCCGGCGAGACCTTCGCCACCTACGACCCGGGCACGGGCGAGAAGATCGCCGACGTCGCCAAGGCCGGCCGGGACGACGCCGCCCGGGCCATCGAGGCGGCCCGCAAGGCGTTCGACGAGGGCCCCTGGCCCAAGATGTCCGGCGCCGAGCGCGGCGCCAAGCTGCGCCAGATCGCCGAGCTGATCGCCGACAACGCGGCCGAGCTGGCCGAGATCGAGGCCAGGACGGCGGCGGCACGATCAAGAAGGCGATGTTCGCCGACGTCCCCGGCGCCCAGAGCGCGTTCGAGTGGTTCGCCCAGCTGCGCCGAGACGCAGCCCGACCGGGTCGACCTCGACGGCTCGCCCGTTCCCGCGCGTCGCAGCAACTACGTCCGCTACGAGCCCATCGGCGTGTCCACCGGCATCATCCCGTGGAACTTCCCGCTGATCATGGCCGCCTGGAAGATCGCCCCGTCGCTGGCCGCCGGCAACTGCGCGGTCATCAAGCCGGCGTCGTTCACGTCGATCACCGCGCTCGCGCTGGCGCAGCTCTTCGCAGGAGGCCGACATCCCGCCGGGCGTCGTCAACCTCATCGCCGGCCCGGGCGGCACCGTCGGCGAGGAGCTGGCCGGCAACCCGCTGGTCGACAAGACCGCGTTCACCGGCTCGACCGAGGTCGGCCGCCGCATCATGCAGCTCGCGTCGGGCACCGTGAAGCCGGTGACGCTCGAGCTCGGCGGCAAGTCGGCCAACATCGTGCTCGACGACGCCGACCTCGACCTCGCCGCCGCCGCCGTGCTGTGGGGCACGTTCTTCCACAACGGCCAGGTGTGCGAGTCGGGCACCCGGGCGCTCGTGCAGCGCGGCGTCTACGACGAGTTCGTCGGCCTGCTCGTCGAGCGCGCCGGGCAAGATCGTCATCGGCGACCAGCTCGACATGGACACCGACCTCGGCCCGCTCGTCGCGCCGCAGCCAGGTCGAGACGGTCGAGCGCTACGTGACGCTCGGCCGCGACGAGGTCGGCGAGCCGATCTGCGGTGGCAGCCAAGCCCGAGGGCCTGCCCGCCGGCCTCGACCCCAACGCCTTCTTCGAGCCGACGATCTTCACCGACGTCGACAACTCGGCCAAGATCGCCCAGGAGGAGATCTTCGGCCCGGTGCTGTGCGTGATCCCGTTCGACTCCGACGACGAGGCGATCGCCATCGCCAACGACTCGATCTACGGCCTCGCCGGCGGCGTGCAGTCGAGCAACCTCGAGCGGGCCGAGGGCGTCGCCGCCAGCATGCGCACCGGCACCGTGTGGATCAACGACTACCACCTGATCGACCCGCAGCGGCCGTTCGGTGGCTACAAGCAGTCGGGCATCGGCCGCGAGCTCGGGGACGACGGGCTACAACGTCTACCGCCAGATCAAGCACGTCCACATCAACCCCGAGACTGCCGGTCGCGACAACCACTTCCACTATGCGGTGCTGAGCGCGAACATCTGAGCACGACCTTCCGGCGGCTTCCTGTCACCCGCCCTCGGCGTTTCCTGTCCCTTCAGCGCCTCCTGTGGCGTCGCTGGGGGGACAGGTTTCGCGTTTTCCGGGCGGTCGGCCCGCGTCAGGGGACGAGGTAGCGGGCGAGGCCGGCTTCCTCGCGGCGGTCCGCCTCGCCCAGCAGCCGGAGGTGCTCGAGGTGGGCGTAGGTCTCGCTCTCGGCCATGTGGCTCCACGAGCGGGGCTTGAACAGCGCCCGCATGAGGTCGTTGACCGTGGCCCAGCCCTGGTCGTGCGACGCGGCGCGCAGCGCCTCGAGCCGCTCGGCGTGGTGCTCCTTGATGTCGTCCACCCGACCGGGGAGATCGGTGAAGGGGTGGCCGTGGGCCGGCAGCACGACGGTGACGCCCTCGAACGCGGCCACGCGATCGAGCGAGTCGAGGTAGGCCCGCAGCGGATCGCCCTCGATCAGGCCGGAGATGTGGGGCGTGATGGTGGGCAGCACGTGGTCGCCCGAGAGCAGCACGCCGCCCTCCGGATCGAACAGGCAGAGGTGGTCGTTGGTGTGGCCGGGGGTGTAGACGCCCATCCACTCCCGGTTGCCGAGCGTCAGCCGATCGGAGTCGTCGACGTGCACCGTCGGGTCGGGGCGCAGGAAGAACGCGAACATCTCGCGGCGCCGCTCCAGCACGATCTTGCGCTCGTCGCCCACGAGCCGACCGCCATCGCCGCCCCACGGCGACGGCATGGCGAAGTCCTCCGGCAGCTCCTCGTCGGGATCGTCGAGCAGGCCTCGCGCCTCGAGCTCGCGCTCGTCGCCGTCGTCCTTCGGATCGAAGCCGAGGCGGAAGTGGCTCGACGCCACGATCTGGGCTCCGCTCTCCTGGGCGAGCATGCCGGCGCCGCCGAAGTGGTCGGGGTGGGAGTGGGTGACGATGACGTGGTGCACCCGGTTGAGGGGGATGCCGGCGCTGTCCATGCGTGACGTCAACGCGTCCCACGACGGCTTCCCGGGCAGCCCGGGATCGATCAGCGTGAAGCCGTCGCCGTCCTCGAGCGCGTACGTGTTGACGTGGCCGAGGCCGGGCAGCGAGATCGGGAGCTGCATGCGCAGGATGCCCGGCGCCACCTCCTGGATCTCGGTGGTCGCCTCCTCCTGCTCCTGCTTGCGGGGCCGCACCGCGCCGTCGACCAGCTCGCCGGCCTGGTCGTGGGAGTGCCCGTGTGCGTGATCGTGGGAAGGGTCGGGCGCGTGGTCAGATGTCATGAGATCTCCCGGGGCGATGCCTGCCCGGGGTCCCGGGTCAGGCTCGGTGCGCCCGTTCAGTTCCGATCACCATAACTTGACCGCGCGGTCAGTTACACATGCTCGACGGCCGTCAGAGGGTCATCCAGGGGTGGCGAGGGTGCGGCCAGGGGTCAGGTCGAGGTCCCATGAGCGCTCGAGGAACACGGGCCGGAACCCCATGCGGGCGTAGAGCTGCTTGGGCCAGTCGTCGACCAGCGAGCCGATGATCACCGGCCCTGCACCACGGCCCCGGGCGTCGGCGGTGGCGTGGACGATCAGCGCCCGAGCGATGCCCCGGCCCCGCATCGGTTGGACCACGAACAGGTCCTCGACCAGCCCGATGCCGTCGACTCCCGGCATCGACGAGAACATGCCGACCGGCTCTCCATCGAGCCGGGCCAGCCACGCCTGCACCTCGGGAGCCTTTCGTCGCTTGTGGCCGACCATGTGGCGGGTGAGCTCCTCGGGCCAGGGCTCCCGCCGGCCCTTCACGGCCTCCTCCAGGTGGTCGAGGCGGGTGACCTCGAACATGGCGTCCCAGTCGGGCTCGGCGACCACCGCGTCGATCTGCAGCCCCGGCGTCCGCGGCCCGGGGTCGGCCAGGTCGTCGACCAGCAGGTGCTGCAGGGTCAGGTCGAGCTTCCACCCGTCGAGCGCCAGTCGGGCCTCGAGCGCGTCAGGGGTGTCGAGGTCGACGCGCAGCTGGCGGTGGGCGAGGCCGTCGTAGATCTCCTCGATCCGCGCCAGGAGCAGCTCGATCTCCTGGGGGCTCGAGGCCCGGACCGAGCGGACGAAGTTGGCGTCCCACACGTCCGGGCGGTCGTGGTCGCGGCCGAAGGTGGCCAGCGGTTCGACGCGCAGCTCCAGGCCGAGAGCGTTGTAGTGGGCGAGCGTGGCTTCCATCCGCCGCCGCAGGTCGACCGGGTCGTCGAGTGGCCGGAGCGGCGATCGGGGCACGACCGGCACCGGTCAGGCGTGCTGGGGAGAGGCGCCGGGCTTGGGAGGGGCCGGCACCAGGAACGTCTCGCGGTAGTAGCGCAGCTCCTCGACGCTCTCCCGGATGTCGTCGAGCGCCCGGTGGCCCTCGGCCTTGCGGGGTGCGCCGCCGAGGATGGTCGGGTTCCAGCGCTTGGCCAGCTCCTTGAGCGTCGACACGTCGACCGAGCGGTAGTGCAGGAACTCCTCGATCTCGGGCAGGTGGACCGAGAGGAAGCGTCGATCGGTGCCGATGGAGTTGCCGCACAGAGGGACCGATCGCTCGGTCGGGATGTGCGACCGCAGGAACGCCAACGTCTGGGCGCCCGCCTCGGCCAGCGTGATCGTGGATGCTCGGATCTGGTCGATCAGCCCGCTCTTCGTGTGCATCTGCACCACCACGTCGGCCATCTCGGCCAGTTCCAACTCGGTGGCGTGCACGACGAGGTCCGGTCCCTCGGCGATCAGCTCGAGGTTGTCGTCGGTGAGCAGCGTGGCGATCTCGACGATGACGTGACGGGAGGGATCGAGCCCCGTCATCTCGAGGTCCATCCAGGCGAGCATCCGGCGATGCTAGTGGTCGCCGCGTCGCCAACGGTGGCCAGATGGCTCGTCAGATCGCTAGGCCGAGACCGTTGGGCCGAGCACGACCGGTACGGCACCGGCGCTGACCGGCGATGGGCGCTCCGCGGGCTCGGCCGCGGGTTCGTCGTCGGCCGGCGACTCGGGCCGCACCCGGCCCAGACCGGACAGCACGCCTTCGAGCAGCGGCAGGGCCCGTGTAAGTCGGTGAGCCTGGATGACGCCGTCCCAGACCGCGCTCGAACTTCTTCCAACCGGCGGCATAGGCCAGGTGTCGACCGCGCCCCGTCATGCTGTCCTTGGTCGCGGCGCCGCGCCAGATGTTCCGCCAGGAGTAGAAGTCCCGGTAGGCCTGCCAGTAGCCCTCCTCGAGTTGCTCGGGGCTCATCCGTGCCGGTCGGAACACGGCGTGGCGGGTGTCGTAGCGGTCCCAGTCGGAGTGGAGGAGCCGTCCCTCGCTCGCCATCCGGTCGTAGAGGCCGGTGCCCGGGTAGGGCGTGAGGATGTGGAACGTGGCCGTCTCGATGCCCTGCTCCACCGCCCAGCCCACCGTCCGGTCGAAGACGCTCGGGTCGTCATCGTCCATGCCGAACACGAAGCTCCCGTTCACCATGACGCCGAGGTCGTTCAGCCGTCGGATCGCCTCGTCGTAGTCCCGGCCGAGGTTCTGGCGCTTGCCGTGGTCCACCAGGTTCTTCGTGCTGATCGTCTCGAACCCCACGAAGAGGCTCCGCAGCCCGCACGCCACCGCGGCCTCGAGCAGACCGGGTTGCAGGATCGACTGCACGGTGCCGGCCGCCTGCCACAGCCGACCCATGCCGGCCATCCCGGCGAACAGCTCGCGAGCGAACCGACGATTGCCGAACAGGTGGTCATCGAGGAAGTAGAGGTGCCGGCCAGGCAGTCGGTCGATCTCGGCCAGCGCGTCGTCGACGGTCTGGGTGTAGAAGGAGCGGCCACCCGAGAAGAACGCGTCCTTGTAGCAGAAGTCGCACGAATGCGGGCACCCCCGGGACACGACGATCGAGTTCGGCACCAGATAGAGGCGGCGGTCGATCAGGTCCCGCCGCACGCGGGGCAGGCCGTGGAGCGTGCGGACGGTGGACGTGTAGCGGGCGGCGGGGGCACCGGCGGCCAGGTCGTCGAGGAACCGAGGCCAGGTGTCCTCGCCGGGCCCGAGGAACACCGTGTCGGCATGCTCGGCCGCTTCGTCCGGCCGCGCGGTCGCGTGGAGGCCCCCGATCGCGACGTGGATGCCCCGGCGGCGGTAGTGGTCGGCGAGCTCGTAGGTCCGGCGGGCCGAGGTGATGTACGCCTGGATCACCACGAGGTCGGGATCGTCGTCGAGATCGACCCTCTGGACGTGCTCGTCCTCGATCGTGACCTCGGCGCGGTCGGGCAGGTAGCCGGCCAACGTGGCCAGCCCCAGCGGCGGGAACAGGGAGTACTTGATCGGCCGGAACAACGGACTGGTCGCCTCGGTCAGTGCCGGCAGCACCATCTTCACCTTCATCCCGAGAGCTTGCGGTATGTTGGGCGATTGGTCAAGGCAAATGCTCAAACCAAGTGGTCAAGGCGAGTGGTCAGGGCAGTTGCCCAGGCAGGCGTACGCTGCCGGCCATGGCCAAAGGGGGTCCGCGACGGCAGAAGCCGGGCGGCGAGGAGCTGAGGACCCGGCTCATCGACGCCACGATCCTCGTTCTGGCTCGCGACGGGTTCGCCCACACGAGCGGGCGGGCGGTCGCCGTCGAGGCCGAGACGGTGAACGGCTCGATCTTCTACTACTTCGGATCGATGGATGGCCTCTTCGCCGCCACCGCCCGGGCCCTCGCGGACAGGGGCGTCGAGCGCATCAGGACCGGCCTGGGCGGGGATCAGGCCCAGACCGAGTGGCCCCACCGGCTGAGCGCCGTCCTGCGCACCGAGGCCGATGGCGACGATGGCCGCGCCGTGATGGAGCTGCTCGTGGGCGCCCGAACCTCGCCCGAGCTCGCCGCGGAGGTTCGCGCCGCCATCGACCGGGCCATCGACTACGCGGCGACCGAGCTCCAGGCCGTCATCGGTGGCTCGCCCATCGGCGAGGTGGTGCCGGTCTCGCTGATCGCCGAGCTGGCCGGCGCCGCGTTCCTGGGCCTCGAGGTGTTGGCCCAGAACGGCCGGGACATCGACCTGGACCACCTCGTCATGGTCATCGCCACCGTCGTGCAGCTGGTCAAGGGTCTCGGGCCCCCCGGAGCAGACCCGGTCTAGGGGCCGGTGGCCTCGGCGGGGACGACGTAGGAGCCGTCGTCCTCCGGGCCGAACGGCACGACCCGCATGACCGCGGAGGGCTCGAGCTCGCCGTAGATGTGGGGGTAGACGTCGCCGGGGCGGGCCTCCTCCCACTTGATCTCGGCCGCCACCGCATCGGGGTCGATCACCAGCAGCACGAGGTCGGGCACCTCGGTGTAGTAGCGCTCCGCGGTGCCGGGGACCTGCTCGGCCGTGGAGGTGTGGATGAAGCCCTCCTCGGCCAGGCTCGGCGCGGCATAGGCGCCGGCGGCGAGCGCGTCACGCCACTCGCCGGTCGTCGTGATGTGGAAGATGGGGTCGGCCATCTCGCCAGCCTGCCACCCAGGCGGGACCTAGGCTCGGCGCTCATGCTGGCCGTGCCGATCGTCCGACTCGACCCCGACCTGCCGCTGCCGGGCTACGCCAAGCCGGGCGATGCGGGCATCGACCTGCTGGCCCGCGAGAGCGTGATGATCCCCCGGGCCGGCGGTCGGGTGCTGGTGCCGACGGGCGTCGCGGTGGCCATCCCGTCGGGGTACGCCGGCTTCATCCAGCCCCGCAGCGGCCTGGCCCTGAAGCACGGCGTCACCTGCCTCAACACCCCCGGGCTCATCGACAGCGGCTACCGGGGCGAGTTGAAGGTCCTGCTCGTCAACACCGATCCTCACGCCGGTCACCAGATCGAGCGGGGTGAGCGCATCGCCCAGCTCGTCGTGCAGCAGGTCGAGCACATCGAGTTCGAGGTCGTCGACGAGCTGCCCGCCGACAGCGAGCGGGGCGACGGCGGCTTCGGCCACACCGGCCGCTGACCTACCTCGCGAACTTGCGGAGGTTCCCCGCGCAGAAGTGCACGTCTCCTCCGCAAGTTCGGAGTCGCTGACTGCGAGCTCAGTGGTGGAGCTTGAGGAGGTGCACGTGGTGGCCGGATTCGTCGACCTCGTAGGCGTCGACGGTGTCGGCGACGATGGCCTCGAAGCGGCCGAGCGCGCCCTGGTCGACCCAGGGCTGGTCGCTGCCGGCGGTCGAGACCGCGTCGATGGCCAGGCGGTTGGGCTCGACGGTGAAGGTCAGGGTGATGTCGCCCGATACGCCTTCGGGGCGCAGCAGCAGGATCACCATCTCGTCGACGGCCAGCCGCAGGTCGTCGATCTCGGGGAAGCTGAACCCGAGCCGGAGGGCCAGGTTCGACGTGGTGATGCGGGCCAGCCGGCCGTACTCCGGCTCGGCCGGGAGGGCGAGGCGGATCTGTTCGCGGGTCGCCTCGTCGCGGGGCATCGCCGACAGCTTCGCACGCACCGCCCCTCGGTCGTCGCTCAGGGCGTGGGTTCGCGCACGACGTCGGTCGGATCCTTGTCGGAGCGCCGACCCAGGTAGGACGGATGGCGCAGCACCCCGTCAGCCGTCCACTCACCGAACGCGACCTCGCACACCAGCTCGGGGTCGAGCCATCGGGCCTGCCGGGCGACCAACGCGGGTGGAGGTGGGTCGAACGGGGACGTGTCGCGGCTCGATCGTGGGGAAGAGGGCCATCAGCTCGGTCAGCTCCCGCTCGTCGAAGCCGCTGCCGACCCGACCCGCGTAGTGCAGGGCGCGGCGACCCCGGCGGTCGGCTTCGCCGTAGTAGCCCACGAGCACCGCGCCCAGGGTGGACGAGCGATTGCCCTCGCCCGGGAGCCAGCCGCCGACCACCAGCTCCTGACGGCGTCGGATCTTCAGCTTCCGCCACGCGCTCGATCGCTTCCCGATCTCGTAGGTGCTGTCGGTCCGCTTGGCGATCAGGCCCTCGAGCCCCCGGTCGGCCACCGCCGTCAGGAGCTGCACCCCCGACCCCGTCTCGGGCTGGGGCACCGACCAGCTCGGGCCGGGCTCGACCAGCTGGCCGAGCAGGCGCTTGCGTTCGATGTAGGGGATGGGCGTGACGTCGTGGCCATCGAGCCAGATGATGTCGAACACCACATAGGCGACCGGTTGGGCGGCCGCTCCCTCCGCCGCGGCCACCGCGGTGCTGACGTGCATCCGGTGCTGCAGGCGTCCGAAGTCCGGCCGGCCGTCGGGGGCGAAGGTGATGATCTCGCCGTCGAGGATCACCCGGTTGGCGGCCAGCGACGTGGCCAGCGGGGCCAGCTCGGGGAACCGGACGGTGGCGTCGTTGCCGTTCGACGACGTCAGCCGCAGGTCGCCCCGGTCGCAGTAGGCGATGGCCCGCATGCCGTCCCACTTGATCTCGTAGGCCCAGCCCGTATCGTCGGTCGGGGTGGCGCCGGTCGTGGCCCGCATCGGCGAGATCGCGGACGGCATCGCCGGTTCCGGGCGGGGGGCCATGGTTCCTGATCGTAGGGTCCCGTCGCCCACCCGAACCTGAGGCGACCTTGCGGGGCTCGACGCCGGAATGCGGTCGTCAGCTCGGCAAGGTCGCGTTCGAGGGATCAGGGAGCAGGCGTCGGGTCGGTCGGGCGGTCGCCGAGGGTGCGGCTCCAGCCGGCGAGGCGCCAGCCGAGCTCGAGCAGGCCGGCGGCCAGGGCGCCGATGCCGACGGCGGCGAGGGTCATCGAGTCGGTCGGGACCGGCAGGTCGAAGTAGCGCCGGAGCGGCGGGATCAGGAGCACGCCGACGAACGCGCCGCCCATCAGCAGCACGAGGGCGAGGCGCCAGGCGTTGATCGGCCGGGCGAGGATCGCCAGCACCCACACCGCCACGATGAACAGGACGATGACCGACACCGTGCGCTGCTGGTCGAGGGTGAGCTCGTCGTGGCGGCGGGCCAGCAGGTAGCCGCTCATGGTGGCGATGCCGGCGACCAGGCCCGCGGGGATGGCGAAGCGCAGCACCCGCGGCAGGAAGCCGGGCTCGGCTCGTCGCTCGTTGGGGGCGAGGGCGAGGAAGAAGCCGGGGATGCCGATGGTCAGCGCGCTGATGATCGTGAAGTGCCGCGGGATGAACGGGAACGGCAGGCTGATCACGCCCACCGCCAGGGCCAGGAACAGCGCGTAGAAGGTCTTGGTGAGGAAGAGGTTGGCGACGCGCTCGACGTTGGCGATCACCCGGCGACCCTCCGACACCACCGACGGGAACACCGCGAAGTCGTTGTCGAGCAGCACGAACCGGGCCACCGCCCGGGCCGCCGCGCTGCCCGAGCCCATGGCCACGCCGATGTCGGCGTCCTTGAGGGCGAGCGTGTCGTTGACCCCGTCGCCGGTCATCGCCACCTCGTGGCCCCGCGACTGCAGGGCGTGCACCATGGCCCGCTTCTGGTGCGGCGTGACCCGGCCGAACACGGCGTGCTCCTCGAGCACGTCGGCCATGGCCTCCTCGTCCTCCGGCAGCTCGCGAGCGTCGTAGGTGCGGTCCGCGTGGGGCACCCCGCAGCGCTGCGCCACCGCGCCGACCGTCGTGGGGTTGTCGCCCGAGATCACCTTGACGGCGAGGCCCTGGCGCCCGAAGTAGGCCATCGTCTCGGCGATCGACCGACGCAGCTTCTCGTCCAGCACCACCAGCGCGACGGGCACCAGGTCGGGCGGAAGTTCCTCGCCGAGGAGGCCGCCGGGGGCCCGGGCCAGCATGAGCACCCGACGGCCCCGCTCGGCGTAGTGCTGCATGCGCTCGGTGGCGTCGGCGGCCCCGTCCGGATCGGAGGCGTGGGTCAGCAGGATGTCCGGCGCGCCGAGCAGCCACGTCCCGTGGTCCGCCCACGCAGCCGCGCTCCACTTGCGGGCCGACGAGAAGGGCACGGCGTCGGTGAGCGTCCAGCCCGGCGGCCGGTCGTACTCGTTGCGGATGGCCAGAAGGCTCGGGTTCGGGTGGTCGTCGGAGGCGGCCATGGCCGCCAGCGCCGGAGCGGTGTCGCCGGCGTGGGCCTCGTCGAGGTGCTCGACGTTGCCCAGCACGAGATCGCCCTCGGTGAGGGTGCCGGTCTTGTCGAGGCAGATCACGTCGACCCGGGCCAGGCCCTCGATGGCCGCCAGCTCCTGGGTCAGCACCTTCTGGCGGGCGAGGCGGGTGGCGCTCACGGTGAAGGCGACGCTGGTCAGCAGCACCAGGCCCTCGGGCACCATGGCCACCAGGCCGGCCACCGACGCCTGCACCGCGTCGATCAACCCGAGGTCGGACCGGATCTGGGCGCTGATCAGAAGGATCGCCGTCGGGATCATCAACCAGCCGACGTACTTGATGATCCGGTTGATGCCGTCGCGCAGCTCGGACTTCACCAGCGTGAAGCGGCGGGCGTCGGCGCTCAGCTTGAAGGCGTAGGAGTCGGCGCCGACCGCGGTGGCCTGCATGCGCCCGCTGCCCGAGGCCACGAAGCTGCCCGACTGCACGGTGTCGCCGGCGGCTTTGTCGACCGGGTCGGCCTCGCCGGTGAGCAGCGACTCGTCGACCTCGAGCCCCGTGCCGGACAGCACGTCGCCGTCCACGCTGATCTGGTCGCCGGGGCGCAGGACGATCAGGTCGTCGAGCACCAGCTCCTTGACCGGCACCTCGTGCTCCCCGCCGTCGCGCACGACCATGGCGCGAGGAGCGTTGAGCACGGCCAGGCGGTCGAGGGCCCGCTTGGACCGCACCTCCTGCACGATGCCGATGAGGGTGTTGGCCACGAGGACGATGCCGAACAGCGCGTCCTTGAACTCGCCGACGGCGATGATGATGACGAGCAGCGTGCCGAGCAGGAAGTTGAACGGCGTGAGGACGTTGGCCCGCACGATCTGGGCGACCGTGCGGCTGGTCGGGTTGGGGACGTCGTTCGATCGTCCGTCGGCCCGCCGCTGCTCGACCTCCGCCGAGGTCAGCCCGGTCGACTCGAGGGTTGAGGGGCTCACACGAATCCGACGGGCACGACCAGCACCGGGATCGTCGACTGCCGCAGCAGGGTCTCGGTCACGCTGCCGACGAGCAGGTGGTGCAGCCCGCCGTGGCCGTGCGACCCGACGACGATCAGCCCGGCGTCGAGCTCGCTGGCCATGCGCAGCAGCTCGTCGGCGGTGTGGCCCATGACGAGCACCGGCTCGCCGGTCGTCACCGCGGCCTCGGTGAGCCCGGTGGTCAGGTCCGACAGCCGTCCGTGCTCCTCGCGCAGCGCGCCGGCTCGCTTGTCGGGCGTGTTGGCCTCGAACTCCTCGGAGTCGTAGCCGGCCAGCTCGGCCTGGGCCGCGGCCACGTGCACGAGGCGCACCGTGAGGCCCTCGGTGGTCGTGGCCAGCCGGGCCACGGCGGCGAGGGTCTTCGTGGTCGTGTCGGACAGGTCGACCCCGACGATGACGGACGTCATCGGGCGATCCTACGCGGCAAGGCCCGCCGCCCGGGTGCTCCGGACGGCGGGCCTCATCGAGCGTGGTCGTCCGAGTACTGCGGAGTCGGACTGACGGGTGGGATCAGTTGGCGGGCTGGGCCTTGCGGTCACCCACGTGGTGGTCGATGACCTTGGTGGCCAGCTCGGGGAGCTTGGCCTCGGCCTTGGTGGCCCGGTCCTGGGAGAGCTTGCCGTCGGCGACGGCCTGGTTCAGCGTGTCGGTGGCCTTGGCGACGAGCGCATCGGCCACCTTCTGGGGATCGACGTTGTTGGCGGTGGCGATCTCGCTGATCGACTGGCCGCCCTTGTAGTCCGACTTGAGCTGGTCGACCGGGATGCCGATCGTGTCGGCCGAGGTCTGGGCGATCTCCTTGCGGATCTCCTGGCGATGCTGATGGAACCAGCCGCGGACGCCGCTGGGGGCGGAGTCCTGGGTGAGGGCCGACTGGGCGGTGGTGGCCGCGCTGGCGACACCGGTCGAGCCGACGGCGAAGGCCAGCGTGCCGCCGGTGAGGGCCAGTCCGGCGAGGGCGCCGGCGAGGATCTTCTTCATGGTGATGCTCCTTGAGGGGGGTGGGGCGACGTCGTGTCGTGGGGATGACGATGCCCGTCAGGTGTGAGCAAGGTGTGAGCCGACGATTCGGGGTCGGTCATGCGCAGGGGCGCGACGCGTTGAGCCATCGACCGCGGCCCATTCGACCCCTATCCCTCGAGGAGGGAGGCGGCCCGGTCGCGCACGCCGGTCATGCCGAGCGCGTCCGCGGACTCGGCCGCCCGGGTCAGCATCGCCCGCGTCGCCTCCCGGTCGCCCGGCCCACCGTGCCGCACGAGCAGTTCGCCCCATGCGAGCCGGGTGCGGGCCGCGGCCGGTCGACCTCCGGCGCGCTCCTCGAACTGCAGCGCGGCGGCCAGATGGGCCTCGGCCTCGTCGCGTCGACCGAGCACGCCTTCGAGCATGGCGAGGAAGCGATCCGCGGCACCCAGGCACGCCACGCCCCAGGAGACGACGAGGAGCTGGCCGGAGAACGGCTGCAGCCGGTCGTGGAGCGCGGCCGCCATGTCCTCGTCGCCCACCCGGGCGGTCGTCTCGCTGAGATCGGCGAGGCAGCCCGAGAGGATGCTGTCCGACGGGACCGCGGCGAACCCGTCGGGCGCCAGCCGATCGAGGATCTGCCGAGCGGGTTCGAGCTCGTCGACGTCGATCAGCGCCACCGCATGCATGGTCTGCAGCGCGACGAGACCCCCGGCACGGTCCGCGGCGGCGGCCAGCACGGGCAGCACCTCGCCGAGCCGTCCCTGCTCCCGGCGCAGGCGGAACAGCAGCCCGGCCGATGAGTTCCTGAAGTTCATGTCGGTGCCGATGTAGGGCCCGAGCTGCTGGTTCGCCTCTTCCGCCTCCGCGAACCGACCAACGAAGAGCTCGTGCATGCTTCGCCAGATGGCGACCATGCCGGGGTAGACGCCCGTGTCCTCCAGCGCTCGTCGGCGCGAGCCGATCGGCGTCGCCCTGCTGGAGGTCGAGGACCACTCGCGTACGTTGCGCGGTCACCCGGTTGTCCCAGGTGTCGTGGAGCGTCTCGAGTCGGGGTGCGAGGGACTCGAGCTCGGCGACCATCCGGCGCTGCTCGTCGATGTCGGGTCCCGCGACGTGCATGATCACGGCCGAGCCGAGCACCATCGACAGCAGGTTGGGGTCGCCCGCCTCTCGGGCCAGCGCCGTGGCCTCGTCGCTCAGGGGAACCGCCTCGAGACCCTGGTTCTCGTTGACCGCTCGGTGCAACGCCAACGTGGCCAGCAGCCGGCTGCGGAGGTCGGGCCGATCGGGGCCGAGACGGTCGAGCGCCTCCGCGACCAGATCGCCGGTGGCGAGGTCGAACGTCCCGGCCACCGCCCACCCGGCCCGTTGGATCGCGGCCCGGGCCAGCAGCTCGGCGTCGTCGGCTCGCCGGGCCTCGTCAGCGGCCCGATCGGCGGCGCGCTTGGCCACGTCGGTCTCGCCGATCCACTGGTTGGCGGTCGCCGTCAGCAGCCACATGCCGGCCAGGACGCGATGATCGGGCTCGGGGTCGATTCGGGCGACGACGAAGGCCCGCTCGAGCAGGGAGATCGCCTCCTCCGCGGCCAGGCCGTTGATGGCCGCGTCAGCCGCCACGGCGGACCAGAACAAGGCGTCGTCGACCGAGCTCGCGGTGGCTCCGGCGCAGCAGTGGGCCGCGAGGGCCGCGGCGTCCGGATGAGGTCGCTGCCATCAGGGCGGCGGCGACGTGGCGGTGCAGGCGGGCCCGTCGGGCGACGGACAGGTCGGCCAGCAGGGTCTGGCGCACCAGCGCGTGGGCGAACCGGTAGCGCCCGGGCGAGCTGTCGACCTCCTCGATCAGCCTGGCTCCGAGCGATTCGTCGAGCCCGTCGAGCAGGTCGCCGCCCGGCTCGGAGGCGTCGGGACCGCCTCCAGGGCGTCGAAGTCGAACTCGGCACCGACGACGGCAGCGACCGTCAAGGCCTGGTTGGCCGCATCGGAGAGCCGGGCCAGACGACGGCCGATCACCTCCCGCACCCCGTCCGGGACGCCGAGCTCGGCCAGGTCGGCTCGGCAGGCCCCCGGATCCGGTGAGGGTGGCGAGCTCGTCGAGCTCGGCCAGGTGGCTGAGCACCTGCCCGACGAAGAACGGGTTGCCGCCGGTCTCGCGGTGGACCGCGACGGCGAGCGATGCCGCCTCCGACCGGTCCGAGTCATCCGACTGGATGGACCGCGTCCACATCGTGGGGCTCGAGAGCGTCGACCTCGAGGGCGCGGCGCTCCAGCGCGGATAGCACGAGCTGCAGGACCTCGGGCTCGGCGAGGCCGCGGATCGCGCGCCGGCTCACCTCTCGTCGCGACCGAGATCGGCGAGGAGGTCGGCCAGCGGATGGTGGCGGTCGACCTCGTTGTCGCGGTACGAGGCGACGATCAGCAGCCGGCGATCGGCGTGTCGGCGGATCACGTGGCGCAGGAGCAGGAGCGATGGCCGGGCGGCCCAGTGGAGGTCGTCGATGACGACGAGCAGCGGACCGTCGGCCGCGAGCTCGGCGATGGCGTCGGCCACCGAGTCGAAGAGCCGCAGCCGTTCGGCCTCGGCGTCGACGCCGGGCAGGGTCATCGGTCGCGGCGCCGGTTCGCTCACGCCGTCGCCGAGCTCGGGGAGCAGCACGTCGAGCGACGGATGGCGGGCCAGGATCGGACGCGTGGCATCGGCCTCCAGGCCTGGCGCAGCAGCTCGACCCACGGCTGGTAGGGCACGACCGCGTCGGCGTCGCACCGACCCCACAGCACGAGTCCACCGAGCTGGTGCACGTGGCCGGCCAGCTCGGCCAGCAGCCGGGTCTTGCCCATGCCCGGATCGCCGCCGACGAGCACGACCTGCCGCGTCCCGGCCTGGGCCTCCTTCCAGCTGGCCATCAGATGCGTCCAGCTCCGCGCCGCGTCCCGACGAACACGGCCCGATCGGGGGACTTCGGCCGACGCCGCCGGCGCCGGGAGGCCAGGTGGCTCCCAGCGGTCCCACTGCCAGCTCGGCGACCTCGACCGGCTCGTCGAAGCCCTTGAGGTGGACCCCGCCCTGCTCGACGAACCGGTGCGCGCCGCGGCCCTCCATCAGCAGACGGACCAGCGCCGTCACGAGGATCCCGCCGGAGTCGGCGACGGCGCACAACCGGGCGGCGAGGATGACCGGCGCACCGAACCAGTCGTCGCCCTCGTGGCTCGCCTCGCCGGACGCGACGCCCGACCCGCACCGCGCACGTGCGGGGGTCGGTGCGCCGCCGGTGGTCGACGGTCTGCTGGATGAGCTCCGCCGCGGTGAGGGCGTCGTTCGCGCTGGCGAACGTCGCCATGATCCCGTCGCCGGTGTTCTTGACCACGACGCCGCGATGGGCGCCGACGCAGCGTCCGACGTCGTCGAAGTGGGTCCGTCTGACCTCGTCGGCGGCCTCGGCCCCGAGCTGCAGCAGGCGCGTGGAGTCGACGAGATCCGTGAACAACACGGTCACCGTCCCACGGTTGCCTCGCCCATCGGCCGCTCCCACCGAGTCCTCGTCGCAGCTTAGGACAGGTGCCTCGAGGCCGTTCCCTGCGATTCGGGCGCCGCGGCGATCCGTTGCCCCGGTGCCTACTACGCTCGCCCGCTGATCCACTGATCTGGAGCGAACCGAGCCATGTCCTCCACCACCGAGACGCTGTCGGTCTTCTTCGCGCTGCTCAGCCTGCTGTGCGTGGCGGCCACGGTCGGCCTGGTCGTGCTGGTGCTGGTGCGGCGCTCCCGGCCCGACTCGGCGGTCGCGTACTTCGTCGACGACCTCGGTCGCATGTCGCTGTGGCTGGCCTGGCTGGTGGCCACGGTCACCACCCTCGGCAGCCTCTACATGTCGCGAGATCGCGGACTTCGTGCCGTGCGAGCTGTGCTGGTTCCAGCGCATCTGCATGTACCCGCTCGTGCTGGTGCTGGGCGTCGCCACCTGGCGCCGAGATCGCAAGGTCTGGGTGTACGTGCTGCCCCAGGCCGTGGTCGGCGCTGGCATCGCGCTCTACCACACGCAGTTGCAGGCCTTCCCCGAGCAGACCACGTTCTGCACGACCGAGACGCCCTGCACCACCCGCTACGTCTGGGAGTTCGGCTTCGTGTCGCTCCCGTTCATGGCCCTGTCGGCGTTCGTGTTCATCATCGCCCTGGTGCTCCTGGCCCGGGCGACCGATCCCGACCGCGACGCCGACCTCCCGTTCGCCGACGAGCTCGATGATCCGGGTGGCCTCGCCGACGCGGGTGACCTCGATGACGATGTCGACGTGGCGCGTCCCTCCGATGAGATAGGTGTCCGTTGAGCAACCGCCCCAACCCCAAGAAGCACGAGCAGCGCGCAGAAGCGGGCGACGACCTCACGGGGCCGCACCGTCGCCGCGCAGCGCCGTCAGGCCTCGAGCAACCGCACCATGTGGATCATCGGCGGCGTGGCCGGCGTCGTGCTGGTGGCCCTGATCGTCGCCGTCGTCGTGGCGCAGTCGGGCTCGTCGAACAAGGCCGGCACCGCCGACGGCGGACCCGGCCTCGATCTCCAGCCAGGTGGTCGGCGTCACCGATGCCACCATCACCGAGGTGGGCAAGGGCAGCGTCACCACCCTGCCCACGGCGATCACCGCACCGGCGCTGACCAAGGACGGCAAGCCGCTCGTCCTCTACATCGGCGCCGAGTTCTGCCCGTTCTGCGCGGCGCAGCGGTGGCCCATGGTGCAGGCGCTGTCGCGGTTCGGCACGTTCACGGGCCTGACCCTGACCCACTCGTCCGCGGACGACGTCTACCCCAACACGCCGACCTTCACGTTCCACGGGGCCACGTTCACCAGCTCGGAGTTCGCCTTCCAGGGCGTCGAGACCCAGACCGTCGACAAGAAGCCGCTCGATCAGCTGACCTCCGACCAGGAGACGCTGCTGAAGACGTACGACGCGCCTCCCTACTTCGCAGCCTCCGCGGCGGGCTCGATCCCCTTCATCGACTTCGGAGGGAGCTACCTCTCGCAGGGGGCGCTGTACTCGCCGCAGGTGCTGGCCGGCATGACCCCCGACGAGGTGGCCGCCGCGCTGTCGGATCCGAGCAGCCCGGTCACCCAGGGCATCGTCGGCGCGGCCAACGTGATCACCGCGACGATCTGCATCCTCACCGACGACCAGCCGTCGAACGTCTGCGGCAACTCGGCGGTCGCCGCGATCGAGGCCGAGATCCGGGCCCAGACCAAGGTGTCGTGAGCCGCACGTGACCGACGATCCGACCCTCCCGCCGGTTCCGAGTGGAGGACCCGACCCCCGAACCGACCGGGGCCCGAGCAACCGGCTGCTGGCGATCGCCGTCGTGGTGGTCGTGGTGATCGGCGTGGCCCTCGGCGCCGCCATCGTCATCAGCCGCCAGTCGACCGACGAGGCCTACACGGTGAGCGAGCAGGACCAGGGCCCGCCCGGCACGTCATCTCCTCGGGCGACACCGAGCTCGGCACGGTGAGCGTCAGCGGCTCCGCGCTCGTCCCCTACGACGGCAGCTCGCCGGACCCGGCGGTCGGGCTGGTGCCGCCGGAGCTGACCGGGCAGGACTTCGCCGGCGCTCCCGTGTCGATCACCGACGACGGCGAGCCCAAGGTCGTGATGTTCCTGGCCCACTGGTGCCCGCACTGCCAGCGCGAGGTGCCCAAGGTGCAGTCATGGCTCGACACCAACGGCATGCCCCCGGGGGTGTCGCTCTACGCGGTGCCCACCGCCACGGTCGAGGGTCGGGACAACTACCCGCCGTCGCAGTGGCTGCTCGGGAAGAACTGGACCGTCCCCGTGCTGGTCGACGATGCAGCCGGTACCGCCGCCACCGCCTGGGGGCTGCGGAGCTACCCGTACTTCGTGGCCGTCGGCCCGGACGGCACGGTGGTGAAGCGGGCCAGCGGCGAGCTGTCCGAGGCGCAGTTCTACGCGCTGGTCGACGCCGCCCGATCGGGCACCGCCTGAGGGCGCTCGGGACTTCCTGCTCCTCATCGGAATTAAAACAGCGGGCACTTGTTTAGAGTGGATGAGCGCGACGAAGCGCTCCCGCTCTCAGGAGGCTGACCATGGCCATTGCGATCATCACCGGCGGATCTCGAGGGCTGGGCCTGGCCCTGGCCCGGCGGCTCACGGCCGACGGATGGGGCGTCGTCATCGACGGGCGCGACCCGGAGGTGCTGCAGGCGGCGGCCGGCGAGCTCGGACCCGGCCCGGTCGAGGCCATCGCCGGAGACGTCACCGATGCCCGCCACCGCGCCGCGCTGGTCGAGGCGGCCGGTCGGCTCGGCGGGCTCGACCTGCTCGTGAACAACGCCAGCACGCTCGGACCGATCGCCGCTGCCGGCGGTGGCCGACCTGGCTCCGGCCGACCTCGGCGAGATCTTCACGGTGAACGTGCTGGCACCGCTGGCGCTCGTCCAGCTGGCCCTGCCGCTGCTCGAACGGTCCCACGGGACCATCGTCAACGTGTCGTCCGACGCGGCCGTCGAGGGCTACGAGGGGTGGGGCGGCTACGGCGCCTCGAAGGCCGCGCTCGAGCAGCTCAGCCGGGTCCTCGCCGTCGAGCGCCCGGACGTGCGGGTGCACTGGATCGACCCCGGCGACATGCGCACGCAGATGCACCAGGACGCGTTCCCGGGCGAGGACATCTCCGATCGGCCGCTGCCCGAGGAGAGCGTGCCCGGGCTGGTGGCGCTCATCACCGAGCCCCATCGAAGCGGTCGCTACCAGGTGCGGGAGGTGGCGTGATGGGCGCGCTGCTCCTCCCTCGCCCGCTGGACTTCGTGCTGCCGGCCGAGCTGGAGGCCACCGAGCCGGTCGAGGTGCGCACGGGTCGTCGAGACGCCGTCCGCCTGCTCGTCAGCCGGGGCGACCAGCCGCCGACCCACGAGCGCTTCACCGACCTCCCCTCCCTGCTCGAGCCCGGCGACCTGCTCGTGGTCAACACCTCCCGCACCCTGCCGGCCGCGGTCGACGGCCGCCTCCACCCGAACTCGACTCCGACCCTCAACCCGAAAATGCGCGCCAAGCCACCGCTGATGTGGGTCGGCGCGCAGATTTCGGGGGTTCGCCGGTCGTGGTGCACTTCTCGACCGAGCTGCCGACCGGCTTGTGGCTGGTCGAGCTGCGGACGCCGGGGGTGCCGGCCAGTCGGCCGATGACCGACGACGTGACCGGGTGGCGGGTCGAGCTCGAGGGCGGAGGAGCGGTCGACCTGCTGGCTCGCTTCACCGGATCGAACCGGCTCTGGATCAGCATCCCGCAGCTGCCCGTCGGGGTCACCGTGGAGAACCACCTGACGGCGCACGGGCGCCCGATCCGCTACCACTACGTCCCGCGGGACTGGCCCATCGACGCCTACGACACGGTGTTCGCCACCGTGCCCGGCAGCGCCGAGATGCCGAGCGCGAGCCGCCCGTTCACGACCGAGCTGGTCACCGATCTGGTGGTGGCCGGCGTGGGCGTCAGCCCGGTGCTGCTGCACACCGGCGTGTCGTCCGCAGAGTCGCACGAGCCCCCGTTCCCCGAGCGGTTCTCGGTGCCGAGGGTGACCGCCGACCGGGTCAACGCCACCCGGGCCGCCGGAGGGCGGGTCGTCGCCGTCGGCACCACCGTGGTGCGAGCGCTCGAATCCGCGGTCGACGACCGCGGCATCGTCCACCCTGCGTCGGGATGGGCCGACGTCGTCGTCACCCCCGAACGGGGCGTGCGGGCGGTCGACGGGCTGATCACCGGATGGCACGAACCCGAGGCGTCGCACCTGCTCATGCTCGAAGCGGTGGCCGGTCGGCCGGCGCTGGCTGCGGCCTACGATGCGGCCATCGCCGAGCGGTACCTCTGGCACGAGTTCGGCGACGTGCACCTCATCCTCCGGGACTCGACCTCGCCATGACCACACGTGCTGTCGCCGCCGCTCCTGCCGCCGGCCCCGCTCCCGCCGGTTCGGAGCGGGCTGCGCCGGTCGAGCCGCCGACGGTCAGCGAGCACCAGCGCAGCGTGCTGTACGCGCTGAAGCGGTGCGGCGAGGCGACCGTCGAGACGGTGGCCTCGTCGCTCGGTATGACCGTGAGCGGCGCCCGCCAGCACCTGAGCGCGCTGGCCGACGACGGCCTCGTCATCGTCACCGAGAAGCCCCGTGAGCCGGGCGCCCGGGGCCGGAACTCCCGCCTCTACCGACTCGCTCCTGCCGCCGAGCCCCTGTTCCCCAAGGCCTACGGCGAGCTCACCAACGAGCTGCTCGACTACCTCTCCGACGAGGACGGCGCACTCGTCGAGATCCTGTTCCACCGGCGTCGGGACAGCCGCATCGGACGGGCCCGGGCCCGACTCGAGGGCAAGTCGCTGGCCAAGCGGGTGGCCGAGCTGGCCGAGATCCTCACCGAGGACGGCTACCTGGCCGACTGGGAGAAGCTGCCCGGTCGCCGGTTCCGCATCACCGAGCACAACTGCGCGATCCGGGTGGTGGCCGGTCGGCACCCCCAGGCCTGCTCCAGCGAGATCGAGTTCCTGCGAGCCGTGCTGCCCGACGCCACCGTCGAGCGCACCTCCCACATCATCGCCGGCGCCCCCCACTGCTCCTACGAGATCATCCCGGCCCCCTGACCCGAACGCCTCTTCGGCTTCGGGACGGTCAGCGGCGGTTGGTGGGGTCGAAGCGGGCGGTGAGGGCGCAGAGGGGGACGGCGATGGCCGCCGGGCCGACGAGCCAGAGCGGGCGGGCCAGCCACCAGGAGCCGGTGACGTCACCGCTGACGTGGCCGCCGCCGGCCCGCAGCAGCAGGTAGAAGCCGACCCAGGCCAGCAGGTGCCACACGAACACGGTCATCGACCAGCGGCCGGCCCAGGCCAGGCTGTAGCGATGGCGAGCGGCGAAGCGCTCGAGCGGGCCGGCGGCCGAGGCCAGCAGCCCGAGCTGGAACACGGCCAGCAGGATCACCGCGAAGGTCGGGGGCGCCATGTTCGAGACCTTCTGACCGGGCACCCCGACCATCGCGGACGGATAGGGACCGACGGCGACGGCCAGGGCCAGCGCCGTCAGCCCGCCGAGCGCCACCGAGATCCGCCGGCCGAACGCCGACGCTCGCAGCGCATCGAAGTGGAAGCCGAGCTGGTGCACGACGGCCCACACGGCGGTGAAGCAGGCCACGGTCATGAGCGGTCCGCCCCAGCCGAAGCCGAACCGGGCCAGGTCGAGCAGCGCGGCGACTCCGATCATCCCGGCGAGCGTGCCGCGGGGCGCCACCAGGTGACCGCGCCAGGCCAGCGGAGCGAGGGCGACGAGCGCCATGTAGACGGCGAGGAACCACATGGGCGAGATGACCAGGATGATCGAGGCCACGAGATCGCCTCGCCCGATCAGCGCGGCGCCCAGCATCAGGGCGATGGCCGGCAGCAGCAGCGGAAGGGCCGGCACCAGCAGACGGCGCATCCGGCGACGACGGAACCCTTCGGTGCCGTTGCGCAGGCTGCGGGCGTGCAGCACGCCGCCGACGGCGAAGAAGATCGGCATCGGCTGCAGGAACCAGGTGGCCAGCCACATCCCAGGGGTCACGCCGACCGGGTTGCCCACGTGGGGCCCGTTGTTGCCGAAGCGGATGGTGGTGAACACCCAGTGCCACAGCACCACCATGCCGAGCGCGCCGGCCCGGGCCAGGTCGATCAGCAGGTCTCGGCCGGGCTCGAGCACCGGCCGGGCGTCGGCGGCGGCGCCTGCGACGTCGGCGGCACGGGCGGCGGTGGACGTCGTGTCGGGGGTGGACGCGGCTGCAGTGGAGGAAGGCATGTGCTGACGGTCCCCCGGATGGCGCTCCCGGTCTGCGGGGGCAAACCCCCACTGTCGGCTGGGGGGTCCCCCAGGCTCCGTAGTCTCGGGGGATGCCCGACCCGCCGTCGATCGACCGCTCGGCCCGGGTGGCGGTGATCGGTGGGGGACCGGCGGGGCTGATGGCGGCCGAGGTCCTGGCCCGGTCCGGCGCCCGCGTGACCGTGTTCGAGCGCATGCCGTCGGTCGGTCGCAAGCTCCTGGTGGCCGGCCGGGGTGGGCTCAACCTCACCCACTCGGAGCCGATCGACGACCTGCTCGACCGCTACGGCCCGGCCCGGCCGAGGCTGGCCCCGCCGATCGCCGACTTCGGTCCGGCCGAGCTGCGGCAGTGGTGCGCGGGCCTCGGGCAGGAGCCGTTCGTGGGGAGCAGCGGTCGGGTGTTCCCCTCCGGGTTCCGGGCCACACCGCTGTTGCGGGCCTGGCTGGGCCGCCTCGACGAGCTGGGCGTCGAGCTGCAGGTGCGGCACTCGTGGCGGGGCTGGTGCCCGGAGGGCGTGGTCGTCGCCGGCGCCGACGGCATCGAGCGGATCGAGCCGGCCGATGCGGTGGTGCTGGCGATGGGAGGCGCGAGCTGGCCCCGCACCGGATCCGACGGCGGCTGGGTCGACCTGGTGCGAGCCGAGCAGGTCGAGGTCCTGCCCCTCGGACCGGCCAACGTCGGCGTCGACGTGGCCTGGACGCCGACCTTCGCCGAGCGGTTCGCCGGCGTGCCGCTCAAGAACGTGGCGCTCTCCATCGGCGGGGCGACCGTGCGGGGCGATGCCATGGTCACGACCACCGGGCTCGAGGGCGGGGCGGTCTACGCGATCGGTCGGGAGCTCCGCGAGGCCCTCGCATCCGATCGGCCGGTGGGGGTGCGGGTGGACCTGCTCCCCGACCTCGCCGTCGAGCAGGTGGCCGAGCGGCTCAGCCGGCGGCGAACCAAGGACTCGGTGGCGAACGGGTTGCGCCGGGCCGTCGGGCTGTCGCCCGCGGCCGTGGGTCTGGTGCGCGAAGCCACCGACAACGATCTCCCGCACCCGGCCGCCGAGCTCGCGCCGCTGCTCAAGGCGGTCCCGATCGTGGTCGTCGGGGTGCAGCCGATCGCCCGGGCCATCTCGACCGCCGGGGGCATCGCGCTCGGGGAGGTCGACGAGTCGTTCATGCTGCGTCGCCGCCCGGGCACGTTCGTGGCCGGCGAGATGCTCGACTGGGACGCCCCGACCGGCGGCTACCTCCTGCAGGCCACGTTCAGCACCGCGGTGGCCGCCGCGCGCGGCACCATCCGCTTCCTGTCAGCCGACGGTGCCGTTTCCGGCCTTCCTGGCTGACAGGTAGCGCAGGACCGCCAGGGGTCAGAGGGGGGGAGCGGGGCCGGGGGAGGGGGACCGACGTAGCGGGCGCTGGGGCGGATGATCTTGTTGTCCGCGGCCTGCTCGCACACGTTGGCGCACCAGCCGATCACCCGGCTCGACGCGAACGTCGGGGTGAACATCGACCGGGGCACCCCGCACCGGTTCATCACGACGCCGGCGTAGTACTCGACGTTGGTGCGCAGCCGGCGGTCGGGCTTGCGGGCGTCGAGCACCTCGATCACCCGGGCCTCGACCTCCTCGGCCAGCTCGACCTGGTCGCCGCCGAGGCTGCGGGCCACGTCGCGGAGCATGAGGGAGCGGGGGTCGTCGCCGCGGTAGACCGCGTGCCCGAAGCCCATGATCACCTCGCCCCGGTCGAGGTGGCCGTTCACCACCTCGGCGGTGCGCTCGGGCTGGCCGATCTCGTCGAGGAGGTCGAGCGCTCGGCTCGGTGCGCCGCCGTGCAGCGGACCGGACAGGGCGCCGACGCCACCGACGATGGCCGCGCCCATGTCGGCTCCGGTCGAGGCGATGACCCGGGCCGCGAAGGTCGAGGCGTTGAAGCCGTGATCGACCGTGGAGATGAGGTACTGCTCGATGGCTCGGGCCACGTCGGGCTCGGGTACCTCACCGGTCAGCATGTAGAGGTAGTTCGCCGCGTAGGCGAGGTCCGATCGGGGCGCGATGGGCTCGAGCCCCTCGGACAGCCGGTGCAGCGCGGTGAGCAGCGTCGGGGTGACCGCGCAGAGAGCGAGTCCGTCGAGTCGGCGCTGCGCCGCGTCGATGTCGATGACGGGCTGCATGCCGTGCTCGGCCGCGAACAGCGACAGCGCGGTGCGCAGACCGTCGAGCGGGCCGCCGCCGGCAGCGGCGATGGTCGGCAGCACGGCGGCGACGCCGGCCGGGATCTCCCGCAGCGGCTGGATCTCGGCCACGAACGCCCGGCGCTCGTCGGCGTCGGGCAGGTGGCCCTCGACCATGAGGAACCACACGTCCTCGAGCGATCGCTGGGTGGCCAGGTCGACGGCCGAGTACTGGCGGTAGTGGTAGAAGCCCTGCTCCCCCCGGACATCGCCGATCTCGGTGTCGGCGACCACCACGCCCTTGAGGCCGCGCGGCACCTCGATGGTGGGCACGGCGACGGCCGGCACGGTGGGCGTGGCCGCCTGCTTGGCCCGGGCGATGGCCTCGTCGGCGCCGGTGAGCGGAAGGGCGGTGAGGTCGTCGGCCGCTCCGCCGACGGGCGCGGCAGCGGCCGCGGGACGTGTCTTCATGGTCATGGCTCCCACCCTGCCGTCGCTCGACCCCATCGTCAACGTTGATTACGCTCAACGTTGATGTCACGCAACATGCTCTCCGCCGACCAGGTCGCGGCTCGACTCGGGGTCAAGCAGGCGACGGTCTACGCCTACGTCAGCCGGGGGATCCTGAGCCGCACGGTGGCCAGCGACGGCAAGTCCAGCCGCTTCGACGCGGCGGAGGTCGACCAGCTGGCCCGCCGCGGTCGGCCCCGCACCGACGCCCGCCGGGCCGGCACCGTCGACGTGGTGATGGCGACCTCGCTCACCGGCATCCTCGACGACCGCCTGATCTATCGGGGCCACGACGCGACCGAGCTGGCCCGCACGTCGACGATCGAGGCGGTGGCCGAGCTGCTGTGGACCGGCGAGCTGCCCGAGGCGGCCGCGTGGCCGGGCGACCCCGGTGCGGTCCGGGTGGCGAAGGCGGCCGACGCCGGCCTCCCCGAGTCCAGCCCGCTGACCGAGCGGCTGGCGGTGGTGACCGCCGCGCTGGCGTGCGCCAACCCGCTTGCGCATCGATCTCCAGCCACACGCGGTGCAGGCCCATGCCGCATCGTTGATGACGACGCTGGTCGCCGTGCTGCCGGAGCTGGCCGGTACCGGCGCACCGAGGCCCGCGTTGGCTTCGGCCGAGCGCGCGCGGGCCAGCGGCGCGCCCACCCTGGCCGCCCGCATGTGGCCCCGCCTGTCGGCGCTGCCGGCCAACCCCAAGCGGGTGCGGGTGCTCGACGCGGCCCTGATCCTGCTGGCCGACCACGAGCTCTCGACGTCGACCTTCGCGGCCCGGGTGGCGGCCTCGACCCGGGGCGACCCCTACGCGGTGGTGCTCTCCGGCCTCGGCGCGGTCAGCGGCCGGCTGCAGGGCGCGGCCGGGCACGCGCCGTTCCAGATGCTGCAGGCCGCCCGCGCCCACGGGTCGGCGGATCGGGCGGTGGCCGAGGCGCTGGCCGCCCACGGCAGCGTGCCCGGGATGGGCCACCCCCTCTACGAGACCGTCGATCCTCGGTGCCGCGTGCCTGCTCGAGCTGCTCGAGCCCCTGCTCGGACGTCGGGACGGGGCGCTGATCGATGCGGTCCTGACCTCGGCCGCCACCACGGCGCGGACCCGGCCCAACATCGACATGGCCACCGCCGCGCTGGCCTTCGCCATGCAGATGTCGGCCGACGCCACCGAGGCCATGTTCGACATCGCCCGCATCGCCGGTTGGATCGCCCACGCCATCGAGGAGTACGGCGAGGCCCCACTGCGCTTCCGGGCCCGGGCCCTCTACACCGGCCCACCCCTGGCCTGACTCACCGACGGGATCTCAGCCACTCGATCTCGGTCGATCTCAGGCCATCTCAGGTTGTCCCGGTGCCGTCAATCCTCGGGTGGGCATTGCGAGCAGATGAACTAGGCCGTTCGGATCAAACTTTCCTTCGGATCGCCGGCCCCACTGCCGATACGACGAGGGATGCGGCGAGCGGACCAGCGGTGATCGATCTCGGGATCTCCGACGACTTCGCTCCTCTCGCGCCTGAGGGCCGGGTCGACACCGGTTCGGGAGGGTCGTCCCCGTCGCTCGCCCCTCTGCCCAAGCGGGTGGCAGAGGACTCGGACGGGGCCGAGGCCACCATCGCCGATCCCCTCGGGTTCACCGAGGACCTCGTCGCCCGTGCGACGCAGCTGCTGAAGACGCTCGATCACGATGTCTCCGGGCTGGAGGCCGAGCAGGACGACGAGCGCAAGCGGATCGAGAAGGACTGGCAGCACCAGCAGGAAGCGGTCGATCTGGCCAAGAACCGGCTGGCCCGCATGCACTCCCACGCCCGCCAGATCGCCGCGCACAAGGCTCGCCTGGCCGAGTTCGAGGTGGCGGCCAACCCGATCGTGCCGCCGCGCCCGCCCGAGGTGGTGACGGTCGACTCCTTCATGGAGCTGATGGGGCGGATCGACGTCGAGCTCCGTGCCGCGCAGGGCATCACCGGCGCGATCCGGCTGCCGAAGATCGCGCTCCTGCTCAACGAGGCCGGCGCCTCCGATGCAGCGCCTGGCCGAGTCGGCCGACCAGACCCGACAGCAGCTCCTCGAACGTACCGAGGCCGAGCTGAACACCGAGGGCAAGGAGGCGCTGGCCAGCTTCGAGATCGGGACCGGGATCCTCGAGCGCGACCTCGCGCTGCTCGACCGGTCGCTCCCAGTCACCGCCCGGTCGTGGACGTCGTCGCCGTGGATCACGTGGGAGCCACCCGAGGTGCCGGCCGGTTGGGTGCGCCTGGGTGCCGCTGACCAACACCCGGCTCCCGAGCGCGCCGATCCCGTACCTCGTGCCGACGACGTGCGGACCCGGACTCGTGCTGGAGGGCGGAGCCCATCGCGACATGGCACTCGACGGCGTGCGCTCGCTGATCCTCCGCCTGATCGCCGCGCTGCCGCCGGGCATGGCCCAGTTCTCCTTCATCGACCCGAAGGGCCTGGGGGAGTCGATCGCGCCCGTTCCTGGCGCTCGGCGACTACGACCAGGCGCTCGTCGGTCGCGGCGCCCTGGTGATCGACTCGGAGATCGAGGCGCACCTCGAGGGCGTCACCCGCCACATCGAGCGGGTCATCAGCCAGTGCCTGCAGGGTCGGCACCCGACGCTCGACGACTACCACGACGCGGTCGGCGGGGTCGTCGAGCCGTACCGGTTCGTCGTGGTGCTCGACCACCCCACCGCGCTCGACCGAACGCTCGGCCGTGCTGCTGCGGGGCATCGCCGACACCGGTCCTCGCTGCGGGGTCACGACCATCGTCCTGCGGGCGCCCAAGACCGGCAGCTTCACCCGCTCCGGGCAGGGCCTGCCCGACATGCCGACCATCAAGAGCACGGCCGAGGGCCTGGTGGTCACGACCCGGACGTCGGGCACGTGGACCTTCGCCCCCGACGTGCCTCCGCTGCTGGCACTCGGCGATGCCGCCGCGGATCCCGACGCGCTGCGCATCGCCACGAGCTCGATCTACGAGCGGGTCCTGATCTCGACCGGCGTGCGAGCCCGGGAGATCCGCCGGGTCCCGGTGACGCCGGCCTCGGTGTTCACCCTGCTGGGCGACGCCCGCCGCCGCCGCCTCCGCGACGACCTGCCCCGGATGTCGCGCGCCGATCGACCCCGAGGACCGGTCGACCTGGTGGACCGGTGACGCCACCGACGGTCTGGGCGTGCCGATCGGGCGGACCGACAACCGCCAGGTCGCGTCGCTCTGGTTCGACCAGGTGGAGGGCGGGATGCTGGTCACCGGCCCTCCGGGCAGCGGCGTCGGCACCCTGCTGCGAACCGTCGTCGACGGGCTCGCCGTGATCTACCCGCCGGAGGAGTGCCAGACCCTGCTCGTCGGGGTGGGCTCGCGGCGGCCGTTCACCGCGCTTCGGCGTGGATCGCCTCCCTCATGCCCGGCTGGTGACGAGCGAGGCCGACCGCGAGCTCGGGCTCTCGGTGCTCGAGGCAACCTTGGCCATCGTCGATCGCCGCCGCGAGCGCCTGCAGGTGGCCGGCACCGCTCGCCTCGGTCTGTCCGGGCACCGCCAGCAGACCGGCGAGCGGGTGCCGCGGCTGGTGCTGGCCCTCGACGGCGTGGCCGAGCTGCTGACCCCGGGGGATGGCCGGCCGACGACGCGTCGGCGGCCATGGCCTCGTCGCTGGACGCCATCGGGTCCGCCGCGCTCGAGCTGCTCGGGCGCCTGGCCGAGGAGGGCCCGGCCCACGGCGTGCACCTGGTGCTGGCCGACCGGGTGGCCGGCGAGGAGCAGCAGGACCTGGCTGCGGTCCCGCCTGCCGCAAGGTCTCGGCACGGTCGTGGAGCTGGGCGTCTCGCCCGACCTCGACCCGACGCCCTCGCCGGGCGACGCCGCGTTCGTCGACCGCACGGGCGAGCTCGTCACCTGCTTCCGGGTGGCGTCGAGCCTCCCGCACGAGCGGGCCGTCACCGCGCAGGAGCTCATCGCCCAGGCCGCCGAACGGGGCTTCACCGCGACGCCGCAGGTGTACCGCGGGGACCAGGGTGCCGAGCTGGCTCCCGGTCGGCTCGTCGCGCTGGCCGGCGACGGGACCCATCAGGACCAAGCGCCGGACGCCGCGCCTGCTGCTCGGCGAACCCGTCGGTCTGGGCGCCCCGGTCGAGGTGCTGCTGCGCCGCCAGGAGGGGGCCAACCTGCTGATCGTCGGCGAGGACGAGTCCATGGGTCAGGGCGCGCTGTTCTCGGCGCTGGCGGCTGCGGTCGTCGGCCACGGCCGCACCCTCGAGGCCTGGGTGCTCGACTTCATGCCGTTCGACTCGGGTCTCGACGGCGGGACGGACGGCGCCACCGACGGCGGGATGGGCGTCGGGTTCGGGTCGTCCGTGCAGGCGCTGGCGGCGCGGGCCGAGCTGCACGTCGGTCGCCGCCGCTACCTGGCCAAGTACCTCGACCAGGTGCACCGGCTCGTGCAGGACCGCCTGGTCGACGGCGAGGTCGACGGGCCGACCCGCCTGCTCGTGGTGAGCGGCCTGGGGCGGGCCCGCGACTTCGACCCGCGGGCCAACCGCACGGGCATCGACGGCCTCGACCCGGTGGAGGTGCTGGCCGCCATCCTCCGCGACGGACCCGAGGTCGGCATCCACACGCTCGTGTGGTGCGACTCGGTCGACCTGCTGCACCGTCGCCTCGGCCCCGATGCCCTGCGCGAGTTCGGCGTGCGGGTCGGTGCGGCCATGGACGACGACGCCGTCGATCACGCTGCTCGACACGACCGACGCGGCCCGGCTCAAGCCGCACCAGGCGCTGCTCCACGACGAGAGCCGGGGTCGGCTGGTGAAGTTCCGCCCCTACGGGCTGCCGGCTCCGGGCTGGGCGCTGCTGCCGTAGAGCGCGCTCAGCTCGGCCGCGATGGTGGCCAGCCGGTCGATCACCTCGGGCGGCTCCGACAGCTCGACCCGGCGCCCGAGCCCGGCCAGCTGGCCGGCCAGCGCCTCGACGTTGGATCCGCCGACCTCGACCTCGACCCGGCCGTCGGGAGCCGTCGGGCCCGATGCGCACGAGGCTGCCGAACATCATCCGCATGAGCGGGACGACCTCGGCCGCGGCCAGCCCCGGGCCCATGTCGAGGCCCGCCGCTCGTCGACCTCGGAGGTGATCATGCGCCAGGCCTCGGCCAGGTCGAACCCCTCGGGACGCACCACGGGCTCGACCGAGCGGTTCGAGGTCGGTCACCCGGTCGACGCGGAACGTGCGCAGCCCGGCCTCGGTGTCGGCCACCAGGTACCAGACCTGGCCCTTGGCCGCGAGGCCGAGGGGGTGGACGACGCGGCTGGTGGTCGAGCGGTCGCGGGCCACGTAGCCGAGCTGCTGCTGCTCGCCCTCGATCACCGCCCGCTGCAGCGCCTCGAGGTGCGGCGGCGCCGGGCGGGCGCTGGGGGCGCGGCCCCAGCGCGGTCGGGTCGACGACGATGGCCTCGGACGCGGCCTCGGCGTCGGACCGGAACGTCTCGGGCAGCGCCCGCACCAGCTTGCGCAGGGCGGCCTTGACCTCGGGCGTCGCCGCCGACGACGGCCCGGCCACCAGGAAGAGCGCCCGGGCCTCGGCCGCGTTGAGCCCGCTGAGGTCGGTGCGACCACCGCCGAGCAGCCGCCAGCCGCCGTTGCGGCCCTGCTGCGAGTAGATCGGCAGGCCGGCGGTGCCGAGCGCCTCGAGGTCACGACGGGCGGTGCGCTCGGACACCTCCAGCTCCTCGGCCACCTCGGCCGCGGTGACCTGCCCGCGGGCCTGGAGCATGAGGAGGATGGCCACCAGGCGGTCGGCTCGCATGTACGGGATCGAATCACACAAACCGGCCAGGAGGTGTCCGGTTCAGCGGAGCAGGCTGCCCTCCATGACTGCAACCACCGCACCACCACCACCACGACTCCACCACCGACTCCGCCACCGACTCCACCTCTGGCGGCGGGTCGCCGTCGCTGGCGGCCGACGATCCCCGCACCGTCTTCGCCAAGGCGGTCGGCACGACCGGCTGGGTGATCGACCGCATCACGCCCGACCAGCTCGATCTCCCGACCCCGTGCCCGGAGCACGACGTCCGGAGCCTGCTCGGCCACGTGGCCGACGTCATGGCCCGGGTGCGGCTCATGGGTGAGGGCGGCAACCCGATGGCCAACGGCACCGTCGACGTCACCGCCGTGCCCGACGACGGCTGGTTCGACCTCTTCCGGAGCCGGGCCCACGAGGTGCAGGCGGCGTGGACCGATCCGGCCGCGCTCGAGCGCACGATCGTGCTGCCGTGGGCGACCGCGCCGGGTGCCGCCATGCTCGGCACCTACACGAGCGAGCTGACCGTGCACACCTGGGACCTGGCCACCGCCACCGGCCAGCACCCGCAGTGGGACGACGAGGTCGTCGCGTTCGGGTTCGGCGCGATCAGCCGTGGCATCCCCGCCGCCGACCGCCGGGCCCGCTTCGAGGAGGTCGTGGCCGACGATGCCGCCCGAGCTGCGCCCGTCGGCGCCGCCCTACGGCGAAGTGGTCGAGGTGCCGGCGGACGCGTCCGCCATCGACCGGCTCGTCGCCTGGACCGGCCGCCGGCCCTGACGACGGCCGATCCCGCTCGTCCCGGGGTCGCGCACCACCGATCCGCTCGGCGGCGGGCCGGTTCGGTCCCGATTCCGCGAAGTTCACGGAGCGCGCGGACTTTTCGGGGGACGAGGAGCACAGTCGCCTCATGAAGCTGGGGGGCTGGGGAGCAGGGGTGCTGTTGGCGACGGCGCTGGCGGTCGCGACCCTCGGGTGTGGCGAGCAGTCGAAGTCGGACTCGTCGTCGGCGAACCGGGCCCAGCCGGCCGGCGGCGCCGCGGTGTCGGGCTCGGGCGCGAGCGGTGGGCAGGCGCCGACGCAGCTGGCGACGGTCGACCCGGTGACCCGCAAGCAGGTGCGCACCGGGCAGATGTCGCTCGGTGCCAGGTCCGCCGGCGACGTCGCCGAGTGGCCGACAGCGCCGTGGCCGTGGCGACCGACGCAGGGGGCCAGGTCGACGGCGACAAGCGCACCGGCGGCTCCTCGCCCACCGCCGACCTGGTGCTGCGGGTGCCGCCCGACGCGCTCGACGCCACGGTCGAGCAGGTGGCCGCGCTGGCCACGGTGACGAACCGGTCCGTGCAGACCGACGACGTGACGAGCCAGTACACCGACCTCGAGGGCCGCATCGCCGCGCTGCAGACCAGCACCGCCCGCCTCCGCGGGTTCCTGGCCAGCGCGACCGACGCCAATCAGATCGCGTCGATCGAGGGCGAGCTCACCCGTCGCGAGTCCGACCTCGAGTCGCTGCAGGGACAGCTCCGGGTGCTGACCGCCAAGACCGACCTGGCCACGCTGACCGTCGCCGTGCGCACCCAGCAGTCGGTCGCCGATGCGAAGGCCCCGGCTCCGTCCAAGGCGCTGTCCACCGGGTGGGAGGCGTTCCGGCTGACGATGACCTGGGCGCTCGCCATCGTGCTGGGCACCGCGCCGTTCCTGGTGCTGTTCGGCGCCGTCGCCGTCGTCGTGCGGTGGTGGCGTCGCCGGATCGGGTCCCGCCCCGCACCGCCGTCGTCGCTCCCGCCTCCGCCCGCTCCTCCGGCCCCCGAACCGGTCGGCGCCGGCATCCTCTGAAGGACCGAGCTACCGGAATCCGTGAGGCGGGTCCTCCAGACGTCATGGGGCAGACGTCACTCGCCGGTCAGGCCGTCGATCGACTCCCGGAGCACGTCGGCGTGGCCGTTGTGGCGGGCCGTCTCCTCGATCATGTGCAGCAGGATCCAGCGCAGCGAGAAGCGGCCCTCGCCCTCGACCCGTGACACCGCCACCGACAGGGCGGCGAGGTCGTCGTACTCGGCCACCACGGCCCGGCTGCGATCGCAGGCGGCGCGGTAGAGGGCCAGCAGCTCGTCGGGCGAGTCGTCGACGGCCGAGTGGAAGTCCCAGTCGGCGTCGTCGTCGAACGGCGCGCGAAGCCACGGCTCGGGCAACGGCCGCCCCGCCATCTTCTCCACGAACCACGAGTCCTCGACCAGCGCCAGGTGCTTGATCAGCCCGGCCAGCGTCAGCTCGGACGGTGGCCGCGTGATCGTCAGCTGCTCGATCGTCAACCCCTCGATCCGCGAG
Source organism: uncultured Microthrixaceae bacterium (assembly GCA_963797225.1). GTDB lineage: Bacteria > Actinomycetota > Acidimicrobiia > Acidimicrobiales > Acidimicrobilacustridaceae > UBA4742. Next base: position 208,406 of record CAWCOO010000001.1, on the reverse strand, counting down.
ATCAGGGTGGCCCGGTGGAAGTCGAGGAACTGGGCCAGCGAGGTGCGCTCGTCGGCGCGGAGGTCGGGGTCGGTGCGATCCATCCCGCGACGCTAACGGGGGCGGTCGCCGTCCTCCCGGCCGTTTCGACGGGCGGACGCGCCAGAAGTTGCGGCCCATCAGCACGACCAGGACGAGCAGGCACGCCAGCACCGCCAGGTTGCCGATCAGCCCGCTGCCGGGCACGAGGACCATGCCGCCAGTATCGACGGATTCGCGGGGTGCGGGCAGTCAGGTCGCGAAGGATCATGGGGGGTCGATCGCAGTACGTTGGGTCTCCGTCGAGCAGGGGAGTGCTTGCCATGGAGATGACCTCGTACGCACCAGGAACGCCGTCGTGGGTCGACCTCGGAACACCCGATGCCGCCGGCGCCGCCACCTTCTACGGAGGCCTCTTCGGCTGGGCCATCGAGGAGGGCCCGCCCGAGGCGGGCGGCTACCGCATGTGCATGTTGAAGGGGCAGCCGGTCGCCGGCATCGGGCCCGCAGATGAACACCGACGTCCCTCCGTCGTGGGCGAGCTACGTCAGCGTGGCCGACGTCGACGCCTCGGTGGCCAGGGTCAAGGAGCTCGGCGGCGCGGTGTTCGTCGAGCCGATGGACGTCATGACCGCCGGGCGCATGGCCGTGTGCGCCGACCCGTCGGGCGCGGCCATCTCGCTGTGGCAGCCGGGCGACATGGCCGGCGCGGGGCTGGTCAACGAGCCGGGCACCTTCGCCTGGAACGAGCTGATGACCCGCGACGTCCGGGCGGCGACCGCGTTCTACGGCGGCCTGTTCGGGTGGGGCGCCGACACCGTGCCCGACGGGTCCTACACCGAGTGGAAGCTCGACGGCCGCTCGGTCGGCGGCATGATGCCGATGCCCGACGAGATGCCGCCGCATGGTCCCGTCGATGTGGACCGTCTACTTCGCGGTCGACGATGCCGACGCCACCGTGGCCGAGGTCACCGAGCTGGGTGGATCGGTCCTGCGCCCACCGATGGACATCGAGCCGGGGCGCTTCGCCGTCGTGGCCGACCCCTACGGCGCGGCCTTCAACGTGATGAAGCTCAAGGAGAGCCTCGGCGGCTGAACCGGGCGGTGACCTCCCGCTCCCGGTTGACCGCGCCCGGGCACGTGGTTACGTTCGCCCTGCTCGTCGGGGCGGCCCTCTCCGCTCCGGCCCGGCTTCCTTGGGGGGAACCATGGGGCTCAGCGTTCGCAAGGCCGTCGCGCTCGTCGCGACCGGTGGCATCACCATGGCCGCGCTCGTGGCCGCTCCGGCTCCGGCCCGTGGGCAGCCACGGCACGGACGTCGCGAGGTACATCCTCCCGGCCGGCAACTACGGCGGCCTGCCGACCAACGCGAACTCGCGCGACCAGCTGCCGCTGTACGACGGGCTGACGCCGCTGCGAGGGAACGTCACCGACGCGGACATCAACAGCCAGTTCATCCCGGAGGACTTCAAGCCGGTCGGCGCGACCCACGAGGAGGTCACCGGCCACGCCGGTGTGACGATCCTCTACGACAGCTACGGCGTGGCCCACGTGAAGGGCGACACCCGCGCCGACGTGGCCTTCGGCGCCGGGTGGGTCACGGCCCGGGACCGAGGCCTGCTCCTCCAGCTCGGACGCGGACCGGCCCGGGCGGCGGTGGCCGACGTCCCCGGCATCGACGCGTTCTCGCTGGTCACCAGCGGCCAGTCGTTCGTGCCCAGCCCGCAGGCCGAGGCGCTGGTGACCGCGCAGCAGGACCTCCTCGTGCAGACCTACGGCGACAAGGGTCGCGAGATCCTGGCCGACGCCCAGGCCGAGGCCGACGGCATCAACGCCTACTGGGCCGCCACCGGGGTGCACCAGCCGCCGGCCACCGTGAACGACGTGATCGCCACGGCCGCGTTCATCGGCTCGATCTTCGGCGCCGGCGGCGGGGGCGAGGCCACGAACTCCGACCTCCTGGCCCAGCTGCAGAACCAGCTCGGCCCGGTGCGGGGCCACCAGGCGTGGAACGACGCCATGCTCTCTGACGACCCCGAGGCGCCGACCACCACCAATCGGCACTACGACTACGGCCCGCTCACCGGCGGTGACGTCACCGGCTCCGTCACCATCGACGCCGGCTCGATCGTCGCCCTCGATCCGCGCCAGGGCGCCGCCCCGCACCCGGCGCCTGCGCCCGCGCCGCTCACCGACGAGCGCGGCGACGGCGGTGGCCGCGAGCACCGCGCCGACCACGGACCCCGTGCTCGTCGACGCCTCAGCCGCACCACCGCACAAGCAGGCCTCGAACTTCCTCGTCGTGGCGCCGCGGCGCTCGGCCTCGGGCAACCCGCTGGCCGTGATGGGCCCGCAGCTCGGGTACTACTACCCGGAGATCGTCCAGCAGATCCACCTCAGCGGGCCCGGCATCGAGGCGCAGGGCGCGGCGGTCCCGGGCATGGCGATGTACATCCTCATCGGCCGCACCCCCGACTACGCGTGGAGCCTCACCTCCGCGGACCACGACGTCCGCGACGTGTTCGCCGAGCAGCTGTGCGAGCCCGACGGCTCGACCCCGACGCGGGCCTCGACCCACTACGTGTTCGACGGGGAGTGCAAGGCCTTCGACACGTTCGATGCCGGCACCCTGCAGGGCACAGCCCATCACCTATCCCACGTCCGTGCACGGCCCGAAGATCGGTACGGCCACCGTCGGCGGGAAGCCCTACGCGCTCACCCGCCAGCGCTCGACGTTCGGCCGCGACGGGCTCAACCTGGCGGCGCTCCACGACATGACCGATGGCGCGGCCTCGACCCGGCAGAAGTTCTGGGACACGGCCAACGAGTTCGGCTTCACGTTCAACTGGGCGTACGTGTCGCACAAGGAGACGGCCTACTTCTCCTCCGGGCTACCTGCCCGTCCGCCACTCGGGTCTCGACCGGCGGCTCCCCACGCTGGGCACCGGCGGGTACGAGTGGCAGGGCTTCCTCACCGAGGACCAGCACCCCCACGACTCGGCCGGGCCCGGCGGCCTGCTGCTGAACTGGAACAACAAGTCCGCGCCCGGCTTCATGCACGGCGACGACGAGGCCTACGGCTCGATCCATCGCGTCGAGCTGTTCGACAAGTTCCCGAAGGACATCACGCTGGCCGACGACGTCAGCGTGATGAACCGGGCCGCCACCGAGGACGTCCGATCGCCGGTCTGGCCGACCGTGCGCGCGGTCCTGGCCACCGGACCGGCCCCGAACGCGCTCGACGCGCAGGCCGTGGCGTTGCTGGACGCGTGGGTCGCCGACGACGCGCCGCGCCTCGACGCGGACCTCAGTGGGCAGTACGACGTCGCCGGGCCGACCCTGATGGACGCCGTGTGGCGACCGATCGCCGAGGCGGTCATGCGGCCGGTCTACGGCGACCTGCTGCCGTCGCTCGACCGGGTCCGGGGCCTCGGTGGCCTGGCCGGCGAGTCCTACGTCGACAAGGACCTGCGCACCCTGCTGAAGCAGCCAGTCAAGGGTCGGTTCGCCCTGAAGTACTGCGGCAACGGCTCGCTCGACGCCTGCCGGGCGTCGCTGTGGGCGGCCATCGACGGAGCCGTCGCCAAGCTGTCGGCGGCGCAGGGCGCCGACCCGACGACCTGGCGCAGCACGGCAGCTCGGACCGGCTTCGTGCCCGGCCTGATCCCCGACACGATGCGGGCCACGAACCGCCCGACGTTCCAGCAGGTCCTCGAGCTCGTCAAGCGCTGACCGGCACCTGACCGCTCTCATCGGTTTCTCACGCGAATCGACACGTCCTCTCATGGTCGATCGCGCATGCTGGTCACGAGCGTGACCGATCCCCCGAGGTCCGCGTGAGGAGAGCCTGCTGTGCCCATCACCCGACGCCTGACGTCCTGGTTCGTGGTCGACGACGTGGACGACGTGGCCCGCATGAAGGCGGCCCGAGACCTGGCGGTCCGTGAGGCCGTCCATGCCGAGCTGCAGGTCCGCGACCTGTGCGAGGCGCTCGACGCGGCCGAGGCGCTGCTGCGCCAGCTCGACCGCATGGCCACGCACTACCGGCTCGGCTGGCAGATGGGGGCGCCGTTCGTCGAGTTCCACGACGGCCCCATCGACCCGGCGAACCTCTCGCACCCGGCCTTCGGCTGACGCACGGTCCCCCCGGCCCTCGAGCCGGTGACGATCTGACGGTCCAGGGTCCGTCGGACCATCACCGGCTCGGGTCGGAGCGATCCATCAGACTGGCCCGGTGAGCTACGACGAGTTCATCTCCGACGTCGTCAAGGTGGTCGAGGGCGTGGGCGCCGGGCTCCTGGTGGTCGGGGGCATCTGGGCGCTGGTCGCGTTCGCGGTGGGCATGGCCCGGAGCGAGACCCGGGCCGGCGCCTACGTAGAGCTGCGCCGCAACCTCGGCCGGGTCATCCTGCTCGGCCTGGAGGTGCTCATCATCGGCGACATCGTGCGCACGATCATCGTCGACCCCACCATCGAGAGCGTGGCGGTGCTCGGGATGATCGTGTTGATCCGCATCGTGCTGAGCTTCTCGCTCGAGGTCGAGATCGACGGCACGTGGCCCTGGAGCCGCTGGCGTGTCGCCGGTTCGGGACGCGCCGCGGACTCCTGAGTCACATCGGCCTGCGTCACATGGGGATGGTCTCGTAGACCTCCACCGCGCCGCCGTTGTCCAGGATCGGGCAGCCGCCGGCCAGCTTGGCCGCCAGCTCGAGCGAGTCGGCCTGGATGACCGAGTAGCCGCTGAGCCCGGCCTTGGTCGTCCCGGTGGAGCCGTCGGCCCGAACCGCGGTCGACGGGCCGAAGGGCGCTCCACCCTCCACGACGGCGTCGCCGAGCGTCCCGAACCACTGGCCCCAGGCCTGCATCGAGGCCTCCTGGGCCTCGGGCGTCTCGGCCATCGATCCCCCGGTGTACGCGAACACGTAGTTGCTCATCTCTGGTTCTCCTCTGTCCGGCCGGCGGACCGGCCTGCTGGGTGCGGGGAGCGGGTGCCCCTCTCACACCACCCCGTCGTGCGGCACCTCCCGCGATCGACAGTCGCCCCCCGAAATCCGAACTGGTAGCCATCGCGGTATGGGATCCGTACCGCGATGGCTACCAGTTCGAGGGGGGAAGAGCTCCTCTCAGTAGGCGGCGTCGGGCCGTTCGACGCGCAGGGCCACGACGGTGAGGTCGTCGTCGAGGCGCTTGCCCGCGTGGTCGCGGGCGGCACTGCAGCTCTGCTCGACGATGTCGGCGACCGAGCCTGCGCCGCTGACGATGTGGGCGAAGCGATCGAAGCCGAACAGCGCGTCGGCCGAAGCCCGGGCCTCGAGCAGGCCGTCGCTGCAGAGCACCACGGTGAGGCCACGATTGTCGAAGGACGTCCGCTCCGTGCGCCACTCGCCGGGGAACGGGCCGATGAGAGGTCCGGTGCTGGCCAGCACGACCGGAGCGTCCTCGCCGGTGAGCAGCAGCAGACCGGGGGAGTGGCCGGCGGAGGCGTAGTCGACCCGCTTGGCTGCGGGGTCGATCACGACGAGCGCGCAGGTCACGAACATGTCGCCCGTGTCCCCCAGGCGATCCGACACCCACGCCAGCGCCGCCGACGGGCCGAGTCCGAACTGCAGGGCAGCCTGCAGCAGGTACTTCACCTTGATGGCCAGGATGCCGGCGTGGTGGCCGTGGCCGGAGACGTCGGCCACGAGCATGGCGAAGCGTCCGGCCGGCATCTCGACCAGGTCGTAGAAGTCACCGGCCAGCAGCCCCTCGGCGGCCAGGACCCGACCGTCCACCTCGACGCCGTCGCGGGGCGTGAGCGAGCCGGCCTCCAGCTCCAGGCGCAGGCGCTGCACGACCGGTCCGGTCTGGTCGAGGGCCTCGTTGTAGCGCTCGACCTCGTCGAGCTCGGAGAGGATCCGTTGCCGCATGACGTCGACCGCCGACGCGATGGCCGAGAACTCCGGCGGTCCGACGACGTCGACCACCTCGTGGAAGTCGCCGTCGGCGACCACGCCGACGCTGGCGACCAGGCGGGTCGTCGGTCGGGTCACCCACCGACGCAGCAGGACGGTGAGGATCGCCACCAGCGCCGTGATGGCCAGCACGCCCCCGAGCAGCACGTTGCGCAGGGTCCGCTGGTCGGCTCGGGTGCGGGCCTGGTTGGTGACGCTGGCGGCGTCGACGGTCGCCTGCAGGTCGTCGAGATCGGCTCGCACCGTGGCGAACAGCGCGTTGCCGGGTCCGTTCTGGATGAGGTCTGCGCCCCGCTGCTTGTCGCCGGCCGACACCGCGGCGATCTCGGGCTCGGCCGCCTCGGACTTCCACCGGGCGAGGTCGGCCGAGAAGGCGTCGAGCCGCTCGTGGAGGCCGGGGACGCCGCTCGCCATGGCGCGCAGCGAGTCGACGCCCTCGCCCACCTCGGGAAGGGCATCGCTGTAGGGCTTCAGGAACGACAGTTGGCCGGCGATCACGTAGCCGCGCTCCCCGGTCTCGAGATCGATCGTCGCAGCCCGCATCGTGGAGATCGTCGACGACGCCGGGTAGATGACGCCGAGGCGCTGATCGATCGCCCGGTTCAGCGATGCCGCCGCCAGCCCGGCCAGCACGGCCACGACCAGCAGCAGCACCCCGAGCAGCGACATCACCGCCAGCAGCCGGCTGCGGAGAGACAGCCGGTGGTCGATCGTCACTCGCGCTCCTCGCTCACCGACCGTCCGGGCTCGCCCCGAGACGCTCCTCCGAGCGTAGGGATCCGAGTCGACGGCGGCATCACCCGGTCGGGTGATGTCCGACGATCGATCTGGGCCTACCGTGGTGTGTGGGCCGTTCCCCTCAGGCCCCGGGCGAGAATCGAGCACATGTGACTGTGCTGGTCGGACTGGCCAACGACAGCGAGCTGACGATCCGCGGGCTGCGGGCGATGCTGGCGCCGTTCGCCTCCCGCGTGCAGGTGGTCGACGGGGTCACCGGCGACTCGGACATCGTGGCCCTGCCCGAGGACGTCGGCTCCATGGATGTGCTGCTGCTCGACACGTTCGCCCGCGATGACGGCGGTCTCCAGGCGGCGGCCATGCTGCTGGCCCAGGATCCGCCGTTCCGGGTGGTGATCTACACCGAGTCGCGGGCCGATCGGCACGTCCTGAAGGCGCTCCGCATCGGGGTGCACGGCTATCTCCTGAAGACGGTCCCGGCGGCCGAGCTGGTCGACGCGCTCGAGCAGGTCGCGGCCGGAGAGGTGGTCGTCAGCGGGGACCTGGCCACTCGGGCCGCCCGCTTCGCGGCCAGCCCGGCCGAGACCGAGCCGTGGCCCGGTGCCCGCTTCGCCCTCACTCGGCGGGAGAGCGAGGTGCTCCTGCTGCTGGCCGAGGGTCGCACGACCGACGACCTGGCCCGCAAGCTCTCGGTCGGCTCGGAGACCATCCGCACCCACCTCCGCCACATCTACCAGAAGCTCGGCGTCAACGACCGCACCGCGGCCGTGGCCATCGCCTGGCAGGAAGGCCTCGCCGTCCGCGAACCCCTCGATTCCTGACGAGCCGGCGGCTCATCCGTCGGCGGCTGACGGGCTGGCGACGTAACCTGGCGGGCGTGCCTCGGGCGGCAAGGTTCATGACGAAGATCTCGATGCGAGCAGCCGATGCCGATCTTCCCGGCCTGCGGTCGTTCGTGCGAGACGGTGGCCCACTGCCCTCCGGGGCGACGTTCCTTGCATCGAGCGCCACTCGCGACGAGCGACGTCGGTCGGCGGTGATGGACACGTTCGGCCCGCTGTTCCTGGCCGCGATCTCGGGTTGGCTGTGCACTCGCGGTGATGACCGTGGGATGGCACAGATCCTCTGGGCTGGGCTGGCGGTCGTTCTTCTCGTCATCGTGTTCGCGAACGGTCGGCGCTGGCCTCGACTCAGGCGCGACCGAGACATCCCGCCGAGGCTTGGCGTGTTCGTGACTCCGGAGGCGTTGCTGATCACCGATCCGACCATGTGGGTCCTGCGCGTCCCCCGATCGGCCGTCCTCGACGTCGACCTCCAGCCGGGAACCATCACGAGGTCGACTCGATTGCGGGTCCGGGTGCCGCTGTCGTTCTTGCGAGGCTCACCGTGGTCGAACCTGATCGACCTGGATGCCTCCGCTGCCGTCCTCCAGCCGCTGTTCGACGACTGGGTGCGAGACGGCGTCGTGCGGCATGCGCCCGTCGCCGCGACCCCGCCGACCTGATCCGGCCGCCAGCGGACCGGCGGCGCTCAGTGCAGGTTGCGGGCGAAGAGGGCGTGTAGGCGCTCCCAGTGGCGTTCGGCCGAGGGCTTGTCGTAGATCGTCCCGCGGTCGGGGAAGGCGAAGCCGTGGTGGGTGCCCGGGTACATCTCGACGCGGGCGTTGGCGCCGACGTCGCGCAGGTGCGCCTCGAGGTCGTCGATCATCGACTGCGGGGCGTACTCGTCGAACTCGGCGCACGCGAAGTACAGCTCGCCGAGGACGTCGGCGGCCAGCGGCGCGGGCGATCCCTCGCCGAAGAGCCGGACGCCGTAGACGGATGCGGCGGCATTGATCCGTTCCGGGAAGGTGCCGGCGACCCAGAACGCCGTCGGTCCGCTCATGCAGTACCCGACGCACCCGATGCGGCTCGAGTCGGCCGCCGGGTCGGAGTCCACGTGGGCGAACAGCGCCTCAGTGTCGCGGAGCACGGCGTCGGTGCGCATCGCGCCCATGTACTCGACGAGCTTCTCGCGCGTGTGGTCGGGGTGGCCCGAGAACACGTTGAACTCGCGCGCCCACCGGTAGTAGAGGTTCGGGAGGATCACGTAGTAGCCGGCCGTCCCGAGCCGGCGGGCCATGTCGTGCAGCTCCTCCCGCTTGCCCGGCGCGTCCATGTAGAAGAACACGACCGGATGCGGCCCGCCCTCCTCCGGATGCGTGATGAAGGTGTTCATCGCGCCGTCGGCGGTGGCGAGGTCGAGGTCATGTTCGATCATGGCCGCAGACGCTACGGCCTCGGCTCACACCTACGCTGGTCGTCGGTGCCCTACGACGAAGATCTGGCCGACCGCCTCCGCGAGCTGATGGCGGCTCGGGAGGACGTGACCGAGCAGAAGATGTTCGGCGGCCTCGCCTTCCTCGTCGGTGGGCACATGGCGGTCGCCGCCAGCGGCCGTGGTGGGCTGATGGTCCGGGTCGACCCCCAGCAGTCCGACCGGCTGGTGTCCACCACCGCGGCCACCCGCATGGTGATGAAGGGTCGCGAGATGGACGGCTGGCTGTGCGTGGACGCCGAGCACGTCCGCACCACGCGCCAGCTCTCGGTCTGGGCCAGGCGCGGCGCCGCCTACGCGGGTTCGCTCCCGCCCAAGCCGGCCAAGAAGGCGCGCCGCCGAGGCTGACGACTCGAGGAGCTCAGGTCGGTGGTAGCGGCGGCGATGCCGAAGCCGAGTCCCGGTGTCGGAACGACCGCGGACGGTGCCACCGCCGCCCCGACCCGTTCTCTGTGTCGAACTGCACGAATGGCGACGCGAGCTCCACGAAGGTCGCTGCCAGCAGCGACCGACTACGGTTCGGCCATGGCGGATCTGGCGGTCCAGGTGGAAGAGCCGGCATCGAGGTCGCGCCACAGGTTCCTCGTGCCGACCCTGGTGGTGGGGGTCCTCGCCCTCGTGGCGGCGATCTCGTTCTGGTCGTGGTCGGGGACGGGCGGGAGGCTGCGCCCCAGCGGCAACGGCATCGATGTCCCGGCCGCAGTTGGTGCTCCCATCTACATCGGCTACCAGCTCGACGCCCAAGGTGGAGACGTCACCATCGACTCGATCAGCCTCCGTCATGGCTCGCCGTCGGTCACCGCCACCTTCTTCGTCGCCGGCGGCCCGTGCCCGATCGGGTCATCCGCCAGCGTCCCCGACAGCTGCGACCTCCAGCCGCCCGCGGGCACGCACCTCTCCCCGTCCGTCACCCGGTGGATGGTCGCCGAGTACGTCCCTACCACGGACGGCACCTTCGATCCCGGGCAGGTGGTGGTCTCGTACCACTCCGGACTTCACCGACGGGCGGTCGACCTGGGGACGTCGGTCTGCATCAGCACGACCGCGAGCTGCGACCACACGACCAACTGACCCTGGTCAGGCGGGCAACTCCGGGATTCGCGTGCGTCAGCCGAGGTGGGACGCGCGGGGAGCGGTTCCGCAGCGTCGAGTGTGCAGCCATGCACCGTGGCGGTGCATCCCAGCTCACTGGGGCTGGCGAGCTCAACCGGGGGTCAGCCGAGGTCGATCGCGATGCGGTGGTCAGGCGTGCCGTCCTTGGCGAGGATCGAGTGGGAGTCGGCGACGGCCCGATAGAGGCGGAGACCGGCGCCGGGCGCCACGTCGGCCGGCGTCCACGCGACGCCGCCGTGCGACAGCGATCTCCGGGAGAAGACGTCGATGCCTCGAGCGATCTCGTCGCCGGCGGCCACCTCGGCCGCGGTCGCCGTCATGTACACGCCCTGGCCCGTGCTGATCGGGGCGGTGGTGTCGAACACGACGATGCCCACCTCGGGACGGCCGACGAGGTTCCGCGAGTGGGTCGCATCTGGCGAGGAGACCCAGAAGAACTCCGACGGACTCGGGTGGGCGTAGTACACCGGCGAGCTCCACGGCCGTCCGTCGGCGTCAGCGGTGGCGAGCACGAGGTAGAGGTGGTCGTCGAGGATGCTGCGAGCCAGATCGGCCGCGGCGCGATCCGGCAGGGCCATGCGCGGACCCTACCGCCGTCGAGATCGGCCGGCTCCTGCCGACCCGGCCTTCCGAGACTGGCCCGCTGGCTGTCGGTGCGGACTGCACCGGTGGACGGTCGACGAGACTAGTTGGCGTGCCGGCCCTCATCGTTCTCAACGGTCCGCCAGCAGTGGGCAAATCGACCTTGGCTCGAAGATGTGTCGACGACCATCCCATGGCGTTTGCGGATCGACATCGACGATCTCCGCGACTCGCTCGGAGCCAGGCGCCGGCTGCAGCCGGAGTCCGGGCTCGCGCCTCGCTGGCGCGGCTTCGGGCAACGCCGAGCGAGGATGAGGCGTGAGTCCTCTGTCGTGTTCACCAGAATCCGTCTTGCGAACGATGGTCGAGATGTTCGCGACAGGCGACGTTTCGGGTGCCGGTGATGTGGTCGCTGACGACTACATCGATCATCAGGGATTGGACGGCGACGAGCTGAGCGGCGTCGATGGCTTCGTCCGTGTGGTCAAGGCGGCACGGGACGACTACTCGGCGCTGAGTGTGGAGGTCGTCGACCTCGAGATCGCCGACGAGACCGTACGCGGTCGGCTCCACTGGACGGGCCAACGCCTCGACGGCGTGACCGACGAACGCGACACCACTGAGATCCTGCGAGTCATCGATGGTCGGGCGGTCGAGCACTGGGGATCAAGCATCTGAACGATGCGCCCCACGCCCGGTCGTGGGGATGCTCGTCCCCAGGCAGCGGGCGGACCTGCTGAGCATCGCGGGTGAAGCCCGACGTTCACCGGTCGGGTTCGGGGCCGAAGCCGTCGGGAGCTCGGTGCCTCCATCGGTACTGCAGGGTGGCCCTGGAGGTGTGGCTAGAGTCGGTCGCCGACTGCGGACCTGCTACGAGGGATCGGGGGTCGGCCATGGAATTGCTCAGTGACTTGGTGCGGTGGCCTTTGATCCAAGCCCCGATGGGCGGCGGTCCGGGGCGTCCGGAACTGGCGGCCGCGGTGAGCGACGCCGGCGGGATGGGCTTCCTGGCTGCTGGGTACAGGACTGCAGAGGAGATGCTCGGTGAGATCTCGGAGACCGAGCGCCTGACTGATCAACCATTCGGCGTGAACGTGTTCGTGCCGTACGCCCCGCCGGTGAACACCGGGGCGCTCCGGGCGTACCTCTTGGAGATCGAGAGCGAAGCGTCCGCGCTCGGCGTCGAACTGGGCCCAGCCGAGTGGGGCGATGATCACTGGCAGGCCAAGATCGCCGTCCTCGTGCAGCATCCGGTCGCAATCGTCAGCTTCGCGTTCGGATGCCCGGCACGAGAAGTCGTGTCCGAACTCCATCGGGTCGGTACGCGCGTGATGGTGACGATCACCAATCCAAGAGATGTGGACCTCGCTGTACTCCGCGAGGTCGACGCGTTGTGCCTCCAGGGCTTTGAGGCCGGCGCCCACCGTGGTGGCTTCACCGACGACGAGCGTGACGATGGCTACGACCTGCTGGCTCTCATCGGCGGTGTCCGGGAGAAGACAGATCTGCCTTTGGTCGCGGCAGGAGGGGTGATGAACGGCCGTGATCTCGCGGCGGTGCTCGGTGCTGGCGCTGATGCTGCACAGCTCGGCACCGCGTTTCTGCGAAGTCCTGAGTGCGGAGCCCACGACACGTACAAGGCAGCCCTGGCTGATCCGCAGTTCACGACGACCGCTGTCACACGAGCATTCAGCGGGCGGCGTGCGCGCGGCTTGGTCAACCGGTTCATGGTCGATCATCCGTCGGCCCCGAGCGCATACCCGCAGATCAACGGTGCGACGCGACCTCTCCGTGCCGAAGCGGCGCGTCGCGGCGATCCGCACGGCATGAGCCTGTGGGCCGGACAAGGCTTTCGACGCGCCGAAGCGCGCCCTGCCGGCGAGATCGTGGATCGAATCATGTCCGGCTACCGGGCCCTCACTTGACGAAGTGGCCGGGGATGGACGGCGCTGGAGAGCCGCACTCAGACGGTCTTCCGCGACCGGTCGTTCCTCGTCACCCACGAGCCAGACGACGCCAGGGGGCATTGCGAGGTGACGTCCTCAACGGCCCATAAGCGAACGGACAGCTCCCAGTCCGGGCCATCGGAGACACCCGCCGGCCGAGGAAAGCGGTCTCGCGGGACCGCAAGAGGTCGCTGCTAGTCACGGCAGCGCTCCCGCGGGAGTGTCACTGTTCCCGGGCTTCGGTGACGCTCGGTCGGGTCGATCCACCCTGTTGGCAAGCCGCGGACGATCGATCTGGCTGGTGGAGACAGTCAGGCGGCTGCGTCTTCGGCGAGTGCCTCGTGGACCGCGAGGAACGCCTGACGCCCTGCAGGGGTACCGCAATACACGGTCGCCTGGATGAGGATCTCCTTGATCTCCTCGATCGACACCCCAGCGGCGAGAGCTCCACGGGTGTAGATGGTGAGCTCTTGCCATCGGCTCATCGCCGTCAGCATGGCGATGTTGATCATGAAGCGTGTCTTGCGATCCAGCCCTGGACGACTCCAGGCATATCCCCACGCCAGCTCCGTCACGACCCGCTGGAAGGCCATCATGAACTCGTCCGAGTCGGCGAGACTTTTATCGACGTAGTCGGTGCCCAAGGCCTCTCGCCGGACCTCAAGACCGATATCGAAGAGATCCCCGTCTGACATGCGCTTCCCCTCTCGAGCCACGGCGACGCGTTGGGCGTCGCGATAGCCAGGCTGGCACAGAGGGACAGTTCACGAGGTTCCTCGCTGTGTCTCCGAGCCGGTCTTCTGGGGCAGGGCAAGTCGGCCGGGATCGACGGCTGCGTAGTATCTGACGTGTGACGGAAGGAGGGTGCGAGCTTCAGGCGTTGTACGGCGACCTGCTGAGCGCGTTGCCGCATCAGACCGACGACGACGACCTTCTGAGCACGAACGGCGAACTGACCCTGTTCTTGTTGAACGCGGAGGTGGTCGCCCAGCCGCCTGCGGTGTTGACGAGCGATGCCATCCATGTGCATCGGGGGGTACACGACTGGATGGGCTACAAGGTGGACCGCTTCCAGTTCTGTTTCGACAAGCCAGCGTGTCGGGCCCTTGGCCTGCTGATCCTTGGTGTGGTCTTCCATCCTGAGCCCGAGGAGGTCGAGGTCCACCTGACGGACCCCGCCTCGGACATGAAGATCCTTCGCGTCGAGTACCGCCATCCGGTTCCGGGTGACACGAGTTGTGCGTTCTGGCGTGAGCCTCGCTACTTGCAGTACATGCCGTTCCGGCCAGTCGCGCCGAACCCCTTCTCTGACACGCCGCCGTCGGCGCTGCCGGTCCTGCGACTCGACATGTGCGATGAGGATGAGCAATCCGTCGTCGGGTTCGGCGATGATCTTGGTGCGGTCAACCTCGCTGTGTTGCTGCTGGCCCTCGGTCAGTCCGACAACATCTTCAACGAGTTCCACCTGGAAGGCGAGGTGGCCTATGGGGGCCGGGGCGTCGGCGTCGCCAGCGCCGAGCTTGTGCTCAGACTCCCTGGCCCGCACACCAACTTCTGGGGTCCGGCCGTGCCGCCACCGGATCGCGCAGACAGCTGGTGGGGGTGGCCGTACTCCGGCTGAGCGAATCGGTCGGTAAGGACTGCCCTTGTGGGCTTGCTGACCGCTTCGACATCGGTCGGCTTGTCGAGGGGGCCGTCCCACCCGATTGGTCCTGGCTCACAATCAGTGCCTTGTCCTATAAGGGGGGTTCGGGGTCAGGCACGGTGTCGCGAACCAAGCTCCGGGGGCAGGGACGCGGGAGTTCATGCCAGCGGGGCTGCTCGTGTCGGGTGGTCGTGGGGTGCAACCTAGGATCGTCAGACGATGCCCACTGAACCGACGAGTGCGGCGCTCGGGCATTTGCTCGGGACGCTCGACGAGCTGCTCTGGGAGGAAGACCCCGAGGTCGACCTGGAGTTGGGTCGAGCATCCCTTCACGCCGAGACGCTGGAACTCGAACTGGCCGTCTCGTACGAATCAGAGCCACATAGCTTATGGCGCATCACCTGCATCGGAACGGTCGAGAATCGCGTCACGCTTGGTGAGGTGTGGTGGCTTGAGGTCGACCCCACCCATGTCCTGCTCCTCGATCACATGGACTCCCAGGCCGGCCTCTACTTCACGGGTGCGGCTCTGGATCCGGCGCTCATCGTGGACCGGATGAGACAGGCACACGACGACGTCGTTGGCGTCTGGCGGCCAATGACCCGGTATGTCAATCAGTTGGGGGGGCTGGAGCAACTCCTGTCGTCCCCATCCGGTCTTATTGCGTCGGGCCCAGTCACCTTGCTCGCTCGGTATCAAGCAGCGCTCGAGTCATGCGGGGTCGAGGCGCACATAATTGATCGCCGACGACCCGTGCATTGGGCCAAGCGCCGCGAATTGGAGGCCAGGCCGCCCTTTCGGGCCTTGATCCTTCAACATGACGAGCCTCGAAGGGACGCGACCGCCGAGTACGTAATTGCGGAGTCATTCGCTGTGGAACGACTGGACGTCTAGACGCCGACGGTGCGCGGACCGTCTCATAAGGGGGGATCGGGGACGCGCGCATATCGACCTGAGGGACGCCACGAGCGCACAGCGAGGCTCGAGCGTCGGGGACCCCTCGCGTGGTCTGGTGCGACAGGTCGTGAGCACTGGATGAGGTTCCCGAGCCGCCCACGTCGCATGCGGAACCACCTGTGCGGTGGCTGGACGTTCACCGTGGCGGCACGGTCAGGTTCCGGTAGGCCGCCCGGGGCTCGAACCCGGCACCTTGGGATTAAAAGTCCCCTGCTCTAACCCGATGAGCTAGCGGCCCGGAGTGAGACTAGGCGACCCCCGGTGGCTACCACCGACGAGATCCTGGGCAAGACTGCGGCCGATGAGGATCAGGGCGGTCGAGCGGAGCGATGTCGGGGTGCCGGCCTGGTGGGTCGACGGGGACGACGAGCCCTGCGAGGCCTGGCTGCTCTTCCGGGTCGGCATCGCCGACGAGACCCTGCTCGCCCGGGGCATCACCCGGCTGGCGCTGCAGGTCGCCCGCACCGGTGTGCGGTCCCACGCCGTCGACCTGGAGCTGGTGGTGGAGGGCGCGTACTCGGGCTACCACCTGACGGGCGATCCCGACGACGTTGCCGCGGTGGTGGCCGACCTCGGCCGAACCCTCATCACCCCGCCGGTGAGCCTGAGCCCGGCCGATCGCCTCGAACAGGCTCGCCACGACCTCCACCTGTCCTTCGCCATCACGCCCCTGACCGACGGAGGCCCCGAGTGCTCGTTCCACTTCGGGGCCACCGACTACGGCCTGCTCGGCTTCGACGAGCTCGCGCTGGGCACGCTCGACGAAGCGGCGGTCGCATCGTGGACGCAGCGATACCTCGCCGGGGGGAACGCGACCATGGCCTGGAGCTGCCGGCCGCCCGACGATCTGGCGATCACGTTGCCGTGGGGGCCGAGGCAGCCGACGCCCCGGCCGATCCCCACGGCCATGCCGACGCCGCGCGTACCAGTCGGCGCTGGGTCAGCCCGGCTGGGGCGGCGTGTCGCTGCGCGTCGGTGAGGGTCTGGCCGGCGCGGCCGCCGCTCGGATGGCCGTGCGCCGCCTGCGCGAGGCCGCCGGGACGATGCTCCGCCAACGCCGCACCGGCCAGACCCCCAAGGACGTGCTGGCCTCGCACCCGGTGCTCGATGGCCGCACCGACATCTGGAACATCTCGTGCGATGGCCGTCCGAGCGATCAGCCCAGCGCGCAGCTGCTGTTCGACACGGCGTGGCTGCTGGCCGACGAGGGCACCAGCCGGCGCGAGCTGCGGGCCGTGGCGGCTGACCTCAAGGCCGAGATGGCCGACGAGAACCGCATCGAGCGGCGGGCGTTGCATGCCGCCGTCACCGACCTGCTGGGCAGCGGGCATCCTCCTGACCATCGCCAGCCGGACCTCGTCGCGGACCTGCACCCCGAGGCGGTCCGCCTGGCGTGGATCGACGCGCTGGCGACGGCGGTCTGGCTCGTCCCGGCGGGCGAGGCCGCGCCCGAGGGCTCGGGCCCGTCGACCGACGAGCTCGTGCCGATGCCGAAGAAGGGGAGCCGCTACCGGGCGGTCGACCCCGCCGACCCGGCGGAGATCGTGCTCGGCGAGTTCGTCGTCGCCGAGGTGACGTCACCGACCACCGGCACCGTCGTGCCGTTCCGCTCGTGCGAGGGCCTCGTCGACCTGGACGGCGGGATGGCCATCGTCGTCGACGCGAACGGCGAGTCCTTCGTCATCGATCCGGCGGCGTGGGTCGACGGTCAGCAGCTGCTCGCCGACCCTGCACGATCGGGTGCCGGCCGAGCGCCAGCTCCGATCGGTCGACCCGACGGCGAGCACCTCCGGCGTCGACGTCGACCTCGGCTGACCCGCGAGCGAAGACGGCGTCAGGCGAGGACGCCGCGGATCCAGCGTGCCGATGCGCTCGAACGCCGGCTCGGCCGCCGGGAGCTCGAAGTTCACGAAGCCGTGGGGCTGGCCGGGGTAGCAGACCTCGTCGACGTCGACCCCGTCCTCCCGCAGGCGGGTGGCGTAGGCCCGACCCTCGTCGCGCAGGAGGTCGCAGCCGCCGAGGACGACCAGCGCCGGCGGCAGGCCGGCCAGGCTCGGCGCGCTCAGCGGTGCTGCGTAGGGATCGTCGTCGAGGTCGCGGCCGCCGCGTGTACGCGCCCCAGAACACCTTCATCCCGCCGAGCGTCAGGATGAGCCCGTCGAACTCCTGCCTCGACGGGAACATCCGCGAGCCGCCGACGCCCGGGTAGATCAGCACCTGCCCGGCCAGCGGTGACGTCGCCGGCGTCGCGGAGCCGGAGCGACACGGCGGCGGCCAGGTTGCCGCCGGCGCTCTCGCCGGCGACGACGATCGAGTCCGGTGACACCCCGAAGCGCGCCGCGTTGGCGTGGGCCCATCGGGTGACGGTCTCGCAGTCGTCGAGGCCGGCGGGGTAGGGGTGCTCCGGCGCCAGCCGGTAGCCGACCGACACGACCACGGCGCCGGACCCCAGCGTGAGGGCCCGGGCGACGTTGTCCATGATGCCGAGGCTGCCGATCACCCAGCCGCCGCCGTGGAAGTACACGACCAGGCCCGTCGGGGTGCTCGTCGTTGCGGTAGATGCGCACCGGCACGCCATCGGCCACCTCGTCGGAGACCTCGGCGATCGGTCGCGGTGTGCCGATCGTGAAGTCGCCCCGGGCCAGCTCGAGCAGCTCGGGGTCGAGCTCCTCGAACGGCTGGGCTCGCTCCGGGTTGGCCGCCAGCCACGCCGTGACCTGCGGGTCGATGCTGCCTTCGTCGTCCATGGAGATCCCCCTTCGGGACGGGAACCTACCGCGGGACGCCGACCCCGGCGGCGACGCGGCCGATCGGTGGCGTCCGATCGGTTCGGAGCCGATCGAACGCCACCGAAGAGCCTTGCTGGCAGGTGGGACTTCCTGCGAACGAGATCCGACCGCTCGTGGCGCGAGGGCTCGGCGACGATCGGATCGAGTGCGAAGGTCAGCGGCCGGACGTGGCCTTCTTGGTTGTGCGCTTCGTGGCCCGGGTGGCGGCGGTCGGGGCCTTCTTCGCCGACGCCGTGGCCTTGCGGGTGGTCCGCTTCGTGGCCGAGGCGGACTTCTTCGCCGTGGCCGGGGCCTTCTTGGCCGCCCGCTTGACCGAGGTGGCCGCCCGCTTCGTGCTGCGGTTGGCGGGAGAGCTCGACCGCGCCTTCTTGGCGGCCGGCTTGGTCTTCGCCGTGGCCTTGCGGGCCGAGCGGGTGGCCGTGGTCGTCGCTTTGCGGACCGTCTTCTCGGCGGTGTCCTTGACGCTCGATGCCGAGTCGGTGATCTGCTCAGCCACCTCGTCACCGGATCGGGTCACCTTCGAGATCGTGTCGGAGACGGCGGACTTCACCACGTCGGTGGCCTTGTCCACGAGGCCGGCCGCGGCCCCCGCGATGAGGTTGCCGGGAGGCGTGTCGGGGGTGCGGGGGTGGGGGCGACTCGGCACCGTCTTCTTCGCCGCGGCCAGGCGGTCACCTAGCTCGTCGAGGCGGGTGCGGCTCATCTGATCGCGCACCTTCGGGAACATGTCGCCCTCTTCCTCTTCCACGTGATGGCGCACGTTCTCGATCAGCACCGTGACCTTGGCGTCGAACCGCTCGGCGTGGGGATCCATGCCCTCGAGCTCCGACAGCTGCCACTTGACGATGTGGTGCTCCTCGAGGCTCTCGAGTGCCATGTCCTGCGCCCCCTTCACCTCTCGGCGCACAGCCGGGTAGAAGGCAAGCTCCTCGATGGCGGCGTGTATCGACAGCTCGTGGATGATGCGTTCGACGATCTGCCGCTTGGTCTCGTAGGCCTCGTCGCCGGCCCGCTCGAACCGGGTGAACAGCTGGGCGACGGTGCGGTGATCGTCCTTGAGGAGGGTGATGGCGTCCATGCGCCCTCCTCTTCCCTCTCGCGACCGAACTATGCGAGCACCGCCCGAAATCACCCATATGGGTGGGCCCAGGTGTTCGTGACGATACGAACCCTGGTCAGGTGATCGAGGACAGGGCGGTGGCGAGGCGACCGGCCGCGACGGCCAGCTCGGCCGGGGTCAGTGTCGTGAAGCAGAGGCGGAGGTGGGAGCGGCCCGAGTCGTCGAGGCAGAAGGCGTCGCCGGGGACGAAGGCCACACCGGCGTCGATGGCCGCGGCGAACAGCTCGGTGGCGGAGACGTCGCCGGTGAGCCGAGCCCAGCAGAACATGCCGCCATGGACCGCGCCGACCTCGAGACGATCGCCCAGCTCGTCGACCAGCGAGCGGGTGAGCGCGTCGGCTCGCTCCCGGTAGGTCGAGCGGATCTGGTCGATGTGGGCGGTCATGAACGACTCGTCGCCCAGCACGTCCGCCGCGATCAGCTGGGTGAGCGGGCTGGTGTGCAGGTCCGTCGCCTGCTTGGCCCGCACGAGTGCGGGGCGCAGCCAGTCGGGCGCGACCAGCCAACCGACCCGCAGGCCGGGCGACACGATCTTCGACACCGTGCCGAGGGAGACGACCTGATCCTCCGCCCGACCGGTCGTGGCGGCCAGGGTCCCGAGCGCGGGCTGCGACTCGCCTCGGAAGCGGAGCGCGCCGTACGGATCGTCCTCGACCAGCACGAAGCCGAAGCGGTCGGCCAGCTCGAGCAGCCGGTGGCGGCGGTCGAGTGCGAGCGTCGCGCCGGACGGGTTCTGGAAGTTGGCGACGACGTACACGACCTTCGGCGCGGTGCCGGCCCGATCGAGGCGCACGAGCTCGTCCTCGAGCGCGTCGACCCGCACGCCGTCGGCGTCGGTGGCCGCCCCGACGAGTCGGGCGCCCGAGGCCTGGAACGCCTGGAGCGCGCCGAGGTAGCCCGGCGACTCGACCACGACCACATCGCCGCGATCGCACAGCGCACGGGCCAGCAGGTCGAGTCCCTGCTGCGAGCCGGTGGTGATGATCAGGTCGTCGGCGGTCACCGCTCGCTCGGCTCGCGCCGCGACGATCGCGCGGAGCTCGGCCATTCCCTCGGTCGGTGCGTACTGCAGCGCTCGGGCACCGTGGGTGTCGAGCACCCGGCGGGTGGCCGCCTCGCACCCGGGCCACCGGCAGCAGCTCGGGCGCGGGCAGGCCGCCGGCCAGGGACAGCATCCCCGGCTGGTCGACGAGCTGCAACAGGTCTCGGATGACCGACGACGTCGCGCCGCGGGCCCGTTCCGACAGCAGCTCGCTGCGCTCGCGTGACCCCCGGGGCGACGCCGCCGTGGTGGCGGGCGCGTTCCCCATGGGCACCACGGGACCACGGCTCACCGGGGGGCGGAAGGGCGCGTCGATACGGGGACCGCCACCACCAGGCTGGGCGTCGTGGTCCCCCGCCCGCCGGCCTTGCGGTCATCTGGTTCGACCAGAGATCGACACGACGGATGACCGATTCCGAGATGTCGGGGCACGGAAGGGGTGTGGTGTGGTCAGATTCCGCGCCGTGGAGCGACGAGTGGACCTGGCTGAGTTCCTGCGGGCCCGTCGTGCCGCGCTCACGCCCGAGCAGGTCGGCCTGGTGCCCGGGCCCCGCCGCCGCACCCCGGGGCTCCGCCGCGAGGAGGTGGCGATGCTGGCCGGCGTCTCGGTCAGTTGGTACACGTGGCTCGAGCAGGGTCGCCCGATCAACGTCTCCGACGAGGTGCTCGACTCGCTGGCCCGCGTGCTGCAGCTCGACTCGGTCGAGTGCCGGTACCTGGCCGAGCTGGCCGGCCACCAGGACCAGGTGGCCGACGCCCATCCGGTCAAGGTGCCGGACTGGGGACCGCGGATGCTGGCCGCGCTCGACCCCGCCCCGGCCTACCTGATGGGCCCGACCTGGGACTACCTGGCCTGGAACGACGCCATGGCGCACCTCTTCCCGCCGCTTGACCTCGCTCGCACCTGAGGACCGCAACCTGGTGTGGGTGATGTTCGCCCTGCCCGAGACCCGTCGCCTCATCCTCGGGTGGGAGGACGAGGCCCGGCAGGTGCTCTCGCAGTTCCGGGCCGAGACCACGGCCCTCCGCGACGACCCCGCGGTCGTGTCGCTGGTGTCCCGGCTCCGGGCCACGAGCCCCGAGTTCGACGAGTGGTGGGGGCGCCACGACGTGGCCGGGTTCCACACCCGCATGCGGAGGTTCCGCCACCCCGACGACGGCCTGCTCATCTTCGAGTACCAGCAGTTCGTGGTGGCCGGCGAGCCCGACCTCCGCCTGGTCGTGCAGCTCCCGGTGAGCTGACGGTCGCTCCGGGGCGCGACTGTGGGCCGATCGGGGGCGAGGTCCGATCGGCCCACAGCCTGAGGGGTGCCGACGCCGGGGAGGGTGTGGCGCCGACACGACATCGCCTCGACCGGACGGTTGGGCGCCCGGTCGAGGACGAGCTCTGTTGTTCACCCCGGACCTACCCTCTCGTCGTCGGCCTAGAACCCGCGCCCGAGGCGGCGCAGAGGTCGCTGCATCCGGTGGCGACCGCCGGATCTGTGACTGTCTCCCGGGAGCGGGGGGCACTATCGTTCTCGCCGATGTCGATCGCCCCCGCCAAGCCCTCCGGGCCCCTCGCCAGCGTCAAGGAGAAGGGCCTCAAGTACCTGGGCGTGTCGGTGATCAACGTCGTCGTCGGCCAGACGCTGCTGCTGACCTTCCACGCCATCCTCGGATGGCCCCAGGCCGCCGCCAACGCGCTGGCCGTGATGATCAGCGCCTTCCCCGCCTACTACCTGAGCCGCAAGTGGGTGTGGGGCAAGTCCGGCAAGAGCCACTTCAAGAAGGAAGTGCTCCCCTTCTGGATCTTCGTGTTCATCGGCCTGGTGTTCTCCACCGCCATGGTCGCCCTGGGCGCCCACGTCACCGACACCGCGGGCGGCAACAGCGTGGCCCTGTGGGAGAAGCTGCTGCCGAACCTGCTGAACGCGGCGTCGTTCTTCATCCTCTGGATCGTCCGCTTCTTCCTGATGGAGAAGCTGTTCGAGCAGCACCCGGAGCTGGCCGAGGAGCTCGTCGGCGAGGACTTCATCATCGCCGTCGAGGGCGAAGAGAAGCTGGCGGCCGCCGAAGCGGCCGCGGCCCAGCGGGCCGGTCGAGCCGACCCGGCCGACCCCGCCACCACGAGCTGACCCTCCACCACCGTGGACGCCGATCAGCTCGCCCGTGCCGAGGCCGCTCGCGGCTTCATGCCTGCCGACGAGGGCTACGCGCTCTACGAGGCGGCCCGTGCGGTGCCCGACGCCGGATCACCGATGCTCGAGATCGGCAGCTACTGCGGCAAGTCGGCCGTCTACCTCGGCACCGGCGCCCGCGAGCGCCACACGGTGCTGTTCGCCCTCGACCACCATCGGGGCAGCGAGGAGAACCAGCCCGGGTGGGAGTGGCACGAGCCCGATCTGGTCGATCCCGACGTGGGTCGCATCGACACGCTGCCGCGGTTCCGCCGCACGATCCACGACGCCGACCTCGAGTCGTCCGTCGTGGCGCTGGTCGGTGACTCGCCCACGGTCGGCCGGCACTGGGCCATCCCCCTCTCGCTGCTGTTCATCGACGGCGGCCACGGCTCCGAGCCGGCCCATCGCGACTTCGAGCTGTGGACCCCCCACGTCGAGCCGGGCGGCCTGCTCTGCATCCACGACGTGTTCCCCGATCCGGCCGACGGTGGACGCCCGCCGTACGAGATCTACCTGCGGGCGATCGAGTCGGGCTCCTTCGTCGAGGAACGGGCCGTCGGATCCCTCCGGGTGCTCCGCCGCCCGACCTGACCGATCCGATCGGGCCCCCTCCGTTCTCTGTGACGTTCGCGTCGCCTGACGTGGAGAACTTCACAAAGAACGAGATCGGGGAGGCGAGGATCCGGGCCGGCGGAGCGAGGAGCAGCAAGATCCTTGTTGCAGCGAGGTCCGCGCCTGCCTGATGGTGCTAGACCAAGCTGGCAGCATCCCGGGGAGATGCCGGGCCAGCGAACATGGGGGTTTCCATGCCACTCGGACGACGACTCGTAGCGGAGTTCCTCGGCACCTACGTCCTGGTGTTCGGCGGATGCGGGTCCGCGGTGCTCGCGGCCAACTTCCTCAAGGACGGCCAGCAGACCGGCCTCGGCATCGGGTTCCTCGGGCGTCTCCCTGGCCTTCGGCCTGACCGTGCTGGTCATGGTCTACGGCGTGGGCCACATCTCGGGCGGCCACTTCAACCCGGCCATCAGCATCGGTCTGGCCGCGGTGAAGCGCTTCGAGTGGAAGGACGTGGCCCCCTACGTCGGGGTGCAGCTCGTGGGCGCCGCCCTGGCGTCGGCCACCCTGTGGGTCATCGCCCTCGGCCAGAAGGGCATGACCGCGGATCTGCTCAAGGCCGGCGGATTCGCCACCAACGGCTACGCCGAGCACTCGCCCGGCAACTACAACCTCGCCGCCTGCGCCCTGATCGAGGTCGTGCTCACCGCCGTCTTCCTGATCGTGATCATGGGCGCCACCGACAAGCGGGCCCCCAAGGGCTTCGCCGGCATCGCCATCGGCCTGGCCCTCACGCTGATCCACCTCATCTCGATCCCGGTCACCAACACCTCGGTGAACCCGGCCCGCTCGACCGGCCCGGCCCTGTTCGTCGGCGGTGACTCGCTCAAGCAGCTGTGGCTGTTCTGGGTGGCGCCGATCGTCGGCGGCCTGATCGGTGCGTTCATCTACCAGCTGATGGCCGGTGAGTCGAAGGAAGGCGAGGGCGAGGAGCCCGAGGCCCTGGCCTACGAGGACGACGAGGTCTGATCGGCGCCTGACCGAAGCTCAGTCGCGAGAGGGGTCGGCGGCCACGTCGCCGGCGTCGGTGTCGATCAGCGCGGGAAGCGCGTCGTGGTCGACGAACAGCTGCGAGGCGGGCGTCTGGCCGGCCAGCGCATCCGCGGCCAGCACGATCGACGCCGCGGTGTAGGTCGAGCGCTCGTTGCCGGGGAAGTGCACCATCTCGGGGAACACGATGCCGGTGAAGTAGTGGCCGTCGTCGTCCCGCAGCTGCTGGGCCCAGCTGAACAGCTCGAGGGCCTTCTCCCGCTCGCCGAGACTGAGGTAGGCCAGCAGGCACTCGCAGGTCTCGGCCGCGGTGATCCACGGACGATCGCTCACGCAGCGCACGCCCATGCCCTCGACGATGAACGTGTCGCTGCGGGCGTCGAGCCGCTCGAGGCCGCGATCGCCGCCGACCACGCCGGCCATCACCGGGTAGTACCAGTCCATGGCCCAGCGGTGCTTGGGGGCGAAGGCGTCGGGCATCTCGCCGGCCGCGTGGGCCGAGATGACGTGCGCCAGGCGGGCCGCGCTGAGCTCCCAGTCGGGACGGTCGTGGCCGAGCAGCTCGGCCAGGGCGATGGCGCAGCGCAGGCTGTGGCAGATGCTCGACGAGCCGGTCAGCAGGGCGAACGACCACGGGGTGCCGTCGGCGTGACGGGCCCACAGGATCTCGCCCCGAGGGGTCTGCAGGTCGAGCACGAAGTCGATGGCACCCTCGACGGTCGGCCACATGGCCTCGATGAAGCCGCGGTCGTCGAACAGCAGGTGGTGGTGCCACACGCCGGTCGCCACGTAGGCGATGACGTTGGCATCGAGCTTGTCCTGCTCGATGGACTGCTCGAGGTAGTACTGGTGCCAGGAGCCGTCGGGCCGCTGCAGCTCGGCCAGCCAGCGGTAGGCCCGCTCGGCCTCGATCCGGCGCCCGCCGATGGCCAGCGCCATGGCCGCCTCGACGTGGTTCCACGGGTCGGCGTGGCCGCCGGGGAACCAGGGGATCATGCCGTTGGGCAGCTGCCAGGACGCGATCGCGTCGACGGTCTCGCGGAGCTGCTGGGCGGTCAGGATGCCGGGGACCTCAGGCAGAGGCATCGACGGTCTCCCTCTCGACGATCGTCTGGTCGACGGCTGGATCGGTGTCGGTCTGCTCGTCCCCGACCTGCTCGTCGGCGGAGAGCGACCAGGACCCACCCCGGGCCATGGGCTTGGTGGCGTACACCACGAGGCTCTTGCCCAGCACGGGGTTGAGCAGCTGCTCGGTGATGCGGGTGACGGCCGGCTTCTTGGTGATGTCCCAGACCAGGAGCTTGTTGTAGAGCTTCACCAGCGGGAAGTCGTCGTTGGTCGGCCCGACCGCGCACTTCAGCCACCAGTAGGGGGCGTGCAGGGCGTGGGCGTGGTGAGCAGCGCCGTCGTCGAGCCCGGCGCCCCGCATCTTCTCCCGCAGCTCGTTCTCGGTGTAGATGCGGACGTGGCCGCCCTCCACGAACGGGGCGTGGTACTCGTCGCTCAGCGCCCAGCAGATCTTCTCGGGCAGCCAGGCCGGGATGGTGACGGCCATCGTGCCGCCCGGCTTGAGCACCCGGGTGAGCTCGTCGAGGGCGGCGAGGTCGTCGGGGATGTGCTCCATGACCTCGCTGGCGATGATGCGGTCGAAGGTGTCGTCCTGGAACGGCAGGCAGGTGGCGTCGCCGTTGACGCAGGCGCCCAGCCCGTCCGGGGACGCCTCGCCGGCGCCGACCATGGCGTCGAACAGCCCGCCGACCTCACGGAGCTCGTCGAGCGCCATGTCGCAAGCGATGACCCGGGCGCCGCGCCGGAAGCCCTCGAACGCGTGACGCCCGAAGCCGCAGCCCAGGTCGAGCAGCAGGTCTCCGGGGCGCAGGCCGAGGGTGTCGTAGTCGACGGTGAGCATCGGTCAGCGGGCTCCCGCGGCGTCGAGCAGCTCGTCGTGGGCGAAGGCGATGCGGGCGGCCCGATTCGGGTGGAACCGAGGGGCGGCGTGGACGCCACCGGGGCGGCGGGCCTGGATGGCGCCGGTCTCGGCCAGCAGGGCCCGGTAGTGCTCGATGGTGCCGACGGCGGTGTGGCGCCAGGTCCAGCGGTCGATGACGCGCTGGCGGCCGGCGGCACCGATGCGGGCCCGCAGGGCGGGATCGTCGAGGGCCAGCGCGATCTTGGCGGCCAGGGCCTGCGAGTCGCCGGGCGGCACCACCAGGGCGGTGTCGTTGTCGGCGCCGACGACCTCGGGGAGCGCCCCGCCGGAGGTGGCCACCAGCGGGACACCGCAGGACATGGCCTCGATGGCCGGCAGCGAGAAGCCCTCGTAGAGCGACGGCACGACGGCGACCTCGGCCTCGCTGTAGAGCTCGATGATGCGCTGCTCGGGGACGCCGGTGACGAACGTGACGATGTCGCGCAGGCCGAGCTCGTCGAGCAGGCGCGACGACGGGCCGCCTTCCTTCTCCCGACCGATGACGACCAGCGACACCTCACGCTCGGTGCGCAGCTTGGCCAGGGCTTCGAGGAGGTAGCGGAGGCCCTTCATGGTCACGTCCGCGCTGGCCGTGGTGATGAGCCGGCCGGGGATGCGCTCGACGCCGGTCAGCGGGCGGAACAGCTCCTGGTCGACGCCGACGGGCACCACGTGCAGACGGTCCTTGGAGACCTGGTGATCGGTCGAGATGTCGTCGAGGGAGTTCTGCGACACCGTGATGACCCGGGGCATGCGGGACGCCACACGGGTCTGCATCTTGGTGAACGTGTACCAGCGGGCCTTGGAGTGGCGACCCCAGGCGGTCTCGGCGTGCTCCATCTCGAGGCGACGGTCGACGGTGATCGGGTGGTGGATCGTGGCCAGCACGGGCAGGCCCATGCGCTCCATGGCCAGCAGCCCGTAGCCGAGGGACTGGTTGTCCTGCACGAGATCGAAGTCGTTGACCCGGTTCCTCAGGAACTGGGCCGCCCGCACGCTGAACGCCAGCGGCTCGGGGAACGTGCCGGTCGAAAAGGCGGTGACCTCGACCCAGTCGCCGAAGGACTTGAGCTCCCACACGCCCGGCATCCGCATCGGGAAGTAGTCGTTGTAGATGTCCAGGCTGGGCAGCTCGTGCAGCGGTACCCGGGGGTCGAGGATCGGGTACGGCTGGCCTCCCAGCACCTCGACGTGGTGGCCCAGATCGGTCAGCGCCTTGGTCAGGTGACGGGTGTACACCCCCTGCCCACCGACGTGGGGCTTACCGCGATAGGTGAGGTAGGCGATGCTCAGCGGCTCGTCCTCCCGGGGCCCAGAGGTCGATGGGGCGCGGGATTCGGAGGGGAGCATAAGTGCGTAAGTCTCATAGCCCCTGACCCATCGGTCAAGTGCGCCCGGGCGACCGGCCGGCCCGCGATCGCTGTTGTGACGCTGGTCACCGGCATCGCGGCCGTCCCGGCCCCCCGTCCGGATCGATCGTCAGGTCGTGGTCAGGACGTGGTCAGGACGACCTTGCCCACGACCTTGCGACCGAGGAGGTCGTCGAGTGCGTCGCCGACCCGCTCGAGCGGGTAAGCGGTAGGCGCGGGCGGGTGGAGCGATCCGGCCCGGACGAGGTCGAGCAGCGTGGCGAGCAGCGCTCGCTGTTCGTCGCCGTGCTGCAGGGCCCAGGCGCCCCAGTCGACCCCGACGACCGACCGGTTCCGCAGCAGCACCTGGTTGGCCGGGAGCATGGGGATCGTGCCCGACGCGAACCCGATCACCAGGAACCGGCCACCCTCGCCCATGGCCCGCAGCGCCGGCTCGGCCAGCTCGCCGCCCACCGGGTCGACCACCAGGTCGACGCCGTTGCTCGAGGCGTCGGTGAGCTCGCGGGCGATCTCGCGGGCGCGATCCTTGACGCTCTCGGTGGTGGTGTCGATGACGGCTTCGGCGCCGGCGGCGAGGGCCGCCTGCCGCTTGGCCTCGGTCGAGGCCGCGCCGATGGGGTGGGCGCCGAGGGCCCGGGCCACGTCGAGGGTGGCCAGCCCGACCCCGCCGCCGGCCCCGAGCACCAGCACGGTCTCGCCCGGCTGCAGGTGGGCCCGATCGCGGAGGGCGAACAGCGCGGTGCAGTAGCTCTGGCCGAACGCCGCAGCGCGGGCCGAGTCCAGCGCGGCCGGTAGGGGCGACACCGATGCGGCGGCGACGCCGATCTGCTCGGCGAACCCGCCGAGCCCGCAGCTGACCAGCACCCGATCGCCGATCGCCACCCCGGTCACCCCGTCGCCCACCGCGGACACCGTGCCGGCGATCTCGGACCCGGGCGTGAACGGCAGCGGCGGCTTGATCTGGTAGCGCCCCTGCACGAACAGCGCGTCGACGTAGTTCACCCCCGCGGCCTCGACGTCGACGATCACCCCGCCGGCCCGGACCTCGGGCGGATCGACCTCGGCGACCTCGAGCGAGGACGGCGGACCCAGCTCCCGACACACCACAGCGCGCATGGCCCGGGAGGCTACAGCGGGGGGCTGAGAGCTGGATCGTGGTGCCCGGCGTGCGGAGCGGAGCGGAGCAGCACCACCGAATCGCGCCAGATGGGCGAAGCCCGCCCGCGCGAGCTTGCGAGCGAGGGCACAGAGAGAAGAGCATCGGGGGGTGCGAGGACTGGTGCAGCGGGTGACGAGGGCCGGCGTGTCGGTCGACGGGATCGAGATCGGGGCGATCGGGCCGGGGCTGTGCGTGCTGGTGGGCGTGACCCACGGTGACGACGAGGCCGCCGCCCGCAAGCTGGCCGACAAGATCTGGGGCCTGCGGGTGTTCGAGGACGACGACGGCCGCATGAACCGGTCGCTGTCCGACCTGGCGGCGGCCGGTGGCACCGAGGCGGCCGAGGTCCTGCTGGTCAGCCAGTTCACGCTCTACGCCGACACCCGAAAGGGCCGTCGTCCCTCCTACGTCGACGCCGCTCGGCCGGAGCAGGCCGAGCCGCTCATCGACCTCGTCGCCGCCGAGCTGCTGGCGCTCGGCGCCACCGTCGCCACCGGTCGCTTCCAGGCGGACATGGCCGTCGAGCTGGTCAACGACGGCCCCGTCACCATCCTCCTCGAGACCTGACCGCCACCGCGAGACGACTCTGAAGGACCGGCCTCACGGATTCCGTGGGCCGGAGCCTTCAGACGGAGGATCGGCAGCATGGAATCGGGTCGGCAGCGCGGGGGAGGGGGCGTAGGGTCGGCAGCCATGTTGCGGGCCGTGGGGGTGAGCCGATCGTTCGGGGGCCAGACGGTGCTGGCCGACGTGTCGATCTCGCTCGACGGGCGCGACCGGGTCGGCGTGGTCGGGCCGAACGGCGTCGGGAAGTCGACCCTGCTGCGGGTGCTGGGCGGGGGCGAGGTGCCCGACGACGGGCGGGTGGAGCGGGCGCCGTCGTCGCTGACGGTGGGCTTCCTCCCCCAGGAGCCCGACGCCCGGCCCGGCGAGACGCTGCTCGGCTATTTGGCCCGGCGCACGGGCGTGGCCGAGGCCTCCGACGAGCTCGACCGCCGCACCGAGGAGCTGTCGGCCGAGCCGGAGTCCGTCGACGCGTACTCCGCCGCGCTCGACCGCTTCCTGGCCCTGGGAGGCGACGACCTCGAGTCCCGGTCGGCCGAGGTCCTGGCCACCGTCGGGCTGGAGGTGGGCGACGGCGGCCGCTTCGTGCAGGAGGTCGCCACGCTGTCGGGAGGAGAGGCGGCTCGGGCCGCGCTGGCCGCCATCCTGCTCTCCCGGGTCGACGTGCTGCTGCTCGACGAGCCGACGAACAACCTCGACTTCGCCGGCATCGACCTGCTGGAGGCGTTCGTCGACGGGTTCGCCGGCGCGGTGCTGGTGGTGTCGCACGACCGGGCCTTCCTCGACCGCTGCGTCACCCGCATCGTCGAGCTCGACGAGCACAGCCATCGGGCCCGCGAGTTCGCCGGTGGGTGGAGCGACTACATCGCCGGGCGTGACCTCGCCCGCTCGCAGCAGTCCGAGGCGCACGGCAAGTACGTGACCGAGCGGGACCGCCTGCGCCAGCGGCAGCGCACGCAGACCCAGTGGAGCGAGACCGGGGTCCGGCGGGCCAAGACGTCGGGCGAGCCGGACAAGAACGTGCGCAACGCCAAGATCGCCCGCAGCGAGAAGCAGGCGTCGAAGGTCAAGATCACCGAGCGCCAGATCGCCGCGCTGGAGGTCGTCGACAAGCCGTGGGAAGGCTGGCGGCTCGAGATGTCGCTGGCTCCGACGGCTCGCAGCGGCGACGTGGTAGCGCGCGTCGACGGAGCGGTGGTCGAGGTGGGCCACTTCCGGCTCGGCCCGATCGACCTGGAGGTGGCGTGGCAGGACCGGCTGGCGATCCTCGGCGCCAACGGCAGCGGCAAGACCACGCTGCTGCGAGCCCTGCTCGGCGAGGTGCCGCTGGCCGCGGGCTCGCGCTGGCTCGGCCCCGGGGTCCAGGTCGGCCTGCTCGACCAGCGGCGTGGCCTGTTCTCGGGCCCGATCGGCGTGCTCGCCGCGTTCCAGGAGCAGACCGGCATGGCGATGAGCGAGTCACGGTCGCTGCTGGCCAAGTTCGGCCTCGGTGCCGACCACGTGGGGCGGGCCGGCCGCGACCTGTCACCCGGTGAGCGGACCCGGGCCCTGCTGGCCGTGCTGATGGCCGAAGGCGTGAACTGCCTGGTGCTCGACGAGCCGACCAACCACCTCGACATCGAGGCCATCGAGCAGCTCGAGCAGGCTCTCGCCGCGTTCGAGGGCACGCTCCTGCTCGTG
This sequence comes from uncultured Microthrixaceae bacterium, assembly GCA_963797225.1. Taxonomy (GTDB): domain Bacteria; phylum Actinomycetota; class Acidimicrobiia; order Acidimicrobiales; family Acidimicrobilacustridaceae; genus UBA4742. The sequence continues at coordinate 177,674 of CAWCOO010000001.1, read as the reverse complement.
TCCCACGACCGTCGCTTCCTCGAAGCCGTCCACGTCACCCGCACCCTCGAACTTGCGTAGGAAGGCCGCGCCGAGCCGGGGTTATCTACGCACGTTCGGGTGAGGGGCCGTGTTCGTCGATCAGTTCGTCGGCGACCGGGGTGCGGGTCGAGCGGCGCTGGAGGAACCAGGCGGCGGCGATGGACACCAGGGCCCAGGCCAGCATCGGCCATGGTCCGACGATGGTGGAGATCGTCTGCCCCTGGCGCTTCTGGATGGTCTGCTCGAGCACGGCCTGCTCGCTGATCTTGGTGCGCTGGGTCACGTCGCCGTCGGGGGTGACGATGGCCGAGAAGCCGGTGGGCGCGGCCTGGAGGGTCCAGCGACCGGTCTCGATGGCCCGCAGGCGGGAGGACGCCACCTGCTGGCTCTGCACGATCCGCAGCCAGTACGACGACCCGTTGGTCGGGTTCAGCAGCACCTCGCCGCCGTTGCCGATGGCGTCGCGGGCCCGGGTCGAGAAGAAGACCTCCCACGAGATGACCACGCCCATGGTCCCGACCTGCGTCGGGAGGATCGCCGGGCCGGTGCCGGGGACCGCGTCCCGCTCGGGCAGCCCGGAGTTGGCCCCGGCCACCTTCTCGATGAGCCCGCGGAACGGCACGTACTCGCCGAAGGGCACGATCCGCACCTTGTCGTAGCGGGCCCCCATGGTGCCGTCGGGGTTGTAGACGATCGCCGCGTTGAGGAAGTGCTTGTTCGTGATGCCCTCGGTGGCCCCGATGACCAGCGTGGTGTTCAGCTCCTTGGCCAGCGCCGACAGCTCGCCGTTCTCCTTGTTCTGCGGTGAGGGGCCCCTCGACGGCGACCACGTTCTCGGGCCACAGCACCAGATCGACCGGCTGGGTGACGAGCTTGCTGGCCTCGAGGTGGCGCTCGAAGACCTCGCGGCTGTCGGTGTCGGCGGCCCGGGTGTGCTGCGGCCCCCCGCCCTGCACGATGGCGATGCGCAGCGGCCCGACGTCGTGGCCCCTGGGGGCGACCAGGGCCAGGCCGTAGAGCGCCACCAGCAGGGTGACGATGCCGCCGGCGACCTTCCAGTCCCGCTCCCAGGCGGCCGACAGCGCAACTCCGCCGGCCACCACCAGCACGACCACGAGGTAGGAGCCGAGCAACCGGGCCGTCTGCCCGAGCGGGGCGGCGGCCTGGCTCATGGCGAGGGTCCCGAGTGGCACGCCGCCGAACGGGAACGTCCAGCGGGCGACCTCGGCCAGCAGGAACAGGCCCGGCAGCGCCAGCCAACGGGCCCGGCCCGGCGGGCAGAGGGCGGCGGCCCCCGCGAAGTACGCGGCGTAGAGGGCCCCGGCCACCACGTAGCCCGGAGGGGTCAGGTCCCAGATCCAGAACAGCGCCGGGAACAGCCAGGCCGCGGCGACGAGCCACGTGCGGCGGAACCGGCGCTTCCAGGGCTGGTCGGCGATCAGGCGGTCGAGCAGGGCGATGCCGACGAAGGCGAGCGGCCACCATCCCCATGGGGGCACCGACGCGGCGATGCAGAGCCCGGCGAGGACGCATCGTCCGGGGAGGATCAGGCGGCGGGTCCACGACATCGGCCGCCATCCTTGCCCACGCGGCGACCCCACCGGCACCGCTCCCCTCCGCCAACGTTGCGGCGCTCGCGTCGCCATCCGACGCGGACTTCACAAGGAACGGCGTTGACTAGGGTGCGCGCCGATGACCGAGCCGATCGAGCCCACGGTGCCGACCGAGCCCACCGACCAGGCGAAGCCGTCGGCGGCGAACGCGGGGCCGCCGCCGAGGGCGGGGTTCGGCCCGGACGGGCCCGGTCCGCTCGACACGTTCGCGCCGGACCTGTTCGCCGGGCGGGTCGCGTTGATCACCGGCGGCGGCACCGGCATCGGCCGGACGACCGCCATCGCCTTCGCCCGCTTCGGCGCCGATGTGGTCGTGGCCGGTCGCACGGAGGAGACCCTCGACGACACCGCTGCGGCCGTCCGATCCATGGGACGTCGGTGCCTGGTCGTGCCGACCAACATCCGTGCCGTCGATCAGGTCGACGCGCTGCGCCAGCGGGTCTACGACGAGCTGGGTCGGGTCGACTTCCTGATCAACAACGCCGGCGGCCAGTTCCCGGCGCTGCCGTCGGACATCTCCGACAACGGCTGGCGGTCGGTCGTCGACCTCAACCTCAACGGCACCTGGAACATGGTGAACCGCTTCATGGGCCCCATGGCCGCGGCCGGGTTCGGCGCCATCGTCAACGTGGTCCACATCTTCTCGTTCGACCGGGGATCGCCCTGGTTCGTGCACTCGGGCGCGGCCCGGGCCGGGGTCGTGAGCATGACCCGGTCGATGGCGCCCTACCTCGGCTACCACGGGGTCACGATCAACGCGCTCGCCCCCGGCACCGTGGCCACCCCCGGCATGCACGAGAACGAGGTCGGCCAGCTCGGTTACAGCGAGGACGAGTGGGCGGTGCAGGCCGAGGCCATCGGCCCGATGCGGCGCATGGCCGAGGCCGACGAGATGGCCGCCATCATCCTCTTCCTCTGCTCCCCGGCGGCCCGGTTCGTCAACGGTGCCGCGCTGGTGGCCGACGGCAGCGAGTCCCAGTCGAACTGGCCCCGGTTCTTCGACCGCGGCGACCTCTGACCCGGCCGGTCAGGTGCCGCCGGCGGCGAGGGGGTCGCCGGCGCGGACGGTGAGGGTGTGGTCGTCGGCCTGGCTGCCCGCGTCGAGCGGCGGGAGGGCCGAGTCGGCGTCGACCGGGGCGCCGGTCGAGTCGAGCAGGCGGAGCTTGGCCACGATGCGCTGACGGGCCGATCCCGGAGGGTGGCAGGCGAACAGCGTGGCCGTGTGGGCGTAGCTCTGGGCGGCGATGTCGACGGCTTCGCCGGGCACGATCACGATGCCCCGCACCTGGTAGTCGAAGCGACCGTCGGCGGTGGTCATGGTGACGACGTCGCCGGGCTGCAGCTCGTTGAGGCGGTTGAACGGCTTGCTGTAGGTGGTCCGGTGGCCGGCGATGACGACGTTGCCGAGCTCGCCGGGCATCGCCGTGTGGGGCCAGTGGCCGGGGCCCCGGTTGATGGCGGTGAGGGTGATCCCCTCCTGGATGTCGGCGGTGACGCCGATGCGGGGCAGCTCGATCTTGCCGATGACGATCTGGGGCGTGTCGGCGTGGGCGTTCGCGGGCAGCGGATCGGGGATCGGCAGCGGCGGCAGCGTCGTGGCCGTGATCTGCAGCTGGGGCGGCGCGGTCGTGGTGGTGGCCGGGGCCGCGACGACCGGATCGGGATCCTGTCCGAGCAGCCGCCACGCCACCGCGCCGCCGGCCACGACCGCGGCGCCTCCGGCGAGCAGGCCGAGGAACGCCCGGCGGTTGCCGCCCGCTCCCGTGGACTCGGCTGGCCTCGCCTCCGTCGCCTGCCTCGCCTCCCGGCTCGGGCGCGGCGACGACCGGGTCGGCGTCCGGGAGCTCAGCGTCGTCCACGGTCGCCCATTGTGGCGGGTGCGGTGGCGAAGCGTCCCGCGCCCGGCCCGGCCCGGGAGATGACCATCGGGATCATCGCCGGTCAGCCGATCGCCAGGCGTCCCGGCGGGGCCGGCCAGACGTGGCGGACGTACAGGCGGCGCGGGCTCGGCCAGCCGATCGAGTCGGGGCTCCAGCCGGCGAGGGCCACGCCGATCGAGCCGTCGAGCGCGTGGAAGAACTCGGCCCCGCCCGGCCCGGCCACGCGGTCGCCCGAGGCCAGCGCGATGTTGTCGGCCGGCTTGCGGCAGGGTCCCATCGGCGAGTCGCACGTGGCGTAGCCGACCGCGTAATCGGGCTCGCCCCAGTGGTTGCCGGAGTACATGAGCATCCAGGTGCCGCCGACGAAGGTCATCGACGGGCCTTCGATGACGCCGCTCTCCCACGCCCGGTCGGCGGAGAGCAGCAGCGCCGGGCCGCCGATCAGCGCCAGCGTCTCCGGCTCGAACTGCTGGGCCCAGATGCGGCTCACGCTGTGGACGCTCTCGCCCTCGCTCTTCCACAGCACGTACGCGCCGCCGCCCCACACGACCGTCGGGCTCGGATCGATCGATCCTCCCAGCTGCGGTTGGCAGATGAACGGCCCGGCCGAGGTGTCGACGTACGGCCCGGTGGGCTGGGCCGAGCGGGCGGTGCTGATGCACTGCCTCTGCGTGGCCCGGTCCCGCACCGTGTAGAGCATCAGGTAGCCGCCCAGCGTGCCGATCACCGACGGGGCCCACGTGTGGCCGGGCTCGGCCCACGGCGGCAGCGTGGTCAGCGCGGTGCCCTCGAGCCGCCAGCCGACCGCGTCCTGCGACGACAGCATCTGGACCGTGCCCCCGGGTCCGTTCGTACCGAAGGCGAGGTAGCCGCCGTCGACCGGCATGACGTAGGGATCGGCGAAGTCGTAGGGGAAGGCGGCGGTGGCCGGGCCCTTGACGATGGCCTCGGCGAACTGGCAGGCCCCGGTGCCGTCGCGGAGCGCATCGGTCGCGGCCCGGACCTGGTTGGCGCTGAGCTGGTCGCGGGCGTGGTCGAGCGTGGCGACGCACGAGGCCAAGGCCGTCAGCTGGCCCGACTGCTGGCCGGCCTGGGCCTGGGACGCGGTCAGCGTCGCCTGGCCGGTCCAGAGCTGCAGGCGGAGGTCGGCCAGATCTGCGTCGGCATCGGCGGCCGTGTCGGCGGCGGCGTGGTCGCGGTTCCGGTTGCCGCGGATGACGTCGACCATGTGGCGGACCTCGGACAGCTGCTGGGTCGTGTCCGCCAGCTCCTGTTCGTCCTGGCGTTGGATGGCGCGGGCGGCGCGGAGGTCCGAGGCGGTGGACGTCCGCTCGACGAGCCCGGTGCCGATCAGCAGCGCGGCGAGCAGCACCAGGGCGATCGCCACCCGCGGCCTGTGGACGCGCGCGGCCTGTGGACGGGCCGCCTCCCGAGCCGGGTCACGAGCCGGCCGCCGGGGCGACAGCCGACCACGCGGTGGCGGCGCAGGCCAGGCTGGCCGCGGTGAGCTCGGCGTCCGCCCCGCTGCCGGGTCGGACCGCGGCCGCGTCGAGGGCCCGCTGGCCGGCGGTCAGGCAGGCCCGGAGGGCGTCGAGCTGGCCGGCACGGGTCTGCACGTCGGCCGCCGAGGCGTCGATCTGGGCCTGCAGGTTGGCCATCGCCGATCGGGCGGCGACCACGTCGCCGGCGATGGTGGCCTCAGAGGTGCCGGCGGCGACGAGCTGAGCCCGCACCGTGTCGAGGGCGTGGGCCGCGGCGGTCGCCTCGGTGACGGCCTGATCGAGGTCCTCGTGGGACTGCGCCAGGGCGTCCTCGACGTCGGCGTCGTGCGCCCGGGCGGCCGCAGCGAGCTCCCGGGCCCGATCGGCCCGGCGGTGGACCACGAGCCCGTTCGCCTGGAGCGCGACGCCGACGAGGAGCACCACGACGATGCTGATCCACGCGGCCCGCCCCAGGTTGCTCGCCTCCCGGGTGCCGCCGGTCATCGTTGTCGCTCCGATCGAGGGGTGGCCGGCGTCCGGCCGCGGATGGGGGATCGGCTGCGTGCTGCGAGGCCGAGAGGTGACGCGAGGTACGACCTCGCCAGATGCTCGGCCAGTCCGGCGTCCGACTTGAGCCCGTGCCGTCCCCTGCCGTGCGACCTGTGCCAGGCTTCGCTCCGGATGGGCCTGGCGGGTGGGCCGACGGGGAAGGTGGACACCATGACCGAGGATCGCCAGCCACGGACCCGCAGCGCGGTCCAGGTCGGGGCGGCCCTGCTGATGGCCGTCGCCCTGATGGCCGCCGTGGCCGCCTGCGGGTCCGACGGCGGCTCGACCGCCACCGAGGGCTCCACGCCGGCGACCACGGGGAGCGACACGACTGCAGGCGAGCAGCCCATCGGGCCGGCGATGACCACGGCGTGGTCCGGCGTGCGCACCGACGGCGACGGCCTGGTGATCGTGTTCCTCGGCAACCCAGCCGTCAGCGATCCTCCGGGGGGCTGCCAGTCCGACTACCAGGCGCTGGCGACGGAGACGGACCAGGCGGTGACGGTGACCGTCCACGGGACCCACCCCGAGGAGTGCCCCAACCAGATCCAGTACGGGCGCACGGTGCGGGTGGCCCTCGATGCGCCCCTCGGGTCGCGGGAGGTGCGAAACGGCGCCAACGATGATCCCGAGGTGGTGTTCGACGGCTCCCGGCTCCTGCGCCCGACCTGGCTGCCCGACGGCTGGGAGCAGACCGGTGACCGGCCCAGCGAGGCCGGAACCGGCCAGCCCGTCGCCGCGTGGCAGCTGTCGTGGGGCCCACCGCTCAGCCAGGGCACGTCGTGTGGCGGGCAGGTCGGCTCGATCGACCTGACCGTCGGCGGACCCGACCTGCTGCAGGAACCGTGGGTCACGTCGTTCGTCGCCGTCGCGCCCACGACCGTTCGCGGCCACCCGGCCGAGCAGGCCCGGTACACCCCGGCCGAGAACCCGAACGCGTCCAGTCGAGACCATGATCCGGTGGTCGGACGGGGATCAGGCCTATGTGCTGCGCAGCGCCACCGCCTGCCCGTCGACCGACCAACCGGCGTCGTTCGACGTGCTGCAACGGCTGGCCGACGGCCTCGAGTAGCGGGGTCCACGGGCTCGAGCAGCGGGCCCGAGGGCCGTGTCCACGACCTCAGGGCCAGGCGGCGATGCGGGTGGCGATCGAGGCCAGCAACCCGCTGACCGTGCCGGTGTCGGACCCGACCGGGCCGAGCCGGTCGACGTCGATCACGAGCACGTTGGCATCGGCGTTCGGAGGCAGCGGCTCGAGCTCGATGCCGTAGCGGTCCGCGAAGTAGCCCAGGCGGTCGTCGGGCTGGAGGAGCCGATGCTGCTCAGGCGGCAGCGGGGCCAGGATGGCCTGCACCTGCTCGTCGGCCAGGGCGAGCTGCGCGCCGTAGGCCTCGGCCGAGTCGGCCCACGGGGCCGGGTCGGACCCCGACTGCTCGGCCAGCACGCGGGCCACCTCCCGGGCCAGCGTCGTGAAGCGATCCGGGTCGAGCCACACGTGCGGGTCGGGCGTGCCGTCGACGCGCCGGGCGTCGAGCACCTCAGTGGCGAGCACGACCCGGGGCGCCCCAGCCGGGACGGCGCCGGGGCCCTCCCCCGCCGTCGTGAGCGCGTCGATGGCCGGCCCGAGCCCGACCTCGTAGGTGGCCGGGTCGACGGCGACCACGACGTCGGCCGAGGCCAGGGATCGACCGTCGCTCGGGGCGACGAAGGTGCGGGGATCGTCGGTGCGGCTCATCAGCACGGTCACGTCGGCCCGGTCGCCGGCCACCGCCTCCACCAGCTCGCCCAGGATCGGGGTGGTGGCCACCACGTGCAGCCGCGGGGCGCGGTCGTGGGCGCCGGCGGCCCCGAATCCGACCCGCTCGAGCAGGCCGCGAGCCCGACGATCAGGCTGCAGGCCACCGCGAGCGCGACGGCGAGGAGCCGACCTCGACCCGGGGATCGACGGGTCAGAAGTCGAGGGCGAGGTCGGCGGCGCATCGGCCGTCGGCCGTGACGGTCAGCACGTCGCACCCGGTCTCGGTGACCACGAGGGTGTGCTCGAACTGCGCGCATCGGCTGCCGTCGTTGGTGACCGCGGTCCAGCCGTCGTCCCACACCCAGAGGGCCGGCGAGCCGAGCGTGATCATCGGCTCGATGGTGAACGTCATCCCGACCTCGAGCTCGGTGGCGGCCCGGGCGTCGTAGTAGTGCGGGATCTGCAGGCCGCCGTGGAACTGCTCGCCGATGCCGTGGCCGATGAACTCGCGCACGACGCCGAGCCGCTGGCTGTCGGCGTGCTGCTCGATGGCCCGACCGATGTCGTTGACCCTGGCCCCGGGACGCACGACCGCCAGCGCGTCGTAGAGGCAGGCCCGGGTCTCGCGCACGAGGCGGCGGGACTCTCGGTCGACGTCGCCGACCAGGAACGTGGCGTTGGTGTCGCCGTGGACGCCGTCGTGGAAGATCGTCACGTCGACGTTGATGATGTCGCCGTCGGCGAGCGGGCGGGAGTCGGGGATGCCGTGGCACACGACCTCGTTGACCGAGGTGCACACGGACTTGGGGAAGCCCTTGTAGTTGAGGGGGCTCGGGTAGGAGTCGCGAGCGATGGTGGCGGCGTGGGTGATGGCGTCGAGCTCGTCGGTGGTGACCCCGACGGCGACGGCCGCGCCCACCTCGAGCAGCACCTCGGCCGCGATGGCGCCGGCCACCCGCATGCGGGCGATGACGTCCGCGGACTGCACGGCGGGGCCCCGGCTGGTGGGGGGCAGGCCCGTCACGGCGTAGGGCGGCTTGGCGATCGACGACGGCAACGGAGCGACGCAGCCCGACCAGACCGGCCTTGATGCCGGCCGGGCGCGACGCGTCGGCCGATCGGGGAAGGGTGAGTTGCGAGCCCTGGGCCGAGGACCCGGCGGCCGCTCGGACCGTGCGGGGCGACTCGGTGACCCGGCCGCCTCGACGCTTTCGTTTGGTCATGGGCGAACAGTCTGCCAGCGCCGCGGCGAAGAGGCGCGTTCGGCGGCGCGGTTCCTGCGCTCGCCGGTCAGGTCTCGAGCGTGGACAGCCAGGTGCCGAGGGCGTCGACGGCGACGGTGCCGAGGTGGTGGTCGCCGTCGACCTCGAGCGTAGTCGACCGGCACGCCCTTGCGCTCGAGGAGGCGGGCCACGCTGCGACCCTGCTGCACGGCGACCACGTCGTCGTCGCTGCCGTGGACGACCAGCGTGCGGGTGCCTCCGGCGGCCAGGCCGGCGATGTCGTAGGCGACCGTCTCGGCGTGCAGGAGGAACCCGCTCACGCTGAAGAGGCCGGCGAGGGGTTGGGATGCGCCGGCGTCGGAGAGGGCGAAGGCCAGCGCGGCCACGCCTCCCTGCGAGAACCCGCCGAGCACCACCGACGACCGGTCGACGCCGTAGTCGGCGGCGGTGCGGTCGACGAGCACGCCGAGCACGTCGAGCGAGCGTCGCAGCTCGGCCTCGACGGGGCCGTCGTCGTCGGAGGTGAACCAGGCTGGTCCGTGCGGCGCCTCGATCGGTCCCCTCGGGGCCACCACGACCCGGTCGTCGGTGTCGAGCGGCTCGAGCAGGTCGGCCAGGTCGGCGGGATCGTCCTCGTAGCCGTGCAGCGCGATGACGAGCGTGCGGGGCACGCCGGTCACACCGACCCCGGTCGGGTCAGGCCGACGCGGCGATCAGGAAGGGGTGCGATCAGAGCCGACCGGCGCCGGCGATGTCGCTCCAGTAGTTGATGCTGTCGGTGCGCACGTAGCTGCCGGCGTTCGGGGCGTGCACGATCGTGCCGCCACCGATGTAGAGGGCGACGTGGTGCACGGGGCTGCCGTAGAAGATGAGGTCGCCGGGCTGCAGGGCCGACAGCGAGACGTGCCGGGTGCTCGACCACATGGCGGCCGACGAGTGCGGCAGGCTGCGCCCGGCCTGGGCCCAGGCCCACATCACGAGGCCGGAGCAGTCGAACGTGTTGGGACCGGCGGCGGCCCAGACGTACTTTGAGCCGATCTTGCTCATGGCGGCGGCGATGGCCTTGGCGGCGTTCGGGGTGCCCGAGCCGTTGCCCGGATCGACCGGAGCGGTGACGACCGGACCGGTCGGGGCCTTCGGCTGGGTCGGGGTGCCGGTGGTGGAGACCCGCTTGGCGGCCGGGGCGGCGGTGGTGGCGGCGGCGATCTTCTTGGCCGCGGCGGCGGCCTGCGCAGCCTGCTCGGCGGCTCGGGCCTGCTGGACCAGCGTGGCCAGCTCGCCCTGGGCCTGGTCGTTGAGGTGCTGCTGCTCGGCCTGGGCGGCGTCGGCGTCGTCGCGGGCCTGCTTGATGGCGTCGGCCTGACCCTTGGCCTTGGCCTGGGCATCGTTGAGCTGAGCGATCTCCTCGTCGGCCTTCTGCTTGTCGGCCGAGAGCTTGTCCATGAGGTCGCGCTTGTTGCCGCTGGCGGCCTCGAGGTAGCTGCGCTTCTGGGTGGCGTCGGCGGCATCGCTGGTGAGGATGGCGTCGAGGGCCTGGGTGTCGTTGCCGGTCATGTATGCCTGCACCGCGAACTTCTGCAGCTGCTTGGCGCTGGCGTCGAGCTGGGCGTTGGTCTCGTCGACCCGCTTCTGCGCGGCGGCGACGTCCTGGTTGGCCTTGTCGAGCCCGATGGTGGCGTCGTTGAACTTCTCGTCGAGCAGGCTCAGCTTCTGATCGAGCTGGTCGAGCTTGGCGGCGATCTGCTGCGCCTCGGCGCGCTTGTCGCTGACGGCGTCGGCTGAGGCGGAGCCCGGCAGGAACACGGGGACCATGAACAGCGCGAGCACGAACACGCTCGAGAGGATGCGGCGGCGGCTGAGGGGACGAACGAGATCGCTCGCCCTTTGGCTTCGTACGGAACGCATTATTACGAAAGCATTGCAGTGATCGACCGGCCGTGCAACGCAACCGGCACGAAACCCCCGGTTCTGTCGCGGTTCGACGCCGTTTCGTCATGTGCCTGACGTGGGGCTGAAGCCGTCAAAAGTGCTGCTGAGAGAGGGTTTTCGCGGTCTGGCGGCCCTGGCGGATGCAGGCCGGTATCCCGAGGCCCTCGAAGCCTGCTCCGGTGGCCACCAGGCGGGGTGAGACGGCCGCGAGGGCGTCGCGCCACGTGCCGATGCGCCGGAGGTGCCCGGGCCGGAACTGGGGCAGCGAGCGTGGCCACCGGGTGACGCGTGCGGTGGTCGGGCGACCACGCAGGCCCATCGTGGTGGCCAGGTCGGCCACCAACGCGTCGACCAGCGCGTCGTCGTCGAGGTCGAGCGCGCGCTCGTCGCCGTGGCGGCCCGACGACGCCCGCAGCAGGACGACGTCGGGACGGTCGAGGTGGGCCCACTTCACCGAGGCCCACGTGCAGGCCGTCAGCAGCAGGCCCTCGCGGTGGGGGACGAGGAACCCGCTCGCGTCGAGCGGGTGGTCGATCTGGTCGCGGGGCACGGCCAGGGTCGTCATGACCGCGGACGCGTACTCGACCGCCGCCATGTCGCGGGCCACGTCGGGCACCAGCGGCGCGAGCAGGGCGGCGGTCACCGGCAGCGGAGTGGCCAGCACGACCGCGTCGACGAGCTGTGGCTCGGGGTGGGCGTCCCCACCGGTCGTCGTGATCTCGAGCGGCCGACCGTCGGCACCGACCAGGCGCACGGACTCGAGCGCGGTGCTTCGCGCCACCGTGCCCCCGAGCGAGGTGATCTCGGCCACCAGCGCGTCGACCAGCGAACCCATGCCGCCGTCGAGCCCGTAGAAGACCGGCGCGTCCGCACCGGCACCGGCCGCGGCGGCGGCCCGCTGCGCCCGGGCGCCGGCGATGAGGCTGCCGTGGTCGCGCATGGCCGCGGCGAACTGCGGTGCGCCGGCCGCCACGCTGAGCTCGTCGGCGTTGCCGGCGTTGACCCCCGACAGCAGCGGCCCGACCAGCACCTCGTAGACCTCGTCGCCCAGTCGGCGCCGCACGAGGGAGCCGACCGACTCGTCACCGCCGTCGGGACCGGAGCTGTCGCGCTCGGGGTCGGGGCCCATGGTGAGGTCGAGCGCGGCCCGGGCGACGCCCTCGGGGCTGATCACGCCCGAGGCGGCCAGCGCGTCGAGGTCGGTCGGGATGCCGAGGACCCCGCCTTCGGGGAAGCGGCGCAGCTCGCCCCGGGCGTAGAGGTAGGCGGTGCGCTCGGCCGGCGTCACCATGTGCGGGGTCAACCCGAGCCGCTCGCACAGCGCGATGGCATCGGGCACCCGGGCCAGGAACGCGTCGGCCGCGGCGTCGACCGGGCGCCCGTCGAACGGGGTGGTGAGGATGCGCCCGCCGAGCCGGTCGGCGGCGTCGAGCACGGTGACCTCGGCGCCGGGTACGTCGTCGAGCAGGGTCAGCGCGCTGGTGAGCCCGGTGATGCCGCCCCCGGCCACGACGACCCGCACGGGCTACCGCCCTCCGGCGGCGCGGGCCAGCACCCGATCGGCCAGTGCGGCCATGACCGTCGGGTCGTCGTTCAGCGATCGGGTGCGGGCGAAGGCGAGTCCGTGCTCCTCGGCCAGCCGGCGAGCCTCGATGTCGAGGTCGTAGAGCACCTCGAGGTGATCCGACGTGAAGCCCTGCGCGCACACGGCGATGCCGGTGCCCCGCCCGGTCTCGCCCAGGTCGCGGATCACGTCGAGGATGTCGGGACCGCGCCACGGCTCGGGCGTGCGCCCCGCGCTCTGCCACGCGATGGCCCACTCCGGCCACGGCAGCATGCCCACCCGCTCGGCCACCACCGACGCGCTCTCGCGGAGCTGGTCGGGGTAGGGGTCGTCGACCAGCGCCCGCTCGGGCAGGGAGTGGGCGGTGAAGAGCACCTTGTGGCCGGCCGGCAGCTCGGCGCGGATCTCGGCCAGGGCCGCGGTGAGGAAGTCGAGGTAGGCCGGCTCGAGGTGCCACGAGTCGATGGGGAGCAGCTCCACGCCGAGCTCGGCTCCGGCCGCCGCGGCCCGGCTCTGGTACTGCCCGACGCTCGATGCGGAGTAGTGCGGCGCCAGCACCAGACCGACGGCCCGGGATATGCCGAGCTCGGCCAACGTGCGCACCGCGTCCTCGACGAACGGCGCCGCGTGCTTCTGGCCCAGCACGACCTCGAACTGCCCGGAGGCCCGGTCCTCCAGCGCCGCCGCCAGCGCGGCCCGCTGGGCCTCGGTGCGCTCGGCGAGCGGCGAGATGCCGCCGATGGCGTCGTAGCGCGCCTTCAGGTCGGCGAGCTGCTCGGGAGACGGGCGGCCGGCCCCGGCGGATGTCGGTGTAGTAGCTCTCGACGTCGTCGGGCGACCTCGGCGTGCCGTAGGCCATGACGACGAGCCCGGTGCGGCTCACGCCCGCAGCTCGCCGGGCCCGGCCGTGGTCGTCGTGTTCGAATCGGCTCGGCCCTCGGCGTGGACGAGCTCGACGATGCGCCCGAGCACCTCGGGATCGAGGTCGGGGGTGACGCCGTGGCCGAGGTTGAAGATGTGGGCGCCGGGGTGGCGTCGGCCGTCGGCCAGCACCCGCCGCACCTCGGCCTCGATCACCGGCCACGGCGCCAGGCAGATGGCGGGATCGAGGTTGCCCTGCACGGCCTTGTCGGCACCGATCCGCTGCCCGGCCACGTCGAGCGGCACCCGCCAGTCGACGCCCACCACGTCGGCCCCGGTGGCCGACATCTGAGCCAGCAGCTCGCCGGTGTCGACCCCGAAGTGGATGCGGGGCACGTCGAGGTCGGCGATGGCGGCGAAGATCCGGGCGGTGTGCGGTGCCACGTAGCGCACGTAGTCGGCCTCGCTCAGCGCACCGACCCAGCTGTCGAAGAGCTGGATGGCCGAGGCGCCGGCGTCGATCTGGCTGCGCAGCGAGGCGATGGCGATGTCGGCCAGCCGCTCCATGAGCTGGTGCCAGAGCTCGGGCTCGCCGTGCATCATCGACTTGGTCAGCCCGTAGGTGCGTGACGGCTTGCCCTCGATGAGGTAGCTGGCCACGGTGAAGGGGGCGCCGGCGAACCCGATCAGCGGCACGTCGAGCTGCTCGACCAGGATGCGGACGGTCTCGAGCACGAAGGGCGTGTCGACCTCGGGCTCGAGCGGGCGGAGTCGCTGCAGGTCGGCCGCCGAACGGAACGGCTGCTCGACCACGGGGCCGACCCCGGGAGCGATGTCGACGCCGAACCCGATGGCCGAGACCGGCACCACGATGTCGCTGTAGAGGACGGCGGCGTCGACCCCGTAGCGCTGCACCGGCTGCAGCGTGATCTCGGTCGACAGGTCGGGGATCCGGATGGCGTCGAGGATGCTGCCGGTGCCCCGGAGGGCCCGGTACTCCGGCAGCGACCGCCCGGCCTGGCGCATGAACCACACCGGCACGCGGTCGTCGGGAGCGCCGGGCGTCGCCGCCCGGTTGCGGGCGGCGCGCAGGAAGGGCGAGGTCGAGAGGTCGGCGAGGTGGGCCGATCGTGCGGGTCCGGAGGGGGTCACCGATCGCGACATTAGTGAGGGCGCACTTGAATGGAGCAATGCGGAGATCGATCGATGACTACCCGTTCCAGCCGTCCGACTACCCGGAGCACTACGAGGACGACGAGCTCACGCCGATCTCGTGGGGCATCGCCATCAGCGACGACTACGACGACGCCGAGCCCCGGGTGGTCCTCACCGTCGAGGAGGTCGGTCGAGCCGGCTACGGCCTCGTCGGCCACCTGAACCCGACCGTGGCCCGGCGCCTTCGCCTCGCCATCCGTGACGCGCTCGTCGAGGTCGGCCAGGACCCCGGCGCGTAGCCGAGCCCCGGTTCAGCTGAGGAGGGCCAGGGTGGGGGCGACGTCGGCATCGTCGAGGCGCTCGAGGATGCACCGGTGGGCCTCGGCCGCGACGGCCGGGCTGAGATCGTGGTCGTCGCCGTCGGCGCGGATGGCGGCGAGCACGGCCGCGTCGGGCTCGAGCGTGAGGACAGGGGTGCCGGCGGCCTCGACGGCCGCGACCTCGCGCGCCAGCAGCGACCCGAACCAGCGCTGGGCCCGGGCGCCCAGCCCGTTGCCCCGATCGACGGCGTCAGGGGTGGCGGTCATGGGCGAGCTGACGATGACCAGGTCGAAGCCGAGCGCCGCGACGAGCTCCGCGTTGGTGGGCGAGAAGACCGCGCCGTCGATGTAGCGCCCCTTGCCGATGCGGACCGGGCGGTATCGGGCCGGCACCGCGGACGACGCCTCGACCGCGGTGGCCAGGTCGGGGACATCGATGTCGTCGCGGCCGAACACCGCTCGGCGGCCGTCACCGGTGCGGTAGGCCACCACCCAGGTCGGCTGCTCCGGCCAACGACCGGTCTGCAGCACCCGGACCCGCTGGCCCATGGGCGCCGTCGGCAGCCGGCCGGCCGGCAGCAGGCCGGCCACGACCACGCCCCACCGGGTGATGCCCGGCCGGAGCGTGGCCGGAGCGATCAGCCAGGGCGCCTGGGGGAGGTACGCCCAGGGCGGGGCGGCGTCGCCCTCGGCCGGATCGGCCAGGCGCAGCCGCTCGGGGGCCGCGACCGTGAGGGCCGCGCCCTCCTCCGACAGGGGCTGGTCGGTGGCCCGGGCCAGGTGATCGGTCGCCGACACCCCGGCTCGCAGGGTGGCCGCGGTGTGCGCCCCGGCCGAGGTGCCCACGATGAGGTCGGCCGTGCGGGGGTCCCAGCCCGTGACGTCGGCCAGCGCGGCGAGCGCACCGGCGTGGAACGCCCCGCCCCGCACGCCGCCGGCTCCGAGCACCAGTCCGATCGAGATCATGGGCCCATGCTGGCACGCCCTGCGGCGACCGGCCCACGGGCGCCCACCGGCCGGGATCGATGGCCGGGATCGATGGCCGGGGTCGATGGTCGGATCGGGGCCGCGTGGTCGGGGCCGTCGGAGCACCGGTAGCATGATCCATCCCCCTTTCGGACCTCCGGCGAGGTGGCGGGGGAACATTTCGATCGGACCGCACCGCCGAGGAGCGCATTTGGCAGGACATCCCGACCTCGAGGCCGAGCAGGCGTACATCGACCGGGCCTACGCCTGCCTCGAAGCCACTCGCGCGGCCGCGTCGCGGATGACCTCCATGGTCGAGGTCGGCCGAGGGGGCACCGAGCAGGCCCGGTTCGAGCGCGACGTCATCTGGGACACCATGCTGCAGCGGCTGTCGCAGCTGCAGCTGGGCGACGCCTCGCTGATCTTCGGGCGCATCGACGCCGAGGACGACCCGACGCCCTACTACATCGGGCGCATCGCGGTCAGCGACGAGAACCAGGACGTCGTCGTCGTCGACTGGCGGGCGCCGATCGCCGAGCCCTTCTACCGGGCCACCGGCCGCCAGCCCATGGGTCTGGCCCGCCGCCGCCACTTCGCCACCCGCGGTCGGGTGCTGCTCGACGTCGAGGACGAGCTGTTCGGCGACGCCGCGGCCTCCCTGGGCCTCGACCCCGCCACCAACGGCTCCGACGTCTCGAACGGCTCCAACGGCTCGGGCATCTCCGGCCACGGCGCCCTGATCAACGCGCTCGAGACGGCTCGGTCGGGCCGCCTCGGCGACATCGTCGCCACGATCCAGGGCGAGCAGGACGAGATCATCCGGGCCGAGATGCCCGGCGTGCTGGTGGTGCAGGGCGGTCCCGGCACCGGCAAGACCGTGGTGGCGCTCCACCGGGCCGCCTACCTCCTCTACACGCACCGGTTCCCGCTCGAGGGCCAGGGCGTGCTCGTGGTCGGGCCCAACCGCCTCTTCCTCGGCTACATCGAGCAGGTGCTGCCCTCGCTGGGCGAGGCCGGCGTCGAGCTGGCCGTGCTGGCCGACCTGATCGACGGCGTGCGGGTGCAGGGCCGCGACATCGGGCTCACCGCCCGGGTCAAGGGCGACCTGCGGATGGCCCGGGTGCTGCGCCGGGCGGTGCGCGACCGTGAGCGCCCGCTGCGCGACGACCTCGTCGTCGGCTACGGCCTGACCAACCTGCGGGTCACGGTCGACCAGACCGCTCGCATCGTGGCCGAGGCCCGACGCCGGTTCCACAAGCACAACGCCGGTCGCCGCTTCGTCGAGGGCGAGCTCTTCTCGGCGCTGGCCCAGAGCTCGCGCGACGACCTGGCGGCGGCCACGGTCCGCGATCGCCTGCGCCGCACGCCCGAGGTGCGCGAGGCGCTCGAGCGCATGTGGCCGGTGCTCACCCCGGCCCAGCTCCTGCACGACCTCTACGGCTCGCGAGCGCTGCTGCACAGCGCCGCCGGCTCCCAGCTGTCCGAGCCGGAGTGGCAGGCCCTCCACCGCTCGCGGGTCGACGACCTCGACGCGCTGGTGTGGACGAACGACGACGTGCCGCTGCTCGACGAGGCCCGGGCGCTGCTCGGTCCCAAGCCCCGCTCCCGCAAGCGCCCCGACGGCGAGGACGACGGCGTGCGCACCTACGGGCACATCGTCGTCGACGAGGCCCAGGACCTGTCTCCGATGCAGCTGCGGGTGCTCAACCGCCGCTCGCTCAGCGGGTCGATGACCATCGTCGGCGACATCGCCCAGTCCACCGGCGAGTGGGCGCACGCCAACTGGCAGGAGATCCTCGACCACCTGCCGGACCGCCGTGAGCCCCGTCGGGCCGAGCTGACCGTCGGCTACCGGCTCCCCGCTCCCAACATGGCGCTGGCGGCCCGGGTGCTGGCCGTGGCCGACCCCGACCTCGCGCCGCCCCGGTCGATCCGCGAGGACGGCGACCAGCCCCGCATCATCCGGGCCCACGCCGATCGCCTGCTGGCCGACGTCGTCACCGCCGCGCTCGACGAGCTCGACGCCGTGGGCAACGGCAACGTCGCGGTCATCGTGCCGGGCTCGCTGGTCGACGCCGTCAGCGACGCGTTCGCCGAGTCGGGCGTCGAGCACGGCCGGGCCACCCGCCACGGCCTCGACGCCCAGATCACGGTGGTGCCGGTCGGCCTGGTCAAGGGCCTCGAGCTCGACGCGTCCGTGGTGGTCGAGCCGGCCGCCATCGTCGACGAGGAGGCGCAGGGCCTGCGCTCGCTCTACGTCGCCCTCACCCGGGCCACCAAGCGGCTGGCGATCGTGCACGCCCGGGACCTCCCCGAGGCCCTGCAGGAGTAGCGCGGTCGGGCCAAGCTGGGCCGATGACCGAACCGATCTCCGAACCGATCCGCATGTTCGGGTCCGAACCCGAGGCCGAGCCCCTGGCCTGGTCCTGGGTGGCCGACCAACTCACCTTCGCCGGGACCTACTGGTTCTGCACGACGATCGACCCCGACCCCGAGTCGACGAACTACCCCCACCCCCGACCGGTGTGGGGCGTGTGGCTCGACGACCGCCTCCACCTGAGCCTCGGCAGCCCGACGCTCCGCCGCCACATCGGTCGCCACCCGGGCGTCACCGTGCACCTCGACAGCGGTGTCGACGTCGTGGTGGTCGAGGGCATCGCGATCGGGTCCTCGGACGAGACCTCCGAGCGGGCGATCGCCGCCTACGACGCCAAGTACGACTGGAGCTACGACGTCGACCAGTACGGGTTGTTCACCCGGGTCGAGCCCGAGTTCGTCATGGCCTGGCGAGCGGCTGGACCGGCCGGACGCGACGGCTTCCGCCAGGCCGGCCGCTGGCGGTTCCCCGACCCCTACCCGGCGCCTTAGGTCAGACCCTCAGCCGGTCACGGTGAACGCGGTGACCATCCCCATGGAGTAGTGGTTCTCGAGGTTGCAGAGCAGGACGTACGAGCCCGGCTGCAGGTCGACGGTGAGCTGGGCGGTGCCGCCGGGCTTGATGTTCTCCCGCTCGTCGATGAACTCGACCCCGTCGCCCTTCTCGTCGACTGCGCCGTCCTCGTCGAGGGGGAGGGCCTTGGGATCGAGGTCGGACTTCACGACCAGGAACTCGTGGGTCTCGGTGCCGTCGTTGCGGATGTCGAAGGTCACCGTTCCCGCCTTGGCCTTGGTGTTGCTCGGGACGATCTTGTGCTCGACGAGCGAGATGCCCACCGGTCCGGTGCTGGCGGTCGAAGGATCGGACCCGCACCCGACGGCGGCCACGCCCAGGCCCAGCGTGGCGACGAGGACCACGGCGAGCGCACGGGCCCAGGCGGGGGTCGAGTCGGGCTGCGGTGCTCATGAGCCGGATCCTGTCGAGGTCGATGTCGTGCCGGAGGTCGACGCCAGGCCGAAGGTCTGCTCGACGGCGGTGGTCGCTTCGGTGATGGTGGACTGCGAAGTCGTCGGACGGCGACTTCGCGGCGGCCGACCTTCTGGGCCGCGTTCGACCGCGCCCACCACCGCGGTGCGCTGCTCGTCGCTGAGCCACTCGGCCCGCTTCGCCAGCGCGGCCGTGTCGGTGCTGATGATCACGAGCGAGTCGGCCGGACCGCCTCCGTTGGCGTACTGCGGGTCGCCGGCCAGGACCTTCTCGTACTCGATGGGCAGTGACTGCAGGCGGGCTCGAATCGACTGCGCGTCGGACTGCACCGAGCTGACGGTGTCGCGATGTGGTCGGGGCGGTGGCCCGGCCGAGGACGGCGCCGAGGGCGAGCCCGAGCACGGCAGCCACCACGCCGACGATGATGAGCCGTCGCCGTCGTTGGCCGGCGGGGATGTAGAGGGCCACGGTCAGTTCCTCCTGAGGGCCGGATCGGCCGAGAGATCAGCTGCGAGGTCGGGAGCCGGCGCGACGGGCATGGAGCTCACGACTGGCCCACGATGGCGGCGAACGGCTCGGTGGCGTCGGCGACGAGCGCGGCCGCGGCGGCGGCCCGGTCGCCCGAGGAGAGCTCGGTGAAGCGGCTGCGGTGGATCACCCACACCGACGGCAGCAGGGTGACCGGACCGCGATGTCGGGTGAGGCGCTCGACCGATGCGCCGATGGTGCCGGCATCGCCGGAGCGGTCGACGTCGCCGACCACGTCGACGAGCACGTCACCGAAGCGATCGAGCACGACGACCCGGTCGGGGCTCCCTGTGCCGCCCGCCAGCCAGTAGGCGCCCACCGGCCTGGGCCGTCCCCGCCTCGAGCCCCAGGTCCGCGGCGATGCGCCCGGCCTCGTCGGCGTCGATCGGAGCCCGACCCGGCAGCGCCCCGGTGGTCAGCCCGATGGCGCCGGTGGCGACGGCCCGCACCGTGCCCTTCTCGGGCCGCTCCTCGACGCGGATGTCGATGGTCGACGCCGCCGCTCCGGCCGACAGCAGCTCGGCCTCGACCTCGTCCATCAGCCGGCTGACCACGGTCGCGTCGGTCGCGTCCACCGTGCGCTCGCGCTCGGCCCGCACCAGCGACAGCGCGTCGCCGAGCGACGAGATGACCTCGGCGCCGTCGGGCACCCGGCAGTCGTAGCGCAGCATCGCCGCCGCGTGGCGGCCCAGGCCCCCGGCTCCGCCGCCGACCGCGATCAGCGGCGGCCGCAGCAGCCCGGCCGACTTGGCCACCGCGGCGACCAGCTCGCAGACCGCGGTGCCCGAGGCCTCGAGCATGCGGCGGGCGACCTCGTCGCCGTCGAGCCCGAGCGCGCTGCCCGGCGATGGCGAACCCGGCCCGGGCCGCGGCGCCGTCGGCGTAGGCGTAGTCGCCCGGCTCGGTCGACGCCGAGGGCGTTGGCCGCGCAGGTGTTGGTGAGCGCCACGCGTCGCCCGTCGGTCAGGTCGAGGGCGAGGTAGTCGGCCGGGTCGCCCGGCGCGGGGAGCGAACTCGACCGCGGTGGCCCCGACGATGGACTCGGCCGGCTCGAAGCAGGTGTAGGCCAGCCCGGCGATGTGCGCGCTGCGGGGCCCGACCCCGTGCACGCCGAGCCCGCCGAAGCGGCGACGGCGCACCCGGAGCATCGACCCGCCGGCCACGCCGATCACCCGCACGTCGACGGCCCGCAGGGCGGTGCTGTGGCTGGCCACCTGGACGTAGGACAGCTGCGGGTGGCCCTTGTGGATGGCGGCGATGTTGGTGGACGTGCCGCCGATCTCGATCACGACGCCCTCGCCGACCTCGCCGAAGCGCAGGGCGCCGGCCACCGACGCGGCCGGGCCCGAGTAGAGCGTGCGGGCCGGGGCCGAGCGGAAGCCGTCGAGGTCGGTGGCGCCGCCGTCGCCCCGCATGACGAGCACCGGGGCTGGTGATGCCGGCCGCGGCGACGCCCTGCTCGACGTAGCTGGCCGTGTGCAGCGCGATCGGGACGATCGACGCGTTGATCGCGGCGGTGACGGCCCGCAGCTCGAGCCCGTAGAGCCCGGTCAGCTCGCTCGACGCGCACGCCGGCAGCCCGACCTCGGCGGCCAGCGCGGCGACGGTCGTCTCGGCGGTGGAGTCGTCGGGGGCGAACGCCTCGGCCACGCAGACCGCGCTCATGCCCTCGGCCTTCCAGGTCTCGAGCGTGCGGCGGATGCTCGTCGAGCGGCAGGCCGTCGGTGATGTCGAACATGGCCGGCACGGTGTCGAGCGCCTTGCCCGGCGAGAGCTCGACGTGGTCGAGCGCGGTGCGCTTGCGGACCTTGCCGATCTCGGGCCGGCGCCCGAGGCCGATCACCCCGACCCGGCCGACATCGCCCTCGAGCAGCGCGTTGACCGCCTGGGTCGTGGAGTGCACGACGAGGTCGACCCGATCGGCGCCGACGGCCTCGGCCACCTCGTGCACCGCCTCGACCACGCCGTGGGCCACCCCCTCGGCGTGGGTGTGGGTGGTGGGCAGCACGGCCTGGGCGACGATCGTGTGCGGCGTCGAGGTCGTAGGCCACGGCCTTGGTGAACGTGCCGCCCACGTCGACACCGATGCGCACGCCCATGTCTGCGCCGACCGATCCGGGACGGTCAGGCGCCGGGCGAGGCCGCGGCGTGACCCCCGGCGGGGACGGTCACGATCTCGGGCTGCTGCTCGACCTGGAGCTCCGGACCGCCACCGGAACCGTCGCCGGTGGCCTGCCCGGTGCCGACGGCCCTGCCGGTGCGCCGCGACGCGGCCCGCTCGCGGCGGGGCTTGATCACGAACATGTAGACCGCGCCGAGCGACGTAGACGCGCCAGCAGCACGAGCTGGGCGGTGACGGTCTGCACGGTGGGCCAGTAGCCGGTGGCCTCGGCCAGGAAGATCGGCAGGCGGCCCCAGTCGAGCGCCGTGTAGCCGATGACGTCGGCCGACTGCAGCTCGTGGATGGCGTTGCCGAGGAACGCCACCGAGGTGAGCATCACGAGCACCACCGCGATGCTCATGAAGGTGCGCATCGGCAGCTTGCGACCGAGCCGGAAGATGAAGAACGACACCACGGCCAGCGCCACCACGCCGAGGCCGAAGCCGAGCGCGATGTAGCCGGTGAGGCCGGTGCCGAACGACAGCAGGGCCTGGTAGAAGAGCGCCGTCTCGAAGCCCTCGCGGTAGACCGCGGTGAAGCCGATCGAGCACGAGGCTCATGGTCGACCCGACGGCCACCGCGCTCCAGACGCGGGCCTTCACGAACTCGAGCCAGCGCTTGTGGTCGAGGCGCGAGATCAGCCAGAACGAGACCCAGAACAACATCGCCACCGCAACGAGCGACACCACCGCCTCGAGCACCTCGCGGCCGGCGCCGATCTGCGCGAACACCGTCTGCAGGGCGATCACGGTGATGACGGTCGAGCACGCCGGCCAGGCGCGACGCCGATCAGGATCGGGCCGGCGGTACTGGGTGGCCTTCGACGCCTCGAGGTAGCCGAGCAGCACCGACAGCAGCAGCACGACCTCGAGGCCCTCACGGAAGATGATGAGGAACGACTGGCCGACGATCAGCGCCGGCGCGCCGATGCCCACGTCGGTGAGCCGGCGCTCGGCGTCGTCGACGATGGCCCTGAGCGCGATGATCTGGGTGCGGATCTCGTCGACCGACGCGTCGTTGCGGATGAGCTCGCGGATCTCGGCGAACTGGGCCTCGGCCTTGACCGTCAGCGACGGATCGACGACCCGCAGCGGGATCTCGACCAGCTCGAAGTGGTCGAGGTAGCCGGACCGGGCCTGGGCGAAGGCCGCGTCGCGCGACTCCTGCGAGTCGCTGGCCTTGAGCAGCCGGAGCGTCTCGTCGATCGAGGTGCGCACGTTGCCGAGCTGGGTGATCGCGTCCTGCTTCGACACCGACGACTGCTGGCTGGCGGCCGTGCCGCTGGTGCCGGCGGCGCTGCTGGTTCCCGCGGCGCTGGCCGACCCGGTCTGGGCCAGCGCGGTCAGCACCAGCACGAGCGCCAGTGCGCCGAGCAGGCGCCGGACGAGTCGACCGACGGTCATGGCGCCTTGGTGGTCGTGGTCGAGCCGCCGGTGCCGGGCCACTGCTGCAGGTACTTCGAGGCGGCGGCGCTGAAGTCGGTGGAGCCCTTCTGCGCCTTCTCGGCGTCGTTCTGGTCGACGCCGTTCTTGATCGCGCCCAGGCCGTCCTCCATGTCGAGGTAGAGGTCCGAGCTGTTCTTCTTGATCGTGCCTTCGATGCCGTACCAGGTGTCGTAGATCTGATCGACGATGGCCTTGGCCTTGGCCTGATCGGCCGGGAGCGTCGTGAGCGTCGAGCGCGATCTGGTCGTCGAGCTTGGCGATGCCGGCGGTGACCTCGGCGTCGGAGACGATGACCTCTTCAGCACTGCTCGTGTCCGATGAGCCTCCGCCGGTGGTGACGGCGGTGGAGTCGACGTCTTGGTGCTTCTCGCTCGAGCAGGCGCCGAGGAGGAGGGATCCGACGGCGACGACGGCCACGCTGGCAACGGTGACAACGGGGAGACGGCGGGACATCGAGTGGGGCTCCTCGAGAGCGAGCGGGCGGGGGTCGGGCGGTCGGAGCGGCCGGTGTTCGGGCGGCCTAACAGCGACGTCACCCTAGCGGCACCTCTCCAGCCGAGCCAAGGCGGCCTGGAGAAAGTGTTAGGTGACCCTATCACCGATCCCCAGCGCGTCGCGGCCGGTGATGGCGCCGGTCGCAGACCGGGCTCAGCCGCCGGCGGTGACCAGGATGCGGGTGCTGGCGAACGTGCCGATGCCCACGTGGTGGCCGTCGATCTCGACGGTGGTGGTGCCGTCGGGGGACAGCGCGGTGATCGCGCCCTGCATGCCCGGCACGAGGTGGGACTCCTCGAGGAACTCGAGCAGACCGGGGGCGAACTCGAGCTCCTCGGGGATGCGCGACACGGTGAACGAGTCGCCGACGGTCAGCGCGTCGAGGGTGACGGTGTCGGGCGCCTGGTAGTTCGACCCGGGGATCGGGTTGCCGTGCGGGCAGGTGGTCGGATCGCCGAGCAGGCGGATCAGCGCGGCCTCGACCGGCTCGGAGATCACGTGCTCCCACCGGCCGGCCTCGGCGTGGGCGTCGGCCCAGGACAGGTCGAGGATGTCGGTGAGGAAGCGCTCGGCCAGGCGGTGGCGGCGCACCACGCTCTCGGCCAGGCCCATGCCGTCGTCGGTGAGGCGGATCGAGCCGCCGTCGATGGTGACGAGGCCCTGCGTCTCCATGCGGCGGATCATCTCCGACACCGCCGGGCGGGACACGTCGAGCCGCTCGGCCACGCGGGCCTGGATGACGTCGACGTCGTCCTCGCGCAGCTCGAAGATGGTCTCGCAGTACTCCTCGAAGGCGGGGTGGTACTCAGGCGTCTTGTACGGCGTCACGCCGGGAGCGTATCCCCCTGAGGGACCGAGATCACGGGCCGCCAGGGATAACTGTCGTAGGGCACCAGTACCGTCTAGGAGATGTCGTCCGATCCCGCGCTCGAGCCGTTCTCGCCGGCGGTGCGCGCCTGGTTCTCGACGACCTTCCCCGAGCCGACCGCAGCGCAGTCCAAGGGGTGGCCGGCCATCGCGTCGGGCGAGCACACGCTGATCCTGGCGCCCACCGGGTCGGGCAAGACGCTGACCTCGTTCCTCTGGGGGCTCGACCGCCTGGTCACCGAGCCACCCCCCGCCGACAAGGCCCGCCGCACCCGGCTCCTCTACCTGTCGCCGCTGCGGGCCCTGGCCGTCGACATCGAGAAGAACCTGCGGGCGCCGCTCATGGGCATCGGCCTGGCGGCCGAGCGGCTGGGCCTGCCGTTCCACCCGCCGACGGTCGGCATGCGCACCGGCGACACGCCGGCCGACGAGCGGCGCAAGCTGGTGCGCACCCCGCCCGACCTGTTGATCACCACGCCCGAGTCGCTGTACCTCATGCTCACCTCGGCCGCCCGGGACACGCTCGTCAACGTCGAGGCCGTGATCATCGACGAGATCCACGCGCTGGCCCCGACCAAGCGGGGCTCGCACCTGTCGCTCAGCCTCGAGCGGCTCGAGGCCCTCTGCGAGCGACCGCCGCAGCGCATCGGGCTGTCGGCCACCCAGCGCCCGCTCGACGAGATCGCCCGCTACCTGGGGGGCTTCGGCCCGCCGGTCGACGGCCAGCCCTCGCGGCCCCGGCCGGTCACCATCGTCGATGCCGGCGTGCGCAAGCCGCTCGAGATCGAGGTCGTCGTCCCGGTCGAGGACATGGGCGCCCTGGGTGAGATCATCGAGGAGCCGGTCAGCGGCCCGGCCGCCGCCGGCCCGGTGCGCACCAGCATCTGGCCGGCCATCCACCCCAAGCTGCTCGAGCTGGTCGAGCAGCATCGCTCCACCATCATCTTCGTGAACGCCCGGCGGCTGGCCGAGCGGCTCGCCACCCGGCTCAACGAGCTCGCCCTCGAGGGGCAGAACCGGGCGGCCGAGGCCGAGGGTCGCCCACCCGAGCCGGGCCACGAGGTGGTGAAGGCCCACCACGGCTCGCTCTCGAGGGAGCGGCGCCTGCAGATCGAGGACGAGCTCAAGCGGGGCGACCTCAAGGGCCTCGTCGCCACCAGCTCGCTCGAGCTGGGCATCGACATGGGCGCGGTCGACCTGGTGATCCAGGTCGAGTCGCCGGGCGCGGTGTCGCGGGGCCTGCAGCGCGTCGGCCGGGCCGGCCACCAGGTGGGTGAGCCGAGCCGTGGCAAGCTCTTCCCCAAGCACCGCAACGACCTGGTCGAGTCGGCGGTGGTGGTGCAGCGCATGCACGACGGGCTGATCGAGCACACGAAGTACCCCCGCAACCCGCTCGACGTGCTGGCCCAGCAGATCGTGGCCATGTGCGCGCTCGACGAGTGGGCGGTCGACGAGGTCGCCGCGCTGGTGCGCCGGGCCGCGCCCTACGCGGAGCTGAGCGACGACGTGCTGGCCAACGTGCTCGACCTGCTGTCGGGTCGCTACCCCTCCGACGAGTTCGGCGAGCTCCGGCCCCGCATCGTCTGGGACCGGGTCAACGAGACCATCCGAGGTCGGGCCGGGGCGCAGCGGCTGGCCGTCACCAGCGGCGGCACCATCCCCGATCGCGGGCTCTACGGCGTGTTCCTCCCCGACGGCACCCGGGTCGGCGAGCTCGACGAGGAGATGGTCTACGAGAGCCGGGCCGGCGAGACCTTCCTGCTCGGGGCCAGCACGTGGCGCATCGAGGACATCACCCACGAGCGGGTCATCGTCACCCCGGCCCCCGGCCAGCCCGGCAAGATGCCGTTCTGGCACGGCGACGGCCCCGGTCGACCCGCTCGAGCTGGGCCGGGCCCTGGGCGCGTTCGTGCGCGAGGCGCGGGCCGAACCCGCTCCCGCGGTGCTCGACCGGCTCCAGCGCGACCACGGGCTCGACCCGCTGGCCGCGGCCAACCTGGTCGCCTACCTCGACGAGCAGGCCGAGGCCACCGGCGTGGTGCCCGACGACCGCACCATCGTGGTCGAGCGCTTCCGCGACGAGATCGGCGACTGGCGGGTCTGCCTCCTGTCGCCGTTCGGCGCGCAGGTGCACGCGCCGTGGGGCATGGCGCTGCAGGCCCGGCTGGCCGAGCGGTGGGGCATCGACGTCGAGCTGATGTGGAGCGACGACGGCATCGTCCTGCGCCTGCCCGACGCGGTCGACGACCTCCCGATCGACGAGCTGATGATCGACCCCGACGAGATCGACGAGATCATCGTCAGCCAGCTCCCCCAGACCGCCATGTTCGCGTCGCGCTTCCGGGAGTGCGCGGCCCGCGCGCTGCTGCTGCCCCGGCGCCGACCCGACCGCCGCACGCCGCTGTGGCAGCAGCGGCAGAAGGCCGCCGACCTGCTGACGGTGGCGGCCAAGTACCCCGACTTCCCGATCCTGCTCGAGGCCACCCGCGAGTGCCTCAACGACGTGTTCGACCTGCCCGCGCTGCGCGAGGTGCTCACCGACCTGCGGGCCCGCCGCATCCGGGTGGTGCCCGATCGAGACGCCGCGGGCCTCGCCGTTCGCGCAGTCGCTGATCTTCGGATGGATCGCCGTCTACATGTACGAGGGCGACGCGCCGCTGGCCGAGCGCCGGGCCGCCGCGCTGGCCCTCGACCGCGACCTGCTGCGCGACCTCCTCGGCGCCGAGGAGCTCCGCGAGCTGATCGATCCGGTGGTGCTCGGCGACCTCGAGCTCGAGCTGCAGCGCCTGGCCGACGGGCGCCGGGCCCGCGACGCCGACGAGGCCCACGACCTGCTGCGCCTCCTCGGGCCGCTCTCGCTGTGGGAGCTCGACGCCCGCTCCGAGACCGGCACCGACGCCGGCCTGGTCGAGCGGTGGGTCGAGTCGCTGGTCGCCGAGCGGCGGGCCATCCGGGTGGTCATCGCCGACGAGGAGCGCATCGCCGCGGCCGATGACGCCGCCCGGCTGCGCGACGCGCTCGGCGTGGCGCTGCCGGCCGGCCTGCCGGCCGCGTTCACCGACTCGGTGCCCGAGCCGCTCACCGACCTGGTCGCCCGGTTCGCCCGCACGCACGGCCCGTTCGTCACGAGCCAGGTCGCCAGCCGCTACGCGCTCGGCGTCGACCGGGTGCAGCCGGTGCTCGAGGCGCTCGAGCAGCAGGGCCGCATCGTGCGGGGCGAGTTCCGCCCCGGCGGCATCGAGCGCGAGTGGTGCGACGACGACGTGCTGCGCCAGCTCCGCCGTCGGTCGCTGGCCGCGCTGCGTCGAGAGATCGAGCCGGTCGATGCCGCCGCGCTGGCCCGGTTCCTGCCGCAGTGGCAGGGCGTGGGCGGCGCCCGTCGCGGCATCGATGCCCTGGTCGAGGCGGTCGGGCTCGCTGCAGGGCGCGGCGCTGCCCGGCCTCGGTGCTCGAGGCCGACCTGCTGCCGGCCCGGGTCGGCGGCTACCGCCCGGCCGACCTCGACGCGCTGTGCACCTCGGGCGAGGTGGTCTGGGTCGGCGCCGGGCCGCTCGGAGCCACCGACGGGCGGGTGCGCCTGCTGTTCCGCGACCAGGCCGGCCTGCTCGTCGCGCCGCGGTCGGTGCGCGACCTCGGCGGCGGACGACGGGACCGACGTCGACGGAGCCGACCCGCCCCGGCCACCGAGGGCGAGCTCGATCCGACCGCGACGCCGTTGCACGAGGCGCTGCGGGCCCACCTGACCGAGCGGGGCGCCTCCTTCTGGCCCGAGCTCGTGGCCGCCGCGTCCGCCGCCGGCGAGGCCTACGACGACGCCTCGGTGCTCGACGCCCTGTGGGACCTGGTCTGGGCCGGCGAGGTCACCAACGACTCGCTCGCCCCGCTGCGGGCCATGGCGGCCGGCAAGCCCCGCAAGAGCGGCGGGACCCGGGCCGGCCGGCCGCTGCGGCCGGGTGCCCGCCGACCCAACCTCGGGCGCCCGAACCTGCGAGGGCTCTCGCCGCTCGGCCCACCGGCGGCCGCCGGTCGGTGGTCGATGGTCGCGCCGCTGCTGCTGCCCCGACCGCTGCCGACCGAGGCCGCGCACGCCCAGGCCATGCAGCTGCTCGAACGGCACGGCGTGCTCACCCGCGAGGCCGCGCTGGCCGAGGGCATCGAGGGCGGGTTCGCCGCGGTCTACCCGGTGCTCAAGGCGCTCGAGGAGCGGGGCCAGGTGCGGCGGGGCTACTTCGTCGCCGGGCTCGGGGCCGCGCAGTTCGCCCTGCCGGGCGCGGTCGACCGGCTCCGGGCGGCCCGTGACCCGCTCGAGCCCGATCTGACGCCGGTGGTGCTGTCCGCCACCGATCCCGGCCCAGCCCTACGGCGCCGCGCTGCCGTGGCCGGCGTCGGACGGTCGGCCCTCCCGCAGCGCCGGGCGCCTTCGTGGTGCTGGTCGCCGGCGAGCCGGTCGCCGAGCTCGAGCGGGGTGGCAAGAGCCTGTCGACCTTCGCCGACCGCCGCGCACCACCCGCACTGGGCCGAGGGGCTGACGTCGCTGGTCAAGGACGGTCGTCTGCGCAAGCTCGAGATCGCCAAGATCGACGGCGCCCCCGCGGCCGAGTCCCCGGTGGCCGACCACCTGCGCCAGGCCGGGTTCACCGACGGCTACAAGGGCCTCCTCTTCCGCATCTGATCTGTCGCCGGCCGCGGATCCGGTAGGGGAAAGACGGAACCCGCGCTCACGTCGCCGATCCGACGAGCCGATGCACAAGGGAGGCGTGCGGGCGGACGAGTGATGGGTGAGGCGCGGTGAATCGCAAGCAGCTGCTGGTGGTCGCCCTCGTCGTGGGCCTGCTCCTCGTCGGCTGGATGGTCGGCCAGCCCACCTACGAGATGCGTGGGGCGGTCTCGTTCACGTGGGAGTCGGATGGCTCCGACCGCTCCTCGGCCGACCCGCGGCCGGCAGACGGCTCGCTCGATGCCACCGTCGAGTGTGCCGGCCCCCTCGACGAGACGGGCGAGCCGATCCATGTCACCCGGCCCGGCTCCGCGCTCGCCGGATACGCCGGTTGGGTGCCGGTGTACCTCGAACCGAACCCGTGCCTCGCCGATCGGGCCGTGCGCCGGCGCCGGATCGAGCTGGCCGCGGCCGCGGTCCTGGTGCTCGGTCTCATCGGCCTGGTCGTGTTCCGCCCTCGAGCGAACGACCCCGAACCTGGGGCCCGTCGGCGCGTGGGAGTGCGCACCATCGCCCCAGGTTCGTGAGGGGGCTCAGGTCGTCGCGAGGATGAGCTCGATGGCCGCGAGGGGATGATCGGCCTGGTGGTCGGGCTCGAAGCGGTCGACCTGCTGGGTGCTGGGCAGGCCGTGGGTCAGCTCGTAGGGGTCGGCGAGATGGCCGACCTCGGCCCAGTCGCGACCTCGGTGGAGCCACACGCTGCGCAGCCCGGCGTTGCGGGCGCCGACCATGTCGGCCGGAGCGGAGTCGCCCACCATCCAGCCGCCGTCGAGCGACGAGCTGCAGTGATCGGCCGCGATCTCGAAGATCCGACGGTCGGGCTTGCGCACGCCGACCTCCTCGGAGACGACCCAACCGTCCACCACCCGGTCGAGGCCGGTGCCGGTGACCTTCTCGCTCTGGCTCGGTGGGCCGTTCGTGACCACGCCGATCTGCCAACCCTTCTGCTTCAGGCGGTGGAGTCCGTCCCGCACCTCGGGTTCGACCTGGTAGCAGGCCAGGTAGTGCGGCCGGAACGTCGCGGCCATCTCGTCGGCGGTGGTGTCGATGTCGAACCGCTCGATGGTACGGGTCATCCAGACCTCCCAGCCGACCCCACCGTCCTGATCGGTCTCGATCATGAACGGCACGACCTCGTCCGGATCGAGTCCGTAGTGCTCGGCCAGCCGGGGCAGCGCCAGCCCGAACGCCACGGTCCGGTCGACGAGCGTGTTGTCGAGGTCGAACAGCGCCAGTGCCATGGTCGGCGATTCTGGCCCAGCGTCGGGGCAGCCACCGCTCGAGATTCACGGGTGCGGCGCCCGTAGCCTGGCCGCCATGCCCGAGGGCGACACCATCCACCGGGTCGCGGCCCGCTTGCAGCCCGCGCTCGTGGGCCGGGCGTTGGTGCGGCTCGAGGCCCCCCGGACCACGGGTCCCCGGCCAACGGTCGGCAGCCAGGTCGAGTCGGTCGACGCAGTCGGCAAGCACCTCCTGATCGCGTTCGCCGACGGCATCGTGCTGCGCACCCATCTGCGCATGTCGGGCAGCTGGCACCTCTATCGCACCGGTGAGCGCTGGCAGAAGCCGGCCCACCTGATGCGAGCCCTGGTCGAGGTCGAGGAATGGGTGGCGGTCTGCTTCTCGGCCCCGGTCGTCGAGCTCGGGCGGTCGCCGTCGATCGGTCACCTCGGCCCCGATCTCTGCCAGCCCGACGCCGACCTCGACGAGTGCGTCGCCCGCATGGGCACCGTCGCCGACCCCGCCGCCGAGCTGGCCGACGTGCTGCTCGACCAGCGGATCGCGTGCGGCGTGGGCAACGTCTACAAGTCCGAGGTCTGCTGGGCCTGCCGGGTGTCGCCCCGCACGCCGATCGCTCTGATCGACGAGCCGACCCGACAGGCCCTGATCCAGACGGCGACCCGCCAGCTCCGGGCCAACCTCACCGGCGCCGCCCGCCAGACCGTGCCGGGCGCGCCCGGCTCGCTCGCCGTCTACGGCCGTGCCGGCCAACCCTGCCGGCGCTGCTCGACCCCGATCCGCGTCGCGCGCACCGGCCCCCACGCCCGCAGCACCTACTGGTGCCCCACCTGCCAACCCGCGCCCCGACTCCTCCGTTCTTGCGTAGACAATCCCCACCTCGGTGCAGGGAACCTCCGCATGTTCGGGGATTTCTCGGGGCACGGGGAGGGTCGGCAGGCAGACTGAGGGCATGGGAGCGCGTCCGCACGTCGTGGTCATCGGGGCGGGGTTCGGCGGGCTGGCGGCGGCCAAGCGGCTCGAGGACGAAGCCGTCGATGTCACGCTGATCGACCGGCACAACTACCACTCGTTCCAGCCGCTGCTCTACCAGGTCGCCACCGCCGGCCTGAACGCGGCGGACGTCGGCTACGCGGTGCGGGGGCTGTTCCGGCGCCAGCAGCGGGTGTTCTTCCGCAAGGCGCAGGTGGTCGGCGTCGACTGGGACGGCCAGCAGGTGCTGCTGCGCGACGAGCCTCCGGTGACCTGGGACTACCTCATCATCGCGGCGGGCTCGTCGACGAACTACTTCGGCGTGCCCGGCGCGGCCGACTACGCCTTTCCGCTGTACGGCCTCGAGGACGCGGTCCGGGTGCGCAACCACCTGCTCAGCCTGTTCGAGGCGGCCGAGGCCCAGCCCGACCTCATCGACGACGGCGTCCTCAACCTGGTGATCGTCGGCGGTGGCCCGACCGGGGTCGAGGTCGCCGGGGCCATGGCCGAGCTGGTCGAGAAGGTGCTGCGCCAGGACTTCCACGACATGGACGTCCAGCGGGCCCGGGTGGTCCTGATCGAGCAGGCCCCGCACCTGCTGGCGCCGTTCAGCCCGAAGAGCCAGCGGTACGCCCGCAAGATCCTCGAGGCGCGGGGCGTCGAGGTGCGGCTCGACACCGCCGTGGTCGAGATCGGCCCCGATCGGCTGATGTTCGCCGACGGCTCCGAGCTGCGGACCCGGCTCGTGATCTGGGCCGCCGGGGTCCGCGCCGGGATGCTGGCCGACGACCTCGGCACGACCCAGGGCCGGGGCGGCCGCATCACCGTGGCCGACGACCTGTCGATCCCCGGTCACCCGTCCGCGTTCGCGGTGGGCGACATCGCCGACATCGACGACGGCAAGGGCGGACGGCTCCCGCAGCTCGCCCAGGTCGCCATCCAGGGCGGGGACCACGCGGCCGAGCAGGTGCTCGCCACCATCGGTCGCCAGCCCCGTCGGCCCTTCCGCTACTTCGACAAGGGGACGATGGCCACCATCGGTCGACGGGCCGCGGTGGCCGAGCTGCCGGTGGGCCTCGACCTGACCGGCACGGTGGCCTGGTTCGCCTGGCTCGGCCTCCACCTCGTGTACCTGCTCGGTGTGCGCAACCGCGTGTCGGTGTTCATCAACTGGGCCTGGAACTACTTCACCTGGGATCGTGGTCCGCGTCTGATCCTGCGCCCCGAGGTGCTGCCCCACACCCCTCACCCGCTGTCCGACGGCGTCCCGTCCGGCCGACCGGAGCCGTCGAGCTGACCGGTCCACCAACCGGCGAACCTGTCCCTCCCGCGGAGCGAGCGGCGTCGCGGGTGGACAGGAAGCACCCCTCTCGTGGCCTCGCGGCCGACGCAGTACGGTGCCCGGACAGCCCGTCACGCCATCCAGGGGGAGCCACCGTGGCCGCCACGAACGACCAGATCCACGCCACCATCCAGCGCTACGTCGAGGTGTTCAGCGCGGGTGACCGCGACGGCTACCTTGCCCTGTTCGCCGACGACGCCACGGTCGAGGACCCGGTCGGTGCCGACGTGGTCAGCGGTCGCGATGCCATCGGCGGGTTCTGGGACGGCGTGCGGGCCATGTCGCCGGAGATCGAGCTGCAGCTCACCGGTGCCCCCCGGCTCGCGGCGGGCGAGGCAGCTTTCCCGATGCGAGCCATCACGACGCTGGGCGACGACAAGCTGGCGGTCGAGATCATCGACGTCATGAGCTTCGCCGACGACGGGCGCATCACCAGCCTCCGGGCGTTCTGGGACTTCGCCGAGATGGCGCCGTACGAGGGCTGAGCGCCCCGGCGGTCAGCGGTTCTCGCGCCGCCACATCACCTTGAGGCCCGACCAGGTCTGGTCGATCGCGCACACCTTCACGTCGACCAGGCCGATCGGCAGCACGACCTCGCGGACCGTGTCCTCGGTGATGTCAGTCGACACCTTCGACGCCTTCTTGGGCCAGGCGACCCAGAGCGATCCGGCCCGGTCGAGCGCCTTCAGCACCGTCGGGAGCCGCCCCTCGAGCACGGCCCGCTCCGTCTGGAACGACAGCACCAGGTCGAGGTGGCCCTGGGCCCGGCGGCGGACCGCGACGTCGTCGGGGAGCCCGACCAGCAGGTCGTCGAAGCCGTCCGGGGCGCCGACCAGCGCGATCGCCATGCCGCTCTTGATGCCGAGCTTCTGGACCAGAGGCGTCCCCGAGTAGCCGGCGGGCCGGGCGTCGCCCACGGTCACCCGCCCGAGAGCTGCCGGAGCTGCCGGACGTCGTCGTGGTGGCGCCACACCTTGGTGATGGCCATGGCTGCGTGCACGTTGACCAGGTGGGTGGTCACGCCGTGGAGCTCGGCGATGGCCGGCGACCGCACGCCCTTGCTCGTGCGGCGCAGCACCTCGAGCTCGGTCGGCGTCAGCTCGGGCGCCGGGACCGGCCCGGGCTCACGGCTCAGCCACCGGATCTCGTCGATGATGCGCCCGGCCCAGCCCGGGGTCAGCGCGCCCTCGCCCCGAGCGACGCCGGCGGCCAGCTCGGCGGCGGTGCTCACCGGGTCGTCCCACTGGTAGCAGCCGATCGCGCCCGCCACGAGGGCGGTGTAGGCGCGGTCGTCGTCGCCGTCGGACACCGCCACCAGGCGGACGCCGGGGCGCTCGGCGGTCAGCCGGGCCAGCGCGGCGATGCCGTCGGCCACCGGCCCGGCACCGGGACCGAGGTCGACGTCGACGAAGGCCAGGTCGGGCACGGACTCGATCACCAGCGCCGTGGCCCGGCTGGCGTCGTCGGCCTGGCCGAGCACCGTGAACCGCCCGTCGGCTTCGAGCCAGCGCACGATCTGATCGCGCCGGCCCTGGTCGGCGTGGGCCACCACCACGGTCACGGGCTCGGGCGGTCGGGGCGTCGTCGTGTCGCTGGCCGCATCCATCCCGAGAGTCTGCCCCAACCACTCGAACCGGGAGTCGACGTGCGGCGGGGTGCGGTCAGGCTCGGCCGAGCACCCGGTCGACGGTGATCTCGATCGCGACCCGGTCGGCCCGCTCACCCGGTTCGCGGTAGCGCTCGGCGTAGCGCCGGACGGCCTCGGCCACCCGGGCCGGGTCGTCGGTGACCACCGCGGTGCCCTCGAGGGTGAGCCATCGGCCTCCGTCGACCTGGCTGACCGCGGCCCGGCCCGGCGATCCCGCAGACGCCGCGGCCTGCAGGTTGCGGGCCTTGCGGCTCGGGGCGAACGTGATCACCCGGGCCAGCCCGGCGTCGGCGTCCCAGGTGAACCCGACGGCCACCACGTGCGGGGTGCCGTCGGGCCGGAGGGTGGTCAGCGTGGCCAGGTGGCGCTCGTCGAGGAACGCGGCCACCTCGTCCGGCAGGTCGTGCACGTCGTAGCCCATGCCTCAGCCTCGCAGCCGCCGGCGGGAGCGGTGGGCCTACTCGCCGAAGCGCTTCATGCGGTCGAGCACCTTCTCGGCGGTCGGATCGTGCATCTCGTCGACGATGTGCCCGTCGGCCAGGAACACGACGCGGTCCGCGTGGCCGGCGGCGTTCGGGTCGTGGGTGACCATCACGATGGTCTGGCCGAACTCGTCGACCGCCTTGCGCATGAAGTCGAGGACCTCGGTGCCCGACTTGGAGTCGAGGTTGCCGGTGGGCTCGTCGGCGAAGATGATCTGCGGCCGGCTGGCCAGCGCCCGGGCCACCGCCACGCGCTGCTGCTGACCGCCGGAGAGCTCGCTCGGGCGATGGGCGAGGCGGTCGCGCAGGTTGACCGTGTCGATGACCTGGTCGAGCCACGCCTGGTCGGGCTTCGAGCTGGCCAGATCCATGGGCAGGGTGATGTTCTCCTTGGCGGTGAGCGTCGGCACCAGGTTGAACGCCTGGAAGACGAAGCCGATCTGGTCGCGCCGCAGGAGCGTGAGCTCCTTCTCGGAGAGCGCGCCGAGGTCGATCTCGCCGATGAACACGTTGCCCGCGGTCAGGGTGTCGAGGCCGGCCACGCAGTGCATGAGCGTGGACTTGCCGGAGCCGGACGGACCCATGATGGCGGTGAAGCGGCTGCGCTCGAACTCGACGGTGATGCTGTCGAGCGCCCGCACCTCGGTGTCGCCGGCGCCGTAGACCTTCGAGGCGTGCACCGCACGAGCGGCGACCTCACCGCTGATGGGGCGGTGCGGCGGGGGAGGAGGGGGAGGAGGGGTCTCGGTGGCCGTCATCGTGGATCCTCTCGAGGGGTGGGTCCGCCGTGGACGCGAACGCCACAGCCTAGGCAGGCCGGGCCGGGGATCGATCCGTTTTGCGGATCAGTATCCCCTCGGGGCCCGATGACCAGCCCGTTGCTCCTCGGTGCGCCGCATCCATTCCGTGGCGCCGGCCTTCCTGTGGGCCTCCAGCGCCGCGTCGAAGTGGCGAGCAGCCCCCGGCGCGTCGCCGGTCGTGGCCGCGAACAGACCGAGGTGGTGCTCCATCGAGCCGAGGTACACGCCGCCCGGGTCGACCACGGTCAACCAGGCGAAGGGCCGGGCCGCCTCGTGGAGCGCGGCGGCCATCGCCACCGCCCCGACCGCGTGGGTCGTCTCCGCCATCGCCCAGATCATCGAGGGCCAGAGGAGGTCCCTCGGCACGGCGGCCGCGGCCTCGGGCCGCAGCTCCTCGAGCACCTCCCCCCTTCGGCCGGGGTTGG
This sequence comes from uncultured Microthrixaceae bacterium, assembly GCA_963797225.1. Taxonomy (GTDB): domain Bacteria; phylum Actinomycetota; class Acidimicrobiia; order Acidimicrobiales; family Acidimicrobilacustridaceae; genus UBA4742. Next base: position 141,889 of record CAWCOO010000001.1, on the reverse strand, counting down.
GCAGGCGAGGGCGATGCCGGCGGCCAGCATCAGCTCGCCGCTGCTCACCGGGAACGGCGCCAGGGTGAACCTCGACGGCCCGTGGATCGTCCCTTCGAGCGAGTCGATCAGACCCGAGACGCCCTCATGGGCCAGGAGCGCGGCGGCGGGGTCGAGCAGCGCGCTCGCCCCGGCGTCGCGCTGGCCGGCCAGCGCGTCCCGCGTCGCCGACCACTCGCCCCGCCGCGAGCAGTCGAGGACCGTGCCCATGGAGGCGATCATCCGGGCCAGCGGGTGCTTGGTCGCGACGCGGTGCCGGTCGATCGTGCGCAGCGTCTCGATGGCCCCGTCGACGTCGCCCCGCGCCGCCCGGGTGCGGGCCCGGGCCCACACCATGGTCACCCAGGGGGCGACGGGTCCCTCCTCGGTGAGGTCGGCCGGGTCGGTGAGGTCCGCCAGCTCGTCGACCCAGCACTCCCGCTGCTCGATCTCGGCCGGGTCCTGCTCGATGATCAGGTTGGCCTCGAGTGCGAGCGCGAGGGTCTGGCGGTCCACGGTCAGGCGGGCCAGGTCGAGCGCCTCGCGGGCCCGGGCACGGCCTTGCTCCATCGGCTCGTGGTAGCTCCTCGCCACCGTGAGCCGGGCCAGGACCTGGGCCCGCATCGGCGAGTAGCTGGCGGGCAGGCGGGCGGCTTCCTCGAGCAGCTGCACGTGGGGCGCCAGCGGATCGAGTCCCGAGTTCCACCCCTCACCCGACCCGGCGATGGCGCTGCGGACCAGGCGGCCGGTGTCGCCGATCCGACGGGACTGCTCAGCCGCCGCGGCCAACACCTCGAGCGCCTCGGTCGGCTGGCCCGCTCGCAGCAATCGCTGGCCCCTCTCGATCGCGTCGTCGATCTCGCGGGCGACCGCGAGGGGATCGGCGTCCCCGATCGCGGCCCCGCCGTCGCCGGGATGAGGTCATCGGACGGGCGCAGGCCGAGCGCCGGTTCGTGGCGCAGGATGGCTCGCTCCAGGCTGGCCAGGTCGACGCCGGGGTCGACGCCGAGCTGGTCGCGCAGCAGCACCCGGGCTCGCTCGAACGCCCGGAGCGCCTCGGCCTGGCGGCCCGACCGGTACAGGCCGATCATGAGCTGCTGCCACCGTCGCTCGCGCAGCGGCTGGTCGGCGACGAGGTGCTCGAGGGTGGCGATGGACGCGGTCCCGAGCTCGAGCTCCGCGTCCGAGCGGACCTCGAGGGCCAGGTGGCGCAGCTCCTCGAGCCGGCGCCGCTCGAGGACCGCCGGTGGCCACTCGCCGAGCTCGTCGTAGGGACGCCCCCGCCATCGGTCCACGGCGGCAGCCAGGAGCTCCAGGCGGTCCTGCGCCGCCATCGGGGTCGCCCCGGGACCCACCCGTGCGAGTGCGTGCTCGAAGGCATCGGCATCGCGGGTCACGTCGACGCTCGTGAGGAGGTAGCCGCGGGTGCTGGTCTGGATGGCGTCGGGGCCGACGACCTTGCGCAGGCGCATCACGTAGGTCTTCAGCGCGCCGGCGTGGCTCACGACATCGCCCGGCCAGAGCGCCTCCCCCAGGACTTCGTGGGAGACCACCTGATCGAGCTCGAGCGCCAGCGCGGCGAGCAGGGCCCGCTCCCGGGCCCGCGCCAAGGCGTCGCCGCCGGGTGCGCCGCGCACCACCAAGGGTCCGAGCACCCCGAGCTCCACGTCCGAACCGTAGCGGGTGCCCCGAACCGGGACGCCCGGCGTGGCCCGGGGGCATCCGCCCAGCTCCCGGGCCACGCGCTCCTGGTGATGATCTTCGGGCTGATCCCGCCCCGGAGGGTCTGGGCCTAGCCGCCGCAGCGCAGCCGGCCGGTGAGCGTGGTGGTCAGCCCGTCGGGGGTCTGCGCACCGATGCCGTCGCCATGGCCCCGGACGCTGGCCAGGTCGCCGGTGCCGAAGCCCTCGACGACCCACCACTGCGACGGCTTGGGCGACGGCCCCAGGTCCTCGGTCATGCGCAGCACGAGCGTTCCGGTGCCGCAGCCGGCGATCGTTCCGGTGAGGATGTCCATCCGGCTGACGGCGAGCGCGCCCGTGGCGCTGGCGGTGGCGACGCCGGACGCGATGTAGGTGCCCTCGAAGTCGCCGTGGGACACGCCCGCCTCGGTCCAGGGGTAGAGGCACTGGCCACCGGCATCGCAGTCGGGTGCACCGATGGTGATCGGGGGTGCGGTGTTGGTGAAGGTGACGGCCTGCGTGTGCGGCTTGTCGGGCCGACCGGTGGTCGCCGCCGCGGAGGTGCCGACGAGGCCGGACGTGACGACGAAGAGGAGCAGCGGGGCAAGCAGCGCGGGGGAGAAGCGGCGCGAACGTGAGCGGAACATGGAGATCCTCGGTCGTGGGTCGTGGCCACCGTTCGGCGGCGAGGTGAGCGTGCGCCGCGGTCGGTCGCGCCACGGTCGCGCGGGTCGCGACCCTGGACAGGCCCATGGGCCTCGGGGAGGGGCTCGCCGTTCCCACGAACGGCGCTCGCGCCGCAGCCCGGACGCGCCGCAGGCCCGGGTCGATCGGGGATCCGATGCGACCTCGGGCCTGCGGTTGCGTGCGGGTGCTGCGGGGTGCTGCAGGTGATGCTCGGTGGTGCCGGCGGCTCAGTCCGAGGAGATGGCCGCGAGGATGTCGAGCCGCGAGGCCCGACGGGCGGGGAGCACGGCCGCTCCGGCACCGGCGACGATGGCCATCAGCACCACGATCACCAGCGTGCCGCCGGGGACGGCCAGGGTGTTGATGCCCTCCGAGCTGAGCGCCTCGACGGCGGCCCAACCGAAGAACAGGCCGATGACCAGGCCGAGGCCGGTGCCCAGCAGGGCGATGATGACCGACTCCCAGCGCACCGAGGACCGCACCTGCGACCGGGACATCCCGACCGCTCGCATCAGCCCCAGCTCCCGGGTCCGCTCGAAGATCGAGAGGGCCAGGGTGTTGATGATGCCCAGCACGGCGATGACGATGGCCAGCGCCAGCAGCACGTAGACGAGGGTGAGCACGGTGTTGACCTGTTCGGCCTGCTGGGCCTTGAACTGGCTGACGTCCTGCACGTCGCTCGTCGGGTAGCCGGCGGTGGCCTGGTCGATGGCCGTGCGCACCGAGGCCAGGTCGCCCTTGTCGGCGCTGACGAACAGCTCACCGTCGTTGGGCTGGTCGAAGTGCGCCGAGAAGCCGTCCCGGCTCAGGAAGTAGCTCCCGACCAGATCGTCCTTCTCGTAGATCGCCGTCACGGTCAGCTCGGTCGCTCCCGTGTCGGTGAAGTTCGCCGGGACCGTGCTGCCCACGTTCAGGGCGTGGTCGTCGGCGTACTTCTGGCTGACGGCGATGTCGTCGGCGCCGAGGTCCGCGAACGACCCCTGGACGGAACCGAGATCGGCGATCTTGTCGATCGGCGCGGTCTCGAAGCCGGCGATCGTGCCGCCCGATCCGTTGATCTCGGCCGGGCCTTCCTGCACGGCCAGCACCGCGGTCACGCCGGGCACCGACTGCAGCTGCTGGGCCACGTCGTGAGGGAGGCCGGCCTTGCCCTGACCCTGCTGCCCCGACGAGATCAGGAAGTCCCCGTGGAACTCCTGGTCGATGGTGTGGTTCAGCGAAGCCGTGGCCGAGGCGAAGAAGATGGTGAAGAAGGCCACCAGGCCGACGCCGACCATCAGGGCCGCAGCCGTCGAGGACGTGCGCTTCGGGTTCCGCATGGCGTTCTCCCGGGCCAGTCGTCCGGTGACGCCCTTGGCGACGGCGGCCGGCGCACCGATGACGCGAGCCGCGGGGCCGGCGATGATCGGTCCGAGGACGGCCACACCCAGGAAGGTGATGGCCGCACCGCCGCCGACCGACAGGAGCGAGCTGCCGCTCTTGCCGAACAGGCCCAGGAACAGCAGCCCGATGCCTCCGGCCAGCACCAGCAGGCCGGCGCCGATGCGCACCTTCGAGCTGGCCGACGTGTCGAGGCTGACGTCGCGCATGGCGGCCACCGGCGGCACCTTCGAAGCCCGACGGGCCGGAGCGAAGGCGACCAGCATGGTGACGCCCAGCCCGGTGACGAACCCGGCGATGACCGCTGAGGCCGGCACCACGATGCCGTTGGCCGGCACGCCGAAGCCGACGGCTCCGAGCAGCGCCTTCAGCAGCGACGCCAGGCCGACGCCGGCGACGATGCCGACGATCGAGAACACGAAGCCGATCACCGCCGCCTCACCCAGCACGGAGGTGAGGACCTGTCGGCGGGTGGCGCCGATGGCCCGCAGCAACGCCATCTCCTTGGCCCGCTGGGCCACGATGATCGAGAAGGTGTTGTAGATCACGAAGGCACCGACGAACACGGCGATCACCGCGAAGATCAGCATGAAGGTGCTGAAGAACGAGAGCCCGTCCTTGACCCCGGTCTGGGCCTCCTTCACCACGGTGGCGCCGGTGACGGCTTCGTTGCCGGCGGGCAGCACGCTCTGGATGCCCTCGGTCAGCTGCTCCTGCGACACGCCCGGCTGCGCGGTGGCCGCGATGTTCGTGAAGGTGTTGTCGAGGCCCGTGAGCTGCTGGGCCGTCGGCGTGTCGAACAGGGCGACCGTCGCTCCGAGCGGACCGTCGGCGCTGCCGAACTTGCTCAGGCCGACGATGGTCATGTCGTGGGTGCCCGTGGCGGTGACGACCTGCACGGAGTCGCCGAGGGCGAAGTGGTAGCGCTTGGCCGTCGCGGTGTCCATGACGACCTGGTCGGCGCCCTGCGGGGGCGAGCCCTGGGCCACCTGGAAGGGGTCGAGCTTCGTGTCGCCGGTGTAGTTGACGGCGAGCGTCGGCGCTCCTTGGTTCGGGTTGCCGATGGCCTTGCCGTCGTGGTCGACGAACTGGGCGTAGCTCTGGATCGTGCCTTCGGCGGTGGCGACTCCCGGGGCGCCGCGCACGACGCTCAGGAGGCCGGCGTCGATGTTGGCGCGCTGGTCGCCGTTGTCGCCGGAGTCGACCACCTCGGAGGAGCGGGCCACCGACTCGGTGCCGGCGTAGACGTTCGAGAAGAGGTCGTCGAACGTGGTGGTGATGGTGCTGGTCAGCACGAGCGTGCCGGAGATGAAGGCGACGCCGATGACGATGGCGATGGCGCTCGTGAGCAGCCTCAGCTTGTGGGCCAACAGGCCGCGGATGGTGGTCTTGAACATGATGAGGTCTCCCAGACTCTCTTCGTGAGCTCGATCTCGGCCGGTCGGCGCGAGGATCAGCGGGCGTCGCCGAACCGCTTCATGCGGTCCAGGACGGTGTCGGCGGTCGGTTCGGTCAGCTCGTCGACGATGGTGCCGTCGGCCAGGAAGAGGACCCGGTCGGCTGTAGGCCGCGGCGACGGGGTCGTGGGTGACCATCACGATGGTCTGGCCCATCTCCCGCACGGCGCTGCGCATGAACGAGAGGATCTCGGCGCCGGCCCTCGAGTCGAGGTTGCCGGTGGGCTCGTCGGCGAAGATGATCTGCGGCCGGCTGGCCAGGGCCCGGGCCACGGCGACCCGCTGCTGCTGGCCGCCCGAGAGCTCGCTCGGACGGTGGCTGAGCCGGTTGCCGAGGCCGACGGTGCTGATCACCGAGTCGAACCAGTCCGTGTCGGGCTTGCGGCCGGCGAGATCCATCGGCAGCGTGATGTTCTCCGCCGCGGTCAGCGTCGGCACCAGGTTGAACGCCTGGAAGACGAAGCCGATGTGGTCGCGGCGCAGCCGGGTGAGCTGCTTCTCGTTGAGGCCGCCGAGGTCGACGTCGCCGATGAACACCGAGCCGGAGGTGAGGGTGTCGAGCCCGGCCACGCAGTGCATGAGGGTCGACTTGCCCGAGCCGGAGGGGCCCATGATGGCGGTGAAGCGGCCGCGGGGGAACTCCGCGGACACGTGGTCGAGGGCCTGGACGGTGGTGTCACCGCGGCCGTAGGTCTTGGTGGCGTCGACGGCGCGGGCTGCGATGTCGGCGGTGGAGTCGGGTCGGGGGGCGAGCAGGGTGGACACGGAGGGGCTCATCTGAGGATCCTTGGTCGTCGTCGTGGTCATGACGTCGAAGGTACGGATCGAGGCCCGATCGGTCATCGGGCCCGGAGGCGATATCGCACTCCTCCGAACGGGGTAGGAGCGGGGGTCAGCAGGTCATCCCGGAGGATGAGGCGGACCGAGCGCGCTCGGTGCTCAGGCCCGGTGCTCAGGCCGGGTCTCAGCCGTCGAACGGAGGGTGCAACCGGAAGCCCGACCACCGCTGGTTGGGCAGGTGCTCGTAGAACTCGTCGGCCGCCGACAGCAGGTCGAGCCGCTCCGCGCCGCAGGCGTCGAACGCGGCCTCGATGAGGGCGCGCCCGATGCCGCGGCGGCGAGCGGCCGGGGCCACCGCCATGAGCGCGATGTACGCCTGGATCTCGCCGTCGCTGAGGACGTAGATGAAGCCGACGACGTCACCGCCGCGAGGATCGACCGCGACGTACGTCGTGACCCCGGGGTTGGTGAGGACCCGGTGGGCCCGCTCCGGGTCGTTCGGCAGCGACGGCCACTCCTCGGCTTCGCACAGACCGAGGATGGAGGCCAGATCGTCGCGGACGTAGGGTCGGCACTCCACGGGACCAGCATCGCGGGCCGTCGCCGGCCCTGCTCAGGATCCTTGCCGTTCCCCGTGCACCTGTCCGTCGACGATCCACGCGCTCCAGCCATCCGCGTTCACCCCGGCGAAGTGCGGGATCGGGAACGTCGACGGTCGCTCGGCCGGGGCTCCGCCCATCGTGCAGGGGTAGGACCCGGGTGACCGGACATAGGCGCGCACGCCGGTGCCGTGGCGGATCTTGTCGCTGTCGCCGGGAGCGGGCTGGCACCAGCCGACCGCGTCGCCATCGGCCGCGGGCTGAGGACCGGTGGTGAGATCGAGCCGGGCGAGCCCGTCCGGAGTCGTCACCAGGTAGGTGGTGTCGTCGAGTCGCAGGACCTGGCCCGAGGGATCCATCTCGTCGATCGTTCCCTGCAGGTCGATCGTCCAGCTGGTGGCGCCGGTGGTGCTGTCGATGCCTTCGATCGCCGACGGCCGCGCCTCTGCGCTGTGGTCGGTGAGGACGTGGATGTCGCCGTCGCAGAGCGTCGGCACGTCGCCGTTGAGGAAGAAGCAGGGATGCCGGTCGGCGCGGAGCCACCGGGCCGCACCGTCGGGGCCGACGCCGGCCACGGCGCCGCGCGACACGTGATCACCGGGTTGTGGCTTGGGCGTGGCGGCGTCCGTCTCGGGCCCGAGCCAGACCACCCAGCCGCTGGGGGAGCTCCACGCGGCCCAGCCCCCGCTGGGGCTCACGGGGATCTCGTGGAACAGGATGCTCGCCGGCTGCGACCAGTCGAGGTGCGCCCCGTCGGCGGAGTACTGGCCGACGAAGACCGGGCCGCGACTGGCCACGGTGAACGCCGAGAGGTCGTTGTCGTGGTCGGCGGCGGACAGGAGCGCGTCGTCACCGGGACCCTGGGGCAACGAGATCGGGGCCGTACCGAGGACGGGCCCGGTCGCCGGGTCGAACCGCCACATCTCGTGGCCGGCCGAGCCCGACACGATCAGGCACACGTCCGAGCCGCACCGCTGGGCGGTGGGGAACGCGTCGCCCGTGATCGGTGTCGACCACCTCGTCTCGCCGGTGGCGGTGGCCACCGCGCTCGAGCTGGACGGGCGGCCCGGGCGTGAGGGCCGGGCTCGTGGGCCGGCGGTACGCGATGGACGAGGCCCCGCCGGAGGACGGGGAGGTGAGGAAGTAGGCCGTGGAGTCGTCGGTGTAGATCCTGAGCTCGACGCCGGCGACCCGAAGCCCCGACCTCGGACGGCCGGTGCCACCGTTCCTGCGCCCGTCGTCGGGTCGAGGGCGATCACCTGGAGCACCTCGTCGGCGACGGCGGCGTAGACGATCGAGTCCTTGGTCGCGGACAGCATGGTGTGGGTCTGCAGCGCTCGCGGTCCACGATCCGTCCGCCCGTCGTGGTCGGCTCGGTCGATCGGGTGGCGGCGGAGGATCCGCCGGCCGACGGTCCCGAGCTCGTGCACGCCCCCGCCAGGAGGGATGCCATGAGCACGATCACCCCGAGATCGCCGGGCGCGGCCCGGCCCCCGACCTCTGTCCGCCACCCTCGGGTTCGCCGTTCGCACCGGTACACCATCGACCGACACCGCCTCGATCTGAGCCCTGACCACTTCGATCCGCCGCTGAAGCTTCTTCGATCGGCCAAGCGACCCGAGTACCTAGTATCCGGGCCATGCCGACGAGCGGGACACGTGCACCTGGAGATCGAGGGTGGCATCGCCACCATCACCAACGACAACGACGAGAAGCACAACGCGTTCGACGACGCCATGGACGCGGAGCTGTTCGCCGCGCTCGGGCGAGATCCGGGCCCGCTCCGACGTGCGGGCGGTGATCTGGCGGGGCGAGGGTCGGTCGTTCTCCTCGGGCCGCGACGTCGGCTCGATCGGCACGCTCAAGGTCGACCTCTCCCACCACGAGCTGATGCGCCAGGGCCACCGCGGCATCCAGCAGGTCTGGGAGATCGACGCCCCGGTGCTGGTGGCCTGCAAGGGCTGGGTGATGGGCGGGTCGTTCCAGCGGGCGCTGCTGTGCGACGTCCGGGTGGCCGCCGAGGGCACGCGGTTCCGCCTGCCCGAGCTCACCCACGGCGTCATCCCCGACACCGGCGGCATGGCCGTGCTGCAGCAGATCGCCGGCCCGGGCGTGGTGAGCGACCTGGTGCTGACCGGACGGGTCATGCCGGTCGAGGAGGCGATGGCCCACGGCATCGTGAGCCGCGTGGTCCCGCTCGACGAGCTCGACGCCACCGTCCGGGAGATGGCCGAGCAGATCGCCAAGGCGCCGGCGGTCACCGTGAAGATGGCCCGCGCGGTGATCGCGCCACCTGTCCCGCCCGGCCATCCGGGCGTCGATGGACGACGAGATGATCTACCAGACGTTCGTGAACCGCAGCGACGACGCGGCCGAGCTGCGGGCGGCCCGGGCCGAGGAGCGGGATCCCCGCTTCACCGGCAGCTGACCGCGCACGACCACCTGACGACTGACCACCCACGACCGCCCACCGACGACGAGCAGAGGACGACGATGACCGAACCGATCGGGCTGGCCCCACCGCCACCGCTGGGGACCGCGGCGCTGGCGCCGGGCACCTTCGACGGCGTGCCCGTGTTCGTGACCGGCGCCGGCACCGGGCTGGGCAAGGCCATCGCGTCCGAGTTCGCCCGGCTGGGCGCGCCGATCGTGATCGCCAGCCGCAAGCCCGAGCACCTCGAGGCCGGCCGGGCCGCCATCGAGGCCATCGGCGCCCCGGTGCTCACCGTCGAGTGCGACATCCGTGAGCCGGACTCCATCGCCGCCGCCTTCGACGCCGCGACCGAGGCGTTCGGGCTGCCGCAGGTGCTCGTCAACAACGCGGCGGCCAACTTCCCGGTGCCGGCCGAGGACATGTCGCCCAACGCCTGGCGCACCGTCGTCGACATCACGCTCAACGGCACCTACCTCTGCTGCCGGGAGTTCGGCCGCCGCCACCTCGGCGCCGGCACCCGGGCCTCGATCGTGAACGTCGGCGCGTCCTACGCCTGGACGGGCGGGCCCGGCTTCGCCCACTCGGCCGCGGCCAAGGCCGGGGTGAAGAACCTGACCGAGACCCTGGCGGTGGAGTGGGGTCCCTACGGCATCCAGGTCAACGGCCTGGTGCCCGGGCTCGTCCCCCACGAGGACATGACCGCCGACATCCAGGGCAACCTCAAGTCGCTCGACGACAAGGCCGACCGCCAGCCGGCCATGCGGGTCGGCCGCCCCTACGAGCTCGGGTGGGCGGCCACGTTCCTGGCTTCGCCGTTCGGGTCGTTCATCTCCGGCCACACGCTCGTGGTCGACGGGGCCAACTGGCAGCGCCGGGCCCTCACCAACCCCCCGGTCGAGACCGTCCGCGACCAGATGGGCCGCGACCCCTTCGAGCTCACCTGACCGTCGACCCAGAACCGTCACCAGAACGGGGTGGCTCCGGTCACGTGGTTCGGGTCAGGGGGTGCCGGGGCGGGCCAGGCCGATCTCGTAGGCGAGCACCACGGCCTGCACCCGATCGCGCAGGTGGAGCTTCATCGAGCACGCGGCCGACGTGGGTCTTCACGGTGGTCTCCGAGACGTAGAGCTCCTCGGCGATCTCGGCGTTGGACAGGCCCTTGGCCATGGCCCGCAGCACCTCGAGCTCGCGATCGGTGAGCGAGTCGAGCGCCGGCGGCGGCGGGCTGGGGGTGGCCTCGCCGGCGAGCTGCGAGAACTCCTCGATCAGCCGCCGGGTGACGCCGGGGTCGATCAGCCCGTCGCCGCCGGCCACGATCCGCACGGCGCGGATGAGCTCATCGGGCGGCGTGTCCTTCAGCAGGAAGCCGCTCGCCCCGGCCCGCAGCGCGGTGAACACGTAGTCGTCGAGGTCGAAGGTCGTGAGGATGACGACACGGGTCGGATGCGGCGCGTCGGGCGCGGTCAGCCGCCGGGTGGCCTCGACGCCGTCGAGGTTGGGCATGCGGATGTCCATCAGCACGACGTCGGGGCAGGTCGCGGCCGACGACGGTCAGCGCCTCGAGCCCGTCGGACGCCTCGCCCACGACCTCGAGGTCGGGCTCGGCGCCGATGATCATGGCGAATCCGGTGCGCACGAGCGCCTGGTCGTCGACGACCACGATCCGAACGGTCACGCTGCTCCTGGGGAGTTCCGGGGGGCCGAGGTCGAGGCGGACGCGGACGACGAGGTCGCGGCCGACGCACTCGTGGCCGACGTCATCGCCTGCACCGGCAGGGTGGCCCGCACCGCGAATCCGCCGCCGGCCCGGGGACCGGTGTCGACCTGTCCTCCGTAGAGCGCCACCCGCTCGTGCATGCCGACCAGGCCGTGACCCGGCGTGGCCGGCGGGGTGGCGGCGGCTCCCCGTCCGTCGTCGAGCGACCTCGATCTGCAGCTCGGACGGCTCGACCACGATCGAGACCGTGGCCCGGGCCGGGCCGGCGTGCTTGAACGTGTTGGTGAGGGCCTCCTGCACGATCCGGTAGGCCGTCAGGTCGATGCCGGGCGGGAGCTGGTCGAGGTCGCCGTGCACGGAGAGCTCGACGTCGAGGCCGGCGTCGGTCCACGATCGCACGAGCGAGGACAGGTCGTGGGCGCCGGGTTGCGGAGCCAGCTCGGGTGCGGGCCGCTCTCGTCGCTCGGGGCTGGTGCGCCTCGGACGGCGGCGACGCGAGCGGCCCGCCGGTCGGACTGCTCGAACCGGTGGTCGTAGCTGCGGTCGCGCCCGCTTCCTGGCGGAGCACGCCGAGCAGCCGCCGCATCTCGGCCAGGCCCTCGCGGCCGGTGCTCTCGACGTGGGACAGCGCCTCGATCGCCTCGGATCGGCGGTCCGGCGAGGTCTCGAGCACCCGCCGGGCCCCGCTCGCCTGCACCACCATCACGGTCATCGCGTGGGCGACCACGTCGTGCAGCTCGCGGGCGATGCGGGTGCGCTCCTCGGTCACCGCCCGCTGCGCCTCGGCCGCCCGGTCCTCCTCGGCCCGGACGGCTCGCTCGCTGCGCGTCGGCGAACGTGCGCCGACGGTGATGGACGTTCTCGCCGAAGACCCAGGGCACGACGAGGATGGCGCCGTTGAAGAGCGCGGTCAGGGCCGTGGGCGAGTTGTGCGAGCGGGTGGCGGCCACGAAGTACGCCGGCACCATCACCACCTCGGCCACCGCCAGCATCTGGAGCGAGCGCCGCCTCGGGAAGCGGGCGCCGATCGTCCCCAGCATGATGAACAGCGGCAGCACCACCGCGCTGTCGCCGTAGCCGAGCACCGCGTAGCCGGCCGTGCCCACCAGGATCAGGCCGAGCGCGGCGACGGGTCGGCGACGGCGGGCCACGAGCGGGAACGAGGCCAGCGCCACGAGCACGAAGCCCAGCGCGTCGACCGGACGGGGCGGGACCTGGCCGTGGCCGTCCTGGTGGCGTGGTGGCGTAGTAGGAGCCGAACGCCAGCAGGCTCAGCACCGCGGTCACGAACCCGTCCGACCAGCAGGGGATGGCGCTGCATCCAGCGTCCGACCCTCCAACGCGAGGGCCCGGGCACGGGCACGGCGTCGTCGGAGGTCATCGGGCCACGGTACCGGTGGGACCTGCCGCGGTCGTCCTCCCTGCCGACGATCCGGGGTCCTCCCTCCGAACGACCCGAACCGGTGGTCCGACCTGACCCAGGGGTCCGGATCGACTACCGGTTCGGGTGGCGGGGTCCGATCTGCGGTGATCTCCCCAGGGGCGCGTCGGCGGTCCGCCCGTATGCTGACCAGATGTCCTGCCCGAGCTGTGGATCCGTCGCCGCCGAGGGCGCGCGCTTCTGCTCGACGTGCGGTCAGGCGCTGTTCATCCGGGCGGACGAGCGCCGGGTCGCGACCGTCGTCTTCGCCGACCTCGTGGGCTACACCTCGCTCAGCGAGTCGGCCGATCCCGAGCAGATCAAGAACCTGGTCGACGACTGCTTCGAGCTGCTGGTGCGGGACGTGACCTCGTTCGGCGGCAAGGTCGACAAGATCGTGGGCGACGCCATCATCGCCCTCTTCGGCGCCCCGGTGGCCCACGAGGACGACGCCGAGCGAGCCGTGCGGGCCGCGCTGCGCATGCAGGAGACGCTGGCCGCCTACCGGGCCGAGGTCGACGCCGAGGTGCCGGTGCAGGTGCGCATCGGGGTCAACACCGGCGAGGTCCTGGTCGGGGCGCTGCGGGCGGGCGGCGACTACACCGCCATGGGCGACGCCGTGAACACCGCCCAGCGACTGCAGGTGGCCGCGCTGCCCGGCGGCGTCGTGGTCGGGCCGTCCACCTACGCCGCCACCCGTGAGGTCATCGCGTACCGCTCGCTCGGTCCGGTCGGGGTCAAGGGCCGCGACGAGCCGGTCGAGGCCTGGGTCGCCATCGAGACTCTGCTGCCGCCGGGCCATCGCCCGCGCCGGTCGCAGACCCCGTTCGTCGGACGCGAGACCGAGCTCGGCGTCCTCGGCCATGCCATCGACGCCACCGTCGAGCGGCAGCGGTCGCACTTCGTGCTGCTGATCGGCGAGGCGGGGGTGGGCAAGTCCCGGCTGGCCGAGGAGACCGCGGCGGTGGCCCGCGAACGCCACGGCGCCATGGTCTTCGAGGGCCGGTGCGTCCCCTACGGCGAGGCCAACGTGTGGTGGCCCATCGCCGAGGCGCTGCGCCAGGCCTGTGAGATCGCTCCCGACGATCCGCTCCCGGTGGCCACCGCAGCTCTGCTCCGACGCGGTGGCCGCGGCGCTCGTCCAGCCGGCGACCTCCCCGGACGTCCGCCGGGTCGCCGACGGCCTGCTCTACCTCATGGGCTTCGAGGTGCCGCTCCGCGAGATCGATCCGCAGCGGGCCCGCGAGGAGGCCACCCGCGCCGTCCTCACCTTCATCGAGGGCGCGGCCCGGGCCAAGCCGGTGGTGATCGTGCTGAGCGACCTGCACTGGGCGGACTCGCTCGTCCTCGACATGATCTCGGCCATCACCGACCGGCTCAGCCGCCAGCGGGTCGCGCTCGTGGCCACCGCCCGCCAGTCGCTCACCGAGCGCTGGTCGGTGCCGACCGGCCGGCACAACACCGTGGTCGTCAACCTCGATCCGCTCGAGCGGGCCGCCACCGGTGAACTGCTCGACGCGCTCGTCCCGGGCGACGTCGAGCCGGCCATCCGGGCCGCGCTGCTCGACCGCAGCGGCGGCAACCCCTTCTTCCTCGAGGAGCTCGTCGCGCTCATCGGCGACAGCGACCTGGCCGGCGCCGCGCTCGGCATCACGCAGCGGGGCCGGCGCGCTCGGCGACCTGCCCGACACCCTGCGGGGACTGGTGGCGGCCCGCATCGACGGGCTCACGCTGGCCGAGCGGGGCACCCTCGAGGACGCCGCCGTGTGGGGCCGCAGCGGCCCGGTGATGGCGCTGGCCAAGATGGCCGAGGCCCTCCGTGGCGCCGACGAGGCCGGCATCGACACGATCCTGCGGGGGCCTGGCCGACAAGGAGATCCTCCGCATCGACGGCGGGCACTGGGCGTTCCGCTCGGATCTCATCCGAGAGGTCGCGTACGGCACGCTGACCAAGGCCGATCGGGCCCGTCGCCATCACGGCATCGCCAGCTACATGTCGCACGTGGTCAGCGAGAAGATCGAGGCCGACGAGCGGCTGGTCGACGTGGTCGCGTTCCACTACGGCGCAGCGGCCGAGCTGGCCGCCGAGCTGGGCCCGGTCGACGGGGTCCCGAGCTCGGTGCGCGACCACGCGCTCGACTGGCTGGAGGAAGCCGCCCGCCGGGCCGACGTCGCGCAGGCCCTCCCGGTGGCCGAGCGCCTCCACAGCCAGGCCCTCCGCCTGCTCGGCCCCGAGCGCACCAGCCGACGGGTGCAGCTGCTGCTGGGCCGGGCCGGGGTGCTGGCCGACATGCGCGACATCGGGGCGGCCCGCACCGACGTCGAGGAAGCCCACACCCTGGCGCTCGAGCTCGGCGACGAGTCCGGCATCGCCCGGTCGCTGCTCGTGCGGGGCGAGGTCGAGCGCGACAACGGCGATCTGGCCATGGCCATCGGCACGCTGGCCGAGGCCGTCGACCACTTCCGGGCCCTCGGCGACGAGCAGGGCGCCGCCGATGCCATCCGCGAGATCGGCATGGCCCAGATCTTCCTCGGCCAGAACGACGACGCCGAGCACTCGGTGCGGGCGGCGCTGGCTGCGTCGCGGGAGGCCGGCGACCGGCGAGGTGAGGCCTGGGCGCTCCAGCACCTGGCCTGGATCTCGTTCGTCGAGGGGCGGGTCGACGAGGCCGAGAGCCGCATCGCCCGCTCGGCCCAGACGTTCTCCGAGCTGGGCGACCTCGGTGGGCTCGGCTGGGCGACCGGGCTGCTGGCGTTCGTCCGCTTCAACCAGGGCAACCTCGACGAGGCCCGGGCGCTCGGCTCACAGGTGCTGATCGAGGCTCGTCGAGCGCGGCGACCGCTGGGGCGAGGGGATGATGCTGCTGCTCGACGCCGGCGTCGCGCTCTGGTCCGGTCGGGCCACCGAGGCGGTGTCGTCGGCCCGTGAGGCGCACACCGTCTTCAAGGCCATCGGGGACCGCTTCGGCCAGACCCAGTCGCTGGCCGCGCTCGGCCGCAGCCTGGTGACCAGCGGCCGGGTCGACGACGGCGTCGCCATGCTGAGCGAGGCCTACGACCAGAGCATGACCTCCGAGCGCGTCGCCGACGACCGCTTCATGCTGGCGACCGCGCTGGCCGGCGCGGCGGTGGCGGTCGGCGACCCCGACGTCGCCCTCGTGGCCATCGACCGTGCCCTGAGCGAGGTGGATCAGACGTCGGGGATCAGCGGCACCGAGCGGATCGTGGCCCAGGCGCTGGCGCTGGTGCAGGTGGCCCGTCCGGTCGAGGCCGTCGTCGCGCTGCGGCCCTCGGCCGAGGGCACGGCTGATGTCCCGCCCGCCGCCTACGCCCAGAGCGCCCTGGCGCTCGCACTGGCCACGGTCGGCGAGCACGACGAGGTGCTGGCGCTGGCCGACGAGGTCACCTGCGGCGGCCGCTCCACCTACCTCGACCGCCTGACCGCCGGCATCGCGGCCGGCCTGGTGCTCACCCGCGACGGCAACGAGGACGGCCTGACCCGGCTGAGCGCGCTCGTCGAGGCGGTCGACGCCACCGACGACGAGGTCGCCAAGGCCGTCGCCCGCATGGCCGAGGCCGCGGCC
Organism: uncultured Microthrixaceae bacterium; assembly: GCA_963797225.1. Lineage (GTDB taxonomy): Bacteria > Actinomycetota > Acidimicrobiia > Acidimicrobiales > Acidimicrobilacustridaceae > UBA4742. The sequence continues at coordinate 126,131 of CAWCOO010000001.1, read as the reverse complement.
CTGCGCGGCGTTCGACCTCTCGTCCGCGGCCGAGGCCTCCCACGCGGTCGACGCCCGGCTCCGGGCGCTCGGCATCAGCGCCTCCGGCTGGCGCACCGCCATCGACCTCGTGCTCGACGCCGCGCACGGCAACCGTCTGACACCGAGATCACCCGGTGCCTAGGTTCTAGATCGTGGATCCGGGGCAGGCACCGCAACCGTTCGACGACCAGGCCCGCATCCGGCTGCTCGATCGGATGCCCGAGCTGGTGATGGTCGTCGACGAGCAGGTCCGCGTCCGGTGGATGAACCAGACCGCGTGCGACGTGATGGGGTACCGCCTCGAGGACATCGTCGGCACGAGCGTCTTCGACATCGTCCACCCCGACGACCTCGGCTACATGCTCTCGTCGTGGGAGAAGCGCCTGGACAACCCGGCCGAACCCGGCCTGATCGTCCAGGCCCGAGCCCTCAGCAGCGACGGGTCCTGGCGGGCCTACGAGGTGATCGGGCTCAGCCTGCTGGAGGACGACACCGTCGGCGGCATGGTCATCACGGCGCGGGACCTGAGCCGGCAGTCGGCGTTGGCCGACAGCCCGGCCCGGCTGCGGTCGATGGTCGACCGCACGACCGACATCGTCCTGTTGCTCGACGCGGACGGCCGGTTCTCGTTCGCCAACCGCCGCCTCACGGTGCTGTCCGGCCACGACTCCGACCGCATCATCGGTCACCCGTGGACCGAGGTCGTCCACCCCGACGACATCGACGCCGGGACGGCGTGGTTCGACCAGCTGCTCGCGGGAGGTGACGCGGCGACGAGCCGGGTGCAGGTGCGCCTCGTCGGTCCCGGCCACCCGTCGGTGCACGTCGAGCTGCACGGCACCAACCAGATCGCCGACCCGCTGATCGAAGGGATCATCGTGTCGGCCCGCGACGTCGAGGAGCTCGTGGCCATGCAGCGCGTGCTCGAGGAGCGCAACGAGCGGCTGTCCCACGCCGTCACCCACGATCAGCTCACCGGGCTCTACAGCCGGCGGGCGTTCGTCGACGCGGTGGGCGACGTCATCGCGCTGCGCCGCACCCGCGACCGACCGGGACCGCCGGCTGACGTCATCGTGCTGTTCTGCGACCTCGATGGCTTCAAGGAGGTCAACGACAGCCACGGCCACGCGGTCGGCGATCGCGTCCTGCAGGAGATCGCGGCCCGCCTCGAGCAGACCGTGCGGGACAGCGACATCCTCGCCCGCTACGGCGGCGACGAGTTCACCGTGCTGCTCGGCGACGACGAGCCGCCGGCCGCGGTCGCGGCGCTGGTGGCCCGCCTCAGCGGTGCGCTCACCACACCGATCATCGTCGACCACGTCACCACGCGCGTCGGCGTGTCGATCGGCGTGAGCCGCGAGCCGGCCGACACCGCCGAGGTCGACTCGCTGCTCTCGGCAGCCGATGCCGCGATGTACAGCCGCAAGCGGTCGGCCCAGGCCGAGCGCGACGCGCCCGACCCGGACTGAGGCGTTCGAGCCGTACTGTCCGGCGTCGGAGCCGTGCCGAGCGTTCGGAGCCGGGCTACTTCGGCTGCGGGACGGTGCGGAGGTACGGCTTGATGGTCTTGAAGCTGCCGTACTTCTCGGTGGCCTCTTCGTCGGACACGGCCGGGCACGATGATGACGTCCTCGCCCTGCTTCCAGTCGGCCGGGGTGGCGACCTTCTCCTTGGCCGTGAGCTGCAGCGAGTCGATGACCCGCAGGATCTCGTCGAAGTTGCGCCCGGTGCTGGCCGGGTAGGTCAGCGTGAGCTTGACCTTGTTGTCGGCGCCGACGATGAACACCGAGCGCACGGTCATGGTGTCGCTGGCGTTCGGCTGGATCATGTCGTAGAGGTCGGCGACCTTCTTGTCGGGATCGGCGATCAGCGGGAAGTTCACCGCGGTGCCCTGCGTCTCCTCGATGTCCTTGCTCCACTCGCCGTGGGAGTCGACCGGATCGACGCTGAGGCCGATCACCTTGGTGTTGCGCTTGTCGAACTCGGGCTTGAGGCGGGCCACCGTGCCCAGCTCGGTGGTGCACACCGGGGTGAAGTCCTTGGGGTGCGAGAAGAGCACCGCCCAGCTGTCGCCCTTCCAGTCGTAGAAGTTCAGCTCGCCCTCGGTGGTGGTGGCGGTGAAGTTGGGGGCATCGTCGCCCAGTCGTACAGCCATGAGGATCTCCTCGTCGTCGTTCGTTGCGCCGGTCACTCTACGCGCACGACGCCGAATCCCGACAAACATCGTCGGGATTCGCGGTGGCGCATACGGGCCCGAAAACGACCAGGAGAGCCCTCGAGGGGGCTCTCCTGGGAGACCCGCCGACCGGGGGGACAGTCGGGGCTGGGTCTGGGGCTGGACCGGAAGGGGGGTTACCGGCCCAGGTGGTGGTCGACCGAGGGGGGATCGATCGACCAGAAGGGGTGGGTCAGGCGGCCGCGGCGCGCTTGCGGGCGGGAGCCTTGGTGACCTTGCGCACGCCGGTGGCGGGCTTCTGGGCCACGACCTTCTCGGTGACCGGCTTGGTCACGTCGAGGAGGTCGAGCACGAACTTGTGCTGGACGTCGAGCACCTTGCCGGCGAAGGCGAACTGGTTGTCGACGAACTGCTTGATGGTGGGGAGGTTCTCACCGAAGCGCCGGGTGGGGAGCGACGGGATCGAGGTCTCGACGTAGTCGACGGCCTTGGCGACGTACTCCACGACCGGGGCGTGCACCGTGACGAGCGCCTCGAGGGCCTTCTCCTCGGTGTCGGTGATCGTGTTCATGACGGTGGTGGCGGTAGCGGCCATGGTGTGGGTCCTCTCAGGGGTGCCCGCCGCGAGGGGGAGGGGGAGCGGCGGTGTGCTGCTAACTATGCCAAGCGCTGCATGAAACGTCAACACTTTGCTTGCAATAGCAAGCGTGACTTCCGTCTCTGCTGTCTGTGTCCTCGCTCGCAAGCTCGCTGCGGACGGGCTTCGCCCATCTGGCGCACTTCGGTGCCGCTGCTCCACTCCGTTCCGCACGCCTGGGCAGCCCCACCAACGAACTGGTAGCGATCGCGGCATCGTTTCCGTACCGCGATGGCTACCAGTTCGCTGAGCCGGTCTTCAGGCCCGGGGGACGAAGGAGCGGTAGACGAGCAGGAGGGTCTGGCGCTGGTCGTCGGTGAGGGCGGGGTCGGCCAGGATGGCGGCGACGGTGTCGGCCGAGGGGTCGTGGGGGGCGGCGCCCTCGGAGCGGTCGGCCGCGGCGTTGGCGTCGGTGATGAGGCCGGCGCGGGCCAGCAGGGTGTCGATGGAGACCTCGAGCGCCTCGGAGATCGACTTGAGCACGCGCATCGAGGGCTCGTGCAGGCCCCGCTCGATCTGGCTGAGGTAGGGGTTCGAGACGTTGGTCAGGTCGGCCAGGTCGCGCAGCGACATCTGGGCCTGCTGCCGCTGGGCCCGGATGAAGGCCCCCAGGCTCTGCAGCTGCTCGCGCACACCCTCGTCGACGGCCATGGGTGCGAACTGTACCAAGCAGCGCGCTCGCGACCGCTCACGCCGCGGGGTCGGGCTCCCCGGTCGAGCGGGCGATGTCGGGCTCGAGGTAGATCACCCGGGCCGACGGCACCGCGGCGCGGATGGCGGCCTCGACCCGGTCGATGCCCACGGCCAGCTCCGCCACGGTGAGGGCCGGGTCGAAGTCGAGCTTGGCCCCGACGAGCAGCTCCTCGGGACCGAGGTGCTCGGTGCGCAGATGGATGACGGTGCGGACCTCGGGGTCGGCCTCGATGGCGTCGGCGATGGCGCGTTCGTCCTCGTCGGTGGCCGACTCGCCGATGAGCAGGCTCTTCATCTCGGTGGCCAGCACGACGGCGATCACGCCCAGCAGCAGCCCGATCAGCGTCGAGCCCACGCCGTCCCACATCCCCGAGCCGGTGACCACCGACAGCCCGATCGCGATCAGCGCGATCACCAGACCGATCAGCGCGCCCGAGTCCTCGAGCAGCAGCACGGGCAGCTCCGGGGCCTTCGAGCGGCGGATGAACTCGGCCCACGACGCCCCGCGCCGCAGCGGGTTCGACTCCTTGATCGCGGTCCGGAACGACGAGGCCTCGAGCACGATGGCGATCAGCAGGATGCCGATGGCCCACTGGGGCGACTCGAGCTCGTGGGGGTGCAGCAGCTTCTCCACGCCCTCGAAGATGGCGAACACCGACCCGAGCGCGAACAGGACGATCGACACCACGAACGCCCAGAAGTAGCGCTCGCGGCCGTAGCCGAACGGGTGGATCGCGGTCGGTTGCTTCTTGGCCCGATGGCCCCCGAGCAGCAGCAGCAGCTGGTTGCCGGTGTCGGCCAGGGAGTGCACGCCCTCGGCCAGCATCGACGACGACCGGGTGAAGAAGAACCCGACGAACTTGGCGACGGCGATGCCGAGGTTGGCCAGCAGGGCGGCGAACACCGCACGTCTGCTACCTCCGGTCGACATGGAGGGGTTTTAGTCGACCCGGGCGGAGCTGCGGCGCGCCGCCGCGTCCTGCGGGCCCCGTCAGCTCGTGGATCAGGTCGAGAGGAGGCGACCGGCGATGACCCGGCCGATGGCCAGCGACGCGGTGGCCGCCGGCGACGGGGCGTTGACCACGTGCACGACCCGGGCGCCTCGCGACGTCGGCGCCGTCGTTGCCCGCGAACGCGAAGTCGTCGAGCAGGGTGCCGTCCTTCGCGCACCGCCTGGGCCCGCACGCCGCTCCCGGCCGGCTCGAGGTCCTCGAGGGTGATCTCGGGGACGAGCCGTTGGAGCGGCGTGCACGAAGCGGGCCCGGCTGAGCGACCGGCCGACCTCGCCCATGCCGGTGCGCCAGTAGCGACGGGCCAGGCGCCACGACGAGGCGTCGGTGGCCATCTCGGCGAGGTCGTGCCCGTCGACGTCGCGCCAGCGGTACCCCTCGCGGGACAGCGCCAGCACCGCGTTGGGACCGGCGTGGACCGTGCCGTCGATCATGGACGTGAGGTGCACGCCGAGGAACGGGAACCGGGGATCGGGCACCGGGTAGATCAGGGTCCGCACCAGGTGGCGGCGGGCCGGGATCAGCTCGTGGTACTCGCCGCGGAACGGCATGATCGCCGCGCCCGGCTGGTCACCGGCGAGGCGGTGACCCGGTCGGCGGCCAGCCCGGCGCAGTTGGCCAGCCGGGGGGCCGAGGTGCTGCCGGCCGACGTGTGCACGACGACGGTGCCCGCAGGGGCGATGGGCGCCCGGTCGATCCGCTCGACCTCCGCGCCCAGGACGATCTGGCCCCCGCGGGCCGTGATGCCCTCGGCCAGGACCGCGCACACGGCCCGGAAGTCGACGATCGCCGTCGACGGCACGTGCAGGGCGGCCAGGCCGGCGGCGTGGGGCTCGATCTCGGCCAGCCCCGACGGGTCGAGTCGCACGGTGTCGATCCCGTTGGCGGCGGCCCGACCGGCCAGCACGTCGAGCTGGGCCAGCTCCTCGGGCTCGGTGGCGACGACGACCTTGCCGCACCGCCGCCACGGCACCTCGTGGCGATCGCACCAGGCCATGAGCTCGTCGCGACCGTCCCTGCACAGCGCCGCCTTCTGCGAGCCGGGCGCGTAGTAGAGGCCGGCGTGGATCACGCCCGAGTTGTGACCGCTCTGGTGCCCGGCGACAGTCGGCTCCTTGTCGACGACCAGCACGGCGAGCTCGGGATCGGACAGCTGGATGGCTCGAGCGGTGGCGAGGCCGACGATGCCGGCGCCGATCACGATCGCGTCGGCCCGTTCGGGCAGGGGGGTCGAGGTCGTCACGGCTCAGTGCGCGGGTGGGACGTAGCGGGCCCGACAGGCCTCGATCTCGGCCCACGCCGCGGCGCGACCCTCGTAGTCGCCAGGGTTGGAGTACTTGTCCGGCTCGAGGGTCTTGTACACCTCGAAGAAGTGGCGGATCTCGGCCAGCATCTCGGCCTGGATGCCGTCGAGCTCGGTGACCTCGGCGTAGCGCGGGTCGTGGGCCTCGACGCAGATGAGCTTGGCGTCGGGCCCGGCGTCGTCGGTCATCCAGAGGACGCCCACCGGACGGGCGGTGACCCAGCACCCGGGGAAGGTCGGCTCCTCGAGCAGCACGAGGGCGTCGAGCGGGTCGCCGTCCTCGGCCAGCGTGTCGGGCACGAAGCCGTAGTCCGCCGGGTAGACCGTGGCCGAGAAGAGGCGCCGGTCCAGGCGCATCACGCCCTGCTCGTGGTCGAACTCGTACTTGTTGCGGCTGCCCCGGGGGATCTCCACCACGATGTCGAGCGCGTCGTCCATGCCCCATGTTGGCTCGGACGGTGCTCGTCCCGCAGGTCCGGCGGGCCGTTCGTCGGCGGCGTCGGGACGTGGCGATGCCAGAATGCCCGGCGTGATCATCCAGAAGCTCACGTCCACCGAAGGCTTCGTCGCCTTCGACCTCGACGACGCGCCGGCGGCCGGTGTCGTGCGGTCGGCGCCCAAGATCCTGGTCGACGGCGCCTCGCTGCTGGCCCGATCGCTCACCTACCGCTTCGCCACGTTCGAGCGGAAGGTGGGAGGGGCCTCGGCCGGCGTCAACGCCGCGCCCGACGACCGGGCCGCGGCGCTCGCCGCCTTCGCCACCGAGGTCGAGCCGCTCGTGCGCGAGGGCCGCCTGGCGGTCGACCCGGCCAAGGGGGTCGCGCCGGCCGACCTCGAGCCGCTGCGAGCGGCCGACCCGCGTCCGGAGGCCTACGCCGCCCGCCACGACGAGCTCGCCGGGCTCGGCGTCGCGGTGGCGGCGCACACCGCGGTGCGGGGCCTGGCCGGGCGGCGGGTGGTCATCGAGGGGTTCGACGCGGCCGGGCCGGCGCTCGTCGCCGGGATCACCAGCCGCGGCGGGAAGGTCGTCGCCATCTCCACCGCCGACGGCACGGCCACCTCGACCGAGGGCTTCGACGACGCGACCGTGGCATCGGCCTGGGCCGAGCACGGCACCGCGCTGGTCACGCAGCTGGCGGAGGCACCGGGCAAGGCCTGGGAGGTCTTCGGCGTGCCGGCCGACGTGCTGGTCGTCGGCTCCAAGCCGGGGGTGATCGACGACTCGGTCGCGGCCGGCCTCTCGGCCGGCACAGTCGTGCCGTCCGGGCCGGTGCCGGTCACCGCCAAGGGCCTGGCCGTCCTCCGCCGGGCCGGAGTCGTCGTGGTCCCCGACTTCGTGTCGACCGCCGGGCCGCTGTTCGCCGGGTGGCCCGTGGCCGGCGCGGGCGATCCCGGGTCGGCTGCGTCGGTGGCCATCGACGCCTCGCTGCTCGAGGTGCTCGGTCACGACGACGGACCGCTGCTGGGCGCCTGCTACCGGGCCGAGGCCTTCCTGTCGACCTGGTGCGAGTCGCTGCCGTTCGGGCGCCCGCTGGCCTGACGGGCGGCGATCACCGGCCCGACCGACGTCAGTCGCGGTCGTCTCTGGGCCGTGTGGCCCTACCTGGTCCCGACTCGGGCCTGGGGGTCGGACGGCGTCTAACCTCCCCGGCCATGACGGCGCCCTCCGACAAGATCGGTCTGGTCTGGTTCCGCCGCGACCTGCGGCTCGACGACAACCCGGCCTGGGCCGCGGCCACGTCCCACCACGCCTTCGTCGTCCCGCTGTTCGTCATCGACCCTCGCCTGCTCGGTGGGGCCGGCCCCTTCCGGCGTCGCCAGCTGCTGGCGACCGTCCAGGCGCTCGACTACTCGCTGGCCCAGTTCGGGGGTCGGCTCCTCGTGCGCATCGGCGACCCGGCCCGCGTCGTGCCCGAGACGGTGGCCAAGCTGGGCGTCGACACCGTCTACTGGAACGCCGACGTCACGCCGTTCGCGGTGGCGCGCGACCGCCAGGTCACCGACGGGCTCTCGGTGCGGGATCGAGACCTCGTGGGGGTCGTTGGTGCACCCACCGGGGTCGGTGCTGACCGCCAAGGGCACGCTGTCGCGGGTGTTCACCCCGTTCCACAAGGCCTGGAAGGCCCGCCCGTGGGATCCGTGGCCCGCGCCCGGCGACGCCACCCTGTTCGACGATCCGGGCGAGCCCATGCCGACCCTCGACGGACCGCCGCCCATGTTCGAGGGCGAGTCGGAGGCCAAGGATCGCCTCGAGCAGTTCCTCGAACGGGTCGACCAGTACGACGTCGACCGCGATCGCCCTGCGGTCGACGGCACCTCGATGCTCTCGGCCGACCTGCGGTTCGGCACCCTGTCGCCCCGCACGGTCGCCGACGCGGTCGGCGAGGAGACCGCGGCCCGGTCGATGTTCGTGCGCCAGCTCGCGTGGCGTGACTGGTACGCCCACCTCCTGGCCGAGCTGCCGGGCCTGCCCAAGCGGTCGATGCGGGAGCGCTTCGATCAGATCGAGTGGCGCAACGACCCGTCCGAGGTGGCGGCCTGGAAGGGTGGCTACACCGGGCTTCCCGATCGTCGACGCCGGCATGCGCCAGCTGCGTGAGACGGGGTGGATGCACAACCGGGTCCGGATGATCGTCGGGTCCTTCCTGGTGAAGGACCTGCTGGTCGACTGGCGGTTGGGCGAGCGTCACTTCCGCTACCTGCTCGTCGACGGCGACGTGCCCCAGAACGTCGGCAACTGGCAGTGGGTGGCCGGCACCGGCCCCGACGCGTCGCCGTACCACCGCATCTTCAACCCGGTGACCCAGAGCCGGAAGTTCGATCCGACCGGCGCGTACATCCGGCGCTGGGTGCCCGAGATCGCGGCGCTCGACGACAAGGCCATCCACGCCCCGTGGGAGGTGCCGCCCCTCGAGCTGCAGGTCGCCGGCATCACGCTCGGCGACGACTACCCCGAACCGCTGGTCGATCACGCGCAGGCGCGCGACGCGGGCGCTGGCCGCCTACGCCGCGGTCGGCGACGCCAAGTCGTCGAGCTCCCGGGCCGCGCCCCGCAACTCGATCACGCCGAAGGGTTCGTCCTCGTCGAAGGGCGGCGACGCCGAGCCGAACGCCGCGGCCGAGTAGCGCGCCGTCAGGACGCGGCGGCTCGCACGGTGCCGGCCTGTTGCACCGAGCGGCGGCTGATCGATCGCGGGGGATAGCCCGCCGCGGCCCGCTCCTCCTCCGACTCTCCACCCCAGAAGCCGTTCTCCCGTCCGGCGCGAGCCCGTTCGCGGCAGGCGACGATCACGCTGCAGCCCTCGCACACCGCCTTCGCGCGTCCGTTCCCGACGGACCCGCCGCTCGGGCCGCTCGCCGGCCTGCCCGAAGAACAGGGTGGTGCGGCCCTTGCACGCGGCCTCGGCCATCCAGGCATCGTCGGCGTCACCGAGATCGCGTTGCCCGTGCTCGGTCAGCGCATCGCCGGGCAGTGGCCGGTCCGCGAGGTCGGCCCGGCGGAGCCGGGTCGCCCGATCGACGATCGCGACGGGTGTCGTCGAGGACTCGGGCCAGGGGTGGTCTGCGCTTCCGGTGAACATGGCGACCTCCCGATCAGTCGGCGACGGTGCCGGGGCGGTTCGGTGGACGGCCGGTGCTCTGCCGTCGTCAGTAATTTAGTACTAAAGACTCGGCATGGCTACTCCGAACCTGCCGGCAGATCCGGATGACCGTGTCTCAGGAGGTGGCGGCGCGGGCGGGCGTGCGGGGGAGGTGCGCGAGCACGTCGAGCACCTCGGGCGTGGTGATCCCACCCCCGTCGGCACCGAGCGCCCGGGCCCGGTCAGGGTCGGCGATGGCCCGACCGCCGACGAGCACGGCCGCGTCGGTCACTGCTCGCACGGCGTCCACGGCCTCGATCACGCCGGCCTCGTTGCCCGACGTGGTGCTGCAGAGGCACACCGCGAGCAGGTTGGTGGTACCGGCCACGATCGACGCGAGCGAGTCGGCGGGCACGTTGCCGCCGAGGTCGAGCACCCGGAAGCCGCGCCCGCGGAGCAGGTCCGCGAAGAGGGCGATCGGTAGGCTGTGGGTCTCGCCGGCCGGCGCGGCGGTCACGACGGTGCCGCGCTTGCGGCCCCGTCGGGAGAACTGCGGGCCGAGCCGGCCGATCAGTCGCAGCGTGACCGCCGAGGCGACGTGCTCGTCGGCCACCGTGATGGCACCGGTCTCCCATCGGTCGCCGACCGACCGCAGGGCCGGGGTCAGCAGGTGCAGGTAGACGTCTTCGATGGCCATGCCTGCGACCATGGCGTTCTCGATCACGGACCACGCGCCGTTCTCGTCGCCGTCGATCATCCGCTCGGTCGCCCGCCCGGCCCAGTCGATCCGCCGCCGGGTGATCCGCGACGGAGGTGCTGCGTCGGCCGCCGAGTCGTCGGGCGTCGAGCTGCCCGTCCGCCCACCGGCGCGGCCACCGGTGACCGAGCCCGCGGCCCGGGCCTCGAACTGGGCCAGGTCCGCGGCCCGGACGCGCCACTCGGTGCCGTGCTTGGTCCCCTCGAGCCGACCGGTGCGCAGGTAGCGGTAGGCCGTCATGTAGTGCACCCCGAGCCGCTCAGCGACCTCGGTGAGGGTGAGCAGCTCTGCCGGCGCCGGCTGCAGGGGGCATCAGGTGCGGTGCGACCTGAGCAGCACGGTGATGGCGTGGGCTCATGGCCGCGGTGGCCTGTTCGACCGTGCGACCCGAGGAGCGCAGCTCGTCCCAGGCCGGCCAGCCCGCCACCATCGCCAGCGAGTCGAGGGCGACCTCGCGCTGGTCGTCGGGGATCTCGGCGATCTCGGTGGCGAACGTCTTCTGGAACTCGAGGTGCGCCGCGGTCATCGCCCCAGGACCGGGCCTCGCTGCAGCGTCCGGGAGCCGTGCTCGTTGATCATGGCCGACCGCCGCACCGGCGTCTGCCACTCGTAGATCCGGGCCCGCTGGTCGGTGAACGCCACCAGGCGCTCGTCGTAGGGCAGGTCGGGCGGCACCGGCACGTAGCGCTCGAGCAGCCGCTTCAGCTGGATCCGCGACGCCTCCTTGTAGAGGGACTCGAGATCGCCGAAGTGGTGGTAGATCAGGCGCAGCGAGATGCCGGCCCGCTCGGCGATCCGGTTGGCCGTGGGCTGGAGGTCGCCCTCGTCGATGAGGCTGAGCAGCGCCTCGGCGATCGACGCCCTGGCCCGCTCCGCGCGGGGAGATCGAGGCTCTGCGCCGGCTACTGGCATGGCTGCATCTTGCCACCCGACCCGTCGTCGCCGTGCAATCGATTGCCGCGAGCCGCACCCGGTGCGCGACCGACGGCGGCCGTGACCGACCGTTGACACGAGCTCGCCCGGGGCCGGAATCGGGGCCGTGGGTGCGCTGCCTAGGCTGCAGCGGTGACCGTCTATCTGGTGGGTGCCGGGCCCGGTGATCCCGGGCTGATGACGATGCGGGGCGCCGAGGTGCTCGCCACCGCCGACGTCGTCGTCTACGACCGGCTGTCGGTCGCCAGCCTGCTCGACCTCGCCCCGCGCCACCGCCGAGCGCATCAGCGTGGGCAAGGCGCCCGGGACGGGCCACGATGCCGCAGTCGGACATCGACGCGCTGCTCGTCGAGCGCGGCCGCCGGGGCCAGCAGGTCGTGCGGCTCAAGGGCGGCGATCCGTTCGTGTTCGCCCGCGGCGGCGAGGAGGCCGGCGCCCTGCTCGCGGCCGGCGTGCCCTTCGAGGTCGTGCCCGGCATCTCGTCGGCCATCGCCGCGCCGGCCTACGCCGGGCATCCCCGTCACCATGCGCCACTCGTCGACCTCCTTCACCGTGATCACCGGCCACGAGGATCCGGACAAGGGCGGCGAGATCGACTGGGAGACCGTCGCCCGGCTCGGCGGCACGATCGTGATCCTCATGGGCGTCGGGCGCCTGGCCAAGATCGTGTCGCGGCTGCTGGCCGGCGGGCTCGACCCCGACACGCCGGCCGCCGCGGTGCGCTGGGGCTCCCGGCCCGAGCAGCACACCGTGCGGGCGACGCTCGCCACGCTGGCCGACCAGCACCTCGAGCCGCCGACCACCATCGTGATCGGCGCGGTCGCGGCGCTCGACCTCGCCTGGTTCGAGACCCGGCCGCTGTTCGGCCGGCGGGTCGTCGTGACCCGGGCCCGAGAGCAGGCCTCGGGGCTCGTCCGCCGGCTGCAGCAGCTCGGCGCCGAGGTGATCGAGGCGCCGGCCATCGTCGTGACCGACCCGGCCGACGGTGGCGCCGCGCTGGCCGACGCGGTCGCGCGCCTGGCGACCTACGACTGGGTCGTGCGTCACCTCCGCCAACGGCGCTCGCCGGCTGCTCGGGCGCGCTGCACGACGGCCGTGACCTCGGCGGGGTGCGGGTGGCGGCCATCGGCCCGGGCACCGCCGAGGCGCTGCGGGCCGGCAACATCGTCGCCGACCTCGTGCCCGAGCGGTTCGTGGCCGAGAGCCTGCTCGAGGCCTTCCCGGCACGTGCCGGCCGGGGCGGCCGGGTGCTGCTGGCCCGGGCCGCGGTGGCGCGCGACGTGCTGCCCGACGGGCTGCGGGCCGCAGGGTGGCAGGTCGACGTGGTCGACGCCTACCGCACCGAGGCTGCCCCGATCGCCGACGACACCCGCGCCGCGGTCGCGGCGGCCGACGTCATCACGTTCACCTCGTCGTCCACGGTCGACCGGTTCGTCGACGCGTTCGGCGCCGATGCGGTGCCGGCGGTTCGTGGCGTCCATCGGCCCGATCACCTCGGGCACCGCCCGCGACCACGGCCTCACGGTCGACGTCGAGGCCACCGACCACAGCATCCCCGGCCTGGTCGACGCGCTGGTGAAATCGATGGGGTCGCGTCCGGCGCCCACCTAGGGTCCGCCGATGGAGCTCGCCGCACTCGTGTTCGACTTCGACGGCCTCATCCTCGACACCGAGTGGTCCGAGTTCGTCACCGTGCAGGCGGAGTTCCAGGCCCACGGAGTCGGTCTCGAGCTCGACGAGTGGCGCCACCGGGTGGGCCGGGTGGACAACCTGCACTGGACCGTCTGGCTGGAGGAGGCGGCCGTCGGGCCGGTCGACGTGGCCGCGGTCCGGGCCCGGCGGATCGAGGCGCACCACGCGCTGATCCGCCAGGAGGAGGTGCTCCCGGGTGTCGTCGACCTGCTCGACGCCGCCGACGAGGCCGGCGTGCCGACCGGGGTCGCGTCGAGCTCGCCGACGTCGTGGGTCGAGCCGCACCTCGAGCGGATCGGTCTGCTCGATCGCTTCGCCGTCGTGCGCTGCCGTGACCACGTGGCACTCGGCAAGCCGGCGCCCGACCTCTACCTGGCGGTCGCCGACGCGCTCGGCGTCGACCCGACCCGATCCGTCGCGCTCGAGGACTCCCACCACGGCTCGACCGCGGCCCGCGCCGCCGGCTTCGCATGCGTGGTCGCCCCGAACGCCGTCACCCGGGTCCCCGAGTTCCCCGATGCGGACCTGGTCGTCGACTCCCTCGCCGACGTCGACCTCGCCGCGCTCGACGCGCTCGTCGTCGGTCGGTCGGGGGACTCGTCCGGCGGAGAGGGTCGACCGTAGGCTGGCCCGGTGAGCTTCCCCCAGCGCCGCCTGCGCCGGCTCCGCCGCACCCCGGCCCTGCGCCGGATGGTGGCCGAGACCCGGCTGACCACCGATGACCTCATCGCCCCCCTGTTCGTGCGGGAGGGCATCACCGAACCCCAGCCGATCGAGTCGCTGCCCGGCGTCGTGCAGCACACCCGCGAATCGCTGCGCAAGGAGGTCGCCGAGCTGGCGGCCCGGGGCGTCCCCGGGGTGATCCTCTTCGGCGTCCCGGCCACCAAGGACGCCGAGGGCTCGGGTGCGTGGGATCCCGACGGCATCGTCCAGGTGGCGCTGCGCGACCTGCGCGACGACGTCGGCGACGACCTCGTGCTGATCGCCGACCTGTGCGTCGACGAGTACACCGATCACGGGCACTGCGGCGTGCTCGACGACGACGGCCAGGTCGACAACGACGCCACCCTCGACCTCTACGCCCGTGCCGCGGTGGCCCAGGCCGAGGCCGGCGCCGACATCACGGCGCCCAGCGGGATGATGGACGGCCAGGTGCTGGCCATCCGCGAGGCGCTCGACGACGACGGCTTCGAGTCGGTCGCGATCCTGGCCTACGCGGCGAAGTACGCCTCGGCGCTCTACGGCCCGTTCCGCGACGCGGTCGACGTCACCATCGTCGGCGGCGGCGACCGCAAGGGGTACCAGCAGGACTTCCGCAACGCCCGCGAAGCCCTGGAGGAGATCCGCTTCGACGTCGGCGAAGGCGCCGACATGATCATGGTCAAGCCGGCGCTCGCCTACCTCGACATCATCGCCCGGGCCCGGGCCGAGCTCGACCTCCCGCTGGCGGCGTACCACGTGTCCGGGGAGTACGCCATGATCCACGCCGCCGCCGAGCGCGGCTGGATCGACGGTCCGGCCGTGGCGCTCGAGCACCTGACCGCGGTCAAGCGAGCCGGTGCCGACCTGATCCTGACCTACTTCGCCCGCGACCTGGCCGAGGCGCTCGACTCGTGACCGACACGAACGAGGGCCTCTTCGAGCGAGGCCAGCGGGTGATCCCCGGTGGCGTGAACTCGCCCGTCCGGGCCTTCCGCTCGGTCGGAGGCGTGCCCTACTTCGTCGAGCGGGGCGAGGGTCCCTACGTCGTCGACGTCGAGGGGCGCCGCTACATCGACCTCGTCCAGTCCTACGGCGCCATCATCCTCGGCCACGCCGAGCCCTCGGTCATCGCCGCCATCACCGAAGCGGCAGCGCGCGGCACGTCCTACGGCGCGCCCACCCGCGGCGAGGTGCGCCTGGCCGAGGCCATCGTCGACCGGGTCGCTTCGGTCGAGCAGGTGCGCATGGTGTCGAGCGGCACCGAGGCCACCATGAGCGCCATCCGCGTGGCCCGCGGGTTCACCGGCCGCGACACGCTCGTGAAGTTCGCCGGCAACTACCACGGCCACAGCGACGCGCTGCTCGTCGAGGGCGGCACCGCCATGGCGTCGCTCGGCCTGCCCGGTTCGGCCGGCGTGACGGCCAATGCGGTCGCCGACACCGTGATCGCCCCCTACAACGTGGTGCCCCAGCTCGACGAGACCGTCGCCGCGGTCATCTTCGAACCGGTCGCCGCGAACATGGGCCTGGTCGCCCCGGTGCCGGGCTTCCTCGAAGGGCTGCGAGCCGAGTGCGACCGGGTGGGCGCGCTGCTCATCTTCGACGAGGTCATCACCGGGTTCCGGGTCGCACGCGGGGGAGCTCAGGAGCTGCTCGGCGTGGCGGCCGACCTCAGCACGTTCGGCAAGGTCATCGGCGGCGGTCTGCCCGTCGGGGCCTTCGGCGGGTCGGCGGAGATCATGGGCGTGCTCGCCCCGCTCGGTCCCGTGTACCAGGCCGGCACCCTCTCGGGGAACCCACTCGCCACCGCCGCCGGCCTGGCCGCGCTGGCCGGCCTGACCCCGGAGGCCTACGCCGAGCTCACCGCCCGGGTCGAGCGGTTCGCGCCGCGGCTCGAGGCCGCCATCCGGGACGCCGGTCTCGTCGTGCGGGTGCCGGTGGTCGGCACGCTGGTCGGGCTGTTCTTCGGCGCGGACCTGCCGGTCGACTACGCCTCGGCCCAGACCACCGACGAGAAGGTCTACGCCGCGTTCTTCCACGAGATGCTCGACCGGGGCGTCGCCCTCGCGCCCGGCGCCTACGAGGTCCTGTTCGTCGGGATGGCCCACACCGATGCCGTGCTCGACGAGGTCGTCGCCCTCGCGGCCGACGCCGCCACCGCCGTCGCCGACCGCCTCGGCTGACCCTTGCGGGCCCACCTGACTGCCGGCTCTACGAACTTGCGGGGCCGACGGCCGGATGCCGGCGCTGAGCCCCGCCAGATCGGTGGTCAGGTCGGGCCGCTCCCACCTTGCGGGGCCGGCGTGCGGATTCCGGCGCTGAGCCCCGCAAGTTCGGCCGGGTCAGCAGTCGAGCGTCGGGAACTGGGGTTGTGGCTCATCCAGACCGCAGATGCTGTAGTCGACCGTGCCGCCGCCGGAGCCCTTGCCCGGGTGGTGGCCGTCGAACGAGTCGAGGTCCCGGGTGTACAGCAGCGTGCCGTCGCTCGACCTCGCATCGACGTGCACCACCTCCCGATCATCGTGCACGGGGATGTAGAACACCCGGACCGGCCACCCCAAGCCGGCGTCGTAGGTCGCGCCGTCGAGGGTCGAGCCGTCATCGAGGACGAGCGTCACGGTGGCCACCGAGTCGGGACCGGATCCGGTCACCACGAAGCGGTTCGTGAGGGACGGCGGCGTCCACCAGGCCCCGACGTTGAGCGACATCCACATAGGACCGAAGTGCAGGGGTCCATCGGCGAAGAAGGCCGGGCCGCCGTACAGCACGGTGTTGGTCGTCGGATCCCCGACCTCACGGACGGTGTAGGGGTCGCCCTGGTCGCGACCCGTGACCAGGACCTTGCCCATCGCCGCGGTCAGCGGCTCGCCGTCCAAGAGCTCCGGCCAAGGGGTGCCGTCCGCGAGGGGCAGGTTCGGGTCGGGCTGGACGGAGCGCCGCGGGGCGAGCGAGTAGAAGGCGGGAAGGACCCCGCTCCCCTTGGCATCGGACGCGACCGGGGGGAGCAGCGGGATGGTCGGGATCGGCGTCACCGCAGCCGCGGCCGCCAGGAGCTGCTGCTCGGTGACGTTCGGCGACCCCGTCACGATGATCGCGGCGCCGTCTTGCACCCAGGTCACCACCCGGTCGTCGGTCATGCGGTCGTCGGTCGGTGTCCACGGCTCGGCCACGGTCACCTGATGCAGGCCGACTGTGGCGGTGTGGGTCGGGCCGCCGCCGGACGCCGAGGTGACGACCGACATCTGCTCCTCGGGGAGCACGGTGAGGACGGCGATCCCTCTGGTGTCCGGCAGCCCGAAGGCGGTCGGGTCGTAGTCCACCCTGATGTTCTGGGCGTAGACGGGTCCCAGCGGTCCGGTCGGCAGGTAGGTGACGTCGTCGGCGGCCAGGCCCACGGGGCGATCGAGCTCCATGGTGAGGAAGTGGAAGCCGGGCACGCCGTCCGGCAGGCCGTAGCGGACCGGCAGCGATCGACCGGCCAGTGGCGTGGCCGGCTTGCCGGGAGCGAGGGTCGTCCCGACCGACACCTGCGAGGGATCGGGGGAGCGACGGGCGGTCACGAGCACGCCGGCGACGAGCGCCAGCAGCGCGACCAGGCCGGCGCCCACCAGCACGCCGCGACGCGGGTGCCGGTGGGCGGCCGGCAGGCTCGCCCGGTCGAGGGAATCGATGGACTCGATGGACGGGGCCATCGGGGCGCGGTCCACGCGCTCGATGACGGCCTTGCGGATCTCGTTGGCGAGCTCAGTCATGGAGGCTCCTCTTGAGGCGGCGATGGCCGGCGTCGAGGTCGCGCCGCACGGTGCGGCTGCTGACGCCGAGCAGGGTGGCGATCTCCTCTGGCGGGAGGTCGGCCCAGTAGGTCAGGACGAAGACGGCCCGGGAGCGCAGGTCGAGCGCGTCGACCGCGGCGCGGACCTCAGGCCGCACCTCGGGGTCGTAGAAGTCGGGCAGCACGCGTGCTCGGGCGTCGCGCTCCTCGCGGCCGACGCGACGCCGGTGGCTCCGCTCGAGCTGGCGGCACTCGTTGAGGACGGCGCGATAGAGGTACGCACGATGGTTCGTCACCGAGGGCCACGACGGCGAGGTGAAGGTGCGGACCACCGCGGTGGAGACGGCGTCCGGAGCATCGTCCGGACCGACGACACCGGTCGCGAAGCGGACGAGCTCGTCGGCGTACTTGCGGTAGACCTCGCCGTCCGCCTCGTCGATCACGGAGATGAGATGCCGCCGAGCCCCGATCGGTGACATGCCTCGCCCACTCGACCCAACGAACTTGCGGCGCTGGCGTGCGGATGCCGGCGCTGAGCCCCGCAAGTTCGAATCGGCGGAAGGGAGGAGGTCAGGCGGCGGAGGGTTCGGGGATGACCTTGGCCAGCTGGGCGACGGTGCGGTAGACGGCCTCGGCCGGGCCGAGCTCGTCGTCGCGGAGGAGGTTGGCCATGATCCGCAGCACCCAGTCCATGAGGGTGCGGCTGTGCATGCCGACCCGGGTCAGCTCCCGCATGAGCGCGGGCTGGCCGATCACCTGGGCGAACAGCCGGGCCACCTTGAAGTAGAGCCCGTACTCCTCGTCCAGCATCGAGGGGTAGCGCTGCAGCACCATGCCGTCGCCGGTCTGCAGCGCTTCGTCGAGCAGCCCGGCGGCCATGCGACCGGTCTCGTAGGCGTAGTCGATGCCCTCGCCGTTGAACGGGTTGATCGAGCCGGCCGCGTCGCCGACGACGATCCAGGTCGGTCCGACCTTGGGCTCGACCGAGCCGCCCATCGGCAGCCGGCCACCCGTCGGCACCGAGGTGGCGGTCTCGGGCGAGATGCCCCAGTGCTCGGGGGCGGTGGAGGCGAACTCGTTGAGGATGTGGGTGGTGTTCACTGACTTGAAGTCGCGGAACGTCGACAGCAGCCCGATGCCGACGTTGATCTCACCGTCACCGAGCGGGAAGATCCAGCCGTAGCCCGGCAGCGAGTTGCCGGCCCGGTCGCGCACGTCGAGCGCGGACTCGATCCACGGGGTGTCGCTGATCGGGCTGGCGAAGTAGCCGCGGATGGCCATGCCCTGCGGGTAGGCCCGGTTGCGGTTCGTGCCCAGCGCCCGCCCGAAGCGCGAGTTGGCGCCGTCGGCGATCACGACGTAGCGGGCCTCGATGTCACGGGTGAGGCCGCTGTCCTTGTCCTTCACGACGGCGCCGGTGACGAGCCCGTCGCGCACGATCGGGCTGACGGCCTCGGTGCCCTGCAGCAGCGTCGCGCCCGACTTCACCGCGTGCTCGGCGACCATCGTGTCGAGGTCGCACCGGCGCACGACGTAGCCGTAGTTCGGGTAGATCGGGTGGTCCGGCCACTTGAGCTCGAGCGTCATGCCGTGGGCCACGGTGCGGAGACCGTCGTAGGAGTGGAAGTGGGTGAGCCGGTCGGTCAGGCCCATCTCGTCGAGCTGGTGCACCGCACGCGGCGTCAGCCCGTCGCCGCAGGTCTTGACCCGCGGGAACAGCTTCTTCTCGACGAAGACCACGTCGTGGCCGGCCTCGGCCAGCCAGTAGGACGTCGCCGCCCCGGCCGGGCCCCCGCCGATCACGAGCACGTCGTGACGGGTGCCGGGCAGATCGCGCAGGGCGGTCGTCGTCATGCCCGAAGCCTACGGGCCACCCATCGGCGCGGACGAGTCAGGGCTCGGCCCGCAAGCCACAACGATCGTCAGGGCGAGATCAGGCCGATGGGATCAGGCCGAGGGGGATCAGGCCGAGGGGGATCAGGCCGAGGGGGATCAGGCCGAGGGGGATCAGGCCGAGGGGGATCAGGAAGGCGGAGCCGTGGTCGACGCGTCGGGGCTCTCGAGCAGCCCCGTGTTCACGAGCTTGCCGTCGGCGTCGAACATCGGGTTGCCGTCCGGGTCCTGCAGCACGCCCGAGGCGTTGAGCACCGGCAGCTTGTTCGGCCAGAGCAGCTCGCCGGCCGGGCCGATCTGATCGGCGGGGACCTTCTCGCCACCGAAGGTCTCGCGCTCGTGGCGCACGATCTCGAGCAGCTCGGTCTGGGTGATGCTGCCCTTGAAGGTCGGCATCAGCGTCTTGCCGTCGTAGCTGAGCACCTTGTGCTGCCCACCCGGCTTGTCCTTGCTGCCGTACGGGGTGCCGGCGGCGCCGGTGCCGGCGCTGCCCAGCCAGACGAACTGCAGCTGGTCGGCGATGTAGGGGAAGGTGGTCAGCACGCCGCCACCTTCGGCGGCCGCGTAGAGCGGGCGGCCGGCGCCGCCGGACCCGTCGGCCTGGTGGCAGCTCTGGCAGCGGTTGGCGTAGTCGGTGGCGCCGGCCTCGAGCTGGGACGGCACGGTGCTGCGCGGCTTCGACAACGTGTTGACGTACATGATGGCCCAGAGCGGCAGGAAGGCCAGCACGGGCATGACCCAGATCGGGATCTTCTTGCGCTGGAGCGAGGCCCGCACGTAGGACGGCACGGGCTTGGGCGGCGCGACCGGCTCCTCGACCGGGGCCACCGCCGCGGGACGAGCGGCCGCCGCGGCCGGCTCGACCGACGTGCCGGCATCGCTCGCCGCAGCCGGAGCGTCGCCCCCACCGCCGGCATCGCCCCCGTCGCCTCCACCGAGACCCAGCGCGGCGCGGCGGTCGCGGGAGCGCTTCAGCAGATGCTCGGGAACTTCGGTCACGGACGGCCTCCGGGCGGGTGGAACCGGGCGGGTGGTACGGGAGTCTGCACCGTCGCCGGTGCGTGCGCGAACACTAGGCCACGAGGTGGCCGTCGGGCCAAGACAGCCACCCCCTCCGAGTCGGCCCATCGCGTAGGTCGATCGGCCCCATCGAGGGCACGGATCGGCGCCGCGCGCCGGGCCCGGGGAGCCGCGCGAAGCGGTCGACTCGAGGCGCCGTCTCGATGTGCTCCCCGCGATGGGAGCGTGCTAAACCACACACCAGCACCGTCAGATCTCGCCCCCTCGGTGACCCAGGGGGTCGGGGCAGCGGCGGTACGCTGATCGTGTCCACAACGGAGGTCCCCACTCAGTTGGTCGGGTTCATCGTCTCGCTGATCATCGCCGTCGCACTGATCGCCCTCATCTTCCCTATGGCCAAGCGGCGTCCGGTGGGCACCCCTCTCACCTGGGGCGAGGCGATGGTGGCGGGCTTCTACGTGTTCTTCATCATGTTCTGGGTCTACGCCGAGATCCCGCACCTCTGGCTCACCTGGGCCAGCAACGAGCTCCAGTGGCGACCCGACAAGTTGGTCTACGGGCCGTGGGACATCCTGAAGCCCCAGAAGTTCGGCGGCTGGAACCCGATCACGCTCAACTACGAGGCCATCCGCGACGTCATCGCGGTCGGCATCTACGTCGTCTTCCTCGGCATCAACATGTGGCTGTGGGCCTGGTGGCAGAACCGGGGCAAGCGCGCCGAGACCGCGCCGGCCATCGTGACCTCCGACTACGGCCGCCCGCTCGTGAAGAAGAGCTGACGTGGCCCGCACCGATGCCAACCCGCCGATGCCCGAGTTCCTGGACGACTACGTCCTCCAGGAGGTCGACGCGGCCTGGCTGTCCAAGGCCGTCAAGCCGAAGCAGTTCATCCACATCGACCAGTCCGAGTGCATCACCTGCGAGGGCTGCGTCGACATCTGCCCGTGGAAGTGCATCCACCTGGTCACGACCACGGCCATCGACGAGGCCGTCGGCACCGAGCTCCCCGGGGTCGATCCCGGCGATGCCTCGATCTTCGTCATCGACGACGACGTCTGCACCCGCTGCGCCCTGTGCGTCGACCGCTGTCCCACCGGCGTGATCATCCTGGGCAAGATCGGTGATCCTCCGGCCGAGGGTGACGCCCACCAGCGCACGCCGACCCACGGCTACGGCTACGGGATGCGTCTCGGATGATCTCCACCGGACAAAGGAACTGACATGGCCAAGACCATGAAGCCCAAGGGCAAGAGCCGGGCCGCCGAGTTCAACGACACGGTGCAGGGCTCCCAGGCGTGGAACTCGATCTTCCGGCCCGGTTCGGTGTTCCGCAAGGGCTACACCGACAGCCCCCGCAACCGGTCCTACGTGATCATGAACAGCGTGCTCTACCACCTCCACCCGGTGAAGGTGAAGCGCCACGCGGTCAAGGTCTCCTACACGCTGTGCCTCGGTGGCCTGAGCTTCTTCCTGTTCATCCTGCTCACGATCACCGGCATCTTCCTGATGTTCTTCTACCGGCCGACCGCGGCGCAGGCGTGGAACGACATCTACACCCTGCAGACCTCGGTGACCTTCGGCCTCCTCGTGCGGAACATGCACAGGTGGGCCGCCCACCTCATGGTGCTGTCGGTGTTCCTGCACATGGCCCGGGTCTTCTACCACGGGGCCTACAAGCCGCCCCGGGAGTTCAACTGGGTCATCGGCGTGATCCTGCTGACGCTCACCCTGCTGCTGTCCTTCACCGGCTACCTGCTGCCGTGGGACCAGCTGGCGCTCTGGGCCGTGACCGTGGGTACCAACATGATGGGCTACACGCCCGTGTTCGGGAACCAGGTCCGCTTCGTGCTGCTGGGCGGCAAGGAGATCGGCACCGACACCCTCCTCCGCTGGTACGTGCTGCACGTGCTGTTCGTCCCCTTCGTCACCGTCATCTTCCTGGCCATCCACTTCTGGCGGGTGCGCAAGGACGGCGGCATCTCCGGTCCGCTCTAGATCGATTGCTGAGACGCCATGACTGAGATCCCCGAGCACCTCCGCAAGCGAGCCGAGGCCGCGCGCCAGAAGGCCGAGGCCGCCAAGGCCGCGGGCGACGGCGGCGACGCCGCCGCTCCCGAGGCATCGGCCGCGGCCGACGCGCCGGCCGAGGCATCCGCGTCCGACAGCAAGATCCCCGCGCACCTGCTCGAGCGCTCGAAGGCGGCCAAGGCCCGCAAGGCCGGCGCCACCGCCGAGGCCGAGGGCGGCGGCGGGGTGGGCACGCTCGCTCCCGCCGGCGCGGCCGCGGTCGCCACCGCGGCGCCCCCGCCGGCCGCCACCGGTCCGGCCGGCCACACCCAGCGCCTGCTGACCGTGGTCAAGTCCGGTTCGATCCAGGACGTCAAGTCCACGCCGGTCGACAAGGTCCACGTCTGGCCCCACCTGCTGGCGGTCGAGTTCGTGGCCTCGCTGGCCATGCTGACGTTCGTCCTGATCTTCTCGATCTTCGTGAACGCCCCGCTGCTCGAGCTGGCCAACGTCAACGAGACGCCGAACCCCTCCAAGGCCCCGTGGTACTTCCTGGGCCTGCAGGAGCTGCTCACCATGTTCCACCCGATGGTCGCGGGCGTGACCATCCCGGGCATGGGCATCTTCCTGCTGATCCTCGCCCCCTACATGGACAAGAACCCGTCCAACAAGCCGGAGAACCGCAAGTTCGCCATCTCGATCTTCACCATCATGCTGATGTTCTGGGCGGTGCTGGTGATGATCGGATCGTTCTTCCGGGGACCCGGGCAGAACTTCGTCACGCCGTGGACCAGCGGCTTGTTCTTCGAGCTCTGATCCGGAACCGAGACCGTCATGCCGTTCCTCATCCTCATCCCCGTCTTCCTGCTGCTGGCCGTGCTCGTGATCTTCGCGTCCATGCGCCGGCGCGACACCGAGACCGCCGTCGGGCAGCTCTCCCGTGAGACGCGCAAGCGCGACCGCGGCGAGCCCGCCATCGTCGAGCAGGACGACGCGCCCACCACCGGCCGCGAGGTCGAGAAGGCCGGCGTCGATCGAGCGCCGTCCCCCGCAGCTCGAGAAGGTCGGCGCGTCCGACCTGTCCGCCTACGTCCCGCCGGACGCCGACGCCGTCGGGGTCACCCGTCGCCAGTTCTTCAACCGCAGCATCGTCCTGCTGATGGGCCTGAGCCTGTCGGGCTTCGGCGCCGCGGTGCTCGCGTTCCTGTGGCCGGTGCCCAAGGGCGGCTTCGGCTCGAAGATCCGGGTCGGCAAGATCAGCGACCTCCAGACCCAGATCACCGCCGGCAAGGGCTTCCTGTACCTGGCCGAGGGTCGCATGTGGCTCACCAACTACCCGTCGTACGCGGTCGAGAAGGCCAAGAAGGCCTACAGCCAGCCGGTGCTCAACTCCATGGAGGCGGGCATCGTCGTCGTCTACCAGAAGTGCCCGCACCTCGGCTGCCGCGTGCCCGTCCTGCGCCACGTCGCAGTGGTTCGAGTGCCCGTGCCACGGCTCGCAGTACAACCAGGCCGGTGAGAAGAAGGGCGGCCCGGCTCCCCGGGGCATGGACCGCTTCGTCACCGAGGTCTCCGGCGGCGTGCTCAACGTCGACACCGGCACGGTCATCCAGGGTCCGCCGATCGGGGTCAACACCACCGGCCAAGAGGCCGAAGGTCCCCACTGCGTAGGAGGAGCGGCGCACTGATGCCGGTCATCGCCAGCCAGGTCGTGCTCGCCACGGCCGCGTCCGCCATCGGCGGGGTCATCGCGGTCGTCCTGATCGTCGGCTTCATCATCGCGGTCGTCGCCAACATGCGACAGGGCCGCCACGAGGTCGGTGCCGAGCTCGAGCTGGCCGCCAACCGCAAGCCGTACCTGAGCGACGAGGAGCTCGAGGGCAAGAAGCTCGACCGCACCCTCGGCTTCGGCCTCGTGCTGCTGGGCGTCATCGCCCTGGCGCTGCCCGCTCTACTGGCTGGCCGAGCCGGGCCGCCAGTCCGGTGCCGTCGAGGGGTTCAAGGAAGAAGCCATCTCCCGCGGCGAGACCGTCTACAACGTCAAGGCCAAGTGCTCCGACTGCCACGGCCCGGCCGGCGTCGGCGGCGTCCGGTCCTACACGCTGCTCAACGCCAACGGCGACTTCGTGGCCCAGGTCAACTGGAAGGCCCCGGCGCTCAACACGGTCCTGTTCCGCTACTCGGCCGACGAGGTGAAGTTCATCCTCAACTACGGCCGCCAGAACACGCCGATGCCGGCGTGGGGCGCTCCCGGTGGCGGTCCGCTGACCGACCAGCAGCTCGACAACACCATCGCCTACCTCTACAGCATCCAGCTGTCGTCGGATGACTCGCAGACCGCGCTGCAGAACGAGATCGACACGGTCTGCAAGCCCGACGACCAGAACAACTGCACGCTGTACGGCACCACCGAGCGCCGCCAAGTGGAAGACCCTCGGCGAGGCCCTGTTCAACATGGGCCAGTACGACGGCTTCGCCTCCGGGGCCTACTCCTGCGCCCGCTGCCACACCAAGGGCTGGTCCTACGGCATGCCCGAGGTCGCCGGCGGCGGCGGGTTCGGCCCGAGCCTCGCCGACGGCAGCGGGTTGCGGATCTTCGAGACCGCCGAGCAGCAGCAGCTGTTCGTCAGCCTCGGCTCCGAGCTCGGCAAGCCGATCGGCGCCGCCGGCGTCGGGTCCGGCCAGATGCCGGGCTCGGGGTCAGAACCCGAGCGCCATCGACCCGGTCACGGCCCAGGCCACCGGGATGAACCCGGCGCAGACGATGTACACCCAGGACCAGATCGCCGCAGTCGTGGCCTACGAGCGGAGCCTCTGACCAATGCGCCACCTCATCCTGTTCGCCGGCCTGGCCTTCAACCCGGGCTTCAAGGGGATCCTGGTCGTGGCCACCGCCGTGGCCATCCTCGGCGGCTCGGTCTACCTGCTGCTGGCCACCAACATGGGCGCCCGGCTCGGCCTGCTGGTGGCGCTGGCCGGCCTGTTCGGCTGGCTGACGATCCTCACCCTGACCTGGTGGATCCAGCCTCCCGGCAACGGCCCTCGCGGCACCAACCCGTCGTGGAAGCCCGTCGAGATCTACGTCACCGGAGGAGGCAGTCCGCAGACCGAGGCCTTGTCCTCCTTACCGGCGAGCGACCAGATCCCGACGCCCGAGCAGATCATCGCCGACCACCCCGAGATGCTGAAGGACTTCCCCGATCCGACGACTGCGTCGCTGACCGACATCGCCGGGGCCTACCCCGACATCCTGGCCGAGTACATCACGAGCGACGACCTCGGCGGGTGGCGCATCACGCCGGCATCCTCGGCCGGTGAGGCGCAGGCCGCGGCCGACGTGGCGCTCACCACCGGCAGCGGGTTCTTCCAGGCCACCACCGACTACAAGAAGCTCAGCGTGTTCGAGTTCGGGGGCAAGCCGAGCCGCAGCGCGTACTGCCCCAACGAGGAGCACCCGCACAACCTGATCCCCGACGACGTCGTCTGCCGGATCCAGTACAAGCTCGACAAGGTGATCAACTTCAAGCACCCGACCCACTACGCCGTGGTGCAGGTGCAGCAGGTGATCCCGCAGCCGACGCTCGAGGGCCAGGCCCCGCCCATCCCGAAGGTCGACCCGACCAAGCCGGTCGTGTCGGTGGTGCTCGTGCGTGACCTCGGCAACGTCCGGCTCCTGCCGGCGATCTACTTCGTGATCTGCTTCTCGCTGTTCGTGGTGTTCGTGCTGCTGCTGCACTACCGGGACAAGACGCTGCAGAAGAACCTCGCCGAGGCGGAAGCCGAAGCGGTGAGCTCGGGGGTCTGACCGACGTGGCCCAGTACCTGCCGATCTTCGTGATGCTGGTGCTCGCCCTGGTGTTCGGCGCGCTCAGCCGGGTGGCGTCCAAGCTGCTCGGGCCCCGCAACCCCACCATCGCCAAGTACGCGCCCTACGAGTGCGGCATCGTCCCCGACCGCGACCCGCCCGCAGCGCTTCCCGGTGAAGTTCTTCCTCGTCGCCATGATCTTCATCGTGTTCGACATCGAGATCATCTTCCTGTTCCCGTGGGCCATCGTGTTCCGCTCGCTCGGGCCGTTCGGGCTCGTTCGCCATCGCCATCTTCGTGGCCGCGGTGTTCGAGTCGTTCGTCTACCTGATCAGCAACGGCGCGCTCGACTGGGGCCCGATCAAGCGGCTGCGCCGGGTCGACGTGGTCGATCCGAACCGCACCTCGGCCTCGACCATCCGCAGGGTCGGCCTCGAGGGTCGCGAGCCGATCGCCGCCGGCGGACCGGGCTCGCGAGAGGCGGCCTAGGTGGCGGCCGACGGAGGGTTCCTCGACCAGGGCCTCGAGGGCCTCAACCACAACTTCCTCACCGGCACCCTCGAGGAGCTGGTGAAGTGGGCCCGGGCCCGCAGCGTCATGCCGGCCACCTTCGGCCTGGCCTGCTGCGCCATCGAGATGATGGCGGCCGGCGGTCCCCACTACGACCTGGCCCGCTACGGCATGGAGGTCTTCCGGGCCTCGCCCCGCCAGGCCGACCTGATGATCGTGGCCGGTCGGGTCTCGCCAGAAGATGGCTCCGGTGCTCCGCCAGATCTACGACCAGATGATGGAGCCCAAGTGGGTCATCTCGATGGGCGTGTGCGCATCGAGCGGCGGCATGTTCAACAACTACGCCATCGTGCAGGGCGTCGACCAGATCGTGCCGGTCGACGTCTACGCCCCGGGCTGCCCGCCCGGCCCGCAGACCCTGATGCACGCCATCCTCACGCTCCACGCCAACATCCGGGCCGGTGAGCTGACCCGCCGTCCGGGCGAGGGCGCCGGCCTGGTGATCGAGCAGCGCGACGGCCAGACCGCCACCGGTGTGCGCATCGGCCGGCAGTCGCCCGCCGCCGTCGGCACCGCTCTGAGCATGACCGACGCATCCGTCCCCGAAGGCGCCGACGAGGTGGCCGCCGAGCAGAGCCCCGAGCCCGATCTGCGTGCACGGCGTGCCCGGCTCGTGGTCCCACGGCCAGCGCGTGCTGCACCCGTCGCGCGAGCAGCTCGTCGCGCTGGTGCAAGACGCTGCACGACGACGGCTACATGATGTGCCTCGACCTCTGCGGCGTCGACTACCTGGCCCACCCCGGCCGCGACCTGCCCGACGGCGTCGAGCCCGAGCGCTTCGAGGTCGTGGTCACGCTGATCTCCCACCACGAGGGCACCCGCGTGCGCCTGCGGGTGCAGGTGCCCGAGTCCGACCCGGTCGTCCCGTCGCTCTTCCCGCTGCACCCCGGCACCGACGCCATGGAGCGCGAGACGTTCGACATGTTCGGCATCACCTTCGACGGCCACCCCGACCTCACCCGCATCCTGATGCCCGAGGACTGGGTCGGCCACCCGCTGCGCAAGGACTACGACTCGGGTCGCATCCCCGTGCAGTTCAAGGGCGCCCCGACGCGGTGAGACGAGAGCGACCATGACCACCACCGAGCACCTGCACCAGACCGAGGATCCGGCCCTCACGGCCGAGGGCCGCCAGGGCCTGGCCAGCGCCGACGTCAAGGACGCCATCGCCCGGCTGATCGAGAAGGGCGCGGTGCTGCGCCTGGCCGAGGCCGACGTGGCCGACGAGGAGCCGGTCGAGGTCTCCGACGACGAGTCGATGATCATCAACATGGGGCCGCAGCACCCCAGCACCCACGGCGTGCTCCGCATCATGATGGAGCTCCGAGGGCGAGACGGTCGTGCGCAGCAAGCCGATCATCGGCTACCTCCACACCGGCATGGAGTGGACGGGCGAGGAGCTCTCCTACCTGCAGGGCTGCACCAACGTCACCCGCATGGACTACGCCTCGCCGCTGTTCTCCGAGCTGGCGTTCTCGCTCACCGTCGAGAAGCTGCTCGACATCGAGGTGCCCGAGCGGGCCGTGTGGATCCGCATGCTGATGACCGAGATGAACCGCATCTCGTCGCACCTGCTGTTCATGGCCACCAACGGCATGGACCTCGGCGCCGTCTCGATGATGATCTACGGCTGGCGCGAGCGGGAGGAGACGCTGCGGTTCCTCGAGAAGGTCACCGGCCTGCGGATGAACCACAACTACATCCGTCCCGGGGGCGTCGCCGCCGACCTGCCCGACGGCTGGCGCGACGACGTGCTGCGCCTCATGGACATGATCCCGCCGCGGCTCGAGGAGTACGACACGCTCCTCACCGGCCAGCCCATCTGGCGCGAGCGGCTGCAGGGCGTCGGCGTCATCGACACCGAGACGCTGCATGGCGCTCGGCACCACCGGCCCGATCCTGCGCTCCACCGGCTACGCCTGGGACCTGCGCCGCGACATGCCCTACCTGGCCTACGACCAGGTCGACTTCGACGTGGTCGTCGGCTCCTACGGCGACTGCTTCGACCGCTACGCCATCCGCCTGCAGGAGATCCGCGAGTCGATCCGCATCGTCCACCAGATCCTCGACAAGATGCCCAAGGGCGACTACCGGATCCAGGACAAGAAGGTCACGCCGCCGCCGCGGGCCCGCATCGACGAGTCGATGGAAGCGCTGATCCACCACTTCAAGATCTTCACCGAGGGCTTCAAGGTGCCCGAGGGCGAGGCCTACTGCGCCGTCGAATCGCCTCGGGGCGAGCTCGGGTGCTACATCGTGTCCGATGGCAGCGTCGAAGCCCGTACCGCATGCACATCCGGGGCCCGAGCTTCGTGAACCTGCAGACGCTGCCCCACCTCATGCACGACGGCCTCATCGCCGACGCGCGTCGCCATCATCTCCTCGGTCGATCCCGATCCTCGGCGAGGTCGATCGCTGATGGCCCGGCTCACCCCCGAGAACCTCGCCATCGCCAACGAGATCATCGGCCGCTACCCGGTGAAGAAGTCGGCGCTGATCCCGCTGCTGCACCTCGCCCAGGAGCAGGACGGCTACGTCACCGAACGACGCCATGGCCCACATCGGCGAGCTGGTCGGCGTGACGTCGGCCGAGGTGCTCGGCACCTGCTCGTTCTACGAGATGTTCAAGCTCCACCCGGTCGGCAAGTACGTCGTCAACGTCTGCACCAACATCTCCTGCCAGCTCGTCGGCGGCGAGGAGCTGCTGCACCACGCCGAGAAGACGCTCGGCATCAAGTCCGGCAACACCACCGCCGACGGCCTGTTCACCCTCGAGGACGTCGAGTGCATCGCGGCCTGCACCGAGGCGCCGTGCCTGCAGGTCAACTACCGCTACCGGCACCGCATCACCCACGACGAGTTCGACCGGCTGATCGACGACCTCCGCAACGGCCGGCTCGACGACGAGGTGCCCCCGCACGGCACCCTGGCCCGGGTGCGCCAGACGCATCCCGGCCGACCGCCGCGCCGGCGCGGTGGCGCCCGACGACGATCGCGAGCCGGTCTGGCTGCACGCCAACGAGACCCCGGCTCCGGCCGATCCCGCACCGACCGAGGCGCCCTAGATGATCACCGACGCGCCGAAGATCATCACCAGCCGCTTCGGCTACGACGACGCGCACACCCTGGCCCGCTACGAGGCCACCGGCGGCTACGAGGCCCTGCGCAAGGCGCTGACCATGACCCCGGCCTCGGTGGTCGACGAGGTCAAGGCGGCCAGCCTCCTCGGTCGGGGCGGCGCCGGCTTCCCGGCCGGCGTCAAGTGGGGCTTCTGCCCGCCCGGCGTGTGGCCCCGCTACCTCGTCGTCAACGGCGACGAGAGCGAGCCCGGCACCTACAAGGACCGCATCCTCATGGAGCGCGATCCCCACCAGCTGATCGAGGGCATCCTGCTCGCCTGCTACGCGGTCGGCTGCGGCCAGGCCTTCCTCTACGTCCGGGGCGAGATGGCCCTGGCCCAGGAGCGCATCGCCACCGCCCTCAACGAGGCCTACGCGGCCGGCTACATCGGCACGCAACATCCTGCGGCTCCGACTTCTCGCTCGACGTCGTGCTGCACTGGGGCGCCGGCGCCTACATCGTGGGCGAGGAGACCGCCCTCATCGAGAGCCTCGAGGGCAACCGGGGCATGCCCCGCCTCAAGCCGCCGTTCTTCCCGGCGGCCAAGGGCCTCTACCTGCAGCCCACGATCGTCAACAACGTCGAGACGCTGTCGAACCTGCCGTGGATCATCACCAACGGCGCCGACGCCTTCACCGCCCTCGGCGCCGAGTCGTCCAAGGGCACCCGCATGTTCGCGGTGTCCGGCCACGTCAAGCAGCCCGGCGTGTTCGAGGTCGAGTACGGCGTCACGACCTTCCGCGACCTGATCTACGCCCCGGTCTACGGCGGCGGCATCCGCGGCGACCACGCAGCTCAAGGCGTTCATCCCCGGCGGCGCGTCGGCTCCCTGGTTCTACGAGGAGCACCTCGACCTGCCGCTCGAGAAGGCCACCGTCGACAAGGCCGGCTCCATGCTCGGCTCCGGGCGCCATCGTCGTCATGGACGAGACCACCGACGCGGTCAAGGCCTGCCTGCGGGTCGTGCGGTTCTTCGCCCGCGAGTCCTGCGGCAAGTGCACGCCGTGCCGCGAGGGCACCAACTGGCTCGAGCGCATCCTGCAACGCATCCTCGACGGCTACGGCCGACCCAGCGACCTCGACCTGCTGATGGACGTGAGCGACAACATCAGCCCCGGCATCGCCTGGCCGCCCAAGCAGACCACCATCTGCCCGCTCGGCCCGTCCGCCGTCTCGCCGATCGCCTCGGCCATCGAGCGGTTCCGCCCGGAGTTCGAGGCCTACATCGCCAGGGCCATGCAGTCGCGCGTCGCGGTGGCGACGCCCGTCGCCTCGGGCACGGTCAAGACCCGAGCCGCCGCCGATGTCTGACACCACCGTCGACGCCGAGGTCGAGGCCCCGGAGCCCGAACCCGAGCCGGGCATGCCGGTCACCATCAACGGCCAGCGAGGTGCGGGCCCACGAGGGCGAGCTGGTCATCGACGCGGCCGAGCGCCACGGCGTCTACATCCCCCGCTTCTGCTACCACCCGCGGATGAACCCGGTCGGCATGTGCCGCATGTGCATCGTCGAGATCGACACCGGCCGCGGCCCGGCGCTGCAGCCGAGCTGCATGATCGAGTGCACCCCGGACATGAAGGTCGACACGACCTCCGAGGTCACCACGAAGGCCCAGGACGGCGTGCTCGAGTTCCTGCTCGTCAACCACCCGCTCGACTGCCCGGTGTGCGACAAGGGCGGCGAGTGCCCGCTGCAGGACCAGACCATGGCCTACGGCCCGGGCGAGAGCCGCTTCGTCGAGGAGAAGCGGCACAAGGAGAAGCCGATCCCGATCAGCGACCTGGTGCTGCTCGACCGCGAGCGCTGCATCCTCTGCGACCGCTGCACCCGGTTCGCCAAGGACGTGGCCGGCGACCCGCTGATCCACTTCATCAACCGGGGCAGCGACACCGAGATCAACACCTTCCCCGACGAGCCGTTCGCGTCCTACTTCAGCGGCAACACCGTGCAGATCTGCCCGGTCGGCGCGCTCACGGCGACGAGCTACCGCTTCAAGGCCCGCCCGTGGGACCTCCAGGCCACCGAGTCGACCTGCCAGGGCTGCTCGGTCGGCTGCCGCGTCGTCGATCGAGTCGTCGCGCAACGAGGTGCTGCGCTACCAGGGCGTCGACATCGACCCGGTCAACTGGGGCTGGCTGTGCGACAAGGGCCGCTTCGGCTTCGAGGCCGTCGACAGCGACGACCGCCTGGCCGATCCGCTCGTGCGCGACGGCGACGACCTCGTCGGCACCCGGTGGGTCGACGCGCTCGGTCGGGCCGCCGACGCGCTGCGGGCCGCGGCTCCGGGCGCGGCCCGGGGCTCGATCGCGGTGCTCGGCGGCGCCCGGCTCACCAACGAGGCCGCCTACGCCTGGGCCAAGCTGGCCAAGGGCGTCCTCGGCACCGACCACGTCGACGCCCAGCTCGGCGACGGCCTGCCGGCCGAGGTCGTGCTCGGCCTGCCCCGGGCCACCATCGACGACGTGTGCGCGCCCGGCGGCACCGTCATCCTGCTCGGCCCCGACGTCAAGGAGGAGCTGCCGGTCCTCTTCCTGCGGCTCCGCCACGCCGTGGTCGACGACGGCGCCACGGTCATCGAGATCAGCCCGCAGGCCACCGGCTTCAGCCGCTACGCCGCGGTGTCGCTGCACCCCCGCCCGGGCGAGGCCGGCGCCGCCGTCGCGCGCCCTGCTCGACGGCACGCTCGGCCGGCTCCGACGCCGGCGGGGTCGACGCCGACGCGCTCTGGCCCGCGCCGCCGAGCTGCTCGGCGCCGGGCCCGTCACCGTCGTCCTCGGCCGCCAGTCGCTGGCCGAGTCGGCCGACGCCGTCGTCGACGCCGCTCGGCGCCTGCTGCGCCGCCCGTCCCGACACCCGCTTCCTGCCGGCGCTGCGCCGGGCCAACGTCAACGGCGCCCTCGACATGGGCCTCGCCCCGGGCCTGCTGCCCGGCCGGGTCACCCTCGACGAGGGCCGCGGCCACTTCGTCGGCTCGCTGGCTCGGGCGTGCCGGCCGAGACCGGCCTCGACGCCCCCGGCATCCTCCAGGCCGCGGCCGACGGCCGGGTCGACGTGCTCGTGCTGCTCGGCGCCGACCCGCTGGCGGACTTCCCCGACCACGACCTCGCCACCCGGGCGCTCGCCGGGGCCCGCACGGTCATCGCCGTCGACCAGTTCCCGACGGCCAGCGTCCGCCAGGCCGACGTCGTGCTGCCCGCCGCCGGCTTCGCCGAGGTCGAGGGCACCACCACCAACATCGAGGGCCGGGTCAGCGTCCTGAACCAGAAGGTCACCGGCCCGGGCACCGCCCGCGCCGACTGGATCATCGCCGCCGAGCTGGCCCGCCGGCTCGGCACCGACCTCGGGCCTCGAGTCGGTCGACGGCATCCGGGCCGAGATCGCCGCCCTGGCGCCGGCCTACGCCGGGCTCACCGCCGAGCTGCTCGACTCGCCGGCGGCCCACGACGGCATCGTCGTGCCGCTCGGCTCCGGTCCGCTCGCCGCCCCGCACGAGCTGCGGGGCGCCGAGGGCTTCCCGCTCGAGGGCCAGGTCACCGACGAGGACGCCGCGCCGACGCGGCCCGACCGCCGAGCCGACGAGACCGATGCGGAGGCCGAGACCGACGAGGACGACGCCGACGCCGACGCCGAGCCGGCGCCGAGCCGTCGCCGCCGCTCCGTCGCTGGTCACGTTCGTCCCCGGTCCGGCCGCTCGAGCTGGCCCCGCTCGACACCTACTCGCTGCGGCTGGTGGCCACCCGCAAGCTCTACGACCAGGGCACGCTGCTGGCCGAGGCCCCCGCGCTGGCCAAGCTGGCGCCGGGCACCATCCTCACGGTCAACCCCTACGACTTCGACCGCCTCGGCGTGGCCGCCGGCGAC
Source organism: uncultured Microthrixaceae bacterium (assembly GCA_963797225.1). GTDB lineage: Bacteria > Actinomycetota > Acidimicrobiia > Acidimicrobiales > Acidimicrobilacustridaceae > UBA4742. The sequence goes on along the minus strand of CAWCOO010000001.1, from coordinate 92,576 downwards.
CGGGTGCGCATGCAGACGTCGCGGGCCACGCTCACCGCCGAGATCGCGGCCGACGCCGGCGTGCCCCGCGGGCTCGGCGTCGGTCGTGTTCAACCAGCCCGGCCTGCACGTGGCCGCGCTGATCGACGCGTCGCAGCCGGTCACCGACGTGCGGGTCGAGACGGAGGCGAGCTGACCATGGGCGATCCGCTCCTCATCGAACCGATCGACGACTGGGTCGGCGGTCGTCGCCATCGTCATCGGCAAGGTCGTCATCGCCTTCGTGCTGCTGCTCGATCGCTGACCATGTTCATGATCTGGTTCGAGCGCAAGCTCGTCAGCGCCATGCACAACCGCATCGGCCCGACCCTGGCCGGCCCCTGGGGCATCCTCCAGACGCTGGCCGACGGCATCAAGTTCTTCTTCAAGGAGGACCTGATCCCCGACCGGGCCGAGCGGGCGGTGTTCATCCTCGCCCCGTTCCTGTCGTTCGTCCCGGCGTTCCTGATCTTCCCGATCGTGCCCGATCGGCGGCAACTTCAACGGCGCCCACGACGGCATCATCACGATCGTTCGGCCACGACACCTACCTGCAGCTGGCCGACCCGCCCATCGGCATCCTGTTCATGCTGGCCATGTCGTCGATCGCGGTCTACGGCGTGATGCTGGCCGGCTGGTCGTCGGGCTCGAAGTACCCGCTGCTCGGCTCGGTCCGGGCCTCGGCCCAGATGGTCTCCTACGAGGCGGCCATGGGCCTGTCGGTCGTGGCCGTCGTGCTCATGACCGGCACGCTCAGCACCCACGGCATCGTCGAGCACCAGTCGATCGGCGGCTTCGGCAACGTCCTGCCGAACTGGAACGTCATCCTCACCGGCGTCGTGCCGTTCGTCATCTTCGTGATCGCCGGCACCGCCGAGCTCAACCGGCCGCCGTTCGACCTCGTCGAGGCCGAGCAGGAGCTGGTCGGCGGCTTCAACACCGAGTACAGCTCCATCCGCTTCGCCCTGTTCTTCCTGGCCGAGTTCATGAACGTGATCACCATGTCGGCGATCTTCGTGACGCTGTTCCTCGGCGGCCCGACCGGCCCGGCGTTCCTCGGCGAGTCGCTCGGCTGGCTCAGCGGCATCATCTGGTTCGCCCTGAAGACGTCGTCTTCCTGTTCATGTTCGTCTGGATCCGGGCCACGCTGCCCCGGCTCCGCTACGACCAGCTCATGGACCTCGGCTGGAAGGTGCTGATCCCGCTGTCGCTCGGCTGGCTGCTGCTGCTCGGCGCCATCGACATCGGGCGCGACAACGACTGGAACCCGGTCGCGGTGATCGTCCTCTCGATCGCCGGGCTGCTCGCCGGCTACGGCCTGCTGCGGGGCGCGGTGGCGGCCGGCCGACGCGTCGCGCGAGCTGCAGGAGGTCGACACCTGATGGGCTACCTCGACGGCTTCGTGATCCCGATCAAGCAGATGGGCAAGCAGCAGCGCGTCACCGTGCCGTACCCGAAGGAGAAGGCGCCCGCAGGCCAACCGCCGCCACGGCCGCCACGTGCTCAACCGCTACGAGGACGGCATGGAGAAGTGCATCGGCTGCGAGCTGTGCGCCGGCGTGTGCCCGGCCCGCTGCATCTACGTGCGCGGCGCCGACAACCCCGCCGACGACCCGGTCTCGCCGGGCGAGCGCTACGGCTTCGTCTACGAGATCAACTACCTGCGCTGCATCCACTGCGACCTCTGCGTCGAGGCGTGCCCCACCGAGGCCATCACCGAGACGAAGCTGTTCGAGTTCTCCTTCACCAACCGGGCCGACGCCATCTACACCAAGGACGAGCTCGTCGTCGACGACGACGGCCTGCCCCAGCACCTGCCGTGGGAGGACTGGCGCCCGGGCGAGGACGTGCACACGTCGGCCTGGATGCGGGCCACCGCGCCGTCGGGCAGCGCCGCCTACGAGGGCCGGGTCGCCTGGTCGGGCGAGCTCGGCTACGGCGTCCGCGACCCCGAGGTCGGCCAGGACGGCGACGACGACCCGTCCGACCCCGATCCCGTGGTGGGCCAGACTGGCGGCGTGGAGCACGCCCACGACAGCGGATCCGGGGGGCACTGACCCGTGGAAGCCGCCATCTTCATCGTCTGCGCGGTCATCGTGCTGGCCGGCGCCCTCGGCGTCGTGCTGTCGCGCAACCCGGTCCACTCGGCGCTGAGCCTGGTCGCCACGCTGTTCGGCATCGCCGTGCTGTTCCTCAACCAGGACGCCCAGTTGCTGGCCGCGGTGCAGGTCATCGTCTACACCGGCGCCATCGTCGTGCTGATCCTGTTCGTGCTCATGCTGCTCGGCGTCGACACCGACGACGACCTCGCCACCGAGCCGCTCGTCGGCCAGCGCATCCTGGCCGTCATCGCCGGCCTGGCCCTGCTCGGCGCCCTGCTGGCCGTCTTCATCGCCGGCCAGAACGAGGTCGTCACCGGCACCCACTCGGCCACCGCCGCCATCTCCGACGACCTGTCGAACATCGCCCAGCTCGGTCGCCAGCTCTTCACCACCTGGATCTTCGCCTTCGAGATCACCGCCGGCCTGCTGACCGTCGCGGTCGTCGGCGCCGTCGTCATGGCCCGGCGGCCCGGCTCGTTCGAGCCGCTGCCCGAGCCGGCGTCGATGACCGACGACGGTCGCTACGTCGACGAGGCCGATACGGACGAGGTCGACGCATGATCCTCGCCGCCACGACCGCGGTCACGACCAACGGCTCCGGGTTCCAGCCCTACTGGTACCTCATCCTCGGCGCCATGCTGTTCTGCATCGGCGCGGTCGGGCCTGCTCGTCCGCCGCAACCCGCTCGTCATGGTCATGTGCGTCGAGCTCATGCTCAACGCCGTCAACCTCTCGTTCGTCACCTTCGGGCGGATGCTCGACGACATCGGCGGCCAGGTCATCGTGTTCTTCGTGCTGGTCGTCGCCGCGGCCGAGGTGGTCGTGGGCCTGGGCATCATCGTCGCCGTCATCCGGCGCCGCCCGGACGCGACCGCCGACGACATCTCGGCGCTGAGGGGATAGGGCCCGGACGACATGGTCTCTCTCGTCTGGTTGATCCCTGCGCTGCCGCTGCTCGGCTTCCTGCTGCTGCTGGCCGTCGGCCCGCGCCTCGGCGAGCCGCTGGCCGGCTGGCTGGCCACGGCCATGGTCGCCGGCTCGTTCGTCGTGTCGGTGCTCGTGTTCATCGGGCTGCACGACCAGCCCGACAACACCACCACCGTTCACCCTCTTCACCTGGATCCCGGCCGGGCGCTTCAACGTCGACATCGGCTTCCTGCTCGACCCGCTGTCGAGCACCATGATCCTGTTCATCACCGGCATCGGCACGCTGATCCACCTGTACTCGATCGGGTACATGCACGGCGACACGAAGTTCTCGAAGTTCTTCCTCTACCTGAACCTCTTCGTCTTCTCGATGCTGATGCTCGTGCTGGGCGACAACCTGCTGCTCACCTTCCTCGGCTGGGAGGGCGTGGGCACCTGCTCCTACCTCCTCATCTCGTTCTGGTTCGAGAAGCCGGCCAACGCCAGCGCCGGCAAGAAGGCCTTCGTCACCAACCGCGTCGGTGACTGGGGCTTCATGGTCGGCATCTTCATCACCTGGTTCACGTTCGGCACGATCCAGTACACGCAGTTCATCCCGGTGTCGCCGGGGGCGGCCACGACCACGGCCACGATCATCTCGCTCATGCTGTTCATCGGGGCGGTGGGCAAGTCGGCCCAGCTGCCGCTGTACCTCTGGCTGCCCGACGCCATGGCCGGCCCGACGCCGGTGTCGGCCCTGATCCACGCCGCCACCATGGTCACCGCCGGCGTCTACCTGATGGTGCGCATCAACCCGATGCTGCACGCCGCGTCGCCGTGGCTCCCGACGCTGATCGCCTGGGTCGGCGTCATCACCGCGCTGTTCGCGGCCACCATCGCCATGGCCCAGACCGACATCAAGAAGGTGCTGGCCTACTCGACGGTCAGCCAGCTCGGCTACATGTTCCTGGCCGTCGGCGTCGGCGGCTACTGGGTCGCCATCTTCCACATGATCACCCACGCCTTCTTCAAGGCCCTGCTGTTCCTCGGGCGCCGGCTCGGTGATCCACGGCATGGACGACGAGCAGGACATGCGCCGCATGGGCGGGCTGCGCAAGGTCATGCCGATCACCGCGGCCACCTTCATCGTGGGCTGGCTGGCCATCGCCGGCGTGCCCCCGTTCTCGGGCTTCTGGTCGAAGGACGAGATCCTCACCTACGCCCTGCACCAGAACGTCGCGCTCTACCTCGTCGGCCTGTTCACCGCCCTGCTCACCGCGTTCTACATGAGCCGCCAGGTCTTCCTGGTCTTCTACGGCGGCGAGCGCTGGAACGACCCGATCGAGCCCTCACCCACGAGGCCCACAGCGACGCCGAGGCCGACGGCCGAGGCAGCCGACGCCGACGCCGACGCCGGCACCGGCGGCCGCCGCCGTCGCGGTCGACGAGGGCGAGCACCACGAGATCCACCCGCACGAGTCGCCGTGGACGATGTGGGTGCCGCTCGTCGTGCTGGCCGTGCTCGCGGCCATCGCCGGGTTCATCAACCTGCCGTTCGCCGACAGCACGAAGTACCTGGAGAACTGGCTCGAGCCGGTCACCGGTCGCTACGGCGCAGTGGTCGACTACTCGAACGGCACGATCGTCCTGCTGCTCACGATCTCGACGATCGTCGCCCTCACCGGCATCGGCGTCGCCTTCCTCGTGTACCGCCGCAAGAAGCTCCCGGCCGACGTGTTCGAGCAGCCGCTCTTCCTGCACGGCTGGTACTACGACTGGGCCGTCACCGCCTTCATGGGCGGTCCCGGTCGCAAGGCGGCCGACGCGCTCGCCTGGTTCGACCGCACGGTCATCGACGGCGCGGTCAACGGCGTCGGGGCGCTCGCCCGCGACTCGGGCAGCATCATCCGCCGCACCCAGACGGGTCTCGTGCGCACCTACGCGCTCGCGTTGACGATCGGAGCGGTCCTGCTCGTGCTCTTCGTGCTGACCCGGGTGAACTGGTGATGACCAACCTGCTCGCCCTCGAAGAGGCGCACGCGTCCGGCGGCTTCCCGGTGCTCGCCGTCATGGTGCTGATCCCCGTGGTCGGCGCGGCGATCATGGCGCTGATCCCGCGCACCCGGCCCGACATGCACCGCCTGATCGCCATCATCACGGCGTGCACGGCGGGGGCGCTCACGCTGTGGGTGCTCTACCAGTTCAAGACCAACGACCCCGGCTTCCAGTTCGTGGTGTCGCAGACCTGGGTGAGCTCGCTCGACATCAAGTTCTACCTGGGCGTCGACGGCATCTCGCTGTTCCTGGTGGTGCTCACCGGCGTGCTGTTCCCGATCGCCCTGTTCGCGGCCAAGCCCGACCACGACGAGAAGGGCTACTACCTCTGGATCACGCTCCTGATGGCGGGCTGCCTCGGCGTGTTCTGTCGCGCTCGACCTGTTCCTGTTCTTCCTGTTCTTCGAGCTCACCATCGTCCCGCTCTACTTCCTGATCGGGCGCTGGGGCCACGGGCGCAAGGTCTACGCGGCCACCAAGTTCTTCCTGTTCACGATGTTCGGCTCGGCGTTCATGCTGGTCTCGATCGTGACGCTCGCCGTCCTGTCCGGCGCCGGCGACTCGGGCGGCCCGACCTTCGACCTGATCAAGATCGTCGAGAGCGGGGCCATCTCGCAGAACTGGGGCCGGGTCCTGTTCTGCGGGTTCGCCATCGCCTTCATGGTGAAGACGCCGGTCTTCCCGTTCCACACCTGGCTGCCCGACGCCCACACCGAGGCCCCGACCGCCGGCTCGATCGACCTGGCCGGCGTGCTGCTCAAGCTCGGCACCTACGGCTTCATGCGCTACGGCCTCTACCTCTTCCCCGAGGCCACCGTCTGGGCCGCCCCGGTCATGCTCACGCTGGCGGTCATCGGCATCATCTACGGCGCCATCGTCGCCACGATGCAGAAGAACCTCAAGCGGCTGGTGGCCTACTCGTCGGTGTCGCACATGGGCTTCGCCATCCTCGGCCTGTTCGCCCTCACCACCCAGGGCCTCGAGGGCAGCGTCCTCGTGATGATCAACCACGGCATCACGACCGGCGCCATGTTCATCCTGCTGGGCTTCCTCTACACCCGGCGCCACACCTACGACATCTCGTCGCTCAAGGGCCTGCAGACGGTGGCCCCGGTGTTCGCCGGGCTGTTCACCATCGTGATGCTGTCGTCGATCGGCGTGCCCGGCCTCAACGGCTTCGTCGGCGAGTTCCTCGTGCTGCTCGGCACGTTCGTGTCGCACCGCTGGTGGGCCGTCGTGGCCGCCACCGGCGTGATCCTCGCCGCGCTCTACATGCTCTGGGCCTACCAGCGGGTGTTCCACGGCGAGGTCGACGACGCCAACCGCGACATGCCCGACCTCAAGCTCACCGAGCGCCTGGTCATGGTGCCGCTGATCCTGCTGATCGTGTTCCTCGGCGTCTACCCCAAGCCGGTGCTCGAGCGCATCCAGCCCTCGGTCGAGCGGCTGCTGGTGCACGTCGAGGAGGTCAACCGGGCCGCCGGACGTGACTTCCACATCGCCACCACCGAGGACGGCGAGCACCTGTCGCCGGTGGCCGACGAGTCGGGCGAGGGCTCCGACCAGGGTGACGCGACCACCGACACCACCGAGCCGGCAGGGGAGGCGGGCCAGTGAACCGCCTGCTCACCGCCGCCTTCGCGGCCGACACCGCGCCGCCTCGCATCGCCACCCCGCAGATCGCCTGGCGGGGGCTGCTGCCCATCGTGGTGCTGCTCGTCGGCGGCATCGTCCTGCTCACCATCGCCTCGCTCACCCGCAAGCGCGACTCCACCCGCTGGTACGCCCCGTTCACGGTGCTCGTCGCCCTGGCCGCGGCCGCCACGACCCTGCCGCTCTGGGCCCGGGTGCAGAGCTGGGACAAGCTCCTCTGGATCGACATGCCGGCGTCGCCCCGCGGCCCGTTCAGCACCGCGGCCGGCGCGATCGGCATCGACGGCTTCGGCCTGTTCGTGGCGGTGGTCGTGTGCGCCACGGTCGTCGCTCGGTGCCCTGCTGGCCGACGACTACCTCCGCCGTGAGGGCCTCAACGGCCCCGAGTTCTACGCCCTGCTGCTGATCGCCGCCTCCGGCGCGGTGGTCATGGGCATGGCCGACGACTTCATCGTGCTGTTCCTCGGCCTCGAGACGCTGTCGATCGCCGCCTACGTGCTGTCGGCCATGCACCTCCGTCGGGCCCAGTCGCAGGAGTCCGGCCTCAAGTACTTCGTGCTCGGCGGGTTCTCGTCCGCGTTCCTGCTCTACGGCATCGCCCTCATCTACGGCGGCACCGGATCCACCAGCTTCATCGGCATCCGCAACTACTTCGCCCCCAGCGTGTCGGCCACGGGCACGACCGTCCCCGGCCACGTGCCGATCCACGGCGGGCTGATCCTGCTGGGTCTGGCGCTGCTGCTGGTCGGGCTGGGCTTCAAGGTCGCCGCCGTGCCGTTCCACTCCTGGAGCCCCGACGTCTACGACGGCGCACCGACCCCGTCGGTCGCCTTCATGGCCGGCGCGGTCAAGGCCGGCGCGTTCGCCGCCCTCATCCGCATCTTCGTGCTGACGTTCCCCAACTACGTCACCGACTGGCGGCCCATCGTCATCGCGCTGGCGGTGCTGTCGATGTTCGTCGGCTCCGTGCTGGCGATCGTGCAGACCAACGTCAAGCGCATGCTGGCCTACTCGTCGATCAACCACGCCGGGTTCATCCTGGTGGCCGTCGCGGCGTCGAGCTCGGCCGGCACCGCGGCGCTGCTCTTCTACCTGGCGGCCTACGCGTTCATGGTGGCCGGCTCGTTCGGGATCGTCAGCCTGGTCTCGGGCCGGGGCGACTCGCGCATCGCGCTGTCCGACTACCGGGGGCTCTCGAAGTCCAACCCGCTGCTGGCCGCGGCGTTCGTGGTGTTCCTGCTGGCCCAGGCCGGCGTGCCGTTCACCAGCGGCTTCTTCGCCAAGTTCTCGGTGATCGGGGCCATCGTCGACGCCAAGATCTACTGGCTCGGCCGTGTTCGCCATGGTCACCGCGGTGATCGCCGCCGTGCTCTACCTGCGGGTGATCGTGCAGATGTACCTGGCCGGCGGCGCGCACGGCGACACCACCGAGCCGGCCGTCCCCCGCGTCCGGGTCGGGATCGCCGCCCGCATCGCCATCGGCGTCTGCGTCCTGGTCACGCTGGGCATGGGGATCTTCCCCCAGACGGTGGTCTCGCTGGCCCAGCACGCCACCCCGATCCTCATCGAGCCGCCGGCTCCAACCGCCCCGCCGCCGGGTACCGGAGAGCCCTCCACCACCGACTCCACGACCAGCACCACGCTGCCCTCCAGCCTCGGGCTGCGACGCCGGCTCGTGACCCCCTCAGATTTCGTGGCGACACCCGCCGTTCACTAGGCTCAGCCAACGATGTCCTACTCAGATTTCGTGCGCCAATACCTCACGGTCGCCCTCATGGGCGGTCTCGCACTGGCGTTGATCGGCATCCTGCTCGGCGTCGTCGGCCGCATCCTCCGACCCGATCGACCGCAGGAGCAGAAGTACCTCACCTACGAGAGCGGCGTCGATCCGGTCGGCTCCGGGTGGACCCAGAGCCAGGTCCGCTACTACATCTTCGCCGTCCTGTTCGTCATGTTCGACGTCGAGGCCGTGTTCATCTTCCCCTGGGCCATCCGGCTCGAGCGCGTTCGGCACGTTCGGCCTCGTCGAGATGGCCGTGTTCATCATCATCCTCGCCCTCGGCCTGGCCTACGCCTGGCGAAAGAAGGTCCTCAGGTGGGTCTAGTCGAGAGCGGAAAGATGCCGGCGCCGCTCACCAAGCTGCTGAACACGAGCCGCAAGTACTCGATGTGGGTCTACCAGTGGGGCCTCGCGTGCTGCGCCATCGAGATGGGCGCCGCCTTCGCCTCGCCCCGCTACGACGTGATGCGCCTCGGCGTCATCCCCTTCCCGTCGAGCCCCCGCCAGGCCGACTTCGTCGTGATCTCGGGCACCGTCACCGACAAGATGGCCCCGGCCATCGTCCGCCTCTACCAGCAGATGCCCGACCCCAAGTACGTCATCAGCATGGGCAGCTGCGCGAACTGCGGCGGCCCCTACTGGGACAGCTACTCGGTCACCAAGGGCGTCGACCAGCTCATCCCCGTCGACGTGTACGTGCCCGGCTGCCCGCCGCGGCCCGAGGCGCTGCTCGAGGGCATCCTGCTGCTGCAGGAGAAGATCCAGAACGAGGACATGGGCGCGCGCTGGCGAGGTGATCCCATTGTCGTCAGCTGAGGGCACCGAGGCTCCCGCCGACGCCGACGCGCCGACCGACGAGGTCGAGGAAGAGGCCGCGCCGCGCGACGAGCTGCGCGAGGGCCTGCTCGAGACCCTGACCGCCGAGCTCGGCGACGCCGTCGTCGGCTCCCACATCCGGCCCGGCGACGACCTCTGGGTGCGGGTCACCCGCGAGGCCTGGGTCGACCGCCGGCCACGCCGCCAAGGACAAGCTCGGCTGCACCTACTTCGACTTCCTCTCGGTCATCGACTGGCTGCCGTCGCCCTTCGGGCGCGACATGGACAGCCAGGAGGACCTCGCCGTCACCCCGGCCGAGGCCAAGGACCCGGTCCCCATGACCTGGGGCTACGCCGGCGGCGAGACCCGCCTGCAGGTGTTCGCCCGGGTGTACTCGATCGAGGCCGGCCACGGCATCACGCTGAAGGTCGACGTGGCCGACGACGACCCGGCGCTCGACACCTGGGTGCCGCTCTACGCCGGCGCCAACTGGCACGAGCGCGAGGCCTGGGAGATGTTCGGCGTGACCTTCATCGGGCACCCGCACCTGATCAACATGTACCTGCCCGGTGACTTCGAGGGCCACCCGATGCGCAAGGACTTCCCGCTGCTGGCCCGTCGGGTCAAGCCGTGGCCCGGCATCGTCGACGTCGAGCCCATGCCCGGCGGCGCGGGTGACGACGAAGGGGAGGGCGAATGACCGCCATCACCGATCGCGAGCAGCTTGCCGCCGTCGCGGCCAAGGCCGCCGACAACCGCCTGAACGTCGACTTCGAGTCCGACGGCATGACGCTCAACATCGGCCCGCAGCACCCGGCCACCCACGGCACCCTGCGCATCGTGGCCAAGCTCGACGGCGAGCAGGTCGTGTCGTGCGAGCCCATCGCCGGCTACATGCACCGCGGCTACGAGAAGCTCACCGAGGTCCGCACGTACCCGCAGGTCACGACCCTGATCAACCGCATCGACTGGCTCGGCAGCTTCGCCAACGAGGTGCCGTTCATCCTGGCCGCCGAGAAGCTGATGGACGTCGAGGCCCCGCCCCGGGCCCAGTACATCCGCACGATCCTGTTCGAGCTCAGCCGCCTGGCCAACATCAGCCTGTTCCTCGGCGACCTCGGCATCCAGCTCGGCGGCCTGTCGATCGGCTTCTACTCGTTCCGCGACCGCGAGTTCGTGCTGAACCAGATCGAAGCCGTCACCGGCGGGCGGTTCCACCCCAACTTCGACCGCATCGGCGGCCTCAAGGACGACCTGCCCAAGGGCTGGATCGCCGAGACCCACGTGGCCATGGAGAAGATGCGGGCCTTCTGCGACGAGGCCGAGGACATCCTCATCGGCAACGAGATCTTCCAGAAGCGCACCCGCGGCGTCGGCATCATCCCGCCGCACATCGCCAAGTCCTACGGGCTGTCGGGCCCCAACGCCCGCGGCAGCGGCATCGACTGGGACCTGCGCCGCGACAACTGCCCTCCGGGCCTCGTCTACGACAAGGTCGACTGGAAGGTCTGGACCCACCCCGACGGCGACGCCTTCTCCCGCTCCTGGATCCGCCTGCAGGAGACCCGCGAGGCCACCAAGATCGTCGACCAGCTGCTCGACAGCATCCCGAGCGGGCCGATCATGGCCAAGGTCCCGCGCATCATCAAGGTGCCCGAGGGCGAGGCCTGGGTCGCCACCGAGAACCCGCTCGGCGAGATGGGCTACTACGTCGTGAGCAAGGGCGACCTGGTGCCGTTCCGGGTCAAGATCCGCTCGGCGTCGTTCAACAACGTCTCGATCGTGCCGTGGGTGTGCCGCGGCGTCTACGTTCCCGACGTCATCACCATCCTCGCCAGCCTCTACTTCATCCTGGGTGACATCGACCGATGACCCACACGCTCGCCTCGCTCGACCCGGCCTACTGGCAGTCGACCGCGATCAAGCTGATCGTCGCCGCCATCCTGGTGCCGACCACCGCGCTCATCCTCGGCATCGTGTTCCTGTTCAAGGTCATGTCGTGGATGCAGAGCCGCAAGGGCCCGCAGGAAGCCGGTCCCCGGGGCCTGCTGCAGCTGCTGGCCGACGGCGCCAAGTTCGTGCAGAAGGAAGACCTCATCCCCGACCGGGCCGACCGCTTCGTCTTCAAGGCCGCGCCGCTCGTCGTGCTGATGTCCACCCTGCTGCTCTACGCCATCCTCCCGGCCAGCCAGCACCTCGTCATCGCCGACCTCGACGTCGGCATCTTCTTCGCCCTCGCGGTGTCGTCGCTGTCGGTGATCGGCGTGCTCATGGCCGGCTGGGGCTCGGCCAACAAGTACTCGCTCATGGGTGGTCTGCGGGCCGGTGGCCAGCTCATCGCCTACGAGCTGCCCGATGGTGCTGGCCGTCGTCGGCGTGGTCATCCAGGCCGGCACGCTCAACATGAACGGCATCGTCGCGGCCCAGGCCGACGGCTCGATCTTCGGCTTCTCCGCCCTCGGCAACCCGTTCATCCTCACCCAGTTCGTGGGCTTCTTCATCTTCCTCGCCGCCGTGCAGGCCGAGCTCACCCAGCCGCCGTTCGACATGCCGGTGGCCGAGTCCGAGCTGGTCGGCGGCTACCAGGTCGAGTACTCCGGCTTCCGGTTCCTCACGTTCTTCCTGGCCGAGTTCGCCACCGCCTTCGCCTTCGCCGGCATCGCCGCCACCCTCTTCCTCGGCGGCTGGTGGGTGCCCGGCATCAGCGCCAGCAGCGACGCCTACTGGCTCATCGGCCCGATCGCCCTGTTCGTGAAGATCATGATCGTCTCGTTCATCATCTTCTGGGTGCGGTTCACCTACCCTCGCTTCCGCGAGGATCAGCTCCAGGCCTTCGCCTGGAAGTGGCTCATCCCGATCTCGCTGGTGAACATCCTGGTCACCGCAGTACTGAAGGTGGCGTTCTGATGCCCGACATCCCCGGCAAGGGCCTCTTCAAGGGCCTGGGCGTGACCTTCGGCGAGATGGTCAAGACCCTCAAGCCCGAGAGCATGGGCGGCGGTCCGGCCACGGTCGACTACCCCCACGTCAAGGAAGACCCCGCCCCGCGGGCCCGCGGCGTCATCGCCCTGCACGAGGAGAACTGCACGGCGTGCATGCTCTGCTCTCGTGAGTGCCCCGACTGGTGCATCTACATCGAGGCCCACAAGTACCTCGCCCCGCCCCGCCGCGAGGGCGGCAAGCCCCGCCAGAAGAACGCCCTCGACCGCTTCGACATCGACTTCTCGCTCTGCATGTACTGCGGCATCTGCGTCGAGGTCTGCCCGTTCGAGGCCCTGTTCTGGAGCCCCGAGTACGAGTACTCCGAGTCCCACATCTCCCAGCTGCTGCACGACAAGAGCCGGCTGGGCGAGTGGATGGAGACGGTGCCGGCGTTCGAGTCCTACGAGGCCGGGTCCGAGCAGAAGGTCAAGAAGGTCCCGAGCTGACATGAGCATCGTCACCACCATCCGCCGCGCTGCGCACCGGTCGCCGCCCGATCCAGGGGCTCTGCTGATGTTCGGCGCGCTCATGGTCGCCGAGAACATCGCGTTCTACCTGATCGCCGCCGTCATGGTCGGGGCCGCCCTCCGCGTGGTCACCACCAAGGACATCGTCCACGCCGCGCTCTACCTGGTGCTCGTGCTGTCGGGCGTGGCCGCCCTCTACATCCTGCTGGCCGCCGAGTTCATCGCCATCACCCAGGTGCTCGTCTACATCGGCGCCATCGTCGTGCTGTTCCTGTTCGGCATCATGCTCACCCGGGCTCCGGGCGGGAAGCTCGACGACAGCGGCACCGAGCAGCGGATCATCGGCGGCGTCATCGCCGTGCTGCTGGCCGGCGTCATGGGCTTCGTGCTCTACAAGGCCTTCACCGACGTGCAGTTCGACTTCTCCGGCCCGAACGTGGTGCAGACCACCGACCAGGTCGCCAACTCGATCTTCTCCACCTACCTCGTCCCGTTCGAGGCGATCTCCGTGCTCCTGCTCGCCGCCCTCATCGGCGCCGTCGTCCTGGCCCGGCGCGACTGATGGCTCCCCGCTCGCTCACCCGACCCCCGTGCACCCTGCCGCCGATCGCGGAGGCTCGTCGCTGATGTACCTCAACCAGTTCCTCATGCTCGCCGCCGTCATCTTCTGCATCGGCGTCTACGGCGTGCTCGCCCGTCGCAACGGGATCATGGTGCTGATGTCGGTCGAGCTCATCCTCAACGCGGTCAACATCAACCTGGTCGCCTTCGGCGCCTTCCGCCACGACATCACCGGCCAGGTGTTCGCGCTGTTCGTGATCGCCATCGCGGCCGCCGAGGTCGGCGTCGGCCTGGCGCTCGTGATGATGCTCTATCGCAACAGCCGCAGCATCGACGTCGACGACATCGATCTGATGAAGGGCTGAGGGCGAACCGATGATCGCTGCGACCCAACCCTTCATGCTGACGCACGTCTGGATCATCCCCGGCCTGATGGCCGTGTCGTTCGTGCTGATCCTGCTGCTCGGCAAGCGCTTCTCCGAGCGGGTCACCTCCGGCATCGGCATCTTCTTCATCGGCCTCTGCTTCGTGCTGGCCTGCGTCACGTCGGTCAACTGGATCCAGCGCATCAACCACCCGGTGCCCGACCCGTCGGCCGCCGAGTCGGTCATCAGCCAGCCCAGCGACGGCGGGCCCGCGCCCGTGCCGGGCATGACCGACGCCGAGGCCGTCGTCGGGGCCGAGGTCGGCCCGGCCGAGGCCGCGGCCGACGCCGTCGCACGCGGCGACCACGAGGCCGAGACCACGCCCACGACGGCCGCCGGGTCGGAGTCGACCGCCACCGAGGGCGAGCACGCGAGCAGGGGGCGAGGAGCACGAGGTCAAGGCCGCGCCGATCGTCACCCGGTGGACCTGGTTCGAGATCGGCGGCATCCACTTCGAGTTCGGCTTCATCGCCGACGGCCTGTCGATCCTGATGCTGTTCACGGTCACGGCCATCTCGCTGCTCGTGCACATCTACTCCAAGGAGTACCTGCACGACGACGTCCGCTTCACCCACTACTACGCCTTCCTCAGCCTGTTCTCCGCCGCGATGCTCTTCTACGTCACGTCGTCGAACACCATCCAGATGCTCACCGGCTGGGAGCTCGTCGGCGTCTGCTCGTTCGTGCTGATCGGCCACTGGTGGGAGGACAAGAACAACAGCGACGCCGCGCTCAAGGCCTTCCTCACCAACCGCGTCGGCGACGTCGGCCTCATCATCGGCGTGATCATCACGTTCTTCGCGGCCGGCTCCACCAGCTTCAACGTGCTGCACATCAACCAGTACGCGCTGTCGCCGGGCGCCAACCAGACGCTGCTGCTGGTCGGGGCGCTCTGCCTGTTCGGCGGCGTCACCTCGAAGTCGGGCCAGTTCCCGCTGCACACCTGGCTGCCCGACGCCATGGCCGGCCCGACGCCGGTGTCCGCGCTCATCCACGCCGCCACCATGGTCGTCGCCGGCGTCTACCTCGTGGCCCGGCTCTACTCGGTCTTCTACGAGGGCCTCAACATCGGCGACAACTGGATCAACTACGTCGCGGTGATCGGCGGCATCACCATCGTCGGCGGCGCCGCGCTGGCCTTCGTGCAGACCGACATCAAGAAGGTGCTGGCCTACTCGACCATCAGCCAGCTCGGCTACATGGTCATGGCCCTCGGCGTCGGCGCCTGGACCGGCGCCATCTTCCACCTCTTCACCCACGCCTTCTTCAAGGCCTGCCTGTTCCTCGGCGCCGGCTCGGTCAGCCACGCCGCCCACCACACGTTCGACATGCGGAAGATGGGCGGCCTCAAGAAGTACATGCCGGCCACGTTCTGGACCTTCGTCATCGGCACCCTCGCGCTCATGGGCATCTTCCCGCTGGCCGGCTTCTGGTCGAAGGACGAGGTGCTGGCCGGCTCGCTGAACGGCCAGGGCGGCCACGCCTACCTGTTCATGCTGATCATCGGCCTGCTCGGCGCGGTCATGACCTGCGCCTACATGACCCGGGTCATCTACCTGACCTTCTTCGGCGAGTACCGCGGCCACGGCACGCCGCACGAGTCGCCCAAGGTGATGACCGATCCCGCTGTGGATCCTCGCCGTCGGCGCCATCGTGCTCGGCCTGGTGAACATCCCGAACTGGTTCCAGGTCGGCAACGTCGCCTACACGACCCGGTTCGAGCACTACATCGAGCCGACGTTCGCCTTCCCGATGATCGACCACGCCGAGTTCAACCTGGGCCTGGCCCTCGGCTCGTTGGTGCTCGCCGCGCATCGGCATCTTCCTGGCCTACCAGTACTACTGGCTGGCAGAAGAGCCCGCTCATCGGCCTGAAGGACAAGAGCAAGGTCTTCGGCCGGGGCTACTGGGTGCTCGAGAACAAGTACGGCCTCGACCACCTCTACACCGACATCATCGTCGGCGGCGTGAAGGGCCCCATCGCCCGGGCGTCCTACTGGTTCAACAACAACGTCCTCGACACCGTCGTCAACACCGCCGGCACGGCCTCGGTCGCCGCCGGTCGCGTGCTCTACGCCCAGGTCGACCAGAAGGTCGTCGACGGGCTCGTCCTCTCCACCGGCGCGGGCGCCGAGGAGTCGGGCGAGGCGCTTCGCCACATCCAGACCGGCCGGGTCCAGCAATACGCCGCACTGCTCTTCGGCGGTGCCGTGGTCCTCGCCCTGATCTTCGTCTTCTTCGTCTAGGAGCTTGGGAACACCGATGAAATCGTTTCTCGATGACTGGGGGCTCACGCTCGCGACGTTCATCCCGCTGGTGGGCGTCGCGATCATGCTGCTCGTTCCCAAGGCCGAGGAGCAGCTGCACAAGATCATCGCCCTGCTGACCACCCTGGCGGTCGGGGTCATGGGCGTGCTGCTGCTGACCAACTTCGACTACGACCGGGCCGGCGAGCTCCAGTACACGATCAACAAGTCGTGGATCCCGTTCATCAACGCCCGCTACCACATGGGCCTCGACGGCATCTCGCTGCCGCTCATCGCCCTGACGATGCTGGTCGTGCCGCTCTGCGTCATCTACTCGTGGAACCACTTCCCCGAGCCGCAGAACCCCAAGGCGTTCCTCATCCTGATCCTCATCCTCGAGACCGGCATGGTCGGCTCGTTCCTGGCCGAGGACCTCATCCTCTTCTTCGTGTTCTTCGAGGTCGTGCTGCTGCCGATGTACTTCCTCATCGGCGTGTGGGGCGGCGAGCAGCGCCAGTACGCCTCGATCAAGTTCTTCCTCTACACGTTGTTCGGCTCGGCGCTGATGATCGTCAGCTTCCTGGCGCTCTACTTCCTGTCCGACAAGGTCATGATCGACGGGCAGCTGGTGCACACCTTCGACATGACGCTCCTGCCGGCGGCCGCGTCGGGCATCTCGACCACCGCGGCGCTGCTGATCTTCGGCGGCATGTTCATGGGCTTCGGCATCAAGGTGCCGATCTTCCCGTTCCACACGTGGCTGCCCGACGCCCACACCCAGGCCCCGACCGTCGGCTCGGTCATCCTGGCCGCCGTGCTGCTGAAGCTCGGCACCTACGGCTTCGTCCGCATCGCGCTGCCGATCCTGCCCGGCGCGGCGCGCTCGTGGGCGCCCTACATCGGTGCGCTGGCCGTCATCGGCATCATCTACGGCGCCCTGTGCTGCCTGGCCCAGACCGACATGAAGCGGCTCATCGCGTTCTCGTCGGTGGCCCACATGGGCTACGTCATGCTCGGCATCGCCAGCCTCACCACCTTCGGCATCAACGCCGCCATCTTCGGCATGGTCGCCCACGGCCTCATCACCGGCATGCTCTTCTTCATCGCCGGCACGGTGAAGGAGCGCTACCACACGCTCGAGATCAAGCGCCTCGGTGGCATGCTCCAGTCGATGCCGCACCTCGGCTGGATCCTCGGCCTCTGCACCATGGCCTCGCTCGGCCTGCCCGGCCTGGCCGGGTTCTGGGGTGAGTTCCCGGCCATCCTGTCGGCCTACGAGGCCGACGTGGCCAACGTCGGCCTCTTCCGCTTCTACATGGTCGTGGCCGCCATCGGCACGGTGCTGGCCGCCGGCTACCTGCTCTGGCTCTACCAGCGCACCGCGTTCGGCACCCCGTCGGAGGAGTTCGCCAACGACCCGCACCTCCACGACGTCTCGGTGCTCGAGTGGGTGGCGTGGCTGCCCATGCTCGTCGGCATCGTCGTGCTCGGCTTCTTCCCCAACATCATCTTCCACGTCACCGATCCGGCGGTCATCCACACGGTGACGTCCCACTTCGAACGGGCGACGTCGAGCCTCGCCCAGGCAGGGGGCTGAGCCGAGATGCTCGCCCAGCTCGACTCGACGTGGGTCCAGCCGACCTTCGACTACCACGCCTTCGCGCCCCAGATCGTCCTGGTGTCGGTGATCGTCGTCATGATCCTCGTCGACCTGTTCGCCCCTCGCGAGTACAAGGGCGCGCTGCCGTCGCTGGCCGGCATCGGCCTGCTCGGGCCGGCCATCCCGGTGATCACGCTGGCCGTGAGCGGCCACACCCGGGTGATGTTCGGCGGCGCCTACGTGGTCGACCAGTTCACCCTGGTGCTCACCGCGGTGTTCCTGGCGTCGGGCTACGTCGTGGTGCTCCTGTCGACCAACACCATCGCCGAGGGCGACTACTGGGAGGGCGAGTACTACATCCTCATCCTGTCGTCGGTGCTCGGCATGACGATCATGGCGTCGGCCCGCGACCTCATCGGCATCTTCATCGCCCTCGAGCTGCTGTCCATCCCCGCCTACATGCTGGCGGCGTGGAAGAAGCGGGACATGAAGGGCAACGAGGCCGGCATCAAGTACTACCTGATGGGCGTGTTCGCCTCGGCCGTGATGCTCTACGGCATGTCGCTGATCTACGGCTTCACCGGCACGACCGTGCTGGCCGACATCGGGACCAAGCTCAGCGGCGACCTCGGCGACGGCGCCCAGCTCGTCACCCTCGGCATCCTGTTCGTGCTCATCGGGTTCGGCTTCAAGGTCTCGGCGGTGCCGTTCCACAGCTGGGCCCCTGACACCTACGAGGGCGCCCCCACGCCGGTCACCGCCTTCCTGGCCACCGCCTCCAAGGCGGCCGGCTTCGTGGCCCTGCTCGAGCTGATCTTCGTTGCCTTCTACCCCCGCCACGACGTGTACGAGCCGCTCATGTGGGCGCTGGCGGCGGCCACCATGACCATCGGCAACCTGATCGCCCTGCGCCAGACGAACCTCGTGCGCATGCTGGCCTACTCGGGCATCGCCCAGGCCGGCTACATCCTGGCGCCGTTCGCGGTGGCCGGCACCAGCGTCGCGGCCGGCGAGACCGCGCTCAAGGCCATCGTCACCTACCTCGTGATCTACGTCGTGATGAACCTGGGTGCGTTCGCGGTGGTCATCGCCGTGGCCCGCAAGACCCGCTCGGCCGAGATCACCAGCTTCGGCGGCCTCTTCCACTACGCCCCGGGGCTCACCGTGGCCATGTCGATCTTCCTGTTCTCGCTGGCCGGCATCCCGCCGCTCGGCGGGTGGTTCGCCAAGCTCGTCATCTTCGGATCGCTGGCCTCGGCCGGCACGACGTCGGGCTACGTGATGGCTGTCCTGGTGGCGGTCAACTCGGTGATCGCGTTCTTCTACTACGCCCGGGTCATGCGCTACATGTGGATGGAGGATTCGCCCGACGGCGACGAGACCCCCATCCGCATCCCTGCCTCGCTGCAGATCGCGCTCGTGCTCACCGTCGGCATCACCCTGATCTACGGGGTGTTCCCCGGCCTGGTGTCGCACTTCACCGACAGCGTCAGCCTCCTCAGCCTCGGCCGCTGACGCGCTGAGCCCGGCGACCGCCCGTCCCCCGGAACTGGTGATGGTCGGAGGGTGCAGGGACCCACAGGGCGTCACCAGTTCGGCGGAGGTGGCCGGTCGATGGTGACGCCGATCGACCTCGACGTGGCGGCCCAGATCCGCCGGCAGGGCCCGCTGCGGTTCGACGAGGTGATGGAGCGGGCGCTGTACGACCCGGTCGACGGGTTCTTCGGAGGGGGCTCCGGTGCCGGTCGGCGGGCCGACTTCCTCACCAGTCCCGAGGTCGGCCCGTTGTTCGGCGCCGTCATCGCCCGGGCGCTCGACGGGTGGTGGGCCGAGCTCGGTCGACCGGACCCGTTCACCGTCGTGGAGGTCGCCGCCGGCACCGGGACGCTGGCCCAGGGCGTGCTGGCCGCCGGACCGGAGTGCCTGGGGGCGCTGACCTACGTGCTCGTCGAGCGGTCCGAGGCGTTGCGCGACCAGCAGCGCACCCGGCTGCCGGTGGGCGACGCCACCCTCGCCTTCCCACCGGGGGCCGAGGACGTCGACGGCCCGAGCACCGAGGGCGGGTTCGGACCGCGGGTCGTGGCGCTGGGGGAGATGCCGACGCTCCCGGTCACCGGAGTGGTGCTGGCCAACGAGCTGCTCGACAACCTGGTGTTCCGGCTGCTCGAGCGGTCCGACCAGGGCTGGCTGGAGGTGCGGGTCGGGCTCACCGGCGACGACCTGCCGTTCACCGAGCTCACCGTCCCGGCCGACGAGGCGGACGCCCGGCTGGCCGACCGGCTCGCTCCTGACGTCGCCGCGGGCGCGCGGGTGCCGATCCAGCGGGCCGCCGCGGACTGGCTCGACCGGGCGCTGGCGGCGGTCGAGCGGGGCCGGGTGGTCGTGCTCGACTACGGCGTCGACACCGCGGCGATGGCCTCGAGTCCATCGGGGGAGTGGGTCCGCACCTACCGGGCCCACGGCCGGGGCGGCGACCCGCTCGACGAGCTCGGCACCCAGGACATCACCGTCGAGGTCGCGCTCGACCAGCTCGCGCTCGTGCGCCCGCCCGGCCTCCACCGCTCCCAGGCCGAGTTCCTCCGGGCCCACGGCATCGACGACCTCGTCGCCGAGGGCCGCCGGGTGTGGGAGGAGCGGGCCCACCTCGGCGACCTCGAGGCCATCCGCGCCCGCTCCCGGGTCGGCGAGGCCGAGGCGTTGCTCGACCCCGCCGGACTCGGCGCCTTCCACGTGCTCGAGTGGCCGGTCGGGTGACCCGGCCCACGGGTCCCCGGTTGGGAGGCCCTAGTTGGGCGGGGTGGCGATGTCGCGGCCGTGGGCGGTCAGGGCCCAGATGACGGCCACGTTCAACGCGATGATCGTGACCGACCAGACCGGGTAGTACGGCAGCCACATGAAGTTGGCGATCGCGCTGAGCCCGGCGACGATCACGCCGACCGAGCGGGCCAGCACGTTGCCCGACAGGATGCCGAGGCCGGCGATCAGCACCACGACGCCCAGGACGAGGTGGATCCACCCCCAGGTCGTCACGTTGAAGTTGAACACCCACTTCTCGCCGACGACGAAGAACTCCTTCTTGGCGATCGCCACGATGCCCTCGACGATCCCGAAGATCCCGATGATCACCAACATGACGCTGGCGAAGTACTCCCAGCCGACAGCCCAGCTGCTGCGGTCCCGAGTAGCCACGATGTTCCTCCCCGTTGTGTCGATGCCGACCCCGCCATCCCCCGGCCGGGCCTCGGCGCAGAGCCTAGGACGCGGGCTGGTCCGGGCTCCGGATGCAACTGCATCACGGCTCTCCGTCGACTATCCGGGAGGATGACGGGTTTCCGAGCCGGTCTAGGCTGCCGACATGACGATGGCGGACCGCATCCCGCTCAGCCGAGAGCGGATCATCACCGCCGCGGTGGCGATCGTGGACGAGCAGGGCCTCGAGGCGCTCAGCATGCGCAAGCTCGGGGCGTCGCTCGGCGTCGAGGCGATGTCGCTCTACAACCACGTGACCAACAAGGACGACGTGCTCGACGGGGTGCTCGACCACGTGCTGCGGGAGGTCCCGCTGCCCGACCCGTCGCTCTCCTGGGAGGACCAGCTCTGGGTGCTCGGGCGCGGGTTCCGTGACGCCGGCCTCGCCCACCCCGGGGTGCTGCCCATGTTCGGGGCCCGGGCCATCCGCACGCTCGAGGGCCACGCGCCGCTCGAAGCGGCCTTCGACATCCTGCGCAGCGCCGGGCTCGACGGCGACGCCGCGCTCGATGCGTTCCTGTCGCTGGCCTCGTTCGTGCTCGGCTTCGTGCTGATCGACATGGGCGGCATGCGCCAGGTGGCCGACGGCCGAGCCCTCGACCCCTCGGAGCTGACCGAGCTGGCCGCCGAGAGCCACCCGCGCCTGATCGAGCTGGGCGAGGCGCTGCGCAACGGCGACACGACGCGGGAGTTCGAGCGGGGCTTCAGCCTGCTGCTCGACGGCCTCCGCCGCCTCATCGAGCAGCAGCCCGGGTCCGCAGCGCAAGCCTGACCTCAGGCCTGACCTCAGGCCTGATCCGGGGCCACCCCACGGCAGTAGGCTCGACCGCTGATCAACGTCGATCCCGGGGGACACGCGACCATGCCTGAGCCGACCAAGCCCGAGCCCACCATCGAGGACTACTTCGTCGAGGACCGCACCTTCCCGCCCTCGGCAGACTTCCGGGCTGGTGCACTGGTCGCCGACAACTCGCTCTACGACGAGGCCGACCTCGACGTCGAGGCGTTCTGGGCCCGCCAGGCCCGAGAGCTCCTGACCTGGTTCGACGACTTCGACACGGTGCTCGACTGGCAGCTCCCGTTCGCCAAGTGGTTCGTGGAGGGCACGCTCAACGTCTCCTACAACTGCCTCGATCGCCACGTCGAGGCCGGTCGGGGCGACAAGGTCGCGTACCACTGGGAGGGCGAACCTGGCGACACCCGCACCATCACCTACGCCGAGCTGCTCGACGAGGTCAGCCGGTTCGCCAACGTGCTCAAGGGCCTCGGGGTGGAGCGGGGCGACCGGGTCGGCATCTACATGCCGATGATCCCCGAGCTGCCGATCGCCATGCTGGCCTGCACCCGCATCGGCGCCGCCCACTCGTGCATCTTCGGCGGCTTCTCGCCCGACTCGATCACCGACCGGGTCAACGACGCCGAGGCCAAGGTCATCGTCACCGCCGACGGCGGCTATCGCCGTGGCGCGCCTGCGCTGCTCAAGCCGGCCGTCGACCAGGCCGTCACCGGCACCCCGTCGGTCACCGCCGTCGTCGTGGTCAACCGCACCGACAGCGACGTCGAGATGGTGGCCGGGCGCGACCACTGGTACCACGACCTCATGGCCGACGCCTCTCCCGACTGCCCGCCCGAGCACATGGGCAGCGAGGACCTGCTCTACCTGCTCTACACCTCGGGCACCACGGCCAAGCCCAAGGGCATCATGCACACCACCGGCGGCTACCTCACCCAGGTGGCGTTCAGCCACAAGTACGTGTTCGACCTGCATGCCGACACCGACGTCTACTGGTGCGCGGCCGACATCGGGTGGGTCACGGGCCACAGCTACATCGTCTACGGCCCGCTCACCAACGGCGCCACGTCGGTGATCTACGAGGGCACCCCCGACACCCCCGGGCGCGACCGGCTCTGGTCGATCGTCGAGCGCTACGGCGTGACGCAGATGTACACCGCGCCCACCGCCATCCGCATGTTCATGAAGTGGGGCGACACCGAGCCGGCGGCGCACGACCTGTCGAGCCTGCGGGTGCTCGGGACGGTCGGGGAGCCCATCAACCCCGAGGCGTGGATGTGGTACCACACCAACATCGGCGGCGGCCGCTGCCCGATCGTCGACACCTGGTGGCAGACCGAGACCGGGGCCCACATGGTCACGCCGCTGCCCGGGGTCACCACCACCAAGCCGGGCTCGGCCACGTTCGCGCTGCCCGGCATCTCGGTCGAGGTGGTCGACGACCACGGCGTGCCCATCGAGAAGGGCGGCGGCTACCTCACGGTCACGCAGCCGTGGCCGTCGATGCTGCGCGGCATCTGGGGCGACCCCGAGCGCTACCGCGACACCTACTGGAGCACCTACGAGGGCCGGTACTTCGCCGGCGACGGGGCCAAGCTCGACGACGAGGGCTACCTCTGGCTGCTCGGCCGGGTCGACGACGTGATGAACGTGTCGGGCCACCGCGTGTCGACGACCGAGGTCGAGAGCGCGCTCGTCGACCACCCCGCGGTGGCGGAAGCGGCGGTGGTCGGCGCCAACGACCCGCTGACCGGCCAGGCCATCATCGGCTACGTGATCGTGCGGGGCTCGGCCGGCGAGCCCTCTCCCGAGCTCATCGAGGAGATCCGCCAGCACGTGGGCACCAAGATCGGCCCGACGGCGCGGCCCAAGGCGATCTTCGTGGTGCCCGACCTGCCCAAGACCCGCAGCGGCAAGATCATGCGGCGGCTCCTGCGTGACGTGGCCGAGGGTCGCGACCTCGGCGACACGACCACCCTGGCCGATGCCGGGGTCGTGCAGGCCATCCGCGACCAGGCCGCGGCCGCCCCGCAGGAGGACTGACCAGGTGGCGGAACGGGGCGACGCGCAGGAGCTCGCAGCGGCGAACCTGCAGAAGTTGCTCACCGACGAGTGCCCCGATCTGCGCGCCGTCGGCGGCTTCCGAGGCACAGCGGGGCTGTCCCCGACCGTGCTCGTGCTCCTGGCCGCCCTGTCGATGCTCCCGTTCGTGATCGTCGCCGTCGTGGCCCAGGTCTGGATCCTGATCCTCGTCGGCGTCCTGGTCATGGCGTTCGTGATGTACGCGCTGGCGAAGTGGGTGAACTCGTCGCGGATCGTGGTCGACGTCGGCTCCGAGGTCGTGGTCCTCTCCCGGCGGGGCGGCGTGCTGACCGAGGTGGGCCGCCACCCGCGGCAGGAGGTGCAGCTGGTGCCGTACTGGGAGCACACGTGGCTGAAGGTCAAGGTGGCCGACGAGATCGTCTGGGTGTCGCCGTCCGTGTTCGCGCTGGCCGTCGAGCGCTTCACCGCCCCGGCCGACGACGGACACTAGGAGCCCCCTTGCCTCTCCCGTACGATCCCGACAACTGGCAGTGGCACCGAGGTCCGGTCGACGCCGGCTCGGCGGTGGTGTTCGACATGGACGGCGTCCTGTCCGATGCCGCCGGCCGCCAGCACTACCTCGAGCGGCCCTACCGCGACTGGGAGGCGTTCTTCGCGGCCTGCGGTGACGACCAGCTGATCGACGAGGTGGCCCGCCTGCTCGAGGTCCTCGATCCCGACCTGCAGATCATCCTGCTGACGGCGCGGCCCATCCGGGTGCAGCGCCAGACCCTCGGCTGGCTCGAGCGCTACCAGCTGCGCTGGGACCTGCTCATCATGCGCGACTTCGGCGACTACGACGCCTCACGGGACTTCAAGCAGCGCACCGTCTGGGAGCTGCGCCAGTTCGGCTTCGACCTGCGATTGGCCTTCGAGGACGATCGCCGAAACTACGACATGTTCCACGCTGAGGGCATCCCCTGCGTGTACATCCACTCCGGCTACTACGAGTAGCCCGCCTAGTCGCGGAAGTTGTTGAACTGCAGCGGGATGCCGAAGTCGCCGGCCTTGAGGTCGGCGATGACAGCCTGGAGGTCG
This sequence comes from uncultured Microthrixaceae bacterium, assembly GCA_963797225.1. Lineage (GTDB taxonomy): Bacteria > Actinomycetota > Acidimicrobiia > Acidimicrobiales > Acidimicrobilacustridaceae > UBA4742. The sequence continues at coordinate 67,802 of CAWCOO010000001.1, read as the reverse complement.
TCGCGCTTCTTGCCGATGACCCGGAGCTGGTCGCCCTGGGTCTGGCTCTGGATGCCCTTGAGGCCGAGGCCCTTGATGTGCTTGTTCAGCTCCCGGGCCTTGTCGCTGGAGATGCCGGCCTGCAGCGCCGCGCTCTGGCGGACCCGTCCGCCGGCCGCATCCTCGACGGTGCCGTAGTCGAGCGCCTTGAGCGACACCTTGCGCTTGACGAGCTTCTCCTCGAGCACCTGGCGCACCGCGTTCAGCCGATCCTCGCTGACCGAGCGCAGCTCGATCTCCTGCTCCTTGAGCTCGACGGTCGAGTCGGTCCCCTTGAAGTCGTAGCGGGTGCTGAGCTCGCGCGCCGCCTGGTCGACGGCGTTGCGGATCTCCTGGGTGTCCACCTCGGACACGACATCGAAGCTGGGCATGGACGGGACATTACAACTGCCGGCGATCCGGCGAGGGCGTGCGGAGCGGAGCGGAGCGGCTCCACCGACTGGCCTGGGATGGGCGGAGCCCGCCGCAGCGAGCTTGCGAGCGAGGGCACAGACAGTCGGGCGAGGGCGTGCGGAGCGGAGCGGAGCAGCTCCACCGACTGGCCTGGGATGGGCGGAGCCCGCCCGCAGCGAGCTTGCGAGCGAGGGCACAGCCAGTCGGCGAAGGCCCGCCGGGTGCGAGCGCACCCTGCGGGCCTTCGTGTTGCCGAAACGCTGACGGGGGGAGACCCCGTGGTGGGCCGGGGTGGATTTGAACCACCGTAGGCTATGCCGACGGGTTTACAGCCCGTTCCCTTTGGCCACTCGGGCACCGACCCAGGAACCGGCCACGTTAGTAGCTGGCATCGAGCCTCGAAAAAACGAGATCGAACGAGGTGCCGGTGCGCAGGCGTGCGGAGCGGAGCGCAGCAGCTCCACAGACCGGCCTGGGATGGGCGAAGCCCGCCCGCAGCGAGCTTGCGCGCGAGGGCACAGAGATCAACGCGTCACAGCATCTTCTGCATGACGACGACGTCGAGCCAGGTGCCGAACTTGCGACCGACCTCGCGCTCGATGCCGACCTCGGCGAACCCGGCCTTGCGGTGCAGCCCGATGGAGGCCTCGTGGCCACCGACGATCCGGGCGATGGCGGTGTGGAACCCGTGCTGGGCGGCGAGCCCGACGAGGTCGTCGAGCAGGAGCGCGCCGACGCCCCGACCGCGCTGATCCGACCGGATGTAGATCGAGCTCTCGACCGTGGAGTTGTACGCCGGTCGGTCCCGGAACGGCGACAGCGAGGCGAAGCCGACGACCTCGTCCTCGTCCTCGGCCACGAGCACCACGTGGGCTCCCGATCGGGCCTGCAGCCAGGTGATCTGGTCGTCGAGCGTGCGGGGCACCAGGTCGAAGGTCACCGTCGAGGTCGAGACCTCGCGGTTGTAGATCTGGCGGATGGCCTCGGCGTCGTCGAGCCGGGCGAGTCGGGTCTCCACCCGACCCACGCTAAACCGCAGCCGCCGCGCCAGAAGACGACAGCCGGTGCTCAGGCGTGCGGAGCTGGCGGAGCAGCTCCACCGAAGGGCGCCAGATGAGCGAAGCCCGCCCGCAGCGAGCCTGCGAGCGAGGGCACAGAGGTCAGACCGCGATGGTGCCGGGGCGGCGTCGGACGGGTGCGGCGGTGCGCTCCGAGACCGGCTCGACGACCGACATGGCGCCGGTGAGGGCCTCGACCCGGGCCCACGACGCCACGTCCTCGTCCTGGGTGAGGTAGATGACCTGCTGGTCGGCGGAGGCCTTCATGAGCAGCTCGAGCAGCTCGGGCTTCATGCGGGGGTCGACCTCGGACAGCACGTCGTCGAGCAGCAGGGGGAAGCTCTCGCCGCCGGCGCCGATGGACTTCAGCGTGACCAGCCGCTGCAGCAGCGCGTGGGCCAGCTCGGCCTCGGACTCCTCGTCGGCCGACATCGTGATGGCCATCGGGTTGCGGTTCGGCATCGACTCCCGCAGGCGGGCGGCCTGGCGGCGGATGTCGCCGGCGTGCTCGATGGCCCAGGTCACGGGGATGTCGCCGACCAGCACCCGCCACTCGGCGAGCGCGGCCCGGTGCTCCTCGGCGGCCCGCATCATCGACCGTCGGGCGGCATCGCTGGTGAGCAGCCCGTTGACCCGGTTGATCTGGAACGTCAGGTAGGAGCTGGTGCCCGGCCTCGCGGAGCGCGGCCTCCTCGTCGCGACGGGCCCGCTCGACCCGCTGCCAGAAGACGATCGACGCCACGGTGGCGGCGATGGCCAGCAGCAGGAACGGCACGGCCAGCCAGAACCCGTAGAGCACCGACACGCAGACGCCGACCAGCGCGGCGCCGGCCCCGATCAGGAACGACAGGTAGCGCACCCGCTCGTGGGCCTCCTGGGCCAGCTCGAAGGCACGGTGGCGGCGCTCGATCTCCTCGAACATCACCGCGTCCTCGGCGTCGGAGCCGGCGGCCTGGGCGGTCTCGGCCAGTCGCCGCTCCCGCTCCTTGACCCGATCGGCCACGTCCCACAGGCGACCCTGGTCGATCCGGGCCAGGGCCAGCACGTACTCCTCGACCCGCGAGCGGGTGACGAGGTCGTCGGGCTGCATGCACAGCTGGCGCCGGGCGCTGCTGCGGTGGAGGCCGGCCCGCTCGAGCACGTCGAGCCGGTCGCCGGTCATGAACTGGTCGGTGACGTCGGCGGCCGCCTCGGTGTCGACGACCCGGTGGCGGGCGCCGGCCGGCCGGAAGATCGCGTAGCGCGCACCGGCGTCGGACTGGATCTCGAGGTGCACCCCCGACCGGCCCCGGCCGAGCGCGCCGAGCAGCTCGGTGATCAGTCCCTCGCGTTCGAGGCGCCCCACCCCGGCGATCACCGTCATGCGGTGGTGCAGGTCGAGGCTGAAGGTGTCGTCGCCGGCTTCAATCACGAGTCGTTCGAAGTACACCCTCGGGGCATCGGCCCCGAAAAGCCGAAAACTTGAGTCGTTTGGCCTATACGAGGTGGCGCTCCGGCCCGTAGGCTCGGGCGAGCGGCATCGGGCCCATCGCGACCGGCTGCGGGCGACGCTCTGTGTCCTCGCTCGCAAGCTCGCTGCGGACGGGCTTCGCCCATCTGGCCAGTCCGGTGGTGCTGCTCCGCTCCGCTCCGCACGCCTGACGCTGGCTGGCGGGCCGGCCGCAGCGGCCGGCAGCCGACCGTCCGCGTGGCGAGCGGAGCGAGCCAGCTCGATCGCACCCGCCCGGGATGGGCGAAGCCCGCTCGAGCGAGCTTGCGAGCGAGAGCCATCGAGTTGGGACCGGGGGAGCGCGCCGTGGCATGATGAGCGGCCCGTCATCGCGAGAGCGGCGACGGCGTTGCCCCCTTAGCTCAGTCGGCAGAGCGTTTCCATGGTAAGGAAAAGGTCGACAGTTCGATTCTGTCAGGGGGCTCGTCACAGGTTGGTTGCAGCCCGCTCCGGCGGGCGGCGGCCGAGTCCGGGCGGCGTAGCTCAGTTGGTCAGAGCACTCGGCTCATAATCGAGTTGTCGTCGGTTCGAGTCCGACCGCCGCCACCATCACCGATGTCCGTCGGTGCCGTTCACGCGTCACCGGCCCGTTCCACCCGCATGTCCACCCCGCACCACGTCAGCTCCAGGAGACACCCCGATGGCCAGAGAGAAGTTCGAGCGCAACAAGCCGCATGCGAATGTGGGGACGATGGGTCATATCGATCATGGGAAGACGACGTTGACGGCGGCGATCACGAAGGTGTTGGCGGATTCGGATCCGGCGAACAACTCGTTCACGGAGTTCGCGAACATCGACAAGGCGCCGGAGGAGCGTGAGCGGGGGATCACGATCAACATCTCGCATGTGGAGTATGAGACGCCGGATCGTCATTATGCGCATGTGGATATGCCGGGGCATGCGGATTACATCAAGAACATGATCACGGGTGCGGCGCAGGTGGATGGGGCGATCTTGGTGGTGTCGGCGGCGGATGGTCCGATGCCTCAGACTCGTGAGCATGTGCTGTTGGCTCGGCAGGTGGGGGTGCCGGCGATCGTGGTGGCGTTGAACAAGGTCGACATGGTCGATGATGAGGAGCTGTTGGATCTGGTGGAGCTCGAGGTGCGTGAGCTGCTGTCGGAGTATGAGTTCCCGGGTGATGATGTGCCGGTGGTGAAGGTGTCGGCGTTGAAGGCGTTGGAGGGTGATGCAGGTGGCGGTGGATCAGGTGTTGGAGTTGATGACGGCGGTGGATACGTACATCCCGCAGCCGGAGCGGGAGACGGATCAGCCGTTCTTGATGCCGATCGAGGATGTGTTCACGATCACGGGTCGGGGCACGGTGGTGACGGGCCGGGTGGAGCAGGGGATCGTGCACACCGGTGATGAGATCGAGATCGTGGGGATCAAGCCGACGGCGAAGACGACGTGCACGGGTGTGGAGATGTTCCGCAAGTTGCTCGATGAGGGTCGGGCGGGCGACAACATCGGTGCGTTGTTGCGGGGGACGAAGAAGGAGGAGGTGGAGCGGGGTCAGGTGTTGGCGGCGCCGGGTTCGATCACGCCGCACACCGAGTTCGAGGGTCAGGTGTATGTGTTGACCAAGGAGGAGGGTGGTCGGCACAAGCCGTTCTTCTCGAACTATCGGCCGCAGTTCTATTTCCGGACGACGGATGTGACGGGGCATGTGACGTTGCCGGAGGGCACCGAGATGTGCATGCCGGGTGACAACACGGAGATGAAGGTGGAGTTGATCCACCCGATCGCGATGGAAGAGGGTCTGCGGTTCGCCATCCGTGAGGGTGGCCGTACCGTGGGCGCCGGCCGCGTCACCAAGATCATCAAGTAAGCCGCAGGCAGCGAGAGCACGAGCACGATGGCCAGGAACGACAAGCGCATCGCCGTCACCCTCGAGTGCCAGACGTGCAAGCGCCGCAACTACATCACCACCAAGAACAAGGTCAACGACCGCGAGCGCATCGAGCTCAAGAAGTTCTGCAAGTGGGACCGCACCCACACCCTCCACAAGGAGACCCGCTGAGCGTCCCGCGGTCGCCCGGGACCGTGAGACGTAACCTCTCGACCGATGCAGGGGTCGAACGAGCTGATGCCCGAACGTGATGGCCGACCTGGTGGTCGCCGCCCAGGCAGGGGACCGGGCCGCCTTCGACGAGCTGGTCCGGCTCACCTACGCCGACACCTACACGCTGGCGTTCCGGCTCACCGGCGACCACGAGGACGCCGGCGACGTGGTGCAGGAGTCGTACCTGCGGGCCTACCGGGGCCTGAAGCGGTTCCGCGGCGACGCCCAGTTCTCGACCTGGCTCTACCGGATCACCGCAACTGCGCGTCGACCCACCTCGGCCGGCGGGCCCGCCACCGCCACGACGAGCTCGACGACGAGGTGGTCGTCGACGACCTGCGGCCCGAGGCCAACCCCGAGGCCGTCGCTCGACTCGGCGGTGCTCCGCGACCGCCTGCAGGTCGCGCTGCCGGTCGCTGCCGCCCCGCCTGCGGGCCGTGGTCGTGCTCCGCGACGTCTACGACCTGCCCCACGAGGCCATCGCCGCCGAGCTCGGCATCTCGGTGTCGGCGGCCAAGGTCCGGCTCCACCGGGCCCGTCGCCGGCTCCGCGAGCAGCTCTACCCGATGCCGGGCGAGCCGGTCGTGCGCCCGACCGACGTGACCGCGGCCGAGGCGGCGATCGACGACGGCGTCGACGAGGCCTCCGACCGACGGACGGTGCCCGTGCGGTGTGACGCGGTCGCCGACCGGCTCGGCGACGTGGCGTCGGGCTCGGTCGAGCTCGACGACGCCGAGCGGGCCCACGTCGAGCAGTGCCTGCGCTGCCAGGCCGAGCTCGTGCAGTACCGCAAGCTGCTGCGCACCCTGCGGGCCCTGCGCACCGAGGTGCTCGACCCCGCGCCGGGTGCTCGCCGACGTCCTGGCCGGCCTCGAGGAGGCCGGCGAGCGGCGGGCCGTGCGATCGCTGCTGAGCGGGCGTCGGGCCGCCTACGTCGGGTGGCATCGCGGCCGCCGCGGCGGCCACCGCGGCCGCCGGTGGGGCGCTCGTGATCGCCAGCCGGAGCCGACGGCGGTGGCCGCTCGCCGGCTGACCCGGCCGGGCCTCGATGTTCGGGATTCGGGGCGGTTTGCTATCCTGCCGCCCTGGACAGTTCCCCCTTAGGGCAGTAGCTCAATTGGTAGAGCACCGGTCTCCAAAACCGGCGGTTGGGGGTTCGAGTCCCTCCTGCCCTGCTCCAGTACAGTCCCACGTCAGCTCCAGAACGTCTCACCGAAGGTGTGCCTTCATGGCCATGAACCGAGAACAGAAGCGCATGCTGCAGAAGCAGGGCGAGGTCGACGCCGACGGAGAGCCCGTCCGCAAGCGGCGCGACGTCCCGACCCGCCAGGCGCAGACCCAGGTCAAGGAGAGCCGCCTCTTCAGCCGCCAGGGCATGCACGAGGTGCGGGGCGAGCTGCGCAAGGTGGCCTGGCCCACCCGCTCCGAGACCATCAACTACTCGATCATCGTGCTGGTCGCGCTGATCGTGATGACCACATTCATCTTCGCCATCGACTGGGTCTTCAGTCAGGCCGTACTGAAGTTGTTCAACGCATGAGCTCCTCCATGACCGATCATTCACCCACCCCCGACGACGAGGACCTCACCGGTCCCGCGGCCGACGACGCGATCGACGAGGCCGAGGCCGAAGCCGAGGAGATCGTCGACGAGCTCGTCGAGGCCGCCGTCGAAGGCGAGGTCGCGGCCGAGGCTGCTCGAGGTCCTGGTCGAGTCCGGCGCCGAGGGCGACGAGGTCGAGGCCGTCGAGGAGGCCCTGCTCGAGGTGGCCATCGAAGGCGCCGTGGCCGAGGAGGTCCTCGAGGAGCTGGCCGAGGCCGCCATCGAGGCCGAGATCGCCGACGAGATCATCGAGGTGCTCGACGAGGAGGCGCTGCTCGACGAGGCCGCGTCGATCCCGCTCGAGAGCCCCTTCGACCGCCCCGGCCAGTGGTTCGTCGTGCACACGCAGTCGGGCTACGAGAAGAAGGTCAAGCAGAACCTCGAGGCCCGCATCTCCTCGATGAACATGGAGGAGCGCATCCACGAGGTCGTCATCCCCATGGAGGACGTCGTCGAGTTCAAGAACGGCAAGAAGGTCGTCGTCCAGAAGAAGGTCTTCCCGGGCTACCTGCTCGTGCGCTGCTACCTCGACGACGACTCCTGGTACGTCGTGCGCAACACGCCCGGGCGTCACCGGCTTCGTCGGCCAGGGCGCCAAGCCCTCGCCGCTGCGCCGCAAGGACGTCGAGACCTTCCTGCAGGTCAAGCCCGAGGGCGACGAGGCCCCCAAGCGCGGCAAGCCCCGCCTCGAGTACGAGCAGGGCGAGACCGTGCGGGTCAAGGAAGGCCCGTTCGCCGACTTCTCCGGCGAGATCGTCGAGATCAACGAGGACCAGCTCAAGGTCAAGGTGCTCGTCAACATCTTCGGCCGGGAGACCCCGGTCGAGCTCGAGTTCAGCCAGGTCGCCAAGCTCTAGTCCCGCCCGCATCTCGCGCTCCCGGAGCCAGCTCGGGTCACCGAGTTGGCTTCGGCCGCGCCGAGACGCCACACTTGTCCGCTGCGTCCGTCGACGCTGACTCGCTGAGGAAAGTAAGGAAACATGGCCAAGAAGAAGGTTGCGGCCGTCGTCAAGATCCAGATCCCGGCCGGCGCGGCCACGCCCGCGCCCCCCGTGGGCACGGCCCTCGGCCCGCACGGCGTGGCGATCATGGACTTCTGCAAGGAGTACAACGCCCAGACCGAGGCGCAGCGGGGCACGATCGTGCCCGGTCGAGATCACGATCTACGAGGACCGCTCGTTCACGTTCGTCCTCAAGACCCCGCCGACCTCGGTGCTGATCAAGCAGGCCGCCGGGCTCGAGAAGGGCGCCAACACCGCCGGCCGAGAGGTCGCCGGTTCGATCTCCGTCGGCCCAGGTCGCCGAGATCGCCCAGATCAAGATGCCCGACCTCAACGCCAACGACCTCGAAGCCGCCAAGCTGCAGGTCGCCGGCACCGCCCGATCGATGGGCATCACCGTCGACTGAGCTGGTCGACCCCCGGCGATCCGTCGCCGGTTCCACGGGCGCACCGGAACGACCTCGTCCGGGCACCGTCAAGACGCACCGCTCCTCGCTCGTCGACGGGGCGGTGCCCGACCCGAGGGAGCCGACATGGCGAAGCATGGCAAGAAGTACACCGACGCAGCCCGTCGCTACGACCGTGAGCAGCTGCACACCTCGGCCGAGGCCGTCGAGCCTGGTGAAGTCGCTGGCCGCGGCCAAGTTCGACGAGACCGTCGAGGTCGCGGTGCGCCTCGGCGTCGATCCCCGCAAGGCCGACCAGATGGTGCGCGGCACCGTCGCCCTGCCCGTCGGGCACGGGCAAGGACGTCCGCATCGCGGTGTTCGCCCAGGGCGACGCCGCCGCCGAGGCCCGGGCGGCCGGCGCCGACTTCGTCGGGCGCCGACGACCTCGCCGCCGAGGTCGAGGGCGGCATGCTCGACTTCGACGTGGCCATCGCCACCCCCGACCTCATGCCCCAGGTCGGCAAGCTCGGCCGGGTGCTCGGCCCCCGTGGCCTGATGCCGAACCCCAAGACCGGCACCGTCACCACCGACGTGGGCAAGGCCGTCGCCGACTTCAAGGGCGGCAAGGTCGAGTACCGCACCGACCGCTACGGCAACGTGCACGTGCCGGTCGGCAAGGCCAGCTTCGACGTCGACGCCCTCGGCGCCAACCTCCGCGCCGTGCTCGAGGAGCTCGAGCGGGCCAAGCCGTCCTCGGCCAAGGGCCGCTACTTCAAGCGCATCACCCTGGCCTCGACCATGGGCCCCGGCGTCAAGATCGACCCGGCCCGCATGTTCGCGGCCGACGACGCCGCCGTCTCGGCCTGATCGTCGACCGCAACCTGATTTCTCCGGTTCCGACCGGACGAGTACCGTCTTCACCCACAACTAGCTCTGCTCGCCAGAGACCTCCGGTGCCCCTCCGGGGGCCGAACGGGCCCCGGCCCGCCAGACGAGGCGAACACTCCTGACTGACCTCCGGGGCGTTCGCACGCGCGAGCGCCCTGTGTCGTTCCCGGCGCAGGTTCCGCCACCTCCGGGTGGCATCCGCAACCGGACCGCACCACCGTGGTGCGCCGAACGAGAGAGGAAAGGAGGTGCGATGGAGAACCCGAGACCAGAGAAGGTGGCTGTCGTCGACGAGGTGCGTGAGCGCTTCTCGGCCAGCAGCGCCGCCCTGCTGACCGAGTACCGAGGGCTCGACGTGGCCCAGATGGCTGCGCTGCGGCGCTCGCTGCGCGACGCAGGGGGCAGCTACAAGATCTACAAGAACACGCTCGTGCGGTTCGCCGCCCGCGATCTCGGACTCGAGATCGAGGAGCTGCTCACCGGGCCGACGGCCATCGCCTTCGTCGACGGCGATGCCGTCAACGTGGCCAAGGCGCTCCGCGACTTCGCCAGGACCAACGAGAACCTCGTGGTCAAGGGCGGCGTCCTCGGCGACAAGCTGCTGACCGCCGCCGAGGCCAAGGCCCTGGCCGACGTCGCTCCCCGCGAGGAGCTGCTCGCCCGCCTGGCCGGTGCCATGGCGGCCCCGATGCAGCAGTTCGCCGGACTGCTCCAGGCCGTGCCCCGCAGCTTCGCCTACGGGCTGGCCGCGCTCATCGAGCAGGGCGGCGCTCCCGGCGCCCGCGCCGACGAGCCGGCCCCGCCGAGGCTCCCGAGCCGACGGCACCCGAAGCACCGCGCCGAGGCGCCCGAGGCGCCGAGGCACCCGCGGCCGAGGCCGCGGACGACGCACCCGAAGCATCTGCCGAGGCTCCCGCCGACGCACCGGCCGAGGCTCCCGCCGACGCCACCGCAACCGATACCGAACCCGTGGCCGATGCTGCGGACACCCCCACGGAGGAAAGCTGATCATGGCCACCAAGGAAGAGATCCTCGACAGCATCGCCAGCATGAGCGTGCTCGAGCTCAGTGAGCTGCTCAAGGACTTCGAAGAGAAGTTCGGCGTCACCGCCGCCGCGCCCGTCGCGGTCGCCGCGGCCGCTCCCGCCGGCGGTGCCGGCGGCGGCCGAGGCCGCCGAGGAGCAGGACGAGTTCGACGTCATCCTGACCGCCGCCGGTGACAAGAAGATCCAGGTCATCAAGGAGGTCCGTGCCCTCACGAACCTCGGGCTCAAGGACGCCAAGGACCTCGTCGACGGCGCCCCCAAGCCGGTGCTCGAGAAGGTGTCGAAGGAAGACGCCGAGAAGGCCAAGGCCCAGCTCGAAGAGGCCGGCGCCACCGTCGAGCTCAAGTAGTCCGACGCGGCCCGAGCCGCACCTGCATCGCCCCGGAGGCCACGACCCAGGTCGTGGCCTCCGGCCCGTTTCGGCGATGATCGCGTCCGGTACGGTGCGGCGGTGATCACGAACCTCCTCGTCGAGTGGGTCGGCCCGGAGCTGCGGGCCAGCTGGCGAGGGGGCGACGACCCGACCGTCTTCGTCAGCGCTGACCCCGACGACGCCGGCACCGTCATCGTGCCCGGTCACGGTCCCGGGCGGCGTGCGGGTGCTCGGCCTCCCCGAGGGCTTCCGGGCCTACGTCCACGTGCTCGACCTCGACGGGCGCTTCGTGGTGGGGGCCGAGCGGCTGATCCGCCTCGGGCGGGCCGGGCACGCCGTCGACCTCGGGGGCCGGGCGGCCGCGCCGGCCCGACCGGCCTCGGGCGGTGACCGGCTGGGGTCGGCTGTACGCCGGCGACCCGATCGACGACCTCGACGGGGCCGGGCGCGAGCGTGCTCGCGCGGCCTGCGGGTCCGGACGGTGTGCGACCTGCGGGGCGGCTCGGGTTCGTCCGGCCGGCCGAGCTGGCTCGACCCCGACACCCGGTGGGAGCTGCCGGGGGTGGGGGAGGACGATGCCGGTCAGCTGGCCGAGGTCGCGGCCCTCGCCGCCGACCGGGCCAACCACCCGCTGCTCTTCCACGCCGGGGTCGGCGAGGACCGCGCCGTGGTGGTCGCGGCGCTGCTGCTCGAGCGCGGTCGGCGTCGCCGACGCGGACCTGCCGTTCTTCCCGACCCGGCCCGAGGTGCTGGCCGACCTGCGAGCCGAGCACGGCTCGGTCGCGGCCTACCTCACCGGCGCCGGCGGCCTCGACGTGGCCGTGCTCGACGCCCTGGCGGGCGCGCTCCTCGACCTGAGCCCGACGCCGCGACTCCGCGATCGCGTCGACGCGTCGGCCAACTAGCGTTCACCCGGATGTACGCCCGGGTGCACGCCGGGTGACGGGGAGGGAGAGGAGGCGAGATGGCCAAGAAGAAGAAGAGCAAGAAGAAGGACAAGAAGAAGAAGGGCAAGAAGAAGAAGTAGCGGGCCGACGCGCGTCTGCCGTCGCCGCGGCCGCCGGGTGCACCCATGCAGGGTGGGCCGGCGGCCGGCGTGCGGCGGTCACGGGTCGTCATCAGTTCGAAATGTGGGGAAGCCTTGACCTGTCCCGCGGATCGTCTTACCCTGCCCGCAACCTGCACGGGGAAGTAGTGGTTGATCCCCCGAGTGTGGCCCGACGGAGAAAAACCTCGGGTTGCTCTTAGGCGCGGGCGCGCCTAGCCTGGTTCTGCCGTGCACGCCCGTCCCGCTCTCGCCAGACCCTTTTTGGCGACCCCGCGCGTCTGGGCACGGATGCCGCGACACCACCGCCGTCCGCCTGTCTCCAAGGGGTAATCCTTGTCTGCTCGCCCTGCCATCCGGGACCGCTATTCGTTCGCGAACCTCGACGAGGTCCTCGAGCTCCCGACCTGATCGCCATCCAGCGAGCCTCGTTCGAGTGGTTCCTGCAACGAAGGGCCTCGCGGAGACCTTCCGCGACATCAGCCCGATCAAGGACTTCACCGAGACCCTGCAGCTCGAGCTGGAGTTCGACCCCGACGACGAGGACCTGCGGCCGCCGCCGAAGTTCTCGGTCGAGGAGTGCAAGGAGAAGGACATGACCTTCTCCGCGCCGATCTTCGTGCGGGCCCGGTTCATGAACGCCACCACCGGCGAGATCAAGGAGCAGACGGTCTTCATGGGCGACTTCCCCATGATGACCGACAAGGGCACGTTCGTGATCAACGGCACCGAGCGCGTCGTCGTGTCGCAGCTCGTGCGCTCGCCGGGCGTCATCTTCCAGCCGGGCGAGCGCTTCCGCCTGCGCAACCTGACCAAGCACCAGCTCGTCACCGGCACCATCCACCCCTACCGCGGCGAGTGGATCGAGTTCGACGTCGAGCAGAAGCCGGGCAAGGACGTCACCGCCGGCTGCCGCGTCGCCCGCAAGCGTCGCCTCAGCCTGTTCGTGCTGCTCCGGGCCCTCGGCTACGACGAGGAGAACCACCCCGGCTTCCTCCAGAAGCTTCGTGAGCCACTTCGACTTCCTCGAGGGGCAGTGGGAGAAGGACCGCGAGCTGGCCGCCACCCAGGACGAGGCGCTGGTCGAGATCTACAAGCGGGCCCGTCCGGGCGAGCCGCCGTCGGTCGAGTCGGCCAAGGCCTACTTCCGCAACGCGTTCTTCGAGAACCGCCGCTACGACCTCAGCCGGGTCGGTCGCTACAAGCTCAACCGCAAGCTCGGCCCCGAGCTCGACAAGATCGAGCAGATCTTCGGCATCGAGCTCGAGCGCCCCGAGCTCGACCAGCCGGTGCTCACGCCGGCCGAGGTCCTCGCGGCCACGACCTACCTGCTGCACCTGGTCAACGCCGAGCCGGGCTACCGCCTCGACGACCAGGACCACTTCGCCAACCGCCGCATCCGCTCGGTCGGCGAGCTCATCCAGAACCAGGTCCGCATCGGCCTGTCCCGCATGGAGCGGGTCGTCCGCGAGCGCATGACCACCCAGGACGTCGAGGCCATCACGCCCCAGACGCTGATCAACATCCGGCCGGTGGTCGCCGCCATCAAGGAGTTCTTCGGCACCAGCCAGCTCTCCCAGTTCATGGACCAGGTCAACCCGCTGTCGGGCCTCACCCACCGCCGTCGCCTCTCGGCGCTCGGCCCGGGTGGCCTGTCCCGTGAGCGGGCCGGCTTCGAGGTCCGCGACGTGCACTTCAGCCACTACGGCCGCATGTGCCCGATCGAGACGCCGGAAGGCCCGAACATCGGCCTGATCGGCGCCCTGGCCACCTACGCCCGGGTCAACGAGTTCGGCTTCATCGAGTCGCCGTACCGCAAGGTCGTCAACGGCAAGGTCACCGACGAGATCGTGTACCTGGCCGCCGACGAGGAGGAGGAGTACGTCGTCGCCCAGGCCAACGCCCCGCTCAACCCCGACGGCACCTTCAAGTCGACGACCGCGTGCTCGTGCGGCGCTCGCCCCAGGCCGCCACGCTGGGCGAGCTCAAGCTCCAGCTCGAGCGCGACGTCTTCTTCGGCGCCACCACCGAGATCTCCTCGGTGGCCCCGTCCGAGGTCGAGCTCATGGACGTCTCGCCGAAGCAGATCGTCTCGGTCGCCACCGCGCTCATCCCGTTCCTCGAGCACGACGACGCCAACCGCGCCCTCATGGGCGCCAACATGCAGAAGCAGGCCGTGCCGCTGCTCAAGGCCGAGGCGCCCTACATCGGCACCGGCATCGAGGCCCGGGCCGCCCGCGACGCGGCCGACATGATCATCGCCGAGGACGACGGCCAGGTCGTCGCCGGTCGACGGCACCAGCATCACCGTCGAGTACAAGACCAAGGGCCGCAAGGTCTACCGGCTGCTCAAGTTCGAGCGCTCGAACCAGGACACCTGCATCAACCAGAAGCCCCGGGTCGACGAGGGCGACAAGATCCGCAAGGGCGACATCCTCGCCGACGGCCCCTCCACCGAGAACGGCGAGCTCGCCCTCGGCAAGAACCTGGTCGTGGCCTACATGACCTGGGAGGGCTACAACTTCGAGGACGCCATCATCCTCTCGGAGCGCCTGGTGAAGGACGACGTGCTCACGTCGATCCACATCCACGAGCACGAGATCGACGCCCGCGACACCAAGCTCGGCCCCGAGGAGATCACCCGGGACATCCCGAACCTCTCCGAGGAGATCCTCGCCGACCTCGACGAGCGCGGCATCATCCGCGTCGGTGCCGAGGTCGACGCCGGCGACGTGCTGGTGGGCAAGGTCACCCCCAAGGGCGAGACCGAGCTCACCCCCGAGGAGCGCCTCCTGCGGGCCATCTTCGGTGAGAAGGCCCGCGAGGTCCGCGACACCTCGCTCAAGGTGCCCCACGGCGAGTCCGGCAAGGTCATCGACGTCAAGGTGTTCAGCCGCGACGAGAGCCACGAGCTGCCCCCGGGCGTCAACCAGCTGGTCCGGGTCTACGTGGCCCAGAAGCGCAAGATCAGCGTGGGCGACAAGCTGGCCGGCCGCCACGGCAACAAGGGCGTCATCTCCAAGATCCTCCCGATCGAGGACATGCCCTTCCTGGCCGACGGCACCCCCGTCGACATCATCCTCAACCCGCTCGGCGTGCCGTCCCGCATGAACGTGGGCCAGATCCTCGAGGCCCACCTCGGCTACGCCGCCCGCTGGGGCTGGGACGTCAAGGGCGAGAAGGTCGGCGACGAGCCGATCCGCGGCATCGAGAACAAGACCCGCACCAACACCCCGCCCGCCACCCTCATCGCCACGCCGGTGTTCGACGGTGCCCACTGGGACGAGGAGGAGCAGGCCGGCAAGCACCCGACCATCCAGCACATCTTCGAGAACCTCACCCCCGAGGCCACCGACGAGCGCTACGGCGACGGCGGCCGGCTGATCCAGCGCAACGGCAAGACCACGCTCTACAACGGTCGCACCGGCGAGGCCTACGACAACCCGATCACGGTCGGCATCGTCTACATCCTGAAGCTGGCCCACCTCGTGGACGACAAGATCCACGCCCGGTCCACCGGTCCCTACTCCATGATCACCCAGCAGCCGCTCGGTGGTAAGGCGCAGTTCGGTGGCCAGCGCTTCGGCGAGATGGAGGTCTGGGCCCTCGAGGCCTACGGCGCCGCCTACTGCCTGCAGGAGCTGCTCACCATCAAGTCCGACGACGTGCTCGGCCGGGTGAAGGTCTACGAGGCCATCGTCAAGGGCGAGAACATCCCCGAGCCCGGCATCCCCGAGAGCTTCAAGGTGCTCATCAAGGAGATGCAGGCCCTGTGCCTCAACGTCGAGGTCCTCTCCACCACCGGTGAGGAGATCGAGATGCGTGAGCTCGACGAGGACATCTTCCGTACCGCCGAGGAACTCGGCATCGACCTGTCACGGCCCGAGCGGGGCAGTGACGAAGAAGACGCCCGCCGCCAGGCGGAGAGGGGCTAGCAGCATGCTCGACGTCAACAACTTCGACCAGCTTCGCATCGGTCTGGCCACGGCCGACTCGATCCGCACGTGGTCCAACGGCGAGGTCAAGAAGCCGGAGACCATCAACTACCGCACGCTCAAGCCGGAGAAGGACGGCCTCTTCTGCGAGAAGATCTTCGGTCCGACCAAGGACTGGGAGTGCTACTGCGGCAAGTACAAGCGCGTCCGCTTCAAGGGCATCATCTGCGAGCGCTGCGGCGTCGAGGTCACCCGCTCCAAGGTCCGGCGCGAGCGCATGGGCCACATCGAGCTGGCCGCCCCGGTCGTGCACATCTGGTACCTCCGCGGCACCCGTTCGTGGCTGGCCTACCTGCTCATGGGCACCGAGGTCCGTGAGGAGCTCAAGGCCAAGCAGCTCGAGAAGGTCATCTACTTCGCCGCCAACCTGGTCGTCGTGGGTCGACGAGGAGCGTCGCCACGAGGACCTGCCCGAACCTCGAGGCCGAGATGCTCGGCGAGCGCGACGCCATCGAGAAGGAGCGCGAGCTCGGCCATCGCCAAGCGGTTCGAGGAGCTCGAGAAGGAGCTCGCCGACCTCGAGGCCGAGGGCGCCAAGGACTCCGAGATCAAGGCCCGCCAGCGGTCCGGCGACAAGGACATCGCCATGATCCGCGAGCAGTTCGACCTCGAGATCGACGTGCTCGTCCGCGCCTTCGACGAGTTCAAGGACCTCTTCGCCCGCAAGATCATCGAAGACGAGATGCTCTGGCGTGAGCTGACCGACCGCTACGGCGAGTACTTCGAGGGCGGCATGGGCGCCGACGCCATCAAGCCCGCCTGATCGAGCGCATCGACCTCGACGAGGAGGAGGAGAAGCTCCGCGCCGCCATCGACCCGCAGGAGGGCCAGCGCCCCCTGTCGGCCCAGCGCAAGCAGAAGGCCATCAAGCGCCTCAAGATCGTCTCGGCCTTCAACCGCCGCGACGAGAACGGCCGCCGGGTCAACGACCCCCGGGCCATGATCCTCGACGTCGTGCCGGTGATCCCGCCGGAGCTGCGCCCGATGGTGCAGCTCGACGGTGGCCGCTTCGCCACGTCCGACCTCAACGACCTCTACCGCCGGGTGATCAACCGCAACAACCGGCTCAAGCGCCTGCTCGACCTCGGTGCGCCCGAGATCATCGTCAACAACGAGAAGCGCATGCTGCAGGAGGCCGTCGACGCGCTGTTCGACAACGGCCGCCGCGGCCGGCCGGTCACCGGCCCGGGCAACCGCCCGCTCAAGTCGCTCTCCGACATGCTCAAGGGCAAGCAGGGCCGGTTCCGCCAGAACCTGCTCGGCAAGCGCGTCGACTACTCCGGCCGTTCGGTCATCGTGGTCGGCCCGACGCTCAAGCTGCACCAGTGCGGCCTGCCCAAGCTGATGGCGCTCGAGCTGTTCAAGCCGTTCGTCATGAAGAAGCTGGTCGACGCCGAGCTGGCCCAGAACATCAAGTCGGCCAAGCGCATGGTCGAGCGTCGTCGCCCGCAGGTGTGGGACGTGCTCGAGGACGTCATCAAGGAGCACCCGGTGCTCCTCAACCGTGCGCCCACGCTGCACCGCCTCGGCATCCAGGCCTTCGAGCCGGTGCTGGTCGAGGGCAAGGCCATCCAGATCCACCCGCTGGTGTGCCACGCCTTCAACGCCGACTTCGACGGCGACCAGATGGCCGTGCACCTGCCGCTGTCGGCCGAGGCCCAGGCCGAGAGCCGGGTCCTCATGCTGTCGGCCAACAACGTGCTCAGCCCGGCCGACGGCCGTCCGCTGGTCACGCCGACCCAGGACATGATCATCGGCGCCTCCTACCTCACCGAGCAGGTCGAGGGGGCCAAGGGCGAGGGCCAGGTGTTCCGGCACCTGCACGAGCTCGAGCGGGCCTACGAGGCCGGCGACGTGTCGCTGCACGCCGACGATCGAGTTCCGGTCGCCGAAGCTGGTCGACACCCCGGCCAACGGCCAGGCCGCCACCTACCACAAGACCACCGTCGGTCGGGTCTTCTTCGACACCGCCCTGCCGGCCCGGTTCGCCTTCATCAACGAGCGCGTCAACAAGCGCCAGATGGGTGAGCTCGTCGACACGCTGGCCGACCAGTACGAGAAGGCCGAGGTCGCCGACCAGCCTCGACGCCATCAAGAACCTCTGCTTCCGGTTCGCCAGCCAAGTCCGGGCCTGACCGTCTCCATCGACGACGTGCAGACCCCGCCCGAGAAGGCCGAGATCCTCGACCGTCACGAGAAGGAAGCCGACAAGGTCGAGAACCAGTTCCGTCGGGGCATCATCACCGACGGCGAGCGCCGCCAGAAGGAAGTCGAGATCTGGACCAACGCCACCGACGAGGTGCGCGTGAAGATGGAGGAGTCGCCTCAAGGCCCAGCAGTTCAACCCCATCGACATGATGGTGGGCTCGGGTGCTCGAGGGAACATGATGCAGGTCCGCCAGATCGCCGGCATGCGCGGCCTGGTGGCCAACCCCCGTGGTGACATGATCCCCCGCCCGATCAAGAGCAACTTCCGTGAGGGCCTCACGATGCTGGAGTACTTCATCGCCACGCCTGGCGCCCGGAAGGGCCTCGTCGACACCGCCCTGCGCACCGCCGACTCGGGCTACCTCACCCGTCGTCTGGTCGACGTCGCCCAGGAGCTCATCATCAACAGCGACGACCCGTTCGCCCCGGGCCCCGACGGCACCACCCGTCCGGTCCGCGGCATCTGGATCGAGGACGTCACGCCCGGACGAGCCGGGCAAGCGGCACTACCTCGAGAACCGGATCTACAGCCGGGTCCTGGCCGACGACGTCACGCTGTCCGACGGCACGGTGCTGCCCAAGGGCTCGACGGTGCACGAGGAGGAGCTCGAGCTGCTCCGCGACGATCCGGGCGTGACCCGGCTCCGCGTGCTGTCGCCGCTCACCGACGACTCCGACATCGGCATCTCGGCCGCCAGCTACGGCCTGTCGCTGGCCACCAGCAAGACCATCGAGACCGGCGAGGCCGTCGGCGTCATCGCCGCCCAGTCGATCGGTGAGCCGGGCACCCAGCTCACCATGCGGACCTTCCACACCGGCGGCATCGCCGGTGGCCAGGACATCGCCGGCGGTCTGCCCCGCGTGGTCGAGCTCTTCGAGGCTCGCAGCCCGAAGGGCAAGGCCACCCTCACCCGCGCTGTCGGGCGTGGTCCGCATCGCGCGACGACGAGGGCAAGGGCCGGGTCGTCACGGTCGTGGCCGACGACGGCACCGAGGAGAGCTACACGGTGCCGAGCCTCGCTCGCCTCGAGGTCACCGAGGGCCAGGAGATCCAGGCCGGCGACGCCATCGTCGAAGGCCCCCGCGATCCCAAGGAGCTGCTCGAGATCAAGGGCATCCGCGAGACGCAGGCCTACCTCGTCGACCGAGGTCCAGAAGGTCTACCGGGACCAGGGCGTGCCGATCCACGACAAGCACATCGAGCTGATCGTGCGCCAGATGACCCGCCGCATCGCCGTGCAGGAGCCGGGCGACTCCGACTTCCTGCCGGGCGAGCGCGTCGACCAGAAGGTCTACACCGACACCAACCGGGCCCTGGTCCAGGAGGGCAAGACGCCCGCCGAGGGCCGTCCCGAGCTGATGGGCATCACCAAGGCGTCGCTGGCCACCGACTCGTGGCTGTCGGCGGCGTCGTTCCAGGAGACCACCCGGGTGCTCACCGAGGCCGCCATCGAGTCGCGCAGCGACTCGCTGCTCGGCCTCAAGGAGAACATCATCATCGGCAAGCTCATCCCGGCCGGCACCGGCATGGCCAACTACCGGGAGATCGCCACCAGCGCTCCCGACTACCAGCCGATGGAGTTCTACTCCTCCGCCGACGAGGAGCAGGACCTGGCCGAGTGGCTGGCCGGTCGCTCCGACCTGGTGGCCGGCAACGGCGACCAGGCCGACTCGGGGCCGAGCTCGCCCGACGCCAAGGTCATCGACCTGCCCACCGGCGGCGACGCCGCCAGCTGATCCGCGACCGCCGCCCGTCCGGGTCCCGGAGCCGTCCGGGGCCTGGCGGTCGGCTCACCAGGGTTTGCCCCGTTCGGGACCTGCGCCCCGTAGCATTGTCCTCCGGCTCTGTCGCGCAGCCGCGATCGAGCCGGCCTTCTCTCCAGCACGTCAGGAAAGGTGCCTTCGTGCCCACCATCCAGCAGTTGGTCCGCAAGGGCCGCGAGTCGAAGCCGGCCAAGGGCAAGACGCCGGCGCTCAAGGGCGCGCCGCAGCGTCGTGGGCGTGTGCACCCGCGTGTACACGACCACCCCGAAGAAGCCGAACTCCGCGCTGCGCAAGGTGGCTCGTGTCCGCCTCACCAGCGGCATGGAGGTCACCGCCTACATCCCCGGCGAGGGCCACAACCTGCAGGAGCACTCCATCGTGCTCGTCCGCGGCGGTCGTGTGAAGGACCTCCCGGGCGTGCGCTACAAGATCATCCGCGGCACCCTCGACACCTCCGGCGTGCGCGACCGCAAGCAGGCCCGTAGCCGCTACGGCGCCAAGAAGGAAAGCTGACATGCCTCGCAAGGGTCCCGCCCCGCGCCGTGAGCTGATGCCCGACCCGATCTACCGCTCGGTGCTGGTCACCCAGATCGTCAACAAGGTCCTGCAGCGCGGCAAGCGCTCCACCGCCGAGCGCATCATGTACGAGGCGCTGCGCCATCATCGAGGAGAAGACGGGCGCCGAGCCGCTCGCCACCCTCAAGCGCGCCGTCGACAACGTGAAGCCCCAGCTCGAGGTCAAGAGCCGTCGCGTCGGTGGCGCCACCTACCAGGTGCCGGTCGAGGTGCGCCCCCGCCGGGCCAACACCCTCGCCATCCGCTGGATCGTCGGCTACTCCCGGCAGCGCCGGGAGAAGACGATGGCCGAGCGCCTGGCCAACGAGCTGCTCGACGCCTCCAACGGCGTCGGCGCCTCGGTCAAGCGTCGCGAGGACATGCACAAGATGGCCGAGTCGAACAAGGCCTTCGCCCACTACCGCTGGTAGCCCGCCGGTCCCCGGCGTGAGCCGGCCCCGAGCTCGCACCGACCGGAACCACTCGGTCGGTGCTGCCGCGAAGGGGCGCCCGCCGATCACGACCGCCGGCCTCGGCCCCCGAACACCACCCGCCAGCCGTACCCGAGCTCGACGAGCCCGGAAGTTCCACGAGAGATAGAGACCCCGATGGCCAGGACACACCCACTCGAGCGCACCCGCAACATCGGCATCATGGCCCACATCGATGCCGGCAAGACCACCACGACCGAGCGGATCCTCTACTACACCGGTCGCAACTACAAGATCGGTGAGGTCCACGAGGGCGCCGCCACCATGGACTGGATGGTCCAGGAGCAGGAGCGCGGCATCACCATCACGTCGGCCGCCACGACCTGCTTGTGGAACGACCACCGCATCAACATCATCGACACGCCCGGCCACGTCGACTTCACCGTCGAGGTCGAGCGCTCGCTGCGCGTCCTCGACGGCGCCGTCGCCGTGTTCGACGGCGTCGCCGGCGTCGAGCCCCAGACCGAGAACGTCTGGCGCCAGGCCAACAAGTACGGCGTGCCCCGCATGTGCTTCGTCAACAAGATGGACCGCCTCGGCGCCGACTTCTTCAAGGCGCTCGACAGCATCCAGGACCGCCTCGACTGCACCACCGCCGTGATCCAGCTGCCCGATCGGCGCCGAGGGCCACTACAAGGGCGTCATCGACCTGCTCACCATGCAGGCCCTCGTCTGGGAGGACGAGGAGCTCGGCGCCAAGTGGACCGTGCAGGACATCCCGGCCGACCTGCGTCGACCAGGCCACCCAGTACCGCGCCGAGCTGATCGAGACCCTCGCCAACTTCGACGAGACCATCCTCGAGAAGTTCGTCGGCGAGGAAGAGATCACCGCCGACGACCTGCGGGTGGCCATCCGCCGCGCGACCATCGCCAACGAGGTCGTCCCGATCCTCAACGGCACCGCGTTCAAGAACAAGGGCGTGCAGCCCCTGCTCGACGCCGTCGTCGACTACCTGCCGTCGCCGATCGACCTGCCGCCCACCCAGGGCATGAACCTCAAGGGCAACGAGACGCTCGAGCGCAAGGCCGACGACGACGAGCCCTTCTCGGCGCTGGCCTTCAAGATCATGACCGCCCCCGACGTCGGCAAGCTCATCTACTTCCGGGTCTACAGCGGCCAGATGCCCAAGGGCGCGCAGGTCTTCAACAGCCGCACCGGCAACAAGGAGCGCGCTCGGTCGCGTGCTCGAGATGCACGCCAACCACCAGCAGGACCTCGACGGCGTCTTCGCCGGCGACATCGTGGCCGGCATCGGCCTCAAGAACACCAAGACCGGCGACACGCTCTGCGCCATCGACGCCCCGATCGTGCTCGAGGAGCTCGAGTTCCCCGAGCCCGTCATCCACGTCGCCGTCGAGCCCAAGACCAAGGCCGACCAGGACAAGATGAGCAAGGCCCTGTTCTCGCTCTCCGAGGAGGACCCGACCTTCCAGGTCCGCACCGACGAGGAGACCGGCCAGACCATCATCTCCGGCATGGGCG
The DNA here is from genome assembly GCA_963797225.1 of uncultured Microthrixaceae bacterium. Taxonomy (GTDB): domain Bacteria; phylum Actinomycetota; class Acidimicrobiia; order Acidimicrobiales; family Acidimicrobilacustridaceae; genus UBA4742. Next base: position 45,917 of record CAWCOO010000001.1, on the reverse strand, counting down.
AGCTGCACCTCGAGGTGCTCGTCGACCGCATGCTCCGCGAGTTCCGGGTCGACGCCACCGTCGGCAAGCCGCAGGTGGCCTACCGCGAGACCATCAGCCAGAAGGTCGAGAAGAGCACCTACACCCACAAGAAGCAGACGGGTGGCTCGGGCCAGTACGCCGAGGTCACGATCTCGATCGAGAACACCGGCCCCGGCGGCGGCTACGAGTTCGTCGACGAGATCAGCGGCGGGCGCATCCCCAAGGAGTACATCCCCTCGGTCGATGCCGGCATCCAGGACGCCATGACCGCCGGCGTGCTCGCCGGCTACCCCACCGTCGACGTGCGGGCCACGCTCACCGACGGCAAGTACCACGACGTCGACTCCTCCGAGATGGCGTTCAAGATCGCCGGCACCATGGCGTTCAAGGAAGCGGCCCGCAAGGCCAAGCCGATCCTGCTCGAGCCGATCATGAAGGTCGAGGTCGTCACCCCCGACGACTACATGGGCGACGTCATGGGCGACCTGTCCAGCCGCCGCGGCAAGCTCGGCGGCATGGAGCAGCGCGGCAACAGCCAGGTCATCAACGCTCAGGTGCCCCTGTCGGAGATGTTCGGCTACGCTACCGACCTGCGTTCGCGCACCCAGGGCCGCGCCACCTACACGATGCAGTTCGATTCGTATCAGCAGATGCCGTCGAACGTGCAGGAAGAGATCGTCACCCGGGTCCGCGGCGAGTAGTCGTCGCCCCCCTCCCATTCGTCACGCGTCAGTTCCCGTTTCAAGAAAGCTCCAGGAGATCACGTCATGGCCAGAGAGAAGTTCGAGCGCAACAAGCCGCATGCGAATGTGGGGACGATGGGTCATATCGATCATGGGAAGACGACGTTGACGGCGGCGATCACGAAGGTGTTGGCGGATGCGGATCCGGCGAACAACTCGTTCACGGAGTTCGCGAACATCGACAAGGCGCCGGAGGAGCGTGAGCGGGGGATCACGATCAACATCTCGCATGTGGAGTATGAGACGCCGAATCGTCATTATGCGCATGTGGATATGCCGGGGCATGCGGATTACATCAAGAACATGATCACGGGTGCGGCGCAGGTGGATGGGGCGATCTTGGTGGTGTCGGCGGCGGATGGTCCGATGCCGCAGACGCGTGAGCATGTGTTGTTGGCTCGGCAGGTGGGGGTGCCGGCGATCGTGGTGGCGTTGAACAAGGTCGACATGGTCGATGATGAGGAGCTGTTGGATCTGGTGGAGCTCGAGGTGCGTGAGCTGCTGTCGGAGTATGAGTTCCCGGGTGATGATGTGCCGGTGGTGAAGGTGTCGGCGTTGAAGGCGCTCGAGGGTGATCGAGGTGGCGGTGGATCAGGTGTTGGAGTTGATGACGGCGGTGGATACGTACATCCCGCAGCCGGAGCGGGCGACGGACATGCCGTTCTTGATGCCGATCGAGGATGTGTTCACGATCACGGGTCGGGGCACGGTGGTGACGGGCCGGGTGGAGCAGGGGATCGTGCACACCGGTGATGAGATCGAGATCGTGGGGATCAAGCCGACGGCGAAGACGACGTGCACGGGTGTGGAGATGTTCCGCAAGTTGCTCGATGAGGGTCGGGCGGGCGACAACATCGGTGCGTTGTTGCGGGGGACGAAGAAGGAGGAGGTGGAGCGGGGTCAGGTGTTGGCGGAGCCGGGTTCGATCACGCCGCACACCGAGTTCGAGGGTCAGGTGTATGTGTTGACCAAGGAGGAGGGTGGTCGGCACAAGCCGTTCTTCTCGAACTATCGGCCGCAGTTCTATTTCCGGACGACGGATGTGACGGGGCATGTGACGTTGCCGGAGGGCACCGAGATGTGCATGCCGGGTGACAACACGGAGATGAAGGTGGAGTTGATCCACCCGATCGCGATGGAAGAGGGTCTGCGGTTCGCCATCCGTGAGGGTGGCCGTACCGTGGGCGCCGGCCGCGTCACCAAGATCATCAAGTAACGACCGCAACGAGTCGAGAAAGCAGCACCGTTCCCATGGCTGACAAGCAGAAGATCCGGATCAGGCTCAAGGCCTACGATCACGAGATCATCGACCAGTCGACGAAGAAGATCGTCGAGACGGTCGTGCGCACCAACGCCACCATCCGGGGTCCGGTGCCGCTGCCCACCGAGAAGCACCGCTACACGGTGATCCGCTCGCCGCACAAGGACAAGGACTCGCGCGAGCACTTCGAGATGCGCATCCACAAGCGCCTGCTCGACATCCTCGAGCCGTCGCCCAAGACGGTCGACTCGCTGCAGCGCCTCGACCTGCCGGCCGGCGTCGACATCGAGATCAAGATCCAGCAGGCCTAGGCCCGCCTCGATCCGGCACGCAGCAGCCCGGTACGACGAGCCCGGGGCTTCGCGTCCCCGGGCTCCTGTCGGTCGTCCTGCGCGCCGTCTGAGCGTCTGGTCGGCGGTGGCGTTCACGGGCGACGATCTCGAGGTGCTGGCGGCGCTGGTGGCCGACTCGTTGGCGAGCGGCTGCGGACCGGGACTGGTCGGCGCCGGCCGGGATCGCTTGGAGTGGTCGTGCGCGCGGACGGCGGACCACGCCGTCGACACGGTGCTGGCGCCGGCGTTCTTCCTGGCCGTCGCGCAAGACCGACGACTACCCGGCGGGGGAGCCCTTCACGCTCGGGCCCGATCCGCGGCCGCCGACCTGGCCGAGGGGGTCGAGACCGCGGCGCGGGTGCTCGCCGCGGTGGTCGCGGCCGCGCCCGCGACGTGCGGGCGATCATCTGGCGGTTCCCGCAGGTCGAGACCCGGCCGCCCGCGGACTTCGTGCCCCGGGGCGCGCTCGAGCTGGCGCTGCACGGCCACGACGTGGCCGGCGGCCTCGAGGTGCCCTTCGAGCCGCCGGTCGATCTGTGCGAGCGGCTGCGGGCCCACACCCGGGACTGGCCGCACTGGAGCTCGCCCGGATGGAGCGCCGCTCACCATGACCGGCGATCCGTGGCACGACCTGCTGCGGTCGTCGGGTCGATCAGCGGACGGCGAGATCAGCAGCGGTCGTCAGTGAGATCATCAGGCCGGCCAGGCTCAGGAACAGCGTCCGGGTCTGCGCGTTGAAGCGGCGGTCGAGCTCGCCGAGCAGGTGGGCGGTCTGCGTGTCGAACTTCTGCTCGACGGTCTCGAACTTCTGGTCGACCATCTCGAACTCGCGTGCCGAGCTCGAGCGTCCATCGACGAAGCGCTCGTCGACCATCTGGAACCGCTGGTCGACGAGCGTCGAACCGCAGCGCCATCCGCTCCTCGAGCGGCGGCCAGATCCTGCTTGGTGGCGACCTCGGCCCAGCCGACGGGTGGGAGCAGCTCCATCAGGGTCTCCGTCTGCTGGCGGCCGAGCGCCTGCTCGGCGGCGAGGAACAGCTCGTGGCGAGCTCGCTCGTCGATGGTCATCCTTCTCCTCGGGTGGTCTGGCGATCAGCGGAGGGGAAGGTCCGATGGTCAGGCTAGAGCCCGTCGGAGTCGGCCGGCTCAAGGGCTTCGCAGGTGCTCGAGCCAGGGGATGAGCCAGGGCGGGAAGGGGATGGTGTCGCCCCGGGTGGCGAGGTCGGCCTGCTCGGCGGCCAGCTTGCGCGGCCAGGGCGACGGCCAGGTCGGGGCGGTGGCGGAGGGCGGTCACCGGGCAGAGCTGGGTCTTGATGGTGAACAGCACGGCGCCGGTGCGGGGCAGCCGGACGAGCGTCTGGCGCTCGCTGCGCAGCCAGACCTCGTCGACGCCCGAGGCATCCGGGGCGAACGAGTCCGGCGACTCGTGGGGCTCGGGCCGGTAGAGGTCGTCGTGGCAGTGGATCGACAGGTTGCGCCGCACGACCGGGCGGTCGACGCGGAGCCGACCGAAGAAGGTGTCGACCTTGGCCTCGAGCTCCTCGGCGTAGTGGGGGACCGGCGCGTGGATGGCGGCCAGCGACCGCCCAGCTTCTCGTGCAGCCGCCAGTGCGACGGGAAGCACAGCGAGGCCGCCTCGAGCGGGTAGCGTGCCGTCGTGCTCGACCAGCACGCACAGGTCCTCCTGCACCAGCCGCCCTGCCGCATCCAGCGGGTGCCGCCCGTCCGAACCCCCGCCACCCCCGAACCGGTAGCCCGATCGGGCCCCTGGGGTACCGATCGGGCTACCGGTTCGGGTCGGGGGAGGACGTCGGGGTGGTGGACGGCGAGCCAGGACGGTGACCAGCTCGAGCACCTCGGTGCTGGCATCGAGGGCCGCGGGCGGGCCGCGAAGACGTCGTCGGGACGCTCGGACAGCAGGCGGCGCTTGAGATCGAGCTCGTCGGCGAAGCGGTCGTCGACCACCAGCCAGCGGTCGAGATCGAGGGTGCGGATGCCCATCGACAGCCAGGGAGGACCGGCCTTGAGGTCCAGCTCGTCGAGCCACGCCGGAGCCGAGGGGACGGGTGTCGCCACCCCGCCAGTATGGGCCGTCGGCCGTCCGCGGGCAGAACCCGCTTTGGAACTCTCGCGACGTTCACCGCTATGCTCGTCCTCTCGTGTGCACGGGACCGCTCCGCGGCCTGACGCACCGAATCGCTCGAACCTCGAACTGACGTCTGCGTCGGCCACTGCCCTCCAGGTGGTGGAACCCCGCAGCACAACCGAACAGGCGCTCCGCCGGGATCTTCCCGTGCGGAGCGTCCGCGTGAACAGGCACCCGTCGCTCATTGGGACGAGGCCGGCCCCGACGCAAGCAACAGACACAGAAAGAACGCAGCCGGTATGGCGAACAAGGCACTCGTCGGCGAGAAGGTCGGCATGACCCAGGTGTGGGACGACGCGAACCGCGTCGTCCCCGTCACCGTGATCCGGGTCAGCACCCTCCGCGTCGTCCAGATCAAGACCCCCGAGCGCGACGGCTACAGCGCGCTGCAGGTGACCTTCGGTACGAAGGACGCCGCGCAAGCTGAGCCAGCCCGCAGGCCGGTCACTTCGACAAGGCCGGCGTCGCCGCCGGCACCAAGCTCGTCGAGCTCCGCCTCGACGACGTCATCGGGCTACGAGGTCGGCCAGGAGATCACCATCGACATCCTCGCCGCCGGCGACCTCATCGACGTCACCGCCGTCAGCAAGGGCAAGGGCTTCGCCGGCACGATGAAGCGTCACAACTTCAGCGGCCAGAAGGCCTCCCACGGCACCCACCGCGTGCACCGCAAGCCCGGCTCGGTCGGCGCCTGCGCCACCCCGGCCCGGGTGTTCAAGGGCACCCGCATGGCCGGTCGCATGGGTGGCGAGCAGGTCACGACCCTGAACCTCGAGGTCGTCGAGGCCGACGCCGAGCGCGGCCTCCTGCTCGTCCGGGGCGCCGTCCCCGGCCCCAAGGGCGGCCTCGTCATCGTCCGCGACGCCGTCAAGGCGTCGGCCGCAGCAGAGGGTGGTAAGTGATGCCCAAGGTCACCGTGAAGGATCCGAGCCGGCGCCGATCAGGGCTCCGTCGACCTCGACGAGCTGTACTTCGGCATCGAGCCGAACCTGCCGGTGATGCACCAGGTCGTCACCGCCCAGCTCGCCGCCCGCCGGGCCGGCACCCAGAGCACCAAGACCCGGGCCGAGGTCCGCGGTGGCGGCGCCAAGCCGTGGAAGCAGAAGGGCACCGGCCGCGCCCGCCAGGGCAGCATCCGGGCGCCGCAGTGGAAGGGCGGCGGCGTCGCCCTCGGCCCGAAGCCCCGCAGCTACGCCCAGCGCACCCCCAAGAAGATGATCAAGCTGGCGCTCCGCTCGGCCCTGTCCGACCGGGCCGCCGAGGGCAAGGTCGTCGTGGTCGACGAGCTGGGGCTTCGACGCCCCGAGCACCAAGTCGGCCGTCGCCGCCCTCGGTGCGCTCGAGCTCACGCGGTCGCATCGTGGTCGTCGTCGGCGCCGACGACGCCGTCGCCGCCAAGAGCTTCCGCAACCTCCCGCAGGTCCACCTGCTCGAGGTCGGGCGAGCTCAACGCCTACGACATCCTCTGCAGCGACTACATCGTGTTCACCCGCGACACCCTGCCGGCCGTCCCCGCCGACGCTCCGGCCAAGCCGGCCAAGGCCAAGGCGAAGGCCGACAAGCCGAGCTCGCCGCTGCCGAAGCCGCGCCGAAGAAGGCCGCGGCCGAGCCGAAGGCCGCCGCGCCCGAGGCCGAGCGCCGACACCACCGAGCCAGGAGGCGACGACGACATGGCGAGCGACCTGCCCAACCGCCCGAAGAACGACGGGCGAGGCCGTCGAAGCCGGTCGATCCCTCCGAGCGGGTCAAGCCGGCCGGCGAGAAGACCGACCCGCGCTTCGAGGCCGCCCGCATCAAGTCCGAGAAGGAAGCCGAGGTGCGCGCCGCCAAGGAAGCCGCCACCGACGCCCCCGACGAGTCGGCCGGCGACGAGGTCGAGGCCGACGCCGACGGACGCCAAGGCGTCCGGCTGGGTTCTCGTTCAACCAGACCACCGAGGGCGAGGGGAGCGACCAGTGAAGGATCCCCGCGACGTCATCATCGAGCCGATCGTGAGCGAGAAGTCCTACGCCCTGCTCGATCAGAACGTCTACACGTTCCGGGTCCACCCCGACGCCAGCAAGCCCGAGATCAGCGACGCCATCCAGGCGATCTTCGACGTCAAGGTGCTCAGCGTGAACACGCTCAACCGCAAGGGCAAGCGCAAGCGCAACCGCCGCACCGGCACCTTCGGCTCCCGTCCCGACACCAAGCGGGCGATCGTCACCCTCGCCGAGGGCGACAGCATCGACCTGTTCGAGGCATAGAACCATGGCACTCCGCAAGCGCAAGCCCACCAGCCCCGGCCGTCGGTTCCAGACCGTCTCCGACTTCTCCGACATCACCAAGACGACGCCCGAGAAGTCGCTGCTGGCCCCCAAGCACAACACCGGCGGCCGCAACAGCTACGGCCGCAAGACCGCCCGCCACAAGGGCGGCGGCCACAAGCAGCAGTACCGCATCATCGACTTCCGTCGCACCAAGGACGGCGTGCCGGCCAAGGTCGCCGCGGTCGAGTACGACCCGAACCGCAACGCCCGCATCCTGCTGCTGCACTACCTCGACGGCGAGAAGCGCTACATCCTCGCCCCGGCCAACGTGGCGGTCGGCGACCTGCTGCAGAGCGGCCAGGGCTCCGAGATCCGTCCCGGCAACGCCCTGCCCCTGCGCTACATCCCCGTCGGCACCACCGTGCACAACGTCGAGCTCAAGCCCGGCGGCGGCGGCAAGATGGCCCGCAGCGCCGGCTCGAGCGTCCAGCTCGTGGCCAAGGAGGGCGACTTCGCCACCCTGCGCCTGCCCAGCACCGAGATGCGCCGCGTGCCGATCGACTGCCGGGCCACCGTCGGCGAGGTCGGCAACGCCGAGGCCGAGCTCATCAAGATCGGCAAGGCCGGCCGCAACCGCTGGAAGGGCGTCCGCCCGCAGACCCGCGGCGTCGCCATGAACCCGGTCGACCACCCGCACGGTGGCGGCGAGGGCAAGACCTCCGGTGGCCGCCATCCCGTGTCGCCGTGGGGCAAGCCCGAGGGCCGCACCCGCGACAAGACCAAGCCGTCGCAACAGCTCATCGTCCGTCGACGCCGCACCCGCGGCTCGCGCCGGTAGAGGGGAACACACACGCCATGCCTCGCAGTCTGAAGAAGGGCCCGTTCGTCGACGACCACCTGCTCAAGAAGGTCGACGCCCTGAACGAGCAGAACGAGAAGCGCGTCATCAAGACCTGGTCGCGCCGCTCGACGATCATCCCCGAGATGGTCGGCCACACCATCGCCGTGCACGACGGGCGCAAGCACGTGCCCGTGTACATCACCGAGTCGATGGTCGGCCACAAGCTGGGCGAGTTCGCCCCCACCCGCACGTTCAAGTTCCACGCCGGCCAAGAGCACAAGGGACGGCGATAGCCATGTCGTTCGGCACCAAGACCAACGAGCGGCCCGGCACCCGGGCCCAGGTCAGTACGTCCGCGTCGTCGGCCTACAAGGCCCGCGAGGTGCTCGACCTCATCCGCGACGAGCCGGTCGCCCGGGCCGCTCGAGATCCTCGAGTTCGCCGAGCGCGACGTCGCCCAGCGTGATCCTCAAGTGCCTCGAGTCGGCCATCGCCAACGCCGAGCACAACGACCAGATCCCGGCCGACGAGCTCTACGTGTCGGCCTGCTTCGCCGACGAGGGCCCGACGCTCAAGCGCTGGCGCCCCCGGGCCCGGGGCCGGGCCACCCGCATCCGCAAGCGCACCTGCCACATCACGATCATCGTGAGCCGCATCGCCCCCGAGAAGCTCGAGCTCATGCGCCAGCGCGAGATCGCCTCCGGCGGTCGCGGCGGCGGCCAGGCGGCCGCCGAGGCCCGCCGCCAGCGGGTGCTGCGCAGCCGCCAGTCCAAGGCCGAGAAGAAGGCGGCCGAGGCCGAAGAGGCCGAGCACGATCACGACCACGAAGGTCACGACCACGATCACGAGGGTCACGACCACGACCACGACGACGCCGATCGAGGCCGACGAGGCCGAGACCGTCGACGTCGTCGAGGATGCCGCCGGCGGCCGAGGCCGACGAGAGCGACCGAGGTCACCGACGCCGCAGACGACGGGACCGACGCCGACACCGCAGACGACGAGGCCGACGACGCGTCGACCGACGAGGACAAGGACAGCTGATGGGCCAGAAGGTCAACCCCTACGGGTTCCGCCTCGGCGTCACCACCGACTGGAAGTCGCGCTGGTTCGCCGACCGCCGCCAGTACGGCGAGTACATCATCGAGGACTGGAAGATCCGCAACTGCCTCATGACCGAGCTGCCCGCACGCGGCCATCAGCCGCGTCGAGATCGAGCGCACCCGTGACCGCCTGCGCGTCGACGTGCACACCGCCCGTCCGGGCATCGTCATCGGCCGCCGTGGCGCCGAGGCCGACCGCCTGCGCGGCCTGCTCACCGACGATCACCGGCAACAACAAGGTGCAGCTCAACATCCAGGAGATCAAGCAGCCCGAGCTCGACGCCGCGCTGATCGCCCAGGGCGTCGCCGACCAGCTCGCCGGCCGCGTCGCCTTCCGCCGGGCCATGAAGCGGGCCGTGCAGAACGCCCAGAAGGCCGGCGCCCTCGGCATCCGGGTGCAGTGCTCGGGTCGCCTCGGCGGCTCCGAGATGGCCCGCACCGAGTGGTACCGCGAGGGTCGGGTGCCGCTGCACACGCTGCGCGCCGACATCGACTACGGCTTCCGCGAGGCCAAGACCACCTACGGCCGCATCGGCGTGAAGGTCTGGATCTACAAGGGCGACATCCTGCCCTACAAGAGCGTCCTCGAGGACAAGATCACCAAGGAGGCGGCCATGGCCGTCGGTGAGACCTCGGGCCAGATCAAGCCCCGCAAGGTCGTGTCGTCGTCCGCCGCCACCCGCCGCAAGCCGGCCGGTGAGGGCGTCGAGACCGCCGAGCCCGTGGTCGAGGAAGCCGCGCCGCTGGTCAAGGAAGCCGATCCCGAGCTCGAGCGCCTGCTCGCCGAGGAAGAGGCCATCGAGCGCTCGGTCCGCGAGCACCACGAGACCCCGCACTTCCGCCCCGGGGACGGTGACTGACATGTTGATGCCCCGCAAGGTCAAGCACCGCAAGCAGCAGCGCGGCCGCATGACGCGGCCAGGCCAAGGGCGGCACCGAGGTCAGCTTCGGCGACTACGGCATCCAGGCCCTCGAGCCGGGCTGGATCACCGCCCGCCAGATCGAGGCCGCCCGTATCGCCATGACCCGCCACATCAAGCGCGGCGGCAAGGTCTGGATCAACGTGTTCCCGGACAAGCCCGTCACCGAGAAGCCGGCCGAGACCCGCATGGGTTCGGGCAAGGGCAACCCGGAGCGCTGGGTCGCCGTGGTCAAGCCCGGCCGCATCATGTTCGAGCTGTCCTACAGCGATCCCGGTGATCGCCAAGGCGGCCATCGACCGGGCCATCCAGAAGCTGCCGATCAAGGCCCGCTTCGTCGCCCGTGAGGAGGCGTTCTGATGGCCAAGCACGACCTGGCTCTCAAGGAGCTGCCCGACCACGAGCTCGTCGAGAAGCTCGGAGCCACCAAGCAGGAGCTGTTCAACCTGCGGTTCCAGCACGTCACCGGCCAGCTCGACAACTCGGCCCGCCTGGGCCAGCTGCGCAAGGACATCGCCCGGGTCAACACCGAGCTGCGTGAGCGCGAGATCGCGGCGGCCGAGGCCCTCGCGGCCGGCTCGAACGAGGAGACGGCCTGATGGCTGACGAGAACACGACCGTGGCCGACACGGAGCCCGCACGAACACCCGCAAGGTCCGCGAGGGCCTGGTCGTCGTCGAACGGCATGGACAAGACCGCCGTGGTGGCCGTCACCGACCGCGTGCGCCACCCCCGCTACAACAAGACGGTCCAGCGCACCACGAAGCTGTACGTCCACGACGAGGCCAACGACCTCAACGTCGGCGACCGGGTGCGCGTGCAGGAGACCCGCCCGCTGTCGAAGCACAAGCGCTGGCGCATCCTCGAGGTCCTGGAGCGTGCCCGATGATCCAGCAGGAGACCCGACTCCGGGTCGCCGACAACAGCGGCGCCAAGGAGGTGCTCTGCATCAAGGTGCTCGGCGGCTCGCGCCGTCGCTACGCCTCGATCGGCGACATCTTCGTCGCCACCGTCAAGGACGCCATCCCCGGCGCCGCCGTCAAGAAGGGCGACGTCGTCAAGTGCGTCGTCGTCCGGGTGAAGAAGGAGAAGCGTCGTCCGGACGGCTCGCTACATCCGCTTCGACGAGAACGCCGCCGTGCTCATCAACGACCAGCAGCAGCCGCGTGGCACCCGCATCTTCGGCCCGGTGGGCCGCGAGCTGCGCGACAAGAAGTTCATGCGCATCGTCTCGCTGGCCCCGGAGGTGCTCTGATGAAGATCCGCAAGGGCGACCGCGTCGCGGTGCTCGCCGGCAAGGACCGCGGCAAGACCGGCACCGTCACCTTCGCCTACCCCGCCCGGGGCAAGGTCATCGTCGACGGCTGAACATCGCCAAGAAGCACCAGAAGCCGACCCGCTCCACCATGCAGGGCGGCATCATCGACAAAGAGATGCCGATCGCCGGTCTCGAACGTGGCCATCGTCTGCCCGTCGTGCGGCAAGCCGACCCGCGTCGGCTACCGCTTCGAGCCCGACGGCACCAAGGTCCGCATCTGCCGCAAGTGTGAAGGTGATATCGGATGAGCACGTCCACCAAGGAGCTCCCGCGGCTCAAGCAGCGCTACAACGACGAGATCCGGGCCCAGCTCAAGGACTCGCTCGGCCTCGGCAACATCATGGAGGTCCCGCGGCTCGAGAAGATCGTCATCAACATGGGCGTCGGTCGCGGCCACCGATCAGCGCCAAGCTGCTCGAGGGCGCCATCGTCGACCTCGAGATCATCACCGGCCAGAAGCCGCTCATCACCCGGGCCAAGAAGTCGATCGCCGGCTTCAAGCTCCGTGAGGGCAACGCCATCGGCGCCAAGGTCACCCTGCGGGGCGATCGCATGTGGGAGTTCCTCGACCGGCTCATCAGCCTGGCCATCCCCCGCATCCGCGACTTCCGCGGCCTGCCGGCCAACTCGTTCGACGGCCGGGGCAACTACACCTTCGGCGTCACCGAGCAGCTCATCTTCCCGGAGATCGACTACGACCAGGTCGACACGACCCGGGGCATGGACATCACCATCGTCACCACCGCCCGTACCAACGCCGAAGGCAAGGCCCTGCTCAGCGCCTTCGGCTTCCCGTTCAAGCGTGAGGGGCAGCAGTAATGGCCAAGAAGGCGCTCATCGAGAAGCAGCAGCGCAACCCGAAGTTCAAGGTGCGGGGCTACACGCGCTGCCGCGCTGCGGGCGGCCCCGTGCGGTGTACCGCAAGTTCGGCTCTGCCGCGTCTGCCTGCGCGAGCTCGCCCACGCCGGCGAGCTCCCGGGCGTGACCAAGGCCAGCTGGTGACGGGAGGTATGCCGAGATGACCATGACCGATCCCATCGCCGACATGCTCACCCGCATCCGCAACGCCAACGTGGCGATGCACGACGAGGTCCGCATGCCCTCCTCCAAGCTGAAGGAGTCGCTCGCCGAGCTCCTCCAGAAGGAGGGCTACATCGAGGGCTTCACCGTCGACGACGACACCACCCGTCCGGGCAAGGTGCTCACCGTCACGATGAAGTACTCGCCCGAGCGCGCTCGCGTGATCTCCGGGCGTGCAAGCGCATCTCCAAGCCCGGTCTCCGGGTCTACATCAAGGCCGACCGGGTGCCCCGCGTGCTCGGTGGCCTCGGTGTCGCCGTCCTGTCCACCAGCCAGGGGCTCATGACCGACCGCGAGGCGCGCAAGCGTCGCGTGGGCGGCGAGATCCTCTGCTACGTCTGGTAAGGGGTACGCCATGTCACGCATCGGCCGTTCCCCGGTCCCCGTCCCCGCCGGGGTCGACGTCACCATCGCCGGGAACCACATCGAGGTGAAGGGCCCGAAGGGCCAGCTCCAGCTCGACGTGCCCGGCGAGATCACCGTCCGCCACGAGGGCGACGAGCTCCTCGTCGAGCGCCCCGACGACGAGCGCGAGAACCGGGCCATGCACGGCCTCGTCCGCTCGCTCGTCAACAACATGGTCGTCGGCGTGACCGACGGCTTCCGCAAGGACCTCGACATCGTCGGCGTCGGCTACCGGGCCATCGCCCAGGGCCCCGGCAAGCTCGAGCTCGCGCTCGGGTTCAGCCACCCGGTCAAGATCGACGCTCCCGACGGCATCACCTTCGAGGTCCCGTCGCCGACCACCATCGGCGTCGTCGGCATCGACAAGGAGCTCGTCGGCCAGGTCGCCGCCAACATCCGAGCGATCCGCAAGCCCGAGCCCTACAAGGGCAAGGGCGTGCGCTACCGCGACGAGCACGTGGTCCGCAAGGCCGGAAAGACAGCGAAGTAGGCATCATGAGCTATAGCGCCAAGCAGAAGCGGGCGGCCCGTGTGCGCCGCCACCTCCGGGTCCGCAAGAAGGTCCGGGGCGATGCGGCACGGCCTCGTCTGGCCGTGTTCCGCTCCAACCGCCACATCAGCGCCCAGGTGATCGACGACCGCTCCGGTCGCACGCTCGCCGCGGCCTCGACCACCGAGGCCGACCTGCGGGCCGGCGTCGGGCAACGTCGACGCCGCCACCAAGGTCGGCACAGCTCGTCGCCGAGCGGGCCAAGGCCGCCGGCGTCGACAAGGTCGTGTTCGACCGCGGCGGCAACCTCTACCACGGCCGCGTCGCGGCCGTGGCCGACGCGGCCCGTGAAGCCGGACTGGAGTTCTGATGGCCAACAACGTGAACGATGCGCAGCTGCGTGAGTCGCGCGTCATCAACATCAACCGCGTGGCCAAGGTCGTCAAGGGCGGCCGTCGGTTCTCCTTCACCGCCCTCGTGGTGATCGGCGACGGCGCCGGCCGGGTCGGGCTCGGCTACGGCAAGGCCAAGGAGGTGCCCCTCGCCATCCAGAAGGGCACCGAGGAGGCCCGCAAGAACCTCTTCTCGGTCCCGCTGGCCGGCAGCACCATCATCCACCCGATCATCGGGGAGATGGGCGCCGGTCGGGTGCTGCTCAAGCCGGCTGCTCCCGGTACCGGCGTCATCGCCGGCGGCGCGGCCCGCGCCATCCTCGAGGAGGCCGGCATCCACGACGTGCTCTGCAAGTCGCTGGGCTCGGCCAACCACATCAACGTGGCCCGGGCCACCATCGCCGGGCTCAAGGCGCCTCAAGCGCCCCGACGAGATCGCCCGCCTCCGCGGCCTCGACCCCGAGGAGTTCGTGCCCGGCCGGCCTGCTCAAGGCCTACAAGGAGAGCCGAGCGCGGGCCGTTCGTGCCCGACGAGGTGCGCGTGATGGCCGAGCTGCAAGGTCACCCAGGTCCGGTCCACGATCGGCGCCAAGCCCAAGACCCGCGGCACCATGCGGGCCCTCGGCCTGCGCGGCATCGGGCAGTCCAACACGCTGCCCGACCGCCCCGAGATCCGCGGCATGATCGCCCGGGTCCCGCACCTGATCACCGTCGACGAGGTCGACGGCGCCAAGGAAGAGGCCAGTTCGTGAAGATCCACGATCTCAAGCCGGCCGACGGTTCGACCAAGAACCGCAAGCGCGTCGGCCGCGGCATCGGCGGCAAGGGCGGCAAGACCGCCGGCCGTGGCACCAAGGGCCAGCGGGCCCGCGGCACCGATCCCCGCCGGGTTCGAGGGCGGCCAGCTGCCGCTGCACATGCGGGTCCCGAAGCTCAAGGGCTTCAACAACCCGTTCCGGGTCGAGTACCAGGGCCTCAACCTCGACGTGCTCGACGCCAGCGGCCTCGACGACGTCACCCCCGAGACCCTCCACGAGCTCGGCCTCACCCACAAGGGCGCGCTCGTCAAGGTGCTCGGGCCGGGGCGAGATCACCCGCCCGCTGCAGGTCAAGGCCCACGGCTTCTCGAAGTCGGCCGCGGCAGCCATCATCGCGGCGGGCGGTACGGTTGAGATCCTGCCGCTGCCGTGGGGCGATCGTCGCCCGCCGGCCAAGGGCAACCACCTCACCAACCGCTAGCATCTCGCCCTCCGACCGGTCGCTGTCAGGAGCCATCCCGGTGCTTTCGAGCCTGCGCAACATCTACAAGGTCCCCGACCTGCGCAACAAGGTGCTGTTCACGATCTTCATGATCGTGATCTACCGGTTCGGGGCCTACCTCCCGGTCCCGGGCATCGACGTCACGCGCGCTCAAGACGCTCAAGGAGCAGGCCGAGCAGGGCGGCGTCCTCGCGCTTCCTGCAGCTGTTCTCCGGCGGCGCGCTCACCCAGTTCGCCATCTTCGCCCTCGGGATCATGCCGTACATCACGGCGTCGATCATCATGCAGATCCTCGGCGTGGTGATCCCCAAGCTCGAGGAGTGGCAGAACCAGGGCGCGGTCGGCCAGCGCAAGATCACCCAGTGGACCCGCTACGTCACGATCGGCATCGCCGTCGTGCAGTCGACCGGCCTCACCTACCTGTTCCACAACGGCGGCGGCGGCTTCCGGCGGCGGCAACACCACCGGCCTCGACCTGGTGCCGCAACTACGACGCCGGCCACGTGGCGCCTGATCGTGCTCACCCTCACCACCGGCACCGCCCTGCTGATGTGGATGGGCGAGGCCATCACCCAGCGGGGCATCGGCAACGGCATGTCGCTGCTGATCTTCGCCTCGGTGGTGTCGACCCTGCCGTCGCAGGGCAGCAACATCAAGGCCTCGGCCGGCAACGTGGCGCTCATCATCACCCTGATCGTGTTCGTCGCCATCCTGGTGGCCATCGTGTTCGTCGAGCAGGGCCAGCGCCGCATCCCGGTGCAGTTCGCCAAACGGGTGGTCGGCCGCCGGATGTACGGCGGCCAGAGCACCTACATCCCGCTCAAGGTCAACCAGAGCGGCGTCATCCCGATCATCTTCGCCAGCTCGGTGCTCTACCTGCCGCAGCTGCTGTCGTTCGTGCTGCCGGCCGACGGGTGGGGCAAGTCCGTGCAGGACTTCGTCAACAACTACCTGGTCAAGCCCGACTCGATCGTGCACCTCGTGTTCTACGGCCTGCTGATCATCGGCTTCGCGTACTTCTACACGGCCATCACCTTCGACCCGGCCAAGCAGGCCGACACGCTGCGCAAGCAGGGTGGCTTCATCCCCGGCATCCGGCCCGGTCCCCAGACCGAGCGCTACCTGGCCAAGGTCCTGTCCCGCATCACCCTGCCGGGCGCGCTGTTCATCGCCGCGGTGGCCCTCGTCCCGTCGCTGCTGCTGACGCACTTCCTGCCCGGCAACCAGGTGTCGTTCTCCGGCACCTCGATCCTCATCGCGGTGGGCGTGGCCCTCGAGACGATGAAGCAGATCGACAGCCAGCTGATGATGCGCAACTACGAGGGGTTCCTGAAGTAGTGGCCGTCAAGCTCGTGCTCTTCGGGCGCCAGGGTGCCGGCAAGGGGACGCAGTCCGCCCTCTTGTCCGAGCACTACGGCGCGCCGCACATCTCCACCGGCGACATGCTGCGCACGGCCGTGGCCGAGGGCACCGACTTCGGTCGCCAGGCCCAGCAGTACGTCGACTCGGGCGCCCTGCTGCCCGACGAGATCATGCTCGGGCTGATCGCCGAGCGGGTCACCCACGACGACGTGCGTGGCCAACGGCTTCCTGCTCGACGGGTTCCCCCGCACGGTGGGCCAGGCCGAGGCGCTGCTCGACATCACCCCGATCGACCTCGCCGTCAACCTCGAGGTGCCCGCGCGAGCTGGTGCTCGAGCGGCTCTCGAGCCGCCGGGTCTGCCAGGACTGCGGCGCCATCTACTCGACGTCGCAGCCGCCCACCTCGCCGTGGACCTGCGACAACTGCGGCGGCCAGGTCGTGCAGCGGGCCGACGACACCCCCGAGGCCATCAACAAGCGGCTCGAGGCCTACGAGCGCGACACCGTCCCGGCCATCGAGCTGTTCGCCGAGCGCGGGCTGCTGGTCGAGGTCGACGGCGTGGGCACGCCCGACGAGGTGCTCGAGCCGCCTCATCGACGCGGTCGACGCCCGCGCCACGGTCTGAGCGGACCGTCCGATGAAGATGGCCCGCTCGGCGTCGGTGCAGCGCACGCCGGCCGAGATCGCCATCATGCGCCGGGCCGGCCGGGTCGTGGCCGAGATGCACGAGACGCATCCGGGCCGCGGTCGCGCCCGGGCGTCACCACCGCTCGAGCTCGACGCCATCGGCCGCGACGTGCTCGACCGCCGGGGCGCCACCTCGAACTTCCTCGGCTACCACGGCTTCCCGGCGGTGATCTGCGCCTCGCCCAACGACATGATCGTGCACGGCATCCCCGACGAGCGACGCGCTGCGCGACGGCGACATCATCTCGATCGACTGCGGCGCCATCGTCGACGGCTGGCACGGCGACGCCGCCTTCACCATCGGCGTCGGCGACATCACGCCCGAGGCCCAGCGCCTGATCGACGTCACCGAGGCCTCGCTGCACGCCGGCATCGCCGAGATGGTGGCCGGCCAGCACATCGGTGACATCGGCCACGCGGTGCAGGAGGTGGCCGAGGCGGCCGGCTTCAGCGTCGTGCGCGAGTACGTCGGCCACGCCATCGGCCAGGCCATGCACGAGCAGCCCGAGGTGCCCAACTACGGCCGGCCGGGCAAGGGCCCCAAGCTGCGGGTCGGCAACGTCTACGCGGTCGAGCCCATGGTCAACGCCGGTTCGCCCGACACCTTCCTGCTCGACGACGGCTGGAGCGTGGTCACCGCCGACGGCCGGCTGTCGGCCCACTGGGAGCACACCATCGCCATCACCGACGACGGTCCCGAGATCCTCACGCTGCCCGATTGACGGCGCCGTCGCCCACGCACGGCTCGATCGCAGCTGGCCTCGTGCAACGCTCAAGTTGGAGGAGCGGGCGCTGGACGCTAGTATTTCCCTTCGCCTCGGAAGCACCTCTGCGCTTCGCGCGCACCCGGTGCTCCCAGGTCAAGCCTCGTCTGTTGTAGGGAGTAGCACGCTGCCCAAGCCCAAGGAAGACGCGATCGTCCTGGAAGGGACTGTGACCGAGCCGTTGCCGAACGCCATGTTCCGCGTCGAGCTCGAGAACGGGCACAAGGTACTGGCCCACATCTCCGGGAAGATGCGCATGCACTACATCCGCATCCTCCCCGGCGATCGGGTCCAGGTCGAGCTCACCCCCTACGACCTCACCCGAGGCCGCATCACCTACCGGTACAAGTAGCACCCACAGAAGCGAGAGCCAGTGCCGACGAGCCCTGGCCCATCGGGGGGAACACGCCCCGATGTTCCTGATCAGAGGATTCAGGCGAGACCCATGAAAGTACGACCAAGCGTCAAACCCATGTGCGAGAAGTGCAAGGTGATCCGCCGTCACGGGCGGGTGCAGGTCATCTGCACCAACCCACGTCACAAGCAGAGGCAGGGCTAGATGGCCCGCATCTCCGGCGTCGACATCCCCCGCGAGAAGCGGTTGGAGATCTCGCTCACCTACATCTTCGGCATCGGCCGCACGACTGCCCAGCAGATCTGCGCCGCCACCGACATCGACCCCAACACCCGGGTCCGCGACCTCACCGACGAAGAGGTGAGCCGCATCCGCGCCTACATCGACCAGAGCCTCAAGGTCGAGGGCGATCTCCGCCGCGAGGTGTCCCAGGACATCAAGCGCAAGATGGAGATCGGCTGCTACCAGGGCCTGCGCCACCGCAAGGGCCTGCCGGTCCGCGGTCAGCGCACCCACACCAACGCCCGCACCCGCAAGGGTCCCGAAGAAGACCGTCGCCGGCAAGAAGAAGGTGGCACAGGTAATGGCCAAGCCCAGCTCCGGAGGCCGTCGGCCCCGCCGCAAGGAACGCAAGAACGTCACCTACGGCGTCGCGCACATCAAGAGCTCGTTCAACAACACGATCGTCTCGATCACCGACCAGGACGGCAACGTCCTCGCCTGGGCCTCGGCCGGCAACGTCGGGTTCAAGGGCTCCCGCAAGTCCACCCCGTTCGCCGCCCAGATGGCCGCCGAGCAGTGCGCCCGCCGGGCCATGGAGCACGGCGTCCGCAAGGTCGACGTCATGGTCAAGGGCCCCGGCTCCGGCCGTGAGACCGCCATCCGCTCGATCCAGAACGCCGGCATCGAGGTCACCGGCATCAAGGACGTCACGCCGGTGCCGCACAACGGCTGCCGCCCGCCCAAGCGTCGGAGGGTCTGACATGTCTCGCTACACCGGGCCCAAGGCCCGCATCTCCCGTCGCCTCGGCACCAACATCTTCGGCACCGAGGGCGAGACCAAGGCCCTCGACAAGCGCCCGTACCCGCCGGGCGAGCACGGTCGCACCCGCCGCCGCGGCAACGTCTCGGAGTACCTGCTCCAGATGCAGGAGAAGCAGAAGGCCCGCTTCACCTACGGCCTCACCGAGCGCCAGTTCCGCAACCTCTACGAGGAGGCGAACCGCCGCGAGGGCGTGACCGGCGAGAACATGCTCCGGTTCCTCGAGCTGCGCCTCGACAACGTGGCCTACCGCGCCGGCTGGGCCGCCACCCGCCCGCAGGCCCGCCAGTTCGCGAGCCACGGCCACGTGCTGGTCAACGGCCGCCGGGTCGACATCCCCAGCTACCGGGTCCGCAAGGGCGACGTCGTCACGCTGAAGGACAAGTCCCGCGAGATGGTCGTCGTCCAGTGGAACACCGACGTGCTCGACCGCACGCCGCCGCCGTGGCTCGAGAAGGGCGACGGCGGCTTCACCGTCACGGTCCGCGAGCTGCCGCTCCGCGAGCACATCGACGTGCCCGTGCGCGAGCAGCTCATCGTCGAGCTCTACTCCAAGTAGTCCCCTTCCCCCCGCCGGTCCCCGGCGGCGGCGGACACCATGTTCGATCTACGGAATCACGCGATTCATCGAGGTAGAAGCAGATGCTGGTCATTCAGCGCCCCAAGGTCGAGGCTCTCAGCGATGTCGACGGCGATCGCCAGCTGTTCGCCATCAGCCCGCTCGAGCCCGGCTTCGGCCACACGCTCGGCAACTCGCTGCGCCGCACGCTGCTGTCGTCGATCCCCGGCGCAGCCGTCACCCAGGTCCGGTTCGACGACGCCCTCCACGAGTTCGACACCATCGAGGGCGTCACCGAGGACGTCACCGACGTCATCCTGAACCTCAAGGACCTCGTGCTGCAGGTCTACGCCGAGGAGCCGGTCACCCTGCGCCTCGACGTCCGGGGCCCGAAGGACGCCACCGCGGCCGACATCCAGTCGACCAGCGACGTGGAGATCCTCAACAAGGACCTCCACATCGCCACCCTGAACGGCAACGGCCGCCTGGCCGTCGACATCACCGTCGAGAAGGGCCGGGGCTACGTGTCGGCCGATCGCAACAAGACCTCGGCCACCATCGGCGTGATCCCGGTCGACTCGATCTTCTCGCCGGTGCGGCGGGTCACCTTCGCGGTCGAGCCCACCCGGGTCGAGCAGTCGACCGACGTTCGACCGCCTCGTGCTCGACATCGAGACCGACGGGTCGATCTCGGCCCGCGAGGCGCTGGCCTCGGCCGGCGCCACGCTGCGCACGCTGGTGCAGCTCGTCGAGGAGATGAGCGACGAGCCCCAGGGCCTCGAGCTCGGCGAGGTCAGCGGCGTCACCGCCGGCTCGCCCGACCTCGACCTGCCGATCGAGGACCTCGACCTGTCCGAGCGTCCCCGCAACTGCCTCAAGCGGGCCCAGGTCAACACCATCGGCGAGCTGCTCGAGAAGAGCGAGGACGACCTGCTCGCCATCACCAACTTCGGGCAGAAGTCGCTCGATGAGGTCATCCAGAAGCTCGACGAGCGCGGTCTGTCGCTCCGTAGCCGGGACTGAGCCACCATGCCTGCAACCCCACGCAAGAGCCGTCGCTTCGGCGGCACCGCCTCCCACCAGCGGCTGATGATGGCCAACCTGGTCGCCTCGCTGATCGCGGCCGAGGGCATCGTCACCACCGAGGCCAAGGCCAAGGCCCTGCGCCCCGTGGCCGAGAAGATGATCACCAAGGCCAAGAAGGGCGGCGTGCACAACCAGCGCCAGGTCGTGGCCTTCATCGGTGACAAGGACATGGCCTCCAAGCTGTTCGACGAGATCGGCCCGCGCTACGCGGACCGTCCGGGTGGCTACACCCGCATCCTCAAGCTGGGCCCGCGCCACGGCGACAACGCGCCGATGGCCCGCATCGAACTGGTCTGAGCCCGACCCCGGTCGAGCACGCCACCGACGATCCCGGATCCGCTGAGGCCCCGATCGGTGCCGACGGCCGACGTCGCCACGGTCCGGGTCCGGCTGACCGTCGCCTACGACGGCACCGGCTTCCACGGCTTCGCCCCCAACGAGGGCGTGGCCACCGTCGGCGGCACGCTCGCCGACGCGCTCTCGCGCGCGTCCTGCGGGCGCCCGATCGAGCTCACCTGCGCCGGGCGCACCGACGCCGGCGTGCACGGCTGGGGCCAGGTCGTGAGCTTCGACGTGCCGGCCGACCGGCTGGCCGACGACGGCTCGTCGGCCGCGCTGCAGCACGCGGTCAACCACATCTGTGCCGCGGCGCGATCGTCGTGCGCGACGCCGACGGTCGCCGCGCCGACTTCGACGCCCGGTTCTCGGCCCGGGCCCGCGTCTACCGCTACACGGTGCTCAACCGGCCGGTGCCCGGACCCGTTCCTCGCCCGCACGACCTGGCACGTCGAGCGGCCGCTCGACCTGAGCCGCTGCGGCTGGCCTGCGACCCGCTGATCGGCGAGCACGACTTCTCGTCGTTCTGCCGGGCCAAGAAGGTGAAGCCCCGCGACCGCGTCGAGGGCGAGGCCCCGGCCTCGCTGACCCGGCGGGTGATCCGGGCCCGGTGGGAGCCGACCACGCGGCGACGGCCGCCTGCTGCGCTTCGAGATCGAGGCCAACGCCTTCTGCCACCAGATGGTGCGCAGCATCGTCGGCACCCTCGTCGAGGTGGGGCTGGGGCCGGCGGCGGCCCGGCGACGTGCCGGCCATCCTCGCCGCCCGGGACCGCCAGGCCGCCGGCCAGCTGGCCCCGCCCCGCGGCCTGTGCCTGTGGCACGTCCGCTACTGATCCCCCTCGACCCTCCCACCCCGTTCCTGTCCGAGTTGGCCACGGACGAGGGGGGCAGGTCGGACGAGAACGGCGGGTGCGAGGTGGGGGACTGGTGGCCGGCCTGCGCGTTCGGGGCCGCGACGGGTAGAACACTGCGATGGCAGGCAACAGCGAGACCCTTCACGAGCCCGACCTCCCGCCCGCGGTCATCGATCGCCACCGGCGATCGTGTCGATCATGGAGGAGCTCGAGGCCGTCGACTGGTACGACCAGCGGGCGGCCGCGACCACCGACGCCGACCTGGCCGAGGTGCTCGGCCACAACCGGGACGAGGAGAAGGAGCACGCGGCGATGACGCTCGAGTGGCTCCGGCGCCACGACCCCGTCTCGACCAGCACCTGCGCACCTACCTCTTCGTCGACGGCGACATCCTCGAGGTCGAGGAGGCCGCCGAGCACGGCGGCGACGATCGACGACCACCAGCGGCAGCCTGGCGCATCGGCAGCCTGCGCAACGACAGCGAGGACTCCCTGTGAACCACCTGATGCGGGAGAAGGCACCGATCACCGAGGCCGCCTGGGCCGAGATCGACGCCGAGGCGACCCGGTCGCTGACGCACTTCCTGGCCGCCCGCAAGCTGATCGACTTCTCCGGGCCGCACGGCTGGGAGCACTCCGCCGTCGACCTCGGCCGGGTGCGGCCGCTGGCCGAGGGCCCGGTCGACGGCGTCGATCGCCGCGCAGCGCCGGGTGCAGCCGCTGGTCGAGCTGCGCACGCCGTTCACGCTGTCGCCCGCGCCGAGCTCGACGCCGCCGACGCGGGGCCGAGCGACCTCGACCTCGACGCCGTGATCGCCGCCGCCCGGCCGCGGCCATGGCCGAGGACGGCTCGCTGTTCCACGGCTTCGCCGCCGCCGGCATCGAGGGCATCGCCGAGCTGACCCCGCACCCGACCGTCGCCATCACCGACGACTACGACGACTACCCCAGCCACGTGGCCAAGGCGGTGGCCATCCTGCGGGCCGCCGACGTCGAGCGGCCCCTACGCCATCGCCCTCGGCCCCCGCTGCTACACCGGCGTCATCGAGACCACCGAGCGACGGCGGCTACCCGGTGTTCGAGCACCTCCGCATGATCCTCGGCGGCCCGGTCGTGTGGGCCCCGGCCGTCGACGGCGCGGTCGTGCTCAGCCAGCGCGGCGGCGACTTCGAGCTGGTGGTGGGCGAGGACTTCTCGATCGGCTACCTGGCCCACGACGCCGAGACGGTCACGCTCTACCTCGAGGAGAGCATCGCCGTCCGCATCAACTGCCCCGACGCCGCCGTCCGCCTGGCGTACTGATCGCGGCCGTCGGCGCGGGCGGCGATCGGGTCCCGAGTTTGCCGTCGGGCCCGACCGGCCCGTATCGTGGTCGGTCGCCCTCGTGTGTGCTCGGCACCGCGGGAGCTCCTTCGAAAGCCACGAACAAAGGTCTGCGCGTGCGCACGTACTCCCCCAAAGCCAGCGAGATCCAGCGCGTCTGGTACGTCATCGATGCCGACGGCCTCGTCCTCGGTCGGGTCGCCACCGAGGCCGCCCGCATCCTGCGGGGCAAGCACAAGCCGATCTACACGCCCCACATCGACACCGGCGACCACGTGATCATCATCAACGCCGACAAGATGGTCCTGACCTCCGACAAGGCGTCGAAGAAGCTGATCTACCGCCACTCCGGCTACCCGGGCGGCATCCGTGAGCGCTCCTACGGCGACCTGATGGAGAAGAAGCCGCAGGAGGCCGTGCGCCGGTCGATCCGGGGCATGCTCCCGAAGACCCGCCTCGGCCGGGCGCAGATCTCGAAGCTGAAGATCTACGCCGGCCCCACCCATCCGCACGCCGCCCAGCAGCCCCAGCCGCTGGCGCTCGAGCAGGCTCGCGCCCGCAGCTGAACGAAGGACGACGAACGATGTCGAAGCCACTGACCCAGACCACCGGTCGCCGCAAGCGGGCCGTCGCCCGCGTGCGCTTCCGTCCCGGCACCGGCATCATCACCGTGAACAAGCGCGAGGTCGCCGACTACTTCCCGTCGGAGACCCACCGCATGATCCTCACCGAGCCGCTGCGCCTCACCGAGACCTCCGAGGTCTACGACATCGACGCCACCCTCGACGGTGGCGGCCCCTCGGGTCAGGCCGGCGCGCTGCGCCACGGCATCTCCCGGGCGCTCATCGAGCTCGATCCCGAGCTGCGCCCCGAGCTCAAGAAGGCCGGCTTCCTCACCCGCGACTCCCGCGAGAAGGAAAGCAAGAAGTACGGCCTCAAGAAGGCCCGCAAGGCTCCTCAGTACTCCAAGCGATAGTCGTCGCGGGCGTGTCCCTGCGCTTCGGCACCGACGGCGTGCGCGGCCCGGCCGACGAGCTCACCGATGTCCTCGTCTCGGCGCTGGGCCGCGCCGCGGGCACGGTCCTGGGCGCCGGTGTGGCCGGCACCGGCTTCGTCATCGGCCGCGACCCGCGCCTGTCGGGCCCGCGCCTCGAAGCGGCGCTGGCCGACGGCCTGGCCCGGTCCGGCGCCTCCGTCGAGGTGCTGGGGGTGGTGCCCACGCCGACGGTGGCCTGGGTCTGCGCCGATCGTGACGTGCCCGGTGCGGTGATCTCGGCCTCGCCACAACCCGTTCGGCGACAACGGCATCAAGTTCTTCGCGGCCGGGGGCATGAAGCTCACCGACGCGGTGGAGGCCGACCTCGAAGCCGAGCTCGACCGCCTGCTGGCCGAGTCGGCTGCAGCCGCCAGCACCACCGCCAGCCCGTCCGGCTCGTCCCCGGCCTCCGACCGGGCCCGGGCCGAGGTCGACGTCGAGCGCTGGTGCCAGTCGCTGGTCGACTCGTTGGAGGGCCGTCGGCTCGACGGGCTGTCGGTCGTGATCGACTGCGCCAACGGCTCGAGCTCGACCATCGCCCCGGGCCTGCTGCGCCGCCTGGGGGCCACGGTCGAGGTGCTCCACGCCGAGCCCGACGGCCGCAACATCAACGAGCGGTGCGGATCGACCCACCCGGCCGACCTCCAGCGCGCCGTGGTCGCGGCGGGCGCCGCCATCGGGCTGGCGTTCGACGGCGACGCCGATCGGGTGCTGGCGGTCGACGAGCGGGGCGAGCTGGTCGACGGCGACCACCTGATCGCGCTGTGCGCCCTCGACCTGCGCGAGCGGGGTCGGCTGACCGACGACGCCGTCGTGGTCACGGTCATGACCAACCTGGGGTTCCGGTTGGCGATGGCGGAGCACGGCATCGAGGTGGTCGAGACGCAGGTGGGCGATCGCTACGTGCTCGAGGCGCTCGACAAGCGGGGCCTCGCCCTCGGCGGCGAGCAGTCGGGTCACGTGATCTTCCGGCGGCTGGCCACCACCGGCGACGGGCTGCTGACCGGGCTCCAGCTCCTCGACCTGGTCGCCCGCGCCGATCGGACCGCCGTCGGAGCTGGCCGCCGCGGCCATGACCCGCCTGCCCCAGGTGCTGGTGGGCGTCCGGGTCGCCCGCCGCGATCCGACGGCTGCTCGACGCGCTGGCCCCCGACGTCGCCGAGGTCGAGGCCGAGCTCGGTGGGAGCGGTCGCGTGCTGGTGCGGGCGAGCGGCACCGAGCCGGTGGTGCGAGTCATGGTGGAGGCTCCGGACGAGGCCGTGGCCCGGGCATCGGCCGACCGCCTCTCCGAGGCCGTGGCCCGGCGGGCAGCTGAGCTCGACTGATCGATCCCTGCCCGCTCGTCGGGAGGCCGGTGGATCAGGGGTTGCGGTAGATGGTGACGATCTCGCTGCTCGTGCGCCAGGAGTTGGGGTTGGGCACCGTGGGGGTCAGGCCGAAGGTCGCGGCCGGGTCGAGGTTGCCGGGGGCGTCCACACCACGGCGCCCGGTGCGTAGGGGCCCGGCCGGAACGAGGCGGTGACGACGAAGTCGAAGCTCCCGAGGTCGCTCGGCTCGGCGGTCTTGTAGGCGGGGGCCACCGTGACGTGACCGGGGATGCGGTCGAGCTCGGCCGGCAGGATGGCCAGCTCCTCGACCACGAGGACGGTCTGATCGGGGCCGACCTCGTCCTTCAGCCACTCGACCGCCTCGGTGCGGGAGTCGACCACGTCCGTGCTGCGGCGCAGGTAGGCCGACACGCCACCGAAGAACATGCTGGCGACCAGCACGAGCGTGAGGCCCACCGAGGCGGCGATGCGGGCCGACCGGCCGAGCGACAGGGCCCGACCGAGGAGGCGGACCGCTTCGAGCAGCCCGGCGGCGGCCGCCACCGCGAGGAAGGGGAGCAGCGGCATCAGGTTGCGGACCGGCTGGAACATCTGGCTGATCAGGTAGGTGAGGAAGGGCACCGCGAACACCAGCCAGCCGATGCTCAACACCCGGGTCGAGCTCCGGCGCACCAGCACGACGACGCCGACGACGGCCAGGATCGTGAACAGCCACCCGATCTGGTTGCCGTTCGTCATCCACGTCCAGTAGTGGCCGTCGACGTAGGTGCTGTAGGCGTTGGCCTCGTACTTCACGTCGGCGATGACCTGCTTGCGTCGAACACGAGCGCCGGCATGCTGACGGCCGCGGCGAGGATGGCGCTGAAGAGGGCGACGGCCTCGTGCCAGGCCCGCTCGGTGGGGCTGAGATCCCGGCGCAGAGCGATGACGGTGAACACGACGAGGATCACGGCGCCGGCCGGGTACTTCGCCGTGAAGGCCAGCCCGGCGCTGGCCCCGGCCAGCCCGGCCCACAGCATCGATGACCGGGGCCGCGCCGCGTTCCCCCGCGCCGGGGCCAGGCCCGGCACCAGCGAGCAGGCCAGCAGGAGGGTGAGGGTGGTGAAGAACGTGACCACCGGGTCGGCGGTCACCACCGCGCTCCTGGTGACGAGCACGGGCAGGAAGGCGACGATCGAGCCGGCGATCAGGCCCCCTCGCCGGCCGAGGAGCCGGGCGCCGAGCAGCACGGTGAGCAGGACCGTCCCGAGGCTGAAGGCGAGGATGACCAGCCGACCGATCAGGATGAGCTCGGACGGCTGGACGAGGTCGTAGTAGGGCGACTGGTCGGTGGCGACGGCTCCCGACTTGATGTCCGTGCCCCCGGTCAGCCGGTAGAGCGTGGCGGCCGAGGCGATGGCGTCGTAGGGGAGCGAGGGGTGCTCGTAGGGGTTCTGGTAGCTCCCGCCCTCGAACGTGTCGTTGGCCAGCATGTGGGCGGTGGGGTGCAGGTAGTGGCCCTCGTCGATGTAGCTCGAGTAGGGCAGGCCGGCGCCGAGGCCCGTGATCCGCAGGATCGTGGCCAAGAGGAGGAGGGCGGCCACCGAGGCGGCGTAGGCGGGCGTGGACGACCGGGACCGAGAGCCGATCGCCGCACCTGGCCGTACCTGCATCTGCCGGAGAGTACCGGCTCCGCCCTCGGGGCTGCCCACGGTCTCGAGCCGGGCGGACGCCGGCGCGAACGCTGGCTCCCGGGGTCGGCCGCCTACACTCGTGGGCCTGTGGCCGCCGAGGCGGTCCGCGATCTCCGAGTCTCGAGTCGGGATCAGGCCCCCGCCGACGTCGCCGGAGGGTCGTCCCGCTGCCCAGCCCAGAGGGAAGGTTCCCCCCATGTGCGGGATCATCGCCGTAGTCCGACGTCCCACCGATCGAACGCCTCCGGCCGCGGCCGAGGTCCTCGGCCTGCTCGACGCCGCGTCGACGGGCCTGGCCGCCCTCGGCTCCACGTTCGACGCCCGCCCCCTCGCCGAGGCAGCCGCTCAGATCGCCGGGGCCGACCAGCTCCTGCGGGGGGTGCCGGGCGTGCTCGCGCTGGTCGCGCGACCGCGACCTGTTCGCCGCGGTCGAGCACCGGGCCCGGGCGCTGGCCGACCAGGTGCAGGCGATCGACGAGGACCTCGACCGGGTCGACGCCGATGCCGTGGCTGCCGACGGCGGCGCCGGCCTCGAGGCGCTCAACGCGGCCATGGTCGAGCTGAAGGACGCGGTCTGGGCCATCGAGCGCGACCGGCTGCGCACGGCCCGGGCGGTCGAGGAGCTCGCCGGCCGCGACGCCGAGCGACGCGGCCATCGCGGTCTTCACCTCGGTGCAGCAGGCGCTGTCGGCCCTCGACCGGCTCGAGGTCCGCGGCCGCGACTCGGCCGGCCTGCACCTGCTGGTCCGCGGCCACGGCCTCGACCTCGACGCCCCCGACGTCGCGGCTGGCGCTGGCGCGAGCCGGACCGCCGACCCGCTGTTCGGGTCGATGGCCGTGCGCACCCCCGACGGCCACCTCAGCTTCGTCTACAAGGCGGCGGCCGAGATCGGCGAGCTGGGCGACAACACGCGGGCGCTGCGGGCCGCCGATCGCCGGCGACGCGCTGCTGCGCCGGGCGCTCGCCGCCGACACCGCGCGAGGCGGTCGTGCTCGGCCACACCCGCTGGGCCAGCGTCGGCATCATCTCCCAGGCCAACGCCCACCCCCTGAACTCCGAGGAGATCGACCGCGTCGGCGGGCCCTACGTGACCGCCGTGCTCAACGGCGACGTCGACAACTTCGCCGACCTCAAGGCCACCGAGGCGCTGCGCATCCCGGCCGAGATCACCACCGACGCCAAGGTGATCCCGACGCTCATGTCGCGGCGCCTGGCCGCGGGCACCGACGCGGTCGAGGCCTTCCGCCGCACCGTCGACGTGCTCGAGGGCTCGGTGGCCATCGGCGCCAGCGTCAGCGAGCGCCCGGCGACCTGCTCCTGGCCCTGCGGGGCAGCGGCCAGGCGCTCTACGTCGGCCTGGCCGAGGACGCCTTCCTCGTGGCCAGCGAGCCCTACGGCCTGGTCGAGGAGACCGCCACCTACCTGCGCATGGACGGCGAGACGCCGGCCGACCCCGCAACCCAGCCACCCGGGGCCAGATCGTCGGCTCCGCGGGCGCCGAGGCCGGCACGCTCGAGGGCATCGAGCGGCTGGCCTACGACGGCTCGGCCCATCCCGGTCGCCGCCGACGAGCTGGCCACCGCCCAGATCACCACCCGCGACATCGACCGGGGCGACTCCCCGCACTTCCTGCTGAAGGAGATCTCCGAGGCGCCGGCGTCGTTCCGCAAGACCCTGCGGGGCAAGCTCGTCGAGGTCGACGGCGAGCTGGTCGTGAAGCTGCCGGCCGACACGCTGCCCGACGACGTGCGGGCCGACCTGCGCGCCGGCACCGATCAGCCGGGTGCTGGTCATCGGCCAGGGCACCGCCGCCGTCGCCGGCCAGAGCCTGGCCGCGGCGCTGGGCGCCGCCCTCGGCGACGCGCCGCTCGACGGTGCGGGCCGTGCTCGCCACCGAGCTGTCGGGCTTCGACCTCCGCGCCGACATGTCCGACACGCTCGTCGTCGCCGTCAGCCAGTCGGGCACCACCACCGACACCAACCGCACCGTCGACCTCGTCCGGGCCCGCGGCGCCCGGGTGATCGCCATCGTCAACCGGCGCAACAGCGACCTGACCGACAAGTCCGACGGCGTGCTCTACACCTCCGACGGCCGCGACGTCGAGATGAGCGTGGCGTCGACCAAGGCGTTCTACGCCCAGATCGCCGCCGGCTTCCTGCTGGCGCTGGCCATCGCCGACGAGGTCGGCGTCGACCCGACCTATCCGCGCGACCGAGGTCCTGCTGCCGCGCTGCGCGAGCTGCCCGACGGCGATGGCCCGCACCCTCGCGTGCCGGCCGGCGCTGGCCGAGGCCGCCCAGCGGTTCGCGCCGAGCCGGCGCTACTGGGCGATCGTCGGCAACGGCGTGAACCAGATCGCCGCCCAGGAGATGCGGATCAAGCTCTCCGAGCTCTGCTACAAGTCGATCGCCTGCGACGCCACCGAGGACAAGAAGCACATCGACCTGTCGTCCGAGCCGCTGATCCTGGTGTGCGCGGCCGGGCTCACCGGGTCGACCGCCGACGACGTGGCCAAGGAGATCGCGATCTACCGGGCCCACAAGGCGGCGCCGATCGTGATCGCCAGCGAGGGCGAGGAGCGCTTCTCGGCCGCCCTGCAGGTCGATCGTCGTGCCCGACGACCCACCCGAGCCTGGCCTTCGTGCTGTCGGCCATGGCCGGCCACCTCTTCGGCTACGAGGCGGCGCTGGCCATCGACGCCCAGGCCCGCCCGCTGCGCGAGGCCCGGGCCGCCATCGAGGCGGCCATCTCGCGCCGGGTCGCGGCGCGGCGGCGACGACCTGCTCGCCGACCTCGCGCCGAGCTTCGAGGCCCCGGCGGCCCGCTTCTTCGACGGCCTGCGCAGCGGCGAGTACGACGGCCACCTCGAGGCCAGCACCGCGGTGCGCCTGGCGTCGCTGTTCCGCTACGCCCTCGGCGTGCTGCCGCTCGAGGCCTACCAGGTCGAGTACGGCAAGGTCGGCACGCCGAGCGTCGTGATCGAGGACCTCACCTCGGCGCTCACCCGGGCCATCGAGGAGCTCACCCGCCCGGTCGACGCCATCAAGCACCAGGCCAAGACCGTCACCGTGGGCATCTCCCGCTCCGACGAGAGCCTGCTGCAGGTGCCGCTGGTGCGCGAGGTGCTGGCCGCCGGCGTCGCCCGCGACCAGCTCAGCTACGGCTCGCTGCGCACGCTGGCCACCCTCGACCCGGCGTCGTCGAGGTCCTCGGCTACACCCGCTACCGCATCGAGGGCCGCGTCGACGACGACAGCGACCCGGCCCGGGCGGTCGTCGTCGACCGGGGCGGCATCGGCCGCGAGCTCCGCAGCCGCACCGAGGCCGCACCCCGAGCTGCGCGGCACCAAGCACCGGGTCGCCGACCGAGCGGCTGGTCACCGTGGCCGTGGGCCGCAGCGACGGCCGCACGGTGGTGATCGTCCCCGAGGTCAAGGACAACCAGAGCCACCGGGCTCACGCTGCTGCACGTGCGCTTCCTCGACCGCCTGGCCGCTGGTCGCCATGCGGTCGGTGCTGCAGGGCTACCGCGGCCGGTACCCGGCGCTGAAGGACGCGGTCACCGAGACCGAGCCGACCTTCCGCGACGACCTGCTCGGCGCGCTGTCGGTCGTCGACCTGCTGACCGCGCCGCTCAACGACCTGGCCGACCACTGGCGCACGTGATCCGGTGACGCGGCCGGCGACGGGGCCGATCGCTGATCGGCATCGGGATCGACCTGGTCGACCTCGACCGGTTCCGGGTCGTCCTCGCGCGCACGCCCGCGATCGTCGACCGGTGTTCACCGAGGACGAGCAGGCCTACGCCTGGCAGCGCGCACGACCCGACCGAGCGCTTCGGCGCTCGGTTCGCGGCCAAGGAGGCGGTCATGAAGGCGCTGGGCGTGGGCTGGGCGAGGTGCGCGATCCGCGACATCGAGGTCGTGCGGGCCGAGTCGGGCGGCGCCGTCGCTGGTGCTGCACGGCACCGCCGCGGTGGCCGCCGAGCGCGGGGTGCAGCGCTGGCTGCTCACGCTCACGCCACACCGACCATCTGGCCCAGGCCGTCGTGGTGGCGTCTGGCGGATGATCCCGATCGTGACCCCGGACGAGATGGGCGCCGATCGACGCGGCCGCGCCCGAGCCCGTCGAGGTGCTGATCGGGCGGGCCGGCGCCGCCGTGGCCCGGGCGCCGCTCGACATGCTGGGCGGCGCCTACGGGCGGCGGGTCGTCGTCGTCGCCGGCAAGGGCAACAACGGCAACGACGGGCGCGACGCGGCCCGGCGCCTGCGGCGCGGGCGTGCGGGTCGAGGTCGTCGACGCCGGTCGACCGGCCGCCGACCCTGCCGGCCTGCGACCTGGTGATCGACGCCGCCTACGGCACCGGCTTCCGGGGCGACCACGGGCGCCCGCCGGCCGCGGGGCACGCCGGTGCTGGCGGTCGACATCCCGTCGGGGTCGACGGGCTCACGGGCGGCCGCGGGCCCGGGTGCCTCGCCGCCGATCGCACCGTCACCTTCGCCGCGCTGAAGCCCGGGCTGCTGCTCGAGCCCGGGCGTCCTGGCCGGCGGGTCGAGGTCGCCGACATCGGGCTCGACGTCTCATCGGCGCCAGCCACGTGGGTCGGAGGCGGCCGACGTGCGCGGGCTGGCTGCCCGACGCGTCCGACGACCCACAAGTGGCGCGCCGCGGTGTGGGTCGTCGCCGGCAGCCCGGGCATGGACGGCGCCGCGGCCCTGGCGCGGCCGGGGCGCAGCGCGCCGGCTGCCGGCTACGTGCGGCTGAGCACGCCGGGCGGGGATGGCGCCCGCGCCGCACGCCCGATCGAGGTGGTGCGCACCGACCTGCCGGCGACGGGCTGGGCCGCCGAGGTGGTCGACGGGCTCGACCGGTTCGCCGCGCTCGTGGTCGGCAACGGCCTGGGCACCAGCGACGAGACCGCGCCGCAGGTGCGCCGGCTCGTGGCGGCGGCCGGATCGCCGGGCGAGGCGGATGGCGACCTCACGACGGTGGTCGTCGACGCCGACGGCCTCACCGCGCTGGGCACCACGGCGGACGCGCTGGTCGGCCGCCACGTCGTGCTGACGCCCCACGACGGCGAGTTCGCCCGGCTGGCCGGCCGGCGCTCCGGGCCCGATCGCCTCGCCGCGGCCCGGGACCTGGCCGGCGGCCTGGGCTGCGTCGTGCTGCTCAAGGGCGCCCGACCGTGGTCGCCGACCCCGACGGCCGGTGCTGGTGATGACCACCGGCGACGCCCGCCTGGCCACCGCCGGCACCGGCGACGTGCTCGCCGGGATCATCGGCGCCCTGGCCGCCTAGGGCCTCGATCCGTTCCGGGCCGCGGCGGCCGGCGCGTTCCTCCACGGTCGGGCCGGCGCCCTAGGCTGGCGCCACGGCCTCGTCGCCGGCGACCTCGCGGCCCTGCTGCCCGCGTGCTCGACCGCCTCGGCGCGGCATCGACGACGCCCGACCGCCCGGGCACCTGACCAGGAGTACCGATGTCGCTTCGCGAGATGCCGCGTGACCGACGTGATGACCACCGATGTGGTCACCTTCACCCCCGACGAGAACGTCCAGACGGCCATGCAGCTGCTGGTCGACAGCGACGTCGACGCCGGCCCGGTCGTCGACGACGACGGCGCGGTCGTGGGCATGCTCTCGACCGGCGACCTCATCGTCGAGGAGGCGCGCGTCCACTTCCCGACGGTGGTCAACTTCCTCGGCGTCAACGTCGCCTGCCGTTCGACCACAAGGAGCTCGACGACCGGTCTCGAAGGCCCTCGGCGCGTCCGTCGGCGAGGTCATGACGGACGAGCCCGTCACGGTCGACATCGTCGCGACGGTCGAGGACGCGGCCACGCTCATGCACGACCACGAGTCTCGCGGGTGCCGTGGTCGACGGCGACGGCCAGCTCGTCGGCATCATCGCCCGGGGCGACATCGTGCGGGCCATCGTCGAGGACCAGCGCCGCAGCGACGACGATCGAGCCGTCGGGGACCAGGCCGAGGGGTAGCCGGAGCCATGCGCGCGGCACGGGCCGAGGTCGACCTCGAGGCGATCGCGCACAACGTCGAGGTCCTCCGCGAGCGGTGGCGCCGGCCGAGCTCTGCGCGGTGGTCAAGGCCGACGGCTACGGCCACGGCGCCATCGCCGTGGCGCAGGCCGCCCTGGACGCCGGGGCGACGTGGCTCGGCGTGGCGCTGGTCGAGGAGGGCGCCGTGCTGCGCAAGGCCGGCATCGACGGCGCCGATCCTGCTGCTGTCCCAGCCCCGGCCGGCCGACATCGACGCCGCCGTGCGCTACGACCTGCGCCTCAGCGTCTACACCCACGAGGGCGTCGACGCCGCGGCCGACGCCGCCCGGCCAGCGGCGTGGTCGCCGGCGTGCACCTCAAGGTCAACACCGGCATGAACCGCGTCGGCGCCGGCCGCGACGAGTCCTCGGCTGGCCCAGGAGATCGCCAGCCGGCCGGAGCTCGAGCTCGAGGCGCTGTGGACCCACTGCGCGGTCGCCGACGAGCCCGACAACCCGTTCACCGCCGAGCAGCTCGACCGCTTCGACGAGGTCGGTCGCCGAGCTCGAGCGGGCCGGGCTCGGGCCCGCCATGCGCCACGCGGCCAACTCCGCGGCCGGCATCGAGCACCCCCGCAGCCGCTACGACCTCGTCCGCGCCGGGATCGCCGTCTACGGCATCGCCCCGTCGCCGGCGCTCGCCGGTCGGCTCGACCTGCGCCCGGCGCTGACGCTGCGCGCCGAGGTCTCGATGGTGAAGCGGGTGCCGGCCGGCGAGCGGATCTCCTACGGGCTCCGCCACCAGTTCGACCGGGACACCATCGTGGCCACGGTGCCCATCGGCTACGCCGACGGGGTGCCCCGGCGGCTGTCGACGGTCGGCGGCGAGGTGCTCATCGGCGGTCGGCGCCGGCCGATCGTCGGGCGCGGTCACCATGGACCAGCTCATGGTCGACTGTCGGCGACGACGCGGTCGCCGTCGGCGACGAGGTCGTGCTCATCGGCCGCCAGGGCGACGAGGCCATCACCGCCGACGACTGGGCCGCGCGCTCGACACCATCGCCTACGAGGTCGTCTGCGGCATCGGCCCCCGCGTGCCCCGCATCTACCGCTGACGGCGTTTCTCCGGCCCCCCCACGCCGTTCTTTGTGACGTTCGCGTCGTCTGGCGACGCGAACTCCACAAAGAACGATCGCTGTGGGGGCGGGCGGAGGGGGAGTGTCCTGCCGCCGAAGGTCGGGCCTACCGGAAGAGGAAGCCCGTGTAGTCGCCGTAGGAGGTGCCGTTGCCGAAGGGGTCGGGATCGACGATCTGCGAGGCCGTGAACTGGACGGCGCCGTGCACCCCACGCAGCCCTCCGCTGCCTCCCGTCGCCAGGCAGGTGACCGTGCCGAGGTCGTCGGGACCGGAGTGCAGGTAGTCGACGAAGTGCACCTGCCCCGTCCCCAGGCCCGCCACGGTGCCGGTGAACGTCTCGTGCAGCACCATGCGGGTCTCGCCCGTGGTCAGGTCCAGGGTGCCGTGGCCGCCGTACACGGTGGTGCCGCTGAGGTCTCCCGACCAGGCGTCGCCGCCACTGGCGTCGAAGGTGAGGAGGTCACCGTCTGCGACCGGGTTGGTGATGACGAGCGGCTGACCGACGAAGGTGCCGCGGGTGACCACGAGCGTGGCGCCTGGCGGCCGTGGCGGCCGACGCGGGTGAGGCCACGAGGCCGGCTCAGGTCCACCAGCGTCAGGGTGACGAGGGTGGCCAGGGCGACGAGGCGGGGAGGGGTGGTGCGGGTGGTGCGGTGTCGCATCTGGTGCTCCTCGGGCAGCGATGGCCTCCGCGGCCACCATCGGATGTGATGGTTCCGACCGTGACGACAGGCCGGCGAACATCCCCCGATTGGGGTAGATGTGGCACCCCGTATCCGTGGGCGGGGGGAGGAGCTCCTTGGGGTTTTCTTTTGTGGAGTTCGCGTACCGCCAGGCGGGGCGAACTCGACAAAGAACGTCGGATGTGTCGCCGCTACCGGTAGAGGAACCCCGAGTAGTCGCCGTAGGTGGTGCCGTTGCCGAACGGGTCGGGGTCGACGAGCCGGGTCGTGTGGAACTCGAGCCCACCCCGAATGCCTCGCAGCTGACCGGTTCCGCCGACCACCACGCAGGAGGTGGTGTTCCTGGTGAAGTCGCCCGACGGATCGCCGTGGATGTAGTCGACGAAGCGCAGCTGGCCGTGGCCGAAGCCCTCGACGGTGCCGGTGAAGGTCTCGTGTAGGGTCAGCCAGGTCTCACCGGTCGTCAGGTCGATGAGGCCGTGGCCGGTGTACGAGGTCGTGCCCGTGAGCGTGCCGGCCCACTGGTCGCCGCCAGACGCGTCGTAGGTCGCGGTCTTCCCGTCCGCCGATCCGACCGCGTTGGTGATGGTCAGGGGTGCGCCGACGAACGTGCCGGGCGCGACGATCGTGGCGTGGGGCAGCTTCGCGATGGTGGTGGCCGAGGCCGGGACGCTCCCGGCGAGGCCCAGGGTCGCGAGCATGGCGGCGACCACGACGATCCTGAGCACGGTGCCCCGGCTGGTGCTGCGGTTCCTGAACATCGGTTCTCTCCTCTGGTGGGTCCGTATCCGCTTCGGCCGTCCATCGGCGAAGCGCTGCTCTCGACCCTTGGCCAGATCGCCCTGGAGAACCTCTGCCGAACGGGGGAGATCTCAATCGTTCGCGGTTGCGTCACCGCCACCGCGTGTGACGATGCTCGGGCGACGTGTGCGGCGTCGACGATCGACGGTCGATCGGAGGAGGTGCCATGGCGGGGTGGAACCGACCGACGGGCGACCCCGACCTCCCCTCGTGGCTGTCGACGTTCGTGGGACGCCGAACCGAGGCGAAGGCGCTCCAGGATCTGCTCGATGAAGAGCGCCTCGTGTCGGTGATCGGGGCCGGCGGAAGCGGGAAGACGCGGCTGGCGGTCGAGGTCGCGCACGACCGCTCCGACCGCTACGAGCAGGGTGCAGGGTTCGTGGACCTGACCCCGCTGTCCGATCCGCGGTCGGTCGCCGAGGCGATCCGATCCGCGGTGGGGGCGCACGAGCAGACGGGCCGGCCGGCGATCGAGTCCGCGGTCGGCTGCTGGGGACGACTCGCTCCTGCTCGTGATCGACAACTGCGAGCACGTCCTCGCCGTCGGCCGCGGCAGTGGCGACGCTGCTGGCGGCCTGCCCGAGCCTGGCGGTGCTCGCCACCAGCCGAGAGACTCTGGGCATCGACGGCGAGATCACCTGGCTGGTTCCGCCGCTCGAGACGCCTGCCCGATCGACGGAGATCTCGTCGATGCGTTCTATGACGCCGTCCGGCTGTTCGGCGACCGCGCCCGAGCGGTGTGCCACGACTTCGAGGTCGCCCCGTCGAAGGAGGAGGCCGTCCGGAGCTCGTGCGCCGCTTCGACGGCATGCCTCTCGCCATCGAGCTCGCCGCGGCCCGGGTGCCCATGATGACGACCGCCCAGATCCTGCGGGGCATCGACGATCGCTTCCGGCTGCTGGCCCGGTCCGACGGGTTCGACGACAGCCGGCACCGGACGCTGCTCGCTTCGGTGGACTGGAGCTACGACCTGCTCGATGCCGGGGAGCAGGTGCTGCTGCGTCGGCTCGCCGTCTTCGCCGGCAGCTTCTCCCTCTCGGCGGCCGAGCAGGTCGCCGGCGAGGTGTCGTCGATGCCGCAGCCGTGCTCGATCTGCTCGCCGGGCTCGTGGCCAAGTCCATGGTCGTGGTCGACCGGTCCGCGTCGCGCGAGGCGCGTTACCGGCTCCTCGAGTCCATGCGGGCGTACGGCACGATGCGATCGTCGGAGGCCGGTGAGGGTCACGACCTCCACGTGCGGCACCTCGAGTGGGCCTCGACCTTCGTGGCGACGGCTGAGCCCGAGCTGGCCGGGCGGGAGCAGCAGGGGTGGCTCGACCGCCTGGAGGCGGACTACGACAACGTCCGCGAGGCGCTGAGCTTCGCCGAGCGTGACGGGCGATGGAGCACGGCCTGGTCCCTGTCCGCCGGCCTCTACCTGTTCTGGAAGCTGACCGGCCGCTTCGGTGAGGCGCAGCAGATCCTGCGGCTCGTGCTCGCACCCGACGATCAGGACGGGCCGACGCGGAGGGAGGCGGAGTGGGCCCTCGCCGACCTCTGCTTCTGGCTGGGGGAGGACCGCGAGTGCGTGCTGGCCGGGGCCGTGCTCGATGCGGCCCGGTCGTCCGGTGACACCTGGTTCGAGGGCCGCGCGATCTGGACGCTGGCGAACGCCTACGCCCACGTCGACACGCTCGGGCGCTCGCGCTGGACCTGGAGTCGCTCGACATCGCTCGCGCCTCGGGAGACCTCTGGCTGGAGGGGATGGCCCTCACCCTGGCGGGGCTGCTGCACCGCTACCGCGGCTCCCACCGCGAGGGACGGCCCTACGTGTCCGCCGCCCTCGATCTCGCCGGGGAGCACGACTTCCCGCAGCTCGTCGCCTGGTCCTGCGTCTCCCTGCTGCCCGCCGCGGTCGAGCGGGGCGACTTCGCCGACGCCGATCGCTGCTACGAGCGTGGGTTGGCGGCGGCCCGGTCGATCCGCGACCCGGCCACCATGGCCCACCTGGGCGAGGCCAGGGCCGACAGCCTCCAGCTGCGGGGGAGGACCGTCGAGGCCCGCCAGGTCCTGGAGCGCCTCCTCACCGAGCTCCAGATCAGCGGAGTGGAGTCGTTCATCCCGCACCTGCACTTCCGGTTGGCCGTGATCCTCGCCGGTGAGGACGACGGCGCGGCCGTGGCGCAGATCGAGCAGATCGGGGCCTCGCCCGAGGTGACGCCGTCCCACCGCTTCCTGATGGCGACGGCGCGGTCCTGGTCAGCGGTGTCGATGGGGCCAGCGGTCGATGCGATCCCGGTGGTCGAGCGGGCGGTGTCGGTCGTGCGGGCCCACGGGACCCCGAGGAACGTGGCCGAGCAGCTCTGCCTCCTCGGGCTCGTCCAGCTCGGCGTCGACCTCGCCCGGGCCACCGACGCGTGCCACGAGGCCCTGACCGTGGCGTTCGAGGCCGGCCTGCTGCCGTGGGTCGCGGATGCGCTCGACGGCGTCGCCGCCTGCGAGGCCGGTCGCGGTGCGGACGCGGATGCCGTTCGGCTGCATGCCGCGGCCGACTGCCTCCGAGACCAGTCGGCACCGCGTCTCCCCGTCCTCGACGGCGTCCTGCGCCCCGTCGAGGCCGAGGTGCGACACCGACTCGGGTCGGCGTGGCCCGAGGCCGCGGCCGAGGGTCGAGGGATGACCGTCGCCGAGGCCGTCCTGGTGGCGCGCAGGAACCGTGGTCGGCGCAACCGACCGACGACGGGCTGGGCCAGCCTCACCCCCACCGAGGACCAAGTCGTCGCCCTGGCGGCCCAGGGGCTCACCAACGCGCAGATCGCCGGTCGCCTGTTCGTCGGTCCCGGAACGGTGAAGTCCCACCTGGCCCACGCCTACATGAAGCTCCAGGTGGCCAACCGCACCGAGCTCGCCGCCGCGGTCGCCCGCCGCCATCCCGCTTCCTGACCCCCTGACGGTTCTTCGTGGAGCTCGCGTCGCCAGGCGGGGCGAACTCCACAAAGAACGACGGGCAGGGAGTCGGTAGCGTGCGCGGGTGATCACCGACGTCGACGGCGTGCTCGTCGGGCACTGGACCGACCCCGTGGCCCGCACCGGCTGCACGGTCGTGCGGTTCCCCGAGGGCACGGTGGCGTCGGCCGAGGTGCGGGGCGGCGCGCCGGCCAGCCGGGAGCTCGAGCTGCTGGCGCCCCATCGCACGGTCAGCCGCCTCGACGCCGTCGTGCTCTCGGGCGGCTCGGCGTTCGGGCTGGCCGCCGCCGACGGCGTGATGGGCGTGCTCGAGGCCGAAGGGGTCGGGTTCGCCACCGCGTTCGGGGTGGTGCCGATCGTGGTGGGCTTGTCGCTGTTCGACCTCGGCGTGGGCGACCCCACCGTGCGGCCCGGGCGGCACGAGGGTGCGGTCGCCTGCCGGGCGGCTCGAGGCGGGGCGCACGAGCTCGGCGCGGTCGGCGCCGGCACCGGGGCCACGGTCGGCAAGTGGCGCGGCCGCGAGCACGCCCGACCCGGTGGCCTCGGCGCGGCGACGATGCGCGACGGCGAGGTGATCGTGGCCGCGCTGGTCGCGGTCAACGCCACCGGCGACATCGACGACGGGACGGTACCGCGGGCCGGTCGACCTCGGGTCGCTCCGGCGCAGCGAGGAGGCTTCCACGACGACGGCTCGCCCGAGCTGACCAACACCACGATCGGCGTCGTGGCCACCAACGCCCGGCTCGACAAGATCGGGTGCCTGATCGTCGCCCAGGGCGGCCACGACGGCATGGCCCGGGCCCTGTTCCCGCCCCACACGCCGCCGACGGCGACGCCCTCGTGGCCGCCGCCACCCAGCAGGTCGACGCCGACCTCGACCTCGTGCGCGCCCTCGCCGTCATCGCCGTCGAGCGGGCCATCCGCGGTCTGGGTGCGGGCGCTGGGCACCGGTAGCATCGCCTGGTGCCCACCGCCCTCGAGGAGCTCGCCACCGTCGCGAGCACGTGCACCCGCTGCGCGCTGGCCGCGGGCCGCACCCAGGTGGTGTTCGGCATGGGCGATCCCGACGCCGACCTCGTGTTCATCGGCGAGGGCCCGGGCGCCGAGGAGGACCGCCAGGGGCTGCCCTTCGTCGGCCGGTCGGGCCAGCTGCTCGACCGGCTGATGCTCGAGGAGATGGGCATCACCCGCGAGCGGGTCTACATCGCCAACGTGGTCAAGTGCCGCCCGCCGGACAACCGCGACCCGCGAGCCCGAGGAGATCGAGGCGTGCCGGCCCTACCTCGAGCAGCAGCTCGACCTGATCGAGCCGCACGGTCGTCGTCACCCTCGGCAAGTTCGCCGGCCAGCTCCTGCTCGACTCCAAGGTCGGCATCACCAAGCTGCGCGGCCGCGACTACCCGTACCGGGACGGCGGTGCTCATCCCGACGCTGCACCCGGCCTACGCCCTGCGCGGCGGCGGCGAGCCGCTGGCCCAGATGCGGGCCGACTTCGTGCGGGCCAAGCTGGCGTTGCTGGCGGCCGGCAGCCGCATCCTCGATCGACCCGTCGAGAGGAACGCCTGATGCTGCTGGCCCGCAGCCGATCGGTCGACGAGACCAAGGCGCTCGCCGCGGCGCTGGCCGAGCTGGCCCGCCCGGGCGACCTGATCCTGCTGGCCGGCGAGCTGGGCGCGGGCAAGACCGCGTTCGCCCAGGGCTTCGGCGCGGCCCTCGGCGTCGCCGAGCCGCATCACCAGCCCCACCTTCACGCTCGCCAGCCAGTACGCGGGCCGGCTCGAGCTCAACCACCTCGACGTGTACCGGCTCGAGCAGCTCGACGAGGTGCTCGACATCGGCCTGCCCGAGATGCTCGACGAGGGCGGCGTGACGCTCATCGAGTGGGGCGACGCCATCGTCCCGGCCCTGCCGGCCGACTACCTGAGGTCCGCCTCGACCTACGGCGACGGCGACGACGACCGCATCCTCGACGTCGAGTCCATCGGGCCCCGCTGGTCGGCCCGCAGCCGGGCCCTTCGCTGGCCCTGCGCGCCTGGCTCGTCGCCGATCTGGCCGCCGACGACCCGGGCCCGGCGACCGGCTCCGGCGACCAGGCTCCGGTGGTGGCTCGTGCTGATCCTCGGCATCGACACCGCCACCGTGCAGGTCAGCTGCGCCATCGGCGGCCACGAGGGCGTGCTGGCCTCGACCCAGTCGGCGCGGGGCAAGCGCCACGCCGAGTCGCTCACGCCGGCCATCGAGTTCATCTGCCGGCAGGCCCGCATCGAGCTGTCGCGAGATCAGCGTGGTCGCCGTCGACCTCGGCCCCGGCCTGTTCACCGGCCTGCGGGTCGGCGTGGCCACGGCCAAGGCCATGGCCCACGCCCTGCGGGTGCCGATGATCGGCGTG
This sequence comes from uncultured Microthrixaceae bacterium, assembly GCA_963797225.1. Lineage (GTDB taxonomy): Bacteria > Actinomycetota > Acidimicrobiia > Acidimicrobiales > Acidimicrobilacustridaceae > UBA4742. The sequence goes on along the minus strand of CAWCOO010000001.1, from coordinate 5,000 downwards.
CCCAGCCTCGACCTGCTGGCCTTCCCGGTGCGCTTCAGCTCCCGCCTGATCGTCGCCGCCATCGACGCCCGCCGGGGCGAGCTCTTCTACGCCTTCTACCGCCAGGTGCCCGGGCGGCATGCAGCGCCTGACGCGACCACCGGGTCGGCACCGCCGACGACCTCGCCGCCGAGCTGCTGGCCTCGGGCGAGGAGTGCCTGCTCGTCGGCGACGGCGCCATGCGCTACCGCGAGGTCTTCGACGGGCTCAACAAGGTCGAGGTCGTCGACGCGGAGCTGGCCCACCCGTCGGCGTCGTCGCTGGTGATGCTGGCCCACGCCCAGGCCCTGCGCGAGCAGTTCGTGAAGCCGTGGGACCTCGACCCCGCTCTACCTGCGCAAGCCCGACGCCGAGATCAACTGGTCGACCCGGGAGACCGGCGTGATGGCCGCGCGCGGCCGACGACCTGCACCGCGATCCAGCCGAGCTGGTCGTCACGCTGATGCCGATGCGGCGCCGCCACCTGCGCGCCGTGCTGCGCATCGAGGGCCAGGCCGAGCACCGCGGCTGGTCGCTCGGGCTGTTCATGGGCGAGCTGGCGCCACGAGCGCGGTCGCCGCTACCTCGTGGCCCGGGTCGGCGGCACCGTCGTCGGGCTTCGCCGGCATGCTGTTCCTGGGTCGAGGACGGCCACGTCACCACCATCGCCGGTCGATCCGGCGTGGCGGCGGCCGCGGCATCGGCACCCGGCTGATGCTGGCGCTGTGCCGCGAGGCCATCGAGCGCGGCGCCGCGACGCTCACGCTCGAGGTGCGGGCCGGCAACGAGCCGGCCCAGGCGATGTACCGGCGCTTCGGGTTCGCCCCGGCCGGCATCCGCCGGAACTACTACCGGAGACCAACGAGGACGCGCTGGTGATGTGGGCCCACGACGTCGACAGCCGGACTACGCGGCCCGGCTCGACGCCATCGAGGCCGCCCTGCCCGGTCGCACGATCACGAGGCCTGGCCGGCCGCCCGGCCGCCGGCGACCGACGCGCCCGATGCTCGACCGACTCCGCCGGCATCGACCCGTCCGGCGAGCCGTCATGACGGGCACCCGCGTCCTCGGCATCGAGACGTCGTGCGACGAGACGGCGGCGGCCGTCGTGGTCGACGCCACGGAGGTGCTGCTCCTCGGTCGTGTCAGCAGCCAGGTCGACCTGCACGCCCGCTTCGGCGGCGTCGTCCCCGAGATCGCCAGCCGGGCCCACGTCGAGCTGCTCACCCCGGTCGTCGCCCGAGGCCCTGGTCGAGGCCGGCATCAGCGACGACCACGTCGACGCGGTCGGCGCCACCGTCGGCCCGGGCCTGGTCGGCGCGCTGCTCGTCGGCGTCAGCGCGGCCAAGGCGCTGGCCCTGGTGTGGGACGTGCCGTTCGTGGCCGTCAACCACCTCGAGGCCCACCTGTACGCGGCCTTGCTCGAGGAGCCCGACCTCGAGCTGCCGATCGTCGTGCTGCTGGTGTCGGGCGGCCACACGCTGCTCGTGCTGATGGAGGGCCACGGCCGCTACCGGCTGCTCGGCTCCACCATCGACGACGCCGCCGGCGAGGCCTTCGACAAGGTGGCCCGCTACCTCGGCCTCGGCTACCCGGGCGGTCCGGCCATCGACCGCATCGCCATCGAGGGCGACCCGACGGCCATCGCCTTCCCCCGGGCCATCCTCGACGACGGCTACGACTTCTCCTTCAGCGGGCTCAAGACCGCGGTCGTCAACTACGTGCGCAAGCACCCCGACGTCGTCGACCGCCGACGTGGCCGCCTCGTTCCAGGAGGCCGTCGTCGACGTGCTCGTGCAGCCAAGGCCCGGCGGGCCGCGCCAGGCCTACGGGGCCAAGGGCATGGCCTGGCCGGCGGCGTGGCGGCCAACTCGCAGCTGCGCGACCCGCGTGCTCGACGCCTGCATGGCCGACGGCCTGCACCCGTTCCTGCCCAGCCGCGCGATGTGCACCGACAACGCGGCCATGGTCGCGGCCGCCGCCTGGTGGCGCCTCCAGAGCGACGGCCCGTCGCCCCTCGACACCGGCGCCTTCCCCAACCTGCGGCTGCCGACTCTCTGAGCTCTCGGCTCGCACGCTCGCCTGCGAGCGGCTTCGCCCATCCCCGGCGAGTCGGTGGTGCTGCTCCGCCAGCTCCGCACGCCGTGGTGTCCGATGCTGGCGATCAGGTCGAAGACCGGGTTGGCCCGGTGGCGGCTTCGCCGACCAGGAGGTAGCGCTCGTCGTCGACGGCTCGACCCCACAGGCGGGGGTCCGTCAGCGAGCGGCGCTCGGTGACCCGACCGACGGCGGCCAGCATGGTCGTGGCGTCCTCCTCGGCCAGGCCGGCCCCGGTGTCCCAGCGACCCTCGATCAGCACCAGCCGGCCGCCGGGCGCCAGCATCTCGGCCCACCGGGCCAGCGCGAGCGATGGCTCGCGGAGGGCCCACAGGACGTGTCGTGACAGCACGACGTCGACCGAGGCCGGCTCGATCCGAACGGCTTCGACGTCGGCCACCTCGAAGGTCGGCCCCGGCTCCGAGCCGGCCGCCTTGGCCCGGGCCTGCTCGATCATCCGGGGCGAGGAATCGACGCCGTGGACCCGGTACCCGGCATCGGCCAGCAGGATCGACAACGTGCCCGTCCCGCACCCGAGATCGGCGATGCGGGCCGGGGTCGGCGGGAGCGCGCCGCGCAGCACCTCGAGCCACGCCCGTCGGACGTCCGGGTCGCGGAGCCCGTGATCCGGGGCCTCGTCGAAGCTGTCGGCCGCGTCGTCCCAGGGGTCGGTCGCCTCCTCGTCCACCGGGTCAGCGTGCCAGGCTGCGCTTCGCGCCACCCGAACGCGCCGATTTCGCGCACTTCCCGTGACCGGTTCGGCGAGTTCGCCGGAAGTTCGCCCGGTCTCGGGTTGCCCGCTGGGGACATCGTGCGTATCGTTAGCACTCGCCCATTGAGAGTGCTAACCGCAAACGGAGTTGTGCACATGGCCATTCAGCCCCTCGACGACCGCATCGTCGTCAAGCCCAACGAGGCCGAGGAGACCACCGCCAGCGGCCTGGTCATCCCCGACACCGCCAAGGAGAAGCCCCAGCAGGGCGAGGTCCTCGCTGCGGGTCCCGGTCGTCGTTCGGAGCAGACCGGTGAGCTCATCCCCCTCGACGTGAAGGTCGGTGACACCGTCGTCTACAGCAAGTACGGCGGCACCGAGATCACGATCGACGGCGACGACGTGCTCATCCTCACCGCCCGTGACGTCCTCGCGATCGTCAAGTAGGAGACCACATGCCCAAGATCCTGAAGTTCGACGAGGACGCCCGACGCGCCCTCGAGGCCGGCGTGAACAAGCTCGCCGACGCCGTCAAGGTCACGCTCGGCCCGAAGGGCCGCAACGTCGTCCTCGACAAGAAGTTCGGCGCCCCCACCATCACCAACGACGGTGTGTCGATCGCTCGTGAGATCGAGCTCGACGACCCGTTCGAGAACATGGGCGCCCAGCTCGTCAAGGAAGTTGCCACCAAGACCAACGACATCGCCGGCGACGGCACCACCACCGCCACGGTGCTGGCCCAGGCGCTGGTCCGCGAGGGTCTGCGCAACGTCGCCGCCGGCGCCAGCCCCCTCGGCCTCAAGCGCGGCATCGAGAAGGCCGTCGCCGCCGCCGTCGAGTCGATCAAGGAGCAGGCCAAGGAGATCGACGAGAAGTCGGAGATCGCCCAGGTCGCTTCCATCTCGGCCGCCGACACCGCCATCGGCGAGGTCCTCGCCGACGCCATCGACAAGGTCGGCAAGGACGGCGTCGTCACCGTCGAGGAGTCGAACACCTTCGGCATGGAGCTCGACTTCGTCGAGGGCATGCAGTTCGACAAGGGCTACCTGTCGCCCTACTTCGTGACCGATCCCGAGCGCCAGGAAGCGGTGCTCGAGGACCCGTACATCCTGTTCGTCAACGGCAAGATCAGCTCGGTGCAGGACCTCCTGCCCGTGCTCGAGAAGGTCATGCAGAGCGGCAAGGCCGCTCGTGATCGTGGCCGAGGACGTCGAGGGCGAGGCCCTGGCCACGCTGGTCGTCAACAAGATCCGCGGCACGTTCTCCTCGATCGCCGTCAAGGCCCCCGGCTTCGGTGAGCGCCGCAAGGCGATGCTGGCCGACATGGCCATCCTCACCGGTGGCCAGGTCATCTCCGAAGAGGTCGGCCTCAAGCTCGACAACGCCACGCTCGACCTGCTCGGTCGGGCCCGCAAGGTGGTCGTCACCAAGGACAACACCACCATCGTCGAGGGTGCCGGTTCGGCGGACGACGTCAAGGGTCGCATCGCGCAGATCAAGCGCGAGATCGACGACACCGACTCCGACTGGGACCGCGAGAAGCTGCAGGAGCGCCTGGCCAAGCTGGCCGGCGGCGTGGCCGTGGTCAAGGTCGGCGCCGCCACCGAGGTGGAGCTCAAGGAGAAGAAGCACCGCATCGAAGACGCCCTCTCGGCGACCCGTGCGGCCATCGAGGAAGGCGTGGTCGCCGGTGGCGGCACCGCCCTCTCCGGGCCCGCGCCGCGGTGGCCAAGGCCATCGAGTCGCTCGACGGCGACGAGGCCACCGGTGCCCGCAGCGTGCACCGTGCGCTCGAGGCTCCGGCTCGGCTCATCGCCGACAACGCCGGCCTCGAAGGTGCGGTCATCGTGCAGCAGATCGAGGCCGAGTCCGGCTCCACCGGCCTCAACGCCGCGACCGGCGAGTTCGTCGACCTGCTCAAGGCCGGCGTCATCGATCCGGCCAAGGTGACCCGCGCGGCGCTGCAGAACGCGGCGTCGATCGCCGGCCTGCTCCTCACCACCGAGGTGCTCATCGCCGACAAGCCCGAAGAGGCTGGTGCCGGCATGCCCGGCGGCATGCCGGGTGGCATGGGCGGCATGGGTGGCATGGGCGGGATGATGTAGTCCTGCTCCACCCGAGCAACGCAGTTCCGAACGGAGGCCGGTCCCTCGGGGCCGGCCTCCGTCGCGTC